>NZ_CP027846.1 GCF_003019255.1 Staphylococcus kloosii
TCAACCTTGCGGTCGTACTCCCCAGGCGGAGTGCTTAATGCGTTAGCTGCAGCACTAAGGGGCGGAAACCCCCTAACACTTAGCACTCATCGTTTACGGCGTGGACTACCAGGGTATCTAATCCTGTTTGATCCCCACGCTTTCGCACATCAGCGTCAGTTACAGACCAGAAAGTCGCCTTCGCCACTGGTGTTCCTCCATATCTCTGCGCATTTCACCGCTACACATGGAATTCCACTTTCCTCTTCTGCACTCAAGTCTCCCAGTTTCCAATGACCCTCCACGGTTGAGCCGTGGGCTTTCACATCAGACTTAAGAAACCGCCTACGCGCGCTTTACGCCCAATAATTCCGGATAACGCTTGCCACCTACGTATTACCGCGGCTGCTGGCACGTAGTTAGCCGTGGCTTTCTGATTAGGTACCGTCAAGGTGCGCACAGTTACTTACGCACTTGTTCTTCCCTAATAACAGAGCTTTACGATCCGAAGACCTTCATCACTCACGCGGCGTTGCTCCGTCAGGCTTTCGCCCATTGCGGAAGATTCCCTACTGCTGCCTCCCGTAGGAGTCTGGACCGTGTCTCAGTTCCAGTGTGGCCGATCACCCTCTCAGGTCGGCTACGTATCGTTGCCTTGGTAAGCCGTTACCTTACCAACTAGCTAATACGGCGCGGGTCCATCTATAAGTGATAGCAAAGCCATCTTTCACTGTAGAACCATGCGGTTCTACATGTTATCCGGCATTAGCTTCGGTTTCCCGAAGTTATTCCAGTCTTATAGGTAGGTTACCCACGTGTTACTCACCCGTCCGCCGCTAACGTCAAAGGAGCAAGCTCCTTATCTGTTCGCTCGACTTGCATGTATTAGGCACGCCGCCAGCGTTCATCCTGAGCCAGGATCAAACTCTCCATAAAAAATTATGATGTTTGATTAGCTCATAAATACTAATTGTGTGTTATCTCTAACACGTTTAAACCAACGATTATATCGTTGCGTTTGGAATTAACGTTGACATATTGCAATTCAGTTTTCAATGTTCATTTGTTTAATCAACAAGAATTAATTATACAGACAATAACTTTCAAAGTCAATAACTTTTTTTCTTTTTGATGAAACTTCCATAAAAAAATGACCTTACGGTCTTAAAAATGGAATTGCCTGGCAACGTCCTACTCTAGCGGGATGTAAGTCCGACTACCATCGGCGCTAAGGAGCTTAACTTCTGTGTTCGGCATGGGAACAGGTGTGACCTCCTTGCCATTGTCACCAGACAATGATGTATAAAGTTATACATTCAAAACTAGATAGTAAGTAAATATCATTTTACCAATCAAAACATTTAAATTGATTAAGTCTTCGATCGATTAGTATTCGTCAGCTCCACATGTCGCCATGCTTCCACCTCGAACCTATTAACCTCATCATCTTTGAGGGATCTTATAACCGAAGTTGGGAAATCTCATCTTGAGGGGGGCTTCATGCTTAGATGCTTTCAGCACTTATCCCGTCCATACATAGCTACCCAGCGATGCCGTTGGCACGACAACTGGTACACCAGAGGTATGTCCATCCCGGTCCTCTCGTACTAAGGACAGCTCCTCTCAAATTTCCTACGCCCACGACGGATAGGGACCGAACTGTCTCACGACGTTCTGAACCCAGCTCGCGTACCGCTTTAATGGGCGAACAGCCCAACCCTTGGGACCGACTACAGCCCCAGGATGCGATGAGCCGACATCGAGGTGCCAAACCTCCCCGTCGATGTGAACTCTTGGGGGAGATAAGCCTGTTATCCCCGGGGTAGCTTTTATCCGTTGAGCGATGGCCCTTCCATGCGGAACCACCGGATCACTAAGTCCGTCTTTCGACCCTGCTCGACTTGTAAGTCTCGCAGTCAAGCTCCCTTATGCCTTTACACTCTGTGAATGATTTCCAACCATTCTGAGGGAACCTTTGAGCGCCTCCGTTACTCTTTAGGAGGCGACCGCCCCAGTCAAACTGCCCATCTGACACTGTCTCCCACCATGATCAATGGTGCGGGTTAGAAATCCAACACAGCGAGGGTAGTATCCCACCAACGCCTCCACGTAAACTAGCGTTCACGCTTCTAAGGCTCCTACCTATCCTGTACAAACTGTGCCGAATTTCAATATCAGACTGCAGTAAAGCTCCACGGGGTCTTTCCGTCCTGTCGCGGGTAACCTGCATCTTCACAGGTACTATGATTTCACCGAGTCTCTCGTTGAGACAGTGCCCAAATCGTTACGCCTTTCGTGCGGGTCGGAACTTACCCGACAAGGAATTTCGCTACCTTAGGACCGTTATAGTTACGGCCGCCGTTTACTGGGGCTTCGATTCGTAGCTTCGCAGAAGCTAACCACTCCTCTTAACCTTCCAGCACCGGGCAGGCGTCAGCCCCTATACATCACCTTACGGTTTAGCAGAGACCTGTGTTTTTGATAAACAGTCGCTTGGGCCTATTCACTGCGGCTCTCCCGGGCGTTAACCCTAGAGAGCACCCCTTCTCCCGAAGTTACGGGGTCATTTTGCCGAGTTCCTTAACGAGAGTTCGCTCGCTCACCTTAGAATTCTCATCTTGACTACCTGTGTCGGTTTGCGGTACGGGCACCTAATATTCTAGCTAGAGGCTTTTCTTGGCAGTGTGAAATCAACGACTCGAGGAAACAATTTCCTCTCCCCATCACAGCTTGACCTTATGAGTGCCGGATTTGCCTAACACTCAGTCTTACTGCTTGGACGTGCACTCCAACAGCACGCTTCGCCTATCCTACTGCGTCCCCCCATCGCTTAAAACGAATTTAGGTGGTACAGGAATATCAACCTGTTATCCATCGCCTACGCCTATCGGCCTCAGCTTAGGTCCCGACTAACCCAGAGCGGACGAGCCTTCCTCTGGAAACCTTAGTCAATCGGTGGACGGGATTCTCACCCGTCTTTCGCTACTCACACCGGCATTCTCACTTCTAAGCGCTCCACATGTCCTTGCGATCATGCTTCAACGCCCTTAGAACGCTCTCCTACCATTGTCCTACGGACAATCCACAGCTTCGGTAATATGTTTAGCCCCGGTACATTTTCGGCGCAGTGTCACTCGACTAGTGAGCTATTACGCACTCTTTAAATGATGGCTGCTTCTAAGCCAACATCCTAGTTGTCTGGGCAACGCCACATCCTTTTCCACTTAACATATATTTTGGGACCTTAGCTGGTGGTCTGGGCTGTTTCCCTTTCGAACACGGACCTTATCACCCATGTTCTGACTCCCAAGTTAAATTGATTGGCATTCGGAGTTTGTCTGAATTCGGTAACCCGAGAAGGGCCCCTCGTCCAAACAGTGCTCTACCTCCAATAATCATCACTTGAGGCTAGCCCTAAAGCTATTTCGGAGAGAACCAGCTATCTCCAGGTTCGATTGGAATTTCTCCGCTACCCACAACTCATCCGCTCACTTTTCAACGTAAGTCGGTTCGGTCCTCCATTCAGTGTTACCTGAACTTCAACCTGGTCATGGGTAGATCACCTGGTTTCGGGTCTACGACCAAATACTCAACGCCCTATTCAGACTCGCTTTCGCTACGGCTCCACATTTCCTGCTTAACCTTGCATCAAATCGTAACTCGCCGGTTCATTCTACAAAAGGCACGCCATCACCCATTAACGGGCTCTGACTACTTGTAAGCACACGGTTTCAAGTTCTCTTTCACTCCCCTTCCGGGGTACTTTTCACCTTTCCCTCACGGTACTGGTTCACTATCGGTCACTAGAGAGTATTTAGCCTTGGGAGATGGTCCTCCCAGATTCCGACGGAATTTCACGTGCTCCGTCGTACTCAGGATCCACTCAAGAGGGTTATCGTTTTCGACTACAGGATTATTACCTTCTTTGATGTATCTTTCCAGATACTTCGTCTAACAATAACTTTTGTAACTCCGTATAGAGTGTCCTACAACCCCAACAAGCAAGCTTGTTGGTTTGGGCTGTTCCCGTTTCGCTCGCCGCTACTCAGGGAATCGATTTTTCTTTCTCTTCCTCCGGGTACTAAGATGTTTCAGTTCTCCGGGTATGCCTTCTAACATGCTATGTATTCACATGTTGATAACACGACATGACTCGTGTTGGGTTTCCCCATTCGGAAATCTCTGGATCAAAGCTTACTTACAGCTCCCCAAAGCATATCGTCGTTAGTAACGTCCTTCTTCGGCTTCTAGTGCCAAGGCATCCACCGTGCGCCCTTAATAACTTAATCTTTTTGTTTTCAAGTCAAACGCTCGCATTCTGCTTTGTTGCTTCGTCTGATTGTCAGTTGTTTACAGAAGTAAACGCCTTAAATCATCCTCGCAACGCATTGACTGACAAACGTTTTCTTTTGAAAACATCTATCGAAGTCAAACATAACGTCTAACTCAAAACCCAAAATGTTATTAATCTGTGAGTGTTCTTTCGAACACTAGCGATTATTTTAGTTTGAATTCAAGCTTTTAAAAACTCTAATTCACTCGGTTTTGCTTGGTAAAATCTATATTTTACTTACTTATCTAGTTTTCAATGTACAATCTTTGAATACTCTATGAGCATTCAAAACTGAATACAATATGTCTACGTTATTCCGTTTCATCTTCGTAGAAGATGTTCCGAATATATCCTTAGAAAGGAGGTGATCCAGCCGCACCTTCCGATACGGCTACCTTGTTACGACTTCACCCCAATCATTTGTCCCACCTTCGACGGCTAGCTCCATAATGGTTACTCCACCGGCTTCGGGTGTTACAAACTCTCGTGGTGTGACGGGCGGTGTGTACAAGACCCGGGAACGTATTCACCGTAGCATGCTGATCTACGATTACTAGCGATTCCAGCTTCATGTAGTCGAGTTGCAGACTACAATCCGAACTGAGAACAACTTTATGGGATTTGCATGACCTCGCGGTTTAGCTGCCCTTTGTATTGTCCATTGTAGCACGTGTGTAGCCCAAATCATAAGGGGCATGATGATTTGACGTCATCCCCACCTTCCTCCGGTTTGTCACCGGCAGTCAACTTAGAGTGCCCAACTTAATGATGGCAACTAAGCTTAAGGGTTGCGCTCGTTGCGGGACTTAACCCAACATCTCACGACACGAGCTGACGACAACCATGCACCACCTGTCACTTTGTCCCCCGAAGGGGAAAGCTCTGTCTCCAGAGTGGTCAAAGGATGTCAAGATTTGGTAAGGTTCTTCGCGTTGCTTCGAATTAAACCACATGCTCCACCGCTTGTGCGGGTCCCCGTCAATTCCTTTGAGTTTCAACCTTGCGGTCGTACTCCCCAGGCGGAGTGCTTAATGCGTTAGCTGCAGCACTAAGGGGCGGAAACCCCCTAACACTTAGCACTCATCGTTTACGGCGTGGACTACCAGGGTATCTAATCCTGTTTGATCCCCACGCTTTCGCACATCAGCGTCAGTTACAGACCAGAAAGTCGCCTTCGCCACTGGTGTTCCTCCATATCTCTGCGCATTTCACCGCTACACATGGAATTCCACTTTCCTCTTCTGCACTCAAGTCTCCCAGTTTCCAATGACCCTCCACGGTTGAGCCGTGGGCTTTCACATCAGACTTAAGAAACCGCCTACGCGCGCTTTACGCCCAATAATTCCGGATAACGCTTGCCACCTACGTATTACCGCGGCTGCTGGCACGTAGTTAGCCGTGGCTTTCTGATTAGGTACCGTCAAGGTGCGCACAGTTACTTACGCACTTGTTCTTCCCTAATAACAGAGCTTTACGATCCGAAGACCTTCATCACTCACGCGGCGTTGCTCCGTCAGGCTTTCGCCCATTGCGGAAGATTCCCTACTGCTGCCTCCCGTAGGAGTCTGGACCGTGTCTCAGTTCCAGTGTGGCCGATCACCCTCTCAGGTCGGCTACGTATCGTTGCCTTGGTAAGCCGTTACCTTACCAACTAGCTAATACGGCGCGGGTCCATCTATAAGTGATAGCAAAGCCATCTTTCACTGTAGAACCATGCGGTTCTACATGTTATCCGGCATTAGCTTCGGTTTCCCGAAGTTATTCCAGTCTTATAGGTAGGTTACCCACGTGTTACTCACCCGTCCGCCGCTAACGTCAAAGGAGCAAGCTCCTTATCTGTTCGCTCGACTTGCATGTATTAGGCACGCCGCCAGCGTTCATCCTGAGCCAGGATCAAACTCTCCATAAAAAATTATGATGTTTGATTAGCTCATAAATACTAATTGTGTGTTATCTCTAACACGTTTAAACCAACGATTATATCGTTGTGTTTGGAATTAACGTTGACATATTGCAATTCAGTTTTCAATGTTCATTTGTTTAATCATATCATGGTGGAGACTAGCGGGATCGAACCGCTGACCTCCTGCGTGCAAAGCAGGCGCTCTCCCATCTGAGCTAAGCCCCCATTAAGTAAACAAGAGTCGGGAAGACAGGATTCGAACCTGCGACCCCTTGGTCCCAAACCAAGTGCTCTACCAAGCTGAGCTACTTCCCGTATTTAATTGAAGTTCTTATAAAATGGCGCGCCCGATAGGAGTCGAACCCATAACCTCTTGATCCGTAGTCAAACGCTCTATCCAGTTGAGCTACGGGCGCATATTTAAAATAAGATGGTGCCGAGGACCGGAATCGAACCGGTACGGTAATTACTTACCGCAGGATTTTAAGTCCTGTGCGTCTGCCAGTTCCGCCACCCCGGCACAAAAAAATAATGGAGCAGAAGACGGGATTCGAACCCGCGACCCCAACCTTGGCAAGGTTGTATTCTACCGCTGAACTACTTCTGCATATCCAAAAACAAAAATAATAAATCTGGATGAGCCATAGAGGATTCGAACCTCTGACCCTCTGATTAAAAGTCAGATGCTCTACCAACTGAGCTAATGGCTCATGAGATGGTGCCGGCCAGAGGACTTGAACCCCCAACCTACTGATTACAAGTCAGTTGCTCTACCAGTTGAGCTAGGCCGGCACAATATCTAATTGAGAAATGGTGGAGAATGACGGGTTCGAACCGCCGACCCTCTGCTTGTAAGGCAGATGCTCTCCCAGCTGAGCTAATTCTCCGATTTGTTTATTGCCTGGCAACGTCCTACTCTAGCGGGATGTAAATCCGACTACCATCGGCGCTAAGGAGCTTAACTTCTGTGTTCGGCATGGGAACAGGTGTGACCTCCTTGCCATTGTCACCAGACAAATTAACTTACTTTATTAATGATACACGCTTTATTTATTGATTTCAATAGTCAATTTTACACTTTGAAATAACTTTTTAATATGTATGTAATGTAAGTTCAAACATTTAATCGTTTGTTTTTTGCGACTTTATTATGATACTTGATTTCGTAATCTTTGTCAACACTTTTATCAAAGTATTTTTTGTTACAAATCAATAACATCTATAACTTTTCTCGACTTGAATAAGTCTATCACATATTCGCATATATTTCTATTCCTTTTTGCCCTTAAATTTTATCTTTTATGTGTAATTATGCGAACAAAGTAACTTTAAAGGCTTATTTTTACATGTTTAATCATTCATATATATAATAAAAAGCAGTCCCTCCACTAAATTCAGGAAGAACTGCTATATTTAAATATTATTTTTGTCTCATATAAGGGAATAATAATACGTCTCTAATTGAAGCTGAGTTTGTTAATAGCATTACAAGTCGATCTATACCAATTCCTAGTCCACCTGTTGGAGGCATACCATATTCTAACGCTTCGATGAAATCTTCGTCCATTTCATGCGCTTCATCGTTACCTTCTGCTTTTTCTACTAATTGAGCTTCAAATCTTTCTCTTTGATCAATTGGATCATTAAGTTCAGTAAATGCATTACCATGTTCTCTACCTACTATAAATAATTCAAAACGATCCGTAAATCTTGGATCTTCTGGATTTTTCTTAGCTAATGGTGATATTTCAATTGGGTGTCCGTAAATAAATGTAGGTTGAATTAATGTTTCTTCTACTTTTTGTTCAAAGAATTCATTTAATATATGACCATATTTCATAGTACTAGTAATTTCAATACCGTGTTCTTTAGCTAAGTTTTTAGCTTCTTCTGTAGTTTCTACTTCAAAGAAGTTAACGCCAGTAACCTCTTTTACAGCATCAACCATGTGTACTCGTTTCCAATTTGACTCTAAATCTATAGTTTCTTCTCCGTATTGTACTTTCGCAGTACCTAATACATTTTGAGCAATCTCTCTAATCATAGACTCTGTTAAGTCCATAATATCTACATAGTCAGCATACGCTTCATATAGTTCAATCATAGTGAATTCAGGGTTGTGTCTAGTAGAAACACCTTCGTTTCTAAATACACGGCCAATTTCGTATACTTTTTCAAGTCCACCTACAATTAGACGTTTTAAGTGTAGTTCAATAGCAATACGCATATATAATGTAGCATCTAGGGCATTGTGATGTGTAACGAAAGGTCTAGCTGCCGCACCACCAGCAATTTGATGCATCATTGGTGTTTCTACTTCTAGGAATCCTTTTTTATTTAAATAGTTACGCATTTCTTGCAAGATTTTACTACGATTAATAAATGTTTGTGTACTATCTTGGTTTGTAATTAAATCTAAATAACGCTGGCGGTAACGTTGCTCAATATCTTGTAAACCATGGAATTTATCTGGTAACGGTCTTAACGCTTTTGTTAATAAAGTGAAAGATTTAGCTTTTACTGATAATTCACCAGTATTCGTTTTGAACATCACGCCTTCAACACCAACTATGTCGCCTAGGTCAGTGCCTTTCCATAAATCAAATTGCTCTTCTCCAATTTGATCTTTTCTCACATATATTTGAATTTGACCAGATAAGTCTTGTACATGGGCGAAACCAGCTTTACCTTTACCTCTTTTAGTCATAAGACGTCCAGCAATCACTACGCTACTTTCATCTTCTTTTTCATGTAATTCTTCTTTAGATAAGTGGTCCCACTCTTCATGTAGACCTTCAGCTGTAGCTGAGCGATCAAATCGTTTCCCAAAAGGATCGATACCCAAATCATATAGTTCTTGCATTTTTTGACGGCGGACCTGCATTTGGTCATTCATTTCTTCTGACATTAACTTTCTCTCCTTTTATGCTTGTTGTTCTGCTTTGTCATTAGACATTTTTAGCTTGGAATTCTTGTAATATAACTATCAGTTGTTTGTTCTGCTTCGGTTTAGCTTGGCTAATTTTTTACCGCACCGTTACTATGAACATCATTTAGATATCTTAAATCATGCTTACTTATTTCCATAGCGCCAACTTTTCACTATTTAATTCTACTAGACGATGTCAATGTAATAAAGTAATTTCTTTTTTATTTTGTATTGTTGTTTGAATAATGATATTTCTAATCTCTAAATAGTGAATTGTACTTCATATTATTAGATAGAATTGCTTTATTTAGTCTTCACATTATACTTACATCGAATTACTTTATGATATACCTGAACGAGAAAATCACTAACACCAGTTATCGAAGTAAGAACTAAGTTAATATTTATATTCATAACTCAGATTCCAAGCATTATATATTAGTTTCTTATTCCTTATACTTTTTCACTGTATCATCAGGTATAACTAGCTCACTAATACTTAATTGAGTGCGGGGTTCCACGACATCTGCTGCTATATCGTTTAACGGTGTTAAGACAAATGCTCTTTCCCTCATTCTTGGGTGAGGTACTATTAAATTCTCTTCTTCGATAATTTCATCCTCATACAACAAAATATCTACGTCTAACGTTCTTGGTCCCCAACGAATATCTCTAACACGATGTAATTGTTGTTCAGTATAAAAGCATCGTTGTAACAATTGTTGTGGTGTCAGTTCTGTCTTCACTTCAACACATAAATTTAAAAAGTTTGGCTGATCAACGTAACCTACTGGTTCAGTTTCATAAACTGATGAAATTTGTGAAACTTGCACACCTTCAACGTTATCCAAAATCTTTATAGCAGATTCTAATTGTTCTAGTCTTTCTCCTACATTGCTACCCAAACCTAAATATGCCGTTTTCATCAATGATTGCTCCTCACGATTTCTACACCTACACCGTCATAATGACCTTGTATTGGAGGATTTTTTTTAGTTATTCTCACTTTAGTTTCCATTACACGATTATAGTGTGAATTTATACGTTTTGCAATACGTTCAGCTAGATGCTCCACCAAGTTTACTGGTGAACCTTCCATAATAGCTTTAACATCTTCAAAGACTTCGCCATAATGTACAGTATCTAATACATCGTCAGATTTACCTGCCTCTGTTAAATCTACATTCAACGTAATATCTACAATAAAGATTTGACCTATTTTATTTTCTTCAGGTAATGCACCATGATATCCGTAAAACTGTAAACCATTAAGAAAAATTGTGTCGCTCATCTTCATTCTCCTTTAAAAAATCCATACTTTGACCAATACGTACATTTAGTCCTACATTGTGAACTCTCACGCCACTAACGCCTTTCATTATACCATATGCAGTTGTAGCTGCTGTTGCTTCGTCTCGCTCAGTTGGCGCAGTATCTTGCCCGATCATTTCTTTAACGAAACGCTTTCTACTTGTAGCCAATAACACTGGATATTCTGTCGCTACTAATTCGTCTAACCTAGCCATTACTTCTTGTTCTTCTTGGCGTGTTTTAGCAAATCCAATACCTGGATCTATCCATATTTTATGTTTTGGTATACCTGCCATTTCGGCTTTATTGGCTTGTTTTAATAAATATACCAACATCTCATCCATGACGGGTTCATCTCTTTTACCATCACCATTATGCATTAAAACAATTTCACATTCATATTTTGCTGCAATATCTATCATTTTACCATCGTATAAACCTGCCCATTGATCGTTAATCATTGTAGCGCCTGCTTGTATAGCTGCTTCGGCTACTTCACTTCTAAAAGTATCGACTGACAATTGAACATCGTAACGCATCAATGCTTTGATAACAGGAATAACCCTATTTATTTCTTCATCTATAGAAACTTCTTCGTGACCAGGTCTCGTCGAAACACCGCCAACGTCAACGATATCTACGCCTTCGTCAATCATTTCTTCAACACGTTGCATAGCTGCTTCTATTTGATTGAATTGCCCCCCGTCCGAAAAAGAATCTGGTGTTACATTTAAAATGCCCATGATTTTAGTATGACTCACAGTGCTCTTCCTTTCATTTACAGAAATTTACTAACTAAATGAAACATTATTATATTTATGATAACGCGATTTAGCATTTTTTTCAGTATGCAATACTTATAATGTCACAGCTACATACAGTATTTATAAAATTAAAAAACCGAACACTTTATCAGAAGTGTCCGGTTAAAATCTATATCAGTTATAAAATTACTCGAAAGAATATAATGGTGTTGATAAGTAACGTTCACCATTACTTGGTAATACTGTAACTACAGTTTTACCTTTACCTAATTCTTTAGCTTTTTGAATTGCAGCGTGAATCGCAGCACCTGAAGAAATTCCGCCTAAAATACCTTCTTCTTTAGCAACTTTACGAGACATATCCATTGCAGTTTCATTTCCAACTTTAATAATGTCGTCATAAACTTCTGTGTCTAATGTGTCAGGTACAAAGCCTGCGCCTAAACCTTGTAATTTGTGAGGGCCAGGTTCTCCACCACTTAATACAGGTGAATCTTCTGGTTCAATAGCTACTAATTGGACTTCAGGATATTTTTCTTTAAGCACTTTACCAACGCCAGTTAAAGTTCCGCCAGTACCTACACCAGCTAAGAATGCGTCGATTGTTTTACCTTCGAATTGTTTAACTAATTCTGGACCAGTAGTTAATTCGTGGATACGAGGGTTAGCTGGGTTTTCGAATTGTTGAGGTTCGAAGTAACCATGTTCTTCTTTTAATTCTTTAGCTTTTTTAATAGCGCCTTTCATTGCTTCTGATCCAGGCGTTAGTACAACTTCTGCACCATAAGCTTTTAATAAGTTACGACGCTCTTGACTCATTGTTTCTGGCATAGTGAATACAGCTTTATAACCTTTAGCTGCACATACGAATGCTAAACCAATTCCAGTGTTACCACTTGTTGGTTCTACAATAGTGTCACCTGGTTTAATTTTGCCGTCTTTTTCAGCTTGTTCAATCATACCTAATGCGATACGGTCTTTTACTGAGCCGCCTGGATTTTGGTATTCAAGTTTAACATAGACATCAGCTGCATCTTCATCTACTACTCGATTTAATTTAACTACAGGTGTATTGCCGATTACGTCTACAATGTTTTCAAAACGATTGTTTGTCATAAGAAACGCTCCTTTATTTATAAAAGTTAAAACTTACTTTTTCTCTCGGATATATTTCTATTTTATCAGATTTTTCAGCAAATACAACTTTAACTTACTATAGAGCTAAATTATTATTTAATTTTAATATTTTTTAATGAATTTTAGTTTTGAATAAGTGCTTGTAATTCTTCTTCACTGTATTCATATTTACTGCGACAGAAATGACATTCAGCTTCTGCGCCATGGTCTTCTTCAATCATACTGTTGATTTCAGCTTCACCTAATCCTTTAATTGCATTTAAGAATTTATCATGTCCACAATTACATTCGAATTGAGTCGGTAATTCTTCTAAAATTTGAACATTAGATTCACCTAAAACTTCATATAACAATTCTTCAGGTGATAAACCTTGGTCGATAAGTTTAGAAACAGGTGTCATATTATTTATAGCGTCTTCTAATTTTGTAATTGTTTCATCTTTTGCACCTGGCATTACTTGAATAATAAAACCACCAGACGCTTTGATAGAGTTGTCAGGGTTAACTAATACACCTAAACCAACTGAAGAAGGTACTTGTTCACTTTTTGCGAAGTAGTAAGTGAAATCGTCACCTACTTCACCAGACACAATCGGACTTGAACCTGAGAAGTAATCTTTCATGCCTACATCTTTTACAACTGTTAGCGAACCATTAGTACCGACCGCTCTGCTAACATCTAATTTACCAATATCATTTAATGGGAAATGTGTTTGTGGATTAGTAACGTATCCTCTAACGTTCCCTTTAGCATCTGCATCAGCGATTACTTTACCTACAGGGCCTTGGCCATCAAGTGTAACAGTTAATTTTTGGTCACCTTTTAACATTGCCCCCATCATAACTGTCGCTGTCATCGTACGACCTAATGCGGCAGACGCAGTTGGCCAAGTATAATGTCTAGTTTGTGCTTCTTGCACAGTTTCAGTTGTCAATGCACTATAAGCTCTAATTTGGCCATCAAAAGCTAGAGCTTTAACAATATAATCTTTTGTCATTCTTTATTTCTCCTTTTTTGTGAAAGTTTATTGTTCGTTTTAATGTTTCGTACAATCACTTTAATTTTACATTCAATATATTGTAATAGCTTATAAGTAAAATTGCCATCTATTTGTTTGCACCAAATTATTTCTTCGTATAACAATTAAAAAACTCCTTTTCTACTAATCATTGTTTAGCAGAAAAGGAGTAACTTTTAAATTAATTTCGATTGCTTGGATCGTTAGGATCACTTGGGTTGCTTGGTTTATCAATGTTCGGTGCTTGTTCATGACCAGTTTGTTCACTACTTGAGTCTTGATCTTCGCTACCGTTCTCTTCACTGTTGTTAGAATCATTATTATCTTGATTATCTTTGTTTGTTAATTCATGTTGTTCTTTACGAATGTCGTCATAAGATTTACCGTATTTTCCTTCTTGGAAATCAGAATCTTCTTCATTAGCAACTTTCGCATCATCGTAATTAACTTCTGGTAATACACCATCGTAGAATAATGATCTAATTTGTTCAGCAACCAATGTTTCTTCAGTAAGCAATGTTTTCGCAATTAATTCTAATTGAGATTTGTGTTCTAATAAGATTTCTTTCGCACGTGCGTATTGTTCTTTCACGATGCGTTGAACTTCTTTATCGATTTCATATGCAATTTGGCCAGAATATTCTGCTTCGCCTTGCATATCTTTACCTAAGAACACTTGACCACCGCTACCACTAGAGAATTGTAATGGTCCAAGTTTTTCACTCATACCGTATTCAGTAACCATCTTACGTGCAATTTGTGTAGCACGTTCAAAGTCATTTGATGCACCTGTTGATACTTCATTAAAGTTAATATCTTCAGAAACACGGCCACCAAGCAGACCACAAATTTTATCTAGTAACTCTGGTTCAGTCATTAAGAAGCGATCTTGTTTTGGTAACATCATCGCATAACCACCGGCTTGTCCACGTGGCACAATTGTAACCTTGTGAACGACTTCGGCTTCGTCTAACACCATACCAATAATTGTATGTCCTGCTTCATGGTGAGCAACGATATTTCTTTCTTTTTCGGAAATAACACGTGATTTTTTAGCTGGACCAGCGATTACGCGGTCTGTTGCTTCTTCAATATCACGCATGTCGATTTTTTTCTTACCTTCACGTACAGCAATTAATGAAGCTTCGTTTAATAAGTTTTCTAAATCTGCACCAGAGAAGCCAGGTGTTCTTTGAGAAATTGCTTTTAAATCTACTGTTTCATCAAGAGGTTTGTTTCTAGCGTGAACATGCAGAATTGCTTCACGGCCTTTAACATCTGGTCGACCAACTTGTATTTGTCTGTCGAAACGTCCAGGACGTAATAATGCTGGGTCAAGGATGTCTGGTCTGTTAGTTGCGGCAATCATAATGATACCTTCATTTTCACCAAAGCCATCCATTTCAACTAGTAATTGGTTAAGCGTTTGTTCACGTTCATCGTGTCCGCCACCAACACCTGCACCACGTTGACGTCCAACTGCATCAATTTCATCTATGAAAATGATACAAGGCGCATTTTTCTTAGCATTTTCAAATAAGTCACGTACACGGCTGGCACCAACACCAACAAACATCTCAACAAAGTCTGAACCACTGATTGAGAAGAAAGGCGTACCTGCTTCACCAGCTACGGCACGAGCTAATAAAGTTTTACCTGTACCTGGAGGTCCTACTAATAGCACCCCTTTAGGAATACGTGAACCCATTTGTTTAAATTGCTTGTTATCTTTTAAGAAGTCCACAATTTCGATAAGTTCTTGTTTCTCTTCATCTGCACCAGCTACATCAGAGAAGCGTACACGTTTTTTCTGACTGTCGTACATTTTAGCTTTGGATTTACCAAAGTTCATCATACGACCGCCACCGCCGCCACCTTGTGCTTGGCTTAAGAAGAATATAAACAACAACGCGATAATTAATACTGGAATTAATGTAGTTAATATACTTACGAATACGCTTTGTTTTTCTTCTTCTTTAACTGTAAATTTTAAATCATGTTGTTTTTGTGCTGTATCTGTAATTTTTTCTAATTCTTTATTGTTGTTATATAGAATAGTTGAAGAATAATCTTCACCTTTATCGGTTTTACCACTCACCATATAAACATTTTGCTCTGGTTGTATTTTTAGTGATTTTAACTCACCTTTATCAAGTTGTTTCACAAATTGATTATAAGTAAGCTTCTTCGGCATATTGCCATTTCCATTGAGCCATGAAAATAAACCAAAAATTATAACGCCAATGATTGCGATTACTAGCACATTGCGAAAGGCTTTCTGCATGCGTCATTTCCTCCTACTTCAATAATAAAACTAACAAAAATTGTAACACAATAGTACATTTAAAGGCTAGTATTTCAACTTTAGTGTTGCGCTTACAACCCTTGTTACTTTAGTTTTTTGAATTCTAATGTTTAAACAAATTATTCCCATAATCTATGTAATACTTTTATTATCTCATGCCCTTAAAGTTAATTTTACTAAGGGGTGAATATCTAGTATATAACATCATCATTAAAGGTTAAATTGACTTGCTTTAATTTGAATAAATTTCTGGTTTTAAAGTACCGATGTAAGGTAAGTTACGGTAAAGTTCTTTGTAATCTAAACCATATCCAACTACAAATTCATCAGGTATCTTCTTACCTACATATTTTGCCTCGATATCCGCTTTACGACGATTTGGTTTATCCAATAACGTCACAATTTCTAATGACTTAACACGACGAGATTCTAACAACTCGGTGATTGATTTTAATGTTGTTCCTGTTTCAAGGATATCTTCAATAATCAATACATCTTTACCTTCAATTGATGAACTCAAGTCTTTTAAAATTTGTACTTCACCAGTAGATTCTGTCCCACCATGATAGCTTGATACATCCATAAAATCGATTGATAAGTGAGTATCAATACGTTTAATTAAGTCAGTCATAAACATAATTGAACCTTTTAAGATACCAATACAAACAAGTGGTTTATCTTGATAATCTTTTGTAAGTTGCTTCCCTAAATCTTTACAAATTGATTGTATATCCTCTTCTGTAAGTAAAACTTCTTTCAAATCATCATGCATTTCCAAGTTCATCTCCCATATTTTTTATCTTCATTGCTTGTTTATAACTTTCCTTTATAAATAAAGTGCCAACTGCAATAATTTCGTTTTGATTATTGATAATGACAGGTAATTGATTGCGCTCATCAGCTCTAACTTTATGATCAATCAACAATCTACTTACCTTTTTATGACCTTCTACACCATTTAGCTTAAACTTATCGCCGTCTTTTCGCGTTCGTACAGTTAATGGGAATTGATGTTGTGGCATTGCTTTATTTATCTCGATGTTGTAATGCCCAAATTGGTACATGTCTGGTTGTGTTATCGTCACATTTCTTAATTGCTGGCTATAATTTGCCATTATAATAAATTTATCATATGCAATATGAATTATCCATTTTTCCGACGAATATAATATTGATTGGCTAACGTTTTCACGTAATTGACGGAACCAATCGTTATAAGTTTTTTCCGGAAATACTAATTCAGTGTGCAATTTCTGTAAAGCCACGTCGAGCACGGTTATTTGTAAAGCTTGATCCAATGCATTGAATTCAGACCTTGAAATAAACAACGGTGCCGTTAACTCATCGTTACTGCTAGTTTGTAAAAACGCTTGAGCCCTTGCTTGTAGATGTAGTAGTTGTTCATCATGCCATGCCTTTAATTTTAACAATTGTTGCGAGTTAAGTTGAGCATTTTGTTCAATTGCTGGTAGTATGCGATTACGAATATCATTACGGACGTAGTCATTTTGGTTATTTGTTTCGTCCTCATAAAATGGTATCTGATGTTGATTTTGATATTGTTGAATATGTTGTTTTGATACATTGAGTAATGGACGTACAATCTTGTAGCCTTCTCTCCAACTCACATCAGCTATGCCTAAACTACTACGTGTCGATTTACCAGTCATTATGCGATAGAAAATCGTTTCTATTTGGTCATCTTGATGATGCGCAGTTATCAATACATCGCCATTTAATATTTTCATTTGCTTATCAAACCACTCATAGCGTAGATGTCGCGCTTCATTTTCGATACTTTTACCTTTATCTACTATATGGTTTAGGTTCAACGTTTTAGTATGTAAGGGAATATCTAAATCTCTGCAATATTGTTGAATAAACTGTTCTTCTTCGTTTGATGCAAGTCGTAATCCGTGATTAACGTGTAAACAAGTAAGTTTTCTATAACTGGTTTTCAAAGTAGTATTTAATAAATGTAGTAATACCATGCTATCGACACCTGTTGATACCGCTAAAACGACATGACTATTGTCATCCCACTCAGTTGTATTAACTTCCAATATTAATCCCTCCTCACAACAACTTTCACGACAAATTCAATTACTTTTATTATGCTGAACTGAATTTCTCAATAAAAATAGACTGTTTCCTTCAATCAAGAAACAGTCTGTGATTGTTAACATTAAAGATACCTGTAAATGTTACAAATTAACTTTAACTTATAGTGTAAACTAAAAATTTATATTAACGTCTAGCTCCGCGTCCACCGCGTCTAGACTCAGTTTGACGTTTAATAGAAGTTAGTTTATCTTCGCTATCTTTTAAGAAGTTATTTAGTTTTTTCTCAAAATCTTCTGGTTTAGGTTGCGCTTGTTTATGACTCGGTTTATTTTGAGGTTTACGAGGTTGGTCTTTTGCTTTCTTAATAGAGAGGCTGATCTTACCATCATCAGCGATTGTAAGTACTTTAACTTCAACAACATCCCCTACAGATAAATGATCTTCTACGTTTTCAACATAGTTATCTGCCACTTCACTTATGTGAACTAAGCCACTTTTCCCCTCAGGTAGCTCAACGAATGCGCCGAACTTTTTAATACCAGTGACTTTACCTTTAAGCTTATTTCCTACTTCGATTGACATATTGTAAATAAATCCTCCCGATTTGATTCGATTTTACCCTTATTATATTCCTGTTCGCTCAATTTAACAATAGTATTTGAATTAAATAAAAAAAATCTTTATTTATCTTGTTTGGATCCTTTTTCTTGCTGTTTTGACTTGTCTCCCGGCAATTTAAATATTACTTCACCATCATTACTTAAGTAGTAATCATCTCGGGCAACTTTTTCTATATAATCTTTATTATTTAAGTTATTGAGTTCTTCTTTTAACGCTAATTCTTCATCTTGTTGCTTTTGATATCTTTGCTCTTTATGTTGTCTTTCTACAGTTGCTTCGTCATTGCTTTTCATTTGTGTGACAAGCATGATTGAAAGAATGATGATAATTGCTACTAAGATACCGCCAAACAAAGTAACTCTTCTGCGTACAACTTTACGTCTCATACGTTGTTGCTGCTTCTTCTTATTTTCGGCAGAAGTAAAAGTATTGCCTATATTTTCAACTTTTTTACTCATAGCTTGTCACCTCCTCTTTATGATTCACTTATCTTCTCTTCTTTTATTAGCTCATACATGCCCTTAGCATTTTCTTTAGTGGCATGTTCACTTAAACCAGTAACTTTTATTGTAATTACTTTTTGACCAAATTTAATAATCAGTTCGTCATCAACTTTAACATCTGTGCCTGCTTTTGCCGTAGTTCCATTAACTGAAATACGACCTTGATCACTAATTTCTTTTGCTAAAGTACGACGTTTTACTAATCTGGAAACTTTGAGATATTTATCGAGTCTCATCGTTTTCTCCTCCTTGTTCTAAATAGCGTCTTAACGCTTCTTCATCTAACGTCATATTTTTTGTTTTATCATACATTTTCAAGAAATATTGCGCAAATACTTTCTCGAATTTAACGCGTTCTTTTTTACCTTCTTGTGCCTTAGCATCTGCCCATATAGCATTTAAGTCTTCTATATTTTCCGCTTCTTGATCCCCAAAAATATGTGGGTGTCTGCGAATCATTTTATCTACCAAGCTATAAACGATTTCATTGATATCGAAATAGCCTTCTTTTTTACCAATACTTGCATGTAATAGTACTTGTAATAAAATGTCTCCTAGCTCTTCTATCATATGCCAGTCATCTTCATTATCAATTGCTTCGAATAACTCGAATGATTCTTCTAATAAATAACGTTTTAATGAATCGTGTGTTTGTTCTCTATCCCATGGACAGCCGTCATTATCATCTACAAGTCTATCTATGATATGAGTAGCATATTTAAAGTCGCTATAATAATGTTCACTTGCCGTATCTTTAGGTATAAGCACACTTGATAAATTAGTAAACGCATCTGTATGGTGATCTAATTCATAAAGTGGTGTTGCAATGACTTGAGCATTTCTTCCACGTGCGCCATTTACAATATAAACTTCATGATCATCTTGGTACGTTTCCATTAACGTTACCTTTAAATCACCGGCAACCATGGAACTATATACTTGTGTAATTAACACGTGATTACGTTTGTTTAATTGTTCAGCCACAAGTGATGTTGCATCTAGCAAAGTAAAACCATCATTAGGGTCTATAGCAACGGCTTCAAAAACATCATCAATAAAACTTTTTCCACCTAAAACTTCTACCTCTAACTCCTCGTGTTCTTGCGCGTAATCTAATAATAGCGCCGTTGTTGTTTCAGCTACACGTGGATGTCCCGGAACTGCGTATACGACCTCTTGTTCTTGAGCTAAAGAGACTAATTGTTGAACAATCTCTTCATATACCGCTTCAAAAGAATCATTTGCTTCATAGATGTCATCAAAGCTATAAAACGTTAACAAATCTGATAATTCATTAATCACAGGATGTTCTTTGGTACGTGTATAGACTATCGTCTGTTGTTGTAAAAACTTGTATATCCCCAACGGCAATTCATCTAAACCATAGTTACCAAGTCCAACAATTGTAATTTTATGCGTCATTCGTGTTTACCTCTCTTTAAATGATAAATCTTATCTCCTAGTGGTAGATGTTTTAGCTCTCTATATTTAAATAAATTCATCCATATTATAGCACTGACCATCACAATAATGCCTGCCAGAGCAGAAATTAATAATTCAAGCAAACCAGTTAGTCTTCCAGTAGTTGGAATAATCCACAACACGAATTGGACTGCAAGACTCATAAGTATCATAGCGCCAATTAATTTTAGTATAAACGTTTGTAGCCCTGATAACTGGTAAAACTTTTTGATATTTACGTGCAAAATTATAACTGTAACGACCAATGAACCTACCGTTGCTATACTAGCACCTAACATTTGTATATGCGGTATAAGTAAAATATTGAGGCAAGCCTTAATTATTATACCTACGATGCAACTAATAAAAATCATTTTTTCTTGGTTCATTACTTGTAAAAGTGACATCTCCATCATAATTAAAGAGACACAAATTACCGTTAACATATACACTGCAAGCGTGAATGTCTCGCTATTATTTTCAAAAAACACTCTGTTTAATACTGGCAATAAATTAATTAACCCAATACCTGCTGCAGTACTAATAAGCAACGTGATTTTTAATGACGCATTAGTATAACGATTCATTAGTACAATTTGTTTATTATTTTTGGCATCTGTCAGTAATGGAATTAATACAAAACAAAATGTAGTCGTAACGATTAAGCCCATTTGAATAAATGATGCGCCTCTATCATAGACACCTTTGCTAGAAATCGCATGTTGAAAGTCTAGCCCGTTCAATGTAAGTGCATGAATAACCGTAAAACTATCGACAACCTGCCATAAAATGACAATAAGCTGACTGACAGCAAAGACGATAATTGCCAAAGTTAGCTTCTTCCATTCTATCGCCTTATTTTTTTCTGCCATACTAAAAGGTTTATGCAGTGTTAAATAAAGACTAGAAGCTAAAAATCCGAAACCTGAACCTAGAATAGCTAACGTACCTGCCGCATAAATCGACCAATCTCTATAGGCAAACAAAGCAATTGCTATCATAATAATCACAACACGTAAAAACTGTTCTACAACTTGTGAAATGGCAGGAACATTCATTTCTTGCTTACTTTGATAATAGCCTCTTAATACACCTAACGTACTAAAAAATAGAAAGCTAACACTTGCAGCGCTTATCATCGGGGCTAAATTAGCATCACCCATAAATTGAGCAATCCATTTTGCACATATAAATAATATTAAGAAAAAGCCAATGCAGACATATTGTAATTTAACTAATACTGAAGCAAATTTGGCGTCGTTACGTCCTGTACCAAATGTTTGGGTTAATGCACTAGGTATAGCGTTCATCGATAAGATAACACCTAATGCTACTATTGGATATATTTGCTGATAAGCATATAAACCTGAATCACCCAGTACATTTTGATAAGGTACGCGATAAATAGCACTTAAAATCTTCACAACTATTAATGCTATTGTCAGTACAATGACACCATTAAATGCCGTAGTAGTCTTAGACTTCATCCTTAATTACCATACTTTCTTCCAAACATTTCGCTAAAAATTTAAGATTTTCAAACCATTGTTTTGCTTTGGTTAATGTTACTTTCATTTTACCATCTTGAACGCCAACTTTCATTGCACGCCCTAATGGCTGTGTTTGTTTAAACAATGCTTCCCCATCAATATCTTCAGTCCCTTTTTCAGATAGGAAAATTTCAATTGTCTTACCTTTATCTTTTATTAACGTCACGCCTGCATGTAAAGCATGTATTTTGATTTCCATCATATCTAATAAACGTGCTACTTCTGCTGGATATTCATTAAAACGATCGATAAGTTCATCTTTAATATCTATCAGTTGTGTTTTACTTTCGATTTTTCTAAGTTTTTTATAGATTTCTATTTTAGCCTGTTCATTTTGAATGTATTCTGCCGGTAAGTAAGCATCGATATTTAATTCTATTTCTACTTCCGGTGCATCATTTTGTTCCGGAGTAATGCCACGTTTTTCATTAACCGCTTCTTCTAACATTTGAGAATATAAATCGAATCCGACTGAGTCAATAAAGCCATGCTGTTGTTTACCAAGCAGGTTACCTGCGCCACGTATATTTAAGTCTCGCATCGCTATTTTGAAACCAGAACCTAATTCTGTAAATTCTTTTATAGCTTGTAATCTATCTTCTGCTGTTTCAGTAAGTACTTTATTAGCTGGGTGAAGGAAATAAGCATAACCTATGCGACTAGAACGCCCAACTCTACCCCTTAATTGATATAACTGACTCAGTCCAAAACGATCAGCCTCTTCAATTATAAGTGTGTTAGCATTTGGCACGTCGACACCTGTTTCGATAATTGTCGTCGTTACAAGAATGTCATATTCATGGTTAATAAAACCAATCATAGTTTCTTCTAAATCTCGTTCGGTCATTTGGCCATGAGCCACTCCTATAGAGGCATCTGGCATTAACATTTGTAGTTGTTCTCGCTTTTCATAAATAGACTGTACTTTATTATATAAGTAAAATACTTGTCCTTCTCTAGATAATTCACGTTCTAACGCTTCTTTTATGAAATTAGAATTTTGTTCTAAGACATAAGTTTGTACAGGGAATCTATTTTCTGGTGGTGTCTCGATAACCGATAAATCACGCACGCCAAGCATACTCATATGCAACGTTCTCGGAATTGGTGTCGCAGTAAGTGTTAGCACGTCGACATTCGTTTTTAACGTTTTGATACGTTCTTTATGTCTAACTCCGAAACGTTGTTCTTCGTCGACAATTAATAAACCTAAATCTTTATAAACTATATCTTTACCAAGTAATTTATGCGTACCTACAACGATATCAACTTTACCTGATTTTAAGCCTTCTTTTACTTCTTTAATTTCTTTAGTAGTTCTAAAGCGACTAATGAGTTCAACATCAATAGGGAAATCTTGCATACGTTCAATTAACGTTTCATAATGTTGTTGCGCCAAAATCGTCGTTGGTACTAGGAACGCCACTTGCTTACCTTCTAATACTGCCTTAAATGCTGCACGGACAGCGACCTCAGTCTTACCATAACCCACGTCACCACATAACAATCTATCCATAGGTTTTTGTTGTTCCATATCACCTTTAATTTCAGTAATAGATTTCGCTTGGTCAGGCGTTAACTCATATGGAAAATCCAATTCAAAGTCGTTTTGTTCTGCGCTATCAGGCCCATATTGATAACCTACAGACATTTCACGTTCTTTGTATAATTCAATTAATTCGTCGGCAATGTCTTCAACGCTTTGTTGTACTTTAGCCTTTGTTTTCTTCCATTCAGTGCCACCAAGTTTATTAAGTTTTGGCATTTTATCTTCGGAGGCAACATATTTTTGAACCTGATCCATTTGGTCTACAGGTACAAATAGCTGGTCTGTTCCTTTATATTGCAACTTAATATAATCTTTGTGAACGCCAGCAACTTCTAAAGTTTCAACGCCTAAATACCTACCGACACCGTGATGCACATGTACAACGTAATCTCCGACTTTTAAATCTTGATAAGATTTTATTTTTTCAGCATTCGTTAATGTTTTTTGCTGTTTACGTTTTTTCTTTTGTTGCGACTTGAATAATTCTCGTTCGGTCACAACCACAAGTTGCATATATGGCAGCTCGAAACCTTCAGACAGACTACCCTCTGTAATAATGGCACGTCCACCTTGGATTTCGTTTTCTGCAACATCCACAAATGTTGGAATATGCATTTCATTCAACATAGATTGGATACGTTCTTTTTTAGTTTCTGTTTCTGCTAAAACGACAATCGTGTAATCATTAGCAATATAACGTTGAAATTCTGAACGCATAATATCGTACTGGCCATAAAATTGTTGCACTGGTTTACAAGAAAATTTAATAATGTCTTGTAGTTTTACAGACATCGTTGCAGTAAATAATGTGAAATATGCGACTGGATGTTTTTTGAGCAATGTTTCAAAGTTTTGATAGTCTAAGAAACTTTGACCGATAAAACCTTTACCACTTTCGATTAAGTTTTGCATAAAGTCATCGACTTCAGTCGTTAACGTTTCTTCAGTTTCTTTAATTCTGTTATATTCATCTACTGCTACGATGGCATCGTCTTGGAAGTAATCTATTATTGTTGCAGGTTGTTCATACATAAACGCAACAAGTCTTCTCATTACTTGATGATCAAATAATGACGATTCAAATAATTTAAAGCTATCGTATGTTTCTTTAACATCATTACGTACGGATTTATCAATTTTGGGACGAGTTTCTTGGTACGCTTCAGTAAGTTTTTCTTTTGTATGTTTAATAACGTCATCTGTAATAATATAATCACTAGCTGTCGTAATATTAACCTCTTGCATATTATCGTTAGATCTTTGAGATTCCACATCAAAATTTCTAATTGAATCAATTTCAGTATCAAACAATTCAATTCTTACTGGTTCGCCAATTAATGGATATATATCAATAATGCCACCACGTAATGAAAATTCACCGATATGCGATACTACACTTTCGCGTCTATAACCCATATTTACTAATTTAGTCAGTAAGTCATCTACATTTATGTCTTCACCTACAGATAAAGTAATCTGATGCGATTTCCATAATTCGACAGGCGTTAACCATTTTTTTAAACCATTTAACGGCACGATAAATAAGCCTCTCTCATTTTGAGATAGTGCAGTTAATGTACGTACACGTTCACTCATAAATTGAGGGCTTTGCGTAGAAAATTCTTCTGTCATAATATCTTGCATCGGATATTTATAAACATCATTGGCATCTACAAATTGTAGTATATCCGCTTCTAGCTTATCTGCTTGATATAAATTATTAGTAACTACGAGTAATTGTTGTTCACTTTCTAAATATTTCTCTGCAATTATCGTAGCTTTTGCCGCAGCCGACAAACCTGTTACTAAAATATTATCTTTCCCAAATACTTCGTTTAATTCCTGATAACGTTTATCTTTATTTATATAATCTGTAATTATTGATTTCAATTGACATCACCATTGTATTCATTCATCACTTGGTCGAAACGTGAAGTTTCTATATAAGATTCCACTGCGCGCGCTGAATGTTCGATAACTTTTTCCATAGTAATCATTTCTTGTTTTGAAAATTTTTGTAATACGTAATCTGGAACTGACATGCCACCACTTGGTCTATCCACACCAATACGAATTCTTTTGAATTGATCAGTGCCTAACATTTTAATGATAGATTTCATGCCATTATGACCACCAGCACTACCTTTTTGTCTTAATCTTATCTCGCCTTGAGGCAAGTCTAAATCATCATATAGTACGATTAAATCATCTACATCTATATCATAATAATCCATCAAAGGTGCTACGGCTTCGCCAGATAAGTTCATCATTGTTAAGGGTTCTATAAACATAACTTTTTCTTGATTTAAGCGCTCAATCGTATATGCGCCTTTAAATTTCTGCTTATCTAAAGAAAAATTGTTTCGGTCTAAAATATAATCTATCACTTCAAATCCAATATTGTGTCGCGTAGATTCAAAACGTTTACCTATATTTCCAAGGCCAACAATACATTTCATTTTGTTTCCTCCATTAATTACCATTTATATGTTGTGCGATAATTGATAAAAACAACGAGTAGCAAATCAATTCGCATCTTGTATTTTTAATATCATTCATTATATTAACATAAAAAAGCACCTGCTTAAGCAAATAAGCATGGTGCTTTTAAATTTAAAATTTAGGAAACAATCGTCCGAACAAATATTATTCTTTGTCTTCTGATTCTTCTTCGTTGTCGCTGTCTTCTTTGTCTTCACCAACAACTTCTGGTTCTTCAGTAGCTGATTCGCCTTCCATTGCTTCGATTTCTTCTTCTGTAGGTTCTTCAGTTGGAGGAACTACAGTTACGACTGAATCATTTTCGTCGTTTTCGATTGTGAAGTTACCAGTAGTTTTAAGGTCACTTACTGAAATGCTGTCATTTACTTCTAATTCAGTAATGTCTACTTCGATTGATTCTGGGATGTTGTCTGGAGTTGCAGTTACTTCAAGGTCGAATAATGGTTGTTCAACAACGCCACCTTCTTTAGCTCCTGCAGCTTCACCAACTAATTGAACTGGTACTTCAACAGTACGTTCTTCACTCATGTTTATTGCTAAGAAGTCAATGTGAGTAATTTGATTTTTAAGTGGATCGAATTGGTAGTCTGAAACCATTACTTTAATAGTTTTAGAACCTACAGCTAATTCGATAACACCGTTACGTCCAACTTCACGGATAACTTTAATAAATTCTACTTCGTCAACTTTAACTGAAGTATTTTTAGTACCGTAACCGTATACGATTGCTGGTACTTTACCAGAATTTCTTAATGTTTTTAAATCTGAACGTGTTTGTTTCCCTTGACGAATGATTGACTTTAATGAAGCCATGCTCATTTCCACCTTTCATAATTGCTCTATGTTAGAGCCCCTCACTTACCCATCAACATTTTCGTTGCTTGTAAGTGTTTATTTATTCGTTTTTACACGAATAGACATATTATATCTTTTTGTAATTAATTAGTCAAATAGCACACTAACTGATTCACGTTCGTAAACACGGATAATTGCTTGAGCTAATAACCCTGCTACAGACAATTCTTTAGTGTTTTCAGGTTTGCGACTATCTTCTAGTTGAATAGAATTTGTTACGACTAATTCTTTAATAGCTGAATTTTCGATACGCTCTCTTGCTGGGCCCGATAATACTGGGTGCGTACAACAAGCGTAAACTTCTTTTGCACCTTTATCTTTTAATGCCTGTGCAGCTAATGTAATCGTTCCTGCAGTATCAATGATATCGTCTATAATGATTGCTGTGCGTCCATCAATTTCACCCACAATGTTCATTACTTCTGCAACATTTGGTTTCGGTCTACGCTTATCAATGATTGCAATTGGAGTTTTTAATATGTCCGCTAATTTACGTGCTCTAGTCACACCGCCATGGTCTGGTGAAACGACAACACATTCATCCGGATTAATGTCTGCTTCATTTTGGAAGTAATCAGCTAAGATTGGCACACCCATTAAATGATCGATAGGAATATCGAAAAAGCCTTGGATTTGTGGTGCATGCAAATCTAAAGCAATCATGCGATCAGCGCCAGCTGTTTCGATTAAGTTAGCAACTAATTTTGCAGTAATAGGTTCACGGCTACGTGCTTTTCTATCTTGTCTAGCATATCCATAATATGGAACTACAATATTTATTGTCGAAGCTGAAGCACGTTTACATGCATCAATCATAATTAATAATTCCATTAAGTGTAAGTTAACTGGATTAGAAGTTGGTTGGATAATAAAGACGTCACAACCACGTATACTTTCTTCAATATTGATTTGAATTTCTCCATCGCTAAAACGTTTAACAGAACATTTTCCTAGTTCAATACCCACGCTATCTGCTACTTGTTGTGCTAAAGGTTCGTTACCCTTTAAAGAAAATATTTTTAAAGCAGAATTTTTATATTCATTGTTTAACATTTATAGTCCTCCAATTAATTACTTCCATAAGTTTAAATAAATAGACAATACGAAACTTCTTTTTCTATGCTGATAAAAATTTTTGTATCTTGATTTTAACAGTAAAAGCATGTTTGTCTAAAAGTTAACTCTTTATTTATTATTAAAATAGCCTTCTTTAGTCGTTTGTCTTTCTCTCGCTAATGCCAAACTGTTGTCAGGTACGTTATCTGTTATTGTTGAACCTGCAGCAATAAATGCAAAATCGCCTACTGTAACAGGAGCAACAAGATTAGTATTACATCCTATAAATGCATCATTACCTATTGTTGTCTTAAATTTATTTTTACCGTCGTAATTAACTGTGATAGAACCACAACCAACGTTTGAACGTTCACCGATTTCAGCGTCACCAATATAACTTAAGTGTGGAAGTTTTGCACCATCTTTAACGACTGATTTTTTCACTTCTACAAAGTTACCTACTTTAACTTTATTACCAATATCTGAACCAGGTCTTAGTTGGGCAAATGGTCCAATATTAACTTCATCAGCAACTTTAGATTCATTAATTACTGATTGTTTGATATTTACGCCGTTACCAATGCTACTATCAGCTATTTCTGAGTGTTGGCCTACGAGAACATTTGAACCTATAACAGTTTTACCAGTTAATTTAACGCCAGGTTCTATCGTAGTATCTTGTCCTATTTTTACATCTTTACCAATGTATGTAGTTTGTGGATCAATAATTGTTACACCGTCACGCATATGTTGTTCGTTTATACGTGTTCTCATCGCTTGTTCAGCAGAACTTAACATAACACGATCATTAACACCCATGATTTCATCAAAATCATCTGTATGGTAAATTTCAACTTTACCATTTTCGTTAAGAATTAATGATAGTACTTCTGGTAAGTAATATTCGCCTTGTGCATTATCATTGTTCACATCTGCTAATTTAGAGAACAACGTTGCATTATCAAAAGCAAATATACCTGAACTGATTTCGTTAATTTGTTGTTCTTCGGTTGTTGCATCTTTTTGCTCTACTATTTTTGTTAATGATTCGTTGTCATTCCTTACAATACGTCCATATCCAAAAGGATTAGGGGCAGTTGCTGACAATACTGTAGCTTGAGCTTGATTTTGTTCATGATGTTCAATTAAAGATTTTAATGTTTCTGCAGTCACTAATGGTGTGTCGCCACAAACAACTAAAGTTGTACCTTCTTGAGTACCTATATGTTCTTCTGCCATTCTAACAGCATGAGCAGTACCTAATTGTTCTTCTTGAAAACTATATAGCGATTGCTCGCCTAATGCTTCTTTTACACTATCTGCGCCATGTCCTACAATCGTTACGATTGTTTCAACGCCCGAATGTTTTACATTATCAATAACATGTTCAATCATTGATTTGCCTGCAACTTCGTGTAACACTTTATATTTCTGTGATTTCATACGTGTACCCTTACCTGCTGCCAGTACTATTGCATGTCTTTGCATGAGTGCTAACCCTCCATTAAAATATACACTTCAATATTATTATAATTTAACGTAAGTATTAGTTTCAAGACTCAAACAACTAATGTCATATAATGGCAATAATTTATTTCTAATATGGTTGCGTTTTCATATTTCCCACCACTCCATAATCCCTTTTATATGAGTCGTTATATGATGTTATGTAAATATTATTGCGCTGTTTAAATTTAATATTATTATTACGAAAAGTTGGCATGTAATACTTTTTTGTCACTATTAAATCACTAAAGTTTAAAAATATAGTATATTTTATTGCTACTTTTTTATTTATAACTATCCACCTAATCATTTTTATACGTCTTCAACTATATAAAGTATAATTAAAAAAGCAGTTATACTGACTGTTTAATAATCAGTATAACTGCTCGATTAATTTATATTTTTATCTCATTTTAATCTTTTTAAATCTTTTATGCTTCGTCATTATTCTCTTCATCATTTGATGACTGTGCATTTCTGTCAGGAATAACTTCGTCTGTCTCTTCATAGACTTTCATCACTGCATCTTGGATTTCTTGTCTCATTTCTGAGTTAATAGGATGCGCGATGTCACGGAATTCACCATCTGGTGTACGTTTACTTGGCATTGCGACGAAAAGACCTGAGTTGCCTTCAATTACTCTTAAATCATGTACTACAAATGATTCGTCTAACGTAATTGATACGAGCGCTTTCATTCTTCCATCTGTGTCTATCTTTCTAAGTCTTACATCTGTCACTTTCATGTAGTGAGCCCCCCTAGTTTGTCTCTTTGTAAAGAAGCATAACAAAAATTTATGAGAATTATAAATCCTTACTTCACTTTAGCAATTAATTCAATTTCAACTTTCACATCTTTAGGTAAGCGTGCAACTTCAACACAACTTCTCGCTGGTTGATGTGCATCAAAATACTCACCATATATTTCATTTATTTTTTGAAATTCATTCATATCTTTAATAAAGATTGTGGCTTTAACGACCGATTCAATATCTGAACCAGCTGCGTCTAGCACAACTTTTAAATTTTCTAAAACTTGTCGTGTTTGTTCTTGCACATCATCACTAACGATTTGACCGTCAGTATTCAATGGGATTTGTCCCGATGTGAATAACAATCCATTAATTTCTGTTGCGTGTGAATATGGCCCTAAAGCTTCGGGCGCATTATTTGTATTAATTACTTTCATGCTGTCGTAATCGCTCCTTTAAGAAAATTTAGTTAAACTATTGCCTGTTTCTACGTTAAATTGCTGATTGTATTCATCTACATCAGATAATCTAACCAAGGAAGTATAATCTTCAATCAATCGTTGTTTAACTTCTTTTGATTCTACAAGTACTGATACCCCTTTAACGTGTGCTTTAAACTCATTCATCAAATTCATCACACCATTAATTGAACCACCAGCACGCATGAAATCATCAACAACGAGTACATTAGAATTTTCAGGCAATGTGCGTTTAGATAACACCATCGTTTCAATCTTACGAGAAGAACCAGAAACATAATTTATTGAAACAGTAGACCCTTCAGTAACCTTATTATCTTTTCTAATAACTACTACCGGTAAATTCAATACACTCGCTACGGCATTAGCTAAAGAAATACCTTTAGTAGCTATTGTTACCACTGCATCTAATTGTTCATCCATATAGAGCGTTGCAATTAACTTGCCAACTTTCTTTAATAAAATTGGATTACCCATCAAATCTGATAAGAACAAATAACCACCAGGTAATAATCGATCTTTTTCTTGTAGTAATTCGATTAACTCTTCTACAACTTCTGTAGCTTCTTTTTTGCCCATTTGTGGTTTATATGTAACTCCGCCACTTGCACCAGCAGTAGTCGTCACAGTACCTAATTTTTCTTTTTGGAATGTTGTTTTTATAATTTGAACATCCTCACTAATTGATGATTTAGCCTGTTTGAACTTTTGGACGAAAAACGTTAGTGGTATCAATTTATTGGGATGATTCATTAAATATTGTGTCATAAAAACAATACGTTCACTTCTCTTGTATCTCATATCGTGCTTCATCCTTTCTAACCTAGTAATCTTACTAATTGAACTGCGTTACAACAACCATTCACTGCATTATATATATGCTTTGCTTGTCGTTCATTTTTAGCTAACGCATATACCGTTGGACCACTACCACTCATTAAAGCACCATCGGCACCACTATTTAACATGTTTTCTTTTAATTTAGTAATCTCTGGATACATTTTATGTGATACCGTTTCTAATCTATTCGATAAACTTTGGCACAATGCCTCGTAGTCTCCAGATTTTAGCGCGCTCAGACACGCCGCTGTATGCACTCGATAATCACTTTCTAATGTAAGTGATTTAAACACATCAGGCGATGAAATACCTACATCTGGTTTTGCGATAATAACCCAGGCAGATGGTGGTTTATTTAATAGTTCAATAATTTCACCTTTTCCTTTACAAATAGCCGTTTTGCTATATATGCAGAAAGGAATGTCTGTTCCAATTTTTATACCAATTTGACATAACTCTTCTAATGATAGGTTTAAATTAAAGAGTCGATTCATGCCCCTTAAAGTAGCTGCTGCATCTGCAGATCCGCCCCCCAGCCCGGCTGAAACTGGAATGTCTTTCTCTAATCTTATTGTTACACCTTGCTTAATATTATAATGCTTTTTTAGCGCTTCGGCAGCTTTGAATGCTAAATTTTTATGATCAGAGGGTACATAATTTTGTTCTACTTCGACTACAATTTTATTATCTCGTCTGATTTCAAATGACAACCGATCATTTAAGTCAATCGTTGTCATTATCATTTCAACTTCATGATAACCATCATCTCGTTTAAAGAGTGTGTCTAATGTAAGATTTATCTTAGCATGCGCCGTTTCGTATATCATATCCCCACCCTCTTTCGATTCGATATGGTAATACATCGATTTTAACATAATGTACGGAAATACTAGCAAGATTATTTAAGTTTCTCGAGAAAATTTATGGTATAAATTTCAAAATAGAATATTTCCACTATTTTTAAATTAAATTCTAATGATTTTATAAACTAATCATAAAATTACACATAAAAAAAGAGATGCCTATGCACCTCTAAGTAAATATATGTAATTATTGAAATGCTTTTCTCTAGTGTGCAATTGCTTCTTGATGGCTATCTTCTTCGAAAGAAACTTGTACGTTATCAGTTAAAACATCAGTGTATGTATAAGACACACGCTCAAAGTTATGTTTGTCTTGATCAAGTTCGACAATAAATACAGACGGATATGTTTCTTTTAACACACCGCAACGTTCAATTGTTTTCTTGCGACCGCCATTTGCTTTGAGTACTATACGGTTTCCTAAATGACAATCAAGTGAATTTTTGATGTCTCCAATAGATTTTGGCATATTGCTCCACCTCGCTACAACTTGTATAATAACACATTTCGCGCGATTTTGTCAAATAAACGATTAATTTTAGCAAGGTAAAGCAAGAATGTCAATAGATTAAAATTGTAATTCGGGAAATTTTTCTAAATTGTTGTAAAGGGTCGCAAACTCCTCTATTGCAAGCGTTTCACCACGTCTAGTAGGATCTATATCCGAACTTTTTAGCCATTCACCAATTTTAGCCTTCAGCTTTTTACCATCAGTAAATAACGATTGATAATTATTATTTATTGTTTTTCTTCGTTGACCGAAAGCACCTTTCGTTAGACGGAAAAACTTCTCTTCATCGTCTACGTTGACGAGAGGTTCAGAACGTTGCATTAATTTAACAACAATTGAATCTACATTAGGTGGAGGTAAAAACACAGATTTAGGCACTGTAAGCACTGTACTCGTTTCTGTATAATATTGCGCTACTATAGATAAAGATCCATAAGCTTTTGTACCGACTTGTGCATTTAATCTCTCGCCAACTTCTTTTTGCATCATTACCACATAACCATCTATTGGTAGCGATTGTTGCATTAAGTTTAAAAGTATTGGTGTCGTTATATAATAAGGTAAATTTGCCACGACCATAATTCGTTTACAGTGTGATAAATGTTGGTCAACATAATGTGCCACGTCAGCTTTTAATATATCTTCGTTAATTACAGTTACGTTATCATATGGCGCTAGCGTGTCATTGAGCACCGGTATGAGTCGTTGGTCTATTTCAAAAGCAACTACTTTTTTGGCATTTTTAGCAAGTTGTTCAGTCAATGACCCCATACCAGGTCCGATTTCAATTATTCCCGTTTCATCATCAATCTGACTCGCATCGATAATATTATTAATGATATTCACATCAATTAGGAAATTTTGACCTAAACTCTTTTTAAAATCAAAACCATATTGCGCCAATAAAGCCTTTGCTCGAGATGGTGTAGCAATATCTTTAGTTTCCACTACTTTTCACTTCCATTCTTGTCTAATAGCGCTTCACGTACATCTTCTTCCGTATAGCCAAACGCATTTAATTTTTTTACTAATTGTTTCCCGTTAGAATGACCAATATTTAATTTTTGGCTTAGTATGGCACGCTTTCTACGTGCATCGTTACCGACGATCAACCCTAAATCTATTAATACATCCTTACTTATTGATTCATTTCCCTCTTCAAATGGCGTGCTAACATTAATCAATGCATCTTTGATATCTTCTACAGCTGCGTGTTCTACTCCAATTTTGCCACGTTTATTTCGTGCTTTAGCTCTATCTATATAAGCATGTTTAACACCCGGAATATAATCACGTATCGTATTTCGTATTTTATCACCCGGGAAATCAGGATCAGTTAAAACAATTACGCCTCTTGTTTCATAGGCTTGTTTTATCACTTCAAGCGTTGATTGATTAATTGCACTGCCATTAGTTTCAATCGTGTCGCATTCGACAGCAGATTTAACACGTTCTGTATCGTCACGACCTTCAACTACAATAAATTCATTTATTTTCATTTATTGTTTCACCTTCTCAATATATTCATTCCTATAAAAAACGAGAAAGATATCGGCTTAACATTTATGGATATTGTGATACTTTCAATTCCAAATATTAGACCAATATCTTTCTCTTTTAACTTTATAATTTAAATAAAGTTTCAGCATTCTTAGTAGTTTGTTCACACACTTCTTCATAGCTTACACCACGTAATTCTGCAATTTGTTCAGCAACAAGTGTGACACGTGCTGGTTCGTTACGTTTACCTCTATATGGGTGCGGTGATAAGAATGGTGCATCAGTTTCTACTAACAATCTATCGAATGGTACATGTTGTGCAACTTCTTTAGGTTGTTTAGCATTTTTAAATGTAACAGGTCCACCTAATGACACATAGAAATTTAATTTATTAATAATTTCATCTGCTATTTCTGGTGAAGCACTAAAACTATGCATAATACCACTAATTTCTTCAGCATGTTCTTCTTTTAAAATATCCACACAATCTTGAGTTGCCTCTCGATTATGAATAATTATTGGTAAATTAACGCGTTTAGCTAGCGCAATTTGTTTTCTAAACAATGCTTGTTGAACGTCTTTAGGCGACTTATCCCAATGATAGTCTAAACCTGTTTCACCAATACCAATAACTTTTGGATGTTTTGCTAGTTCTTCGATCCATTCTAATCGCTCTTCCGTGCAATCAATAGCATCGACTGGATGCCATCCAATAATGCCATAAATAAAGTCATATTGATCGATTAATTCCATTGTACGTTCAACTGTAGGCGTATCAAATCCTACAACAAACATACGATCGACACCATTTTCTCTAGCACGCTCGATGACCGCTTCTAAATCTTCGTCATACTGTTCTGCATTTAAATGTACATGCGTATCGATTAACATATTTAATCGCTCCCTTACTTTATTATTTAATTACTGCACCATTTGGAATAGCACTTGGCAAGCTTACTAATGTTAAGACGCCATCTTTTTCGGCTGATAAAATCATACCTTCAGATTTTTGACCCATTAATTTCGCTGGTTTCAAGTTAGTAACGACCGCTACTTTTTTACCAATTATATCTTCAGGATTGTAAAACTTGGCAATTCCTGAAACTATTTGGCGTTGCTCTGAATCTAGGTCGACTTGAATTTTTAATAATTTATCTGATTTAGGAACTTGCTCAGCATCAATTACTGTCGCTGCTTTAATCTCTACTTTATCGAAATCTTTAATATCGATTGTTTCTTTTGCAGGTACTTCTTCTTCAGCATTATCTTCTTTTGGTGGTTGCATAGATTCTTTGATGTATGCAATTTCAGCCTCACTATCAAGACGAGGGAAGATTGGCGTTGGTTTTTCAACTACTGTAATCGGTTCAGTTAATGCACCGTAAGACTCAACGCTAACAAGCTCATGTAATTCTGGATTATTAATATTTAGTTGTTCAAAGATTTGGTAAGGTGCATGTGTTAAGAATGGTCGTAAAATAACCGCTATGATACGGATATTTTCTACTAAGTGAGCCATTACATTACCTAACATATCTTTTTGACTCTCATCTTTAGCTAAAACCCATGGTGTTGTTTCGTCGATATATTTATTCGTACGACTAATAAATTTCCATACTGTAGATAAAGCAACAGAGAACTGTAGGTTTTCCATGTTTTCATGGTAAGTTTTAACAGTGTCCAATGCCATTTGTTCCATATCTTTGTCTAAATCGTTTTGAGCACCTTTATATGCTGGCAACTCACCATCAAAATATTTGTTAATCATCGATATAGTACGATTTACTAAGTTACCAAGGTCATTAGCTAAATCATAATTTGTACGTTCAACGAAGCCTTCAGGCGTAAATACACCATCAGCGCCAAAAGGTAACTCACGTAATAAATAATAACGTGTAGCATCTAAACCGTAACGGTCAATTAACACGTTAGGGTCGACTACGTTACCTTTTGATTTACTCATTTTACCGTCTTTCATTAAGATCCAACCATGCGCAAAGACTTTTTTAGGTAATGGAATATCAAGTGCCATTAATAAAATTGGCCAGATAATTGAGTGGAAACGGACAATTTCCTTGGCCATAATATGAATATCTGCCGGCCAATATTTTTGGAATAATGAATCATCATCCGACAAGTAACCTAATGAAGAAATATAGTTTACCAGTGCATCAATCCAAACGTATACAACGTGTTTAGGATTTGATTTAACACGAATACCCCAATCAAATGAAGTACGAGATACAGCTAAATCTTCTAAACCTGGTTTAATAAAGTTATTAATCATTTCATTTTTACGTGAAGGTGGTTGAATAAAATCAGGATTTTCATCGTAAAATTCTAATAGACGATCTGTGTATTTAGACAAGTTGAAGAAGTAACTTTCTTCTTTGACTAATTCTACATCATGACCTGAGTCTGGACTTTTACCGCCGACAATTTTGCCATTTTCATATACTGGATCTACTAGTTGTGTTTCAGTATAGTATGTTTCATCAGGTACTGAATACCAACCTTCATATTCACCTAGATAAATATCGCCTTGAGACAATAGACGTTCAAAGATTTGTTGTACGACTTCTTTGTGACGTTCTTCTGTAGTACGAATAAAGTCGTCATTAGAGATTTCTAGTTTTTTCCATAAAGCTTTGATACCAGAAATCATTTCATCTAAATAAGCTAACTCAGTTTTACCCGCTTTATGCGCTTTTTCTTGAATTTTTTGACCGTGTTCATCTGTCCCAGTTAAATATCTTACATCGTAACCTTGCATTCTTTTATAGCGTGCAATCACATCACCAGCAGTCGTTGTGTATGCGTGACCGATATGCAAGTTTCCACTCGGATAATATATTGGGGTAGTGATATAAAATGTATCTTTCACCATCATTGTTCCTCCTCGTTTCTTACACTATAAATATATCTAAATTAATATTTGTTTTCAATGAAGCCTTGATGTGCTGAACTATGCATAAGATTACTTATCATTCATATTTTGACGACACCATGTTACTTCTATGTACACTCAATAAACATCTGATTTTATTAAATATAATTATATGCTCTATCTTATCTACAATACCATAAATCGCCATATATTTGGTACCTTTTTATTTCTATTTGAATTAATAAAATACACGTTATTGTTATTAGAAAACTACATTATTTCTTATACAAATACGACATCCTTAATTCACATTATGATAAATATTATAAACCTCACTAGTTTTCATGTTTCTATCTTCAGCCACACTTTTTATAGCAGCTTTCGGCTTCATATCTTGTTCGATATAAGAAGTGACATGCTCTTCTATAGTCATATTTTCAAACCAGCTTGTGTCTTCTACCGCGGTTGCTCCTTCAATTAGAATGACGAATTCACCCTTCAGAGGAATCTGTGATTCATTGACGGCAGTTAATAACTGTAAGACAGATTGTGTTTCGATTTGTTCGAATTTTTTAGTAAGCTCGCGACCTAGCGTAACTTGTCGTTGTTCATCAATTTTAGCAATTGCTTTTAATGTATCTTTCACGCGATGTGGTGATTCATAAATGATTAGCGTACTATCTTGATACATACGCTTCTCTAAAACTTGTAGTTTCTCTTTTTCTTTTCTTGGTAAAAATCCTAAAAAAGTATAAGTAAATGAAGACAATCCACTCGCCATTAACGCTGTAAGACCAGCATTTGGACCTGGTATCGTTTCGACGCGAATTCCCGCTTCTCGCGCTGCCACTACAAGTTCATATCCAGGATCACTTATAAGTGGTAAGCCTGCATCCGAGACCAATGCAATATCTGAACCATTAGTTAATTGTTCTATAAGTACACTTGTTTGCTGTTCTTTATTATGATCATGATACGATTTCAATGGTGGTTGTATATCATAATGATGACATAATTTACTAGTAACTCTTGTGTCTTCGCACGCAATCATATCTACAGACTTAAGTGTCTCAACAGCTCTATACGTTATATCTGCTAAGTTACCTATTGGTGTACCGACTAGAAATAAAGTCCCCATTTATTGCGCCTCCTTAATTAATTGCAGTTTTTTATTTCTTGAATAAGTTTTTATTTCATATTCTCGTTTTAAAGCGCTCGACTTTGTATCATGGGTTTCGTGATATACGAGTGTCACGGGCCTTCTATTTTTAGTATATTTCGCACCCTGACCTAGATTATGTTTCTTCACACGTTGTTCGACGTCTTTAGCATAACCTGTATATAGCGATCCATCTTTACATCGCACAATATAGACATAATGACTATCCATAATATACCTCGCTCATTTCTGATGTATATGTACCATCTTCATTATAAATATAAAAAGGTGGTTGTATTGTCAAACCTTGATTACCACCCTTACGTCCTTCAACAATAATCGTTTGGGCATCCTTTGATTTTTTGCTATATACAAAACATAACTTTTTAGGTTCTATCCCACTTGCCCTCATATTGGACAATACGTCCATTAGACGCTCAGCACGATGAACCATCACCAACCTACCACCTTGTTTCAACAAATGTCTCGCAGCTATACAACAATCTTCTAATGAACACATAATTTCATGCCTAGCGATTTTATGGGCATCTTTTTGATGTTGATGTAATTGATTGCTTTTAAAATATGGTGGATTGCATGTCACTAAACTATACTGCGATGGTTTAAATTGTGTGCGTGCATCTTTCAAATCCATCTCATACATTTGAATCTGAGACGTTAACTGGTTGAAGGCGATGCTACGATTAGCCATATCTACGAGTTGATGCTGTATTTCGATACCATCTATTTGGCGTTTCGTTTTATATGATAATAATAACGGCACCACGCCATTCCCCGAACACAAATCCATGATTGAATCATTTTTTCTAACTTCGGTAAAATGACCTAATAAAAGCGCATCTGTAGAAAAAGAAAAGACATCGTCATTTTGAATGATACGCAAATGTTCTTTCATCAGATAATCTAACCGTTCATGTTCTAACAATTCCATATTAATCCTCCAAAAAAAGGATAAGATGGCGATGCTTGCTATTATTCAAGCCTATCACTAACATCTCATCCTTTAATAACTTATTAATTTACTGTTTAAAACTATTCGCTTAAAACTTCTAAACAAAATAAGCAATCGTCGCCTTTTCTATGCTTACCAAATAGTTCACCTTTACAAATATGAAAGCCTTCTTTATATAACATGGCAAGATTATCCTTACTACGCAATGGTTGTTTAGCGTTAGTAGATTTTGTAGTTTTCTGTTTAGTGGACTCCTCATCTTTATTAATTAAAGATTTTAGGTTGTCATTTTCAATATGTAAGGCTACATTTTCTTCAACTAACTCAACCATTAAATTTTTCATTTCAGTCATATTGTTGTTTACTTCATCAATTTGGCGTTCTAAGCGTGAAAGCTTTTCAAAAATTTCACTTCTATCCAATGTCGCTAAAGCCTCCTAATTAAATGCTTCTAATTCTTCTGCTTTATATTCAAGTGGTTGTTCGAAACCTTCGACTTTAACTTGCATTGAAACGTCTAAAATGTTCAAACCTATTACTTTACCATTACCATCAGGCGTTTCAATATTGTCACCTACGTCTGGTAATTGAGCACGCGCTTCTTCATAATAGTCATTTTCATATTTTAAGCAACACATTAGACGACCACATGCACCAGAAATTTTCGTTGGGTTTAACGATAAATTTTGATCTTTAGCCATCTTAATAGACACGGGTTCAAAGTCACCTAAAAACGTCGAGCAACATAATGAACGACCACATGGTCCAATACCACCTAGTAATTTAGCTTCATCTCTAACACCAATTTGTCTTAATTCAATACGTGTTTTTAATTTTTGAGCTAATATTTTCACCAATTTTCTAAAGTCCACACGGTCATCAGAAGTGAAATTAAAAATTACCTTTGATTTATCTAACGTAAACTCACAATTAACCAATCTCATTGATAAATCCAATTGCTGAATCGTTGATTTGCATAACTCCATCGCTTCACTAGCATCTTGTTCATTTTGGTCATATTTTTCTCTATCTTCGTTTGAAGCTACACGGACAATTTCTTTTAAAGGTAAAGTTACGTCTTCATCTGCAACATCTAAAGGCGCATATTTAACACGTCCCATTTCTATTCCTCTTTTAGATTCAACAACGACCCATTGTCCCGCTTCCAAGTCGTAATTCATCGGGGAATAATACTCTAATTTACCTGACTTTTGAAAGTCTATGCCTACAACATTTTGCATGTTTAACTCACCCCTTTTATAACTATCTGTTCGAACACTAACGTCGGGTTAACATTCTGATTTAATTTTTTATTCGCTTCAGTTATTCTATCATACATTAAAACGATTTGATTAAAATCAATTTTACTCGCATAGTTAGTTATATCTACTTTAATATCTCGATAAATCATTTTATCATCTATGCCAACTTTTGCGTGCATGATATCTTCAAAAAATGCGTTAACCGCTGCTAATGTTAACAATTGCAAACGTCTATTTTTAGCTTGTTTTAATAAATCAACGATACCAATTAAAGCCATATGTTTATTCGATAGCAATAAATTACACCAACGCAAAATACTTTTACGTAACGTTGCTAAATCAGCTTCCTCATTTATACTTAATGCCGTATCTAGTTGTGTCGTATATGTACATAATAACTCGGCAACAGGTCGAGAAATTTCATGTTCTTCCAGTCTTTGAATAAATCGCTCTTTATCTATTGGTTTAAAATAAATGTGCTGACACCTTGAATGGATTGTATTTAAAATTTGCTCTGGTTTAGTAGAAAGCAAAATCGCTACCGTGTTTTCTGGTGGCTCTTCCAAAAATTTTAAAATACTATTCTCGCCTTGAACTGTTAGTTTTTCAAAAGACTCAATAATATATACTTTATGGTCACTTTCTATTGGCAATTGATTCATATGTCTAACAAGTTGTTCTATTTGGTCCTTTTTTATTGTAGTTTCTTCAGAAGCGACATGCATAAAATCAGGATGGTTGAATGTATCTACTTTTAACTGACACTGTTCATTATCGTTACATAAAATTAGTTTCGCAAATTCTAAAGCTACTTGTTGCATTGTTTGTGCGTCATCACCTTCAAATAAATAAGCATGTGATAATTTATTTGAGTGATAAGCATTTGTCAGCATTTCTTGTTCATCCATCACAAAAATACTCCTTTATATAAAAAGGCTGCATATATAGCAAGTTAATTCATATGGTAATAAAATAATTACCTGTATGAATTACAAATGCATATATAGCAACCATAATTTAGAATTGATGGAAAGCTTCAACTGGCATTACGAATACCGTTGCTCCTCCAACTTCAACTTCAACTGGATATGGGATATAAGAATCAGCACTACCACCCATTGGTGTAATTGGCGATACAAGTTGCTCTCTATTACCACATGTATCATCGATAACTTTTAAAATTTCGTCTACACGTTCATCTTCAACACCTGAAAGGAATGTCGTGTTACCTGCTCTTAAAAATCCACCTGTTGTAGCAAGTTTTGTTGCTCTAAAATTATTTTTTACGAGTTGGTCTGAAAGTTCTTGGCTGTCTTGATCTTGGACAATCGCAATAATCATTTTCATATTCATACACCTCTTCACATTATTATATCATAATTTTTCTAAATATTTGAGAATAGATTTATACGTTGCATCCACAACGTCATCGATATTTTGATTGGCGTCAATCACAACAAATCGAGAAGCATCACTGTCAATTACTTTATGATAGCCCTCTACTACTTTTTCATGGAAGGCTACATCTTCCTGATCTAGACGATTTTGTTCACGTAAATTTGATACGATACGTTCTCTTCCTACTTCAACACTAACATCTAAATAAATTGTTAAATCAGGATATAGACCATTAATCGCAAACTCGTTTATTGCTTTAACTTCCTCTACTCCTATACCCCTTGCATAACCTTGATATGCTAAAGAACTATCAATATATCTATCACATAAAACTACTTTACCTTGGTCAAGCGCTGGAATAACTTTGCCTACAAGATGTTCGCGTCTTGATGCTGCAAACAATAAGGCTTCTGTACGTTCATCCATATCGCCACCTTCTAATAATATTTCGCGAATTTGTTCCCCAGTAGATACGCCACCTGGTTCTCTAGTAACAATCGTTTCAAATTTGTCTTGTAATTTTGCTGCTACTTGTTGTAGTACAGTCGTTTTCCCTGAGCCTTCCGGGCCTTCAAACGTAATAAATGCTGACATTTTATTCATCCTTAATTTCTATATAATTATTTTTAATTCCTTCTACTCTCAACTTTTGGTTAGACCAATATCGCAATAATTTTACCATATTTGCAGTTATTTTTTCGCCCTTCAACATAATTGGTATGCCTGGCGGATATGGCACGATATGCGTAGCCAAAATTTTACCCTCGGCCTCTTCAAGCTTAACTGTTCGTGTTTTGTTATTAGCACTGAACTTATAATGTCCTATGGCCGTAGTTTTTATTTGTTTCTCTATCGATATTGAGGATGTTTTAGTTAATTTTAGCCGTTTTATTTTATTTAATAAATCATTAAATGGATAAGTATCATGTTGATGCCATAACGGCAAAACAAACAAGACTTGATATTCATCCGCTAACTCTACAAAAATGCTGTGTGTCTCAAACATCGTCTGTAATTCATATCCATCATATGCGTGATGAGATAAACAAAGTTTTAATGGGTCGTCCATTTCTGTCACTGTTAGCCCTTGTTGCTCTAAATAATCAATTAGTTTTTGCCGTTTATCAAAAAACACGTCACTCTTATAAGTTTCATAAAAGTGATGAGCCAACTCTAGACTAGACATTAACAAATAAGAAGGGCTTGAAGATTGAAAATAACTTAAATAATTGATTACTTGTTGTCTTAGTGGTGCATCCTTATGTATAAACAATACCGAACTCATTGTTAGTGACGGTAAAGTTTTATGATAAGATTGAACGACAAAATCTGCCCCAAAGTTTAACGTTGACTGAGGAAAACCTTCCAAATCAAAATGTGCGCCATGCGCTTCGTCGACTAATACTGGTATGTTCAGTTTATGTAAATGTTCAAGCTGTGGCTTTATATCAAAGCACTCTCCATAATAGTTAGGATAAGTATACACTGCTAATTTATGGTCCTTTTCAAAATAATCTACATTGCTATATGTAGGGCCTAAATATTGGTAAGTATTTGGACTTATATCCATGCCTAATAATAAGGCATTGCCTCGTGCTATCTCAAGACCATGAAAAACTGATTTATGTGCATTTCTCGGGATAATGTAATCTCCTGATGTATGAGCAAATGCTTGAATAACTGATAAAATGCCGGACGTAGTCCCATTAACCAAATAAAAAGCGTCATAGTCTTTATGTTTAGTTATATTAGCCATACTTTCGTACAACACTTCCTCTGGATGATGCAAGTCGTCCAATCCAGTAATTTCAGTCATATCCATATTAATATTTAATTTATCCAAACTACCAATTGTATTATTTTTATGCCCAGGTACATGCATAGAAATTGGATTTTCTTTCATTAAAGATTTCAATTTATTAGTTAACGGTAATGCCATCTTCCATACACATCCACTCTATAGTATTACTAACCCATTATAAAGTATCGCTTTAGCTTCTTCAAAATTTTATTGATAGAGCATTTTATCTTTTAATTAATCTTACATTTTCAGGTATAAAAAAAGAGACTCGAAGGTCTCGTATGGGTTCCTCTATTAGCGGGATGTAAGGCTGCTACCATCGGCGCTAAGAAGCTTTTTTGGCTTGAGGCAAGCGCTCGCATCTTTCCTCACTTGCATGCCTCGCTTACTTGCTTACCTACTCGTAAGCGCGTGGCGCGATGCCTTGAGTTCGTCATCTTCAAACGCTTTCTCTACGCCAATGGGTTTAATGTTTTATTTTCAATTTATATAAACAGACCTACGGTCTTAATGTAATTTAATAATTACTTTAAGAAGTTAAGCTCCTTTAGACATAAAAAAAGAGACCTTTTGGTCTCTTGATCGCCTGGCAACGTCTAAAGTCCCACTCTTTAAGTTTTGTGGGACTTACACAGGTGCTATTCACCTGTGTTCCTCTATTAGCGGGACGTAAATCTGCTACCATCGGCGCTAAGGAGCTTTTTTGGCTTGAGGGGCAAGCGCTCGCATCTTTCCTCACTTGCATGCCTCGCTTACTTGCTTACCTTCTCGTAAGCGCGTGGCGCGATGCACTGAGTTCGTCACCTTCAAACGCTTTCTCTGCGTCAATGGGTTTAATGTTTTATTTTCTGTTTATAGAAAGACCTTCGGTCTTGAAGTGTTTTTAATATTATTCTAAGAAGTTAAGCTCCTTTTAAGCATAAAAAAAAGAGACCTTTTGGTCTCTTGATTGCCTGGCAACGTCCTACTCTAGCGGGACGTAAGTCCGACTACCATCGGCGCTAAGGAGCTTAACTTCTGTGTTCGGCATGGGAACAGGTGTGACCTCCTTGCCATTGTCACCAGACAATGATGTATAAAGTTATACATTCAAAACTAGATAGTAAGTAAATATCATTGTACCAATCAAAACATTTAAATTGATTAAGTCTTCGATCGATTAGTATTCGTCAGCTCCACATGTCGCCATGTTTCCACCTCGAACCTATTAACCTCATCATCTTTGAGGGATCTTATAACCGAAGTTGGGAAATCTCATCTTGAGGGGGGCTTCATGCTTAGATGCTTTCAGCACTTATCCCGTCCATACATAGCTACCCAGCGATGCCGTTGGCACGACAACTGGTACACCAGAGGTATGTCCATCCCGGTCCTCTCGTACTAAGGACAGCTCCTCTCAAATTTCCTACGCCCACGACGGATAGGGACCGAACTGTCTCACGACGTTCTGAACCCAGCTCGCGTACCGCTTTAATGGGCGAACAGCCCAACCCTTGGGACCGACTACAGCCCCAGGATGCGATGAGCCGACATCGAGGTGCCAAACCTCCCCGTCGATGTGAACTCTTGGGGGAGATAAGCCTGTTATCCCCGGGGTAGCTTTTATCCGTTGAGCGATGGCCCTTCCATGCGGAACCACCGGATCACTAAGTCCGTCTTTCGACCCTGCTCGACTTGTAAGTCTCGCAGTCAAGCTCCCTTATGCCTTTACACTCTGTGAATGATTTCCAACCATTCTGAGGGAACCTTTGAGCGCCTCCGTTACTCTTTAGGAGGCGACCGCCCCAGTCAAACTGCCCATCTGACACTGTCTCCCACCATGATCAATGGTGCGGGTTAGAAATCCAACACAGCGAGGGTAGTATCCCACCAACGCCTCCACGTAAACTAGCGTTCACGCTTCTAAGGCTCCTACCTATCCTGTACAAACTGTGCCGAATTTCAATATCAGACTGCAGTAAAGCTCCACGGGGTCTTTCCGTCCTGTCGCGGGTAACCTGCATCTTCACAGGTACTATGATTTCACCGAGTCTCTCGTTGAGACAGTGCCCAAATCGTTACGCCTTTCGTGCGGGTCGGAACTTACCCGACAAGGAATTTCGCTACCTTAGGACCGTTATAGTTACGGCCGCCGTTTACTGGGGCTTCGATTCGTAGCTTCGCAGAAGCTAACCACTCCTCTTAACCTTCCAGCACCGGGCAGGCGTCAGCCCCTATACATCACCTTACGGTTTAGCAGAGACCTGTGTTTTTGATAAACAGTCGCTTGGGCCTATTCACTGCGGCTCTCCCGGGCGTTAACCCTAGAGAGCACCCCTTCTCCCGAAGTTACGGGGTCATTTTGCCGAGTTCCTTAACGAGAGTTCGCTCGCTCACCTTAGAATTCTCATCTTGACTACCTGTGTCGGTTTGCGGTACGGGCACCTAATATTCTAGCTAGAGGCTTTTCTTGGCAGTGTGAAATCAACGACTCGAGGAAACAATTTCCTCTCCCCATCACAGCTTGACCTTATGAGTGCCGGATTTGCCTAACACTCAGTCTTACTGCTTGGACGTGCACTCCAACAGCACGCTTCGCCTATCCTACTGCGTCCCCCCATCGCTTAAAACGAATTTAGGTGGTACAGGAATATCAACCTGTTATCCATCGCCTACGCCTATCGGCCTCAGCTTAGGTCCCGACTAACCCAGAGCGGACGAGCCTTCCTCTGGAAACCTTAGTCAATCGGTGGACGGGATTCTCACCCGTCTTTCGCTACTCACACCGGCATTCTCACTTCTAAGCGCTCCACATGTCCTTGCGATCATGCTTCAACGCCCTTAGAACGCTCTCCTACCATTGTCCTACGGACAATCCACAGCTTCGGTAATATGTTTAGCCCCGGTACATTTTCGGCGCAGTGTCACTCGACTAGTGAGCTATTACGCACTCTTTAAATGATGGCTGCTTCTAAGCCAACATCCTAGTTGTCTGGGCAACGCCACATCCTTTTCCACTTAACATATATTTTGGGACCTTAGCTGGTGGTCTGGGCTGTTTCCCTTTCGAACACGGACCTTATCACCCATGTTCTGACTCCCAAGTTAAATTGATTGGCATTCGGAGTTTGTCTGAATTCGGTAACCCGAGAAGGGCCCCTCGTCCAAACAGTGCTCTACCTCCAATAATCATCACTTGAGGCTAGCCCTAAAGCTATTTCGGAGAGAACCAGCTATCTCCAGGTTCGATTGGAATTTCTCCGCTACCCACAACTCATCCGCTCACTTTTCAACGTAAGTCGGTTCGGTCCTCCATTCAGTGTTACCTGAACTTCAACCTGGTCATGGGTAGATCACCTGGTTTCGGGTCTACGACCAAATACTCAACGCCCTATTCAGACTCGCTTTCGCTACGGCTCCACATTTCCTGCTTAACCTTGCATCAAATCGTAACTCGCCGGTTCATTCTACAAAAGGCACGCCATCACCCATTAACGGGCTCTGACTACTTGTAAGCACACGGTTTCAAGTTCTCTTTCACTCCCCTTCCGGGGTACTTTTCACCTTTCCCTCACGGTACTGGTTCACTATCGGTCACTAGAGAGTATTTAGCCTTGGGAGATGGTCCTCCCAGATTCCGACGGAATTTCACGTGCTCCGTCGTACTCAGGATCCACTCAAGAGGGTTATCGTTTTCGACTACAGGATTATTACCTTCTTTGATGTATCTTTCCAGATACTTCGTCTAACAATAACTTTTGTAACTCCGTATAGAGTGTCCTACAACCCCAACAAGCAAGCTTGTTGGTTTGGGCTGTTCCCGTTTCGCTCGCCGCTACTCAGGGAATCGATTTTTCTTTCTCTTCCTCCGGGTACTAAGATGTTTCAGTTCTCCGGGTATGCCTTCTAACATGCTATGTATTCACATGTTGATAACACGACATGACTCGTGTTGGGTTTCCCCATTCGGAAATCTCTGGATCAAAGCTTACTTACAGCTCCCCAAAGCATATCGTCGTTAGTAACGTCCTTCTTCGGCTTCTAGTGCCAAGGCATCCACCGTGCGCCCTTAATAACTTAATCTTTTTGTTTTCAAGTCAAACGCTCGCATTCTGCTTTGTTGCTTCGTCTGATTGTCAGTTGTTTACAGAAGTAAACGCCTTAAATCATCCTCGCAACGCATTGACTGACAAACGTTTTCTTTTGAAAACATCTATCGAAGTCAAACGCAATGTTTAACTCAAAACCCAAAATGTTATTAATCTGTGAGTGTTCTTTCGAACACTAGCGATTATTTTAGTTTGAATTCAAGCTTTTTAAAACTCTAATTCACTCGGTTTTGCTTGGTAAAATCTATATTTTACTTACTTATCTAGTTTTCAATGTACAATCTTTGAATACTCTATGAGCATTCAAAACTGAATACAATATGTCTACGTTATTCCGTTTCATCTTCGTAGAAGATGTTCCGAATATATCCTTAGAAAGGAGGTGATCCAGCCGCACCTTCCGATACGGCTACCTTGTTACGACTTCACCCCAATCATTTGTCCCACCTTCGACGGCTAGCTCCATAATGGTTACTCCACCGGCTTCGGGTGTTACAAACTCTCGTGGTGTGACGGGCGGTGTGTACAAGACCCGGGAACGTATTCACCGTAGCATGCTGATCTACGATTACTAGCGATTCCAGCTTCATGTAGTCGAGTTGCAGACTACAATCCGAACTGAGAACAACTTTATGGGATTTGCATGACCTCGCGGTTTAGCTGCCCTTTGTATTGTCCATTGTAGCACGTGTGTAGCCCAAATCATAAGGGGCATGATGATTTGACGTCATCCCCACCTTCCTCCGGTTTGTCACCGGCAGTCAACTTAGAGTGCCCAACTTAATGATGGCAACTAAGCTTAAGGGTTGCGCTCGTTGCGGGACTTAACCCAACATCTCACGACACGAGCTGACGACAACCATGCACCACCTGTCACTTTGTCCCCCGAAGGGGAAAGCTCTGTCTCCAGAGTGGTCAAAGGATGTCAAGATTTGGTAAGGTTCTTCGCGTTGCTTCGAATTAAACCACATGCTCCACCGCTTGTGCGGGTCCCCGTCAATTCCTTTGAGTTTCAACCTTGCGGTCGTACTCCCCAGGCGGAGTGCTTAATGCGTTAGCTGCAGCACTAAGGGGCGGAAACCCCCTAACACTTAGCACTCATCGTTTACGGCGTGGACTACCAGGGTATCTAATCCTGTTTGATCCCCACGCTTTCGCACATCAGCGTCAGTTACAGACCAGAAAGTCGCCTTCGCCACTGGTGTTCCTCCATATCTCTGCGCATTTCACCGCTACACATGGAATTCCACTTTCCTCTTCTGCACTCAAGTCTCCCAGTTTCCAATGACCCTCCACGGTTGAGCCGTGGGCTTTCACATCAGACTTAAGAAACCGCCTACGCGCGCTTTACGCCCAATAATTCCGGATAACGCTTGCCACCTACGTATTACCGCGGCTGCTGGCACGTAGTTAGCCGTGGCTTTCTGATTAGGTACCGTCAAGGTGCGCACAGTTACTTACGCACTTGTTCTTCCCTAATAACAGAGCTTTACGATCCGAAGACCTTCATCACTCACGCGGCGTTGCTCCGTCAGGCTTTCGCCCATTGCGGAAGATTCCCTACTGCTGCCTCCCGTAGGAGTCTGGACCGTGTCTCAGTTCCAGTGTGGCCGATCACCCTCTCAGGTCGGCTACGTATCGTTGCCTTGGTAAGCCGTTACCTTACCAACTAGCTAATACGGCGCGGGTCCATCTATAAGTGATAGCAAAGCCATCTTTCACTGTAGAACCATGCGGTTCTATATGTTATCCGGCATTAGCTTCGGTTTCCCGAAGTTATTCCAGTCTTATAGGTAGGTTACCCACGTGTTACTCACCCGTCCGCCGCTAACGTCAAAGGAGCAAGCTCCTTATCTGTTCGCTCGACTTGCATGTATTAGGCACGCCGCCAGCGTTCATCCTGAGCCAGGATCAAACTCTCCATAAAAATTATGATGTTTGATTAGCTCATAAATACTAATTGTGTGTTATCTCTAACACGTTTAAACCAACGATTATATCGTTGCGTTTGGAATTAACGTTGACATATTGCAATTCAGTTTTCAATGTTCATTTATCAATCCGACAAGAAACAATTTTACAGAAGTTTTAACTAAATGTCAATAACTTTTTAAAAGTTTTTCAAATCGTTTTTTTAATGTTCGTCGTTTGTTTCGCTCGACAAGTAAATACTATACAGGCATTTTGAAGAATGCACAACGGTAAAATTTACACTAATTAGCCAAATCAAACCTCGTTTCGCTATAGTTTCCGAACGATAATGTATTATGATTGTATTTAGTTCGTTTAAATACATAAAACCTACTAATAAAGCCTCCGTCAAACCTTGTAACCCCTTTATTTACAAACTTTAACTTTTTTTAAAATATTTATAAAAAAAATAAAGCCACCGCTTCACAGCGATAGCTTTACATCTCAGTCCTACCCATAATAGCTTTTGATAGCGTTACTTCATCTGCGTATTCTAAGTCTCCGCCAACTGACAAGCCTTGCGCTAATCTAGTTACAGTTATTCCTATTGGCTTAACGAGACGCGAAATATACATTGCTGTAGATTCGCCTTCTAAGTTAGGGTTCATTGCTAATATTAATTCTTTTACGCCTTCATCTTTCAAACGATTGATAAGGGAAGGGATATTGATATCTTCAGGTCCAATTCCATCCATTGGAGATATTGAGCCATGAAGCACATGATACAATCCTTTGAACTCTCGCATTTTTTCCATAGCAATAACATCTTTATCGTCTTCAACTACACAGATAATAGAACGATCTCTTTGTTTATCCTGACATATATAGCATGGGTCTTGCTCTGTTATATGTCCGCATTCACTACAATAGGTTAATTCACGTTTAACATCTACTAGTGCTTTCGCAAATTGAACGACATCGTCTTCTTTCATATCTAATACGTGAAATGCCAGACGTTGTGCCGTTTTCGGTCCAATGCCTGGCAATTTCATGAAACTGTCAATCAGTTTAGAAATAGGTTCTGGATATTGCATGTTATCACATTCCAGGAATGTTTAAGCCTTTAGTGTGCTTACCTAAGCGTTCTTGTGATAATTCATCAGCTTTGTTCATCGCTTCATTAGTAGCAGCAATCACTAAATCTTGTAACATTTCAATGTCGTCAGGGTCTACCGCTTCTTCTTTAATAACAACGTCTACTACTTCTTTGTGACCAGTCACTGTTACAGTAACCATACCGCCACCTGCAGTTCCTTCAACGCGTTCTTCTTTTAATTTCTCTTGCTCTTCGCCCATTTTCTTTTGCATTTTTTGCATTTGTTTCATCATTTGTTGCATATTTCCGCCACCGCGCATAATGTAAATCCTCCTTAGATATTCTTTATATTATTAAAATTATGCTTTGCTAATATTATACATGCCTTTATATTTATTGTCATGTATCACTCTTCATCAATAACGTTAACTGTATTTTCACCAAATAAGTCTTTCGCTTTCTGAACTACATCTACTTCTTCTGGTTCATCAGCTTGCTGACTCTCACCACTATTATCATTAGAAGTAGCTCCGTCACTAGATTTTCTATTTTGTAAATATTCTGATCTTACTCTCATCCACTGATCGGATGGCACGCCAACAACTTTAACACTCTTATCTATGATATTACATACGACGTTTTCTATATTTTCGCGCTTTTCATCATTCTTATTAACGATTTCACAATGAATCTCTTCTTCAAATTTGATTAATACATGTGTTTCACTCGCTGCCACAGGTTCAGAGTTTTGTAATAAACTAACTAATGATTTCATATCATTATTTTTAGCATGATCTACTACTTCTCCCCAATGGTCTTTCAACAATTTAATATCTTCTTTATTCGCTTTATCTAACACTTTAGTAATTTGCTGCATTGAGAAAATATTCTTGGACTTACTACCACGATTGCTCGGTTGTGGTTTAGCTGGTTGCGCCGCTGGTGTAGCTGCACCTTGTGTTTTCAAAGTTTTTAATTCGTTTTCTAGTTGTTCCATACGTTGAAGCAAGACATCATTATTAGGTTCGGAAGCTACACTCGTAGTAGCAACATTTTGAATCGTTTGTGGTTGTTCCTTTACCATTTCAGATAATTTCACTAACAAGACTTCGAAATGTACGTTTTGATTTACGCTAAATCGAATCGACACTAATGTATCATTTATTATATCTATCATTTGATACAACGTTTCTAATTCAAAATGCATTAATGCATCATACTCAGTATTAGCATCAGCAGTTTTGTTCATAATAGTATCTCTAACAAAGTAAATCATATCATTAATGAGACGATTGACTTCTTTGCCGTCTGCTACAAATTGGTGATATGTGCTAAACGCTGACTTCACATCACCATCTATAATTTGTGCGAACAATTTATTGAGCGCTTCGTCATCAACACTACCCGTTACATTCAATGCGTCTTGTAATGTTAAATGATCGTCTCCAAATGCAATAGCCTGATCCATAATACTCAATGCATCACGCATACCACCTTCTGAAGCTTTAGCTACAAAATCAAGCGCTGCATCGTCATAATCTATTTGTTGCTCTTCCGCTACAAACTTCAATCTCTCAACAATTTGATCATGATTAATAGATTTAAAATCAAAGCGTTGCGCTCTCGAGATAATAGTTGGAGGTATTTTATGTGGTTCTGTAGTCGCTAAAATAAAAATAGCGTGTGCTGGTGGTTCTTCTAAAGTTTTTAATAAGGCGTTAAATGCCCCTGTAGTAAGCATATGAACCTCATCAATAATATAGACTTTATATTTTGATTCGCTCGGTGCATATTTTACTTTATCTCTTATATTTCTTATTTCATCGACACCATTGTTACTTGCGGCATCGATTTCTATAATGTCAGAATTAGTACCTTGTGTAATGCCTTTGCATATCACACACTCATTACATGGCTCCCCATTTTCACTATTCAAACAGTTAATTGCTTTCGCAAACACCTTAGCAATACTCGTTTTACCAGTTCCACGAGGTCCACTAAATATATATGCATGGGATTGCTTCCCTTTTGAAATTGCATTACGTAAAGTTTTAGTTACATGCTCTTGACCTACGACATCACTAAACGCTTGAGGTCTAAACATTCTATATAAAGCCTGGTAATTCACACTCGCACCTCCAATAACATTCACTACACATTATAGCATTGTCATTCAAATTATGACTATCAATTAAAAGCAGCAGGATAATTCACTTTACCTGAAGGTCTGTTAGCATCAGTCAAAAATTTAACCATAAAATAAGCTTTAGGAACATCAAAAGGCGCATAAATTTTATAATTATCAGCACACTCATAACCTAATTCTTGATAATATTCAGGATCACCCAACACAACAATCGTCTCATAGCCATGATTTTTAGCTCGCTCTTCTACTGCTTGTATGAGCGCTTTGCCTAACCCCTGATTACGATATTCTGATATCACAGACACTGGTGCTAATGCTAAAGCAACATGTTGCGCGTGTTCATCTTCTATTGTTACTTCAGATAATAACGCATGTCCTACAACTTCTCCTGCGTCATTTTTAGCCACTACTTCCAATTCATAATTATAAGTCTCAGACTTTCTAATCTTATTAACAAGTTGTTGCTCATCGTGATTTGACATCTCAACGTTTTTGAACGCTGCTTCAATAGCTTGTAAACTCGTTTCATAATCATTTTCGGTTAATGTACTTAGATATATTTGCATAGATGTCCCTCCATCGTCTTCGTTATGTAAATATTACACTATTCTCCACAAATATTCTCGTCATACTATTTTTTCATCATAATATAAAAAAGAACGACTTATAGCAACTATAAGTCGTTCTCAATTTATGTAATTTAATTATTTTAAAATTTAAAACCGTGCACCTTTGCATCGAGTGTAATTCACAAACGTTACCAAAGTCGACAGCTAAATCTCGGCTACCCTACGGCACATATGATAATCCACTTAATGCTGCTTCCGTCAGGACCTGACATGGTTCATGGGTTCACATTGCATAAGACCGAAATCTTCAAACACTACGTGCTTTGGGCAGACTTCACAAAAATACACCCTCAGCAAAGGAATTAAGTCTCGCATAAGCGGTTTTCGAGTACAGGGAACCGCTACCTCCCCACCTAGCACGGCAAAGTTTATAATACTATAATTTACAACTTCATTGCAAGACATATGACCGAACTTATTGATAATTGTTTTTTTAATAGCCTTTTAACGTACAAAACAACTATTTACAGTTTTCTTCTACGCGAAAAATCATTGAATCTAAATTCGGTAGCTAGATGTTTTGATATATTGTATTGAAAGCGTTCAGTATTTTTTAAATGAACAATGCCTCTGACCGTAGCAGTATAAGGCGGTTCTATATTTCCAAATTGTTCAAACTCTAAATCACCAAAAGGTTCAAAAGTAATGGCTTTATTAGAATAACTAATTTCAAGTCCTAATACATTCTCTATATAATGATAAATTGATGATTGCGCATCTTCTATAGTAATGTCCGGTACCATGTCAGCCACAAGATAATCTTCGTCAATAATCTTTACTTTATCATTTAACATTCTCAACCTAACTATATGCCATAATACAGCGCTGGCCGTTAGTCCTAGCTGTTCCTTAATATACGGCTCTTCACCTGCTTTAATCTGTTCAAATGTAATTACCCTCGTTTGATATTGTAGTTGTAAATCATTTTTCACTTCATTAAAGCTCATTAAGTCAGCAAACGGAAACTCTGTAATATTTTGGTAAATAACAACAGAACCCTTACCTCTAATCTTCTGTATCATACCGTCGCTAACTAATAAGTTAAGTGCTTTTCTAACAGTTTCTCGAGAAGCTTGATAATATTCAACTAAGTCATGTTCAGAAGGAATACGTTCACCGTACGTTAGCTCTTCTGATAAAATTGCTGATTTTAATGTTTCATATATTAAAACAAATTTTTTCTTTCCCATGTTTTCCACTCTTCTACCTATTATTGAGCAATTACTATCGCTCCAAATCCATCTATAGTGCCACTATTACATTTGCCATTTTGCAGTATAATATCGCCTTCGATATTCAAATCTTTCGGTAATGTTATAGCCGATTTTGAAAAGTTCGAAATGACAAGCCAAGTTTCGCCTTTATAATGACGTTTATAGATAAATAAATGTTCATCGTCCATATATAACGGCTCTATACTACCATACGTAATAATATCGTGTTTATGTCGTAATTCAATTAATTTTTTATATACATACAAAATCGAATTTTTATCAGCAATAGCTGCTTCGACATTTATTTTGTTGTAATTATTAGGTAATTCTATCCATGGTGTACCAGTAGTAAATCCTGCATTACGTTCGTTAGTCCATTGTACTGGCGTTCTAGAATTATCTCGTGATTTTTGTCCTAATATCTCTATTATTTCCGCTTCATCATAACCTTTATTTTGCATGGCTTTATATGCATTTAATGATTCTACATCTCTATATTGTTCTATTGAAGTAAAATGTGGATCGGTCATGCCTATTTCTTCGCCTTGATAAATATATGGTGTACCTTGTAGCATATGCAGCGCAATGGCTAACATTTTGCCACTTCGTACTCTTAAATCTTCTGTCGTATCATCACCAAATCTTGAAACGACACGTGGTTGGTCATGATTGCACCAAAATATAGCGTTCCATCCTCCACCTTCATAGATACCAAGTTGCCATTCCATTAATATTTCTTTTAGCTTCAAGAAGTCTAACTTTGCATTAGACCATTTTTCTCCATCGACGTAATCTACTTTTAAATGATGGAAATTGAAGACACTACTTAATTCTTGTCGTTCGGGGTTAGTATATTTAATACAGTGGTCAATTGTAGTAGATGACATTTCACCGACTGTCATCATGTCTTTATCACCAAAAGTATGACGATTCATTTCATGTAAATAGTCATGCACACGTGGGCCATCTGTATAAAATTCTTTCCCTATTTTTTCAGAGTCTTTAAACTCGCCTTTCGAAATAAGGTTAATCACATCAAAACGGAAACCATCGACACCAAAATCAATCCAATAATTGATAACATCGTAAAGTTCACTTCTTACTTGCGGATTATCCCAATTCAAATCCGCTTGCGTTACATCAAATAAATGTAAATAATATGTTTCAGTTTCAGGATCATATTTCCAAGCGTTACCACCAAATTTAGATTCCCAGTTTGTAGGTGGTACATCATTAGCGGAACGTCTAAAGAAATAATAATCTCTATAAGGGTTATCGACGCTTGAATAAGCTTTTTTAAACCATTCATGCTCTGTCGAAGTATGGTTAATTACTATATCTAACATAATTTTCAAGTCACGTTGATGGGCTTGTTCAATTAACGCTTTTAAATCATCAATATTCCCAAATTGGTCATTAATTTTATAATAATCACTAATATCATAACCGTTATCGTTCATCGGGGACTCATACACTGGCGTTAACCATAAGTAATCTACACCTAGAAATTGTAAGTAATCCAGTTTTTCAATTATGCCGTTAATATCGCCTTCTCCATTCCCAGTTGTATCATTAAATGACTTAGGATAAATTTGATAAACTACAGACTTTTTCCAATCATTTTGCGCCATGATTCATTCCACCTTTACTTTTTATGAAAAATAAACTCGCTAAATCAACATAGCGAGTTTATTTGTTGTTGTATAGCCTTTATTACTCTTCTACCAATTCTTTTGTTTCTTCTTTACTGAATCGAGATAAGATTATCGTTAAAACAAACGGTACGATGATGGCTAGTAACGTACAAACTAAATATACGCCCCAGAATTCTTTTTGAATCGAAATAAATGCAGGTACACCACCAACACCAACTTTACCAAGTACGCCACTTGCACCGATAATCGCTCCTAATACACAAGAAGTTATAATAGATGCTAAGAATGGATATTTCAGAGGTAAGTTGACCCCAAACATTGCCGGCTCTGTTACGCCTAAGAAACCAGAAATACCTGAAGTTACAGCTAAACCTTGCTCTTTAACCATTTTACGTTTTTTATAGACATACCAAGCACCAAATGCAGCAGAACCCTGACAAATATTAGAAATTGCAACGATTGGCCATAAGTAAGTGCCTTGTAAATGACTGCCCATTAATTGGAAGTCTACAGCTAAGAACATGTGATGTAGTCCTGTAATAACTAATGGTGCGTAGAATAATCCGTAAATCGCACCGCCTAACCAACCAGCATGTTCAAAAACAAAGGTAACGCCGTTTGTAATACCAGTACCAATCCATAAAGCTACCGGTCCGATAACGATAAACGCTAAAAATCCTGTGATTAATAAAGATACAGGTCCTACAACAAGCATTTTAATAGAATCTAACACACGTTTATTCAGGAATTTTTCAATTTGTGCTAATACGTATGTCGCAAGTAATATTGGTAATACTTGTCCTTGGTAGTTTAATTGTTTAATGTGCAAGCCGAAAATATTCCATGTAGGGATATGGCCTTTAGCAATATCAGATTGTGGTACTAATTGAGGATTCATTAGTATTAAACCTAATACCAAACCAAGAATTTGACTCCCACCGAACACACGCATACTACTCCAACCAACAAGTGCTGGTAAAAATGTAAAAGCAGTATTTGCAATTACATTAATAATATCCGAGAAATCTCCAAGTTGTGGGAATTGTTTCACTAATGGATCTGGTCCAAATAAATTTTCCATCGTTAATAAGTTATTAATCCCTAAAAGCAAACCAGCAGTCACGATTGCTGGTAAGATCGGAATAAATATATCCCCCAACAATTTGATTAATCTTTGTAGCGCATTTCCCTTTTGCGCCGCTACTGCTTTGGCATCATCTTTAGATGCTTCAGAAGAACCAGTTTCTTCGATAAATTGTTTATAAACTTCATCGACCGTACCGGGACCAATAACTATTTGATATTGGTTATCCGCTTTAAACTGGCCTTTCACTAAATCATTCTCACTTAATTTATCCTTATCTACCTTATCGTCATCTTTCAACACTATACGCAAACGAGTGACACAGTGCGTGGCTGTGTCGACATTCTCTTTTCCCCCAATTGCTGCAACGATATCTTGAACATCTTTTCTTTTTACAGCCAAGATAATTCACTCCCATCTTTATATCTTAATGAGATTATACATGTATAGACAAGTTATGTAAAGGCTTTCACTTTCACTTACAAAACATTCCATCATTGAATTAAACGTGCCAAAAGCATTAAAAAAGGCAAGTATTCAATAATTTGAATACTTGCCTTTTGTATCTATTAGTCTTGGATTATTTATTAATGGCGGAGGAAGAGGGATTCGAACCCCCGCGGGCCGTTAAGCCCCTGTCGGTTTTCAAGACCGATCCCTTCAGCCGGACTTGGGTATTCCTCCAAACGAACACAACAATAATATTATTATAGCTCGTTTTAAAAGTCAATAAAAAATCTTATTCTTAAACTGGCGCCTTAGCTTTCAAGAAGCTATCTACCGAATCGGCTACGGCTCTTCCTTCTTGAATTGCCCAAACGACTAAACTTTGACCTCTTCTTGCATCACCTGCTGCAAATATTTTAGACTGATTCGTTTTAAAGTCTTTATTATCTGCAACAATTTTATTACGTTCAGTTTGAATATCAAATGCATGAGGTACTGTAGTTTCTGTACCTACGAAACCAATTGATAGTAATACTAAATCAGCTGGCCAATGACGTTCAGTGCCGTCTACTACAACCATACCTTCTTCAGTTTCTTGTAAAATTTGAGTATAAACACCTTTAACGTTACCAATATGATCAACGTCATAACGCATTGTTTGTACACCGTAAGCTCTTGGCTCTATACCAAATTTCGCTTCATATTCTTTATGGGCATAGTCCATTTTGAATACCGGCATTGCTAATGGCCAATGTTCATTAGTCTCAAACTCAATTGCTTCAGGTTGTTTTGTATATTTGTTGAATTGCACGATTGATTTACAATTTTCTCTTAATGCAGTGGCAACGCAATCGGCACCTGTATCACCCGCACCGATAACGATGACATTTTTACCTTCTGCAGTAATTGTTGTTTCGTCAATTTCACCATTTAAATATTCCGCTTGCTCTGTTAAATAATCCATCGCAAAGTGAATACCTTGACCCATACGACCTTCTAAAGGTAAATCACGAGCGTTTTGAGAACCTGTGCATAAAATAATTGCATCATAAGATTCTTCTAATGCTTCTCTTGAAATATCAACACCAATTTCTATGCCCGTTTGAAATTCGATGCCTGATTCTTCCATAACTTTGATTCTTCTACGAACGACATCTTTATCTAATTTCATATTAGGAATACCGTACATTAGTAGTCCGCCCGCTTCTTGCGCACGTTCATAAACCGTCACGTTATAACCTAATTTATTTAATTCATCAGCAGCAGTTAGCCCAGCTGGACCACTACCAACTATTGCTACTTTTTCGTCCTTACGAACTTCAGGAATAGTTGGCTGAACCCAGCCATTTTCATAAGCTTCATCAATAATTGTTCGCTCTATACCTTTAATAGCTACTGATTCACGATTAATTTTCATTACACATGATTGTTCACATGGCGCTGGACAAACATATCCTGTGAATTCCGGGAAATTATTTGTTTCCATTAAACGTTCATATGCAGCTTTGAAATCTTTTCTATATACTAAATCATTCCATTCAGGAATATAGTTGCCAATAGGACAACCAATCGTTTCGCGGCCAAATGGTTCACCCGTTTGACAGAATGGTGTACCACAATCCATACAACGTGCACCTTGTATAGATGCTTCTTCACGTGTGAAGCGCTGCTGGAATGCAGAGTGATTTTTTAAACGATCAACTAATGATAATTCATCGAGTTGTTGTTTATCATAATTCATAAAACCTTTAAATTCACCCATGCAAATCCCCCCTTAATGATTAATATACAGCTGTTAATTGTTGATCTGGCTCTAAATGAGTGCGTTTATCGTTAAATGCATTAAGTAACGCTTCATCTAATTGAGGTGTTTCACGTTTTTGAATATCGATTTTCTGCATCATTAATTTGAAATCTTTCGGAATCACTTTGACCACTTTATCAGCTATATTATCAAAGTCATTAAGTACCTCAATTGCTTTTTTACTATTTGTATATTTAACGTGTTCTTCTAACATTTCTTTAATGACGTTACGTTCTTCTTCAACTGTTACACGATCAAAATCTAAAGTATCTAGTTTATTTACTTCTTTAAATTGTTCAACATCCGATGGGAAGATATAACTTACGCCACCACTCATACCTTGACCAAAGTTTTTACCAACATCGCCAAGTATGAGTACACGTCCACCAGTCATGTATTCTAGACCGTGGTCGCCAATACCCTCAACGACTACTTGGACACCACTGTTACGTATACAGAATCTTTCACCTGCACGACCGTTGATGAACGCTTTACCTTGAGAAGCACCGTAGAAACAAACGTTACCGACAATAATTTCATCTTCACGTGTTTCATTTGGAGCATTGATAATAATTTTACCTCCAGATAAACCTTTACCAACATAGTCATTTGCATCACCAGTATGGTGAATAGTCAATCCATTAGGTGTGTATGCAGCTATACTTTGACCTGCATGTCCTTGTGTATATGCGAAAATCGTATCTTCAGGTAATCCTTCTGGACCATGCGCACGTGTAATTGAGCTACCTGTAATAACACCAACGTCACGTTGTTCATTATTAATCGTATATTCACCTTTAAAGGAATTGCCTTGTTCAAGTGCTTCTTGAGCATCTGGATATAAATAATTTAAATCAAAACCTTCTTTAAGATGGTGGTTTTGTTCAATTTTGTTAAAACGATCACCGTCATGTTTGTATAGCAACGCTTCGACATCCATTGTATTTGCCTTTGGACGATCTTTCAGATGTGGCGCGCGTTGTAATAAGTCTGTTCTGCCAACTAATTCATCTACAGATTTTAATCCTAATTCTGCCAAGATTTCACGTAACTCCTCTGCTACAAAATGCATAAAGTTAACTACATGGTCGGCTCTACCATTAAATAAAGCACGTAAATCTTGGTTTTGTGTAGCAATACCTACCGGACAAGTATCTTTATGACACACACGCATCATGATACACCCTAATACTACGAGTGGCGCAGTAGCAAAGCCAAACTCTTCAGCACCTAGTGCACATGCATATGCGACATCTTTACCAGTTAGTAATTTACCATCTGTTTCAACTTTCACACGTGAACGTAAATCATTCATCATTAATGTTTGATGTGTTTCGGCTAAGCCTACTTCCCATGGCACACCGGCATGTTGAATACTCGTTTTTGGTGAAGCTCCTGTACCGCCGTCGTAGCCACTGATAACGATTTTGTCTGCAAATGCTTTAGCCACACCTGCTGCAATGGTACCGACACCTGTTTTTGATACAAGTTTCACTGTAATATTTGCTTCTTTGTTTGCATTTTTTAAATCATGGATCAATTGTGCTAAGTCTTCAATTGAATAAATATCATGATGTGGCGGTGGTGAAATTAAACCAATACCTGGTGTAGATCCTCTTACTTCAGCAATCCACGGATATACTTTACTACCTGGCAATTGTCCGCCTTCCCCTGGTTTAGCGCCTTGCGCAACTTTAATTTGAATTTCTTTAGCGTGTTGAAGGTAATCACTTGTTACCCCAAAACGTCCAGAAGCGACTTGCTTAATAGCACTCGAATGGTTGCGACCCTCTTCATCAATAATATAACGTTTAGGGTCTTCGCCACCTTCACCACTATTACTCTTACCGCCAATTTTGTTCATTGCTTCGGCTAGAGTAGAGTGTGCTTCTGCCGAGATAGAACCATAACTCATCGCTCCCGTATTAAAACGATGCACGATTTCACTTGCAGGTTCTACTTCATCTATACTAATTGGTGTTTGTTTTTTAAATTCCATCAAATGACGAATATGATCTGTACGTTTAGTATTTACTTCATTTGAAAATGCTTTAAATTGTTCGTAATCATTTAGACGACATGCATGTTGTAACAAATGAATAGAAGTCGGATTAAACGCATGATACTGACCTTGTTTACGCCATTGGAATGTACTACCTGGTTGAATATACTTACTTAACTTACTTTGTCGTGCTTTATTTTCTTTATCAATTAATTCTAATGTGATACCAGACAATTTAGACTTAGTGCCAGTAAAGTATTTATCAACGACTTCGTGAGCTAATCCTACCGCTTCAAAGATTTGTGCCCCTTGATAACTTTGAACAGTAGAAATACCCATTTTAGCCATGACCTTAATAACACCTTCGGATAAAGTATCCGTATACGTTTGAACTGTCTCTTCAATTTCACCTTCGATACGGCCATTGAGTGTCAGTTGTTCAATCGTACGTTGCGCTAAATATGGAATAACGGCATTTGCGCCATATCCTAATAGACACGCAACATGATGTACTTCTCGTGTTTCACCCGATAACGCAATTATACTTGTATCCATACGTAAGTTTTTGCGAATTAATAATTGATGAATATGACTTACCGCTAATAGCGTTGGAATTGCGTAACCATTTTGTGATACTAAAAAGCTATCATCTAATACGATAATTTCACTACCATTTTTAACAGCTGCTATCGCATCATCACCAAGTTCTTCGAGTGCTTCTTCTAGCCCCTTGTTATAAACGGTAGATAAGCGTTTCACATTAAAACGACTTGCTTCTATCGCTTCTAACTGTGCTTCAGTTAGTACTGGTTTCGATAATTGAATACGATTTAAGGCGTCTTCTGTAGGATTCAACAAATTACCTTCACTGCCTAGATAAGATAACTCACTCGTCACTATTTTTTCACGATACGCATCAATTGGCGGATTAGTAACCTGCGCAAAGAGTTGTTTGAAATAATTAAATAGTGATTCATCTTCTTCATTAAGAGCAGCAATCGGCACATCATAACCCATCGCACCTATCGGATCTTTTTTACTTTCGACAAGTTCAGTCATATACTTGTCCATTTCTTCTTTCGTATAAACAAATTGTTTTTGTAAGCGTGTTAATGTCTCTTCGTCCCAATTTGATGATTTATACGACACGTTACGTAGGTCTAAATCTACTTTAAACTGGTTCAACCAACTTTCATATGGTAATTCGTCTGCAATATGTGATTTTAACTCATTGTTCTCGACAACTTTATTTTTATTAAAATCTACTAATAACAATTTACCTGGGTTTAATTGGCCTTTATATGCGACATTTTCCTCAGGTACATCGACAACACCAACTTCTGAAGAGTAAACGATGTAATTATCTTTTGTAATTGTATAACGACCCGGTCTTAAACCATTACGGTCAGTAAGCGCACCGATTTTGTCTCCGTTACAGAACGAAATCATTGTAGGACCATCCCACGGTTCCATTAAATAACTATAGTATTCATAGAATGCACGTACGTTTGCATCATTGGATTTGTTGTATAACCAAGGCTCAGGTATTAACAACATCGCTGCTCTCTCTGGTTCCATTGAAAGAGATAAAAATTCTAATGCATTATCTACAATCGCAGAGTCACTACCGTCTTCGTCGACAATTTCATGTATTTTATGTTTGTCTTTTCCGAAAACAGTGTCGACTAAGCGCTCTTGACGTGCACGCATCCAGTTAACATTACCTTTAATAGTGTTAATCTCACCATTATGCATCAATAATCTATTAGGATGTGCACGTTTCCAACTAGGAAAAGTATTAGTACTAAAACGTGAATGTACTAGACCTAATTTAGAAACGTATGATTCATGTGATAAATCTTTATATAATGATTTGATTTGGTCAGATCTTAACCAACCTTTATAAACGATTGTTTTATGTGAAAGACTAGTAAAATATAATTCTAGTTCTTGATCATTACCATAATGTTCTAATTGTTTACGAGCTAAATAAAGTGCTTTTTCTTTGTGTGCAACATCATTTAAACTTACAAACACTTGTTGAATATGAGGCATCGTTTTAGCCACATGAGGTGCGATTGCATCAGTATCAACAGGCACATCTCTATAGCCTAATACTTCAAGCCCTTCGCCTTCAAAGAAAGCATTAAATGGACTTTCATGTTTAGACCCAGCAATTTTCTCATTAGCAAAAAATAACCCAACGGCATATTGCCCTTCGGTTGGTAGGTCGAAATCGACATGTTTAGCAAAGTATTCAAATGGTATTTCAGTCATAATACCTGCACCATCACCTGTTACACCGTCAGCTCCAATTCCCCCACGATGGTCTAATCTACGTAGCATTTCCAATGATTTCAACACAATATCATGCGTACGTTTATTATTCATATTGGCATAAAACCCGATACCACAAGCATCATGTTCTTCTCGACTATCATATAAGCCTAATCTTGTGCCATTTTTGAGCATGATGTTCACCCCTTTTACGAAAAATTCAGAATATTTTATGAATAGGTAATACTATATATCAGCTTATTATTCTGTTCAATATATAAAATAGATGATATTATTCTAATTATTAGAATGATTGCGTAAGAAAGGGTGAAAATCATTGGAAATTAAGCAATTACGCTATTTTATAGAAGTTGCTAAACGTGAGCATATTTCTGAAGCAGCATTAGAACTAGATATTGCTCAGTCAGCAATCAGCAGACAAATAACTCAACTAGAAGAAGAGTTACAAATCACATTATTTAAAAGACAGGGTAGAAATATTTATTTAACTGAAGCTGGACAAACACTTTTTATAGAAGCTAAAAAAATTATTGAACAAACCGAGTCAACGATACGTTTATTCCATAATCAATCGGAACTAGACAATTTTACAATTAGACTGGGTTATGTAAACAGTTATATTTCTCAAGTACTATCATTACTTATACAAACTTTCGAAAATGCTAGCGACACAAAAATTGAACCCATGTTAATGGAAGAAACTGAAATTGCCAACGCCTTATTCTCTAATCAAATCGATGTTGCACTTATGGATTTAACACCTGACATTAAGCACAATAACGACGTTGAAATTATTCCATTATTTGAAGAAACATATCATATCTATGTACCAAAAGATAATCCTATAGCTATGGCGACCAATCCACCATTGTCACAGTTTGCAAATACACAAATTTATCAACTGTACGGTATACCTTCAAATATCATACAAACCTTAGAACAACAAACTAAAAAACCAGTTCGTACAATTACGCATAAACAAATCGCCAAATATTTATTAACTAAAAATAGAGGTTATATTATCGCGCCTTCTTATCAAATGTTAGATAAAAACGATCAACAATGGATTGAAATCTCTCTCGAACACACTCAATTAAAACGTACGATTTGTTGTGCCCTTCGAAAAGATAATCATAAACACGACATCAAAGAACTAAAAACAACTATCGACAATTTACTAAGTCGCGCATCAACCTATCATTAAGGTGAAAATGAGTTATTTTCGATATAAATTTTTGAAATATTGTTTTTACGGGCGTATAATCACGTTGTCAAATTAAGTAGGTTTGGAGTAGTATTCATGAATTTAAAATCAAAGTTCAATCGTCCATTTAATTGGATTATTTTTATCTTTTGTATCTTTTTTATTGGCTTATTTTTATTTACTTTAGTCAATGATAAATTCTATCATATGCCTATCGGAAAAATTACTGACGTTCAAAATGTCAAAACATCTAATGTAACAGATGAACATCATAACTCAGATACAAAACATCAACAGGTACTAACTATACATATGTTGAACGGCAAGTTTGAAGGCCAAACAACAAAAATCAAAAATTCATATGTAGCTTCACAAGCCGACAGTGAGAAATTTACCAAAAGCAATAAAGTTCTTATGCACATAGATAAAAAACCAAGTGACGGTTATATTTTGGAGAAAAAACGAGATAGTTTAGTCGTCGTTGTAACCGGCATATTTTTACTAACAATACTTTTAGTAGGTAGAAAAGTCGGTTTACAGTCTATTTTATCGTTAGTCATAAATACAGTTGCGGTGCTATCGGCCATCGCTATCCATAACGTGGCACCAGATTTTAATTTATTTGGCTTAATGAGTATAGCAATCATTATTTCTACAACATGCACATTGCTATTAGTAACCGGATGGCACTGGCGAACGTTAGTAACCATCGTAAGTACATTATTAGGCACTTTTATTTGTATTGGCATCACGCAATTGGTCATCACATTTACCGGAGGAGAAGGCTTAAAATTTGAAACAATGAGCTTTTTAACACTCCCTCCTAAAGAAGTCTTTTTAACTTCAGTAATCGTCGGTTCTTTAGGTGCTGTTATGGACGTAGCAATAACTATAGCAAGTGGTATGTATGAAATATTACGTCGCAATCCTAATATAACAATGACACGTTGGGCATTAGCAGGACGGAATATTGGTCAAGACATCATGGGTACGATGACAAACATCTTATTATTCTCTTACTTGTCAGGTAGTTTACCAATGATATTAATCTACATTAAAAATGCCAACACCATTACTTATACATTATCGATGAATTGGTCATTAGAAGTAGCACGCGCCATTACTGGTGGTATAGGTATCGTCCTAACAATCCCTTTAACCATCGTATTAATGCAATTTATTCATAAATTGAGAGGGGCGAAACAATGAACGTAATACCTATTTTAGCCATTATTCTCTTTGCATTGATGATTATATTTGGTGGCAAAAAAGGATTAGTTTCCTTTTTAACATTATTTTTAAATTTCGTAATTCTTTTATTTGCTATCATTTTTATCGTATTAGGCGCACCAATCTATATCGTAACGGTAATTTTTTGTATTGCAGTTGCTGCCTGCAACTTATTCGTACTTAATAGTTACAACGTCAAAACAAAAGCAGCCTTTTACGCAACAATATTAACAACTATTATTTTAATCGCTGGTATCTACTTGTCTGTTTCTATAGGGCATTTACAAGGATTTACGACAGAACAACAAGACGAAACGTATGTATTTTCAATGAATATAGGTGTTGATATGGTTAAGTTTATGGTCTTCACTGTTTTATTAGCCGTAATAGCAGCTGTGATCGACTTAGCAATAACAATAAGTTCACCTATTTATGAATTGTATGAAACGAATAATAATTTATCGCAAGCTGATTTGTTCCACTCTGGCATGCGTGTCGGCAGAGAAATTTTGGCTACTTCTGCCAACACAATTTATCTCGCCTATTTTGGTGGTCAATTAACGCTATTCTTTTGGTTTTTCAAATTAAATTATTCATTCGGTCATATTATTAATTCTAAAATTTTCGTTCAAGAATTTATATCTATTATATTAGGCGGAATTGCAGTGGCGATTAGCATACCAATTACGGCTTGGCTAACTGCAAAAATGATTAAAACGAGCAAACACCCTATCCAAACTACAGAAGAATATAACGAATAAACAAAACCAAGATAATATTATCTTGGTTTTATTATGCTTAATAACGTCTATTTAATTTGTTTAACTCTCCATTAAAATAAGCATTTTCACCATGCACTATACTATCCAAACCTTTTTCTTCTTCTACTTCCGAAGTACCAAGTTCAGTTACAAAACTAATAACTTTAGCGATACAATACGTTACTACACCACTAAACACAATCGTCACAATGACAGCAACTATTTGTACGACTAATGCCATAAAGTTACCACCAAAGATCACGCCGTCACTAATAGAACTATTTACACTGTGGGATTGGAATACCGCTGTTAAAATCGCTCCTACGACACCACCAATACCATGAATTCCAAAGGCATCTAGTGCGTCATTATATTTCAATTTAACTTTGATATAATTGATTGCAAAATAACAACATATACCACCGATTATGGCGATAACAACTGCACTGCCATAATTAACGAATCCAGCTGCAGGCGTAATCGCTACTAGACCAGCTAACATCCCTGATAGCATACCTATAAGGCTTGTCGTTCTTTTCTGAACGTATTCTACGATGGACCAACCCAACGCACCTGCGCTTGCTGCTAGTACCGTGTTAACGAATGAAGTTAATGCTATTGAATCAAAAGTATAAGCACTTCCTACGTTAAAACCATACCAGCCTAACCAAACGAATATACCTCCAATTAACGTAATAACTAAGTTATGTGGTGGTCTTTTATCGAAATTTTTCCCGGCGCCTATCATGACTGCTAGGACTAATCCAGAGACCCCTGAAGATATATGTACGACTGTTCCTCCAGCGTAATCGATAGCACCAATATGATCAATCCAACCACCGCCCCAAACCCAGTGAGCCACTGGGCTATAAACGAGTAACACCCAACAAAAAACAAATATTAGATAAGGAATGAATTTCATTTTCTCAGCTATGGAACCAGACAAAATTGATACGGCTATGGTACAAAACATTAACTGGAACAACATAAATAAGGCTAAAGGTACATGCGGAGATAAATCTTTTTGAACATCGAACCCAACATGATTTAATCCTAAATATGTAATATCACCAAAGAGCATATTTCCTTGACCAAAGCTAAAAGAAAAACCGGCAATTACCCAAGCGAATGTAACAATAACAATTGCAGACATACTTTGCATCACAGTATTTAAAACGTTTTTCGATTGTACTAAACCACCATAAAACAGACTCAAACCTGGCGTCATTAACCAGACAAGTAACGTACATAAAAATAAGAATAATGTATCATAAACACTCATTGCATCCTCTCCTTTGTTTTGGATAATACAATGGTGTTTAGCTAATAGCAAAAATCAGTCATGAAATGTTACACCTTAAGTAACATTTCATGACATAACTATATAGAATATTTTAAAATATGAACTGGTTTGCCCTCTAAATCAGCGTCACCTATATAACAATAATTGCATTTCTTATAGAGTTGTAATGCGACTTCATTATCGGTATTTACCGTTAAATAAATTTCATCTATTGTAGGAAAAGTATCAGCAACATACGTCGGTAAATTTTCAATTACAGCTCGTCCTACACCCTCGCCTCTAAAATTATTATCTACACTAAATGATCTAAAGAACACAGCGTCTGGATTATCTGTATAAGGTTTTACCCCTTCTCCAATATGCAATGTAAAAAATGCAATACATTGTTGCGCATCGTTAAAGACCAATGTTGGAAATCTTTCCGCATTGTTTTGTGCTAACTTAATATTTTCTGCAGGCGTCTTGGTAAAACGTCTATCACTTTTTAAAATATTGAAGTCATTAATATAGTTCCATAATGATGCTGTATATTTTGCAAATATCATATTTTCCACCTATGCTTTCGCAACTTGCTCTATCCACGTTAACACAGCAGGCGCAATATATTTCGTTTCTGATTTTGCTATCCATTTGATATCCGTAATCTCACTACACGAATGGATGCTTTCCCAATGAATATCATCTGTAGTTTTATAACAAATAAGTTTGGTTAACGTATTTTTTTGCGGATAAGCTTCGCCGATTATTGTATTAATATAGCTTAATTTATCAGGATTGAGTGACACATTCAATTCTTCATCTATCTCACGTATAAGTGCTTGTTCAAAAGTTTCGCCTTCTTCAATTTTCCCTCCTGGAAAATAATACTTCGCCCTATCTCTTGCTTGAACGAGTAATAAGGCATTATCTTTTTCCACTACCAAACATACACAAGTTATCATTGTATCCCTCGCTTATATCTCAATTATTTTTACACTGTTATAAGTTATGTTATCATATTGTCTTGTAAAAACGAGATGTAGAGTTACTATTTAATTATCTACGATTAAACTAATATTAATTTACTTTTTAAATATTTAATCCATAGGATTTTCAGGAGGTTAGAACTCAATGGCTATAAAAAATAACATAAATCGCATATCAAACGCAGTAAATTTTGCTGGCATCGCGATTGATGGTTTTAACTGGTATGCTTATCATTCTAGAAATAAAAAGTTATTATACGCTAGCATGGCTATATCTACAATAGGTGCTACTTTAGACTTTTATACAGCTTTAAAGTCTCCTAAAAAGTTCGCTAAAGTATTTTCAACATTTACTTTTGCTAGCACATTATTAACGACGGCTAAACGTATTAAATCTTTACGTAATGATTAAAAAGAGCAGTTTACTTAGTATTAAGCTAAGTAAACTGCTCTTTAATAATATTAATGAATAAATTTGTAACTAGATACTTGTGTTGCAGGAATTGTTCTAAATGTTTTAATTCCTGGTGCAGCACCATAGTTCATTTCTGAAATATAAATACTTCCATTACTATTAACACGTTCAACGAATGCTACATGGCCATAGTAACCAGCATCTGATTGCAAAATTGAACCTACTGTAGCACGATGATCTACTGTATAACCATCTTGTGCGGCAGCTGTATCCCAATTATTTGCATTCCACCAATACGTACTAATGCCTTTACCAACTTCAGCACGTCTATTGAAAACATGCCAAGTACATTGTCCCCAATCATATAAATTAGCATGATTGAATATAGGTGTTTTATAACCTGATGAAGCAGTAGTCGCTCCAGTTTTGGTAGTTGTGCTCGTACCAGGAACTTTTAACTTTTGCCCTGGATAAATAATAAAATTAGATAAGCCATTTAGTGATTGGATTTTTTGGTATGTTGTACCATATTTAGACGCAATCACTGATAAAGTATCACCTGATTTAACTGTGTATGTAGAAGTACTAGCTGTACTTGTAGTCTTTGCAGGTGTATTCGTAGTTGTTTTTGTTGCAGTACCAGAAACTTTCAACTTTTGGCCCGGATAAATAATTGTATTCTTTAAACCATTAAGCGACATTAATTTTTGATAAGTCGTACCGTATTTTGACGCAACTGCAGATAACGAATCTCCTGATTTAACTGTGTATGTTTTAGCTGTCGCTGTGGTAGTTGTTTTTGTACTTTTTGTACTTGTAGCGCCCGAAACAGTAAGCACCTGATTAGGGAATATTACATTTGACGATAATTTGTTTAATGATTTTAATTTACTTACTGATATTTTAAATTTTTCTGCGATTGACCATAAAGAGTCACCACTTTTTACTTTATAAGTAGTAGCGGCATCCGCATTAGTTGCTGCTACAGTAGCTAGTGCACTAGTCCCCAAAATAGTTGCTATAATTTTTTTATGCAAAATTCAATCCTCCCAAACTCGTATATTTCACGATTCACTTTTTACTCACTCCTATATTATACAACTTTAATTTTGACATTAGTGTATTATTTATATGACATTATCATTACAATGGTTTGCAAAGTTAAAAAAATAATTTCTTTTTTTATTGTGTTAAACAATTTTATACTTATTCGCAATTAGTCCTATTGTATAACTATAATGCGTGTTTACATTAGGGACTTAATTAAATACATAAAAAGAGCGAAGGGTAACCCTCCACTCTTAATACATATTATTTTGCTAATCTCTGTTCAATTTCTTTGATTTCTTGTTGAGATAAGTCGACTGATTTTTCGCCATCTTTCGTATCTTCTTTAAGTGCTTTTTGTGCTTCTTTAGAATGATATAACTTAATTATTTCTTTATACGTTTTGTTATCTTTATCCTTATCATTTATGGCGATTACGTTTATATATGGTTCAACAGCTTTAGAAGTTGTTTTCTCTTGGAATAATGGGTCTTTTTTCGGATTCAATCCTGCTTTTGATGCCACACCATTATTAATTACTGATAAATCCACATCAGACAACGCACGCGCCGTTTGTTGCGCATCTACTGCTTTTATTTTCAAATTCTTTGGATTGTCTTTTATATCTTTAATTGAACCTGTTAAACCGAAATCTTTGTCTAATTTTATCAACCCAGCAGTTTCTAATAATTTCAATGATCGCGCTTGGTTAGATACATCATTAGGTACTATAACTTTAGCACCATTTTTCACTTTTTTAATATCTTTGATTTTATCAGAATAAATACCAAGTGGCGCTAGAACAGTTGTACTAGCAGCAGAAATCTTAGCATTTTTATGTGACTTTTTATATTCGTTTAAGAAAGCAAAATGTTGAAATGCATTCATATCAATATCCCCATCACTTAATGCTTTATTAGGCACATTATAGTCAGAGAATTGCTTAATTTCTAAATCAATATCTTTATCTTTTGCTAATTCTTTTACTTTTTCCCATGCTTTAGTATCATTTGAAGCAACCCCTACAGTTACTTTTTCTTTCCCACCTGAACAAGCAGCTAAAACGATCAAGGCCGCGACTACTAAAAATAATAATTTCTTCATTACACATGTCCCCTTTGTAATTAATTTCTTCTGATTTTTTTAGATAAATAATTTCCTAACGACTGGATGATTTGTACAATGATAACCAACACAACTACTGTAATAATGATGACTAGTGTATCAAAACGTTGGTAACCATAGACAAGCGCTAAATCACCAATACCACCGCCACCAACAGCGCCGGCCATGGCAGTACCGCCAATTAAACCAATGATTGCTGTAGTAATGGCTAATATTAATGAACCCAGCGCTTCTGGCAATAAAAAATGCCAAATAATTTGCATAGGAGAAGCACCCATAGCTTTAGCCGCTTCTACAATTCCGTCATCTACTTCTAATAGAGAGTTTTCTACTAAACGTGCTATATAAGGTGCAACATATACCGTAAGCGGTACGATTGCTGCGGTTGTACCTATAGAAGTTCCCACTAATAACTTCGTAAAAGGCACGATTGCTATTAATAAAATGATAAAAGGTATAGATCTCAGAATATTGATGATTGGGTTTAAAATTTGATGTAGTACAGCGTTTGGCCAAACGCCATTTTTACGTGTAATAACAAGCAGTATACCTAATGGAATACCTATAATAGCACCGATTATTAAGGATACAGTCACCATATATAACGTCTGATATAACGCTTCAAATAATTGACTGCTGTCGATACTTGATCCAAACATATTATTGCACCTCCTCGAATGATATTGCTTTAGTATCAAAGTATTGTTTAATACTTTGTTCATTAAAGTTATTATCTCGTTCTATTCTTAACCATAAATAGCACACTGTTTCATCTTGAATCGTAGACATTGATGAAAATAATATATTTACATTTAAATGATAATGTCGAGTAAGTTCATTAATAATAGGCTGATTAATTTGTGTAGCATCTAAAAACAACTTATAGTCTTGGTAATTATCGTCATCTCGGTTATCAAAGGTTTGTTGTAGTTCTTTTGAAGGTTCTGTAGTGATAACTGTCGACACAAAGTTTTTCGTCGTCTGCGTTTGAGGATGACTGAAAACTTGCTTAACGTCGCCTAGTTCAACCACACTACCATTTTCCATTACTGCTACCCTATTACATATTTTCTGTATTACGCCCATTTCATGTGTAATAATCAGTATTGTGACACCAAACGTCTTATTAACACGCTGTAATAAATCTAAAATTGAACTCGTTGTTGCTGGATCCAAAGCACTTGTAGCTTCGTCACATAGCAATATTTTAGGATTAGTGACCAATGCTCGAGCAATTGCTACACGTTGTTTTTGACCGCCTGATAATTCATCTGGGTACTGATCTTTTTTATCAGCTAAGCCAACAAATTCTAGCATTTCTTCAACTTTTTGTTGTATTTCGCCTTTACTTTTCTTGCTTAAAATTAGTGGCATTGCCACATTTTTATAAACCGTTTTGGCATTTAACAAATTAAAATGTTGGAAAATCATGCCTATTTGTTTTTTTACAGAACGTAACTCTTGTTCTTTATATGTATCCAGTTCATGTCCGTCGACAATGACCTGTCCTTTTGTGGCTCTCTCCAATTGATTAACCAATCGAACGAGCGTACTTTTACCAGCGCCACTATAACCAATCACTCCAAATATGTCATTCTGTTCTACAGTAAAAGACACATCTTTCAATGCATGTATGGTTTCTTTTTTCTTATGAAATGTCTTGTCAATATTGCGAAACTCAATCAACGCTAGCACCTCCATTATTTCTTATTATCCTGATAAGATTATTTGAATTATATGGCATTCATTATATAGCGTCAACATCATTTTCTGATTTTTTCGAATATTTATTTATTCTATTTAATCCTTTGCTACTTATTTCCTTAATAATGAAATTCTACATAAAAACGGTTGGGTACTTTACAGCACCCAACCGTTATAAAGTTAGTTCCATAATTATTAATGTCCCCTTTTTACCTGCCACTCGACGCCCACTATCTACAAATCCACCATTTTTATATAATTTTTGTGCGGCTTGATTTCTTTCATTTACTGCCAAAATAATCGTTTCTATATCAGGATAGTTATGATGCATAAAATCGGGCAGCAACGCTAAGGAAGCTTTACCATAGCCTTTTCGTAAATGACGTAAATCAGTTGAATATGAACGCATCAGACATGTTTGATGATTAGGAAAATATTCGCAATATTCATGGTCTTCTTGCAGACCAAAATAAGTAACGACTTCATTTTTATCATTCAATAAGAGTATTGGATGATTATGATTATCTTGTTGTTTATGTATATTTTCTAAAGGAAACCCGGTAAATTGAAGTTGTGCTTCAGACAACTGATAATCTTCAAGTTGTTTGTAGAAAGGTTCACTATATTCTATAAGCTCCATCGTATCCCTACTCTATCTTTAATATTTCATTCTGCCATTCTTCTTTTAAGATACCCATTTTTATCGCATCGTAATATTTACCATCTACTTGCCTTGCTTGCCTTATTCGACCTTCTTCAACCATACCAACTCGTTTAGCTAACTTAATCATACGAACATTCCCTGACCATGTTGATATTCCTAAGCGGTGCACAAAATTTTGACTAAATAAATAATCTATCCATTTCTGAAACACTTCCGTACCAATCCCACCTTGCCAATATTGTGAATCATAAATAACAATCCCTATTTCTAACCAACTTGTTTCTTTTGATACCCAATAAGCAGCAACTGAACCTATACATTTATCATTTATAACAATACCTAACATGCGTTCAACATTCTCATATATATAACGCTCTTTATAAATATTTTGTTTGAACTGATGCTTTGATAATGATTCTTCCTTAATATATGGTCCATTCCATTTTTTTGCTGCTTGAAATTCTTCTAAATACTTCCAATAATATAAATCATCTAAAATTCTATCATCAATAGCACTTAATTTACCTTTTGAAAAATTTAGCATTATTTTATTATCCTTTTCATTATGTAATTGTAATTAGTATAACTTAATAAATTAATAAGGAAAGTGATAAAAATCTTATTTATATACGGAGATTTTCATCCCCGAATCAACAATGCTAACTACAGTTAAAATAGCTTGATATAAGCGCATCTTTAATTCAAACACCTACTACCAATAAAAAAATAGAGTCTGGAGATAACATAATATCCCAGACTCAAATTATATTTACGAGAATAAAGTTGATAGCACTCTAAATAATGATCCTACTAATTCGATAAAATCTCCTGACATAAGCTATTCCTCCTCATAATTAAATTAATTGATTCTTTAATTAGTTACTTGTTCGTCACGAACTAAATCTGCTGCTAAATCTTCCCAAAAGTCATGTAACTCTGATTGGCTATGTGTAAAGTCAGCACTGTCTTGTCCTACGAAATCAACGTGGTCCCAACCATGTTTAACTGGTGTTACTTGCCATACGCCTTTTTGAACTTCATCAGTAGCGTCTGTGTAATCTTGATTAAATGGATGTTGTGAAGATATTACAGAGACTAAACCATCGTTGACACGCCAATCTTTATCTTTAGTTTTACCAATGACATTACCCGTAATAGAGAATGGTAAGAATAAGTTTAAATCTCCTCTTTGTCTATCAAATAATGATGTATGTGTAGCTTCTCCAGTATATGTTTTATATACAATATTAGGATTTAACGATGTATTACGGTTTAATTCTGTAGCACCTTCAGTAGTTAAATCATAGAAACCATTGTCTTTAGTAGTCCAAACTTTACTTGTTTCTTTAACTCTTTTTACGTAATCGTTAAATGATTCGTTTGGTCGTTGTTTTAGACCCCATTGATCCAAGCCAAAGTTAACGTTTGTAACTTTATTGCTTCTTAAATTAACAAAATCATACACGATTTGACGAACTAACGTTTCATTTCCTAATTCATCTGCTGCAGGAGTACCATTATGAGGTGTGCCCAATGTAGTGATTGAAGACACCATGTTATCCTGTCCACCTTGGAATAGAGGTGAAATAGTACCACCATGTTCTTTTTGATAATCAATTTCTTCTTGGTTACCATTGCGTAGTAATTCTTCCAATTGTCTTACAGTTTGACCACCCATACTGTGACCAACTAAATGAACTTTTTGACCTGGTTGCCAATCTTTATACACACCTTCATATGTCTTACCATAACGCTCGTGGCCATATTTGGCTGCATGTGCTGCACCATAGTCTACTTGTCCACCTTTAATATAATAATAAAGTTCTACTGCTCTATCATAATTACTACTTAAGGCACCAATACTTGCTTCGTATGCTTTATAGCCATTCTTTTCAAGATCTTGTGTGATATCTAATTTGTCGCCACCCCAATAATGAGATAGAACTACAGGACTTTTGTCATCTGTGAAACCATTAAAACCATGTACTAAAATGATTGGATCTTGGTTTTTGTATTGTCCTTGCTTAGCACTTTTACCAGGTTGATCAGATACGCTTTGAGACTCTTTTTGCGTTTCTTTATTATTAGTTGTAGCTACTGCATTATTTTTTAAGGATTTAATTCCTTCTGTAGGTGATTTGCCGTCCTTATCTTTTTCAATATCTTTATCACCTAATTTTGCAACGTCATTGTAAGAGGCACTATCCTCTTTCGTACTACTTTGTTCGCCATTTTGACTTTCTTCAGCGCTCGTAACTTTATTTTGGTCTGATTGCTCTTGTGGCTCTACTTGGCTGTTATCTGTAGTATTTTTATTAGCTTCAGTTTGTTCATTTGATTCATTTTTTGAGTCCTCTTTTAATTGAGAAGATTCTTTTTCTGAGTCATTTTTAGCGCTTTGATTATTTGCTTCAGATTTGTCCTCAGATGAAACATCAGCATTTTGTGCTTTAGAGCTATTTTCCGTAGCTGCTTGTTCTGTATCTTTATTAGCTTGATCATCTTGTTTATCTTCACTTTGTGTCTGTTCATCAGATTTTTGCTCACTCGCTTTTTGATCTGAATCGTCATCTTTATTTTGCGCTGTTGTATTTTGTTGTGATGCTTTTCCTTCATCATTATCTTTAGTTGCTTCAGATGCTTGTTGTTCAGTTACAGTAGTATCTTTTGTATTTGCTTGTTGTTCTTGAGTTTTATCTGTTTGAGATTGGCTTTGATCAGCTTTATTCTCTGTTTGGGCGTCTTTATCTTGTTCTTGTTGCTTTTGATTATCATTATTTTGTTCATTTTGTGTTTCTTTACTTTGTTGTTCAGATTGAGCTGCTTCATCATTTTTAGTATTTGTATCATCACTTGCTTTATCTTTATCAGCGTTAAGATTTTGATTATCATCTTTAGTTGCTGTAGTTTGAGTTTGATTTTGAGTTGAAGTTGCATTTGACTCATCTTTCGAACTATCACTTGCTTGTTCGTTCTGTTGATCTTCACTAGCCTTAGTTTCCTGTTGACCTTGGTCAACTTTCTCTTGCTCTTTTTGACCCTTATCAACTATTCCAGAGTTATTACTCTGTTGTGATTGATCATTTTCCTCTGCATGTGTAGTCCCTGCACCTATAAAAAATAATGATGCAATAACGATCGATGATACACCTACACTAAATTTTCTAATACTAAACTTTTGTCTATTTTCACGCATATTGGACACCTCTTCTAATATTTTTCGATACTATAAACAACCTAATTAACTTACCAGAATTTTCCAAAAACTTATCTCAATAGCTTATCTTTGATTTCTTTCACATTCCTCCTTAAGATTCTAGTATTACTCAAAAACTTAAAATCTTATCAAGTATGTAATTACAAAAGCTGTATAGATTAAAGCGCTTATTTGTTAACGCTTACAAGTGTGCGTAAAAAAAACTAAGTGTTAAATAAACTTTCTTGAGTAAAATATATTAAAACTTTACTATATGTTTTTGTTATGGTCAATGGTTAAGTACAATATAATTACACTAAATTTAATTAAAACAAAGAAAAAGCTTTGCAAATTACCTTTGCAAAGCTAAATAGATAGTTTATATTGTTAAAAAAATTGTGCAATAAAAATGATGATAATAATTATAGGTAATACAAATTTTATTAATAAATACCAAGGTAAAAAGAATTTAAATCTATCATTACCAAAGAATTGTTTTAAGACATCGACTTTTAATAAGTATCCAACTACTAAAGTCGTTCCTAATGCACCTAATGGCATTAAAATATTTGAAACAAGAAAATCCATATTATCAAATATTGTTCCTGCTCCAAAGTGTATAAAACTTAAGCTGCTAAATGACAACGTCGCTGGAATACTAAGCAAGAATACTAATATGCTTGCTACTATGGCTACTTTTTTACGCTTTGTATTATCATTTTTAGTGAAATTTGAAACATTAAGTTCAAGCAATGATATTGATGATGTCAATGCTGCAAATAAGAATAATATTAAAAATATAAAATAAATAAACGTACCAAAAGACATTTGTTCAAAAACACTTGGCAACACTTTGAATAACAAACCTGGCCCTTCAGTTGGCTTATATCCAAATGCAGAGATGGCAGGGAAAATAGCTAATCCCGCTAAAACTGATACAAAAATGTTCATTATAACGATTGATATAGCAGACGTTTTTATCGTCATTTCTTTCGAGGCGTAACTTGCGTAAGTAATCATTCCTGTTGTACCTAAAGATAACGTAAAGAATGATTGACCTAATGCAAACAATATACCTTTAATAGATATGTCTTCTAATCGAGGCTGTAATATATAGCGCACGCCCGACATTGCACCATGTAAAGAAAGTGATTTAATAACGATAACAATTAAACAAATAAACAATAAAGGCATCATAAATTTAGACGCTTTCTCAAGTCCCTGCTCAACACCTAACATTACAATAATCATCGTTAATAGAATAAATACACCTTGCCCAAGAATAGTGAGCCATGGATTAGCAATGATGTGATCAAAATTTATTTTATTCAAGCTAGCACTATTAAAACTAATTAATTGTATGAGCACTCTAAAAAGATAGATTATAATCCATCCACCAATGACACTATAAAAAGCAAATAAAATAAATACAGCTAAATTACCATTCCATCCAATAATATTTAGCCATTTACGTGCTGTTAACTTTTCATATATTTTAGTTGTATAAGTTCTCCCCATTTTACCAACTGTAAATTCCATAATTAATAGAGGTAACCCTACGAGTAGCGTAAATATTAAAAACATCAGTAAAAAGGCGCCGCCACCATATACGCCCGCCATGTATGGAAATTTCCACATTGCACCTAGTCCTATAGCAGAACCTGCACTGGCTAAAATAAACCCAGTCGATGTTTTCCATTGCGATTGATTTTTCATAATCGTCATCCTTCTAACTTTATTGCGTTAAAGCGTTCAATTAGCGCAGAAAATAATATACCATGTCTCGTAATGGAACTCAATAGAAACAAATTAATTCAAACAAAAAAACCTAGTTCTTAATTAAGAACTAGGTTTATTAAATTACGCACATCTTTTTATATTCTCAAGATAATTATTAATAGTCAAATTTTTATTTTTTCTTAATAGCATGCAATGAAAATTTGTGTAATTTTTGTTACAAATATTTAGTTTTATTACAAAATATATAATTATTCATTTATTACCTGATTAATTATTGAATATACTTCATCTTTAAATTTATTCTTACTTTCTTCTAAATCTCCAAAGCGTTCTATAAAAGTACATCTTAAATACCAACTTTCTAAAAACATCATAATCATATTATGAAATTCTTCAAAATCAATTGAATAATAGTTTTGCTGGTAAAACTTAATTATTTCTTCATCAATTATTTTGTGAATACTTTTAATTTTATTATAAATTTCATCACTAAATTGTTGCGGTATAAAAGCCAATTGAACATACATTCTTATATAACGATCATCGACATCGAATATAAATTTAAATAAAAATTGATATAACGCACTATTTGAATACGTGTTCTGACGCATATTATTAACGATAAAATCATGTAAATAATTTATACATTTATGTGCACTCTCGGTAAAGATTTGATCTTTACTTTTAAAATGATGATATAAACTTGCCTTTTTCAAGTTAACTTGATTTGCAATATCACCTAAAGTCGTACCATAGTAGCCTTTTTTAGCAAATAGAGTTATTGAATGATCTATAATTTTGTTTTTCAAAACAGTAGCACCTCTTTTATGTTTTGAACAATTTTTATTACAAGATATTAAATTTAAGTGACAATTGTTGCTGTTTAAGTATAGCAATTTTAAGTTGCAAAAATAAACAGTTTCAACTAATATTGATTTCCGGAACTACCGAACGGAAGGTTGGTTGTGTAAATGAAATATTTTAATTTTTTATTATTCTATCCAATTTTTATGTCGATTTATTGGATAGTCGGTTCCTTGATTTACTATTTGGGTAAAGAATTTGGCCACGCGAAAAAAATAACGCATTATGACGATGAATTAGGAATCTCGTTCTTAATTGCTTGTTATAACGAAGGTGAAACAATTAAAAACACACTTCATAATGTCTTGTCTTTAAAATATAAGAATAAAGAGATTATTGTAATTAATGACGGAAGTTCGGATAATACCGCAGACATTATACGTGAAATGTTAAAAGATCATGATTTTAAATTTGTAGACTTGTTAAATAACAGAGGTAAGGCAAATGCACTAAATGCTGGCGTTACACATGCCAAATATGATTATGTAATGTGTTTAGATGCTGATGCCATCGTAGATCAAGATGCACCCTATTGGATGATCCATAATTTTAAAAACAATCCAAATTTAGGTGCAGTAACTGGTAACCCAAGAATACGAAATAAGAGTTCAATTTTAGGTAAAATTCAAACAATCGAATACGCAAGCATTATTGGGTGTATCAAACGTAGCCAATCACTATGTGGAGCTATAAACACTGTTTCTGGTGTATTTACGCTTTTCAATAAACGCGCATTAGAAAAAGTCGGTTATTGGGATACTGATATGATCACTGAAGATATAGCTGTTTCATGGAAATTACATCTACACAATTTTCAAATTAAATATGAACCGAATGCATTTTGTTGGATGTTAGTGCCGGAAATGTTAGGCAGTCTGTGGAAACAGAGAGTGCGTTGGGCTCAAGGTGGACATGAAGTTATATTGAGAGACTTTCTAGCAACAATGAAATCAAAACGCTTCGCACTTATATTTTTAATGATTGAACAATTATGCTCAATCGTTTGGGTATATTTAGTCCTTATATACATTGCCTTTATCATACTGTCGGCTAATTTCTTAGATTACTATTTCTTTGAATACAGCTTTTCAATATTCTTATTGTCAGCTTTTACTATGACTTTTATAAACATTATTCAATTTACAGTTGCTTTAGCTATAGACAGTCGTTATGAAAAGAAAAACATCTTTGGGTTAATCTTCTTAAGTTGGTATCCAGTCATGTATTGGCTTATTAACGCCGCTGTAGTTATCTTTGCATTACCAAACGCAATTAAACGGAAAAAAGGAGGATACGCGACATGGTCAAGCCCAGACAGAGGCAATATCCAACAGTAAAATCTACGCTCAACCTATTTCGTGAAAGTGTCCTAGTATTGATTTCGTTAATTTTTTGGGTCTATTGTTTAACAGTCATCGTTGTATATTTGGGGACACTTTTCAAATTAAATATTGAGTCCGTAGAATTAGTTAGAGTTGTGCTAAATATTGAAGGTAGCGAAATCATTAATTTACTTATTGCTATGGGGTTTTTTACAATCTTTATTTTTCTATTATTTATCGTACGAATGATTATTAACAAAAAGGCAGAGAGCAATAAATGAAGACAATTAAACTAATTGTGTCTTTTTTACTCGTCGTTGTATTCACATTAGCTGCTTATTCCCATAGCAATGTAGCTCATGCAAAAAAGAAATTAGAATACAGTGACAATAGTCTGCTAGCTTTAAATTATCATAGAGTGAGAAATGAAAGTCTATATAATAACTTTCTATTAATGTTTTCAAACAGTAAAGAATTGAAAAATTACAGTGTTTCTTCAAAACAACTAGATTCACAAATAAAATGGTTGAAGCAACATCACGCTCGATTTTTAACACTAAATGAAGTTATGAAATATAAGAAAAAAGGTAAGTTTCCAAAGCGTAGTGTATGGATAAATTTCGATGATATGGATCAGAGTATATATGATAATGCTTATCCTATTTTAAAAAAACATAAAGTTCCGAGTACTGGTTTTGTTATCACACAACACGTTGGTTCAAAAGATTTTCATAATTTAAATTTAGTCGATATTAATGAACTTAAAGAGATGAAAAATTCAGGTTTATGGGATTTTGCTTCCCATTCAAATAATCTTCATGATTTACAAAAACATGATAATCCAAAATTTTTAACAGCATCTCATAAGCAACTTACAGCAGATATCAAAGACAGTAATCAATATCTTCATCAAACATTCAACATTAACAATAAAGCGATTGCTTACCCTTATGGTCAGATGGATCGTTCAAGTATACCAGCTGTTAAGCAAGCAGGCATAAAATACGGTTTCACCTTAGAAGAAGAACCTATTAGACCAGATACTAATAATTATTTATTACCAAGAATACTCGTCAATCAAGATTCATTTAATAAATTAATAAAACGTTGGGATGGTTTTCATGATAAAGAAAAATAAGATCGAACTTGTTTATCTCAGAACTTTTACATGTATGATTATAATTGTCACCCATCTTTTAACGCAGTTAACATTAGAACATGAACACCTCGATGAAAAATCATTACAATTTCTCTATTATTTACGTAATTTCATTATTTTTGGAACGCCCGGTTTTATAATGTTGTCTCAATTACTAACGACGCTCAATTATAAACAAGTAAACATTCAATACCTTATTAAGCGATTTAAATATATATTTATACCCTATTTAATTATGGGAACATTTTATAGTTACAGTGAAGCGTTATATACAGACTCTTCTTTTAAGCACCAATTTTTAGAAAATGTAGTATTAGGACAATGGTACGGGTATTTTATTTTAATAATAATGCAATTTTTCATCTTAAGTTATATCATTTATAAAATTAACCATAAGTTGTTTAATAGTAAGATTTTATTAATCGTATCATTTATAGTACAACAAACATTTTTATACTTTTTTAATTCACATGAACAATTTCATGACATATTTTTGCATTACTATCCATTAAGCGAAAACACATTTATTCTTGGCTGGATATTTTACTTTTTCGTAGGAGGATTTATAGGATATCATTACCAAACAGTATTATCCTTTTTACAAAATTATATTGTCATTGTAATAACACTAGCTGCTATAGCATATATAGTTTTTATAACTGCCTATCCACACGATTACTGGAACGTCACAAGCTTTACAGATACTTTAACTGTATTTAATGTACTTATGTTTTTATTATTATTAGGCGTGTGCATTCATTTCAATGAACTTATGTACAATAGCGTTGCCATAGTAAGTGCATTTTCATTCTTTATTTACTTGTTACATCCAATCATTTTGGATTCATTATTTAAATATACAAGTATTTTCGAGCGTCATACAGTAATCTTTTTAGCGATATCATTACTACTCGTATTAGGTATATGTATCGGCGTAGGCACACTTTTAAAAGAATTTAAGATTTTTAGATTTGTTATGGGTAAACAACCTTACAATTATTATATGAACGTAACAAGAACAAACAACGCTATTGATAAAAATGAACGCTCAGCTTAATATTATTAAGCTTATACAGCATTAAAGACATTACTTTTGAGTAATGTCTTTTTTATATGAGTTGAAATCATTGTTATCAGAAAATTCTTTGTACTCTGCACAATACTATGGTATGCTATATTCGTTTTTTGGAAATTTCTTTTTCTAAAACTTTAATTATAAAAATAGTTGGAGATATCACAATGAATAAAATAATTATCATCTCAGGTTTAATGCTTTTTTCATTCTTTTTTGGAGCGGGAAATTTAATATTTCCACCTATGCTAGGCTATACTGCGCAACACAACATGTGGTTAGCAATGGGTGGGTTTGCTATAACTGGTATTTTAATGCCTTATATAACAGTCATTGTAGTAGCTTACATGAATGGCGGCGTTGAATGTGTAGGTCGTAAAGTACACCCAATATTCGGCCTAATTTTTGCAATATGTATTTATTTATCGATTGGTGCTTTATATGGAATACCTAGGGCTGCAAACGTAGCTTATGAAATTGGCACACAAAATATTTTGCCTGTTCATAATCACTATACATTAATCATTTTTTCTTTATTATTTTTCTTAATAGTATATTTAGTAGCGTTATATCCTAATCGTATAGTTGATAATTTAGGAAAATACTTGACGCCTATCCTTATCATTATGATTTTAGTTTTATGCATACTCGTATTTATTCATCCAGAGGGTTCAATTGGAAGTCCTCGTGGAGAATATACAAACGCACCTGTCGTTAGTGGAATATTAAAAGGATACTTCACTATGGATTTAGTTGCAGCTTTAGCATTTTCAGTAGTCATTGTGCAAACTTTTAAGCTAAATGGCATAACAGATCGCAAAAAACTCATACCTGCAGTTGCAAAATCTGGATTTATTTCTGCAATTTTATTAGCCTTAATTTATTTTTCATTAGCATATTTAGGCGCAACGACTTCTCATAGTGGATTTAAAAATGGTACCGATATATTAACATATAATACACTGCGCGTTTTTGGGGCATATGGTAATTTGGTATTCGGCATAATTGTAATCCTTGCATGTCTAACTACATGTATTGGATTAGTAAATGCTTGCGCAGCTTTTGCTGTACAAAAACTCACAAAAATATCTTATAAAATTTTTGTTCTAGCCTTTACACTTTTAGGCTTTTTAGTCTCTACTTTAGGTTTGGACTTAATTTTAAAGATTGCAGTTCCATTGTTAACGTTTATATATCCCACTTCAATAGTGTTGGTTCTAATATCATTTATAAGTATATTTATAAGATATGATTTGAAATTCACCTTTGTTATTCCAACTATAGTAGCTTTAATTATTTCAATTTTACAAATTATGTCGGATTACAATTTTAGTAAATATGCTAAAGTTATATATAACGTTTTACCATTATCTAATTATCAATTGGCTTGGCTTATTCCGTGTATTATATTAACTTTATTAGGTATAATTATAGATTACTTTCTTAAGAATAAAGCTCAAGAAGCTTTGTCTGAAAATCATCTAAGCTAATTATTGCCATGTCATATAAAGCTATTCCCTAACTAAATAAATGAGGTGATTAAATATGAGTATATTTAATGATTATTTAAAAAGTATCGAAGATAATTCTCATAGAAATAAATTAGAATCACTATTTAATTGGATACATAAAAAATATCCAAACCTTGAAACAACAATAAAGTGGAATCAACCAATGTTCATTTATAACGGTACATTTATAATAGGTTTTAGTAGTGCGAAGCAACATTTTTCGATAACTCCAGAAGCGACAGCAATGGAAGAATTTAATGTTCAGATTAGAGATGCAGGTTATAGTCAAACTAAAAATTTATATCGCATACTTTGGTCACAAGCAATAGACTATGATCTACTAGAAAAAATCATAGATTTTAAAATTTCAGAAAAACAAAATTATAAGACTTTTTGGGTTAAATAATTAAAAATTTGCTGTTAATAATTTATTCTATTAGTTATCATAAACGCAAATAGAGTCTGGGACACAAAGTTCCCAGACTCTATTTTCAAATTGGCGGTAGTTGACTGAATTGAAAACGCGCTTGCATAAAGCTTTTACAACTATAGTCGTCCTTGCCAGAACGGGTTACAAAACCTTCTTATACAAATAAGATAGTTGTCCGTCCTCCTTTTAATTTTAATCTTGCTGTTTCTTACGTCTAGATACTAATGTAAGAGTATCTAATAAAGAAAGTGTTGCGCCTAATATTGGAGCATTAATCGAATCATTCGCTCCTGTGTTAGGTAATTTTTTGCTATTAGTAGATTTCTGTTTTATCATCTGTTTAGCACTTTTAACTTGTTTAGCTTTTGTAACAGCACTCGTTTGTTTGGAAGATTTAACTGCTTTACTATCTGAACTAGATACTTTAACATTACTTGATTGCATGTTGTTCTTTGCATTAGAATTATTCATTGCTTTTTGAACTGTTCCAGTACTAGATGAATTGTTCATACCATTTTTACTATTTGAGGAGTCACCATTCATTAATTGTTTTCCTGATAAATTATTAGCTTTTGATATTGATTTATCATTCATTTTAGGTGATTGATTGTCTCGCATTTCACCTGCTTTATTTTTAATATCTTTCGATGAATTATTATTTGATTTCATGTCCGTCATTTTAGATGAACCGTTATCTAATTTTTTGTCATCATGTTTTGGCTGCTGAGAACCCATATTATTACCATTTTGAGGAATATTTAAACCTGGTTTATTTATATTTCCATTATTTAAATTATCATCTTTCTTAGGACCCATTTGATCATTAGGTTTTGATTGTTGTGAATTATTACCTTTTGGTTTCTGATTTTGTCTGTCTAAGTCTGCAATTACTCCATCCCACTCTGGTCCTAGTTTCGTTAAGTCAATAGTTTCTTCCGTTCTTTCTGGAACTTTGTCTTCCTCAAGTTGACGCACTACGTCATCCCATTCTTCACCTAAATCTGTAAGATCGATTGTTTCTTCTGTTCTTTCTGGCACTTTGTCTTCCTCAAGTTGACGTACTACATCATCCCATTCTGGACCTAAGTCTGTTAAGTCTATTGTTTCTTCCGTTCTTTCTGGAACTTTATCTTCTTCGAGTTGACGCACTACGTCATCCCATTCTGCACCTAAATCTATAAGATCGATTGTTTCTTCTGTTCTTTCTGGTACCTTATCTTCCTCAAGTTGACGCACTACGTCATCCCATTCTGGGCCTAAGTCTGTTAAATCGATTGTTTCTTCATTAGTTTTTGGTGCTGCTTTTTGTGCTTCTAGATCTTTAACGACACCGTCCCACTCTTGACCTAGTTTCGTTAAGTCTATCGTTTCTTCCGTTCTTTCTGGAACTTTATCTTCTTCTAATTGGCGCACTACGTCATCCCATTCTGAGCCTAAATCTGTAAGATCGATTGTTTCTTCTGTTCTTTCAGGTATCTTATCTTCTTCGAGTTGTCGAACCACATCATCCCATTCTGGGCCTAAATTTGTTAAATCGATTGTCTCTTCTTGAGATTGTGGTGCTGCTTTTTGTGATTCTAGATCTTTAACGACACCGTCCCACTCAGAGCCTAACTTAGTTAAATCAATCGTTTCTTCCGTTCTTTCAGGTACCTTATCTTCCTCAAGTTGACGTACTACATCGTCCCATTCTGGGCCTAAATTTGTTAAATCGATTGTCTCTTCTTGAGATTGTGGTGCTGCTTTTTGTACTTCTAAATCTTTAACGACGCCATCCCATTCAGTTCCTAACTTAGTTAAGTCTATTGTTTCTTCTGTTCTTTCAGGTACTTTACCTTCTTCGAGTTGTCGGACTACATCATCCCATTCTGCACCTAAGTTTGTTAAATCAATCGTTTCTTCCGTTCTTTCAGGCACTTTGTTTTCCTCAAGTTGACGCACTACGTCATCCCACTCTGGGCCTAAGTTTGTTAAGTCAATTGTCTCTCCTTGAGATTGAGGCGCTGCTTTTTGTGCTTCTAAATCTTTAACAACACCGTCCCACTCTTGACCTAGCTTAGTTAAGTCTATTGTTTCTTCTGTTCTTTCTGGCACTTTACCTTCTTCGAGTTGTCGGACTACATCGTCCCATCTCGCTTCTAAATTTGTTAAATCAATTGTTTCTTCCGTTCTTTCTGGAACTTTGTCTTCCTCAAGTTGATGTACTACATCATCCCATTCTGGGCCTAAATCTGTAAGATCGATTGTTTCTTCATTAGTTTCTGTTGCTGCTTTTTGTGCTTCTAAATCTTTAACGATACCGTCCCACTCGGTTCCTAACTTAGTTAAATCAATCGTTTCTTCCGTTCTTTCAGGCACTTTGTCTTCTTCTAATTGACGAACCACGTCATCCCATTTTGCATCTAAATTTGTTAAGTCTACTGTCTCCTCAGTTCTCTCCGGTACCTTATCTTCTTCTAACTGTCGTGTGACGTCATCCCACTCTGGGCCTAAGTTTGTTAAGTCAATTGTCTCTCCTTGAGATTGAGGCGCTGCTTTTTGTGCTTCTAAATCTTTAACGACACCGTCCCATTCAGTTCCTAACTTAGTTAAATCAATCGTTTCTTCCGTTCTTTCAGGCACTTTACCTTCTTCGAGTTGTCGGACTACATCGTCCCATCTCGCTTCTAGATTTGTTAAATCAATTGTTTCTTCTGTTCTTTCAGGCACTTTATCTTCTTCGAGTTGACGCACTACATCATCCCATTCTGCACCTAAGTTTGTTAAATCGATTGTCTCTCCTTGAGATTGTGGTGCTGGTTTTTGTGCTTCTAAATCTTTAACGACGCCATCCCATTCAGTTCCTAACTTAGTTAAATCAATTGTTTCTTCCGTTCTTTCTGGCACTTTGTCTTCTTCTAATTGACGAACCACATCATCCCATTTTGCTTCTAGATTTGTTAGGTCCACCGTTTCTTCTGCTATTTCAGGTACTTTATCTTCTTCTAGCTGACGGACCACATCGTCCCATCTCGCCTCTAGATTTGTTAAATCTACTGTCTCCTCAATTCTTTCCGGTACCTTATCTTCTTCTAGTTGTCGAACTACGTCATCCCATTTTGCTTCTAGATTCGTTAAGTCCACTGTTTCTTCTGCTACTTCTGGCACCTTATCTTCTTCTAGTTGTCGAACTACATCATCCCACTCTGGTCCTAAGTTTGTTAAATTCACCGTCTCTTCTGCTACTTCTGGCACCTTATCTTCTTCTAGTTGTCGAACTACGTCATCCCATTTTGCTTCTAGATTCGTTAAGTCTACCGTCTCTTCTGTTACTTCTGGCACCTTATCTTCTTCAAATTGGCGAACTACGTCATCCCACTCTGGTCCTAGCTTTGTTAAATCTACTGTTTCTTCTTCAAATGCCACATTCTGATTTGAATTATTAGTTGCATCTGACACTGCTCCGTTTGATGCTTGTGCTCCCACAGCTCCTTGAACTGGCGCAGAGAATGCCGCTAAATTCCCATTACTACTTGAGGCATTATTATTAGCTGGTGAACCTGCTGCTGAAGGTGGCGTTTGGTTATTTGGTGACACACTATTATTTGATGCAACTGAGTTATTATTTTGTGGATTTGAATTTGCTACAGAATCGCTTTTTGGACGTGCTGGTAAAATCCAATTTGCTAAACTTGGGTCTAATGCTCCATTACTACTACCATAAGGAGAACCAAATGGTGAAGGTGGTTTAGGAGCTGATGGTGCTGATGGTGCTGATGGCACAGTTGGAGAATTATTATTCTGCTGTGTTGTTGCATTATTGTTGCTTTGCTGTGGTGGAGTGTTTTGGAATCCACTTAAAGATGGTACTTGTGTCCCGTCTGATAAAGTTACAGTTCCATATTGATCTACATTAGTTACATTTTTACCTAGTGCACCTGCAACTGCTGATCCCAATTGATTACCCTGGGTAGTTGAAGGATTATTTTGTGGTTGTATTGATGGTAATAACCAACTTGACAAGTCTAAATGTCTCCCAGCCAAATTACCTCCAAATGGTGAATTAAAACTAATAGGTGCACCAAATGGATTATTATTTCTAACTGGTTGAATAACTGGCTGGTTACCTTGTGAACCTGTAAAACCACCTAAAGATGGCACTTGTGTCCCATCTGATAAAGTCACTGTTCCATATTGATCTACACTTACTGCATCTTTGCCTAATACGTTCCCCACACTAGATTTCAATTGATCTTCAGGTGAAAGCGAACCGTTTTGATTACTTGATTGTCCCTGAACGTTAGCTGGAATGGATTGATTATTTGTCGAACTACTATTAGCAGATCGTGAAGGCAAACTGAGCGAGTTTGAACGTCCAGAATCCAGTGATGTCGTATTGATTGGGTTTAATGCACCAAAATAATTGGCTCCTGTGTTACGACCATAATAGTTATATTGTGGTCCATTAGCGCTACCAGCATTCAAAGAATTCGTGAGTACCGGATTTAAAGTCGAGTAATAATTGTGACCCGCTGCACCATTTGTTGAGTTGAATTGTCTATTTTCTACTTCAGCAGCTTTAGTCGTATCATTGTATAGTCCAAATATAAATATTGAAGAAACAAGTGCTGAAATAACGCCTACTTTATACTTTCTTAATGAATAATTTTTTTGATTTTTTTTACTTAGATCATTAAAATATCGCTTCATAGTGGCATCTAAATCTCCTCTCTATGCTAAAAAATTATTTTCTTAAGTTATTATATTCCTATGATTTTCATTTAGAAGGAGAATTCGGAAAGTAGTAAAATGTAGCACTAAAATAAGTAAAAAATAGCAGGAAATTTTGTTGGTACCATAAAAAAAGCATAGTGGATATTCACTATGCTTGTCATCATTTAATTCTCTTTAATTAAACTGTGTTAAAAAAGCTAATGTGTCTTCTTCAACCGCTTCTTTACCTTTCCCTTGCGTCATCAAATGATGACATAAATCATAACCTTTAATTGATTTTTTAGAATGCTCAATTTGATTATAAATATAATTGGCACTTTTCTCGTATGAAAGTTCATCTTCTTTACCATACTTAATCGCAATAGGAACGTCTATATGTTTAACATTAGACATAATATCGTCAACCATACGCTTAAACTCATATAACCCCGCTTCATATTGAGGAATCAATGCAATTTGTCGATTAATCTCATCTTCATCTAAACCAAGTAGTTGCCCCATTCGTGAACCATAGTTTTTAAGCCGCATTTCTAGACTTGCATCGCCCTTTTTATATGGTGTAGACATAACGACGACTGAATGCACTTCTTGTTCTTCAGCAAGTTTTAAAGATAATAATCCGCCAAGAGATACTCCTAGCACCGTGATTTTTTTATAACCTTCTTCTTTCAATTGCTGGTAACCAGCCAATGCATCTTGCCACCAATCTTGTATGGTATACTGCATTAACTCTGAAATCATTAGACCATGTCCTCGATATGCCGGCACTAAACACGTATATCCTGCCTTATTTAGCTTAGTAGCTAATAATTTAACGTCTCTAACCGTTCCAGTAAATGAATGTAATAATAATACTGCGTGTTGCGCATTTTCATTTTCTAAATAAATTGGATTAGGTTCTTTTACTTTAATCATTTCTATTTGTCACTCCAAGTTATTAATTATAAAACTTACTATTTATCTATATATGACAATTAATTATAAGTATATTATTGATCATCCTCAATAAATTTATTTTCAGCTGCTGGATAACCAAATATTAGTACTAGTACTGCCATTGTTATCAAGGCTATAATTGCTGAATTCCAATGGCCTGTTGTATCGTGCAACCAACCTACAAAAAATGGCCCAACTGCAGCAATTAAGTAACCAATAGATTGTCCAAACCCTGATAATGCAATGCTACCTTTACTTGAACGTGCTCGAATAGAGAAAAACGTCATACACAAACTGAAACATGCACCCATTGCTAATCCTATAATGAGAATACCTATTACTAAGAATATTAATGCACGTGTAAAGAATAGGCAGTAACCAATAATAAATAAAAGTGCAATTACAACTACTAACATTCTTTGGTCTTTTAATTTAGATGCTAGTATAGGAAAAACAAAGGTCATAGGTACTTGCGCAAATTGACTCAACATAAATAAGTAACCCGCAGTACTCGGGCTTAAACCGCGATCCATCAAAATAGTTGGAATCCAAGCCACATTTGTATAAAAAATCATGGATTGAAACGCCATTACCATAGCTATCATCCATGCTAATTTTGACTTAAGTACTTTAACTTTTTTATTACTGTCTGGGTGGTTTGATTGATTGATGTGATCTCGCCGCTCTTTTTTGACTCCTTTACTCACGTTAGGCAACCAGAGCACCAAAGCAATAACACCGAATACGATCCAAAATGCTAATGAAAGTCTAAAACCTAATGGAGATATTTGAGATAATGGTACACTTGCACCTCCTCCTATCCCAGCAGTGAAATTCATGGTTCCACTATACATTCCTGTCGCAATACCTATTTGAGCTGGAAATGACCATTTGACGTAACTTGGTAATACGACATTGCCAAAAGCAATCGCTACACCTAGCAATACCGTCCCAATAATAAATAAATTGAAATCTCCTAACACTCTTATGACAAGCGCTATTATTAACAATAGCGTACTGTATACAATCGTTCGCGACATCGTTAACTTATCAACCACTTTTGATACCAAAGGAGAAACTATGGCAAATACGAGTAATGGTATAGTTGTTAAAATACCTGCAACACTATTATTAATATGCATGGCATCTTTAATGTGATCAATGACTGGGCCGACAGCAGTCAAAGGCGCACGTAACGTCGATGCTACAAAAACAACCGCAAAGACGATGGCCCAATTTTTAGTTATTTTAGCTGACTCGTCCATATTACTTCCTCCTATTTATATGTAAATTACATTTTCATTTTAAATTTCTCTACAATTCCTTTTGTGTGATTCAACAGTATTTTTTCAAATTATATACACTCTATTTTAGACTTTTATTTCTCTTTTGCTAACCACCATTTTAAATGTTTTAAAATTTCTAATAATTTTTATATTATTTTTCAAAACCAACAGGTTTGCTTTGCTAACTAAAAAGCGTTAAAATTTGTAATTGTGAAGTTTTAGAAAAGAGGTAATGTATATGTCGTCTGAAATGATATCGACTAAAAAAAGAAATACGATTATTTTTGTAATGCTCAGCAGTGCTTTCGTTGCAATGCTTAACCAAACATTACTTAACACTGCTTTACCAGCCATTACAACCGGTTTAAAAATTGATGAAACAACGGCTCAGTGGCTTATCACAGGGTTCATGTTAGTTAACGGAATTATGATTCCTCTAACTGCATTCTTAATGGACCGGTTCCATACACGTCCATTATATATTTTCTCGATGAGCGCCTTTTTAGTGGGCTCTATCTTAGCAGCATTCTCTCCTACCTTTAGCTTACTGATGGTAGCCAGAGTTATTCAAGCTATTGGCGCAGGTTTATTACTGCCACTAATGCAATTCACAGTATTTACTTTATTCCCTTCCGAGAAACGTGGTTTCGCGATGGGACTTACAGGGATTGTTGCACAAACAGCGCCGGCAATTGGTCCAACACTAACTGGATTTCTTATTGATACATTCAGTTGGAGAGCACCATTTATCGTTGTAGCAACAATAGCTATCATCGCATTTATTATAGGTATTATCTTTGTAGAAAGTAACAACACGACTAAACATACAGAACTAGATAAAACATCTGTTATCTATTCAACACTAGGTTTCGGCCTTATGTTATATGCATTTAGTAGTGCGGGTAACTTAGGATTCAATTCACCTATCGTTATCATTTCACTAATTATCGGGTTAATCATTGTTGCGATCTTTGTTACAAGACAAATTAAAATCGATAACCCACTATTAAATTTGAAAGTATTCGCAAATAGAACTTTTGCATTATCTTCAGTAAGTTCAATGATTCTATTTATTGGTATCGTTGGACCAGCGTTATTAATTCCTATATACATTCAATCTAGTTTAGGACTATCTGCAATTCTTTCAGGTTTCGTTATCTTACCTGGTGCAGTTGTTAACGCATTTATGTCAGTTTATACGGGTAAAATTTATGATAAATATGGTTTGAAAGTATTAGCCATTCCCGGCTTTATAATATTAATAATTATGACTATATTGCATTGCTTCTTATCTTCAAATACGCCTTATTGGTATGTAGTTGTTATATATGCAATAAGAATGTTTTCAGTAGCTTTAATCATCATGCCATTAAATACTAAAGGCGTTAATGCACTAAATTCAGAAAACATTTCTCATGGTACGGCAATTATGAACTTTTTACGTATAATGGCAGGTGCGATAGGCACAGCTGTTATGATAACTATCTTAGCCATTGTAAGAAAAAGCTATGCCGCTCAACATGCTATGACTGAAGGCAAAACAGTTATGAATCAACATGCTACAGTACAAGGTATAGATGCAGCATTTATCTTTACGACTATCTTATTGATCATTGGCTTTATTTGTACGTTATTCATTAAAAATGATAAAAAACAAACAGTCCGTAAATAAATTAAATCCACACGCCTATATTGAGGTGTGTGGTTTTTTTAAATGTTTCATACGAAACATTGTTATAAACTATTAATAACTTTACTTATAATTTATAATGATTTGATATATTAGTGTAAATGTATTATTATTTAACACAATATAAAATATTTAAAAAATAAGGTGGATTTTATATGTTGCATTACTACAAATTGTATTGGCTTAACGCTTTTAAAATTCATGGCAGATCCCGACGTAAGGAATTTTGGTATCCTGTATTAGTCAATATAATTATTACGATTATTGCGGGTATACTTAATTCGTTTTTACCTATTCCAAAAGGCTTGTCATATACTATCGGAATTATTTTTTCAATTGCAAACTACATACCTAGTTTTACCGTTATGGTAAGAAGATTTCACGATACCGGTATGACAATGAAAATACCTATGATCTTATACATATTTATGATTTTAGATGATATTAGTGACGTAATTCCAAAATCAAACTTTAAATTTGATTTGAACTTTAACAATGCACTTAACATTACAATTTCTATTATTATCATTGTTATTGTAGCCGCATTTTTAATACTATGTATTTTCTCTCTTGCAGTATGTTGTACGAGAGGTAACGAATATTCAAACAAATACGGTGCGAATCCTAAATATGTAAATTAGTTAAAATTATTGTCTCTATTCATTTTTTATTGAAGCATCATATGTGTATAAAAAAGCGGGCCCGATGAAACGGGTCCGCTTTTCTAATTGTTTAATAAAATTAGTGCTTAATCACACTAATTAGTCATCTTTTTCGTTACTTAGGACTTTACCATTTTTGGCATTAATAGATATTTCGTGTGTAGTTTTACCTTTTTTCAAGTCCATGTCGTAAACTAATTTACCTTTATCTTTAGATAATGACCATTCACTTACATCGCCATTAAATTTGTTTTGTCCTTTTTTAAGTGCTTTTTTATAGCTTATTGCATCGCTATATTTAAAGTTTTCACTTTTATCGATGTGATCTTCTTTTTCAGTTTCTTTACTTAAAACTTTGTTAGACTTGTTGGCGACAATAACTTCTGATTCTTTACCTTTTTTCTGTTGTGCAATTTTATAAGCCCATTTGCCGTGACTCTTCTCGAAAGCTATTTCTTTAACTTTTTGGCCACCATATACACTTTTAGCTTTTTTAACAGCTTGTTTTGGTGACGTCTTAATTTGGCTCACCTTAATTGTATCTTTACTTTTAGCATTTGCAGTCTGTGCACCTGCGCCTCCACTAAAACCAGCAAGTAAAGCACCGGACAACGCTACTGCAGTTAGTCTTTTGAATTTCATAAACAATCAACCTCCTTACGTGTAATTTTCCCATTATACATTGTATAAAACACATTTTATTTAAAATTTTTAAGCACTGAATTTAGAAAACGCGTCACTCTAGTTTTCACTAAATTACAATATTACTTAGGAAAATATAATTTTATAAGGTCCATTTAATCAAAGTCGAAGCGTAAGCGAGTCCACCACCGAAACCGACAAGCAATAATTTATCACCTTTATTAATTTTATTTTCTTGAATAGCTAAATCAATAGCAAGTGGTATCGTAGCCGATGATGTATTGCCATAATATGCTAAACTCATGAGTGCCTTTTCTTTAGCGATATTAGACTTATCACAAATTGACTCGACCATTCGTGCATTTGCACTATGTGGCACAAACCAATCGATATCTTCCTTGTCATAATCACTCTTATCAATTGTTTCATTAATGATATGAGGGACATTTCCAACTGCCCATTTATATACCCCACGACCGTTTTGAACAATGTTGCCTTCGTTTTCCAATTGTTCGCCAAACATTTCTTGAGATAGTTCACTGCAATATAAATTATGGCCTTTGTCGCCATCAGATCCTGATGTACTTGCTATAAAGCTAGCATCAGTTTCACTATATTCCACTAAAAAGGCACCTGCACCATCACCAAACAATATACATGTACTCCTATCCTCATAATCTGTAATTTTTGATAATGTTTCTGCACCGATTACTAATATTTTTTTATTTTGACCTGAAGTAATTAAACCATTTGCTAAATTAAGACCATAAGCAAAACCGGCACATGCTGCATTAATATCTAATGCACCTGCATTTTTAATTCCTAATCTAGCCTGAACATATGACGCCACACTAGGTGTTTTGTAATCTGGCGTCAAAGTCGCATTAATAATCATATCAACGTCACTTAACTCAACATTATATTTTTGTTGTAAATCTAATACTGCTTGATAACTTATATCGCTCGTATACTCGTTTTGTGCAGTAATTCTGCGTTCAATTATTCCAGTTCGTTGCTGTATCCATTCATCTGAAGTCTCTACTAATTTTTCAAAATCTTGGTTCGTCATAATCTTTTCTGGCACATAAGCACCTTGCGCTGTAATTTTTGCGTATGATTTCATTGTCGTCACCTTCATTATTTTTTATAGGACTCTAATTCATTAATTTAATCATATGCGTACAATTAGTTCAATTTAAGTTGGAAAACCATCTATTGGTTATAGTTGTTTTGAGCCATGCTTAATAATGCTTTAGCCGCTTCAGACAATTGCGTTTTGTCGTCTTTTCCATAAGCAATAACTACTTGGTTATAGTATTTAAAAGAATCTAATGCTATAAATTTACAGTTATTGTGCTCATTTTTATTTTTTACACTTTCAGGCACAAACGTAATACCTAAACCTTCATTTGAAAGCTTCAAGGCATTTTCCACACTTAATGTTTCCATTGTGATATTAGGTTTAACATCATAGTCTTTTAGTATTTGATCTGTAACTTTACGCAATGCCATCTCTGGTTTTAGCAAAATAAATTTGGCATTGTTTAAATATTCAAATATAGTTATTGAATCAAGTAAGTCTGCGTCAGATTTATATGTTAATGAGTGGTTTGGCGGTAATGCCATATAAATCTTTTCAGTATATAAAACATCATATGCTATATTGTCTTGATATAGTGGCAAAATTGTCAATGCGATATCTACCTTGTTATCTATCAATAATTGTTCTATACGATGTGCAGATTCTTCTATTAATTTTATTTCTACTCCTGGATATCTTTTAGTAAATTCCGGCAAAATATTATATAACGTATGCGTTGCTAATATTGGATTTACACCGATATACAGTTGTCCCTTTTTCAAATTAGATAATGTTTGTATTTCATTCTCCATGTTTTTATAAATATCAGCTATTTGCTTCATATAATGTAAATATCTTTCACCAGCGTAAGTTAAAGTTAAGGGACTCGTATTTCTATTCACTAAAATTACACCTATATCTTGTTCAAGTTCTTTAATAAACTTACTCAAATAAGGTTGGGATATATATAATGCCTTTGCCGCATGAGAAATATTGCCATACTGTTTGATTGCTGCTAAATAGCTTGCCCCATTCATTTTAGTCATCGTTACACTCCTTCTACTCATTAACTATAACAATTAAGTTATAGTAATTATAGCGTAAAACGTCTTTTACACAACCGGTTTAAAGGTAGACAATAAGATTAGACATAACACAAAATATTAATATTTAAACGCTTTGTCTAACAATATTTTAATTGTAAGGAAGTGTAAAATGGATATTTTCTATTCAATCGGCATATTAATTGCCATCATATTTATTATTTACATGGCTATGAGAGGATTTTCCATATTAATAATAGGACCAATCGCCTCAATTATTGTCATTCTAACTAACCAATTACCATTTTTCGATTTACTAATTGGTGCAAAACATTCATATATGACAGGCTTAACAGATTTTATTATTAACTTTTTTGCAGTCTTTTTATTAGGTGCATTACTGGCAAAGTATATGGACGCGAGTGGTGCGGCACAGAGTATTGCCGAAAAAATAATTTCTAAAGTGGGTAGTAATAATCCATATTCAATACTTGTTGCATTATTTATTATTACTGCAATTTTAACTTACGGTGGCGTTAGTTTGTTTGTAGTAGTTTTCGTATTAGTTCCATTAGCCAAACCATTATTCGAAAAGTTAAATATAGCTTGGAATTTAATTGGCATACCCATTTTCTTAGGGTTAGGGACATTTACAATGACGATGTTACCTGCTACGCCTTCCGTGCAAAATGTTGTACCTACTAAATATTTAGGGACGACATTAACCGCTTCACCATGGTTAGGTATTATCGGCGCAATAGTAGCAACAATATTTGGCCTCTGGTATATGAAACATGCATTGAATAAAAGTATTGCCAATGGCGAAACTTTCAAAGACTATCATTTGGACATAACCGACGAACAAGCATCAAGACCCATTCCGTCATTTTTACAAAGTATACTACCTATCTTTTTTCTTATCGTTATTATTATTACCGGTAGTATTTTAAATATAGGAAACATTATTCTTATTGGTTTAGCTATTTCTATTATTTTATCAGCAATAATATTTAAAAATTATATTCCAAAACAACAAAAAGTTATTAACGAAGGAGCTACCAATGCGATTATACCAATATTTTTAACAGCTTCCACTGTAGCTTTTGGTACCGTAATAACAATTGCACCAGGCTTCAAATTAATTAAGCACTTTATTTTAAATATACCGGGTAGTCCTTTAATAAGTATCGCCGTTGCTTCTGCATTATTTGGTATTATCACAGGTTCCGCTTCTGGTTCTTTAGGAATTGTATTAGGTGCTTTCGGTAAACAGTATTTAGAAATGGGAGTCGACCCGGAACTTATTCATAGAATAGCGACGATGTCTTCATCAATATTCACTGTTATGCCACATACAGGCGTTGTATTAACTTTCTTTGCACTTACAGGTTTGAATCATAAAAATGGTTTTAAATATCTATTTATTACAAATACCGGCGCAAATTTACTAGCACTTATTGTAGTTATTTTAATCGCATTATTTATTTAATTTTAGGAGGAATTTATTATGAGAAACGTAATTATTACTGGAGCAGCTCAAGGTATAGGTTATGCAGCAGCACAAGCATTTGATATTGAAGGTGATCGCGTATTTATTTTTGATATGAATCTTGATAAAGCACAAGAAGCAGCAAATGCCTTAAATAATGGTGTTGCATATGAAGTTAACGTAACTAACGAAGATAATATTAAAGAAGCTATAGACGACATTATATCTCAATATGGCAGTATCGATGTATTAGTTAATAATGCGGGAATTCAATATATATCTAAAGTAGAAGACTTCCCTTTAGAAAAATGGAATCAAGTCATTAATGTTATCCAAACTGGAACATTTTTAATGACTAAACATGTCCTTCCAAGCATGAAACAACAGCATCAAGGACGTATTATAACTGTTTCCTCAGCACATGGCGAAATGGCAGACCCATTTAAATCTGCATATGTCGCTTCAAAATTTGCTCAAATTGGCTTTGCTAAAACAGTAGCATTAGAAACTGTAGATTATGGTATTACTTCAAATGCAGTACTCCCTGGACCTGTACGCACTAAACTAATCGAAAACCAATTAGCAAACTTAGCTGAACAAGACGGTATCACTGAACAAGAAGCAATGGAAAAAAATATTACAGGTAAAATGCCAATGAACCGTTTATTAGAACCTAGTGAAATCGCAGATACTATCGTCTTTTTAGCTTCTGATAAATCGTCAGCTATCACAGGTGAAACTATTAGTGTTTCAGGTGGATCAAACGCGTAAATATTAATTAAAAGGAGAGATTATAATGACTAATTTAAAAGACAAATTAATTGGTACTTGGAAACTTATTAAATATCAAGATGAAGATGAACAAGGTAATATTTTCTATCCATTAGGCGAAGATGCGACTGGATTTATAATGTATAACCCCGACGGCTATATGTCTGCACAGCTAATGCAACAAGGACGTCCAGCTTATGCTTCTGGAGACATCCACACAGGCACTACAGAAGAAATGGCAAAAGCAGCTCATGGTTATTTAGCTTATTCAGGAAGATTTGAATTAGATGAAGAAAATGCTACCGTATATCACACAATGGACGTAAGCATGAATCCAACATGGTTAGGTGATACACAACCTCGCTTATTCAAACTTGAAGGTGATACTTTAAGTATCGTTAATGGAAATGTTCCTAACCAAAAACTAGTTTGGCAACGAGTTAAATAAATACATTCACTAAGGAAATGATTAATTTCATTTCCTTTTTTATTGTCTTCATAAAGCAAATCAGCGTATATTAAATATATTAACTTTAATATAGTTCTTCTTTAAATATTGAAAGGAGTAATGACATGTTTGAATTCAGAAATGCTAAAATAGCTGACTTAAACCAAATATTAGCAATTGAAAACGCAGGTTTTACAACAGCTGAAGCAGCTACTAAAGATGCACTTATTGATAGAATACATAATATTAATGACACTTTTATCGTGGCATTAGATAAGGAAAAAGTTGCCGGTTATATTAACGGTCCAGTCGTTAGTAAAATGTATATTACGGATGACTTATTCGAAACTATACAACCTAATCCAACTGAAGGTGGTTTTTTATCTATATTAGGTATCGTTGTCGCAAAAGAATATAGAGGTCAAGGTTTAGCAGGTCAATTGTTACAACGCTTTGAAAACCTAGCAAAAAAGCACAATAGAAATGGTGTAACTTTAACATGTAGAGCTTCATTAATTTCATTTTATGAAGGGTATGGTTATACAAATTATGGCATCTCAGATTCAACCCATGGTGGTGTTGAATGGTACAACTTAATAAAAGCGCTATAAAAAGCATGGTACATAAGACTATTATTGTCGTTATGTATCATGCTTTTTTATAAGTCATAATTTTGAACTACTATTGTTGATATTTTAATTTACTTGCTAATTGCGCTATTTGTTCATTGTCAGTTGGCTTAATTTTAACAGTTTGAATATTTTTAGAAATCGCATCTTTAGTAGCTTGTTCTGTTTTACCACTATCACTTTGCGAAGTATCTACCCAATTGTACGGAACATTTTTATATACATTAATAGTGCCATCTCCATTACTACTATACGTAATAGAACCACCGGCTTTCATTGGTGCAGATAATTTCACAACATTTTCTGGGTACACCGCACTATTTTTTACTTGTGGATTCACTTTTGTCCCTTTAGATATCTTAGTTACATCAAGTTCGTCCATACCTTTCATATTATTTTTCAATGGACCTAGTTGATTCCAAACACGAGCATATTCAATTTGTTCTGAATTGTACTGAGATAGATGACTTTTATTCGTTTTAGCTGTTTTATTATTGTCTTGATCATCATGAGTTTTGTTACTTTCTTTATTTTCTTGATTAGCTGAATTGTGCTTATGTTTATTATCATGATGTTCACTTTTTGAGTTACTACTTTTTTCACCATGTTGGTTATTCTCGCTTTGAGAATGTCCACTGCCGCAACTCACCAACAGTGCAGATGATAGAAGTAGCGCTACTACTAAATTGAATTTTTTCATAACAATCTCTCCCCACGCAATAAATATCATTGTGTAAAATATATCATATTTTCAAATTAAATATAGTTCTCTCATAAAATTAACTCCGTTAAAAATCCATTCGAGTTGAAGCTTTTAATATAAAAACTGACTTAAATTTTGAAAAAATTAAAAAATAATTGCTATTTAGTAAATTTTAGAAAGTTTTTATTTTCTATTATGTAGTAAAATTAAACCAATAGAGAGAAAAGATACAATTTGCGTCACACTAGATAATTCGCAAATTGTTTGCATCATCAAAATATCATGAAATGAGGTGAAGCTTGAACACAACGTATTATATGAATTCTTCTAAGAGAATATCTGTAAACTTATAAGTAATATGCCCTTTTGATAATACTTAAATTGCTTCTATATCATTCCACGAAATGTAATATCTTCTATATTAATCCTCATTTTTCACCTTTTAGTCCAACAGTATTATCGCTTTAAAACTTATACAATTACTTTGTAGTTTAATAATGCGTAGTGTTACTACAATAAATTGCCCCTCAAGCTTTTGCTCGAGGGGTTTTATTATTCAAAATTATTTCGTTTCATCTGGAATAAAGACTGTGCTCTCGCTATCTTCAGGATAATAATAACCATTTGGTATCGCCTGTAGTTCAATCAAACTACACCACAGTGATTCCACATAAACGCTACTGCTACCCTTACTATCTTCATATCTAGAATTCCCATGTTTTTCTGATAACGGCTTTGCTCCAGCACTTTCGGCATCTTTAATTGCTTGATCCATATCATCTACAAATAGTGAAATATGGTTATATCCTAAATCTTCTAATTCCAATGGATCAGCTTGATTACTACTTTCTATTTCAAACATTTCTATATTGGGACCATTGCCAATCACAATCATGCGCTGTTTAACAATTTTAGCACCTTTCGAGAGGCCTAACTGTCTTTCAACTTCTGCCCCTTCTCTAGGTTCATCATCATAACTTAATCCATCATACGCAATTTTAGCACCAAATGCTTCTTTGAAAAATCGTGTCGCTTCATCAATATTTGGTACTGTTAAACCTACGTGATTAATACCTCTTACATTTCCCATAAGTATTACCCCTATCTTTGAGCTTTATATGATTTTTATACCCTGTAAGAAAATGTGCATGCACATAATTAAGGTAATACAAGTATGTTATTAGATATAAAATCTATAAATAAGTATTATAAACCGTCATTTATAGTTACTACATGTGGAATAACGTTAGGATCATGATTAGCTATTGCTTCTATACAATTTTTGTCTGAAGCCATTTTCTTTACCCATTCTAATGATTGTATAGCATCGGATTTATTGACCACTACACCTGGAATAACATTTTCTTTCCAAGACTTAGCTGCATATCCCACATCAGAAGCTAGTAATAAAAACTTATCACTATTAGTATTTTTTACTATTGTTGAAGCTAATCCCTTACTATGTCCGGGCACCCATATCATTTGTATCGTTCCATCTCCGAATAAATCAAAAGATTTCCCTTTTGGTCCAATGTTAGTATTGAGAAATTTAAATGTATTTAAATTTACCGTTTTCCATTCATGAGATAAATAATGCATTTTATCTTTTTTAATAGCTTTGTATTCTTCTTCGCTTAATAAAATATTTTTAGCCTCTTTAACTAATTTCAAACCATCAGCGTGATCACAGTGCATGTGACTCATTAATACATAATCAATGTCACTTGGTTGATATCCTAGAGATGCAAGTTGTTCATGGACCGCTTGCCCTTTAGGCAATTTTGCTTTATTAACCGGATATTGGAACAGTAAATTTCTGATTTGTTTTGTTCTATTGTCTATATGCCAACCTGTATCAATTAAAACTAGTCCTTTAGGGTGTTCAATTAAATATACCGATACTGGTAATTCTATTTGATGTTTTTTAGAACGGAACAAACCAGTCCAAGCTAATGGTCTATTCGTTGAATAACCAAATGGTAAAGCTTCATCTACAATAACTGAACCTGTGTGTAAAATGTGTACTTTTATTTCTCTATTCATTATATATCTATCCTATCAATTTAAAATTCCATTTATTTTTTGAATACTTTCTGTCAAAGTTACTAAATCGTCTTCACAAATATTTAATTTTTTTTCCATACCTTCATATAGTAATAGTTGCCTGTTTTCATAAAATTTCAGACCTTTACTTGTTAAAACTATCAGTTTTTCTCTTTTATCATTTGATGAAATTCTTTTAATATAACCGTGTTCTTCTAATTTTTTAACTCTTTTTGAAATAGCTGTCTTGAAAACACCTTGTTTTGCAGCAATTTCTTTTAATGTGAGTTGCTTATGTTGTATCAATAATTTAAATACACCAAGCTGTTCTCTAGAAATATTGATACCTTGTTCTTCTAACACTTCATTTATACTTTTACTTATTTCTATATAAGCTAAATGTAATTTATTAAATTGTTCATATTTATTTGAGTCCATTATTGACCTCCTCAAACAAAATAGTACACCTAGGTGTACTAAAATGCAAATTTTTATTTTAAGTCTAATTAGCTTATAGTTTGGATATTAAAATGATTTAACTACGTCAAAAATTTATTTATTAATAGCACGTACTTATATAAGTGTTTCTCAACAATTATATGTGGTATCTTCCGATTGTAAATATTCACTAACTCTAACCCTTAGAACTCCTAATATAATCGATACTCAAAAAACATTAAATTTATATAGTTTATTTTGTAAACCTTTGGTATCTTTTATCTTATAAACCAGTTACATCTTAAAAATGGATTGAGTATATGACTCGAAGGGGTGGTTCGATAAATGAACAGTATTAATATTTTATTAAAATTATTACCAAATGAACTTCAAAATATATTAAGAAACAATGCTATAGATGAAGCTTTAACATATTTTATGTCATATGATACCTCTGATAAAAATATAGCGTTTTACTTATCAAGTCTTGCTAATCAAGTTAACACTATTGAATATCATGAAATGATAGGTAAGGTGTTTCATTTTCATTTTAATTATATCGATAATGCATATAATTTAGCTTATTATCATTATTGGCAATCACTAGAACTTTCACATTTTGAAGATTACAATCTTCTAGTTGAGTTCTTAGAAATTATAGATGAACCAGGATTTGAGATAATCAATAAAGAAGATATCGAAATGATTTCAAAGAAGGTTAACGAAAATACACCGAAAATAAACTAGCTACTAAATTATTGAATGATTAACGATTATTTAGAGTATTAGTAACTACTAAACTTAAAATCCATTGGCCTATAGAATCTATATATTAATGGTCATTTCTTAAAAACTATTTCAACAATTAGTTCCGTATTTATATATTAAGTCTTTTACAACAGGGATAGAGTTTATTAAAAATTCAATTAACATCATAAAGAATTTGTATACTATGATATTATCAATACCATAAGAAGTTCGCTGTTAACTTATTTCAAAATAGCAGAACAGAAAGGACAGCATATGTTATACATTATAAATAATAATTATTTAAAAAGAGCACTTAAAATTTTTATAATAACAACTGCTTTATTACTGATAACAATTTTTCTTGCTTACATGTTTCATCCTACAGAAGAATCTATAAAAAGTTTGGGCAATAAAACATCTAAAATAGTGAGCGAAAAGCAAGGACTGGCAAAAATTTGGGGATTTATTCAAATAAATGGCTTTCATGTACCGTTACAAATGTTTTTATTAGCATTGATTCCTATACCCTTTTTATATACTTTAAATTTAATAGCAACAATAATAATACCTGGAATAATGTTTGGTTTTTTTATCAATTTTGATACTCACAAGGGGCTAACTAGTTTCATAGCTTATATCCCTCATTATACTTTGGAAGTTATGAGTTACTGTATCATCGTTAGTGGACTCTACATGCTAAACAAAGCTATTATAGAAAAATTAAGGAACCTATTCAAAAAAGAAAAAAAGAATAACTACTCTTTTAAAGACAGTATACTTAATTTATTAAAAATGTACTTATTTATATCTTTACCATTGGTCGTTCTAGCAGCATTTGCCGAAACATACATAGCAAATTTTCTTTTTGATTTAATGAATTAAACTTCACAATCAATAGTTCTTATTGAAGAACGTTAATAATTAACAAGCCAATCAAATAAATTTTTATAAAAGCAAAGATAAACATTTAAATTTAAAATTATCTTTGTAAACACCCACTATTTTAGTATTGCGTGCTATATAGTATACTTTTAATTAAGCAGCGTTCAAATTTTAATCTATGGTTATATGTAATCTAGCAATTGTTTAATAGTTAAATTTTAAATAATCATAATTAGAGCACTTATATTAACATCTATCTTTGTGGTATTTATGCTAATTTCAATAATATAATCACTAATTATAGGTAGAGGAAAAATTTATTTATAAAAAGAGAAATCACTAAAATTTTAAAAAGAAGTTAAACTATTATTATAAATATATTATATAAAGTATTTGATAGTAAGGTACCCTTATAATTTCACAATCATGTACTTGCGCAAATGGATAGAGACACACCAAATAAGCTAAAAAGCGAGGTGCTAATAAATGGGAATTAAGAAAAAGTTACAAAATAAGTATATTTTCATTGAAGATAAAGTACATCGAAAATTTACTAAAACTACTTTTCAAAACATTATAGCAACAGTATTTATCTTACCGTTAACTTTAACTTTCTATGCCGTTATCTTAGCTCTAAAATCAGAATTTGTGAACAATAAATTAAATGAACTATTAGAAACTATAGTGTACTTATTAATTATATTGTCATTTTTAGATATATATTTAATACTAATTTATATATCGGTATACACAAAAAACAGAAAACTATTCAAGATAGTAAAAGTGATTTCTTTAATATTTATCTTTTTATACAGTATATACATTTTAATATATAAAGATATTAAAAACCTTAATGAATTCGACAACTACTTCATTATTATAACTTCCTCAATCATTACATATGTGTTAGTTAAAATAATCAGAAATTTTACTATAAGTATTTATAATTGGATATTCAACAATGACTTGGGAATTAGGGAAAGAGATGAGCTTATAAAGTTCAAACTTTCATTTATTAATAGTATCATTATAGGATTTATTACCTTTATCGCTACACTTTTAGGTATGTCACTTACTATAAAGCAATTATTTTTCAATTGAACTTTTATACAATCTCACTTTTCTATTTTTTACTTTAATGGTAACAAAACCCCCTTAAGCCTATGCCTAAGGGGTTTCATCATTCTACACTATTATTCCCACTCAATTGTGCTTGGTGGCTTAGAAGTTATGTCATAGACTACGCGGTTGACGTGGTCTACTTCGTTAACGATACGGCTTGAGATTTTTTGTAAGACTTCCCAGTCAATACGAGCAAAGTCACTTGTCATACCATCGATAGATGTCACTGCACGGATACCTACTGTGTGGTCGTACGTACGGTAGTCTCCCATGACACCGACTGATTGAATGCCTGGTAATACAGTAAAGTATTGCCAAACTTCACGTTCAAGACCTTCCTCACGGATAACTTGACGTAAGATCGCATCAGATTCTCTAACGATTTCTAATTTATCTTCAGTGATTTCACCTAATACGCGAATACCAAGTCCTGGACCTGGGAATGGTTGTCTCCAAACTAAGTGTTCAGGTATACCTAACTCAATACCTAATGCACGTACTTCATCTTTAAATAACGTGTTGATTGGCTCGATAAGTTGGAATTCCATATCTTCTGGTAAGCCACCTACGTTATGGTGTGATTTAATCGTTTGGGCAGTTTTTGTACCTGATTCGATAACGTCAGTGTAAAGTGTTCCTTGTGCTAAGAAGTCTACACCTTTTAATTTAGACGCTTCGTCATCGAAAACATATACGAATTCGTTACCAATGATTTTACGCTTTTGTTCTGGGTCTGAAACGCCGGCTAATTTGCTCATGAAACGTTCTTGTGCATCAACACGAATAATATTCATATTAAAGCCTTCACCAAATTGTTCCATAACCATGTCGCCTTCACCTTTACGTAACAGGCCATGGTCAACAAAGATACATGTAAGTTGATCACCAATTGCTTTATGTAGCAACACTGCAACTACTGATGAATCAACACCACCGCTCATTGCACATAAGACACGACGGTCGCCAACTTGTTCGCGGATCTTTTCTATTTCAATATCGATAAAGTTCTCCATTGACCATTCGCCAGTACATTCACATACGCGACGAATAAAGTTACGTAATAAATCATTACCATATTCAGTATGACGTACTTCTGGGTGGAATTGTACGCCGTAGATACGACGTGATTTATCTTCAATTGCTGCATAATTTGTGCTTGGACTATCTGCAATTACCTCGAAACCGTCGGGAATTTCGATTACTTTATCAGAATGGCTCATCCAAACATTTTGTTCTTCAGGCAAACCAAAGAATAATTCGTCTGTTTTAGCATTTATAATTGCTTTACCATATTCACGTTCATTGGCACGTTCAACTTTGCCACCTAATAATTTCGTAGTCAGTTGCATACCGTAACAAATTCCTAAAATTGGAATACCTAAATTGTAAATTTCTGGATCAATTGTAAATGAATTTTCTTCATATACTGAATTTGGTCCTCCAGATAAGATAATACCTTTAGGGTTCATTAATTTAATTTCTTCAATAGAAATTTCGTGATCGTGTAATTCACTATATACGCCCATTTCACGTATACGGCGTGTAATTAATTGATTGTATTGACTGCCGAAGTCTAAAACAAGAATTAACTCTTGCTCTTTAGCCATTTCCATAAGTGTTTATCTCCTTTGACTTAGAATGAGTAATTTGGTGACTCTTTTGTAATTTGAACGTCATGTGGGTGACTTTCTGCTAGTCCTGCAGGGCCCATACGTGTAAATTGAGCTTCTTCTCTTAACGCTTCTAAGTTTTTAGAACCAGTGTAACCCATACCTGATCTTACACCGCCCATTAATTGATATACAGTGTCTTGTAAAGCACCTTTGAAAGCAATACGCCCTTCGATACCTTCAGGCACGAATTTTTTAGGTGTTTTGTCTTGTTGGAAATAACGGTCATTTGAACCACTTTCCATTGCGCCTAATGAGCCCATACCACGGTATACTTTATATTGTCTACCTTGGAATATTTCAGTTTCTCCTGGGCTTTCTTCAGTACCTGCAAGTAAACTACCTAACATAACTGCGTGACCACCAGCAGCTAGCGCTTTTATAATATCGCCTGAGAATTTAATACCGCCATCTGCGATAATTGTTTTACCATGTTTACGTGCTTCAGTTGCGCAATCATAAACAGCAGTGATTTGAGGCACACCTACGCCCGCTACAACACGTGTTGTACAAATTGAACCAGGACCAATACCAACTTTCACTACATCAGCACCCGCTTCATATAAAGCTTTAGTAGCTGTTGCAGTTGCAACATTACCAGCGATTAATGTAACTTGTGGGAATTTCTCTTTAATATGGCGTACTTGGTCGATAACACCTTTTGAATGTCCGTGTGCTGTATCAATAACTAATGCATCTACGCCTGCTTCTACTAATTTTTCTGCACGGATATCAGTGTCTTTGGCAATACCGATTGCTGCCCCAACTAATAATCTACCATGTTCATCTTTAGCTGAATGAGGGAATTCTGATACTTTTTCGATATCTTTAATAGTGATAAGGCCTTTTAATTTGCCATCTTCAACTAATGGTAATTTTTCGATTTTGTGTTGTTGTAATAATTCTTCTGCTTCCTCTAGTGTAGTACCTACAGGTGCTGTAACTAAATTTTCTTTAGTCATAACATCAGAAATTTTAATTGAAAAGTCTTCGATAAAACGTAAGTCACGGTTTGTAATGATTCCTACAAATTGCTTTTCTTCTTCATTATTTACAATTGGTACACCTGAAATTCGATATTTACCCATAAGCGCTTCAGCTTCGAACACACTTTCTGATGGAGTTAAGTAAAATGGATCAGTGATGACACCATTTTCAGAACGTTTAACTTTTTGCACTTCATCAGCTTGATCTTCGATATTCATATTTTTATGAATAACACCCAGACCACCCTGTCTTGCCATTGCAATTGCCATTTTTGATTCTGTTACAGTATCCATACCTGCAGAGATAACAGGAATATTTAATTTAATTTTATCTGACAGTTGAACACTTAAATCTACCTCTTTAGGTAAAATATCTGACTCCGCCGGTAATAGTAATACATCATCAAAAGTTAAAGATTCTTTTTCAAACTTATTTTCCCACATTATTAAACAGCCTCCATTTTGTTTATAGTTATTTTTATAACTTATGTTTTTTGTTGGTTCTTAATGCCATTAAAGAAGAAATTCAGAATAATCGCAGATAATGCGCCGAGTACGATACCATTTTGTACTAACCAAGCAAATTGGCTACCAAGCGCCTTAAAAGCTTGAGGAACAGCGCTAATGCCCGTACCTAGTCCAACTGAAACAGCTATTATCAACAAATTATTTTGATTTTTAAAATTGATATTACCTAATATACTAACACCATATGCCATAACCATGCCAAACATTGCTATCATCGCGCCACCTAAAACAGGTAACGGGATCATATTAGCCATTGCACCTAGTTTTGGAATACATCCACAAATTATTAATAAAATGACCATACCGTAAATAACTTTATTTTTCTTGGCACCTGATAAAGATACTAAACCTACATTTTGTGAATACGCTGTATATGGGAATGAATTGAAAATTGCTCCCAAAACAATTGCTATTCCTTCGGCTGTGTATCCTTTACGAAAATCTTTACGTGTTAAGTGTTTACCGGTAATCTCACTTAAAGCGTGATAAACGCCTGTAGACTCGATTAAACTAACTAGCGCGACAATGAAAAAGACAATTGTGGCACCGAAATCAAAACTGAGTCCAGAAAATCTAAACGGTTGTGGTAATGCAAACCAATGCGCTTCACCCACCTGTTTAACGTCAACTACACCAATAAACGAAGCTAGCACTGTACCAACAACTAAACCAATGAGAATAGCAATTGATTTTAAAAACCCTTCAGTAAATCGTTGCACAATCAAGATAACGACTAACGTAACTATTCCTAAAAGGATGTTTTTACCGTCACCATAATCTTTAGCTCCTTCCCCACCTGCTAAATAATTCATTGCAACAGGCATAAGATTAATACCTATAATCGTTACTACACTCCCAGTGACAACTGGAGGGAAGAATCTTACTAAATAGGAGAAAAACGGTGCAATTATGATTACTAAAACACCTGATAATAGTAACGAACCATATAGATCGCTAATACCTTTTGTTTGGCCAATTAATATCATTGGTGCTACCGCTGTAAAAGTACAACCTAATACGATAGGTAAACCTGTCCCTGTACCTTTCCATACTTGTAAAAATGTAGCGACACCACACATAAAAATATCAACAGTCACTAAAAATGCAATTTGCTCGGATGAAAAATGCAAACTTGTACCTACAATAATCGGAACAAGTATCGCACCTGCATACATAGCAAGTAAATGTTGAACACTTAAAATAAAGGTCTTCATACTTCCTCGCTTACTGTTTCATCGACGAATGTGACATTGTTTCCTTTTAAAGAGGCAACCTTACATAGAGAAGATACATTTAATCCTGAGTCCTCTAGTCGTTTCCTACCTTGTTGAAAACTCTTTTCGACTACGATGCCAATACCGACCGTCGTCGCCTGAGCTTGTTGAACAATTTCGTTAAGTCCTAATGAAGCATCACCGTTTGCTAAAAAGTCATCAATGATAAGCACACGATCATCTTCAGATAGAAATTCATCTGACACGATGACAGTACTCGTATTGTTTTTAGTAAATGAGTGTATATCTGCATGATAAACATCTTTTGTTAATGTACTTGGTTTTGCCTTTTTAGCAAACAAACAAGGTACATTAAAATGTAGTGCAGTCATAATCGCTGGAGCTATGCCCGATGCTTCAATAGTTAATACTTTCGTAACACCTTCATTTTTAAATTGTTCATGAAAAGTGTTACCAATTTCATGCATAAGTTGCGCATCAATTTGATGATTTAAAAAGCCATCTACTTTTAAAATCCTTTCATCAATGACCACGCCATCTTCTTTAACTCTTTGTTTCAACAAATCCACTCGAAAAAACCTCCTCGTAATGTGTACAAAAAAGACCCTAAACTAATGAAGTTTCAGGATCTATGAGTGAACATGCAATACAAAAACGTGACCAATGACCAAAATAATCAGCTGTATATTTCTAACTATTAATTACCTTTCCCGCTAGCAAACTAATAGTAGAATGGTACGAAACCAAATCACTTTCATTCGGTTATGCATGATTAAAATATAGTTATTGTATGTATTGTCTTGTTACTCATAGTCATGTCGTTTGCGGCAACACGGTAGAAACTTCTAAAGCCATATTCTTTAGATTATATGAGCTAGTTAAATTATTATACGATAATACCAAATTTTCATATTCCTTTCAATATACACTTTATACAAAATGTATGCTAATTGACTATTTAACCTGCACTTGTAAGCGGTTAATTATAGAGTATAATAACATTTGTAAGTTATAGATATTCGTTTTATAATTTAATTAAATCGTTTCACATCAAGAGTAACTGGGTAGAGAATGAGTAATCGAAAGAAGTTAATTGGAGGGTACAACCATGGCTGAATTTAAAGTTGTAAATGGTACAGATGAATTATATGAAGCAATTAAACAAAAAAGAGCTGAAGGGTATCATGATTACGAATTGTCTGTAATTAGTAAGAAAAAATTACATTTAGATGATTTACATGACTCTGAAATCAATTTAACAGCAACAACAGGTGGCATAAGTGATATGGCAGCTAAATTACTTACCGGTGAAGATACTGAAGCAGCTGTGCTTGCACATTACAGCATGCCTGAAGACCAAGAGGAACATTATAAAAATGAACTCCACGACGGCAAATATATTTTAGCTATATCTAAAGACGAATCGTCACATGATGAAGTACAAAACTATAACGCTGCTTATGCCACTGAAGGCGAAAATGATAACCAAAGTAACGTTGTTGGTAATCATTATTCTGAGCAATCAGAAGGGCCAAAATCTTAATGCTAAATAGTTTTTATAGAGTATTAGTTTAACGACTAATACTCTTTTTTTATTCATTTATATAACTTTCTACCACAGTTGATAATTACGCCAAATTCATCTGTATGCTACAATAAGCACAAATAATCTACAGTACGGAGGTTTGAAGATGGAATTTAAAATAGTTAAAACCGTGCAAGATCCTTTATTCGAAGAAGCTTTAAATTTATATGACGGTAAGCTAGACGTCTCTCTTAAAGAGGGAGAAAAGATTTTCCGTCAGTCATTAGAAAATAAATATACTAAACATGATTACATTTTCCTTGTGGGTATTGATAACGACTCAATCGTCAGTATTGCTACTGCACACTATGAAGCAACTACAAACTCAGCTTTTTTAATTTACTTGTTAGCCGAAAATAATGGCAATCGCGATATAACAATTAGACTGACACTCGAAGAGATGGAAAAGGAACTAAATAAATTATCTAACCAATTGCACGCTCATGATATTAATTTCATCATGCTCGAAGTAGATCAAGAAATAGACGAAGATGAGTTAGAAGACAATGAAAAAACAATAGTGCTAAATAAAAGACGTCGTTTATTAATGGAGTATGGATTTGAGCAACAAAACGATATTGACTATATAGCACCTAGACAACCTATTAAAAACAATTTTGAAGAGCAGCCGATGGACTTGTTTATTAAATCAAATATTGAGTTAACAAAAGACATCTATGGTACAAGTATCAAATCAAATTATATATTAAAGTATGTATTTGCTAACAAAATTTCACGTCATATCATTTATCCTATGTTAGAACAAATGGACCTACGTAAGCAGTCTTAAAGTATAGCAACACTTGAAATCATTATTAAAACGGGGTAAAATGGCATAGAAGTTAGACTGACGTTTCACTGACCGAAGACAAACGTCCCTATACATAAATTTATTTTTAGAAAGGATTTATTTCTATGTTAACGAAAGAATTCGCCCAACGTGTAGAACTTAGTGAAAAACAAGTGCGTAAAATAGTTCAGCATTTAGAAGAACGTGGATACCAACTCAGCAAGACAGAATATCGAGGTAGAGAAGCTACAGACTTTAAAGAAGAAGATATTGAGTTATTCCAAGACATCGCTGAGAAAGTTAGACAAACAAATAGTTATGATTTAGCTTTCGATGAACTAGAACAAGAAAAAGATTTCCTACAAGTACTAGTCAAAGATGACAGTAGTAACTTACCTACTAACCAAAATGTTAGCCAAGTTGTAGAAGAATTACGTAGTGAGATTCAACAAATTCGCGAAGAACGTCATATGTTAGGCCAAATGATTAGCCAAGTACATAATCAACAAAACGAATTACGCGAGCTACAAAATCAAATTACTGCTAAACTCGATACAAATACTGAAGCTTTAAAAACGATCCAATCTTCTACTGATGAAATAATAACGACACAAGCAGAAATTCACAAAACACAATCTGAACAAGCTGCCCTAATTCAATCAAGTGTCGCTAATGATACAGAAAGTTCTAAACCACAATCTAGTCAAAGTTCCGAACAAGCTCAAGCCACTGAAGACAGTACAACGGCAAGTAATGTTAAACAAAAAGAAGCTCAAGAAAGCAACGCTTCTGTTGAGACTAATAAACAGAGCGAAACAAAAGCTACTGAAGAAGAATTCACACAAGTTGATTCACAATCAACAGAAGCTAAGACTTCAACTGATGAAGACGCTACTAAGTCAGATGCACAAAAAGATGCAACTGACAGCAGTAAAACAAGCGAGCAAGAAATTACACAAACTGCTTCAACTGATGCTACTTCCCAAACAAATGAAAGTAACGAAAATGACCATTCAGAATCATCTTCTGATGCAACACATGACAACGAATATTCAACAGCAGCACAATCTTCACCACTAACTAAAGAAACACCTTCTTCAGAGAAAAAAGGTTTCTTCGCGCGTTTATTTAACTTATAAGTTTACACTTAACAGCTACAACATGATTAATTGTTGTGGCTGTTTTAATTTTGTTCTATAACAATTCCGACAGATTATTTACATATCCTCCCCACCCCATTTACGTACTCCAGCTTTTTAAATATCAAACAATTATAATTGTCAGAATATATAATCTTTTAATATTATATATATTTATTAAGCAACCCTCTTGAATATATTTATAAATGCTACTATCCTTATTAAGTAACTCGGCTTATTAAAAATTATTATAGGAAAGTGTAGGTCCTGACAATGTTACTTACTGTTTTAAACATTATTATTTTTGTGGCCTTCATCATCGGATTAAGTATTATGGCTAAAAAACACGTTTCATTTCCTAAACGTGTCTTCTCTGCGTTAGGCGTAGGTATCGTTTTCGGTATTGCGTTACACTTAATTTATGGTGTGGATAGCAAAATAACAAAACAAACTACGGATTGGCTAAGTATTGCTGGAGATGGATATATTTCCCTCTTACAAATGATTGTTATTCCGTTAATATTTATCTCTATCGTTTCCGCATTTACTAAAATTCAAATTGGTGAAAAATTCGCCAAGGTGGGTATGTGGATCTTTGTATTCTTAATAGGAACTGTCGGTATTGCTGCTATTGTTGGTATCTTAGCTGCTCTCGCGTTCCATTTAGATGCTTCATCAATTGATTTAGGCGGTGCAGTAGGTTCTAGAGGTAGTGAAATAGCTAGCCAAGCAAAAGATATGAGTGCTAAAACACTACCACAACAAATCATTGAATTGTTACCAAGTAACCCGTTCTTAGATTTCACTGGTCAACGTGCAACATCAACAATTGCCGTTGTGATTTTCGCAGCGTTTATCGGTTTTGCCTTTCTACGTGTATTACGTAAGCAACCAGAACAAGGCAACCTACTTAAACGTGGTATCGACGCAGTTTATGCGTTAGTAATGGCAATCGTTACTTTCGTGTTACGTTTAACACCTTATGGTATCTTAGCTATTATGACGAAAACAATTGCTACAAGTGACTTTGCAGCAATTTGGACGCTAGGTAAATTTGTTATCGCAACTTATGTAGCATTAATCGTAATGTATATCATTCACATGATTATTCTTATGATTTTAGGATTAAATCCTTTAACGTTCATTAAGAAAACGGGTGAAGTATTACTATTCGCATTCACTTCACGTTCAAGCGCAGGTTCATTACCCTTAAACGTGCAAACTCAAAAAAATCGTCTAGGCGTACCTGACGGCATCGCTAACTTCTCAGCTTCCTTTGGACTTTCAATAGGTCAAAATGGTTGTGCAGGTATTTATCCTGCAATGTTAGCTATTATGGTAGCACCTGTAGCTCACGTTGAAATAAATTTACAGTTTATCTTATCAGTGATTGGTATCGTTATTATTAGTTCATTTGGCGTTGCCGGCGTTGGTGGTGGTGCAACATTCGCATCTATTTTAGTACTATCAACATTAAACTTACCTGTCGCTCTAGCGGGTGTCTTAATTTCTGTAGAACCTCTTATTGATATGGGACGCACAGCATTAAACGTTAATGACTCTATGTTAGCAGGTGTAGGTACATCAAAATTAACTAACAACTTAGATAAAGACGTTTATCATGAACAATCTTACGGAGAATTAACTGCTAATAGTTAATTTAATATAGAAAGAGCCTGAGACATTATCGTGTCTTCAGGCTCATTTTTTATTGGCAGTAGATGCCTGAATTGAAAATGCGCTTATATCAAGCGTCTTTCAACTCTAGTCATCCTTGCCGGGGTGGGACTACAAAATCTTCTTATAAAAATAAGATTTCTGTCCCGCTCCCTTTTATTAATTACTAAGTGGTTTAAATGGCCCCCACGTTATTTTTTGTTCACTATCAACTGCTAGATTTTTAATTTCACGTGAGACATCATCAAACCATTTTAAGAAAGCTGCTTCTTTATCTAATTGAGCTTCCATTGATGCCTGTGAAATATCATGTAAGTACCAAGTCTTACTTTCAAATTCAAACTGAATTTGAGAATATGCGATACGTGTCACATCTGCACGATCATAAAGATTATGCACTTGTTTGACCACGTTAACAGCTTGTGGCAACAAACTTTGATAAATCACCTTTTTTTGTTGCGGATTGTCTAAATCATTCCACATTCTAATTTGACCATTCATTTGAAAAAATATATCCATGGTGGGCATTTTTTCATCAAATGATATAAGTATGAAAATACGTTCAGCCATATGGTCTACACAATTAGTTGCACTGACAATGACTTTACTAGCAATTTTTGCCCAATAATCTTGCGCTTGTGAAGGAGTAAGTACATCTTCATTGGCATGTACTTGTTGGTTATCATTACTTTCTTCAGGTGTACAATCACGATTGTCATCATTATTTTTAAATAATTTATCAAACATGCTCAATGTAACCAACTCCTTCCTAATAATTAACTTTTAATCGTAAACCACAGCAAAATATTTAATACGAAAAATTAACGCTTTAAGAAACCTGATCTATTCAATTCATCTAACATATCTAATCTTTGCTTACTTCCTAATGCACGAGCAATTTGATTAGACCACGTTTCATTACGTTCTCCATTCGTACGCTTATGATAATAATCACTTACAGTTTTATCGTAATCTTCTAATGCTTTACGTTGTTCTTGCTCATCACTATTATATTGATTTTCGTGGAAAATATGTTCAAACGGCAAGCGTGGTTTCGGCGCACCATTTTCATCATCAGCAGGTTCACCTACAGCCATACCAAATAGTGGGAAAGTATGTTCAGGTAAATTAAGTATTTCTTTCACGCGATGAACATCATTACGTAAGGAACCTAAATAAACTATGCCATAACCCCTATCCTCTGCTGCAACCGCTATATTTTGAGCCACTAATGCTGCATCAATAGTACCTACTAATAACCCTTCGGTAGAACCTATCGAAACATCCATGTCACTTTTTTTATCTTCTTCTATTAATGCATGTCTATAATAATCCATTACAAATACAAATAGGTAGCCATTGTCTACAACATATGGTTGTCCTGAAACTTCTTTTAAATCATTTTTAACTTGGGGATCATCGACACCTATAATGGAATAAGTTTGTAAATAACTAGATGACGAAGCACTTTGACCTGCTTCAACTAATTTTTTAATTTCGTCGTTAGAAAGCGGTTTGTCTTTAAATTTTCTAACTGAATGGTGTTTTTTCATTAAGTCATAAACATAATTCGTCACGCTAAAACCTCATTTCTATGTACTTATTTAATAAATAATAGCAAATATAAGCACAATATACTTATTTAATGCTTACCCTTTTTTCAATGATTTTAAAGCTATATAACTAAATTTCTTTATAATTTAAAGTGATAAAAAATTAATGATAGTAAATAGCGTATTATCCTTATAAACCCTCAATATTATGTAAGCGATACCATACAGTGTGCTATTGCTTTTGCTTAATATCTAAAATTAATATAATCCTATTAAAATTTAAAATAAATGTGTTAGTTGAGAATAAAAATATCTAATTGATATTAACAAAATGTAAAATTATCTTAATAATGAACTATAAAAATTAATAAATTATACTTTCTATTTGTTGTCACAAAACCTTTAAAAATCTACATTGCTTATCATTATAGGAACGAAACATCTATGTTGACGAAATAAAAATTAAATGTAATAATAGATTTCAAAGATTAGAATTATTATAAATAAACAATTAGAACAATCTATTGCGAAATTCTAATCTCAAGATAATCAACATACAATTTAGGAGGATGTTTTTTATGTCTTTAATCAATAAAGAAATTTTACCATTCACAGCAAATGCTTATGACCCAAAGAAAGATGAATTCTTTGAAATCTCTGACGAAAACTTAAAAGGTTCATGGAGTGTTGTTTGTTTCTACCCAGCAGACTTTTCATTCGTATGTCCTACTGAGTTAGAAGACTTACAAGGTCAATATGATAAATTACAAGAATTAGGAGTTAACGTATATTCAGTATCTACTGATACTCATTTCGTACACAAAGCTTGGCACGACCATTCAGAAGCTATTAACAAAATCCAATATCAAATGATTGGTGACCCTTCTCAAACTATCACTCGTAACTTCGATGTTTTAGATGAAGAATTAGGTCTTGCTCAACGCGGTACTTTCATCGTTGACCCTGATGGTGTTGTTCAAGCAGCAGAAATCAACGCTGACGGAATTGGCCGTGACGCAAGCACATTAGTACACAAAATCAAAGCAGCACAATATGTTCGTCAACATCCAGGCGAAGTTTGCCCAGCAAAATGGGAAGAAGGTTCAGAAACATTACAACCTGGACTTGACTTAGTAGGTAAAATCTAAGGAGGCATTGATGTCAAATGCTAAATGATGAGTTGAAATCACAACTTAAGCAATTACTTCAATTAATGGAAGGTGACGTAGAATTAAGAGCAAGTCTTGGTTCTGACGATAAATCTAAAGAGTTAAAAGAACTTTTAGATGAAGTTTCAAGCATGTCATCTAACATTAGTGTAGAAGAAGCTGATCTAAAACGTACGCCTAGCTTTACAGTAAATCGTCCAGGCGAAGATACTGGCATTACTTTCGCAGGTTTACCAATGGGTCACGAATTTAACTCACTTGTTCTAGCTTTATTACAAGTTAGTGGTCGCCCACCAAAAGAAGAACAAGCAGTTATAGATCAAATCAAAGCACTAGACCGTCCACTACATTTTGAAACTTATATCAGTTTAACTTGTCAAAAATGTCCTGACGTAGTCCAAGCTTTAAATTTAATGAGTTTATTAAACCCTAATATCACTCATACAATGATTGACGGAGCTATCTTTAAAGAAGAATCCGAAAATATCATGGCTGTCCCTGCTATTTTCCTAAATGGAGAAGAGTTTGGAAATGGCCGTATGTCAGTACAAGATATTCTAACTAGTTTAGGTAGCCAAGCTGACCCATCTGAATTTAACGACAAAGCACCTTACGATGTTTTAATCCTTGGCGGTGGCCCTGCAAGTGGTACTTCTGCCATTTATACAGCTCGTAAAGGATTACGCACAGGTATCGTTGCTGACCGCATTGGCGGACAAGTTAATGATACTGCTGCTATTGAAAACTTTGTAACAGTTAAAGAAACAGATGGACCAAAATTCTCATCTGCTTTAGAAGATCATATTAAACAATATGATGATATCGATGTTATGACTGGCGTTCGTGCTAGTGGTATCGAAAAAACAGATGATGACATCGTTATTACTTTAGATAACGATGCGCAATTACACAGTAAAACTGTAATTATTGCTACTGGTGCACGTTGGCGTAAACTACAAGTTCCTGGTGAAGATGAGCTTATCAATAAAGGTGTAGCATTCTGTCCTCACTGTGATGGCCCTTTATTCGAAGGTAAAGATGTTGCAGTTGTCGGCGGAGGTAACTCTGGCGTTGAAGCTGCCATTGATTTAGCAGGAATAGTTAAACATGTAACTTTATTAGAAAGAAATGCAGAGTTAAAAGCTGACGATGTATTACAACAACGATTAAACTCTCTATCAAACGTAACAGTTATTAAACAAGCTCAAACTACCGAAGTTATTGGTGAAGATTCAGTAACTGGTTTAAAATATAATGATATTAGTACAAATGAAGAGCATACCATTGAATTAGACGGTATTTTCGTTCAAATTGGCTTATTACCTAACACTGAATGGTTAGATGAATATGTAGAATTGAATGAAGCTAAAGAAATTACGATTGACCGTAAAAATGCGACAAGTGTTCCTGGCATATTTGCCGCTGGTGACGTAACAGATGACCGTAATAAACAAATCATTATTTCAATGGGTGCAGGCGCAAATGCTGCATTAAATGCTTTTGATTATATTATTCGTCACTAAACTTGAATCAAATATTATGTAGTTTTTAAGAGGAGTCTAAGTTGACTCCTCTTTTTTTATGCTATACCATATTATTTACTTTAACGGGATTGGACGACCTTATATGTTATTACTAATCGTAGCAATAATACATTTACATTTCTCCAAGAGAATTATTACATCACATACCAACACTACTCAAAAAAAACCCATGCTTTATCAAACTAAACGCGCTATGTTAAGTACTAAACATTGGGAAACAGCACAACTTACATATAAAAAATTTAACCAAACAATTTTCAAACTATATGCCACGATTGGCGTACCATTATCTATTATTGATTTGTGGCTGATTATATCCCATAGAAACGGTAGTTTATTAATTGCGGAAGCATTACTCTATATCATTACTTTATGTATTATTTATTTAGTTCTTGAACACAAGTTAAAAACTCTATCTTAATCATTACGCTAATTTCTTAAACAATATCTTATTATGAAAAATTGTGAGATTTTGTTCATTAGATTGTGCGTTTCTTCCAAAAAATGTCATTTGAATGCACTTTTAAAAATGGTACTCTATAGTATGTATATAAATAACATTTCAATTAATGATTAATTTTTTATAAAGGAGATTACTACACGAGATGAAAAAGCGTATTTTATTATCGCTCATTATGGTATTAGCCGTTGTACTAGCTGCTTGTTCAAACGATGAAGATCATGATGATAACCAACATAGCGAAAAACATGCACCTAAAAACGTAAAAGTACTTACCGAAAAAGATATTTTCCATTCTAATAAAAGCGGGGAAAATATTAGCGAAGAAGAAATGAATAATGCTATCAAAAAATATCTAGAGGTTAACTCAGTAATTCTTGATAACAAATATTTAATGCAGTACAAATTAGACAGACAATCAAATTCAGATAAAAAAATTACGGATAAACAGTCAAAACGCCTTTCAGACTTATCACGTAATGCAGTCAAAAATGATGTTAGATTTAAAAAATTCGTCGAAAACAATAATCTTCCTAAAGGTTACAAGACAAATGTAGATCGCATCATCAAATATTTCACTTCATTAAACAGTACGATTAAAAACGTCGATGATGATATCGAACAACTTGATTACCAACCACAAAATGAATTAAATGTAGTCGATGTCTCTACTAAATACGCTGGACAAGTAAACGGTAAACAACAAGCAAAAATTAAGAAATTCTTAAAATCAAAAGATATTAGTACTAAAGCTATAGATAAATAGTCTTCATACAATATCGTACACATTACAAAACTATGACATCATTAATAGTTAATTTATCAGTGTTTACAGGGTGAAGTTGTCATCTTTTCAAAACTTTATAACAGAATTTCGTAATAAACCTTACATAATTGTAAGGTTTTTTATTGTTATTTAACTTTAGAGCTACGTCACCATTTGTTAAACTTACTTTGTATTGGAAACAAAGTATTTAAACCTAGGGGGCTTAAATGGTTTTAACAATTTTAATTGGTGCAATTGCTGCTGTCTTTATTGCATATAATTTAGTAGACAAACAAGAAAAAAATGGTAGCATTTCTTCTAAACAAATCGTACTTAGTATCACTTGCGTTGTCATTGCAGTCATGGTCGGTAGCTTTTTAGACAATTTAGACGTTTTTTATCAAGAATTTCAACATAGCATTACAGCAGTAGATAGTTATTAGTCTAGACATTACAAAATTGATGTCTAGACTATTTTTTATTTGTAAAAAATGTATTTTGACACCCAAACCACTATATGTCACAATATATTTAATTTATTAAACATTGGGGTGTAAGATTTATGAAATACCGTTTGACCACATTATTATTAGCAGTCATTTTTATCACACTATCTATTATTACTATTGCTTATAATAATCCTACCGGTGGTAGTGCAATGAACTTTGAAAGACCTGTTGAAATATGGATAGCCTTGGGCTTTTCAGTTTGTATATTCTTACCCGCTTTAATACTTGGTATTTTCAAATATAGAGCAACACGTATCCTTTCAACGATATGGCAAATACTTTTTGCTGTACCTGCATTATTTCTAACACTTATCGTCATATTCACTACACCCGTGCCACTTCTTGTAGTCGTTTTAATTTTGACTACGATGGTTATTATTGCAAGTGCTATAACAACATTATGTGCAGAATAATCGTTCTAAAGACCTTATATGTAAGGTCTTTTTTTATGTCATACACTTGTCGATCAAACGCCTAACAATGTTGTCATATTAAGTACTTAACCTATATACTGCACCACTTATTTGTTACACTTTTTGTGAGGTGAAACAAATGGATAATAAAACTTCTCAAGCAAATGTTCAAAGCGGTAAAGTACTTGCAGCTTTATGTTACTTTAGTATATTTTTCGCACCACTCATCTTACCTATTATTGTATGGATATTGTCAGACAAACCTACGTCATCACATGCAGCAAAATCTTTGATATACCATATCATTACTTATCTATGCCCCTTTATTTTAGTTATTAGCGCAAGCCTGGGTACGGGTGCCTTATCAACTCAATCAACTTGGCAAGCAGTTGTACTAATTATTATAGCCATCGTACTTGTCGTGATTACAATTTGGTACACCATTAAAAATATTTATCGAGGCATTAAAGTATTACTATCAGACGAAAGTTATTTTAGACCATAGACTAATGCTCTAAAACGAATTAACTTTTTTACGTAAATTAATTAATGCCAATAAAAAGGTTGAGAAATAATTATTTCTCAACCTTTGTTTTATTTTTCTTGTTGCTTTAATGTAAATAATTTATACAATAGCTTATTTACTGGCAACACAAAATCTCCAATATATTCCTCTACTTGTGTATTAAAACCTTTTTTAAATTGTTGCACTCCATAATCTTCCGCTTCTGCACTGAAGTCACCAGTAATACCATAAAAATTATATCTAGGAATACGATGATTGATTGCAAAATTAATCATATCCCATTGCAAACTGTACGCGCCTTTAAAGAAATTATATTTTGGATTAGAACCGCTCGATAAATAATAAACTTCATCCTTGGTATAAATATAATAGGCAGCTGCTAAATGAAGTATATTGCCTTCTTGTTGTTGCAATTTCTCAAATTCTTTAATTTTTTTAAGCTGATTATTCCGTTGCTGCTGTAACTGTGTCAATTTAGTCTTTTTCTTTTTAGAGTTTGGTGTAATGGTCATGGCTTTTTCAAGTTCTAATATTTCTAATGTTAATTGCGCCTCGTTTTGCTTTAATTTTGTTATATATTTTTCTAAATCTATATATGCTAATTTAATCATTGAGTTTTGAGAATACATTTGCTGCATTTCTTCAAAATATCGTTGATCTCTGAATTTAAAACCATGCTTTTCTTCGGCCATTTGAAATAATTTAAAAAACTTATCAGTTTCACTAATATCTAACGTCCTCACTTGCACGCCCATTTCAATTGTCTTTTTTATATTCCTTCTAGTCTGGTACTGCATTTCTTGTAATAATGCTTCATCGTTCTTTTGTTGAATATTTAATACAGACAACCATCTGATTTGACTTAATTGCGAATAACCAATACTATAACCTTGATGTTTATAGCCTAGTCGATTAAGTTCCTTAAACAATTGTTTATTATCATATGATGTTATTATGTCCCCTTCCGGATTTCTAATATTTTCAATAACATATGGATCGACTAATATAAATAATCCTCTATGCTGTTTCACGTACTTTTTAAGACCTTCAAAAAAGCATGTCACTAACGCTTGATTATTAAAATCTAATACCGGTCCTCTATGCGTATAAAAGTATTTTAAAATTCTAAGCGCTCGAGCTTCAGTAATTAAACAAGCAGCTAACACTTCTTCACCATTTTTAACACCTACAAGATGTACACACCCTCCATTGTCTTGACGATAATTATAATGTGCAATTGACTGTGTATAGTGCACAAAATTGTTATTAACAAACTCACTATATTCTGCCGGTTTCAATGTTGTAAAATTCATTTTTTCACTCTCTTCAAGTTATTAATATGCCGATAAATGTGCAATAAGATGCTACCGAGCCCACTCAAATAGCACTACAAATTGCTTTATGATATTATATAACTCTCTTTAAAAGCATACAACTTATAATATAGTATTTTTATTTTATAAATAAATATAAGATGAATTCGTATCATACCAATATTTAATATCATTAACCTTCATCTATTAATCCCATGTATAAGGTATATATTCATTCATAAATCAACGCCCTCAAATATAAATAACTTGAGGACGTATGTTTGTGTAATATGACACTAAATTCATATATTCAAATTGCCAAGATGTAATTACTGGCCATAGTAGGCATTTTCCCCACGCTTCCTATAATAGTGTTTATCCAATAAAAATTGATCTATTGCAGAAATGTTCTGTTGTGCTAATAATTCTGTTTTTAATGCCATCTCTGCAACTTCTTCTAAAACAATTGTATGTTCTATCGCTTGCTTTACCGATGTTCCGAATATAAATGGTCCATGATTTTGTGTATTAATGGCTGGTATCGCGTCTGGAGTGATATTTAAAGACTGATAGGTTTCTACTATGACTTTGCCTGTATTGCACTCATAATTATGTTCAACTTCTTCTTTTGTTAACTTTCTAGCACAAGGTATCGGACCGTAAAAAGTGTCGGCATGTGTCGTTCCGAAAGGCCTGATTGCTTTACCTGCTTGTGCGAAAACTACTGCATGTAATGAGTGTGTATGCACTATACTGTTGACGTTTGGAAAATGCTTATATAAATAAACATGTGTAGGTAAATCTGATGATGGCTTAAGTTGATTTTCTTGTACTGTGCCTTCTAAATCGGTATTAACCATATCTACCGGAGATAGTTTACTATACGGTATACCACTAGGTTTAATACAAATAATGCCTTTGTCGCGATCAATCATACTCACGTTACCCCAAGTCAATTTCACCAACTGATTTTTAGGCAACTGCACGTTACCTTCATATACTAGCCTTTGTATTATTGCTTTATCCATGATGAACACCACTTTTCACGATTGCTTTTTCAATAAATGTTTTGGCATTTAATATTACTTCTTTAGGGTCTGTTAAATTTTCCGACCACATTTCTATTAAAAATGGCCCATTATATTTTAATCGTTGTAATGTTTGAAAAACCTCAACAAAATCCACTTCCCCCTCACCAAAAGGAACATCTTTAAATTTGCCTTTGAAATCAGCCGTTACTGGTAATGTGTCTTTTAAATGGATCGCGACCGTATCATTTATACCTTTCGCTAACTCATTTGGTACATTATTTTGTGGCCAAGCAGAAAGATTTCCTACATCTGGATATACTTTTAAGTATGGATGATTACTTACCGCTTCTTTTAACTCAATATATTTAGAAATACTATTTAAAAATGTATCGTCCATTATTTCAAGCGCTAAAATCACCTGTTTCTTAGCAGCATAATCTAGGGCAACGTTGAGACTCTCTTTAAAATTTTGAGCAGTTAATTGCGATTTTGTCTCATAATAAACGTCATATCCTGCCAATTGAATTACACGCACACCTATTTTTTGAGCTAAGTCGATCGCTTGAAACATTATTTCCAAAGCCTTATTTCTAATATTCTCGTCAGAAGAACCTAACGGATATCTTCTGTGTCCACTTAAACATATACTTTGTACATAAATATCTTCGTATAATTGCGTTTCATTGATTTTATGAATATTATCTTTAGACCACGTTAATCTAGCCAATCGTTGATCTGACTCATCAATCGACATTTCTATAAAGTTAAACCCTAATTGCTTAGCATATTTTAATTTCTCTGGTATTGATAAAGATACAGGCATGGCTTTTTCATAAATACCTAGATAATTCATGATTCAAATACCTTTGTAATTTCTTCTTTAAAAGCACGCGCAGCATAAGCAGGATCTTCAGCCTCTCTAAGATTACGTCCGGCAATAAATGCATATATATCTAAGCCTTGAAACAATTTCACTGTATCCAGTTCTAAGCCACCTGTAACTGAAACTTTAAATCCTAAATCAATTAGCCGTTGAATCTTATTTAAATCTTCTTCTGACCACTTTTTACCTGCTAAAAGTGCATCACGACTTTGATGATATACTACTTGTTTTATATCGTTATCAAACCATTGTTGCGCCTGTTCAAAGGTCCAATCCCCGTATAACTCTACTTGAATATCGTCCATCACATTTTTTGCAGCAATCATTGTTTCTATCGTGGCACAACAAATTACCGTCATCCAGTTGGCGCCCGCATCTTTACAATTTTGAGCGACTATTTTCCCCGCATCTGCACATTTAGTATCTGCTAATATTATTTTATCTTTATATAATGACCTAACTGTTTCGATCGCATGTCTACCTTCTTGTAAACATAATATTGTCCCTACTTCTAAAATGTCCACTTCGTTACCTAATGATTTTAAAGTGCTAGTCGCGCTATCAATAGTTTGATTGTCTAAAGCAATTTGTAATAATGGTTTAGTCATAGTTGTTCCTCCTTGATGTTACGAAATGTATTCACTCATATCTGCTTTATCAATATGCGCTATGATTTCTTCTACAGACGTCGCTGTTGTTAGCTTATCAATGATATTGTCAATTTCGAATACACTAACTATTTGTGGTATCGCAATACTCGTATGAATATCAGATGATGTCGCGGCTAAGACTACAAATACACTCGCACGTTTATGATCTCCGAAATCTATAGGTTTATTAAATATCACGAGACTAAAAGCGTCTCGGTTCACACCATCTTCTGGCCTTGCATGTGGCATTGCCATGCCATCCATCAATAAATAATAAGGCCCATATTTTTTAGTATTTTGAATAATAGCCTCTACATAATTTGTTGTTATAGCTCCACTTTGCAATAACGGTGCAGTAGCTATTGTCACAGCTTCTTCCCAATTTTCAGCATCTTGATTTAACCAAATAGATTGTTCATTAATAATACTTTCTTTAAATGACACCATAATGATCACCTTCAAATTACTTGTTGTAGATTTTCTTTTATCTCTGAATCATCCATTAAATTATCTAACCCTAATAATTTACTCGTCGTTCTACCTTCTAACTCTTGTATTAAATATTTACTAGCAAACACGATATCATATCCATTTGCCTGCGCCTTTGCTTCTCCAATGCTACAGTAATCAACAGTAAAATCACTAACATCGAGTTCACGTAAACACTTTTCAATTTTCATTTTTATGACCATTGATGATCCCATACCACTTCCACAAGCTGCTAAGATTTTTAACATAATTGAGTTCCTCCATTTCTACGTTGTATTACTCTAAGCCTTGATAATATAGTTCTTTGTCTTTTGCTCTTCTAAACTGTAATTGAGGTATTAAGAGCAATAAGATTATGATTACAAAGTATGCTACTAAGCCAAAATTGTGTAATAAAAGTCCAAATCCAGGCCAAATTAATTCAAAATCTATACTTCCGTGCCAACCACCAAATTTATATAATCCAAAGAACACTACTGCAAATGCACTTATCGACACTTGCAACACACCAGAAACAAATGCACAAATTAAAGCTGCTCTTGTACCACCAACTTTATTTGCATAAACGGCAATAGTAGCATTGTCAAAAAACACAGGCACAAACCCGGTTATAATAAGTACAGGTGAATGAAATAAAATCAAACCTAATATTGTGATAAACTGTCCGAGCGAACCACAAATAAAACCAAATAGCACTGCGTTTTGAGGTGCAAAATTAAATGTAGCTGCACAATCCACTGCCGGTAATGACCCGGGTAATAATTTATTTGAGATACCTTGGAAAGAGTTCGTTAATTCTGATACGAACATTCTTACACCCATCATTAAAATTGCTAAAAAGACTGAAAATGATAATGAACTAGAAATAATATAAGTAATAAAAGATAACTTTTCGGGGAAGTTTTGAGGGTCTAATTTTCTTAAAAAGTCTTCACCTAAAATCACCAAAATAGTACCAAAGAAGATAAGCATTAGCGTACCAGTGGCAACGATACTATCATTGAACATCGACAACCATTTGGGCAATTTCATATTTTCTAAATTTTTCTCTTTATTGCCTAATTTAGGGGCTACTTTATCAACTAACCAAATAGCAAACATTTCTTGATGGCCTACTGCAAAACCCGCATTCTTAGTTAATCGTTGTGTCGGGCCAACGGTTAAATTCGAACCAACTGCCCAATATAGACCTACTAAAATACCAATCATTATACTGCCTATAAAGTTTCTATATTCTGGGAACGCAAAAAATACAATCCACGTAATTGTTAATGATTGTTGAACCATAATGTGACCTGTAATAAACAATGTTCTAAGTTTCGTAATCTTGCTAAGTTTTACTAATAGAATATTTAATAGAAAACCAATAACAAGTGCGACCATCGTATAAGTTGTAGTTAAATTAATAGATTTTAATGCACTATCTACAGCATTCAACCCAAAATATGGATCAATAACTGCCGCCTTTAAATCAAATCTCTCACCCAAACCAGCTAATATCGGCCTAAATTTTTCAACCAAACCTTTAGCTCCAACGAGTAAGATCATAAAACCAACGACTGCTTTAATAAAACCTGCGAAACATTCATACCATTTTTTCTTAAGTAACACGTAACCTACAAAAACAATAATGCCAATGAAAAATTCTGGTTTAGTCAGTATATTATCTATAAACCAAATGAATATAATGATTAAGTTGTTCATAGCTGTTCATTCCTTTGATTTTATAAAAATGAAGGATACGGTAAATCATTTTCGATAGTAAAGACATCTTCAAAGCCTCTTGGATAGTGGTATTCCAATTTATGTCGGTCTTGAGGATAAGTATATTGTCCGCCAACTTGCCAAATAAAAGGCGTAAATTCATAATCTAAAAAGTCTTTTTTATTTTTCCAAAGATCTAGTATTTCTTGTGGGTTTGCTTGGAAATTAGACCATATATCATGATGCACGGGGATAACGACTTTAGTCTTTAAACATTCGGCCATTCTTAACAGATCAACTGACGTTAGTTTGTCAGTAATACCTCTTGGGTTCTCTCCAAAGGCACCTAAGGCAACATCAATTTCGTGGTTGTTGCCATGTTCAGCAAATTTCACCGAAAAATGAGAGTCTCCAGCATGATATAGATTACCTCCTGATGTTTTAAACAAATAATTTACCGCAATATCATCCATATCTTGAGGAAATTGGCCATTCAACTGTTGTTCTTGTGGTACAGTTATTAATGCAGTACGGTCAAAAGCCTCTAGTGCTACTATTTCGATACTGCCCACTTTCAAACTATCTCCGGGTTTAACCACTCTACATCTTTGTTCGGGCACACCCCAATCTCTCCAAACCTTTACTACAGCTTTAGGGCCAATAAATGGAACTGAATCATCTGTATTTTGCAATACTGCTGCTGCGGTATTAATATCTAAATGATCTGAATGTATATGCGTCACAACGAGCGCATGAATATTCTTCATCTCAAAAGGATCAATAACAAAGGGTTGCGTTCTTAAATTGGGTTGGAGTTGTTTGCATCCAGACATACGTTGCATTTGATGTCCCGACTTCATTAACTTATTCTTTTTAGTACGTTTACCACTACCACACCACAAGTCACATAAAATATTCGTGCCTTCATGTGACTTCAGCCAAATTCCTGTACAACCTAACCACCACAACGCAAAATTCTCTTTTGGTACTTGCGTTTCCTCAATTTCTTCATTTAACCATGTTCCCCACTCTGGAAACGTAGATAAAATCCATTGCTCTTTTGTAATACTTTGTACTTTAGACATCTTATCTCCTCCTATAATATGTGTAAGCGTTTACGAAATTATATAGTCATTATTTTCATTTTTCAATATATTTAATATTATTTATATTGTATTAATTACAATATAAAATCAAAAAGACCCCAATATAAAAATATTGAGGTCTAATTTTCAACGATTTGAACAATATTTACGTCCAAAAATTAACTAACTATATTGTTTGCCAACACCAACCATAGTAGTAAATAACACATTGTTTATATTTTAACTGCAAAATACATAAATACCGTTATCTTTTATTAAAAATATTTACAAGCAATGATTTATTCTTTTTTTCAGTCTTTACTAGGAACTTTCTAGTAAAAATGACAGTTAAGCAAATATTTAATTACAGCTTTTAAGTCGAGAAAATATGTAATACTCAATTATTTAAATAGTTAAAAATATTTAAAGTAAAATATTTGAATGTACAAATAATCATATGCTATATTAAGAATGTAGTTAATACTAACTACTAGTCTTTTATATTCATGAACATATTACTCTTTGAGAGCGACACATCAGTGTCGCTCTTTTTTTAGCTTAATAATTTCAAGCCAATCGTACTGCCTAGAATTATTACGATACATAATACACGTAAGAAATCTTTTGATTCTTTATAAAACAACATACCTATCACTGCACCACCAACAGCACCGATACCAGTCCACACTGCATATGCTGTACTCATTGGCAATGTCATCATCGCTATAGCTAAACAAATAAAGCTAAGCGCAAAACTAACCATCATATATATTAATGATCTTAATTTATTATTATGTGTATAAGCACTCAATGATGCCACTCCTAACATTTCAAATACACCTGCAATAATTAATATAATCCAATCCATAATTTATGCCCCTTTCTCGCTCGTTGTCGCAAGTTTTAATCCAACCACACCAGTCAGTAATATGAATATCAATATTATCTTTCCTATATTTAATGGTTGTTCAAAAACTAAGAAATCGCATAAAGTAACTCCTGTAGTACCAAGACCAACAAATATGGCATACGTCGTTCCTGCCGGTAATACTTTCGATGCTTGTATTAATAAATAGAAACTTAGAAAAATAGCTATTACCGTCACTAACCATTCAATAGTATTAGATGCATGTGTTAAACCAATAACCCATCCAACTTCAAACAATGCCGCTATCACAATTTTTAACCAATTCATTTCCATACCTCCTAATAAATAAAAAAAGCCCGGAAGATAGTATCTAAACTATCTCCCAGGCTTTTATCCTTCCGTGTAACATGCAATAACATGTCGCTTTCTCTCGGACCAGACTAACTATAAAGTTACGGAACCCTAGAAAGCTTTTATTAAATTAATTGAACTATATCAAATCTTTATATACCGGTCAACCATAGTATCTCAAAAAGATTCGATACGCTTGAGTCAAAATTTTTTCAATTATCAGGGCTAAAACACTCTACATTTTACTAATTTTAATGTATACTAGTATTTAATTAGAATAATTCTAATTTAGAGCTGAGAATTTTAAATACCAAACAATAATTTATATAAAGAAAGGTGAAGATGATTATGCAATTATTAGGCTATAAAATGGAAAATGAAGAATTAGTCGCTACTGTGTTATCAGACAAAGAACATTTATTTAAATATACGTTTGATGTATCAACACCTGAATATGAAATATTAAACGTCTTAGAAGAGATTAATGAACATGTAGATAATGGTTTCCACCCATTAGGTTGCACTATTATTAAAAACTATGACTTCAGGGACGTGAAAGACTATTCGTTGTAAATATCAAACATCAAACCTGAAATGAGTACTTCTGTTACGTTTAATCTACAGTGTACTCATTTTTTAATTGCTCTTTTTGATAAATAGCCATCCCTGTGGTTAATGTTCTAAAACCAACTCGCTTGTAAAAAGTCGTATATTTAGTCGTCGCAATCAAGTATACACATGATACATTGCCTATTTGTGCTACTAACTTTTCTACAATTTCCTTACCTATCCCATACTTATGATAATTTTTATCTACCACTACATCATAAATGGCCGCATTATAAACACCATCAGACAATGCCCTGCCAAAACCAATAACCTTCTTATCAACTTTTGCTATGATAACATGGGTGCTCGCTTTAAAAATGCAATTTATATTATCTTCATTATGACTTGTCCATCCATTAGAGTTATAAACTTCTTTCATATTTTGAATATAGCTTGTATCAAAAGTGTATGTATAATCTACTTTCACATAAATCGCCCCTTTTTCACTTTGCTCAACTACTACCCTTATATAATAGTTAAAAACAAAAAAAGGAATAATCCTAGTAACTTCAAACTGTTTAGTTACTATATTATTCCTCATTAATAATTATTGTGCATGCACTTCTAATGCTATATCAATATTACCTTTAGTTGCTTTTGAATAAGGGCAATAATTATGCGCTTTTTCTACATATGCTTCTGCATCTTCTTGTGACATATTTTCTAATGTGACTGTTAAAGTTCCACCTAATTTAACACCATTGTCAGCTTCATCTACTATTAATTCAATAGTTGCTTCAACTTCTGGATTAGCATCTGTCACACCACTTTTTTGTAATATTAAAGATAACGCACTATTAAAACAAGCGCTATAACCTGCTGCAAATAGTTGTTCTGGATTCGTTTCAGCTGTAGTAGCATTACCTCCCATTTCTTTTGGAGTAGCTAAGTTTTGCACAAACGTATTATCAGGGCTAAACACACGACCATCACGACCGCCATTACTAATCATATTTGTAGTATATAAAACTTTAGACATCTATATGCACCTCTATTTAGTTAAATACTTATCAGTATTTTTTGTTTATCTCAATTAAATTAAGTACAATTCAATTGAGATTAATTCGATTATATAACTGTATACTGTATTATTCAACTACCTTGCTTATAAAAAAGATGGTACCTTTCTTGGTACCATCTTTTGTTATTTATTATATTTTTCAATTTCTGCTGCACGTAATTCTACACGTCTGATTTTACCAGAATTTGTCTTAGGTAAATCGTCAACAAATTCTATTTGACGCGGATATTTGTATGGCGCAACGTCTTGTTTAACGTAGTTTTGTAACTCTTTTACTAACGCATCATTTCCTTCTACATCGTCTTGTAAAATAACGAAAGCTTTAACTACGTTACCACGAATATCATCAGGGCTAGCTACTACAGCACATTCTTTCACTGCAGGATGACCGATGAGTGAGTCTTCTACTTCGAATGGTCCAATTGTATATCCCGAACTAATAATAATGTCGTCACTTCTACCTTGGAACCAGAAATAGCCATCTTCATCAATACGTGCACGATCTCCTGTTACGTAAAATTCTCCACGTTTGGAGTCTGCAGTACGTTCTTCATCTTTATAATAACCTTTGAAAAGTGCTGGTGAGTCTAACCAGACAGCAATATCACCTGTTACACCCGGTTCAACTTCATTACCATCTTCATCGATGATCGCAACTTGATCGCCTAAAATAGCTTTCCCCATTGATCCTGGACGCGTTTCGGCATCTTTAAGCGAACCAATAAGTAGCGTATTTTCTGTTTGACCATAGCCATCTCTAACAGTTAAATCAAAGTTTTGTTGAAATTTTTCTATTACTTCTTGATTTAAAGGTTCTCCTGCAGAAACTGCACTATGAAGATGAGATAAATCATAATCTTTCAAATTAGGTAATTTAGCCATTAAGCGATATTCTGTCGGTGTACAACATAGCACGTTAACTTCATATCTTTGTAATAGTTCCAAATATTTTTTAGCATCAAATTTACCTTGGTAAACTAACGCTTTAGCACCTGAACCCATAATAGATAGGTATGGACTCCAAATCCATTTTTGCCATCCTGGTGCCGCTGTAGCCCATGCTGTGTCACCTTCATTAACGCTTAACCAATATTTAGGTGCGGTTTGCATATGTGCATAACCCCAACCATGCGTATGAACTACGGCTTTAGGTTTAGCAGTCGTACCTGAAGTATAAGATAATAAAGCAACATCGTCTCTATGCGTTGCGACGATATCTAATTCATCGCTTACTTGTTGTTGTTCATCTTCAATATTAATCCAATCGTCTTCATGTCCACCGACGATAAATTTCGTTAAGTTATCATATTCTGCTATACCTTTAAATTCATTAATGCCTTCATTAATTACTACTACAGCAGCTACATCGCCATGTGTAATTCTATGTTGTAAGTCTTTCGTTCTGAGCATTTCAGAACTAGGAATAATGACTAATCCTAATTTTAATGCAGCAGTATAAATTTCATACGTAATAATGCTACGAGGCATCATTATGAGTACTTTGTCCCCTTTTTGTAACCCATGATTAGAAAATACATGCCCAATTTTATTAGCATTTTTTATTAAATTGGCATATGTAATACTATCCGTATTACCCGCTTCATCTTCATAAGCTATCGCCTGTTTCGACGTATCAACGGCATATTTTTCAATTTCTTCAACAATATTATACCGTTCTGGTGCAACTAAATCTGATTTCTTCATAATTACTCTCCTTTTGAAATTAAAATATTCATAATATCTTATTTTAATATCATCTTAAACATGAACATACTACCTTAACTTTTAATCATACGTCTAAATTGTACGCCTATTTCAGTAATTTGATAAGTAAAAAGTCTGATAATTGCAAATTTATATAGATAAAGTGATAAAATAATTGTATATAGCAAAATATATAAGGCTAAAAATTTATATAGCGAGTTATTTATTAGTCTTATGCCAAGAAATAACAATTCATTTTTCGATAAGGACGTGTTTTCATGTATAATATTGCAATCGCTGGTGCCGGTGCTATGGGCGGTCGCATCGGAACACAAATTAAAGAGGCAGGATACAATGTAACGCTCATTGACTATTGGGACGAACATATTAACAAAATTAATGATGCAGGCCTAGAAATTAAAACTGAAACATCAACTTATAATGTCAATATCACTGCTAAAAAGCCATCTGAAGTAAATGAACAGTATGATTTAATTATTATTTTGACTAAAGCAATGGATTCTTCAGCAATGATTAATGCATTATATGACAGAAATGCAATCAAAGAATCAACAGCGATATTAACTATGATGAACGGTTTAGGACATGACGAGCGTTTTGCAGAAGTAGTACCAAAATCTCAAATATTTTTAGCTGTTACAATGTGGACTGCTGGATTAAGAGGTCCAGGACAACTTTTATTAGAAGGTTCAGGCACAATAGAATTACAACGCGCCGATGGAGAAGCCGATAATCGAACTGAAGAAATAAATAACATATTTAATGAGGCGGGGTTGAATTCAGTTATCAGTGATAATGTCTTTATTTCTATATGGTCAAAGGCGACTTTAAACAGTGTGCTTAATCCGTTATGTACTATCTTAGATAAGCGCATTGGCGAGTTAGGTGCATACGATCAAGCTAGAGCTATGATTCAACCATTAATAGAAGAAATAGTATCTGTAGCTAATGCGCGTAACGTTGCCATCAACACAGCAGACATGATTCACAAGATAGAAGCTGCCTATCCCGAATCTACACAAGGTTTACACTATCCTTCAATGCATCAAGATCTGCACAAAGGCCGTTTGACAGAAATTGATTTCCTTAACGGGCAAATTGCTAAATATGGTAAAGACCTGAATATCCCTACGCCACTAAACGAAATGTTAACTCATCAAGTTCACGAATTAGAACTTGATTATGTTAAAAATTAAGATTTTATATGTTATGTAACAATAAAGCTCACAGCTAATTATATGTATTAGCTGTGAGCTTTTTTAATCATTTTCTAGTTCATTTGTTGTTGTACAAAAGACGTGAAGGTTTCTACGTCGCCTTTTTCTATGTTTTTAATTGGAAAGTCCCCTATTTCAAAACTTAAATTGATAACTTGTTCATCATGAGAAATAGATTTAATTTCGTTATAGCCAATATTTCTATAATAAAATTGTCCATCCATATCAACATTTAATATTAATCTTTCATTAGTTGCTATGTAAGCTCCTTTATATAAACGTTGTTCACCTTTAACGTTATATTCTATATCTCCAAGTACAGATGGTCCTTTCTTCTCAGTTGGAAATAAATCGTTTGGATTTACATTATCTAAAATCATCTTATCCTCACCTTTGTTCTTTTTCTATTTACTATGTCGTCTTACTAAATTACCACTTTATTAATACTTAATAACATTGTGTATTATAGATATAAAATTGTCTATTAAGAACAACTATATTTAACTAATAAATTCAGTAAATAAAAAACGTACAAATCCCTATAATTTGTACGTTTTAAATATTATGATAAACTTTTCATTTCTTCAGGTTTAGCGCCAGTTCTTTCTCTTAAGTCATATTCAATTTCTTCTAAACTACGACCTCTAGTTTCTGGTAAGAATTTAATAACAAAGATCATAGCTAAAACGCCGATAACTGCGAATATTAAGAAAACCCATTCTGTACTTAATGCACTATTAAGCATTGGGAATAACTGCGCAACAATGATTGTACCAACATTTAGTACTAATGTTGCTACACCAGTAGCCGCACCACGTGCACGCATTGGGAACATTTCAGGTAACATAACCCATAAAATTGGACCCCAAGTTAAACCAAAGAATACGATAAATAGTGATAAACAAATGATAATAATCCATGAAGATGAAGTAATACCAATTGTCCAAATAAGGACTGCCATAATTACTAATGAAGCGACCATCCCGATGTTACCAGTCACAAGCATTTTCTTACGTCCTACTTTATCTACTACAAATACCGCTACTACTGTAACAAGCACGTTAATCAAGCCAATACCAACTGTACCTAAGATTGAAGTTGCTTCACCTAAACCAGCTTTGTTTAAAATTGTTGGTGCATAGAAAATAATCGCATTAATACCTACGATTTGTTGGAATAAAGCAAACACACAACCAATGATTAATGTTGGTCTAATCCATGGAGATTTTAAAATCGTCCATGTTGATTCAGAAATAGCTGAGATTTCTTTCATTTCTTTAATTTCTTTATCTATTTCTTTCTCATCAAATGTAATTTTCATTACTTTTCTTGCAGCATTTTCGCCTTTGTGCTCTAACAACCATCTTGGACTTTCAGGCATAAACGCAATACCTACTAATAAAATAACTGAAGGTACTACTGCTAAACCAACCATCCAACGCCAAGCTTCCATGTCAGCAAAAGCATAGTTAACTAAGTAAGCTGCTAAAATACCAATCGTAATCATCAATTGGTTAAGTGAGCCAAGAGAACCGCGGAATTCTGTAGGTGCCATTTCAGATAAGTATACCGGTACAGTAGCCATTGAACCACCTACTGCTAAACCAATAATGAAACGTCCTAATATTAACATTTCAATGTTTTGTGCAAATGATAATAACAGTGTACCAATGATAAATACAATCGCAATTATCAATACAAGACGTCTTCTCCCTATTTTATCGGATAATGGACCACTACCGCCAGCACCGATTATTGCGCCAAATAGCATCGATGATACGACTAAACCTTTCATAGATTCACTTAAAGGAATATCATGGTGGATAAATAATAGCGCACCAGAAATAACACCATTATCATAACCATATAATAATCCGCCTAAAGCTCCCAAAATAAAAATTAAATATTTGTTTGCATTCACTTAATATCATCCCTTTCATAATTAAGGTTATTATAATCTAAAAATGAAAGCGTTTCAATTTATATTTTAATAAAATTCACAAACAATTATAATAAAAAAGGAATTTGAAAAGCTTATAATTGAATGAGAGTCAATTTTTACAGTAGCAAAATTTTCACTTCTAGTATGAATTAATACAAAAAATTCTTATTCACATGTCGTTATGAATAAGAATTATTAATAAAATATAAAGTTATGTTATACAATTATTCTTCATCTCTATCAGCGAAATGGATGAAAAAACCACTTATGATTGCCACAGGTATTCCTATAAATGGGGTGAACATGACACTAAACACACATGCGAAAATAATGCTAAACAATAGAGCGATAAATCCTGATTGTCGTTCTTTTTCAATTCTGTCACGTGAAATTTTCACCACACCCTTATCATTGTTCAATTAATTGAATTAAATTGCCACAAGTATCATCAAATATAGCCAGTTTAATTTCTCCCATAGCCTGTGGTTCTTGTGTGAAACGGACACCTCGCGCTTTTAACGACTCATACTCTTCTTCTAGATTATCAGTGGCAAACATTGTAGCGGGTATACCTTCATCAAAAAGTCGAGTTTGGTAATCTTTAGCAATAGGATTATCATTTGGCTCTAATACAATTTCCACTGGATTGGCAGAGTTACTCTCTTTTACAGTTAGCCATTTAGGACCACCCATATCTATATTATGTTTAAGTTCGAAACCTAATATTTTAGTATAAAATTGTTGGGCTTGTTCTTGATCTTTAACAAATATACTCGTTGCTACTATTTTCATTGTTTAAACACCACCAAAAATTTATTGTAGTCCCGCTCTAATTTGCACACCATGTTCTATATAAGCTTTTAGACAACTTAACATATAAACCCAACCTTCTTTTTGACCGAGAATACGTTCAACTTCGGAAGGATCAAACGAACTTTCTTTTGTCGTTACTAAAGTTTTATCATCATACGATTCAAAGTTGATTGTCACCGTTTTATCCCCCCACTGAAATTCAATGTTTTCATTAGGCGTCACTTCTTTAACTTTAATTTCAACTTCTGCATCATATTCATCATAACGTAACACTATATTTTTACCTGTTTCCCAACGTTTTGAACTTGATGAAAACCAAAATCCCCCAATTTCTTTAGGATCTACAAATGCTTCAAATACCGTTGAAGCTGGTGCTGTAATTTCCATTTTAGTAATAATATCCATATGTAATTCCCCTTCTCTATCTAATCATATGTTTAATTATTGCCCTCAACAATATACTTTAAACTTAAAGTAGTTATAGTATGCTTTTTACTATTTCTCTATTATACTTTATAAAAATAGTCTTTTGAGGTGAAAATAATGTTAGATAGATTAGATGAAGTAATGATATATGTATATAATCATGATAAAGCGATTGATTTTTGGACAACACACCTTTCTTTCACTGTTGTAGAAGATACAACTGAAATGGAAATGCGCGCTGTTAAATTAGCACCATCAGAAGATGCACAAACTTTAATTGTGTTACAAGATAAAGCAAAAGTAGACGCCATGGATATGGGTGTCAGTACGGCTACACCATCTTTAATCTTTGCCACTACAAATTTCGATTCGTTACGTGAATCACTTCAACAAAGCGGAATTGAAACAGGTGAAGTCATGACATTACCTATGGGTAGAGTATTTAACTTTGCTGATCCAGAACAAAATCACTTTGCTGTAAAAGAAGTACAATAATAACAAGACCTCCCGTTTTAGACTACGGGAGGTCTTATGTTTATTCTAATTCACTATATTAATGCGTTTATAATTAATCCGACAATATCGACTACACCAAAAATTAAAAATACGGTACCTAAACTAAAAAAGCTTTGTCTTCTTCCTAAACGATGACGAGAGGTTCTTTTACCTAACACTAAGAACACAATACCTACGATAATTAATAATATTGCTACAATCCACATATCGATTCCTCTCCTTATTTTAATAATACCGGCTATAAAGTCTCATTATATAAATACCCTGTTCATACTATTCATAACTTATATAACTAAGCCTCATCTCTATTTATCGCGCTTTTTAAGTTTATGTTGTTCGTACAAAAAAGAACCATAATTGCCAAAAAATGCTATTAAAGCCATAATTGATGCCCCTAAAATGACTTTTGTACCACTAATAGCTATAAATATTATGAAAATGATTATTGCAATGAGTAAACTTTTCACAATAGATTTTATGTGTAATTTCATATTACAAAACTTCCCCTCAACGAAGATATCAATAATACCGCTTAATTCTCTTCTTAAATACGACGCATTTTTCTCTTATTTTTAAAATTCCCTTTGCACTAGAATTTATACATATTTTCACAAAGTATATTGATATAATAAGTCATCATTTAAATAAGTTATGCATAAAAAAAAGACCCCTAATTAAAGGGGCCTTCTGAGACTATAACGGGAGTTAACATTCTCAACATGCCCAAGGGCACGTTGAGAAACCCATCTCATATAATCTCACATGCCCTAAGGCATGCAAATAGATTATATCTTTCACAATTATTATTGTAAATATTCAATGACTATTTTTCATTAAATTGTAAACATTTTAAAATTTAATAAAGTGATATATAAGTAAAACATGCAGGCGCAACAGAACTACTTGCACTTGCATGCTTTCTACTTATTAAGTGAATTATTGATCAATATTAATAAATTGTAATTCATAAACAGCTTCATCATCATAAGTGTTAAAGACGTCAATTTTACCGTTTAAATAAAGTTCTTGTTGTTTTCTACTTACATTATGCTTATACGTTAATTTGAGTTTTAAATTAGATTCATAACCATTGTTTTTAATAGTTTTTTCAATTTCATCAAATACGTCTTTATTTATTGGTAACAAATATCCTTCTTTACTAGGAAGCATACTAACAAATTTTCTTTCTAATACCTCATTACCTTCAATATAAATTTCGATAGTGATTTGTTTAGCTGCGCCTCCACCTAAATTATAGAGTTGTAAAAAGTCTTCTTCATTTTCTCCATCTCTTTTAACTGCAGTATTGTGCAATGTAAGACCTTTAGCACTTCTTTTAATCAAAATTTGATTAAAACCCAATGCGGGTATAAACGCTATCTTCATTTGATATAGTTGTAAAGTAACAGAAATAAAATAGAACAATGCCATTATAAATGTACCAATTTGTCCTATTGCAGATATAACATTCAACATAAAATTCTCCTTCTCGTTTTATTCAGGAGACAGTAGTAGGATTGATAACTTTAACATATCACCTATAAATTTTAAATAACTGAACACAATTTATTTAAATTAGTGCATTAAAATTTCAATAAAGCATGGGTGCACTTGGTAATCAATATCTCGATATCGGATATCTACATAATCATAATCAAAAATATCGTGTGGTAATGCTTTATACCATTGATTAGCATCGGTATAAGTGTGTTCAATTAAAACATTGTCTGCCTTAGATATATCTACCCACTCATCGAAAAGGCATGCGTAAATATGCATATTCAAAACAATTCCTCCTAGAAATTTATTAATATTGCATATAGATACACAAAACCGTTAATAATCAACGGCCAAATTCCCTTAACCTACGTTTCAGACATTAACATTTATTAATATTTATGAAAAGCTTCTGAAAATTACAATCTTTATGAGTGAGATTCAACTTTACGTCACCTAATATTTTTCAGTCCCTTGATGAAACAACAATGCCCAATCGCCATCATAAAACTGCCATACAGAGCTTCTGTTGCTAATTACTCCACGCGTATTATTTACAAGTTCATACGTACATAATCTTGCATGCTCAGCGAGTTCATAAACTTCAAAATTATTAATAGTAAAGTCATCACAATTTAGGGCCATATTTTTGATGTCACTTTTATAAAACACTTTGCCCGACTTACCAAATTCCTTAAAGTTGGGATGCAAAATATCCAATACTTTATCTTTATTTTTTCTATTACTTGGTTTTAAATGCTGCCATTCATAGTCAATCAATGGTAATCACCTGCTCAGCTTTATATAGTTTGAACATTTTAGTCTATCTTCACATGACCTACATCAGTTCTGATTTTAATTATATTTTTCCCATTTCCTATTTTTTTATTTTTCAGTGAAGGAATATTTATATCAGGCTTTCCTTCTTGTTGATTTACATCAAACAAACTATTTTTAGGTGCTTGGTCAAATGATAGATGTACATATGCTGTATCCACATCTATATCAATAGGTTTGTCTGCCGGAACATTTTTCATACGTACCAATCCTGTATCTGCTTTTATTTTCGCATGTTGAAATTTAGAATGCTGTGTTACTAATTTTCCTGTATCAACATTGATATTAAGCGACCCTAATTTTGAATTTTTCAACTTAACTTGTCCACTATCAGCCTTGAATTTAGAACTTTGGGTATTTATACCATCTACATCTATATTTCCACTTTCTCCTGAAATTTTAATCGATTTTAAGCTTTTAGGGACTGTTACTTCTAATTGTGTGTAATTACGTTGAAATGGATTTAAATTAACGATAGCTTTAGGTTGATTCATATTGATATTTAGAGATTTATTATTTACTTTAGCATTTGATTTATACTTACTGTTAGGGCCAATTGATTTAACGTTAAACTTATCACCCTGTTTTATTTTCACATTCGCATTCGATCCATTAATGTTTAAATGATCTATATTTTCGTTAAAATCTTCATTGTTAGTTACCTTACTAGGATGAGTATGTGCTATTTCCTTTCCTTTAATTATTGTTAAAATACCAAAAACTACAAACATTAAAGTTCCTAAAGCAAAAAGTATCCATAGTAATTTTTTCATGACTGCACACTCCCTTTTACTATCGCTACATTCCATCTTAAATATTTCACGAAAATTTTATATGTCCATTTCGTGATTAAAAATGTAATAACAAAAAGTACTAATCCTAAGCCGAAACTAGCCAATACTGAGTAGATATCTACTGATAAAATAGTATTAAATCCATCAACTATTCCTTTTAATATCAGCATTATAGGTGACGCGATTAATATAATCGTTGTAACCATAAGACTAAACAAGATACTTATGATTAAAATGATAGGTATTAAAACTACAAAAAAGTTCAATACACCTAATCCCATTACAGCAATAACTGCCTTTGTTAAATCTCCCAATTTATTTGTTTTCTCAGCTTTATTCATAGCCATACTTGCATTTAATTCTTTAGCTATTTCTTTAGGGTTGCCTAATTCTTCTGATATTTCTGCTTCACTTTTGCCATCTTCTTTACCACTATAGAAATGTGTTTCATACTCATCTATTATTTCTGCTTTTTCAAATTCCGAAATACTTTTCAAATGCTTATTTAATACAGTTAAATATTCCTTTTTATTCATCGACGTCACTCTCCTCTAAAAACAAATCAATAGCATCTGTAAAACTTTTCCATTCATTCAATAAAATTTCTAGACGTTTTTCACCTAAATCTGTAATTTTGTAATATTTACGTGCTGGCCCTTCAGTAGATTCTTTAAAATATGTCGTTAAATATTCTTCTTTGACTAACCTACGTAATAAAGGATAAACAGTCCCTTCAGATATCGTTATCCTGGGTGTAATTTTTTGTACAAGAGAATATCCATACTGATCTTCCCCTTTTATTATGAGCAGTACAATAAATTCCAAAGCCCCTTTTTTGAATTGTATATTCATTTTTTATTCCTCCACATAATTCAGTACCTAACAATACATAGTAGTTGATGATAAAAATATATCACACACTATTATGCATTACAAGGTAGTGAACAAAAGATAGTAAAGCAAATGCTGTTTTCTTCCAAAATAACAACTAAACACCAAGCGTTTAGCATTTTTGGCCAAGCGCTTGGTGCTTTTATTTCATAAACTATACTGTATAATGGAGGTTAAAATAACAAGGGGCTGGTATTATGTCTATTATTATTGTCGGTGGATCTGGTATGTTAACAAACACTATTCGTTGGGTTGTCGATAATTTCAACGAAGATATTTATTTACTTTCTAGAAATAAAGACAGTTATGATTCATTTTTATTAGAACAAAGTAATGTGCATTTTCAACATTATGATTACCTTCATCCCGAAACTTTCGATTTTACAATTAACGACGTGACATTAGTGATTAGTTGGGTTCATAGTGAAGGCTATGCTAATCATTTACGTTTCTTAAAAGAGCATGTATCATGGTCTAAAAATAAGCATCGTTACATTCATATTGTAGCTACGCAAAAGTACAGTGACGCAGAATTACTTTCGTATCTATCCGCTTCAAATATCGCTATTTCTACCGTAAGTTTAGGTTATAAAGAAGATACTGGTGGCCAAAAACGATGGTTATATAATTCTGAAATAGCTCATGGCACAATACTAGCTATAAGCTCAGGCAATGATGTCCAAGTCGGAATAGTAGCAGGCAAGAATTAAGCAATATTTTATATTAGGAGTGAAATTCATGTTCAAAACACCAATTACTGAAAATCTAAGTTTAAAAATATTAGAAGAACGAGATGCGGAAGCACTCTTTGCTATAGTTTCAAATAACAGAGAACATTTAGGTGAATGGTTGCCATTTGTGAATTTCACACAATCTAGTACAGATAGTAAAAACTTTATTAAATCAGCGCTTCAACAATTTGCTCGTAACGATGGATTTCATTGTGGCATTTGGTACAATAACAAACTTGTCGGCGTAATTGGTCTTCACTATATAGATTCATTAAATGAAAAGACTTCTATCGGCTATTACTTAGCTGAAGATTATCAACAATATGGCATTATGACTAAATGCACACAGTATTTAATTAATTATTGTTTTGAAGAATTAAATTTAAATCGTGTAGAAATTCGAACTGCAGTAAATAACGTTAAAAGCCAAAATATTCCTAAAAAATTAGGTTTTCAACAAGAAGGTATGATTCGCCAAGCTGAAAAGCTTAATGGGCAATACTCAGATAGTTATGTCTTCAGCTTACTAAAATCAGAATTTGCTCATTATGAAATTTAATAACATCTTATTATCCTTTACCGTTTCAATAACCATAAGTTAAGCAAACATTAAAGCACCCTTCACAAAACTCACTTTATAGTGATTAATTGTAAAGGGTCTTTAATTATTATATAAATCTATTTTCGTTGATGGTAAGGTGAATCAACGATTACCAACATCTTGACCAATTTCAACTGATTTATCTTTTTGATTGTAAATTGCACCTTGTACACTGCCGAAGTTGGGATCATTTCGTTTTTCTTCTATGCCAAATCCTAAACTTTTGAAAATATTAATATCTTCTTTACTTGTTGCATTTTCATAGTAAATCGTACCCCCATCATTGTAAAAACGGGGTTTATCGATTGAATCTTGTAGTGTCCCATTACCTCTTAAGTAATCAATAAGTACTTCATTCAATGTCGTTGGTATTTTATTGCCACCCGGTGTTCCGATGCCCATGTAATAATCAGGCCCCACAACGATTGTAGGTGCCGTAAACGACCTTGGTTCTTTATGCTTACCTTTATAATTGGGACTTGCTGGATCATTTGAGAAATTAGATAATGAGTTATTCATATAAAACCCTTGCTTCATGTACTTTCCTGAACCGAAGAAACTAGACAACGTATTGGTCGTACTCGTCATTTTTCCATCTTTATCTATAACTACAAAATGCGTGGTACTTGTATTATCTACATTATTCGTATTGAAGTTACTATTCATATTTAATTCATTTAATTTGCCTAATAGATAATCTTGCGAGAGATATTCATCAAAATCTTGATCAGTTCCATTAACAACATCTCTATTTCGATACATCAAAGCTCTAGATTTTAGTACACCTGTAATGTAATCGAGTCTATTACTAGACGCATCGCCTTGCTCAGTTGCTTCATCTACCTTTAAACCTTGTAACATAAGTGTACCCCCAAGAGGATTAGATGCCGAATAAATTTTATTGCCCATATAATCTGTACTTACAGGTTCTTTGGCTTCGGTACGATAGCTTTTGAAGTCTTTTTCCGTGAGTTTATCATCCATTTGTTTAGATATTTTTTCACCTATATCATTATAAAAATAATCAGGTCCTTTATCGCGTATACCTTTAAGTGTCTCGGCAAGAGCTGGTTGTTTAATCACATCTCCCTCTCGTTTCGTTTTACTACCTTCAAAGAACGGTGAATTTCTATCAACGTCAGAACCATAGAGTTTTAAACTTCGCTCTAACTCAGAATCCACTTCAAATCCTTCTTCTGCTAATGGAATAACATCATTTAAAATATCCTTTTCTGCCATTTTGCCGCCAGCTTTATGTACATCATGCATACCTCTAACAAAACCAGGTGTGCCTGTTTGATCTTTATCTTTATAATCAAATGATGAGATATCTTTGTATTGCCACTGTTTTGGGGCGCTTCCAGTTTTACCATCATAATAAAGCATTGCACCACCGCCACCAAGACCAGAGGAATGTGGTTCCGTAATGGCCAATGCGTATGATACCCCGACAGACGCATCAATAGCATTGCCACCCTGCTTTAATATTTGATTACCAACTTTTGTCGCAATTGGATTATTAGATGCTACACCGTATTTCTTACTTGCATTGGATTGATCATGATCCACAATTTTATTTTCGTATAAATCATCTTTATTATAATTATCTTTTTTGGTAATAAAGAAAAAGATAATTGAAATAATAATTGTGAGGAGCAATATGACGATGAGCGTTTTTTTATTATAAATACTCATATTAACTTACTCCTTTAGATAAATAATGTTTGTTTTCTATTTTAAGTTCATAGTCTTCGTATTTATCAGTATCTTCATTCGACTTAACAAAAGTAATTAATAAGAAGATAATAAGGATAATTGATATAACTGTAATGGATAACCAGTGGTTTTTAAGATTCATAATGATAACCCCCTTTCACCTTTTTCAATTTCACTGAATCGCTATTAAGATTATTCAATAACTTAATTTCTTCAACTTTACTTGGTTGTGCCCTCGTAACCTTACCACCTTGTGATTTAATGGGTGTCACTAAGAAATTTGATTTTTTACCATCCCATTTTTGTTGTACTGTAATACCTTGTTGATTTTTAGAGAGGAAATTCTCAGATGTCACATTACCTAAACTATAAAATATATTTGTATGCTTATAGTTTTCCACTTTTTGAATAACAGTGTTGTGGCCAATGATTATGTCAGCTCCAGCATCTGATAGTGCATGAGCATATTTTTGCTGCCGGGCAGTTACATGTTTTTCGTCTGGGATACCCCAATCAACATTAACAACTACCATATCGTTATCTTCTTTTAATTTTTTTAATAGCGGCATAAAAATTTTCGGTTTCAAACTAATTGATGTAGTGTTTTTTAATGGATCTGAATAGTCGGAGTCGACATCTGTAAAATCCACACTAGCTATCTTTTGGCCTTTGACATTTTGTTGCACAGTTTTACTATTAATGGGATTAGAACCATTTCCAGTTAAAAAGTTATATCCCAGTTGTGCTTCAACATCCTTTTGTAAATCTCTTGCTTGTATATTATCTACTGAATTATTTATTAAATTTAAACTCTTAAGATTTAACTCTTTTAAATACAAAATATTATCAATATTTTCTTTCCTGTTCATCTTTGGATTATCGGCAAATTTAGATAAATGAAGGCTTGCTGTTGAATAATCACTTCCTTTCAAGATATCTTTAACTGCTCCAAATGTTTCATTGAGATCATTTTTTCTAATATTAGAATTCATGTTGATATTACCTAAGTAAGTTAAATTGATTTCATTATTTTGCTTAGGCATTGCCTCGACAGGAACACTTTTTTGTAACCTTAAAATTAATACTAAAAGTACAATTGCTGCTATTAAAACAAGCAATGTAAAAAGGAAATTATATCTTTTATGAAGTTTTGACCATTTCAGCACACGTTCATCAATTGTAAATCTTTTTGATTTCTTCATATTTACAAGCTCCTAACTAGTTAATAAAACTATAAAAGAATAAAATGACGTATGTAATACATGTCAATAACATACATGACGATAGTGTAATGATTACACCCTGCTTCTGAATCGTATTCGCAATGATACCTGGAATTACAATACCAATCCCTGACATTTCAACCATTTCAAATGGTGTTAATGGATAAATTAAATCGAAGAAAAATTTTAATATCATCCCGGTTAAAATCATTGCAGCAAACTTTCGACGGCCATACAAAATAACGTATTTACTGATACCATGGTTGACGATGAAATATGTAATACAGCTAATTATCAATACAGATAACAACATTACCGGTTGATCAAAAATTAAGGCTAAATAACCTGGCACAACCATACCTGCTGGTGTAATACCAAATTTTTCTGCAAATATGAGACTCAATACAATACCTACAAATAATGAGAAATATAATTCTGAACCTACCATATTAATTTATCCCTTCTATAAACTGCGCTAATTTTTTTCCTGGGCCATGAATATTACCTACACAGAACACCAAAGCATTTTCACACTCTGCATATAAACTTTTTTCAATTTCTCCAATATCACTATTTTCAAAGTTTAGATACTTTTTATCAGGATTGCGTTCCATGACCTCTGTAATCATTTGCGTACTTTTACCTGTACAAATTAAGGTGTCGAATTGTACGTCTTCGATAAAATCTTCAGCAAACATTTTTGTCCTATCCACCCTATCTGCACGACAATTTAATATGATAATTCTCTTTTTATATGGATAATTGTAAGATTCAACTTTTCTTAAAATGGCCTTAGAGGATTTCGTTTCATTTGCAGCGAAGGCATTTACATAAACATTCGTCGTATGATTTGCAGTGAAGTATTTAATTTCCACAGCTCCAGAATCAGGTGGCGCATTTAACATGCCTTGTAAAGCTATTTCTCTATCAATCCCTAAAGCCTCTGCCACACCTAAGGCAATTGCAACATTGTCAGGAAAGACTAAATAATCAAACTTCCTTAAATATGTTTCTGGTATTTCATCTTTATCAACAACGATAAGTTTCGATTTTCGCTTTTTTGCCACCTTGGCAAAATAGGAAGTATAGTCATCTTTCATGACGATAAGATGTCCTTTATAAGGTATCGTTGCTGTAAAAGATTGCGCCACATCTTTTAATGTTGGACCTAAAACATCCATATGATCTTCCATAACATTAACGATGACGCCGATATTGGCTTTTACTAAATCTTTCTGGAATGTAATTTGATAATCTGGATTTACTGCCATACATTCATTCACGAGTGCATTGGCTTTTTGCTTCACAACTTTTTGAACAATGTCCCTTTGTTCACCAATATTCGCACCTTGAGGCTTTCTATAAACTGGATATTCTCTTGAAGTAAACCAGTACAACATACGTGCATCTGTACCAGTAGTTTTGCCAACAACTTTGTATTGATCTTCACGTAAAATGCTATAAATAAGCCTCGTAATAGTTGATTTGCCTCTGATTCCATTAATATTTATTCGTAGTGGAATTTTTGCTAATCGTCGAGAGTGATTCTTTTTCTCTACTATGCCTAACCACATGATTAACACCACGCAAATTATGATAAGTAACAATTTGTGTCCCTCTCTTCATTAAGTTGTTTAGTGTTTAACGTTATAGAAACAAATAAATGATTTACGCTAATTTATGAATTTATAACCCCCTAATCAACGTATATTTTTATTATTTTATTCTATTAACGACATACTACCATTCAGTTATTTAGCTAGTTTTAAACATATAAATTTTTTGTAAATATAATCTAAAGTCATATTTACATTTGAATTAAATTCAATATTATCTATATTTATAATTATTTAACCTCTATTAAGGAATGATTTATTTAACTACTTATATCTAAAATAAAATATATTTTCACACTTGCTTTACATTGAATTAAAACAGCTATGTTACTTTTAATTTGAATCAAAATATTAAGCATTAAGTTAGGGAGGTAGTCATGAGTAAACCTGTTAAATTAGCAGTAGGGATATATCTTGGGACAATATTAATTTTGTGCATTGGCTATTTAATTTTAATACTAATAGGCAGTTTTCAAGGCAATGATATGCGTGGGGTCATTACAGACGCTAATCATACTAGAAATTTTGAAACTATTGGAGATATGGAGCAGGATTCGCAGTTCTTGGATGATAACTTAATCTTAAACATTCCTTAGTTTTTATATGTTAATGGCATAAAGAAAAGCCTGGAGACAATATTGTCCCAGGCTCAAATATATTATTTAACTCTCAATTTAAAGTTTAATTTGGCAATTAGTGATTAATTTTTAAATTAACCACCGCCAGCACCACCGTACATGATTACTACATCACTTACTTTATTATTATTAACATTAAAACTAACAAAAAGGCCAGGTGATTTAGGTTTGTATTGATATACTGTATTACTTTTATCTCCTAATTTACCTTGTTCTAGTTCAGAACCGTAGGCATCTTTTAATTGTTTTACAGTCAATTGATCTTTAACTTTAAACTTTACTAAATTTGCACTTTTATTATTTTCTCCATTAGTAAACGTTTGGTCATATTTAGTAAACGTTTGACTACCTGTGACATTAGTAATTTTCACACCATTAAATGTTACATTGTCATATTTAATCCCATTCATAAATTGTTTGTTTAATAAGAAGCTAGAATCATTGCCAGCGTATCCATGATAAGTATAGTATGGCGTCGTTGCTGCATGTGCTACGTTATTTTGTGCTGATACTCCAGAGGCAGTTCCTACTCCAAATAATGTGCCAAAAGCTACTGTAGTTGCTACAATTGTTTTTGTTGTCTTATTCATAATGAATCTCCCCTTTTGTTTATTACAAAATATTACTTTCTGATTACAATATTACACAATATTTACAAAATTTCAACTTAAAATTGAAAAAATATAATTTAATTTACGTTATTCACTAAAACAATAATATTTTATACAGCTATATATTGCACAATGACAGCATTTATTAAGTATCGCAAAGCAAATAAATTTTTAGGAGAAATTTTCAGAAAAATTTCAGAGTTTTACTCTTCCAAGTCAAAATTCATGAAATTTTCTTCTGAAATCAAAAAAGATTTCCACCCTTTTAAGTGAAAATCTATTATATATTTATATTTAAACTGAGTATATATCAAATATATTTTTATATGAATTTCAAAATTGCGATTAGAATATTTAGTAAAAGCATTACTACGAACGTAATTATTGCTTCTCTTTTTTCTATAATAGAAAACTTTCGTAGTAATATACTATATAGAGCAGAATTTAGTATTATAGATAAAATACTGAGCCATTCATTATCAATAACACTTATGCCATTATTAAAATAAGTTACTAAACTAATAGTAATAAAACTAGGTAAAATAGAACTTATATATATGTATAAATTCATTCCTATTGAAAAATTTTGTTTAGTTCCTATAAAACCTACAATAAATTTTAAAATTAAAGACAATATAATAACTGCTATAACGCTAAATATTACAAGAATTAAATTCATCCATAAAACTGCTAAATCAGTACTAATTGGTATGTCTGAAGATAAATTTTCTACCTCATTTAATAAAATAGATCTTGTTGATATTTGAATAGTGATTGTAAATATAATAAAAAACAAAAGCGAATATACTATTTGGTCATTTTTTAGTTTTAGTTTTTTCATGATGTCAGCTCCTTGCTTATGAACTTTAACTATTCATTAAAACAATTACCAAATTTATTTCCTACTTTTATAATAACGCCTTCTAAAAATTTAACAATTTGCTTATTCATATTTTTAATAATGCTAAAATTTAACTTACCAATTTGTTGCAAATTTTCTTATTAATTCCTTTTTAAAAAGCACTCACATTTTCAATAACATGTGAGTGCTTTTATAAATATTTTTCGAGCCTAACAAGACCTTCTGAATCAGGTTCATCAATACCATTTTTATACGTATAACCATGTTTAAGATAAAAATCTACTGCGGTTATCGATGCTGGAATTTCTACCCTCTCAGCACGTTTAAAATATTCATCATTTTCCAAAGTTTCGATTATAAAATTACCGAGACCTTTGCCCTGATATTGTGGATCTACAAAAATTGTAAATAGACTGCTTTCTGTCTTACTATCCCAATATGGTCCAATAGCACCCGTGCCAATAATTGTCGTATCATCGACAATCAAATAAAAATGGGTGAAACTTGCTCTTTCTATTATCTTTTCAGGCGTTATATCAGTAATTGCTTTTTCCATAACATCTTCAGGTTCGTATAATGCATTTGTAGTTTTTAAAGTTCTTATAATTAATTCAGATACTTCATGCGCATCTTCGTTTTTAAAATGTCTAATTTCCATAACTATCACCAAGTCCAACTAACTCAATTTTTGAAATACTGCCATCATTGTTAATTACTCTTAAATCAGGATTTTTTAACTCTTGCCAATCACTGAAGGAGAATTTATCAACATAATTTAATATCAAAGCAATTAAATTGCCATGACTAACAACTAACGTATTTTCAGTTAAATCTAATTCATTTAAAAAGCTAATCGCTCTTTGTTCAGCTTCACGACTACTTTCCCCACCGTGTAACTTCAATTCATAATCTTTAAAGGTTTTTTCTAATACAGGTAAAAATGACGTTAATGTATCAGAAGTTAGTACGCGTTCCGTCAATCTTTCGTCTATCGTTATCGTTTTATTCATAGAGACCGCAAAAGGTTCTATCGTCTTAGTCGCCCTTGTCATAGGACTTGAATAAATTTTGTTAATCTCAAGTTGTTTTAATATCGGTATTAGGGACTCCGCTTTTTGCTGTCCATCTTCAGTTAATGGCGCATCTTTATTTTGGCTTTCAGCCTGACAATGTCTTAATAAATACAACATACTACTTACCCTTAACAAATAAACATTTAAATGTTTCACATAACATAATTTCTTCTTCAGAAAATGTTAAATTATGTTCCTTAAATTCTTCATTAAAGAATTCTAAATGAGCTTTTCTCCAATATGCCAAGCTTCTGTCCCCTTCACCTTCATTATATGCATGTGTTTCAGTCACATTTTTAAATTTTGTAGCATATAGTTCAGTCGTTTGAATCACACATATTGGTTGCTCTTTACTATTTAACACAATACTTAGCTCCTCTGTTTGAGGTAGTGGTTCATTATCTAGTTCATAAAGACTATATGCACTCGTTGTCGATGTTTTAATCCCACGACATACTAAGTCAGCTAATAGATCTTGATCAACGCCAAATGCCCATGCAGTATAGTTAGCGTCTTTATATTCTGGATATTTAGTAATAAATTCATTCCAAAATGCTTCAATAGACACGTTAAACACCCCTTTTACGTAGTTATTAACATTGATAATTACTAGTATTATAACTATTCTTTACTCTGCTTACTACCTTATTTATAAAATCACCATTGTTAATAATAGTTCCATACTCATCGAAATATATCATTGTTATAATAAAATTATTAAAGAGAGGTGCTAACTAATGACAATTTATAAAAATATTTCTGATACTGGACAATTAATTAGCGAACCAACACGTATGACTATGTTAATGAATTTATCTGGCATGAACGCTTTAACTGCTGGCGAATTAGCTCGTGCTTCAAATATCTCACCACAAACAGCAAGCACACATTTACAAAAATTGTTAAACGGCAACCTAATAATTGAACGCCGCCAAGGTCGTCATAAATACTATGAACTTTATAATGAAGATGTCGCTAAAGCACTTGAAAGTATTGCAAATATCTCTGGTCCGCTTGTTTCAAAATCACTCAATCAATCGACTTATAAACAAAAATTAGAGTTTGCACGTACTTGTTATGGTCATATTGCCGGTAAATTAGGTGTTATGATTACCAATGCGTTAATCAATAAAGGTTACCTTGTAGAACAGCATAATGAATACTATCAATTAACCGACACCGGTAAACAATGGTGCAAAAGGTTAGATATAAATATTAATCAATTGAATATACGTCCCGAAGTGTTACCTATGCATATTGATTGGACCGTACGTCAAAATCATTTAGCTGGGCCATTGTCACTCGCAATCACACAACAATTTATCCAACGAGGATGGTTGAAATTGGGAGACTTAAAAAGAGAAATCCTTGTTACTCCTAAGGGAAAAGAAGCACTATGCAAGGAGTTAGACATTTGTGATTTGTAGTCAGCATTTTTCGCTAATAAAAGTAGGAAGGCAGTCTACTTTTTTATAAAAAGGTTATTAAGTTTAAAAAAGATAACTGATTTAAAATCACTTAAATTAACAACATTCAAATCGGTTATCTATTATAGTTTGTTTTTAATTATAGCTGCTTTACAAATCCTAGAGATTTCTTGTTAAAGCCATTAGCTTGGTAAAATGCATGTGCGTTTAGACGCTCTTCACGATTGCCACTATTTAGCGCTATTGCGTCACAATTCAACTTAATAGCCAGCTGTTCTGATTGTTTTAGCAATAACGTGCCATTACCTTTCCCACGATAAGTGTTATTTATCACAAAAGCTAAGATACGTAAATAATGACCAGGCTTTTCAAAGTTCATCATGTGTATCATTCCACTAAAACCAATAACTTCGCCTTGCTCATTGATTAACAATAACATGTAATAATCGTCGTGTTTATTTAATTTTTCTAAACGCCCAAGCAACTCTTCTTTAGTAGTTGGGTAGCCTAACTGTTCATATAAAACAAGAAAATTATCTATTTGTTGTAGGTCCTCATTTTTAAATAATCTAGTAACGACGCTCATCTAATCACCCTCATTATTTATAAAAAGTCATGTGTGTTTTAGCCTCTTTGTAATAGTTTATACGATCTTCTAAAGTTCCTGTGTGTAATTCTAATTTATGTCCATCAGGATCTAAAAAATAGATGGACCTCTTATCTCTTACATCTCTATCTCGTCCATTTAAAATAGTGACTTTATTCTTCTCTAACCAATTACACCATTCATCAAAATCCGCTTCGTCCACTGAGAAAGCAGTATGCGTATATGAATATTGAATATCCTTTCTCGGTATATCTGGTTCTTCATTTAAAGCAATCCATAGTCCACCTATGTTGAAATACGCTGTAGTTCTGCCACTTATAAGCAGTTCCCCTTTAAGGATATCTTGATAAAAATGTATCGATGTATGTAAATCACTTACTGAAAAACAAATATGGTTTAAACCTTGAATCAATGTTTTTTCCTCCATATGTTTATTACTTTTTATTTTCACTATTTTTCAAGAAATACCGTATACCTTTATAAGCAAACGACTCATCTTTATACCTAGGTAGAATATGAAAATGAGCATGAAATATATGCTGACCTCCCACTTCATTACAGTTCCACCCCAGATTATAACCATCTGGTTGATAATGTATATCTAAATAATTCTTCACTTCCTGAAGCAAATCATAAGTAGCAAGCCATTCTTCCTTTGTTAAGTCAAAAACTGTTGCTCGATGTGCTTTTGGTACAATAACACCTGCACCAAATAATTGCGATTCTTGATAGGAAGAATTCAATTGCAAGAACATACAATACTCGTTTTGTAATACAATTTTTTGTTGTGGTTCCAGTTCTAAGTGACAAAACATGCAATTATCCATATTTCCACCTATCTCTCTTATTAATATTAAAATTTATTTAGTTTCATATTCGATGTATTCTTTTACCTCTTTATATGGATTCTTTTGATATTTGTAATTTAACTTTTGGCAAAAATCTACATATATCTCATCAAAAAAGCGAATCATACTATACTGTTTTCGCTTAATATCATTAGCGTTTAAAACAGGATATGTGTTTGACAACATAGCATAGTCTCTATTAGATAAATAATCAGGTAAATATTTATAACTTTTACCTATATTAATTTTAAATTTATTATTATAACCTTCTCGCCATGATAATATTAATAGCAACATTTCTCGAGCATTATTTAAACTATCTATTGCATATAACAATTCTTCTCGCCAAACGCCTTTCATCACATATGTAGAAACCCAGTAAAACTCAGTTAAACACTCTTCAACCATTTTGCGAGTTGGCTCTTTTACCCAATGACTACTATCATTACTTTCCTCAATTTCTAATATTATATTATCTTTATTTAACAATATTTCTGTTAAACTATCTTCTTGCAAATAATCCTTTATATTATTTATATCTACTATAGTTAAATCAATGCGATTATAATCGTCAAACAACATTAGTATAGGGAATTTATAGTCAAATTGCGGTTTAAATAACTCTTCTGCTTCAGGCAACTGTGTAATAATTCTATTTCCAAATTGCTCTATCCAAGTCAAATCGTCAATAACTAAGCTATAATCATCAACAATAAATGCTATATCATAATCTTGATAACGGTCAGGTACTACTTTTTTGTTAACTCTAGAACCATTTTCACATACTACTTTCACATGATCATTATTTTGAGCAATATGCAAAATTAATTCATACATTTCAGTAGATGAACGCATTATCCCCCACCAACTCCTCGGTTATTTATATCTAAATTTTTGTTTAGAATTTAGATTTATTTTACAACCCTTTATAAAATTCTATAAGATTACCGTCTGGGTCACAGACATGGAAGCATTTGATGCCCCATGCTTGCTGTTCTGTCGGTTCATCAAGTACTTTAACTTTAGATTTCAATGCGTTATACAAATTTTCAAGATTGTCTGCTTCAATAATTATAATTTGTGTGTGATTATCGTCATTGCCAAAGAAATCCTTGAATTCTAGCGCTTCTGCCATCAATTGTTTGTCGAACAATGATAGGTATGTACCATCGAAATCGAAGTCAGCATAAACACCTTGGCGCTCTCCAAAAACACATGTCACCTTTAAAATATCGTGATAAAAATCAAACATCTTTTCAAAATTATCTGTTAACAACCTAATATTTGTTAATTTCATTTCATCATCTCATTTCTATATTATAAAACTCTTCTTAATTCTTTAACCTATTTTTCATATACTTTACAAAGTTGCTTACTAGATACGATTTTACCTTCATCATTGGATGAAAAATACTACAAAAACTTCACTGTTTCCTTTTTTCTTAATTATGACATCATACCTTAAAAATATAGTTCTCTTTTCTTCATCACTTAAAACATTTTGTATATTTACACTTTAACATTTAAAAAACTGTAGTAACACGGATAGACTTTTAACTATTTAGCACGATTTTAAAAAACAAAAAACCCTTCGTCATTACACAACGAAGGGTTAACAGGAGCTATTAACTATATATTCATATCTTTACTAGACTCAAACTTAAGAATCGTAACTTACGCCACGTTCTTTATAAACTTTTTTAACAATTTTCAACGCATTTAACACTTTTGGAAAACCTACGTATGGTAATAAATGAATAATTGTTTCGGAAATTTCTTGTGGCGTTAAACCTACAGTAAGTGCTACATTGATGTGTAATTCTAATTGAGGTTCAGTACCTAAAGTAAGTAATGCTGAAATTGTACTAATAGCACGTTGTCTGTAATCTAAACCTTCTCTAGAATAAATATCTCCAAAAGCAAATTCAGTTACATATTTTCCTAAACCAGGTGCTACATCACCTAATTCTTCCTCAATGTTAGCGTGTGTAGGAATATTTGTATTATCTGTTGCTGTTAAATCATCCATAATTTTTTTACCAATTTCATTACAATCTTGTTCCATAATAATTATGCCTCCTAATTAATCTCTATACCATTATTATAGTTGCAAAATCGCAATTCGTTAAATTCATGTTGAGAATAATCGTTATGACTTTTTTTCATATTACTCGATCGTATTTTTGGTGAAATCTATAAAAGTTGCTAAAGGGGTTGAGATAGGTTTTTGTTTTTTTACTAAAAAATTCACGTCCATCTCTAAAGCGTCATTATTAATAGGTATTGTTTTGATATTGTCAAAATTCAACAAATTATATAAGGAATACGGCATGACTGCCACACCTAATTGTTCATCTACCATCTTTAAAATAAAATCCCATTGCGCACTTTCAAATACAATATTGGGAATAAAGTCATGTTTATAACATTCGTAAGTGAATACTTTTCGCAATTCGAAATCTGAATTAAGAGTGATAAATGATTGTGCTTTTAAATCATCCATTTCAATACTTTCTTTCTCTGCAAGAGGATGATGCCTATTAACGTAAAGTACTAATGGGTCTTTAATTAAAGGTATAACTTCTAAATTTGCCTCTTTACTTAGCTCCATAGAAATTGCTACATCAATTTCTCCATCTAACAGCTTATCTTTAATTTTATGAGCCCCAGACTCAGTAACATTAATTTTTATATTTGGATATAAATAGGTAAAATCTTTTATTATTTTAGAAAAGTAAAGGGTCCCAGTTATTGGAGGAATACCAATATTTATATGCCCCTGCTTTAAATTTTCAATACCAAATAGTTGGTTAGAGATATTCTCCATAGAATGTATTATTTGTAATCCTTGTTGATAAACTACCTTACCTGATTCAGTTAATTCTATTTTATGATTTGAACGATCTATTAAAGTAGTATTTAACTCATCTTCTAAATTCTTCACAACTTTACTTAATGTAGACTGGGATAAGTATAAAGCTTCAGCTGCACGTGAATATCCTTGATTTTGTACTACTGCAATAAAGTATTTAAGTTGCCTAATATCCATACTATTACTCCTTTCAACAACATTATGATTTTTTTTCATAATTAACATTCCTTATATACATTTTACTCATAGATAGAGTTATATTACAATTAAAGTATCAAATAAATTAAACAACTTACTCGGAGGCGTTGTGTTCATGAAAAAAATAGGTTTTGTAGGCTTAGGCAATATGGGTACTGGTATGGCGATAAATTTACAAAAATCAGGTTTTCAAGTTTTAGCGTATGATTTAAATAAAGATAAAATCAAAGAGCTAGAAAAAGATGGCATCACAGGTTGTGACTCTATTAAAGAAGTAGTTGAACAAGTAGACGACGCTATTATTACAATGGTGCGTAACAGAGAACAAACTGAAAGTGTAATTTTTGGTGAAAATGGTATTAGTTCGGCTAATAGATCAGATGTGACAGTTGTAGTTATGAGTACTTTAAACCCAACAATTATGTCTGAATTAGAAGAAGATGTAACTAAAGCTAATTTCAGTATTATTGATGCGCCAGTAAGTGGTAGCTTATCAGGTGCGGACAATGGTAGCCTTGCTATATTTGCTTCAGGTAAAAGCGAATTGCGTAGTAAATTAAATCCTTATTTCGAAGCTATGGGTACACACGTATTTGACTTAGGCGAAGAAATAGGTGCAGGACAAGCAGCAAAATTAGCTAATAACTTGTTACTAGGTATTAACATGGTAGGTATTTCAGAAGCAGTTAAATTCGGCGACAGCTATGGTTTAGAAGAGTCTGATATATTGAAAATCGTTGAAGTAAGTACTGGTAACAGTTGGGCAGCAAACAACTGGGGCGAAATTAAAGAATATAAAAATAACGGCACTTTAGATGCTATATACAAAGACTTAACGTCAGTTATTTCAGAATCAACAAAACGTAAAACATTCGTACCTGTAAGTGGTTTAGTGCTTAACGTTCTCCATAACTCTATGGATGATGAAAAATAAACAAAACTTTAAAACTTATGTTCACTTATGAAATAAAGGCTATAGCGATAGTCTTTATTTTTTAATTAATCATGTGAAAAAATTAACAATCTCGCAATAAAAACATAGTAAAATCAAGGAGTTAAACAAAGAATGAACACGAAAGAACGTATTTGGACAAAAGATTACACATTAATGTTAACCATAAACTTTATATTAATGTCTATATTTTACTTATTAATCGTCACAATGGCATCATTTGCTACTGACAGCTTTAATGTTTCACCATCTATCGCCGGTTTAGTATCCGGAATTTATATCATAGGAACCGTTGGCGGTCGTTTACTAACAGGAAATATTATCAATAAAGTTGGATCTAAAAAAGTGCTAATTATTGGCTTAATCGCATTTGTATTAACGACACTACTTTACTTCGTTAGTCTTAATATAGGTATTTTATTATTAAGTAGATTTGTTAATGGTTTTGCGGTTGGTATTGCTGCTAACGCAGTTGGTACAATAGTTGCGCAGATTACGCCTAACTCACGTAAAAGTGAAGGCATTGGATATTTCAGTATGAGTTTGTCTGTAGCGACTGCAATCGGGCCATTCCTCGGATTAGTTTTAAATCAAAACTTCTCTTATCAGGTTATTTTTGCTTTATGCTTTATTTTAGCTTTAGTATCGCTGATCATTGCCTTTGTATCGTCAATCAAAAACAAAAAATTCGAAGAAACTTCATCTAACAGTAAAAGTAAATGGAGTATTTCAAATTTCATAGATATAAAAACCTTACCTATTGGAATTTTAATTTTACTATTTGCTTTAGGGTATAGTAGTTTAATTTCATTTTTAAGTTTCTTTGCGGAAGAACGTAACATTGTAAGTTATGCCAGTATGTTCTTTATTGTCTATTCTGTTGTAGTATTACTTACAAGACCAATTACTGGTAAATTAATGGATCAAAAAGGCGCAAATATAATCGTCTATCCATGTATTATTTTATACTTTATCGGTATGATATTACTTGGTTTTTCAACTTTAGGCTTCATGTTACTTATTGCTGCAATCATTATCGGTTTAGGGTATGGTAATTTATTCTCAGCTCATCAAACTATAGCAGTAAAAGTTGCAGAACCTCAAAATGTTGGTTTAGCAACATCTACTTTCTTTATTTTCTTTGATTTAGGGCTCGGATTCGGTCCTTACTTCTTAGGACTCATAGTGCCTCATCTAGGATATGCAGGATTATATATCACTTTAGGAATAATCATGCTATTATTAATAATCCCTTATTATTTCTTCTATGGACGCTATGACCGCCAATATAGATAAGTTTCGCGATATTTTTTAATAAAATTCAAACATTACTACTCACTCATTAACTATAAATTAATACAGGGAGCGGGACAAACACCTTCTTATAAACATAAGATTTTTGTCCCGCTCTTTTTATTTATGTTATAAATTCGTTTATATTATGAATACAACGATAGTATTTTTATCTTATTCCCAGAAAATGAGGTCATTACAATGACAACCCTAGCCTTATTAAAAGCTACAAGACTAGGCTGTTAATTAAAATTACTGCAGCAACACTACTTATCAATTAACATTAAAACACATAAAAAAACCAAATGCCTGTAACATTTGGTTTCTCTTATATTTCAAGTCAATTTATGCTTCGTCTTGAACTTCTTTTACAGATTGTTCAACCTCTTCACGTGATACTTTTTCGCGACCTGATTTCATAGCTTTTAATGTTTTATGCGCCAATACTAAAGGTAAACGACAAAACATTTTGATACTTCTTTTCTTAACTGCTTTAATGTACTCGTCAGCTTTGGCTAAATTAGCTTCTGCATATTCGAATAAGTCGTCTCGTGTCCAATCGTCAGGGACAAAGCTTACTTTTCGTTCATCTAAATCTTCTTGTTCATTACGTAATATATTTACAGCTTGTAAACCACGGCCATAACCAATTGCTAAGTCTCTGTCCGTTTGTTCATTACCATAAATACTCCATAAATCAGACAACATTACGCCTACTAAACCTGCAACATAGTATGTATATTCATCTAAATCTTCACGTGTATGAATTTCCCAATTTAATTTAGACCATTTAGACATACCATATGCAGTCTCACTAGAATGCTCCATTACAGCAGGTAATGCCGCTTCAGGACATACTTTAATCCAATCGCCTAAACGAATTGATACATCTGGTAAAATATCTTTTATTGGTGCAATGATAGACGCATATGCATTTTCATCAAATGGTTGTTTAAATAATTCACTTATTTGCAATAACACCGTATATTTCACGTCATTACTTATATCTGGATGATCTTCAATCTCATCAACTGCACGTAATATTAAATATGCTGAAGCGACTGCATCCTTTAAATCCTTCTCTAAAAAAGTAATAGGAATATAAAATGTACGACTTGTTGCTTTTAACATGTTCATTGCATCTTTATAATCTTTTTTATTTACCACTGCTATTACTCACTCCTTTTCTACATTGAAACTTTCAAACTGACTCTCAGTTTATTAAAAATAATTTACTTTATGACGTTCTTGCAATTAACTATGAACTCAAGCCATAGTGATACTTTATTTATATTTACAGTTATCTTAAAATTTAGAGAATTTAGTAGCTAATATTTTTATCAACTATGCTACATGCGTATTCATATAAGCATCAATATATCATAAGTACTTAAAAACGCATTATTTTTATTAGTTTTATAGGTTAATTATAACATAAGATATTGCGCTAAAATATCAATGTCATCTCTCTTACATTGGTAAATAGTGTTGCCCCACTAAGTTAATCATAAGAGCATTTAATTAACAAATAAAAAGTTAATAAATCGTTTTTTTGTAAAATCTTAGATCTATTTTAGTAGACTTAGTTAACATTCTATTATTAATTAAATTTAATCTACCTAACATGATATTATTAAACCTTTGAACATAGATTTCATCATGATTATAAAAAAGTAGCACCTCAGTTTTAATTAAATTAGCCGTTTTACTATATTTTAGTTATATTAATATTATTTAAATCATCAAAGAAGCTTGATATTGGGAGGGGTTAAACAATGGAGGGATTTTTTGCTCATAATGCCTATGGTTTTAGATTTACAGGGGAACATCAAAATAAAGTAGTCGGCTTAAATTCGATTGGGTATGAACTTCAACAAGAACATAGCTATCAATGGAATGGCCTCACTCGCAACGAAAATAATATCTTTATTTTCCAATACACCTTAAAAGGTCAAGGTGCTATTCGTATTAAAAATAAGACATATACTTTAAATGTGGGCGATGCTTTTTTCGTCCAAGTTCCAAGTGATCATAACTATTATTTACCTCAAGCGTCGGATGAATGGGAGTTTTTGTATTTTACAGTATTTGGAGAAGAAGCTAGCAGATTATTTAATCAAATCACTAAAAATCATGGTCATATTTTTACATTACCGCTTCATTCAGAACCAATTAAACACATCTTTAAAACTTTAGAAACCATTGAGACTACAGGCATAACTAATAGTTACATTGGTTCTATTGCAGCTTATTCGTTTATTATGAAATGTGTTGAGTATTTTGAATATGGCTTAAAGCGACCAAACGATTATCCAATTTCTATAGTTAAAGCTACTCAATTTATTGAAAAAAATTATAAGCAAGACATCACATTAGAAGATATCGTCGAGATTTCTAAGCTATCCAAATATCATTTCACTCGACAATTTAAAAAATATGTAAACGAAACGCCTATCAATTATTTAACCAATATACGTATCAATAACGCATTGCCTTACTTATCACAAAATAATGTCACTATCGATTGGATTGCGCAAGAAGTCGGTTTTCGTTCTACCAACTACTTTAGTAAAGTATTTAAAAAGAAAATCGGTATCTCCCCTAGTAAATATAGAAAAGATACGACAATGATGTCAGTAAATAAAATATTCACGGATTAAGAACAGCAATATTTTACTCTTTTCAGAAAAAATTACAGTTGAATAGTAATTAAATAATCTCTAATCTATAGATAAGCTATAGCGAATATTAAGTACTTAATTATTCAATACGACTAAGTTTAATATTTCTGAGGTTCGAACCCATCATTCATTACTAAAAGGGGTATATATTATGAAAAAAATTACTTTTCTAGGCGCAGGTAGCACTGTTTTTGCTAAAAATGTTTTAGGTGACTGTATGACAGTAGATGCTTTACAAGATTTTGAATTTGCATTATTTGATATCAATGAAGAGCGTTTAAATGATTCGGAAATGATGTTAAATAATCTTAAAAAAGGTATGAATTCAACTGTAACTGTACGTTCATATCAAGACCGCAAAGAAGCATTAAGAGGAGCAAAATATGTCATAAATGCCATTCAAGTTGGTGGGTATGATCCAGCGACGATTACTGATTTCGAAGTCCCTAAAAATTACAATCTTCGACAAACAATTGCTGACACATTAGGTATCGGCGGTATCTTTCGTAATTTAAGAACAATTCCTGTAATGCAAGCATTTGCACGAGATATTAAAGAGGTTTGTCCTGATGCATGGTTTTTAAATTATACAAACCCTATGGCTGTATTAACGAATATCATGTTACAAGAAGGCATAAAAACGGTTGGTTTATGTCACAGTGTACAAGTTTGTGCCAGTGATTTATTAGAATCGCTAGAACTCCCTACAGATCATATACAATCAAAAATAGCCGGGATTAATCACATGGCATGGTTACTTGAGATCACACGTGATGGCGAAGATTTATATCCTGAAATTAAAAAACGTGCGAAAGCAAAGCAACAATCCACACATAGTGACATGGTGCGTTTCGAATTAATGGATAAATTTGGATATTATGTCACAGAATCATCTGAACATAATGCTGAATATCATCCTTATTTCATCAAAAGTCAGTATCCTGAGTTAATTGAACAATATAATATTCCACTCGATGAATATCCGAGACGTTGTGTAAACCAAATAGAAGAATGGCAACATATGCGTGATGATATTGTTAATGACCAAAACCTCACTCATGAACGTACACATGAATATGGCTCATATATTATCGAAGCCATGGAAACAAATAAACCATATAAAATTGGCGGCAATGTGTTGAATACTGGTGGTTTAATCAGTAATCTACCTAAAAATGCAGTCGTTGAAGTACCTTGCTTGGTTGATGCAAGTGGCATTAATCCTACTTATATTGGAGACTTACCAGAGCAACTGGCTGCACTTAATCGCACCAATATTAATACGCAATTATTAACGATAGAGGCTGCGTTAACTCAAAAGAAAGAAAAAATTTATCAAGCCGCTATGTTAGATCCACATACTGCAGCTGAATTATCAATTTCTGATATTATTTCGCTGTGCGATGATTTAATTGAAGCACATGGTGATTGGTTACCTACTTACAGCTAAAAGTACGCAACATCATTCAAACAAAAAATTTCTCACACTATTTTGTAAGCGCTTTAAATAGCGTGAGTATTAAGGGGGATTTTATTTGAAAAGACAGGTAACCCGTAAAGCAAAATATTCATTTGGTACTGGCGCATTTGGTAAAGACTTAGTTGTAGGTCTGACTGGTACATTTTTAATGTTTTATTTCACAGATGTATTAGGCATTGCAGCTAGTTTTGTCGGAACTTTATTTTTTGCAGCACGTATATGGGATGCGATTAACGACCCTGTAATGGGTATGATCGTTGATAAAACAAAAACTAAATGGGGAAAATTTAGACCATGGTTAGTCATCGGAACATTAACCAACGCCGTTGTGACAGTCGTTCTTTTCACAAATTTCGGCTTAACTGGTACAGGTTTATATGTATTTGTTTCTATATTATATATTTTATGGGGAATGACATATACAATGATGGACGTCCCTTATTGGTCATGGCTACCAAACTTAACTAATAATCCAATAGAACGAGAAGAAGTTTCTATTATTCCACGTGTGTTTGCAAGTTTTGCCAATCTACTTGTTGGTACTGTAGGATTAAGTGTTGTTTTATTTTTTGCTGATACGTTTGGCAATGGTAGTCAGTCCACTGGATTCTTTATGTTAACGGTTATTATTGCAGTGATATTTATCGTTGCCATAACTATTACTGTAAGAAATGTATATGAAGCGCCGACTAATATCGATACAGGTATTACATTGCGTTTCAAAGATATATGGCGAATTTTATTTATGAATAAAGAGTTACTCGCATATATTGGTATACTCGTAACATTTTTCTTAAGCATCCAAATTTTAGGCAACGTAGCCATATATTATTTCAGTTATGTGGCTGAATCTAAGTTCTTATTCGCATTATATAACGGTATGGGCTTTATGGAAATTATAGCTTTACTTATGTTTCCTAAAGTTTCTAAATGGTTATCACGTGAACATGCTTTTCCTATTGCGGCTGTGTCATTATCTTTAGGATTAATTATATTATTTTTCGCCAGCTTCTTATTCCCTACCGCTGCGATACCAGTCATCATCGGAACAGCATTAATTAAAATAGGAACTGGGCTTATTATGGGAATAATAACTGTTTCTATTGCTGACGTTATTGATTATAGTGAAATGAAATTCGGTCAACGAAATGAAAGTGTTATAACTTCCACACAAACATTTTTAATGAAAGTAGCGATGGCAGTAGCAGCATTATTAACAGGATGGAGTTTAGAACTTTTTGGTTATCAACCTGGACATGTGCAGAGTGATTATACTAAAAACGGCTTACGCTTTGTGATGATTGCACTACCTATTATTAGCGTTATTATTAGCTATATTATTTATAGATTTAGCTATAATTTAAAAGGAGATTATTTAAAAGATATCGTTTCAGTATTAAATCTTAGAAATAAAAAGAAACACAATAATGAAAATTACTAATATTACTTTATAGTATAATTAAGCCCCTACAATACACTATTGCAGTGAATTGTAAGGGGTGTTTTAATATTTAGATTGATATACAGCTTTAAATAATCTTTTTAACAAAATTAATAATTTCTTGAGTAAATATATTAGGAACTTCGGATGCAGCAAAGTGGCCACCTTGTTTTACTTTATTGTAATATACTAAATTATAATTTTTTTCAACGTAAGCATAAGGTGGTAACATAATATCTTCACTAAATAGTGAAAGCCCGGTCGTTGCCTCTATGTGACCTAATTGAGGCAGTCTATTCGCATTTTCTAAATAAACATTTATTGATGTAGCAATAGTTTGCGTATGCCAATATACAAAAACATTATGAATAATATCTTCCATACTCACTAAGTTGTCGCCACTCCACGAAAAATATTTCTCACCAATCCATGCAATTAATCCAGCTGGAGAATCATTAAGTCCATATGCTAAAGTTTGAGGCTTAGTTGACTGTATGCTCATATATCCAGTTTCTTTGGAGAAAAAGTCACTTGCCCTTTGTTGATAATCAAGTTCCTCATTGGTTAAATTATCTTGTTTCTGTATTAACTCCTTGATGATACCGACATCAGTCAAGTGCAGACCTTTAATAGCTGAAGGGAACTTTTCGGCCATATACCTTGCTACACCTGAACCAACATCTCCACCGGAAACTATAAATTCGTCGTAATTTAATGTGTCACACATTAATGCATACATGACGTCAGCTATTTCATTATTATTTAACCCTTGTTCTAAACCAGAAAATCCGAATCCTGGTAAAGACGGTACAATAACATCAAATGATATTTTGTTGCCATGATATTCAAATCCTTCTTTTAATTTGTTTATAACTTTTGTATACCTCAATATACTATCTGGCCAACCATGTAATAATATCAACGGTAGTCTTATAGCCGTTTGGCCTTGTTCATAGATGAAATGTATTTTTTGATGATTTATATCTGTCACAAAATTATTAAATTGATTTAAGTGCTTTTCTAAACCATTCCAATCATAATCATTTAGCCAATAGTCAACTATACTTTTCACTTTTTCAATATCTATACCGACATCATTGTTATTACTTAATTTTTTAGGCCACCGTATATTGCTTAACTTAGCTGATAGATCCTTCTTTTCATTTTCACTAATTTTAATCGTAAATTTTTCCATGTCATCACCTACTTTTATAATCTCTTGCGCAAACAAATACTATTTCTATGTTATTCCCTTACTTACATGTTTAGAACATAAAAAAGCTTAAACGTCTGTACACTAACGTTTAAGCTTTTCTTATTACAGCATAAAATTTTCTATGTCCTACTGATTAAAAATCGTATTGGTCGTCTTCCTCTTGGAGTATTTGGTTATATACCCTTGCCATACGTAGCGTATCTTGAGCTAACGTCGTAATTCTAAAATGTACGTCGTCGTTAACGATTTGTTTATTTGAAAAATCACTTTCTTCGATAAAAACATACGTTTGCATCACGTGTGCCTTCATATAACCTAAAATTGGTTTTAATTGTAATTCAGGAATTAAATAATGCTTTGAAGAACCTGCAGTAACAATTAATCCAGCTATTTTGTTTCTGAATGCATTAACAGGTAACAAATCAAAAACATTTTTAAGCGCGCCTGGAATGGCAGCCTGAAAGACAGGGAATCCAATAAAAATAATATCCGCTTCCATTAATGTAGTTGTTAGATAAAGTGTATCTCCTTCAGTATCTAAATAATTGCGCCCATCAGGTTGTTGAATATCAAGATCTCTTAAATCTAATAACGTAATTTCATGATTTTCTTCTTGCTCTGTTAGTGCTTCTTGCAATCTATCTATTGCAACTCGCGTTTTCGTACCAATTGGCGAGCCAGATAATAATGCTATTTTCATTATATTACACCCCTATTTAGATAAATGTTTGTTAACCGCTGGTATAATTTCATTACCAATTAATTCGATATTTTTCATGATTTTGTCGAAAGGTACGCCCCCAAAATCTATTTGCGCCATAAATCTTTGGTGTCCGTATAATTCATGTTGATATAGTAATTTCTCAATAATTTGTTGAGGACTGCCAACCATGAGTGCTTCTTTTTCGTTAGTCGCTGCTGCAAATTGTTGCTTTGGATAACCAACACCACGAATAAATGACATCCCCGTATTAAGATGAGGATAATATTCTCTCATTGCTTGTTGTGATGTTTCAGCCGTATAAAACAAACTTGCCGTTGCTACTGGTAGGCACTCAGGAGATGTATCGAAACCAGCTTCCTCTGCAGTCATACGATATTGATCTACAGAATCTTTAAAATTCATCGCAGGACCGCCTAATGTGGTAATCATCATTGGTACGCCTTGACGACCTGCTTTAATTGCACTCGCAGGTGGGCCACCAACCGCTCTCCAAATTGGAAGATTATCATCAACAGGTCTTGGAAAAATCTTCATGTTTCTTAATTCCGGTCTATATTTACCAGACCAAGTAATGCGATCATTTTTATTTAATTCTAATAGTAAATTTAATTTTTCTTCGTATAATTCATCGTAATCTCTTAAATCAATGCCAAATAAATCAAAAATCCCAGTGCGTGATGCTCTACCTGCAACTATTTCCGCACGTCCATTTGAAATTAGATCAATCGTTGCAAAATCTTCAAACACTCTTACTGGGTCGGCAGCACTGATAATTGACGACGAACTTGAAACTTTAATTTTATTCGTAGCTTGTGCAATAGCACCTAAAACAACAGTATGAGCTTGCGTCGTAAAATGTTCTTGGTGACTTTCACCTACCGCAAAAACATCGATGCCAGCTTGTTCAGCAAGTTGACTTGCCTCTATAAGTTCATGGATACGCTGTTCATAACTTACCTTTTCACCATTATGTGGATTAAGTAAATGGTCGCCTAAAGAATATAATCCAAATTCAAGCTTGTTATTTTCATTCATTTTTAAATTGCCCATATTAAACACTCCTACAGTTCATTTATTTGTCTATTTCTTTATTTACGCTGTTAAATGCTTTTTACTAATGAAAGTTAAATTGGCAAAACTTTACTGCTAATTCTATGGTTGGTAGTAGCGTTTAATGATTAACATTAAACTCATTTACTTTTGATTATTTTATTTCTTTAATTTGCCTTAATCTTAACACATGAATTAATAAAACTGTCAGTAGTTGTAATTTCAAGTTATTGTATGGTCCATATCGCTAATTAAAAAATTTTGATAATTTTTCATAAACATTATTTAAAAAAAGCAAAACAATTAAATACCGCATAAATTAAAAGTATAAGTAACTTTATTTATGATACGCAAATTGAAAGCTGGGCAAAAACCTTATTTTTATAAAAATATTTTGTAGTCCCACACCGGCAAGGATGACTAGAGCCGAAAGAAACTTGAGGCGAACGCATTTTCAATTTAGTCATCTACTGCCAATAAAAATAGAGTCTGAAGACAATGTTATCTCCAGACTCTTCTTATTACCTTATAAGAATTTGTTTAAATTTATAATACTGCGAGATTATCACTCGCTAATACGTGGTTATACATGCTTTATTATGCAGTTACCCACTGTGAAGCGCCTTCTGTATCATATAATTTCTGAGCCGCTTGGTCTTGAACTGATTCAGGTGCTTCTGTAGGAGATTTACCTTTATATTCTGAAGGTGCTACAGAATCCCATGTAGTTTGTAAGAATTGATATTTCCCAGCTGCGCCAGTTGATGGGTTAACAGCTTTTGTATCTCCGCCTGATTCACGTTGCGCAATTTGTTTTAAATGACCATTTACATTGCTTGATGAACTACTTTCACTTGCGTTTGAGTTCGTTGACTCATCAGATGAAGTTGATTGCTTCGCTTGTTGTGGTTGCTCTTGTTGTGATTGAGATTGTTGTTGAGTTTGCGCTTGTTGTGATTGTTCTTTTTGCGGTTGTGCTTGTTGCTGTTGACCACTGTTTGAATTCTGTTGCGCTTGATTTGAGCTATCTTGTGAACCATTGTTATAGCCATTATAGCTCCAAGTAAAGTTTGTACCATCTGATTTAAAGTTATAGTTAGTACCATCTTGAGTAAAGTTATAGTTATATGAACCTTTTTGGATTGGAGATTCATTTAATTGATTTGAATTAGATTGTGCTTGTTGTGCTAATTTTGCTTGATCAACATTATTTTCTGCAGCGTTTGCTGAATGACCCGCTACTAATCCTGTAGCGCCAATACCTAAAGCTAATGTTGAAGTAATAATTGTTTTTTTCATTATTTAAATCCTCCTGTATAGGTGGTTATTACTCGTTATTTGCTATTAGTTACTTACTACATAACCCAATGTAACATGCAAAAAAGCTGTGTGAGTTACAGTGAAGTAAAAATGATATTTCATTCTTTTACAATTATCGTCCTTTTTTTATATCATGTAATATTTAAAATTTTGGCACAGAAGTTTTGATCGATGAATAACTAGCCACTGATTGTAATATTCTCGTAATCTGCACACATTCTAAAACAAAATTTATAATTTTAATGGCCACTATAAAATAAGGATAGAAATACATTTTCTGTTGTTATTATTACGCCTAAAAGCTATTCACTCACTATAAGGACTAGTTAACTAACTTATGATATAACATCATATAAGCCTAATATTTATAAAAAGTTTTAATTGTAGAACTATTTATAGAGCAACAGTCTTTTTTGACAAAATATAGATGGAGCTATATATTTTAGCTGTAACATTCAACTATTTTTAAGATAGGGGATTATAAAAATGAATATTTTATTAACTGGCGCCACAGGAAATCTAGGTAGCTTCATAACTAATCAATCACTTGATGAAAATATTGCGAACTTTAATATTGGTGTTCGTAATATAAACAAAGTACCAGAAAAATGGAGAGAATCGCTTAATATTAAACAATTGGATTATTTTGACAAAGAGAGTATGGTTCAAGCATTTACAGGTATAGATTTAGTTGTTTTTATTCCTAGTATTATTCACCCCTCGTTCAAACGTTTACCAGAAGTAGAAAATTTAGTATACGCTGCAGAAGTCGCCAATGTATCACATATAATGTTTATTGGATATTATGCAGATCAACACAACAATCCTTTCCACATGAGTCCTTACTTTGGTTATGCAGAGAGATTACTTGCATCTAGTAACATAAATTATACTTACGTTAGAATGGCAATGTACATGGACCCTCTTGTCCCTTACTTATCTGAACTTAAAAAAATGGGTAAATTAATTTATCCCGTTGGTGAAGGTAGCATTAATTACATTTCTAGAAATGACATAGCCAAAGGCGTCGTAGCACTTCTTAAGAATCCTCATCTTTTAGGAAAACGTTACTTATTATCTGGTTATTCATACACAATGACAGAATTAGCAAAAATTTTAACCGATGTTGCAGGTGAACAAATCGTGTATGATCCGGTTTCATTAGAAGAATTCGCGGAAATGTACGATGAGCCAAAAGGATTTGGTGCATTATTAGCATCTATGTATAAAGCTGGAGAAATGGGTCTACTAGATCAAAATTCAAATGATTTAGAAGAACTTACAGGCGAAAAACCGACAACATTTGAAAACTATCTAACAGCAAACTACTTACATTTTGAAGATAAGTAATAGCTTTTAGTGTTATTAAGATTGGCATTAAAATATTTTCAGTTGAAAGCTTGTTTGATTATAAGTTCTTCAAAACTTTTCTATTTTAATAACACATATTTATAAAAAACCTGCTAAATCCAATTAATTTTGGATTTAGCAGGTTTTAAATATTATTAATTTTTATTTTTCTTCTGATTAAAGTAATAACCGACTAATAATAAAATAATCCACAACGGTGAATAAAATAATGCGATACGCGTGTCATCGGCAAATAACAGCATGACCAAAACAAAAACGAAAAATGCTAATGCAGCATATGAGCCAATGATACCGAATGGGTTTTTGAATATTGATTTTTTGTGTAATTCGGCATTTTCTTTTCTATATTTAATATAACAAATTAAAATAATTGACCAGATAAAAATAAAGAAGATCGTTGCTAGTGTCGTTACTAAGGTAAATACTTCATCTGGAATAAAGTAATTTAGTATTGCTGAGAAAAAGAGCACGACGCCTGAAAAAATTAATGCTGGATATGGTACACCACGTTTATTGATTCTCCCAAGTATTTTAGGTGCATGGCCCGTACTACCTAACCCGTAAACCATTCTACTATTACTAAATAGTCCACTATTCGCAGCACTTGCAGCTGATGTTAACACTACAAAGTTTACAATGCCTGCCGCTGCAGGAATACCTGCTAAGACGAATAAATTAACGAATGGACTTTCTGTTGCAGAAACTTTGTTCCATGGTGTAATGCTCATAATAATTAATAAACTAAGGACGTAAAATATTAAAATACGATACCCTAATGAGTTTACCGCTTTAGGTAAGTTCTTTTCAGGATCTTTAGTCTCACGTGATGTCACACCAACGAGTTCAATACCGACAAAACTAAAGACGGCCATTTGAAATGCGAGTAAAAAGCCCATTGCCCCGTTCGGGAAAGGTCCACCGTGTGTATATAAGTTATGGAAACCTGATTGAATACCTGTGCTGGATTTAAAGCCAGTTAAGATTAACCATAAACCAATCACTATCAATAGAACAATCGCAATAATTTTAATTAGGGCAAACCAAAACTCAACTTCTCCAAAAAGTCGTACTGTCATTAAATTTAAGATTAATAAAATCAATACCGTCCCGACCGCTGAGATATAGAGCGGTATGTCTGGGAACCAATATTGAATATATTTAGCAGCCGCTGTTATATCTGCAATTCCCGTGGCTACCCAACAGAACCAATAGGTCCAGCCTGTCAAAAATCCAAATAAATGACCTAAATAATGTTCTGCAATATCAGTAAACGAATTATACTCACTATTCGATAATAGTAATTCTCCCAACGCTCTCATCATGATAAATAAGAAAAATCCAATAATGATATATACTAATAAAATGGATGGACCGGCTAAAGAAATACTTTTACCTGCACCCAAGAATAATCCTGTGCCAATCGCTCCCCCAATGGCAATCAACTGAATATGTCGATTGGTCATTTTACGTTGCAATTCATGATCTTTCATTTCTGTTCACTCTCTCCTAAATAATAAAACTGTAGTATTTATGTATTGTCTTTAGTTCATACGCTTATTCTCACTCTACAAAATGGCTTTAATTCCGTTATTTTAGTATTGTTTAGCAATAATTTTGGCAATAAAAAAACTTCATCCATATATTAGAGAAGTTAATGTTAAACACATTATCAAACTTTAAACAAAACTATTCGTATGGAAATAGTTGGAATTATAGATATATCAGTGTCATTGATATAAGCAATTGCTAACCTAATATTAAATTCAATACATTGTAGAGTAACTATTATGCTTAATAGTAATACTTATAAAACATCCTAAAAAAACAATATGTATATCATATTACTATTTCAAATTATTCTCAACAATAATATTCTGAATTTTCCTTAAATACTGTAGATAATAGTTATGGTTTTGGAATTATTATCTACAAAAATATATTGTTACACTCAAGCCACAATAGTTTCTTTAACTTAGCTCATGAAAAGGCGGTGACCTTAAACTATGCTTTAATGATAAATTGTTTTTAGGAGGTTGTTGAAATGCAAATAGATGAGGTTTCCAAAAGATTAAATATACCAAAATCACAAATTCGATATTATGAAAAATCAGGGTTACTATCCATAACTAGAGATCCCAATGGATATCGTTTCTTTGATGATGATACATTATTTGAATTGCAGATGATTCTAGATTTAAAAGAGTTGGATTTAGAATTAAGCGAAATAAAATATATAATATCGTTATTTCACAAGCCAGTTACAAAGCAATGTAATGAAAATTCTACTGAATTTATCGCTAAAATAATTCAAAGAACTGAACAAAGACTCAAAAAACAACAACTGATACTTTCAAAAATGAAAGAACTACATGAGCTTAGCAGAAATGAGCAATATGAAGTAAATAAAGCTGCAATATTTTCAAAATTAGATAGGAGACATGATAAACATGATTAGTATTATTTATGGGGGCAATCATGAAGGTATTTGCTTTGATATTTATCAATCAATTTTAAGTCAATTAGATAACAACAATATCCGCAATATTAATTTACAATATGAAAATATATCATTAACCTTACCTCATGGTTACCACTCTCAAATAACGGAACAGCAAATGGAACTTATCGAAAGTATTCATTCTTCTGACACACTAATATTTATATATCCATTATATTGGTTCAATATGACACCTATTATGAAAAGCTTTATAGACCAAGTATTTTGGCCAGAGTATGCTTTTAGTTTTAAAGAAAAACAATATTTTAAAAAAGGGTTATGGAAAAATAAAAAAGCAATTATTGTTTACACCCAGGGTGGACCCGAAATATTCCATAAATTAAATAAAAGACTAGGTTATCAAGTACTTAAATATCCGTTACATCTATCAGGTATTTATAATATCAAAACATATCATTTAGATAATTTAAATAGAAGTAAGCAACAAAGATACAAAATCACTAAACGCATTAATAGCATAGCACATCAAATAGCAAAACAAGTTTAAAAACCCCCTGCCACAAATGAATTGGAGGGGGCTTTATTGGTTATTTTGAGAATTTTGCTAGGCAGTCTAACCAGTCTTGATGACCATTAATCATTGGATGGCTTTCGTCTTGTGCCATTGCTTTCGCAGGTGCACCAATTTGAGATTCTTGTGTTAATATTCTTAATCTGTCTTGTGGTAGTTTTTCGATAAGCCAAGCGTGATAGACGTCTAAAAACTCATCTCCTGTCGCATTGTTCCAACCATGCCAAGCAATACGAGCTATATTTTCCTCGATCACAAGTTCTTCCATTTCCGCTTCTATATCAAATCCAAAAGTCTTAAATTTGAATCGTGTATCTTGTTGTAATTTAGTTGATGACTGATTATACATATTTATATCGCTACTGTTTGCATAATATTGTTCCCATTTTGAAGTATCAATCAGATTTTCTATAACATTTTCAAACGCTAAATCTTTTACTATTATTTCATTGGAAGCAAAATTATCAGTTATGCCTGGTAGCCATTTTTGTGGCCAGTTAATTTCATTTAACATTTTATCTCTCCTCTTATTAAAGTCGAAGTAAGCATACCACCGTCTTACTCGCTTGAGAAGATTGCACTTTTTTGTAAGTTACTATCAAAAAAGTAACTATACAGTATTATTGATTGCTATTTTTAACAATGTAATCGCCCATATATGTTTCGCCCCAATTACACATTTCATTTAAAATTGTTTCTAGCGTTTTGCCATAATCTGTAATGTAATATTCTGTTTTTGGAGGTACTTCTGGATAAATCACTTTTTCAATAAAGCCGTCTTGTTGTAGCTCTTTCAACTGTTGACTTAGCATTTTGGGTGTCGCTTGCGGTAATCGTTTTTGTAATTCATTGAATCTTAACGTATCGTCTAGTAAGTACCATAAAATAATAGGTTTATACTTACCTCCAATTAAACTAATAATTGCTTCGACCGGACAATTAAACAATCTATCTTTCATAATTAATCCTCCTATTATAGAGTTCGTGATTTTATAAAACGACAATGTCTTATATTTTATAATCTATTAACACTCTTATTATATTACAAAAACCCCTTAAATTAGATTAAGAGGTTTGTTTATTAAAATAAAATAATTTTATTTAATAATATCTATAAGCTCTTTGTTGGCTGCAGAGCGTGCCGGCACCCAGCCAAATATAATACCAATAAGTGTTGATACACCCACCGCAATGATTACAGAGGTTAGACTGACGACACTCTGAATATATTCTGGTGTGACTGCTGCTACAATTTCAGCAATGGCGATGCCTAAGCTCAAGCCAATTAAGCCTCCAATAACGCACAAAATAATACTTTCTATTAAGAATTGAAATTCTATATCTCGTCCCTTGGCTCCAAAAGCACGTCTTATGGCAATTTCTTCTGTACGTTCGCTAACTGAGATATACATTACGTTCATTACACCTATACCTGCGATGAATAATGAAATACCTGCTACGGCAGCAACAAAGTAAGTAATGCTATCAAAGATTTGCGTAATTTCTTTTAGAATCTTTTCGTTATCTTCATAGTTATATTTACCCGCCCCAATGCCTGTACCATTTTTATTTAATTCATCAACAACTTTCCTAGCGACATCTTTTTTCTGTACACCCTCTACTAATGATAATTGTAAAGCAGGATAATCTTGCGTTAAATTATTCATATATCGATCAAACGTTTTTGAAGGCATAAACACATTGGCAGGGTGTAAAGGGTCGTTAGCAATGCCTACAATTTTATATCCTTGCCCGTCTATATATAAAGTTTGGCCTATGGCATTCCCTTCAAAAGTTCCGTGAGCAATTTCATCATTCACAACGACAACTTTTTTCTTTAAGTTATTATCTATTGCTCCAAAACCTTTACCTTCAGTTGTCTTTTCTATTTTATTCTTTTTTGCAACACTCAAATCTATAGTAGGTTCATCACTATTATTAATATTTGTCGCCTTTACAGTAAAACTTTGTTTATCATCTATTTTAATCTTTGCCTCAGTGATACCGTCAACTTGTCGTGCTATATCAATATCTTGTTGGCTAAATGGGTTTTTCTTCACCGCTTCGCCACTTTCTGTAAAATACGTTATGAGCGCTGAATCTTTACTGATACCCGATTTTGAAAATTCATCAGTGGCTGTCTTTTTAAAACCATTACCTAAAGACATGATAGTAATTACTGCCGAAATACCGATAATAATACCTATCATCGTAAAAATATTACGTCGCTTATTTTTTAAAATTGCTTTAATTGAAGTGACAATAATATTAGCTAAATTTTTCATTCAACCGCCTCTTCTCTTTGGATGCGACCATCTAGAATGTGAATAATACGGTCTGCTTTATCCGCAACTTTGCGATCGTGAGTAACTAAAATCATCGTTGTCTTGTGGTCTCGATTTAACTTGATAAATAATTCAATTATATCTTTAGAGGTTTCGGAGTCTAAAGCTCCCGTTGGTTCATCGGCAATAATAAATTTCGGTTTATTAATGATTGCACGCGCTATTGCTACGCGTTGTTGTTGACCTCCAGATAATTTATTAGGCACTAGATTTTCCTTATCAACTAATCCAACATCATTAAGTGTACGTATTACTCTTTTTTTACGCTCTTGAGAATTTAAACCAGCATAAACTAAAGGAATACTGACATTTTCTAAAATAGTATTATTTTGGATCAATTTGAAATTTTGGAATACAAAGCCTACAGTTTTATTTCTTATTTTAGCCAAGTGATTATCCGAGCTTTTTTTAAAATTCTCTCCATTAAAAAGATATTCACCTTCGTAACCACGATCTACAAAGCCTAAAATATTAATCAGAGTACTCTTCCCTGAGCCTGATGGACCCATAATCGCGATAAATTCGCCTTCTTTAATATGAAAATTAATATTTTTTAAAATATGATTTTCTTCATTACCATTTTTAAAGTAACGATTAATATCTATAAGTTTTATCATGAAGCCACCTCAACTTTGTCTCCATCATTTAAAGACTTCTTAGGATCCACGATAAGCTTATCTCCCGGTTTTAATCCTTTTTTAACAAATATTTCTTTGTTCACTTTATCTATAGTAATCTCTCGTTTTTCTACTTTGTTATCCTTAGTTAGCACGAATACACGATTATCTTTCGTTAACACCGAACTCGGTAATTTAATTGCATCTAATGGCACTGTTATTTCAATTGAATATCCAGCACGTAATGGTATGTCAATATTATTAATAATAACTGTATATTTGGACACCTCTGCATCATTTCCACCGTTCGGGTCTGAATCTACTGGATTTTCATGTGGCGTTATAGCATCTTTATCTTCACTATCTGAACTTGCAGCGAGTGGTTCACTCACTTTATGTTCATAGCTCTTAGGCAATTCAGCTATCTTTTTAATTTCTCCTTTACCCTTTTTACCATTATTCGTGACTTTGATATCTACTTTGTCACCTTTTTTAATCGACTCTAAATCAAATTCGGAAACTTTGAACTTAATTTGTGCTTCGTCGGAAACAAGTTGAAGTATCGGCTGCCCATCAGTTAAATTCCCACTATTTTGAATATCTATTTTGCCATCGAAAGCCGCATAAATACTGTCGTTCACTTGTCTATCGTGTTGATTTAATTGTTGTTGTGCCTCACTTAACGCTACTTGGTCTTGCGTTAATTTCTTTTGTAGTTCATTGTTACGTGGTTCTTTATTAATATTTTTATAATCATCATTTACATTTTTCTGAGCTTCATCGACTTTTTGTACGAGCTGTTGGCGTTTATTTTGGTAAATATTATAGTTTATTAACGGTTCTCCTTGTTTAACCTTTTGCCCATCGGTAACTCGAGTACTAATAAACGTCCCAATCTGACTATTGTTGTTATATGTTTTTATTAACTTTGGCGTCGCTTTTCCTTGTAATTTAAGCGCACTTACCTTTTCAACTTGGTAGGTATCATAACCTTGTTCTTTATTACTACTATTAAATGAATTTACCTTTTTGACTGCAAAATAAATTAACAATACTGAAACGAGCGCGATGACTATTAACCATTTACCTTTTGTAGATTTAACAAACCTTTTAAATTTATTGATCATAGTAACACCTCTGGTAAACAAATGATTAGTTTAATAATGCACAAAATGATAGTTATCTTTTTCAATTTACTAAAGTAATAATATAGACCTGTAAAAATTATTACATCCATAAATGTCATAATCTTATCTGCAATATCAATCGGCACATTAAAGAAATCATTAATAATCAATGCACATAAATTTGTAACGGTATATCCAATAAGCAATGACAAAAATAAGTCTTTGTTTTTAGCAACTTTCGCTTTATCAAACAAGAAGATAAATAGTTTTAATATGTAAAACACGATGAAAAATATTACGATATTCGCAATCGTCATAAATAGTATTAAGATGATATTAAATTGGCTAGTATCCATTCCTAGCATCGTTTTAAGTGAGTCAATTTCATTACTAGTGTTAGATTCTTTGGACATAAAAGTGAAAAAATATAACAAACAAGATAATAAATAAGGAATCATTATAGCTGAATAGAAAGAAAGTGATTTTATTTTTTTCATGTTGTAACTCCTGATGTTTTATTTTCGGTAAGTTGTGATTGAGGGTAATATTCAATTTAAAGATTAATATTTGTAGCTTAGTATTACAAACTCCTCGTCTTATATATAATATAAATTATTTAATGAATTTTTACAACTCTATTTTCTGAAAATTATAATAATAAACTAATTTAAAATCTTTCTCCGTATAAATTTATTTGGGTTATATTGTCTTTGAGCTTAATTTTTAGTCTTAACTCGTACATAATTAACGCAAGAAAGAATTAGGAGGATTATATGATTAAAGCAATCCTATTCGATTTGGATCAAACATTATTAAATAGGCAAGCCTCTGTTGAACATTTTATTGAAGCACAATATGAACGATATATTGATTATTTAAGTCATATATCAAAAGCTAAGTTCAAAAGTAAATTTATGGATTTTGATAATAATGGCTACGTGTGGAAGGACAAAGTCTATGCCCAGCTAATCGATTATTTTAATATTCAAGGTCTAACGAAGGATGAATTATTAGAAGATTATATAACTACTTTTTGTGATTATTGTGTGCCTTTTCCGTATTTATTCAATATGTTACATGATTTAACAGCTAAAAATTATAAATTAGGAATTATCACAAATGGCAAGTATCCCTTTCAACTGCATAATATAAAAGCGTTAAAATTGGATACATATATAGATACTATTTTAATATCAGAACAAGAAAATATTAAAAAACCAAATCCCCAAATTTTTGAAAAAGCCGCTAAAAATCTCGGTTTATCAATGCATGAGTGTTTATTCGTCGGTGATAACTTCGAAAGTGATTACCAAGCTGCTAAAAATGCCGGCATGCATGCTATATTGAAAACAAATCATCAAGCTGTACCTAACTGTAACACGCCTTTTATCAATGATTTGGACGAACTAATACCGTTATTAAAAAACGTCTAGCATATCTGCTAGACGCTTTTTGTTATTTACCTTTATGTTTGGCTTTCGCTTTTTCACGTTTGATCTTACGCTTACGTGCCTTAAAGGCATCTTTTTTTGCCTTACTTAATTTTTTACGTTGTTTCTTGTGCAGTTGTTGTTCTTCCTTAATCGCCAACTGTGCTTTAGTTATATCTTTAGGTGCTCGTTGTGCTTTAACCACTTGTCTTTGTATACGTTTAGGATTAACTTTATTGCTTTTCACTTTGGTATCTACCGTCGTCTGCGTAGCATTTAACAGCGGTAACAACTTGTAATGAATAAAATTTAATATTTGTTCATCGTTTGGTTCTGTACCAAAAGTATATTTAACAAATTTAGACTTCCCTTCTGTCTTATATTCAACAAGTGCAACGAAAAATTGGCCATTATGAAATAATGATAAGTCCATGATGTCGCCTCCTCAAAAATTTTTCAGAAATGATGGACGACCTGAGGAGGAAGGTTACTGACAAAGTATACTTTGCATTGGGACTACCAACCCAATTGTGTTTCTACATTTCCACATTTATCTTAACGAATTATGCACCATAATTAAAGTTACTGGAGTATGAAGATTAATAATTATGGGATAAATCCACAAAATACTCGCTTTGCCATTGCTGTGTTTTTAATGCAGTTTTGTTTAATTGTTGTTCCCAATCTGGATAAACACGCAAAGCCATCTTACCGTTATATAATTCTGACTGCACTATTCCCTTTTTTAATAATATGTCCTTAGGGAAAATAAATTGACCTTTATGATTGTTATCAAGAACATTAATGACCAATGTATCGGGAAAATCTTCATATTTAAATGGCGTATTTTTGTTTTGTTGGTTTTTACGCCATATTGCTACAAAATAGCCTGCTTTTTTCGGTGTTTTCTTAGCCAATCTACTCTTATAACATTTACCGTCCACGTATAGATTCAAAGCTTCATATTCACTATTCCACGTTTCTATTTCAATGGCATTATTTGGTATATGAGAAAACATCTTTTTTAGTAATGCTAAAGAATTATAATGAGTTACATCGCCATTCGACATGCATTTTTCCCCTTTCACAATTATCGTTTAATTCACATGCTAATTATAAGTATTTCACTCTCGTTTATAGTCTATCATAGTCATTTTACAAACTTATAAACATTGACAGTTTTTACAGAAACGAAAACTTTGACCTTTCTTTACCATTTAATGTACCCTAATGCTGTATTAAATAATAAGGGGGTTATATATATGACTAAAGATACTCAAAATAATAACCAATCAGATGTGCTTACAGAAAAACTATTAGAAACTAGAACTGTAGTGATTTCCGGGGAAATAAACGATGAGGTTGCCAGAGACGTCTGCAACAAATTATTATTGTTAGAATCTATGAGTGACGACCCTATTAATTTATTTATTTCAACACAAGGCGGCCACGTAGATTCTGGTTTTTATATACGTGATATGATTAATTTTATTAAACCTAAAGTTAATATTATAGGTTCAGGTTGGGTAGTAAGTGCCGGTATTTTCATCTATTTATCAGGAGAAAAAGAAAGAAGATACAGCCTGCCTAATACAAGATTTATGATGCACCAACCAAGTGGCGGTGCCCAAGGACAATCAACTGAACTTGAAATTACTGCAAAAGAAATCGTTAGAACTAGACGTAAAATCAACGAAATCATTGCACAAGAAACAGGTCAATCTGTAGAAAAAGTAGAAGAAGATACAAATAGAGACTACTGGTTAACAGCCGAAGAAGCGCAACAATATGGTATCGTAAATAAAATTATTAATACGCGAGATGAAATTAAATAATAAAACAAAATTCCTATTTTAAAAAAAGATTTTGTAGTCTCGCCACGACAATGATAAGTGGAACTAAAAAAAGCTTAATAAAAGTGCATTTTTAATTCATTCATCTACTGCATATATAAAAGTAGCGTCTGAAGACAATATGATGTCCCAGACGCTTTTTTTATTGCTAAATTAATAAATTATTAATTATTTAACTTACAAATTTTTATAATCTTCAACACTTTGAATACGTTGCTTTAATTCTGTAATAGCATTATCAAGTTCATATGTTGCATAGCTACCAGCTAATAAGTTTTGTGCACGTGCTACAGAAGTTTTTAATTGAGCCTCGTCTTGGTTTACTGATAAATGACTCTCAGTTAAATAACTTTGAGCTTGTGTTATAAGGCCATTTAGTTGATGCTTTTTCTTACTTAACTCCGCTTGACCAGCTTCAGATTGTAAATGAACTTCAAATACTTCGTTATAGATTGATGATACTTTATTGATAGCTGTTAAAACGACTGCCTCATTTTTAGAATTTTTCTTTTTATCAGCATATCTTAATACGCTTTTTAATTTATTTTGATAATAACTAGATCCAGTTTCCTTTGCCCACTTAACATAGTAGTGACGTGAATCGAGCAAGCTTTGTAAATTTTCTTTTGGTGAAACTGAGTAATTATGGAATTGATATTTCTCTGCTGCACTTACTTTACTCTCTTGTACTGTTGAAACACTTGTCGTAAATAATAATGCACCTGCAATACCAATAATTAATTTATTCTTGATGTTCATTGGATGCCTCCTATTGTTAGTATTCCAAAATTAATCATATATTATTTTATAACTACGGAATACGTCCAACGTTACTTTAGTAAAAAGCGTACAAAAATAAGTAAAACCCTGAAATATAGTTCTTCCAGAGTTTTAAGATTAATAATGTTGTTATGAAAAAAATACTATTATAACTAAGTTATGAGCACTATGAACTTGTCTTTTTTATTCATCATACAATTAATATGAATAATACTATTGCCCAGTTATATCATTATATAAATCAATAAACTTTTGCCCTTCTTTTTTGGCTACTTGGTTAAATTCCCAATGTTCATTTTCTGAATCTTTAATACTGATTTTGTATAGTTGCATCGACAAACTCATTTTCATATTATTTATCTCACTAAAATAAAAGTCATTTCTTATCTCAGTTCCTTTAAGTGCACCGTTGGCTTCAAAATGTACTTTGTCCCCAAATAATGTTAAGACTCCCGGCACATTGTTTGCAGGATATATTTTCATTGCTGCATATATGGACAACACTTCTTGTGACATCATTCCCCCCCCATCTTTAATGACAACCGCATTGCCTTTAAAAATACTATTCATCAAATATTTAACCTATAACAACGATATTAATCATATTTCAACAAAATTAATAACGTTTTCAATTTTATTACTAAATATACTTCGAAATTACAATTTTAGCGTTATACTATTGATGGATAATTATTATTAAAGGACTTAACAAGGAGTTTAATTATGGAGAAAAAAAGTGAACATCTAGTTGATCCCGAACTTAAAGAACATCTGGATCAATTTCGTAAAACACCATTAAACGCTGAGACTTTGCATTATTTAAGGGATAATCAAACTAAAAACAAAAATTTTTATACGCCCGAGCATCTTCCTGTAAACATGACTGAACGTACGATACCTGGGCTAACAAATGCCCCAGATGTAAGAATTATCATTTTCACGCCTACCACTAGCTCTTCACCTAAACCTGTTTATTTGAGTATTCACGGGGGTGGAAACATAATGGGTGCAGCTGATTTAGATAACGAAGAGAATGCTAAATTGGCAGTTGATTTAGATTGTGTCGTAGTTGCCGTAGATTACAGATTAGCTCCAGAAACAAAGCACCCTGGTGCTTTAGAGGATACATATGCCACATTAAGCTGGATATTCAATAATCACGAAACATTAGACATTGATAAACATAAAATAGCTATAGGTGGATCAAGTGCCGGAGCGGGACATGCTACTAGACTTGGACTTTATGCAAGAGACAATAGCGACATTAACATTATGTTCCAATATTTAGAAATGCCAATGCTAGATGACCGTACTTGTATAAATGACGTAAGCCCATATGCAGGAGAATATATTTGGGATAATAACAACAACTATCTGGGATGGTCATCACTTCTCGGGCATGAACCCGGTATTAATGACGTTTCACCATATGCGGTACCTGCACGTGCAGAAGACCTATCGGCACTTCCTCCGACTTTAATTATTGTAGGGGCTTTGGACCTCTTCTTAGAAGAAAGTATGAATTTCTCTCAACGTTTAATTCACGCGGGAGTACCAACAGAATTACATGTTTATCCTGGCGCATATCACGATTTTAAAAGTATTAAAGAGGCACGTATTTCAAAATCGATGCAAGAAATAAAATTAGCAGCTATGCGTCGCGCATTTTATGGTTAAAAATTAATTTAAAACACATATAAAAACACTTTCGTCTTATGATAACGAAAGTGTTTCATTTATTATGCTTATCTATATACTAGACCACCATCAGTGATAATGGATTGTCCTGTAATATAATCTGAGTCCTCAGAAGCTAAAAACGATACAAGATTCGCAACATCTTCAGGTTTCTGATAACGACCTAGTTTAATGTTCGCAGAAAATTGTTCGAAAGCCTCTCCCGGTTGTAAATCATCATTATACTTAACCATTTCTGCATCGATGCGATCCCACATACTCGTTTTAGCTACGCCCGGACAATATGAATTTACAGTAATACCATATTTGGCAAACTCTTTAGCAGCTGATTGGGTTAAAGAACGCACAGCATGTTTCGTAGCTGAATATGCAGATAACATTTCATAAGATTCATGTCCTGCGATACTACAAGCATTTATAACTTTACCTTTGCCGTTATCTTGTTTAATAAATTGATTAACTGCGGCTTGCGTACCATATATTACGCCATTAACATTGATACTGAATAACTTGTCTAATTGGGCCTCATCGATAACTAAAAACGGAGATACACCATCTACGCCTGCATTATTTACAAATACATCGAGTTGTCCAAAAGTATCGACGGCGAATGCCACTAATGATTCTTGCTCTTGCTTTACTGCTACATTACTATTATATGATGCAATGTTGTATCCTTTGTCTTTAAATTCTTGCTCTGTTGTTTGTAGTAATTCCTTGTTAATGTCTTGAATAACAACGTTAAAACCATCGTTTGCTAAACGTTTGGCAATACCTTTACCTAAGCCCCCTGCTGAGCCAGTTACAATTGCTACTTTACTCATTTCATAACACTACCTTTTAATTACTATTTACACCGGTGTATTACTTTTATAATAGCATGAAGTAAGCAAAATAATGATAGATTATTTTTTCAGTAAAATTATTTCTAAGAGAACTAATAAAGTAGGTAAATACTAATCTATATAATTGTTAGATGTACATTAAGTTAGTTTCCTTGTTATTTTAATAACTGTTTTGACGGTATTACTATAATGTAATAACAACGACATTACTTTTAAAAAAGAACAATATGTTATGGTTATTATAATTATAAGTATTTGACCATCTAATTTTACTAAGGAGGCTAATATTTGAAAGAAAATAATTTCCGAGGAAATAATAATAAAAACAAAGCAATATTAGTGTCATCATTACCAATATTTATATATTTTATAGTACTGTCGATACATACGATTATGACTAAAGATAGTTTAATAGCTACCGGTTTATCAATATTTTCATTAATTATTTTTACTACGATGACCACTATATTGCTTTATAGTTATATAATAAATAAAAAACATGTACAAGATCATAAATAATTAAGGGGGTACGGTATGAAATTTATTTGTTTTAACACTATGACAGAAAAAGGTCTTAATAAAAAAGTGAATGAGTTTTTGGAAGAAAATCCTTATATAGAAATTATTAAATTTGATTATGAAGTTGGAACAAGTGGCTACGGCGTAGGCATATTATATGACGAGAAGAAACGCATGTAATCATGACCAATTTTATGTACATAAATTACTTAAGCTTGGCATTAATTTGCCAAGCTTTTTTCATGCTTATTATTTTATGAATTTTACTTTCTACAGTAATTCGTTTACTAAATTTCCTTAGTTATGATTCCTTGTTATAAAGCGTGATAGCATTTAGTTGAAAAGATTTAATTATAAACACCCACTTCATAAGGAGGCACAACTTTGAAATTTAAAGAACTATTTAGCAAAGACGACAACAATAAAGTGAAAGTTTTTATAAAGAATAAATATAATGAATTTTTAAATTTAGAAATGAACACTTATAACATTACAGTATTAGTGATTTCGATTATCCTTGTTAGCGCCATAATGACACCATTTTTAGGCATACCACTCGGTATCTTAGCTGGGATGTACATTATCGAAAGTAAAAAGAAGAAATAAGCAACTACAAATGCTATTAAAACCAAAAACTTCGGCAAAGTACTACTTCTATAGCAAATCTCGGAGCTAATAAAAGAAGACACATACTTTCCAGTAAGCATAATTGGAATAAAGTAACTACAAATAATTGGAATAGTGTTTCTAAAGTCATATCTCACGTTATGAGGCACGGAAAACAAAATAAAGACAATAAAAAAGCACTTAACATGAGTGGAAGAAGCGTAGTAGTAACTTATACACGAAAAAATGGTAATATATATGTATCTAATGGATGGGTTATATAAATGAAAAGCATTAATATTTTATTAAATTTATTACCTAAAGAACTTCAAAATATATTGGAGAATAACGATATTGATGAAGTTTTGACATATTTTATATCAAATGATATCTCTGATGAAAAATTAGTGTTTTATTTATCAATTATGGCTAATCAAGTTAATACTATTGAATATCATGAGATGATTGCTAGCGTTTATCATTTTCACTTTAACTATATTGATAATGCATATAACTTAGCCTATTATCATTATTGGCAATCTCTAAAGCTTTCACATTTTGAAGATTACAACCTTTTAAATGAATTTTTAGAAATTCTAGATGAACCAGAATTTGATATAATCAATAATGAGGATATCAAAACGATTGCAAATAAAATTATTGAAAAAGATCCAAAAAATAAACTAGCTATTAAATTCCTAGATAATTAACTAATATTTAAATTATAGGAGCAATGAAGTTTAAAGTTCATTGCTCCTTATATGCATGCTTGCCTAAATTTTGTAGAAAAAGATAGTATTACAAATCAAACTTTTAGAAATCGTTTTGGTTTAGATTCAAAGAAAAATTCTGTAGCATCACGTATAATTAAGCATTAGTATTCAAAAAGTTATCAAATCATCATTTTAAAGTGATTTTGAAAGGCTATGAATCCGCACATTATTTTTCAACTTGTCGAGCAATTATATCCTTGCACCTCTTATCAAAAGCACTTTTTTACCTTAAATTATTTTAAATCGTGTTCCTATTATTGCATATAATCATAAACGCAATATAAAACACTTACCTGTTGATGATTGTGAATCTAATTATGTTTAAATTTATCATCACAAGTACGTCTGCCATCAATATGTAAAGATAAGCTATCTCTAATATCAGAACCTAACGAATCTAGTACAAAGTCAATTCCTTCTGTTCTTGCTAATTTAGCAGCAGGCACAAAGTCACTATCACCAGCTATTAAAATGATTTTATCAACTTGTTTTTTAAATGCAAGTGATGCGATATCAAGGCCAATTTTCATATCTACACCTTTTTGTTTTAAAGAAAGTTCAAAATCCCTTTCCTCTAGATCACTAATTTTGGCACTACCGTTTAATAACTTTTTAGTTGTTGAATATTTTAAATTATATGCAACTGATGACTCACTTAATTCACCTAACCTAAGCGCTACTTTTCTTTTTTTACTTATTTCTTTAAAAAAGTCTTCAGTCCAAGATTTTGTTTCACTTTTAGCAAAATCAATATTCTTTTTGAGTAATGGATGATAAATCTGCTTATCAATTGGAGGACAATCATAATAGAATATTTTATATAATTTGTTATGTATCTCTTCTTTAAAATGTTTTTCTTTTAAGTGTCTATTACAATATCTATATAATTCATCAGCTCTTTCTTTAGCTGTTACTTTCCCGTATATCTTAGCACTTCTTTTGCGATAATATCCACCATCCACTAAAATTGCTAATCTTTCCACTATACCCTCCCACTATTAAATACAAAAAACCTATGATTTCGAAATCCCCGTATGGTGGGGTTCCTACTCTCATAGGTGGATTAACTAATTTTTCTATGAAAAAAATAATACCACCTATAAAACGGTATTTCAATATATTTCTTTAATATTTCGAAACTTTTGGCCTAATAGTGTAACTACCTACAACGTTCAACTGATAGGTGTATAAACTATTTTATCTCTTTAAAGCTTTTTTATTACTGATTCTGAAATAACAAAATCTAAACTAGTAGTTTCTAAATCTATTGAGCACACATTTTCATTATTTTCCGTGTCATCTTCGAAATTTACTACAAGTCCAATAAATTTTCTGTTATTGATATCTATCAATTCTACATTCTTACCTACATAGTCTCATAATTTATATTTCAACTAATCACTCTTTAATCCTCTATAAAAATCTCTAACACCACAAACACTTCCCATATGATTAGGTAGTTTTGAGTCTTAATTAAATGCCAGTTATTAACTTGTATATTTTTTACTTATTATAGCAACAAATAATGCTGTTGAAGCATTTATATTTTTACTTTTATCTGTGAATTATTTACTATATTTTTCTAATAAACCTTTTCTGTTAAACACTAATTACAAGTCTAATTTCCTATCTGAATGTATAAAGCTCTTATTTCCTGCCCCTCGACCGATAAATTTCCACACAAAAAATAACCCCGTAAGCCGAAGCCCACGGGGTATGTAAAGATACAATATCTATTATAAATTTATTAACTATTCAACATTTTCTAATGGTAAACTCATACCTTTCCAACCTTCTAAAGCACCAGCTAACTCATAAGCTTCAAAATCATTTTTGTACAATTCTAATAAAGCTTGTTTACCTAAAATCGTCCCACCTGTCCAATCATAAACAACATAAACACTATTTTTAGGCAATTCATTTAAATGCTTATGTAAATCTTTAGCTGGTATTTCAGTAGCCCCTTTAATTTTGTCCTTTTTAACTTCTTTAGGTGCATTTCTTACGTCTAAAACTGTATATTTATTTGTACCTTTTTCCATATCTTCAAGTACTACATGGTGATTTATATACAAACTTAAAAATGTTTCCAAAAATTCAATTTTATTCATAGTTTACCCTCTTTTCCATATTACTTCTTAATTTATTCATTAAACGATAAAATATCTCTTTTTCATGTTCATCAAAATCATTAAACATATTTGATACAAAATTGTAGTTATTGGGTAAAAACTGTTTCAATTTTGAATATCCTAGTTCAGTCATTTGAACATAGTTTGTACGTTTATCATTAGGTAAATTGATTCTTTCAATAAATCCCTGTCTTTCTAAACCTTTAACTATGCCTGTAATTGTAGATTTTTTATTTCCTATTTTCTTGGATAATTCTGATGGAGATAGAGTTAAATTTTTTTCATATGATAATAACATTAGTATAGAAAATTTAGCCTCTGTTAATTCATATTTTTCTATAAAACTATCATATTTATTTCTCATGATTTTGTATGATTTATTGATTTCAAGATATAACATGACAGAAAGAATATCTAAATTACCATATTCTTTTTTTAACCCTTCTAATTTTTTATAAGTTGGGCTATCTATTAAATAAAATTCGTCCACTTAACATCCCTCCATAAATAGTTAGGTACCTAACTATTTATAAATTAACATACATCTCTATATTTTAAAAGCATAAAATAAATGATATGAAAAAAACATTTCACTTTTCTTATAGATAAACTACCTAATAACACAAAATAATTTATAATTTGTTAATACTAATTATATAAATATAGCACTATTCTTCATTTTAATACTCTGCAAAATTTCCAAATAAATTGCCACACAAAAATAACCCCGTAAGCCTAAGCCTACGGGGTTTGTACAGATACAATATCTATTATTGTTCTTCTTTAACATATGGTAATAATGCCATATGACGAGAACGTTTGATAGCGATTGTCAACATACGTTGATATTTAGCTGAAGTACCTGTTACACGACGAGGTAAAATTTTACCACGTTCAGAAATAAAACGTTTTAATAATTCTGTGTCTTTATAGTCGATGTGTGTAATTCCGTTTGCTGTGAAGTAACAAACTTTTTTACGACGACGTCCGCCTCTTCTTGGTCCACCTGCCATGGTTAACTGCCTCCTTCAAATTAGATTTTTTTATAATACGTTCATTGATTGTCTTGTTTATCTTAACACTCTCAAAATAGTGTTTAACTATGCACTAATAATTAGAATGGTAAGTCATCATCACTAATATCAATAGGACCGTTCGCATTAGCGAATGGGTTGTCTGATTGATTATTGTTTGATGAATTGTTGTTATTACGTGACGTGTTTTGTCCAGATTGTTGACCACCAAAGCTTTGTCCGTAATCTTGGAAGTCATTGCCTCCAGATTGGTTTTGGCGTTGGTTGTTTTGGTTTTTAGGTTCAAGGAATTGAACGCTATCACAAACAACTTCTGTAACAAAGATACGACGTCCTTCTTGATTTTCATAGCTACGTGATTGTAAGCGACCGTCAACGCCAGCTAAACTACCTTTTGATAAGTAGTTATTAACATTTTCTGCTTGTTTTCTAAAAACGACGCAGTTAATGAAATCAGCTTCGCGTTCCCCTTGCGCATTGGTAAACGTACGATTCACTGCTAAGGTAAATGTCGCAACGCTCACGCCTGAGGGTGTTGTTCTGTATTCTGGATCCTTAGTTAAACGACCTACTAAAACAACTCTGTTTATCATTTAAGCGCCCCCAATTATTTTCTTGTCTTATCTTCGTCTTCACGGATAACGATGTAACGGATGATATCATCGTTAATTTTAGCTAAACGTTGGAATTCGTCAGTAGCTTCGTTATCTTCTGTTTGAATACGAACGATGTTGTAGTAACCTTCAGTGAAATCATTGATTTCATAAGCAAGGCGACGTTTACCCCAGTCTTTAGCTTCAAGTACTTCTGAACCTCTTGAAGCTAAAATGCCGTTGAAACGTTCAACAACTGCTTTTTTAGCATCTTCTTCGATATTCGGACGAACGATATACATAACTTCATATGTTCTCATTTATCTTTGCACCTCCTTGTGGACTATACGGCCTATTAAGAATCAATAGGCAAGGAATAATTTTCATTACTCACAATCAAGAATTATAGCATAAGCTTTTACATTTTACAATGCGTTTACCATCCTCGAATTATTAAAAATGGCTACGGTATGTAGTTTCATAATTAAATATATGGGTTAATTAAAAACATTTAAAATGTGATGTCGCGCCATTAAAATATTTTAAAAAGGAAGGTTGCTAAAACGCTTTAATTATTTTAGCATAGGTTCTAATTAAAATTAAAAATTTTAAAAAATATAATCTTAGTGTGTTAAAGGAGAAATATATGGTTTCGTTAATGAAAAAAGGAATTGTAACAACGTGTGCGTTAGCAAGCACTGCATTAATATCTTATTCGGCAAATGCTGCTGAACAACCAAATGCTCAAAAAGGGACAATGGGTTATGGTTATAAGCAATATTTAGAAAAACATCCAGAGAAAAACAATCAAAGTAAAGTACAAACTGAAGCAGGGACAACAGAACAAGGCAAACGTGTCTTAGATATTTCTGAGTGGCAAGGTGACTTAACTGCAGATCAAGTTAAAAAGTTAAAAGACAACTATGATTTTATTATTATTCGTGCACAATATGGCTCTGAAAATATTGATACTTCACTCGAACATAATTCTGCATTGTTAGATAAATATGATTTGCCATTTGGCGTTTATTCTTACAGCATGTATGAAAACCCTGATGATGCACGATATGAAGCACAAACTTTATACAATAGAGCGCCAAAAGCGAGCTTTTATATAAATGACTATGAACAAAACTCAATAACTTCTGGCAGCATCGACGATAGTACAAACGCTTGGTACGATGAAATGAAAGGTCTCGCAGGTAATAAAAAGGTCTTACTTTACTCTTACCAAAACTTTATGGAAGAGAACTTAACTAACACTGTTAGTACTTATGATGGTTTCTGGTTAGCTAACTATAGCGAAACTCAACCATCACGTGAATATGCATTATGGCAATATACTGACCAATATCATTCACCTGAACTTGATCAAGATGTTGATGCTAACTATACAAGTCCAGATAAAAATACAAACTGGTTTATTTCTTAATAACTAACAACGACCAAGTCATAATAGACTTGGTCGTTTTTTACATATAACGCTCTATAAATAGATTAATGTGTTTATCTTCAAGTTCCTCAACGCGTTTTTCTTCCGCTTCGACATCAATAAACCATGTGCTTTCTACCCATATTTGATAATGTATGACTTCATGTAACAATATACGACATATATTGAGCTCGGCATCATAGCGGCCCAATTCGGCTAATAAATATTGAAAATCTTTAGCAGTCACTTTTATTAATGCCTTATCAAAAGGTGAATGTGGCGCGCTAAATTGACCTGCAAAATCATATTCAGTTGTAGAAATTTTAATATCTACTGGCATGGGAAAATCAAATTGTTCTTTTATATATTGGAGACAAAGCTGTAACGTCTTTTTTAAATTTTTATCTACTTGACGTGTATAGCTTATCGTAGGAGTACTATCTATTGGTTTGTACTTTAAAAAATAATATTGATACATCATCATTTGTTGTAAAAATGCTATCTTTTGTTCATTACTAGTTGACTCGACGATTTCGCTATAGTGTTGTTGACGCTGATCTGCAATATAAAAAATAGCTAATTCTCGACAAATATCATACAACACGGTTAATAATACGTTGTCACCGCCAGTTATACATTTCGAGTAATAGCTTTCCGGTTGTCGGTAATCTTCAATGTCATTAAGTGAATATAATATTTTTTGACTGTCCTCGAAAACGATTGTATCTTCTACACAATCATTCACATAAAGTGTGTCATTTGTAAAGGTTATTAAAACTGGTTTAGTCGTTATGTAATAGTCTTTTAACCAACTATGATAAGAACGCAACATCATTTCTAACTGCTGCGTTATATTATCGTATTTAAAAATTACTGAATTCATATTAGTGCTTCCTTATCGTTTCTTTTTATTAGAGCCTTTTGTCTTTTTGCCACCTTTATGTTTTTTACTTGGTGTATGCTTTTTAACGTTATTACTTCTCGGGTTAGACTTCCCTTTCCATTTACTACTTTTTCGCGCCTTGTTTTTCATTTCACCACCTTGTTTACGTTTACCACGCGCATCGGCAACGTTAGATAATGGATTGTATTCATTTAGCTGTTGAACCTTTAAACTTTTTATATATTGTTGCCCTTCAGTTGCGAAATATTCAATAGCTGAAAACATTAAAACTAAAGTAAGTATACTCGCAATAATTTTAGTTTGTATTTTTCTATACATAAAAAGAACTCCCCTCGTGTTAGATAGGGATTATTATATATAGAAATAGGGTGGCTCAACGTATCGTTTTATAACTGTTAAAGCTAATCATATTACGAACTAAAACTGCGTTATACCAAATACCATTTCTTTTTTACTGCTCCCATTAATTTATTTACAACATAAAAAAACACTCCCTTATTATAAGGAAGTGTTTATCAATATTGTTATTATTAGACGTTAAATCTAAAGTGAACGACATCTCCGTCTTTCATAATATATTCTTTACCTTCTAGACGTTGTTTACCAGCTTCTTTAGCACCGTGCTCACCATTGTATTCTACGTAATCCTCATAAGATGTTACCTCAGCACGTATAAAACCACGTTCAAAGTCAGTGTGAATAATACCCGCACATTGTGGTGCAGTCATACCTTTTGTAAATGTCCAAGCACGTACTTCTTCGACACCAGCAGTAAAGTATGTTGCTAAGCCTAATAAATCGTATGTTGTACGGATTAAACGGTTTAGACCTGGTTCTTCAATACCTAAATCTTCTAAGAACATTGCCTTGTCGTCTTCGTCTAAGACAGCAATCTCTTCTTCGATTTTTGCACTGATTACGATAACTTCTGAATCTTCGTTTTCAGCATATTCACGAATAGCTTTCACTTTATCATTTTCGTCATCGTTGATTTCATCTTCACCAACGTTAGCAATGTATAACATATCTTTAGAAGTTAGTAGTTGCGCTTGGTTCACAAATTTTTGATCTTCATCATTAAAATCGATACTGCGCACTGGTTTACCTTCTTCTAACGCTTCTTTAATTGTTGTTAAGATACGTACTTCATTTACCGCATCTTTATCTTTTTGTCGCGCCATTTTTTCTACTTTAGGCAAACGTTTTTCTACAGATTCTAAGTCTGCTAATACAAGTTCCATATTGATAACTTCGATGTCTTCAATAGGGTTAACGCGACCAGATACGTGCGTTACATTGTCATCGTCGAAAGCACGAACTACTTGGCAAATTGCGTCTACTTCACGAATATGTGAAAGGAATTTATTACCTAAACCTTCCCCTTTAGAAGCACCTTTGACGATACCTGCTATATCTGTAAATTCGAATGTAGTTGGGATTGTTTTTTTCGGTTGAACCATATCTGTTAAAACATTTAATCTGCTATCTGGTACTTCAACGATACCTACGTTAGGATCGATAGTCGCGAATGGATAGTTTGCTGCTAGCGCACCTGCTTTTGTAATTGCATTAAAAAGTGTAGACTTCCCTACGTTAGGTAAACCTACGATACCTGCTGTTAAAGCCATTAGTTATTCTCCTTATCTTCCTCTACTTGATTAGATACAAGTACTTTTTTTAGTTTTTTATTGAATGTCTGTCTTGGAATCATAATACTGCGCTGACAATTTTCACATTTTATACGGATGTCTGCGCCCATACGAATAATTTTAAATCGATTTGTGCCACATGCATGTTGTTTTTTCATCTCTACAATATCATTAAGGTTGTACTGTGATGTCATTCTTTACACCTCCACCATGAGCTACAATTAATTACTGATTATTAGCATCGTTTTGTACCATAGTTGGTTGCGGTACCTCAATGCCTTTTACGTTAAAGAAATGTTGAATCTCTCTGCGTAATATACGTGCACCCGATGCACCTTCACCTGGAATTGTCTCGGCAGAAATACGTAATATAAGTTCATCTCTTGTGAATGAGTCAACACCTATAAATTCTGGCGTAGTAATAAATAAATAATATTTTGAACGCATAGAAGTGAATAATTCTTTTAACTGTTCTTCTACTTTATCAACATTTTCGGTAACTGCAATAGGTATTGCTACGATTGCTGCGCCATTTGTTACTGAGAAGTTAGTGATCTCACCCATGCTACCATTAGGTAAGACAGTCAATTCGCCACTTATAGTATTAACACGTGTTGATCTTAAGCCAATTGATTTCACGGTACCTTCTGCTACTGTAGTACCACCACTATTTATTTTAACATAGTCACCGACATCGAATTGATTTTCAAAGATAATAAAGAACCCTGTAATAATATCTTTCACGACAGTTTGAGCACCAAAACCAACTGCCAAACCGACTACCCCTGCACTGGCAATGATACCTTCAACTTTAATACCTAATCTGCTAAGAATAGTAGTTACGACGATGAACCATACTACATAAGTCACAATGTTTTGTACTAGTGATATCAAGGTTTTTGAACGTTTCTTGTTAGCTTTTCTACCTCTATTTTGCACTTTAAAAAATTGTTCAATAACTTTGTTAGTAATTCGGATTATGATTAATGCTAGGATTATGTAGACAATAATCATAATTAAATTCGAAATAAGCGCTTGATAAGTTTCGGGTTTCGTTAAAGGTTCAATAAGTGAACCTAGAATTGATTTAACTTGATTCAACAATATATCCTCCTCGTTGCTAATCTGAAAGTCCATTATACATTGTTATTTGTTTAAACAACTCCAACCTAAGCTTTAAATATAATATTTAACACTTCGAATTGTAGCTTACGCAATATCTATTTCTGAACATACTCGCCTATTATAGCAATAATTCACACCACGATAAAGCAAATTATTTTGTACTTCTTATCTAAATCAACACATTAAAACCTCCCTCAAATTTGATGCTATTTGAAGGAGGTTTAGCAAGATATAGTTATTAAATTATTGTAGTGGCTACTACGACCTTTACAGAAAGTGTTAAATAAGTGTGCGCGTATACTCCATAGTTTACTTTCACACTTCCTTCAGTCTAAACGCCATATCGCATCGACTGCTTGCGCTACTTGTTTTGGAGATTGTGGGTTTTGCCCCGTTACCAATCTCTCACTCACTTTGACGTAAGGTCTGAATGGCAATTTGGCTTTACTATACTTAGCACCACGCCTTTTTAATTTAGTCTCTAATTTATAAGGGACTAATTTATTACGGTTAGCTAATAGTTCTTCGACATTGGAAAAACCTGTTAGTTCTCTATTATCAATGAAAAATCTTCCATTATCATTCTTAACATTTACTAATGCAGCAATCCCATGACAAACTGCTGCAACAATACCACCATTATTGTAAATGCGTTTAACCGCTACTTGAATATACTGATTATCTGTAAAATCATACATTACCCCATGACCGCCAGTGAAATAGATACAATCATAATCATTTGGATTGGCTTCACTAATGGGTTGGGCATATTTCAATAACTTCATAAAGTTCGCATCTTTATAATACGATTTTGTAGTTTTATCTAACATTGCCGGGCTAAGACTAACGGGATCGATGGGCGTATTACCGCCACTAATATTATATAAATCAATTTCATAACTACTATCATTGAAATAATCATAAAAATGAACCAATTCGCCTAACCAAAGCCCCGTCTTTTTATAATGTTCACCAAAAAAATCTGAACTTGTATTAACAATCATAATTTTTTTCATTTTAATCACTAACCTTTAGTTATTATTTATCCATTGAAATAACAATCTTACCTTTAGCTTTACCACTACTTGAGTATGCTATCGCGTCTTGTGTTTGCTCAAACGGATACACTTTATCAATAATTGGCTTAATCTTGCCTTCATTTATTAAGTTACTAATAATATTTAACTGTTCGCCGCTCGGCTGCATAAATAAAAATTCGTAATTCACATTATACTTTTTAGCACGTCTTACTAATTTAGCGGAGGCGCCGCGTAATAATAATTGTTTAAATATATTAAGTTTTAAACGTTTCGCTAATTTAACCGTTGGAATACCTGAAACTGACGCAATCGTGCCATGTGGTTTCAATATTTCAAATGATTTATCTAAATTTTCACCGCCAAGCGTATCAAATACACCATCATAATTACTTAAACGTTGTGAAAAGTCTTCAGCTTTATAATTAATGATTTCATCAGCACCTAATGCTTTTACTAGCTCATAACCACGTTCACTTGCAGTTGTTGCAACATATAATCCCATTGCTCTGGCTAATTGTATTGCGAACGTGCCTACACCACCAGCGCCTGCTTGAATCAACACTTTATTTCCAGCTTTCAAATGCATAACGTCATTTAATGCTTGATAAGCAGTTAAACCTACTAGTGGAATACTCGCCGCTTCTTCAAAAGATAACTGTTCTGGTTTTAGTGCAATCTCACTAGCATCAATTGCGATAAATTCAGCAAATGTACCTATTTTTTCTTTTCTCGGTCTTCCATATACTGCATCTCCGACTTTGAAGTTTTCTACCTTACTGCCGACTTCAGTAATAACACCTGAAAAGTCATTACCTAAGATTAATGGAAATTCAAATTTTAGTAATAATTTTAAGCCGCCATCGCGAATTTTATAATCTATCGGATTAATACTGGCCGCTTTTATTTTCACTCTAACTTCATAAGGATTCATACTCGGTACCGGCATAGTTTCTTGTTGTACTGGGTGCTTACCGTATTTGTGAATAACCATCGCTTGCATATCAGTTTTCATTCTCTCACTCCTAGCATTGACTACGTTATGTCACTGTAAATTTTATATTCATAATTACACATTGTTCATATACTTAGCAATTCATAAAGTTTAACTATCTAACTATCTTTCTTTTATGCGCCATCACATTGCCACAAACAATTACAAAGAACAGAATAATAAAAATCACAAAACCATATATTTCTCCTGAATTTAAATGATGCTCTGCCAACATCTTATTCATCAATAAAAATATAATGTCTAAAGAATATATTAAGAATAAATGCAAATACATCGTCATAAATCCTGTCTTGGATCGAGTGTTTTTATCAGTGGATTTATAATGAAATGTATAAACTACAAACAAAATAACGATAAAGACAAAATATAGTGTGTCTGTAATATTTACATGGTTTAATTCAATATTTTGAATTAATAATACAAGCCCTTCGCCAAACAATAATATAATTAATAAGCTTAAACGTTCTGTTAGATGATTAAAGAAAATCTCATTCTCTTCCGAGACTTTATAGAATAAAAGTGGATAAACTGCCACGATAAATATACCTATAAAGTAGACCCAAAAGTTAATTTGTGACGGCAATAAAGTAGAAATCAATGCAATGATTACAGTCAATGATAGACCAGTCGTATATACTTTTACCAATCGAACATCTACTTTAGAGCCACTCAACTTATAATTTATAAAATATTGAATAATAATACTGAAATATATTAGTGCTGACGTTAATACAAATGGTTTAAATGTATGTTGAAAGTCTCCATTAATAGCTTTCGACAATATAATAATCAAGAACATGTCTACAAAAACAAACAAATATTGATACCATTTCTTATTAAATAGTCTATTTACGAGCAAGGTACGATAAATCCAAATCGAATAAAACACTAGGAATAGCATAAAACTTTTACCTAAACCTTCTGGCGACATTAAGTTATGTGATATGCCTTCGACCGTGTGATTAATCGTCGATAAAATATAGACGAAAATCAAATCGAAAAATAACTCTGTCATACTAACTTCTTTCTTATCCATATTTTCACCTCTTTTATGCTATTCATTCTCTAAAATTTCAAATTTATTGCTATTAAGTTATGCAAATTGGTATAAAAAAAGACTTTAGTAACATACTAAAGTCTTTAGTTGCGTTAAAATTGTTGTTTTAGTATCCAGTCATTTAAATGTAACCGTTCAGGGTTAAGTTGGTCCATTTGGTCGAAATCAACCTCATATCCTTTATCTTCTAACCATGATCTTTCTGCCGTACCACTTGTAAATGAACCTTGTATTATTGCTGGTTTAGAAGTTGCAGATGAGAATATTTCTATCACTTCATTTAGTGATAATTCGTCAGATGCTATCTCGATTGCTTGATGATTATATTGCGGTACTGCATTAAAAATATTCACGGCTATTTTAGCGATATCGTCAGTTGAAATCATCGCAAATTTAATATCGGGTGAGATAAATTCTGGTATATAAATACGACCTTCTTCAACAGTCGTAATTCTTAAGAAATTATCCATGAAAAATGACGGCTTAATAATTGTATAATTTAGTGATGAAGCTGCTAATGTATCTTCAATTTCAGCTAGTGCTTCAAAATGTGGTCCCTTACGATTTCGGTTTACACCGCCGGCCGTACTATATACAACATAGTCTATATTTTGCTGTTCTGCCGTTGCTATAATGCGTTTACCTTGGCGCAATTCTTCTTCAACATCATCTTTAATAATAGGTTGAACGCTATAAACGCCATATTGTCCTACCATCGCTTCTTCTAATGCTTCTTTATTACTTAAATCACCTTCAAAAATCTCTAAATTAGCATGGTTTAAAGCTGCTAATTTTTCATTATTTGCGTTACGCGTTAAAGCACGTACTTGCCAACCTTCATCTAGCAATTGTTGAACTACTGCATAACCTTGCTTTCCAGTCGCTCCAATAACAAGTATACTTTTTGTCATTTATCGTTTACCTCCATAGTTATAGCGGGAGAGCTACACTTCCATTGTGCAAAGTATTATAGACCTCTACTATATCTTTTCATAGTTCATTATAGCATGGTTATTGTTATAACCTTTAATAACTCCTCGTAATCATCACCATTGTAATTTTTATTATTTTACAACATTGCATACTTCTATATGTTTGAAATTAAATTGATTGTGTATAAAATAAGTTGCTTTTATAATAAACGGAGAAGTATCCATTTTTCTAATTAATAAAGTGAGGTTGATGCATTAATGAGGAAAGATGCCCTACACAATAAACAAAGTATCGAAAGAAAAGCACACGAATTATTCCAAACTTATGGAGTTGCCCAAGTAAGTATGAATCAAATCGCTAATGCTTTAGGAGTAGGAATTGGTACACTCTATCGCCATTTTGGTGACAAAGGTGCTTTATGTTATCAAATAATCCATACTGATTTCTACTTATTAATTGAAGACATGCAACGCATCGCGCAAGTCGAAGATTCTAATAGAGAAATATTTATTAAGTCAATTGATCTTTTTCTAAATTTCAAGTTGGTCAATCAAGCATTATTAAGTTGTGTTGAAAATACCACAAAAAAATGGAGTTTTAAAGAGTCTGATATTTATCAAACTCTATTTAATTATTATTTACCATTAGTAGGTAATGACTTAGATGAAATGTTAGCTAAATTCAAAGTAGACGCTTTGTTAAATACTTTGTCTACGCAAAATTATGAGTTCCAACTCGATAGTCGCGGTTTAACAAATAAACAAATACGTGATCAAATTGTCGCAACATTTTACGATCACAACTAGGAGGAATAAATATGAAAATTACATTAATAACAGGTGGTAACAAAGGGTTAGGTTTTGAAACAGCACGCGCCTTAAAGGAGCAAGGACATAAAGTATACATTGGTTCACGTAATGCGCAACGTGGTCAACAAGCTGCACAACAACTTGGCGTAAATTATGTTGTATTAGATGTTACAGATGATGATTCCGTGAATAACGCCGTTGCTACAATTGAACAACAAGAAGGACGTTTGGATGTATTAATTAATAATGCTGGTATTTCCGGTGGTTTTACAAAGCCTCGCGATATTACGGCTACCGATATGGAACAAGTTTATAACACCAATGTATTTGGCTTAGTCCGCGTGACAAATCATTTCATACCCTTACTCGAAAATTCTGAACAACCTATTATCGTCAATGTGAGTAGCGGTTTAGGTTCATTTGGCATGGTGAATGACAATAGTAAGGCAGAATCAAAAGTAAACTCACTTGCTTATTGCTCATCTAAATCTGCAGTGACAATGTTAACTGTTCAATATGCGAAAGATTTAACACATATGCAAGTTAACGCTGCAGACCCAGGATCAACAAATACTGATTTAGTCGGAGATGCAAGTAACAATGCTAAGCCAGCAACTGAGGGTATCAAGCCTATAGTCAAACTAGCTACCATCGATAAAGATGGTCCAACCGGTACATTTATTGATGGCGATGGCCCAATGCCTTGGTAATAATATTTTGTAGAGCTTAACGATATTTTTTTAAAACTAATGGAGGCATTAAATTATGAATAGTATTACTTTTGAAGAGCATTTTGTATTAAAAGAAGTTCAACAACAGATGGGTGATGCACTTAAACCATCACCAAATGGCGTACCATTAAATGCTATGTTGGAAGCTTTAGAAAAAGAGACTGGATTTTCAAATGAAGACGAAATAACTAACCATGACCAACGTATAAAATTTATGGATGAACAAGATGTACAAATGCAAGTTTTATCATATGGTAATGGCTCACCATCACTGCTAAAAGGAGAAAAAGCAATCGAGTTATGCCAATATACGAATGACCGTTTAAAACAATATATCGACGAGCATTCAGACCGCTTCCTCGGCTTTGCAACATTACCTATTAATGAGCCTGAAGCAGCAGCGACTGAATTAAAACGTTGTATTAACGAGCTTGGATTTAAAGGCGCACTTATTTTCGGTCGCCCAAATGGTAAATTTTTAGATAATCCAGAGTTCGATGTTATTTTTGAAACAGCAGAACAACTCGACGTACCTATTTATCTACACCCTGCTCCAATTAGTGATGAAGCTTATCAAGCTTATTATCAAAGTGATAATTATTCAGACGCCACTGCCGCAACTTTTGCTAGCTTTGGTTATGGTTGGCACATCGATGTTGGTATTCATGCAATGCGTTTAGTATTAAGTGGCCTCTTCGATCGACACCCTAATTTATCAATGATAATTGGGCATTGGGGTGAATTCACACCATTTTTCTATGAACGAATGGACGATATTATACATGCACCACACCTAGATCATGACCCAAGTTATTATTTTAAAACTAATTTTTATATCACTCCTAGTGGCATGTTGACGAAACCGCAATTCGATATGGTGAAAAACGCAGTTGGTATAGATCATATCTTATACTCTGCAGACTATCCTTATGTAAAACCAGAAAACTTGGGGACATTTTTAGCTGAATTAGGATTAACTTCTGAAGAACAGGATAAAGTTAATTATAAAAACGCACAAAAATTATTGAAGCTTAAGTAATATTAAAATGGAGGATTCAATATGAATACAATAGATTTACCAGGCGCTAAACTACGCTATTATCAAGTCGGTCAAGGTCCTATCCTTATTCTTATACCAGGTGCAAATGGTACGGGGGATATCTTTTTACCACTTGCTGAACGTTTAAAAGAGCACTTTACAGTCGTTGCGATTGATAGAAGAGATTATGGTAATAGCGAATTAACGCAATCTTTACCTGAAGAAGCAAGTAATCCTAATAGTGAATATCGTGTTAAAAGAGATGCGCATGATGTGGCAGCACTTGCACAACAATTAAGCGAAGAACCTGTTTATGTGTTGGGTTCAAGTTCAGGGGCAATCGTCGCTATGCATGTGTTAAAAGAACACCCAGAAGTCGTTAAGGAAATTGCTTTCCATGAGCCACCTATTAATACCTTTTTACCTGACAGCGACTATTGGAAAGAAAAAAATGATGAAATTGTTAAAATAGCTTTAAACGAAGGTTTGCAACAAGCGATGCAAGTGTTTGGCAAGACGCTCAACATTGCACCTTTAGATGCTAAGAGTATGTCACAACCTGTATCAGAAAACGACGAAGACCAAAAAGCTCAATATGAACGTATGATGTTTTGGGTCGAATACGAAATCAGACAATATACTCACTCAAATATTACAATAGCTGATTTAGCACACTATAAAGATAAGGTAGTGCTGTTCAATGGTACTGATTCAAAAGGCTCATTCCCTCAGGACGTAAACTTTTATATCAATGAACAAACAGATATTAAACTTTTAGACATCCCTGGAGGCCATCTTGGCTACGTACAAAAACCAGATGGTTTTGCAGAAGTACTATTAAATACATGGAAGTAGAGAGGTCGTATTATGCTTTTTGAACGGAATAACGCTTATACAACCGACAGTTTATTGGCTAAAGCAGATATTCAAGAATTAATAACTTTTGAGCGTTTTAGTCGAGATAATAGTTTATGGGATAGTATGCGAACGTGTTTTGCAGACGATGCTCATATTAATATTTCATGGTTTAGTGGCAGCGGAGAAGAATTTGTCGAGTCTTCTAAGGCTATGAATCGTTATGCCCCACATCAAATTTATAATTCACAGATTTGGATTAACAATGAGCGTGCAATTGCAATTATGCAAGTAACGATTCAAACGAGACTTTCGATAAATGATGTGCAAATGCAACTTAACTCAGATGCTAAAATCATTTATTGTTTAACCAAGATAGAAAATACATGGTATATACATCATATGGAATGTGTATATGAAAAAGACAGTCTTACACCTGTATTTCCATCAAGCATGACGCTTGAACAACAAGATTTTAAGTCATATCGTTCTAGCTATGCTTGTCTATCCTATTGTCTCAACTACTTAGGATATGAGGTTAATCATGATTTACAAGGTATTGATAGACCAGATGCACTGAACACATTTTACCAACATTTAGATCATTGGTTAACCTATCGTTCAGATTCACTTAAATAGAAAGAAGTTGGTTATTTTGAATAAAATAGATATGCACTCCCACTATATTTCACCAGGTTTCGCACAATTTTTAGATGATTACTTTGATGGTCAAGGTGATGGTGTCCCTACACCACATTTTTCAATAGATAATTATTTATCGTTAATGCAAGAAGCAGACATAGATTATGGGGTATTGTCGATTTCTAGCCCTCATTTAAGCGCGGCTCCAGACGAAGAAATGCTTAAATTAACTGAAGAAGTTAATGACTATGGTGCTAATCTAACAAAAAGTTACAAAGATAAAATAGGCTTTTTCGCTTCACTTCCTCTGCCTTTAGTGGAAGAAAGTGTTAGAGCTATTGATTATGCTCTAGATGTGCAAAATGCCCATGGTTTTACGTTACCAACTAACGCTCGAGGTATTTATTTAGGCGATCAACGCTTAGACGATATTTTAGCAAAATTAAATGAGCGTCATGCCTTAGTAGCTATTCATCCAAATGAACCTAAACCTATTAACGACGACATTAAAGCAGAAATTTTAACGCCTTTAATGGAATTCTTTTTTGACACTACACGTACGATTATCTTTATGAATCAAAATAATGTCTTCAGTCGTTATCCAAATATTAAGTGGATTGTTCCTCATAGTGGTGCATTATTGCCTATCATTGTTCAACGAGTTGATATGGGTAATAAAATGTTTGATGTTGAAAATCAACCGGATGATTTAGAGCAAACGATGCAATCACTATATTTCGATTTAGCTGGTAAAGTTCTACCACATCAACTACCTACACTGTTAACTATGGTAGACGAAAATAAAATTGTCTATGGTGCAGACGCACCTTATACAACAGATAACGTTGTTAAGTTACTAAACGATGAATTAGAAAGCTCATCACTATTAACAGACGAACAGCGACAAAAATTATTTTATGATAATGCACAAAATCTCATATCAAATTAAAATTAGAGCGGCACAGAAACCTTATCTTTATAAGAAAGTTTTGTAGTCCCACCCCGGCAAGGATGACTAGAGTTGAAAGCAACTTGATACAAGCGCATATTCAACTCAGTTATCTACTGTCATTAAAAACGAGAGTCTGAAGACATTGCTGTCCCAGACTCTCATTTTTCGTTAACAATAATTATTTTGACTTGTAGCTATTATTTCTAATATCTCCACTTGCAACAATTACATCTTTATCACCAAATGCTTCGTTATTTATAAAGTTATGCAATAATTTTTTGACGCCCTGTTCTATTCGAGCTTGTGACTCTAAAGTCATACCTGAGTAATGAATTGTCATTGCATTAAGTGGCATCGTTCTCCATGGATGATCATCGGGTGCAGGTTGTGGATACCAAACGTCGCCTCCATATCCTTGAATATGCCCATCTTCTAGTAACTTAACGATATCATCTTTATTAACGATTTTACCACGCGCAGTATTTACTACGTAACTTCCTTTTTTCATACGGCTTAATACATCATAATTAAATAAATCATCTGTTTCCGGCGTTAACGGTGATAATATAACTAAGACATCGCTAGTAGCTACTAAATCATCAAAATCGGTATAAATTGAGTATGGTGTATCTTCTTGACTAGAACGTCTGTAATGTTTAACTTCAACATTAAAAGGTTGCAATCTTTGTGCTACTAATTCACCTATTTGACCATAGCCAAAAATACCTACTTGCTTTCCTTGTAATTCGTATGCGTTATTACCTACCGCTGATAAATTCCATTCACCATCTCTAGATTGTCTATGACCCTCTTCATAATTACGTAATAAAATCAAAATATCCATTACTGTATGCTCAGCTACACTAATTGTGTTACATCCTGTCACTTCGACTACTGTAATGTCATTTGCACTTGCTGCTTCTAAATCTACATGGTCCGATCCAACACCAGCCGTTATAGCTAATTTTAATTTAGACGCTTTATTGATACGTTTAGCATCCATGTATGCTGGTAAGAATGGTGCACTAATAACAACGTCCATATCCTCTATGTGTTGATCTATATCTTGATCATTATTTACTACAATAAATTCGATATCTTCATCATATTTTTCCAAATAAGCTTTTAGATCTAGCGCATGACTGTCGTCTAATAATTGATTACTATTTGCTTCATTTGTAGCTTCTGGAAACAACGCTACAATTTTCATAATTTTCACGACCTTTTTAATTTTAATAATTAATTCAATCGATTAAGGTTTTAATACAACTTTAATATTATTATCTTTTTTCTGATCAAAAATATCATAAGCTTCTGAAGCTTTATCTAAAGGCATGTTATGGGTAATAATATCTGTTGGATTAAAGACATTATCACGTATCATGTCATATAACTTAGGCATTAAATGAATAACTGGTGCTTGACCTGTTTTCATTTCTACGTCACGGTTAAATATTAAATTCAACGGAAAATTATCTGCCGGAGAAGCGTATACTCCTGTTAATTGAATAGTGCCGAATTTTCTTACTGCTTCTGCCGCGGTATCGATAGGACTGATTGTCCCACGTTGCGCAGAGTCAGCACCCAATTGTTGTTCAGAAGCTTTGACTTGGCCATCCATGCCAACGCAATCAATGACTACATCCGCCCCTCCTTGTGTCTCTTCACGCAATAATTTTCCTATCTCCTGTTCTTTGCTAAAATTGTAAACTTCAACTTGATTGTATTGTTTTGCGTGTTCTAATCTATGGTCAACATTATCAACACCAATCACACGCTTAGCCCCTTTTAACTTGGCAAATTTTTGCGCCATTAATCCAATAGGGCCACATCCTAAAACAATAACAGTGTCTCCTTTTTTCACCCCAGAATGTTCTACACTCCAGTATGCAGTTGGAACTACATCAGATAAAAATAAAACTTGTTCGTCCTTCATGTCGCTATCCGGAACAACAAATGAAGAAAAATCTGCATAAGGGACTCTTAAATATTCTGCTTGGCCACCCCAATGATTCCCATGCATGTTACCAAAACCAAATAAGCCCCCATTATCCATTTTCCAATTAATTGGATCTTGATTTGAATTATCACATTGAGACTCCATCTCGTTCTGACAATAGTAACACTCGCCACAACCAATATTGAAAGGGATAACTACTCTATCACCTTTTTTTAATTTTTTAACATCTTTACCAACCTCTTCGACGATTCCCATTGGTTCGTGACCAATAACAAATCCTGGATCCATCATTAAGTCACCTTGATGATATAAATGTAAATCTGAGCCACAAATACCTGTTGCAGTTATTTTAATTATGGCATCTGTCGTTTCTTCTATTTTAGGATCCTCAACTTGTCTAACTTCCATTTGCTTTTGTCCTTGAAAAGTTACAGCTTTCATAAAAATTTCCCCCTCGAATGAATGATTTAACACGGTACACTTCTACCGACATGATAGATTTAATGTGAGCTATTAAAATTATTTAAAAAGTTATCAATATTATTCATTAGAACTTACATTAGGTTTTGATCCCTTGAGTGGCTTATTTGAAGTTGCTTTGAAATAAATACTAAATACAATAAAACCTATTATATTTACTATCATCAAATAAAAAGCAGGGTTTAACTGTCCACTTTTTAAGTTACTCAATAGTGATAAAATGAAAGGAGTTAAACCGCCAAAAATAGCCGTTCCAATATTATAAATAATCGATAAAAATTTCATACGCACATTTGTATGAGTAATTGCGGGTAACGTAGAAGGCATAACGCCGTTAAATACAGATAACATAATTGCAAAAATCATTATGCCAATGAAAACTATAAATATATGATTATTACCATTCATTAATAGAAATGCAGGAATTGAAAAACATACAAAGCTACCTAATCCAACTAGGATAACGCTCTTGTTGTTAAATTTATCGCTTAATAAACCGAAGCTAAAAATAAATGGCAACATGAGTATTAAGGCTATTGCGTTAAGTACTGTAGAAAATTGTGGTGCTAAACCTACATTTGTTTTTAAAAATGAGGGCAAGTAAGTCAAAAACATATAATTATTAACATTTAAAAATATTACCGCAACAGTCATAATGATTGCTTCTTTTTTATAATTTTTGAAAGCTGTTAATAAATGATTTTGTGCTTCTTCTGTTCTATTCTTAAATGAAGGTGTTTCATCTAATCTATAGCGTAAATAAACAACTATAATGCCAAAAGGTGCCGCCAATAAAAATGGCAACCGCCAACCCCAAGTATTAATTTGTTGCGCTGAAAGACTATACAATAACGTTGCAACAATAATTGCAGCTAGTGCATTACCTATCATCGTACCCATTTCTAAAACACTTGTTAAACGACCTCTTTTATTGTCTGGACTACTTTCAACAATGTATGTCATGGCACCACTATACTCACCGCCTGTTGAAAAAGATTGCAACATTCTAACGAGTAAGAGTAAGACAGGAGCGAGCACACCAATTTGTGACGAGGTTGGTAAAATACCTAACGCCAAGGTTGAAGAGGCCATTATAGTGATTGTAGTCGTTAGAACTACCTTTCTACCATACCGATCACCGATATAACCAAAAAAGATGGCGCCTATCGGTCGTACTAAAAACGCAATTGCAAATGTTCCAAAAGTAAATAGTAATTGGTTTTTATCCGCAACATTACCAAAGAAATTTTTGCTAATATATACTGCAAGTTGTGCGTATAATGCAAAATCAAACCACTCTATTGCATTTCCCATCGATGTAACGATAACTTTTTTTCTCACGTCAGAGCTCTTAATTAAATTATGAGCCTGAGCCATATCCACACTCCTTTCTCAATATTTTAATAACTATTACTTAAAAATTACCGTGTTTATCATAGGTGTTAATTTGTTATAGCCATTTAATGATTAACAAAACTATGTGTTGCAAGATATTTATTTTGTTAATTTATGTTCCTTCAAACTTTTTTAACATTTACATGTGTTTTTTGTTATGTTCCGACAATAGAATATATCTTTTTGCAGCTTATAAATGCTAAAATATAATTCAAGTTCACTTCAAAATTACTAATTATTATGTAATAAACATATATTAGTTAAAATAAATTTTGATCATTACAAGGGGGGTTCTCATGTTTCTAGCATGGAATGAAATAAAGCGAAATAAATTAAAGTTCAGCCTAATTATCGGCGTGCTAATCATGATTAGTTATTTGCTTTTTTTACTATCTGGATTAGCAAATGGGTTGATTAACATGAATAGAGAAGGTATAGATAAGTGGCATGCCGACGCTATTATACTTAAGAAAGACGCCAATCAAACCGTCGAACAGTCTAATTTTAAGTTAGATAAAGCACCAAAAGACTATAAACAACAAGCTTCACTGAAACAAAGTGGTGTAATTGTTTCCAATAGCAAGCACGAAGAAAATGCATTACTATTTGGTGTGACAAAGGATTCATTTTTAATGCCAAAATTGATAGCAGGACATAATTTCAAGAAAGATAATCAGGTTGTAGCAGATGAAACATTAAAAGAGAAAGGCTTCCATCTTGGAGACAAACTGTCATTGTCACAATCTGACGAAAAGTTAAAAATTGTAGGTTTTAGTAGCAGTGCAAAATACAATGCCTCTCCAGTACTTTTCACAAATAATGCAACGATTGCTAAAGTAAATCCCATGTTGTCTAAAGACAAAACAAATGCAGTAGTAGTAAAAGATAAGCATTGGAATCAGCATTCATTAGATAATAAGTTAGAAGCCGTTGATATTAACAAATTTGTAGAAAATTTACCCGGCTATAAAGCCCAAAATCTAACATTAAACTTTATGATTTCATTTTTATTTATTATTTCAGCAACAGTTATCGGTATCTTTTTATATGTTATGACCTTACAAAAAATTAATCTTTTCGGCGTCTTAAAGGCACAAGGTTTTACAAATGGTTATTTAGCCAAAGTCGTGTTATCACAAACCTTTATATTATCTCTAATCGGTACAGTTATCGGCTTAGCATTAACGTTATTAACGAGTCTATTTTTACCAAGTGCGGTGCCGGTAGTATTTAATTATGCAACGTTACTTATTTTTGGAGTAGTTTTAATCATAATTTCAATGTTGGGCAGTCTATTTTCCGTCTTAACCATTAGAAAGATCGACCCATTACAAGCAATCGGCTAGAGAGGTGAAGTAAATGTTAACTTTTAAAAATGTGACTAAAGATTTTAAAGATGGCAATCACATTATAGAAGCAGTGAAGCAAACAAATTTAACGTTTGATAAAGGACAATTGGTAGCAATTGTAGGCCCTTCAGGTTCGGGTAAAAGTACGTTTTTAACGATAGCAGGCGCACTACAAACACCGACATCAGGTGAAGTTTATATCAATGATACAGCCTTATCTACGATGAAACAAAAGCAACTCGCGCAGACACGTATGAGCGAAATTGGCTTTATATTACAAGCAACAAATTTAGTTCCATTCTTAACCGTGAAACAGCAATTTAAGTTATTAAAAAAACGTAAAAAAGATGTCATGTCCGACCAAGCATTGCAAGAATTATTAGCACAATTAGGCTTATCTGATATTCAAAACAAATTACCTAGCGCCATTTCAGGTGGCCAAAAACAACGTGTTGCGATTGCTAAAGCACTTTATACTAACCCATCAATCATCTTAGCAGATGAACCAACCGCTTCACTTGATACCGAAAACGCAATGGAAGTTATGAAAATCTTACAAGAACAAACAAAGAAACGCGATAAAACATGTATTATCGTTACACATGACGAACGCCTCACAACTTACTGCGATAAGGTATATCATATGAAAGATGGCAATTTAGCGTTAACATAATAAAAAATGCCCTACAAATCATTTATTTTGTAGGGCATTTTTTATTTTAAGCTTGGTTATTACTATTACATTTTTTTATTATTTCACTAACTTTATTTTTTATTGCTTGTGTACTCGGCTTTATAATTTCTTGAGGACTATATACAAGAGGATTATCTATCAAATAATCCCTTAAAGTTCGACTCCAAGCCATATTAATTTCTGTATTAAAATTAATTTTAGCGTGGCCATAACTAATAGCTTTAGTTACGTCTTCATCTGATAGTCCTGAAGCACCATGTAACACTAAAGGAATATTTAGCATCTTATTAATTTGCTTCATTCGATCAAAGTCCAAATCCGGTTCTCCTTTATATTCACCGTGTACAGAACCCAAGGCCGGAGCTAATGTATCAATACCGCTCTCATATACTAATTGTTTACAATCTTCTATGCTTGCGTATTTTAAATCATTAGTTAATCCATCTTCAGTGCCTCCAACGGCACCTACTTCTCCTTCAACATAAACTTTATTACGTTGCGCATAATTTACTACTTGTCTCGTTAATTCAACATTTTCATCAATTGGCAACTTTGACCCATCATACATTACTGAATCATAGCCAGCATCAATAGCTTTATGGCAGCCTTCCACACTCAAACCATGATCTAAATGTAATATCACTGGTACAGATATATTCATAGCTTTCACTTTTTTCTTGATTACGTATGCTATAAAATCATAACCACCTAAAAATGAAATGTTTTTATCTGTTGTACCTAATATTATTGGAGATTGTTGCTCTTCAGCCGCCGCTAAGACACCCTCAATCCAAACAAGCCCGTTAATATTTATTTGTGGAATTGCATAGCGTTTTTTAAATGCCTCTAAAATATATTTCTTCATATAACATTAACCTCCACTTAAAAATTAATAGCGTTTAGCATTTAAAAGATGTTGGTCAATGCTTTCACGAGCTTTATTTACGCTATTTTTATCAGAGTCTTGCGATACTCCTACATGCCAAAACGAAGAATAGTCACCAGTCATAGTTTTTGGTAAAACTTTTATATCAATTAATGTAGATTGTTTACTATTTTTGGCAGCTGATAAAGCATTTTTTAAATCCTCAGCTGATTTTACTTTGAATGTATTCGCACCATAGCCTTCTGCCACTTTAGCATAATCAATATTCATGACATTTCCTTCATTATCCAGTAACTCTGTGCAAAAACTGTCACTGCCATTGCCCATTTGTAAATTATTAATACATCCATAACCACTATTATCAAAAAGTAAGATATTGATTTTATAGTTGTACTGTAATGCTGTGAGCAATTCAGTATGTAACATTAGAAAACTACCATCACCAACTAATGCATATACCTCTTTATTTTGTTCTGCTATTTTTGCACCTAATGCCCCTGCAATTTCATAACCCATGGTTGAATAACCATATTCCATGTTATACGTATTAAAACCTGTTGATTGCCATAATCGCTCTAAATCACCAGGTAAAGAACCTGCAGCTGCTACAACAATTGCATCATCATCTATCAAGTTGTTAATTTCTATTAGTGCGTTAGTTTGAGGTAATGAAGTTGATAAGGATTGTCTATATTCATTAAGATGTTCAGCATCAAAATGTTCTGCTATTTCGGGTGTATAATTTTCAGACTCGCTATCAATTTTTTCTAATCTTAATCGTTCTGCATGCCATTCTTGTTGTAAGTTTTTTAATTTATCTGAAAACTCAAAACGAACTGAAGCTAATGCTTTATTTAAAATGCTTATACTTTCTCTAGCATCCCCTATAACTTGTAAGGCATCCATTTTATAAGCATCCACTCTGTTTACATTCAAGTTGATGAATTTTGTTGACTTAAACTCAAATGCTGTTTTAGAACTAGTAGTAAAATCAGAATAACGCGTACCAACACCGATAATTACATCAGCAATTTTGGCATATTCATTAGCAACACTATTTCCAGTTACACCTAGACCACCTAAATTGTAAGATTCTGTTGATAAAATAGTAGATTTTCCTGCCTGTGTTTCCACCATTGGTATTCCAGTATTCTTTAAAAATTCTTTTACTTCATTTTGTGCTTCAGAATATTTAGCTCCTCCACCAACAATAACTAACGGGTTTTTAGAATTTTTTATAATATCAATTGCCTCATCGATGGCTCTTGTTGGAGGCGTAACTCTATCTACATAGTGAAGTCTTTTTTCAAAGAATTCTTTTGGAAAATCATAACTTTCACCTTGTACATCTTGACTTAATGCAATCGTAGCAGGGCCAGCAGTCGCTGGATTAGTCATAACTTCAAATGCTCTTATTAGTGCAGACATAATTTGTTCGGGTCTAGTGATTCTATCAAAATACCTTGAAACTGGTTTCAAAGCATCATTAGTTGTAATGCCAATGCTTTGTTGTTGTTCAATTTGTTGCAACACTGGATCTGGTTGACGTGTGGCAAAAGTATCACCTGGTAGTAAAAGAACTGGTATATGATTTGCTAAAGCTGTTCCTGCTGCTGTAACTAAATTGGCAGAACCAGGGCCCACTGATGATGTAACTGCATATATTTTTTGTCTCAGATTTTGTTTGCTATATGAAATTGCGACATGCGTCATACCTTGTTCATTTTTACCCTGAAGTATTTTAAAGTCATCTTGATATTTAGACATTGCTTCACCAAGTCCTAACACATTACCATGACCAAATATATTCATAATGCCATCAACAAATCTTTGTTCTTTACCATCTATTACAATATACTGTTGTTTTAAAAATTTAATTATTGCTTCACCCGTAGTGATACGAATTGTATCAGTCATTACATCACCTCATTTGATTGAGAAGCTATCAATGCTTCTATATCATTTACTGTTGGCATAGCTTCAGATGAACTATGACTACTTACAACAATTGCGGCCGATGCTGCACCATATTGTAATGCAGTTGGGATATCACGGTTTTGTGATAACGCATAAAGGAAGGCTGCAGCATATGAGTCTCCAGCGCCAAATGTTTTAATTACTTTAGCCTTGAATGCTTGCCCCTCAAATACTTCGCCTGATTGCGTATATGCGTGTGAGCCTTGCACACCACGTTTAATAACAACTAGTTCAGCTGAATATTTAAGTAGCTCATTAGCTATATCGACATCTTCCAATGCTTGATAATGCATAATCATATCAAATTCGTCTCTAGTTCCGATGACAATATCTGCTTGTTCAGCCACTAATTGATAATAAATTGATGTTTCTTCTTCGTTTTTCCAAGAATATGGACGATAGTCTAACTCAAATACAACCTTAACTTGGTTGGCTTTAGCAATTTGTAATGCTTTTAATATCGCTTCTCTTGAGGGAGATTTAGCCAACGCTGTACCTGATATTAATAAATATTTACTGTCTTTTATATAGTCAGCAGAAACATTTTCAGGTTTTAAATTCAAGTCGGCTACACTGTCTCGATACATCAAAATATTTGATTCGCTTGGGCTCTTTATTTCTGTAAATGTAAGTCCAATTTTATGACCTTCTTGATCTATTGTTACTTGAGAAGTATCAACACCAGTTTGTTCTAAATAATTAGTAGCAAAGCGTCCATGTTGGTCATCAGAAACATTAGCAATTATACCTACATTCAAACCTAACTTTGCTGCACCTATACTTATATTTACTGGAGAGCCGCCCACATATTTTCTAAAAGTTGCTGTTTCTTCCATAGGTCTGTTAATTTCTACTGAATTTAAATCAATGGCTATTCTACCAATTGCCACAATATCTTTTTTCGTCATGTCCTGTCATCTCACTTTCTATTAAGTATCCACTCATGATCTTTATCGTTATTAAATTTCCATGTCTTTTTTGGACCAGCCATAATATTTAAATAATAAGCATCATATCCATCAGGTACACCTACTGGATGGTAACCTCTTGGTACAACGACGGCGTCTTGATTTTCAACAGCCATTGTTTCATCAAGAGAACGGTCATCAGTATAAACTCGTTGAAAAACAAATCCTTGTTTAGGATTAATTTCATGATAATAAGTTTCTTCAAGTAAAGATTCTTCAGGGAGGTTGTCTTGATCATGTTTATGTGGCGGATAACTAGACCAATTTGCCTGATTTGTATAAACCTCAACAACTAATAAATTTTCACTCGCTTTGTGTGTATCAGGTAAAATATTATGAACATGACGTTGATTATTATATTGACCTCTGTCCTCTACAGAGTTATCTTCAGATTTAATCAATTCAGAAGGTCTTTGTTCATTACAAGGTGCAAAGCAGCAAATTATTTTGATATCGCTTGTGGCTTCTATTTGAACGTGCTTATCTCTCGAAATATATACGCTATCAGTAGGTATACGATCAAAAACAGACTTACGTTGACCTATATTTGAAAATGTTTCTTCTCTATCAGATACATTTGCCGTTCCACTCAACATAACTACGCATAATTCGAGTTCTTTAGTTTCAATAGTGTAGGTATAACCTTTACTAATTTCTACTACGGAAAACCCTATATAATTCAAATCTAATTCAGCCGAACTATAATTATGAACAATAGACACACCTTCAGAAACTTTATTATTTTTAGCTTTTTTTAATAACGTTGACATAAATATCTCTCCTTAAAATTTAGACGTATCATGTCTTGCTGTTACAACTTTTCTATGAGTATAAAATTCGATACTATCTTTACCGTTACAATGTAATGATCCGTAGAATGAAGACTTCCATCCAGAGAATGGGAATATAGCCATTGGTGCTGGAACACCTAAATTAATACCTAACATACCTGCATCAATTGTTTCTCTAAAGTAACGAACAGCTGATGCACTATCAGTGAATAAGCATGCACCATTAGCAAATTCTGATTTATTAGCTAGTTGCACCCCTTCTTTTAAGCCACTAACTTTAACTAAAGATAATACCGGTGCAAATATTTCATCTTGCCAAAGTTTCATATCTGTTGTGACATTTTCAAAGATAGTTGGTTTAACGAAATAACCTTCCTCTAAGTTATCTTCACGCCCATCTAATACTAGGTCTGCACCTTCTTCGATACCTTTATTAACATAATCAATTGTACGTTCTTTATTTTCTTCACGAATTACAGGTCCTAAAAATACGTTATCTTCAAGGCCATTACCAATGACAATTTCTTTACTAGCCTGTACTAATTTTTCTTTAAAGGTATCGTAAACACCTTCTTCTACTGCTACAACGGCAGCTGCCATACATCTTTCACCTGCTGAACCAAATGCTGCTCCAATAATGTCTTTAACAGCTTGATCTAAGTTAGCGTCATTTAATACGATTGTATGGTTTTTAGCGCCTGTTAAACATTGGGCACGTTTTAAATTATCTGTAGCTTTTTTATATACGTATGCCCCCACTGGTTTAGAGCCAACAAAAGAAACACCCTTGATATGTTCATTTTCGCAAATTCCATTCACTACATCGTGTGCACCGTGAACGACATTAAATACACCTTTAGGTAAGCCAGCTTCTTCTAATAAATCAACTAATTTATTTACAAGTAATGGCGTTTTTTCTGAAGGTTTAATAATAAATGTATTACCCATTGCAATGGCCATTGGGAACATCCAACAAGGCACCATCATAGGGAAGTTAAATGGAGTAATACCACCTATTACACCAATTGGATATCTATAGTTTGTTCCTTCGATATTTGTTGCTATACTTGATAAAGAGTCACCCATCATTAGCGAAGGTGCTCCGCATGCAAATTCAACATTTTCGATACCTCTTTGAACTTCACCTAAAGCTTCAGTAAGGTTTTTACCATTCTCCTTAGTAATAATTTCAGCTAGAGTGTTTTTATTTTCGATGAGTAATTGTTGGAATTTAAATAAAATACGTGCTCTTTTAGGAACAGGCACTTCTTTCCATTGTTCAAAACTTTGTTGTGCCACTTCCGCAGCGTAATCCAACTCTTCTCTTGTAGATACTGGAACTTTTGCAATTAGTTCTTTTGTTGCGGGGTTGAAAACATCAATCTCTTCCTTAGCTTTTGATTCTATCCATGAACCATTGATATAATTTTTTAACGTATTTACCATAAAAAATGCCTCCTCCGATTTTTAAGTAATCGCTTACATAAGAAAATAAAAAATAAATTGATGAACTTTTGATTACTTGTTGGTATAATGTTAATTAAATACGGGAGATTTGTCAAATATCATATAGCAAATTTTATTAAAAAGGAGAATTTATTTGAAATCAAAAAGAATACTAGAAGTTGAAAAGTACGTACAGGACAACGAAACTGTTTCAATAGAAGAATTAACTGAAGAATTTAATGTTTCTATCAATACAATTAGAAGAGACATCAACGAATTAGTTAAAAGAAATAGCGTTAAAAAAGTATACGGGGGAGTAAAAAGTACCAATACACAAGAAACACAAGCAATTGATTATTCAGAAAGAAATATTGAAAATTATGAACATAAGAAAAGTATAGGTTACCTAGCTTCACAATATATAAAAGCAAATGATGTAATCTACATAGATACGGGCACTACAACTATTCATATATTAGATAACATCGATGAAAACTTACCATTTACAATTATTACTAATAGTCTAGATGTAATTAACAAAGCTACTAAATTTAATAATGCTTCTCTTTTTATCATCGGTGAAAAATACAAAGCTAGAACTCGTTCATTTACCGGAGTGAAAAGTCAAAGTATTGTAGATAAATTTAATATAAAAAAAGCATTTATGGCTGCAACAGGCGTAAATATTAATAATGGATTAACTAACGCTGAAATTGAAGAAAACTTTATCAAACAAGCAGTTATCAAACAATCCGAAGAAAAATACGTGCTTGTAGATCATTCAAAAATCAATAAATCAACACTGTTAACATACACTGAATTAGCAGATATAGATTATTTAATTACAGATAAGAAGCCGAACAAAGAATTTCTCGAATATTGCCAAAACCATGATGTCACAATAAAAACACCGTAATTTTTGATTAACTATTGGTTGTTTTTTGAATAAATTTTAGTTTTTTGATTGACCCTTTCTCAAAAATGTAATACATTTCTATGTAAGGGCTTACTTTTAAGCGCTTTCATAGAAGGAGGGTTATATATGACACAACTAAAAATTGGTCAAGTTGGGCTTGGAAGATTAGGACGTATACATGCCCAAAACTTATCCAAATATATAATGAATGCTGAATTATTTGCTGTAACTAGTATAGTTCCAGAAGAATTAGACTATGCTAAAAATGAATTAGGCGTTAAACATTGTTATACGTCATATACAGAAATGATTAATAATGATGAATTAGATGCTGTAATTATTGTTTCACCAAGCGGTTTCCATACTGTGCAAATCTCTCAAGCATTAAAGAAAGGGTTACATGTATTTTCCGAAAAGCCTATTGGCATTGATTTAACTACAATCAACGACTTACTTTCAGAATTAGATAATCATCCAAATACAGTATTTCAACTAGGTTTTATGCGTCGCTTTGATGATTCATATTTATATGCTAAAGAGGTTATTGAACGTGGTGACTTAGGAGAAATCACATCAATGCGTTGTTATGGCATTGATCCAAGTGAAGGATTACCAAGCTTTATAAACTTCGCTAAAAATAGTGCAAGTGGTGGCATATTCTTAGATATGTCAATTCACGATATTGATTTAGTAAGATGGTTTACTGAATCAGAATTTTCTACAGTTTATGCGCTTGGTAATAGTTTAGCTGCACCTCAATTAGCAGATTACAATGAGCTTGAAACTGGCGCTTGCTTAGCAACTCTTGAAAATGGCGTCATCGTTTACTTGTTAGCAGGTCGTAATGCTAATCATGGCTATCATGTTGAAACTGAAATAATAGGAACAAAAGGTATGATTCGTATAGGTAACGCACCCGAAAAGAATTTAGTCACAGTTTATGACGATAACGGTGTAATCAGACCCACTTCAACACACTTCCCTGAACGCTTTAAAATAGCCTTTATAAACGAACTTTCAACTTTTGTAAATTCTATTATTAACAACGAAAAACCTACTATTACAGGCAACGACGGGTTAAAAAGTACTGAAGCTGCCATTGCTATGCAAGAATCATTTGAAAAGAATGAAGTAGTAAAATTGGCAGGTGCTCGCATATGACAACAAACATAAAATATGGTTGTGCCCCAATTGCATGGACGAATGATGATTTACCTGAATTAGGCAGTAATAACTCTTTTGAACAATGTATTAGTGAAATTGCCTTATCTGGATATGTTGGTACTGAAATAGGAAACAAATATCCTAAAAATCCTAAAGAACTTAATTCTTATCTTGCTCCAAGAGGTTTATCTGTAGCTAGCGCTTGGTTAAGTTTGTATTTAACTACTAAAACTTTTGAAGAAAATAAAGATCAATTCATTAAGCATAGAGATTTTCTCTACGAATTAGGTGCAAAAGTAATTGTAGTAGCAGAACAAGGCCATAGTATTCAGTGCGATTTTGACAAATCTCTGTTTAAAGACAAACCTATTTTTAACGAAAATGAATGGTCGCTTTTAGCAGATGGATTAGAAGAATTAGGCAAATTAGCTCAAGAAAAAGATATGCACATTGTGTACCATCATCATATGGGCACGGGTGTTCAAACAACTGATGAGATAAATAAACTCATGCGTCTTACAAATCCAGATTATGTCTCGCTATTATTCGACACTGGCCACTTAGTCATGTCTGGTGAGGAACCTTTAGAAATATACAAGCAACATCACAATAGAATTAAACACATTCATTTTAAAGATATTAGATCGGATATTAAACAACATGTTATACAACAAAACCTCAGTTTTTTAGAAGGGGTTAAGAAAGGCATGTTTACAGTACCTGGTGATGGTGATATTGATTTTAATCCAATATTAGACTTGATAATTAACTCGAATTATTCAGGATGGATTATCGTTGAAGCCGAACAAGATCCGTCTGTAGCAAACCCGTTTATTTACGCCAAAAAAGCAAAAGAATACATTTCTCAATTATCAAATAAGTTAAATTACGCATAAATACGTTACTGTATTCATGTATTAAAGGGGTAGTTCATAATGAATATGTTCTCAGTAATATCTTTTATCATTGTTGTAGTTGTAATTGGAGGATATGCTTACTTTAGAAGCCGTAAAATCAACACTAAAAATGCGGATGGGTATTTCATGGGTGGACGAAGTCTAACAGGTTTCACGATTGCTTCTACCATTATCATGACAAATCTTTCGACAGAACAAATCGTGGGTCAAAATGGTCAAAGCTTCAAAGCAGGTATGGAAGTCATGGCATGGGAAGTAACTTCTTCTATTGCAATAGTGTTATTAGCTTTAGTATTTTTGCCTAAGTATTTTAGATATGGTGTAGATACCATATCAGACTTTATAGAAATGCGTTTTGATACTTTCACTAAAAGACTTGTATCACTACTCTTCATATTTACATATGTAGTGTCATTCTTGCCCGTTGTTTTATATTCCGGTGCATTAGTTTTTAATAAAATTTTCAACGTTAGTGAATTACTCAATGTAAGTGATTTGACTGCCGTAGTATTAATTTCTAGTGTTATTGGTCTCGTCGGTATCCTTTACCTATTTATAGGTGGTTTATCTTTAAGCGCACATAGTGATTCAATATATGGTATTGGCCTTTTAATTGGTGGTTTATCTATACCAATTTTAGGATTAATTTTATTAGGTAATGGTAACTTTTTACAAGGCTTTGATCACGTAGTACAAAAGACGCCAGAAAAACTTAACGCTTTCGGGGACATTGATTCTAAAATAGTTCCTTGGCCAACATTATTTTTCGGTATGTTTTTCAATAACTTATTTTTCTGGTGTACTAACCAAATGATTGTACAAAAATCATTAGCAGGAAAAAACTTGAAAGAAGCTCAAAAAGGAGCTTTATTTGTCGGAATATTCAAAATTTTAGGTGGCTTATTCTTAGTTTTTCCAGGCGTGCTAGCCTTTAACTTACTTGGTGGAGGTATTGATAATCCTGACAACGCTTATCCTTTATTAGTTAACGAAGTATTACCAAAATGGGCTTATGGCTTATTTGGCGCAGTTATTTTCGGTGCAATATTAAGTTCATTCGTAGGTTCGTTAAATAGTACTACTACATTATTCTCTTTAGACTTTTATAAATCAGTTATCAACAAAGATGCTACTAATAAACAAGTGTCTAGAGTTGGTAGACTTGTAACAGTAATTGTTGGTGTGGTTGTTGTAATTTTAGCTCCTATGATTTCTATTTTCCCACAAGGTTTATATGCTGTAGTACAAGAATTTAATGGGCTTTACAATATGCCGGTATTAATACTCGTACTAACTGGATTTTTTGTTAAACGAACATCACGCACAGGCGCTAAAGTAATGTTTATTTCGCATATCGTTATGTATGGACTTTCGAAAGTATTTTTAACTGACATACATTTCTTATATGTTTTAAGCGTATTATTCTTTATTGATTTAATTATTATAAGTTTATTTAATAAATATAATCCAACTAACACATTCGACTTTAAAGTAAATTATGCAAAAGTAGATTTAACACCTTGGAAACATAGATACATTTTAAGTGGGTTCATTGTATTAGCAGTAATTATTTTATATATATTCTTTTCACCAATTGGAATAGCTAGGGGGTAACTAATTATGTTAAATGTAGGAGTTATTGGGGCTGGCCGTATAGGTCGCCTTCACGTTAATTATTTAAAACAAAGAAAAGATATTAATATTAAATGGATTTCAGATTTATTTTGTGACAAGCTAGATGATTGGATTAAAGAATCAAATATCAGTAATAAAACTAAAAATTATCAAGATATAATGAACGATCCTGAAATCGACGCTATTATAATATGTTCTCCGACAAATACGCATGTTGATATTATTAAAGATGCTTGTAAAAAAGGAATACATGTTTTTTGTGAAAAACCTATCAGTTTATCACTCAGTGAAGCAGAAGAAGCTGTAGAAGCTGTTAAAGCATCAAATATCAAACTACAAATGGGTTTCAATAGACGTTTCGATAAAAACTTCAAGCTATTACAAGAACGTCTCTCAGATGGAGAACTGGGAAATATTCAAACATTACGAATTACCTCAAGAGACCCAGAACCACCACCATTAGAATACGTTAAAAATTCAGGTGGTTTATTCATGGACATGTCGATTCATGACTTTGATATGGCTCGTTATTTAATGAACTCAGAAGTTACTGAAGTTTACGCCAGTGGTGGCGCTATGATAAGTCCAGAAATTGAACAGTATGATGATATCGATACTGCTATCATCACTTTGAAATTTGAAAATGGTGCATTAGCGGTAATTGAAAATTGTCGCCGTAGTGTTTATGGTTATGATCAAAGAGTAGAAATACTCGGTGACAATGGATTAATTAGTGTTGATAACACACAATCTTCTACGCTAACTTTCCATAAAGCAGATAGTATTTCGACACAAAATCCGCCCTACTTCTTTTTAGAAAGATACTCAGAGGCATATGAAGTCGAAATGAATTATTTTATAGATGCTATTAAAAATGATGGTGATGTTTTATGTTCTATAGAAGATGGTTTAGCTGCCCAAAAAATTGCAGTTAAATGTAAAGAATCTCTAAATAAACAACCTGCTAAATTGCAATAAAACAACCCGGCAAAGCTTTAGCTTTGCCGGGCATTTCTTATTTCCTAAATTTTATTTAGTTTTATAACTTTTACTAGTGATTTGGCCACCGTCTACGATAATGTCTTTATCTTGGAATGGCTCATTATTGAAGAAACGATTTAAGATATTTTTAACGCCATCTTCAATACGTTCTTGTGCTTCTAGCGTCATGCCTGAATAGTGCACAGTCATAGCATTTCTTGGCATTGTTCTCCATGGATGATCAGCTTGTGCTGGTTGAGGGAACCATACATCGCCTGCATAACCTTGGATGTGTTTAGCTTCTAATAATTCTACTAAATCATCTGTATTAACAATTTTACCACGTGCTGTGTTTACTAAATAGCTACCGTCTTTCATTTTACTTAAAACGTTATAATTGAATAAATTATCTGTGTCTGGAGTCAATGGTGCATGAATTGTAATAGCGTCACTTGTAGCAACAAGTTGTTCAAACTCTACAAATTTAGAGTGTTCATTATCTTTTTGATTTATTGGATCGTAGTGTTGAATTGTAACGTTAAATGGTGCTAAACGCTCTGCCACAAGTTGTCCTATTCTACCGAATCCAAAGATACCAATTGTTTTATTTTGCAGTTCACGCGCGTCATTACCTACTTTAGAAAGGTTCCATTCACCTGCTTCAGACTGTCTATGTCCTTCTTCATAGTTACGTAGTAAAATAAGCAAGTCCATAACTGCATGTTCAGCAACACTTACTGTATTACTTCCAGTTACTTCAACAACACCAATATTGTGTTCACCTGCTGCTTGTAAATCTACATGGTCAGAACCTACACCGGCTGTGATTGCTAGTTTTAAGTTAGGTGCTTTTTCAATACGTTCTCTTGTCATATAAGCTGGATAAAATGGTGCACTGATAACTACATCCATATCTGCTAAATGTTTATCTAAATCCGCTTCATTATCTGTTAATATAACTAATTCATGTCCTTTTTCTTCTAAAAATGGTTTTAAACCAATCGCTTTTTTCGTGTTAAGTGTTTGGTTTTCTTCTCCTTCAACTGATTCTGGGAATAATGCTACTATTTTCATTATCTTCACTCCTATAAATTATTTTTTATTCTAGAGCACTTATAACGTTTACGTTTAATGCGTAAAAAATTGCGCATTAAAAAATACCTGACGCCGTTTGCACATACCACCTCCTTGAATAGTGTCTATTCAAAGCGTAGATAGCAAACAGCACCAGGTACCTTACACCAGCTAGCTTATTCTATTGATTTATCGAAAACAAATATTGATACAACTTCATCATCAGCCAAATCAACATCTGTAAATAATTTTATAAATTTTGCGTCGACAAGTTCTTCCATTTCATCTGGATTTATCTCGTCATATAATTGTTTGATTACTTCTGTACGTGCATAGCGTAACATCTCTTCATTACGTGCGTCTTTTAAGTAAAAGTTATCAACTTTACTTAAAGCACCAGTCATATAAGCAATTGCCCAACTCCCTTTAAAAGTGACTTCGACTTTTTCAGGATCTTTACCGATATGCTTTTTACGATATGAACGTACGAGATTCGCAAATGCTTGTTCATTCTTTTGCATTTCTATGTGGTTCACCTACTTCTTTTAAGAAGTTAAAAGCAATTTCATCACGTTACATTTTCATTATATTACTCATAATGAATAATTCAAGTGTCGCGTTTATATAATTTATAATTACACATTAAACAAACTTTATTTAACTTTAGACAATGCGTATAATAAACGCTACTAATAAACAAAGCTTTAATATTCACGAAGGGAGTTCAAACATATGAAATCTATTTTATTAATAGGACAATCAAATATGGCAGGCAGAGGATTTTTAGACGATGTGCCACCAATTATTAATGAAAATATTAAAGTACTTAAAAACGGGCGTTGGCAATTTATGGATGAGCCAATCCATAACGATCGTTCAGTTGCTGGCGTTGGACCTGCTGCATCTTTTGCAGCCGAATGGACTGCAGCACATCCTCACGAAACATTAGGCTTAATTCCTTGTGCAGATGGTGGAACTTCAATAGATGATTGGTCCGCAGACCAGCCGTTAACTAGACATGCTATTTCTGAAGCGCAATTTGCTATGGAAACGAGTGAATTAATAGGTATATTATGGCATCAAGGTGAATCTGATAGTAACAATGGTAATTTTAAACAATATAAAGATAAACTTGTTTCTTTAATACATCATTTTCGAAATGAACTCGGCAACGAAGCATTACCATTTATAATTGGTGGGCTTGGTGATTATTTAGGGACATCAGGTTTCGGGCAGTCTGCACCAGAGTATGCCAAACTAAATAAAATATTTGAAGAAGTTTGTACTAGTGAGTCTAATTGTTATTTTGCTACTGGCAAAGGTTTACAAGCTAACCCGGACGGTATTCATATTAATGCAAAATCACAACGTATTTTCGGCATCCGTTATTATGACGCATTTAAACATAGACATAACGTCTTAACGCCTTTAGACAATGAACAACAACGTGTTACACAAATATATGATCGAGAACTTACGAAAAACGAACAGTTATACGTTCAATTTGCTTTATTCTCCAAAAATAAAATTTCATTCGACACGCTTAATGAACGTATGGCGACAATTAACCAGTCATAAAAAAATCCTCATACTTGGCACTACCAAGTAATGAGGATTAAAGTATTACAATCAATAAATTACCTACAAGTATTACGAGCCCTATTAGTAAATAGAAAAGTCTAGTTTTAAATTTATAATAGTCATTTTCAAGACTACACAATTGTAACATCGCTATACCGAATAATAATAATGGTTGACCATTTTTTACCCATCCAAAAATATCAGCTATCGATATAACTGCAAATATTACTAACAATACACTGGTTACTGCAAGCATGTACGTCCAAACAGTTTCTCTTTTTTCTTCACTTAAACGTTTAGATGCATCACTTTTTAAATATAAAAAGCATGCACCAAAGAAAGCCCCATAAACGAGTGCGCTAATTGCGATAAAATTATCCACTTTAAATAATTCCTCCGTTAACTCTTATTATCATTACGTTAACATATATATACTTTAGGATTACAAATTGCTCAAAATATTCCCGTGGAAATAATTTGAGTCTTTAAAGTCGAAAAATTTTAAAATTTCTATTGCGTAAAGCCACTACTGCTCTTTAATCTTTGCTATCATTAAATAATAATTCAATTAAAATAGCGCACGTCTTGTAGGAGGACTGTTTATGAAATATATACAAAGAGCGCTGATCATCTTATTACAATTTATACTCATTATTGTTATTACATATATAGGTAATGTTATTCAAAAAGTATTACATATCCCTATAGCGAGCAGTATCGTTGGACTGATTTTATTTTTCTTATTATTACAATTTAAAATTATTCCACTTCGCATGGTTGAAGGCGCAGCGAGTTTCTTACTTTCTACTATGATATTTTACTTTGTACCTTCTGTCGTAGGTGCAATGAATATCGGTTCTGTCATAAGTATGAAATTCATAGCATTTATCATTGTAATTATTGTTGGAACTTGTTGTGTGGCCTTAATTTCTGGTTATATCGCAGAAAAAATGATTGCCAAAACTGATGATGGAGATGAATATACGAAATGATACTGTTGAAAACTATATTAATGATTGTTTTAACGATTGTAGTTTTCTTTTTATCAACAAAACTACAAGCTCGTTTTAGAAACCCATTACTCAACCCTGCTTTAATAACGGCGCTATTTATAATCATTGTGCTGCTATTATTCGGACAAGACTATGATGATTACATGCTTGGCGGTAAATGGATTAATTACCTACTTAGTTGTTCTGTTGTAAGTTTAGCTATGCCATTATATCAACATCGCCACAAGATTATGAAACATGCCCCAGTCATTTTCACTAGTGTACTTACGGCTGTTTTTATTAACTTTTTAATCGTTTATGGCGCATTAAAAATATTAGGCTTTTCAAAATTAACTATAATTACGATGTTACCAAGATCGATTACTGCTGCTGTGGGTATTCAAGTATCACAACAATTAGGTGGCAACGAAACGTTAACTGTATTATTTATTATGGCTACTGGGTTATTAGGCAGTATGGCCGGCGAATATTTAATAAGTATTGCGAAATTCAAATCATCTATTGCTAGAGGTTTATCCTATGGTAATGCTTCACATGGATTTGGAACAGCAAAAGCACTAGAATATGATTTCGAATCAGGTGCCTATAGCTCAATCGGTATGATTTTAACCGCAATTCTAAGTTCGATTCTTATACCTTTATTTATTCTAATATTTTATTAAGTTAACGTTATTAAGGTAATTTTCCTACAAATAAATTTGACTGCTTTCATCTTAATATATTAACTACTAGCCCGTTATCTTCTAATGATAATGGGCTTATTTAATGCTGTTCACCTTTATAGGTCAGACTTCCCTCTTAGTAACCTCAGTGACCCCGACGTCTTAAAAACGTTATATTACTAGTACATAAAATCATTTTCACCCTTTGTTTTTAATTAAGTTGAATTATAGAAATACCCCTTCAAAAAACATAAAAATTATTAAGTATTTCAAAATATTATTTGTTTAAATATTATTTTAACGGCAATAACACTATTATGGAACAACTTCCGATATTATCCATAACAAAGTCAGTTAGATGACTGACTCATATATAGATGAACCCAATAATACCTTTAAGGAGGAACATGTATGAATTTATTAGATTTTCATAAACAAATAAAAGGTTATACACAAGATAGACAACCTGGTATTGAAAAAGATATGAAGCCAAAACCTATTACAGAATTAGATGATTATGCTGCAGGTGGCAAATTAAAAGGCAAAGTGGCCCTAGTTACAGGTGGCGATTCAGGTATTGGACGTGCTGTAGCAATATTATTCGCTAAGGAAGGCGCTAATGTTGCGATCGGTTACTATGACGAACACGAAGACGCTAAAAACGTAGTAGAACGTGTTGAAGCATTAGGTGTAAAAGCAAAAGCGTATGCCCATGATTTAAAAAAAGTAGAAGACTCACAACAATTAATCAAAGATGTCGTAGCCGATTTCGGTCAATTAAACATTTTAGTTAATAATGGTGGCGTCCAATTCCCTCAAGATAGTTTTGCGGATATTTCGCCAGAACAAATTAAAGAGACTTTTGAAACTAATATTTTCGGTATGATGTTCCTTACTCAAGCCGCAGAACCACACCTTTCCAAAGGCGATGCAATTGTTAACACTACTAGCGTTACGGCTTATCGCGGATCAGGACATTTAATCGATTATTCTGCTACAAAGGGTGCAATCGTCTCTTTCACACGTTCAATAGCAACAGCTTTAAATGAAAAAGGCATTCGTGTGAACGCAGTAGCTCCAGGACCAATTTATACACCATTGATCCCTGCTACTTTCTCAGAAGATAAAGTAGAAAACCAAGGTGGCGAAACACCAATGGGTCGTCGTGGTCAACCAGCCGAATTAGCACCTGCCTATGTATTCCTAGCTAGTGACGCAGATAGTTCATATATTACTGGACAAGTGATACACATTAACGGAGGCGACTATATAACTAGTTAAATAATACTATTAGCTATTAGTCATAAAATCCAAGTGTTGGAAAAATTAATATAATCTTACTTTCTATTATGTTATTTACCGCCAATATAAAAACGAGTTTAGAAACAATATTATGTTCTAGACTCGTTTTTTATTTATATTTTAATGTTATTTTGTATGTACATTCAAACTTATCTTTTATACTTCTCGTTTAACTGCTGCACTAATCTTTTAAACTCTTCCTCAGAAGCAAATTCAAAAGTGATTTGACCTTTATTTTTCTTAGTCGTTATAGCTACATTTGTTCCATATTGTTCTTTTAATTGTCGTTCTTGTTGTTTTATAAATTTTGGTTTCGTTTTAGTATCTTGTTGTTTATGGTTTTCTCCCGGTGACTTATTGTCACTTATATATTGTTCTAAATATCTAACACTCCAGGCTTCACGCCGTGCACGCTTCGCTAATTTGGTAATTTCAGTAGTGTTTTTTAGTGCTAATAACGTACGACCATGCGCTCCTGATAATTCTCCTTGTTGAATCATACGCATAACTGTAGGTGGTAAATGTAGTAAACGTAACATATTAGCAATGTATGGGCGTGATTTACTCAAACGCTGCGCCACTTGTTGCTGTGTTAATTGCAAATCATTCATAAGTTTTCTATAACTTTCGGCTTCTTCTATTGCATTTAAATCCTCACGCTGTAAATTTTCAATGATGGCTAATTCCATCATATCTTCGTCAGATAATGATTTTACAATTGCAGGTACTTGTTTTAATTCCGCAAGTTTTGCTGCGCGAAAACGTCTTTCCCCTACTACAATATGATAGCCAGTTATTGTTGTACGTAAGACGATGGGCTGTAAGATGCCATGTTGTTGAATCGAACGAGATAAATCATCTAGTCTAGCATCATCAAACGTTTTTCGCGGTTGATATGGATTGGGTTTAATTTGATCAGTATCTATCTGTTGTATTGCAGAACCATCATCTAGCTGTAGTCTTTCATCTGCAGACTTTACGATGTTCATCACCTACTTTATAAAATGTCTTCATTTTATTTTAAGTAAATTATAACTGTAGAACAAGTAATATAAGTATCGCCAATAAAGAGTTCTCTCACGTTTTAATATAGTTAGATTATTTTGTTTAATCATAATTTTCAGAAAAGTTATTGACAAAGCTTTTTATTATGTGTAACCTATGAAATATCAATTAAGAAATTCATACGAAACAAACACAGTAATAAGGAAAGTAGAACTTACACTGCTGACACAGAGAGTCTTCAGATGCTGAAAGAAGACACAGAAAGAAAGTTTGAAAATGGCCTTTGAGTGTTGATGCCAATATGAGGTGTCACCGGGCGCGCCCGTTATAGCGCTACAGTATTAACATTTGTTAAATGCCGTACTGGAATCATTCGATACGTCGTCAATTTCGTTAATACTCATTTTATATATTATAAGGTGAGCTTTTTTTATACGATTTTTGCTTGTCGCAGGCATTCCAATTCAAATTTTCTATTTAACAGATCGCGTACTGGATAAGGTTATTTTAGCAATAAAATAACAAATTAAGGTGGTACCACGAAGCAAGCTTTCGTCCTTTACATCCGATTTATTCGGGTTTAAAGGACGGAAGCTTTTTTATTTTTACAAGGAGGTTATCGATGATGAAAAATACAGAACTTGCTCAAATCGCATTAACGGAAGATCACACTGGCGCGTTAGCTAATCCTATCTATTTAGCGACGGCTTATCAACATCCACACTTAGGACAATCAACAGGCTATGATTACACACGTACTAAAAACCCAACACGTTCAGCCTTTGAAGAATCATTTGCCAAATTAGAAAGAGGTCTTGCTTCATTTGCTACATCAAGTGGCATGGCGGCCATTCAACTCGTTTGTAATATTTTCAAACCAGGCGATGAGGTTTTAGTGTCATTCGATTTATACGGTGGCACATTCAGATTGTTTGATTTTTATGAACAACAATATGGCATTCGCTTTAAATACGTTGATTTTCTAAATTATGAAGAAGTAGTTAAAAACATTAACGACAAGACACGCGCCCTATTTATTGAACCTATATCTAACCCGCTAATGATTGAAGTTGATGTCGAACCTTACTACGTATTAAGTAAAAAGCATGATTTGTTAACAATAATCGATAATACTTTCTTAACACCTTATTTATCTACACCATTAGTAGATGGAGCTGACATCGTTTTACATTCTGGAACTAAATATATTGGTGGTCATAACGATGTACTCGGCGGCGTGGTAACTGTTAAAGACGAAGGCTTGGCTGAAGAATTAGCCGCATTGCATAACATGACTGGCGCAACATTATCACCAATCGATAGTTATTTATTACAACGTGGCTTAAAGACATTGCATTTACGTCTTGATCGTTCCGAATATAATGCTAAATTACTCGCTGAACGATGTAGTAGCTTAGAGGCAATAGACGAAGTTTTATACAGTGGTCGCACAGGCATGTTGAGTTTAAGACTTAACAAAGCATTTAGCGTTGAAAAACTTTTAGAAAATATTAAAGTTTGTATCTTTGCCGAAAGTTTAGGCGGTACTGAAACATTAATCACTTTCCCATATACACAAACCCATGTTGATATGCCAGACGAAGAAAAAGATAAACGTGGTATTGATGCACATTTAATTAGATTATCAATAGGCGTTGAAGACTATGAAGATATTGAAGCAGACCTTATTCAAGCATTAGATAAAGCGAAAGTAGGAGTGATTTCATGAGTTTATCCAAAAATACAGAAGTGATTTTCGATTCACATAGAGGACACGATTACGATTCAGCAAACCCACCATTATACGATTCTTCAACGTTCCACCAAAAGGTTTTAGGTGGTGGCGCAGAATACGACTATGCAAGAAGTGGTAACCCCAACCGTAAATTATTAGAAGAAAAATTAGCCAAACTTGAAGGTGGGAGTTATGCATTTGCCTATGCATCAGGCATCGCAGCTATTTCAGCAGTGTTACTCACGCTTAACGCTGACGACCACGTCATTTTACCTGACGATGTTTACGGAGGTACTTTCCGATTAACAGAACAAATATTAACACGTTTTAATATTCGTTTTACAACTGTAGACACAACGGATATTTCACAAATCGAACAAGCTATCGAAGATAACACTAAATTAGTATATATAGAAACGCCATCCAATCCTTTGTTTAAAATCACAGATGTTCGTGCTGCTGCAAAAGTTGCACATGATCATGATTTACTTTTAGCCGTAGATAATACGTTTATGACGCCACTTGGTCAATCTCCATTAGAACTTGGCGCAGACGTCGTTGTACATAGCGCTACCAAATTTTTAGGTGGTCATAGCGATATTATTGCTGGCGCTGCAATTACTAACGATAAAACATTAGCCGATGCACTCTATCTATTACAAAACGGTACAGGTACTGCCCTTTCCGCTCAAGATAGTTGGACATTAGCAAAACATTTAAAAACATTACCAGTAAGATTTAAGCAATCTGTAGATAACGCACAAAAACTTGAAGCATTTTTACAACAACGTGATGAAATTGCTGAAGTTTATTACCCAGGAAATGACAAATTACATTTATCTCAAGCACAACATGGCGGCGCAGTTTTAGGCTTTCGCTTAAAAGATGAAACGAAAGCTCAAGCTTTCGTTGACGCCTTATCATTACCTTTAGTATCAGTAAGTCTTGGTGGCGTAGAAACGATTCTGTCACACCCAGCAACAATGTCACACGCCGCTGTACCTAAAGAAGTTCGAGATGAACGTAATATCACTTTTGGTCTATTTAGATTAAGTGTTGGTTTAGAAGATCCTGATGAACTGATTGCTGACTTGAATTATGCATTGAAGGAGGCTTTTAATGACTCAACAACTATTGGACAAACTGAAGAACAACATACTAGTCGCTGATGGTGCTATGGGCACGATACTCTACTCTGAAGGATTAGACACGTGTCCCGAGGCTTACAATCTAAGTCATCCAGAAAGAGTGGAACGTATTCATCGCACATATATTGAAGCTGGTGCAGACGTGATACAAACCAATACTTACGGCGCAAACTTCGAAAAGTTAAAAGCTTTTGGTTTAGAACATAAAGTTAAAGACATTCACCAAGCGGCAGTAAAAATTGCTAAAAAGGCCGCTTCACAAGATACGTATATCTTAGGTACTGTTGGGGGTTTCCGTGGTCTTAGACAAGAAGAATTAAGTCTATCGGCGATACTGTATCACACAGAAATTCAAGTAGACACTTTAATAGAAGAAGGCGTCGACGGCTTACTGTTCGAAACATATTACGACTTAGAAGAATTAACCAACATTATACAAGCAACACGTAACAAATATGATATCCCTATTATTGCCCAGTTAACGGCATCTAATACTAACTATTTACGTGATGGTTCGAAGATTAATGATGCTTTACAACAAGTTATCGACAGTGGCGCAGATGTCGTCGGACTGAATTGTCATCATGGTCCGCACCATATGCAACAAACATTTTCACATATTGAATTACCAGAACATGCATACCTTTCATGTTATCCAAATGCTAGCTTACTGGATTTAAACAACAGTGAGTTCAAGTATAGCGATAATGCCGAATACTTTGGAAAAGTTGCCGAAAAGTTAATAAACGAAGGCGTACGACTCATCGGAGGTTGTTGTGGCACAACCCCAGAACATATTCATTACATTAAATCTTCTATTAAAGATTTAACACCTATTCACAATAAAAAAGTCGTACCTATTACCAAACAAAGTACCGCAACAAAATCCACGTCTGCAAAAGAAAATTTAACAGCTAAAGTTAAACGTGACGCTACAATCATTGTTGAGTTAGATACACCAAAGCATTTAGATACCGACAAGTTTTTCGAGAATATCCAAAAGCTAGACAATGCCGAAATAGATGCAGTCACACTTGCCGATAATTCATTAGCTACTGTACGTATTAGTAATGTTGCTGCGGCAAGTATTATTAAACAAAACTATAATATCGAACCGCTCGTGCATATCACATGTCGAGATCGTAATTTAATCGGCTTGCAATCACATCTTTTGGGATTATCACTCATAGGCGTTAACGAAATTTTAACGATTACCGGTGACCCTTCAAAAGTAGGTAATCTACCAGGTGCCATGAACGTATTCGATGTAAATTCAAAAGGTTTAACAGAAATTGCTAAACGTTTTAACCAAGGTATCAACACTGATGGTGATGCGCTGAAGAAAAAGACAAACTTCAACATCGCAGGAGCATTTGATCCAAATGTAAGAAAGTTAGACGGTGCAATTAGACGTCTGGAAAAGAAAATAGACAGCGGAATGGATTATTTCATTACCCAGCCTGTTTATAGTAAAGAAAAAATTAAAACTGTTTATGAAGCAACCAAGCATTTAGGTGTCCCATTCTTTATTGGCATTATGCCGATTACTAGTTATAACAATGCATTATTTTTACACAACGAAGTACCTGGCATTAAGCTTTCCGAAGACATACTTACACGCTTCGAAGCAGTTAAAGACGATAGAGATAAAACAAGAGAGTTGAGCATTGAAATATGTAAAGAGCTTATCGATACGGTTCATGAATATTTTAACGGCTTGTACCTCATCACACCTTTCCAACGTGCAGACTTATCTCTGGAACTTGCAGCATACTCTAAATCGATCACTTCAAATTCACAGGAGGCAATATTATGACAATTAAAACATCAAATTTAGGTTTCCCAAGATTAGGTAGAAAAAGAGAATGGAAAAAAACAATCGAAAGTTACTGGTCAAATAAAATCAATGCTGATGAATTAAACCAACAGCTTACTGATTTACACAAAGAGAACTTATTACTACAAAAAAATTACAATTTAGACAGTATTCCAGTTGGTGATTTTTCTCTTTACGACCATATTCTTGATACATCATTATTATTCAATATCATTCCAGAACGATTCCAAGGTCGTGAAGTAAATAACGACTTATTATTTGATATCGCAAGAGGTAACAAAGAACACGTAGCTAGTGCGTTAATCAAATGGTTTAACACAAACTATCACTATATCGTTCCAGAATGGGATAATGCAGAACCAAAATTAAATCACAATGTTTTATTAGAGCGCTTTAACTATGCACAGTCATTAAATGTTAATGCTCATCCTGTAATTGTAGGACCGATTACTTTCGTTCAACTTTCTAAAGGTGGTAATCAAACTTTTGAAGAAAAAGTAGAAACGCTATTACCATTATATAAAGAAGTTTTACAATCGCTTGTAGACGCTGGTGCAGAATATATTCAAATCGATGAGCCCGTATTAGTTACTGATACAAGTGCAGACTTTGAAGATATTACACGTCAAGCTTACGATTACTTCGCACAAGCTGGCGTAGCTGACAAACTAGTCATCCAAACATACTTTGAACGTGTGAACTTAAAATTCTTAAACAGCTTACCTGTAAAAGGATTAGGTTTAGACTTTGTACACGATAACGGCTACAATTTATCACAAATTGAAGCAGGTGACTTAGATAAAGATAAAGTATTATATGCTGGTATTATTGATGGACGTAACGTTTGGGCAGCTGACATAGAAGCAAAACAATCATTAATCGAAAAACTTCAAGACTACGCTACTGAATTAGTGATCCAACCATCATCATCATTATTACATGTTCCAGTTTCACTAGATGATGAAACGTTAGACGAATCAATCGCAGAGGGGTTAAGCTTTGCGACAGAAAAATTAGATGAATTAGATGCCTTAAGACGTCTATTTAATGACAATGACAGTGCTAAATTTGATGATCTAAAAGCGCGTTATGAACGTTTCCAAAATCAATCATTCAAAAATCTTGAATATGACTTTGATAGCGTACGTTCTTCTCGTAAATCACCATTTGCTGAACGTCGTAAAGAACAAGATGCACAATTAAATTTACCTGATTTACCAACAACAACAATCGGTTCTTTCCCTCAATCACAAGAAGTACGTAAACAACGTGCTGCATGGAAAAACAACCGTATTACAGATGCTGAATACAATGAGTTCTTAGAAAGTGAAATCGCACGTTGGATTAAAATTCAAGAAGACATTGGTTTAGACGTACTTGTTCACGGTGAATTCGAACGTAACGACATGGTTGAATTCTTCGGCGAAAAATTACAAGGCTTCTTAGTGACTAAATTCGGTTGGGTTCAATCATACGGTTCTCGTGCCGTTAAGCCACCAATCATTTACGGAGACGTTAAATGGAACGAACCTTTAACAGTGAAAGAAACATTATATGCGCAAGGCTTAACTGACAAACCTGTAAAAGGTATGTTAACTGGCCCTGTTACAATCTTGAACTGGTCATTCGAACGCGTAGACTTACCTCGCGAAGAAGTTCAAAACCAAATCGCTTTAGCCATTAACGAAGAAGTATTAGCTTTGGAAGACGCTGGCATCAAAATTATCCAAGTAGACGAACCAGCATTACGAGAAGGTTTACCTTTACGTTCTGAATACCACGCTGATTACTTAGATAAAGCAGTACATTCATTCAAACTTGCTACGTCTTCAGTGGCAGATGCAACACAAATTCATACGCATATGTGTTATTCTCAATTTGGACAAATCATCCATGCTATCTATGATTTAGATGCTGATGTTATTTCAATCGAAACATCACGTAGTCATGGTGATTTAATTCAAGACTTTGAAGACATTACGTATGATTTAGGTATTGGACTTGGTGTCTATGATATCCATAGTCCACGTATCCCTACTGAAGAAGAAATTACGACTGCAATCGACCGTGCTTTACAACAAATCGATCGTTCATTATTCTGGGTTAACCCAGATTGCGGTTTAAAAACGCGTAAAGAAGACGAAGTTCGTGAAGCATTAACTGTATTAGTTAACTCAGTAGATAAATTACGTAAAACAAAGTCAGCTACTGTTTAAAAAATAAAATGTAGGTGATGTTATCAATGAGTTATCCATTATGGAACCAACTTGAACAACTAAAAAGTTCAGAATGGGTCGATCTTACACACAAGTTTGACGACACCATTCCATGCTTTAACGAAGACGAGCGTGCAAGCGTAAAACCATTAGCAACTGTAAAAGATGATGGTTACTATGTTCAACGTTGGAATCTCGTTACTCAATACGGTACACATCTTGATGCACCGAATCATTTTGTTAATCATGCCCGCAGTCTAAATGACTTTGAATTAACAGAATTTGCGTTACCGTTGATTGTTTTAGATTATTCGTCAGAAGTCGCACGAGATGCAGACTTTATAGTAACCAAAGAACATTTAACTCAATGGGAACGTATTAACGGTAAAATCGAGCCACACACATTTGTCGCGTTAAGAACAGATTGGTCTAAACGGTGGCCCGATACTACGCAATTTGAAAATAAAGATACGCATGGCCAACCTCATACCCCGGGTTGGAGCCGGGATGCATTACAGTTCTTAATCGAAGAACGCCAAGTAAAAGCAATCGGTCACGAAACTTTCGATACAGATGCTGCTATAGATGCAACACGTAACGAAGACTTCGTCAGCCAGCGTTATGTCCTTGAGCAAGACATTTTTCAAATTGAATTGCTGACTAATTTAGACCAATTACCAGCCCGTGGTGCTATTATTTTTACGATATGCCCAAAAGCAAATGACGCTCCTGGTTTTCCGGTACGCGCGTTTGCTATCAAGCCTAAATAGATTTACAAAAACAAGTGAGATGTACTCTAGCCATTATGTACATCAGTAATAATCTTGGTATTAAGCAATTTGAGCCCCTGCTTAATACCAAGCTCTCCTTTTCAGTTATGATATATTACAAACAAGTAGGTCGCCGCCTACTTGTTTTTTGATTTTAATTTAAGTTAAGATTACTGTAACGCATTAAATAGATACAAGGAGTGAATGCAATGCCTTCGAACGACTATGCACCACAGCAACGTAATATCGTCATCGCTTATGTTTTATGGTTCTTTTTAGGCCAACTCGGCATACACCGTTTCTATTGTGGTAAAACTGCTTCGGGTATTTTCCAAGTTATTCTAGCAGTTATTGGTTGGGCCACAGCAGCTATTTTTATTGGTTACCTATTCTTATTTATATTAGGTTTTTGGTTATTTATAGATATTTTCTTAATTCCTAGTATGTGTAAGCACCCAAATTAATACAATATAAGCTAATGTTTAACGTGAAACATTATACAAATCATAAAAAGAGACACCTTTGTCGAGGTGTCTCTTTTGCTATTACATATAGTCTTAAGTGAGTTGTTGTTTTCCAGTAATTGGATAATCAAGTTCGAATGATTTGGCTGAAACCATCTTTTTATATTGATATCCGAAATAAGCAATCCATAGTAACGTTAATACAAATCCAATATAATAGCTAAGCGTTAAGTCTAAACCTAAACCGATCTTCTGGCTTAATATATAAACAAAGATATTCCATGTCATAAAGACTGCCGGTATTGCAGCAACCCAGAAGTTCTTTTTAGCGATTAACAGATACATAGCTCCTACCCATAAGGCTACGACGGCGGTCGTTTGGTTAGCCCAAGAGAAGTAACGCCATAATACAGTGAAATCAACTTGAGTTAAACCAAAGCTAATCACAAATAATGGTGCTGCTACGATAATTCTTTTCATCATGCTACGTTGTTCAACGTTTAAATAATCGGCAATAATCATACGTGCACTTCTAAATGAAGTATCACCACTCGTAATTGGTAAAATGATTACACCTATAACGGCAATCGTACCAATTACTGAGCCTAATAATAAATTAGAAGCCTTACTTACTACTAATGCAGCTTCACCACGATTTAAAACATCTTGTAAACCACTATAACCGTGGAACAAACTCATACCAGCTGCCGCCCAAATCATAGCGATAATACCTTCAGCAATCATCATGCCATAGAAAATAAAGCGCGCATTTTTCTCTTTATTCGTAGTTCTAGAAATAATAGGCGTTTGCGTCGCATGGAACCCTGATAAGGCACCACATGTAATCGTAAAGAATAATAATGGGAATATTGGTGCACCAGCAGGATGCATGTTTTTAAGACTTAATTCAGGAATCGGCGCTCCTGTTTGAATTAATCTAAAACCGATACCTACCGCACTAACTAATAATAGCGCGCCAAAAATTGGGTAAACACGTCCAATTATTTTGTCTATTGGTAAGATCGTAGATAAAATATAGTACACAAAAATTACGAAAATAATTATACCTAATGCGATACGGCCATCCATTAAATTATATAGTAATAAAGCTGGACTTGTAACGAAGACCGTACCAGTAAGTAATAATAATAAGATAGAGAAAATATTAACGAAATGCTTCATCACATTACCTAAAAATTTTCCTGCTAATTCAGGTAAGTGTGCCCCTTTGTTACGAATTGAAATCATACCAGTTAAATAGTCATGAACTGCACCAGCAAAAATACAGCCGACAACGATCCATATAAATGCAACCGGGCCATATAATGCACCCATAATCGGACCAAAAATAGGTCCTACACCGGCGATATTTAACAACTGTATTAACGAGTTAGACGATGTCTTCATCGGCAGATAGTCTACGTTATCACGTTGATTGTATGCAGGCGTTGGTCGGTCCTCTTTAGGGCCAAACATTTTATCAATATATTTTCCATATGTAAAATAACCAACGACAAGTAAGATAATCGATACAATAAAAGTAATCATTTAACAAATCCCCCTAATGTCATGATAATGTAAGCGTTTTCTTAATTTAACCATAACTTTTTCTTTATCACAATATGCCTAAGCATATTTCATGCTATTTTATATAAAAAAACTGTATTTTTATTAGCTTGAACGTGATGATTACGTAAGGATAATGTATGAGAATTTCATTTAATAACAAAAAAGCTTATCTCACATGTCGTGAAATAAGCTACTTAAAATCGTCTATATTATTTTATATTTAACGTCTGTTCTATCGTTTTATTTTTACCTGCGCCAGCTCCAAATATCATAATAGCAACTGCAGTAATTAATAATATGCTTAATGAAAGTATCCAATTGCCTGAAATATCATGTAAGATACCGAAGAACAATGGCCCTATTGCCGCAAATAAATAGCCGACCGACTGAGACATGCCTGATAGCTTAGCAGCAGTCGTACCTTGCTCTGCTCTTAAACTGAAAAATGTATTCACGAGACCGAAGGCTAACCCACTAGCAACACCAATTAGAATTGCCGCTAATAACGCCCAAGTGGGTTCAAACATCATAATGATAACACCAATAACGAACAATGCGCCCGTGCCGAATGTTAATGCATATTGAGACTTCATTTTGGTAGCGATAATTGGCGTTATAAATGTTAGTGGTATAATGGCCAATTGTAAGATTGATAAATATAGACCTGCCTTATCAAGTGAGAATCCTTGGCTTTTTAAATATTCAGGTAACCAGTTAACTAACGAGTAGAATAATAATGATTGTCCACCCATAACGAGCGTAATTTGCCAAGATAAAGGTGATTTCCATACATTTACATCTGTTGAAGCAACTTGTGATGTTTCTTCTGGTTTATTTTTTAATTGAAATGCCCAAACAATCAATGCTATTAATGTAACTATGCTAATGAAGCCTATAGCTATATTATAGTGGAAATGCTTTACAAGGGGCGCAGTCGTATAAGTCGACGCACTTCCAAAAACGTTCATAACTACTGTATAATAACCCGTCATAATTCCGATACGTAATGGGAACTTAGCTTTAATAAAGGCCGGTGCCAAAACATTACCAAATGCGATACCAATGCCTAGCAATACCGTGCCGATATACAACCATGAAACATGCGTAATTGATCTAACAACGACGCCGATAAAGATTAGAATCAACGCGATGAATATCGTCTTCTCTAATCCTAAATGGCGACTCGTTTTAGCCGCAAATAATGAAATGACGGAAAACGCTAATAACGGTACAATAGTAATAAAGCTGACTGCCGTATTAGATAACATCAATTCATCTTTTATATGGGGTAATGCTATGCCTATTGACGTAATAGGCGCCCTTAAATTAGCTGCTACAAGTAATATACCTATAAATAACAACCAATTCATTTTAGTGTGAGTTGTGTCTTGTTTCATAAAAAATCCTCCTAGTAGTTCAAAAACAACACACTAAATGGTACAATATGTTCGATATAAAGTAAAGGAATGATTTTTATGAGTAATATACAAAACGTTATCGCATGTAATTTAATGACTTATCGCAAGAAGAATCAACTGAGTTTAGATAAAATGTCTAAGCTCACAAATGTGAGCAAAAACATGTTAAGTCAAATTGAAAGAGGCGAATCTAACCCAACCATTACAACTTTGTGGAAAATTGCTAACGGGTTGCATTTATCGTTGTCAGAATTAACAACACAACAACAAGATAATGTTAACTTTATTGATAGCACGGATATTTTGTCGATTAAAGATGATAATGTCGTAGTATATCCCTATTTTCCATATGATAAATCTAGACAGTTTGAAATGTTTAAAATGGAAATCCAACCCGGTTGCGAATCGTCTTCGGAAGGGCATCATCTAAACTCTGAAGAATTCATTATTGTAAACAAAGGCGTGTTAACAATTAACGTAAATGACGAAATTTATAATATTGATGAAACACAGGCGCTACGTTTTAATAGTGATATCGCCCATACTTATCAAAATAATACCGATGACTTAATCACCTTTACTGCAACAATTTATTATCAATAACTATAATAAGCACCCTTTCAACTATGAAATAGGTGCTTATTTGCTAGTCACATAAAAATGGTTGATTAGCATATTCTGCAACTAATCAACCACTTTATTGTTTATATTAAAAATTATTCTTTAAGGTTTGCTAATGTTTCAATAATATCTTCAGAAGCTACTAAACCACGTAATTTAGCCCATTCGTCTCTGTTTACAAAGTGAACTCTATTATTTTTCACAGCATCAATGTCGTCCCATTGATTACTATTTTGAAGTTTATTTAAGTCATCGTCATCACTATCTTCAACCATTACAATTAATCTTTCTGGATTAACTTCGGCTAATTGTTCGTATGACATTTCTAAATAGTCCGCTTCTCTATATGCAGGCAATTTATCTGCAATTTTTTCATTAAGTGCATTTTCAAAACCTAATTTGCCTAAAAATTCACCGACATACGTTTTTGCTGAATGCGCAGTTACACCTTGTTCAGATACTACGGCAGCTAACGTTTTTTTGTTCTTATCGATAGAAATTTGATTATTATAGTTATTAACTAAATCTTTATGGCTGTCTAAACGTTCTTTCGCTTCTTTAGATTTAGAAACAGCAGTACCTATACGTTGGAAGACTTCTAACGTTTCTTGATAACCTGCGTCAAAACTACTAAATAAAATCGTAGGTGCAATTTCACTTAATTCATCATATATATCTTTATGACGATCAGCATCTCCGATAATTACTTGTGGAGCTGCAGAACGAATTGATTCAAAGTCTGGATCGATACGTGTACCAACTGAAACATAGTCACCAACTTCTTCTTTGATTGGTGATATTAAGTTCGTACTGTCATTATCATCAGCAATACCTTTAACGTCTATATCTAAAGCAACTAATGCGTCAACGAATGAAAATTCTAAAGCGACTGCTGAATTAATATTCTCTGGTAATTCAGTAGTTCCTGCATCATGCTTAAATTCAAAAGTCATTGTATTACCTCCTTAGATTGCTTGCAATATTATTATTCCACGATGTGCGTAAATCAAACATAGGGGAAGGTTATAAAATACTGTTGAACTGCATGTTTTAACGTTTGTTATTCGTTAGCTTTTAGAAAAGTATAATTAAAACGTTACATAAACGTACAACACTTTCACATTAATATCTGAAACTATTGAAAATCTAGAACGTGAAAATATAAAAACTAAGGTCATTTTAATTTAAATAATTAAATTGAACATTACCTTTAATAGTGAAGTGTTTTATTAGTAATGTTATTATTACAAGACTTAAAGCAACACCAATATTGTTAAATTCACATTAACTAGATGGAGATGTTTAAATGATTAATGAAAAAGCCCTTGTATTAGGCGGAGGCGGTATTACAGGTATAGCGTGGGAATCTGGTGTTTTGGCTGGATTAATTGATTCTGGCATTCTAGTGAACCATGCAGATAAGATACTAGGAAGTTCAGCAGGATCTTACGTCGGTTCAATTTTAGCAAATGGACAAAATATGAAGACTTATTATGAACAACTCGCAAATAACCGTGATAATGCAGATAACGCACAACTGGATCCATCTTTATTTGAATTATGGCGTGAAGCGTTTGTGCAAGGGAAAACAGATGAACAAGTCATTGGTAAATACCTAGGAGATATTATTAATAAAAGTCCTTCAACAGTATCGTTTGAAGAGCGAGAGCGTTCAGTACGTAAAAGAATTGGCAATGTGGATTGGACACCTCAACTGGAAATTACAGCTATTAATTCTAAGACCGGCACGCTTGAATCCTTTAATGAAACGAGCGACATAAGCTTAATTGAAGCAGTTATGGCAAGTGGTGCAGTCCCAGGTATATGGCCACATGTTGATATGCTGGGCGCTTCATGGATAGACGGTGGCATGATTTCTTCCACCAATGCACGACTAATGGCAAATTATAAAGATATTATAATCTTGGCACCATTAGATCAAAAACAAGGTTTAGTTCCTTCAGTTTATGAAGATGTTGAAACCCTGAAGACAAATAGCAACGTAACATTAATAACACCTGATCAAGATAGTAGAAATATAATAGGAACAAATATTTATTCATCACAACATATAAAAGAAATTGGTGATGCTGGTTATCAACAAGGAAAATTAATAGGACGCGACGCTTTAGATGAATTAAAGCATTGGCAATAAAAATTTTAGATAGTGAATGATTATATAAGATTTGGAAAAAAGGCATTACTTCAGCTATAATTTTTCAAAATGGAACTTAATAAAGCACTATTTTCTAGGCTAAATATCTTCTAAACTCTATAGGGAATATTTAGCCTAGTTTTTGATGTTCAATTCTAAACACATACACTCCTAATACTTTTACCATAAAAATTTATCGAATTTAATATTATAGGTATCCAAAGTCAGATGCTGAAAATAAATAATCATAAGATAAATTTATTCTAAAAATCATGTATTTTCATAAACTTTTGAGCTTCCTCTACAAATAAATTAACTATATCATTTTGCCAATTTTTCTTTTTCGTTAAAGCAAAGGAATAAAATAAAGGGAAATCATTGCGCTTACTAATGACTTTCAATGTATTATCCCTAATTTCATCCTCAACTGTTCTGAGTGGTAATACACTGAATCCCATATTATCTGTAAGAAAAGTCTTTATTGCATTAATACTCCATAATTCAGTTTCTTTACCTACTCCAAGATTATTGTCGTTTAAAAATTCTTCAAACATTTTACGATAAGTACTATCTTTTTCATTAATTACTAAATGGTTATATGGCTTATTCTTTAATAAATCTTCTAATGAGTCGGGGGCTTTATTATGAGCTACAATAACTATTTCTTCACTACTTAATAGATGCTTCGTTATATGATTGTTTGAAATCGCACTATTAACAACAAAAGCTATATCTACTTCTCCATTAGTGAGTAAAGTTTGATTATAGCTACAAGTATTGTTAAATAAATCTATATCAATATTCGGGTATTTTTCTAGAAAATTTTTGATTAATTCACTGAGACCTGTTGTTACTAATGATTCAGGAGCTGCTATTTTTAATTTTCTATTATTTGATTTATTAGAGACATCCAGTATTTGATCATGCGTAGAAATATAATCATTTATTAAGGGTAAGATTTGCTTAAGAAACTCAGTTTGAGTTAATTGCTTATTAGAATAAATAAATAACTCATTTTGTAACTCAGCTTCTAAATGCTTAATTTGTTGCGAAATATTAGATTGAGTATAATTTAGTATTTCTGCAGTTTTTGTATAACTCTCTGTAGCTATAAGTGTTTTTAAAATCCTTAATTGTTTAATATCCATTTAATCACCTATTAATATAATTAATAAATACATAATAACATTAATTTTACTTATAGATTATAACAACATAGAATTTTATTGAGGTGATTAATATGTCAGCATTTTTAATTTATGTTTTTGTTACATCTATTACTCCAGGACCGAGCAACTTATTTATTCTTAGTGCTACTAAAGAATATGGATTATCTGGCGCTAAAAAATTTATTACTGGTGTCTTATCGGGGTTTTTACTTTTAGCAATAATCTCTATATTTTGTCTTTTCATATTAGAAGATTTCATTATTCAAATAGAAAATTTTTTAAAGATTTTTGGTTTTCTATACTTAATATATTTAGCATTTAAGACACTTACTTCAGGGAAATATAGCGCAAATAACAAAATACATTCTTCATTTAAGGCAGGTTTTTTACTACAAATATTAAATATGAAATCATTGCTATTCTTTATAACTTTAATCGGAGCTTTTATAATACCTAGTACAAACGTACAACCATTAATATACATTGTTATAACTGTTATCATTGGATGGGCTTGTTTGATTATTTGGGGGCTGTTAGGTTATTACTTAAAAGAATTTCTTAACAAATACAATTATATTTTTAAAATAACTATGTCATTATTACTATTGTATTCAGCACTTAGTATATTCATTTAACCTAGTTAACTAGCTAAAATAACGCCTGGGCATATTAGATACTATTTTCCAAGTCATTCAGAATTATTACAAGCTGTTATATCTATAGTAAAAATGCAAGTAAGAAGAAAAATTAAAGGCAGATTGAAGCAATATTTATATTCATAATTAGATCATAAACAAAACTTAATTCTTTCATTTTTCAATGCTATTGAAACCATAAAGATAAATAGTAGACTTATTAAAGAATGTTTTATAGTAAGAAAAATTATAGAATTAACTTGATTATAGGATTTTTTGTCCCGCTTCCTATTACTTATAATATCTATCAAACATTGTGTGCACACCCCCCTTACTACCTTGCTAATTTTTCAATTTATGATTAATGCTAATAAATTTCAGGTAAATAGGTATTAATATCCTATTATTATTGGAGGGCCTAACAATGCGTTTTATATTTAAAAACGACCAGCAACAAGTCGTAGTCACCGACAATAACGCTAGTGTGCCTACTGACGGACGTTTTATATGGTATGACACTAGTCATCCAACTAATGATGATAAAGATTTTCTCGCACATTATTTTAATCTAGATGCACATAAAATTGAGGAGTCTATTTATACCATTTCGCGACCTCAAATTGATGTCGATGCGCATCAAAAAAATAAATATTTTGTATTGCATACCATTACAAATAGCGACTTTTCAGCCAATCCTTTAAGTATTACAGCATTTGAAAATTCGATGGTGACTGTACACGAAAATAACATCTCTTTAGTTGATCAAGTTATAGATAAATTGAAAAATAATAAACTTGATTTTAATAATGAGCGTATTACATTGGACCTATTAGATGCTATCACGCAAAGTTATTTTGAGTATGTCAATGATGTTGAAGACACCGTGTTTTCCTTTGAATATAAGAACGTGAATGCGACCAAAAACAATAAATTAATGGATGATGTATTCGATATACGCTCTGAAATCATTAAATTAAAACGCGTCTTATTACCAATGCAACAAATGATAGACGACGTTACAGAGAATAATGTGCTTGCTTCAAGCCCTAAAAATCGCAGACTTATTAAACATATCCAAAATAGACTAAAAAGACAAAATGATACTTTAGCTGCCAGTGAAAGTATTACCGAGGAAATTAAAGATAATAACGAATCTTATCGTTCAAATAAAATTAACAACGTTATGAACGTCCTTACGATGATTACATCTATTTTCTTCCCTCTATCCTTATTAACTGGATGGTATGGTATGAACTTTTCATTTATGCCAGAGCTACAATGGAAGTATAGCTATTTCGTCTTTATTGCCATAATGGCCATAATTACAATTTGGTTAATCTTGTTATTTAAAAAGAAAAAATGGTTTTAAAAAACTCCCCAACTCATGATTAATTGGGGAGTTTATATATACTTTTATTTATTAAGCTTTTGTTGTTTTTGATAATAACGAGCAAGATGTACTTCGTGTAAAAAAGCGATTAGTGGTCTGATAGTCATTTGAATACTACCAATAACGAATAATACAGTGCCTGAAAAGACCGTATCACTGCCAAAAAATAGAAAACTGCCGATTAGAAATACCAAGCCTAATACTACATCATTTAGTTGGTATAACGCTTTATAATACATCGTTATGGGGTTTTCATGTCCACTTTTTTGAAAATTTAAGTCGACATGTTTGTTAGTCTTTTTCATGAATATTCCTCCTATAACTTAATTCATTTGTTATAGTCATTCCCATACCCATATAGAAAAAACCTGTACAACTAACATTAATTAAAATTTTTGCCTACAACAAATTGTTATTTATTTATACGTTGATAAATTTTATAAAACAATGGATGGATAGGTTTAATAAAATCTCCAATATACTCTTCAACATGCGCATTGAAACTTTTTTTAAGTTGTTTCACACTATAATCATGAGCCACTTCTACATCTCCTTTTAAACTACTACTAATATCTCTGATACCAATTTGATAAATATTAATAATATGAGCTATTTTAGAAAGTCTTCTAATAGAACTACCGTGACCATATCTTTGTCCAGAACGATGGTCTGACCAATCTAAGTGTAGAAAACTATCTACATTAAAATGAGCTCAATAGATCTTTAATTTATATTCAACTAAGAACATTATGAAAATCGAAAAATTAATTTTTAAGTATTTTAATTTTATTCAAAAAGTAATAGTAATTTTATAAATTCCTCCATGTTTATGCGAAATTTTACATTGTTCAACTGAAAAATAGTCTTTTTGTTATTAAAACAAATTTTTTTTATATTTATCAATTCATTATTATTTATTTTCATTAATGTGAAAAACTATATATAACTTTTCTCTTTAATCAGGTATACTTAAATAAATTACATAGTAAAGGGGCTAATATGCTATGAGTTATTACAAAAATGATTTCAATGTATTAACTACGAAATTAGGGGAAAATATAGAAATATTATTTTCATCAAAAGGTACTTTCAATTGTGATAGTAAAGACAGAAATGGTAGCTATTTTTTTAGCAAAACGCATTTGTACTTTATTCGTGGAAAAGATAATTTTGCATACAGAATACCATTTAATGATATTTTATCAATTGAGCGACATAAAAAAACTTTATCGGATTATTTATTAATAACATATGGCAAAAATAAAACAGCGAAAATAGTTATTTATAATTCTGAATCTCTAGAAATCATTAATTATTTAATAAATTTAGTTAACTCAGTAGAAAATCAGAAATCAGAAATCACTGAAGAAAAAAATAATATTAAACTCTTGCATAAACAAACAAAAGAAGAATTAGCATCATATAAAAATGCTACTTTAAATAAAATAGAAGAGCGTGCAAACACATTAAAAATTAATGTTAAAAATAAAGAATCCACAATTTGTGATTTAAATCAAACAATTAACGATAAAAAAATTGAACTCCAAGAATTATCAAACAAATTATATGATACAAAATTAGAAAATGATTTTAATGATATATTTGTTCGTCATTTTGAAGAGAATATTACATCTTCTGAAATTAACGATAAAATTAGCTTATTAAATTTAAAAGAAAAGCAATTCATTAAGGATAATTTGTCTGTTTTACATTATGGTTATGAAGATAAAAAGACTATTATTAATTCACAAATCAAACAAATACTAAGATCTTTTGATACTGAATGTAATTACTTTTACTCAAATTTAACTTTTAAAAATTATCAAAGTTACCACAATAAATTGGTAAAATCATTTGAAACTTTAAACAGAATATATAAAGTTGATAATGTTAAAATTACAACAGAATACTTACAACTCAAGCTAGAAAAACTAAATTTAATTTATGAAAAAGCGAAAAAAATTGAAGAGGAACGTGAAATTCAAAAAGAGATTAAAGAACAAATGAAAGAAGAAGAACGCGTAAGAAGAGAGCTTGAAAATGAACGTAAAAAATTAGAAAAAGAAGAAAGACAATTTAATAATGAAGTTAATAGTCTATTTAAACGTTTAGAAAAAGCGAATAATGACATTGAAAAAGAATTATACGCCGAAAAAATAAAGCAGCTAGAAGATAAAATAAATGAATTGCAAGAAGATAAAAAAGATGTAATCAATCGCGAAACAAATACTAGAGCTGGTTATGTGTACGTAATTTCCAATATTGGATCGTTTGGTGAAGATATTTTTAAAATTGGAATGACAAGAAGATTAGAGCCATATGACAGAATTAAAGAGTTAGGAGATGCTTCTGTTCCTTTTTCATTTGATGTTCATGCAATGATCTTTAGTGATGATGCACCTAAATTAGAAAACATCTTACATAAACATTTTAGAGATAGAGAAATTAATAAAGTAAATCATAGAAAAGAATTTTTTAGAGTTAGTATTGATGAAATAGAATCTGTTGTAAAAACAAACCATAATAATACTGTTGAATTCATTAAAATACCACAAGCAGAACAGTATTGGGAAAGTCAAAATTTAAGTAACAATGAAACGTTAATTGATTCTTTATAACTAATAAAGCTCTATTAAAATAATCCCTTAACAACGTATTATTGTTAAGGGATTATTCTACTAAGCGTGATTTGAAGCATTACATTTAATAATAAGTGATTTAACCGCTTCCTCGATAGCATCTTTACTAGGGCCGATAATCTTTTGAGGGTCGTATAACTGTTTATCATTTTCTAAAGTTTGTCTTAGCTGTTTAGCCCATGCAATTTTAACTTCAGTATTAAAGTTTATCTTCGCATGACCTAGTTCAATCGCTTTTAGTAGCTCTTCATCTGAAATTCCAGAAGCACCATGTAAGACTAACGGAATGTCTAACTGCGCTTCAATCTCTTCCATTTCTTTAAATCCAAGATTAGGTTCCCCTTTATATTCTCCGTGTACCGAACCTAATGCAGGTGCCAAACTATCCAAATTTGTTTGCGTAACTAATTGGTAACAATCGTCTAAACTAGCGTATTTTACATTACCGCTAATGCCATCTTCTGTCCCACCGACGCCACCAACTTCTCCTTCGACTAACACATCACCTTGATGCGCATAATCTACAACTTGTTTAGTGTAGGCAATATTGGAGTCAATTGGTAATTTTGAACCATCATACATAATCGAGTCGTAGCCAATGTCTATCGCATGGCGACAATTTTCTACTGATGTACTATGGTCTAAATGAATAATGACAGGGACTGTAATTTCCATAGCTTGTACCTTATTTTTTATCGTTTTATAAATAAATTCATATCCCCCTAATTCAGGGATTAAATTATCCGAAGTAGCTATTATAATTGGTGATTTCATAGACTCTGCTGCTTTTAATACTGGTTCTATCCAAATAAGTTCATTAATATTTATTTGTGGAATAGCAAATTTTTCATATTTTGCATGCTGTAAAATCTCTCTATTTTTCATACTTTAATCCTCACTTTATAGCATTTATTTTAAATAATTACATTTACGAGTAATATAAAACCTAACCCTAAAACAGATAATATGGATTCAAGTAACGTCCAAGTTAAAAATGTTTCTTTAATAGTCAGACCAAAATATTCTTTGAACATCCAAAATCCAGCATCATTTACGTGTGAACAAAAGATACTTCCTGCACCGATAGCTAACACTACAAGTGAAATATTTACATCTACTGATTGAATAAGTGGTAAAACAATACCCACAGATGATAATGCTGCTACTGTTGTAGAACCTAACGCTACTCGTAGAATAGCTGCAGCTAACCATGCTAAAATTATTGGTGACATTTCTGTACCGTGGAACATTTTAGAAATTGTATCTCCGACTCCACCATCAATAAGTATTTGCTTGAATACACCGCCGCCACCAATAATTAGTAGTAACATCGCAATTGGTGTAATCGCATCTGAAACCGTTTGCATAATTTGGTTCATTGAATGCTTTCTTCTAATACCCATCGTGTACATTGCAAATAATACAGCGATAAGCATTGCAGTCGTTGATGATCCTATAAAGTATATAAATCCTTCAAAACCAGTCGCCTTACCGTCTTCATGCCCTGTAATTAATTGAACTACAGTGGCTAATAGCATTAAAATAACTGGGCTTAATGCAGTTAATAAACTAATACCAAAACTAGGTAAAGTTTTATTTTCAATCTTTTGCGTATCTGCAATCGTTCCTTGATTACCTTCTCGTGTAAACGCAACTGGAGCAATTTTGTATGCTAATTTCGGGAATACCACTCCCACAATAATTGCCAATGGAATACCTATAATAAAACCATACATAAGTACGTGTCCGATATTAGCATGAAGCGCTTGTGAAATTGCTACAGGTCCAGGGTGCGGTGGTAAAAATCCATGCGTAATAGCTATAGAAGTAGCCATTGGTAGACCGACTTTAAGATTTGATATCTTCATTCTTTTAGCTAACGTGAATACTAATGGAATAAGTAAAACAAATGCAACTTCTAAAAATAGCGATATACCAATAATAAACGAAGCAACAATCATCGCTAAGGTTACATATTTTTCACCGAATTTCTCAATCAATTTATCCGCAATTTTTGTTGCGCCTCCACCTTCTGATAATAACTTACCTAAAATGGAACCCAGTCCAAAGATTATAGCGATACTACCTAACGTATCTCCCATACCTTTTTCTACAACCTCAACGATTTTATCTATTGGCATTCCTAAAATAATACCCGTAAACATCGATGTCACAATTAAAGCAATAAATGTATTCATTTTAAGTAACATAATTAATGCAAGTAACACTAATACCCCAATAACAACACTGATCAGTGGCCAAATTTCTCCAAACATTTCCATCCCTACTTTCTATAGACCTTTTAACTATTTAATTTGTATACTTCTGTTAAAGTTTCAACGTCACCAACATTACCCGGGAAAATCACATATGCCATTTTTGGATATTTCGCTTCACTGTCTGTTAACCAAACGGGTACACCTTTAGTTACTTGTCCAATAACATCTGCTTTATGAATGTTTAGCCCTTTTGTGGCCACATCACTTGAAGTAATGCCACCTTTGGCAATAATAAATTTAGGCTGTACTTGTAACCCTCTGATAATTTCAACTAAACTATTTGAAATATTTGTTGAAATACTTAAATTATTTGTTAAGTCTTCTGTTTTTATAACGTCGCGAGAAGTGTAAATAACAATATCTTCTCCGTCTTTAATAATTTGTTCTACTTGAGTAATTTGTTCTGCTATATATTCATTTAAATTAGACTCTGTTACTTTTTTAATGTCAAACTCACTTTGTTTAATATTTGTATTATTTAATAAATGCTGTAGTTGATCAGACGTTTTCTTCACATGAGAGCCTACTATGATAATGCCACCATTATTATTCTGCTTATAATTTTTTAAGTTAATAATTTCTCCAGGTGTTTGACACATTGCTTTTACAAATGAAGCAGCTGTTCTAAACATAAACTTCTTCTCATGATTGGCTAAAAATTCTGTTAAACATGCCACAAAGTAGTCCATATCTTCGTCATTCAAAGCGTCTACAACGACTGCATCAAAATTATTTATTGATTCGAAAGTCTTAAATATTGCTGTCTTATCACGATTTCTAATTTGTTCTAATGTAATATGATAAACTTCGTTAGATGTAATAGCGCCATGACTTTTTTCTTCAATAAAATCTGCCATTGTTTCAGAATTAAAACCAAATGTTGTATCATTAGAAAATTCACTTTCTGCAACAGGCATATACGTATCATTTTCTTTTAAATAATGAATGCCATTATAAGTAAAACGATTACCTTCAAAAAATTCCGGCACATAAAATACCGCATCAAAGCCCGAAGTGGAAGCATCATTTAGTACTTTGGGCTCTAAATAAAAGTGTCCTCTTAAAGTTGAATCGCCTCTGCTTATAATTAAATATGGATGGTTTAATCGTTGTGAAACCCTTTCAATATTACTGCTTATTTCTTTATGTAAAGCAGTAGTTTCTTCTTCATTTAGAGCGCGCGAATTAGTTAAAATATAGAACATGTTATTCGATTGCTTGAAACCATCTTCCAATAACTCTTCAGTCCATTGTGTATATACCGGTAAATCCTTAACTGTTTGAGTACCAGTAGGATCATCATCTAATACGATTATTTTATAATTGAAAGAACTTAAATTTTTATTAAATTCGTCATTTTTTTGTTCATTTATCAACTTTTCATTTAACATTTTGTCACCTACATATTATTTATATTTTCGAAATATTTAATAATTCCAGAATGATCATTTAGTCCATTGCCTTGCGCAACTTCTGATTTATATATTTCTTTAACTTGGTTTGAAACAGGTAATGTTAAGCCGACAGTATCAGCAGTAGAAGTAACATTTTTTAAATCTTTTAAATTAATATTTAAAGTACCGCCAGGTTGATAATCTTCAGCAATCATTTTAGGAAATTTCGCATCCATAACCGTAGATCCTGCTAGACCACCTTTGATAGCTTGATACATTGCTTCTAAATCAATATTAAATTTTTTAGCTAATACTACTGCTTCGGATAAAGCTGCAATATTCGTATTAACAATAATTTGATTTGCCAACTTAACGACACTGCCAGAACCAACTTCACCTACGCGTATAACTGATTGCGCTATTGGTTCGCATACTTTCTTAATGTCTTCATAATCATTTTCATTGCAACCTACCATGATTGATAATTCACCTGTAATTGCCAATGGCTCCCCACCACTTACCGGCGCATCAATATATGATACTGAGTTTTCTTCTAAAACCTTACTAATTTCTAAAGATTCATTTGGTGTTAGTGAGCTTGTATCTATTACACTTTTTACATTGACTTGAGGTTGATTCAATATCGACTCTTGACCGCTATATAAAACGGACTTCACAATTGCTCCGTTCGGTAATGATAAGAATAAATAATCAACTTCTTGGGCCATTTCAGTAATTGATACTGCTTGAGCACCTTCTTTAACCATTTCTAGTTCTGTATCTTTATTCACATCATTTACTAGCACTGTATTTTGTTCTTTTAGAAAATTTTTAACCATGGGTTTACCCATAATTCCTAAACCTATAAATCCAATTTTCATAATATTACCTCCGTTGAAAACGTTTACTTTTTATAATTGTATACCTTTTCATAATAAATGTATACATTTTAACTTATAATTTTTTGTAGTAATATAAAAGAAAGAGGTGAAATTATGCATAGCAATAATGAATTAACGCTATATCAAAAAATTCGAAATGATATTATTTCAGGAGAATTAAAGCAATCTGAAAAAATTACAGAGGTTAAATTAGCTAAAAAATATAACGTCAGTAGAACGCCTATCAGAGAGGTTATTAAACAGTTAGAATTAGAATATTTTATAAAAGATTCTTATATTTTCATTCCAACCACTGAGGAATATAGAAATATATTTGAAATGCGCATTTTATTTGAAACTTATGCGCTAGAAAAAGCTGGTGTTATTTTCACGGACTCTGATATAGCAGAATTAAGAAGTTATACCGAAATTGATATAAATAGTGAAGATGAAGATCATATTTTAGAAATTAATGATAAGTTTCACCAAAAAATAATGAGTGCTACGAATAATCCATTCATTCAAGAATCCTATCAAAAGCTAAAAAGCTTTATCTATTTGTTTAGTAAAACCGTTATTACAAAGCGTCGCCCGGGTTTAATAGAAGAGCATGCTGAAATTGTGGAAGCATTAAATAATAGAAACATTAAAGAAGCACTAGCTTTACTAGAATCACACCTCAAAAAAGACTTAGAATTTAGCCTTTACTATTTATCATTTAAAAATTAAATCTTTCTGTCTTATTTTAGATATAAAAAAAGAGATCTAAATACTTATTTAAAAGTATTTAGACCTCTTTATTTTTTAATATTAACTTTCTTGATTAAGATAATCAGTAAGTAAGTTAGTGTATAAATCGATAAAAGTTAAATAAACGTCTTTATAGACATATTCGTCTACTTGGTGTGCTTGTCCTGTTTCACCGGGACCATACATCACGAATGGAAAGGCGTCATCTTTACCTTTCATTAAAAATGAAGCATCGGTCGTAGCTGTAGATGCTGTTAATTCTAAGTCGCGATTAAAGTATTTGTCGCCATATTGTTTAGTTAATTTTAAAAATGAATTTTCTCCCGTAGTATATACCGGCTCACGGTTAACATAAGGATTAACTTCAAGCGAAGCATTAGATTCTTGCTCAACTTTATTTTTAATTTTTTCAAATAAATCTATAAATCTCTTATTATCAAATTCTGGAATTGTACGCATATTAAATAAAGAAGAAGCATACTCTGGTATTGAGTTAACTTGATCACCGCCCTGAATAACAGTTGAATTCATCGTTGGCGTACCAAGCAATTCACTAGAAGTATCCACCTTACTATATTCAGCATTTAAATAATGAATAAAGTCTGTTAGCGGATTAATAGCATTATAACCCAATTCTGGCATAGAACTGTGCGCAGACTTACCTTTAGATGTTACTTCAATATCCATCGTACCTTTATGTGTATAGACGATGCCGTCTTGGGAAGGTTCAGCAATAAGTAATGCATCTACATCATTCATATAACCTTCATCGTATAATTTAGCTGCACCTGAACTTGTAATTTCTTCTCCAGCTGTAGCCATAAATCGGATAGTACCTTTTTTCAACGTGCCTGCCTTCTTAATTTCAATAAGGCTTAATGCTAACGCAACGAGACCTGATTTCATATCGGCAGAGCCTCTACCATGCAAACGCCCTTGCTCGTCTTCCGTTAATTTGAATGGATCGTAGTTCCAATTATTGACATCACCCGTCGTAACAACATCCATATGGCCTGAAACGCCTAATATAGGTTTTCCTTCACCAATTTCCGCAACTAAATCAGCTCTCGTATCAGAGTCATCCAATTTAACAATATCGGATTTAATGTCGTACGAAGAAAATAACTTTTGTAAATATTGAGCAACTTCAAGTTCCTTATCATTTACAGATTGAATTTCTATAATGTCGGACAATATTTTAATACGTTCTTCTTGAGATAAAACTCCCATATAACCACTCCTTCATAGTGAAAAGTTATTATTACACTTTAATATCTACCACTTTCTCGCGAATTCATAACATGGGCTAAATTAAAGCTCTGCGTAAATACGGTTGGTTTTATGTAGTATGTTGTTGAATAAATGCATTTATATCTTGTCGTTTGTGTAAATGATAAATGTTTTTGTCATCTTTTAATTTAGAGAATTTATTTAATAAAAATGGTTTTTTATGTTTAGGATATTTCCAAATATACGTTAAGAAAGTAAATGATATACGTTCCTTACAGCCGCTTCCCATATCGATTCTCGTTTTCCCTAAATTTTTAAATAATCGCGTAAATACTCTGTAATAGCAAATTATTCTCGGTAAGTCTAAAAATATAACTGTGTCTGCACACTTTAATCTATCATCCAATATATCCGTGTAATTCCCATCTATAATCCACTTTTCTTGTTTTAGTATTGCTTCTTGAATGTCTATCTTTTCAGCTAGATTTCGCATATTCCAATTGGGTTTCCAAAATAATGCATCTAAATGATAAACAGGTATATTCATCGCTCTTGATAACTTTCTAGAAAACGTAGACTTACCAGAGCCTGACGAACCAATTAATATAATTTTTTGCATAAGTTATCCCTCTCAGTTTAACGAGTAGTATTAGGAAAATTTGAATAATGTAAATAACAATATATAACGTAAATGCCATCATACATTACAACATTTAAAATTGAATACTCAGTTATTTTAAATGTGATTATACAACAAAAGTTCTATTTTTCTAAATTATTTGAATTTTTATATAAATAGTGTAAAATATATTACAATTTTAGATTAGGTGGTGTGTTTTATGTTTTTTACTAGATTAACTGAAAAAGAATATGGAAATTTTATTCGTCATTATCCAGTTCATTTTACGCAATCAGTAGATCAATATAATTATAGGGAACAAAATAAAGGGGATGTACATTTAGTAGGTGTAAAAAACAATAATAATAATATTGTTGCAGCTTGTTTATTATCAGAAGCAAGAGCAATGAAATTTTTCAAATACTTCTATTCACATAAGGGACCTGTACTAGATTATCAAAATAAAGAAGTAGTTCAATGCTTTTTTAAGGGATTAACTAAATATTTAAAAAAACAAAAAACTTTGTTTGTTTCGGTAGACCCATACATAATTGAAAATATGAGAGATGCAGATGGGGAAGTATTAAAATCTCATGATAATACGAAATTAATTCATCAACTTCGAAAATTGGGTTTTAAACATCAAGGGTATACAGTAGGTTATTCTCAAAAAAGTCAAATTCGCTGGTTATCTGTATTAGATTTAAAAGATAAAAGTGAACAAGATTTAATGAAAAATATGGATTATCAAACTCGTCGAAATATTAAAAAGTCGATAGAAATGGGAGTAGAAACAACAACTTTAGATATATCTGAAACAGATCGCTTTTATAAGCTATTTAAAAAAGCAGAAGATAGACATAATTTTAAGTATAGAGAAAATCCTTATGAGTTTTTTATAGAAGCTCAAAAAATGTACGCTGATCACTCAATGTTAAAACTAGCTTACATAGATTTAAATAAATATATACAAAAATTAAATAAAAAAGGCGACCAATTAGATGAGCAATTACAACAAATACAAGAAAAACTCTCTGACAATCCAAATTCAAAAAAAAGTAAATCTAAAGTAGAACAACTACAACAACAAATAAAGAGTAACGATAAAAAATTAGTTGAAGCACAGCAATTACTTGAAGAAGAAGGAGAAATACTAGATTTAGCTGCCGCATTGTATATATACAATAAAGACGAAGTATATTATTTATCTAGTGGTTCAGACCCTAAATTTTATCAATTTAATGGTGCTTATTGTCTCCAATGGGATATGATTCAGTTTGCTAAAAATCAAAATATTCCACGTTATAATTTTTACGGTATTACAGGCGACTTTAGTGATAATGCTGAAGATTATGGAGTTCAACAATTTAAAAAAGGATTCAATGCACATGTCGAGGAATATATTGGTGATTTTGTTAAAGCAATTCATCCAATTTTTTATAAAATATATCAAATCATTAATAAATAACGTTACCTTGATTAATTAAATTTTTACTATATTATAGAACAAACCCCTTAACAATCTATTGCTAAGGGGTTTGTTAATTGTTCTTATATCATGAATGTACTAACTCAATTTAAGATGAACTTTAAGTACTTTGGACTTACTAGCAACTATATACAAAACTAATAAAATCGTATTATTTAAATAATAATGAAATATATCAATAAACAAAGACCGGTACTTGTAACTATGCTTAACACTATCGTAGTGATAATTTTTTCTAACCAAGAGACGTGTGATAAAGCTATAAATACATATACTCCAAAAAGAAATATGCTTAGTAACAAATACATAATGAATTGAATCCCGATAAATGCAAAAGGATGACGAATCAATTGTTCTAAAAACTCCATAAGCAAACCATTCCTTTTTTAAATAAATCTATAAGTGATGAGAGCAAGACAGAAATCTTCTTTGTTTAAAAAGTTTTGTAGTCCCGACCCAACAGGGATGACTAGCGTCGTAAAAAGCTTTATACAAACGCATTTTCAATTCAGCCATCTACTGTAATTATAAAAATAGAGTCTGGAGATAATATTTTGTTCCAGACTCTTAATAATAATTTTACGCAATCATAAAACATTTATACTACTTAATAATATCAATAAGCTCTTTCTTAGATGCTGCACGTGCCGGAATCCAGCCGAATATAATACCGATTAATGTAGAGACACCTACGGCTATAATTATTGAGCTTAGACTGACCGCACTCTTAATCATTTTCGGAGTTAATGCATCGACACATGTCGCAATCAAAATGCCTAAGATCAATCCGATAATACCACCTATGAGACATAGTACGACACTTTCCACTAGAAATTGTATTTCAATATCGCGCCCTTTGGCACCGAAGGCACGTCGAATAGCGATTTCCTCGGTACGTTCAGCGACTGAAATATACATAACATTCATAACACCAATTCCTGCGATAAATAAAGAGATACCTGCTACGGCAGCTACGAAGTATGTGATGGAATCAAATACAGTATTAATATTTTTCATCATGGATTCCATATCGGAATACATATAACTGCCATCACTCGTACCCGAACCTTTTTTATTAAGTTGCTTTTCAACTTTCTTGGCTACGTCTTTCTTGTTGGCATCTTTATCAAGATTCAACTGCAACGTAGGCACATCTTGTGAGAGGTTGCCCATGTATTGTGAGAAAGTTTTACTTGGCATTTTGACGCTATTATCATTTTGTAATGACATCATACTCTGACCACTACTATTAGCTATACCAACGACTTTAAAACCTTGTCCTTCAATATAAAGTGACTTACCTAATGCATGATTGTTGAAAACGTCTTTGGCAAGTTTATGGTCAATCACGACAACTTTTTCTTGGGTATCGTTGGCATCTTCATTAAAACCTTGTCCTTTATCGACAGATTCAGCACTTTTTACTTTTGAGATATTAACGTCACCTTGTTTTTGAGAGTTAGTTAGTTTAGCTGAATATGAACTATCTTCACTTTCTTTAATTTTAGCGCTATTCACGCCGTTCACTTGTTTGGCAATATCGATATCTTGACGACTAAAAGGATTTTTCTTCGGTGCCTTCATATCTTCTGTCTGATAGGTGATAGAAGCTTGATGTTTCCCGGCACCTGCATCGGAAAATTGATCGCTAGCTGTTTTCTTAAATCCATTTCCTAACGACATAATCGTTATAACGGCCGCGATACCGATAATAATACCTATCATCGTAAATATGTTACGACGCTTATTTTTCATAATTGAACGAAACGAAACGGCAATAACATTTGCTAAGTTGCTCATTCAATCACCTCTTCTCTTTGTACACGGCCATCGAGAATATGAATAACCCTATCTGCCTTTTCGGCAACTTGACGGTCATGCGTCACCATAATCATCGTCGTTTGCTTTTCTTTATTCAGTTTCACAAACAACTCCATAATATCTTGAGACGTCTTAGAATCAAGCGCTCCTGTAGGTTCGTCGGCAATAATAAACTTTGGATCATTGATAATCGAACGTGCTATCGCGACACGTTGTTGTTGTCCACCCGATAATTTATTTGGCAACAAATTTTCTTTGTCATATAAACCGACATCATGCAAAGTAGCTAACACTTTATCTTTACGTTCTTGTGACTTCATCCCATTATAAATGAGTGGCACACTGACATTTTCCAAAATGGTATTATTTTGAATCAATTTAAAGTTTTGGAACACAAAGCCGACGGTCTTATTTCGAATATCTGCAAGATTGTTGTCGGAGCTTTTCTTATAGTTGTGATTATTAAATAAATACTCGCCTTCATATCCTCTATCTATAAAGCCAAGTATATTAATAAGCGTACTTTTACCTGAACCTGAGGGTCCCATAATAGCGATAAATTCACCTTCATTGATATGAATATTAATGTCTTTTAAAATGTGATTCGTTTCATTCCCATTTTTAAAATGACGATTGATATTTTTTAAGTCTATCATGAAGACACCTCAACTTTAGCGCCATCATTTAAAGTTTTCTTCGGATGTTTAATCACTTTGTCTCCTGCTTTCAGACCTTCTTTGACGATAATTTGACCGTTATTACGTTCGATTTTAATGTTTCGTTTATGTGCTTTATGATAACTGTCTACGACAAACACTTTGTCATCTTTTGTTAGGACGCTGTCTGGTAATTTCATCGTGTTAAGTGGAATACTCGCATCCATAGATAGACCTGAACGTACAGGAATGTCTAAATCACCTATAATAACTGTGTATTTAGAAGTATCTCCTTCTTTACCTCCTGATGGATCGTTTTGAACAGGGTTTGATGCTTGGCTAGCCCCACTATCTTGGCTATCTTCGCCTTGTGTACTCCCGGCAGACTGACCGCTTGTACTATCGTCATAACTTGTTGGTAATTCATTAATTTTGTTAATTTTACCGTGCCCTTTTTTACCATTACTCGTTACCGAAACATTTACTTTATCTCCTGTGTGAATCTTGTCTAAATCATATTCGGAAACCGTTGATTTAATTTGTGGATCATTTGAAATCAATTGTAAGATAGGTTCGCCATCGCCGACTTCGCCATCATTTTTAATGTTTACTTTACCATCAAAAGAAGCATACATACTGTCGTTGAGTTGTTTATCGTGTTGAGAAAGTTGTTGTTGTGCTTCATTTAGACTACTTTGGTCTTGCGTTAATTTACTCTGCACGTCTCTATCATTAGGACGTTGATTTGCTTGTTCTTGGTCATCATTCACTTGATTTTGTGCTTGATCAACCTTATTTGCTAGCTCTTGGCGTTTACTGCTATTCGTATCATAATTAATTAATTTGTCGCCTTGTTTAACCTTTTGGCCATCTTTAACTAACGTATTTTGAAAATCACCAACTTGGCTATTGTTGTTATATGTTTTTACTGCATTAGGTGAAGCTTTACCTTCTATGTTTATCGGGTTTTCCTTTTTTACTTCATATGTATCGTAGCCTTTATCCTTTTTTGAAGAGCTGCTATTGACTTGTTTTAAAGTGAATGCAATCGCTACTAAAGCAATAATTGCAACGAGGCCAATAACAATCCATAACCATTTCTTTTTCAATTGCTGTGCACTCCTTATTTTCATAGTTAACACAAGCCTATCATAATTACACAACAAAAAATATATTACATAATAATTTTTTGTGATTAATAAGGATTAATGAACTTTTCTTTGTTTTATTTATTGTGTTTTAGTTTTATTTTAATTTAATACAAAATATTGTTAATTAAGTATTTTTTTATAAATTATCTTGTGTTATGCTTTGTTACGAAAAATAATACATATGGAGACGTTAGTGCTCTATTATTTATCTAGTATTATGCTTAATTTTTTAGTTCTTATTCTTCGAAGAAAACTATATTACTAAGCTTTTAAAACTTCTGATAATCATCGATTATGTAAATTATTTTCATATAACAGTCAAATAAAATTCAATTATTATAGATAACTATATAGTGGAAATATTCAACATATTTAAATAATCTTAATTTATCTGATAAAGTAGCCTCACTGTATTTTTTACAGCATAAAAAATTCATAGAAATGATTTCTAAAATTTTTGTGTAGATTATAGACAGTCCATTTATTTTTATTGGTTAATTTTTCAAAAATCATTTTCATTGCCTCTTTACCAGTTCCATTATTTGTTCATTTTGAAAAATGAACATTTTATATATGAACATTAAAAAACTCTTTATTTAAAAAAGCCTTTTAATGTTATTATTTACATACAATGATATATTTGAACAATTTAACATTATTAGCAAAAATTATGAGGGCCAAATTTATGGATATAGTGACAAAAGTAATTTCATCTATAACTAGTTTTATAGCTGTAATATCAACAATTTCTTACGGTGTTAGTCGTGTCGTAATTCACTTTAAAAATCATCCAGAAAGTAAGTTTAAAATTTTGATTAGAAGTATAGCTATTAGTATTTTAATGTTTATTTTTGTGAATTTTCCTGCATTAATGATATTTATGATAATTAATAACAAAAATAGTGTTTTCTATAAATACCAAAATATTATTGTACTAATAACAATGCTTGTATTATTTATTACTATCATTTTCACATTTGTATGTTTTTTTGTTAAAGAATGGCATAAAATCAAATATGCGTTTTTTATAGCAGCTGATTATAAAAAATTTAACAGCTGTAGGTGCTAAGAGATGGTCGATAACTGTTAAAATTGAACCAATTTTTAATTGTCCCCTTTTTAAATTTTGCAATTTATTAATTTCTAACCTTACCTTAGACAATTCACTAAATATATTATAGCTGTGCTCCAGTAATATTTGTCCCGTTTCTGTTAAAATATTTCTTTTCCCTGTGCGTTCAAACAATACTGCTCCTATCTCATGTATCAATAAATTTATTTGTTGACTAAGCGAAGGTTGAGCTATGTTCAATTTTTCCGCCGCACGAGCAAAGTGTATTTTCTCACACAAAGCGACAAAGTATTCTAATTGTTTCAATTCCATTTGATAGCCTCCTTAAATTAAATGCTTATAAGTAAAATTAAAAAACAAGGATTAGGAGATGAATAATCTCCTAATCCTTAGTTATGTAGTCTAATAATTTAAACATTACTTCTTTGTTTTCTTCTGGAACTTTATAATCAATGATTTCTTTGGGAGATTGATTTAATACAGAATCTACTGCGTAAGTAAAATCATTAGTAACAATTTCTTTAACATCAAAAGGTCCTGGCTCAAAATGGAATTGTAAACCAATAACATTATTATTTAGTAAAAAACCTTGGTTTGTTAAATACTCACTTGAAAACAATAATTCCGCATTTTTAGGTATTTGGAACATTTCTTCATGCCAATGTAATGCTATTAATTCTTTAGGCAAATCTGGAATAGTATTAGTTTCTAGATAAACCTGATCCCAACCCACTTCTTTTACTGGTGACTTACTTACTGTATAACCAATAGCTTTTGTTATTTGTTGAGCACCATAACAAGCCCCAAACATTGGTTTATTATCTTTCAACAGCTCTCTAATCAAATCTCTTTCTTTAAAAATCCAGTCATTTGAATCATTTGGGCTCATTGGACCACCTAAAATTATAAGCAAGTCTGTTTCTTCTGCAATTGGCAAAACCCCATTATAGAAATAGGGATGGTAAATGTATAAATCATGACCTCTTTCTTTAGCCCACTCTCCAATAGACCCGACACCTTCATTTGGTGTGTGTTGTAAAACATTAATTCTCATTCAGACCCTCCTATTTTATAATCATATAAATATAATTATTTGAAATATAATAAGTAAAGTTAATATTGAATATTATAATAACTTTTCTCATATAATCGTAATCAGTATATTACAACTTTTGTAAAAAGCAAGTTGCTTTTTTAATAATATTTTTATAGTTGATAAAATTAATCATACAAATTTAAGGAAGGTGAACATCATCAATAAACAGCGCTCGAATTATACAATTATAGAAAAAATTAAAAGATACATAATTGATACAAATTTAGAAATTGGCGATAAGCTATCAACAGAAAAAGGAACTCTGTAATATTTTGAATGTCAGTAGATCTACATTGATTACTTTGTTTATTTTTTGGTAAAGGGAAAATTTCATACGCAGTTGAGGCTCCTAAATGGAAATTACTTGGTGGAGTTTTATGAGTTGTCTATTTAACAGTTATTGTAATTAGCGTTCCATTTGTTGGTGTTGGTATAACAATGGTTTCTGTAATTATAGGTCAACTAATAATTAGTATGATTGTAGAGCATTTTGGTTGGCTTGGTAGTAAAAAATCTGAAATCAATAAGGAAAAATATTTGCAATTATTTCAATGGTAATTGCACTCATTTTAATCAACTAGGAGGACTAAAAATGGGAATAATTATTGTTTTTTTAACTTTATTGAGTGGTGTGGCATTGGGAATGCAATCAGCTATTAGTGCTACATTTTTATTTAAATGATTTAACTAACTTTATATAAAATAAAATAAATTAGAAAAAATTTTTTAAACGTTTTTGTAAGCGATTTCATTAAGTTTATATGTGTAGTATAATGCTCTATTAAATACATAAGTATTTAACCTTATTGACAAAGGAGCATTAAGAGAATATGAAAAAACAATCTTCTTACACAATGAGTCAAACTGTGGGTCTAATTTTAGGGCCTCTATTATTCGCTGTAGTTTTAATATTCTTTCAACCTGAACATTTATCAGGTAAAGGGCTATTTGTCCTAGCTCTTACATTGTGGATTGCGGTTTGGTGGATTACAGAAGCAATCCCTATCGCTGCTACAAGTTTAATACCTTTAATATTATTGCCTATGGGACACGTACTTAAACCCGAGGAAGTTTCTGCACAATATGGTAATGATATTATTTTCTTATTTCTAGGTGGCTTTATTCTAGCAACTGCTATGGAAAGATGGAATTTACATACACGCATAGCTTTAGTTATTATTAATTATTTAGGGACAAGTGTTGGAAAAATATTGCTAGGATTTATGATAGCTACAGGCATATTATCTATGTTCGTTTCAAACACAGCTGCTGTTATGATCATGATCCCCATTGGTTTAGCGATTATTAAAGAAGCTCGTGATCTCAAAAATCAAGACATAAAACTCGAAAGCATAAGTAAATTTGAACAATCCCTCGTATTAGCAATTGGTTATGCGGGGACTATAGGCGGCTTAGGCACTTTAATCGGAACACCACCGTTAATCATTTTGAAGGGCCAGTATCAGTCAGCATTTGGCGAAGAAATTAGTTTTGGCAAATGGATGATTATTGGCGTACCAACGGTTATTATTTTATTACTTTTGGTATGGGTATATATACGCTTTATAGCATTTAAACATGATATGAAAGACTTACCTGGCGGAAAAAAAATAATTCAAAAAAAATTAGCTGAATTAGGTACTATTAAATATGAAGAAAAAATGGTATTAATTATTTTCATACTGGCAAGTTTCCTATGGATAAGTAGAGAATTTTTATTAAAACATTGGCAAATCACCTCCGAATTCGAAGATGGGACCGTGGCCATGTTAATTTCAGTATTATTATTTTTAATTCCTGCAAAAGACAAGTCCCAGTATAAACGCATAATAGATTGGGACATTGCTAAAAACTTGCCATGGGGCGTTTTAATTCTATTTGGTGGTGGCCTAGCGTTAGCTAAAGGTATTTCTGAAAGTGGATTAGACCAATGGTTAGGTCAACAATTAAAATTAATTAATGGGGTCAGTCCACTCATCATTGTGATTGTTATAACTATATTTGTGTTATTTTTAACTGAGATTACATCAAATACGGCAACTGCGACTATGATTTTACCTATTTTAGCGACGTTATCAGTAGCAATTCATGTGCATCCGCTATTATTAATGGTTCCGGCTGCTATGGCAGCGAATTGTGCTTATATGTTACCTGTGGGTACACCTCCCAATGCTATCGTTTTTGGTACAGGAAAAATTACGATTAAGAAAATGGCTACTGTTGGTTTTTGGGTTAACATGGTCAGTGTCGTAATCATTGTGCTTGTGGTTTATTTCTTAGTTCCTCCTGTATTAGGTATTGATATAACACAGCCATTAAAATTAAAATAAGCCGAACTTTATTTTTTAGCATCTCTCATTTACTTGGAGAGGCTTTTAAATTTTAAAAGTTATTCAAAATACATTTTCATCATAATTGCATTCTATTGTTATAATATTTCTATATAGAATTAAGACAAGAAGATACTCGTTTCTTAAAACCATAAAAAAGAGAAGTGAAAATATTTTCACTTCTCTTTTTTATATCAATATATATTACTTTTCTTTGACTATTTTCTGTTTTTGGTAAATCTACAGATAAAATACCATCTTCAAATTTCGCCTCAATATTATCTTCATCATCTTTTTTTCTTACTTTAATAAAAATTTATCACAATAAACTTTCGTATGAATTAATGTAAATGCTACAATTAATTGTATACATTGAAATTGGAGTGCGATTATGACCTTCTATGATTTTATTCAAACATTTCGTGATGATAACACCCCTTTAGGAAAATTAGCTCATTGGATAGAAAAAGATGATTTTTTTCCTAAAGATGAAACTGCTGGCCATAATATATTAGAATACTTTCAAAGTTTGCATAACTTAGAACATGAAATAATACAGCTAAAAGGTCGATAGCAGTATTTGAACAATTTTTTTGACAATTAGAAATCTTCAATTAAAAAGTCATGGATTAAAATTAATCCACGACTTTATCATCATGTTTCATATTATTTTGGTTTAAAACATGATAAACAGTGAGTTTAAAAACATCTTTAGTATAAAAATGTCTTTTACCACCTTGTTCAGAAAATGGTTTTAATTGATTATTAGTTATCCACTCTTCTAATAATAAAGAGGGGTAACCAGCCTCCACTAATTCGTACTCATCAGTTATAAGCTGTCCCCAATCAACATTGATTTCTTCAGGATTAATAAAAAATTCATTTTCCACGTTCATCGTATCAAACTCCTTTTTAAGTATAGGGAGCTCAAATAGAGAACGCCTGCTTGAATACCATTTTCTATCGTTTTATTACCCTTATGTTAATAGAATAAACTAAATTTCCATACTAAATATCTAAGATTATATATATTTAAATTATTTTAATATCTACTTACTTTTGACTCTTTTTACTTATTTAAAAGTTGATAAATTTTATAATTGTGGAATTTTAACAAAACAATTCTATTGTAATTTTCAAACTATAGCTGAAAGTAATCATTCTAGAAATCCCCAAAAACTAGAATCTACAATTTGATTGAACTGATATATAATTTATGAACGTATAGCAATCACATTTTAGGTTACATAGGTTTATAACTTTGAAATTAGTGGTTAGCAATTTTCTTCATATATTTTTACTGCTATATAATCATTTTCGTTTTTCTATAAGCAAATATAAGCCAAATAAGAGGTTTTTATGAAAATAAACTTTGAATTTTTTCATTATTTGATAAAACATTCTTGGCACTTGCAGAACGATGTAACATGCCGAATGACCAAATCATTACAGAAGCTATTCAAATTATGAAAACAAACATATCTTCAATAATGATTTTTATTTTCCAGATCATCTAGAAATGAACTTTTAGTAAAGGTAGAAGTCATTTTTAGACATTGCTTAGTTAAACGCTATAATTTTCGCAGAGACAAAAAGAATTGAAACATTGGTATTTTGACTAACGTTCCAATTCTTTGAAATTAATTATCTTCTTGCTACTAATAAAAATATTATCCATAATTTTACTACGCATGTAGGTTGAATGCATTTCCTCTAATTCAGATAAAATGGTTTTCATTAAATAGCCTTGCAAAGAAGTAACCGTCTCATTTTGACACTTCATTTGCGTAATACCTTTTAAAACTTTTTAGAGATACGAGAATTTCACGATCAACTTGTTCAAGCATGTAAAAAGATTATTTATGATTTGAGTTAAAAGATTCTTTGGTTATTGGTTATTGAATTTTATTATTTCCATGTCTTTTAATCGAAATTCAATTAATAGATTTTCAATTCCTCTGAGAAATTTGTAAGTGAATACTTTTCATATCATCGTATGTGTTTAAAATAATATGATCGAAGGTTATTAGTAATCATCGCATTGTAAATATTATTCATATCATTATTATTTAATTCAGTATCTATTTCTTTTTCAACTATTGGACACTCCTTATTTTCATAGTTAACATAAGCCTGTCATAATTACACAACAAAAAATATATTACATAATAATTTTTTATGATTAATAAGTATTAATGAATTTTTCTTTGTTTTATTTATTGTGTTTTAGTTTTATTTTAAGTTAATACAAAATATTGTTATTTAAGTATTTTTTTATAAATTAACTTGTGTTATGCTTTGTTACGAAAAAATAATACATATGGAGGCGTTACTTATGGAAGAATCGAATTTGCTTTTCGCAAAACATTTTGCTTCATTAAGAAATAAGCCAAAATGGGGTTTAAAACTTATTTTAGCTATCGTGGTAGCAGTATTAACGGCAGTCATTTCTACATTTACAATGGATTATTCTAAAATTTCCCAAGGCACTGATATGTCTGGTGCTCAATCACAACAATTGGAGTCAATGACTAAAATTATTGGTCTTATTGGTGGTTCAATTGGTGCTGTTATTATGATTGGTGTTATGTTCTTAATTTTCTTAGTTATTGCTAAAATTATGAAATCTGATGCGTCTGCAAAATCAATTTTCTCTGCAACGTTAAGTTATACTTTAATTACTACTATTGTTGCTTTAGTCGTAATCTTAATACAATGGATTGCTGGATTATCAATTAACGATTATAGTCTGACAAGTTTAAATATTTTTGACAAAGGTAACCCATGGCTTGGCGTATTTGATTTACAAACTGTGCTAGGTGCATACGTTTTTGGCATCATGTTATATGCAACAAACCACTTCTCTAAAAAAGCATCATGGATATGGGCGATTGCTTATTTAGTTATATCTGTTGGTTTCGGTTTAATCGGGGCGTCAATGCAATAATTAAATTACTTTAAAAAGGAAACTCATGTGAGTTTCTTTTTTTATAACTACTAGATTGAATGTTTTTCTCTGCTAATCTAATAACCTTGATTTATAATATAAGAAAACGACTAAATCAGATGACAAAGGGGGAGGTCTCGTTGCGTAAAAAAATAATAATGGATTGTGATCCGGGACATGATGATGCTATAGCTATTATTTTAGCGGCAGTACAACCGCAACTTGAAATTTTAGGGATTAGCACAGTTTCAGGAAATGCTGAAATTGAAAAAACGACTGAAAATGCATTAAAAATCTATGATCTTGTGGGATTAAATAATATAGAAGTAGCTAAAGGCGCAAGTGAACCTTTAGTACGCTTGCGTGAAACTGCACCGTCAATACATGGCGAGTCGGGATTAGATGGACCTGAATTTCCTGAACCTTCTCGTTCATGGAGCGATAAACATGGTTCGGATATGATTATAAATAAGGTTAAACAAAGCGAGAAACCTGTAACTATTGTGGCTACAGGACCGTTAACGAATGTAGCTTTGGCACTCACTAAGAGACCTGAAATCAAAGAAAATATTGCAGAAATTGTCATTATGGGTGGCGGTACATTTGGTAATTGGACACCGATTGCTGAATTTAATATATGGGCAGATCCTGAAGCAGCTAAAAAGGTTTTGGATAGTGAATTACCTATTACTGTTATGGGTCTAGACATTACGCATCAGGCAATAGCTACACAAGAAGTTATAAAACAAATAGACAGCATCGACAATCCAGTAGCTAATATTGTTAGCGACTTATTGGCATTTTTTGCTCACACATATAAAGAAAGTTTTAATTTTAACGATGGACCACCGCTTCACGACGTATTAACTATTGCTTATTGTATTGCACCTGATTTATTTACATTGAAAGACGTTAATATATCTATAGAAACAAAAGGAGAATACACACTTGGCACTACTTGTGTAGATTTACTTGGTGTTACTAAAAAGCCGATTAATGCTAAGTTTGGTGTAGAACTAGATGTTGAAGGTTTTTGGAAATTAATGATAGAGGCTATATCAAAATATTAAAAATAAAAAAAGGAGGGAGTTCAAATGAGTTCCCCCTCTTTTTTATATAATGCCGTATTCTTGTAATAGTTGCTGTTCATCTCCAGTTATCCATCCAAATATAACTGGTTTATTTTGCCGTATTTGTAGTAAGTAATGTGCGTTAAATGGGATTGTTATTTCTTGATCATCTTTAAGATAAGTTGCCTGCCATGTCGTATGGGCTATAACGTGTAATTCATCTATTTTAGCCACCGAGACGTCTAAAAATTTCATTTCTTGTGTGCCTATCGCTCGATAATATTTATAGCCTTCATACATCATTTGTTGGAACGTTTCATTGTTGTCGCCAGTATTTACCCCATTAGGATTAGCAGCAATAAATGATTCTGCATAAAATTGACTTAAAGTTTCTCTGTCACTTTGTTGTTTTATTGCCCGATTAAACTGCCGTTCATATGCTTGAAAAAATGTAGTTACCTGTTTTTCACAAGTAAATTTATCGATAAATAATGACCACCTTTATCCTTCAAATTTTAAACTATCGGGATTATTTGATGTGCATGTTGGTTAGTAAATTCATGTGGCCAATTAACGTTTAGTTGTTGCCATTGTTGGCCACCATTTTCTGAATAAAAGATGCCTTTATTATTAGCTGCATAGAATACACCTTCATATTCAGTTAACGCTGAAATAATAGTTCCTTGTTGCTCAGGTAAGCCTTCCGTTGCCTCAATCCACTTATCATTTTGTCGATAATAAATAGTTGATTCAGTATCATCTGTATAGCTATGTGCCTGATATGGGAACTTTGCCGTTGCAATAACAAGTTGATTATCTTTATTTACTGCTAAACTATAGCCATATTTGTCTTCAATGCCCTCGTTTATATCTTGTCAAGTTGCACCATAATCATCACTTTCAATCACAGTGCCATGACCAGTATTTAAAAAGGCATCTCCACATACGCCATACAATTTATTAGGCAGATTTGGATGCGTACGTAGAACGTGAATATCTACAGGCGCATAACTAGCTTTATTTGACTGCCAACTTTGTCCATAATCTTCTGAATATAGCATGCCACCCGCTTCTATTGTGACAAATATATTTTGTGGTTGCTGTGGGTTACTGGCTTGCCATTTTACATGATGTGTATACGGTCTAGGTGGAAAGAACCACTTATCCTTCCCTTCAATGTGTGAAAAATCAGTTACTATTTCAAAACTTGCGCCTTGATCATAAGAAACGAATAGCGCACTTGGTTCAGTTCCAACGAGTAACATAGATGATGTTCCATCTTCATTTTTATATGCTTTCACTGAAGTGACACGCGTCATGTGTATATCTTCTTGTTTGAACGCATCATTATTTTTAAAACGTGTGCCTATCGGTATCCATGTTTCACCACTGTCGTCACTTTTCCATAATCCACGATCAAAAGTACCACAATAAATTATATTCGTATCAATCGGATCTTGTGTTACGGCAATTGGATTCGCACCTTTAAATTTAGATTCAATGCGATAACCATCATGCTCCTGTGTAAATAAAAGTAGTGCATTATCATAAGTTACTACGAATTGTTTCATACAAACATCACTCTACTCTCAATAATTTTGCAATCTATAAAGACTTTATTATAGTCCAAACATATTACTCTTTTTTATTGGAAGCAATGAAAGCAACTTGTTTCTTATAATCTTAATTTTAGAAGTATATAAAAGTTAAACTACTGAATACTATATTTACAAATAATAATACAGATAAAAGAATGTACATTTGTTTCTTAGCTATTAAATCAAAGCACAATAATAATATACAGTAAATTAACGCACTCGTTATACTCGTGATATAAGTAATCCAAATATTTGATTGATCAGTTATATTATTAAAAATCATAACCATAACGAACATCATAATAGTACCTGGTAAGACTGACAGCATGATTAAATATAGATTAACTCCTAAAGTGAACTTTCTCTTTTCACCAATTACTTTTACTATAAATTTATAAATCACTGCTTGGACTATTATGAAGACCGCGGCAATAATTATTACGATTATGGCTATAATATCAATAATTAGCTCAGTAGTTATGTCTTCTCCTAATAATTTATTAATTTCATCGGTTATCATCTTCTTAGTTATAAAATATGTAATTACTAAATCACTGATATACATAATAATAAAATATATCAATTGCTGCCTAGTAAGCCTAATTCTCATTTCAATCATCCCTCATTTTCTGTTCATTCAGTGCTGTTGTCAGTTTCTTAAATTAAATTTAATGGCTTACATATAACAAGTCAATAATAATAAAAAATTATTTTATACCATAACAAATATTTCTAAAATAAAAGAACTCTAATTCTCGCATACGGAAAATTAGAGCTCTTAAAATGCCTATTTATATAATTTAATTTTAATTTCATAATAATCATCGTATTCTTTGCCTTTATGTTCAACTTGAATACCTGATTTTTCTATTGCTTCTATACTTTTACCTACTTCGTCACGTGCCTGTGTTAAATCCTTAGAAAATTGAAATTTCTGTGCTTTAACTTTTTCAGGGCCAACCTTTTGTTTTACACGTGCCTCTGTTTGCTTAACGTTTAACTTTTGGCTTATTATTTGTTCTACCATCTCAGCTTGATCTTCTTCAGATAAGCTTAGTAACGCACGTGCATGTCGTTCTGTAATTTTATTTTCACGTAATCGCTCTATCACTTTAGGCGCAAGTTTTAATAATCTTAATTTGTTGGCGATAAAACTTTGACTCTTCCCAACACTTTTAGCCAACTCGTGTTGCGTAGTATCACCAATATCTAGTAATTTCTTGTACGCTTCCGCTTCTTCAATCACAGATAAATTTTCACGTTGTATATTTTCAATCAAAGCTACGACTGCAGTCTCTTCGTCATCTAGCGAACGAATAATCACATCGGCATGCGTATGTTGCAATGATTGTAACGCTCTAAAACGACGTTCACCAGCAATAATTTCAAACATATCTTCTTCAATTGGACGCACAACAATAGGTTGAAGTAAGCCATGTTCAGCTATTGATTCTGCAAGTTCTTTTATTTTATTTGGCTCAAATACTTGTCTTGGTTGATAACGGTTAGGGACGATGCGTTCAATGTGTATAGACTCAACATTATTATTGTACTCTTCTTCGATATAACCAACGATGTCATCTTTATTTTTTAAACCAAATAATTTAGAAAAAGGTTTTTTCATAATTAATGCGCTCCCTCTAAATTAGTTGTTATTGCTACTATTTTGTTAATGGTGATTTATTCGGCATACCTGGTTTTCTAGGATATTTTTTAGGTGTTAGACTTCGTTTTTCGAAAATCATCATTTGTCGTTCACCAGCATCTTCTGGTAATTCATACGAAATCATTTGTTCTAGCTTACCACCGAAAATGCCAATACCAAATTTAGCATCATCTAATTCTTCATCACCTTTGGTCGATTTTAATGCTATAAATCGACCGCCTTTTTTAACAAGTGGTAAACATAACTCGCTTAACACTGAAAGTCGTGCAACGGCCCTCGCTGTCACAATATCATAAGACTCCCTGCAGTCTCCTTTACCGAATGTTTCAGCACGATCATGCACAAAGCTTACCTGCTCTAATTCTAGTTCAGCTGCTAAATGATTTAAAAATTGAATACGCTTGTTTAAAGAATCAACAATTGTAACTTTCAACTCAGGGTAAACGATTTTTAATGGAATACTAGGAAAACCTGCACCAGCACCAACATCACAAACACTATAATCTTTATCCATATCAGTATAAAAACTCGGCGCTATTGAATCATAAAAATGTTTTAAATAAACGTCATGTTCGTCTGTGATACTCGTAAGATTCATTTTTTCATTCCATTCAACTAGCAGTTCATAATACTTTTGAAATTGCTGTTGCTGTTGTTCAGATAAAATTATATCTTGCTTTGCCAACTGGTCAGTTAACCATTGTATACTCATGTTAATTATCCACCTTTTGGATTTTTCCTTGTTCTAAATACACTAATAAAATAGAAATATCTGCAGGATTAACACCAGAAATACGTGATGCTTGGGCAATGTTTAATGGCTTAACTTCTTTAAGTTTTTCACGTGCTTCTGTCGCTAGGCTTTCTACTTTAGAATAATCGATGTTTTCAGGAATTTTCTTCTCTTCCATGCGTTTTACTTTTTCAACTTGTTGTAATGATTTGTTGATATAACCTTCGTATTTAGTTTGAATTTCAACTTGTTCCTCAACGTCTGCTGGTAACTTATGACTTTCTTCTAAAATATCTAAAATAATATCATAAGTCATTTCAGGACGACGTAATAATTCAATAGCTAAAATACCATCTTTTAGAATTGAACCACCGTGAGATTCAATTATTTCTTGTACGCGTTCATGTGGTTTAACACGGATTGACGCTAAACGATCTTGTTCGGCTTTAATTAAATCACGTTTTTCATTAAAACGTGCATAACGTTCTTCTGAAATCATGCCTAACTCATAACCTAAATCTGTTAAACGTAAATCTGCATTATCATGACGTAATAGTAAACGATATTCGGCACGAGAAGTTAATAGACGATAAGGTTCGTTCGTACCTTTAGTTACTAAGTCATCGATAAGTACACCGATATATGCATCAGAACGACTTAAGATTGTTTCTTCTTTACCAAGTACTCTGCCTGCTGCATTAATACCAGCCATAATACCTTGTCCAGCCGCTTCTTCATAACCAGACGTACCGTTAATTTGACCAGCAGTATATAAGTTTTTAATTTTCTTAGTTTCTAATGTAGGCCATAGTTGTGTTGGTACAATCGCATCGTATTCGATAGCGTAACCTACACGCATCATATCAGCACGTTCTAAACCAGGAATTGTAGCTAACATTTGTCTTTGTACATGTTCAGGTAAACTTGTAGATAGTCCTTGGACATATACTTCATTAGTTGAACGACCTTCTGGTTCTAAGAATAATTGGTGGCGTGGTTTATCATTGAAACGTACAAATTTATCTTCAATTGACGGACAGTATCTAGGACCCGTACCTTTAACCATGCCTGAATACATTGCTGAAAGATGTAAATTATCATCAATAACTTTATGCGTTTCTTCATTTGTGTAAGTTAACCAACATGGTAATTGATCTAATATATATTCAGTCGTCTCGAAACTAAACGCTCTACCTACATCATCACCTGGTTGAATTTCCGTTTTATCGTAATCGATTGTTTTAGCATTAACACGTGGTGGCGTACCCGTTTTAAATCTAACAACTTCAAAACCTAAACCTCTTAAATTATCAGCTAATGTTACTGAAGGTAATTGGTGGTTTGGACCACTTGAATATTTCATATTACCAAGAATAATTTCACCGCGTAAAAATGTACCTGTTGTTACGATAACTGCTTCTGCATAGTATTCTGAACCAATATTTGTGCGCACACCTTTGATTACTTCGTCTTCAATAATTAAATCGTCGACCATACCTTGCATTACTTCAAGATTATCTTCTTCTTCAATCACGCGTTTCATTTCTTGTTGATATAATACTTTATCCGCTTGTGCACGTAACGCACGTACTGCTGGACCTTTACCTGTGTTGAGCATACGCATTTGAATATGTGTACGGTCAATAGCTTTTGCCATTTGGCCACCTAATGCATCGATTTCACGAACAACAATACCTTTAGCCGGTCCACCAACTGATGGATTACAAGGCATAAACGCAATATTGTCTAAATTAATCGTTAACATTAACGTTTTTGCACCACGTCTAGCTGATGCTAAACCTGCTTCTATTCCAGCATGACCGGCTCCAATTACAATGACATCATATTTTTGAGCCATAAGTTATTTCCTCCTTTTATTTTCCTAAGCAGAACTGACTAAATAATTGATCGATAAGTTCATCACTAGCCGATTCTCCAATAATTTCACCTAAAATTTCCCAAGTTCTCGTCAGATCAATTTGTACCATATCCATAGGCACTCCTGATTCTGCTGCATCAATTGCATCTTGTATCGCATTACGTGCTTGCTTTAGTAACGAAATGTGGCGTGAATTTGAAACGTAAGTCATATCTTGGTTTTGCACGTCTCCACCAAAGAACAAGTCTCTAATTTGTATTTCTAATTCATCTATACCTTCTTGTTTTAACATTGAGGTTTCTATAAGAGGTGTCTCCCCTATCATCTCATGTACTTCATCTAAATCTAGATTTTGTTCTAAATCCATCTTATTAATAATGACTATGGCGTCTTCATTTTTTATTACTTCATATAATTGTTTATCTTCATGTGTTAATGGTTCGTTATAATTTAAGACAAATAAGATTAAATCTGCTTCGCTAAGTGCTTTCCTAGAACGTTCTACGCCGATACGTTCAACAATATCTTCAGTATCTCTTATACCAGCTGTATCTACTAAACGAAGCGGAACGCCACGAACATTAACATATTCTTCTAAAGTATCTCGCGTCGTACCTGCCACTTCAGTTACGATAGCTTTATTATCTTGAATTAAGTTATTTAACATCGAAGACTTACCTACATTAGGCTTTCCTACTATTACTGTAGATAGACCTTCACGCATTATCTTACCTTGCGTACCTGTATCTAGTAATTTATTAATCTCACCTTTAATTTGTTGAGACTGATTAAGTAAAAATTCTGTCGTTGCGTCTTCGACATCGTCATATTCAGGATAATCAATATTCACTTCAACTTGTGCAAGGATCTCGAGAATGGATTGACGCTGTCGCTTAATCATATCACTTAAACGGCCTTCAATTTGATTCATAGCGACTTTAGAAGCACGATCCGTCTTAGAACGTATAAAATCCATAACCGCTTCAGCTTGAGATAAATCAATACGGCCATTTAAAAATGCTCTTTTCGTAAATTCACCAGGTTCTGCCATGCGTGCACCATGAGTCATTGTTAATTCTAGTACGCGGTTAATAGTTAATATGCCGCCGTGACAGTTAATTTCTATTATATTCTCTCTCGTAAAAGTTTTCGGAGCACGTAATACAGAAACCATTACTTCTTCTACAACCTCATCTGTTTCTGGATCAATGATATGACCATAGTTAATCGTATGTGTTTGTGCATCAGCTAACTTTTGCTTACCACGGTACAATTTATCTGCTATTTCAATTGCGTTTACGCCTGATAAACGTACAATACCTATAGCACCCTCCCCCATCGGTGTAGAGATACTAGTAATCGTGTCTAATTCCATCATCCTTCTCGCCTCCTTATCACATAATTTATTACTGTAATATTGTAAAGATTTTCTTTAGAAAAAGCTAACATATTGACTGTTAATTAATCAGTTAGTCTTCGGTTTGTCTGAAGTAAGACATGCGACAGTCTAAAATCACTTAATCTTTTTGTTGAATACTTTAGCTATTTTAAGCACGTGTTCTAAGCTTGATTGCATTTCTAATGTAGTCATATTTTTAGCTGGCTGCCTTGCAATAACTATTATGTCTACAGGAATAATATCGTCTTTATGTATTTTAAAGTTCTCTCTTATTCCCCTCTTTATTCTATTTCTCACAACAGCATTACCTAACTTCTTAGATACACTTATACCTAGCCTAAAATGTTCCAACTCTTGTTTGTGTTTAATATATACAACAAACTGCTTATTTGCGACAGATTTTCCATTTTTATAAATAAACTGGAAATCCTTATTTCTTTTAATACGATAAGCTTTTTCCACTCACAATCACTCGCCCGTCCATATCTTCAATTAAAAATTATATATCAAATATTAACTACTCGTTATATTTAATCTTCATTATATAGTCGTATAATAACAAAATTCTAATCACTGAAACAGCTAATTAAAACCAAAAAAAAGACCACTGATGAGTCAGTGATCTTATGCAGATAAAACTTTACGGCCTTTACGACGACGACGTGCTAAGACTTTACGTCCGTTTTTAGTGCTCATGCGTTTTCTGAAACCATGAACTTTACTATGTTTACGTTTATTTGGTTGATAAGTACGTTTTACCATGCAAAAACACCTCCATCTTTATTCAGTTATCTAACTATTATATAGATAAATTAAGTATACGTTTCTGCTAATTAGTCTTGATTTAACTCTACTAATTTCTAGTCATAATTCAAGCAACTACTAAAATATAACAAATTCTAATTTATAAAGCAAGCACAATTTTAATTGATCAATTGAGTCACTATGGCTCAAATACTCTCTATTAAATGTTGCATTGCAGAAAAACCGAACGTTCAAACCTCGAATTAACAGCATTTTTAAATACACGAACATTATTATTCATTTTCCATACAAATAATATACTTTATTTCCCAAACTGTAGTAAACAGTAAAATAGGGTTTATTTTGATTTATCCACTTATACACAATTCTAAATGGAAAAACTGTGGATAATATGTTACATTTTCACAAGTTATTCGGATATTTACTAACATATTCACAGCCATTTGACAGGTTACGCTGTTAAAAAGTATAATTATGTGGATAAGTCATCAAATATTGATAGATATAGGGTTTATTTTATTAGATTATGTACAAAAAGCTGTGTATAAATCATGATATGTGAAAAGTTATCCACTGATTGTTATTAACTTGTGGATAATTATCAACATGTTGTGATTATTTTTATCCACGTATGTGTTTTCTGTGTATAAGTCGAAAATTTATGGAATATGGAGTTAGTTATTATGTCAGAACAAGAAATCTGGGAGAAAGTACTTTCATTAGCTCGAGAAGAAATTAGTGAAACAAGTTACACTACATTTTTAAAAGATACTGAAATTCACGCTTTACGTGATAATGAAGCTATTATCGTGACAGACGAGGATTTCGTAGCTAATTGGTTAAATACGAAATATGCTGAAATAGTCCAATCATTACTATATAAAACGATTGGAGAAGAAGTTACACCAAAATTCTATTCAAAAAATCAACTTGAATCGATGGACGACAAACCAACTGTTGTCGATAAAGAGGAAAAAAAGCAGCCACAAAGTGTTGATATAGCAACGGTGAGTGGAGAACAATTTAACACACATAATACGTTTGATACTTTCGTAATTGGACCTGGGAACAGATTCCCGCATGCTGCAAGTTTGGCAGTAGCCGAAGCACCAGCTCAAGCATATAATCCATTATTTATTTATGGGGGCGTTGGACTAGGTAAAACCCATCTAATGCATGCCATTGGACATTATGTTTTGGCCAACAATCCAAATGCAAAAGTAATCTATACATCAAGCGAAAAATTTACGAACGAGTTCATTAAATCTATTCGTGATAACGAAACAGAACGATTTAGAGAAAAGTATAGAAACATTGATGTATTGCTAATAGATGATATTCAATTTATTCAAAATAAAGAACAAACTCAAGAAGAATTTTTCCATACTTTTAATGAACTTCATCAAGCTAATAAACAAATTGTTATTTCTAGTGATCGACCACCTAAAGAAATTTCAAAACTTGAAGATCGTTTACGTTCACGTTTCGAATGGGGACTAATTGTTGATATTACGCCTCCTGATTACGAAACAAGAATGGCAATATTGCAAAAGAAAATAGAGGAAGAGAACTTAAATATACCGACAGAAGCATTAACTTATATTGCAAATCAAATTCAATCAAATATTCGTGAGCTTGAAGGGGCGTTAACACGTGTACTCGCATTTTCAAAACTACACGGCCAATCAATAACTACTGAATTAACTGCTGAAGCACTTAAAGATATTATTCAAGCACCTAAATCTAAAAAGATTACGATTCAGGATATTCAAAAAGTTGTCGGTGACTATTATAGCGTACGTATCGAAGACTTTAGTGCCAAAAAACGTACTAAATCTATCGCCTATCCACGACAAATAGCAATGTATTTATCACGCGAATTAACCGATTTTTCACTCCCTAAAATTGGGGAAGAATTTGGCGGCCGTGACCACACAACTGTTATTCACGCTCATGAAAAAATTAGCAACGACACAAAAAATGATCCAACTTTTAAACAAGAAGTAGAAAATCTTGAAAAAGAAATAAGAAATCAATAAAAAACTGTACTAATACAGATTAAAAATACCTGTTATGAGGAATAAAAATAGCGTATTATTAATTTTGTTATCTGTGGGTAATGTGAATAAGTCATACACAGTGTACACAGTTTATCCACACAAGCTAAACTTTGTCACCAAAAAGATTATTAGACTTATCCACTAATTCACAGGCCCTACTACTATTACTACGGTTTTAAAACCTATATAATTTATATATAAACGACTGGAAGGAGTTTAAATTAAAGATGGAATTCACTATTAGAAGAGACTATTTCATAAACCAACTTAATGATGCACTAAAAGCCATCTCACCAAGAACAACATTACCAATATTAACTGGTATTAAAATTGACACTAAAGAAAACGACGTAATACTTACAGGTTCTGATTCAGAAATATCTATCGAAATTACAATACCTAAACAAGTTGATGGAGGAGATATTGTTACTATTGCTGAAACAGGTTCAGTCGTATTACCAGGCCGCTTCTTCGTTGATATCATTAAAAAACTTCCAGGCAAAGAAGTAAAATTATCAACAAATGACCAATTCCAAACGTTAATTACTTCAGGTCATTCTGAATTTAATTTAAGTGGTTTAGATCCAGATCAATATCCTTTACTACCGGAAGTATCACGCGAAGATGCTATCCAATTATCAGTAAAAGTCTTAAAAAACATCATTGCACAAACAAATTTCGCAGTGTCCACCTCAGAAACACGCCCAGTACTAACTGGTGTGAACTGGCTTATACAAGATAATGAATTAATATGCACTGCTACTGACTCACACCGCTTGGCAGTAAGAAAAGTGGGCTTAGAAGAAGATAGCGAAAATAAAAATGTCATCATTCCAGGTAAGGCATTATCTGAATTAAATAAAATTATGAGTGACAGCGATGATGATATAGATATATTCTTCGCATCCAACCAAGTATTATTCAAAGTTGGTAATGTGAACTTTATTTCACGCTTATTAGAAGGTCATTATCCAGATACTTCTCGCTTATTCCCAGAGAACTTTGAAATCAAATTAGGCGTAAACAACGGTGAATTTTATCATGCTATTGATCGTGCTTCTTTATTAGCAAGAGAAGGCGGCAATAACGTTATTAAATTAAGTACTGGTAATGAATTAGTCGAATTATCATCAACTTCACCAGAAATAGGTACCGTAAAAGAAGAAGTAGAGGCAAGTAATGTAGATGGTGGCAACTTAAAAATTTCTTTCAACTCTAAATACATGATGGATGCACTAAAAGCCATCGATAATGACGAGGTTGAAGTTGAATTTTTCGGCACAATGAAACCATTTATTTTAAAACCTAAAGACGATGATTCAGTAACACAATTGATTTTACCAATCAGAACTTATTAATTTGAAATAAATCATAGCGCTTCGAAGTTAACACTTTGGAGTGCTATTTTTTTGCGTTTTTTAGAGTAAATCGGGGCACTATAACGTGTAACTAGTAAAATAAGTTATTAAAGTTGGTGATTTTAATTGTATTCTAGAAAACGAGTTACTTTTTTGTTGAGTTTTATAGCCGTCATTTTAGCAGCGGTTGTCATCTTTCAATCCAAACAGCATTTAAATTTAAACAAAGAAGGTAAACGCTTGGCCCAAGCGATTAATACGACAAAGCAGGTAATTCCATCATGGGGACATAACAAAGCAAGTGTGACAATAACGCAATTTGGTAATTATTTATGCTCGCACTGTAAACAATTTGATCGTGATATCGTTTTGCGATTAGAAAAAGATTTTAAAAATAATCCACAGGTACAATTTCAATACATAGACGTACCATTCTCCAATGAAATATCAAATATTAATTCTAACGTGTCTCAGAAGCTATATACGCTTAATAAATATAAATATTGGGATTTACATCACAAAATATTTACTGCTTCTCCAAAAGCCTCTGAATTAAATAAAACAACTACAGCTCATTATCAACAACATTTATTACCACTCATAGATCAACTGAAATTAGATCACGAAGCTGCTCAAACATTGCAAGAGTTAATTAAAAAACCGAAAGCACTGAATCATCGTCAAGGGTTAGCACATCAACTTAATATAGACCATGTACCGGTGTTATATATTAACCAAAAACGTATCGAAAATATTACAGACTACAAAGCAATTAAAAGAGAGATAATTACCGCATTGAACAATACGACAAAAAATCGTTGAAATACAGTAAAAATTAATGTTTTCAGCGCATATTTAGCACACTAAATTAAAATTCAAAATAACTATTCATTTTAGCCTTGTTTTACATGAAATTTTGCTTAAAAAAAGGTATAATAAGTAGATGACCTTAAAGAAATGAAATGGAGTGATTGATTTGGTTGAAGAAATAGTTGTTGATGGTGACATCACTTTAGGACAATTTCTCAAAACTGAAGGTATTATCGAATCTGGAGGCCAAGCTAAATGGTTTTTAAATGAATTCGAAGTATTTCTTAACGACGAGCTAGAGACACGTCGTGGTAAAAAGCTGAACCACCAAGATAGAATAGATATACCGGAAGTAGGTTCATTTCTCATTTTACATCAAGGTGCAGAATGAAATTAACCTCACTCCAACTAGAAAACTATCGTAACTACGAGCAGATTGAGTTAGATTGCCACTCAGAAGTTAATATTTTAATTGGGGAAAATGCGCAAGGTAAAACCAATTTACTCGAATCCATTTATACTTTGGCGCTCGCTAAAAGTCATCGTACATCTAATGACAGAGAACTCATACGTTTTGACAAGGAGTATGCTAAAATAGAGGGAGAGTTAAGTTACAGATATGGTGAAATGCCACTTACGATGTTTATCACCAAAAAAGGTAAACAAGTTAAAATCAATCACTTAGAACAAAGTAGACTAACACAATATGTTGGTCATTTAAATGTGGTGTTATTTGCGCCTGAAGATTTAAATATCGTCAAAGGATCTCCACAAATCAGACGACGCTTTATCGATATGGAATTAGGGCAAATATCAGCCGTTTATTTAAATGATTTAGCGCAATATCAACGTATTCTCAAACAAAAGAATAATTACTTAAAGCAATTACAACATGGGCAAAAGACAGATAGCACTATGCTAGAAGTATTAAATCAACAATTTGCTACATATGCGTTGAAAGTCACTTTGCGTCGTGAAAAGTTTATTGAAGAATTAGAATCACTTGCGCAACCTATTCATGCTGGTATAACTGATGATCGAGAACGCTTAGGTTTACGCTATTTACCGAGTTTAAAGCTATCCGATGTTAATAAAAGTGAGACTGACCTGACCGAGGAAGTCTTAACCATGCTTAACGATAATATGGAGCGTGAGAAGGACCGAGGCGTATGCCTATTTGGGCCGCATAGAGATGATTTAGCGTTTGATGTTAATGGCATGGACGCTCAAACATATGGTTCACAAGGTCAACAGCGGACGACTGCTTTATCAATTAAGCTAGCAGAAATAGAGTTAATGCGTATTGAAGTGGGTGAATACCCTATATTATTACTTGATGATGTATTGAGTGAATTAGATAATTCACGTCAATCACATTTGTTAAGTACAATACAGCACAAAGTACAAACATTCGTTACTACGACATCAATAGATGGCATAGACCACGAAATCATGTCGAATGCGAAAACATATCGTATTAATCAAGGCGAAATTATTAAGTAACAGAAAGTGAAGGTGAACACATTGTCAGATGTGAACAACACGGAAAATTATGATGCTGGGCAAATTCAAGTATTAGAAGGTCTAGAAGCGGTACGTAAAAGACCAGGGATGTATATTGGTTCTACTGCAGAAAAAGGACTTCACCACTTAGTGTGGGAAATCGTCGACAACAGTATTGACGAAGCATTGGCTGGTTACGCAGACCAAATTGAAGTTGTGATTGAAGAAGATAATTGGATTAAAGTAACAGATAACGGACGTGGTATTCCAGTAGGTATCCAAGAAAAAATGGGACGTCCAGCAGTCGAAGTTATTTTAACTGTACTTCACGCCGGCGGTAAATTCGGTGGTGGCGGATATAAAGTATCAGGTGGTTTACATGGTGTAGGTTCATCTGTAGTAAATGCTTTATCCGAAGATTTAGAAGTTTATGTACACATAGACAATAAAATATATCACCAAGCTTATAAAAAAGGTATTCCGCAGTTTGACTTAAAAGTCGTTGGAGAAACAGACGATGATAATACAGGTACTGTTATTCGTTTTAAAGCAGACCCTACAATCTTTACAGAAACGACTGTTTATAACTACGAAACATTACAACAACGTATTAGAGAACTAGCGTTTTTAAATAAAGGTATTTCAATTACGTTAAGAGATGAACGTGAATCAGAGAAAGACGAAGACGGCAATCAACGTGAAGATACTTATTTCTACGAAGGTGGTATTAAATCATACGTAGAAATGCTTAACGAAAACAAAGAGCCTATTCATCCAGAGCCTATATATGTGCATGAATCAAAAGATGATATCGAAGTAGAGATAGCTTTACAATATAATAACGGCTTCGCAACGAACTTATTAACTTATGCCAATAATATCCACACGTATGAAGGTGGAACGCACGAAGATGGATTTAAACGCTCGTTATCTCGTGTTTTAAATAGTTATGGCATTAAAAGTAAAATTATCAAAGAGGACAAGGATAGACTTTCAGGTGAAGATACACGAGAAGGTTTAACTGCCGTTGTATCAATTAAACACGGTGATCCTCAATTCGAAGGACAAACAAAAACGAAATTAGGTAACTCTGAGGTACGTCAAGTTGTCGATAAATTATTCTCTGAACTATTCGAACGTTTCCTTTACGAAAATCCTAATGTAGCACGCATTATTGTTGAAAAAGGCATTATGGCATCTCGAGCAAGAATTGCTGCTAAAAAAGCGCGTGAAGTTACACGTCGTAAGACTGCCTTAGAAGTTTCAAGCTTACCAGGTAAACTTGCAGACTGTTCAAGTAAAGATCCTAACCGTAGTGAAATCTTTATCGTAGAGGGTGACTCTGCCGGGGGGTCTACTAAATCAGGTCGTGACTCTGAAACACAAGCGATTTTACCGTTACGTGGTAAAATTCTTAACGTTGAAAAAGCACGTCTCGATAGAATTTTAAACAACAATGAAATTCGTTCAATGATTACTGCATTTGGTACTGGCATTGGCGGCGAGTTTGATTTAAGTAAAGCACGCTATCACAAGATTATTATTATGACAGATGCCGATGTCGATGGTGCGCATATTCGAACGCTATTATTAACATTCTTCTATCGTTTCATGCGTCCGTTAATTGAAGCGGGCTATGTATATATCGCGCAACCACCATTGTTCAAATTAACGCAAGGTAAACAAAAATATTATGTCTTTAATGAGCGTGAATTAGATAAGCTTAAAGCTGAATTAGACCCATCACCTAAATGGTCTATAGCACGTTATAAAGGTTTAGGTGAGATGAATGCGGACCAATTGTGGGAAACTACAATGAATCCAGAAAATCGTTCAATGTTACAAGTGACATTGGAAGATGCAATTAACGCCGATCAAACATTTGAAATGTTAATGGGTGACGTCGTGGAAAACCGTAGACAGTTTATTGAAGACAATGCAGTCTATGCTAACTTAGATTTCTAAAACAATGAACTGATTTTTTGAAGGAGGATATCTTGATGGCTGAAGTACCTGAATCAAGAATAAATGAACGAAATATTACTAGTGAGATGCGAGAGTCGTTTTTAGACTACGCAATGAGTGTTATCGTATCTCGTGCCCTACCAGACGTTAGAGATGGTTTGAAACCAGTACATCGTCGTATCTTATATGGGTTAAACGAACAAGGTATGACACCTGATAAATCATATAAAAAGTCAGCACGTATCGTTGGTGACGTAATGGGTAAATATCACCCTCACGGTGACTCATCTATTTACGAAGCTATGGTAAGAATGGCTCAGGATTTCAGCTATCGATATCCTTTAGTTGATGGCCAAGGTAACTTTGGCTCAATGGATGGTGATGGCGCTGCGGCTATGCGTTATACAGAGGCGCGTATGTCTAAAATAACGCTTGAATTATTACGTGATATCAATAAAGATACTATTGATTTTATAGATAACTATGATGGTAATGAAAGGGAGCCGTCAGTCTTACCTGCACGTTTCCCTAACTTACTTGTTAACGGTGCCTCAGGTATCGCAGTAGGTATGGCGACAAATATCCCACCTCATAACTTAACTGAAGTTATCAATGGTGTCTTAAAAGTAAGTCACAATCCTGATGTAACGATTGCCGAGTTAATGGAAGATATTCAAGGTCCAGATTTCCCAACTGGCGCGTTAATCATGGGTAAAAGTGGCATCCGCAGAGCTTACGAAACAGGCCGTGGCTCAATCCAAATGCGTTCTCGTGCTGAAATAGAAGAACGCGGTGGTGGACGTCAACGAATCGTCGTTACAGAGATTCCATACCAAGTTAACAAAGCACGTATGATTGAAAAAATTGCGGAATTAGCTAGAGATAAAAAAGTCGATGGTATAACTGATTTACGTGATGAAACAAGTTTACGTACAGGTGTAAGAGTCGTAATTGACGTTAGAAAAGACGCCAATGCGAACGTTATTCTTAACAACTTATATAAACAAACACCATTACAAACATCATTTGGTGTAAATATGATTGCGCTTGTTAATGGTAGACCTAAACTTATTAACTTAAAAGAAGCACTTGTAGAATATTTAGAACATCAAAAAATTGTCGTAAGACGTCGTACTGAATACAACCTGAAAAAAGCACAAGATCGTGCGCATATTCTTGAAGGTTTAAGAATCGCATTAGATCACATCGATGAAATCATCACGACAATTCGTGAATCAGAAACTGACAAAGTAGCAATGGACAGCTTGCAAGAACGTTTCAAATTAACTGAACGCCAAGCCCAAGCTATTTTGGATATGCGTTTAAGACGTCTAACAGGATTAGAACGCGATAAAATTGAAAATGAATATAATGAGTTAGTAGCTTATATTAAAGAATTAGAAGAAATTCTTGCAGATGAAGAAAAATTATTACAAATCGTAAGAGATGAACTTATAGATATTCGCGAACGCTATGGAGACGATCGTCTAACAGAAATACAATTAGGCGGCTTCGACAATATCGAAGACGAAGATTTAATACCTGAAGAACAAATCGTTATTACGTTAAGTCATAATAACTATATTAAACGATTACCAGTTTCTACATATCGTGCTCAACACCGAGGTGGTCGTGGTGTTCAAGGTATGAATACGTTAGAAGAAGACTTCGTAAGCCAACTTGTAACGTTAAGTACTCACGATAACGTCCTATTCTTTACGAATAAAGGTCGCGTGTATAAATTGAAAGGTTATGAAGTGCCAGAGCTTTCACGTCAATCTAAAGGTATACCAGTCGTTAATGCTATTGAATTAGATAACGATGAAAGCATCAGTACGATGATAGCCGTTAAAGATTTAGAGCGTGAAGATAACTTCTTAATCTTTGCAACGAAGAAAGGTATTATCAAACGTTCAAGATTAAATAACTTCTCTCACATTAATAAGAACGGTAAAATTGCGATTGGTTTCAAAGATGAGGACGAACTAATTGCGGTACGTCTCACAGATGGTTCTCAAGATGTGCTTATTGGTACTGCGCACGCATCATTAATACGTTTCCAAGAACAGTCATTAAGACCACTTGGTAGAACGGCAGCAGGTGTGAAAGGTATTACAATACGTGAAGGCGACCAAGTCGTTGGCTTAGACGTTGCGCACTCTGAAAGTGAAGATGAAGTACTTGTTGTAACTAAAAATGGTTATGGTAAACGTACGCCAGTAAGTGAATATAGATTATCAAATCGTGGTGGTAAAGGTATCAAGACAGCCACAATAACAGAACGTAACGGTGATATCGTTTGTATCACAACTGTATCTGGTAGTGAAGACTTGATGGTTGTAACTAATTCTGGTGTAATTATTAGAATTGATGTTCATGATATTTCACAAAACGGTAGAGCGGCACAAGGTGTTCGTCTAATACGTCTTGGAGACAATCAATTTGTTTCTACTGTTGCTAAAGTTGACGAAGAAGAAGAAACAGCTAAAGCAGAAGAAAGCATAGAAACTACAGACGCTGATGAAACTCAAGCATTAAATGAAACTGAAACTGTAGTTGAAGACGACACACCTGGTAACGCAATTCATACAGAAGGTGAAGAAGAAGACAACGAACCTAAAGAGTTAAGACAAGACTTTATGGATCGCGTTAATGAAGATATCGACAATGCAGATAACGACGATGACACAGAAGAATAAATAACATAATAAATTTAAAAAAGCCTAGCAGATTATCTTAATTTGCTAGGTTTTTTCATATAAAGATGATTGCTATATGATCTATTTTAGAGGACCTACCCTCTTGATATACTATAAATAAAACGCCTCTAATCACTAAATTAGAGGCGTTACTTTATATTATTGTTCTAATCTTTTCATAGCATGTGGAATTTCACTGATTAATCTTGATGGTGGTACAACATACATAGATTCAGCTAATGAATCGCCAATATAACTATGTGTGTACGTAGCACTTGTAACAGCTTCTTCGATATTATCGAATTGTCCAACGAAGCTTGTAATCATACCAGCAAGCGTGTCGCCCATACCGCCTGTAGCCATTGCAGGTGTACCAATTGGTAATTTATAATCACTGTTTCTGAAATAAATTTCGGTACCATGCATTTTAAGTACAATCGTTGCGCCTATATCGTCTGCAGCTTGACGGTTACGTTCGTATTCTTGTTCATCAATAGGAATACCGCTTAAACGTTCCCATTCTTTTTGGTGTGGCGTAAAAATAACACGACACGTAGGGATTTGTGGTTTTAATTTACTAAAGATTGTAATCGCATCACCATCAACAATAAGTGTTTGATGAGATTGGATGTTTTGCAATAGGAAAGTAATCGCATTATTTCCTTTGAAATCACAACCAAGTCCAGGTCCGATTAAAATACAATCTGTATTTTCAATCATTTTAGTAAGCATTTTAGTATCGTTAATATCGATTACCATTGCCTCCGGACAACGGGAATGAAGTGCTGCATGGTTGTTAGGGTGTGTAGCTACTGTAATTAAGCCACTTCCACTATAAACACACGCACGAGCCGCTAAAATAATTGCGCCACCTAAACTAGCATTCCCACCAATTAATAAGATTCTACCGTAGTCCCCTTTATGAGTATCATCTTTACGTTTAGGAATACTAACTGATGATAAAGTTTCCATTACGAAACCTCCTTTTTTAGTTAATGATTTTATATAATATCGTTGTTTTAGTCATTATTTGTCGTTACTTTATTTTAAATACAATAGAAAATAATATACCTGCAAGTACGTTAAGTCAATAGTTAAAATCTAATAATAAGTACAATAAATTTACATATATGTGAATAACCTGCTTTAGCCTGTTAAATCAGTAATTTGATAACACGTTACGACTATTGCTATAACTATTGTTACGCAAAAAATGAAAGCGTATACTTTGAGTTGCATGCTAATTATTGAGAGGAGATGGGATAATGGTATTACAATTAACAGGAAATGATTTAACGATTGCACAAATTAAAAACTTTTTAAACGAGAACGAAACTGTAGAGATTACAGATGAAGCACTACAACGTGTTAAGCAAAGTCGTGCAATAGTTGAAGATATTATCGCTAATAAAAAAACAATATACGGTATTACGACTGGATTTGGTTTATTTAGTGATATTAGAATCGACCAAGGGGAATATGAACAATTACAAACAAACTTAATCCGCTCACATGCTTGTGGTGTAGGTAAACCATTTGGAGAAGAAGTATCATTAGTAATGATGGTATTACGTTTAAATACATTATTAAAAGGACATTCAGGAACGACTGTCGAACTTATCGACCAACTTGTTTACTTTATTAACCAACGTATTATTCCGGTCATTCCACAACAAGGCTCATTGGGAGCTTCGGGAGACTTAGCGCCATTAGCACATTTAGCTTTAGCATTAATTGGAGAAGGTAATGTTTTCTATCAAGGAGAAGAAGTTGATAGTAGACACGTCTTAAGTAATTTAAATAGACAGCCGTTACAGTTACAAGCTAAAGAAGGACTAGCATTAATTAATGGAACACAAGCAATGACTGCACAAGGCGTCATTAATTACATTGAAGCGGAAGATTTAGCACTACAAGCTGAATGGATTGCTGCTTTAACGCATCAGGCTTTAAATGGTATTACAGACGCATATAATGAAAATGTACATAAAGTTAGAAACTTTGACGAACAAACTGCTGTAGCGGCACGTATGTTGGACTGGTTAGAAGGATCGCAATTAACAACGAGACAGGGTGAAATTCGAGTGCAAGATGCTTACTCTTTACGTTGTATTCCTCAAATTCACGGTGCTAGTTTCCAAGTATTTAACTATGTTAAAGAGAAATTAGAATTTGAAATGAATGCAGCAAACGATAACCCACTTATTTTTGATGAAGATGACGAAACACTCGTTATTTCTGGTGGGAATTTCCATGGGCAACCTATCGCCTTTGCTTTAGACTTCTTAAAGATAGGAGTAAGTGAATTAGGTAACGTCGCTGAACGTCGTTTAGAACGTCTTGTTAACCCACAATTGAATAATGGACTACCAGCATTTTTAAGTCCACAACCAGGTTTACAAAGTGGCGCAATGATTATGCAATATGCCGCAGCAAGTTTAGTATCAGAAAATAAAACATTAGCCCATCCTGCTAGTGTTGATTCTATACCATCTTCGGCGAACCAAGAAGATCACGTTTCAATGGGGACGATAGCCTCACGTCATGGTTATAATATAATTGAAAATACAAGAAGTGTAATTGCGATTGAATGTATTATTGCGCTACAAGCAGTAGAGCATAAAGACATTGAAAAATTATCACCAAAAACACGTGCGAAATATGATGAATTAAGACATATCATTCCAACGATTACTGAAGATAGACAATTCCATAAAGACATTGCAGCGGTTGCTCAACATTTACGTGATAGAGCTTATAATGCTTAATCAGAGTAACAATGTTGCTTGAAAATAACATTTGAATTTGCTATATTTAATTTAAGTAAATAAAGCATTGTTCATAGGCTAAGTAGTTTTAAGATGCTTGATATCAGAGAACTTGTGGTTGGTGCGAACAAGTAATCAGCATTAAAATGAATCTACCTATATTTGAGAACAATCGGTTTAACCGTTATTTTAGTGAGAGCGCAGTCTTAATTAGGCTGTTAAATAGGGTGGCAACGCGTGACCACGTCCCTTGTGTTAGGGATGTGGTCTTTTTTTGTTCCACTCAAATAAACATCGAAAGGAATGAACGATATGTTAGATATTAGAATGTTTCGTACAGAACCTCAATTAGTTAAAGACAAAGTAGCTAAGCGTGGTATGAGCGAAAGTGTTGTTGATGAGGTACTTAATTTAGATGAACAACGTCGTCAATTAATTAGTCAATCTGAAGAAATGAAGGCAGAACGTAATAAAGTAAGTGGCGAGATTGCTCAGAAAAAACGTAATAAAGAAAATGCGGATGATGCGATCACTGCAATGAGAGAATTAGGAGATAAGATTAAACAACTTGATGAACAATTAAATGATGTCGATGAACAATTAACGAATCATTTAGCTACTATTCCTAACTTAATTCATGATGATGTGCCAGTTGGCGATTCAGATGAAGATAATGTTGAATTAAAACGATGGGGTACACCAAGAACATTTGATTTTGAAGCTCAACCTCACTGGGATATAGTAGAAAACTTAAAAATGGTTAATTTTGAACGTGCTGCAAAAGTTTCAGGTGCACGCTTCGTATTTTTAACTGGTGAAGGTGCACAATTAGAACGTGCATTAATGAACTATATGGTTACGAAACATACGACTCAACATGGTTATACTGAAATGATGGTACCACAATTAGTTAATGCAGAATCAATGTACGGTACTGGTCAATTACCTAAGTTTGAAGAAGACTTATTTAAAGTCGAAAAAGAAGGTCTATACACTATTCCAACAGCTGAGGTACCATTAACTAACTATTATAGAAATGAAATTATTGGTCCTGATGTCTTACCTGAAAAATTCACAGCGCAATCTGCTTGTTATAGAAGTGAAGCGGGTTCAGCTGGTAGAGATACAAGAGGTTTAATTCGTTTACACCAATTCGATAAAGTAGAAATGGTACGTTATGAAAAGCCTGAAGATTCATGGGATGCATTAGAAGAAATGACGCTTCATGCGGAAGCTATTTTAGAAGAATTAGGATTACCTTATCGCCGTGTGATTTTATGTACAGGAGATATCGGTTTCGGTGCAAGTAAAACTTATGATTTAGAAGTTTGGTTACCAAGCTATGATGATTATAAAGAAATAAGTTCTTGTTCAAACGTTACTGATTTCCAAGCACGTCGTGCAAATATCCGCTTCAAAAGAGATAAAGCATCTAAGCCAGAATTAGTTCACACATTAAATGGTAGTGGGTTAGCGGTAGGTCGTACTTTCGCAGCTATCGTTGAAAATTATCAAAATGAAGATGGCTCAATTACAATTCCTGAAGCACTTGTACCATTTATGGGTGGCAAAACTAAAATAGGTCCAGTAGTTAAATAATAATATATTATAGCTATTACAAGCGTTCTGTCTACGAGATGGAACGCTTTTTAATAGGGTAGGGGAGGCTAAAATATAGTAGGTTTTAGTCTACCGTTTGTCTTACATCAGACAAACGGTAGACTTACCTTATTGCTCGCTTAAATATTCTGTATTAGACTATCAATAATATGCTTACAGGCAGGGGAGGGGTAGTATATGGCTTCGCATTTAACATTTAGGCAAGGTGTTAAAGAATGCGTACCTACATTATTAGGTTATGCAGGTGTGGGACTTTCTTTTGGCATCGTTGCGGTAGCATCTAAGTTTAGTCTTATAGAAATAATTTTATTATGCTTACTCGTTTATGCCGGTGCAGCACAATTTATTATTTGTAGTTTAGTGATTGCTGGAACACCTATAACTGCAATTGTATTAACGACTTTTATAGTTAATTCAAGGATGTTTTTATTAAGTATGACCTTAGCTCCCCAATATAAAAATTACGGTTGGCTTAATCGTTTAGGGTTAGCAACGTTAGTTACTGACGAAACATTTGGAGTTGCTATAACACCTCACTTAAAAGGTGAACAGATAAATGATCGTTGGTTACATGGACTTAATTTAACGGCATATTTATTTTGGACTGTATCGTGTATTGTTGGCGCTATTTTCGGTAAATATATCCACAACCCAGATGCACTCGGTTTAGATTTTGCTATTACTGGTATGTTTATCTTTTTAGCAATTTCACAATTTGAAACGGTACAACGTTCTCAAATTATGACTTATATCGTATTGATTGTTTGTGTCATTGTAATGATGTTTTTATTTAGTTTATTTATGCCTACATACGTAGCAATTATTTTATCTTCGGTACTTGCGGCTACATTAGGGGTGGTGATGACCAAATGAGTATGACGATACATATGCTAAGCATCATCGTGTTATGTGGTGTGGTCACGTGGTTAACTAGGGTAGTACCATTTATGTTGATTACACGTGTTCATTTATCAGAAAAAGTCGTAAAATGGTTATCGTTTATCCCAATTACATTGTTTACTGCACTGATTATCGATGGCGTTATCGAACAACACAGTGGTAAATTTGGTTATACTATTAATATTCCATTTTTAGTAACAATCATTCCAACTGTATTAGTGGCATTTATATCTAAAAGTCTCACAATAACTATAGTTGCCGGTATTTTTATAATGGCGCTTATACGTTTACTATTTTAATGTTAAGCATTGAAGTAGTAAGCGTTATTCGTTAGAATGAAATTAATAGAAAATTTCGACATCTATAGTATGGGTGTTTCGAAAAATAAATCTAATAAATTAAATCAAATCTTATTTTGAGAAGCTAAGGGACTTGGCCCATAGATGCTTCAGCAACCGGCTATAGAGTACGGTGCTAAAACCAACGAAGATATTCGAATGATAAGTAACCAGTAACCTTCTTACTTATATCGAGTAAGAAGGTTTTTAAGTTAGTAGGAGGTCGAACATGACAAATTATACTGTGGACACGTTAGAATTAGGACCGTTTGAAACAGAATCAGGGGAAACAATATCAAATTTAAAATTACGTTATGAACATGTAGGCTTCAAAGGTCAACCGCTCGTGTTAGTATGTCATGCTCTGACAGGTAACCATGTGACGTATGGAACGGACGAGGATCATGGCTGGTGGCGCGAAATTATTGATGGAGGTTATATGCCAATTAATGATTACCAATTTCTAACTTTTAATGTTATCGGTAGTCCATTTGGTTCAAGTTCTGCATTAATAGATGATGATTTTCCTTCAAAACTAACTTTAAGAGACGTTGTACGAGCATTAGAAGTTGGGATTAAAGCATTGGGTTTTTCCCACATTGATATCTTAATCGGTGGCTCACTTGGTGGCATGCAAGCTATGGAATTGCTATATAATAGACAATTTGATGTGAAGAAGGCAGTCATACTTGCCGCTACAGATAAGACTTCCTCTTATAGTCGTGCATTTAATGAAATTGCACGTCAATCAATTCAGTTAGCTGGTAAAGAAGGCATGAGTATTGCACGACAATTAGGCTTTTTAACGTATCGTTCATCTAAAAGTTATGATAAACGATTTTCACCAGACCAAGTCGTAGCATATCAACGACATCAAGGTAATAAATTTAAAGAAAACTTTAATCTTAACTGTTATTTAACACTCCTGGACGTCTTAGATAGTCATGATATCGACAGAGATCGTACGGACGTTACCGAAGTATTTAAATCTTTAGATACTAAAGTTTTAACGATGGGCTTTACGGATGATTTATTGTATCCCGATGATCTAGTACGTGCAGTAGGGGAGCGGTTTAAATATCACCGTCACTTCTTCGTACCTGACAATGTAGGCCATGATGGATTTTTACTTAACTTTAACGATTGGGCACCTAATTTGTATCATTTCTTAAAAGTTTCTAAATTTAAGCGTAAATAAAATACAGCAAAGCTCTGAGTTTACTGTTATAAGTAGACTTAGAGCTTTTTTTGTTTGACCGATGATTCGCGAATAAAGCTAGTCACGTTATGAATGAAATTTGACCTGCTCATTCGAAATTATCAATAATTGTATAAAATTTCTAAAGAGGTTAGAATAGTAATACAGTCAAAAAGTATGGGAGTGGCAAAATTTGTTTTCAAAAATTGAACCTAAAGCTACTATTTTGAGTATTATCTCACTCATCATCGTTGCTTTAGTCTTACATATATTACCGCCACTTGGTTTTGTATTATGCTTGTTTGCGACAATACCAGGCATTGTACTATGGCACAAATCTAAAGAATCTTTTGGATTGGCCGCTGTAATTACAGTAATTTTAACCACTTTGTTAGGTAATATATTCGTATTAAGTACGATGGTCTTAATATTAATTGTTAGTTTTTTAGTAGGCCAATTATTAAAAGAACGTACATCAAAAGAACGTATTCTATACGTAACTACAACATTTATCAGTATCATCTCATTGGTCGCTTTTATGATTTTACAAGCGCTTAATAAAATACCAACAGTAGATACGCTAATAAAACCACTAAGAACTCAAATGCTACAAGCAATTGAAGAGAGTGGTGTGCAGAATGGCTACGAAAATACGATAGGGGAAGGTCTCCGTCAATTTGCAGTTCAACTACCTAGCTACGTTATTATAACGATATTTCTACTTATCTTAATTAACCTAATTATTACATTTCCAATATTACGCAAATTTAAAGTAGCAACACCAGTATTTAAACCGTTATTTGCATGGCAAATGAATAAAGTTTTACTTATTTTATACGTTATTACACTGCTCTGTGTTATGTTTGCGTCTAAAGCGGGTACTTTCCAAAGTATCGTATTGAATTTTGAAATTGTGTTATCATTATGTATGTATTTGCAAGGTTTAAGTTTAATACATTTCTTTGGCAAAGCGAAAGGCATGCCAACAGCTTTAACAGTAGTGTTAATGGTCATTGGGACAATTTTAACGCCATTTACACATATTGTCGTTTTAATAGGGTTTATTGATTTAGCATTTAACTTAAAAGGTATCATTAAAAAATAATGTGAGGTGGACAAAATGAACCGTCAATCCACTAAAAAAGCATTAGTTTTACCATTTATCATTATGGCAATTACGGCATTAGTTTTAGTCGCAGTATGGTTTATTTTTAACCAACTCATTGCCGGCATCGCTACTGCGATTTTGATAGTCGTAATTATTATTGCTGCTTTAATGGTAAGGCAAGCTTTACAAAAGATGGACAACTACGTCGATAATTTAAGTGGACACATATCAGCCGGTAGTAATCGAGCAATTAAAAATTTACCAATTGGTATGGTAGTTATTGATGAAAACGAAAATATTGAGTGGATGAACCAATTTATGTCAGAACGTTTGGATCGCAATGTAATCTCTGATCCAGTAAATGAAGTTTATCCAAATATATTAAAGCAATTAGAAAAAACTGAAGAAATTGATATAGAAGATAGAAATTATCACTATCGCGTAAGATATTCTGAAAAAGAGCATATTTTATATTTCTTCGATATTACAGAAGAAGTCCGTATTAATGAATTATATAATGATTCGAAACCAATTATTGCAACGTTATTTTTAGATAACTATGATGAAATCACACAAAACATGAACGATACGCAACGTTCAGAAATTAACTCAATGGTAACCCGAGTTATCAGTCGTTGGGCATCTGAATATGACATTTACTTTAAGCGTTATAGTACAGATCAATTCGTCGCGTATTTAAACCAACATATATTAGATGAAATTGAAGATGCAAACTTTGATATTTTAAGTCAGTTAAGAGAAAAAAGTGTTGGTTACAGAGCACAACTTACATTAAGTATAGGTGTAGGTGAAGGTTCTGATAGTTTAATTGATCTTGGTGAATTATCACAATCAGGACTAGATTTAGCCTTAGGTCGTGGTGGTGACCAAGTTGCGATTAAAAACCAAAATGGTAATGTACGTTTCTATGGCGGTAAGACTGACCCAATGGAAAAACGTACACGTGTAAGAGCGCGCGTAATTTCTCACGCATTAAAAGATATACTTATGGAAGGCGATAAAGTTATTATCATGGGACATAAACGTCCTGATTTAGATGCCATTGGTGCAGCAATCGGGGTTTCTCGTTTTGCAATGATGAATAACTTAGATGCGCATATCGTGTTAAATGATTCAGACATCGACCCAACATTACGTCGTGTAATGGATTCTATCGATGAAAAACCTGAATTAAAAGAACGTTTTATTAGTTCCGAAGAGGCATGGGACAATATGACATCAAGAACGACTGTCGTTATTGTCGATACGCATAAGCCTGAAATGGTTATAGATGAAGATATTTTAAACAAAGCCAATAGAAAAGTAGTCATTGACCACCATAGACGTGGTGAAAGCTTTATCTCTAGCCCGTTACTTGTTTATATGGAACCATATGCTAGTTCAACGGCTGAACTTGTGACAGAATTACTAGAATATCAACCAACAGAACAACGTTTAACACGTTTAGAATCTACAGTAATGTTCGCAGGTATTATCGTTGATACACGTAACTTTACTTTACGTACGGGTTCAAGAACATTTGATGCCGCAAGTTATTTACGTGCACACGGTGCCGACACAATTTTAACGCAACACTTCTTGAAAGATGATATCGATACGTATATTAACCGTACAGAATTAATCCGTACGGTAGAATTACAAGATAACGGTGTTGCCATAGCTCATGGTCCAGACGACAAAATATACCATCCTGTTACAGTTGCACAAGCTGCAGATGAGCTGTTAAGTTTAGATGGTGTAGAGGCATCTTACGTTGTCGCTAGAAGAGAAGATTCACTTGTTGGTATGTCTGCCCGCTCACTAGGAGCAGTTAACGTGCAACTAACTATGGAAGCACTCGGTGGCGGTGGCCATTTAACAAATGCTGCCACACAACTTAAAGATGTTACGGTCGAAGAAGCGATCGAACAATTACAACAAGCAATAACAGAACAAATGAGTAGGAGTGAAAATTGATGAAAGTAATATTCACACAAAACGTTAAAGGTAAAGGTAATAAAGGTGAAGTCAAAGACGTACCAGTAGGTTATGCTAATAACTACCTTTTAAAAAATAAATTAGCTGTCGAAGCGACACCAGGAAATCTTAAACAATTAGAACAACAAGAAAAAGCAGCTAAAGCAGAACGTCAAAAAGAAATCGATGAAGCGAAACAACTTAAATCAAAATTAGCCGACCTTGAAGTAGAAGTTTCAGCTAAAACTGGTGAAGGTGGCAAATTATTTGGTTCAGTAAGTACGAAACAAATTGCACAAGCTCTACAAGAGCAACATGATATTAAAATTGATAAACGTAAAATGGATTTACCAAGCGGTATCCATGCATTGGGTTATACAAATGTACCGGTCAAACTAGATAAAGAAGTCGAAGGTACTATTCGTGTACACACAATTGAACAATAATTATGGATTGAAATATGAGGTGTAATCGACATGGATGGAATGTATGAACAAAATCAAATGCCCCATAGTAATGAGGCTGAACAATCTGTCTTAGGTGCCATTATCATTGATCCAGAATTAGTAAACTCAACTCAGGAAGTATTACTTCCTGAGTCATTTTATAGGGGTGCACATCAACATATCTTCCGTGCGATGATGAATCTCAACGAAGATAATAAAGAAATCGATGTTGTCACTATAATGGATCAATTGTCACAAGAAGGTCGCTTGAGTGAAGCGGGTGGACCACAATACTTAGCAGAGCTATCTAATAATGTACCGACAACGCGAAACGTACAATATTATACGGACATTGTTTTTAAACATGCTTTAAAACGTAAATTAATCCAAGCTGCAGATAGTATTGCAAATGATGGTTACAATGATGAACTTGAATTAGATACAATACTTAACGATGCTGAACGTCGTATTCTTGAACTATCTTCCACACGTGAAAGCGATGGCTTTAAAGATATTAGAGACGTCTTAGGTGATGTTTACGAAAATGCAGAATTACTTGACCAAAATAGCGGACAAACCCCAGGTATACCTACTGGGTACCGAGATTTAGACCAAATGACGGCAGGATTTAACCGTAATGATTTAATCATTTTAGCGGCACGTCCTTCTGTTGGTAAGACTGCCTTCGCTCTTAATATTGCGCAAAAAGTAGCGACACATGAAGATCATTTTTCAGTTGGTATCTTCTCTCTCGAGATGGGTGCAGACCAACTAGCGACACGTATGATTTGTAGTTCGGGTAATGTGGATTCTAACCGTCTACGTACAGGTACAATGACGGAAGAAGATTGGAATAGATTTACGATTGCAGTAGGTAAATTATCACGTACCAAAATATTTATTGATGATACGCCGGGTATACGAATTACTGATATTCGTTCTAAATGTCGTCGCTTAAAACAAGAACACGGATTAGATATGATTGTTATTGACTATCTACAACTTATTCAAGGTAGTGGTTCACGTTTTTCAGATAACCGTCAACAAGAAGTATCTGAAATATCACGTACGCTAAAAGCGATTGCTAGAGAACTAGAATGTCCTGTTATTGCATTGAGTCAGTTATCGCGTGGCGTGGAACAACGTCAAGATAAGCGACCAATGATGAGTGATATTCGTGAATCTGGTTCAATCGAGCAAGATGCTGATATCGTTGCTTTCTTATATCGTGATGACTATTACAATCGCGGTGAAGAAGATGAAGACGACGATGATGCAGGATTTGAACCTCAAATGAACGATGAGAACGGTGAAATTGAAATTATAATTGCAAAACAACGTAACGGCCCGACAGGTACAGTAAAATTACATTTCATGAAACAATACAATAAATTCACTGATATAGATTATGCCCATGCAGATTTTGGATAATTAAATAAAAAATATTTTTCCGTACAATAAAGATGTTCTACGTTTTATTGTACGGTTTTTAATTACATTTGGAGATACGTTTGATATGGAAGTATGTATCGAAGATTTCACTTATATTGTGTCTGAACACTGATAAATCAACGCTTTTGGTTAATGAATTGATGTTATAACTTTCAGTAATTTTTTAAAATGTGTGCAATTTTAATGTTCGATTTTTGTTTGCATTATCATCATTCTATTGGTAGAATACTTAATGGTTAAACGAGAAAAACTTGGAGGTGCTCATATGTCATCAATCGTAGTCGTTGGGACACAATGGGGAGACGAAGGTAAAGGTAAAATTACAGATTTCTTAGCAGAACAAGCAGATGTTATTGCACGATTTTCAGGTGGAAATAACGCAGGTCACACAATTAAGTTCGATGGAGAAACTTATAAATTACACTTAGTACCGTCTGGTATTTTTTACAAAGACAAATTAGCAGTTATCGGTAACGGTGTAGTAGTGGATCCAGTTGCATTATTGAAAGAATTAGATGGCCTTAATGACAGAGGAGTTTCTACTGATAATTTACGTATTTCAAATCGTGCGCAAGTTATTTTACCTTATCATTTAAAACAAGATGAGTATGAAGAGGAGCGCCGTGGAGATAACAAAATAGGCACAACTAAAAAAGGTATCGGTCCAGCTTATGTAGATAAAGCGCAACGTATTGGTATCCGTGTCGCAGATTTATTAAATAAAGAAACGTTTGAAGCACGTTTGAAAGAAAATATTGAATATAAAGATGCATATTTCAAAGGTATGTTCGGTAAAGAATGCCCATCATTTGATGAAATCTTTGAAGAATATTATGCAGCAGGTCAACGTTTAGCGCCTTACGTTACTGACACAGCTAAAGTGTTAGACGATGCATTCGTAGCTGACGAAAAAGTGTTGTTCGAAGGTGCACAAGGTGTAATGTTAGATATCGACCATGGTACATACCCATTCGTAACTTCTAGTAACCCAGTTGCTGGTAACGTTACTGTTGGTGGCGGTGTTGGCCCTACATTCGTATCTAAAGTTATTGGTGTATGTAAAGCATATACTTCTCGTGTAGGCGATGGTCCATTCCCTACAGAATTATTTGATGCTGATGGTGAACATATCCGTGAAGTTGGTCGTGAATATGGTACGACTACAGGACGTCCTCGTCGTGTAGGCTGGTTTGACTCAGTAGTATTACGTCATTCTCGTCGTGCAAGTGGTATTACTGACCTTTCAATTAACTCAATCGATGTCTTAACAGGTTTAGATACAGTTAAGATTTGTACAGCTTATGAATTAGATGGTAAAGAAATCACTGAATATCCAGCTAATTTAAATGAGTTACAACGTTGCAAACCAATTTTTGAAGAATTGCCAGGTTGGACTGAAGACGTTACAAGCTGTCGTACTTTAGACGAACTCCCTGATAATGCACGTAACTATTTAGAACGTATTTCTGAATTATGTAACGTACGCATTTCAATTTTCTCTGTTGGCCCAGACCGTAATCAAACAAACTTAATTCAACCACTTTGGGAAAAATAAGTTTTAATTAATAAAAAGAACCCTGTAAATGACGTTTAACGACGCATCTACAGGGTTTTATTATGTTATTGGTATTGTTTGTCACGGAAGTCTAAAATAGCTTGTGCGCCTACCTCATAGCCAGGTTGTGTATGAGTTTGCACATTTTTTACTTGTTCAATGTTTTGTTGATAAGTTTGTCGATGCGCTAACATGTCTTTGACAGTGTTTGCTAACTGTTCGGCTGTAATTACATTTGCATCTAGTTGCTGTCCTATTTTTAAATGTTCTATTTGATGCGCGACGACTGGTTGATCAGCACTTTGTGGGAAAGCGAGTAACGGTACATTTAACATAATTGCTTCGTTTGTACTGTTCATACCTGCGTGTGTTAAGAAAAGGTCGGCATGCTGTAACACTTCAACTTGAGGTACATAGTCTTTAATAATAACGTTGTCCGGTATGGTATCGAAATCTTCGGCTTTATTTGTTTTGCCAATAGACACAATTACCGTCGCATCAATGTTTGCTAGCGCAGAGAAACATTTGTTGAAAAAGGCTACATTCTGATTGAATACTGTGCCTAAAGAGACGTAAATAAGTGGACGGTTTGTATTCACATTATCCATAAAACCTGAAGGCTTAGGTGGTAATACTGAAGGTCCTACAAAATTAAATTTAGTACTGTCGAAGGCGTCATATTCGAGTTGGAAACCTTTTGTGACGAATGAAATATTAAAATCGCCAGGGTTATTCATAACTTCATGTCGTGACGGAACTTTTACGTCGTATGTTTGTTCGACATGTTCTTTTAATGTATCGAAGACAAGATTGGCAGATTCTAGTTCATCTTGTTCTAATTGTGAAGCCATGAAATTAGCAAAACTATCAAACATAGGTTTAGTTTTAGCAAACGAAGTAATTGCTGACACAGTAGGGATATTGAATTTTTGAGCGATTAAATAGCCACAACTGAACATTGAATCATAAATTAAATAATCGTAATGCTCGTCTTTAGTTTCTTCTAAAATTTGAGGGATAATGACATCTGCAGTTTTTAATAAACCATTGATAACATGAAATAAATGAGTTAAGCCAAAAGAAGTGAAAGCCGAAACTAATTTATCAGTGGAGATAGTACGAATTTCGACGCCTGTATCTTTGAATTTATCTACGTATTGATCCCCCATATAATAGACTACTTCTTCGCCTCGTTCTACTAACGCCTTACATAACGCAATAGTGGGATTAATGTGACCTTCTGAACCGGTATTTATGAATAAAACTTTTGCCATTGATAATGCCTCCTATGATGTAATATTAGATAATTTTATCAAATGTCATTGAAAACAAAAAAGATTTTAATTTTATTAATTTCTATTTCAAAGTTAAATTTACTAAACACATAAAATAAACCTCTGCCATTAGGTCAGTCAGAAGTTTGTCGGTAGGGAGACTACCGTACGTTTAATGTGATAGCACTTCAATCATAAAATTACCAGGTGCTTTAATGTAAAAAATATAGCCATGAGGTGTTTGTTTAGGAGATGGTACTTTATAACCATCTGCTTTAATACGATCATGTATACGGTCAACATCTGACGTGGTAGGTTGAGGGAAACCAATATGGAAGGTTTTAGGATATGTGACATCCTTGCCTTGCATTAATGTTAAGATAAAACCTTCTGGGCTTACTAAAACCTCTGGATTGCCGCCTTTTTCTGTTTTCATCTCAAAATCAAAATAAGTTATAAAGAAATCGCGCGTCGTTGCTACTACTTCGACTGTTAAGTTTAAATGTTTTAATTCCACAATTTACCTCCTATAAATATGTATATGGATATTTTAAGCGAGACTAATTTCATGAACAATTCGTAAATAGATGGAGTTATTTAGAAAATAAAATAACTCATTAAGCGAAATAAAAACTTTAAATATATGATTTATTAGGTAAGTATATCTTATACTACTAAAGATGTATCTTTTGTTGTTTAGCACAATATTAATTGATATTTATATAAAGTAAACGTAATATAATGGAGTAACTACTTAACTTAAAGGAGATATACCCATGAATAAACTATCAAAAATTAGCATTGCGACAGGATTAGTAGCAACAACACTTTTTAGTACCGCAGTAAGTTCACAATTACCAAACAATGAAATTCACGCAGCAACAAAACCTTACTATCATTACACAGGTACAATAGGTAAGCACAGTAATTTCATTTTAGATAAAAACTTCATAAATGCAGTAAAAGCACACAACGTTACAATTAATGGTTATCATATTTATGCTGACACACCAAGTGCCGAGAAATATCAAAAAATAGCAAAACAAAAAACGGTTTATGATCAAAAAATTAATACTTTTGAAAAACATAAAGCAATACAAGTAACATTCCCAGTAGCTAAAAAATCTGTTTCAGAAAAAGCTTTAATGAAACATTACGGTAACGGTAAAGTTGTAAAATTAAAAAATGGCAGTCGTCAAATCGACTATTCATTAAAAGGTAATAATATACGTTTTATCGTTAAAGATGGCTATGTAACGCAAACTCAATTAGGTACACATATAGGTACTAATTAATATATCTGCTTAGGCTAGAACATTATAAAGTGTTTTAGCCTAAAATATTTTATGGGTAAAAGCAAGGACAAAGTCGTAAAGCATTATTTTTTCATTTTAACGGGTTTAAATAGTAGTTAAAAATTGTACTATGTTACACCATTTATGATTATGAAAAATTTAAAGAAAAAAATTAAAAAAATAGCTTGTCATCATTCATGAGAGTTGCTATAATTATTTTTGTGCTTACGACAGGCTCCTTGGTCAAGCGGTTAAGACACCGCCCTTTCACGGCGGTAACACGGGTTCGAGTCCCGTAGGAGTCACCATTTTTTGGTCTCGTAGTGTAGCGGTTAACACGCCTGCCTGTCACGCAGGAGATCGCGGGTTCGATTCCCGTCGAGACCGTATATGCCCATCCAATAGGATGGGCATTTTTTTATACTTTTTTAATAAACAAGCATATTTATAACACGATTAAGCATAAATATGTATGGTAAATTTGCAATAATTTACAAAATAGTTTAGAAATGAAACATGTAATGCTATTATTATATAATCTATAAATTTACTTTTTTGTTTGTATAAATAGAATTAGCACGTCATAAATGGTAAATTATATAATAGAGTAATGTGTAGACAAAGAAAAATAATTACACAATTGAGAAATGAGGTCTATATATATGGCTAGAAAAGTTGTTGTAGTCGATGATGAAAAACCAATTGCTGATATTCTAGAATTCAACTTAAAAAAAGAAGGTTACGAAGTATATTGCGCTTACGATGGTAATGATGCGGTAGACTTAATATATGATGAAGAACCAGATATTGTACTGTTAGACATTATGTTACCAGGCCGTGATGGTATGGAAGTTTGTCGTGAAGTACGTAAAAAATTCGAAATGCCAATCATTATGTTAACTGCGAAAGACTCTGAAATTGATAAAGTTTTAGGTCTAGAGTTGGGTGCAGATGACTACGTGACGAAACCGTTTAGTACACGTGAATTAATTGCACGTGTGAAAGCAAACTTACGTCGTCATTATTCACAACCTGCGCAAGAGGTTAATGATGAAACAAATGAAATTGTTATCAAAGATATTACGATATATCCAGATGCGTATTCAATTAAAAAACGTGGTGAAGACATCGAGTTAACACACCGTGAATTTGAATTATTCCATTATTTATCAAAACATATGGGTCAAGTAATGACACGTGAACATTTATTACAAACTGTTTGGGGCTATGACTATTTTGGTGACGTACGTACAGTAGACGTAACAATCCGTCGTTTACGTGAAAAAATCGAGGACGATCCATCACATCCAGAGTACATTGTGACACGTCGTGGCGTTGGATATTTCCTCCAACAACACGAATAGAGGCCTATAATTAATGAAATGGCTGAAACATTTTCAATCCTTACACACGAAGCTTGTTATTGTCTATGTATTGTTAATCGTTATCGGTATGCAAATCATCGGTTTGTATTTTACCAATAGTCTAGAAAAAGAATTAACACAAACATTTAAAAATAATATTTCACAATATGCGAAACAAATCGAAATTAATATAGAAAAAGTCTACGATGATGATGATTCTGTCAATGCACAGAAAGAAGTCCAAAACTTGTTAAATGAGTATGCCAACCGTCAAGAAATTGGAGAAATTCGGTTCATTGATAAGGATCAAATCATTATGGCTACGTCTAAGCAGTCTACCCGTAGTCTAATAAATCAAAAAGTGAACGATAACTCTATTCAAAAAGCGTTATCACTCGGTGAAGCAAACAGCCATACGATGTTGAAAGACTATGGAAATGGTAAGCAACGTATGTGGGTGTATAATTTGCCGGTCAAAACGTCTAAAGGCACTATCGGTGTCATTTACATAGAAGCAGACATTAACGACGTTTATAATCAATTAAGTAACATTAACCAAATCTTTATCATTGGTACAGGTATATCGTTATTAATTACGGTTATTCTTGGTTTCTTTATTGCCCGAACAATTACGAAGCCAATTACGGATATGCGTAACCAAACGGTAGAGATGTCTAAAGGTAACTATACACAACGTGTGAAAATATATGGTAATGACGAAATCGGTGAACTCGCCTTAGCGTTTAATAACTTATCCAAGCGAGTGCAAGAGGCACAAGCTAATACCGAAAGTGAAAAAAGGCGATTGGACTCCGTTATTACGCATATGAGTGATGGTATTATTGCCACAGATAGACGTGGTCGTATACGTATCGTCAATGACATGGCATTAAAAATGATGGGTACGACTAAAGAAGATATTACAGGTTACTTTATGTTGAACGTTTTAGGGTTAGAAGAAGATTTCTCACTCGACGAAATTCAAGAAAGTAACGATAGCTTCTTATTAGATATTAACGAAGCGGAAGGCATCATTGCCCGAGTGAGCTTTAGTACGATCGTCCAAGAAACGGGCTTCGTGACAGGTTATATTGCCGTGCTTCATGACGTAACTGAACAACAACAAGTTGAACGTGAACGTCGTGAATTCGTAGCCAATGTATCTCACGAATTACGTACACCATTAACTTCTATGAATAGTTATATCGAAGCATTAGAAGAAGGCGCATGGAAAGACGATGATCTCGCACCTCAATTCTTAAACGTAACGAGAGAAGAAACAGAACGTATGATTCGACTCGTTAATGACTTGTTACAACTGTCTAAAATGGACAATGAATCTGACCAAATTACGAAAGAAATCGTCGACTTTAACATGTTTATTAATAAGATAATTAATCGACATGAGATGGCAGCAAAAGATACTTCATTTGTACGTGAAATTCCAAATGAAACAATCTTTACTGAAATCGATCCAGATAAGATGACACAAGTATTTGATAACGTTATTACCAATGCAATGAAATATTCTCGTGGTGATAAACGTGTCGAGTTCCACGTGAAACAAAACGCACTTTATAATCGTATGACGATTCGTATTAAAGATAACGGTATCGGTATTCCTATTAATAAAGTAGATAAAATATTCGATCGTTTCTATCGTGTAGACAAAGCGCGTACACGTAAAATGGGTGGTACTGGTTTAGGTCTTGCGATTTCAAAAGAAATTGTCGAGGCACATAATGGTCGTATATGGGCGAACAGTGTTGAAGGCCAAGGTACGTCAATCTTTATTACACTTCCTTGTGAAGTAATCGAAGATGGTGATTGGGATGCGGAGTAAAGAGTTATTTAAAACGATTATCCTGACACTACTTGTCCTAATGAGTGCTGTTCTAACATATATGACGTGGAACTTTTCACCTGATTTAGCAAACGTTAATAGTCATGACAATAAAGATAAACATACGAATACGATTGGTAAGCCTTTAAAAGGTGGCATGCCACAAGTAATTACGCCATATCAAATTATCCATTCTAATGGGGATAAGACGGAAGGTATGGATGCGACGAAAAGCAATGTAAAAGCATTGACTAAACCGTTAAAAGACCAACGTGTAACTCATTCTGAACGTATGCACAGTCAGCATAACTTAATTATTCCTGATTTAAGCAATGATTTTGTTGTGCTTGATTTTACGTATCAAATGCCTTTAGCGACATATTTAGGCCAAGTATTAAATATTAACGCGAAAGTACCCAATCATTTTAATTTCAACCGCTTACTGATTGATAAAGATCATAACGGCAAATTAAAATTATATGCGATTAGTAAAGATAGACACGAAGTCGTTCGTATGACAACGACGGCTAAAAGCTCTAAGATGGCACAAGCATTAGAAGAAAGTGATAAGGCGATGCGCCCATATTCAGACATTATCACGAATAAAGACACTATCGATAAAGCTACGCATATTTTTGCGCCAGAAAAGCCTAAAAAATTAAAAACGTATCGTACGATTTATAACCGTATTAGTGTAGATGCAATGAACTCAATTTTATTTAATGATTCTGTCGTTGTACGAAGCGCTAATAACGGCACGACGACTTACAACAACAACACTGGTGTAGCAAACTATAATGATCAATCAGAAAAGTACCGTTACACTAACTTGTCTGAAGATGAAGACAAGACGAAAAACATGAAAGAAACAATACCGAGTACATTTAATTATATCAATGGTCATGGCGGATTTACTGATGACTTTAGATTGTTCAGTACCGACAACGACACAGGAGAATTAACATATCAATTATTCTTAAATGGACGCCCAACATTCAACACAGATAATTTAAACCAAATAAAAGTAGCTTGGGGTAAAAAAGGCATATTCGGTTACGCAAGAGCGTTATTAAAAACAAACGTTACAATTGATAGTGGTGGCGATAGTGAAACTTCACTACCAGGTGCCGAAGAAGTTCGTGCTTCCTTAGCCAATAATCCACAACTGGATTTTGAAAAAGTAACGAATATCGCGCTCGGTTATACGATGAACGATAAACCAGATAATAAAGACATCGAAATTCAACGTAACAGTGAGTTTAAACCACAATGGTATGTTGAATATAACGGCAAATGGCATCCATACTCTAAAAATGGGGGGCTAGAATAAATGAACTGGAAACGTGCAAAAACATTATTTATCTTCGTATTTATTCTAGTAAATATTAGCTTAATCATTATTTATATCGATAAAGTTAATAAATCCCACATTAGCGAAAGTGATAGCGACAACAAAGTGAATTTTAAACAAGAAGAGATCACTATACCTAATAATCTTCAGAGTGTGAAAGGCGTTAAAATGCAACTTATAACCGCTCGTACAAAAGACTTCACAGACTATGCCAAAAATAAAAAAGGCGTAGAGAGTGATGCAAATGGTGATATCGCTAAGTCTGACTTAGACCATCATATTAGCGTGAGTAAAGACAGTTTCACTAACTTGAAAAATTATATTAAAGATAACGTATATAAAGGTGATAGTTACGCGATGAGCGATGTAACAGATGACAAAGTTATCCTTGAACAAACGTATAACGCTTTTCCAATTATGAATAATAATAAGGCGCAGCTGACGTTTGATTTAAACAAACATAAACAAGCAACAAAATATAAACAAACAGCCATGGAGACTATCAAACCATCCAAAGGCGAAAACAACGAAAAGAAACAAGTCATCAGCGCAAGATCAGCCATCGAATCTTTATATTATAACCGTTATCTGAAACATAAAGACGAAGTGACCCAAGTAAGACTCGGATACTACACGGTCGTAAAAGAACCGAACGTCCAAGTATTAGAAGGTAACTGGGAAATTAAAGTGAAACATAAAGGTCAAAACAAGACGAAAACATATTACGTCGAAGCGGTTAGCCAAAGCCCTAAAATCATCGAAGAATAGTTTGTAATAAGAGCGAAGCATAGGAATTATGCTTCGCTTTTTTTGTTAGGTGAATGTTTTAATTTGAGAAATATTAATGGGTTAAATGACATAACTATATGCACAATATGTTACTTTATAGGTGCAATCATTACGTACTTCATTAAAGTTTATCAACCAAGTATTGATAAACAACGCGGAGAATTGTCTCATATCCGTCACGATGAACGTACACAGCAAATTAATAGTTAAGATAAGAGGGATATAATGGAAAACGTCGTATTAGGTATCGATTTAGGAACGAGTTCAGTTAAAACTATAGCAGTCAATAAACAAGGTGAAGTTATTACTACCGTAAGTGAACCGTTAGAACTTATACAAAATTTCCCGGGATATAATGAACAAGATCCAGAGGCATGGTTTGAAGCTACTAAAAAAACCATCACAGCAATTACTCAAGATTCAGCGATGCAAGATAAACGCATCGAAGGCATATCATTTTCAGGACAAATGCATGGTCTTGTACCACTAGATAAATCACGCAACCTCATTCGTAATGCTATTTTATGAAATGACACACGTACAACAGAACAATGCGAGCAACTAGCACAACGTTATGGTGATACATTATTAAAAAATCCTATTTTAGAAGGATTTACTTTACCAAAATTATTATGGCTAAAACAACATGAACCAGATAACTGGAACAAGTTAGACGTCTTTGTCTTACCTAAAGATTACGTCAGGTATCGTTTAACTGGTGAACTGCATATGGAATATAGCGATGCAGCGGGAACGTTACTATTAGACCCTGAGACGAACGAATGGGCGGAAGACATCGCGAGCGACCTTGAACTAGGCGATATCTTTCCACCGCTTGTAACTTCTCATTGTCGAGTTGGCGAAGTTACTGATGCGTTATTGACCGAATTAGGTTTGGAAGAAGAAATAGCCGTCTTTGCTGGAGGCGCAGATAATGCATGTGGCGCGTTAGGTGCAGGTGTCATCAATGAAGATCAAACACTATGTAGCATTGGGACATCGGGCGTAATATTAGCACCTGAAAATAGTGAAGGGTTGAATTACGGTCATAACATTCATTATTTTAAACACGTTTTACCCGATACTGCATACGCAATGGGTGTGACGTTAAGTGCAGGTTACAGTTTAAATTGGTTCAAAGAAACTGTATTCCCAGAAACTTCATTTGAAGACATGATAGAAGCGGCGTCAAAAACAAATATCGGTGCCAATGGATTAATTTATGCACCCTATATACAAGGAGAACGTACACCACACGGCGATGCTACAGTTCGAGGTAGCTTTATCGGCTTAAGTGGTTCAACGACAGCAGGACAAATGGCACGTGCAACAATTGAAGGTATTACTTACGCACTTTATGAAGCGATTGTCTTTATGCGTCAAGCAGGTAAATCAATCGACCATATCATTTCTATTGGCGGAGGTGCTAAAAGTGAATTTTGGCTACAACTCCAAGCAGACGTCTTTAATACCAAAGTAAGTAAATTAAATTATGAAGAAGGGCCAGGCATGGGCGCCGCAATGTTGGCAGCAGTAGGGCTAGAATGGTTCGATTCATTCGAAGATTGCGCGAAGCAGTTTATAAAAACAAGTAACACTTATACGCCTAACGAAGATAATCATCAGCGCTATATACAGTATTTTGAAATTTATCGTCAAGTTTATGCACAAACAAAAGATTTATCACGCCAACTTTTAGCAATTGAACAAAATTAGGAGGAATTTATAATGGCACAACAAATACCACAAAAAATGAACATTTCATTACTTAATAAACCTTTCGATATGGAATTAAAAGAAGTAGACGTACCAGAAATTGGACCACATGATGTCTTAGTCAAAGTTATGGCTGTAGGCGTTTGTGGTTCAGACGTTCACTATTATGAACACGGCAGAGTAGGAGAATTCGTCGTAGAAAAACCACTTATTTTAGGCCATGAATGTGCAGGCATCGTTGCAGACGTCGGATCAGCAGTAACTAAATTTAAAGTAGGTGACCGAGTAGCAATCGAACCAGGAGTAACATGTGGGGAATGTGAATACTGTAAAGCAGGACAATATAATCTTTGCCCACACGTAGAATTTTTAGCAACACCACCAATCGATGGCGCATTCAGTCAATATATTAGCCATCCGGAAGGCTTTTTATTCCACATTCCTGATTCAATGACATACGAACAAGCAACATTGAATGAACCATTTTCAGTAGGCATTCAAGCATGTAAACGTGCAAACGTTCAGCCAGGTTCAACGGTAGTCATTATGGGTATGGGACCAGTTGGCTTAATGGCTGTCGTTGCAGCTAAAGCCTTTGGTGCGACTAATATTATCGTGTCTGACCTAGAACAAATCCGTTTAGACGAAGCATTAAAACTCGGTGCGACACACGCAATTGATATTAAAAAAGAAGACGTTAACGAACGCATTAAAGAAATCACAGATGGTGACGGCGTAAACTACGCCATTGAAACTGCAGGTAATCCGACAGCACTAAAAAATGCATTAGGTTCATTAAAAAATGGCGGTACACTTGCTATCGTTGGTTTACCACAACAAGAAACAAACGACCTAAATATCCCATTTATTGCTAACCATGAAATTAACATCGTAGGTATTTTCAGATATGCCAACACATATCAAATGGGTGTAGAAATGTTAAATTCAACAGCTGCAGATCTAGATTCAATGTTTACAGATGAATACAATTTAGAAGATGCACAACAAGCTATGGAACAAGCACGTACAAACAAAAGCGGTTCATTGAAAGTGATGGTTTATCCAAATGGCAAACCTGTAGAGTAAGATTTGAGGTTTGAGGTTGATAGAGATGAAACTTTTGCAGAATTCGTGAGTGAGATTTAGATATGAATCATTAGCAATAAGTCTGGAGCATAATATTAGCTTCAGGCTTATTTTTATATTGGTAGTAGATGACTGAATTGAAGTTGCACTTGTATCAAGCTTTTTGAACTTTAGTCATTGTGGACGATGCGGGGATACAATCTTATTTATTCCAATAAGATTTTTGAGCCGCTCTTTTTTATGTATATGTGGATAAGTAGTGCAGTTTTGAACAAACAATAATTACAAAATTGTAGTTGTTGTATAGGCATAAAGTAACTTGTTATAGTATAATATAATAGTGTTTTTACGAACGGAGTAATATTAATACTGACAACTCATAGATATACATGAATCACATACGACAGTCGTGGAATGTGAACAGTCGAAGCGGTTGTACGATATGTAAGTTTTAAAGGGAAGACTACAGGAACAGTGCAGTAAGAATGCACGTAGTGTAGATATTAAAAATTGTAGTAGTTTAAAGATTAGAAAGGGTGAAATCGCTTGATACGAATGAGTGTATTAGCGAGTGGTAGTACGGGAAATGCCACTTATGTGGAAAGTGATAAAGGCAGTTTACTCGTAGACGTAGGTCTAACTGGTAAAAAAATGGAAGAACTATTTGGACAAATAGACAAAAAAATAGAAGATTTAAACGGCATACTTGTTACACATGAACACATAGACCACATCAAAGGTCTAGGCGTGCTAGCACGTAAATATAAATTACCAATTTATGCCAACGAAAAAACTTGGACAGCAATAGATAAAAAGGATGGCAAAATACCTATGGATCAGAAATTTATTTTTAATCCATACGATACTCAATCTATTGCAGGATTTGATATAGAGTCATTTAATGTATCTCACGATGCGATTGACCCTCAATTTTACATTTTCCATAACAATTATAAGAAATTCACTATCTTAACAGATACAGGCTACGTATCAGACCGCATGAAAGGCATGATTCAAGGCAGTGATGCGTTTATGTTCGAAAGCAATCACGATGTCGATATGTTACGCATGTGCCGTTATCCTTGGAAAACGAAACAACGTATATTAGGCGATATGGGCCACGTATCGAACGAAGATGCTGGACATGCCATGACAGACGTAATCACTGGTAGTACGAAACGCATCTATTTATCACATTTATCACAAGATAATAATATGAAAGATTTAGCACGTATGAGCGTTGCCCAAGTATTGAATGAAAATGATATCGATACAGATCGTGAAGTCATACTATGCGATACAGATAAGGCAGAAGCGACACCTATTTATACATTGTAGAAGATTAGTTGGTGGGTGCTGTTATAGAGGAGCTGAGACATGATAAGATGTCTCAGCTTTTTTATATCAAAATTCAGATTATAGATATGGTACAATATAATAAAAATAAAGCATTATAATATTTGAGAGATAGAACTATTTTAGTATGAAAATGATAAGTTAGTCATAATTTTAAGGTGAAATAACTTAATTTTTCTAAATTGCTTTGTAATAGTATATTAAGCCATTGTAAATCAATGTGTATAACTATGTAAGACAACCACGAAGTTATCCACTGTTTTGTGCATAGTTATCCAGAGTTGTGCACAATTCACAGAGAAATACCCACATTATACACAGAGTTATCCACAAATACACAAGTTATCCCCGGAATTTGTAGTACAAAATTGTAAAAAGTGTAAAGTATGTTTATTCAATAATGGTATAATTAGAGGGAAATGTGTGAATAAGTGTATAACTTGTGGATAAGTCTAATAACTTATGATTATTCAAGATATTTGGAGGATAATATGAAAATAACAATACTGACCGTAGGCAAACTTAAAGAGAAATATTGGAAACAAGCTATCGCAGAATACGAAAAACGCCTCGGAGTCTACACCAAAATAGAAGTCATTGAAGTGGCAGACGAAAAAGCACCCGAAAACATGAGCGATAAAGAAATAGAACAAGTAAAAGCGAAAGAAGGCCAACGCTTACTAAGCAAAATCAAAGATCAAGCCACCGTCATCACACTAGAAATCAAAGGCAATATGCTGACATCAGAAGGTTTAGCGAAAGAGATAGAACGCCGCATGACCCAAGGCCAAAGCGACTTCGTATTTATTATCGGCGGCTCTCACGGCCTACACCAAGACGTCCTAAACAGAAGCAACTACAGCCTGTCATTCAGCAAGATGACCTTCCCCCACCAAATGATGCGTGTCGTACTAATCGAACAAATCTACAGAGCATTTAAGATAATGCGGGGAGAGACATATCACAAATAAAACTAAAAAATAGGTTGTATGTAACTCACTTTGAAATTGATTGAATATATAGTATCTTTAATAAAATGCAGCTATTGTGGCGTAGAATTTGAGAATCAAAAAAGGATTAATATAGTTTGAAGAGACTGAGCATAAATACTAGAAAAATGGCCAGTAAATGAGTTTATTATAAATTCATTTACTGGCTTCTTTAAATAATTATCTAGACAATTTGCTTTTCTAGACATACTCTGAAATGCGTTATTTTCTTTAAGAATATTAATATATGACTTGTTTTGGTAATGATAACCTTGGTCAGAGTGTATTGTCATGCGATAGTTAAGATTAGATCTTTTAATTAAAACATTGTTTTAAATATCGATGACAAGGTCTAATGTAGGACGTGTAGACATAAGTTTCGGAATTATATAAATCCATAAAAGTAGATAAATCGAAAACATTTATACCCCTAAGGGGTATGTGTTATAGTATAAGTATAGCTAATATAATATTTTCATAAATAGGAGGAGTTAATTTGAAGAATAATGGTGAAGAGCTTAAGCATCAAAATCACATGAATCATTCCAATCAAATGCATCATGATAACCATGAATCACATAATCATCATAGTGGCCATGCACATCATCATGGGAATTTTAAAGCTAAGTTTTTTGTTTCATTAATTTTTGCAATACCTATCATTTTTTTATCGCCAATGATGGGCGTTAAATTACCTTTTCAATTCACATTTCCAGGTTCTGAATGGGTAGTGTTAATATTAGGTACAATTTTATTCTTTTATGGTGGTAAACCGTTCTTGTCTGGTGGTAAAGATGAAATTGCTGCAAAAAAACCAGGCATGATGACCTTAGTTGCCCTAGGCATTTCGGTAGCTTATATTTATAGCTTGTATGCTTTTTATATGAATAACTTTAGTAGTGCAACTGGTCATACAATGGACTTTTTTTGGGAATTAGCTACCTTAATTTTAATTATGTTATTAGGACATTGGATAGAAATGAATGCTGTCGGAAATGCTGGAGATGCCTTAAAGAAAATGGCAGAACTTTTACCTAATAGTGCTATTAAAGTTATGGACAATGGTCAACGCGAAGAAGTTAAAATATCAGAGATCATGACTGATGATGTCGTCGAAGTAAAAGCCGGAGAAAGCATTCCAACAGATGGTATTATTGTTCAAGGACAAACATCCATAGATGAATCCCTAGTCACTGGAGAATCAAAAAAAGTACAAAAAAATCAAAATGACAACGTCATCGGGGGTTCTATTAATGGGTCTGGAACAATACAACTCAAGGTTACAGCTGTGGGAGAAGATGGATATCTTTCTCAAGTTATGGGACTTGTTAATCAAGCACAAAGTGATAAATCTAGTGCTGAATTGTTATCTGATAAAGTAGCGGGTTATTTATTCTACTTTGCTGTAAGTGTTGGCGTGATTTCTTTTATTGTCTGGATGCTCATTCAAAATGATGTTGATTTTGCATTAGAACGTCTTGTAACTGTGTTAGTCATTGCTTGTCCACATGCTTTAGGCCTGGCAATACCTTTAGTCACTGCACGTTCTACTTCAATTGGTGCACATAATGGTTTAATTATTAAAAATAGAGAGTCTGTAGAAATAGCTCAACATATCGATTATGTAATGATGGATAAAACTGGTACTTTAACTGAGGGTAACTTTTCTGTGAATCATTATGAGAGCTTTAAAAATGATTTGAGTAATGATACAATATTAAGCCTTTTCGCCTCATTAGAAAGTCAATCTAATCACCCATTAGCTATAAGTATTGTTGATTTTGCGAAAAGTAAAAATGTTTCATTTACTAATCCACAAGACGTTAATAATATTCCAGGTGTCGGATTAGAAGGTCTAATTGATAATAAAACATATAAAATAACAAATGTCTCTTATCTTGATAAACATAAACTTAATTATGACGATGACTTGTTTACTAAATTAGCTCAACAAGGTAATTCAATCAGCTATTTAATTGAGGATCAACAAGTCATTGGCATGATTGCTCAAGGAGATCAAATTAAAGAAAGCTCAAAACAAATGGTAGCTGATTTACTATCAAGAAATATTACACCAGTCATGCTTACAGGTGACAATAATGAAGTGGCACACGCTGTCGCAAAAGAATTAGGTATTAGTGATGTCCACGCACAACTCATGCCAGAAGATAAGGAAAGCATTATAAAAGATTATCAAAGTGACGGTAATAAAGTCATGATGGTCGGAGACGGTATCAACGATGCGCCGAGTCTTATAAGAGCCGATATTGGTATAGCAATTGGTGCAGGCACAGATGTTGCAGTGGATTCAGGTGATATCATACTTGTTAAAAGTAATCCATCAGATATTATTCATTTCTTGACCCTTTCAAATAATACTATGAGAAAAATGGTGCAAAACTTATGGTGGGGTGCAGGTTATAATATTGTTGCTGTACCTTTAGCAGCTGGTATTTTAGCATTTATCGGCTTGATTTTATCACCTGCAATAGGTGCTATTTTAATGTCACTAAGTACGGTTATTGTTGCAATTAATGCCTTTACATTAAAATTAAAATAAAAGATAGGAGTTTTATTATGATTAAAAAATTATTTTTTATGATATTAGGATCATTACTAATATTATCAGCTTGCTCCAATAATGATGAAAAAGATAAAGACACTAATGACCAAAAAAGTGAGAGCCATATGAAGCATAATGATGAAAGTAAAGTTCCAGAAGATATGAAATCGACTAATGAGGGTGAATTTAAAGTGGGAGATAAAGTAACGATTACAGCAGGGCATATGCCAGGTATGAAAGGTGCAGAAGCTACTGTAAAAGGTGCGTATAAAACATATGCCTATGTTGTAAGTTATAAACCCACAAATGGAAATGAAAAAGTAAACAATCATAAATGGGTCGTAAACGAAGAGATTAAAGATGCACCTAAAGATGGATTTAGTAAGGGCGATACTGTTAAATTAGAAGCAAGTCATATGTCTGGTATGAAAGGTGCTACAGCCAATATAGATAACGTGAAAAAGACTACTGTTTACGTAGTTGATTACAAATCCAAAGATAATGGTAAAATCATTAAAAATCATAAATGGATGACAGGAAATGAGCTGAAAGCACGATAAAAATCTAGTTCTAAATTGAGAAATAAATAGATATAAAAATATCCTCCTTAATCAATAATTTAAATAACTTATTATTGTTAAGGAGGATATTTTTTAGTGTGTAAATTAAAAAGAATTTTAGAAGAATAACATTTATCAAAAAATTGTTCATTACCTTATTAATTGAAATTATATAATTAAAAACCGCATCATTAGCCAATACGCAGAGCCATATAATAAATAATCCTGAAAATCCACCCAATTTAAAGATTAATTGGGTGGATTTTCAGTTTAGGTTAAATAATATAAAGATAATAAACATGACACTTGTAAAGCGATTTAATTCTTGTACTTTATCACTAAGATTTAAATAGATAATGATAGGCTTTTTGTTTTTTTGATACAATGTCACAAAGGTCTTTTGAATAATCGAATTCTTTATTATTGATTTTATGTTTCTCTTTTCTAATCCCTTTACGATATCCATAGTTATTGAATGCTATTTTGTGATACTAATACTTAATTTTTGGTGTGTATAATTATAAATATCAGGAGTTGCCTGACAAATTTCATTGATTAAAAGATAAGTTGAATAATTGCAACAATGATTAAAATACTTATAATCCATTTTTGTATGAAGTTAGGGATCTTTTTACTTAATTTTAAACCTAAGGGAGCAAAGAGAATACTCCCTATTATTAGAAATAATGCGTCTTCAAAAGGAACAAATCCCTGTATAAGTTTAATGATAAAGGCACCAATTGAAGATATAAAAGCAATTACTATACTATTAGCAACTACCGTATTCATTGGTAATTTGAATAAAACTAGCAATATAGGAATAATAATAAAAGCGCCGCCTGCGCCAACTATACCTGAAATGATACCAACGAAAAGACCAACCATAACTAATAATGGTTTGTTAAAGGAAGACTGATTTAAATTCGGTTTTACGTTAATAAACATTAAAATTAATGCGAGTAAAGCAATGATAATATATATCGTATTTACAAATGCAGCATTAAATAAATTTGCTAGGAGTGCGCCTAACATGCTCCCTGTAATCATACCTCCACTTATATAAATAACTAATGGCGGGGAGAATTCTGTTTTTTTTCGCGCTTTTAATGACCCACTTAAAGTACTGAAAAAGACTTGACTGGAAGTAAGTCCTGAAGCGATGTATGCACTGTATGGAGGAACACCAAATAGTGGCGGTAATAATAAAATAGCTGGATAAATAATGATAGCACCACCGATACCTACTAGACCGGAAATAAAGCCTCCGAACACTCCAATAAGTAACATCATAATAACAGTTGAAATATCCATTATTTACTTTTTACCAATAAGTTAACGGCTTCATTAATCAATTCTTCTGAATTTTCACCATTATCCTCTGCTGCTTTTACACATTCTATTAAATTTTCACTAACGATAATTCCCATCAAACGTTGGATTGAACTTTTTGATGCACTGATTTGAGTAATGACATCTTTACAATCTTTTTCTTCTTCCATCATTTTAATAACGCCATTGAGTTGCCCTTGTATTCTATTAATACGATTAATCATTTTTTTATCATAATGCATAGTTATTTCCTCCACTTTTAATTGATTAAAATCATAATAATAGATAGAATCGAAAATGTCAAATACCCCATACGGTATTTGACGCGGCGTAAACAAACTGTTAATATACCCCTGCAGGTATTTATTAGGAGGATATTATGAAACAATATAACGAAAACCATATCAACAATTTTAGTAAACAAGAATTAGAAAAATTGGGTGCACAAGGTCAACTGATTGACGTTAGAACACAAGAAGAATATGAGCTTGCACACATAAATGGTGCGACATTACATCCTGTAGATAAGATTGAATCGTTCAATAAAGATAAAAACACAACCTATTTTGTACACTGTAAAAGTGGTACCAGAAGTGCTAAAGCGAGCGAATATTTAACTGAACAAGGCTACGACATTGTTAATTTAGACGGTGGCTATAAAGCGTATGAAGCAAAAAACGACGATGATAATACATTAGAAGAAAATACTAATGTAGCAATTAAAGCAGAGCGTAAACAATTTAACTATAGTGGTCTTCAATGTCCAGGTCCAATTGTAAACATCAGTAAAGAAGTGAAAAATATCGAAGTAGGCGAGCAAATCGAGGTTACAGTTACAGATCCTGGGTTCTTTAGTGACATTAAAAGCTGGGTCAAACAAACAGGACATACGTTAGTTAAACTGGATGAAAGTAATAATGGAATTAATGCCATTATTCAAAAAGAAAAACCAAAAGACATGGAAGTGAACCATACTGCCAAAGGTACGACAATTGTACTATTTAGTGGTGAGTTAGATAAAGCAGTGGCAGCAATGATTATTGCGAATGGCGCTAAGGCTGCAGGCAGAGACGTAACTATTTTCTTTACTTTTTGGGGACTCAACGCGTTGAAAAAGAACCAATCCGTTCATGTTAAAAAGCAAGGCATTGCAAAAATGTTTGATTTGATGTTGCCCAAAACACCTGTACGTATGCCACTTTCTAAAATGAATATGTTTGGTTTAGGTAATATCATGATGCGCTACGTAATGAAAAAGAAAAATGTTGATTCATTACCATCGCTTATCAATCAAGCTATTGATCAAGATATCAAATTAATCGCTTGCACGATGAGTATGGATGTTATGGGCATTCAGAAAGAAGAGCTCAGAGACGAAGTTGAGTACGGGGGCGTAGGTACTTATATTGGTGATACAGAAAATGCGAATCATAATTTATTCATCTAATTAAATCTATTAAAAAAGGAGTTTTATCATGTTTTTTAAACAATTTTACGATAATCATTTATCTCAAGCATCTTATTTAGTTGGCTGTCAACGTACAGGAGAGGCGATAGTAATTGATCCTGTTCGTGATTTAACAAAATATATGGAAGTTGCAGATAGCGAAGGATTTAAAATTACACAAGCTGCAGAAACACATATTCACGCTGATTTTGCTTCTGGAATTCGGGACGTGCAAGAACGTTTAAACGCCAATATATATGTATCTGGCGAAGGTGATGATCAATTAAGTTATAAAAATATGCCGGAACATACAAATTTTGTTAAAAATCAAGATATTATTCAAGTAGGTAATATTAAATTAGAAGTCTTGCATACACCTGGTCATACCCCGGAGAGTATTAGTTTCTTACTCACGGATGAAGGTGGCGACTCAAGTGTTCCAATGGGTTTATTTAGTGGTGACTTTATTTTTGTTGGTGATATCGGTAGACCTGATTTACTAGAAAAATCAGTACAAATGGAAGGTACTACAGAGATTGGTGCAAAACAGATGTACCAATCTATAGAATGTGTTAAAAATTTACCAGATTATATTCAAATATGGCCTGGACACGGTGCTGGAAGTCCTTGTGGTAAAGCATTAGGTGCCATACCAATGTCTACACTAGGTTACGAAAAAATTAATAACTGGGCATTTAATGTGACAGATGAATCTAAATTTGTTGAAACGTTAACATCAAATCAACCAGCGCCACCCCATCACTTTGCACAGATGAAAAAAATTAATCAGTTTGGTATGAACATGTATCAACCATACAACGTTTTTCCTAGTTTAGATAATGTAAGAATAGCCTTTGATCTTCGTAGTAAAGAAGCCTTTCATGGCGGTCATACTGAAGGTACAATCAATATTCCTTACAACAAAAACTTCATTAACCAAATCGGTTGGTATTTAGACTATGAAAACAGTATAGATTTAATTGGTGATAAATCTACCGTTGAGCAAGCAACACATACTTTACAATTAATTGGCTTTGATAATGTAGCAGGTTATCGTTTACCAAAATCAGAAATTTTAACCCAATCCATCCATAGCGTTGATATGACTGGTAAAGAAGAATATATACTTGACGTACGTAATGATGAAGAGTGGAATAATGGGCACTTAGATCAAGCAGTCAATATTCCGCATGGTAAATTATTAAATGAAAATATTCCATTTAATAAAGAAGATAAAATATATGTACATTGTCAGTCAGGTGTTAGAAGTTCAATCGCAGTGGGTATATTAGAAAACAAAGGCTATGAAAATGTCGTGAATATTAGAGAAGGCTATCAAGATTTCCCAAAATCATTAAAATAATTTAAAGATGTGGAAAAGTGAGTAATCCTATCAAATTGTTATTGTAAGACAATCAGATATTATAATACCACCAAGATTATTTAGAATAAATAGAAGTTTAAAAGAAATATAGATATGATTCCTAATTAGTCATAATAGCAATAGATTTATAAATTAATATAAAACCTTTTCTAGTGGAAATGTAGTGAGCCCAAAAAGTTTTACTTTTTGGGCTCACTACATAATAAATGGTTTTTTACTATCTTTTACATTGAGATAAAGTACTATAATTACACGAAATCAATTATTTTAATTTATAATGGTTACTTTAATAACTATACTTATAAAATTTATTCTTTGATTATGAACGAGAAAGATTAGTAACACATTATACCTATTATAATGCCTATTAGTACAATAGACCAGGAAGGTAATTTATAATACACCAGGAATACGAATAATGAGCTAGCTAGAACAAAGTCTAATTCTGATTTAATAGTTGAAGCCCAAATCGGATTATAAAATGCAGCGATAAGAATACCGACTACACCCGCGCTTATACCTTTTAAAAAACCTTCAGCATAAGTGTTAGATTTAATATTATCCCAAAATGGTAACACTCCAAATAATAATAGAAATGCTGGTAGGAATATAGCGACAGTAGCCAAAACTCCTCCTCCAATACCTTCTATAGACATGCCAATATATGAAGCGAACGTAAATAATGGTCCAGGTACAGCTTGAGCAGTAGCATAACCCGTTATGAAGCTATCAGGTGATATTAAACCTTGTGGTACAAACTCATTTTCTAATAAAGGTAATACGACATGACCACCTCCAAACACTAAAGAACCAGATCTATAAAAACTATCGAACATTCTAAGCCATAAATTATTCGTCATAGAACTAACTATAGGCAATACAGTTAATAGTAAAAAAAATAATGAAATTGAAATAAAACCTAACATTTTAGGTAATTTAAATGTCTTCACTCTTAAATAATTTTTATCTGTAGAGGTTTCTTTTAAAAAGATAAGACCATATATACCAGTAATAGATAATGCGATTACTTGAATATAAAGATTATCGATTGTTAGAGATAATATAAGAACAAATAATGCCAATGTAATGGTACTTTTAGTATTAGTTAATTTTTTACCCATACCTATTACGGCTTGGGCAACAATGGCAACAGCTACTAGTTTTAAACCTTGCATCCAAGTTAAACTAGAATCATTGTTAATAAATAATGCTGAAAAAACCATAAGTATAATCACAGAAGGAAGTGTAAAACCAATAAAAGAAATAATTCCTCCCAGAATTCCTCCTCTAATAGTTCCTATACCAATACCTACTTGGCTACTTGCAGGACCAGGTAAAAACTGGCATAATGCTACCAAATCAGAGTACTCTTTTTCATCAAGCCATTTTCTTTTTTTACATATTCATCATAAAAATAGCCTAAATGGGCAGTAGGTCCACCGAATGATAATAAACCAAGTTTTAATGCAACAAAAAAAATATTTATATATTTATACATAAAGTGCTCCTTATATTTCGTTGGTTAACTCTTTTAATTTTTCTCTAGATTCTTCTAAAAACTTTTCACCTTCTGGAGTTATTGAATAGTATTTTCTATTTTTTCCATTTACAGTTTTCGTTGTACTTTTTAAAAGGTTCTCGTTTTCTAGTGTATGGAATATTGGATAAAGGGTACCAGGACTCATATTATAACCATGTTCTTCTAATTCTTTAATCATCCAAGCCCCATATATTTTATCTTCACTTGCATGATGTAATATATGGATATAGATAAATCCTAAAAATAGTTTTCGTTGTATTTTACTTTTCACTATATCTCTCCTTAGTTAAAATCGAATTACGATATCGTGACTCGATTTTAATATGTATAAATATTCTTGTCAATTAATTTATTAAGTTTGAAATCAGTAAACTAGCAGTAAAAAACATCAAGTATTTACTTGATGTTTTTAATAAAATCTTTAATTTTATTACCTATTTCATTTCTAACACGTTGAAATTCTGACCAATCTTTACCTGCTGGGTCATCAACCCCCCAGTGTTCTTTTTTAACATTAGGTGGTAATATAGGGCAATTATCGTCTGCATCACTACATAATGTTACGACCAAATCTGACTGTTCTAAGATATCACTATCAATCAAATCTGATGTATGGTTTGAGATATCAATATCCACTTCTTTCATAGCTTCAATTGCTTTAGGATTTACTCCATGCGTTTCAATACCTGCAGAATAGACATTCCAATCTTCACCCAATATTTCCCTTCCCCAACCTTCAGCCATTTGGCTACGACAAGAGTTTCCTGTGCATATAAAATAAATTGTTTTCTTATCCATAATTAAAGCCTCTTTTCTTAAAATATGATTAGTGTAAGGTATAAACCTAAGAGTGTTACAAATAGGACTGGAATAGTAATGATAATTCCAGTTTTAAAGTATGTTCCCCATGAAATCTTCACACCTTTTTGTGTTAAGACATGTAGCCACAATAATGTTGCTAAAGAACCAATTGGCGTAATTTTAGGTCCTAAATCAGAACCTATGACATTCGCATAAACCATACCTTCTTTTAATATTCCTGTAGCACTGGATTGACCAATCGCTATTGCATCTATTAAAACAGTTGGCATGTTGTTCATAATGGATGAAAGGAATGCAGCTATAAAGCCCATGCCCATGATACTACTAAATAAGCCGTAATTTGAAATATTTGTTAGGACATCACCAAGAAGCGTTGTGATGCCCACATTTTTTAGACCAAATACCACAAGATACATACCAATAGAGAATACAACAATATTCCATGGTGCGCCTTTAATTACTTGTTTTGTATGAACTGCTTTAGATTTACGAGCTAATATTACAAAGATAAGAGCAATGATACCAGCAATGATTGATACAGGTATTTGTATAAACTCACTAACAAGATATCCCACAAGTAGTATTGCTAATACAATCCATGAAAGCTTAAATAATTTAGGATCTTTGATTACATTTTTAGGGTCTGAAAGATTTTCTGTATTGAACGTTTTAGGTATAGATTTTCTGAAATATAACCATAAAACGAGAATACTAGCAATCAGAGAGAATATGTTGGGAATAATCATGCGACTGAAATATTCAATAAATCCAATATCGAAGTAATCTGCAGAAACGATATTAACTAAGTTACTTACGATTAAAGGTAGTGATGTAGTATCAGCAATAAAACCACTAGCAATAATAAAAGGAAAAATCACTTTTTTATTAAAACCTAGATTTCTTACCATTGCTAATACAATAGGAGTTAAGATTAAAGCTGCACCATCATTTGCGAAAAATGCTGCTACAATTGCCCCTAATATCATGATGAAAACAAACATTTTTAATCCATTACCGTTTGAAGCCTTGACCATATGTATCGCAGACCATTCAAAAAATCCAATCTCATCTAATATTAATGAAATAAGAATAACAGCTACAAATGTTAAGGTAGCATTCCAAACAATACCTGTTACTTCTAATACATCGGAAAAACTTACGACTCCCGTAATGATAGCAACAACAGCTCCAATTAAAGCTGTAATACCAATATCTAAACCTTTCGGTTGCCATATAACAAAAATTAACGTTAATACAAATATTGTGATTGCTAATATCATCATAATTAACACTCACCTTTCTCTACTGTTTCACATATACATGGGACTGTACTGGAACCCAATAGAGTCAGTCGTGATGTAACGTCATCTAATACGTCATGATTCAATTTGTATAAATTTTTATTACCATCTTTTCTGGATGTAATTAAATTATTGTCTTTTAATACTTTCATATGATGACTTAATGTGGGTTGAGAAAAAGAAAAATGCTCTAATAAATCACAAGCGCATAATTCACCACAAGATAACAAATCTAATATTTCAAGACGGCTACTATCAGCAATCACTTTTAAGTATTGTGATATTTCTTTATAATTCAATTTTTCTTCTTCCTTTCTACTTGAAACCTTTTATAACGTTGATAATTTTTATTACCACCTGACAAATTAAACACTTGTTTAAAACCTAAATTAATAAGTACGTTTTGTGCAGCATTCCCAGTAGTACCTTTATTACAATAAGTCACTATCTTTTGATTTTCATCTAATGTTTTTGCATAACTTCTCAACGTTTTCAATGGGACGTTAATCGCTCCATCAACATGATCAACTTCAAATTGCTTTGGAGAACGTACATCTAAAATCAATAAATCATTATTTTGTTTTATAACTTCTTCAGGCGTTATAATTTTGCGTCCTCGAGTAATATTGTGTCCAATCATCCCTGTATAAATAATAGGATCTTTAGTTGTAGAAAAAGGAGGTGCATATGCTAAATCTAAATGAAATAAATCTTCTGCATTGGCACCAAACGTTATAGCAGTAGCTAGTACATCTATTCTCTTATCTACACCTTCATACCCAATAATTTGGGCACCAAGTAATTTAGAATTGTTTTTATCAAATATAGCTTTAATTACCATTTCTTGGCCTTGCATATATTCTGGACGATTCGGTTTCACATTGTGTAATACATCAATATCAATATCTAAATCAATAGCTTCTTTTTCAGTTAAGCCTGTTTGGGCAATTGCCATATCAAATATACGAACAATGCCTGTTCCTAAAATACCTTTATGTTCTAGATTTCCACCAGTTAATCGATCTCCTAAAATACGTCCCATTTTATTTGCTGTAGAACCTAGCGGTCTATATATAGGGTTACCAGTAATTAAATTATAACTTTCTGCTACATCACCAATTGCATATATGTGAGGAATATTTGTTTCAAAATACTTATTGGTTTGTATTGCTCCAGATTTTCCAATATTAATACCAATTTCTTTAGCTAATTTAGTATTTGGTGTGACACCAATCCCAATAATGATTAAATCTGTATCAATTAATTCGCCAGTTTTTAAGCTCACTCTATTTATTGTATGATTTTCATCATAATCAATAATATCTATTTCATTATAGGTATATACGTTAGCTTTATCTTCAATATATTCTTGAATCATAAAACTGATATCGTAGTCTAAATGAGGCATAAAAGTACTACGTTGAACAATTGAAGTATTGTAATTAGATAATTGTTCTAACATCTCTAGACCAATAAATCCACCACCAATGATTGTTATATTCTGAACATCATTGCCCTCAATATAATCATAAATTGCTTTCGCATCATTAATATTTTTAACTTTAAACACATTGTTATATTCTTCGCTATTTAATTGAGGAAGTTCTTTAGGCGATGAACCTGTTGCTAATACTAATTCGTCATATTCTTGAATCATCTTTTCATCATTTACTAAATTGGTAACTGTTATTGTTTGATCAGTATCATTTATCTGATTCACTTCATATTTTGTATAAATATCTATATTAAAGCGCTCTTTAAACCATTTAGCATTTCGTGGCGTGAGTTCATCAATATCAGATACATTACCGCCTATATAGTAGGGAATACCACATACTGAATACGAAATATCACTATCTTTATCAAAAACGGTAATTTCCACATCTTCACTATTTCTTCTTGCTTTAGCCGCGACACTTGTACCGGCAGCAACTGAACCAATGATTACAATTTTTTTCATTATGATAACCCTCCATAAGGTATGACAAAATAATTATCAAGACTTTCATTTTTAATCTTGTTTATCCAAATTGATTCATCTTCTTTTTTGTTACTAAAAAGGTCATCACGTTGATTTAGCGTAACTAACGATTGATTAACAACCCACCAATTATGGCCTATATTAGCTCTATTTAAATCTTCTACTAAACGTTTAGATTCTAAATAAGGTGTTTTTTCTGCTAGTGTTACGATTATCATCTGTGTTAAATTTTTATTTTGAATTTTGGGTAATAATGTTTCAACATTACTGGTAGTTTGAGTTGATTTTTTCTTTAGTTCTTTATGATGATTTTCACTAGAATCAAGTAACAGCAAGGTATGGCCTGTAGGAGCTGTATCTACAATTACGTAATCCATGTCTTCTTGATTCTCCATAATGTCACTAAAGGCTTTGAAAAATGCTATTTCTTCTGTACAAGGTGATTTTAAATCTTCCACAATATAATCAATATCGTCTTGTGGTGTATCATCATTCACTGACACAATGCTATATAGATGTTAATCTATGTAATGAATAGGAGGTATATTTATGTCTTATAAAGAATTATCAGCAATATTAAAAGTTTTATCAGATTCAAGCAGGTTAGAAATATTAGATTTACTTTCTTGTGGTGAGCTATGCGCTTGTGACTTATTAGAACACTTTCAATTCTCACAACCTACACTAAGTCATCATATGAAGTCATTAGTAGATAACGAATTAGTTACAACACGAAAAGACGGCAACAAACATTGGTATCAACTTAATCATGCTATTTTAGATGATATTATCCAAAACTTAAACATCATTAATACATCTAACCAAAGATGTGTATGTAAAAATGTGAAATCAGGTGATTGTTGATGACCATTTTAGCAATTGTAATTTTTCTTTTAACTTTAATCTTTGTAATATGGCAACCGAAAGGTTTAGATATTGGTATTACAGCTTTAATTGGAGCTGTTGTTGCTATCATTACGGGAGTCGTAAGTTTTTCCGATGTATTAGAAGTAACAGGTATTGTTTGGAATGCTACCTTAACATTTGTAGCTGTTATTCTTATTTCATTAATATTAGATGAGATTGGATTTTTTGAATGGTCTGCGATACATATGGTCAAGGCTTCAAACGGTAATGGATTAAAAATGTTTGTTTTCATCATGATATTAGGGGCAATTGTAGCAGCATTTTTCGCAAATGATGGTGCAGCTTTAATCTTAACTCCTATTGTATTAGCAATGGTAAGAAATCTAGGTTTTAATAAAAAAGTGATTTTTCCTTTTATTATTGCTAGTGGTTTTATTGCTGATACTACATCACTACCTTTAATCGTAAGTAACTTAGTTAATATCGTTTCTGCAGATTACTTCGATATTGGATTTATTGAATATTTCAGTCGCATGATTATTCCCAACATATTCTCTCTGATTGCTAGTATTCTCGTTTTATGGTTATATTTCAGAAAATCTATACCTAAAACGTTCAATACAGAAAATCTTTCAGACCCTAAAAATGTAATCAAAGATCCTAAATTATTTAAGCTTTCATGGATTGTATTAGCAATACTACTTGTGGGATATCTTGTTAGTGAGTTTATACAAATACCTGTATCAATCATTGCTGGTATCATTGCTCTTATCTTTGTAATATTAGCTCGTAAATCTAAAGCAGTTCATACAAAACAAGTAATTAAAGGCGCACCATGGAATATTGTTGTATTCTCTATTGGTATGTATCTTGTGGTATTTGGTCTAAAAAATGTGGGCATCACAACGCTTCTTGGTGATGTCCTAACAAATATTTCAAATTACGGCTTATTTAGTAGTATCATGGGCATGGGCTTTATAGCTGCATTCCTTTCATCCATTATGAACAACATGCCAACTGTTTTAATAGATGCAATAGCGATTGGTCAATCCAGTGCTACAGGAATATTAAAAGAAGGTATGGTTTATGCGAATGTCATAGGTTCTGATTTAGGACCTAAAATTACGCCAATTGGTTCTTTAGCAACATTATTGTGGCTACATGTCTTAACACAAAAAGGTGTGAAGATTTCATGGGGAACATACTTTAAAACTGGAATTATCATTACTATTCCAGTCCTATTTGTAACACTCTTAGGTTTATACCTTACACTAATCATATTTTAAGAAAAGAGGCTTTAATTATGGATAAGAAAACAATTTATTTTATATGCACAGGAAACTCTTGTCGTAGCCAAATGGCTGAAGGTTGGGGAAGGGAAATATTGGGTGAAGATTGGAATGTCTATTCTGCAGGTATTGAAACGCATGGAGTAAATCCTAAAGCAATTGAAGCTATGAAAGAAGTGGATATTGATATCTCAAACCATACATCAGATTTGATTGATAGTGATATCTTAGAACAGTCAGATTTGGTCGTAACATTATGTAGTGATGCAGACGATAATTGCCCTATATTACCACCTAATGTTAAAAAAGAACACTGGGGCTTTGATGATCCAGCAGGAAAAGAATGGCCAGAATTTCAACGTGTTAGAGATGAAATTGGAAAAAGAATACAAGAATTCGAAGAAACGCTCGTTTAATGTGAGCGTTTCTTTATATTTAAGTCATACATTTTATTAATAATGATTTCATTTCTATATCTTTGATATAATAGTATGCCATTTTCCCATCCTTGTAAAAATTCAGCACGTCTCTTTTATACAGGGCTCTCAAATGATGTGATGTTGAAGCTATACTCAAACCTAATGTTATAGATAAGTCACAAACACATAATTCTTTCTCTTTAATTAGAGCTAATATAATTTTCAGCTTATTCTCATCACTTATCTTTAATAATGTATTGATAAGCCGTTGAGTTTTTTCTTCTTTTAAAAATCTTAAAGCATAATTCACTTTTTCCTCATGAACACAAATGACGTCACAAATTTTATTGTTACTCATATTAAGTCACACCTTAATTTATAATATAAATCCTAATATTGTTTGTATGGTTTCATTTTCAATAATAATAAATAAGCCCAATGCTATGTAGATAACAGCCATAATCCAACGACTGAACTTCTCAACAATTTCACCCACACCAGGAATTCTAGCTAGTTTTTGTGCTGTGAATACTAAAAAGAAAATTAAAACTAAAAATACAATTAAGGTAGTCAGTAATTCAACAATATCCAATGTTACAAAATAAGGGACAAATAAACCAAGATTATCTGCACCACAACTTGCAATTGTCACTAAAGAAACAGTCCCTACTAATTTGGACAAACCTTTTTCGTTTAATTCTTTTTTTGCTCTTTTTTCGCCTTCACAATCATCATAAATAGCAACTTTTATACCTAAGTAGATGGGGATCAAACCTAATAAACCTAATATCCATTTCTCTGGAACATAATTTAACACAAAAGCTAAAAATAAACTGACTAATATGAGGATAATCGATCCTAAATATTGACCTATATAAATATCCCTATATTCTTTTCTAGTCTTTGCTCTTGCAAAAAATATTAATAGTATTACTAATAAGTCTACTGCAGTAGCAATGTAAAGTATTGCCGCAGTTACAATAGTCTGAACCATAGAGCACCTCATTCAAATATATATTTGAATGAATTGTATCATATATTGTATACTTTATGAATAATTATTACGAATCGAAAAGCGAAACTTAACTGATTATAGGGATTGTATGTGCAAAACGAGTTATTTATATATTTATTGATAATAAGATTTAAAATAATTTTAGTTTGTCAGTTCCTTGCAATTTGTTTTTTAGCAATATCACTAACAAGGGGAAGTGTATCATAAGTGATAGGAGTTTTTATGAAATTATTACACAATTAAATGGGGTACTGCATGTATGGATTTATGCATATGTAATAAATATTTTAGTATTATTAAAGCTTATTCAATGTTTAAAAGTAACATATGATTTAATTATCAACTTAAATAATACAGGAAAACATGAAAATTTTATAAAATAAAAATAGATAGACATAGATTATTTAATAATCTATGTCTATCTTAAAAATTATTATATGACTTAATAAAAAGTATCTATAAAATCATTAAATGCTGTTTTAACATAATCAAGTGAGTCTTTAGATAAACTAATAATATCTATAACAGAATTGCTAATATAGAGCATATTTTCTTGATTATAGAATACAATAAATGGTTCAACTAAACCTCTTTGAATATATAAAGAATAATTAATTATTTCTATATTTTTTATATTTTCAATAGTTGCAAAAACATACTTTTCATCCGCAGAATGGATTTCTTCATGCCAGTTAGTAATAGTTAAAAAACGACCAATTCTTGTTTTTTCTCTAAATCTAACGGGGTATAAATATTCAGATAAAAAGGTGCATTTTGTATTTGATTGATTGCTAAATAATGTATTAATAATATTAGAAAATTGCTTATTATTGAGAACGTTAATATCTATGCGCACCCTATTTTCATCTGATGTCTGAAAATAGGGTGTTTCATGTTCTAAGTCAAAATATATTTGTTGTTCATTGAGGTTAATAATCATTTTAATCTCCAATTCTATTTAGGTTAGCATCGTATGTGCCACTTCTTGTTTTCTTACTACCTAAATTCTTAATACTGCTTGCACTCTTCATTATGTCCATCTTTATCAACAGTTACATATTTAGGATTCCCTTTACTATTTTGCTTGAAAACTTTTGCCCCTAAACTAAACATGGCTGATATCAAAAACAAGTCCTGTTTTTGATACGACGAATTGTAATATTAAGTGCAACACTAATAAAATTTCATAAAAAGGCCCATGATTGGCACTTTATTGTAAGATGTTAAAAACACATACAAGGGTGCCAATATGAGCTATATTCATCTTACAATAACTGAACGAGCAAGTATAGAGATTCTTAGAAAAGAAATTTATTCTTTGAGAGCTATTGCCAATCGGTTAAACCGTTCGGTTTCTAATGTCTCTCGTGAAATTAAACAAATAAATCAAAACATAATTATGTTGCTCAAAAAGCTCAAACCAATTATGAAATTCGTAAAAAGAATTGTGGACGTCCTTCTAAATTGACTAGTGACCTAATGAATACAATTATTAAATATTTGAAATTAAATTGGTCACCTGAACTGCTTGTTGGAAGATTACTTCAAAACAATGTTTGCTTTAAAACTATTTATAGATGGATTAGTTCTAATTCTTTTAGTTTAAATCTATTTCCCTATTTAAGACAAAAGGGTAAAAGACAAAATCCTAAAGAAACACGAAGCTGTTTTAATGTTGGCAAATTAATATCTCAACGTTCTAAGAGTATTAAAGCGAGTAACTTTTTTGTCATTGGGAAGCTGATACTGTTATTTCAAGCAAAGGAAAAAGCAAAGGTTGTCTTGCTACTTTCGAAGAAAGAAAATCTCGTTACTACATTTGTTTCCTCATACCCTCAATCAATGGAATGCGCTATAAAACAACTCATTTCATCACTACCGAATAATGCAGTAAAAACCATTAGCGTAGATCGTGGTAAAGAATTTTGCTGTTATAAAAATATTGAATCTCAATTTGATTTTGATATTTATTTTGCTGAACCGTACTCTGCTTGCCAACAGGGAACTAATGAAAATTCCAACGGCTTACTCAGAGAATTCTTTCCTAAGAAAATTAATTTAGCTACGGTCACTCAAGTTGAGTTGGATTATGCGTTAAATTCTATTAATCATCGACCTAGAAAATGTCTTAATTGGAAGTCGTCTTATGAGATTTTAACTTATGAAAAGGTAATAATTTTAATGCAATGTAAATTAAATTTTAATATTTCATTAACTTCGTTGATTTTAAAACAATATAATTTTAAATTTATTAAAGTTTGCGATACTATATTGACCTACACAAAAATATAATATACATTTAATTGTAAAGACATATATTTAAAGGAGGATGTTATTTGAAAAATAAATATTTAAATAGCAAAATTGAGGGAATGAAGCAATCACAAAATAAGACTAATAAACACTCGATACGTAAATATTCAATTGGGACAGCATCGATTGTAATTGGAGCGATTTTATTATTTGGGGTAGAAAATGATGCTCAAGCAGATGAAATTAAAAATGATGCTCAAGATAAAAACGAAGTTAATGAAAGCCAAGGAGATTCTAAAGGTAAAATATCATCAAATAGGAATATAACTTCAGAGGTTAATCAGCAAAATGATGCTCAAAAGAATACGAATCAATTAAAATCGCCTCAAGAAAGTAATCTGGATGAAAATTTAAAAAATAATGATGCACAACAAAGTGAAGATAATTTACAAGTAGGAACTGAAGCAAACAAGATCAACCAACAAAAGCAGAATTCAGAACTAAATCAAAAACAAAGTGAAAAAATAGAAAATGAAAAAAATGTTATTAATGATAAAAGTGAAGAAGCAACTAAAGATTCTAAAGAAGATAATAAACAATTAGAATCAACGAATTTGAAAATTCAGTCAAATGAACCAAAAGAGTCAAATGATATTGTAGCACAAGGACATAATGACTCACAGCCACAAAATGAACTTCAATCAAATGTGTCATCTCAAACTAATTCTAAAGAAACAAATAATAATTTGAGTAATGAGAGTAATCATCAAGAAGCAACTAATGTTCAAAGTGATCAATTGCCAAAAGAAAAAAATACAAAAATTAATGATAACAGTTTTAATACAATAAATAATTCAAAGGTAAATGATGCACGAGTGACATCAAAAACAACAAGTGAGGATCAAACATTGTCTACACAGCCACGACAAAATAGTGTAGACAACAAAAGAAATATAGTATCTAGAGTGGCTGCAGGAAATGCCACTAATCAAAATGTAAACGATAAAATTTCTGTAGATAACTTCAAATTCGATAGCAAAACTATGGACCCAAACCAAAGTGGATATACTCAAATGAGTGCAAATTTCAAAGTGAATGGTTCAGTAAACAAAGGTGACTATTTTACTTTCGATATACCAGATAATTTAACAATCGATGGTGATATTGACTACAGTAAAGTAGGTAATACAATGAACCTTGCTGATCTTAAAAATGCTGAAGGTCAAGTCGTAGCTACTGGTACTTATGATACTATTTCGAAAAGAGGTACATATACTTTCACGGATTATGTAAATGACAAGAAAAATGTGACAGGTCAGTTTAGTTCTCCAATTTGGACAGATAGAAAGAAAACACCTAATAGTGGAGCTTATCCGCTAACGTTTGATATGGCTGGGAAAAAGTTCAATTCAAGCATAAATATTCAATATAGTAGTCCTTTCCAAGGTCAAAGCGGAGATAGTGGAGCCAATATCTCTTCTTTTATTACTAAAATTGATAAAGATTCTGGAAATCGTAGTTATAAACAAACGATATATGTCAACTCGCTTTCAAAAAATTTATATAATAGTAACGTAAGAATCCAAGGTTATCATAACGATCCTGGGACAAGCAGTACATTAGTTAATTTAGAAAACACTAACTTAAAAATATACGAGGTTAGTGATCCTACTAAACTAAATGAGAGTTATTATGTAGATACAAATAACAATAATTTGAAAGATGTCACTAATCAATTTAGTAATCGTATGTGGGACAATGGAGATAACAGTGTAAGTATTAATTTTGGTTCAACTAATAAAACTTATGTGATAATGGTTGATGGTCAATATGATGATAGTGGTAATGATGTTAAAACAAGAGTGACTGAGAATAACAAGGATTACTACGGTAATAGTAATTCATATTATTGGGATAATCAAAATATATTAAGACACGGTAATGGTACTGCTGATGGGGATGAAAGTGATGCCGACGCCGATGCAGATGCCGATGCAGACGCTGATTCAGACGCTGATGCAGACGCAGACGCCGATGCGGACGCAGATGCCGATGCGGACGCTGATTCAGATGCGGATGCAGATGCTGATGCGGATGCCGACGCCGATGCAGACGCGGACGCTGATGCCGACGCCGATTCAGATGCCGATGCGGACGCTGATGCGGACGCCGATGCCGATGCGGATGCAGACGCCGATTCAGATGCCGACGCAGACGCGGACGCTGATTCAGACGCCGATGCCGATGCCGATGCAGACGCGGACGCTGATGCAGACGCCGATTCAGATGCCGATGCGGACGCTGATGCCGACGCCGATGCAGATGCCGATGCGGACGCTGATGCGGACGCCGATGCCGATGCGGATGCAGACGCTGATGCAGACGCCGATGCGGATTCAGACGCTGATGCGGACGCCGATGCGGATTCAGACGCCGATGCAGATGCAGATGCGGATGCAGATGCAGATGCCGATGCGGATGCAGACGCTGATGCAGATGCAGATGCAGATGCCGATGCGGATGCCGATGCAGATGCCGACACCGATAACAATTCATATAATCATAGTGATAAAAATCATTCACAACCTCAAGATAAAAATTTACCTGAGACTGGTGAAAATGATACGAAAAATAACACTTTATTAGGTGGACTTTTAGCGGGTCTAGGTTCATTATTGTTGTTTAGACGTAGAAAGAGTCAAAAATCTAATCAATAAGTTTTAATATAAATATAATTATTCGTTAAGAAGGGGGCATAACGCCCCCTTTTTATTTAATGTAAGAGGAGAATGTTATTGGAAAAGCAAATATATGAGTTATTAAAAAAAATTGATAATAATCATGAAAATGTTGAGAAGATATTTATTAGTATTGGTGCTCCAAATGTTAAAGCACAGGTCATATTAATAAAAAATACAATAAAACTTAAATATCAATTATTCAAACTTTTAAAAAAATATAATAAAAGGTTTGGTTATTACCCTAGTTGGGTTAAGGTAGACGTGGTTACAAATGAACAACATGTTTTATTTGACGATGTAACAAAGGAATTGATAAATACTAGAAGAAACTATGTGACATTTGGCTTTGCATTAGATGAGAGATGGTCTTTATCATTTTTGCCAGAGGAAATAAATGCTAATGCTTTCGTTAGACCATCAAAAAGTGATAAAAATAATAGAGAAATTGCAGAAAACAATATTACTCATTTTTTAAAACATTACAAAAACTTGAATATAAACTTTTCTTTAAATGACTATTTTGGAAAAAAAGTTACAACTTTTTTAACTCAAGGATATTTTATTGCTCATAATGAGTTATATGATTTGTATGGAACAGGTTATATGAAAGGGATTAGAAGAGTTAATAACTTAACTAACGAATTAGATAAGTTAATTGAAACTAGTACAAATTATTTAAAGAATGAAATACAAGAAAATGGGAAATTTGTTTATGGTTATTTTCCTCATTTTGATCGAAAAATTAATTATTACAATGTATTGAGACATTCCTCTTCAGCATATGCTTTGACCGAGGGATTAAATTATTTAAATGAAGATACAACAATAATTGAAAAGACGTTAACTTACATTATAAATTATCATTATTATGAAGACGGTAATAATGCGTATATTTTTGATGATACAAATAATATTAATGAGATTAAATTAGGACAAAATGCATCATTTATTTTTGCAGTATGTGAATATTTAAATACTACAAAAAATGCTGATAACTATTTGGTATATGCTCAGAAAGTTGCTAACGGTATTTTAACTATGATTGATTTTAATAATATGAAGACAAAGCACGTATTAAATTATCCTGACTTATCTGTAAAAGAAGATTTTAGAGTGATTTATTATGATGGTGAAGCAGCTTTAGCCTTATTAAGGTTATATGAAATCGACGGTAACAAAAAATGGTTAGAAACTGTAGAAAATTTATTTGAGCAATTTATATTTAATAAGTATTGGGAATACAATGATCATTGGTTAGGGTATTGTACCAATGAATTAGTTAAGTATTTGCCGAAAGAAAAGTACTATAGATTTGGAATGCTTAATGTATCTAATAAATTAAATTATATTTATCATAGAGAAACTACGTTCCCTACTTTTCTGGAAATGCTAATGTCTACCTATCATTTAGTTCAATCAGCTAAAAATAATGGTTATAGTAAAGTAGTTGAGGAGATGATAGATGAAGAAAAACTTTTATCTACTATACATAAACGTGCTGATTACGAAAGAACTGGTTATTTTTATCCAGAGGTGGCTATGTATTTTAAAAATCCACAACGTATTTTAGGGAGCTTTTTTATAAAACACCATGGTTACCGTGTGAGAATTGATGATATTGAGCACTATCTTTCTGGATATGTCCAATATCAATTAGTATTTAAATAAAATGGTTAAGTTATATTAACAACTCATAGAATAGTAACCCCAAATATATTTTATTTGTTAAAAATTAAAAAATGGCAAAAGATTTATACCTTAATCTTAAAAATAAGATTGAGGTTTTTTGTGTAATTAAAACCATACGCTATGCGTATGGTACAGTATGGGTTCACCGTTGTATTAAAAAATGCATCTCTACATGTTAGAATAATATTTGGTCAGCCAACCAAAATTAACAACACGAGGAGATGCATTAAATGTCATCAGACACAAACAGTTTAGCACATACAAAATGGAATTGTAAGTACCACATTGTGTTTGCGCTAAAATATCGTAGACAAATTATTTATGGAAAAATAAAAAGAGATATCGGCGTCATTTTAAGGCTGGATAATAATAGAAGTTTATAGCTGCAGAATAAACCACCCGTTATGCGGGTGGTTTTGATTTATATAAAGTGAAATAGTTATATCAATTCAAGTCACTTATGATTAGGACATTGAATTCCTAAAGATTCTTTAAACTAGTTTCTTTGATTAATGTTTAGGTGGTCTTTAACAGATAAGAATCCTTATGATCTTTTTGTCTAATGTTTTTAGATTTGTATAATAATATTATCTCTGGGGCTCAATATGGCAGACCTGTATTAGCGAATAATAAAACTAATTTTAATGAATACCAACTTCGAGAGTCTCGTCTGAATATCCAATTTTCATGATGATATTCGTTTAAAAAGAAACTCTAAGGCATTCTCGCTCTGAATATAGAAATAAGTTTAGCAAACTAAAAAGATATTTAAGAGGCTACTAAATAACCGTAAATACTGGTTTTTAGTAGCCTCTTTCTTAGAATAAAAAGTTATGAAAATTGGTTAAACTAAAGTGTTGCCCTACGATTAAGGTAATTAGTTTGTTTACTTACAATTAATGATTTTTTAGGTACTGGTACTATATAGTTTCCGTTCGGAATTCTAATAAGCAGATTAATGATTATTACAGATATCATAACGATAACAATAAATAAAATACCGTATAATAATAAGCTATCTCTATTATCAAAAACGGGTATTTTCATTACAAGCCATTTTACTAAAGGATGAACTAAATAAATTCCCATAGAGTAATTACCGATTAAAGTTAGTATTTGCATGATTGGTTTAACTTTTCTAATAAGCAAATAAAAATAAATTAAAAATGCTAAGAAAAAAGGTGTATATAATAAAAATATTGGATGGGATGAAGTTACAAAATGATCTAAATCAATGAATATTAAAAATGAGATGAAAATGACTGCAATAGAAGGTAATAATAAATTTTTATACTTTCTAATACCGTTGTTTATCTCCTTATAATATTTAGCAAAAATTATCCCTAAAATAAAATAAGAAAGCCAATTGAAAATAAATGCTCTACTCGTAACAAATGCCCCTATAACAGGTATATCGATTGTAAATTTTTCGTAGTTTAATTGCCAAAAAATAGTGAGTATTGTTGAAAAAGCGTATGTAAATAATAAGGGTGGCCCTTTTTTAATTTTTTGTAAAATTGGAAATAAAATATAAAACTGAAGAACGGTTAATATAAAATATAAATGGTAATTTCCAGTACCATATAAATAATACTCAATAAAATTTTTATCACTATCTAAAGTCACTTCAACAACACCTAAGTAATATAAATAAACAGTAGTCCAAATTATATAGGGTACAAATATTTTAGTGAAGCGTGATTTTATAAAATAGTTTAAATCAAAACCACGTTTTAAGACAGAATGAGTTAATAAAAAAGCACTAATAACTGCGAAAACAGGAGTGCCAAGTCGACCAATTTGACTAAGGTATCCTGCAATGATTGCCATACTATGATTGTTTTCGTTGCCCGTGTATGAAACAGATAAATGAACACACACGATAAACAGAGTTGCGACAGACCTAATGATAGGTATTTCTTCAATATACTTCAAAACGTGTTCCCCCAAAAAAGATTGAAATAACATACTAAATAATTATATCATAATAATTATTTAATTTAGATTTGAAAAATATAATTATTTAGATAAAAAAATTAGCGAAACCAAATAAATATATTATCTAAATTTGTGATTAAGTGAAAAATATAGAGTACTTATCTACGAATGGTTAAAAAGAGTTGCTGAGAATATGATATGAGATCATTATTAAGGTTCACTTTATATTTTTGTAGCAAAAACACTAATAAGGGAAAAGCATGTCATAAATAATGCTTATTAATAAAAGTGTTATTAATATCTGTTAGGTATGTAAAACTAAATTGCCAATATGAAGCAAGGGCGTGATGTAATTTGCTTTTATTATATTTTGAGGTACAACGTTTGAGAGAATAAAGACGAAATGCTGGACAGCACTTCGTCTTTATTTTAGTTCGAGTAGAAGGGGGTTTATGATTTTATTTTTTTTAAACCTACGTATTCTTCTAATGTTTTGCCAGATTTATGTACTTTTGTAGCTTTATCTTTTCCTAAATAGCGTATGTGCCAAGGCTCATATTGATATCCTGTGATTTTTTCTTTGCCTTTAGGGTATCTCACAATAAATCCATACTTATATGCGTTATTCGCGATCCATTGACCTTCTTTGGTTTTACCAAAACTAGTGTATAGATTGTTATTTGAATTTTTTCCACCTAGATCAAATGTAAGACCTGTTTGATGTTCAGAATAGCCTGGGCGTGCGCTATACTTATCAGCTGCTTTTTTACCGTCACGCTTCGCATAACTATCATAAAGCTTAACTTGCGTTTGATAGCTTCTATAGCCACTAATTTTATATAAGTTAATACCATCTTTTTGAGCATCATCTAATAATTGTTGTAACGCTTTTTGTGCTTCTGGATTTTCACCTGGATTATAAGAGGAAGGTAAAGTGTGCTCTTTATTTACAATTAAAATTCCATCTGCATACGTACGACCATCTTTAACGACCTTTTTATGTTTCTTTTGATTATTATCACTGCTTTTTGATTGATTAGCATGCTTCGTTTTATTTCCGGTATCATTATGTTTGTCGGACTCATGTGAACAAGATGAAAGTAATAAAGCACATGCGATTAATACTATAGAAATAGAAAATTTCTTCATGCCGATACCCCCCTTGTCTTTTCTTAAAATTAAATGTCTTAAGAATTAGGACGAGTGTAACATATGTATAAATCAAATCATACGTAGCTTGTGTGAAAAGTGAGCTTGTTTATATAAATGTAAATTAATGATAAAAGTATGATGAATTATAAATGTTAATAAGTTATTTTTCTTTTACTTAATTTTTAATTTCATCACTCAAAAAAATAACGATTGATGAGATTAACTCACCAACCGTAAAAGTGTACAATCTTAAAGACACTCCATTACCTAGTTACTAATAATAAGCAATACAATTAACAAATATATTTACATTAAAGCAAATATTTTTAATGAATTTAAAAATACGGTTTAAAAAATTAAGAATAAATCGCTTATTTAAGTATACTCATTTTATTATATAAGTGCTTGACTAATCGTTGGGAACACATTGATTTTTTACTTTGAAACAATTAATTCATTAGTTACTAAGGTTAATGCCCTCACCTTCTATAATCTTGATATCTTTTTCAATATCTTTAGAGGTATAATTGATAGCGCTACTAAGTTCATTTTTTAATTTTTTACCCATGGGTTTTAGTGATGCGTAGTTCATGCCACCAGATACAACACCACCGATAAGTGGAATTGCTTTAGAAACACCTTTTGCGAATGTATCTTTTGTTAATTTCACACCAAATGTTTTAAGCACTTTTTTCAATATTGGATAATAAATTGTCTTGGTAAGAGCTTTGCCTGGAATTGATTTTAGTGCTTGTGTGGATGCTTGTTTCGATAAAAGTCTGACTGTAGAACCAGCTGCAGTCACTCCTAACATGACTCCTAAATAAATAATTAACATATTCTTCGATGATTCAGATAGCTCATTATTTTCATCAAATAGATCTTGAAGTCCATAAATATAAGATAACTCTTGTGATAATTTTAAAGCAAAACCATAAAATTGAGCCATATCGGCTGGAATAGTCGCTGCGAGAGCAATACCGCCTGGTAAACCAGCCATAAATGATGCGCTTGTAGATTTAGCTAATGCATTATTAATAGCCTTATCAGCAACTTTATCAAGATCTTTTTTTGAAACAAGTTGAATAGGGCCTTGTTCTATTAATTGATTCATATCAATATTATAATTAGAAAACGACTTAAGTAAAAAATCTTTTCTATCAACTTTTACAAAAGGTAACTTCATTGCCTGTTCTATAACTACTAAAGCCTTGCTTTCTTCATTTTTTTTCTCCCATGCTATCACTCCATTAATATTTATTTTGTAATTTCTTACTGTAAAAGAATGGTATAATCTTCATCATTTTAAGATAAGGATTATTAGGTTTGTATATTTTTTAATCAGTTTTATTCTTGCATATAATTATATTAATCAATTTTCCACTACTTTTCTACTATTATTTTAAAAAACAATATTAAATTATTATATGATTTTATTTGATTTGTACATTTTACTTTCCATTTTCTCTTATGTTCACAAAATAATTATAATTCTTAAAGTTATTATTAAAAAATCACTTCCGATAATACATAAGAAATTTCATAAAAATCAAATTCAAAATATTAAAATATAGTTTAACGTATGTTGTATAGTAATATTAAATAAATTATTAGCTAAGAGAAATCTTTCAAATATCATAACAGCTATTGGTCTAACTACTGATAAATATTTAGTTGTTAGTTAGAAACAAAGAAGATATCAGTTGCATTGGATGTCAGGTATTTTATAATAAGTACATGGATTTTAAAAACTAAGAACATTCTGTAAATTGATGGAAAATCATGATGTAAAAAAAGAAAATACTATAAGGTTCTGGGTTAATAGAAGACATTTCAATTATATGTTTAAACTCTAATATGGGTTCTCATGATTTTATTAAACTAGATTATTGGATTAATAATCTAGATACAGTTAAAAATGATTCCGTGTTCAACAATTTATGTATATTATATTGGTAATCAACTAGTTGGATTTGTTGGTTTATATGAGAGTTATATTGTTGGTTGTTTTATTAAAGATATTTATCGCTATAGAGGAATAGGAAAAGATTACTTCAAAGGTTAAAAAATGATTATAATATACTTAAGTTGCATGTATATAAGAAAAACAAGAGAGTTATTTATTTTTATAAAAAAATCAATTTGAAATAATAGCTAAGGAATTTGAAGAAGAAACTCAAGAATTTGTGTATCTTTTGAAATGGAATAATAGAAAATCACATAAGTAAAACTAATTAACTTACTAAAAAGTTAACAAATTAAATGCTCTTTCATGCCTAAAAAGCTGAAAGAGCATTTAGTAGTGAGTAAATGAATGTTAGTTATATATGATGAATTGTATTTTAAAGATAATAAAATATTATACTTTCAAGTTTGTGCGTGATTGGATACTTCGCTTCGTGTGTATTTATATTTTATGGGGTTATTTGCTCTTTTGGTATCAAGTCATAATCAAACATAACTTTTGATTTATTATCTAATATTAGCTCTTTATTTAATACTTTAGCTGATTCTTTAGCTTCAGTAACTTTATATATTTTAGATTTTCTGTAATATATGCCATTTTCTTCCACAAAGTGATGGTTTTCTTCAACTATTTTATAATTATAGGATATAGGTTTCTCACTATTCAATGTAGCTAGTAATTCTTTATCTCGGCAGTTTAAATTTATTTGGAAGCTTTGATTTGTTGTGTTTTTAAAGCGATAGTCTACATAATTATAAGCAACAGAAGTACCATTGGCTAACGGAATACGCTTACCAATATCTGAAGCAAGTGCATCAGAGTGAAAATGAACTTCAGTAATTTTTAAAGGGCTATGTATAATCAATAAATTAATCGTGTTGGCTAAATTACACAATCCTCCCCCCATACCTGCTTCCACTTTATCATTTATGATAACGCGTCCATCTTTGTATCCATTTTTTTGAGTCACTTTACCTACTAATTTCCAAAATGAAAATTCTTCGTTAGGTTTTATTAGTATGCCGTTTATTTTTGAAGAAGATAAATCAATGTTAAAAGCTTTATTTTCCTGTAAGACTGGATCAATATCTTTACCAGTTTTAATTATTTTAGATTTATGTCTATAAACTTCATTAGGTAAAGAATCATTTAAATAACTATTCGAAAAACTGTTTTTTCTTATGAAATCTTTCATATGTCTTCGTATAATTTCTTTTTTTTCAGCTACTTTGTACCATATTGGTAAAATTTCGCTTAAACTTTTACGCTTAGTCATTATAATGCACCTCCAATTTCTCAATTTTCGCGTTTCTTTTGAAAATCCGTTTTGTTATGAAGAAAACACACAAAATAGCTTTTTCAACTCTTCTTTTTTTTCCTATTTTTATTTCATTCTCATGTAATAAATATTTAACTAGTATATTATCAATTTTTGTTAAATTAGCTCCGAGTATATCAGTGAATATTTGATCTCCTATTAATAAAACTTCAGTTTTTTCAACTTCTAATCTTTCAACAGCTTTAATATATCCATTTTTATTTGGCTTATTTGCTTCATCTATAAATGCAGTTTTTATATTTTTATTAAAACTTTCAATTCGGCTTGCACTATTATTTGATAAAAATATTGTTCTAAATCCAATGTTATGTATTTTTTCAAACAATTCATCGATTTCTTTTGTTGAATCTAAACCATGGGGAACTAGTGTACTATCAATATCAAAAATTAATCCTCTGTAACCAAGTTCGTATACTTTATTAAAATCTATATCAAAAACATTTCTTATATATAGATTCGGAAATAAATTATTAATCATTTTAACGCTACACCTCCTTTTTTATAGCAAATTTTAATTATTAATATTTTTATTGTATTGTATTGTGTTGCGTTAAAGTGTAAACTACCTATTAACTTAAGTCAAATTAAGGTTTGAATATATAAGGGGGAGTATTTTTATGAATTCTGAACTTGTTGTGATGCTAACTTATAACGATTTCACAGTTGAAAATGCATTTGAAGTATTTGAAGAATGTAAAAATTCAAAAGCTAAGTATTGGGGATTTAAAGATAAAGGAATCGAATTAGAAGAAATGATATCGTTGTTTGATTATATGAAACAATGCAATAAAACTACTGTTTTAGAAATAGTTGAATATGAAGAAAAGAAATGCTTAGAAGGCGCATATTTAGCGAAAATCTGCAAATGTGATATTTTAATGGGCACTAATTTTTATCACTCAGTGAATGATTATTGTAAAAAACATAATATAAAATATATGCCTTTTGCCGGTAACATATGTGATAGACCGTCTATACTTCATGGCGAAATTGAGGAAATTATTAAAGAAGCCAATGATTATCTAGATGCTGGAATTCATGGAATTGATTTGCTTGGATATCGTTATGTAGGAAATCCAACAGAACTAATCGCTGAAGTTGTAGCAAATATAGATGTTCCAGTTTGTGTTGCTGGGAGTATAGATTCTTATGAGAAACTGGATTTCATAAAAACTGTGTCACCATGGGGTTTCACAATTGGTAGCGCATTTTTCGATGGTGAATTTGATGGCACTTTTTCAGAACAAATTGAGAAGGTATATAATTATATAAATTAGTGATGCTAGGATATTAAGGTATTTAAATTATTTTTAAATTATATTAATAGTAAGAACTATTTAAAAAATTAGTTGTCAGAAAACTTTTTCTTATTTCATATTTACATATTATAACGATAGGCGTAGATTGTTATGTGTAAGAAGTAATAATGTGTGGAAGAAAGGAAAGTTTCAAAATGCAAAATTCAATAAAATACCGTAAATTTATTTTACCCCTAATTATCGGTATAATCATTTGTGCACTTACGCCTATTAAACCGGATGCATTGAGTACACAAGCTTGGTTAATGTTTGCTATATTTGTCACAACTATTGTTGCTTGTATTACGCAGCCTATGCCTATTGGTGCTGTATCTATACTAGGTTTTACAGCAATGGTTTTAACTGGCGTAACGGACATAAAAACTGCAGTAGCAGGATTTGGAAATAACAGTATTTGGCTTATTGCGATAGCCTTTTTTATTTCTAGAGGTTTCGTCAAAACAGGTTTAGGTCGCCGTATTGCACTACAATTTGTAAAGCTCTTTGGTAAAAAAACTTTAGGCTTGGCCTATTCACTTGTCGGCGTTGATCTTATACTTGCACCTGCTACTCCTAGTAATACCGCACGTGCAGGTGGCATCATGTTCCCAATTATCAAATCTTTATCGGAATCATTTGATTCAAATCCGAAACAAGGCACAGAGCGTAAAATGGGTGCTTTTCTTATATTTACTGAATTCCAAGGTAATTTAATTACTGCTGCAATGTTCTTAACAGCGATGGCAGGTAATCCTTTGGCACAAAACCTTGCAGAAAGCACTGCCCATATAAATATTACGTGGATGGATTGGTTTTTAGCCGCTTTAGTACCTGGATTAGTATCACTGATTGTCGTACCGTACATCATTTATAAAATTTATCCCCCAAGTGTTAAAGAAACACCTAACGCTAAACATTGGGCTAATAATGAATTATCTAAGATGGGAAATATTTCAACTTCAGAAAAATTCATGATTGTTATTTTTATTATCTCATTAGCCTTATGGGTACTAGGTAGCCTTATTCACATTGATGCTACTTTAACAGCATTTATTGCATTAGCGTTATTATTGTTAACAGGTGTACTTGAATGGAAAGATATTTTGAACGAGACAGGTGCATGGAATACATTAGTATGGTTCTCAGTACTTGTTCTAATGGCAGATAGATTAAATAAATTAGGATTTATTCCATGGTTAAGTAAACTCATAGCAACAAGTTTAGGTAACTTCAATTGGCCAATAGTGCTCATTATTCTTATCGTATTTTACTTTTATTCACACTATTTATTTGCGAGCTCAACAGCACATGTTAGCGCGATGTATGCCGCTTTATTAGGCGTAGCAGTTGCTGCAGGTGCACCACCATTATACAGTGCACTCATGTTAGGTTTCTTCGGTAACTTGCTAGCTTCAACAACACATTACAGTAGTGGCCCAGCGCCAATATTATATTCAGCAGGCTATATCACCCAAAAACGTTGGTGGACTATGAATTTCATTTTAGGTATCGTCTATTTCATTATTTGGATTGGTTTAGGCTCAGTTTGGATGAAATTAATCGGTATTTTATAAAGTTAAGTGTAGTAACGATGGGCCATTCACCTTTGCTTCTATCTGATAATTGTTGAATTGATGTTGTGACCTTCATATGTTTATAGGTATATAGAGAAAAGTTTTAGAAGTTGAAGAGACAGTCATATTTTTATTGCCTAAAAATTTAAAAGAACAAGAATTTTTGGCTAAATTATAACTTGGTCAGAGATTTGATTATAAATATAAATGAGATTGAGAGAATAGTATAATTACTGTTCTCTTTTTTTATTGTATAGACTACCAATGTGATTCATTGATTTTAGCGATACATCTATACTTCTTTACATTTTTTTACCTACAGTATCGTAAAATTGAATTTCACCATTAGATGTTACTTTAAAACTCGTTTTCTCAAAACTCTCCACACTACTCACTACTAAGTCATATAAATTGACGTTGCTAAACACCAAGTCTATTATTGTCCAAGAAGAATACTAATGAAGGTATTCTATCTGGTTTTTTAATGGAGGAAATAATATATGTTAAATGTAAAAGCTAGAGCGGTAAATAGTCCGGATTCTGATTTTTATGCTACAGAAATAACAAGACGAGATCTTGATAAAAATGATATTTTGATTGAAATTAAATATGCAGGTATATGTCATTCAGATATTCATACTGCACACGGAGAGTGGGGCCCAGTTCACTATCCATTAGTACCGGGTCATGAAATTGCTGGTATTGTTAAAGAAGTCGGTTCAGATGTTAGTAAATATCAAGTAGATGACCGTGTTGGTGTTGGTTGTATGGTAGACTCATGCGGTGAATGTGAACATTGTAAAAACGGTGAAGAGCAGTATTGTACAAAAGGTATGGTTGGTACATATGCCGGTACGGATAGATATGGCGAACCAACTCAAGGTGGCTACTCAACACATATCGTTGTACATGAAGATTTTGTGCTACGTATTCCTGATAATATTAGTTTAGATGCGGCTGCACCTTTACTATGTGCTGGTATTACGACATATTCACCTTTAAATCACTGGAAAGCATACGAAGGTAAAAACGTTGCTATTATTGGTATGGGTGGACTTGGTCACATGGCTGTTCAAATTGCACATGCTATGGGAGCTGAAGTAACTGTATTATCAAGAACATTAAGCAAAAAAGAAGATGGCTTGAAATTAGGTGCTTCTAATTATTATGCAACAAGCGATGAATCAACATTCGAACAACTTACGAATTCATTTGATTTAATTATTAATACAGTAAGTGCTAATTTACCTTTAGATGACTATCTTAAATTATTAAGATTAGACGGTACACTTGTGAACGTTGGCGCACCAGCGGAACCCGTGTCATTACGTGTAGCTAGTCTTATAGGTCATCGTAGATCATTCGCAGGTTCAGCGATTGGTGGCATAAGAGAAACTCAAGAAATGTTAGATTTCTGTTCAGAACACAATATTAAACCACAAATTGAACTAATTTCTGCAGATCAAATTGATGAAGCGTATGAAAGAGTACTATCTTCAGACGTTAAATATCGTTTCGTTATTGATACAAGTACAATGTAATATAAAAAGTGGAAGCTGAGCAAAAGCTCATTTGTATAAAAAAGATTTTTTAGTTTCGCTTTGGCAAAGATGACTAGAATTGAAAAAGCTCAATACAAGGCATTTTCAACCCATTCATATACTGTCATATATAACCAAAAATCCCCTGTTAACCATAATGTTAGCAGGGGATTTTCATGCGATAAAATATAAAGAATAATTTCTAATTTTTCACTTTAACTTATATTAAGATATGACACTATCTTCCATTTGAGCTTCGAAGTCATCGATTAATCCGCGTGCTTGGTCTGTCGTTTCCGTGCTCATCAATTTATGACGTAGCTCGCTAGCCCCTCTGATGCCACGTACATAGATTTTAAAGAATCTGCGTAGGCTTTTGAATTGTCGTGTTTCTTCTTTTGAATATTTATTGAACAGTGTTAGATGTAATCTTAATAAATCTAATAGTTCTTTGCTCGTATGTTCGCGTGGTTCTTTTTCGAAAGCGAAAGGATTATTAAAAATGCCTCTGCCAATCATCACGCCGTCTATACCATATTTTTCTGCAAGTTCGAGACCTACTTGTCTGTCTGGAATATCACCGTTAATCGTTAATAATGTATCTGGTGCAACCTCGTCGCGTAATTTTTTAACGGCTTCGATTAATTCCCAGTGTGCATCTACTTTACTCATCTCTTTACGTGTACGTAGATGGATAGATAAGTTGGCAATATCTTGTTCAAAGACGTGTCTTAACCAGTCTTTCCACTCGTCGATTTCATAATAACCAAGACGTGTTTTAACGCTTACCGGTAGACCACCTGCTTTAGCTGCTTGAATAATTTCGGCCGCAGTTTCAGGTCGTAGAATCAAACCTGACCCTTTACCTTTCTTTGCAACATTGTCTACGGGACAGCCCATATTTAAATCAATACCTTTAAAGCCCATATCAGCCAAACCAATACTCATTTCTCGAAAATGATCTGGTTTATCGCCCCAAATATGAGCGACCATTGGCTGCTCATCTTCACTAAATGTTAAGCGTCCACGAACACTGTGTATGCCTTCGGGATGACAAAAGCTTTCAGTGTTAGTAAATTCAGTGAAAAATACATCAGGTCGCGCTGCTTCACTGACTACATGACGAAAAACGATATCCGTAACGTCTTCCATAGGTGCCAAAACAAAAAAAGGACGTGGTAACTCACTCCAAAAATTTTCTTTCATAATATATTTAAACCTTCTTATTTATTAGTATAATCGAATTTTTATCCATGATGATATTACCACAAATCGTACACTTATACAAAAGGAATTTGTCTAGTTATGACCTATGCCAAGGGGTGTCTTAAGGTAGTCTAAAATATAGATGGAGGCTAGTGCTTTCAACAATGAAGAAGTGGAATGAATTATATTGACATTAACTCAAGGTGTAACTATAATGGTTACATGAGGTGGTTGTTTTGAAAATTAGCAGTCGTTTTACGGTAGCTGTTCATATTTTAGCTTTGATTAAAGTAGAAAGAGAATATACTTTAACGTCAAATCAAATAGCAAATAGTGTGAACACGAATCCGGTAGTAATACGCAGATTGATGGGAAAACTTAAAGATGCTGGTTATATTGAAGTGTCTCGAGGCAACTCAGGTGTTAGACTTTTAAAACCTTTAGATGAAATTACGTTGTTTGACGTATACAATGCTGTAGAAGTTGTTGAAAAAGGGCGTCTATTTCAAATACATGAGGATACTAATATTAATTGTACAGTAGGTGCAAACATTCAAGTTGTGTTGGAAGTCATTTTAGAAAATGCGCAAGAAGCAATGGAGTCAGTATTGAAAAATGTAACTTTACAAAATATAGTGGATAAAATATTAGTGAATAACGGATAAACTTATCCGTGTGCCTATGATGTAACTGTAACTATTACAATTACAACTAAAATATTTACTTAATTATATTAAAACAATATCAACCCCCTTAATAATCCTTATTGAAAGGAGTTACTGTTTTACCTCAATTAGCGGTAATTTTAAATTTGCAATAATTATAAATAATTAGGAGGATTTTATTTATGAAAATTGGAATAATTGGAGCAAGTGGTAAAGTTGGTAATCTAGTATTAAGAGAAGCAATTGAAAGAGGACATGACGTAACAGCAATTGTTAGAAATGCATCGAAAATATCAGATAGTAATGTTAAAGTAATAGAAAAAGAAATATATGATATAACTTCAGATGACTTAAAAGATTTGGATGTAGTCGTTAACGCCTTTGGTGCACCACTTGGTGAAGAAGAAGCACATGTAAAAGCTGGCCGTGCATTAATTGAAGCATTAAAAGGTACAAATACAAGAGTAATCGTTGTGGGTGGCGCAGGTAGTTTATATGTTGACGAAGCACAAACAACGATATTGATGGATACACCTGAATTTCCTGAAGCGTTCGCACCAACTGCTAAAGGTCAAGGTAGAAATTTACAAGATTTAAAAGCTACACAAGATATAACTTGGACATTCGTAAGCCCATCTGCCGATTTTAATGCTGAAGGTGAAAGAACAGGAAGCTATCAATCAGGCAAAGATAATTTATTAGTTAATACTAATGGCAATAGTTACATTAGCTATGCTGATTTTGCGATAGCATTAGTAGATGAGATAGAAAATCCACAACATATAAATGAACGTTTTACAGTAGTTGGAGAAGAAAAGTAAAATAATAATCATTTTTTTATATAGTAACGTTGAAAGTAAATCATTCAACTTTAGAGAATTTAGCAGAAATTAAGTTTTCCTAAAAATTGAGAGATTTACTATCATAAGGTGGTATCAAACCCGCTAAAATTTAAAAGTAAATTAATCTAGAATAATTTAAAAGCATTAAGGCATGTTCTGAAATAGGAACTGTCTTCTAACTTACGTTTAAGAAGCGCATAAGTTAAACGAAAATGACCATGTCCGTGGCAAAATTGTATTAATTAACAATTCTTAATAAACTAAAAACAAGCATACCACTTTATTTCCTGGGAAATTAGTTAAGTGGTATGCTTGTTTATTTTGTATATAGGGTTTGGGAATTTCTACTGTGCAATACTATGAACGCTTAACGCGTGTCTTTTTGACTTTGTACACGATAAATCCAATAACAAATCCTAATAGTGCAGGGGTTACCCAACCCATACCAATTGTAAAGAATGGTAGGTATTTTTGACTAAATGAGATTATACTATGTGCAAATTGTGTATTTACAATGATTGCTGGGCTAGCTTTGATACCGTCCGCAAACGAGGCCACTAGCGTGAAATAGGTAGTAAATTGATAGACAATTTTCGAATGATTAAATAATGAACTGAATAGTGTGAGTAAAATAATCGTAATGGCTAACGGATATAAGAACATTAATACCGGTGTTGAATAAGCGATAATTTTTGTTAAACCGATATTAGCAAAAACGCAAGAAATGATACTAACGACTGTCGCAAACATTAAATAATTTTGTTTTGGAAATAGCTCTGAAAATGTTTCTGAAAATGCCGTAATTAAACCTATAGCTGTTTTTAAACATGCAACGATAATGATTAATGACAGTAAAATAATGCCATAATCGCCTAAGTAATATTGTGCAATTTGTGCGAGTGCGATACCGCCATTTTCGCTCATTTTGAAATGGCCTAAACTCATCGTACCCATAAATGCTAATAAGCTGTATATAACACCCATTAAAATGATGCTGATCGTACCGGATTTTACTGTTTCTTTGGCAATGTGACTAGGATTGGTAACACCAAGCTTTTTAATCGTTGTAACGACGATAATACCAAAAGCGAGTGCTGCTAAGGCATCTAATGTGTTGTAGCCGTCTATAAATCCTTTTAATAGAGCACTGCTTTCATAATCTGGGCTAATTTTAGCATTGGAAATATCACCCATAGGATTAATAAAGGCTAATACGATCAATAATCCTAACAATATTAAAAATACTGGATTTAGAAACTTCCCAATGTATTCTAAAATTCTAGAAGGCTTTTTAGAGAAAAACCAAGCCACAAAAAAGAACAATACGCTAAAGATGAGTAGGTACAATGTGATTGATGATTTAGAAATAAATGGTGTGAAAGCTATCTCAAATGAAGTTGTAGCTAATCTCGGTAATGCATAAAACGGGCCAATGACGAGATAAAGTAATATTGTGAAAATGTATGCATATTTAGTACTTACTCTTGAAGCAATATCAAAAATACCATTTGTCTTAGAAATACCTATAGCGATAATGCCTAAAAAAGGTAAACCAATTGCTGTAAGCAAGAAACCTAAATCTGCCTTAAAAATATTTGAACCGGCTGATTGGCCTAAATGTATAGGGAATATAAGGTTACCTGCGCCAAAAAACAAGCCGAATAATAGTGAGCCAATAAATATATTTTCTTTGAAACTAAGTTTATTTTTCATGATGATTTATGCTGTCTCCTAATATATTTTCTTTGAAACTAAGTTTATTTTTCATGATGATTTATGCTGTCTCCTAATATGTTTTCATTCAATTTTAAATAAGATGTTGGCGTAGAACGTAAAATTTATGCAAATTAATACGTTGGATAGGACGAACAATACGCTTATGATTGCATCCAAAATTAAGAAGTATTGCATAGTCCACTAACACACTTATTAAAGCATTATAACAAGCATGAGAGACAACTGGAAGAACAAATAAAGATGGTGTGCGATATAAATAACACATATAAAGTACTCGTTTTGTCATAAATAATTCCTGAAAAATATCTTCATAAGTAAATATAAAAAATAATTAATAATATTTGGTAGTGTTAATTATATTTACTTAGTTTAGTAAAAAATTGTTAACTCTTTAATCACTAGGAATTTTATATATTTCAATTTATACGTTCTTTAGGTCTATATGATTTAACTTTAGCTAATATAATGAGTTCTCATGTTTTATCGTTGAGTGGAGATTAAATTACTGAAAAGGCAAATAAATTAGAAAAACTAAAAAAGTAAGTGTCGGTTATAATGCCCTTGATAATGAGCTAATTCAAGTGCACCAACAAAATAAAATACTAATTATAAATATGTTATATACTCTAATAAATAAACATATCAATTAATAATAATCGTAGGTTATTACTTAACTATAAAAAATTTGATATTATTATAGAATAATATCAATAGATAGTAATATTTATTAAAAATTTGTAAATTAATATAATAAGAAATATAAGAGTAGTAAATCTAAAAAAATGGAGATAGAAAATTGAATAAATTATCGATTATTATTACTTTTTACAATAAGGAAGATTACATTTTAGATTGTCTTGAAAGTTTGAAAAGACAACGCAATCAAGACTTTAACCTTATTATTGTTGATGATGGCTCAACTGACGCATCTGCTAGCATAGTAAAAAAAGCTTTTGAAAATACATCTAAAGATATTAACTATATTACGTTGGATACGAATCATGGCCATGCATACGCTAGAAATAGAGCGCTTGATGAAGTTGAGACGCCTTATTTTATGTTCTTAGATGCCGACGACCAATTGGCAAGCTATGCCGTTGAATTTTATTTGTCTAAAGTCAATGGTTTAGATGGACTCGTTGCCCCTGTGCATAAGTTTAGTCTTAAAGATAGACCTCAGTATATAGATAAAGACCAGATTAGAGTAAAATATTTAACTCAAAAATCAAACCCTAATTCGTTCTTACGAAAAAATACTGTTTGTAATATTTTATTTAAAACGGCAATCATCCAGGGTCATCATATTAGATTTAATGAAAATTTAAAAATATATATAGATACCTCATTCTTAGTTGATTATGTAAAATACACTGAAAAGTTCGTTAGAGTGTTGAATTATTCGTTCTACTATAGGGGAGAAATATATGATCCATTTGAAGGTAATGCACTTAGTGATCAAGAATTTATTTTAACTTTTGAAGATTACGTTAATAGTTACTTTGATGCAATTCAAAGAACAGATAATAAAAAAGTAAAAGAATTCTTAACTGAAAAAATGAAGAATAAAATAGAAGAAGGCTTTGATCCATCTTTAAAAGATATTGAAACTCGATATAATACGCTTGAAGAACCACTAGTAAGAGTCGTAAAATATTTAAAGTGGGATTTACTAAAAGATGCTAAAGTACTTTTTAAACTAGAAATGTTATTTTTATATTTTGATGCGATTGAAAATGCTAAATTTATCAACAATATTAGAAATATAAGCAGACACCTAAAAAATATTTTTACAAATGGTAAAATGAAAAATCTTTCTAAGTATTTATTACTTGATAAAGAAGAAAATGTTGATGCAAATACTGTAATTTTTGAATCATTTGGTGGTAAAAATTATAGTGATAGTCCGAAATATATTTATGAATATATGCAAAATCACTTCCCGCAATTAAATTATATTTGGGTGTTTAATAATCCGAAAAAGAATATAATTATGGGAAATGGGCAAAAAGTAAAAAAAGGTTCTAAAGCATACTATGATGCTTATTCTAAAGCTAAATTCTGGGTTGCTAATGCTAGATTACCGCAATATTTAAACAAAAAAGATAATCAAGAATATATTCAAACGTGGCATGGTACACCGTTGAAACGATTAGGTAATGACATGAAAGTCGTTAGAATGCCTGGTACGACAACGGCCAGATATAAAAAGAACTTCTACAATGAAACAAAAAGATGGAATCACCTTGTTTCTCCTAATAGATATTCGACAGAAATTTTTAAATCTGCGTTTTGGATGAATGAAGAAAGAGTATGGGAAATCGGTTATCCAAGAAACGATGTATTAGTTAATAGAATTAATGACGAAGACTTTAAAAATCGCCTGAGAAAAGATTTAAATATCCCAGAGGGTAAAAAAATCATTATGTATGCGCCAACGTGGAGAGACGATGAATTTATTAGACCAGGACAATATTTATTCGACTTAAGAATCAACTTAGAAAATTTACAAAAAGAATTAGGCGACGAGTATGTTATTTTACTGCGTATGCATTATTTGATTTCTAACGCCTTAGACTTAAAAGGCTACGAAGATTTTGCTGTCGACGTATCTAACTATAATGATATTTCTGAGCTTTATTTAATTACAGATGCGCTTGTTACTGACTATTCTTCTGTAATGTTCGACTTTGGTATTTTAAAAAGACCTCAATTCTTCTTTGCTTATGATATTGAAAAGTATGATAAAGGGTTAAGAGGATTTTATATGGACTATATGAAGGATTTACCTGGTGAGATTTTCACAGATGAATTTAAACTAGCTAAAGAGCTTAAAAATTTAGACGCTCATCAAGAGAAATATAAAGATAAAATTGAACAGTTTTATGAAAAATTCTGTTCCTTAGAAACAGGCGAAGCTTCTAAATTTATCGGGAATTATATTTATGATCAATCAAGATTAGAAGATTAAGTTAAAATGTTAATGGTGACAAACCAGACTGTATTACGCAGTTTGGTTTGTTTTTTTATGCAAAAAAAGAAGAGGGGAGTCTCCCCTCAGTCATATATAATATTATTTTATTGTGTTTCCACCATCAATGACGATGTTTTCGCCTGTAATAAAGTTAGTAGCGTCGCTTGCTAAAAATAATGCTACGGCAGCTACTTCAGATGGGTCGCCAAATCTGCCTAAAGGTATGCTATCAAGTTGCTCCTGGCGTTTTTCGCCTACCCATGCTTTATCGCTTAACTCAGTAGCGACAATGGTTGGTGCGATAGAGTTAACATTAATACCGTATTGTGCCCATTCATAGGCTAAGCTTTTAGTTACATTAACTATAGCAGCTTTAGTTGCGCCATAAGCGATATGATTATCTAAGGCTATTAACGCATTTTGGCTGGCCATGTTGATAATTTTGCCACCTTCATTTTGTTCGATTAAGATACGTCCAACGATTTGAGCCAGTTTAAATGACGCAGTAAGGTTTAAATCAATTGTCTTGTCCCACAATTCAGCAGATATGTCTTTTGCCTTATCAAGTAGTGCAACACCAGCGCTATTTACTAGTATATCTATTCTGCCGAATTTTTCTTTAATTGCATGTACAGTTGCTTCTACTTGTTCGGCATTTGTGATATTACATTTAAAGCCAAAAACATTAGCCTTACGGTGTTCAATATCCTCCACGTCATCTTTTAAATCGATAACGGCGACTATAGCACCTTTTTGGACATATAAATCGGTAATGGCTTCACCGATACCACTTGCACCTCCAGTAACGATGGCGACCTTGTCTGTAATATTAAAATTAATATCAAAACCTTTAAATTCATTCATTTTATGTAACCCCTTTCATATAAAAACCATATTACTTTTTTATAATTTATTCAATAAAATAGTTTTAATTTTGTCTTAATAAAATATTAATTCTTACATAATTATAATTATGCTTATATTTATGACTTAAATTGAAAAGATTTACTATAAGGTCATTTCTTTATTAATAACTACGTCTAAATTTGCTAAGTAAAAAGAAGCTAGATATTCTCATTTCTTACAAAATTATTTTAGTTTTTCATATTAATAGTATGTCCTAGCTCAATAGGGTATATAAAGTGATAAAAAAGGTATAGAAGTACAACTTTTGACAAACGGATAGCACTCCGTTTAACATGTAAACGTTCGAAAATTTTGTGGAGGAGATGTAGAGTTGGAAGATTTAAATCAACGTAATAAAACACTGCTTATAGCCATTCTAATGGTAGGCTCATTTGTAGCCATTTTAAATCAAACATTAATGACTACGGCATTGCCTAGTATCATGAGGCAAATGGATTTATCTAGTAGTACCGTACAATGGCTGACATCAATCTTTATGTTAGTAAACGGTATTATGATTCCTATCACTGCATTTTTAACACAACGTTTTACAACCAGAACGTTATATTTTGCAGCGCTAACATTTTTTATAGTAGGTTCTGTAATATGCGTTGCAACTGATCAATTTGGTGTGATACTTGCAGGTCGTGCCGTTCAAGCTATGGGTGCGGGCATAATGATGCCATTAATGCAAACGGTCTTGTTCTTAGTTTATCCCTCAGATAAGAGGGGTCAAGCTATGGGAATGTTTGGCTTAGTTGTAGGCTTTGCGCCTGCTATTGGTCCAACTTTATCTGGTTGGGTCGTTTCTCAATATAGTTGGAAAGTTATTTTCTACATTTTATTAATCGTAGCTATAGTAGATTTATTATTTGCTATAAAATTTGTAAAAAACGTAACCGATGTGACAAAACCAAAACTCGACAAAATGTCAGTAACGTTATCGACGTTAGGTTTCGCTGCTTTATTATTTGGATTTAGTGAGGCAGGTAACCTTGGATGGACTCATCCTTTAATTTATTCGATGATTATCGTAGGTATTCTTATCTTAACGTTATTCGTACTAAAACAATTACGTATGGAAAAACCATTTCTTAACGTTCGCGTGTTTACTTATAAATCATTTACGATGAACATGATTTTAGTATGTATCGTGTTTATTTCATTTATCGGTAGCCAAACGGTGCTGTCATTTTATTTACAAGATTTACATGGTTATTCACCATTAAAATCAGGACTAGCGCTTATGCCTGGCGGAATTATCACAGGTATACTCTCTCCAGTTACTGGAAGAATATTTGATAAATATGGCGGTAAGTTATTATCTATCGTGGGCGTATCAATTGTTGTTATTACATCGTTCGCATTTACACAACTCAATGCGCACACGTCTTTCGCTTATGTAACAACGTTCTTTGCTATTTCATTAGCAGCAAATGCTATGGTGTTTAACCCGCTAACTACAGCAGCGTTGAATAATTTATCACGTGATTTAGTTCCACATGGAACATCTATGAATAATACGATGCGCCAAGTAGGGGCTGCAATGGGTTCTGCAATGCTCGTAACAGTAATGAATACGGCAATATTAAATCCACATAAATATGGTATCGATGGTTTAGTGCACGGTGTTCGCGTGGCTTACATCGTCATTTGTGTAATCGCCGTGATTGGTTTAATATTAGCTATCTTTAATCCAACATCTAAAAAAGGTTATTCTGAATCTTAATAGTGAGGTCTGGGACATTAAATTGTCTCCAGACTTTTTTCATATCGACAGTAGATAGCTGAATAGAAAATGTGCTTGTATCAAGTTTCCTTCAACTGGAGTCCTTTTTCCATAGAGAGATTGCAAAACTTTCTTGCATGATTCTCCTTTCTATTTTTAAGAAATTAAGCGTAGTGTGAGAGTGAAATTTAAGATAAGTAGTAACGATATAACTAGGAAAAACAGGGTAAAACTAACTGATTGCTTGATAGATTTGGGAAGAGATTAACATAGTAATAATTAATAAAGGTAGTGAAAATTATGTTGAAAAACGAAGAGCATCAAATTGCTTTAGAACAGGTAGAAAATCAAGTAACGATAACTAAATTTAATGAAACGCAGCAATATGATATTTTAGAACAAATTAATGAAGTACCTCAAAATGGTTATGCAATATTAAACCACTTGTATGTAAATCCAGGTTTTGAAGCGGATTTTGAGCAAGTATTTCTAAATCGCGACCAACATTTACAGGACGTTGAAGGTTTCCAAAGTTTATTATTTTTAAAACCGCAAATTGAGCATTTGCATTATGTAATAGTGACGATTTGGACTGATGAAGTAGCTTATAAAAATTGGCAAGCATCTAATGCTTACAAAGGATCTCACAAAAACAGAGGAACGCATAAAGGTGCGGATAAAAATATAGTTAATAGGGATTTATCGTTCAATATTGGTATAAATTTATATGGTAATGTATAAATTTAGCAAACTAAATTATTTTTTTAAATTGACTGGGTATACGTTAAAAGTTGCGTAACTCGGTCATTTTTACATTCAGTTAAATCATAAAGTAACAATATTCAACTCACGCCTTAATGTGACAATGTTCAACAGATAATAAATTTTAGCTAGGATGCAATTAGTCTTATACACAACCCTTCATTGACGAAATTTTCAGAAATATATAAAATATATACTTATATTCTTTAAATTAATGGGGGAAGTAATGGAAGAGCAAAATTTTAAGCGCGCGATGAAGTCGCGCCATATTATGTTATTAAGTTTTGGTGGTGTTATTGGAACGGGTCTATTTTTAAGTTCCGGTTACACTTTGCAACAAGCCGGACCACTTGGTACGGTGCTGTCTTATGTTGTTGGAGCAATACTGGTCTATCTTGTGATGCTGTGTTTAGGTCAACTTGCAATTAAACATCCTGTCACAGGTGGTTTTCATGTCTATGCTTCAAAATATTTACATCCCTCAATCGGTTATGTGGTGGCTTGGTTTTATTGGTTATGTTGGACGGTAGCACTTGGCTCGGAATTCACGGCGGTAGGGCTATTAATGCAAAAATGGTTCCCAGATATTCCGGTGGCTATATTTTCTGCAGTTTCAATTATATTTATTTTAATCTTCAATATTATTTCGACACGTTTTTATGCCGAAGTCGAATTTTATTTCTCATTAGTCAAAGTATTAACAATTATTGGGTTTATCGTGTTAGGTATTTTAGTCATAGTAGGTTTGATTCATTACGATGGCTATAAAGGTACTGATACGATAGTAAATCGCTTTACAAATCCCGTATTTCCTCACGGTATAGGGTCCGTATTTTTAACTATGTTAGCAGTAAACTATGCGTTTAGTGGTACTGAATTAATCGGAATAGCTGCAGGGGAAACGGAAGAACCGGAAAAGGTTATACCAAAAGCAATTAAAGCTACGTTGTGGCGTTTAGTTGTGTTCTTTATTGGTACAATGGTTATTATTTCGGTTTTAATTCCGAGTTACCAAGGTAAATCTCTAAAAAGTCCATTTGTAGTTATTTTACAAAATATCGGCGTACCTTATGCTGGGGATATTATGAACTTAGTTATTATAACGGCGCTACTCTCTGCGGCTAATTCTGGTTTATATGCGGCTAGTCGTATGATTTGGAGTTTATCAAATGAAGGTACAATGCCTAAGTGGTTTGGGAAATTAAACAAATACCATATGCCGATAAGGGCAACGATGTTTAGTATGATTGGTGGTTTATTATCGTTATTATCAAGTATTTATGCCGCTGATACGCTTTATGTTGTATTAGTTTCTTTAGCAGGATTTGCGGTAGTCGTGGTTTGGATGAGTATTTGTGCATCATACTTTCAAGCGAAGCGAATCGACGCACAGTTGAACATACATATTGCAATTCCTATTGCAGGATTTATCTTATGTTTAATATCTTGTATTGGCATGTTATTTGATACGAACCAAGCGCCAGCGCTCTATTTCGGTGTGCCTTTCGCAATTATAGCGATAGTATTTTACTTCGTTAAATATCATAAAAAAGGAGCAATTTAAATGCGCTTATTAGATAAAATAGCTCTACCAGGAGCAGTCGTTTTAGATGGTGGTTTGGCAACGACATTAGAAAGCTATGGCTGTGATTTAAATACTTCGTTATGGTCTAGTGAAGTATTACGTACTGAAGTTGAAAAAATTGAGCAAGCACATCAAGATTTTACTCATGCTGGCGCAGATATTGTTTTAACGAGTACCTATCAAGCTAGTTTTCCTACGTTTAAAAAGATTGGTTTAACAGATCAAGAGATTTGTAAACTATATGATAATGCTATAGATAGTATTAAAAATGCGACACATGACAATCAAGTTATAGTTGGGAGTTTAGGACCATATGGCGCATATTTAAGTGATGGTTCAGAATACACAGGAGCATACGACTTAACTAACGCAGATTACTATCAATTTCATTACCAAAGAATTGATGCGCTAATAACTCGAGGTATTCATGACTTTGTTTTTGAAACGACACCTTCTTTTTCAGAAATCAAAGCAATTGTAGAGACGATCATTCCACAATATAGTTCGGAAAACACATTTTGGATTTCGGTCACAATTGATGTAGGCGGTAATTTGTCTGACGGAACGCCGTTTGAAACAGTTGTAGATTACATCAAAAATCATCATGAAAGCGTACCTGTATTTGGCATTAATTGCTCTAAAGTAAGCGCGGTAAATAAAGCTATTGATAAGGGACTGATTAGTTTGCCTCAACAAGTTGCAATATACCCTAACGGTGGTGCAATTTTTAATGCTGAGTCTAAAACATGGTCTGATAATGGTGAACATGAACAACTATTTGAAGCAATTCCACAGTGGATTGCTCAAGGCGTAAAAGTTGTCGGAGGTTGCTGCCAAGTAAGTCCGCAAGACATTGCGAGGATAGATAAGATAGTTAAGTAGGCTATTAAATATAAAATGATAGGTTCATATAATTATAAAAGCGACAAGGTGTATCAAGGGAAATAGACTTAGATACGTATGCTTGTCGCTTTTTTTGTATTATCTTGTAATACTGTCTTTATCATAACGATAATATGCTGCAGCATCTTCATCGATACGTTGTTCAGCATTTTTACTCAGATAAAGGTCATCATCGATAATGTTTATTGAGTAGTTAAGTTGTTTCGCTAAAGGTATTAATTGAATATATTCTTGATTTGTAAAAGATTGAATGTAATTAGCAAGTTTTTCGCGGCTTATACAAGTTGTATTATCTTTATCGTCAGTTGTACTGTCGTTATTAAAATTTCCACTTTCAACATCAACAGCAAAGGCGTGATCAGCTATGGTCAAATCAAGCCAATAAATATCGTCTTCTCGAAAAGCTTGAAACTTACGTAGAGGTAAGGCGACGTTGTTAACATACACGTTAAATTCTGGAATTTCATAAGTTTCTAGTTGCGGTGCTTGATTTCGTTTAATGTAGACGTTACCACCCATTACAGTGCCTTCACGTGTGTCATCGGCTCCACCAGAAACGAATACATGAGGTTGTATAGTGTTTATGTTTTCTGCGCTGCTTTTAGAATCGTTGTCTTGCTCACTATTAATCTTCCACTGACTATCGGTAGCGCCATTATTTTTATCATTATTGTAATTAAATCTTAAGCCATGTACGTCACCGATATATGCTTCAGGCTTGCGCTCCATGGCATGCCCCTTATTAATTAGTTCTAAAATAATACTTTGGCTAAATTGGGGCTCCCATTCGATACGTGATGGGTTACTACTATATATACGTGGTTCATTTATAGCTTGTTGAATTGACATGTCAAAATCTAGGACATTGATTATCGTTTGAACGACACAAGCAATAATACTAATTGCACCAGGAGAGCCGACCTCCATAAAAGGTTTAGCATCTTTCATAATTATAGTGGGCGTCATACTACTGATTGAACGTTTGCCAGGTTCTATTTCATTGATGCCACCCTTAACCACGTCGAAGTCATTCATTGTCGTATTAAGGAGTAAGCCATAGCCTGGAACAGTAATACCAGAACCATAAATCATGCCAATAGAAGTAGTGAACGATGCGACATTACCATAACGATCTGTTACTGAATAATGGGTAGTTTCAGTATGTTGCTCGTCTATATTGGTATTAGATTGCTGTTCGCTGAATACGCCGTGATTAATATTAAAGTTTGCGTACTGACTTTGAATGTGGTTACTGCGATTTTTCAAATAATCTTCATTCAATAATTCACTAATTGGTACGTGATGGAAAGTATTATCAGTACTGTATTGCGCACGGTCGCTATAAGCTAAATGCATTGCCTGGATCAATGTATGAAGATATTGCGTTGATCGGCTACCCATATTTTTTAGATTAAATTGTTCCATCATTTTTAAAATTTGCAGTACGGTAATACCGCCAGAGCTTGAAGGGCCCATAGTATAGATATCATAGCCACGGTAATTTGCAGTAACAGGTGCTTTGATTTGAATATCATAATTGTGTAAATCCTCTAATGTCATTTGACCGCCAGCTTGATTAGTAGCTTGCACAATTTGATGTGCGATATCGCCATGATAAAAGGCATCAAAGCCGTTATCACGAACATATTCAAAGGTCTTTGAGAGTGCTGGCAGTCTAACCCAGTCACCTTCATGAAAGTAGTCATTTTCAGCATTAGTATAGGTTGCATAAGTTTCGGGGTACTTTTTAATACGCTCGATTTGATGCCATGAATATTTTTGCGTTGCCCAATTTGCACGGTGGCCTTCCTGTGCCAGTTGAATTGCTGGGTTGATTAAATTAGCTAACTCTAATGTTGCATAATTGTCCATTAAGTAATCAAATAGTTTTGGAATGCCTGGAATTCCAATGGCGGAACCATGTGTACTAAGGTCAAAAAATGACAGGTGGTTGCCGTCGTTATCTAGATAAAATTCGGTGTCTACATGGCTTGGTGCAGTTTCACGAGCATCAAATGTTGTTACCTGCTGAGTAGTATGATCATAGTATAATAAATAACCACCGCCACCTAAGCCAGACATATAGGGCTCTACAACATTTAGTATGCATTGAATAGCGATAACGGCATCGATTGCCGTACCACCTTGGTCTAAGATGTCTTTACCTACTTTGGCTGCAATAGGGTGTGATACTGATACTAGGCCCTCTGATGATGCTGTAACGTCAGATTGATTGTCCATATGATGACCTCCTATGTCTGTTTCAAATTAAAGTGAACAACATATTAAAATATAGGTGTTGTTACAACGCTATTTAGCTCTTTAAATTGTATGATAACGATATTAGAACAGCGCGTTTTTAATATTAATGATGGTGCTTTTGGTATTTATCCATAATCTTCTGAGCATCATCTAAATCTCTGTGTTGCTTATTACCTGTATTTAGCAATGGTGTGACAGGTGATGCAATATTAAACTTATCGCCACGGTAGAATTTTATATATTGCTGTTGATCGACCGCATCGACAACAGCACGACGCAATTCAGGATGTTTTTTGAAAGTACCGTGTTTAATATTAGTTAATAAGAAGACAGACTCGCTACCCATTTTACGTTTAATTGTTAAATTATCATCTGATTTGATTAAGTCGAAGTTTTTCTGGTCTGCATCAGATAATACATCGACAGAATGGTTTCTTAATTCAGATAAGGCACTGTCTGGGTCATCATTAAATCTTAAGGCAATATTTTTTATAGGAGCGCGGCCATAGTTGCTTTGCCCGTGTTCGTTAAAGCCTGGGTTACGTTCGAATGATGCCTGATAATTTGTTTTCTTAGTCATAATATAAGGGCCACTCGCATATAAGCTGTTTTTGCCACTATCTTTTGTTGGAATGGTACTTGGATCGCCATATGGTTTGTCATTGTTTTTATTGTTCATTGCAGTTACATGAGACTTAGATAATATGCCTGCAGATGAATGTGTAAGATAATTAACTTCTTTTGGCATTGATTGGTCTGTGGTAATTTTAACGACTTGATATTTACCTTCTTTATTGTTTACTGCTGCATCATTATTAGTTAATGATTTAACATTTAACTTTTTATCTTTAGTCAATGCGTCCCAAACACTGTTATTATTTGAGGTTTGTGTGTCTTTTAATTGGTTAATATTTGATACCTTAGCAATATTCTTAATGTGTGAATGCATATTATAAGTTGTATTATCTGGTACTGAATTTTTATCACGAGCGCGATCCAATGAAAACTTAACGTCGTCTGCTGTAACACGTTCATTTGTTTTTTCGGCTTTACCATTTTCTACTTTTGCAAAATAATCGTCGTCTCTTAATAAGAAGTAAAAGGCTGTATGGTCTTTATTTGTCGCGTAACTATGGCTGAGCGAGCCTTTAGTTGTAATGCTATTATCTTTATCCAATGTTAATAGACGTGTATACATGTTCATATCTATGCCATAGACAGACGGTGCAATAGAACGTATTGGATCGAGTGATGCGAGTTCACTGTCTTCTTGAGAAATAACAAGTGGTCGCTTGTCACGATTTTGTTTGTTATTGTAATCAAAACTTTGCCAAAAGAGTGCGCGAGATATAGGTAACATAACGCGCTTAGGATTAATTACTTTATTATCGAAAACGAGATTTTTTTTAGAACCATATAAAGGTGCTAAATAACCTTCTTTAAAAACAACTTCATCTTCTAATTGTTTATAGGTCTTTTTAGCTTTACTATCTGTTTCTTGAGAAGCTTTATTTAATAATTTATCTACATGTTTATCACTCAGCAAACTATTAGAGCCACCCGTTTTGAAAAGGGCACTCACAGAGTAATTTGGGTCACCAAAAACAGTAGTCCAGTCATCTATAGCAATATCATAGTTACCAGCTTCACGTTGTGAGCGGAAACTACCATAGTCAGGTTGTATATTCATTTTTACATTAAATCCAGCGTCTTCTAATTGAGCTTTGGCAATATTCATTTCATCTTCGTATGATGATTGCCCTAGAAAACTTATAGTTGGTCGTTTACCTTTAACTTCAACTTTATGTTCTTTTTTAGGTAAATCAGACTTCGTAGGTACACTGCATGCACTTAAAGTTAGTGCAGCAATTAATGTGACGGTTGCCAATCTTTTTTTCAAAATGTCATCCCCTTTCGCTTATTGAACTTTTGGATCAAGTGCGTCACGTACGGCATCGCCAATAAAGTTAAAGGCAAGAACGAGTAACATAATACATAACCCAGGAAATATTGCGAGATTACTATGTGTTTCAAGATAAGTACTACCTGTACGTAATATATTGCCCCATTCAGGTACTTCTGGCGCTACGCCAAGGCCTAGGAAGCTTAAACCACTTGTTGTTAATACGACCGCGCCTATATTTAATGAAAAACGTATAATGATAGGGGCTAAAGCATTTGGGAAAATATAACTCCATAGTATACGTGGTGTTTGTTCTCCTGAAATAATGGCAGCTTCAACGTACTCAGTACGTTTAACTTCTAATACATTCGCACGCATAGTACGAGCAAAAGAAGGAATATTACCAATGCTTAAGGCGATGATTAAATTGGTTGTACTTGCACCAAATGATGCGATAATTGCAACTGCTAACAGTAATGAAGGAATCGCAAAGAATACATCGAGAATTCTCATAATGCCATTGTCTGCTTTAGTGAAGTAACCAGCAAGCGTGCCTAAAAGCATGCCAAATATCATTGCAATAATAACCGATACTATCGATATAAAGAACGTTAATTTTGCACCTGCGATGATACGCGTGAATAAGTCACGTCCAAAATCATCAGTTCCAAATGGATGTGCCCAACTCGGATTTTGCAATAAAGCATTAAAGTGATTTTGCGTTGCTAATGACGTATCAAATGTGAAAATAGAAGTGATTGATAAGGTCAACATATAAACCAAAATCACCATACCAATAAGTGCAATTTTATTTTGGCGTACTTTATAAATGAAATTTTCCCAACTATTATAAATACCATATTTTGATGTTTGTTCATTGCGCAAAATCGTGATGAACATAAGCAATGAAAAAATATTTCCGGTACAAGTAGTTATAAGAAGGAACAGGTAAACTAACAAGCGTATTATTGAATTTGTCTGCCATTTTGAATAGGATAAGCCGATACATAATGTTAATAAAGTTACTACAATAAGTATCGTTTCACCCAAGTAAAATCTATCTGCGACATAGCCTTTAAACATATTGATACATGTCGTTAATATTACTAGTATAAATGTGACTACTGAGAGTAAAGTGAAATATTTTAATGTTTGTTGTTTCATAGCGTTACTCCCTTTCCTTAATTTCACTACGTATTTTTGGATCTACAATAGCGTAAAAAATATCTATCGCAAGGTTAGCTAGCGATATAACAATAGAAATATATACTACACCGCCCATAATGGCTGGAATGTCTGGTATAAATTGTTTTTGAACGATATAACGACCGATACCATTAATGTTAAAGACTTGTTCTGTTACCGCAGCGCCTCCTAATAAATCGGCTACGAGTAAGCCAATCAATGTGATGATAGGAATAATGGCATTTTTTAAAATGTGTCGTGTAATAACTTGTTGCGATGACAACCCTTTGGCATAAGCAGTCATAACATAGTCATTGCGCATAACTTCTAATACAGATGAACGTGTCATACGTGTAATAGAAGCGGCTACAGCAGTACCTACCACAATCACTGGCAAAATAAGTGTTAACGGGTTATTTGGCATATAAGATGGTGGTAAAATGTCTAACTTTAACGAGAAGGCAAGTATAAAGATTAACCCTTGCCAGAAATTTGGAATAGATAAACCTATTAATGCAATTATCATTAAAATAACGTCTAACCATGTGTTACGCTTAATTGCGCTAATAATACCAATAGGAATGGCAATAACAATCGCAATAATTAATGAAATTAAAGCAATGAGTAAAGTAACAGGAATACGTATGAAAATAGCATGAATAACGTTTTCATTACCTTTATATGATGTTCCTAAATCGAAGGTGAATACGCCTTTAATGGCATTCCAAAGTTGCGCTAAATAGGATTGGTCAAGGTTATGGCTAGCATTAAATTGATGTACTTGATCTTTTGTTGCTTCTGGGCCCAAAATGCTATAAGCTGCATCCAATGGTGAAAGATATAGTATTGTAAAAACAACAAAAATAACGCCTACGATAACGAATAAAGCCATTACGAAACGTTCAAAAATATATCTTACGATTGGATTTAAATAAAAGCATAATAAAATAAATAGCGGGAAGGCACAAATAACTTTGATAACTGGGAATCTGCCAGTTATCAAAGTTGTGTAATATGATACAAAGTCATTTGTAGGCTGCTTAGCATTATAACGATACCGATGATTATATATGCGTTGCGCTTCTTTCCTAAGCTTGTTATCATTTTTGTCCTGTTTTAAATAACTATATTTCTTTTTTAAAGCTGCTACAATTGAATCGAGTTCTGATTGTTGCACGGTACTTACATGTTGTTTACCTTGAATAAAATATTTAATTACGGCATAAATAAATAACGGTAAACTTAAAATTGAAAAAATTATACGATAAAAATATTTACCATATAAGGGCTTGAAAGCGTGACGAAATGGTTGCACAAAATTCACCTCTTGTAAGTTAAAGTCGACTAGATTAATATGATATACAAGTATAGTTGAAAAATTACGTTTTGTGAATAGGGGTGTTTGAATGACGAATTTATTAGAAGTAAATCATCTGGGTATATCGTTCGATTATGACAATAGAAGTGTCGAAGCGGTTAAGGATGTGAGCTTTAATTTAGAAAAGAGAAAAATACTTGGTATTGTTGGGGAATCTGGTTCAGGCAAAAGTGTTACGGCAAAGTCAATTATGAAATTATTGCCTGATTATCCTAACCACACAATTTCTGGTGAAATTTTATTTGATGGTGAAGATATTAATAAACTAAACCGTAAACAAATTCAGCAATATCGTGGTAAAGATGTAGCGATGATATTCCAAGACCCTATTTCTTCACTAAATCCAAGAATGGCAATTGGAAAGCAAATTACAGAAGTGATTTTTCAACATAAGAAAATATCTAAAAGCGCAGCTAAAAAAATGGCTATGGATATTTTAGAAAAAGTAGGTATTCAAAATCTAGAGCGTAATTTTAATGCTTATCCTTATGAATTTTCTGGTGGTATGCGTCAACGTGTCATGATTGCCATGGCTTTAGTTCTCGAACCACGTGTATTAATCGCTGACGAACCGACTACTGCGTTAGATGTAAGTACACAAAATCAACTGTTAGAGTTAATGAAATCATTATATGAACATATAGAAACATCAATTATTTTTATTACTCATGATTTAAGTGTAGTCTATCAGTTTTGTGACGACATGATTGTGATGAAAGAGGGCGCAGTTGTTGAACGTGGCGATGTTAAATCTGTCTTTGATAATCCACAAAATGCATATACACAACGATTAATTGATGCTATACCAGATTTACATGCACCGAAACAACCACGAAGTAACATAAGTGACGAAAAGATATTAACCTTTGATCATGTATCGGTTGATTATCCAGCTTCGAAAGGTCAAAGTTTTAGAGCGGTGAATGATGTATCTATCAATATTCGAAAAGGCGAATCACTTGGTATAGTTGGCGAATCTGGCTCAGGTAAATCTTCTTTAGCAAAGACGGTTGTAGGTTTGAATGGAGTATCTGAAGGAGCTGTGTGGTATAAAGGGTTACCATTACATTTATTTAGACAAAGCGAAATGACGAGCTTAAGAAAAGAAATTCAAATGATTTTTCAAGATCCATATGCCTCTATTAATCCACGCTTTAAAGTGATAGATATTATAGGACGACCGCTTAAAATACATGGCTATATAAATAATAATAAAGATTTAAAGACACAAGTTATTACGTTATTGGAAAAAGTAGGATTAGATGAATCTTATTTATATCGTTATCCTCATGAGTTATCAGGTGGACAAAGGCAACGTGTCAGTATAGCACGTGCTATTTCGATAGAACCTGAGGTTATTGTGTGTGATGAAGCAGTTTCTGCATTAGATGTATCAATTCAACAAGAAATTATTCAATTGTTGAAACGACTACAAGAAGAAATGAATATGACCTATATTTTTATCACACATGATATGGGTGTGATTAAAGAAATGAGCGACCGTATCGCCGTGATGCAACAAGGGCGAGTCGTTGAGTTAAATGATGCTGAAAGTGTTATTGAAAATCCACAGGCCGATTACACACAACGCTTATTATCTGAAGTGCCTACAGTGCCTTCAAGACATGCGAAATAGATTAGCTAGTTATAGAGCGTATTAAGCATAAAGATAGAGATACAAACTTTAATAAACAAACTTGGTTTAACAATTGAGTAAATAGTAAATTTAATATTATGGATGAGAATGGTCGTTTTAATTTTGAAGCGATCATTTTTCGTTATTTAAAACATGTAATAGATATTAGAACTTCAAATTCGTGTAAACTGTATTTTCAATCAGAGACGTTGAATTGCAAATAACGTAGTGAAATTTCAATTTTTTAATAAGGAGAAATGACCATTGGATAATCAAGATAATACAAACCGTATATTAAAGTTGGGTTTCGTTGGTGCGGTATATGCTTTTATGATTGTTATGATGGGGACGACGCTGCCGACGCCACTATACCCGCTGTATAGTAATGTATTTCAATTATCTCCATTAATGATTACTGTTATTTATGCCGTATATGCAGTAGGTGTTATCGGTGGATTACTTGTATTTGGACAGTTATCAGATCGTATTGGCAGACGTTATGTACTTATTCCTGGAATTATTTTGTCTATTATTAGTGCAATCGTCTTTCTATTTGCGTCAAACGTAGGTTTATTACTGTTAGGGAGAGTTGTTTCTGGTCTTTCTGCAGGCTTATTTACTAGTACGGCTACAACAACCATTGTGAATTTAGCACCTGACGATAAAAAGAACCAGGCGTCAACCATTGCCAGCAGTGTTAATATGTTAGGTCTAGGTTTTGGGCCATTACTTTGTGGCGTGCTCGCTCAATATCTTCCATACGCGTTACATTTAGTCTTTATTGTCGATATTGTGTTATTAATACCGGCATTTATTGGTATTTGGTTGATGCCAGAACCTATCAAAGATAAACAAAGTTTTCGTATTAAAGTTCAAAAATTGAGTGTTCCTAGTAACATTAGAGGGACATTTATTTATGCAGTAATACCAGTTTTTGTAGGATTTTCAATGCTAGGTCTATTCACGGCGATATCTCCCAATTTCTTAGGAGAAATCTTGAATATTCAAAACAAAGCAATTATTGGATTAACAGTATTTTTAGTATTCTGTGCTTCCACAGTCGGTCAATTATTATTCAAACAAAAATCAGACTATAGTGTGCTGATGTTAGGTAGTGCGACATTGATCGTAGGTGTTATTTTAGTAGGTATTTCATTGCTACTTAGTTCATATGTCTTATTACTTATAGGGGCAATTGTTTCAGGATTAGGTCAGGCGTTTAGCTTTCGTGCAGGCTTATCCACGGTAAATAGCGTGTCGCCACAAGACAAACAGGCTGAAATCACTTCAACGTTCTTTACGATTGCTTATATAGCGATTTCCATTCCTGTAGTAGGTGTAGGGTTATTACAATTAGGACTTGCTATTCAAGGTGCCGGTCTTACGTTTAGTATTATTGTCGTGCTACTCGCAATTATTTCGCTAGTGTTATTACTGTTAAATCATAAAAATACGCAGCAAGAATAAGGATAAATAGATATGATATTATTCGCTTTATAATTCTAATGTTAAAACGTGAGGTGGTGAGTCGATGAACACAACTTGGCAAATTTCAAAACAAGATCAACGTGTGCAACAATTAATGCGTAAAGACGCTATACTCGTATCCTTAATCGAAGACATTGGAGACATAGAAAGAAATTTACGTCCTGATCCATTAAAGTCAATTGTTAGATCGATAGTAGGGCAACAAATATCCGTTAAAGCCGCAGTAGCTATTTTTGACAGGTTAACTCAAAAGATAAATGATGACTGGTCAGTCGATACGGTTAGTAAATTAACGGAAGAAGATATGGTTGAGATAGGCTTGTCTAAACCTAAACAAAAATACCTCAGTAATCTTATTGAACATATTAACGAGAATGAACTCGAATTTAGTCAATTTGATAAATTAAGTAATGAAGCAATTATCAAACAATTAACTGCCGTTAAAGGTATTGGAAAATGGACGGCTGAAGTATTTCTAATTTTTACGATGCAAAGAGAAGACGTCGTACCCATTGACGATGTTGGATTACAGCGTGCAGCAAAGCATTTATACAAAGTGCCAGATGACAAGGGCAAAGAATTATTAAAAAAATGCCAAATTACTTGGGGTGACCAAGCAACAATTGGTTGTCTATATTTATGGGCATATATTCATAAATATAATATTTAAAGAGTACAAATAGATAATTTCAAAATCTGGATTTCATTATTACTCCCATTCGGTTTATACTTATATAAAGTATCGATATGGGAGTTTTTTATGTATAAAAATCGACTTTTTAAATCACTTTTATACAAATGCATGTATTTTACATGAATAAAACACAATATTATTAACAACGAAAGGTTCATGAGTATGTTTAAAAAAGCATTAGCACGGTTGCCAATCGCTATATCTGGGTTAGCGCTAGGTAATATGGCTCTAAGTAATTTGTTTTATCATTTAAATTTATCGTTATGTGGATTAATATGCTTTATTATTTCCTGGGTAATTCTTATCTTAGTTTTTATAAAGTGGATTGTTATGCCCCAAATGTTTATAAAAGAACTGAAAAATGTAAATACATTTGCTATATTGCCTACATTACCCATGACGCTAATGTTAATGTTGTTTATTATGAAAAATGACTTTTTAATCAAGTCGCAACTAGTAGATATTCTCTGGTACGTTGCTATTTTATTACATATTATTTTTATTATTATATTTGTAGGATTTTATGCGTTTAGAAATTATAAGTCCCGACCAAACACGAGCTGGTTTGTTATGTTTGTTGGAATAGGTGTAATCGGAGAAACATCACCGGCATTTAATAGTAGTTTAGGTTTGATAGCAACGATGTTAGGGTCGTTGTTTTTAATCGCCATTCTTATATATGTATTAATATCTAAAGCGTGGCAAACTTATAATCAAGAACAATATCCAATGGTGATCATAGTAAGTGCCCCAGCAGCATTATGTTTGAATGGTTATATATTAAATCATTCAACTTATTCAACAACATATGTGGTTAGCTTTACTATATTATCGCAACTGTTGTTCGTATTTTCATTGCTCTTTTTCCCTACAATTTTTAAGAGAGGATTTAAAGTATCTTTTTCAGCATTAACTTTCCCGTGGGTGACGACAGCTGCATCACTATATAATATCTCGCAAAAAATTAATTTCAATGATATTTTAGAATTATTATTCAGTATATTATCTTACGTTGAAATTATTTGGGCCACTCTTATCGTTATTTATGTAACTTACAAATATTTAGTGTTCTTAACTGCCAAGCATGAAAGTAGATAATTGCTAGTTAAGTAAATGTTGATGTAAGCGTCGAACAACGTATTTTAAAAGGAATATTATATGATTTATTTATATAAGGGAGAGATAAATATGGCGTATATTTTACAGGTAGATTTTCAATTTGATGGACCATTTGAACCTAATGTGCCGGAAGAGATGAAAGATTTGGCATACTCTATCAATGAAGAACCTGGTTTTATTTGGAAAATTTGGACTGAAAATCCAGAAAATAAAGAAGCGGGTGGCATTTACGCCTTTGATAGCGAGGCACATGCACAACAATACTTAGCAATGCATAGTGAACGCTTGAAACAAATGGGTGTTTCATCAATTAATAGTAAACTCTTTAAAGTTAATGACACGCTAACCCATATTACTAAAGGGCAAGTATAAATCAAATTACAAGTTGAAAATTTTAACTATATTAAAGTGCCAATTTTTATTAATGGTGCTTTTTTAATTTTTAAATTTAAATAATTTACAACTTTTTGAATTTATAAAACAACTTTCTAAAGTATTTAGTAAATAAAAGTATAAAAGTTTAATTGTTTTGTTATACTCTTGTTAATCAATATTATAATTGACGAAATGAGGGAACAAAATGTCGAGAGAAATGCATTTAACAGCTTTAGTTTATAGTACAGGTCTTCATCCAGATTCATGGCGTCTGCCCAATTCTCACGTTGAAGAGCTCGGGAGTATTGATTTTCAAATAAGGATGGCTAAATTAGCTGAACGAGCTAAGTTAGATGCTTTCTTTTTGGGTGATGGTCAATATATCTCAGAAGAAGGTACAGGACAAATTTCCTATTATTTTGAACCAATAACTGCTTTAGCTGCAATTTCTCGAGAAACAAAAAATATTGGTCTAGTGGCGACGATTTCATCGTCTTTTTATGAACCCTATTTAGCTGCACGAATGTTATCGAGTTTGAATCAAATATCTCAAGGGCGTATTGGTGCTAACATTGTTACATCACAATTCGATGTAGAAGCTCAAAATTTTTCCATGGATAAGTTACCACCACTTGAAGAAAGATATCACCGTGCAAACGAATTTATTACAGTTATGAAAAAATTGTGGGGGTCTTTTAATACGGGTGCAATTATTAATGACAAAGAAGCTGGTATCGGTTTGGATAGTAATCAAATAAAGGCAATTAAGCATACTGGCGAACATTTCCAAGTGAATGGTGCAATTAATATACCTACATCTGAATATGGGAGACCAATGTTATTTCAAGCGGGGACGTCTATGCCAGGTAGAGACATAGCAGCACGTCACGTTGAAGGGGTGTTCTCGATTGCGTGGAATATGAAAGATGCACAGGATTTTAGAGAAGATATGCATTTGCGTGCAATCAAAGAAGAACGTACTGCACCGCTTGTGTTACCCGGTTTAACCGTTTATGTCGATGAGACATATGATAAAGCATATGCTTTAAAACAAGAGCTGGATCAATTTGTTTCATTAGAGAATAGGAAAAAACGTTTATCCAAAGCGATAGGACGAGATATTACTAATTGGAAAATGGATGAACGCGTTCCTAATTTACCACCTTATGAAGAAGTACAACAAAAAATCATAAAATCAGTTTATATTGCCGTGAGAAATGCTGTTGAAACTGAAGAATTAACATTGAGGGAATTACTCGAACGTTTCTCAACATGGGTAGGGCATAAAACGATTGTAGGTACACCTGATATGGTTGCCGACGAAATGATTGAATGGTTCGAGGAAGGTGCGTGTGATGGCTTTACATTAATGCCACCTACATATCCTGATTTATTTGAAAAGTTCATTGATCTCGTCATCCCAGTTTTACAAGAGCGTGGTGTCTTTAGAAAAGATTATGAACACGTAACGTTAAAAGGGCACTTGGGGTTGAGTGAGCATGAGAAAAAAATTAAAAGTCGATAATAGATTATAAATTATAGTGTTTCTAAGTAACAAAAAAGTCACAAACTAATCGTTTGTGACTTTTTAAATATTAATGAATGCAATCCACGTTTATAAACACAATACTTATTAAGTTAAATGATTTTCGTTCAATTTACTTAATTCTGAGATGATTTTATGGCTATCTGAATTTAAGTTTTTAACATAAACGGTATTATTACCGTTTTCAAATTTTTCTACGATGGTGTCTATAGCATCTACGGCTGAATCATCCCATAAATGAGCTTTCGAGAAATCTAACTCTACAATACTATTACTTATATTGAAATCAAGGTGATTCATTATAGAATCGATGGATACGAAGAATATTTGACCATCGAAAGAAAAACGTTTCATTGCACCTAAGTCCTCATAATCGATATGAACTTTCGATATTTTAGTAGCAAAGAACAATGCGCTAAATATTACGCCTACAACTACACCAATTGCTAGATTATGTGTCATTAAAACAATAATAACTGTTAATATCATGACTACGGCGTCTGTCTTTGGTGCATTTTTAATAAATTTAAATGATTTCCAATCGATTGTACCAATAGAGACCATCACCATAATACCAGCTAATATAGGCATAGGTATTTGGACAACGAGGTCACCAAGCACGATAATCATAAAAATAAGTAATACGCCTGCTGTAAAGGTAGATAGTCTACTATTAGCCCCTGATTTAACATTAATAACGGACTGTCCAATCATTGCACAGCCACCCATACCGCCAAAGAAGCCGGTAACAATATTAGCGATACCCTGACCACGAGATTCTCTGTTTTTACTACTATAAGTGTTCGTTGCGTGATCAACGATTTTGGCAGTTAATAAACTTTCAACGAGACCGACGATAGCCATCGATAATGAATAAGGGAAGATGATTTTAAATGTTTCCAAATTAAAAGGTACATTAGGTATTAAAAAGTGAGGAAATGTTTGTTTAATAGTTCCTAAATCACCAACAGTTCTAACGTTAGCACCTGTGTACATATAAATAGCCGTCAATATAATTATAGCTATTAAAGGTGCTGGAATTGCTTTGAAAAATTTTGGAACGATGTACACGATAAGTAATGTAACAAGCACATAAATATAGGTAGCAATAGAAATACCAAAGATATGTTCAATTTGAGACATAAATATCATGATGCCTAATGCATTTACGAAACCAATCATTACTGAGCGAGGAATGAATTTCATTAGTCGGCCAACTTTGAGTACGCCTAACAATAATTGTATTAACCCCATTAAAATTGTAGCAGCAAATAAATATTCTACACCATATGCTTTAACTAATGGTGTCACTATTAAAGCAACTGCACCAGCGGCACCTGAAATCATAGCCGGTCTGCCACCAACAATTGCGGTTACACTTGCAATAATAAAGGCCGCATATAGACCGATCATAGGATCTACCCCAGCAATAATAGAGAATGCGATGGCTTCAGGTATTAAAGCTAAAGCTACGACTGTCCCTGCAAGTATATTTTTTCCTGGCTGGTTAAACCATTCAAATTTTAGCTTTTCTAGCATAATCCATACTCCTCTCAAAAAACATCTAACAAAGTATATCACAATAGTTTCATATTAACACCCCTTTTTGATACTATATGATATAATTCTAGCAAAGGTGGTGTAAGGCGATGAAATATGGTTATATCAGGCCTGTCACGATAAATGACAGCCTAGAAGAACAGGCAGAAAAATTATCTTTACATACAAACAATATCCATGAAGAAAATCATGCTAAAAATAAAAATAGAGCTAAATTAAATGAATTATTGGATTCAATTTTACAACCTGAAGACGTATTATACGTGACTGATTTATGTATTCTTGCAGATTCTACGAAACATTTAACGGAAGTATTAGATTACCTTTTAGCCAACAACATTAGTCTGCACGTCATTAACTTAGATAAGGAGATTTCGAGTTCTTATAATGAGTCATTCATAGATACACTACATCACATAGTTGAATTTCAACGCGACATTGTTAAATTTAGAACGCGTTTAGGTATCGAAGATTATACAATGAAAGGCAATAAAGTTGGTAGACCAAAACGTGATGATAAGAACCTTAAGGAAGCCGTCGATATGTATATGAGTAAAAAGTTCACCTTAGACGAAATAAAGAAAAAAACAAATATAAGTAGAGCTACTTTATATAGACATCTTGATAGATAAGTAGCGTATAACTATTTTTTAAATTAAGCTATACTTGATTCAAAGTAAATGAAGTATATACTCGCGACCTGCATCTACAATTGGTGTAGGTTTATACATTTAGCTATTTTATTGTATACATATACATTGGTTCGTAACGATAATGTGATAAACTTATTATTAAAACATGTTTAGCAATGCAAGGGGTAATGAATCATGAAAAAAGTCTCTATAAAAGATGTAGCTGGGGAAGCGGGCGTGTCGGTGACTGCTGTTTCGCATATATTAAATGATAATAAGCAACGTTTTTCGCAGGCTACAATAAAAAAGGTGTTAGATGCCAGGGAGCGCTTAGGTTACATACCGAATAAAAATGCACAACAATTGCGTGGAATCAAAACGAAATTAATTGGCGTATTGTTGCCAAGTTTAACGAATCCGTTCTTTTCTACGATTATGCAAAGTATGGATCAACATAAGCCGGATGATGTCGAGATTATATTTTTAACGACCATTAATAAAGGGCTAGAAGAAAATATTAAGCATTTAGTAGAACATGGGGTAGACGGTTTGGTTATAGGTCGTTTCATAGACGAACCGGAAAGTTTAAACGCATATTTAACTAAACATAAAGTGCCGTATGTAGTGTTAGACCAAAGTGAGGACAATGGTTTTACGGATATTATTAGAACGAATGAACATGAAGGTGGACAGTCAGCCGCAAAGCATTTAATAGACTGCGGTCACACTAACCTTGCAATTATACAACCTTATGAATTGATGGCTAACATGAAAGACAGAATTAATGGATTTGAGCAGTATTGTGGTATGCATAATATTTCTATTCCTAAAAAAATAGATACAGAATTATCAAAACTTGGTGGTAAAAATGCTGCCAATCAACTAATTAACGATGAAGTGACTGGTGTTTTCGCCATAAATGATGAAATTGCTATTGGTGCCATACGTGCATTAATCGATAATGGATTGTCAATTCCTGGTGATATATCAATAATTGGTTATGATGATATTGATTTTGCTCAATATATGAACCCAGCTCTAACTACAATTGCCCAACCTATGGATGACATTGGTAAGGTTGCATTAAAACTTATACTTGAAAAAGTAGATGGACTAAGTAGTAAAACAGAGAAAATTGAATTACCTACTCAATTAATAGTACGAGAAACTACACAAAGCCTCAAATAAGCATTGCCCTGAAAGTTAATTTAACTTTTAGGGCTTTTTATATATAAAAATTTAAAAAGAAAGCGTATACATTTTCAGAAAGAAGTGTTATATTTTAGTAAAACGTTTTACTTAATTATAAAAAATATTTTTACTAAATATGGAGAGGTGTAAAAAATGAACGTAGTAGCATTAATGATTGGATTAGGACCATTAATAGGTTGGGGACTATTTCCTACCATTGCTTCAAAATTCGGTGGTAAACCTGTAAATCAAATTATCGGAACAACGATAGGAACTTTAATTTTTGCTGGTGTCTTTTATTTATCTACAGGACATAGCTTTCCAACGGGAATGGATTTATTTTTTGCAATATTATCTGGTGCTGGATGGAGCTTTGGTCAAATTATGACTTTTAAAGCTTTTGAGTATATAGGATCTTCAAGAGCGATGCCAGTAACGACAGCTTTCCAATTATTAGGTGCTTCTCTTTGGGGCGTCTTTGCTTTAGGAAATTGGCCTGGAATTTCTCATAAAATTATTGGTTTTAGTGCTTTAATCGTTATTTTAATTGGTGCACGTATGACGGTATGGAGTGAAAAATCCGAAGCGACGAGCAATAATTACTTGAGAAAAGCAGTCGTTATTTTACTAATTGGGGAAATTGGTTACTGGTTATACTCTGCAGCGCCTCAAGCGACTGATATTGGTGGTAAAGCAGCATTCTTACCACAGGCTATCGGTATGGTTATCGTAGCGGTTGTTTATGGCTTAATTAATATGAAAAAAGAAAATGCTTTTACTAATAAGATTACATGGTTGCAAATTATTTCAGGTTTCTTCTTTGCATTTGCAGCATTAACTTATTTAATTTCAGCGCAACCAGATATGAATGGTTTAGCTACTGGTTTCGTACTTTCTCAAACTTCAGTCGTGTTAGCAACACTAACTGGTATCTATTTCTTAAACCAACGCAAAACTTCAAAAGAAATGGTTATAACTATCATTGGCTTAGTCCTTATCTTAGTAGCAGCAACAGTGACTGTATTTATTAAATAATATGTAGGAGCGATAACTATGAAAAAAACAGAAATGCTTAACAGTAATGTATCCAAAGCAATTGCTACAATTGGTCATTTTGATTTATTAACAATTAACGACGCAGGTATGCCAATACCTAATGATGACAGAAGAATTGATTTAGCAGTGACTAAAGAATTACCATTGTTTATAGATGTACTGAAAACTGTTTTAGCAGAAATGAAAATACAAAAAATTTATTTAGCCGAAGAAATTAAAACTCAAAATGCGCAACAATTAAAACAAATTAAAGCATTAATCGAAGATGATGTTGAAATTGAATTTATTCCACATTCAACAATGAAAGAATATCTTAGCCATCCATTGAATAAAGGAAATATACGTACTGGAGAAATCACACCATTTTCAAATATTATTTTAGAATCTAACGTTACATTTTAAAATCAAGGGAGAGAATTAGTTATGACAAATAAAGTAGTCGTTTTAGGGTCAACAAATGTGGATCAATTTTTGTCAGTTGAACGTTATGCAAAACCGGGAGAAACGTTACATGTTGATAATGCACAGAAAGCCTTTGGCGGAGGAAAAGGTGCTAACCAAGCGATAGCTTCAGCGCGATTGAACGCACAAACTACCTTTATTTCTAAAGTAGGTAAAGATGATTTAGCTAACTTTATGTTTGATGATTTCAAAGAAGCTGGCATTAATACGCAATATATTTCAAAATCTGACACAGCCGACACAGGGCAAGCTTTTATCACGGTTGATGCTGAAGGTCATAACACGATATATGTATACGGTGGAGCTAATATGGCTATAACACCGGAAGACGTAAATACGGCAAAAGACGAGATTGCACAATCAGATTATGTCGTTGCTCAATTAGAGGTTCCTGTGGATGCGATAATCCAAGCTTTTAAAATTGCTAGAGAAGCTGGCGTTACGACGATATTAAATCCAGCACCTGCAGAAACTTTACCAGAAACATTATTAGCGTTAACCGATGTGATTATCCCTAATGAATTTGAAGCCGCAATATTATCAGGTATTTCTGTTGATGATAAAGCATCTATGGAACAAAATGCGAAGTACTTTTTAGAATTAGGCATAAAGGTAGTCATTATTACGATAGGTGAGCAGGGAACTTATTATGCTGTAAAAGATGATTCTGGATTTGTCGAAGCATATAAAGTCAATGCGATAGACACAACTGCAGCAGGTGACACATTTATCGGTGCATTTGTCAGCAAGTTTAATATGAATGACTTAAATTTAACTGAAGCTATCGATTATGCAAATAAAGCAGCATCAGTTACAGTACAGCGTAGTGGTGCCCAAGCATCAATCCCATTAGCTAAAGAAGTACAATAATTAATAAACCTCCTGTCACTAAAGCAAAGTGAGTCAGGAGGTTGTTTTGTAGTTATTAAATTATGATGTTATTCAGGATCGCCGTTTTCGTCATATTTAGTGACATCGCCATCTTTATCTACAATATATGAACCTGCAAGGTCGCCGTCTTTATCGGTAAAGGAGAATCCCCATTCTCCATCTTCATTTTGCTCAGGCTCTTTATATTTATATGTAGAAGTATCTAAAGTATGTCCTTCATAGTCTTCCACTTTATCGATAACATTATCTCTCGTTACTTTTTCACCGCTGTCATCGCTATCACTATCGGTACTACCCATATCGCCATAGCCACTTGTTTCTGAAATAACATTTGTCCAAGAGTTGATTGTACTTTGTGACAGGTCTTGAAGTTTAACCGTTTTAGGGTTGTTTAGGATACGGTTAGACTCACGTTCTGTATAACCATCTTCATCCCACCCTTTATCTTGGAAATGACTTGGAACGCTGTAAACTGTCACTGTGCCATCATTGTTATCTTGATACACTACTTGTCCAGCTGCCGTTGGTGTACCTGATAGTAATTGTGTACCACTAGGGAATTTTGCTGAAGCACTTTTATTATATGGGTTTAGCGCTTTACCGGATACATCTTCATGGCCAATTTCAGTATTGGAAGGGTCTACACTGCCACCACTGTCTTCTATAACTGAAACCCAAACTTTAGCATAGTGTTCATTAGAATCTGTGCTTTCGCTATGATGATTACTATTAGATGATTGGTTGTTATTATTTTTCTTGTTATCGCTAGAAGAAGAGTCTTCTTTTGAGCTTTTGGAATCATTGCTTGATCCCGTATTAATATTAATATCACACGCCGATAAAACAACTGAAGCTATGAGTGCACTAGCAGCCACATATTTTAATTTCACAAAAAATCCCCCTTGGTAAATAATTAAATCTTTTAATTATTATTATACACAAAATATTGTGCATTATCACAATTAATTTAAAAAATTACAATTAAAAAGGGAACTTTGAAATTTTACTTGTTTAATTCATTAATTACACTAACCATGTCTTCATGGAAAACTAAGTCTGCATCTCTATCGTAAGGTGTTGGCTCTTTATTAATTATAATGAGGTTTTGGCCTTCGAAATTTGAAATAAGTCCTGCTGCTGGTTGGACTACAAGTGACGATCCAAGTACGACTAGCGTATCGGCTAGTTGTATTTTATTTAGGGCATTAACTATGGTTTCTTGGTTAAGCATTTCCCCGTAAAGTACAATATCAGGTCTAATAGCACTACCACATGCTTCACAATGACGTAAATCATTACTAATGACATAGGATTGTGAGTAGTCTTTGTGACAATTAATACAATAAAAATGATTTAACGTACCATGTAATTCGTCGACTTTTTCACTACCGGCAACTGAATGGAGCCCATCGATATTTTGCGTAATGACGCCTAGAGATTGATTGTTTTTTTCTAGATAAGCAATCCATTGATGTACATTATTAGGCTGTTTATCAGTATATAGTAAACGTTTATGACAGAAATTCATAAATCCTGTTGGATCATCTTGTAAATAGTCCGCACTTAATAAATATTCAGGAGAATAGCCATCTTTTGAAATCTCATCAAAAAGGCCACCCATAGAGCGAAAGTCTGGAATGCCACTTGCTACAGATATTCCCGCTCCTGTGAAAAATGTGATTTTATTAGAATTATCAATAATATCTTTTAATTGTTCGATGTTGTTTTTCATATATAACACTCCATTTAACAATATAACTAGCATTTATACTTATCATAATTTTAGTTATCGTAATTAGTTTTAGCAAACATAAAATTTGGCGTCTTTCTTGATTTAATTAACTTAAACAAGCTAAGAAAAGAAATTTTGAGTCACTTGCTTTATAATAAACACAAAATATTTAGAATTGAGGTCAACGCAGTGAAGAAGTTATGGATTTTAGGCGCAAGTATAATAGCAATTATCGTTATTGTGTCATTAATCACAGTAGGAATAAATAAAAAACAATCTAATTCTAAACATCAGGAACGTGACAAACATACGCAACATTCAAAATATATACAGAGCCAAACGCCAACGCTATTTTTACATGGTTATGCAGGGACACTAAATTCAGAGAAATATATGGTGAATCAAGCAAAGAAAAAGGGTGCAACAAAGAATGTCATAACGGCTGAAGTGAGTAATGATGGCCAAGTTCAGTTAAAAGGTAAGTTGAAAAAGAATGCAACGAATCCTGTCGTTCAAGTCGTGTTGGAAAATAATAAGCAAGGTGACTATGACATAAATGCCAAGTGGTTTAAAAATGTGTTAGTGAAATTACAAGACGAATATAAAATTAAAAAGTTTAATTTCGTAGGACACTCGATGGGGAATTTATCTTTTGCTAACTACATGTATTTATATGGCGATGATCATTCATTGCCACAATTAAACAAACAAGTTAACATAGCAGGCACGTTTAATGGCGTGTTGAATTTAAATGAAAAAGTAAATGAAATTTCAGTTGATAAAAAAGGTAAACCAAGTCGCATGAATCAACCTTACCAACAATTACTTAAACTAAAAGAAATTTATAAAGGCAAACATATCTCAGTATTAAATATTTATGGAGATTTACAAGACGGCACGCACTCTGATGGACGCGTATCGAATAGTTCGTCAAAATCTCTAAAATATTTACTGGGAAATAGTCCTAAAAGTTATAAAGAGACAAAATATGAAGGACAAAAAGCACAACATAGCCAATTACATGAAAATAGTAAGGTTGCCAATGAGCTAATAGAATTCTTGTGGGGTAATAATAATTAATAATTTGCGTGCTTAATTATAGTAGTTTATTAGACATGAGTTTGATAGATAAATATCTTAAGTTAAAGCAAAACTACAAATCGCTATTAAAAATTGTCGCATTTATTAAAATAACTGAAGCGTCCTTGTGCTTTGCACTAATTTATCAGGATTTAGTACCTTATCTCGGAAAATTGTGAGAATGAGAGAGTGTAGACTCAATATACCGAATGGCAAAATTAAAAGAGAGTTAATCCAAATTGTAACGGATTGACTCTCTTTTTTGTGAATGGCTAAGTTTTTTAATGTGGGAATATTAACTTTAATCACCGCTATAAAAAATTCTATGTAAAAAGGATAAATAAAAATAATTTAGTTGACGAATCAACTAAATGAGTGTATGCTTTAATAGTTGATTGGTCAACTATATATTTAAAGAAGGTGTTACTTTGAATGAAAAGGAATTTGAATATAGGAATATAAAGTTTATCGGAAAGTTATCATCAAAGATTTACAGAAGAGGAAATATCTATATAACAGAAAAGTTAAAACCATATGGCATAAATTATATTCAAATGATGTGTCTAGTGGCCTTATATATCGAGAACGGTATTAGACAAGAAGAAATAGTTGAAGACATAGGTATTGATAAAGCGAGTGTAACTAGGGCTATTAAATCATTAGAAGAAAATGAATATTTAACAAGATCTAGAAATGAAAATGATAAACGGGCATTTAATTTATATCTCACTGAAAAAGCTATGGAATTTAAAGAAATTAGTTGGAAATTTTTAAGTGACTGGGAATTAATGATATCAGAAGGCATCGACGATAAGGACAAGGCGATAGCATTCGATGTTTTGAAACAAATGTCTATAAATGCAGATAAATATTATAAAGATGAAAATTAACAATAAAAGGAGTAATAAATATGAATAACAATAACGAAATGTTAAATGGTGCAATTGTTTTAGGCGGCGGCGGTTCACTAGCTATCGGTTGGCAATTAGGTTATTTATATGCACTTGAAAAAGAAGGCATCGATATAAGAAATGCAGACTTAGTAATAGGGACTTCTGGCGGAGCGCAAGCTGCTACGGGTATTACTTCGACTAAAAGTTGGGAAGAAATTTTTAATGAGCAAATCGAGCCTAAATCTAATGAAGAACCACCTCAACAAAATATGGAAGCAGTGGTAGCTAGATATAGCGAGATAGCTCAAAAATCTAATAACTCTGAAGAATGGATTGAAAATTATAGTGAGTTTGCACTCGAAGAAAATAAATTCGATGAAAGCGAACATATAAATAGATTAAAACATAGAATTAAAGTAGAAAGTTGGCCTCAAAACTTGATGATTACAGCTATAGATGCTCAAGAATCTAAAAGAGCCGTGTTCACTAAGGCATCGAATGTCGATATTTATAGAGCGATGGCTTCAAGCGGTTCACTACCTGGCGTATGGCCTGCTACATCGATTGACGGTAAAAAATATTACGATGGTGGTTGTCATTCAATGGAAAATGCAGATTTAGCTAAAGGTGCAAATAAAGTATTGATTTTAGCTACAAATCTTCCTATTGTCACACCATATAAACTTGATGATGCTATTGCAGAATTACAAAATAGTGGAGCAGAAGTAAAATTAATCACACCAAGTGAAGATGTTTTACAAAAACTAAATGAACTAGGTGGCAATACGGTTAATACTGCTATTAGACCTGAAATGGCTAGACTTGGCCAAGAACAAGGCGAAAGAGATGCGCAAATGATTAAAGAATTTTGGAACTAGATAAATATGATAAAAAGACCTAACAGAAACCTATAGCGTTTTGTTAGGTCTTTTTAAAATAAAATGTAGGTGTACAAACATTTAATTATTAACTAAGTTTATATTTACCATTTAAAAAAGTTGTAATTAGTATATAATTATTTACATAATCTACTAAAGTTTAGGAGAATATGATGAATAATTCACAAAACCAAATTTTACAAAGTTACAAAGATTTTTGGGTTCGCTACATAGACGTAAATGGGAGATCCAAACGTTCAGATTTTTGGCATCCTTTTTGGATTAACTTCTTAATTTCTTCAGTTTTAGGAGCTATTTCTGGCGGTTTATTAACTACTATTTTTGGTATTGCTATTGTTATTCCTGCGTTTACAGTAATGGTTCGACGTTTACATGATACAAATCGAACTATGATTTTGGCCATTGTTTCATATTTTAGCAGTTTAATTACAACGATGGCAGCCGGGGCATTTATCCTCACAGTACTAGCACTTGCAAGTTCTGGGAATTTTGGATTGATAGGTGCAGCAATAATGGCTAGTGCAGTTGGTACATTAGTTGGTGGAGTTATCACGCTATATACATTGTTTGTGCTCATTAAACCTGGGAATAAAGATGTAAATAGATATGGTTCGGATGGTAGCTGTGAAGTGATTGAACAAATTTAACAGTTATAGTTTATTTTTGAAAAACTTAATAGATATGATTAAGCCACTTTTTTTTAGATTGAAAACAATGGTTTATAGATTTAAAAAAATAACCAAAAAATTATTATAGTTGCAACGCCTCAATTTATCGCATATACAGATGAATTTATTTTTTTATAAGTGAGCAATTTTTATATATTGTTTCGGCATTTACTATATAAAATGATGTAATTAGTATATACTGGTTAACATAATTTGCTGAGGTTGAAGAAAATTAGGAACAATATGCATAAGCAATTAAATTATAAAGGAATATTTGAGGTGTCAAAATGATTCACAGAAAGTTGAAAGACAAGCTAGATTGGCCAGTATTTATTATAAGTGGTGGCGTACTTATCATTTTCGTAATTATGTCATCATTATTTACTAAAGCCACTTCGCATTTTATTCAACAAGGGTTTCATTATTCTATAACGTATTTCGGTGCTTTTTGGCAATTTTTATTATTAGCTACGTTTGCGGTAGGATTATTTTTATCCATAACAAAATATGGTCGCGTTAGATTGGGTAATACATCTAAACCAGAGATGGGCTATTTTAAATGGGCAGCAATAATTATTACGTCAGGTTTAGGTGCAGGCGCAATTTTTTGGGCTGCAGCCGAACCTATGTATTACTTTATAGATGTGCCACCAACGATGGATGCAAGCATAAAAAATAAGAGTGTCGAAGCAATACCGGCAGCCATGGCACAAAGTTTTACTTCATGGGGTTATACTGCATGGGCAGTGTATGGCGCAGTTAGTGGCATTATAATTATGTATGCACATTACAATAAAGGTATGAAAATTTTACCAAGAACGTTGTTGTATCCAATATTTGGTAAAAAACTGGAACGCAATGGCTTAGGATCTGTGATAGATATATTTTGTATTCTAGGTGCAGTAGCTGGAACAATCGGAACAATCGGCTTCTTTGGGTTTCAATTTAGTTATTGGTTGCATAGTATTTTTGGGGTGCCAGACAACATTATTACACAAGTAGTATCAGTTGTTGGCTTAATTATAGTAGTCACTTTCTCTGCTGTAACAGGGATCGATAAAGGAATTCAATTTTTAAGTAAATTGAACGTGTGGTTAGCACTTGGTGTAGCTGCATTTATTATTTTAATCGGACCTGGCTTATTTATTTTACAGACATTTATGTCTTCTTATGGGACTTATATTACACATTTTATTAGTATTAGTACGTTTAGAGGAGATAATAAATGGGCAGGCGCATGGATGCTATTTTTCTTTGGTTGGTTTATAGGTTACGGTCCTTTAATGGGCATGTTAGTAGCACGCGTTTCCAGAGGAAGAACGATACGAGAAATTTTTATTTTAGTATCAATTTTAGCAGGCCTAGTTTCTCAGATTTGGTTTACCATTTTAGGTGGAAGCGGTCTGTTTTATGAACGCCATCAGTCTGGAACTATTAGTAATCCTTTAGAAAAAAATGGTTTACCTGCAGCTGTTATTTCTATTGCGAATCATCTACCTTTAGGTACTATAGTAGTCATAGCATTACTTTTATTGACGCTAATATTCGTTATTACAACGGCAGATACGATGTCATATTCAATATCCATGTCGGTAACTGGAGAAGGCGATCCACCAAAACTAGTCAGAGTATTTTGGGTCGCTGTAATGGGTGCGATTTCTGTCATTCTTATTAATATAGGAGAAGGCAGTATTGATGCAATTCAATCCTTTATTATTATCACGGCAGTACCTATTTCAATTATCATGCTGCCTGTTATTTGGACGGCACCGGCCATAGCGCATAAATTAGCTAAAGAACAGGGCATCATTAAGGTGAAAGAAAAGAATACGGTATTTAAATTTTTAGTACCTAATCAGATATTGAAATATACCGGAAATGATAAAGAAAAAGATTAAATTAAATAGCGAAGCCATTTAACTATTATTAAACATACACATAAAAACTGTCTAAATTTCTTAATCGAAACTTAGACAGTTTTTTTATTATTGAGCTGTGTAACCACCATCAATAAGGATGGCTTGACCAGTTACGCTTTTAGCTTTGTCACTGGCAATAAATACTGAATAGTCGGCCACTTCTTGAATATCGACAAGACGCTTTTGTGGAATCATAGGGAATAATACTTCATCAAGCACTTGGTCGACGCTCACGTTTCGTGTTTTAGCAAGATCTTCCATTTGACCACGAACGAGCGGTGTATCAATATAACCGGGACATATTGCATTGACTGTAATACCGTCTTCTGCGGTTTCTAATGCGGTTACTTTAGTTAAGCCAATAATGCCATGTTTTGCACTATTATAAGCAGATTTCCCAGAAAATCCTATGACGCCATTAATAGATGACATATTTAAAATACGCCCAAATTGTTGTTTTTTCATAATGGGTAATACGTGTTTCGTCATAATAAATGTACCCACTAACATAATATCAATCATTTGCTTGAATTTAGCCGTCGGGAAGTCTTCAATATTTGAGACGTGTTGTAAACCGGCATTATTAACTAAAATATCGATACGTCCATATTGTTTTATCGTTTCGTCGACAAGCTTTTGGACATTATCTTCATTAGAAACGTCTGCTACAACGGCATGACAATCAAAGCCCTTATCTTTAAAGGAATTTACCATGGCGTCTAATTTTTCTTTATTGATGTCCGTGAAAACTACTTTTGCACCTTGGTTTAAAAATTCTGTAGCGATTTCTAAACCAATACCACTCGCAGAACCTGAAATAATCGTAACTTTATCTTGTAACATTGTAACCCCTCCATTTTTTTTCTACATCTTTAGTTTACTTCTACTCTATAAATAAGTAAAATGAATATTAATAATAAAATCTATAACTTAAAGTTATAACGAAAGGTGATAATGACTTGGAAATTCGTCAATTTAATTATTTTATGACAGTAGCTAAACTAGGGAGTTTTACTAAAGCTTCACAACAGCTACACGTTTCCCAACCAGCACTTAGTAAGACAATTAAAACATTTGAAACAGAATTGAATGTGGAGCTATTAGACCGTTCTGACAGGCGAGTTAAACTTACTGATTCAGGTGAAATTGTCTACAATCACGGAATTAAAATCTTTGATACATTAAGTTCTTTAACATCCAATTTAAATGATAATAGTACACTAAAGAGTGGCAATATAAAAATAGGTTTACCTTCGTTAATTGGTATCATGTTTTTCCCTAGTATGATAAAGGGTTTTTCATCTGCATATCCTCATATAACTACGGAATTAACAGAAGAGGGTACTAATAAAGTTATGCGCCTTGTCGAAGAGGGTGAGCTAGATTGTGGTATTGCTATGTTACCGGTAGACGCAACAAAATTTGATGTCTTTAGATTGACTAAAGATAGATTGATGTTATTTTTGCAAAAGTCACACCATTTAGCACAACGTTCGGAAATTAGTTTGCCAGATATTAAAAATGAATCGACAATTTTATTCACGGAAGATTTCACGATGTATGATCGTATTATACAAGAGTGTAATAACTTCGGATTTAAGCCCAATATTGCGTATCAAAGTGCACAATGGGATTTTATAAAAGATATGGTAGAAAATAATTTGGGGATTACTTTTTTTCCAGAGTCATTAAATCGTAAAATTGATCACGATAAGATCACGTCAGTGGCGATAACACAACCACATATATACTGGGAAGTGGGTCTTATCGTCAAAAAAGATAGGTATCGTTCATATGCAACGCAAGCACTTATAGATTATATAACTGAGAAAGGTATTTAAATAATTATAACTTTTAGTTATAGAAATTATGATATTTATATATTTAACAAATATCTGAAACGCTTCTATAGTAGTAATTGTTCAAAGAAAAATAATTTCAAAGTTAAAAATTATTATAGGAGTGATTTGCTATGGAACAAACTAAATATCAACAAGGTATGGATAAGCTAATGGAGTACACTGCAACGACGGGTTCAACACATTTGAAAATAGCTGATGAACTTAAATATATTGCGCCCGATGTTTCAAGGTATATCATTGAATTTGCTTATGGGGAGATATATTCACGTAGTGGTTTAACAAATCAGCAACGTGCTTTAGTAACTGTCGCTTCACTTATAACACAAGGATCAGAGCCACAATTAGAATTGCATATTAATACAGCTTTAACTTCTGGGATAACAGCGGAAGAAATTGTAGAAACAATTACACAATTAATACCCTATACTGGTTTCCCACGTGTGTTAAATGCATTATCGGTTGCTCAAAAAGTATTCAAAGATAGAGAGATTACTGTAGAAGTGTCCAAAGTAGAACAATAATATAACGCATATAATTTGAACTACAGTGTATAAATTGACACTGTAGTTTTTATGTTTACGTATGTGAGATGTATCTTAAAAGTATTATATGGTAGAAGAGCTTACAATTTTTATTATAATGAAACTTTGGTACGCTAAAACCAAGTAATATTAATCCATTTATAAAGGGGCAATTGAGATGAAAATAGTTGTTATAGGTGCTACTGGTACAATTGGGCAACGTGTAGTTGAAAAATTAGAACAGCAACATGAGGTTATAAAAGTAGGTAGTCAATCAGGTGATTATCAAGTAGACATTACGTCCGTTGATAGTATTAAGAAAATGTATGAAGATATAGGTAATATTGATGCTGTTATTAGTGCGACGGGTGGTGCCGCATTTACTGCAGTGCCGGAACTTAGCGTGGAAGAAAATCAAATTGCGATTAATAGTAAATTACTTGGCCAAATTAATCTTGTGTTAATAGGGCAACATTATTTAAATAACAATGGAAGTTTTACGTTAACTTCTGGCATTATGATGGATGATCCTATCAGATTAGGTAGTTCTGCAGCAATGGCAAATGGTGGCATCACTGGTTTCGTCACTTCTGCAGCTATTGAACTTAATAATGGTTTAAGAATTAATAATGTGAGCCCTAATGTTGTTGAAGAAGCATTAGATAAATATGGTGAATTTTTCAAAGGCTTTACAGCAGTGCCAGTAGATAAAGTTGCTGACGCTTACATTAAAAGTGTAGAGGGTGCGCAGACTGGCCAAACATATCGAATTTATAATTAATAATGGTCAGTTTCATAGTTATATGTTCAATTCGATAAAAGTTAATTTATTAAGACATCAAAAAGCCGTTATTATTGTTTCCAATAATAGCGGCTTAATTACTTTTTTTAGTGAGTAATGGTGCTATTGACCAAATGATGAAATCACTGTTCAATGAAATACATCATTTCTTGCAGTTGAGTAACTTCAACATTAAAGTTATTTTTATGACAATATTTCAATACGCCAATAATCATCCCCATCAACACATAACGTAGGCCTTCATTGTTCTGTGCTTTTAAAATAAACGGCGTTAATCTATTTGAGTTTTGTTCTTTATTGATTACTTGGTCAATACTTTCAATAAGTACTTGTTCCATAGTATTAAATGTATTTTTATTGTCTTGTTTTAATGGAGAAATGTGTTGTAGTAATTTTTTGTTGTTACATAAAAACAATGTGAATTGTTCTACAAATGAATCACTTTCTTCAAATTCAAGGCTAATTAAATATACTATTATTGCGGTAAGTAAATCATATTTATTGTCGAAATGTCTATAGAACGTAGACTTATGAATATCACTGGCCTTACAAAAGTCATTAATCGTGACATCAGTAATTTTTTCGTTTTTTAAGATATCAATACTAGTTAATAAAATATGCTTTTTAGTTATATTAATAGTTAATGACCTTCTTTCTCTTCAGTAACTTCCATGGTTTTATTGCATATAAAACTTGTGATATTAGGAATTATCATATTTACGATATTGATCGTGATAAAAGCAACTAACCATGATTCTAACCATTGTATTAAACTAAAATGGGCTATACCTCCGTTAAATAAAGTTAACGTTAGAGATAATATAAATGTATTTAATATAATAGTAAAATATTTTAATACCCTAAGAAAAGTATTGCTTTTTACTCTAACCAATATATCACTCCTTGAATTATTATATGAAAAGTTTAAAGCGAAAGGTTGGAATACTAAACAGTCAAAATGGGCAAATCGTTTCATTTTAAAACGAAAACGCTATAAAGTATCTTCACTTAAATTTTTTTTGAGTCGATAATAAAGTTAGGGAGGGGCTCAAATGAAAAAATATACGCAAAATAAACAATATAATTTACAGTTAAATCGGTTTGTTGGAAATTTAAATGATTTAAGTCTCGATAAATATGTTGAATCATTGATGGAAAATGTTAATTCAGACCAACAGTGGTGGTCTGTGTGGCGAGAAGCAGGCGATAAAGCATGTAATAATAAAAATTATAAATTAGCAACAATATTTTATAGATTGGCAGGATTTTATTTAGAAAATAGTGATGAAAAAAATACGCTTTATGAATTGTTTACAGTGAACTTTTATAAAAGTATTGAAGTGAACTATTTTTATAAGAAACAATATTTAAATTTTTCAAATGCACAATTACCAATTATAATTTTAGCAAAAGAAGAGCCTGTTGATTTTAATAACACGATTATTATTCATGGTGGCTTTGATTCTTATATTGAAGATTGGTGTTTTTCTTATAGTTCTCTAATCGAAGAAGGATATACGATTATAGCTTTTGATGGCCCTGGACAAGGTCATATGTTAAATCAAAATGTATATTTAACTTATAAATGGGAGCAAGTTGTGTCATTTATTTTAGATTATTTTAGAATTGAAAATACTACGATTATCGGACAATCAATGGGTGGATTTCTATGTATGAGGGCAGCTGCCTATGATTTAAGAATTAAAAATGTCATTTGCTATGATATGTTTTATCAGTTATCAGATTCACTGTTTTATAAAATGGATGATGTTTATTTTAAATTATTAGAGTGGTTAGCTGATAATAAAATAACTTTAATTAATGAGAAAATTGACGAACTCAAAGCGCAAAGTCAGGAATTTAATTGGAAAATTAATCAATCTAAAAACACGCTACATGTTGATTCGAATGAAGCATTGTTAAAAGAAATACAAAATTATTCAATTGAAAATGACTTGCCTAATATTCAACAAAATATACTTTTGCTTGTAGGACAAAATGACCAATATGTCCCAACTACTAGACTTGGGGATTTCGCTGCTAAATTAACAAATGCTAATTTGATAAAAAGTACGATTTTCACTTCTTCATATGGTGGAGACGGGCATTGCCAAGCAGGTCACAGAGGGCTAGCAGTAAATCAAATTCGATTATTTTTAAAGGAAGTATATTAATAAATATAATAAGCACCCGTTCCCCAATAAGAACGGGTGCTTATTATTTAATCTAAAGTTCGTAGTTGTAGAATGATATAACTAATTTTAATGCCTGTTCGTAAAATTACGATGAGACTCATATTTCAGCACTATTGACCAATAGTAATTTCCATTAAATTATCATTTTGGTCAAAGAATGCCGTATATGAGCCATTATTTGTACCGTATTTTACAAAAGTACCATCGCCATTACCTAATTTACCTTCTTCAACAATTTTATTTGAAGTGTGCGCTTTGGTGAACGTGTCTTTTGAGACATTGTCAGGTTTAGTAAAGAATGTTATTTGAACGACTTTATTATCACTGTTGTATTCAATTGAAGTGTCATAAACTTTTTTAGAATGATCGAATTCTTTTTTGGCAGAAGTATCAACTTTATAACCATCAATGGCAACGTTGTCGTATTTTAAAGCACGTACAAAATTATAATCTTGCGTAAACGAAGCATCATAAGTCGTATATCCTTCATAGTTATACCAAGGTGTTTCGGCTTTGAAATTAGTGGTGCCTTCACTGTTTGCACCACTTGAGCCCCCTTCACCATGTCCCCATTTTTGAACCTGTTCTGCTGCGTGAGTGACTGGACTACTAGTCGTAACATATACTGCTGTAGAACCTAATACAAGCGTAGAAACAACGACAGTTGCTGAGAAAAACTTGCCTACTTTACGCATAATGAATCACTCCTTATATAATTGTACACCGGTGTAATTGTTCACTTTCATCATACTCTCATTATTTATAATTGCAAGAAAAGAAGAATGCGTTACTAATTAATCAATATTTTATAAAAAGCGAAGAAAATATTTATAAATAACGACTAAAGTCAAAATTAAAGACAGCCCTAAGAGGGCTGTCTTATAATGTTTATAATATGACTTTATTTCATGTTATTCAGTTGTTTTAAAATAATTTTACGTTGTTTTTCTAGAGAAATTGGGTCGTTATAAGTCGTATCTGATGCATCTAAAGTAATAACGTGTCCTTTTTTAACAGCATTTAAATTGCGCCAATTGTCAGTTTTAGTGAAAGCTGGTTTATCCCCATTTGTCGCTAAAATTATATAATCTCCAGTATAAGTAGCTAACTCTTCTTGAGATATCTGCGCATTGTAACTACTGTGGACCTTATCTTCTAGCGCTTTAGGCATCTTCATATCGTAACCATCATAGACAATCTCAGTACCGCGACCTAAACTTTTACCAAATGCTACTAATCCTTTTGGCGTGGATTGAACTGCTGTAATTGTTTTACCTTTAATTTTATTACCCAGTTTTTCTTTATCTTGCGCCATTTGTTGATCCCAATGTTTCACCCATTTTTTAGCTTTACTTTTCTCATTAACAATTTCTCCCAATTGTATTGTCGTTTCTTTATAGTTAGATTTTTTGGAATCAAATTGAACAGTAGGCGCTATTTTCTTTAATTTTTTGATATTTTTATCTTCTTTACTCGTTATAATTAAATCTGGCTGCGTTTGTGCAATTTGTTCAATATCCGTTTGACCTACACGTTTAACACCTTTAGTAGCTTGGTCTAAAGTTTTGTTTTGCTTCACGAAATCTATTACGCCTACAGGTTTATGATCAAATTTAACAAGTGCACCTATGTACGTTGGGTGTAGTACAACAATGCGCTTTGGATCTTTTGGTATTTTAACCTTCTTGCCATCATTTTGCGTAAATGTCTTAGTTTCTTTGTTATGCGACGATTTATCTGAAGTTTTACTATCGTTAGAATCTTTATTACCACAGGCAGCTAAAATGACAAACATAATTAATAATAAGACTAAAATTTTTTTCATTTAATTACCTCTCTCTTTATTGGTATTGATTATCATTATCAATTATAGCATAATAGATGTTGCTTACAAGTTTTTATTAAGTTAAAAATATAAAATATTGAAGGTTTCTTCATAAAAGGGGAAATGATGTTGAATAAGTACATAGATAAGTTTCAAGTCAACGATTATGCTATTACGGTAAAATTACCCAAAAGTTATTTTAAATGTAACAATCGATATTACTCATTATTGTGTGTGCAAGACGGTGATTATTTATTTAAATCGAGAAGTAAAGAAGTAATTTTTGTAGGTATTGAATCAAAAGATAGAAGCAATGATTTTACCCCATGGCAAGCGCAGATAGGCAATGAAATAAATGGTGGTCGTGCGGAAGAATATTTAACATGGCTAACCGAAAAATTAATTCCTTTATTAAGAGATAAATATAGAGTGTCGAATGATAATAACGACATTGGCATTGCCGGAGCATCATATGGAGGATTAGTTTCATTATATGCACTATATACAATGCCACAAAAATTTGGAAGTTATATTTTAATTTCACCTTCATTATGGTATCCACAATTTTTAGAGTTTATGCAGAATCATAACGGTATAAACAAAGAAGTTAGTGTTTATTGGTATGTTGGGTTAAAAGAAGGTATCAAACATACATTAAGGATTAAAAAGATGGTCCCAAATAGCCTAGAAGGCGTGAAAATTTTAGATCGTAATTTAAAAAACGACAGAACACGTTTTAAATTCCAAACCTCAAAACGAGGCATTCATAGACATCGCTACTTCAAAAAATACTTTAATAAAGCATTAAAATATATTTATTGATGTACTTTATATGCATCTCAAAAGGATAAATCATTTTAGTCTTTTAAGATGCTTTTTTTAATTTAATGTAATTTATGAGGAAATAAAGTAGAAATTTAAAAAATTTATAGTCAAAAATTAGTGTATAATAATATTAAAATATTTAATATTATAGGGGGCTTATTTGTGAAGTTAATTTCTATTATAGTATCAGTATATAATAAAGAGAAATTCTTGGAGAAGTGTATTCAATCAATAATAGATTTAAAAATAGATAAATCTATTATTGAAGCTATATTTGTAGATGATGTTTCCACAGATAATTCATATAAAATTATCAAAGAGTATGCAGAAGAATATGATTTTATTCGATGTATAAAGTTAAGTGAAAATACTGGAGGACCTGCTGAGCCACGGAATGTTGGAATACAAGAAGCAAATGGTGAATATCTTACTATATTGGATGCTGATGATTGGTTAGAATCCGATGGAATCCCAAAGTTAGTATATCAAATGAGGGATAATGATTCTGATATAGGTTTTGGACAATGCTATAAACATAGAAATAATGAAATAGTGAAAGTTGCTAACTTTACCTCATATAAAGAAGATAACGGTTTAGTTCCATATGAGATAAATAAAATTTTTAGATCAATCGGACCATGGGCTAAAATTTTCAAACGATCAACAGTTTTTGACCATAATATCAAATTTAAAAACTTAAAATATGCTGAGGATAAGCTTTTTTATTGCGAAATTATAAGTAAATCTAAGAGTGCATCTATGACATCGGAAAATGTATACCATGTAAATAGATATACAAATAATATTTCTTTGGTAAAAAAAACAAATGTTATGGAAAAAGCAGAATATAATCTAGAAGTTCTTAAAGAGATAGTTAAAATGAGTTTGCCTAAAATTGCTACTCAGCAAATTTTATGTAGAATTATAGAAATGGATTTTATCTCTAGGTTTTTTCTTACGAAAACCTTTTTAAATTCAAATAATAAAGAATATTTTTATCATATTTTTGATGAAGTAGAGTCAATAGTAACAAATCTTGGTTTTGAAATGAATAGGATTATTGAAAATGCTAGGTATAAGAACGTATATTATGCTTATCATTATAATAAAGAAGACTTTGTTGAATTTGTTGATCATGCATTAAATAGGGCTAATAAACAAAAGTATATTAATAACCACATTGTTCACTTTAAATATCCAAAAAAATTTAATAATTTAAATGAAATTAAATCTAAGTGTACAGCAGTATATAACGGTACTAGACTAATAAATAATAAATTCTACAAAGTTATTGAGGTGTTTAGACAACCTGAAGTTAAAATAAATTTTGTTAAGCTAGTAAAAAAAGAAGACGAAAGATATAGTAAAAACTTAGATTTCATATTAGATAATAATTTTATATATGTAGAAGCGCGATACTTTGAGTTTGAAGATTATGACTTTAATATTTTGATACAGTTCAATGATTATGAAACTACTTTAGTAAATTCAATTTATCCTGATAGTAGTAAGAACTACAAATTAAAATCTCAGAATCATAAATTAGAATTATTAAAGAGTAACAAAAAAAATAAAAAGAAAAAAGCGAATAAGTATTTAAAAGTTGTACCAAAGTTTGTTGTACTGATAAAGGACTCCAATATATACAGGGATTTAGAATTCAAAGAAAAAATTAGTCCGATTTATAAAGGGCGAGTTTTTGAAATTGTTTCAATTGATAAAAGTACAAAAAACGTCCCACGATTGGTAACTAAAGAAGGTTATTATATATCAGCTAATCTTGATATTGTTTTATCTCTAGATTTTGATAATTTGGTCCTGCAATAAATCCTATTGAAAAAGCATGTAGTATGAAGTTTTTAATAAGATCTATTCAACTGAAATATTGGATAAACTAAAATTCTAATTACTATTAATTTCATAACGGGATATATTGATTAAATGAATTTATTTTATATAATCAAAAATTAGTTATTGCAATAGGTTAATAAAATTTTGAAATTAAAATTTTAAAGTAATTTGAAAATTACATATTAAACTATTGTTTTTAAATCGGAAAATAGTTAAAATTAATATTATTGAGCAATTATAATTAATTAGGGAACAGGTGCCTAGAATTTGAAAGTGGGAGATATTATGAAATTTTCAATTGTTATACCTTATAAAGAAAAAGGGAATGAAAAATTTTTAGAAAATTGTATTGATAGTTTATGTCAACAGACCTATAAAAACTTTGAAGTTATATTCATACATAATAATTCTAATAAACTTCTTAGTTTAATAAAAAATATTGATTTGAACGTACATGAGTTCAAAATGAATGAAACAAACACCTTGTCTGATTATAGAAATACTGGTATTGAAAGAGCTAAAGGTGAATATGTTATTTTCCTAGATGCAGATGATTATATTCATTCAAATGCTTTATCTTATGCAAGTGAAATGATTAAAGATAGACCTGAAGATAGTGTTTTTAAATTTGGTATTGCAAAAACAAATTTAGATAAAGTATCTACATTAAATAAATCAAAAAAAGCTTTTTTTGAAAATGAAGCGCAAGCTAAACTTGAATCCGTACTAACTGACGCTAATATTAAAGTGAATGAAGAACAAGTTAAAGATGTTATTGATGGATTATTTAAAAATCAAATAATTAACCATAGTTATACTAAAATTAAACGCAACAAATTTTTAAGTGCTATAAATTATAAATTTAAGGTACATGGATTTATTATAAAAAGAGATTTTATAATAGATAATTATTTGTACTTCAAATCAAGTAATAATTTATATACTGATATACCTTTTTTAATAAGGCTTTATAATAAAACTGAAAATATTAATCAAACAACCACTAAATTATATTATAAATACCTTCATAATGATCCTATAAATATGCCATCCTTAACTCAAGAGGAACATAATGACAGACTATTTAAAAGATTATCTGCTATTAACGAAGCAATTCAAATCTGTGAAGATCAAAAATTAGCTAAGCAATTAAAATTAACAGCTATCAACTATTATTTATATAAAGTAGTTAAAAGTAACGTATTTATTGAGTCATATCCACAAACTCATAAAATTTATATTGAACTAAAATCTATATTGAATAGTCCTTCAGTCAATATTAATTTGAATCAAAGACATAGTTATGAGATAAATGCAATTAAAAAAGGTCATTTCAAGAAAGCATATGCCCTTAGTAAAACTAGAGTTTTAGGTTATAAAACATATCAATTTATGAAACCTAAAAACAAGCGTTTTAGACAAAAGAAAGTACAAAAAAATATTTTCACTAAATTACCTATCAAAGAAGATACAATAATTTACGAAAGTTTTTTAGGTAAGAATTATTCAGATAGCCCCAAATCGATTTTTAAATATTTGTTAGATAATAGTGAAAAAAAATGGAAACATGTTTGGGTTTTAAATAATAAAGATGTTGTTAAAGATGAAGAAGAGTTTGAAAATAATAATGTGAAAATAATAAAAAGATTTAGTTGGCAATATTTTTATTATGTAACAGTTTCAAAGTATTTTATTTTGAATATGAGACAACCAAAATGGTTATATAAAAAAAGTGAACAAGTTATATTATCTACTTGGCATGGAACACCTTTGAAAAAGTTAGTTTTTGATATGGAAAATGTTACTTCTGCCAATAAGCACTACAAAAAAGACTTTTATTATCAATCTAGAAATTGGGACTATTTAATAGCAGCTAATAAATATAGTGAGAAAATTTTTGAAAGTGCATTTATGTATCCGAAAGAAAATATTTTAACTTATGGTTATCCCAGAAATGATATTTTAACTAATCATTCTAGTTTATATAAGAAACAAATCAAAGAAAAATTGGAGTTACCTCAGTCTAAAAAAGTTATTCTTTATGCTCCTACATGGAGAGATGATGAATTCCATTCTGTAGGTAAGTATAAATTTAAACTACAGCTTGATTTGGATCGCTTAAAAGAAGAACTTGGGAATGAATATGTTATTGCTTTAAGAATGCATTACTTTATTTCAGATAACATTGATTTAACTGATTATAAAGGATTTGCTTACGACTTTTCTAAGTATAATGATATTAATGACTTATATATAGTTAGTGATTTATTAATTACAGATTACTCTTCTGTTTTCTTTGATTATTCAATACTTAGAAAACCAATATTATTCTATACTTATGATTTAGAAAAATATCAAAATATGCTAAGAGGTTTTTATATAGATGTTAATAAAGATTTACCTGGACCTTTATTGCTATCTAATGATGAAGTTTTAGATTCAATTAAGAATATTGATAGAGTGAACAAAGAATATAAAGAGAAGTATGAAGAGTTTCATAGTAAATATTGTTATTTAGAGGATGGGAAGGCTTCTCAAAGAGTCGTTGAAAAAGTTTTGAAATAAATTTTTTTAATTCCATTCCAAATATAAAAGCACTATCAAAATCATTGAAGAAAATGATGCTGATAGTGCTTTTAATATTTAAGCTAATATTTTAAATGCCTAAATAAATTAACTAAATAAACTAATCATCATTAAGTTGAAATATTTTATAACCACTATATCTTCTTATCTTTTCCAGAAATATAGCCGAATATGGAAACAAGTATGCCTACTAACAGTAACAAGATTATTGAGAAGTTCCAATTGCCCGTTTGTTGGGAAATGATTCCTAATAATAATGGGCCTGAAGCGGCTAAAATATAACCTATGGATTGAGCCATGCCTGATAAATCTGATGACTTTTTAACGGATGCTGTTTTTAACACAAAGAACATCATTGCTAAACTATATGTCGCGCCGGTACCAAGTCCGATTAAGATTAGAAATACAATAATCCAATGATTGTTAAGGAATAACACCCCTAGTAAGCCAACGACAAGAAATAATCCAGAAGTTAATGTTAAAAAGCTTTGTTTCTGCATTTTACTCGTGATAATTGGAATGATAAAGTTTATGGGTAACATGGCTAGCTGAAAAATAGTCATGTACCAACCTGCTTGATTGCCGTTAAAGCCTTTAGTTTCTAAAATCTGTGGCAACCACGCAAACAGGCTATATGGAATCAATGATTGTAACCCCATATAAAGCGTAATAGCCCAAGCAAATTTAGATTTCCAGACGGTAGTCTCGATATCATTATGAACATTCCCCAAAGTAAGGTTTTCTTTAATTTTCAATTGGGGAAACCTTAGGAAAAACGCTACTATTGCTAACACTGGAAATATAACCCAAAGTTGCATAGCAAACTTCCAATCGAATGTTCCGGAATTGGCTACCGATGAAGTTAGGCCGGAAGACAGTGCGCTAATTAAATTCATTGTAATTGAGTAAAGGCCGACGACAAAACCGGTATTTTTTGTAAAAGTGGATTTAATTAAACTTGGCGTTAATACATTACCTGCAGAAATCGCTATACCAACGACTAACGTCCCTAGAATTAAAACGGAACTATCGCCAAAAACCCTAAAAATCACACCAAACGATAGGATGAACATTGATACTAACAATGTCACTTCAATACCTAATTTAGCTGCAATCTTAGGCACAAGTGGTGAGAATAACCCAAATGCAATCAATGGTAAAGTATTCATAAATCCTATTGCTGTATTGGACATGGCTAAATCACTTTTAATGTGAGCTACTAATGGTCCAACAGAAGCTATCGGCGAGCGTAACGTTGCTCCTACTAATAATATAGCTATAAGTAACACATATAAGTAATAAGTCTTTTTAGTATCTAAATTCACGCACAACACCTCTTTTAGACCAATTATTAATCTTAGTAATTGGTATCCTATAAGTTCTCAAAATTCATCTAATTTAAAAAGTTTCATCAACAGAGCTAAGCTTAAGAAGCTTTTTTCAATGATAGGGCCAAAATTAAAATAATAATCAGTATAATACCTACTAATTGCAGTGGTAAGAATTCAACTTTCAACCAAACTGCACTCGCTACTATGGCCATCACTGGCTCGATTGTTCCGTATAAAGTAGTTTCTTTGGCAGTTAAATAAGTTAAACTTTTAATAAAGAAAAAGAATGCGATTGCCGTGCCACCAATAATACCAAATATTAAATATGCGGTAGTGGATATAGTTAATGATGCAAAATTAAAGTGCCATATGGATGCCTTAAAGTTCATCACGACACCTGAAATTAGCATCGCCCAACCAACGACTAAGACGGATTGGAATCTTACTAATAATTGATTGGCATAAATCGTATAAAATGTAAGTGATAATCCGGAAATAATACCCCAAATTACACTTGGCGGCGCCACTAATAATTTATTGAAAGAGCCATTTGTTAATAATAAAAATGTACCTGATAGTGTTAAAACAATAGCAACTAAATCAAATAGTTTAAATTTTTCTTTGCGTCGAATGACATACCATAAAATAATATAAACTGGCGCTATGTATTGCAATAACGTAGCTATAGCGGCATTACCATAATTAATAGAAGCCATGTAAGAATATTGCACAAGCAACATCCCGAATATTGAAAAAATAACTAATTGAATAATTGTATGGACATTAGTAAAAATAGCAAATATGGATTTTTGCCTATTCATTATTTTAAATAAAGCTAAAAGGGCGAGACCACTTATAATGAGTCGTGCCGTAACATACCAATTTATGTCGATATTTCTTTGTTGAAATAAGAAATCTGATACTGTACCGCCTAATCCCCAAAGAGAAGCCCCGACAATAGCTAAGAAGATTCCCTGTAAACGTTGATTTGAATTATTTGTCATGTTATCACCTTAAAAATATTAATATATTGTAATTATAGCGTGCATAAAACTGCTATAATATATAAAAATAGTTTAAAAATATCAAAATATTGAGGTGTTCAGCTTTGTATAACGAAATGATTTTAGGAGAATCTAATGAAGAGCTTATACAATATCCGGATAAACAATGGAAACATTTTATTTTACATACTGTACTCAATAAAACGCTTTTCGGCTATATCCCTTTGCATTGGCATCATGCGCTGCAATTTTTGTACGTTATCAAAGGTGGCGTAGATGTAGTTATTGCCGATAAATCAATAAGAATAAAGCAGGGTGACGGGATTTTTATTAATTCGAACGTGGTGCATGAAATTAAAGAGCATATAGAAGATACGGAGTTTTATTGTTGGAATATCGAATTACCTGAAGTAAGTCATAATATGGAATTCGATTACGTGATGTCTATTACTAATTTTGTGACGAAGTTACCTTATATTTATTTATCTGCGGATGACAAAGATGGGGTGAAATTACTAGAAATAATTAATGAAGCGGGCCAAATTTATGAGCGACAACCTACTTATTATAAATTAGATATTACGATTAGGTATTATGAGACACTTAAATGGTTAATGAGTGCATTGCAACAAAACCATGATCATATCGAATATTATTTCGATACGCGTGTAAAGTTGTTAATAGAATATCTTCATAATCATGCGCATACTAAAATAACTTTGAAAACGCTAAGTCATTTAATTCATATGAGTAAGTCAGAAACGATTAAATTATTTAAGCAACATGTGAATCAGACGCCATTTCAATATTTAACTAATGTTAGATTAGAGCGAAGCATTAATATGTTATATGGTCAACAAACTTATACAGTAACTGAAATTGCAATGGCTTGCGGTTTTTCAACGACAAGTTATTTTATACAAATATTTAAAAATAAATACGGCATGACGCCGAAACAAATGCAAAAAAATGTTGGTTTACAATATTAAAAATTGTAGTAAGTGCTATTAGTTATAATATGGCTTCAATGTTTGCCGTTTAAAGACACTAGTCGCACCAATATTTTATGCTGTTAAAAATATATATCAAAGTGCAATATATATGTTGGAAAAATTAGAAAATTAAGAATTCAACTTATTTTAAATTTAATTGTGAAATACCCTTTAGACTTTTTGAGTTAACTGGCATAATAGAAACGTTGACTAAAAGTTGAAGGGAGTATGAATAAGTATGGAAAATAGCAAAAACTACAATCTTATCACTACAATTATGTTTATTTCAGGCATCATAGTGATGGGTAGCTTATACACCGCTTTACCGCTAACAGCCGCTTTTGCCAATGACTTTCATGTTCCTAAAGAGGTTGCGACATTGAATGGTGTTGTTTTTTCAATAACTTATTCATTAAGCTGTTTATTTTACGGCACAATTTCTGAAAAATTTGGCCGTATTAAAACTATATTGGTAGGTATTAGTGGCCTAGTGATTATTTGTTTAATAATTGGCTTTGTTCACTCATTTACTTTACTCATTATTATGAGAGCTATACAAGGTGTTTTTGCCGCAGCATTTTCTCCAGTTGCTATAACATATACGACTGAAACCTATCCACCTGTAAAACGTATTACTGCTATAAGTTTTATTAGTACGAGTTTTATGCTTTCGGGTGTCTTGGGGCAAAATTTAAGTGAAATCATTGTTAGCCAACTCAATTGGCATTGGGTGTATTTTATTTTAACAATGTTATATCTAGTTCTCGTGATACTTATATATAAATTTGTGCCAGAAAGTCCTTATCAAAATCCACAGTTACAATTAAGTAAATTCTTTAGTAATTTTAAAGATTTTAGTAATAATTTAAACGTGTTATATTGTCTATTTATTTCATTAACTTTGTTAATTATGTTTATTAGTATGTATACAATTTTGAATTCATATATTACTTCCGAACAAATTGGCGGTAATATGTCTACTGCCTCACTCATAAAAGTATTTGGCGTTATTGGAATGTTCTTATCGTTATTAGCAGGACGCATAAGCGGACGCTTAGGATTAAAACGTACGTTGACATTAGCCCTTCTAACGTGTGTCGTATCATTAGTTTTAATGGGAACTTTCCACAATGTGATTATGATTACTATATTTAGTGTGACTTTTGTAGCAGGCATAGCCTTTTCAATTCCTACTGTTATTTCTAAAGTAGGGCTAATTGTTAAAACTAACCATGGTTTTTTTCTATCTGTTAATACAGTAATACTATTTTTAGGTACTGCAATCGCTCCTATATTAATGATTTATGTAGCTCGATTATCTAGTTATTTCGTAGAGTTTCTAGTTATAGCGCTTATAGGAATGGTATCTGTCATAATTTCGATATTTATGCCAAGTGATCATCAAAAAAGCAATTAAAAAAGTAAATATAGATCACAATTATTAAAATTATAGCCTTTAAATGAATTCTAATTGGAAATCATTTAAAGGCTATTTTTAATCTTTTATTAGTCATCGTTTTTAGAAATAATAACACCTAAGTCATTATTGCTATTATTAAATTGGTCACAAAGTGCTAACCAACTTGCAGATTCTATATTAAGCACGTAGCGGAAGTAAGCCCATGTAGCATATTGAATTAATTCAACTCTTTGAGGGTTGTCATCTGTTGTTTCTTTCACATCATAACCAGGTATACCTCCGAGTGAATGTTCTGCATCGTATAAATTCAACAAGCTTTTGCTTCCAGGGCTTTTATAATATGGCTCAGTCATCCATTCAGGTCCTTCAACAGTTAGTGGTGAATGGTCTGCGTCACCTGCAATAATAAGTGTAGGCTTATTCATATACTTGAAGTTAGGATTTAAGAAAGAAAAATTATCGACGGCAAATTGAGTTAACTTGTCGCCACCTTCACCGGCCGTAGCAAGAAGAACGCCTCCTTGCACTCTTGAATCTGATAAATCTTCACTTGCATAGGTCACTGGATCCATTACTTGTAGGCCAAGTAAATTTCCCGCAGTTTGTCCACCGAATGAATGGCCTGCTGTCACAATGCGATGATAATCTATGCGCCCTTGCAATCCAGGAACGAGAGATTCAATATAATCGAGATTATCGAGTATATGTTTCATGTCATCTACTCTAATACGCCATAAAGATTGCATTCTTGGATCGTCATCACTTAGATGAATCCTCTTAGAATCTAGAAAAGTAGGTTGAATCACGAAGAAACCATGAGCTGCCCAAAAGTCTGCTAAAGGTTCATAACCATCCTGAGAAGAACCAAAGCCATGTGCGAAAAGAATAACAGGCAAATCCTCTCCAGTTGATGGCGCAGAAACTTTTATAGATAAATCTTGTCCTCGCTCTGGTCTAGATAACATTATATACTTCATTGAAATAATCGGTTGTGCTTCATTTAGCTTAACGTCTAACATAATTAACAAAACTTCCTTTCCTATCTTTTAATATAGCTACATAGTAATATACTGCCGTTCACTTTACGTAATTGTTAGGTGGATATTTATAAAGACATTTTGAAACTATGATTATGTCATTTATTAAATAATTGAAGTAACTACAACAAAAGTCCGTTCACTATAATAAGTAAGCTACATTTTAAATCTTTCAAACTTACAATTAAAGATTATTGCTTTGAAATTCTCATAAGTTCATTTGGTTGATTAATCGTGCGCGATTGATTAAAGTTGAACTAGAAGAGGAGGGGTTATTTTGATTGATGAAGAAATGAAATTGGCTAATCAGTTATGTTTTTCTGCTTACAATGTTAATAGATTATTTAGCAAATTTTATGAACAACAATTAAAAAAATTTGGTTTAACATTTTCTCAATACCTTGTTTTACTGACGTTGTGGGAGGAAAATGCTCAAACTCTGTGGGCCATTGGTAAAAAATTAGATCTAGCGAGTAACACTTTAACGCCATTACTAAAGAGATTAGAACAAACTGGCTGGATTCAAAGAACTAGAGCTGAAAATGATAAACGACAACTTATTGTAACTTTAACTACGAAAGGTATAGACCAGCAAGAAGAAGTGCATAAAGCTATTTCTAAATGTATTTCTTCACAATTTGACGTAGATGAATATATAAAAGCTAAAAATATTATGGATAATTTAGAAGAAACGTTGAAAACTATTACAAAGGATGATTCAAATGAAAAAATATGATGTCGTATTTTTAGGTAGTGGGCATGCTGCTTGGCATAGCGCATTAACTTTAAACCAAGCAGGTAAATCAGTAGCTATCGTTGAAAAAGATCGTATAGCAGGTACATGTACGAATTATGGTTGTAATGCCAAAATCTTATTAGAAAATCCGTATGAAGTGTTAGAACAAGCTTCACACTATCCCAACATAATTAATACTGAAGCATTATCAGTGAATTGGGAAAACCTTATGTCTTATAAACATAAAATCATTGACCCTATGGCAAATACTTTGAAAGGTTTATTTGAACAACAAGGTATAGATATTATTGAAGGGGCAGGAAGATTAGTAGATGAGCATCATCTCGTAGTAAACGGTGAACAATATTATTGCGAAAACATAGTTATTGCGACAGGTCAACACAGCAATAAGTTAGATATTGAAGGATCTGAACATACGCATGATAGTAGAGATTTCTTATCATTAGATCAAATGCCAAATAGTATCACATTTATAGGTGTAGGCATTATTAGTATTGAATTTGCTAGTATAACTATTAAATCTGGCGTAGAAACGCATATGATTCATGTTGACGATGAGCCGCTCAAAGGTTTTTATTCAGCACATGTTGCTAAATTAATGGATAAATTGTCAGCAGAAGGCGTTCAATTCCATATGAATGAAAATACTACTGCGATTAAAGAGCAAGATGACCGTTATACAGTAGCAACAGAATCAGGATTAGAGATTACCACTGACTATGTGCTAGACGCTACTGGACGTAGACCAAATGTACACGGTATTGGTCTTGAAGAAGCGGGTGTTAATTTTACTACTCGAGGCGTACAAGTAGATGAATATTTACGTACAAATATCCCTAATATTTATGCTAGTGGTGATGTATTAGATAAAGCAATCCCTAAATTAACACCTACTGCAACATTTGAATCGAACTATATCGCTGCACATATTTTAGGTATGAATGACAATCCTATTAGTTATCCCGCAATACCTTCAGTCTTATATACGCTACCAAGATTGAGTAATATTGGGGTTTCTATAGATGAAGCGAACAAGAGCGACGATTATAAAGTGAAAGATATTCCTTTTGGTAAACAAATGGTGTTTGAATATAAAAATGAAACTGAAGCGGAAATGACTATCGTGTTGAATAGTAATAAACAGTTAGTAGGAGCTGCAATTTATGCCGATGATGCACCGGATTTAGTCAATTTACTCACTTTCATTGTGAATCAAAAATTGACGGCTCAAGATTTAAATCAAATGATTTTTGCATTCCCTGGTTCATCTAGTGGTGTGATAGATCAATTGAAATTAGCAATGTTATAAAAGGAGCGCTATATAATGACTAATAATATTTATGATATACAAGTTGCTAACAAAGATGGTAGCACTTATTATTTAAATGACTATAAAGGTAAGGTAATAATAGTTGTAAATACTGCTACAAAATGTGGATTGAGTGGCCAATTTGAAGAATTAGAAGAGCTTTATCAAAAATATAAAGATCAAGGACTTATTATTCTAGGATTTCCGTGTAATCAATTTGCCAATCAAGAACCTGGTACAGACGACCAAATCGCAGAAACATGCAAAATTAACTTTGGTGTAACTTTCCCAATACATGCTAAAATTGACGTAAATGGTAAAGACGAAAGTCCATTATTTACACTACTAAAAAATGAAGCATCAAGTTTATATGGTAAAAAAATTAAATGGAACTTTACGAAATTTGTTATCGATCGAGAAGGTAATGTAGTAAAAAGGCTTGCCCCTAAAGATAGTCCTAAAAAGGCTGAAAAATTAATTCAAGATTTATTGTAAATAGTCGTTTGACAAGATAAAAGGCATAGTAGCAAAGGAGTTATGCGATGTGGACAAATTAATTTTAGTCAGCTACGGCCAATTTTGCAATGGAATTAAAGATAGTTTAGAAATGATACTCGGACCATAACCACAAGTTTTCACTGTGCCATTACTAGAAGAAGAAGGCGAAGCTGACATCAAACAAAAGTATAACGATATAGTAAATAAAGATGATAACATAACAGTCTTTGTAGATTTACTGGGTGGGACGCCGTCAAATGTAATGTCTCAATTGCTTAAGGAAGGACAAAACTTTAAATTATATACAGGGATGAACCTACCAATGGTCATTAGTTATATAAGCAGTATTTTGCATGGACAACCGAAAGACTTTCATGTTAGAGCAAGAGAAGGCATCGTATATGTTAATGACATGCTCAATCATATCGATGATGAAGACGAGTAAACTAGAATAAGTAGCAGTTGAAATTTTTAAATGAGTAGAAATAGTTAGTTGGTTATTATTACCAAAATAGTGGCCAGCCTTAATTGAGAGGCTGGCTACTTATAGTTTATTAAATATAATTAATTATAAATTAACGATAAATATTTAATAATTATGTTAGTGTAATAATATAACTATTGATTTAGACATAAATTAAATTTACAATAATAAATAAGAGATATATTTTTTTGAGCACAAATAACAACGTTGTTATTTATATAAGTGATTAAAACTTTATTATGCATCAATAGTTAGTTATTGGCGAAGATTAAATGGAGGGGATTATATGGCCAAATTTTTAAGTATTTTTGTAAGCGCATTCATTATTTGGGGTATGTTTAGTTTTGCGTTTAACTCACAGATCAAAGCACAAGAAAAACCAAAGGAGATAGTTTTAGCTCATAATCAACCAACAGAGCATCCTGTACATAAGTCGCTTGAAATCTTTAAAAAGGAATTGGAAAAAAAATCTCATGGTCAAATTAAAGTGAAAATATACCCTAATGGCCAATTGGGTAGTGAGCGTGAAGCAATAGAAATGACACAAACAAATGCTATACAAATGACCAAAGTATCTGCGGGTGCACTTGAAAGTTTTTCACCTTCGTATTCTTTATTTAACGCACCATATTTATTTAATTCACAAGACAATTATCGTCATTTAATGAAAGAGAAAAAAGTCCAAAATGCATTTTTCCATAGTACTTTTGATAATGGATTTTTAGGAATTACATATTATGATGCCGGCGCTCGTAATATTTATACCAAAGACAAAGCTATCAAAAATAGTAAAGATTTAAAAGGAGTTAAAACACGCGTTCAACCAAGTAAAACGAGCGTTAAGCTAATTAAATCATTAGGCGGTACACCAACGCCTATGGATTTTGGTGAGGTATACACTGCGATGCAGTCCGGTGTTATAGATGCTGCTGAAAACAATGAAACAGCACTCACAACCAATAATCATGGTGAGATAGCGAAAAACTATTCTTATACAGAACATGCTTACGTTCCCGATGTCTTAATTATGAATAAGGATACTTACAATGATCTTACAAAGCAACAGCAAAAATGGCTTGCTGAAGCGGCGGCTGATTCAACTAAAAAGCATGAAGTTTTATGGGACAAAGAAGTTAAACATGCAAAGGAAGTTGCTAAAAAAGATATGGGTGTGAAATTCCATAAAGTAGATAAATCATCGTTCAAAAATGCATCCAAACCGTTACGTAAAGAGTTTGCTAAAGATCCAAAAACTAAAAAATATTATGACTTAATTCAAAAGGAGGAAAAGAAATATGAAAAAAGTAAAACAAAGCATTGATAAAGTATTACTTACATTAGCTGGTATTGCATTATTTATAATGGTTTTATTGTCTATTTATCAAGTGGTCTCACGTTTTATTTTTAATACACCAAGTACAGTTAGTGAAGAAATTGTACGATTTCTTTTGATTTGGTTTGCGCTGCTTAGTGCTAGTTATGTTTTCGGAGTTAAAAAACATATTGCCATTTTATTTTTTAGAGAAATTTTATCTGAAAAAGTACAGTTAATAATGGAAAAAATCACTGATATTTTAATTATAATTATTGCGCTAGTATTGATGATTTACGGCGGTTATGAAGTAGTAAAACTGACGTGGACACAATACGCACCATCTACAGGGTTGTCGATGGCAAGTATGTATGGCGCACTCCCAGTATCTGGAATATTTATAATTTTTTATTCTATCTACAACTTATTGGATAAAAGCGAATTAGATAATATGGATGATGGGGGGACTACATCATGACGCTAGTGGCAGGTTTAGTATTATTTATTAGTTTCTTTGTATTTTTATTTTATGGATTGCCGATAGCTATTTCTATTATTTTAAGTTCTATAATTACATTATTATTGATATTACCTTTTGATGTAACCATTGCGACAGCAGCACAACGTATGGTTACAGGGATAGATGATTTTACAATGTTAGCAATTCCATTGTTTGTGTTAGCTGGCATCATTATGAATAATGGTGGTATAGCATTTAGATTAGTTAACTTTGCAAAAGTCTTGGTAGGACGATTGCCTGGTTCGCTGGCACATACAAACACTGTTGGGAACATGTTATTCGGTTCAATATCTGGTTCAAGTGTTGCCGCTGCGGCTGCCATGGGTCGTATTATGGGGCCTATGGAAAAGGCACAAGGCTATAAAAAAGAATATTCTGCAGCTGCAAATATTGCTTCTGCACCATCAGGTTTATTAATACCTCCAAGTTCTTTACTAATAGTGTATTCTCTAGTTAGTGGTGGGACATCTATAGCGGCACTATTTATTGCAGGATATATTCCAGGTATTTTATGGGGCATTTGCTGTATGATTGTTGCATTTTTTATGGCTAAAAAACATGGCTATAAAGGATCTGAAAAGATTGCATGGAAAGATAAAATATTTTTATTTTTAGATGCTATTCCAAGCTTATTACTAATTGTCATAGTAATAGGTGGGATTGTAGTTGGAGTGTTTACAGCAACAGAAGGAGCAGCAGTAGCTGTATTATATGCAACAGTATTGTCGCTCATTTATAAAAGTTTAAAAATTAAAAATATACCAAGTATAATTAAAGAAACTGCAGAAATTACAGGGATGATTTTATTTTTAATTACTGCTTCGGCATTATTTTCACTCGTTATGAGTTATACAGGTTTACCTGAAGCAATATCTAAAAGTATTATTTCGTTAACTGATAATCCAATTCTATTATTATTATTAATGAACGTCATTTTATTAATAATTGGAACTTTTATGGATATTACGCCAGCAGTATTAATTTTTACTCCGATTTTTTTACCAATATCTGAAGCTATAGGCTTAGATCCTATTCATTTTGGAATTATTATAGCCTTTAACTTATGTATAGGTAATATTACGCCACCAGTGGGAAGTGCGTTGTTTGTGGGGGCTAGTGTTGGAGAAGTCAGGGTAGAATCAGTATTTAAATATTTATTACCTTATTTTGCTATACTTATCATTTTATTACTTGTTATTACCTTTATACCGCAATTATCATTATTTTTACCAAAATTATTAGGATTATAATAAAAAAACATACTAAGATTAGCTATGAAGAAATCTATGACTATAGATTTCTTCATAGCTATTTTTTATAATTATAGAGAGAAGTAGTCTGGGGCTTAATATTGTCTTCAGGCTCAATTTTTATATGAGCAGTAGATGACTGAATTGAAAATGCGCTTGTATCAAGATTTTTCCAACTCTAGTCATCTTTAACGGGGCGGGACTACAAAATCTTCTTATAAAAATAAGATTTTTGTCCCGCCCCCATTGTTTAATTAAAAGACATTAGTTCTTCATGCTCTAATTTATCGTCATACATAGGTATTTGGCTATTTTTTTGAATGAAGATAGGGATAGTGTCAAGTTCAATATCTAAGGAGATATATTGACCACCTTCATATCGTTCTTTAGTAAAGAAATTAACCCAACCTTTATTGTTTTGTGGTAAGTAGATGGTTTTAGAAGATTGTCCCGGTTCTACTACTGGTGAAACTAACATCTCCGCACCTAACATCCATGTGTCGTAATCTTCTAAAGTCTGAGTGTCTCGTTCAAACTCTAAAAACGTTGGTCGTACAATAGGAGTAAAATCATGATGACTCTCTTGTTGTAATTGGTTAAAATAAGGAATTAACTGCTCATGAAGATGCATTGCTACTTTAACTTCTTCGAGCACTTCAGGATGCATCCAAGGTTCATTTACCGTTTGATCGCTATTCCAAGAATGTATTGAAAAACGAGGATAAAATATACCATTTTGTACCCAACGTAAAAATAGTTCAGGATCAGGTTTGGGTCCGGAAAAGCCTCCGATATCATGACCAAAGTTATGTACTCCCGATAAGCTTAATCCTTGAGCCATATAATTATTATATTTTAAAGATTCCCAGCTTGTATTGTTATCACCGGTCCAAGTTTGCACGTATTTAGACATACCTGCGCAACCGGAACGACTAATGATATAAGGAGTAGTGGTGTCAGTTTCTTTAATTTGAATCTCCCTAGATGCCTTAGACATTAATAATGGCATGATCGCTCTATAGTCATTGAAGTTAGTATGACCGCTATTAAATCCATGAACTTGCGCGTGTGAATCCCAAATTTCAAATTCATTATTGTCATTCCACGTGCAATGAATGTGGTTGTCGATTAATTTTGTTTTGATTTGATGTTGCCACCATGCAATCGTTTGAGGATTAGTGAAGTCTAAGTAATAGCCTTCATCATCCCAAAATTGAATTTTAAGAGGGTCGCCATGTTCATCTTTTATAAATCCGTCAAACTCTAAGACTTCGTCAAGTAGGGGATGATTTAACATAAGTGATGGCTTAATGTTTGCTACCACTTCCACCTTATTATCGGTAAATGCCTTACCAAATGCTTGAGGATTAGGAAACTTATCATAATTCCAATTAAAGACATACCGCTTATCGTCTATGGATGTATAGCCTGATGATAAATGAAATGAACGTACATTAATATCGTGTTTTTTACAATCATTTAGAAAGTGAGATAAACGTGCCTGAGAATGTGGTTCGTCAGTATACTGCATCGTTGAACCTGAGTATGAAGCGCTCCAGCTAGGAAAAACAGTTGGGCGACCTGTTATTTGACTGAACTTTTGTGTTACGTCCTTTATAGTAGAGCCACCTATAACATAATAGTCTAAGAAAGTTGCTTCCGTTTCATAATAACGATAATAGCCATGATAATTGTCTAGCTCTTTCCCTAAATCAAATGTTGAGCGTTGATAATCATCGTAATAAAGACCATAAGTCATTTCATTTGATGGCTTATAAGTAATATAAAAAGGAATATGTTTATATAAAGGGTCAGTATTTTTGGCGCTATAACCCATAGCGTCAATATTTAACATGCGATAGCGTTCGCCGTGTTTATTTACTGTGCCCGACTTTTCACCTAGGCCAAAGTATTTTTCATCTATTTCTCTGGAAATATAATGGCATGTAGGATGGTTATCGGAAATGTCGAAATGATAAGCTTGAGTTTGACGATCATTAAATAAAGGTTGGAATATATCCTTAGCATCTTTTTGAAACCAATAAAATTTCAAACGTTGTTTATTTATTACTAATTTTAATTGAGTTGTTTTAATAGTTATGTCATCGTCGTTTTCATCGACAGTAAATTTGGATAATGCAAAACCGTGTGTATGATATCTTGATAGACCTTCGTATGGTAAAACAGTGTCATAAGGCGTAATAGTATAAGTAGGTAGTGAAATGTGTGCAGTTTTACTTACTTTTACGTTGATTAAAGTTTCTTCTAATACACGAATAGTATAAAAAATTTCTTTAACAGGATGTTTAATTTCGAGTGTATGATCATTAATTACTTGCGCAAATTTATGTGTCATTTGAACCCCTCCTATAAAATGAAAACGTTGTTATTCTATAGCATATAGTTTTATTTATAGAAATGCAAAGTTATTAAATATTGATTTTAATAATATAAAAACTATTTTTATCAATAAATTAACGTAAGATTAAGATCTAACATTTCAGGGCATAATAAAAGTGGCTTAAATAATGAAGAAGTACAGAATTAAGTATTTAGTCAAAAATCACAGTATTTTAATTAAAGTTGCTCATTATCGACATAATGGGATAATGTAACTTTTACTTAATAAGACACTTCATAATGTGTCAATAACTTAACATTAATAAAACAGCGGAAGAGAGTGGGTTAATTACTTTAACCATTGCAACTTGTGCTTTTAAATTGATATAGCCTATTAAATGATGCATGACATCATACTTTAAAAAACTTAGGAGTGTTTAATTATGAGTGACAATATTCAAGATAAAGTTGTAGTCATTACTGGTGCTTCAAGCGGTATTGGAGAAGCAACGGCGAAACTGTTACATGAAAAAGGAGCTAAATTAGTTTTAGGTGCAAGAAGAACTGAAAAGCTGGAACAACTTAAAAATAATTTAAACAACAACGTAGCTATTCAAGCTACAGACGTGACTAAACCAGATGAAGTTAATAGCCTTGTACAACTTGCCTTAGATGAATATGGCAAAGTAGATGTATTATTGAATAATGCCGGACTTATGCCACAGTCCTTCTTAGGTGACAATAAGGTCGATGAATGGAATCAAACAATAGATGTGAATTTAAAAGGTGTCTTATATGGTATTGGTGCAGTAGTACCATCTATGAGAGCTCAAAAATCAGGCCATATTATTAATGTTGCTTCTATAGCCGGACACAAAGTTAATCCTGGTGGTGCAGTCTACTGTGCTACTAAATTCGGCGTACGTGCCTTAACTGAAGCGTTAAGACAAGAAGAAGCTTCAGTTGGTAGTAACATTAGAACAACAATTATATCTCCGGGAGCAATAGATACAGAATTACTAGATTCTATTACTGATGATAAATTAAAAGAAGGCATGGAGTCAGTTTATAAAGATGCCATTAAACCGGAAGAAATTGCGCAATCGATTGTAGGCGCAATAGATACTGACGATAATACGTCAATTAATGAAGTTGTTATCAGACCTACACATCAAATTCCATAAATAATAAATATTGCGATAAAATCGCATATCAATTAGTAAAGCTGAGACGACTAGGACAATCCTACTCGCCTCAGCTTTTGCTATATTATAAAAAAATAAATGCGATGGGTGTCACAATAATTAAACTTAGGACTGTTCTCTCAAACCAAATGACAATTAAATCTCTTATACGTATTGGTATATCGGTAGAAAGCATACTTGGAACGCTTGCTGAAAAGAATATAATCGTTGAGACAGACGTCACGGCGATGATAAATTTAGTGATTAAAGGTGCTTGAACTACAATTAAAGAAGGTAAAAACATTTCTGTTATTCCGATAGCCGAACTCTTAGCGGCTAAAAATGCCTCCGGAATATGTAATAACCACGTTAAAGGATAAAAAATATAGGCTATATAATCAAAGATAACCGTATATTGTGCGAGCAATAAGCAAATTAAACCTATAGATAAAATTGTAGGCAAAATACTCATAGTCATAAATAAACTTTCTTTTAAATTTAACCAAATATTTTTAACTACATTTGGAGATGCTTCAACAGCTTCCATAGCTTTTGACCAAGCGAAACGCAATTTCTCCATGCCTTTTAAATGACTCGTATCATCTTCTTCATAAGGTTGATCATAATAGCTGTCGTCCATGTTACGTATTGGCCAAATTCTCACCGTACATGCCGTTACGGCTGCAGTCACGATAAGTGTTGTCCAAAAATATAAGTTCCAAATGGTCATTAAGTTTAAAGTCTTAGCAATAACAATCATGAAGGCAACAGTCACAGTAGAAAAGCCCGTCGCAATAATGACAGCTTGCTTGTGCGTAAATTTTCCCTCTTTGTATTCCTTATTTGTTATTAATAAACCCACAGCGAAACTTGCCACAAAAGAAGCCAAAGCGTTGACCGCAGAGCGACCTGGCGTTTTCCAAATTGGATGCATAACTTTTTGAGCATAAACCCCAACAAATTCTAGTAATCCATATCCTACTAGCAAAGCAAGTACCGCGCCCCCAGCAGGCACCGTTATGCCTACAGGAATCACTAAAAAGTTGAACACATATTGCCCGGTTTTGTCATTAAGCAACCAAGAAGGACCGATGTTGAATATAATCATAATACCTATAATTAATCCTAAAACCTTGAACATGCTAAAAATAATGTCGACGGTACTTCGCTTCCATGTCCCTTTAATGAAAGGATAAATAGCACCTGCAATGATAATGAGCATAATAAAAATCTTTGTTAACAATGGTAAGGTTTGACTTATCCATGTGACGAAATGATCTAATAAAATAGAAGAAGTATTGTTAATAGTTATTGGCACGAAAAAAATAATAATACCAATAAGGCTATATACAAAAAACTTAACCCCATTAAAGAAATTGTTGCTATTAGATTGAGACTTTTCGGCAACTTTAGACATTTAAACCATCTCCCTTAATATGATGGTAAGGCTAATTTATTCAGATTTATTATCGAAATTACGTCCTTCAAGACCTGCTAATTCTTCTTTAGAAGCAGCTGGTGCTTTCATTTCAAATATTTCGTCAACGACTGTGTAATCATAATAACCTAAGCGAGCAATAGGTCTAATAGATTTGATATCTAATTTTCCATTATCTAAAATGACTTCATCTTTGATATGAACTTGAGCTACTTTCCCTATAACAATATCGACTGTTGATACCGGGTCACCCGTCGGAATACGAATCGTTTGTACATATTCACATTCAAATTGAATAGGAGATTCTTTTACTCTAGAAGCCGGTGCGTCAATACACGGAGCTTTAGTTACGCCAGCAAAATCAAACTCATCTACATCAGGTTCGAGCGCTTTAGAAGATAGGTTAACTGCTTCTCTTAAATCATATGTTGCCATATTCCATACAAACCAACCCGTTTCTTCAGCATTTTTAACTGTATCTTTGCGGTCATTGTCGCCTAGTACAGATTGATTAGCTGCGAACATAACCATAGGTGGATCCCAAGTTAAGTTTTGATATTGACTGTAAGGCGCTAAATTATCGTGTCCATCTTTAGAAACAGTAGAAATCCAACCAATAGGTCTTGGTACTGTACTACTTTTAAATGGATCATGTGGTAAACCGTGACTACGTGTTCCTTGTTTTGGTGAGTAATTCATAATGATTCCCCCTTAAAATATAAAAAATGATTTGATTTCATTTTACACTTTGAAAAAACTATGGCTAATACCTTTTAACTATTAATCCATAGCCTAGCCCTATACATAATTAAAGCTGTCTATATTACTAATTTAAATCGATATAGAACTTGGCGTAACTTAATTTCTAATAGTAAATGTAGCATTTTAATATATAAATCTTTGGTTAATTAAAACTTAGCGAATTTTATAGGCTATTTTGATTATGAAATTTTCATCTCATTTACCATAAAATGGGCAACAAAAATTTAAATGTGTTGCATTTTTCGACATATAGAAAAATCTAATGGTGTTCACAATATGAAGAAGAGCGTAAAGTGGAAAATGTATTTTTTAAACAGAAAATACTTTAAGTGTTTAAAAAAGGGTAAATGTAATATGATTTAAATTTAAAATAAAATAGGAGGGAATGTTTTGGCAAAACTACTGTACAGAATGGGTTCATTCATTGCTAAACATAAATGGACGGCTCTTTTTTCATGGATTATCTTACTTGCAATTATTGTAGGTATGCTAGCAGTTAATTCACCGAAATTTGACGACGACATTACAATGAATGGTCTTAAATCATTAGATACTAATGACAAAATTAGCAAAGAATTTCATCAAGATAGCCAAAAAGCATCGATGCGGATTGTCTTCCATTCAGATAAAGACAATGGCATAACAAAGAAAGATACGAAGAAAGATATTGAAAAAGCGTTAGATAATATTAAACAAGATGATGATTACATCCAAAACGTTTCTAACCCTTATGATAGTGGTCAAGTTAATAAAGATAAAAATACTGCAATTGCGGAAATTAACTATGTAGTACCGCAAACAGGTATGAAAGATCAATCTAAAAAAATCATCGACAGAGAAGTTAAAGATGTGACAGATGATCATAATATTCACGTTGAAAAAACTGACCAAATGGGTATGGGTTCTGAACCGGGTGGTACTTCAGAACTTGTTGGTATTATTGCAGCATTTATCATATTGTTAATTACATTTGGTTCAATCATTGCAGCAGGTATGCCTATAGTTAGTGCTCTAATTGGTTTAGGCACAAGCGTAGGACTTATCGGATTATTAACATTAGTCTTTGATATTCCAAACGTTACTTTAACGCTATCGATTATGATTGGACTTGCCGTTGGTATTGATTACTCGCTATTCATTCTCTTTAGATATAAAGAAATTGCGAAAAAAGGTAAAGATCCAATAGAAGCAATCGGTTTAGCGGTAGGTACTGCAGGTAGTGCAGTTATCTTTGCCGGAATCACAGTAATGGTAGCCGTTTGTGGCTTATCTCTCGTAGGTATAGATTTCTTAGCAGTTATGGGATTCGCTTCTGCAATTAGTGTGTTATTCGCCGTTCTAGCAGCGTTAACATTGCTACCAGCGTTAATTAGCATTTTCCATAAACGTATTAAACTAACTACTAAAAGAGATAAACAACAGCCTAAAGCTAAAAATTCAGAAAGTAGCCCTTGGGGTAGATTTATCGTTGGCAAGCCTATTATCGCAACACTTATCGGTCTAGTTATTTTAATATTAGCACTGCTACCAGTAACTCACATGCGTTTAGGTATGCCTGATGACAGCTTGAAACCTTTAGATTCACCTCAACATAAAGCATATAAAATGATCTCTGATAACTTTGGACAAGGTTATAATGGTCAACTTGTTATGTTAGTGAATACTAAAGATGATGGTAGTAAAAAAGACATTCAAAATGACTTAGACAATATTCGCAATGACATTAAAGATTTAGATCATGTAGATAAAGTGAACAAAGCTCAATTGAATGATAATAACCATTATGCGTTACTTTCAATTATTCCTGAAGAAGGTCCAAATGCTAAATCTACACAAGATTTAACTTATGAACTGCGTGATTACAACAGTCAAGCCAAAGAAAAATATGATTTAGATACTGAAATATCAGGTCAAAGTGTGATCAACATTGATATGTCAGAAAAACTAAATAATGCGATTCCAGTATTTGCTGGCGTTATCGTAGCAATTGCTTTCATATTGCTAGCATTTGTTTTCCGTTCAATTCTTGTTCCGTTAAAAGCAGTGTTAGGTTTCGTACTATCACTTGCCGCAACGTTAGGATTTACAACGCTAGTTATGCAAGATGGATTCTTAAGTAATCTCTTTGGTGTAGATACAACTGGTCCTGTGCTTGCCTTCCTACCAGTAATTGTAATAGGTATACTCTTCGGTCTCGCTATAGACTATGAACTCTTCTTAATGACACGTGTTCATGAAGAATATAGTAAGACTGGTGATAATGATCATGCGATACTCGTAGGTATAAAACAAAGTGGTCCAGTTATCGTAGCTGCCGCGTTAATTATGTTCAGTGTGTTTATTTCATTCGTCTTCCAAGACGATGCAACAATTAAATCTATAGGTATCGCCTTAGGTTTCGGTGTGTTATTCGATGCATTTATCGTTCGTATGACAATTATTCCAGCCCTAACTAAGTTGTTTGGTAAAGCTTCATGGTATTTACCTAAATGGTTAGATGGCATTATGCCTCAAATCGATATCGAGGGCAAAGCCTTAGAAGAAGGTGCAGAAGACAGTCAACAACAAACAACAGCATATGCTAGTGAATACGACGAATATAATGATGTTGATTCACAAAACAGACCATATGCAGATAGTCAAAAACCTTCATATATGGGCAGTGACAATGAACAAACTAATCATTTCAGTAATGATGGTCGTAATACGTTTACGCATCAAGCACCTACAAGTTACTTTGGTGCGCAACAACCGCAACAAGACGAAGATATTGATTATGAAACGTTATACACTCAAGAAGGTAGTGGTCATGAGCAAACTCAGCAAGAAAACCAAGACTATTCTCAATATGCAAATCATGAACCACATGAAGATATGAACAAAGATAAAATCGAAAAAACAACAGCTTTATATGAAGCATTGGCTAAAGAAACTTCAGATCAAGATATTGTCTACAATGCTTTAATGTTATATGCACGTGTTAATAATAAAGCGGTATATGACAAATATAAAAATGAACACACAAATAACGGTTATGGAGATATAGAATAATTGTAAAAGGAGGAAGCGATGAATGATTAAGCGACGTTTAATGAAAACGTTTGGCCTTATAGCCACATTAGCCTTAGCCCTAGTGCTAAGCGCTTGTGGTAATGGCGGTAGCTCGTCGGATAGTAAGAAAACATCATTAGGTGATAAAGATGTTGAAATCCCATATATTGCTTCAGATAACTCAACAGCACGTTCATTAGTAATTGCTGAAGTCCTGAAGAAAGCTGGCTATAACGTTATTACAACACCAGTCCAATCAAGTGGACCACTCTATGCTTCAGTTTCTGAAGATAAAGACCAATTTCATGCAGATGGCATATTCCCATCTACAGATAAAAAATATTACAACAAATTTAAAAATAAAATTACGGTCTATGATCAACACCATTTAATTAGTAATGTAAAAGTTGGACTAGCTGTACCTAAATATGAACAAGACGTTAGCTCAATCCGTGACTTAAAGGATAAAGATTTCGGAAAATCAGTGGATTGGACAATCCAAGGTACAGATAAACGTAACGGTGTAATGAAACAAACTAAAGATGAAATTGGAGACAATGATTTAGAGAAATATAGTCTCAATAAATCTTCAGACCAGGATCAATTCAAGAAAATTCAAGGGGCTTATAAACAACAAAAACCTATAGTGTTTACAGCTATGGATCCAAGTTGGATTAATAAAGAACTAGATTTCAAAATGTTAGATGATCCAGACAAAGTCTATGGTAAACAAGACCAACATATTGATTTAGTGTTTAACAAAGAATTTAAACAAAGTCATCCAGGCGCTTATAAAATAGCAACACGTATTGCCGATGATTGGAGTAAGAAAGACGAAGAAAAACTAGCTAAGAAAATATTCGTCGACAATAAAAATCCTGAACAAACGGCTAAAGATTATGTAGACGATCATGACAGTAAAGTTGATGATTGGAAACAAGATGTTGGCAACTAAGGTTAAAGCATAAGGTGGATTAGGAGTTATTTAATAATATAGATATTCACACATTATTTCCCTGTTCGTAGCATAGTAGAAAGTGATATTTCTCATGTTGCGAGCAGGGAATTTTTATATGTGAAAAAAGTGTGAAATTTAATGTTATGTATCATAAAAAATTTAAAATTTATGAGGGTACATTTTGTTAACTTATGTTTGCTTGTGATAAGCTACGTCTAAATATATCTTGTAAAGCATTTTTAAGTTTGAGGAGAGAGCATTATGCAACCACAATCACCAGTTCAAAAAAGAACTGTTCAACATATTGTCCATGTGACATACCAATTGCTATATACTAATTATTTTGATGTTATAACAGTCCAACAAATTTGCGAAGAAGCGGAAATTAATCGTAGTACTTTCTACCGTTATTTCGAAGACAAATATGACTTATTGTACTATCTTGCACAGTACATTGGTTATACATTAAAGTCACGCATGAATGAAATAGATACAGATTCGTTTGTCGAAGACTTTGTCTCATATTTTGAAGCCAACAAAAAAGTATTTCGTCATCTATTTACTTCAGCTAAGTCAGGGGATATTTATCAAGAACTTATTAAAGTACACAGTAAATTAATGTTTGATGAATCAGCTGTGAAAAGTGACGAATTAGCAATGAAAATTCGAGAATCTGATTATCCTGAAATGTTGTGTGACTTTATGAGTGCCGGATTAATAGAAGTATTAAAAAACTGGGTCGATAATAATTACGACGATGACGCAAAAGAATTGTATCACTTCTTTAAAAGTACGATAGGGCCATTATAATGGAGTTTTCGAAGGACGAAGGATAGCTGCTGATGGTCAGCATTTTTTAGGAGTTGTAGTTAGTGACATGGAGATAAATTTTAAATGGGGTGGCAAACAATGGAAAGAGTATATTATGGTGATGCTGAAGAACAATTTTTTGAAGTATGTGCTAATGATGACAAGAGTGATAAATGGCTCATACTCGTGCATGGGGGCTATTGGCGTCAAAAACATTCTAAAGAGAACATTAAGGATTTGTTTGATAAGTTAGATTCTAAAGGATTTAATGTCGTAACGATAGAGTATCGCCGAGGCGAACATGGATGGCCAACACCTAATGAAGACGTTAGTGCGTCGTTAACTAAATTTAAGCAGTCAGATTTTTACAAAGGCAACCAAGAAATAATTTTAATTGGGCATTCTGTGGGTGGTCAACTCGCGTTATTAAATGAAGCAGCCGTCGACCGCGTCATCGCTTTAGCGCCAGTTACAGATGTGCCTTTCACATATGACGAAGGCTTAGGCCAAAACGCTGCTAAAGAATATTTCGGCGACGATAAAGCACTGATGCAACAAGCGTCACCGATTGAAAAGTCTAACCTAACAGCACCCACACTCATTGTACACGGTAATAACGACGATCGAGTACTCGTTGAAAACACTTACGATTTTGCGCGCAAATTTAAACACGCTAACATTGATTTATTTATCTTCAACGACCTGCCTCATATGGAGTGCGTAAACCCGTCACACCCAGTATTCCCATATTTGATAGAGTGGATAAGAGGGTAGGATTATATGATGAAAACTATTGAATACAATTTTTAATTGTAATGAATAAAGTTTAACTGAGTGAACGAATTATGCGTATGATATAATAAATTTATTAGTAAAAGTGACGATTTTAGGGGAGATTTTCAATAATGGATAAGCCAAAATACCAGATTGTAGCAGATGAAATTAAAGAAAAGATTATAAATAAAAATTATCATATTGGAATGCTCTTACCTACAGAAAAACAATTTCAAGATAGATATAACTTAAGTAGGTATACAATAAGACAGGCCATGGATTTACTAGTTTCTGAAGGTTATATTAAAAAGAAAAAGGGTTCTGGATCTTATGTCAGTAATAAATACTTAAGTAGTAACCAAGACAAAAGTCTGAAGAAAATTGGTGTGATTGTTACATATTTATCTGAATATATATTTCCTAACATTATTAGAGGTATCGAAAAAGAACTAAAAAAGCAAGGATACTCACTAATATTAGCAAGTACAAATAATAATCACGAAGATGAAAAGCAATGTCTAGAAATGATGCTAAATCAAGGCGTATCAGGTCTTATTGTCGAACCCACAAAAAGTAATGTTTATAATCCTAATTTATCTTACTACCCATTATTTAAACAAAGAGACATTCCAATTTTAATGATAAATGCAAATTACGAAGAATTAAATTTGCCTTATATAGCTATTGATGATGTTAAATCAGGGTATTTAGCCACGCAATACCTTATTGATCAAGGCCATGAAAAAATTGCTTTAATTACAAAAATTGATGATAATCAAGGTAAATTAAGAATGAAAGGTTATTTTAATGCCTTTGAACAAAGTGACAAATTATTTAAAGGCGAATATATTTATACGTACAACACTGAAAGTCGCCCAAAAGTTATAGAACAAATAGTTGAGCATATTAGTAATAGAGACATCAGTGTCTCGGCATTAGTATGCTACAACGATGAGATAGCATATGACATTATTCATCAATTGAGGCAATGCAACATAAAAATACCTCAAGACATTTCAATAGTTGGTGAAGATAATTCGATTTTGAGCAGGTTAAAGGAATTAAATTTGACGACTACTGCCCATCCTCAAGAACTATTAGGTACTAAAGCTGCTAATTTAATAATTGAAGCTATTGAGCAAGAGAAAGTACTAAAGTCTGAATTAATTGATACATATATAATCGAGAGAAGTTCAGTCAAAGACTTAAAAATCATTTAAGAAAATAAGCTATTAAAGGACCTTTATAAAAGGTTCTTTTTTTATTACATTTTATATTTGTACGTATTACTATAATATATTAATTGACTTATACGGACAAATATTATATTGTACATGTAAGCGGTTTCCTAGGAGGTATAAAATTGAATAATTTAAATAGCGAAGAATTATCAATAGGTATTGAGTTGGGTTCTACAAGAATAAAAACAATTGCTATTGATAAAAAACTTAATGTAAGAGCTTCTGGTAGTTTTCAATGGGAAAATAAATTTGTAGATGGTTTTTGGACATATTCCGCTAATGATATTTGGGTAGGTCTACAACAAAGTTATAGTGCTATGGCACAAAACTTATTTGATAAAACGGGTGTTACATTAACTAAAGTTAATTCTATTGGTATTAGTGCTATGATGCACGGCTATTTGGCATTTGATAATAATGATGATCTACTAGTGCCATTTAGAACGTGGCGCAACGGTAATACAAAAGAAGCCGCTAAAAAATTAACTAATATATTTAATTTCAATATTCCAGAAAGGTGGAGTATTGCGCATATTTATCAAGCAATTTTAAATAAAGAATCACATATAGCACAAGTTGAATTTATTACTACTTTATCTGGATATATACACTGGTATTTAACTGGTGAAAAAGTAATAGGTTTAGGTGATGCTTCAGGCATGTTTCCTATAGATATAAGTACTAATAATTACAGACAAGATTTATTGAGTGAAGCACAAGCGTTATTTGCAACACAAGGTTTTAGTAACTCGATTGAAAGTATATTACCACAAGTGAAATTAGCAGGTGAATTCGCTGGTTATTTAACTGAAATTGGCGCAAAATTATTAGATCCAACAGGAAAACTTGAGCCTGGGTGCATATTATGTCCGCCAGAGGGTGATGCCGCTACAGGTATGGTAGCAACAAATTCAATTACAGCCAACACTGGCAATATATCAGCAGGTACTAGCGCATTTGCAATGATAGTTTTAAATAATAAATTGCAAGATTATTATCCTGAAGTTGATGTTGTTACAACTCCAGATGGTAAAGAAGTAGCTATGATTCATGTGAATAACTGTACATCAGAAATAAACGATTGGATGAATTTGTTTTCCGAAGTATTAGAATCAATGGGCATTAGTTTTTCATCTGAAGAGATGTACGGACAAATATTCGAAGCAACGCTTTCCAGTGATGATGATTTAGGGGGACTTTTATCATACAACTATATTTCTGGAGAGAATATAACTGATGTAGATGTAGGGCACCCACTGTTTATTAGGTTGCCAAATAATAATTTTAACCTAGCTAACTTTATGAAAATGCATCTATATAGTGCATTTAGCACATTGAAAATAGGCATTGATTTACTGCAAGAAAATGAAAATATTAATTTATCAAAACTAATAGCGCATGGTGGGATTTTTAAAACTAAAAATATTGCGCAACAAGTATTATCTTCAGCCCTTCAAGAAAAAATTACAGTAATGGATACAGCTAGTGAAGGTGGTGCTTGGGGGATTAGTATATTAGGCTATTATGCTGCATTAGATGAACAAATAACTTTAGAACAATTTCTAAATGAAAAAGTATTTATAAATTCAAATGAAGTAACAATTGAACCAAATGAAAAAGAAGTGCAAAATTTCCAAAATTATTTAAATAGAATGAAGCGCGGATTACAGATTGAAAGGGATGCTAATTACTATTTAGGAGATGATAAAAATGCTAGAGCAACTGAAGCAAGAAGTTTATAAGGCTAATTTAGAGTTACCCCAAAGGGGACTTATTAAGTATACATGGGGCAATGCGAGTGCATTTGATTCAGAACAACAACTTTTCGTGATTAAACCTAGCGGTGTAGATTACGACAGTATGTCTCCCGACGATATGGTTGTCTGTAATTTAAATTGTGAAGTAGTTGAAGGGACGCTTAAACCATCATCTGATATGCCTACACATGCAGCTTTATATAAAAAATTCAATGATATTGGGAGCATAGTTCATACACATTCACCATGGGCAACCACTTGGTCACAATCAGGACTTGATGTACCGGCTATGGGAACCACACATGCTGACACATTTTATGGTTCGATTCCATGTGCCAGGTTTTTAAATAACGAAGAGATAAATAAAGATTACGAGTATGAAACAGGAAATGTTATTATAGAAACTTTTGAAAAAAGAGGTTTAAACCATTGGGAAATACCGGCTGTTTTATTACACGGTCATGCTCCATTTGTCTGGGGAAAAGATTGTGAAAATGCGGTTATGAACGCTGTAGTTTTAGAAGAAGTATGCAAAATGAATATTTTCACTAGGCAATTAAATCCCTTTGCTGAAACGTTACCGCAATCGATTTTAGATAAACACTATCAAAGAAAACATGGCGTAAATGCTTATTATGGTCAAAAATAGGAGGAATTATAATGAAGAAGTCAAAAATATTCTGGTTTGTAGTCGGATCACAAGAACTATATGGGGATGAGGCATTAGCGCAAGTAAAACATAATGCTGAAACGATTGTAGAAACATTGAATAATACTGCTGATTTAGATTTTGAAATCAAATTGCAAGAAAAGTTAGCTATATCTGCAGATGTTATTAAAAACATAATGAAAGAAGCTAATTATAGAGATGATGTAGTTGGAGTAATTACTTGGATGCATACTTTTTCTCCGGCAAAAACTTGGATTAGAGGGACGCAATTATTACAAAAGCCATTATTACATTTAGCAACTCAGTTTAATAAAGAAATTCCATGGGCTGATATTGATATGGATTATATGAACTTACATCAGTCAGCTCATGGTGATAGAGAATACGGCTTTATTAATAGACGTTTGAATAAAAATAATGAAGTTGTCTTTGGTCATTGGCAAGATACAGCAGTTCAACTAAGAATAAATGAATGGATGCATGTTGCTAATACTTATTATGAAAGTTTTGACTTAAAAGTAGCCAGATTCGGAGATAACATGCGTAATGTTGCAGTAACTGAAGGGGATAAGATAGAAGCACAAATTAAATTTGGTTGGACTGTAGATTATTTCGGTATTGGGGATTTAGTTGAATATATAAATAAAGTTTCAGAAAAAGAAGTTAATGAGTTATTTGAAAATTATAAAGAGGCTTATGATTTTGACTATAGAGATTACAGTAAAGAGGAATTTGAAAAGTCAGTTATAGAACAAATTAAATATGAAATAGCTATAAAACAATTTTTAGATGACGGTGGTTACACTGCATTCACTACTAACTTCGAAGACTTACATGGTATGAAACAACTTCCTGGTTTAGCAGTACAAAGGTTAAATGAACAGGGTTATGGTTTTGCTGGTGAAGGTGATTGGAAGACGGCTGCCTTAGATCGTTTGTTGAAAATCACAACACAAAATAAAGCTACAGGTTTTATAGAAGATTACACATATGATATGAGAGAAGCTTACAAACATGTTTTAGGTTCCCACATGTTAGAAGTAGACCCAACCTTAGCTAGTACAAAGCCTAAAATTGTAGTTAATCCTTTAGGTATAGGTGGAAAAGATGACCCAGCAAGACTTGTCTTTGATGGTAAGCAGGGTGAAGGTGTAATGGTAACGATGATAGATTTAGGTACACATTATAAATTTATTGTTAATGAAATCAATGCCAAAACTGTAGATGAAGAGGCACCAAATTTACCAGTAGCTCGAATTTTATGGGATGTCAAACCGTCGTTTGAACAAGGTATTAGAAGATGGATAGAAGCAGGAGGTGGTCACCATTCTGTACTTTCATTAGAATTAACAATCCCTCAAATTACGTCATTATTTAAATTATTTAACGCTGAATATGAATTAATTCAATAATTCCATTTAAATATTGGGATTAAATATAAAGGGTGGTTGGGATGAAATTAAATAGTAAAGTTTCGAATCGTTTTATCTATTTCTTTGGAGCATTTGGCGGAATTCTTTTCGGTTATGATATAGGGGTTATGACTGGCGCACTACCATTTTTGAAAGAAGATTGGAACATAGATAATGGAATGATAATTGGATTGATTACATCTTCAGTTATGTTAGGTGCAATTTTTGGAGGGATTTTAGCAGGCAGAGTATCGGACAAATTAGGTCGTAGAAAGATGATATTAATTTCGGCTATTATATTTGTTGTAGGTTCAATTTTATCAGGAATAGCACCTCACGATGGTAACTACTTTTTAATTATATCAAGAGTAATATTAGGAATTGCTGTTGGTGCTTCTTCTGCGTTAGTGCCGGCTTATATGTCAGAAATGGCTCCTGCAAAGTATCGAGGTCAGTTATCCGGAATAAATCAAACTATGATAGTGTCTGGAATGCTCATTTCATATATAGTTGATTATTTTCTTAGAGAATTACCTATAGAAATTGGTTGGAGATTAATGCTGAGTATTGCAGCTATACCAGCATTGATTTTATATCTAGGTGTATTAAAATTACCTGAATCACCACGATTTTTAATTAAAAAAGGGAAATTTGAAGAAGCTAAAACAGTATTAACACATATTAGAAATAACCAAGACGTTGAAAAAGAATACAATGAAATTAAAAATACAATCCAACTAGAGAATAAAACTTTAACAAATCATTCACTTGCAACCTTATTTAATGGAAAATACAAATATTTAGTAGTTGCAGGGTTAGGCGTAGCAGCCTTTCAACAATTTCAGGGTGCAAATGCAATATTTTATTACATTCCATTAATTGTAGAACAAGCCACTGGTAAAACTGCAAGTTCAGCTTTAATGTGGCCAATTATTCAAGGGATAATATTAGTATTAGGATCATTATTGTTTATAGCAATTGCTGATAAGTTTAAAAGAAGAACACTGCTTATGATTGGTGGGTTTGTGATGGGGTTATCGTTTATATTACCTGCCATCATCCATATTTTTGCACCATCTACTAACCCAATTTTAATCGTTGTATTTTTAAGTATTTATGTAGCATTTTATTCATTTACATGGGCACCGTTGACTTGGGTTATTGTTGGTGAAATATTCCCGTTAGCTATTCGAGGATTAGCCTCTGGCGCAGCATCATCGCTAAATTGGATAGGTTCATTTTTAGTAGGACTGTTATTCCCAGTAATGACCGCATATTTTTCTCAACAATTAGTATTCGCAATTTTCGGAATCATTTGTTTGATTGGCGTCTTATTTGTGAAGATATGCTTGCCAGAATCTAAAGGTAGAACTTTAGAAGAAATTGAAAAACTAGGGGAGTTAAAAGGAAAAGCTAAAGATAAAGTGAATACCATCGATAGAAAAGAAATGTCACAATTAAAATAAAATGAAATCCACCTATTTAGAAAGATAATAGGTGGATTTTTGTTTTTAAGTTTATTGACAAATTTCAGACTACTAACAATATTAAATAATTTCTACTTACCATATAAAATTTTGAATGAAGTATAACCATCATTTTGACAGCTTAAAATGAAATATGTTACTTTTAGATAGAACGATTATTCTAGTTGGATGAGTGGGTCTTATGTCTAAGAAAAAAGATGATTTATTAGAAGTCGCTGAAAGGTTATTTTATGAAAATGGCTTTAATGGCGTAGGTTTGAAACAAATAATTAAAGAGGCTAATGTTGCTACGATGACGTTGTACAATCATTTTGACTCTAAAGAGCAATTGATTGAAGAGGTTTTAAAACAACGTGAGCAACGGTATTGGTCTTATTTGGATGAAAATGTAAAACAACATTCATCTGAACCATTTATTGCTGCCGTTAATGGTCATTGTAAATGGTTGAATGATTACTCTTATACGGGTGATTTGTTTATGCGTGCTATAGAGGATTATACTGATGCTGATAATCAAATTGAATCTATTGCTAGGGGGCATAAGCAGCGTTTGCTCAACTATTTAGAAAATCTAGCCAATACTTCAGGATTTAAAAATGGTCATGATATGGCTATTCGCTATACGATGTTAATGGAAGGTACTACTTCTATGACGACGTTAATCGGAGTGGAGGAAGCAACGAAACATGCATTATATGTAGCGAATCTTTTTATTGATGAAGCGAGTTAAAATAGTGTCACAAAGCACGAGATTGACTAATATTCAATCTCGTATCATTTTACTATAAAATAGAATGAACGTTCTATACAAAAGGAAGTATATAAGAAAATGAAATTCTCTAAATTAGTTTTACCGGGCATTGCTATGATAGCAACTACGTATGGCTTAGGGCGTTTTAGTTTTGGTTTGTTTTTACCGAACATTTCACGTGATATGCATTTAAGTGCCTCGAGCTCAGGCCTAATATCTTCGTTATTCTATCTATCTTATTGTTTTACAATTGTATATTCTACTTTACGTACGAATAAAATTGGGCCTAAAAATATGATTATGTTGTCTGGCTTAAGTGTATTAATTGGATTAATATTGATTAGCACTGCACCGAATGGCTTAATGTTGTCGCTCGGTGTAATATTTGCTGGTGCTAGCACTGGTTTAGTATCACCACCATATGGTTATACCATTTCATTGTGGATTAAATGGCCTGAACAAGGTAAGGCGAATACGTGGATTAATTCGGGTACTAGCTTTGGTTTAATGTTTACTGGGCTTACCGCAATGATTATCTTTCTAGACTGGAGAATGACATATCTAATTTATAGTGTTATCGCTTTAATCGTCTTGATTTGGAATTTTTATGCCATTCCGGCATTAAATAAAGATATTAAAATCGAAACAGGATCATTAAATATTAGAGATATTAATAATAGTAAAAAAATAATTATTGCATCAACAGTATTAGGATTTTCAACAGCGCCATTTTGGACGTTTTCTAAATCATTTATTGAGCATACTGGTCATTATTCAAATACTGCATTATCAATATTTTGGATTTTAATAGGTGCCTTAGGTGTAATAGGCGGCATTTCAGGAAGCATTATCGATAAGCGAGGATTACGTTTTGCTTATATATTAGGCGTTACACTGTTATCTTTAGCTTCAATTTTATTAGTGTTTACTTCTAAAATATGGTTAATTCCTTTTATTGCTTCATCACTCTTCGGCGCAAGCTATATCTTTTTAACTGGTGTATTACTTGTATGGGGTGTAAAAATATTTGTGAAAAATGCTTCTTTAGGTATCGGAATCCCATTTTTAATGTTGGCTGTTGGACAGGTTTTAGGTTCAATGGTAGCTGGAACTTTAATAGATAACTTGAACTATGCGGTGACATTTATGGTCTATGGCATAGTAGGATTAGTTGCATTGACTATGTATCCAAAAGTAGAAGTGACACCAAGTAAAATAGTAAAAGGACAACAATATACTAAAATGCAACGAGAAAACAAAGAGGTTATTGAACAAGAATTCAATTATTAAAAATAAGTACCAATTACCTGAAATTGAAGGGGTAATTGGTATTTTTTAGAGTTAATCTAAAAAGTTAAAATTGAATACGCACAACATATGTGAAAAATGTTATATTGTATGTAACATATTATCAGTCATTGATATATAGACGGTGCATAGGTGACAAATCGATTTTAAATAAGTATTAACACTAATGGTTATCACAAATTGTGATTTTAAAAAAGGAAGAGGGTTAATATCATGACTTTAGATAAAGAACAAAGACGTATTACAAGTGAAGAATTGATTGCGCATTTTGAACAATCTTCACTTACGGAAGAAGATTTAGCCCATCAATTGAATATATCTGTTAAGCAGGTAGAAAAGGTATTAAACATGGATGCATCAAATGGCTTTTTTGCCGATAAATTACAAACATTTATTCATTTAGTGTGGGACGTACGTGATGCAATCGATAATGATATTAGAAATCACGGAGAAATTCCTAGTGGTTATACTTATTTGCAAGGTGAAAAAGAAGACTACTGGTTTTTACAATAAGTAAATTTTCATTAATATTTTATAATAAAGAAGACGGTAAGCGGTCTTCTTTATTTAAATTATGAGAGTTAGTTGTTAAAAAAGAATAAATCATTCGTGTCTTCGAAATTAGGATCTCTATAAAAGCCTAAACGAGTGGCAAGATTAATCGATGGAACATTATTTTTATCAGTTCTAATAACAAAAGGCATAGTAGTATCTAATTCGACTAACCAATCGATAACTGTTTGTATGGCTTCGGTTGCATAACCTTGGCCGGTAAATTGAGGGTGGAGTCGATAATATAAATTAAAGTATGTTTTGTGTGCAAATGTCATTTTTTCTGCACCTCCGCTACCAATTACTTTATTACTATTTTTCTCAACAATAACAAAATAACTAAAGCCATATTTATGCCAATGATTTATCCAATCTTTTAGCATTTTATTCGTTTCTGTAATATCTGTGTGCCTTCTTTTAGGTGTATATTGCGTAGCCTGTCTATTCGAGTGTATGTCATACAACGGCGCATTAAATGACAAATCAGGTTTATGTAATATGAGTCTTTTACTTTCTAACATAATGAGATACCACCTTTAATATCATAACAAAGGAAAAGTAACTATAACGTTACTTTTCCTTTGTTATTTATACAAGCCCTTGAATACGTAAAACTATTTCCGCTACTACTGCAGAACCTATGTATGTACTTATTAAAACTACCATACCTACAATAATTGTTTTCCAACCTAATTTAGCGAAGTCGACCCAAGAATTTCCTATAGACACACCTGCATATGCTACTACGGGTGTTGCTAGTGACATTAGATCAACTTTTTCGGTCCAATGAACAATATGTGTTGAACCAGGAAAGCCAGGAATCGTAATGATTAAGCCGATCACGCCTATATAAGCAATACTTGGAATATTTAATGGAATAACATTACTTAAAATTAATCCAACCAAAGCGATTAACATGAGCACAATTATACCAGGTAAGCCTTCAAGCATTGATGTATTATAGCCAATAAAGTTACTAAGTAGTGCGATAAAGCCCACTACACATAATGTAAGAATCCAATTTATTACTTTAGAAGACATGTTAATCACTCCTTATTTTTACTAAATTTACTTTTCACTTTCATAAAGCCTGCGTAGTATTTTTGAGTTAGAGGCAGAGCAACCAGTATACCCATATAGAGTCCCGTCACCGAAGTCAGTAAATTACTAACGCCTGAAAATGCTGTTATCGTACTTGATTGGTGCGGATACATTTCTACTAATGGTCCTAAAGCTGCAGCTGTCATTACGCCACTGCCGACACCAGTTGCCATTGCATAAGCTAAAGGACTTAATGGAAGTATCGATATAATTAAGCCAGCAAAAATACTGAAAAAGATTGCCCCAAAAATCGTGCCAAATATATACATAGACATAACACCACGCCATTCTGGAGAACTAATACCAAATTTTTCTGTTATTAATGCCAGGTTGGGTTCGCGTCCGATAGAATGTGTCATGCCGATTGATTCTCTTCTTAAACCTAATAAAACAGCCAATGGCAAAGAAATTAAGATAGTTCCAAGATTTCCTATTTCTTGTAAAATAAGCGCGGGTCCCGCAGAGATAATTTTCGGTAAGGCAGGTCCAGCCTCGACACCAAATTTAGCAATTAATAGTGCGACAGATATGAAAACTAAAGGTTCAGAGTTTTTAGCCTGTTTTCGTTTTACCAGTGGTGTAAAATATGCGATTAAACCTAGTAAAACAGCGTAAACTACTGGTAACAATAAGATAGAAGAGAAGCCTAATGGTATTTTATGAGCCCCAATGACCTCAGAAATAACCATAATAATTAAAACTAATAGATGTAGCCGCCAATCTTTCCACAATTTATTTTCATTTTCCATAGAAAGACCTCCCTTTTAAAAATCTGAAAATTCAAATTATAATATGTTTATTTTAACGATGACTTACCAAAATTAAAAGGGTGGATTTTATAACTGTGTAATTAAACTATGTAAATTTCATCAATTAACGTGTATTAAAATTATAAATACTAAAAAAGAAATGGGACAAAATTCTTGTTTTATAAGAACATTTTGTAGCCCCGTCCCGACAATGAGGACTAGCGTTGAAAGAGTTTGATACAAGCGTTTTCTTAATTCAGTCATTTACTACCAATATAAAAAAGAGTCTGGAGACATATGTCCAGACTCGTGCTAGTTTTATTTTATAAATTCATCATCTTTTCTTCTTGTACGATTCTAGTGTGTAAGAAGTAAGCATATGGTATAAGCAATACGCTTGTGTATGTTGCATGTGTGAGCAACAATACACCGATAAGCTTAGGTACAATATTTAAATAATAGTTAGGGTGTTTTGTTATTTTGTAGAGACCAGATTTTACGATAGGATGCTCTGGTAAAATAAATAATTTAAGTGTCCAGATAGAACCTAAAGCTTTAATCACATGAAATAGGACGGCGTATCCTGCAATCAGTAATACTAATCCAAGACCATTAAACAGGCTAAAAGCGTCTTTGTTAATCAGTGCTTCGACTGCTGCACCTACATAAATTAATATATGGTTTAGTGCGAGATACTTTGAATTTTGTGCCCCGTATTCTTTGGCACCTTTTTGGATTAATTGTTGTGTGTGGTTTATTGAAATTTTCAAGCTGTATAACCGCACAATAAAAAATAACAGTAAAATCGTAAAAGTCATGTTGTCTTTTGTCCTCCAAGTGTTGTTCGTAGATGTGTGAATGTACTTAGAAGTCTTAATTGCAGTTTTAACTACCATAAAAGGCTTTGAAGTACATTTATAAAGTTATTTTAAGAGGTTATGACACCAATTTCTATTAAATATTTATTAACTATTAACTTTTTAACAAAAATTTTTTCAACATGTTAAGCTACATGACCAAAGCAATGCTAAATAAATGCTTGAATCACTTTACCTTTGCCGTTAGCGTATTCGATAGTACCGTAAGAGCCGTTAACAAAAGTGATTTGCGGCGGTAAATGACCGCAATCTATATCATAAATAATAGGGATATTTAAATCGTTCGCAATATCTTCATAGACGTCTACAATATTGTAATCGTATGTTTCATAGCTCATAGCAGTTCTACCAAAAACGATCCCATTGCAATGATCAAACCAGCCTGCGAGTTTCATTTGCACTAACATTCTCCTTAACGATGTAGGTTCCGCATCGCAATTTTCAAAGTACCAAATAATCGGTTCATTATTGATATATTGGTGCCTAAAATTACTTAGGTTGCCGTAGGGCGTACCGATAAGATGATGAATAACGTCGATACAACCGCCTAACATTCTGCCTTCAATAGTGACAGGTTCATTATTAATAGATTTCCATTCTGTCGGTGTGTCGAAATTAAAAATATAATCTGTTGGTTTATCTGGCCAAGCACTTTGGAAGTGTTGTGATGCGTATTGAACCACCGAATCATTTTGAGATGTTTGTAAAACTTCGTGCCACTTTTGTGTTGTATTATCACTATATTGTCCACGTAAATCAACAATATTCGTACCGTGAGCAGTGGCTATGCCTGTCGTTAAAGTAATAGCGAGCGACACTAAACTTATGTCTGAATAACCTATTAGCCATTTAGGTTCTAATTGTGCGAAGTTAATTTTATCTATCATTTCTAAAGCAAGTTCGCCACCGAATGGCGGAATAACGGCATCGATTTCGTCATCAAGCATAAATTGATTAAATTCTTTGGCACGTGTAACTGCATCTGCTGATTTTCCTTTGTATTGGGTATAAGTAGTAGCGCCAAACACCACTTCATGATAACCATTAAATCTATTTTTAATTTCGTCAGTAAAGTGATGTAACTGTTTTGGTAACCCTGAAGATGGTGCAGTGACACCTATGACAGCATTATTTTTTAAGATTGGATAGCGTATCATAAAATCACCTCATAAAATTTAATTGTATTTATACTAACATATATGAGTTTATTTAATTGTCATAAATAGATAAAAGTTTTGATAAATCAGATGAACGGGTAAGTGAAAAAAGAAGTTAAACATAAAAGGAGTTTTACAGTGGAAAAAGGTACTGATTTAAACAAATTGTTGGTTTCATTAGATGGACAGAAATATGGTGCCTATAAACGTGTTAAAGGCATGTATCAGTTTGAGCAATTTCGCTTAGCCATAGATCATGTGCAAGTTGATCCTTTCGCACCACCTAGTAAGATGAGGATTTTAATAAGCCGTCAGACTACCGGCATTCCAAATAATCTATTAGATACCCGAGACAAAGTGACAGCCGTGGCGGATTTCTTAACACGAAATGTTAAAGAAGGTATTCAAAATGTTATTAAAGCGGACAATGGTAAGCCGGCTAAAATTTTTATTGATAGTTGTGGTCAAGAAATTTTAACGCGCAGTTCAGTAGTAATTAATGAACAAGATATAGAAGTACGTCTTGAAGTAGGTTTACCTGCAGCTGGAAGAAAAATATTAGGTAAGGCAGCTGCTCACGTCATAACACATATGATCCCTACTATTGTCGACCAAAGCTTACTATATAACAATATTGATAGTCAGTCTCTTAAAAAACAAGTTACTTTAATGTTAGATCAAGTATATATTAGACAAGCACTAGAGCAGCAAAATTTAGTAGCTTTTGTTGCTAATGACTCCGTTCTACCGCGTAAAAGTGGTGTTTCGGATAAAGTGATGCAAGGTGCCGTAGCTTTTACAAGCCCTCAAAATATGGAAATTACGTTGAATTTGCCTAGCGGTAAAACGATAACAGGTATGGGTGTGCCGGAAGGAATTACGCTCATAGTCGGTGGCGGTTTTCATGGGAAATCGACATTGTTACAAGCATTAGAACGTGGCGTTTATAATCATATAGCCGGTGATGGTCGTGAGTATGTTATTACACGTAATGATGCAACAAAAATTAGGGCAGAAGACGGTAGGAATATTGAAAAAGTTAATATTAGACCTTTTATTAATAATTTACCGGGAAATAAAGACACTAGACAATTTTCTACTGAAAATGCGAGTGGCAGTACGTCACAAGCAGCTAATGTGATGGAAGCATTGGAAGCAAATACATCACTACTCTTAATTGATGAAGACACTTCTGCTACGAATTTTATGATTCGAGATGGGCGCATGCAACAATTAATTGCACCTGAAAAAGAACCTATAACACCATTTGCTAGTAAGGTGAAACCGTTATATGACGATTATCATGTATCTACGATATTGATTGTTGGTGGCTCAGGCGATTATTTCGAAGTTGCAGATCAAATATTGATGATGGATGAATATGTATTAAAAGATGTGACAAAAAATGCTAAAGATATAGCACAATCAACGGGATACGAACGTGAAAATATTTCACAAAATCACTTTGGAGAATTACCAGCAAGAATACCTCTGAAATCAAGTTTTAATAAAAAAGGTAAAGATGCTCGATTTAAGGTTAAGGGTCAATTTCACATTTTATATGGCAAGGAATCTATCGATATCACAGGATTAGAACAACTTGTAGATACGAGCCAAACTGAGTGTCTGGCAATGATGATTGATTATTACCAACAACATCTTTTAAATGAACGAGATACTGTAAATCAAGCTGCAGATAAATTATATGATTTCATCGGTAAAGAAGGACTAGATGCGATTTCGCCTCATAGTGGACATCCTGGTAATTTAGCGCTGCCTAGAAAACAAGAGTTTTGTGCAGCGTTAAATCGTTATAGAGGGTTGAAGGTGAAAGGTTAATAAATAGGAAAAAGCCAAGACATGTAACATGTCTTAGCTTTTTTGTTAGTTTTCATCCCGATAAGTCACATTATTGCGGTCGAGTGCGTCCTCAAGTTGTTTTAGATTTTCGACCGTGGATTTTGAAAAATCATTACCAATTTTAAGAATCATTGCATCAATTAATGCGATGATAGGCAGAACGGTAAAATGATTTTTTTGCACAGCAACTTTTAATGTGACAGTGGCATATTCGAGTAATGGAGACGAATCGTAATCCGTAATAAGAATAATAGGGATATTTAATCTGTTAGCTTCTTTTACGGCGTTAATCACTGAATTTGTATAAGGTTCAAAGGCAAAAACAACAAGTACATCTTTTGGTGTGAGTTTGATGATTTTATCAAACATTGCATCTAAATCATGACTTAATTGATGAATATTAAAATAAAACTCATTCAGTAATTGTTCTAGATATAGCGCTGTTGCTTTATATGGTCTAGTGCCGAGAATACTAACGCTTGCAGCATTTTCTATATAGTCGATTGCTAGGTTAAAGTTACTTACAAGTTCATTTTTTAAAGAATGGTTGAGTAATTGAACGCTTTTGTCCCAAACAGATGTTAAAGGGTCGGAATGTTGTTGTTCATTTTCGATAAATGCCGTTTGTAATGTGAATTTAGTTTCATTCGGTAAGGCTTCATTATAAATATCTCGGCGAAAATCGTTGAAATTTTCATAGTCTAATGCATGAATAGTGCGCATGACTGTAGAGATACCGACATCAGCCTTGTGTGATAATTCTTTAATTGTAATTAATCCAAGATGTTCAAAATTTTTCAAAATATAGTCGCACAGCTTTTGTTGCTTTTTAGGCAACTGCTTTTTATTATTTAATAATTTATTTTTTAAGGGCATTCCCATTACAACAGAACTCCGTTTCCGTTAATAGTTTAAAACCATGATACCAGTTTATATAGGATAATTAAAACAAGTTTGTGCTCAATTTAAATCACAAAAGAACAAAAAAGTTCCGTTTTTAAATGTAAGGGTTTACATTTGTTCAAAATGGTTCTAAGCTTTTGATAATTTCAATTAAGGGGGATTCACACATGAAAAATTTTGAATTTTCAAAACTTAGACCGAAAGTTCAGGAATTTTTAGATAAAGAAATACCGCTATACATTAATGGACAATATCAAACAGCTTCTAGTAATACTTCCTTCGACGTGCTAGATCCATCAACGGGTAAGCAAATTGCTATAGCAAGTGAAGCGAATGAAAATGATGTTAATTTGGCGGTCCAAGCTGCCCGTAATGCGTTTGATAATGGTGAATGGACACAAATGCCTGCGCAAGAACGTTCAAACATTTTGTATGAATTTGCGAGATTACTTAAAGAACATAGAGAAGAACTTGCAGAACTTGAATCTATCGATAGCGGTAAAGTTTATGAAACTGCCTTAGCAGATGATATCGATGGTACAATTCAGCAATTTGAATATTATGCAGGATTTGCAACTCAAATTTCTGGTAAAACAACACAGATTTCTAATGATTTGGTTGCATATACGTTACATGAACCTATCGGCGTGGTGGGACAAATTATTCCATGGAATTTCCCATTACTAATGGCGTCATGGAAATTGGGCGCTGCCTTAGCTGTAGGTTGTACGATTGTGATTAAACCGGCAATGGAAACACCTTTATCTCTTCTTTATGCAGCACAATTATTCAAAGAAGCAGGATTCCCTGATGGTGTAGTAAATATTATACCAGGCCCAGGACGTACTGTTGGTGAAGCACTAACAAATCATACTGATGTAGACAAACTTGCATTTACCGGTTCAACTGCCGTTGGTACAGGAGTAATGAAAAATGCCGCTGAACAAATTAAAAATGTCACGCTTGAATTAGGCGGTAAATCACCTGCGATTGTATTAAATGATGCAGATTTAGATGAAACTATCGAAGGCGTATATAACGGTACAATGTATAATCACGGTCAAAATTGTAGTGCATGTACGAGAGTTTACGTTCAAAGAGATATTTATGACGATGTTATTGAGAAACTTAAAGCACGTGCGGCTACCGTACAAGTAGGACCAAGTATGGATCCAAATTCAGACATGGGACCATTAATTTCAGAAAGACAACAACAACGTGTACTCGAGTATATCGATAAAGGTAAACAAGAAGGCGCCAAACTTCTATGTGGTGGTAATAAAGTACATGACGCTGGCTATTATGTAGAACCTACAATTTTTGTAGATGTAGAAGATGATATGACAATTGCACGAGAAGAAATATTCGGTCCGGTCATGGCAGTATTTGTATTCGATGAAGTCGATGAAGTTATTAATAGAGCTAACGATAGTGAATACGGACTTGCTTCAAGTGTGTGGACTCAAAACATCAAAACGGGTCATTATATTTCAAATAAATTAAAAGCTGGAACAGTATGGATTAACACGGTAGGTCAAGAACTTGAAACAATGCCATTTGGTGGATATAAACAATCCGGTATAGGTAGAGAAATGGGCGGCGAATATGGTATTCAAAGCTACACTGAAGTGAAAAGCGTCATGATTAATATTGACTAAAAATAAAAAAGCGAGGGACTTAATTATGAATAAAAAACCATACGGAATGATAGCAGCTTTACCAACACCAATGAATAATAATGGAGATATTGATTATGCGAGTTATGAAAAATTAATCGAACACGTGATTAGCGGTGGTATTCACGGCGTACTAGTCGGCGGTAGTGGTGGCGAGTATTCGTTAATGTCATTTCAAGAACGTAAGGAAATCATTAAATTCGTTACGGAAAAAGTTAATGGCCGTGTACATGTAATGGCAGGTACAGGGTGTCACCGTACAGCCGATGCGATTCAGTTAACGCAATATGCTGAAGAAGTAGGTGCAGATTTTTCATTAGTACTACATCCATACTATATGCCAACGAGTGATGAAGGTATTTTAGCATATTACCAAGCTATTGCTGATAATACTAATATTGGTCTTGTTATTTATCATTATCCTGAAGCTACTGGTATTGAATTATCTCCAGAAGTTTTAGCTGAAATTAGTAAATTAGATCAAGTGGTAGGTATTAAAAATACTGCCGACGGTATTCACACTTCTAAATTATTAGAATTAGTTAAAGAGGACGATACGTTTGCCTTGCTTAATGGTTATGAAGATCTATTTTTACCTACATTAGCAATCGGTGGCGAAGGTGCTATTGGAATCGCACCAAATTTAGTACCTGATAAAGTAGCCAAAATATATGAATTAGTGAAAAACAATGATATTCAACAAGCGATAGAAATTAATAAACAATTATTACCATTATTTAACATTATAGAAGAAGATGTAATCCCAGGTACTGTCAAAGCAGGCTTGAAAGCGTTAGGTATTTTTGACACAACAACTTGTCGCGAACCATTAACGTCTCCTTCTAAAGAATATGAGCAAAAAATTGCACAGTTATTAGAATCACTTAACTAAAAGATGTAGCAGAGAAAAATAGTAAATGAAGAAGGTGCTTATATATGAAAGACGTGATTATTGTAGGCGGAGGATTAGCAGGATTATCAGCGGCGTGGCGTTTAAAAGACCATGATATTTTACTACTAGAATCCGAAGATCGAGTAGGCGGACGAGTGATGTCTGAACGTCGTGGTAACTATTGGATGAACTGGGGTGGCCACGTTTACGCCGGCAAAGGTTCAGCGACAGATGAATTATTAAAATCAGTAGGCGTAAAAGCACTACCAGTTCCGGGAAAACTTTCAGCGATGCAATTAAATGGCAAATTGTTGTTAGATGGTCATGTTGAGCTGTATCCTTTTAGAGTTTCTATGTCTTGGAAAGATCGTATTTCTATGTTGATTGCTGGAGCAAAAGTGAGAGGCGCAGTTTTAAAATATAGCAAAATAGCTAAAAGACGTGCGCATGAAGATTACTGTACACAACAACAACGTATCTTTAACTTTATGAATAACAGAACATTTTCTGATTTTACAGGAAAATTGCCAGAAGATGCAGATGCTATCTTTAGACCTACTGTAAGCCGTTCAACTGGCGAGCCAGAACAAATTTCTGCAGGCGCAGGCGTGGCATATTTTGACATGATTTGGAGTAAGGAAGATGGTTTAACACGTAACATTGTAGGTGGTCCATCGACTTTAACAAATACGATAGCTAGTCGTATTAAAGACAGCGTTGAGCTTAATGCGCATGTTTTAGAGGTCGTAAATAATGACGATTTTGTTAGCGTGAAATATGAAAAAGACGGCAAAACATATACTGAAATTGCACGTTATATCATTATGGCGACACCAGCACCTATTACGCGAAAAGTAACAAAAAATTTGAGCCCACGTTTAAATGATGCGCTCAGTCAAATTAAGTACGGCCCTCATGTAAGCGCTTCCTTTTTGACGAACGAAACAGAAAAACAGGTGTGGGACGATGTTTATGCCTTCGCGACGCCGAAAAAGTCATTTGATATTTTGATTCATAATTCGAATTTAACGCACAGTATGCACAGTCAACGTCATCAAGGTAGTAGCTTTATGACATTCTCGCCGGCTAATAGAGGTCGCGCATTATTAGACAAATCTGAGGAAGAAATTTTAGAGCTATATTTAGATGATATTGAAGAAATGTTCCCAGGTTTTAGAAATATTGTAGTCGAGGCACATGTGCAGAAGTTTCCATATGGTTCAGCTTATGTTTATCCAGGTCGTGCCGACATTCAACCTATATTGACAGAACCCGAAGGTCGTTTATATTTAGCAGGAGACTACTTAGGTACATTTTATACAGAAACAGCTATACAAACAGGTTTCACAGCTGCACAAGACATTAACAGTTTATTAGCGTTCTATCAAAATGATATACAGCAAATACTGTAATTAACATTCTGTATATTTTGGGAGGCAAGATTTAATGGAAAAGACAAAAGCGATGGAAGATGTTCCATTTTGTAGATTTCACATGAAAATATTTGCATATTGTAGTGGTAGTTCATTCGTAGATGGCTATGCGCTCGGTATCATTGCTATAGCACTCTCGATAATGCAAAAAGATATTAATATGTCCGTCACTACTGTAGGTCTTCTAGGTATGGGGACGTTACTTGGTATGGTTTTTGGTGGATTAGTCGGTGGTTACTTTACCGACCTTATAGGCAGGAAGAAAATGTTTATCATCGACATGTTGCTACTCGGTGTATTTACGATATCTCAGTTTTTCGTGACGGATCCAATACAATTAATCATCTTAAGAATATTAATCGGTGTCACGCTAGGTATGGATTATCCTATCGCAGGTTCACTAATGAGTGAATTTGCGCCGAAAAAAAATCGTGGTGCATTGTTAGGTGGTATCAATGCATTCTGGTTTATCGGTTACGCCGTATCATTTATTGTTGGCTATTTACTTATTCCAATTGGCAACGCAACAAGTTGGAGATGGATGCTAGCTAGTGGTGCAGTACCTGTGGTCGTATTATTATTCGCACGTTTGAATATGCCAGAATCACCACATTGGTTGTTAAAGCATGGCAAAAAACAAAAAGCCGAAGACATCGTACAAAGTGTGTTTGGCGACCATGTCCAAGTTAGCCAAAATGAACATTCAGAACAAAAACCTAATTTATTAGATATTTTTAGAAATGGTTACGGTAAAAGAACACTATTTATTTCAATATTTTGGTCAGTACAAGTCATGACAACTTTTGCAATAGGTACATATATACCTGAAATACTGTCTGAATTTAGTTTGAAAGGCGGTTCACAAGAATATTTAGGTTCTGCAATTATTAACTTATTTTATTTAATCGGAGCCTTCCCAGCATTATATTTTGTAGAAAAAATTGGCAGAAGACCGACACTATTGTGGCCATTTTTAATCACGACTATTGCCCTATTCGTATTAGGAGTAGTATCAGGCAATAATCCGCCATTTTGGATAATACTATTACTCTTTGTTATTTACGGTATCTTTAACACTGGCATGAGTAGTCACCAATGGATTTATCCCTATGAACTATATCCGACACATTTTAGAGGTACAGGTGGTGGATTTACAACTACCGTAAGCCGTATCGCATCAGCGATCAGTACATTCTTCTTTCCAGTTATACTGTCTAACTATGGATTAAGTACAACGATGTATATTTCATCAGGATTACTATTTATCGGCTTTGTCATATCAATATTTATGGCACCAGAAACCAAAAATAAAGGTCTCGATGATGCCAGTTCAGCAACAGTAATTAAACCCGAAATAAATTAAATTATGAGCTCAATTCGTATTTTCAATAAGCAAGAATTATAAAAAGCAGTCTTAAGACTGCTTTTTTGCTATTTATGCTTATCTGCTAATTGTATAATGTCTTCCTTTTGATTGTTTAAATCGACGTTACTTAGTAACTTATCGATAATTTTTCTTTTTGTTTCCTGAATATGCATGTTTTTACTAATACTGCTTGGCATATTCATTGGCTTGTATGCTTCCCATTCTTCTAATTCTGAAAATAATTCGCGACATGTTGTCATAATATGACCACCTTTTTTATTTTTTGCAAATAAAATAGCCCTTCTAGATCAGAAGAGCTTCCACACATCTTCTCATCTTTCAGTTATACATAACTGTTGGATTTAGCACATCGCCAAAAGGCTGTTGCCGGAGTTTCATAGGGCCAAGTCCCTCCACTCACTCTTAATAAGAGAACTATTTTATTTATCTACATAATAGCATATTTTTATATAAAGTACCATTTTACATATCTATAACAATAAATATGTAAGCTAATAAATACAATGACAGGGTAAAATACTAATAAATCAATTAATAGCGTAACGATATATAACTCATTATTTAGGAGGTTGTTATATGCAAGTCGAGGTCATAACACATAATCCACGCTGGAAAAATGAATTTGAACAGGAAGCACAAAAGATAAAAGAGATTTATCAAGAATTGATACTAGACATACATCATATCGGCAGTACCTCTGTGCCAGGTTTAATAGCAAAGCCCATTATTGATATAATGCCCGTTGTCAGCGACATTAATGCAGTCGATAAGTTTGATCAACAGATGCGCGCACTTGGTTATGAGCCACTTGGAGAAAATGGTATAGTCGGACGACGCTTTTTCAGAAAAGATAATGAGGCTTTAGGTAAAAGAACACATCATGTGCATGTCTTTGATCAACACAGCCATGACGAAATTATTAGACATCTAGCTTTTAAAGCATATTTAATTGCTCATCCAAATATAGCAAACCAATATGGTAATTTAAAATCAAGACTGGCCGCAACGTACCCTAACGACATTGAGTCATACATGGCTGGCAAAAATGAGTTCATCAAAGAGACCGAAAAACAAGCAGTGACGTGGTATGAAGATAAACTTAGCCACTAAGCTATATCATAAAGAAAATGTTTTTCATGTGCTACAATGGAAGTGAAATTACCAAGGGAGGCGACGCAAATGTCTAAAAAGAAAGTATCAATTATTGGGGGCGGCAATACGGGTGCAACGTTAGCATTTATTGTGGCACAGCAAGAACTAGCAGATGTAGTGTTAATTGATAGACCTCAAAGTGAAAAACCGGCTCAAGGTAAAGCGTTGGATATATTAGAAAGTAGTCCTATTTTTGGTTTTGATGTAAGTATTAATGCTGCCTCAGATTATGAAGCTACAAAGGATTCGGATGTCGTAGTTATTACTGCTGGTGTAGCAAGAAAGCCTAACATGAGTAGGGATGACCTGGTACAAACAAACGAACAAATCATGAAAGATGTTACTGAACAAATCGTAAAATATTCTCCTGAATGTAAAATCATTGTCTTAACAAATCCTGTCGATGCAATGACTTATACAGTATATAAAACTTCAGGCTTTCCGAAAGAACGCGTTATCGGTCAATCTGGTGTATTAGATACGGCACGTTATCAAACGTTTATTGCTCAAGAACTCAATGTTTCTGTTAAAGACGTGAAAGGTCTTGTCTTAGGTGGCCATGGCGATACGATGGTGCCACTCGTACATTCAACTAATGTTAATGGCGTCGCGGTAAGAGAGCTATTAGCAAGCGATGTATTAGATAAAATTGTAGAGCGCACTAAACAAGGTGGGGCAGAAATTGTTAACTTATTAGGGAACGGTTCAGCATATTATGCGCCAGCTGCAGCACTATACAGTATGATAGAAGCAATTATTAAAGATCAACATCGTTTATTGCCAACGATTACACTTTTAGAAGGTGAATATGGTTACAACGATATATATTTAGGCGTTCCAACGATATTAGGTGCGAACGGAATTGAACAAATTGTGGAATTAGAATTAGATGAATTTGAAAAAGAACAATTACAAGATTCAGCAGAATCAGTGATGAATGTAAAAAATGCTTTGAAATTCTAATGCAAACAAAGGAGACACTCGATAAAGTGTCTCCTTTTTGTATTGATAAGTCGATCTTATTGGAAAAGTTTAACGATTTGGGCGAAGATACCGTAAAAGAAACCGCCAAGAGGGAAGATAAGCCACCAATATCCTGCAAAAAAGTCTCCCATTGTTCGTCCTCTTTTATCATGCTTATTTAATTTACCGTCTAAAATTTGTTGTTTAAATTCACTATCTCCTTTAACTAAATGGTCCAACGTAATATCAAATAAATCACTCATAGAAACTAGGATATCTAGTGAAGGATAGTTCGTTCCGCTTTCCCATTTTGAAATGCTTTGTCTTGAAACGTGTAATTTTTCGGCTAGTTCTTCCTGTGACCAATGATTTAATTCGCGATGCTTTTTAATAATTTTAGCCAATTCCATAAGATCACTCCCTTTGGTTAAAACATACCCGTTTTCCATCCTAAAGTCACGATAGTATTAGTTGAAATGCCCGCAACTAGAAGTTGCAACGTACATTTTTAGACTGACAGGTAGTCTAACCCCTTGAAAACAAACAAAAAACACAGTGACCGTTAAGCCACTGTGTAGTTATCGTTACTAAACTTTTTCAATATATTGATCTTCGTACTCTAAGTCTTTACCGACTGGTTCCCATTTAATAAGTTTAGTAATGATTAAACCTAAGATAGGGAAGATAGCAATGATAAGCATTGTTTTATTTAAACCAAAGCTTGCTAAAATAATTGGAAAGACGAATGTACCAAACATACTCCCGAAACGACTGATTGATTCTACAAAACCTGTTCCTTTACCACGTAAAATTGTTGGATATGATAAAGCGGCGATAGCTTTCCCTTGTGTACCTGGTCCACCTGCATGTCCGAATAGGAATAGTGCAACCATAAAGGCAATTAGCCAAGTATACGTATGTCCGTAAAACAATCCAATTATAATCATTGTGAATGCTACGATGCTGAAACCTGTAATTGTTAATCTGCGGGCACCAAATTTAGTTGTTAATAAGGCACCAGTCAAACCACCGATAATGCCGGCAATGTTAATTAAAGCTGTACCAGAAAGTGATTCTAGTTTATTATTTCCAATAACGTAAGCAGCGATTAATGGAATATATAAACCAATTGCATAGTATTGCATACCTTGTAACGTAGCGATAGCGGTAGCTAATATTGTTCTTTTACGGTAACGTTTATTAAACAATGTACGTAGTGGGTGTTTTACCTCTGTACGTTTAAATTCTTCATTTTCACCTTCATAAGGTTCAATATTTACATTAATGTTATAGTTTTTTTCTAATTCACGGCTAGCCTGGACTAGTGTTTTGTTTTTCATCGACCATGTAGGACTTTCACTTAAATAAAATAGGCGTAGCACTAAAATTATTGTAGCGAAGACAGCACCTAGACCTACTGTATAGCGCCATAATAATGTGCCAGTACCTAAAGCGTAAAATAACATAACAAGTAACGCAGATGAAACGACTGCAATGTACCAAACAACTTGCCAATAGTTTACGTTACGGCCTTTATCTTTTTGGTTACTAATTTCAGATACGAAAGTAAATGCTACTGGGCTATCCATACCAATGGCAAAACCCATTAATAATCTAAAGCAAAGTAAAATAGCCGGTGTAGGCGATAATGCAGCACCTAAAGACCCGATAATTAGTGAAATCAATGATACAGATAAAATAAGTTTACGCCCAAATTTATCTGCGAAAAATCCTCCGATAGCAGCCCCGAAGAATGCACCAAACGGCATTGCCGTCATAACAATTGATAGATAACTTGGTGATAACTTAAATTCTGACGTTAATTGATCTGTCGCCGTACCTAAAATTGTTAAATCATAAGCATCTAAAAAGATGGTACCTAATACGATGATTAATAATAAGGCCGTACGCTTAGCGTTTTTTTGTCTATTTACATAATCAATAATGTCCTGCTTCGTATGTATAGTGATAGATTGTGCAGACATATAACTCCTCCTCCCAAATAAAACCTAGGTCCTTCTGAATGGAAACGATAAAACATTCATGGGATAATACAACTGTGTTGATTCAGAGATGAGTTGTTAAAAATGTACTCTGAGCATAGCATAATTATATAGGAAAAAACATGATATTTTTGAGGAGTGAAATTATGTTTACTGTCTATGGACATAGAGGCTTGCCAAGTCAAGCACCAGAGAACACCATAGCATCATTTAAATCTGCATCAAAAGCCGAAGGAATTAATTGGATTGAATTAGACGTGACGATTACCGATGACGAACAATTAGTTATTATTCATGACGATTATTTAGACCGTACGACAAACATGTCAGGCGAAGTTACAAGTTATAATTATAGTGAAATTAAATCAGCTTCAGCAGGTGCTTGGTACAGTAATAAATTTAAAAATGAACATCTACCAACGTTTGATGATGTAATTGATTTTGCCAATGATTATAACATGAATTTAAATATTGAATTAAAAGGCGTTACAGGACCAAAAGGTACAGAGTTATCAAAAAGCATGGTCCAACAAGTTAGTGACAAGTTGCAAAATTTGAGTAATGATCAACAAATATTGATTTCTAGCTTTAATGTAATGCTAGTAAAATTAGCCGAAAAACTGATGCCACACTTCAAGCGTGCAGTAATATTTAAGGCAGCAGCATTTGAAGAAGATTGGCGTACAATATTAGACTTCTGTAATTCCAAAACAGTAAACATCGAAGATAAATCACTCACAAAAGCAAAAGTTAAAGCAATTAAAGAAGCAGGCTACGAGCTCAACGTATGGACCGTCAACAAAGTAATGCGTGCCAACCAATTAGCCAATTGGGGCGTAGACGGCGTCTTCACTGACAACGCAGACAAATTGAGCCATTTACAAGAAGTATAAGAGAGAAGAACAAGACCTACAAAATAATGTAGGTCTTTTTTATATTCCATCACACAAAATTTTTATGATATTGGGTGGCGCTTATACCAAAGTGTTTAGTGAAGTTTTTGGAAAAGAGCAAGGGATCGCTGTAACCGACTTTTGAGGCGACTTCATTGATTCTTAAATTTTGATTTTTTAATAGTTCTGAGGCATGATACATCCTTATATAAGTTAAATATTCTTTTGGTGAGCAATTTAAATTCTGTTTGAATAACTTATATAGATAACTGCGTGTGACGTTAATTTCGCTAGCAACCTCGGCTATGGTTATTTTCGTGTTATAACTATTATTAATAAATTGTACTGCATTTTGTATATCCTCATTGATTATATTTATATTGGACTGGAATGCTTTTGGGAAACGTTCTTGAAGTTTAAACACTAAGCTATATAAATATTGCATCATCAATATGTCATTGGAATTAGAAGGTTCAATCGTTTCGGAAAGTTTGCATATTGCTTTAATAATTAAGCAAATATCTTCAGTATATCCACCTATGATGACATGATTATCAACGATATTGCTACGTGATAAATAACTTAAAATTTGTTCGCCACTCATGCCTACCCAGTAGTAAGTCCACGGATTGCCAAATGAAGGCACGTATTCTACATACTTATCTTTCTCAAGTAAAAACATATCGCCTTGTTGTAAATGATACAATTTGCCATCACATTTAAATGTACCTTCGCCTTTAGTTACAATATGTAAAATAGCATCTTTATCTACTGTATATTTATAACCTGCATTCGGCACGCCAACCTCTATGCCACATTCAACTAAATTAGCATCGATATGTAGTTTTTTAAATTTCTTCCAAAGTATTTGCATCTTACACCTCATATATAATTATGATTCACACAATATTTATAGTTTTATTAATAATTGTTTTCTATTATCAGGAAACATTTAGCCATGTTTTATCACCATAATTCTATTCTAACCCTCAAAGTCCTCTGATACAATTTAAAAAACAATATATGAAAGCGCTTTAAGTTGGCTTTGGAGGAGTGTATAGAATTGAATAGACATTTAACTGGTATGCAAAAATTTTCATTTGGCTTTGGTGCCATAGGGAAAGATGCCATTTTCAATATAGTTGGTGTATTTCTTATGTTTTATATCACCGACATTGTTGGATTATCCCCAGCATTTGTAGGTGTCTTACTTTTTGTAGCAAGAATATGGGATGCCATCAATGATCCGATTATGGGAATGATTGTTGATAATACGCGCAATAGATTCGGTAAATTCAAGACTTGGTTAGTGATTGGAACGATTGTTAACTCGGTTATCACAGTATTATTATTTACAAATTTTGATTTTTCACACCCTTGGAATTATGTGTATATTTCTATTATTTATATTGCATGGGGAATGACTTATACGATGATGGATATACCGTATTGGTCATGGTTGCCTAATTTAACGCACAACCCTAGAGAACGTGAGGAAGTATCGGTTATACCTAGATTCTTTGCTAGTTTAGCAGCATTCGTTGTTGGTACTTTTGGTCTGTTTTTTATACATAAATTTGGAGATGTTTTCGGCAATGGTAGCAACTCAGTAGGTATTTTTGTCTTTGCAATTATATGTAGTTTAACGTTCCTTATAACAATTGGTGTAACGGTATTTAAAGTTCCAGAAGATAAAGAAATGGAACAACAAATAGGAATAAAAGTTAATTTTAAAGACATTACCCGAATATTGTTTAAAAATAAAGAATTACTAGCCATTATGGGTGTGTTACTAACTTTCAATATGTGTCTGCAAATTATTAACGGATCTATTATTTATTACTTTAAATATGTAGTGAATGTAGAACATTTATTTTCAGTATTTAATGCAATGATTGTCTGCGAAATGTTGGGCTTATTGCTATTACCTAGATTTATCAAATTAGTAGGAAGAACGAAAGCGTTTAATACATCTATTTCACTAATCCTCGTTGGGCTAATTATTATCTTTATTGCAGGATTTGTAGCGCCGACTAGTACATTTTTCGTTATTTTGGGCGCAGGCTTATTGCGTATTGGCTCTGGTTTTATGATTGGTATTACGACTGTATCGCTTGCAGATGTTATTGATTATGGAGAAGTAAAATTCGGACAACGTAATGAAAGTATTATTACGTCAACGAATACATTTTTAACAAAAGCTTCACAAGCTGTAGCGGCTTTAATCGTAGGGGTTGGGCTATCAATATTTGGTTTCACGCCTAATGAAACGCAATCCACGCTTACCGTAAATGGAATTCGTGCAATGATTATCGTGGCACCTGCAATTTTCGTCTTTTTAACTGCAATACTCTATCATAAAGCATTTAATTTGAAGGGCGATTTCTTAAAAGATATAGAACAAACATTGCAATATAAACGTCAAAGGGAACATAGAGAACGAATTAAATAAGGAGATGAACTATGATGTTAAAACAAATATTTCATGAAAATTTAGATATCCAAAATGTGAACACGTTGCCTAGACGCGCATTTTATATACCATACAAACCTCAAGAAGCAGCTTACGACTTTACGACAAGATACAATACGAGCAATGTAACTGTTATGAATGGCGATTGGCACTTTGAGTACTTTGATTCTTTCGATAGTTGTGTAGCTAATTTAACGAAGGAGAAAAAGCAGCACCTTATTGTACCAGCAGTATGGAATTTACATGGATACGATCAACTACAATATTTAAATACACAATATCCTATACCTTTTGATCCTCCATATGTGCCACATAATAATCCTTGTGGTAGTTATGAAAAAAACTTTGAGTTGGAAAATTATAATCAACAGAGCGCTTATCATTTGAATTTTGAAGGCGTAGCGAGTGCTTTTTATGTTTGGATTAATGATGAATTTGTTGGTTATAGTCAAATATCACATTCAATATCTGAATTTGATATTACCAATTTTGTCTCTGCAGGTATGAATAATATAAAAGTTATCGTAGTAAAATATTCAGATGGTACTTATTTTGAAGACCAAGACATGTTCCGTCATTCAGGCATTTTTAGAGATGTCTATATCATAAAACGTGCCACATCACGTGTGGATGACTTTAATATTACGCCGCATCTAGAAGGTGATGCGCATGCGAATATAAATGTACAATTAACGAGTAAAACACAGTTAAATGAAGTTGAGGTACAGTTATTTAATCCTGATGGAGATTTAATAGCAAAACAAAGCGTTGAACAGCAATATCTTTTTGATATTGATAACCCTCAATTGTGGTCAGCGGAACAACCGAATTTATATACTATATTAATCGTGACGGAAGACGAAGTGATTACACAAAAGGTTGGTATAAGAGAAGTTGAAATCAAAAATAACCAACTTTATGTTAATGGAGCGTCGATTAAGTTAAGAGGTGCCAATTATCATGATAGTACTCCAGATACGGGCTATGTTATGGATGAAGCACAATTTATACAAGATTTAAAATTAATGAAGCAGGGTAATTTTAATGCGATTCGTACTGCACATTATCCGAAATCGCCGTTATTTTATGAACTTACTGATTATTACGGTTTTTATGTAATGAGTGAAGCGGATTTAGAAACACATGGTGTCGTAAGATTTTATGGGGAAGAAGATCAAGACAATTTCAATTTAATTATGGATGATCCACAATACCAAGCGGCTATCATAGAGCGTATTGAAGCTTCAATCATTCCGTTAAAAAATTACAATTCTATTATTACGTGGTCAATGGGTAACGAATCAGGATTTGGAATTAATATGGTAGAAGGGTTGAAACGTGCAAAGTCATTAGATGAAACAAGACCGCTGCATTATGAAGGTACTTTATACAGAGATAAGGCCAAAAATTATGATGTATCAAACGTAGATATGATTAGTCGCATGTATCCTTCACCTGAAGAAATAGAGCAACGCTATTTAACAAATAGTGAGTTAGATAAGCCGTTTATTTTATGTGAATATGCGCACGCAATGGGTAATTCTCCTGGTGATTTACATGAATATCAAGAATTAGTAGAACGCTATGATAGCTTTATAGGTGGTTTCGTATGGGAATGGTGTGATCATGCGATAACGGTTGGCGTACAAAATGGTGAACCTGTCTTTAGATATGGTGGAGATTTTGGAGAAAGATTACATGATGGCAATTTCTGTGTCGATGGTATTGTTATGCCGAATCGCCAACCACACGATAGTTATTATGATTTTAAATATGAACATAGACCTATTAAATTGATTAAGCAAGAGGGGTCTAAAATTTCATTTAGAAATCAGTTGGATTTTACTAATATTGAAGACTTGATTACCATTACAGGCTATGCGACTTATTTAAATGAAGATGTTAAAGAATTTGCCGTTAACGTCCATGAATTTAAGCCTAAAACAATCAAAGATATCGATATAAGTAATTATATAACTACTGAAAATTTAAGCGCCGTTATGTTTAAATATAATTTGAACGTAGAAGAAGGTTTACGACATAACGGTTTTGAATTAGGTTATGATCAAGTCGTTTATGAGAGAAAAACATATGATGTTAGCCATTTAACTAGTCATGAACTTTCATATAAAGATGTGGATAATATTATAAATGTTAAATGTGGATCTTTAGTTTATGCATTTAATAAAAATACGAGTAATTTAGAAAGTGTTATACACAACGACATCATTGTATTTAATGCACCGACTAAGATTAATATTTGGCGAGCGCCTACTGATAATGATGTGAACATTAAAGGAGAATGGAAATATGCAGGTTATGAAGATGCATTTTCTATTGCTAGAGATTATGAGATTGTCGAAGAGAGCGATAGGCTTAAACTAACATTTAAAACGGTAGTTATAGATGATGTGGTACCACCAATTTTAAGAGGTAACGTTACTTGGTCGGTTTATAAAGATGGCAAGGTGAATGTGAGTTTTGATCTTGAACGAAACGTGAAAGCAACGTTTTTACCGCGTTTTGGCGTAGAGTTTGTGTTATCAAATGCTTATGAACAAGTGAATTATTATGGTTATGGTCCATATAATAACTATCAAGATAAAGGTGTAGCAGCATACTTGGATAACTTTAGTACGACTGTTGAGGAAAATGGAGCAAATCATATTAAACCACAAGAAACGGGTAGTCATATGGGAACAAGCTTTGTGCAATTAGCTAACGAACAGTTTTCAATTGTTGCTAAGAGTGACACGCCGTTTAGTTTTAATGCAACGCATTATTCATTACAACAACTGACGCATACTGCGCATAAAGATGAGTTACAGAATGAAGGTAGCACTTATTTGTATATTGATTATCTACAAAGTGGTATTGGTTCTAATAGTTGTGGACCCGAATTGAATTCAGTTTACCAATTAGATGCGAGTGAAATTAGTTTCGACTTTGATTTATATTTCCTGGAAAATAAATAATCGAATTGAGCCTGGGACGCAATATGGTCTTCAGGCTCTATTTTTATATAGGCAGTAGGTGACTGAATTGAAAATACGCTTATATCAAGCTAATTTCAACTCTAATCATCTCTCTCGCTCTCTTAATTATCTTCTGCCAACAGCGTTGATAGCATCGATAAGTGCGTATCTGAAGTTGTTTTTTTCTAATGCGCTCGTAGCTTTAATAGTACTTCCACCAGGAGAGGTTACTTGGTCTTTAAGCGCGCCAGGGTGTTGTCCTGTTTCTTGAGCCAATTGAGCGGCGCCAATTATCATTTCTAAGATTACTTCATAAGAAAGATTTCTGTCCATACCATTTAGTACGGCACCGTCAGACAGAGCTTCTACAAAGACATCGACAATAGCAGGGCCGCATCCAGACATTGTACTAAAAATATCTAATTCGCTTTCTTTAACTTCTACTAGCTTACCTAAACAGCCAAATACTTCTTTAATCATTGTATTGTTTTGAGGTAGTTGATTATGTGCGTATCCAATAATACCTTTGTTTATTGCGACGACGACATTCGGTAATAGACTGACGATAGGTTGTTGCTTAGAGAATAAATGCTCCATATCAGCGATAGATACTGAGGGTACTATTGAAACGATCATAGTATCATCATTCGCTACGCTACTTAAGTTGTCGAGAACTTCTTGAACTGCAGCTTCATTTACGACTAAAAGTATCATGTCACAGTGTGCCAAATCATCATAATGGTGAACGAGTGTCGCGCCTACTTCTGATGACAGATTTTTAGCCTTGTCACTGTTACCTGATTTTATATAAATATCTTGCATATTAATGTTATTTGAATTATAAAATCCTTTTACTAAAGCACTTCCCATATGGCCTGCACCAATAATACCTAATTTCATCTTTAGCACCCCTTTGAAAATATTTACACCCTGAAATTATATATTTAAGATAATATTCCCTTGAATGTGGCGTGGAAAACCACAGTACTATAGTATCAAAAATTTACTGATTGAAAGCAAGTTACTTAACCAAAATATTCAAATATAGGATAATGAAATCGCTACGAATATAACGCTAATGAAAAAATTAGCGAAAGGAGTTAATCATGAAACATCAAGGTAGAAATGATTTTACGTTAAGACTGTTCGAAGCGGCCGAGATTCGTGAGGGTATGCGTGTGCTTGAAGTGGGTTGTGCGACAGGTGAGGTAACTCAATTATTATCTGAAATAGTAGGTCCTACAGGTGAAGTTGTTGGGGTAGACGTGAATGAACAATTGCTAGAAATGGCAAAAACGAATAATAACGCCGACAATATTGAATATATAAATAGTGATGTGTATCAATTACCTGATGATTTAGATCAATTTGATGCAATCGTGGGTAGAAGAATTTTGATGTATTTACCAGAAGCTAAAGCATGTTTACAAAATTTAAAACGATTTCTAAAATCTGGTGGCATTTTATGTTTCCAAGAAAGTGATGCGATTAATGGTGGCACAGGTGCGAACCAATTACCATTACATCAACAAGCCATTCAACGTGTATGGGATACGGTGGAAGCTGAAGGTGGCGATATTCATATAGGTCAAAAATTATATATGATGTACCTAAATATTGGTATACCACAACCCCAAGTTATTGCTGAAGCTATAATCCAAACATCTAACGATAATGATTTACAATGGTTAACTGAAATGATGGAAACGAGAATGAAAGAAAATGACATTGTAGCTCAAGACTTTTCTATAGATAAATTTAAGGCGAATATGGCTCATGAAGCAGAAGAAGCACAGGCAGCGTTTATACGTGATATGGCATTCGGCGTATGGGGCAGAAAAGATTAACAACATAAATAATTTTACGATAACTAACACTTCCATATTTCATTAATACGGAAGTGTTTTTATATACAAAAAATAAATTAATCCATTTAATATATTAAGATATAGTAATTGTATATCATAAGTATAACTTATTGTTTAATATTTAATCTAAAAATATATAATATACTTATAGTTTTATATTATTTTCTCTGTTACAATTAGTTAATACTTAATTGTAAGCGTTTTAATAAACAGAGGGGGATGTTTATGCAACACGATAGTATATGGCTTACTATAGTCGGCTTAATTATAATTATATCAATTGTAGGATTATTAATTGCTAAACGTATAAGTCCTGTCGTAGGTATGATTTTAATACCTAGTGCTGGGGCACTCATATTAGGGCATAGCATTGGGGACCTAGTTAAATATTTCAATAGTGGTTTAGATCAAGTTATGAGCGTAGTCATTATGTTCATTTTCGCCATTATATTCTTTGGTTTATTGACTGATGCAGGTTTATTTAAACCGTTAGTTAAACGGCTCATATTGATTACTAGAGGGAATGTTATTATCGTCTGTATTATGACGGCACTAATTGGTACAATTATTCAACTTGATGGTGCGGGCGCAACGACATTTTTACTTTCAATTCCAGCCTTATTACCTTTATATAAAGCACTTAACATGAATAAGTACTTGCTTATTTTACTATTAGGTTTAAGTGCGTCAGTAATGAATATGGTGCCTTGGGGTGGCCCAATGGCTCGTACGGCATCAGTACTTCATGCCAAAAGTGTGAATGAATTATGGTATGGCGTTATACCTGTTCAAATTGTTGGTATTTTCCTTGTGTTAATCTTCGCCGTGTACTTAGGGTTCAGAGAAAAAAGAAGAATTAACCGTGCGGTGGAAAAAGGTGAATTAGAAGATACACAACATGTTGATGTACATAAATTAGTAGAAGTATACGAACGAGATCAAGAAGTTAAATTCCCAGTTCGTGGTATGGCAGTGAAACATCCATGGGTAAACTGGATTAACGTTATTTTAACTTTAGCTATTATCGTTATTATGTTATTAAATATCGCACCACCGGAATTTGCATTTATGATTGGTGTGGCAATCGCATTAATCGTTAACTTCCCAGATGTCGATGAACAAATGAACCGACTCAAAGCACACGCACCTAACGCATTAATGATGGCAGCAGTAATTATTGCTGCTGGTATGTTCTTAGGTGTCTTAAATGAAACTGGCATGTTAAAAGCAATTGCGTTAACTTTAATTCATATTATACCTAGCTCAGTTGGTCCATACTTACACGTTATTGTAGGTATCTTCGGGGTGCCTCTAGACTTACTAACTAGTACAGACGCATATTACTTTGCTGTATTACCAATCGTAGAACAAACTGCAGGACAATTTGGTGTTCCATCTGTTTCTACAGCATATTCAATGGTTATTGGTAATATTATTGGTACTTTTGTCAGTCCATTTTCACCAGCGCTATGGTTAGCTATCGGTTTGGCAGAAGCGAACATGGGCACATATATAAAATACGCCTTTTTCTGGATATGGGGCTTCGCAATCGTAATGTTAATCATTGCTATATTGATGGGCGTTGTCACAGTTTAAGTAATTGATGTGGAAAATTGTATATTAACTATAAATTGGTACAGCATATAATTATATGTTGTATCAGTTTTTTTGTGAGTAACCATTAAAAAAGAGGGAAAATAATATATTATTTTAAATTGCAAACAATAAACATACTGCTATATTGAATAAGCAAATAGTAGTATAATATTAAGCAAAGATTTTCGGGATAGGTTAACCGTTTAGTGGTTTTCTATGATTGATTTTATAGTTCTAGATTTGAAAGAAGGGGTAAAATGTTATTACAATTAGAACTATTTTTTAGAATATTTCTATCTGTTCTGTGCGGGACTTTAATTGGTTATGAGCGTGCACAGCGACTTAAAGCTGCGGGGATTAGAACGCATATCTTAGTAGCAGCTGCGTCTGCGCTCTTTATTATTATTTCAAAATATGGTTTTTATGATATTTTACAATATCATAATATGCATTTAGACCCTTCGCGTGTAGCGGCACAAGTAGTAAGTGGTATTAGCTTTATTGGCGCTGGTACTATTCTTATCAAAGGTAATAACATAAACGGACTGACAACTGCTGCTGGGCTATGGATTACTTCAGGCGTCGGTATGGCATTAGGTGCTGGCCTGTATTTTATAGGTGTATTATCCACGATACTAATCGTTATCGTACAATTCTTTTTAAGAAGCGATTTTTCTTATTTAAAAATTGTAAAAAAAGAAACGATTAGAATAAGTATACAAGCAGAATATACGAGTTATATTAAACAAGAAATTAACGCATATTTAGAAAAACATAACGTTGAAAACATTGCCTTCAATATTCACAAACTTAATGATGATATTGTTTATTTTGATATTACAGGCCGGGTAAAATCAAATGAATATAGACGCAATGCTATACTTGAAGATATTTATAGCTTGGATAGCGTTCATGCAGTGACTTAAACATATAATGGCACCCTCACTTCGATTGGAGTGGGGGTGTTTTTCATTTAATAATTTAAATTTACAAAATAAACAACTGAAAAATGAATATTTATTAAAAAAGGCTGTACACAGCACTAATTATATATTAATCTTTAAATAAGATTAATGTATTGCTTAGGATAATAATAAGATGATTAAAAAAGATTATTTTTTTATTATTAAAAAATGATGATTTAGAGATTGTAAAAAATTAAATATAAGGGGATTGTAAAATTGGGATATGATGAATTTAATTATAATAATGATCACTTCCTACATCTAAATTTAGATGATTTGAAAAAGAGAAGGGAGCTAATTGAATATATTTATCAATATTTTGAAGAATTAAATGGGGAAATTAGTTTTCAAAATAACATACCTGTTTTATTAATTAATGGTTATGAAATAGCTAAAATAAAAAATCATGATATTGATCTAACTAATAAATATTTAACCAGATTAAATATAAGTGATGGTCAAGTTGTAGCATATATTAATTATATAGAGGAGAACGAGTTGTGAAAAAAGCATATATGATTGTGAATGAATTAGATGTGAACAAAGGCGGTATGACTACAGCTATGTTGACTAGAAGTAAGATGTTTTTAAATAATAACATTCAAGGCGACATTATTACGTTTGATTATAAAGTTGATTATAAAATAATTTTAGAAAAACTAAAAAAATCAAAAAAGATGGATGAAAGAACTAAAATGTTAAACCCATTTATATATTTTGAAGAAAAATCAAATGATATAAACACTGCTAGTAATCCTACAATTTATAAAAATTTATCAATTATGTTTAATAACTCAGTAGAAATAAAAGGAAAAGAGAATATATCTAGGTTTTTCAATAAAGAAACCGGAGAATATATTGCTTATAAACATGTAATTGGAACAAACGACGAATATTTTTTTGATTTATTTAAAAATAATAGTCGATATAAGAGAATACATTTTTATAATAGTAAAATACATAAAATAGAAATGTTTAATAAAGAAAATAAATTAACATCAGAACAATTTTTTGATGAAAATTGTTATATGTATATTTATAGACAAATTAATCCCAAAGGGACTATTGGAAAAACATACTTAATAAATGAAAAAAGACAATTTAATAACAATGTAGATTTTTGTAGTTATTTTTTAGAAGAAATTATTGAAGATAGTATAGAAAATACGATTATATGTGATGGACCAGGCAGTTTTCCTAAAATGTTAGAGACTAATCATAAAGTTTCTAAAAAGTACGCAGTTATTCATATAAACCATTACAAAAATTTTGATGATAGTGGGGCTGTGAAAAAACACGAAGACTACATTTTAAAAAATGCTGAAAAAATTACTGGAATAATTGTACTAACTGAGGCACAAAAACAAGATATAATTAAGGAATATAATATAGATAATGCTATTGTTATAAGTAACTTTATTAATATTCCTGAGATAGAACAAAATAGTTGTTCAAGTAAAATTGTAGGTCATATATCTAGGTTGGTTCCTCAAAAAGGTTTAACTTATTTAATAAATGTTGCTGAAAAGGTAGCAACTATTGATAGTGAAATAGAATTTCATATTTATGGTGAAGGTGAAGAAAAACTAACATTAAAAAATATGATTGAAGAGAAAAAATTGAAAAATGTAAAATTACTAGGTTATACAAATGATCCACAAGAAAAGATTAAAAGTTTTGGTTGTGTTATATCAACTTCGCAATTTGAAGGGCAAGGATTAAGTATTATAGAAGCGATGTTATTAGAAAAACCGGTAGTGGCATTTGATGTGAAATATGGACCTTCTGATTTTATTAGAGATCAAAAGAATGGATACTTAATTGAAAATAAAGATACTGAAACTATGAAAAATAAAATAATTGAACTTTTAAATAATAAAAAATTAGCATCTTCATTTGGTAAAGAAGGAAGAAATACAATTATTGAATTATATGAACCATCTAAATTACTTAAAAAATGGGAAGAAATACTCTAATAAATATTATAGGGAGAGAATATATTATGAAAATAAAAAAAGCAATTATTCCAGCGGCTGGATTAGGTACTAGATTTTTGCCTGCTACAAAGGCAATGCCAAAAGAAATGTTACCGATATTAGATAAACCTACAATTCAATATATCGTAGAGGAAGCAGTTGCTGCAGGTATTGAAGATATTATTATTGTGACGGGAAAACATAAAAGAGCTATTGAAGATCATTTTGATAATCAAAAAGAATTGGAAATGGTATTAGAATCAAGTGGGAAAAATGAATTGCTTGATAAAGTGAATTATTCAAGCAATTTAGCTAATATGTTTTATGTGAGACAAAAGGAACAAAAGGGATTGGGTCACGCTATTTGGACAGCAAAACAGTTTATTGGTGATGAACCTTTTGCTGTTTTATTAGGAGATGACATTGTTGAATCAACAACTCCAGCTATAAAACAACTTATGGAGCAATATGAAAATACTAAGAAATCAGTCATTGGGGTGCAAACTGTTAATGAAAAAGAAACACATCGATATGGGATCGTAGACCCTATAGATGCCAATGGCCGATTATTCAGTGTTAATAAATTTGTAGAAAAACCGAAGCCAGGAACAGCACCTTCAAATTTAGCTATTATGGGACGTTATATCTTAACACCTGAAATCTTTAATTATTTAGAAAACCAAGAAATTGGCGCGGGCGGTGAAATTCAATTAACAGATGCTATTGAACACTTGAACACAGATGATTGTGTTTATGCATACGATTTCGAAGGTGATCGCTATGATGTGGGTGAAAAATTAGGTTTTGTCAAAACAACAATTCAATTTGCGTTAAATAATGATGAAATGGCTGATGATATCAAAGCATTTTTAAAATCAATCAATTTATAAATAGGTGACAGATATGAAAACAAAATGGGAAAATGTTTTAGAAGATAGTTTTGTAAAACAGTTTTATGAACAACAATCATTAGAAGAACAAAACGAAGGCTTTAATAATCAGTTGTCATTTGGAACTGCAGGAATTAGAGGTAAATTTGGGCTCGGCGAAGGACGCTTAAATAAATTTACGATACAAAAAGTGGCTTTAGGATTAGCGCATTATTTAAAAGCATGTGAAAGTGCTCCTTCAGTCGTTATTCATTATGATACGAGACATTTATCTACAGAATTTGCTCGAATTATTGCAGAAATTTTAGCGAGCCATAAAATCAAAGTATACTTAGCAGACACTTATAAAACAACGCCTGATTTATCTTATGCTGTTAGATATTTACAAACAAGTGCTGGCGTGATGATAACTGCAAGTCATAATCCTAACGACTATAATGGAATAAAAGTTTATGGAAATGATGGTGCCCAATTAGGTACGGGACCATCTGAGATTTTAAGTGAATATATTAATAAGCTAGGTGACCCATTAACTTTAAATTTGAATATCGATTCAAGTGAAGTTCAAGACGATATTGACAATATTGACAATAAAATTAAAGAAAAGTATTTCGAAGAAATATTTGATTTAGTAGGGGAAATACCTAATTCAGATTTAAAAGTCGTCTTTACAAGTTTACATGGGACAAGTGTTCCGACAGTACCAGAATTGTTAAAATCACTAAATTTTAATAATTATACATTGGTTGAAAAACAGTGTGTTCCAGATCCGAATTTTAGTTCGGTTGACAGTGCTAATCCCGAAGATCATCAAGCTTTTAAGCAAGCAATTAAAAAAGGTAATGATATAGATGCCGATTTATTAATCTCAACAGATCCAGATGCAGATCGTATGGGTATTGCTGAAAGAGATGCCAAAGGGAATATTTATTATTTTAACGGAAACCAAATAGGAGCATTATTATTAGATTATAGAATAAAACAGACGGAACATTTAAATAATAAAGTTATGTTTCAGTCTATAGTGAGTAGCGAATTAAGTAAAATGTTGGCTGAAAAATATAATGTAAAATGTCGAGAAGTTTTAACCGGATTTAAATATATTGCTGAAGGCATACGCAATTTAAATCCTAACGATAATTTTATTTTGGGATATGAAGAAAGTTATGGCTTTTTAGCAAAACCATTTGTGAGAGATAAAGATGCTGTTCAAATAGTGCCATTAATTATTAAGTATGCTTCAGAATTAAAAAACAAAGGTATAATGTTAAAAGATAAGTTAGAAGCTATTTATAAAGAAGTGGGGCATCATCATGATAAATTGTTTGCCCATACTTTTGAAGGCGAAAGTGGTAAAACACATATTGATACGATTATGACTAACATGAGAAATAATCCACCCAAGTCGTTAGCTAATTTAAATGTATTAGTTATTGAGGACTTTGAGAAACAGCAAAGTATGAATATGGTTGAAAATAAGACAACACCTATTACTTTACCAAAGGCTAACGTGATTAAAATACACTTCAAAGAAGGGTTTATTGCTTTAAGACCTTCAGGTACAGAACCTAAAATTAAGCTCTATGTATCATTAACAGCGGAAAACTTTGACACTTTGGCACAAAGTATAGATAATTTAATATTTAACAAAAAAGCGTAACAGACATATTATCTGTTACGCTTTTACTTATTAATATTCGATGTTTGGTGCTTTGTTTACATGTTTTTGGTAACGTTTAAGGCCGAAGAATGCTAATGCACCTAAGGCTACAACAACTAATAATGTTTTCATATCTTGTACTCCTTTAAGTTCATTGATTATAACGAAATAATTAGACAGAGATGAGTAATAAATAGCAATAAGCCATTTGATATGGCGATTTAAATAAATTCAAACGTGCATATCAATAATGGCATTGCTAAAAATTATTATTCGTAATAATTTAATTCAAGATCTTTTGAAGTTTGTTTACGTGTTTTTCTCATTAGGTCAGCATCATCAATTAATGATTTACCGTATGAAGGAATCATTTTTTGAATTTTAGGTAACCATTCATCTTTATATTCAGAGAAGTTTTTCTCTAATACTTCAAGTGCTACTGATACTGAAGTAGAAGCCCCTGGTGATTCACCAAGTAAAGCAATTACAGTATGGTCAGAAGAGTTAACAACTTCTGTACCGAATTGAATGTAACCTTTACCTTCTTTTTCAGTGTCTTTAATTACTTGAACACGTTTACCAGCAGTGTATAATTGCCAATCTTTGTCACGTGCTTCTGGGTAGAAAGTACGTAAGTGATTCATACAACCTTCTTTAGTCATTAAGATTTGGTCGAATGAATATTTAATTAATGGTAAGTTTTTCGCAGCTGCTGCTAATAATGTTGTAATGTTATATGGTTTAACTGATTTGAATAAATCTAAGTTTGAACCATTTTTTAAGAACTTAGGTCCAACGCTAGCGAATGGTCCGAATAATAAAGTTCTTTCTCCATCAATATAGCGAGTGTCTAAGTGAGGCACTGTCATTGGTGGTGTGCCAGGTGGTTCTTTACCATATACTTTGGCATCGTGTTCTTTGATAACTTCTGGGTTAGTACAAGCTAAGAATTGGCCTGTAATAGGGAAGCCACCTAAGTGTTTACTTTCAGGGATGCCTGTTTTTTGTAGCAATGGAATAGCGCCACCGCCAGCACCGATAAATACGTAATCAGCTAGTTGAGTTTGAGTTCTACCGCTATTACGTTCACGAATTTCAACTTCCCATTTACCGTCTACACGTTGGTTGAAGTTAACAACTTCGTGGTTGTAATGTACTTCTGTTTTTGGTGTTTCTTCAAGATTTTTCGCTAATTTACGAGTTAACGCACCAAAGTTTACGTCTGTACCTTCATTAATTTTACTTGCAGCCATAATATCGTCTTTACTATGACCTTTCATCATTAATGGGATCCATTTTCTCATTACTTCGATGTCTTCTGTAAATTCGATATTATCGAACATCGGGAAGTTTCTCATTGCTTCGTAACGATCTTTTAAGAATTTAACGTTGTTTTTACCTCTTACGAAACTGATATGTGGTAAAGGACGAATAAATTCTTTAGGGTTTTCAATGTATTTTTCTCTTACTAAATGACCCCAATATTGTTTTGAAATTTCGAATTCTTGGTTGATTTCTTTTGCTTTTTCAATGTCAATTGAACCATCAGGTTGTTGCACTGTATAGTTCAATTCACAAAGTGCAGCGTGACCAGTACCAGCATTGTGACGTTCGTTTGAACTTTCAATACCAGGACGATCTAGACGTTCATAAAGTTTAACATTCCAATCTGGTTCGATTTCTTTAAGCATTGAACCGAATGTCGTACTAAGAACGCCGGCGCCAATAAGAATGACATCTTTTGATTCTTTTTGATTAGCCATACTGTCTCACCTTTCATTAATTAAGTTATTAGTAACGCTTGTTGTTACCCATGGCCTCTTTCCACATATAATTATAATATATTCCTATCTATTATAAAAATACATAATTTTAATTAAACTCATTACTTTTAGTAATGGGTCGAGAAGAGGTCATTAAATATTATACTAAAAGTTATTTACCCGATTTCATTATATCAAAATCATTTATAAATAGATAAAAGTAAGCGTTTTACTGCTTGATAAATTACCTTTTTATATAAGACATCAGGTCATAATATGAGTATGCACTGAAATGTGATTTACGGCAAGCTTTTTACTTAAAAATACCCAAATTTTTTGGGATTTTGCTTCAACTTGCATCAAATAGGTAATTGAATAATATGACGAAAAATAACCATTTTTAGTACTATTTTCACAAAATTATATGCTTTAGAAAATGAAATTAGGAGTGGAAACGATGAAATTCATGTTGAATAACGAATGGGTGAATATTGATTTTAAGCATGCATATTGCATAGGTTACTCAGGACGCAACGTAGATAAAACAAAGGCGCATATTAGTGAATTGAAGAAATTAGGCGTACCAAAACCGGCGTCGATACCAGAAATTTATCACTTATCTTCTGCATTATTTAAACAAGTAGACAGTATAGATGTAGTTGGCAATAAAACGAGTGGAGAAGCAGAAATTGTATTAATCTTTGATGGTGAACAAAGTTATGTAACTTTAGGAAGTGATCATACTGACCGAGATTTGGAAACAGTAAGTATTCATAAGTCTAAGCAAGTTTGTGATAAGACTTTAGCAACAAAGTTATGGCATTTTGAAGACGTACAAGCACAATGGGATAATCTAAAATTAACCTCATACGTAATGGAAAATGGCAGATGGAAGTTATATCAACAAGATGCTGTCAGTAGTATTTTGCCTGTAGAAAAATTAATAGCATCTTTAACTAAAGAAGGGGCGAATTTAACCAATACAATTGTTTATTGTGGCACCGTACCATTAAAAAATGGTTTTTATTATCCACATAAATTTAAAGCTGAATTATTTAATTCTCAAGAGAATAATACGATTGAATTAACTTATTCAATAAATGAATTATAGAATTAATGTAAACAACGTAAAAATTCTAAATATTCAATAAAATTTAACTTAAGAGATACAATATATAGTTAAAGTATTATATAATTGCTTGTGAATTAAGTTTTAAAAATTTTGAATGAGGTGAATTTATGAAGAAATTTTCGAAGTACGTTGCAGCACTCACACTAACTACAGCCGTTACTGTTTCAGCTCCACTTGGTACATATTCTTCGACGGCACATGCAGAAAGCACAGCTACGCAAACTAAGCCAGCACCTAAACAACAAAATCAAGAAACTGTAGGCTCTGAGAATACGATGGCAGTGTCATGGTATCAAAATTCAGCCGAAGCTAAAGCATTGTATTTACAAGGATATAACAGTGCTAAAACTCAATTAGACAAAGAGTTAAAAAAGCAAAAGCATAAGGGCAAAGATAAGAAAAAATTAGCGATTGCATTAGATTTAGACGAAACTGTGCTTGATAATTCGCCATATCAAGGCTATGCAACACTCTATAACAAGTCACATCCAGAAGGCTGGCATGAATGGGTAGAGTCAGCTCAAGCTAAACCGGTTTATGGTGCAAAAGAATTTTTACAATATGCGGATAAAAAAGGTGTCGACATTTACTACATAACGGATAGAGATTATCCTCAAGATTTTAAAGCAACACAACAAAACTTAAAAAATCAAGGTATTCCGCAAGCTACTAAAGAGCATTTAATGCTGAAAAGTAAAAATGATAAAAGTAAAGAACCTAGAAGAGAAAAGGTTAAGAAGAATCATAATTTAATCATGCTATTTGGCGACAATTTATTAGATTTTGATGATCCTAAATCTCCATCTCAAGCAGACAGAGAAAAATTAGTACAACAACATAAAGATGATTTCGGTAAGAAATATATTATTTTACCTAACCCAATGTACGGTAGTTGGGAGTCTGCAGTTTACGGCAATAAAAACGACATTTCTGATGAACAAAAACAACAATTAAGAAAAGAATCTATCCATTATTTCGATCCAAAATCTAAAAAAGTTAAACAACAATAATAAGATAAGGTGATGGACGTACGTCGTTCATCGCCTTTTTATACATACAGAACTTAAAATTATACGTAGTAATTTACTTGTGGAAATTATTATTTTCATGCACGCTAAAAGGTGAAGGTTATTTAAACAAGGGGGATATTTTTATGGAACGTATTGCAATACTGGGGAGCGGCACGATGGGGCATTCTATCGCATTGTCGTTTGCATTAGCAGATATTGATGTCAAGGTTTATGGCGTAAATGATGGCGATATAGCAAAAGCGAAAGAAGAACTGGCTAAAAATCTATCTTCATTGCACACACATGAATTGATTACTCAAACCCAAAAAGATGAGATACAGCAAAAAATTCAATTTAGTACATTGTTAGAGAATGTCGTTGATCAAGCATCCTTTATTATTGAAGCCGTGCCTGAAAAGTTAGCTATTAAACATGAAGTGTATAAAAAACTGAACAAGCTTGTAACTAAGGACGTCGTGTTAGCTAGTAATACGTCAGGATTCAAACTACAACAATTAACGGCAGCATATGATTATCCGAATAACTTTGTTATCACACATTTTTGGAATCCAGCACATTTAATTCCGTTAGTTGAAATTGTAAAAAATGATAGTACTAATGAAGAAACTGTTGAGAGAACGAAAAAAGTGTTAAACGAAAGTGGTAAAAAACCAATAACGATTAATAAAGAGATTCAAGGTTTTATTGGTAATAGATTACAATTTGCGATGTTTAGAGAAGCACAACATTTACTCGATGCGGGCGTAGCTTCAAAAGAAGATATCGATGCGGCTGTTAGTTATAGCGTAGGTCGTAGATATTCGAGTATTGGTCCATTAATGACTGCGGACTTAGGTGGTTTAGATACGTTTAGCGCAATAGCGGACTATCTATTTGAAGATTTAAATAACGATGGCAAAGCTAGTGATACTTTAGCAGACTTAGTAGATAATGGTAATTTAGGTTATAAAACAGGACATGGATTTTATGACTGGTCAGAAAATGAACAATTACAAGATGCTATAAAGAAAAGGGATGCAACACTCATACATTTTCTTAAAGAAGATAAAAAATATTAAAATATATGTAACTAACAATATTTTAATAAAAATATTGGCAAATCACCTATTATGACTTTTATTAAAAGTTTTCACCGTATTTAATTTATTAAAATTAGTTATAATCATTGAAAAAAATTTAAAAAAATACGATTAATAGCAAATTGATAGGGTAACCTCCCATAAAGGAGGTTGATTTTTATGAGTAATATTGTAGATTCATTCACTAGTGTGCTCGATAAAATTATAGGATTTTTACCAAATCTTATCGGGGCAATCGTATTATTATTAATTGCGTGGATTATTGCGATAATCGTTAAGAAAATTATTGTGAAAGGTTTAGGAGCTTTAGGTTTTGAAGCTTGGTTACAGAAAAAAGGGTTAGTTGATGACCAAGGTGGCAATGCCAATGCTGATGGAATTGTGCAAACTTTTGGTAAGTTAGCATACTTCTTCATCTTCTTACTATTCTTACCACCTGTATTTGATCAACTGAAAATGAAAGCTGTCTCTATGCCAATTAAAGGTATGATGACAAGCATGTTTAACTTTGCGCCTAAAATTGTTGTGGCAGTAATTATCCTAATTGTAGGTTTATTCATTGCTAAAATATTAGGTACTCTAGTTAAAAATGTCTTAGCTAACTTTAAAGTTAGTCGTTTTAATAAATATGTAAACTTTGGTGAGGACAAGAACAGTATTGATATACCGGTAGCAACAGGTTGGATTATTTCTACACTTGTTGGTTTATTCTTTACGGTACAAGCATTAAATACTGTTAACTTAAAAGTATTGAACAAAATTGGTGACGCAATTATCGGTTACTTACCATTAGTGATTTCTGGTGCTATTATCTTAGCATTAGGCTTTATCGGTGGTAACTTACTTGCTAAACTATTAAACAAATCTACTGGTAACGCAATGTTAGCAGAAATCGCTAAATACTTAGTAATTATCGTTTCTGTATTTATGACATTAGATCAGTTACACTTTGCTAAAAGTATCGTTAACGTGGCATTCTTATTAATTCTAGGTGCCGTAGCAGTAGCATTTGCGATTTCATTTGGTATTGGCGGTAAAGGCTTTGCTGAGCAACAACTTAGCAAGTTTTCTAAGAAAATGGAATCAAAAAACGATAACGATCGTCAATAATGGATCGGAAAGGGACAATCCCATTCATTAAAACTTAAACATAATTATTTACGCCTACGTTTAGAATCATTTAAGCGTGGGCGTTTTTTTATGCGATCATGTCAAAAAACAATGCATTTATGTGATGTTTATTAGCAACTATAGTAAAATAATTATGGAATGAATTTGATGAATAAAATGACTATATTCGAAGTGAAAAGAAGGTAAATCTGATGGGGAATAATTATGTATTAACAAACGGCATATTTTATACAGAAAACGAAACGATTAGACATGGTTACCTAGTTATTCAAGATGGAAAAATTACTGAAATTGGGCATGGTAACTATGAGGGGAGTCTTGAAACAGTCGACGTTAAAGGTGCGAATGTTTTACCTGGATTTATAGACATCCATATTCATGGAGGCTACGGCGAAGATGCGATGGATGCAGACTATGATGGTTTAAAACATTTAGCAGAATCGCTAATGTCTGAGGGAACGACATCATTTTTAGCGACGACGATGACACAATCTAATGAAAATATTGAACGTGCATTAGCAAATATCGTTCAGTATTCAAAAGCGCAGGATGAATATAATGCTGCCGAAATTGCAGGTGTTCATTTAGAAGGCCCATTTATTTCTGAACATAAAGTTGGCGCACAAAATCCTAAATATGTACAACGTCCACATGTAGCTCAAATTGAAAGATTACAGCAAGTGGCTGAAGGCAATATTAAAATAATGACATTTGCGCCAGAGGTTGAAGGTGCAAAAGAAGCATTAGCACGTTTTAAAGATGAAATTATCTTTTCTATCGGTCATACCGTGGCGACATTTGATGAAACGATGGAAGCGGCAGCGCATGGCGCTAAACATATTACACATTTATATAATGCGGCCACGCCTTTTGAACATAGAGATCCAGGCGTATTTGGAGCCGCTTGGGTTAATGAAGGTCTGCATACGGAGTTAATAGGTGATGGAATCCACTCACACCCTGCAGCAGTTAAACTCGCATATAGACAAAAAGGAAATGAACATTTTTATCTTATTACTGATGCTATGCGTGCCAAAGGTATGTCTGATGGAGAGTATGATTTAGGTGGGCAAAACGTTATTGTTAAGGGCTCTGAAGCAAGACTAGCATCGGGTGCTCTTGCAGGTAGTATTTTGAAGATGAATGATGGCTTGCGTAATCTCATAGCGTTTACAGGGGATTCGCTTGACCATTTATGGCGTGTCACAAGCTTAAACCAAGCTATAGCGTTAAATATCGATCACAAAAAAGGGAGCATCAAAATTGGGAAAGATGCCGATATCGTGGTTTTAGATAATGATATGGAAGTTGTAACGACGATTAAAAAAGGAACTTTACACAATTATCAATAATAAAAGAGGTAGCGAGACAGAAATCTGAATTGGATAAGAAGATTTTATAGTCTTGCTCCAGCAAAAATGACTAGGGTTGAATAAGCTTAATACAAGCTCGATTTCAATTCAGTCATCAACAGCCAATATAAAAAGAAAGTCTGGACAAATATCATGTTCCAGACTTTTATTGTGCAGTAATATATTAAGGAATTGATTCGTTAGTTTCACATGGAACAACATAAGTAAGAGAATGTTGTTGTCATTTAAAGATAAATTGTAGCTTTATATAACATAACGATAAAGTAAAAATTCTTCCCTATTTAGTAAAAATTACTGTGTAAAAAACAAGTAATATAATAGCGACTTATATTAAAGGTCGAAACTATTACTATATAGGAAAGGATTTATTGCTAACGATGAAACGACAACATAGTCATACTTTGAAACAACGACAAAAATATGCAATTCGTAAACTGAGTGTTGGGATAGCATCTGTATTATTTGGGACTTTTTGTTATTTAGGGCATAATGAAGCATCGGCTGCAGAACTAGCTAACAATGCCACAACTCAAACTTCTAATACACATCAAAATAACGTAGCCTTAACTCCAAATAACAAGTTAAACTCCGAAAGTTTGACGAAGCAAGCAACAGGAGTTCAAAACAATCAAGGTGCTTTAAAGGTTAATCAACATAAAGTACAACAACAGACACAGGTTAATGTGAATAACCAGCAATCTGTTAATAAAAAGAACCAAACTACTCTTAATAAAGGAAATAATGAACTCCAGAAAGAAAATAAACAAAATAATACGCCACAATTGTCGCAAACTCAGTCTGTGCAACAGCATAATGCTAATATGAGGCAACGCAATACAGACAATCATATTGAGAGTAAAAGTGCTAATGCGCAAATTCGACCGATGGCACAAGAAAAGGTTGTAGTGGGAACGGCGGTAAAAATTCGACCGGTAACCCAGCAAGCAACATCTCAATCAATACCTCAAGGGACACCTCAAGCACCTCCGAAAACAACATTTAATGAAACGATTATTTTACCTCAAACAAATGCTAGACCGGTACAAGTAAATGAAGTTAGAGAACAAGTATATCGTAAGGCTGTGGAAGTACTTAAAGTAGGTAATAAAGCACAAACTTTAGGCGCGAGTAGAGGTAGTAATCACGCACGTGATAGTCTTGGATTTATTGTGCCTGCCAATACAAATTTATATGTAAGACAAGTGAAAGGTAATAATGTTGGCAATCTACGAGTGAATTTAGCGACTAATGATAGTCGCTTAAACAAAACTGCAATTGTTAATAGCAATGGTGCGTGGACAGCGATTAAAACAACTATCGATAGCGCGGCATTTATCTTCATGCCTAAAGGATTAAATAAAGAACCGCAAATTGAATATTACGTGGAAAATAACTTAGGTAAGGCACTGCCTACGTATCGCAAAGGTTGGAATCAGAAGCTATTTGAACGTAGATGGATTGAAGAGGATTCAAGTTATGCTTATGTCGATGGTACACATAATGCGTTGTTAATTCCTAAAATTGATCGTCACCATATCTTAAATATGAAAAATAATACTAAAGATTATCAATTTAAAAATTTAGATGAATTAATAACATATTACGATGATATGATAAGCCATTACAATAAATGGGCAGGGCTTAATGACGATATCAATTCAGTTAACTTTAATAATGGTTCTAAATACTTTAGCACGGCAGATAAAAATGGCGCAGGTGTGGCATATTATTCAGGTGAACATATAGCTACAAATGGTCAATCGATTGCTAATTATTTACATAGAAGCTGGCTTTCTTTACACGAAGTAGGCCATGGTTATGATGGTATATTAACGGGTGATGTAGATATACAGTTAGGTGAAGTATGGAACAATATATTTGCTCATCAATACCAACGCTATGTTGAAAAGAGCAATAGTGGTTGGCTCTATGGCAATGGCCAACGTAATTATCAAGCTAGTATCCACAATCGTATGTTACAAAATAATTTAACGTTTGATATTAAGAAAGCTTCCTATAGGGAGAAATTAGATTTTATGACGCGTATGGTCAGATTAACTGGTATTGAAGGCTTAACTACTATGTTACAAGACTTGCGTGCAGAAGCGGCAAACAATAAACTATCCTCAAACTTACCTAAATGGATAAGTGAATATTGGATGGCTAAACACAATGCCAATATATTGCCATATTTCAAGCTATATAATATTGAGGTATCAAAAGATACTGAAGATAAGCTAGAAACACTTCAACAATCTTATGTGTATCCACTAGCGTTATTAATAACTAATGTAGATGAACGTCAAAGATACGTTAAAAAGCTAGGCTTAGAAACAGAATATGAGCTCGTAAGATCATCAGATTTAGCTGATTCACGAGTAAAAACGACTGCACAAATTAATTTACAGCTTAATGGGCAAAGATTAGCTCAAGATGCAGTGCTGAAGCTCGTAGATGGTAAAAATATTGTTGCTCAAGCCAGTATTCAAGATGGAGTAGCTAATTTCGCAAATTTAAGACCTGGAGTATATAAAGTTGTAGCACCATTTACGGAGAATAAATCGTTGCCTGATCATATATTTATTATCGTACGTGAAGGCGTGACTAATAACTTAACGGTGTCTTACCCTCAAATAGATGCACAACAAAGTTTTTATAGTCAAAATTTAACTTTCAAAGGTATTAATAATAGAGAGTTTCTAAAAATTAATTATAACCCGGGAAATATGAGCGTAAAGCTACAACATCATGCAGGATTGCCACATAATTTCTTTAAAGATGAATATGTGCATATCAAAATTATTAAACAAAACGGGGAAGTATTATTAGATGAGTCAATCGTTGGTAATCGTAATCTTGCAGCGAAAGTTCAACAATTTAAGTTATCATATGGCGATAAGATTATTGTTAAACATAGAGAAGCTAAGGGCAGACTTATACTTTCACGTGCAGAAACGAGAGAAGTTATCGAAGAACCATTCGCTAATAATCAAACAATAACATATACATTAACGAAAAATGGCTTTAAAATAAATAACGAGGCTGATTTTAGAACGAATGGTCGCTATATTACTGCTGTCATAGCAGATATTCAAAGATTTATTGAAACAGTAAATAATAATCCTGATGGGGACTACCGTGTAGTTTTAAGTAATATCATGCGTAGTATTCAGCATGGTGATGAACAATACAGACCACTTATGTTAAACCTGCTTAAAACTTACATTGATAAATTTAATTTAGATAGCTAAGTATTTAATTAAAAATAAGACACTTATTCATTCGCATTTTTAGCGAGTGCTATAAGTGTCTTTTTATATTTTTTGAAGCGGTTAGGGGAAAGTGTGTTTTGGAATACAATTAACGGGAATTTAATAACAGTAATTAAATAAATGATTTAATCAAGTTAAATAAGTTATTTTACGAATAATTTCTATTTAGAAAAGAATTAAAGTTCAATCACATAGGGAAGTGAAATAATGAAAAAAGTATTACTCACTGGTGCCACGGGCTATATTGGTGGTCATCTTAAAGCAAAATTAAAGCAGAACTATGAAGTTATTGCAGTTTCTAGAAATATTGATAATAAGACTCAAGAAACGAATGTTACTTGGCGGGCTGCAGATATGTTTGACTTAGAAGAAACTAAAGAAGTAATGCAAGATGTTGATACAGCAGTTTATTTAGTACATTCAATGATGCCTAATGCTAAATTAACGCAAGCTAATTTTGAAGATATGGATGCTTTATTAGCAGATAACTTTGCTAAAGCCGCAAAGGCTAATGGTGTGAAGCACATCGTATTTATGAGTGGGTTGATACCAGATACAGATGAGTTGTCGCCACACCTTAGAAGTCGTTTAGAATGCGAGCGTATATTAGGATCTTATGGTATTCCAGTAAGTACACTACGCGCTGGGTTAATCATTGGCTCTAAGGGAAGTTCTTATCCTATCTTAAAAAAACTTGTTGAACGTTTGCCAATGTTAGTGTTACCAAGTTGGGCATATAATACGACGCTACCAGTAGCTATCGATGATGTTATCAATGGTTTAGAGCGCATAGTTGACCGTAATCCTAGCAACAACGAGTCTATTGATATTGGTGGTCCAGAACATATGACTTATAAAGATTTATTTAGTCATACTGCAAATGTGCTAGATAAAAACTTGCCAATGTTGGATTTACCAATTATTCCGATTTGGCTTAGTAAATACTGGGTGAAACTGATTTCTGGCGTACCTAAAGAAATGGTTTATCCCTTAATGGATAGCCTCATTCATGATATGACGCGAGACCAAGATAAGACGGTCGAAGGTATTTCTATAGGAAAAATTGACTACGAAAGCAGTGTAGAACGTGCATTAGAAGAAGAACAGTCAATGCAGCCTAAATCTAAAGGCAAGAACAATTCAAAACAAGGAATGACAATTAAAGACGTACGAGCAATTACACGAATATCTATACCTGAAGGCTTCACGATGGATGACGTAGCAAACACTTATGGTAACTTCCTAAATAAAATAACCTTCAATATGGTTGAAAGTGCCATCGACGAAAATTATTTCGCAATTAAGTTGCTATGGCTAGATAAACTCTTGTTATTACTAGAAAAAGATCATAAGGCATCAGATGACGACCGAGTAGTTTATCAAATTGTAGGTGGTGAGTTAGCTCATGCCGAGGATGGTGGAAGTGCTACTTTAGAGTTCCGTAGAATTATTAATTCGGCGCAAGGCTTGGTTGCATTACAAGAATATCAACCGACATTACCTTGGATTGTTTATAAATTTACCCAAGCTAAATTACACAAAACCGTAATGAATTTATTTACTTTGAAAATGAAAAAGTTAGCACATAAGAAAAATGCTTCAAATAATAAGATGACTAAAGCGACTAGTATTACTGTATTAGGTTTTTTAGGCATAGTAGCCGCGAAAAAAGTCAAATCATATTTAGCGAAACATAACAATATGTCTAATGCAGAATTATAAAAGGAGAATGTATATGAATAACTTAAAACTAATTTTAATAGCAGTAGGGGCAGTAGTTGTAGTAGGAACTTTAGGAGTAATAGGATTTAAACAACTAAAATCATGTTTAGCGAAAAATAATAATATGTCTAACGCTGAACTATAGAGGTGTATTGTAATGAAATATATTAAATTAGTGGTCGAAGCTCTATTGCCGTTTATAGGAGGCAACTTAATAGGTAAATACGCAGTGAAAAATGCTCGCAAAGATTATCGGCAAAATGTTAAACCGCCACTATCTCCACCGGGGTACATTTTTCCAATTGTTTGGCCAGTCTTATATGTAAGTATGGGCGTAGCGTTTGTAACTGCTAAAAATAAAAAGAATAGTAAAGTGATTAACAGCTTGCATTACAGTCAATTAGGATTGAACTTCTTATGGTCGTTACTTTACTTCAGATATAAATTGCGTGGCGCGGCTGTAGTTGAAAGTTTTGTCTTATTTACTGCTGTTACATCTACAACTGCAACTTATTTTCAAACTAATAAAACCAGTGGTAGCTTGATGGTACCTTATGTTGCTTGGTCTGGTTATGCCAGCTATTTAGCTACGGGTAACTGGTTGTTAAACAAAGATAAAGCACATTATACGAATAACTAATTGAGGTGACATCATGAAAAAAGCAGCTTTGTATTGCACGCTCTTTTGGCTTACCGTCCATATGTCTGTATCGATATTAGGGACATTTATACCCAATAATTTTTTCGTTAAAAACAAACGTTTTTTTAACTCACATCAATGGGAACGTGAAGGACAATTTTGGCAACAATATTTTAAGGTGAAGAAATGGAAGGATTATTTACCTGACGGTAGTAAAATCAATCCTAAAATTAGAAGCAAAAAACAACTAGCCAAATTCGACGATAAGACAAAAGTTAAACAATTTATTATTGAAACGCGTAGAGCGGAGCTTATTCATGTTTTATGTATTCTTCCAGGCTTTGTTTTTTATAAACAGCGCCCGCTAATAAAATATATAAATATAGTTTATCCGTTTGTAGCAAATGCACCATTTATTATTGCACAACGCTACAATAGACCAAAGTTTGAGCGTTTTTATAATAAATTATAATTTAAAGGAGGTGAGGTAATGATCAACCGTCGTGTAGTAGTTATTGGTGGCGGCTTAGGAGGTATAAGCGCTGCGATTAGAATGGCACAAGAAGGTTATGAAGTAGATCTTTACGAGCAAAACAAACATATTGGTGGCAAGGTTAATCGACTTGAAACAGAGGGATTTGGCTTTGATTTAGGTCCATCTATTTTAACGATGCCACGAGTATTCGAAAAACTATTTAAGTATAGTGAGAAACAACTCGTAGATTATGTAGAAATACAACGGTTAGATTTACAAATTCGTAATTTTTATCCCGATGAAACTGTGATAGATTTGTTTGACTCTGTAGGCTCGACAATAAGCAATAATACGACGTTAGATGAGCAAGATCGCCAAGAGTTAAATCAATTTTATGATTACGCGCAAAAAATTCTTCGAGTAACTGAAAAAGGATATTTTGCTAAGGGTTTAGATACTATTCCTGAATTAATTAAGTTTCACGGGCCGGTTAAAGCATTAAAGGAATTTGATTACTTTTCAACGATGCAACAAGCAATTAATAAACGTGTGAGCAGTCCTTATTTAAGACAGATGCTGGGCTATTTTATTAAATACGTTGGTTCATCTGCATATGATGCGCCGGCAGTTCTAACGTTATTGCCTCAAATGCAACAGGAACAAGGATTATGGTATGTCAAAGGTGGTATTCACAAATTGGCTGAAGCTTTACACAAATTAGCTGAAGAAGAAGGCGTGAATATTTATTTAAACCAAAAAATAAAACATCTTGCGCATAGTCATAATCAAATTAGTTCAATTGTATTAGAAGATGGCCATATCGTGAAGGCCGATTATTTCATCTCAAATATGGAAGTTATTCCATTATACCGAGACTTATTGCATTTCGACCAAGCGCAGATAGCTAAACTGGAACATAAATTTGAACCAGCAAGTTCTGGCTATGTTATGCACTTAGGTGTAAATAAACAATATCCAGAACTAAAACATCATAATTTTTTCTTCTCTAACGACGCTGAAATAAATTACGATGAGGTATTTAGAGAATATCAGCTTCCATCAGATCCCACGATTTACGTTGTAAATGTAAATAAAACCGATGAAAGTCAAGTGCCTGCTAATTGTGAAAATATAAAAGTATTACCACATATTCCATATATACAAGACGAACCATTTTCAGTAGAGCAATACGCACTATTTCGAGAACGCATTTTAGAAAAGCTTGAAAACATGGGCTTAGATAATTTGAGAGAACATATTATATATGAAGATATATGGACACCTCATGATATTGAAAATACGTATAATTCGAATAAGGGTGCGATATATGGCGTGGTATCCGATAAAAGGAAAAATCATGGATTTAAATTTCCTAAACATAGTCAATATTATAAGAATTTATATTTTGTTGGTGGTTCAGTCAATCCAGGCCCAGGTATGCCAATGGTAACGCTTAGTGGTATGCAAGTGGCGGATAAAATACTAAAAGCCAATAGAAAGTAGTGATGAAATGGTAACTTCTATTATTATTTGCATTTTAATCATTCTATTACTTTGCGCAATGCTTAGTGGTTTCTTAATGTTTCGCTACAGACGTCGTATTAAGTTTGAACATAATCCTGCTGATTTTTATGAAGCAACCGTCATTATTCCAGCACGTAATGAGGCAAATAATTTACCCCAATTACTCACTTCTTTAAATAAATATGAAGGCTTAGAAATTATCGTAATGGATGACCAATCCACAGATAATACTAAAGATATTGCTAAAAGTTATGGCGTAAAGGTATACGATGTGCCTGAAAATAAGGGGTGGTCGGGTAAATCCTATGCTTGTTGGGAAGGTGCTAAAAAAGCACAGCACTCTTTATTATTATTTTTAGATGCAGACGTGCGCTTAGCACAACGCTATAGTATTGAATATATTTTCCATCAATATAAGCATCAAAATTATAGAGGATTACTTACTATTCAACCTTATCATCGTATTAGTAAATTATACGAAAACTTTTCGGCTATCTTTAATCTAATGACAGTAATTGGCTTAAATGTGTTTTCATACAATGCAACAGTGGATGATAAAAAAGGGGCTTTTGGTCCTATTTTATGTACTAATAAAGCAGATTACGTTAAAACTAAAGGACATTATAATGCACGTCATTCAATTATCGAGGGGGTTGCTATAAGTAAGGCATACAATAATATGCACTTACCTGTTGAATTGTTTGAGGGCGTTGGAGTAGCAGATTTTCGAATGTATCCTAATGGGCTGAGTGAACTTATAGGTGGGTGGTCTAAGCATATTGCTGCTGGATCAAGTATTACAAAAAAATCTGTAATACGACTTATATTAACTTGGCTAAGCGGTTCCTTTTTAAGTTTAATAATTCTTATATTAGCTATGACTTTTAATATTGGACAAATCCTTTTTTGCGTAGCGCTATACACAATATATAGTTTGCAATTTACATTCTTCATGCGAAGAATTGGTAACTTTAATGTATTAGTGCTGTTTTTATTTCATCCTATCTTATTTCTATTCTTTATAGTGATATTTGCCAAATCATGGATTGATATTAATTTATTAAAAACAGTGAAATGGAAAGGCAGAAAGATTAAAACTAAATAAATGATTTAACAAATAGCTTAAATTGTAAAGAAAATAAGCAACATTAGCGTAGTTTTATAACGACTACAATAAACATAATAATTATAGTAAGGATGATAAAGTTGAATATTGGAATTATAGGCGCAGGTGTAACGGGTTTAGCAGCAGCGGCAAGATTGTCCGCACAAGGTCATGATGTCGTGTTGTATGAAAAAAATGAACAAGTTGGCGGAAGAATGAGTCAATTTCAAAGTAAAGGCTACACTTTTGATATGGGGCCTACAATCGTAATGATGCCTGAAATATACCGAGATGTTTTTAAATATGCACATAAAAGCATAGACGATTATCTTGATATGAAGCAATTAGCACATATTTACGATGTTTACTTTAGTAAAGATGATAAAGTGACGGTACCTACGGATTTAGCTGAATTGCAGCATACTTTAGAAACGTTAGAACCAGGATCAACGCACGGATTTATGTCATTTTTAACTGACATCTATAAAAGATATGAAATTGCACGTAAACATTTTTTGGAACGTACATTTAGAAAACCTTCAGATTTCTTTAACTTGCATACTTTATATCAAGGAATGCGCTTGAAGACGTTTAATAATGCCAGTGACTTAATCAGTGACTATGTAGACAATGAAAAAATTCAGAAACTATTAGCGTTTCAAACTTTATACATTGGTATTGACCCTAAAAGAACGCCTTCGCTATATACTATGATACCGATGGTCGAAATGATGTTTGGTGTTCATTATATTAAAGGTGGAATGTATCAATATACTAAAGCGCTAGAACAACTCAATTATGATTTAGGTACGGAAATTATTACTGAAGCGCCTATCGATGAAATTATTATTGATTCTAGATATAAACGTGCCGAAGGGCTAAAGGTAAATGGCGACATTAAGAAATTTGATAAAATTTTATGTACCGCAGATTTTCCTTATGCGGCTCAAAATCTAATTTCAGAACCTAATGCTTTGAAAAATTATGGTTCGGAAAAAATAGAGAAAATGGATTACTCATGTTCTGCATTTCTACTTTATATGGGTATAGATAAAGACTTATCTGAAGATATATTAATTCATAACGTTATTTTTTCTGAAGGATTTGATCAAAACATAGAAGAGATTTTCAAAGGGAAAATGCCAGAAGATCCATCTATTTATGTGTATGCGCCTAGTGTGATAGATCCATCATTAGCGCCAGAGGGTAAAACAGGTCTCTATATATTAATGCCGATTTCCGAATTAAAAATAGGAGAAATGGATTGGTCTAACCCCGAGACAATTGAACATACTAAGCAATTAATTTACGACAAGCTTAGTACGATTGATAGTTTAAAAGATGTACGAGAACATATTGAAACTGAAATTGCTTTTACACCGCAAGATTTTGAAACACGATATAATGCTAAGTTTGGCTCAGCATTTGGTTTGATGCCAACGTTGGCACAAAGTAATTATTACCGTCCGCCAAATGTGAGTTGGGATTATGATAACTTATACTTTGCAGGTGCGAGTGCCCACCCAGGTTCCGGCGTACCGATTGTATTAACAAGTGCGAAAATCACGGTAGAGGCTATGTTAGAAGATATTGAGCAGTAAAAAGAGCAAGACTGAAATCTTATTTTTATAAATAGATTTTGTAGTCTCGCCCCGGTATGGATGACTCGCGTTGAAAAAAGCTTGAGATAAGCACATTTTCAATACGGTCATCTACTGCCGATATAAAAATAGAGTCTGGAGATAATTGTATCCCAGACTCTTCTCTTATATATTAATCAAAATTGATTGTTTGTGGTGAATCTATCGTATCATCATTCATTATTTTAATTGAGTTTGGTGTCACTTTAAGTACACATAACTCTGGGTCATCTTTTGAATCGAAGAATGTTTTATCTTGTGTTTCCCATAGCCAATCAATAGTAGCTTGATCATTGATGACTTCGACTTGAGCGTCAATTTCTAAGAAACTACGATTGTTCGTATCATCATAACCAAGTAATATATGAGCGCGTGGGTTATCTTTAAATTCGCTAACTTTTGTAGAATCAATATTTGTTTTCGTATATAAAGTTAAGTCATCATTGTAAAATACCATATAACGACTATTTGGAACGTTATTATGTGCTGTTGATAATACACCTATTCTAGAACTATTTAATATTTTTTCAACTTCAGTTAATACTTGTGCTTTATTCATTATATATCACCTCATAATAATGTATACCCGACATTAATAAGATGTAACAGTATAGTGTGAAATTTTGTTTTGGAAACAGTGTGGAAAAGTAAACATAAGGGGGTTCTGATATGAAAGAACGTGGTTATATAGAACGTTTATGGAGAGAAGAAAAATATCGTGTACTCGCACATAGTAAACAACATTATGACGAAATACGAGAGCTATTAAAGCAAGGCCCATCCTATACAATGGTTAAAGATAAAATTGATGAAGCCTTAATAATAACGCCGACAATAGGATCTACAATCAATGCATTCGACCACATGTGGGGTTATTTTAAAAATAAAGCGACAGCAAATGAAAAAGAGCAATATTTAACATTGAAGCGGCAATTCCAAAATAAACAAATTGACGCATCGCTGATAAAACAGTTTTTAAAAGATATGGCAGAGGAATATGATGTGCAATATTTAATAAACAGCACAGCTTTATATAGATAGACGAGGAGGATAAAAAATGAATCTTGGAGTTATTTTAAATCGAGTTTTTAGAATCAATGATAATCCGTTATTCCATTTTATTAATGAACATAAAGAAGATATTGATCAACTTGCGATATTAATACCTATCGAGGATATGTCAGACGTCAATAAAGTTAAACAACAATATTATTATGACGTAGCTGGGAGTTTTATTGAGGAATTAAAGCAATATAATATTCAACCATTTATAATACCTTACAATAAATTAGAAGAGTTATGTTATAACTTAGAACTCACACATGTATTAATGGCTAAGGATATTATGAGTTATAATAAAGAAGAAAATGATTATCCTCATATTAGTGCTAAATTAAAACAACAGAAAATCAAAATTATAAGTAGACGCGTTAACCATTACTTACAACCTTCGGTAACTTTTAATAAACAACACGAACCATATAAGGTTTTTACAAGCTTTTATAAAGCTAATAGAGATAAGATAGTTAAAAAACCTACATATAATTATAAACTTAACGATATAAGCAGCCTCTGCGTAAAAGGGGAAAACAAGACTGAAATTACATTTAGTTCTGATAAAGATCTTGAACAGCAATCTATTAAAGCTTGGCAAGCATTTTTAAAAAATGATATAGGGTATTACGCTTCAAATAGAGACGATGTAGCACAAGCATATGTAAGTGGCATGAGCATTGATTTAGCATATGGCTTACTTGATATTACTATGGTAATGAATGATCTATTAGATGATTATCCGAATGATGAGGAAAATTACGAGGCTTACATTAGAGAATTAATGTTTCGAGAATTTTACTATGTATTAATGACCCAATTTCCAGAAACAGCACATCAATCATTTAATGAGAAATACCGTAAGTTGAATTGGTCTTATAGTAAAGCAAACTTTAAAGCTTGGACTGAGGGGAAAACAGGATTTCCACTAGTTGATGCTGCGATGCGTAAATTAAATAGAACAGGACATATGCACAATCGCTTAAGAATGGTCGTATCTCAATTTTTAACAAAAGATTTATTTATAGATTGGACATGGGGTGAAGCATATTTTAAAAAATATTTGATCGATTACGATAACGCTTCGAATGTTCACGGTTGGCAATGGTCGGCTTCAACTGGTACCGATGCCGTACCTTACTTCAGAATGTTTAATCCTAGTACACAAGGTGAGCGCTTTGATAAAAACGCTTATTTTATTAAAGAAGAATTACCGATTTTTGATGATGTACCAGCTAAATATATTCATCATCCAATGTCATATGTTGAACGTTTAAAAAAAGATTACGAGATTGAATTAGGAAAAGATTATCCGAAAGAACTTGTAGATCATAAAGCAAGTAGAGACTATGTCATGACTAAATTTAAAAACGTTGGTAAATAAAATATGGAAGTATAATTCGCTATAAAATTAGAAACAATAACGAATTTCTTATATGAAATTTACTTTTAAGTGTTTCGGTTGGAAAAATCCTGGGAACAATAAGTAACAAATAAAGAGAATAAGTTACAAAAATAGCTAAATCTTATTCGAGTATTACATTAGTGTTACAAAGGTTTAGTGTTAGAAATATGCTCTCGAAACTTTCACGATAGTTTTGAGAGCATATTTTTATGTCTATTTTTAACGATTTTAGTGTAATTAGGATGTAATGAAGTGCCTATTTTTTTTATTTGCCTGTAACCTACACCCTTTTTTTAGATGTTATAGTGATTACAGCAAATTAATCATATAAAACTTATTACCTTATAGGAGGATTTTTTAAATTATGAAAAAAACAGTATTAACTTCAACAATAGCTTTAGGATTAGGTGTAACAGGATTAGCGACAGGACATCATGCAAACGCAGCAGAAACTACTGGAGCTGACCATGCACATTTAGCACAATTAGCGCAAAATAACCCTTCTGAATTAAACGCGAAACCAGTTCAAGAAGGTTCATATAATATTAGCTTTAACCAAAATGGTACTAACTACCACTTCTCATCAAATGGCAAAACTTGGTCTTGGGGCTTCGGTGGAGGTTCTGATCAAGCATCAACTAGTGAACAAGCTCAACCACAACAACAAACTCAACAATCTGCTCAAACTCAAGAGCAACCAAAACAACAAGAGCAAACTCAACAACCTGCTCAAACTCAAGAACAACCAAAACAACAACAAGCACCACAAACTGAATCAACTCAACAACCACAACAAGAATCTACTTCAAGTAATTCAAGTTCAAGTGATGACAGCGGTTCTTCAGTAAACGTTAACGATCACTTAAAATTAATCGCTCAACGTGAATCAGGTGGCGACATCCATGCTACAAATGCATCTTCAGGTGCATCAGGTAAATATCAATTCTTACAAACTACATGGGATTCAGTAGCACCTGCTCAATACAAAGGTCAACCAGCTTCATCTGCTCCTGAATCAGTACAAGACGCTGCAGCTGTTAAATTATACAACACTGCTGGTGCTTCACAATGGGTAACTGCATAATTTTAAACTAAATTATGTATAACTATTTATAATAAGCCCTATCTCAAGAGAGGTAGGGCTTATTTTTTTATGTTATTTCATCAAAATAACTATAAAAGTACTATTGCAATGCGTTTTACCCATAAAGATAAAATAACTATGATAATCTTAATATTGAGAGCAATATGTACATGAATAAACGAATGAAAGGGAGCGTAATTTATGAAAAAATTTATTAACGCCACTATTTATGGCGTACCGGATGCTACTGAATTTATCATTGACGATAATGGGCAATTCAAAGCGGTTGGTAATAATCTTGAAGAAGTCAATGAAGCAATAGATTTAGAAGGAAGATTAGTGTTACCTCCTTTCGTAGATCCGCATGTACATTTAGACTATATTTTCACAGGGTTAGGCGAAGGTAACGCTAATGTTTCCGGTACATTATTTGAAGGCATTCAGCGTTGGAGTGACAATAAAAAAGAACTAACAGAAGAAGTCGTACGCGAACGTGCGCTAGCTGGTATTCGTAAAGAAATGAATAAAGGTGTTCAATTTATCCGTACTCATGTTGATATAACAGATCCAGATTTAACAGGTATGAAAGCAATGTTGAAACTACGTGATGAGTTAAAAGACTACGTCACAATTCAATTAGTCGCATTCCCTCAAGAAGGTTTCTTTAGATTCGAAGGCGCCGAGCAATTAATGGAAAAAGCATTAGAAATGGGTGCTGATGTTGCCGGAGGTATTCCACACTTTGAAATCTCATACGAGCACGGTGTAGAATCATTACGTCGCATTATCGCGATGGCTAAAAAATATAATACACAGATTGATATTCATTGTGACGAAAATGATGATCCTAATAGTCGATTTTTAGAAGTATTAAATGCCTTAGTTATGGAAGAAAACTATGGTCAATATACGACAGCGAGCCATACTTGCAGTTTTGGTGCGGTTGAAAATAGTTATGCCAATAAAATGATGGGCTTATTTAGAGAATCAAAAATTAACTTTATTGTGTGCCCAACTGAAAATATGCATTTACAAGGTAGAGGAGATAACTATCCAGTTCGTCGTGGCATTACACGCGTGAAAGAACTATTAAATAATGGTAATAATTTAGCATTTGCCCAAGACTCAATTGCTGATTACTTCTATCCTTTAGGTAATGGTAATATGATGAATATTTTAGATAATGGTATTCATTTAGCACACTATACACATATTGATGAAATTAATAAAGCATTGGACTTAATTACTTATAATAGCGCAAATATTTTACGAGTAAATGAGCAATACGGTATAGAAGAAGGTAAACCAGCAAACTTTATCGTCATAGATGCACAAGATGCTTATGAAGCAGTTCGTGAACGCGCTGAAGTTATTACTTCAGTACGTAATGGAGAATATATATTTAAACGTGCACCTAGAAAAAATGATATAGAAATAGATTTCTTAAAAAATTAAACTGCACTTATTATTTATAATAGCTAAAACGTCTGATTGTTAATTTTCTTTTTGGGGTAAATTAATAATGGATGAGGTGAATGATAATGACAAATATTTCTTGCAAACGTATTTTATTAACTGGTTTAGCAGGTGGATTAGTCGGCGGTATGGTTAAAATGGGCTGGGAAAGTATCGTCCCACCTAGGACGCCAGAACGTGATGAAGAACCGCCACCAGTAACGATGATGAAACAATTTAAAGTGCCAGACAGTATTCAAAATTATACTGTGACGTATAATAGTAATGAAATACCATTAGCAGTTATGGGTATTCACTATGGATTTTCCGTCGCTAACGCATTTGTTTATGCAATATTAGCAGAGAAATGTTATAAAATTACATTAGGTAAAGGATTGTTATTTGGTGTTGCAATTCATGTTATCTTTCATGAATGGTTATTGCCAAAATTAAAACTAACACCTGAAGCGAGCGAATTGCCTATTCAAGAGCATGTTTCTGAATTGCTAGGACATATTATATGGATGAATAGTATAGATTTATTCAGAAATGCAGTTAAATAATATATACAATTATCTTCAGTGGTTCCAATAAATGGAATCACTGTTTTTTTACATTAATATGTTGGATGAAATTTTCCAAATATAAATACTTGTGCAATACATAATTACGTGAAGTTAGGGTATAAGTTATGCATAAACTACGTAGGGGAGGCTACTATTTGTTATGCGATTGAATAAATTAACAGTAGTGTTTTGGGTTGCCCTAGCGGTTTGTACTTTATTCGTTGTTTATGGTGCTATATGGCCTAAACAATTAGAAACGGGTACTCAAGCAATTACGAATTTTATAGCAGTAAATTTTGGTTGGTATTATTTATTGTTAGTTTTAGTAATACTTATTGTCTGTGTTTATTTATTATTTTCTAGATATGCTTCAATTACTTTGGGAGAAGAAGGCGAAGAACCCGAGTTCTCACTTAAGTCATGGTTCGCCATGTTATTTAGTGCTGGTATGGGCATGGGTCTTGTCTTTTGGACGACGGCTGAACCAATCAGCCATGCATATACGTTAACGCCGATTCATAAAGCTGGTACACAGACGGCAATTAACGATGCGATGCAGTTTGCCTTTTTCCATTGGGGTATACATGCATGGGCAGTTTACGGCATTGTTGCCTTAGTATTTGCATATTTTAATTTCCACAAAGGATATCCGGGTTTAGTGAGTGCAACGCTCACACCAATATTTGGTACAAAAATGATGAGAGGACCTATTGGTGGTGCTATTGATGTTTTAGCCATTATTGCGACGGTTACAGGTGTCGCAGCAACTTTAGGATTTGGTGCGTTACAAATTAACCAAGGCTTACACTTTTTATTTAAAACACCTTCGAATTTTGCCATGCAAGTAGCGATTATTATTATTGCTACGATATTATTTACATGGTCTGCGTGGTCAGGTATTGATAAAGGAATAAAAAGTTTAAGTAATATTAATATGGTTTTGGCATTTGTAGTGTTAGTAGGATTATTTATCGTAGGCCCGACATTACAAATTTTAAATACATTTACGAATGCATTGGGAGATTATATTTTTAATTTCTTCAAAATGAGTTTACGTATTCCACAAAGTGGTGGAGAGAAATTCCAATGGGTGCAACAGTGGACGTTGTTCTATTGGGCATGGTGGATTTCATGGGCACCATTCGTAGGTATCTTTATTTCTCGCGTGTCACGTGGTAGAACAATTAAAGAATTTATTTTAGGTGTCTTATTTGTGCCAGCACTTGTCTGCTTTATATTCTTTGCAGTCTTTGGTGCTTCAGCAATCTTTGTGCAACAACATGGCATTGCCAATATTGCTAAGGAAGCAACTGAAACAGCGACGTTTGCAACGCTAGAACATTTCCCATTGGGCTTTGTCCTAAGCATACTTACATTATTTGTCATCATGATTTTCTTCGTAACTTCAGCAGACTCCGCAACGTATGTGTTAGGTATGTTAAGTTCTAAAGGTGAAATTAACCCATCTGGTATCGTAAAAGTAAGTTGGGGTGTAATCTTAGCTTTATTCGCAATTATTATGATATACACGGGAGGCACGCAATCGATTCAAAACCTCTTGATCATTGCGGCGCTACCTTTCTCCCTTGTCATAATCTTTATGATGTGGGCATTGTTTAAATCCCTAGCTTTAGAAAAGCCGCGACATACCAATAACAAACTGTACGTCGGGGATGAAAAGTTATTGCATTATCGGAAAGTAAATCAAGACGTTATTGAAGAAAATAGCGATCAACAACATACAACTAAATAAATTTGATATTGAGGCTGTGGCGTATAATGTCACAGTCTTTTTTTGTGGGCGATTACTTTTTGCATTCTATATTTTTTGAAAATCAATTTATTTTTTATCTTATTATATTGGCCGTCTTTCATCGACTTAAATACTGTGGTATGGTTTTTAAAAGCGTTTACATAAAAGGGGGAATCAATATGGAATGGTTAAAATTAATTGGTATTGTCATTATCATTGTCGGTTTTTTATTAAAAATTGACACGATTGCGGTCGTCTTAATCGCGGCAATAGTGACGGGGCTTGTATCTGGTATGGATTTTACAGATATCTTGTCTACTTTAGGAAAAGCATTTACTGATAATAGGTTAGTGACTTTGTTTTTACTAACGTTACCAATGGTTGGTTTGATTGAACGCTTCGGCTTAAAACAACAAGCTTCTAAGTTGATTGGTAAGATTGATAAGGTCACAAGTGGTAGGCTGATGACCGTTTATTTAGGCGTTAGAGAATTAGCGGGGCTTGCATCTATTAGAATAGGGGGACATCCTCAATTTGTGCGACCGTTGATTAATCCAATGGTACAAGGTGCATTACGTACGCGTTTTAAATTAAACAGTAAGCAAGTAGAGGATAAGGATGTAGAACTTATTAAAGCTCAAACATCGGCGATGGAAAATTACGGTAATTTCTTCGGCCAGAATTTATTTGTCGGTGGCGCAGGTATTTTATTAATGGTGGGTACTTTTAAATCGTTAAAGATTAATGTCGATGCGGTTGATTTAGCTCTAGCATCTGTACCTATAGCACTTATTACCTTTGTCATTGTGTGGCTTAATAATATGCGCTTAGATCGCTATTTCCAACGTAAATATGAACAACAAGAGGTGACGAAAGATGAGTAGTCAAACTTTAGATACTTTGTTAGAAATATTTTATGTGTTAATTGGTTTGCAATTGTTTTATACAGCCTTACGTGTTTTAAAGGCACAGGATAAAAGTAAGAAATATGGTACGGCGTTATTTTGGATTATTTTAGGCGTATTATTTATTTTTGGACCTTACATACCAAGCAGCATTAACGGTGTCTTGATATTATGCATGGGTGCACTGACTTTATTCAAACAAGTAGCAATTAAAAATATTGTAGACGTTACTGATAAAGAAGTAGCAGAGGGTGCAACAAAATATGGTAATAAACTTTTTATTCCTGCTATCGTTTTAGCGGTAGTAGCCGTCGTAGTATCGAATTGGACGCCACTTGGAGGTGCAGTTGGCTTAGGTGTAGCTTCTATCGTCGGTATAATCACTGCGGTAGTCGTAATTAAACCTAAAGCTTCTTACATTTTATATGATAGTGATAGACTGACACAGCAAGTTGGGACAGTCGGTATCTTACCACAATTTTTAGCCGCATTAGGTGTGCTATTTACGGTGAGTGGTGTAGGTAACGTCATTTCTAAAGGGATATCATCATTTTTACCAGAAGGTAATCATTTGATTGGTGCCACGGCTTATATTATAGGCATGGTCTTATTTACAATGTTGATGGGTAATGCGTTTGCAGCTTTTACAGTTATCACAGCGAGTATTGGTATGCCATTCGTTATTGCGCAAGGCGGAGATCCTGCGATAGCTGGGGCGTTAGCAATGACAGGTGGCTTTTGTGGTACTTTACTAACTCCGATGGCTGCGAACTTTAATACATTGCCAGTTGCTTTACTCGAAATGAAAGAAGAATTTGGCGTTATTAAAGCACAAGTTCCTATTGCCCTTACGTTGATTATCGTACATATCGTATTAATGTATTTTTGGGCATTTTAATTATAAGGAGGAAACATTATGAAAATATTAATAGCAGCATTTGATCCATTTGGTGGAGAGAAAGTAAATCCAGCGTTAGAAGCGGTAAAGCAATTGCCAGAGCAAATTGGTGAACATCATATTACAAAATTAGAGATTCCTACCGTGTTCCATGAATCAAAAGATGTACTAGCAGAAGCCTTGTCTCAAGACAGTTATGAAGCTGTGTTAACGATCGGACAAGCCGGCGGACGCTTCGAATTAACGCCCGAACGTGTTGGCATTAATATTGATGATGCACGTATTGCGGATAATAAAGGGAATCAACCTATTGATGCGCTAATTCAACCACAAGGAGCTCCGGCTTATTTTTCTAATATGCCAGTGAAAGCAATGACTGAAGCCATTCAAAATGCTGGTGTACCGGCACGATTGTCAAATACAGCCGGTACCTTTGTCTGTAATCATATTTTATATCAAATGGGGTATCTACAAGCGACATCTTATCCAGAGCTGTTATTTGGCTTTATCCATGTGCCGTTTATACCTGCACAAGTTGCGACGAAACAAAATGTACCTTCAATGTCTTTAGACACTATTGTGCAAGGTTTGACTGCGGCAATCAAAGCGATATCTAACTCAGATGATAGCCATGTAGCATTAGGAGAAACGCATTAAATCGAATAATATGTATAAAAACGCCCTCTATCAATAAATGATGAGGGCGTCTTAGTTATCTAAAGTAAAGATAACCCTAGTGGGAGTGGGACTACAAATGTATTTAAGCATTCATAGTCCCGCTCTATTTTATTATTCATGTCTTTAACCAAGCATTAATTAGTCAATTTGAATATTTGAACTTGTGTCTTCTTGTTGTGATTTAGGAAGTTTCACGTGAAGCATTCCGTTATTGTAAGAAGCAGTAATATTGTCTTTATCTATATTATTAAATGAAAATTGTCTACTTACATTGCTGTAACTACGTTCACGTTGAATAACGCGACCTTCGTCATCTTGTTCTTCATTTTCAACTGTTTGTTTTCCTGCAATAGTTAAAATATTGTTGTCGAATTGAAGTTGTATATTGTCTTTATCCATACCAGGTAATTCTGCTTCTACCTCATAAGCATCGTCTAATTCTTTAATGTCAGTTTTTATATTTTGACTTGGAAATTGATCAAAGAATTGACGGCCAAAATCTTTAAAGAAATCACTTGGGTTCACGTCGAAAAATGAGTTGTTGAAAGGTTTCATTTCAAATGCCATAAAACATCTCTCCTTAATCTTGTGATTGGCGTATCGGCATAATCAGTAGTAATTATTTATTATTTGTATTATGCCTTCTTTAACCTTACAACTATATAATAGCACAAAGGTCAAAGAAAGTCAAAGTCAAAAAACTTATTTTGACTTTTTGAGATATTAACTGACTTTATCGATATTTAAGAAATAGTTAATACTAGTTAATCCTAAGTTAATGTGATTTTTGAAGCGGTCTTATTATGATTAAAACATAAACTAAATTGAAAGAAGGAAATCATATGAACATCAAAACATTAGTATTTTCAACGACTATTGCAGGGACTTTATTATTAGGCGCTTGTAACAATATGGAAGATAAGAAAGATGAAAAGTCAGAGACAAAAACAGAAATGAAAGACAATCAAAAATCTACTGACAACGCTAAAGTAGAAAAAGAGGGTACGTTCAAATCTGAAAACAAAGAAAAAGTAGAAGGAAAAGCAATGATCAAAGACGGTAAACTTATGCTTACTGATTATAGCTCATCTAAAGGCCCAGACTTATACGTATACTTAACTAAAGGTAACAAAATTAAAGAAGGTGAAAAAATTGATGCCGTTAAACACGATGAAGCGTCACAAACATTTGACCTTAAAGACATAGATGCTGAACAGTATGACACAGTAACAATATACTGTGATAAAGCACACGTTATTTTCGGATCAGCTAAGTTAAAATAATATGGCGGGCGGGGAAGTATTATTAATGTAAGTTAACAATACTTTGCTGCCTTTTTTAGGAGTGAACACAATAATGATAGGAAAACTAATAATATTATTTATTCGCTTAGGTACAGGCAGTTATATGTTATTTCAAGGTTACGAAAAAATAACTGGCGGTTTTGCGGTAGATGGGTTAGTACCCGTAATTAAAGAAAATCAAGATTCACCATATTGGTATAAAGACTTTTTCGAATATGTCGTAGCACCTAATTTAGAGTTGTTTAAATGGATAATTCCTTTAGGAGAAATAGCGATAGGATTGGCGCTAATTTTAGGCGTATTGTCATATACAGCTAGCTTTTTCGGTGTGTTTATCATGTTGAATTATATTTTGGCAGACATGATATTTACATACCCAACACAACTGTTTTTCTTTATAATATTATTAATGAATAAAGAAACGATGAAGACATTAAGTTTAAGTCATTTCTTAAAAAGGACAACAGGTAAGGATTGAGAAGAATGAATCATGTATTAATCGTAGATGATGAACAAGATATTAGAGAAATTTGTAAGACCTATTTTGAGTTTGAAGGTTATGAGGTAACAACTGCTTGCGATGGCAAGGACGCGCTCAGCAAGTTAAATGATGGTGTGGATTTAATCATTTTAGATATTATGATGCCCGAGCTCAATGGTTATAAAGTTGTAGAGGAAATGAAAGCACAAGGTTTAGATATTCCTTACATTTATTTAACTGCAAAGACGACTGAAAGCGAGACAATATATGGCTTAATGCTTGGCGCAGATGATTACGTTAAAAAACCATTCAGCCCAAGAGAATTGGTCATACGTGCTAAAAATATTTTAGCTAGAGCATCACAAAAACCCACGCACAAAGATATAATTGAATGTGGTAGTTTAATACTCAATAATTTAACTAAGACAGCAGAAATTAACGGACAAGAATTAGGATTCAGAATAAAAGAATTTGAATTGCTATGGTATTTTGCAACGCATGAAACAATAGCTATTTCCAAGTCAGAATTGTTAGAGAAAGTATGGGGCTATGCGTATTACGAAGACATGAACACATTAAATGTACATATACACCGCATTAGAGAAAAATTAGAAGCCTGTCAGTATGATGAATATACAATAGCTACGGTGTGGGGACTTGGTTATAAGTTCCAAAGGAGTGTTTAATATGTCCATTCGTAAACAATTATTTTATGCATTTATAGTTTCAATACTCATTACGACACTTTTTGTTTGCGTGCTATATAAATTAATGTGGTTTAACGCGCATCAAACGATTATGTTAACATTAGGGTCCTTTATTTCTAGTATGATTACGATGATTATAGCAATATTTTTATTAGCGCCAACGATTCAAAAAATAGAACAATTAAACATCCAAACACAACAAATCGCACAAGGTAATTTTAATATTGAAAGTTTACCAATAACATCTCCCAAAGAATTAAAAGAATTAAATATTTCATTTACTATGATGATAGCTAAAATTCAAGCACAAATGGCTGATATTCAATTAGAACAAGATGAAAAAATAGCGATGATTCAAAACTTAGCACATGATTTAAAAACCCCCTTAGCAAGTATTAAATCTTATTCAGAAGGGCTTAAAGATGGCATTATTCATGACACCGAAGATATAGCAGCGGCTTATCGCATTTTAATAACTCAAACAGACCGTTTGTCACAAATGTTTGATGATTTAACAGACTTAATAGCTGTAAATCGTACCGAACAACTACAAGCAACGATTAATATGGATCAATTGTTAATTCCAGTATTAGAAAGTTATCAGCAACAATTAACGACAGAACATAGAGATGTACAATTAAATATAGATCACACCATCCCTCCATTTCAACAAGACAAAGTAGCACTCGAAAGAATCATTACCAATTTTATCGACAACGCATTGAAATTCTCAGCTAAAGGCACACCGATTAAGATAGACGTTAACAACCCCTCTAACAATCAACTAGCAATATCGGTGACTGATAAAGGCATAGGTATTAAAGAATCACAATTGCCACATATTTTTAAACGCACGTATCGCGTAGAAGCATCCCGCAACAAATCGACGGGCGGCACAGGTTTAGGTCTGTATATTGCACAGACTTTAGCCGAGCGTATCGGTGGCGATATTAAGGTTAATAGCGTTTTTAGTAAAGGTACTACGATAACACTCACTTTTCCAATACAATCATCTTAAAGGGAGAGAGACAAAAATCTTATTTTTATAAGAAGATTTTGTAGTCCCACCCCGGCAAGGATGACTAGAGTTGAAAGACGCTTGATATAAGCGTATTTTCAATTCAGTCATCTACTGCCAATATGAAAAAAATGAGCCTGAAGACACGATAATGTCTAAGGCTCTTTTTAATTAATAAAAAAGTGCATATTAAATAGTTAACAGGGGTAAACTATAGCAATAAGTAACTTTTCTTGAATTATATGTAAGCGATTACATATAGTTGGTATAAATACATAAAACAATGAGTTAGGAGCATGATTATGAAGGATAAAGTAATTATTGTAACTGGTGGCAGTAGCGGTATGGGGAAAGCAATGGCTAAACGATTTGTTGAAGAAGGCGCCAATGTCGTTATAACTGGACGTACGCCTGAGAAATTAGAAGCAACCAAGCAAGAAATAGAACAACGTGAAGGGCAAGTACTGTGTGTAGCAATGGATGTTCGAGATCCTGAAAAGGTACAACAGACAGTCGATGAAACACTAGAGCAATTTGGTAAAATTGATGGTTTGGTAAATAATGCAGCAGGTAATTTTATTTGTCCGGCTGAAGATTTATCGCTAAACGGTTGGAATTCTGTTATTAATATCGTATTAAACGGTACTTGGTATTGTACGCAAGCTGTTGGTAAGCATTGGATTGAGCAAGGGCACAAGGGTGTTATCGTTAATATCGTTGCGCCTTATTCATGGACTTCAGGTCCTGGCGTTATCCATTCAGCAAGCGCTAAAGCGGGTGTGCTATCAATGACACGTACAATCGCTATAGAATGGGGCTCTAAATATGGAATACGTGCTAATGCGATTGCTCCGGGTCCCATAGACAATACTGGAGGCGCTCAACGCTTGACGCTATCAGAAGATGCACGTCAACAAACGTTAGATAGCGTGCCATTAAACCGCATGGGTCAACCAGAAGAAATTGCTGGTCTAGCACGCTTTTTATTCTCAGATGAAGCGAGCTACATCAATGGCGATTGCATCACGATGGACGGTGGCCAATGGCTAAATCGTAATCCGTTTTAAAGTAAAGGGAATAAAAAAATCACGTCCACCTTATTAAGATGGGCGTGATTTTTAGTTATATTATTGATTTACTAAATCTTTGAAGTTTTCTAAGCGTTTTGCTTTTTCTTCTTCGCTGATATCGTGTTTTTGAACGTAACGGTTTCTTTCATGTGCTGCACATTCGTGTGAACATGCACCTAAATAACGCTCTTCGTTTTCTTCAGAAACTAAGATCTGACGGTTACATTCAGGGTTGCTACAGTTGATATAACGTTCACATGGTGTACCATCGAACCATTCTTTACCAACAACTGTTTTGTCTACTTGGTTAATTTCTACGCTAATACGTTCATCGAATACGTACATTTTACCGTCCCAAAATTCGCCTTTTGTTTCAGGGTCTTTACCGTAAGTTGCAATACCATCTTTAAGTTGGCTTACATCTTCGAAACCTTCTTTTAATAACCAGCCAGAGAATTTTTCACAACGGATACCACCAGTACAATAAGTGACAATTTTCTTATCCATAAATTGTTCTTTGTTTTCTTTTATCCAGTCGGGTAAGTCTCTGAATCTAGTGATGTTAGGACGGATAGCCCCTCTGAAATGACCTAAATCATATTCATAGTCATTACGTGCATCAATAACGACCGTATCGTCTGATTGTAATGCATCTCTAAATTCAGTAGGTGATAAATATTTACCTGTTAATTCTTTAGGATTAACGTCGTCTTCAAGATCTAAAGCGACAATTTCATTTCTTGGACGTACGTGCATTTTTTTGAATGCATGACCTTCAGCTTCGTCGATTTTGAAGACGATATCACTGAATCTAGTGTCAGCTCTCATGTGAGCGATATAATTATCAGTTACTTCTTTAGGCCCAGACACTGTACCATTAATACCTTCAGAAGATACTAAAATACGACCTTTTAAGTCGTTGTCCTTACAAAATTGTAAATGCTCAGCTGCAAAAGTTTCGGGGTCATCAATCGTTACGTATTTATAAAATAACAATACTCTATAATCCATTATACTAACTCCTCTTAATTTTTAATGTTGTCTTTAATCATTTATATAAAGTGCCTGTGTGGTTGAATGATATAAGTACTAATGATTTATACCTTGCACCCTTGAGGTATTTTTATTTATGAAGGGGCAAAGAAATTCCATACTATATTTTAACAAAAAAGCGATAATATTCAATGTATTAATATAATTAAGTTTACTCTTTTTCCGTAATTTAAGAAATAGGGTAGGGGGAAATAGTTACGAAACTTTGGTGAACAATGATTGGGAAGATGTGTAATTATAAACTCAAATATAATAAATTTCAATTTTAACATAGGGGTTAGTCTGCCGTTTGTCTGAAGTTACAGTGCGGGTTGTATAAAAAGTAAAGTAACTTAACCAGGGCGTTAATATAATTTTATGTGTTTTGTGTAATATTTTAATTTTAAAATAAACTTGCTTTATATGTAACATTTTGGTAATATTGTAATCGAATCGTAACACGATTCAAAAAGAAGGGGTTGAGTGTCATGAATAAACTTGTAAAATTAGTATTATCTAGCACAATTGTTTTAGGCACTGCAATGGGCGCAAATGTAGTACAAGATAATGAGACTAGCACTGAAGCACATGCGGCAACCAAACCTTGGTATAACTACACAGGGTATACAGCATCACAAGGTAGTTTTGTCTTAGATCAGAATTTCATTAACGCTGTTAAATATAATAACTTCACAATTAATGGTTATACTATGGATGGCAAAGTTAGTGAAAAGGGTTCTAAATTTGTTTATCCATATGACCAAAAAATTGCAAAGACAAGTAAAAATACAGGTTCTGTTGTATATTTAAAATTAGGAAAGAGTGTTACGAGCAAACAAATTATTGATAAATATGGAAAACCAGAAATAGATAATGTGACTGAAAAAACTGGGGATTATCGTTATCACATTGGTTATTCTTCAATTGATTTTTATGTAAAAGATGGTTATGCATATAAAGCGATGTTAGATACACATTATAATAAGAATTAATTAAGTTTGAAATTGTAAAAAATAATTTAGAAAATCCTTATAAATATTAAAAAATCAGACCTCCTGTCTTCTAAGTAGGAGGTCTGATTATTTTAGCGAATGTCTTTGACGACTTTACCACCAATGCCAACAACTTTAATATTGTCTGGATGTTTGATTAACCCGATGTCGTCTAATGGATTGTTATCTACCATGATGAAGTCGGCTTTTTTGTTGATTTCTACCGTACCTAAGTAGTCTTGGTAGCCGAGGCATTCGGCTGAGGTTTGTGTTGATGCTACGATGGCTTGCATAGGTGTCATACCATGCTCGACCATTAATTCTAATTCGCGTAAGTTGGTACCGTGTTTAAAGACGCCTGCATCTGTTCCCATAGCAATTTTCACGCCGGCTTTTACTGCTTTATTAAAACTTGTCGTATGTGCATCAATTACTTCTTTAGACTTATGAATGGATGTTTCTGACATGCCTAATTCATCGGCAAATTCTATAACAGAAACTGGTGCTAATAATGTTGGTACAAGGAACATATTTTTAGCTTTCATGCCTTCAATTGCTTCATCGTCTAAATAAATGCCATGTTCGATAGAATGAATGCCTGCTTCGATACAATTTTTTACGCCTTGTAATCCTTGAGCATGGGCCATCACTTTACGGTTATCTCTAAATTGTGCTTCCTGTACCATAACTTTGAGTTCTTCAACTGAAAATTGAGCATAGTCTGGGTGGTCAGTAGGACTAGTAACGCCACCAGTTGCATGGACTTTAATTACGTCGGCACCAGCTTGTAGCATTTGACGTACTTTTTTGCGTACTTCTTCTACACCATCACAAATACCATTAGGTAAACCGGGATAATCTTCTAAAAAGCTAGGCATGACAATACCAGATTTAGTCAGTTTATCACCATGTCCACCAGTTATAGTCAAAGCGTTAATGCTTACTTGCATGCGTGGCCCTAAAATCAAACCGTCTTGAACTGCTTCTTTAATACCTTGATCGGCACCTAATGCGTCACGTACTGTTGTTACACCGCAATCAACGGTACGTTTCAAATGGTCGATTGCTTGATAAAAAGTATATGAAAAAGGTGTAGCTAATTTTTGTGCTAAAGGTTTCATTTCTTCCATAAGATGCACGTGGCTATCTATCATGCCGGGCAATAAATATTTACCTTGTCCATCAATAACTTCATTATCCTCAACATTAAGATTTGCGCCGATTACAGCAAATTCATCATTTTGTATATACACATCTACGTTGCTTTGTACCTCGCGTCCTGTTCCATCTATCAAATTAATATTTTTAATTAACATTGTATCCCTCCATTTGTTATTTCATAAAGTTCATCAATATACCTGTTAAAATAACCGAAGCTACGGTTACGGAAGTAAAGCCACCGATTAACATTGGACTTAGTAATTCTTTGAACAGTGCTTCGCGTTCTTTTTTATTTTTAGCCATCGTACGACTCACTTCTTCACATAACATAAAGTCACCAGGGAAACCGTATAAGGCGGTTAATGCTACTGGTAAAGCTTTACTGTAACGCCAACCAATAAGTTTAGCGGCAATTGCACCACCAATTAAAATACCAATCGTACCAATCAACAATATAAGTAAAATTGCTGGCAAGTGATGCCATAAGTCATGTGGTGTTACGTCTCCCATAGAACCGATAACGATGAGCATTATCATTACAAGAATAAGTGAAAATGATTTGTTTTTCTCTAACTCAGCTTGTTGAAATAGGCCTAATTTTAAACCGATAACCCCAAAGGCTAAACTAATTAGCGAATAGTGAATGTGTGTCACTTCACCTATTAAAAATGCCAAACTTGCTAAGACGAACATAATAAATAAGCGTAATATGTCGTTTTGTAAAATAGGAAAACGATCGTGTATTGATTCAGCTTGTTGTTCTTCTTCAATCATCGTAGCTTCTTCAGTTGAATTGTATTCATTTTCTAAATAGTGTTTGCTGTAACGTTTCATAATTATTGAACTTAAAGGTAAACCAATCACGCCTTGTAAGCCTTGAACTAAGGCAGGTAAGACGATTAAATAACCTAAATGTAATTCTTTTAATTTATCGATTGTAATTAACAAGGCTACGATACCCCCTGAAATAGGGCCAACACCTGATGCAGCGATACGGAAATCGTAAACGAGTGATACGATCGTTAAAATGGCGACAGTAGATCCCATAATCCCAAAAATAGAAATAACGACGGCTTTCCACTGTTTCTTTAATGTTGCGAGAGGCATCATCGTCCCCATATGCATAATCGCTGGCGCAATCGCAAGCGCACCTAATGACGGTATAACAGCCGAATCCAAAATGTTCTTAGGAAATACGCCGAACCATTTGAGCAGTAGAAAGCTGACCATTGCCGTAAGTAACATCGGTATCCTCGCCTTAGATAAGGTCGAAATAACTTCTCCAAGCGCAATCAACGCAAATAGCGCTGTTGCAGAAATAATAGGTTCACTCCACATAAAACTTCCCCCTCCCCAAAATGAGTTAGTAAGTATCATAGCACTTATAAAGTAAGTTGTTAACATTAAATTAAGAATTTTCAGAAAATATATTTGTGATTTGATAATTAAATTATTATTAGTGAAATTAGAAAATTGATTGACTTAAAGTATTGATGCAAACTTATAAAAATTTTAGTGCAGTAAAGTGACTTTGTAACCTAATATTTATCATGATTTGTGTATGTTTTTACATATATATAACTGTCATATTATTGTATTTTTTACAATTTTAAGAATTTTTTATTTTTCTTAAAGTTATGTGTAATCGTCTTGAAATAGCATTATGTAGGTATATTACGAATTTTATATTAATAGGTTAATGATAAAAATTTATTAAATGCCTATTGTATTTAATATAGATGATGATAGAATTAAGTTAATGAAAATGATTATCAATGTCACTTTCAACTAGTTTTATTGGATTTTTTTGCGAAAGGTTATAGGTAAGTCATTATGAAATTCTTCTTCAGTAGTATCTTTCTATTTATAGTTTTACTGTTGTTAACGATTCTTTCTCTGTTTATAGGCGTAAGTAAGGTATCAATCACCGATATATTCCACTTAACCAAAGAGCAAACTAATATTATCGTTTCAAGTCGTATACCTAGGACGGTCAGTATTTTAATTTCTGGGAGCACTTTAGCGCTTGCGGGGTTAATAATGCAGCAAATGATGCAAAATAAATTTGTGAGTCCTACGACGGCAGGTACGATGGAATGGGCCAAATTGGGGATTTTAATATCTATGTTATTTTTTCCTCAACAAAACATTCTTATTAAATTGATCTTTGCGGTAGGTTTAAGTCTTTGTGGGACTTTCCTATTTGTGAAATTAGTGCAGTACATCCGTTTTACAGACGTTATTTTTATTCCTTTATTAGGTATTATGCTCGGTGGTATTGTTTCTAGTTTTTCAACATTTATAGCGTTGCAAACCAATACAGTTCAAAGTATTGGCAACTGGTTAAATGGTAATTTTGCGATTATTACTAGTGGTAGATACGAAATCTTATACTTAAGTGTTCCATTATTATTTCTTACATATATATTTGCGAATCATTTTACAATTGCGGGGATGGGAAAAGATTTTAGTAGCAACTTAGGCGTTAATTACGAAAAGATAGTCAATATAGGATTGTTTATATCGGCAATCATTACGGCGATTGTCGTAGTTACTGTTGGGACATTACCGTTCTTAGGGTTAATCGTTCCAAATATTGTGTCAATTTTTAAAGGAGATAACTTAAAGAATGCATTGCCGCATACGGCTTTATTAGGGGCAATCTTTGTCATGTTCTCCGACATCATTGGTAGAGTTATTGTTTATCCGTATGAAATAAATATCGGCTTAACTATCGGCGTCTTTGGCACTATTATTTTTATAATCTTGCTGATGAAAGGACGACACAATTATGCAAATGACTGATAAAACAAAATTACTGTTCCTAATGATATTAACAGTAATAGTCGGTGGGCTTTACCTTATCGTAGGTATTAACTTTGATATTTTCGAGTACCAATTTTTCAGCCGGTTAAGAAAGTTATGCTTGATGTTGTTAGTTGGGGGTGCCATTGCATCATCAGTAGTCATTTTCCAAGCGATTACGAATAACCGTTTATTAACACCGTCAATCATAGGCCTGGACGCTGTCTATATGTTTGTGAAGGTATTAATTGTCGTTGTGTTTGGGGTGCAATCAGCTTTAGTGACCAATACATATTATAGCTTTGCTATTAGTTTAGTTGTCATGATTGTATTTTCATTATTCCTCTTCCAAGGCATTTTTAGTATGGCTAACGTTTCAGTCTACTTTATATTACTAATTGGTGTTGTATTAGGGACATTTTTTAGAAGTTTAACAGGGTTTTTAGAGTTAATCATTAATCCAGAAGATTTTCTTGCCGTACAAAGTTCAATGTTCGCAAACTTCGATGCTTCTAACAGTAAATTGATGTTGCTAAGTACTTTTATACTCGTTATTTTAGTTTTAATTACCGTATTTTTTATACCGTACTTAGACGTGCTGTTGTTAGGGCGCAGTCATGCTATTAATTTAGGTATTTCTTATAAAAATTTAACGCGCTTATTGTTAATTCTTGTTGCAATACTTGTATCTGTATCGACTGCATTGGTTGGTCCTATTACATTTCTTGGATTATTAACGGTTAACCTTGCCCGTGAAATGTTAAATACGTTCAAGCACAAATATATTTTACCCGCGACGATATGTATTAGTTGGTTAAGTTTATTTATTGCACAAGGCGTAGTGGAAAACTTATTTGAAGCAACAACTCAAGTCAGTATTATTATTGATTTAGTAGGTGGTAGCTACTTTATCTATTTATTAGTCAAAAGGAGGCATTCAAATTGATTAGTATTCAAGGAGTTAATAAAACGATTCAAGACAAGCCGATTTTAAAAGATATCAATGTTGATATTAAAAAGGGACGTCTAACTTCCATGATTGGACCTAATGGTGCTGGTAAAAGTACGTTGTTATCGATTATTACACGACTTATAGAGTCTGATAATGGCGAAGTGAAGATTGAGGATAAGGCAATCACTGACTATAAAAGTAATGAATTAGCGAAAAAGTTATCGATTTTAAAACAAACGAACCATACAGAATTAAATATCACTGTAGAGCAATTAGTGGAATTCGGACGTTTTCCATATTGCAAAGGGCGCTTGAAAAAAGAAGACAAAGAACAAGTAGAATACGCGCTCGAAATCTTGCAGTTACAAGAAATTAGAGATCGTTATTTAAAAACATTATCTGGTGGTCAAAGACAACGTGCATATTTAGCAATGACGATTGCGCAAAATACGGATTATATCTTATTAGATGAACCATTAAATAATTTAGATATGAAACATTCTGTACAAATTATGCAAACATTACGTCGACTTGCAAAATCTCTAAATAAAACAATTATCGTGGTTATCCATGATATTAATTTCGCTTCTTGTTATTCAGACGATATTATCGCGCTTAAAGATGGAGAAATAGTCGAAGCGAGTGCGAAGGACGATGTTATACAACCCGATGTATTGAATACGCTATATGATATGGAAGTGCGCATCGAAGATGTTATGGGACAGCGTATTTGCATTTACTTTGATGAAACGACCGTTAACGAGGCGCCTTATTTAGCACAGACTTTATAAAAAGTAACGCTTTGCATTGAAGGGAGTGAGGCCACTTTAAATTTATAACAAGTTTAGGGTGTATATCAGGGGGACAAAAAATTAAAATATAGAGGAGTTTAGATATGAAGAAATATGCTTTAATACTTATAGTAGGTTTAATGTTTTTATTAGCAGCTTGTAACAACGGAAAATCGGGTGACGACAAGGGAACTAAGTCAGAATCGAAAAATGAAACTGTAAAAATTGAAAATAATTACCAAGCAAGTGGTGAGAAAAAAGACGGTAGCGATGCAAAAGATGTAAAAGAAACTGTCGAAGTACCTAAAAATCCTAAGAATGCAATTGTGTTTGATTATGGGGCATTAGACACATTAAAAGAATTAGGACTTGAAGATAAAGTAAAAGGACTACCTAAAGGCGAAGGTAACAAATCGTTACCAGACTTCTTAAGTGACTTTAAAGATGATAAATACATAAACACTGGTAACTTAAAAGAAGTTAATTTTGACAAAGTAGCAGAAGCTAAACCTGAAGTGATTTTCATTTCTGGTCGAGTAGCAAATCAAAAAAATCTTGATGAATTTAAAAAAGCAGCACCAAAAGCTAAAATTGTATACGTTGGTCCAGACGCTAAAAATAGCGTAGATTCGATGAAAGATAGCGCGAAAAAACTTGGACAAATTTATGACAAAGAAGACGAAGTTAAAGATTTAAATAAAAAACTAGACGATAAGATTGCAGGAATTAAAGAAAAAACTGAAAAAGTAAAAGATAAAAAAGCAATGTTCTTACTAGTTAATGAAGGTGAATTATCAACATTTGGCGCTGGACAACGTTTCGGTGCAGTTGTATTTGACACTATGGGCTTCAAACCTGCTGATAGTAAAATAAAAGGCAGCAACCATGGTCAAAACATAACAAATGAATACATTGCTCAGAAAAACCCTGGTATCATCTTTGCGATGGACCGTGGTCAAGTAGTAAGTGGTAATTCTACAGCTAAGAAAACATTAAGCAATGATGTTATTAAAAATGTAGATGCAGTGAAAAATAATAAAATCTATGAATTAGATCCAAAATTATGGTACTTCTCAACTGGTTCAGTAACAACGTTAACGAAACAAATTGATGAAGTAGAAAAAGCAATGGATAAAAAATAATAATGACAAGTAGCATAATTAGTTACACATAAATGAATAAACACCCTGCAAATTGTCTAGTGGTTAAGACAAATGTAGGGTGTTTGTTATTACCTAGAAGCACATTCAAAACAATATAAATGATTGTCTTGGTGAATGCCATTCAAGAAGCCATCCATACAATATACATTTTTATGACATAGTTCACACTGTCCGACTAATTCTTTCATAATAACACCTCATATATGATTCATTTATTTGAAGACTTTGTGAATATTTATAATCAATATTATGAATTTTAAACTAAAAAATAACTTAACCGGTTGAAAGTAACGTATTTCAGTATTATAAAGGAGTTAAGAGCCATTGCATTAACCGTTGTTGATAAAAAATTTAACTAAAGGAGTTAATAATAATGAACAAAAGATACGTTAAAGTTTTTGCTTTATATGCCTTATGTAATGTAATTCCACAGTTAGTGACAAAAAGTTTTAAAGTTAAAAAGTCAGTGCCACAAATCCTACTAGGGTATACGCTATTTGCACTAGGTCTTAAATACATGACATATTTAAAAATGAATAAATAATCATATAGATGAAGAGTCTGGGATATCGTAATATTTCCAGACTCTATTTTTATATTGTCAGTATATGATGGAAGTGAAATAAGTTTTTATTAAGGTTTTTCAACTCTAGTCAATTTTGGTGGGCGAGATATACAATCATTTTATATTCTATCTCGTTCACTTTATTTATTTTCTAGTAATTCTTTGAGTACGACGGCTTGATTATGTTCCGTATCTTTTGCAGCATAAAGTAGTACTATATCGTTATTCGAACGCGCAATCTCTTGTAATTCTTCGAACGCTTCGTTTTGGTCATCATTTTCACGCAATTCCTTTTCATATTTTTCTTTGAACGCTGCATAAAGTTTTGGATCGTGATTAAACCATTTTCTTAATTCACTCGTTGGAGCGACTTCCTTCAACCAGTGATCCAAATGCGCATCTTCTTTAGAGATACCTCTAGGCCATACTCTATCCACAAGAATACGCGTCCCTTTATTATCCTTTGCGTCATAAATACGTTTAATTGTAACTGTCATCTTTTATCACCCTCTATAAATACATTACCCGGAAAATAATAAGTTAAAATTTATTAGTCATGAAAGATAGAAATGTATAAGAAATGATTAATGGAGTGTAGGAAAACTAAGAAAATATATTTTTATGAGCTTAGATATAAATTTCCATAATAGTTTATTGATAATAGATGATTGAATTGAAAATACGGTTATATCAAGATTTATTTACTATGTGTATCTGTTCAATATAAGTTATTTAAATATTTTTTAATAAAAAGTGAACTTAATAAGGAGATAATACGTATATTTTAATGAGTAGAAAACAAAGGGGGCCTTACGCAATAATAATTAGATTTATAGTTTGTTAGCAAGTTACTTTTTTAGCGTAAGAATTAGATATTTAAACAACATGAATAAAGCATAATAAAAATAAAAAAAAGGGGTGCGGATTTATGAATAATAAATTATTAGTATTTTCATCTTCAGCGTTAGCGACAGGTTTACTATTAGGATTAGGAACAAGTGGTGCAGCACATGCAGATACGACGATGAATCAAGACAACATGAATGAAAATATGAATCAAAAAGATATGATGATGAATCAAGGTAATATGGGCAACATGAATGGAAATATGAATCAAAAAGCTATGATGAACCAAGGTAACATGGGTGACATGAACGGTAACATGAATCAAAAAGCTATGACGATGAACCAAGGTAACATGGGTGACATGAACGGTAACATGAATCAAAAAGATATGATGATGAACCAAGGTAAGATGGACAACATGAATGGTAACATGAATCAAAAAGATATGATGATGAATCAAGGTAACATGGGCGACATGAATGGAAACATGAACCAAAAAGGTATGATGAATCAAGGTAACATGTGGAACATGAACAATAACATGAACGGCAATATGACTCAAAAAACAATGATGCCATATTATAACTATAATGGTTATACGACATATGATGGTCAATTCACGCAAGATTATGATTTCGTAAGAGCGTTAAAATACGATAACGCCATGATTGATGGTTACAAAGTTAATTCAGCGACTACCGATAAAGATGTAGCTTCTAGTAAGCATGTTGATGATACAATGGTAGATATGAATAAAGATGGTCAAGTCGTGCATATTTCATTTAAAACAAAAGCACATACAGTAAGTAAAGATATGTTCAAAAAAGCACACATGTCTAACCATATGTCTAATGAAGGTAATACAGATAGTGGTTCTTATATCACTTACAAAACTAACAACGGCATGTATACTGCATATTTCGATGACCAAGGCTACTTAATGAAAATTATGATTGGTTAATAGAAAAAGAGTCTCTGATGAGGCTCTTTTTTTATGTGGTTAGTAATTGACTGAATCGAAAATACGCTTGTAACAAGCTGCTTTCAACTCTAGTTAGGGGCTAAAATACAAAACCTTCTTATAAAAATAAGGCTTTTGTCTCGCTCCTTTTCTTATTAATACTATTTGATTTTGAAACATTCATAATACAAATGAATTTTACATATCAAAAAGGGACCACATTAAGTCGTGATCCCATTTAAAATGCATTATAAAGTGTTTATTATACTTTGCTACTAGCCATAATCATTTGCCCTTTAGGCTTATCATTATTGGGAGAAGGTTCTAACGTTAATGCAATCGTGTCCTCTTTATCGATATTCATATGACTTAAATCTGCTACGGCCATTCCTTTGTTATTAGTAGTTGCTAATGTAGCTGCTGCGTGTGGTTTGTCATTTTTTATTACCCAAACCTGGTAGACTTCGTTACCTTTTGTAGCTTTAATATTATTAGCTTCAACCATTAACTTACTATTGTCTTTGTTATTGGAAACATAAGCATGCCCGTTAGTTTCATCTTTACTTTTTGTCATAGGTTTTAATGACATTGAATGAGCTTTATCTTTATTAATCATTGCAGTGTTCTGTTTAGTTGAACTTTTATGATTAAAATACTGCATGCCATTACCTATTAATGATAATAATAAAATTGCTGCCATGATGATAAGAGGAATTTGAGAACGTATCCCTTTCTTCTTACGATATTTATTATCTGATTGTGTCGTGTCTTTGTCATAACGAGTTGAGTCTGAACTGCGATGACTATTTTGATGTGTCTGTGTATATTTTTTAGCGTGATTTTTATTATCAATAGGTTCGCTTTCAGTATCAGTTGATGCATCGTTGCGTTCTTCAATTACTGTGCTTAATATACGTTTTTTCATATCTTTTGGTGGTTCTACTTCTTTATTACTGTAAGGAAGAATATCGTGAAGAACTGCTATTTCGTCCAAAGCTTCATTATATTCAGATGATACTTTTAATTCATGTTCAACATGTGCTTTTTCACTTTCACATAACTTATCGTTGAAATAATCATATATAATATCGACTTTGTTATCTTTCATTTTCTTCACTCTCCCTTCTTAAAATATTTTTTAAATAATCGTTTAAATGTTTAATTGATAACCTTAATCTACTCTTTACCGTGCCTAGAGGCATTTTTAATTTATCGGCAATTTCTTGTTGGCTTAAGCCTTTAAAATAAAATAAGGAAATGATTGTTTGTTGGTCCTTACTTAAATATGAAATAATCTTTTGTAATTCCTCGGAACATTCCTTATCTAATAAATCATATTCCGGTGGGCTATTTGTTTCTATACCGTGAAATTCTTCGTCAAAACTGCGCTCTATATCTTTTCTTTGTCGCAAAATATCTATGGCTCTATTACGACATAGCGTAATGAGCCAAGTCGATAACTTACCTTTTTCAGGTTTGAAAATAGCTTTTTGATGCCAAATTTTCATAAATATATCCTGTAAGACCTCTTCACTTGATTGCTGGTCTTGAGTGATTTTATAAGCTAAATTATATAACAATGATTCATAACGATCATAAAGCTTTTCCAAGCTCGCACTGTCTTTGTGCTCTACAATTAGCTGATAAAGCTCATTTTCATCTAGCATTTTTTCCCCTCCTTGTTGAAAAATCAACAAAACACCTAAATTAACCACATAAATTTATAGCATGCTGTAATAAATATACGTATTAAAAAAAGAAAAAGTTCATCATACCGGATGAACTTTTTTAAGATGCATTGCTCAAAATATTAAAATACAACTCATTATGAACTTAAAAGAGTGCAAAATACCAATAAAAACCTTTAGCGATAATTTAAATAAAGGGAGATAGGAATAAAATTTTAATGATAAACGACGTAAAATGTCTTCAATTCTGAAATTTGAGTATCTTTTTAATAAACTTAAATTATGAAACCAAACAAATATAAAAGTAGGAATAGGATTTTTTGTGAATATATAGGTTGTTGAATGGTTTATATTACTATTCTATAATTATGATAAATAGTTAAAAATAAGAAAAGGTGACTCATATGACTACAGATAATAAATTAATGGTAAAAAAAATAAACTATACTGTAGAAAATTTAAATAACACTGTTAAAAAATGGGCGGAAGTAGAAGAAGCAAAATATCTGTTACGTTATCCAACTGTTTATATAATAAATGATAAAAAGAAACAACACGAAGTTAATATATATGTTGGAGAAACTGCGGATATCAATAGTAGAACAAAACAACATTTAAATGTAGATTCTAAAATAAAACAATATTGGTGTAATTTTTCTAATTCAAAAACTTCATCCATGTATGTTATAGGGCACCCTTTTTTTAATAAATCATTAACTTTAGATATAGAGAATAGGTTAATGCAATATTTATCTAGTGTAGATAATGTAAAATCAATTTTTAATAGTAGAACAAATCAACAAAATGAGTATTATACGTCAGATAAATTGGATGAAATATTTAATAATATATGGAACTCTTTACATAAAAAAGATGGCGATTTATTTCCGTTAGAAAGTGTGGTGAGAGATTCAGCAATATTTAAAGCATCTCCTTTTCATAAATTGACTCCTGAGCAAAATAAAGCTAAAGACGAAATCATTTCTAAAATTAAAATAGCCCTCCATCAACATAGTGATAATCAACTTATACTTGTAGAAGGAGAAGCGGGTTCAGGTAAAACGGTATTAATGAGCACGCTTTTTTATGAATTGAAGCAATTTGAAAACGACGATTTCATGGAAGATTTAGATGTACATCTTTTAATAAATCATGAACAACAATTGAAGGTTTATAAACAGATTGCTGAAAAATTGGGATTAACATCTAAAAATCACAATATCATAAAAAAACCTACTAGTTTTATAATAAATAGAGAGTCTAAAGATAAGGTAGATGTAGTAATCGTTGATGAAGCTCACTTATTATTGACTCAAGGAAAAATGTCATATAAAGGTGAAGGTCATTTAAAAGATATTCTTGAAAGAGCAAAAGTAGTAGTTGCAGTATTTGATAGTAAGCAAATACTTAGTAGAGAACAAATATGGGAATTTGATACTTTGAACGAATTAGTTGAAAGTACAAAGAAAAATGATAATCACATTTTACTGAAAAATCAATTAAGAATAAATAGTAGTGAAGAAACTGTTCAGTGGATTAGAAAATTAATTGATGAACAAGTTATTAATAAAATTCCATACGATAATAAGGGTTATGATATAAAAATATTTGATAATCCAAAATCATTGGAAAAAGAAATTAGGAAAAAAGCTAAATCAACTGAATCTGGAATTTCTAGAGTTTTAGCAACATTTGATTGGAAATATAACGGAAATAAAAAACCACAAGATGATGATTATTGGAAAGTTCAAATAGGTGATTGGTCGATGCCTTGGAATTTACAACTAAAAACATTACGTGGAGAGAAAAACTGGTCTTGGGCAGAACAAACAAACACTATAAATGAAGTAGGGTCTACATTTACTATTCAAGGATTTGATTTGAATTATGCTGGAGTAATTATTGGTCCCTCCGTTAAATTTAGAGGTGGCAAAATAATTTTTGATAAAAATGAAAGTCAAAATTCTAAAGCAACGCAAAATAGAACATTATCTGATAAATCGAAACAAAACTTTGCAGAAGAGTTATTGAAAAATGAATTAAATGTTTTAATGACACGTGGAGTTAATGGCTTGTATATATATGCAGTAGATAAAGAATTAAATGAAGCATTGAAAGAAGCTTATAAAGGGTGAGTTTATGGATGAAATTAAGAATTTAATTAAAGAAGTGAATAAATTTAGAGATGACCGTAATTGGAGGCAGTTTCATAATGAAAAAGATTTAGCTCTATCAATCTCATTAGAAGCTTCCGAGTTGTTAGAACTGTTTCAATGGAAGGAATCGGAAGAAGTAGTTCAAGACAAAAGGGTTAGGCTAGCAGAAGAATTAGCAGACGTATTAATATATAGTTATATGTTAGCTGATAATTTAGATTTTAATATAACTGAAATAGTTGAAGATAAGTTAAAGAAAAATAATATTAAATATCCTATATCAAAAAGTAAGAATAAAAAAAATAAATACAATAATTTATAAAGACTCCATAATAGGAGTCTTTTTATTTATCGCTAAAATCATTTAAGATATCACGCAGTTCTTTAATTTCTTCAGCGCTTAGTTCTTCATGTTGTGCAAAGTTAAGGACTAAATTTTTCATGTCTCCGCCATATAATTTATTGAGAAAGTTTTTAGCTGTTTTCAACTTAATATTATCTTCTTTAACATTAGATGAGTAATAATAAATACGATCAGCTTTATGTCGCGTCAAAATTTCTTTCTTATATAAACGCGTTATTAGTGTTCGAATAGTTTTTTCACTGATTTCTTTATATTGTTGAATCTCGAAAACAATTTCGTTAGCAGATGCTGATTTTTTATCCCATATTACATTCATAACGTCCCATTCGGCGGCGGTTATTTCGATTTGATTATTGAGCACTTAAAACACCCATTTCTTTTAATATTTCTTTGCTAATAGATTCAGCATTTTTCCCGAAGCATTTTTATCAGATAGATGTGTAGAGAAATAATATGTGTCCTGATTCGTTTTTACATAGCCGACAAACCATCCATTCTTATGTTTACCATTTACGATACCTGTTCCAGTTTTACCATACAACGCATAGTTATTGTTTTTATTAATCAATAATGATGAGGATAGTTGGTTTTTCTGTGCCTTACTAAAATGACTATTATGTTCCATCAAACGATCTAAAACGATGACTTGTTCAAGGTTAGAAATTTTTAGATCATTTTCCATCCAGTAAGCATTATAGTTACCCAAATTTTGATTTCCGTAATTTAATTGGTTCAGTTGGTTGGCTGTATAATTTTTAGGTATTTGATTACTAATACGTTCAAAGTACCAATTAACTGAATTTTGCAGTGCTGTAGTTAAATTTTGATTTTTATTCCACGAGGCAAAAGGATAATTTTTATGATCCCATTTTATCATTGAATTACTGCTCGTTATTACATTACGGTCTAGTCCGAACATGGCTAAATAAATTTTATAAGTAGAATCCGGAGAATATCTTTTTCTACTTTCTTGTTCATTATAAATATAATACTCATCTTTCTTCGAGCTATACATTACGAATGAACCTTTGTGTGTAGCAAAGTTTTTACTCTTATCAATGGTCTGATAATTACTCTTTAAAGGCTCCCTGTATTTATTATCGGTTAATGATTGTCCCATTAAAAACTGACTTTGGAAAATGATTAGAAATAGGCAAAATACATAAGTCAGTATCAAAATCGTTTTTGGCTGCTTTTTAAAATTAATTTTTTTGATATTAATAAGTCTTTTTTTGAGTAAAGTTTTTTCACCGTTAAATGCATGACTTAATATATTTTTATTGAAAGACTTAAATTTTAAGGCAGACATCATAATCGTCTCGGCATATGTTTTAAATTCATTTCTTTGAATATTTTTTAACACAAAGATATCAGCTTCAACTTCATTATCATCTGTCATCATACGTTTAACTATAGGCATCAATGGATTATAACTCATGATGATAGAAAATATAGTAAAGATAATTAAGTGTAACGTATCTTTATTTTTAGCATGAGCATATTCATGAAATATTATATATTTTAAGCTTTGTTCTTCCAAATCTTTAAAGTATGCAGTAGGAATTAAAATATAATATTTTCCATACCAAAAAGTTATTGGAGAGGTCACGGATGCTGATTTTTTAATCACAATATTAGGTGCTAATTGATAGTTATTTAGTATCTGAATTAACTTATAAGTCTCACCTTTATTTAAATTAGAACTTTGCTTTCTTAATTTATTAATATAAAGCAATGAATTTATAAATTTAATACTGAAAACTATGATTAAGACGATCCATAGTATTGTAAATATTGCGTCTATATATTCCCAGTTTACCTTATGAATATTTGTTGTTAAGTCTTGAACATGATTAGTTGTACTTATATTTTCATTTAAACGCTTAGTGCCACTACTTACATTAGTGTCTTGCTTATCAAAATTAGTAAATTTTGGCAAAGAGAATTTAAATGGTATGAAAGGGATTAGGCCTGCAATAATAGTGAGGTACCAAATTTTATAACTAAATCTGTAATTAAAATAGCGATCTAAAATATATCTAAATAATAATATTAATAGAAATATAATAGTAAAGCTCATTACACTTATTATAAGTAATTTAGCCACGTAGTCACCTTCTTTCAAGTACTAATCATAAACGATTGACAACAAGATTACAATTGTAATATCATGAGGCCAGAAAGATTACAACTGTAATATTAGGGGGATTAATATGAAAAAGTTAATAGTGTTAATCGTATGTGCAATCATTTTAAGCGCATGCAATTCAAAGGATTCACATGCCGATGAATTAAAAAATTTAGAAAAGAAATACAATGCTAATGTTGGTGTTTACGCATTAGATACTAAGAGCGGTAAGGAAATAAAGTTTAATGCAGATAAGAGGTTTGCTTATGCTTCTACGTCAAAAGCAGTAAATAGTGCAATGTTACTAGAACAAGTACCATATGATAAGTTAGATAAAAAAGTACATATTAATAAAAGTGATATTGTTGATTACTCACCTGTGTTAGAAAAATACGTTGGCAAGGATATAACTGTAAAAGAGCTTATTAAAGCTTCAATGATGTACAGTGATAACACAGCAAATAATAAAATTATTGATGAACTTGGTGGCTATAAACAAATTAGAAAAAATTTAAAAGAATTAGGGGATAACACGACTCAACCATCTAGATACGAGCCAGACCTAAATAATTACTCACCAAAAGATAAAAGAGATACTTCAACGCCTAAAGCATACGGCAAGACTATGAAGAAATTGATTGAAAAAGATGATTTAAGTAAAAAGAACATAGATTTCTTACTTGATTTAATGTTTAACAATAAAAACGGTGACACTTTGATAAAAGATGGGGTTTCTAAAAAATACAAAGTTGCAGATAAAAGTGGTCAAGCCCTAACGTATGCTTCTAGAAATGACATTGCATACGTTTATCCTAAAGGACAATCTAAACCAATTGTATTAGTTATTTTCACAAATAAAGATGACAAAAATGCTAAGCCAAATGATAAATTAATAAGCGAAACTGCTAAAAAAGTAATGAAAGAATTTTAAGGATCATAACGCCATAACGTATATAGAAATTATATACGTTGTGGCGTTTTTTATTATTAATGCTTACCTTTTATAAACGTGATACCAATAAAACTTAATAATGCCACAATGATACCACCTGAACCGAAAATAAGTCCCAAACTTACAATCGGAGTAAGTACACCAATTATCCCTAAAGATAATGTATCAGCTGCATAATTTGATGTTGAAGATAAGCTGAATACTTTGCCCATTAAATGCGGTGGCGTTTGTGTTTGTATAGCAATTGAACGTGTTAATCCTTCGATTGATTGTCCTATTCCAATAAGTACAGCTGCTAAATATATAAATATTGCGTTAGGTGAAATGGCAATTATAAATAAACCAATGCCCCAGATAAAAACGCCGATGCTAAATTTAAGAATAATATATTTGGCAGTTAATAATCCTACAATTAATGACATAATTAGCGAAGCTACACCTAAAAATGATGTTGCTAAACCATAGACTCCGACACCAGCATGTAGATTTTTAGTTATAAATAGTGGTAATGCAACACGCCATAAACCTGTGTTAATAGCGATACAGATAAATTGAATAATAATAATATAAGGTATTGTTTTTACTGTTTTTAAAAAGTTCCATGCTAATTTAAAGTCTTCTTTAGTATTCGTTGTTGATACATCAAGATGTTTATCTTTTTTAATTAATGAATTTGCTATAAAGCCTAAAAAGAGTAAGGCGCTACATATGTAAAACACACCAACATTACCGACTAGAAAAACCAACACACCAACGAATGCAGGTAACACAATATTTGAGCCGCGTTGTAAACTATCAATTAATGCATTTGAAGTTGCTAAATCTTCTTCTGTAATTAAATCTGGCAGTAATGCTCTGAATGCAGGATCAGTGAAACAGTTAATAATTGTAATAATAGTAGAAATGCTTAACAATGTTACGTAATTTAACGATGAAGTAAAGGCTAGTATAGGTATTAATAGGATAATAAAAGCTAAGACAAAATCTGACAGTACGAGTATTTTACGTTTATTATGTCTATCTGAAAATGCACCACCAAGCACGCCAAATAATATAAACGGTAGTGTCTGGCTCATTACCATAAGTGATAACTTCCAAGCAGAATGATGCGTAAGGTCAATCGTGAACCATATAAGTTGCAGTGAAAATAATACAAAGCAACTACTTCTAAGAAAATTACCTATTAATAAATAACTAAAGTTTTTATTTTGTAAAACCGTTAAATAGTTCATCGATAAAACCTTCTTACGTTTAAAATTACAATTATTGTATGAAATTTTTAATATTGATGTCAACTTAGTTTTCGATAAAAAAAGATCTAACCAAAAGTGGCTAGATCTTATAAATGTTCTCTTAATTGATATGGTTTTTAACAAATTCATGTACTCTGTCGTTCTCTCTGTCATTAGGTTCTGCATTGTAAATTGTTATTTCATATGAATTAGGTTGTAAAAGAGGGCGTCTCAAGGCACTAAATTTGCGATGATGTTCAGTTTTATCATGTTTATCAAATAATGTTTCGTTTTCCCATTTTTCTAAAACAAAGACTCCGTTATCATTTTCTGGATCTGGATAATGCATGTAACTAATGTTTCCAGGTTCTTTTCTAGTTTCTCTGATGTTTTCTTGGCAATATTCTAAAACTTCGTCGCGTTTACCTTCTTTGCATAGATAATAAGCTGTTACGATTAACATACTAGCATCTCCTCATTAGTCTTTTGATAACTTATAAATATTTTTTATACCACTCTAAGGCTTGGGTACTTGATTGGTCAAAGTTCACATTATAAGGGTCGAAGTGACCGCCAGGCATGATATTTAAAGACTTAGGTTCAAGTGCTGTCTCATAAGCTTGTAAAGCTAAATCTGAAGGTGTGATAATATCATCTTTAGCAACAAGCATTAATAAAGGTTTAGGGCTAATAAATGGAACCATATTTCCAGGGTTATAATACTGAGAAAACTCAACTGAGCGCAAAGTTACTTTATTTACAGCATTGTTATATTTTTCGTGGCCATCTCCATACCAGTCGATAGCATCTTGTGAGTTATATATGCCTTTATCGTTGTTAAATTCAGGGATTACTTTAGTATAAGTAGGAGCTTTACCTTGCTGACGATTTATTCTATCTTGAGCAAATTCATCTTGTTTTGCTTTTAGTGCATCACCAGTCATACGGCGCTTACTTGTTTCCGAACCGCTTATCGTTGGAACTTGGGCAACGACACATTTAACTCTAGCATCACTTGCACCAACCATTAATACATGACCGCCACTGTAACTAGAGCCCCAAATACCAATGCGATTAGCATCTATTTCAGGTAATGTAGATGCATATGTTATCGCATGCTTATAACCTTCTATTTGTTCCCAAGGATTTATTTCGTAGCGCGGTTCACCATCGCTGTCACCAAAGTTTTTATGATCGTATACGAGTACAGCATAACCATTTTGGGAAAATTTACGCGCATAGGGTGCTAACCCCATTTCTTTTATAGCTGAGAAACCGTGGGCCATGATAATACATGGTAAAGGTTTTGTACGTTCAGAAGGTAAGTATAGCCACCCTCTTAAAGTTGTACCATCAGCGTTAAAACTAATGTCAAGCATTTCAATATTTGTGTTATTTTGTTGAGTCAATTTGTTCATCTCTTTTTTTAAAAATTTAATAAAACGTTCTAACATTAATGTTAGAACGTTTATATTGTCAGTTCAAATTATTTACTTTTAAACATGTATGCTAAAACACCGATTAAACTAAATGTAAATACTGCAAATACGATGTTCATAATTACTAAAGTTTCGATAATTACTGAGTCTTTACCTAAACGTTCAAAGGCGTTTTGTTGCATTTCTTGTTGTGTATTCCAATCTCCTTCGGCACGTGAAGGTTTTTCTTCGATATCTTTTTCCATTCTGTCATCAATTCTACTCATCATGAATCCCTCCATTTTGTTACTAATAATTATTTTCCCTATAAATGAGCATATAAATCATACACACTTTAGATACTAATTAAGAGGGAACTAATCTAAAAACAGCCAATAATAAAATATTTAGTTAAAAATTTGAAAAAATAGATGAATTTAAAGTTTTTATTGTTCGAAATAGGTTATTGGAATATAAATTAATTTTAAAGAGGTGTATGACTATGTCTGAATTTATATCAGCTTTAGCCGGAGGTCTTATAGCGCTAATAGGAGTTTGGTTACAATTTCGCAAAGAAGATAGGGATAAACGCATTGATTATGAGAATGACATAAAGAGTATGATTGATTTAATCGTCTATAAAGTAGCTAGAATTAGAAACACTGAATTGGATGAAAAAAGAGTTTTGAAAAGTCGAGACTATACATCTGAAATATTTTTTGAAATCGAAAGTGATTTTAAAAATTTAAATGATCAACTTCAAACACTCATAATGAAATTGAGCCACCATGATGATAATTCTAGTTATCTTTTACAGGACTTATTGAGAAGATTTGCTCCACTAGAAATACAATTTAAAAATTTCAAAGTAACTTATAAAATATATGATAATAATTTTGAAGAAAAGAAAAAGGAGTTAACCTCTATAATTGGTTCAAAAGTTAAATTAGATAAAGAAGTTCGTGAATTTATATTGAAAATGAATAACTTTGCACGAAAGAATTATAATCATAAAATACTTGAACCTGATATTAGAAGTTATGAAGAAATAAAATCTAAAAATAAATACACTTTTAATGAATAAAATATAACGTAAGGGATATGTAGTTAATTTAAATAATTACATATCCCTTTAAAATTCTTTAAGATTCTAGTTTATTAATCGCCACGTCTAAGCCAAAATAGTCGTACAATAACTGGCGGTAATTACTAGAGTTTACTTCTTGTTGTTCCTTTTGACCTTGTTTCGTTAATGTAAGGTGATTGAATGACATAGTTGCTCTACCAAATGATTGTGGCTGTGTCACAAGTAGACGTTGAACGAAAATTGATTCTGGATTTGATTGGTTATAATTAATATTGTCTTCAAATTCATCGATAGATCTTGCTATCAACTCTGCTTCGTATAGCGTTTGCCATTCGTTAGCTATTAATTTTTGAAGGTGAACATTATTTTCTTCCATTAAAATGGCACGAAATTGTCCGTTAATATCGATAACAGGTTCTGCATTCTCTAAAGTCGTGATGCGTAAGGCTTTTAATGGCAAGTCTCCGAAACCTACATCAGCAATGTATTGATTGTCGCCAATAGTTACGACTGTAGACATATGAGAACCATGTGGGCTACGACCGCCATCAGGTGTATGAATCGTTGCCGATATACTTTCTGCAGTATACCCTTGTTGTATTAAATAGTATTTAAACAAAGTGTTTAATTCATAACAAAAGCCACCACGATGATGATTAACTACTTTATCGAAAAGGTGATTAATATCGACTGATATAGGTACACCATTTTGAACGTCTATATTTTCAAAAGGGACAGTGAACATAAAATGTTGTAAATAATAATTAAGTGCGTCTAATGTAGGTTTGTCATACATATTGCTATCAATTTTCAAATGCTGTTCGAATGCTTTGATATTCATAGATTATAAGCTCCTAATTAAAGTGTTTGTGTAATAACTTAAGATTATAGCGTTAAATTCTTTATTACAAATAGAACGATTTAGAATTATAGGTTTGAAAACGTTTAAATAGGATAAAAGAATAAAAATTATTATTTTGTTAATCTACATAATAATTTTCCACACTCAAAACAGTAAAATTATAAAATTGTAGCCATTTGTAATTGTTAGTTAATTAAAAATGGTATTTGAGTCGTAAATTTTGATATCACAATGATGGAAATAACAGGGTTAGTTCCATTTGTATTTTTGTAACAAAAATAAACAATGAAAGGGTTTTGACTATGATTAAAAGAACTGGTGAAAAAGTATTAACCTGGATAGGAATTGTAGTACAATTACTACTTGTTATTGGACTAGCAATTACATCATTATTCATGGGTAACTCAAGTTTCAAAGATGAAGTTACGACAAGTATTCAAGAAAACAATCCATCTGCGACATCGTCGGATGTATCAAGTATGACTGGCATGTTATCAAGCTTTGTAACGTCTGGTATTGTAATCAGTATAATTGTATTAATTTTAGCAATTATCGCTGCGTTACTTATTAAAAAGAAAGCGAAATTAGCAGGGGTAATCTTATTAATTTTAGGTATTGTATCTCTATTATTTAACTGGATTAGTGCCATTTTATGGATTATCGCAGGTATTATGTTACTTGTAAGAAAACCTAAACCTTCTGATGATTCACATGGTCCAGATGGTCGTGAAGACGATATTCATAACGCTAATGAATCAGATGATAAAGGCCATGACGGTCATAAAGGTTCAAATAAAAAAGCAACAGGCGCAGCGGTTGGTGGCGCAGCAGCTGGTGCAGCAACGACTGGTGCCGTAGCAGCTTCTCCTAAAGAAGATAAAGACGATGTACAAGAACGTAATGACGAACATAAACATGGCGATAAATCACAATCACATGATAATAATCGTCAACAAGACGCTTATGTTACGAATAACAAAGGTAACGACAAAGATAATGTTGGTAGTCAAAAACATGAAGATGAACGACATGGAGAACAACGTAATAATGTGACTGACAACAAAGGTAACGACAAAGATGTTGTTGCTGGCAATAATCATGGAGACGAAGACTATACAAATCAACAACGCAACGTTACAGATAACAAAGGCAACGACAAAGATGTTTATTCAAATGACCGTCGTGAACAAAATAGTCGCCAAGATGTCAATAACAATGACAGAACAACAACAGACGGTAGTAATGATGAAACTTACAATGCAAGTACAAGCATTGATGATCGTCAACACGATCCAAATGAGCAGGCACGTGATACAGAATTTAAAGGTAATGATACAAACGCAAGCACAAGTAACTATCGTGCAGGCGAAAGACAAGATACTACAAATTCTGACGTTACAGACAATAAAGGTAACGATAAAGACTCAGCTTATGCTTATCGCCATGTAGGTGAAAATCAACACGAATCATCTTACAACACTAGTAATGACAATCAACAAAATCTTAATACTAGTAACGATAGCGTTGATGATCGCCAACAAACAACAAGTGACAATTACAAAGGTCATGATACAAATGTTAGTTCTAATAACTACCGTGGTGGCGAACGTACGCAAAACGTTACCAATGCCGGTGTGACTGACAATAAAGGTAATGACAAAGACTTTAGTTCGACGCAACAAAATGATAATACGTCAGCAACTTCTCAAGATAATGATGATAGATCAAATTATCATTCAGGCGAAACAGATAGCCAAGGTGTACATGAAGATATTAATGATAGCTTCCATCAATCTGGTGAGCGTCCTTCAAGTCAAGGCGAAAAAGTAGATGCAAGCACACAACATGATATTGAAAGTCAGCAATCTTCATCTAGTTACGTAACAAATAACCAAGGTAATGATCAAGATTTTGGTAACACTAGTGGTCACGAAGGTAGAAATACTGCGAATCAACAATTTAGCAATCAAGGTGATCAAGAAGTACATGAAGATATGACTAATAGTTTTGAACAAACTGGTGCCAGTGAGCAATCTTCACCAAGTCAACGTCAATATGACGACAATCATGGTCAAGATGAAAAAGTGGAAGCAAGTACACAACACGATACAGAAAGTCAACAATCTGGACCAAGCAACGTAACAGAGAATAAAGGTAACGACAAAGATATTAGTAATCGTGATAGTCAAGAAACACGCGACAATTCTAATTTACGTCGCAACGTAGAGAACACGACAGACGTAAATTCAAAAGAGCATCGCGTCGACGACCAACAAAAATCAGCTTTCGACGATGAAGGTTCAGCTAATCAAGAAGATAACTATAATAATAATCTATTCAAAAATCGTGTGAATAAAAATAAAGACGATGCTGAAAAAGATACAGATTCAGAAGATTATAGATTCTAATATGAAGCAAAATAAAGAGGAGTACATGTAGATGTACTCCTCTTTTTATTCGTAATTTGCCGGTAATGTTTTTACTACTAAAAATAAGACGAGTGTTTGTATTGCTAACATGATGCCTAGTCCTATTCTTATAAAGATAATGTCTACCATAAATATAGAAAAACCGACTACGATATATAAGCTGATTAACATTTTGATTTTTTGTTTAAATGTATAACCTCTGTATTTTTTGAAATTATGCACGTATTCTTGATAAATTTTTGTGGCAACGAGCCAGTTATGAAATTTGGGTGAGCTTTTAGCAAAGCATAATACGGCAAGTAAGATAAATGGGGTAGTAGGTAATAAAGGTAAAATGGCACCTAAAAAGCCTAAAAAAGTAAAAAAGAAACCTAAACAAATTAATATTATTTTCATGATTCTATCCTTATTTAAGTATGATTTTGACATATTTTATGTGATATCGCATGGCTTGTCAATATTGAAACGCATGCGACATATTATTAGTATATAAGACAATAAATTTCGTCAGCTCCACTTCTTCACTTAGTCGAGCTGACATTTTAAAACTATAAATCGTGCAAGTTTTCTTCGATTTCTGCTCTCCTATCTTCTAGAAATTCTGGTAAATTTAAATGTTTGCCCAAATCTTCTATCGACGTATCAACTGTGAAACCGGGCTGTGCCGTCGCAAATTCATACATAATTGAATTTTGGCGATAATATAATGATTTAAAGAAAAATCTATCGATAATACCTGAGTTATTGCGTGGTAAGGCGTCAATTTTTTCATAAACTGCAGTGAGGTCTTCGTCATTAGGTGTATTCACTGCGATATGATGTACGTAACCTCGTCCGGGTTTAACTCGCTCTCCCTGTTGTTCAATGATAACAAAATCAGTATATAAACCATCTTCGTCTAAAGTGACAACAGTATCTTCTGTATTTAAATTATTTCTGACTTTATAACCTAAATCATTCGTTAAAAAGTTCAGCGTAGGTGTTGTATCACGTAATCTCAGTTCGACTGGACCTAATCCAAGAATTTGATAGTCTTTTGGCACATCAGTATAGCTATTGTTGCGCCATTTGTTAGGAACTTTATAATCATCATTGACGACTAACATCACTTCTAAGTCGTCGATGTCTTTAAATAATAATGCAGGTTGTCCTACATAAGTCATCGGCGTAGTTGTAATGCCATCTTGTTCTAAACGGTTTTTGAAAAATTGTAATGCCTCTCTGTTGGGTACGAGTAGTGATAGACGATAAATAGAATTTGTACCAGGGCGATTTTGACCAATATTTGGAATTTCAAAGAAACTTAATAGCGTGCCTTCCGTACCTATTTCATCACCAAAGAATAAATGATACATCGTAGGGTCATCTTGATTGACTGATTTTTCTACTAAACGTAGACCTAATACATTAACGTAAAAATCTCTATTTGCTTGCGCATCTTTTGTATACATAGAAATATGATGGTGACCAATAATGTTCATAAATATCCTCCTTTTAATCAAACAATATACTAAAAACGATAGTAATGATAGTTTTTGAGTTTATAGTGCGATAGAATTATGACAATAATTAAAAAATAACTATTGAGGAGGGAATTTGATGGAAGTTATTTATTTGGCTGGCGGATGTTTGTGGGGCGTACAAGCATTTGTGAAAACATTGCCAGGTGTTGTCGCTACTGAAGCGGGCAGAGCAAATGGACAGACACAATCATTAGCAGGAGAGTATGATGGTTATGTAGAATGTGTAAAAACAACGTTTGATCCGCAAGTTGTATCTGTGCCAGAGTTAACGGCATACTTATTTGAAATTATTGATCCTTATAGTATCAATCAACAAGGGCAAGACGTTGGTCCAAAATATCGCACAGGTATTTATAGTGACAATGAGCAACATTTACAAAGTGCTAAAACATTTATAGCGCAACGTGAAGATAACGATGACATTGCGGTAGAAGTCTTACCGTTAGCGAATTATATTCCGAGTGCAGAAGAACATCAAGATAGGCTAGATAAATATCCGAATGATTATTGTCATATTCCTGCCACATTAATGCGAAAATATAAACAATAACATTGTAAAAATACATAGCATATTAGATACTAAAGGTAGCAAATATAACTTGTTGTAAAAATGAGGTGTTGTATGCATGATATTTATTATGATGTCTCCGCTGTTAATAGTCTTATTTATAGTTATGGCTATATTGGAAGAAAAGAAACGTAAGAAAAAATAATGTGCTTACGTAAAATAAATGAATATAAAAAGTGGGATAGTCATCGTAATGATAGATGACATCCCACTTTTTTAATTTAATCTGCTAAATGTGCGATTTGATTGGTGTCTTTAATATGCCAATTTGCCTCACGGAAATAAATATTGCTTAAACCACCATTGGCAAGTCTAGCGTCACGCTTATGTTTATTGTCAGTGTCAAAAATATCTAAAATTTGATGAATAGCTGCACCATGAGTTATGAGTAACACTTTTTGATTTGGATAATCGTTATTGATTGTGGTTAGCCCTTCTTTAAGACGACGGTTTAAAGCTTCAGTAGATTCTGAATTTTTGCTATCTCTATTAGGGTACTTTTCATGACGTTCTGCCGCTGTTAAACCTTCTGCATCTCCAAAACCACGTTCAATAAATTCTGGCATTACACGTAAAGGTAAATTTAAATATGTATTAATAATTTCTGCTGTATCCTTTGCACGAGATAACGGACTCGCAATAATAACATCCCATGATTGTTGTTGTAATAACTTGCCACATGCTTGAGCTTGTAATTTGCCTGTTTCATTTAATGGTACGTCAGTACGTCCTTGTAATTTACCAGCCTTATTCCAATCAGTTTCTCCGTGTCTGACTAAACATACTTCAGTCATCGTAACAGCTCCTTATTATCAGTATACGTGTGCTTTAGTTAGTTAATTATTATCTATTGTAATAAAATTTCATTTAAATAGTAAAGTATTGGCCGTGAATTTTTAATTGAGTGTTTGCATTTGCTTAATTTAATCATGTAAACTGTAGATATTTTAAATTGGTGATTTTGTAAACGAGGGAGTGTGGTCAACATGAAATGGAATTCAGAATTATACGATGACAAACATAGTTTTGTAGCAAAATATGGTGAAGGTATTGCTTCATTTTTAAATGTGCAACAAGGAGATAATATACTTGATATAGGTTGTGGAACGGGGGATTTAACTGCTAAGATTGCGCAGGAAGGTGCTACGGTCACTGGTATCGATGCTTCTCCTGAAATGATAGCCCAAGCACAGAAAAAGTTTCCTAACATACACTTTGAAGTTGCAGATGCTTCAATGTTATCTGATGTAAAACAATATGATGCGATATTTTCAAATGCCGTACTTCACTGGACGTTTGAACACTTACGAATATTTAAAAATTGTTATAATGCCTTAACTGATAATGGAAGATTTATAGCTGAATTTGGTGCTTATCATAATATTAAAATGGTGTCAGACGCCATTGAACAAGCGATTCATAATTTAGGTTATACATATCGACCAGATTATTTCCCGTGGAATTTTAGACAAGATGAAGATATTAAAAGTGATTTACTTAAAGCAGGATTTGAAGACGTTACAGTAGAAAGTTTTGATCGCCCAACGCCATTAGAAGGTGAGGATGGCCTCGTCAATTGGTTAGTGATGTTTAGCGATAATTTACTTAAAGATTTTACAGATGAAGAGAAACAAAATGTCTATCAAGAATGTTCAAGGTTATTGCGAGATAATTTATATGAAGCGGGACAATGGACGGTTGATTATAGAAGAGTTCGTATTTTTGCATATAAATAAATAATACGGGAGCGGGACTAGAAAATCTTCTTATCAAAATAAGATTTTTGTCCCGCTCTTTTTTGAATGTGCTATTTAAAACATGATTCTTGAAAGATAGATGACTGTAGTTACCGTAATAACACTTAGTAAAGTAGAATACAGTACTACTTGTGCATGTAATTCTGGCTCTACATCATATTCCATCGCAATAGTAGAAGTGTTTCTAGATGTAGGGAACGAACTTGCAACAAATAGTGATTGTGCCACGACACCGTCAATTTTCAAGATATAAATGATAGCGAGTGAAAGTAAAGGACCGATAATTAAACGGCCAATTAACGACCAAGTAATAACGCGATGTAAGAAGCGTAAACGTATTTTAGCTAACTGCGCACCTAATAAGAGTAGTGCAACTGCGACAAAAGCATCTGATAATTCTTTTAAAGGAATATGTACAAATTCAGGTAACGGAATATTGAATACTTGAAAGATGATACCTAAGATAAGCGCATGAAAAATAGGTAATCTTAACAATGAAGTTATAATCCCACGTAACGATGTTGTTGCAGAAAGTAAATTATAGAGCCCATAAGAATAAGTTAAGAGATTTTGGAAAATAAGAATGAAAATTTGTATAGAAACGCCAATAGGATTGTGTGCGAAAACGAGTTGACTGACAGGTAAGCCATAATTTCCCGAGTTCATTAAAGAAATACTGTTTTTTAAAGCTGCGCCTTGCGGTTTATCTAACTTTAATAATTTGGCTAAGCCATTTCCTAGTAACATTAAAATGATTGTGTAAATTATTAAATAAGAAATAATACGCATCATAACAGTTGTATTAACTTTAATATCTATAATATTAATGAAAACTGCTGCTGGCATTAAACAATAAGTAATTAAAGTAGAAAGTTGTTTTAAATCAAAAGTAAATTTAATTTGAATTAATGCCCCCACAATAATCAAAATTAAAATAGGTAAAATAACCTGTAATAAAATAAAAACTAACATAGTATCCCTCTTATCTATATAAATCCTTCTAAAAAACGTGCTAACCCGTATGATGTAGTGATTACTTTAACCTTAGCATACAAAATTAATAAGTTTAAGTAATGGTTTATAATGTTTTGCAATAACTAAAAGTTATATATTGTTAATTTGTACCGTGTGTAACAAACATCAAATTACATTACTTATTACATGATGTAATACTTTGAAAACAATATGAAAGCTTAAAAACTGTGGTGGCAACTTTGTAATTAAATTACAGAAAAGGCAGAAAAATTACAGCGAACTTGAAATTATTATGCGTCAATTACAATGTCATAACATCGCCCACAAAGTTAAATTTATCTGTTAGTGTGTGTCTTGTCGTTAAAAAGCGATGAAAAAATACAATTATAAAGTAAACATGTAATTTATGAGCCACGAGAATCTCATTTAACTAATAAAATTTAACTTATATTTATGGAGGATTTTTAATTATGAAAAAGATCGCTACAGCTACAATAGCAACAGCAGGTATCGCAACTTTAGGAATGGCACATCATCATGCTGACGCAGCAGAAAATAACGGGCAAGGTGCATATAACCCAAACGATGCATCATCTTATAGCTACTCATATAATATAGACCAACAAGGTAACTATCATTACAAATGGCAAGGTAATTGGAGTCCAAACCAAGCACAACAAGGTCAACAAAATCAACAAGCGCAACAAGGACAAGTTGAACAACAAAACAACCAAGGTCAACAAAACTATAGCTACAATTATGGTACAAACAACCAAACACAATCTTATACAGCTAATAACGCTGGCGGAAAAGGTGCATCTTACAGCACATCAGACAAAAACGTAAAAGTACAAACACAAAGTGCACCTCAATCAAATGATGGTTCAACAGCATTTGCAGGTAAATCATCAGGTGGTGGCAACGCTTATGATGCAGGACAATGTACTTACTACGTTTACGATAAAGTAGGCGGAAAAATTGGTTCTGACTGGGGTAACGCTAGTAACTGGGCAAACAAAGCTGCTCAATCTGGTTACACAGTAGATAATACACCTAAATCAGGTTCAATCCTACAAACTTCACAAGGTGCTTATGGCCATGTTGCATACGTAGATAGTGTAAGCAGCGACGGTTCAGTAAAAGTATCAGAAATGAACTATGGTAAAGGACCTGGCGTTGTAACTTCACGTACAATTTCTGCAAGCGAAGCAGGTTCATATAACTATATTAAATAAGCAATAACGCATTTCCCGTAAATTCTTGAGTGAATTTACGGGATTTTTTGTGAGTTTAGGAATAAAAAGGGAGAAAGGCTAATAAAAAAGTAAAAAGGTATAAAATGTAATGAAAATAGTAAAAAATAGAAAAGATAAATCGCTATAATAATAAGTGTATAGCTATATAAGATCCAAATTTCAGTGAATAATAACTTCCAAAAATTTTTACTGACATAAATACATCAAAGTGACCTAACAACAGGAGGAAAATTTATGTTTAAAAAATCTATAGTAACTTCATTAAGTGTTTCAGCTTTATTATTAACTGCTGCTCAAGCAAATGCAGAAGAAAATAGTCAAAGTGAAGTATCAAAAGTACCAACTAATGTACAAGCCGAGGCTAAAAATGGAGTAAATGAAGATAAATCAAAAGCTAGTTCAGATAAAGTGGCTAAAGATGTTGTATCGCCTGAAGAAAAAGCTAAAGACGAAAAAGCAGATGATAAAAAAGCTAGTGATGTTACGAAAAGTTCATCAGTAGCATCACCAAAATCAAATGATACTGGAGACAAACCTGCAGCGAAAGGAACGGAGGATTCTAAATCTAATAATTCTAACATGACAGGTTCAAATGCTGCTGATGCAAAAGGTAAAGCGTCACAACCAGTTGAACCAAATAAACCAACTGTGAAAGCAGATGCACCTATGGTATCTACACCAAAAGCAGCTGAACCAAAGGTAGTTGAGCCTAAATCTGTTACTCCAAAAGCAGTGGAACCAAAAGCAGTAGAACCAAAAGCGAAAGAAACTCCAAAAGCATCAACTAGTACAAAAGCAAAAGAAGCACCAAAAGCTAAAACTACAACTAGCGTTAAGAAAGACGTTAAAACAGTAAGTAAGACAACTGTTAAAAAAGATGCATCAAAAGCTGCTGTGAAACCAGCAAACACTAAAGTAGCTGCAGCCAATAAAGCGACAGCTAAAACTGATAAAGCTAAAAAAGCAGACCAAAAAGTTAAAGCAACTCAAAAGAAAGCCAAACAATTACCTAAAACAGGTAGCGCACAATCTGGTGTGTTAGTTACTGTAGGTTCATTATTTATTGCTGGATTAACATTCTTATCAACACGTTTATTCAGAAGTAAAAAATCAAATATGTAATAGATTTTATAGCTAGCAGGGTTATCCTGTTAGCTTTTTGTTTTAACATTGTGTTTTTTACTAAATCTTGCTTATTTTTTAGGTCATTGTCAGACTCGGTCACTTTTGGCTCAGTAATGGTTATAATATTCCTCTGATAGAAATAATTTTTGGGAGAGACATTACTATGAACAAACTGCTACATACACCAACAATCATGAAAATTATAGAGGTACATTAATATGATGCCAATGAAGTCGGGAATCATTAAATACTATAGTTTTTGTTTCTTGTTTTACTTGGTTTTTGTCATGTGGGTACCACTCGTGCATAGTGATTGGCAATGGCACAGTGTCTACGGTATTAAATTGTTTCACAATAATTTCATAGATATAAATGGACGCTATTTAAGCAATTTATTAGAGTTTTATGCTGTCAGAAGCGAAATCATACGTTGGTTAACTTATAGTTTATTTAGTTTATGCACTATTCTCGCAATTGTACAGTTTGTAAAAGTTAAGCAGCGTGCACTGTATTTTATGCTTGCATTTGCATTAATGCTCATTATTCCACCGACGCTTTTTAGACATACGTATGGTTGGTTTGAAGGATTTTATAATTATGTGCCGGCAACAGCATGTATGATATATAGTTTATGGTATGTTGTGACAACTTTTGATAAATATTTCGTATTTACTAAAAGACATCATATTATTTATTATATTGTAAGTATTAGTGGGCAACTATTTTTGGAGCAAGTGACACTTTTTAACGTTATATTAATAATCGGAGCACTAATTATTTGTAGTTTTCGATATAATCGAATGCATCCAAAGTTAGTATTAGGTGGTTTATTAACATTAATAGGTACGATTGTAATGTATGCACATACTTCCTACGATAAATTGTATGGATCGATTAAAATACCTCATAGTAGTAATGAAGTTCTGACTTTAGCATTACGTAGTTATCAAAATTTAACGATATCTATTACTAATGGTATGTTTTTTAACAATATTATTATTTTAACCCTCATTACAATTGTACTTATTGTACTGCTAATGCAAAGCTCGGATTTTCAAAGCGTAGGACTTTGGGAAAAGATTATTATTTACAGTGGGCTAGTTATTTTTCAATGTTATGCCATTATTATTTACCAAAATTTCAACTTTAGACAGTATGATAACTTTATAGTTCTAAATGCCTTTAATTTTATAATAGTGCTTATATTTTTAGTGTCTACTATGCTGACGGTGAATCATCTTGAAGTTGCGAAGTATGTGAAACGAATGCTCTATATTTTAAGTAGTACATTAATTTTTCTTATGGTGTCGTTTAGTTTTTATAATGAAATTGAGCAAGGCTATTTTTACATAACTTACGTTATATGGGTGGTCCTGTTATTAATATTATTATCGCAAGTTGAATTGAACAGGAAATGGATTATATTTGCTGTGAACTTTGTTGTAACTATAATATGTTGCACATACATTTGTATTATGTTTTATGTAGATTACACGAATGATACACGTATTGGTCAACTTAAATATGATTATCACCATGACCCTTTAGCCACTTCATATAAAGTTGAAAAATTACCGTTCGAACAATTTTTACAACAACCAACGCCTAAAAATAAAAAATATGAAAAGTTATTTAAACAATATTGGAATATTCCCCAGGATATAAAAATTAAATTTGTCCCTTACCATAGCGTGAAAAGGGACGACGATATTTAGTCAAATAAATTTTTGGAAAGCAATCTAAAATAGAGGCTGTGACAGTTAGATGTCGCAACCTCTATTTTTTGTATACATTAAATTTAATGAAATTGGTAAATGTTATGTCCTTTAGCAAAACCGCGCGCAGTGAATAACCAAGAATCGCCACCTGCTTCAATATCATTCGCACATATAATAAGTTGATCTGTGCCAGGAATAAATGCTGGGTGTGTCGATCTAAGCATATGACCTTCGTCTCTGTTAGGCATCAAAATTTGGCCGATTGGGTAACCACGTTTGTTAAATACCAATACTCTGCCTTGACCATACATAGCGACGTAAAGGTTATCGTCACTATCGATGCAACATGAATCTGGACCTTCATGACCTGTGAAATAGTAAGGAATAGAAGCGCCAAATGGTGCGATAGAAACACCGTCTTCGAGTAACTCAATACGATGTAAACGGTTGGCGTTTGTTTCAGTGACCCATAACACTGATTCGTCAGTACTTAACGCTACACCATTTGCTACGGATATATTTTGTATCACAGGCGTCACAGTTTGATGGTCTGGTGAAACGTAATAGACACCACCTTGTGGGTTCGTAGAATATCCACGGAAGTCAGTAAAGTAAAAACCACCTTTACTATCAAAAACAAGGTCGTCTACGCAATATTCAGTCGTAATATCATTAATAACATCTTCGAAATTATTGCCAGCATCATCTACTGCATAGATGCCACCGCTACTTTCAAAATCACCTAAATAACACACGTAAAGTTTGCCGTTTTTATGAATTTTCACAGCGGCAGGGTTTGTTTTTGTGGATTGAAAAACCGTAGAAACTTGTCTTTCTGGTAAGTCTACGCGAAAAACTTTGCCACCAAAAACCTCGCATAGAAATAAATTATGTGCTCTATCGAAACATAATCCTTCTAATTGTAAGCCTTCATCTGAAATTTTAACCCATGGTTCAGCTGTAATTGTTTGTAATTCACTTTCGTTAATAATTGGTACTGCCGATTTAGAAGCACCTTTATAAGTTAACGTAGGTAAATTTTGTTCTGACATTATATTCATCCCCTTAAAATATTGTGAAATAACTTGTTATGTAATTTGAAATTGTGCATTCAAGCCGAGTATAAAGCAATTTTTAGCAAAATGCTAACGCGAAAAAACATAGTGAACAATATAATTACACTTTGAACATGAAGTGTAATATGTTAAAGTGTAGTGAATACTTCACAAATAATAATTGTGAAGTATAAAAATTCATTTACTTTGTAAGCGCTTACTCAATTTAAAAGGGGCTGTCACTATGAAAAAGAAGTTAAATATGCCGAATACGTTTGTAATATTATTCGTTATTCTGATAATAGTTTGGCTGTTGAGTTTTATCATTCCATCTGGTGAATTCAAAACGACTGGTAGTAACCATACAGTTGTGCCAGGTAGTTTTAAATATATTAATGGTGGATTTTTAAACGTCATGGATTTGTTTATGTCGATTCCGAAAGGTTTAATTGATACTTCTGATTTAGTGTTTTTAGTATTAATTATGGGTGGGGCAGTAGCAGTTATTGAAAAGCAAGGAACTTTTAATTCAGCGGTTCAAAAACTCGTAGATAAAACCGGTGGCAATATATATTTATTAATTATTGTAGTTGGTATTACTTTTGGTTTAATACACGCATTTGGTGTTAGTGCCAATGCAGTTATTGCTTTTATTCCGTTAGGCGTTATCTTGGCACGCAAGTTGAATCTTGATGCGATAGCCGGCGTAGCAATCGTATATTTGAGTTACTATGTTGGTGCAGTTGCGCCGATATTCGATCCGATAGCTTTAGGTGTTGCACAAACGATAGCTAAGTTACCAATATTCTCTGGAACGATGTTACGTGTTTATATGTTCATAGTATTTATGATTGTGACATTGTTGTATGTGATGCATTACGTAAGAAAGATATCTAAAGATCCGAGTAAGAGTATTATGGGTAAACAACGATTCCAAAAAGATGTCGTCGATGAGGGAGTAGAAGCTCGTTCGAACTTCACAATGGCGCATAAAATAATCATCATATTATTCTTTGCGGCTATATTAGTCTTTGTTTATGGTTCTCTACAATTAGGTTGGGGCGTTAATCAATTGTCAGCACTATTTTTAATTGATGGTATTTTAACGGCAATTGTTGCGCGACAAACGCCGAATGAATTTATAGAAACCTTTATGACAGGCGCGAAAAACATTTTATTTGGTGCTTTGATTATCGGAGTGGCTCGTTCTATTACTGTGCTGATGCAAGACGCTAAAATTTTAGACACATTAGTTAATGGACTCTTTATTCCATTAAGTCATTTACCGCCGATGTTAGGTGCGGTAGCAATGTTTATTTTCAACGTATTATTCAATTTAATCGTACCTTCTGGTAGTGGTCAAGCAGCGGTAGTTATGCCTTTAATGACACCGTTAGCAGACGTGTTGCACATTTCAAGGCAAACTGCCGTTATCGCCTTCAAATTAGGCGACGGTATTACTAATATGATTACGCCAGTGTCTGGTACTTTAATGGCTATATTAGCAGTAGGTGGCGTACCTTTCGCGAAATGGGTAAGATTTGCTTTTCCATTAGTAATTATATGGTCAATTATTGCAATCATCTTTGTCATCATAGCAGTACTGATTAATTACGGACCAGCATAATAACAATTAATAGGAAGGTGCAAAATAATGAAAACAGTAACATATCAAGATCCTAGTTTATCAACATATGATATATATGAGTTTGGTGATGGTGAAGGAACTGAAGTCGTTATCACGGCAGGTATTCATGGTGTAGAACAAACAGCGATTTATGTAGCGCGTCAGTTTGTTAAATATTTTGAAGACCATGGCGCAAACGGTAAGGTTAAAATTATTCCAGTTTGTAATCAAGCAGCTTATTTTAATCGTACGCGTACGTCGCCATATGACCAATTAGATTTAAACCGTATCTTCCCGGGTGATGCGCATGGCTCACAATCTATGCAGTTAGCACATAGTATTTGGCAAGATACACGAGATGCTGACTATATTATCGACTTACATTGCTGTGGTCAGCATGGTTCAACATATGTAATGTCGCTCTTTAGTCAATTTGAACATCAGGTTGGTTTAGCAAAATTATTAGGTTTTTCTGATGTGGTACATTCCGGTGGTGCGAGAGGTCAATTGTTTTTAGAAGCATGTGAAGCAGGACAACAAGCGCTCTTAGTTGAGTTAAAAGGAGGCCAGCCTGACGGTATGATTGATTTTGATGCCGCAGAAAAATGTTTTAAACAATTGCTTAACTTTTTCAAGTATACTGGCAATATCTCAACTACTGAGTCTGATAAAATTGTAGAAGTACATCCTGTCCGTTTTCACGAAAGTATGACGACCTTGAAAGCTGAACATCATGGATTATTTGTACCTTATGTTAATTCGGGCGTTCATTATGAACAAGGTACGATTCTTGGTAAACTAAATAATGAAAATATAACAGCACCATTTGATTGCTATATTGCAGCAATTAATTATCCAAGATATTGTTTTGCTGGGGAAAGAATGGTGCGTATCGCACAAATTAAAAACTGACGTTTTGGAGGAGCTTAAATGGCAAAAGATATCATTAAGGCAATTGAAGAACAATATGACGCTTTATCAGCCGGAAAGAAAAAAGTTGCAACATATATTTTGAATTATACAAAGACAAGTAGTTATATGACATTAGCTGAATTACAAAAAGCCACACAAGTAAGTGAAGCGACAATAATTCGTTTTGCATATACTGTAGGTTTTGCTGGATATACGGAAATGCAAAATGCGATTAGAGCTTATGTGTTTGATACGGAATCAAAGACTGAGCCTAATACGTCATCCATACTTGCGCCTATGAACCAAGATATTACATTAATTCAAGATGTGGCGGCATCATTAGATGAACAAGCGGTAAACTATGCTATGCAATTAATCCATGATGCACAATACGTGTATATTGTTGGCAACAATACGTCATATGGTGCAGCACACTGGTTTGGTTATGTGTTAGGTACGTATAAATCAAATGTCACTGTCGTAACGAAACAACATATGAATAAATATTTATTAGATATGCAGCCTAATGATGTAGTCGTTGCCATTTCTTTTCCTAGATACCATAAAGATACAACGGCATTTATAAAAAATGCTGTGAAGCAACAAGCGCGTATTATTAGTATTACAGATAACCAAGTTTCTCCAATATATAAAATGGCTGATTCGGTATTTTTCGCGAAAACAAATAGGGACGTTAGTGGTTATAACGAAATAGCGCCGATAATTAGTTTGCTTAATGTTATCATCACACAATTTAGAGAAAATTATAGTGATGAAGTAAAAGAACGTATTCAACAATTAGAACAATTAAATGATGAAAATCAAGATTTAGTGGAATAGGAGTGAAGTGATTTGTCACGAATAAAGGACTATATTTCTGAACATGAAGCAGATATTATTGCAGATATAAAAGCCCTCGTGCAAAAACAGTCACCAACAGCACATAAAGAGGCTGTCGATGAAGCAGGGGTATGGATTCAAGATAAAATCAAAAGTTATTTAGATATTGAACTAGAAATCATCGAACAACAAGAGACCGGTAACCATATTCGTTTTCATATAGGTGAAGGCGATGAACAAATATTAGTAAGTGGGCATTTTGATACAGTATGGGATTTTGATGATTTAGAACTGATCGAAGATGCTGATACCATATATGGACCTGGTGTTATCGATATGAAAACTGGTGTCGTTCAGGTGCTATGGGCGTTACGTGCTTTAAAAGAACAAAATATCACTACCAACAAAAAAATTGTCGTCCTCTTCAACGGAGATCATGAAGGTATTGCGTCGCCAACTTCTAGACCTTATATCGAAGAAGAAGCGCGTAACAGTGCTTATGGTTTAGTTGCTGAAGCGGCCACTGGTGAAAGTGGTGCGTTAAAAACTTTCCGAAAAGGGATTTATCGCTATACGATAGATTTTAAAGGTGTGAGTTCTCATGCTGGTAATGATCATCAAGCAGGTGAAAGTGCCATATTAGAAGCGGCTTATTTTATTCAACGTTTAGAAAGTTTAACGGATTATGATACAGGCACTACAGTTAACGTTGGTACAATCACAGGTGGTACTGGAATAAATGTTAGACCAGATAGCGCTCAAATTAAGGTCGATGTCCGCGTGAATAACAACGATGAAGGTAAAAAAATAGATGAGCGTATTCAAAGTCTAGAAGCACAAAATGCTAAAGTAGAAGTAACGATAAGTGGTGGACAAGTGAGACCCGTTATGGAAAAAACAACTGCTACTGAGAAGTTATTTGAACAGGCACAAGCATTTGCTCAAGATTTAGATCTTGAATTAGCACAAGTTGCTGTCGGTGGTGGTAGTGATGGAAGTTTTATAGCTGCACAAGGGACACCGACGTTAGATGGTTTAGGTGGGGTTGGCGGAGGTCCACATGCTCGCAATGAACATATTAATAAGACGTATGTAGTTGATAGAACATCACTATTAGCGACGTTGTTTGAACAATTGTAATAAACAGGGAAATTTCTTTTATAAAAAATAGCCTAACAGATATTAACGCCTGCTAGGCTATTTTAATGTGCTTTATCTGTATTGTCATACACTTCGAATGACCAATTTTTCTCTTTCAACACTTCACGGTAAAATGGATCGCTACCAATAACTTTAATATTGTCAGCTAGAGCTTCCACTTCATCTAAATGATGGGTCGTTAAAATAATAAGACGTTGTGATTTCATATCATTAAGTAAACGGTGAATATCATAACGTGATTTCAAATCAATTCCTACAGTAGGTTCGTCTAAAATAAGCACTTTTGGATTGCTCAATAAACCAATTAGAACATTTACTTTACGTTTAGTGCCACCTGATAAGTTGGCGACTTTGGTGTCTCTTGCAGTTAAATTAAGTTGTTGTGCATAAGTATCAATGGCTTGGTCAGATATTGGGTTTTTGGATAATGCTTTAAAACAGTTAATGTTTTCGTTCACAGTCATATGTTCGAACAAAGCAATATCTTGTGGAATATAACCGATTAAATCACGTACACCTTGTTTATTTAAACGTTCACCAAAGTATTGAATCGTGCCACTGTTGGGTTTTTCTAACGTGGCGATAAGTTGGAGTAATGTTGATTTACCTGCACCATTTTCACCGAGTAATACTGTTAATTGTTTATCATTAAAAGTCATATTCAGATTGTCGAAAATATGCAAATTGCGAAAACTTTTATTAATATTTGTAAGTTCAATCATAGCGTCACTCCTAAAATTGTAAAAAGATATAGATAATAGCAATCATCACGCCGTATATGAGTGCCATAAATAGGCGATGACTTAACGTATTAACTTTGAATAGTAACCAAGCGATACCGCATTCGAAAATAATAATAATTAGCAATGAACGTAAATAAAATATCAAGCTGAGTTGTTGCTGCACAATTAAAGCGATGATACCTAAAGTGCACAATAATATCAATGTATGCGTGACAATGTATGTTAAATATAATTTAGACTTTCCGTAACGAAAGAGCGCCAATCGATTTAATGCCGCATTTTGTTTTAATCGTTGATGTAGAATGATTTGGATCGTGCTCACACAAAGTAATAAAGCAAAAATAACACTTACCGAAATTGAGTGATTAGAAGTATGTTTTAACGCTTGATAATCTATTTTAGACGAAGGCGTCTTTTCAGTTACACGTTGTTTGATGGTCGTCATGGTGTAAGATTTATGTGCTAATTTCGTATGTGTTTTAACGATATTCGGAATTTGTTGTTCATAAATCGATTTGCTAATTATTTCCAGGGCAATACTGCCAATAAAATCATCGCGGGCATATAAGTTAATGGCATGCTGTAAATGATTATGATTAAGTTTTGTCGCATAATCCTTTGGTATTGTCATACTGACGACGGCTTCTTTTTTGGATACACGTTCGTCAATATAACCATCGTCTGGCGATATTTTTTCAAGCTGAATAATATCATGATGGCGTAATTTATGAATGAGTTCTGCTGATTGCTGACTATTGCTCATATCTTGTACTGCGACGGGTATGCGTAAAGTTTTATTTAAGTTTTGTTGAATGCCCCAAATAATAATTGATACACACAGCAAGGTACCGATTAATGCTAAATAGTGTTTCCATTGTTTTATAATTACGAGATATACATAGGATTTCATCATCGACGATACCTCCAAACAAGAGTTATAGCTAATAAAATGAGAGAAATAATTAAGCTACTATAAAATATAGGTGAAGTATCTAAAATAAAGTTATTTAACGTAATTTCTAACATTTGATTCGTCACTAAACTAAACGGCTGAGCAATAAATAGACCGCCCAATAAATGTTTGAAATATATCGTAGGAACAATCATTCCTGAACATAAGACGATAAATAGCGTTAATATCAATTTGAAAAGGTAATTTAGCCAACTGGAGCTTATTAATTCGATAATTGTGATCCATAATGTAATCATGATGACGTAATAAGTTAAATGAATGACCACCGTCGGCCAGTTATAACTTTCAAAAGTATTTGGTAAACTGTGCAAAATCCACATATAACCCATTACAGTCCATAGTGCCGTATAACAAAGACTAAATAAGCTACGAATTAAAGTTAATTTTTCAAATGAAAAGTGAAACATGCTTAGTCTACTTTTGAGTGCCGTTTCTTGGTTCATTTTTAAAATAGAAAATAGTGATAAAAATACGATGAATATTGAAATTAAATAACCTGTAATAACGTAATAACTACCAGTATCATAAAGCTTTAACGGATGATAATCGAAAGGACCTGTACGATTTAAGCCTGTAAATAATAAATCTGTTAGTAAGATGAAAGTTTGGTGATTAGTCGCATGCGGTGTAAGGCTAGTATAAGCGAGACCGCCTCCCATTGCTTCCATTAATCTACTATAGACAGAGTCTGTTAATTGATGCATCGCAATGCTTTTTGTAGATTGCGTATCGTATGTATACACGGTAATTGGTAGCTTACCACTATGGTAAAAAGCTTTTGTCATACCGTGCTCGAAGACATAATAGCCTTCAATTTTTTGCTGTTGTAATAGTTGATGCGCTCTGTGTTTGTTATATTGCTTTAACCGAATATCTTTACTTAAGTTTTTCCCGTTTCCCATAGAGTTCAATATCAGTTTTGTTTCTTTGGAATGATCTTCATCAACAATACCGATATTAAATTTGGCATCTTGTTGCTTAACGTGTTGAATAATAAGTAATGTCGATAATAGGGCGATAATAACGGCTGCAATATAGAGTAATAAATACCATTTTTTTAATAAAAAGGAGTGATAAATACGAAACAATTGTAATGTTTTCATTTAATCACTCCTTTAGTCAGTTAATTATTTTTTAACGTCTTTTTGTAATTTTTTTAGTAAGTCGCCAGTATTTTTAGAAATTGCTTTTTGTGCTTTTTTGTAATCAGAATCAGACATAGTGTTTAAGTCTTTAGCTTCTGAAGTACTGAATTTAATTGGTTTTTTCAGTTTAACATTACCATCTAATGTAAATGTAACTGGTTCGTCTTCGACATCAGTAGTAATATCAAGTTTTTGTTTTTGTGTATTATTTTTTGGATCACTGTTTAATACGTTATTGTATTTTACTGAAGCAGTATCATATTTTGATTTTTTCTTAATGCTACCTTTGTCAGTACGGTTGTCACCATTATGTTTTTCTTTATTAGAAATAACGATGCCATCCGATTTGTAACTATTTTTTGAACCTAATGTATATTTATCTGTGTAGTTATCGCCATGTTTCTTAGAGCTACCTTTAATGCTAAATGTATCTTGGCGTTGTTTTAATTTGTAGTCTACAAATAGTTTTTTGTCGCTAATACGGCTTGTACCTGTAATTTTAACATCTGAACCATATTGTCCCTTAAGTAATAAGTTACGTTTTAAAATTTGATTATCTTTTTCCCAAATTGTAGATGTAATTTTTGGATATTCGTCTGAGTCGGCTTTTTTAGCATCTTTTAATGCTTTGTTAATAGATTTCTTATATGACTTGTTGTTGAATTTATCTTTAGCAATTTTCTTAATGTCGCTATCTTTTTTCGCTTCTTTCAAGACAGCTACAGTTAATTTTTTCGTTTCGCCACGGCTCAATTTCATTGTAACTTTCTTAACATCTTCTTTTTTACCGTCTACAGTTACTTTGGCGTTATCTTTTTTGAAATTGTCTTTATCTAACTTATCAACGATAAATTTACTGTAATGATCCCCAATATCTTTCAAATCATCATTAGAAATTTGAGCACTAGACAGTATCGTATTTAAATTTAAGCTGTCATTTGTGACGTTGTTTTGACTACTTGAAGTGCTTGAATATTTTGATGAACTTGAATAACTTGATGATGATGCTGAATTACCAGTGATTTTTTTATACACATCAACAAGTTCACTATTTTTTGCTTTATAACTATCATCAAAAATAGGTGCTTCATAATATTGGTTTTTACTATTTGCTGCCCATTGGAATTTTCCAATTTCGTTATCAGCAATTGTTGGATTTAAAGCTAACACTGATTTATTTTTATCAGGGTCATGTCCGACTTTTAAATTGATTTTTGATGAATCGACAGTTGATTTCGGAATGTCAGAAGATTTCAATAACTTTTCTGGTACATTGGCACTGAAATTCATATTTAATAAATAAGAACTATCTTTCAACTTATCTTGAAATTCAAATTCATTCTTAAAACGATCTTTACCGTAATCTTGAAGCTGCTTAGCTGTTTCTTGTTCACTCATTAAGTAAGTATTCTTAGGTGTATTCTTCACTAAATAGTATGTTATTGCGCCCCCAATCCCTACAATAAGTAGCAATGCAATAACTGCGGCAATAATGATTTTCACTAATTTAGACATTGTCGTCTACCTCCCCGTTTAGTTGTTTGTAAACATAATAGCACAATTAATATAAAATGTAATAGAAAATTTTGTTTTTTAATTAATTTTTGAAAATAAAAACACAGGCATAATTATAAAAATATATTTTTTGTATTAAATCAATATTCATTGAAAGTTTAAAAAACTTTAAAATTATGAAAAAATTGATTGTGATATACTTTGTTATTTATAGTGTAATTTTTTAAAATTATGTAATGGCTATTTTTATACGAGAAAAGGGACACTGATGCATGACGGTCATGAATATGTTTTGGAGGACCTAATAACACTTTTTTATTAATTTATTGTTTTTTGTGACTTTTGAATTTTTACTACTATTAGTTGTATCAATTCTTATAATTTATAATTTGGAGGGGAAATATATCGAAGATTTTAAATTGGTAATATTACTTGTTGCTTTTGTTTAAGCCAGTGTAATAACTGATTTAAATTTTATAATTATATTCCACAACATAATCTTAATGTAAGAAATTCAATATAAATTTAAAGGCTTATTTCTTAGGATTTCCAAGAAATAAGCCTTTAAAATATTATGCTCAACAAAAGTACATCTATTGGTAGTTCAGCACAGCATAAGAAAACAATAGGGTTGTCGTGAGATGAATTGTATTATGCTGCTTTATCTTTATGGTGCGATTTTTTCTTGTCTGCTTGCTGTTCTTTAATGCGTTGTGACTGACTTGTGTCATATTGTTTCAAGTCTGCTTTTTTGAAGTATTTTGCTACAACTTCGTCTAAAGAAATACCTTCTTCTTTTTTACCACCGAACATTGTATAACCATCGCCTTTATTTGCCGTAAAATCATTCGTTGCGACGTGATACTTTTTATCTGGGTCTAGTTGTTTGAAGTTTCCAGTTTTCTTATCTAATACTTTAATTGATGTGACGCGATGTTGCTTGGCTTTATTTAAATTATAAGTAACACGTATAGATTTTGAAGCTTGTAAGAAACCGCCATTCGGTGTTAATACTTTTTTATGATTTTCTGTTTTAGTAGGGGAACTTAAACTGTGTTCAAATGCTTTTTTAACGTCGCTACCTTTAACGCTTATTTGAGTAATGGTATTACCAAAAGGTAAGACAGTGATGATGTTATTTTGTGTTACTTTACCTTTATCAATCGATGCTCTAATGCCGCCACCGTTTGTTACGGCAAAGTCTGGTTTATGTTTGAATTCTTTATTACCATAACTTTCCATGGCATCTGTAATTAAATTACCTAAATTAGTCTCCTTAGTTCTAGCGATGTTTTTAGCGCCTTCAAATTTAACATTATTGTGTTCGCGAACGACTTTTGAAGTTTGTTTTAAGAATTTTTTGTTTGCACTGTTTACTTGATGTGCGATTGTTTTATTACCTTTAAGTTTACTTACGTCTTTAACGTTAATTATTTTTGCTGCTAAATGACTAACTTTATTATCGGAATAATTAAATGTGATATCGCCTACGTTTTCTAATGCGGTACCTGTTTGTGCTACGATACCTTTGCCGAATTTTTCACCTTTGTCTAAAACTGTGTGAGAATGTCCGTCTACGACAATAACAGGTTGTTTAATTGATTTTTTAGCATTCAATTCTTGTGCTAAATTGTCACCGCGCCATGATTTTTTAGTCACTGGATCTACACCTAAATGGGAGAGTACGACAATGACATCTGCTTTATTATGTAGCTTTTTCGCTTCTTTTTCAGCACTACTTACTGGATCAGCAAATTTAACACCTTTAATACTGTCAGGTCTTGTTTTAACTTTGGTTTCAGGCGTAGTAACCGCTACGATACCATAACGGACACCATTTCTTTTAATAACCGTAGAAGGTTTAAAAGGGCGTTTACCATTTTTGTAAACATTTGATGAAATAATAGGGAAATTTAACTGTTTCTTCAAATGTAATAATTGTTGGTAACCAAAATCAAATTCATGATTACCTAAAGTCATCGCATCGTAACCGACGCTATTCATAGCTTTTGCCATTTCTTCGCCTTTAGAATTATTAGAAACAGGTAACCCTTGGAAAGCGTCGCCAGCATCTAACATTAAGTCTGGATGTTGTTGGTCTTTAAAAGTTTTCAGTTTCGCCATGCCAATGACGGAACCTTTTTCTTCAACCATTCTGCCGTGAATATCGTTAGTATGTAAGATAGTGTGTTTTGTAGTGGTCTTTTTATGATGATTTGATTGTTTCTTTTCAGATGCAAATGCGCCTGCCGAAATAATTGTGTAACAAAGTAATAAGCCAAGAATGACCCCGATTATTTTCTGCATAACTAAAACCTCCAATACAAAATTTAAATAAAACTGTATAGTTTAATACATATCACTAAATAACGAGTAACTAACATAAACTTGTAAACTTTTTGAGGTAAATTATTTACAAAAAAACGTTACTACCAAAAGTCATACTTTTGAATAGTAACGTTTGTAACAAGACCACGATGTCTATGCAATATTAATCTGTAATCGCACCTTTTGAGGCTGAAGATACGAGTTTTGCATATTTGTATAAAGTACCACGTGATACTTTTAGTTCTGGCTGTGTCCAATTCGCTTTACGACGTTCAAGTTCTTCATCTGAAACATCGAATGTGATTTCACGATTTTCTGCGTCTATCGTGATTGTGTCATTTTCTTCTAATAATGCCATTGGACCACCAACTTGTGCTTCAGGCGCCGCATGACCAATAACTAAGCCGTGTGAACCGCCAGAGAAACGACCATCAGTTAATAAGCCTACAGATTCGCCTAAACCTTTACCGACTAAGATTGAAGAGGCGGATAACATTTCAGGCATACCAGGTCCGCCTTTAGGCCCGGCGTATCTAATAACGACAATATCACCAGGTTTGATTTTGTTATTTAAGATAGCCTTAGTGGCAGCATCTTCAGTATCGAATACTTTGGCTGGCCCTTTAATATATGTTTCGCTAAGACCTGAAATTTTGGCAACGGCACCTTCTGGCGCTAAATTACCTTTTAAAATAACAAGTGGGCCAGTAGGGTGTTTAGGTTCGTCAAAGTTTATTATTTCTTTATTGTCTGTAAGCTCTTCTTCTTCGGCTAAGTTCTCAGCAACCGTTTTGCCAGTGACTGTTAAGCAATCTCCATGAATTAATCCTTTATCAAGTAATAATTTCATTACGCCAGGTACGCCACCAACATCATTTAGATGTGACATGACATACTTACCGCTTGGACGTAAATCGGCGATATGCGGTACGCGTTGACGAATTTTTTCGAAATCATCTAAGTCTAAGTCAACCTCGATCGTATGCGCAATAGCTAATAAATGTAAAATAGCGTTAGTTGAACCACCGAGTGCCATCGCAACAGTTATAGCATTTTCAAATGCTTCTTTTGTCATAATATCTTTTGGATAAATACCTTTTTCAAGTAAGTTATACACAGCTTTGCCGGCAGCACGACTATCTTTTGCTTTATCTGCCGATACGGCAGGGTGAGAAGCACTTCCAGGTAAACTCATACCCATCGCTTCAATAGCAGAGGACATTGTATTAGCTGTGAACATACCACCACAAGAGCCAGCTCCAGGACACGCGTTACATTCTACTTTATGCAATTGTTTGTCATCGATTTCACCATTGTTATATTGACCAACGCCTTCGAATGCAGATACTGCGTCTAAATCTTTGCCGTCTAATTTCCCAGGTAATACTGTACCACCATAAACGAAAACGGCAGGTAAGTTGAGACGTGCTATACCAATCATGCAACCAGGCATATTTTTATCACAGCCACCAATTGCTACAACACCATCTAAATTTTCGGCACTTACAACTGATTCGATAGAGTCTGCGATTAATTCTCGGCTTGGTAATGAAAAACGCATGCCATCCGTACCCATTGAAATACCGTCAGAAACAGTAATGGTATTAAAGATTAATGGATTGGCGCCTGTTTCACTAATACCTCTTTTTGTAGCGCGAGCCAGCCCATCGATATGTACATTACAAGGCGTTACTTCACTCCAAGTACTTGCAACACCAATCATCGGTTTTTGAAAATCTTCGTCTTCAAAACCTAGTGAACGTAAGTAAGATCGGTTTGGTGTACGATTAACGCCTTCGCTAATCACCTTACTCTTAATACGTAAATCTTGCCCCTCGTTAGTGTCTTTATTCTCCCAACTCATAATAATACCTCCTAGTAAAATAAACTACTTTTGCCTATCTGAGGTGATCAAATTTTATATATAATATTGAGCCATGATAACATACATAAGTTTGTTAATGTAACAGGCAATTTATATATATAAAGCTAAAAAGTTATTTGTACTATATAGCCTTTCTTGAAAGTTATAAACTTTTTAATGAGTATAGTTTTTAAAATGACGATTACAAATAAATGACCACACATTTAAATCATGTGTGGTCGCAAAGTTAATTAATATTTATTTTGTTCATGATATTCTTTTGCTTTTTCTCTCGAATATTTGAGATACATGAGTGACAAAATAATTAACCATACTGGTGTGAAGTAGACAGCTGTACGTGTATCTGGGTTAACTAATAAGACACCGAATATAAAGATAAAGAAGATAATGATAACAATTGACGTTACACGTCCGCCAGGTAGTTTGAACTTGCTGTTTTTGTGTTCTTCAGGTCTTTTTTTAGTATATCTATAATATGCAAAAGTAATAAGTGTCCAAATAAAAATATTCAATACCGTAGAGACTGTTGAAATATAAACAAACACAGTCGTTGCGTTTGGAATTAAATAATTTAGCAATACCGAAATAGAAATCATACCGCAAGTAATTAAAATAGCGATAAAAGGTATGCCTTTACGATTAGTCGTTTGGAACTTCGGTGGCGCTTGCTTTCTGTCAGCTAAACCAAACAATGTACGACTATTTGCGAAAATACCACTGTTACAAGCTGATGCGGCTGCAGTTAAGACGACGAAGTTAATAATCCCTGCTGCGAAGGGAATACCTGCTAAGCCAAACACTTTAACGAATGGACTGTCATCAGGACTCAAATGATTCCATGGAATAACTGAAATAATGACTGCTATCGCTCCAACATAGAATAACAATATTCTAATAGGTACGTTATTAATAGCTTGTGGAATCGTTTTATGAGGGTTCTTCGTTTCACCTGCAGTTATCCCTATCATTTCAATACCTAGGAAAGAGAAAATAGCCATTTGGAATGACATTAAGAAACCTGAAATACCGTGAGGGAACATACCACCATGACTATATATATTTGTGAAGCTCGATGTCCCATATGGTGTTTTATAAGCCATAATTACAAGAATGACGCCTATAATAATGAGTGCCACGATAGTAAATACTTTGATAATGGCAAACCAAAATTCCAATTCACCAAATAACTTAGCACTCGTTAAATTGAAAGCCATAAGTAACAACACGCAAGCTAATGCAGTTAACCAGTTTGGAATTTCCGGGAACCAGTAAGACACATACTTTGCCACGGCAGTTACTTCGGCCATTCCAGAAACGATCCAAGTTAACCAATAAGACCAACCTGTAATGAATCCTGCCCATGGTCCTACAAATTCATTTGTGATATCGGCAAAGGAATTAAATTTTGTGTTAGATAATAACATTTCTCCCATTGCACGCATAAATAAAAATAGGGCCAAGCCTACAATCATATACGTAAACAATATTGAAGGCCCAGTGAGGTGGATTGACTCACCTGCACCTAAAAAAAGTCCTGTACCAATTGCGCCCCCAATCGCAATTAATTGAATATGTCTATTACTAAGTGCTCTTTGTAATTTATCTTCCATATCTTTTCCCCTTAACATTAAAAATGTATGCGCTTTCATAATACTTTGTTTTTTCATATATTGCCATTCTTTTTTTAATAATTCAAATATCTTTGGGCAAATTATATAAAAGAAAAGGTGAAAATCACCTTAAATACTACGTTTTAAGAGATTAATAAACAAAACAAATTTAAAGTTATTTTTTAATCATCTATAATCATAAATTTAGATGGAAACAAAATATGATTGCCACAATATATTAATTTCACAATTATGTAATACAATTTTCAGTTTTTCCATAAATGTACAGGGTATTTAAAAATTAAAAGGAGGATTATTATGACAAATAAAAAACTCGACCAACTTAAAAAGAATGAAAAGAATAATGACGGCAAAGCGATGACTACGAATAATGGGGTTAAAGTGAGTGAAGACGAAAATACTTTAACGGTAGGTGAACGTGGCCCAAGTTTATTAGAAGACTTTCATTTTAGAGAAAAAATAATGCATTTTGACCATGAACGTATTCCAGAGCGTATCGTACACGCACGTGGTTTCGGTGCTCATGGTGAATTCCAAGTATATGAAGATTTATCAAAATATACGTATGCAGATTTTTTAACAAATCCTGAGAAAACGACACCAGTATTTGTAAGATTCTCAACTGTCCAAGGGTCAAAAGGTTCTCCAGACACAGTAAGAGACGTACGTGGCTTTGCGACGAAATTTTATACTGATGAAGGTATATTTGATTTAGTCGGTAATGACATTCCAGTATTCTTTATTCAAGATGCAATTAAGTTCCCAGATTTAATCCATGCAGTGAAGCCAGAACCGCATAACGAAATACCTCAAGGTGGTTCAGCACATGATACATTCTGGGACTTCTTTGCACAAAACCCTGAATCAACGCATACAGCGATGTGGGCAATGAGCGACAGAGGTATTCCTAAAAACTTTAGACAAATAGAAGGTTTTGGGGTGCACACGTTCCGTTTAGTTAACAGTGAAGGTCAATCTTATTTCGTGAAATTCCATTGGAAACCATTACAAGGCTTAGAATCACTTGTATGGGACGAAGCGCAAATCTTACATGGTAAAGATGTAGACTTCCATCGTAAAGATTTATATGAGTCAATCGAAAAAGGCGACTACCCTGAATGGGAATTAGGCTTACAAATCATTACACCAGATCAAGAATTTGATTTTGATTTTGATATTTTAGACCCAACAAAAATTTGGCCTGAAGATCAAGTGCCAGTACAACGTGTTGGTAAAATGACTTTAAATCAAAACGTCAGCAACGTGTTCGATGAAACTGAACAGGCTGCGTTCCATCCTGGTCACATTGTGCCTGGTATTGATTTCTCAAATGACCCATTATTACAAGGTCGTTTATTCTCATACACAGATACTCAAATTTCACGTCTTGGTGGTCCAAACTTTAACCAAATTCCAATTAATAGACCAGTGAATGAAGTTCACAATAACCAACGTGATGCAATGCATCAACAAAATGTCCATAAGGGACAAACTTCATATCATAATAATGCGTTAAATGATAATGACCCTCATACTACTTCAAAAGAAGAGGGCGGTTATGAACATTATCAAGAAAAGGTTGAAGGTAGAAAAATTAGAAAACGTAGTGAAAGTTTCAAAGATTATTATTCTCAACCTAAATTATATCTAAATAGTTTAACAGAAGATGAGTATCAACATATGGTTGATGGTTTCTCATTCGAAATAGGTATGTGTAAATCTATCATGGTTAAGGAAAATGCAGTTAGTCAACTTAACAAAGTTGATAGAAAGTTAGCACAATCTGTCGCAGAAAATGTTGGTGTTAAAGTACCTGAAGAAAATGAAGAAGTAGAGTCTAATGCTTCAGATAGTAAATTAACTATGGAAAAATTTGATATTCCATTGCCAGGCCATTCAGTAGCTGTATTATTAAATGGTGACATTTCAGAAGATACGTTAAAATCTTATGCTAAAACATTTACTCAACAAGGATTAAACTATGCGTTTGTAGGTAAACAACCTAAAGATATAGATGAAGACTTTGGTGTTACTGAAACTTATGCAACAGCACATCCTACGTTATTTGATAGCTTAATTGTGTTATCAGATGGTTCAGACTTAAATCCAGATGCAGAAGCATTTGCAGAAATGTCATATAAACACAACAAACCATTAGTATTTAATAAACAAGCTGCAGAGCAATTAAAAGCAGCTAAATTAAAATTAGATGCGCCAGGTGTCTTTATTTCAGACGATCCAGAAACAATCGTTAAAGCATTTGACCGTGCTAGATATTGGGATAGATAAATTGGGATTACTGAGAACTGATGTATGTCAGTTCTCTTTTTTAAACTAAAAAATAGCAATCCAAATACAGACCCTGAATATAAAAGGTGGAGTAGGACAAAAATCTTATATTTATAAGAAGATTTTGTAGTCCCATCCTGGCAAGGATGACTAGAGTTGAAAACAGCTTGATATAAGCACATTTTCAATGCAGTCATCTACTGCCAATAAAAATAGAGCCTGAAGACAATATATGTCTCAGACTCTTGCTCCTATTAGAGATAATTACAATTTAACGTACATACTCGAAAATACCAGCTGCACCCATGCCGACACCGATGCACATCGTTACCATGCCGTATTTACTATCTGGTCGTTTTTTCATCTCTGATAATAAGCGACCTGTTAACATAGCGCCAGTAGCTCCAAGTGGATGACCTAAGGCAATAGCACCGCCGTTAACGTTTGTCTTTTCTGCATCTAATCCAGTTTCTCTCATTGATGCGAGTGTTTGTGAGGCAAAAGCTTCATTTAACTCTGTTAAATCAATATCATCAATAGATAATCCAGTTTCCTTAAGTACTTCTGGAATAGCATATGCTGGACCTATACCCATGAGTTTAGGATCAACGCCAACAGCTTTGAAGCCAACGAAACGCGCAATCGGTGTCACGCCTAATTCTTTGACTTTATCACCTGACATAAGTACTACAAAGCCACTGCCATCTGTTAATGGTGCAGAAGTACCAGCAGTCACTGTGCCGTCTGCCTTAAATACAGTACGCAATTGTGCTAAGTCTTCTATATTAGTATCTGGACGAATCATTTCGTCTGTCTTAAATTGAACCTTGGATACTACCGGACCATTGCTGTCATAACTCACGTCATTAACTTCAATCGGTATAATTTCATCATCAAACTTATTAGCATCTTGTGCCGCTTTAGCACGTTGATGACTTTGAACGGCGTATGCATCTTGGTCTTCACGTGAAACTTTATATGTTTCTGCCACCATTTCTGCCGTTAAGCCCATAGGATAAGAAACACCACGGTCTTCATCTTGTAAAGTTGGGTTGTTTGTTTGTTCATTTCCTCCCATAGGCACTGCACTCATTAATTCCACGCCACCTGCGACTAAAATGTCGCCTTGACCTGCTTTAATTTGGTTTGCTGCAGTAGCTATTGTTTGTAAACCTGATGAACAATAACGATTTACTGTTTGACCAGGTACACTATCTGGCATACCAGCTAATAGGGCGATAGTACGTGCAATATTTTGACCTTGTAAACCTTCAGGGAAGGCGTTACCAACGATAACATCTTCAACCATACTTGGATCAAATTGACCATCTACACGGTTAAGCACGCCTTTAAGTACTTGCGCTGCCACGTCATCCGGTCTGTCATGATACATGGCACCTCCTTTAGCTTTACTTGCTGCCGAACGACCATAAGCTACGATATATGCATCTCGCATTTCACTTCATCCTCTCTTCTCTTACTTTTAATTAGTTGCGTAATGGTTTGCCTGTTTTTAACATATGAGAAATTCTGTCATATGTTTTACTATTTTGTAGTAGTTCAACAAATCCAGCTTTTTCTAAATTTTGTAAGTAGCGTTGGTTCACATAGGTATTACGTGGTAAATCACCGCCAGCTAAGATGTCTGCGATTTTAAGCGTGATTTCATAATCGTAATCGCTAATAAAGTGACCTAAGCGTTGTGCATCTAATTGACCTTGTGCCAATGCTTTAAAGTCTTTACCTAAAGCGATAAAGTTTTCTTTTGGTGCAGGCATGTAATTTGTTTCAGATTCGTAACGTGCACGTTTAAGTGCGATTTCGATACGTTTTTCTTTATTCATAATAATTGTATCAGTCTCTTTTAAATAGCCGTATCTGACAGCTTCATGCGCATTAGTTGCCACTTTGGCTAGACCAATATTCATCAAAATCTTGGCCATTGTAGCTTGCTTATCATCTTTTTGATGATCGGCACTTAATACTCTAGTAGCTAGCTCAGCAAGTCCGCCACCACTTGGTAATAGGCCAACGCCAGTTTCGACTAAACCTATATACGTTTCGCTATAAGCTACTACGAAAGGTGAATGCATTACGAGTTCACAACCACCACCTAAAGTTTTACCTTGTGTCGCAGTAACGATAGGTTTTAGTGCATATTTTAAACGACTAAACACATAATGTAGTCTTTCGACTGCAGATTTAACTTCCGTTTCTACAGCGCCATCTTCGTGAGCTTTTTTCATCATGTACAAGTTCGCGCCGACACTAAAATTATTGCCATCAGCATAGATCACCATGCTTGTGTAATCGCCGTTTTCTAGCGTGTCGATGGCGTCGTTTAAATCTTCGACAAATTGGTTTGTAATAACGTTATTTTTACTTTGTAGTTTTAATAATAGTTGATCTTTATTTGCTACAGATAAGTTTGAATCGTCTTTGTTCCAAATCTCACTGTCGATAAAGTTAGAAACATCAGTTACGCGTTCTATAGATTCATTTTCAGCATAAAATGAACCTTGTTGCTTGTCGACCCAGTCAGGTAGATCGCCAATTTCGTCTTTAATACGTTCTTTAACTCGGTCAAAGCCCATTAAATCCCATAATTGGAATGGTCCTTTTTTCCAATTGAAGCCCCAAACGATAGCACGGTCTATATCTTTAAAGTCGGCCGCTGCTTTTGGTACATTAATTGCCGCGTAGTAGAAGTTATTTCTTAACGTTTCCCATAAAAATTTACCGGCATCGTCAGTTGCGTTAAAAATAACGTCTAAGTTATGAACTAAATCTTTACTGAATTGGCCTAATATATTGAATGTAGGCTGTTGTGGTTCTACATATTCATTTTTTTCAGGGTCTAAGACAAGTCGTTTTTTATTTTCTTTCTTATAAAAACCTTGTTTTGTTTTACGACCTAATGCGCCAGCTTCGAAAAGTTTTTTACTTAATTGAACTTCCTTGAAGTAAGGTTGCTCTTCAGGCACTCGACGCATACCTTCAGTCACGGTTTGAGCAATATCAAGACCAACTAAATCAGTAAGCCCATAAGTACCAGTGTTAGGTCTGCCGATAGCACGTCCAGTTAGTGCATCTACTTCTGTAATAGAGAAACCTTGTTGTTCTGCTCTATACATAACGTCGTTCATAGATTGAGTACCAACTCTATTTGCAACAAAGCCTGCAACGTCATTTGCTACGACAGTACCTTTACCTAATATTTCTTCTGCAAAGGATTTAACACTTTCAATAACACTGTTTGCAGTATGTTCATTAGGGATGATTTCCGCTAATTTCATAATGCGTGGTGGGTTAAAGAAATGTAATCCTAAAAATCTTTGTCTAGTATCGTCATTGAACGCTTGCGCGATAGATTCAATTGGAATACCTGAAGTGTTCGTTGCAAAGATTGCACCTTCTTTAGCATTTTGTTGCACTTGTTGCCAAATTTGATGTTTAACGTCCACGTCTTCTTTGACGGCTTCGATATAAATGTCTGCATCATCATGAGCTAAATCTTCATTAAAGTTACCGTAAGTTAAATTAGAAGCGTAGTCTAAATTAAATAACATCGGTCTTTTTTTATTGGTAATTGTTTCGTATGCTTTTTTAGATATTTTATTTGGATCATTGTCATCTATTACGATATCTAACAATTTTACTTTCAAACCAGCATTTACGAATAGGGCAGCAATTTGACTGCCCATTGTGCCAGCACCTAATACTGTTGCTTTGCGTATAGTCATATAAATACCTCCAAGTGATTATTAATTAGTCATATTAGATAAATGCAGAGTCGCCAGTAAGAGCTCTACCGATAACTAAAGCATTCACTTCGTGTGTACCTTCATATGTGTAAATTGCTTCTGCGTCTGAGAAAAATCTTGCGATGTCGTATTCAGCTAAAATGCCGTTACCACCTGTGATGCCACGACCCATTGCCGCAGATTCTCTGAAGCGTAATGAGTTCATCATTTTTGCTGTTGATGTTGCAACTTCATCGTACTCACCGTTTGCTTGCATACGTGCAAGTTGTGCCGACATGGCCATTGCTTGTGATAAGTTACCTTGCATCATAGCTAATTTTTCTTGTATTAATTGGAACTTACTAATTTCTTTACCGAATTGTTTACGTTCTTTAACGTATTTTAAAGTGGCACGTAAAGCTCCGGCCATTGCGCCAGTCGACATATACGCTACACCAGCACGAGTTGAATAAAGGATTTTTGCTACATCTTTGAAACTATTAATGTTTTGTAGACGTTCTTGTTCTTCAACGACGACATTTGTTAATTTAATATGCGCGTTAGGCACAATTTTTAAGGCGATTTTATTTTGAAGAATATCAATCTCTACGCCTTCTTGTTCAGGACGAACGATGAAACATTTTGGTTTTTTAGTTTCGGCATCGACTGCAAATACTGGTATAACATCTGATAAATGTGCGCCACCAATCCATTTCTTCTCACCGTTTAAAACCCATTTATCTCCATCTTTTGTTGCAACTGTTTCTAAACCGCCTGCAACGTCAGAGCCATGGTTTGGTTCTGTTAATGCAAAACAAGTACGTAATTCATGAGATTGTAATTTTGGCACGTAATAGGCCACTTGTTCTTTACTACCACCAAATAAGAACGCGTTATGTCCTAAACCTTGGTGTACACCTAATAAAGTGACGAGTGAGACATCAAATCTCGCTACTGTATAAGATAAGAAAAATTGGAACATTTGGCTTGTTGTTTTCGCATCACCACGGCCTTCAAAGAGTAGGGGATTATTAAAATAATTTAATTTGCCTAATTCTTCGAAGAAACCTTCTGGAATCGTAGCATTAGCCCAATGGTCATTAATTGAATCACGATAATTATTTTCCAACATATCATCTAATTGTTTTAAAAATTTAACTTCACCTTCAGTGAGCTCTTTAGATATATTTAACGTATCTTCTGGATATAATTCTTTTAATATTTCAGTTTTTGTAGACATAATAAAACCTCCAATAATATTTATGATAACGCTTACATTTATTAGTAAAAATTTTTAAAGTTTTACATGATGATGTTGTTATGCCAATTCGTCTCCTTGGTGCAATTTCTCTGCTTTTTCATTCATACGTTGTTGTAAAGCAAGTTTATCTGGTTTAGATGTTGAGTTTAAAGGCATATGGTTTATACTTAAGTACATTCTAGGTACTTTATAACCGCCAAGCTTTTCACGTGCGAACTTGTCTAATTTTTCTTCGAAATTATCATCTTCCTCAGTTAACACGACTGCAGCCGATACGGATTCGCCATATTTTGGACTTGTAAATCCAACAACTACGCATTGTGCTACCAATGGATGTTCTGATAATACCGCTTCAACTTCTGATGGCAGTACGTTTTCGCCACCTGTAATAATCATCTCTTTCTTACGGTCAACGATATAAACATCGCCATCTTCATCAATTGTCGCGAGGTCCCCAGTTAAAAAGAAATTATCATGGAAACTTTTCGCTGTAGCTTCTGGCTTATTCCAATAGCCTGGTGTAACGTTTTTACCACGTACGCCTAATTCGCCAATTTCTCCTGGTTCAACTTCATTGAAATCATCATCGAAAATACGTACTTCAGTAAAGATGACTGGATGCCCGATTGATTTAGGTTTAACTTTTGAATTGCTTACAGTATTTACAGAAACGATTGGTGCTTCAGTTAGACCATAACCATTAATAAGCGCAATGTTCATGTCTAGTAATTTTGCTTGTACTGCAGGTAGTGGAGGTGATCCACCTTGAATTAAGTAGCGCACGCTTTGATAAGCTTCCGGGTTAAAGTTTTTTGCTACAAGCATTGCATATAACATTGTTGGAATAAGCAACATATAGTCAGGTTTATATTCCATCATAAGACTGTTTAGCTCTTCAGCATTGAAATAACGCTGTAAAACTAATGTGCCTCCATTAAATAGCGCTGGTAAAGTTAAATCATTAAAACCAAACACGTGGAACATAGGTAAAGCGACGATTGTAACGTCTGTTGGATAGGTTGGGTGTGTATGATTTAAATTAATACCATTACTAACGAATGAATCATGTGAGAACATAACACCTTTAGGCACGCCCGTAGTACCACTTGTATATAATAACGATGCTAAGTCATCACCTTGCAATTCAACGCTATCAAATCGGTTATGATGTGATGGATCAACGATATCGTTATATTCTTGAGCGTTAATATCCATATATAACAGAGATTCATCTATTTTAGTAAGTGACGATAAGTGTTTTGTTTCATAAAATATTTTTGTTACGCCTGAATCTTCAACAACGGTTGCAATTTCTTCAGGATTTAAACGCCAATTAATTGGTAAGAACACGGTCCCTGATTTTATTGAGGCAAATAAGACATCTAGAATTGCCACATCATTAGGTGCAAATATACCAATAACATCGCCGCGTTCTGTGCCTTGTTCACATAAATGAGAAGCGAGATTCTCAGCACGTATATTTAACTGTTGGTATGTCCATTCAGTACCCTTAGCTGGGTCTATAATTGCAGGTTTCTCTTCTTCAAATATTGCTCTTGTCTTAATCCAATCGAAATTCATAGTTTATACCCCCTTGTATTCGGTTAACTATTGCTCCCTAACGACTTGTGTAAATTACCCCAATGTTCTTGAAACATACTAGCATCCATTAAACCAATGTCGTCAGGAACAATCGGTTTAAATGACATATTCGCTAATATATCTCTATCTATGTCTACACCTGGTGCGATTTCGATTAATTTCAAACCTGAATTTGTCAGTTGGAATACCGCGCGCTCAGTCACGTAATAAACAGTTTGACCTTTGGATAGTGCGTATTCGGCATTAAAATCTACGTTGCGAACTTCGTCTACAAATTTAGTAGCCTTACCTTCTTCGTTGATGACTAATTTGTTATGTACACAATCTAGTTGACCCCCGACAACCAATGAGCCAGAAAAAACAATGGTATCGACGGTTTGGCTTATGTCTATAAAGCCTCCGCAGCCATTTAATTTATTACCATATGAAGAGACGTTTACATTACCTTGTTGGTCTATTTCAGCAAAGCTCAAATATGCAATGTCTAGTCCACCGTTATAAATAAAATCCCATGTCATTTCGTGACGCATACGTGCGCTTAAATTGTAGTGCATACTCAAGTAGTCATTGCTACCGATATAACCATCAAAGACGCCCGTATCGATATTGAGATGTACTAAATCACGTACATCTTCTTCGACTAATAAATTAGATAATTCATTATTTATACCAAATCCAATGCTGACCATATCGCCACTTGTTAAAAATTGTGCCGCCCGTCGTAAGATGACTTTGCGTGAACTCATTTTAATGTATGGTCCAGGCATTTCTAACACTTTATAATGTCCTGATAACGCAGGGTCATAATACGTTTGAACAACTTGTTTATGGTAACGTGGATTGTCGTTTACCATAACATAGTCTACTAAGGCGCTAGGTATAAATACATCTGTTGGTTTAAAGCTACCATCTTCAACAACGGCTTTAACTTGTACAATCACTTTACCGTTATTTCTATGTGCTGCAGCAGCAACACTATATGCTTCGCTAAGATGTGCCTCATGATCCATATAAATGTTACCTTGTCGATCTGCGTAAGTTCCTCGTAACAGGGCTACATCAACTTCAGGAAATTGGTAAAGTAAGTATTCTTTACCATTTACTTCCGTTAATTGTACTAAGTCCTCACTCGTGCGATCATTTGCCTTACCACCCGTATATCTAGGGTCTACCGTTGTATGTAAGCCTATCGTCGTTATTGTACCTGGACTGGCGAAAGTTTGATTACGATAATTCGTCGTCATCACGCCTTGAGGTAAAAAGTAGGCTTCTAGTTCATTATTTTTTATTGCTGAGATTGTAGCGGGTGAGGCTACTATAATGCTTGATATTAAACGTTTTATCATATTACGTTTAATAAATGCGTCTAAATCGACGCCGTCTCCAACGTAATCACTAATATCATTAGCAATCATAATTGTTAAGTTGTCTAGTTGTTGAGTTTCATCATAATAGTCAATAAGATGCTTCAGTATTTCTACTGGTAAATTACCTACTGACAATGCTGAAAGGGCAATGGTGTCATGACTTTTTACTAAATTTTTTAATTCTTTTGCTGTAATAATTTTCATTGCATAACATCACAAGTTCTCATAGGAAGACTGCCTCCTTTCGAATATGTAAGCCCTTACATAGAATATAACACAGTGTAAAATTGATGTAAAAGTTTTAATAGTTCATAATAATAAAAACTTATAATCTAAAGAGTTTTGTTTTAACAAAATTATAAAATGATAGGTATATTGTAAATTTATAAGTATGACAGAGGCAACTTGACATTATGTAACGAAGAACATACATTTAAAGTAATAATTAAATAACCACTAGGGGTGTCATTTTTGCACTGAGATGAGGATGTCCTCAAACCCTTTGAACCTGATCTAGTTGGAACTAGCGTAGGGAAGTGTGTTCGTCAAACTGTAATTTAAGCACTGGTGCTTTATTATATATAAAGATATTTTTTGACGCGGCTTCCATATTCGGAGGTCGCGTTTTTGTTGTTTTGACACTACAAAGACACGTTGGCGTGGCAAATTTTAATTATAAATCAAACTATAGGAGTGAAATATTATGTCGAAAGTGATTTTAGTAACAGGCAGTAGTAAAGGTTTAGGAGCAACAATCGTTAAAACATTAGTGGAGCAAGGTCAGCAGGTAATTATTAATTACTGTCATAGTGAACAAGCGGCACAAGATTTAGTGGCAGAATTGGGCTCTGATAACGCGATTGCTATTCAAGCTGATGTAACTCAACGTGAAGCGGTAGATAAAATGATTGCACAAGGAACTAAACATTTTGGTCAAATTGATGTGGTAGTAAACAATGCGCTCGTAGATTTTAAATTTGATCCCACTGCGCAACAATCATTTACTGAATTAACATGGGAAGATTATCAACAACAAATAGATGGGACGTTAAAAGCTGCATTTAATGTTACTCAAAGTGTCGTGCCACAATTTAAAGAGCGTAAACAAGGTAGTATTATTAGTATTGGCACGAACCTATACCAAAACCCAGTCGTACCTTATCACCAATATACGACGGCGAAGGCTGGATTAATTGGCTTTACTCGCAACATAGCGGCTGAATTAGGTCAATATGGCATTACGGCAAATGTCGTTTCAGGAGGATTATTAAAAACAACTGACGCGAGTGCTGTTACAACGCCTGAAGTGTTTGATATTATTGCGCAAACGACGCCGTTACGCCAAGTGACAACACCAGAAGATGTTGCGCATATGGTTGCCTTTTTAGCTTCAGATAATGCACGCGGTATTACCGGTCAAAATTACACTGTCGATGGTGGCTTAACAATGAACTAAAACATAGTGAGGTAAAGGAGTATATTTTATGGATAAACGTCAACTTCATATTGGAGTGCTGTTAATTGGTTGTGGTCATCATTCTGGTGCATGGTTAATGGAAGATTCTTTAGTTGAGCGCATTGGTGATATTGCGTATTATCAGTCGTTAGCACAACTTGCTGAAAAAGGTTATTTTGATGCTGTATTCTTTGCAGATAATCAAGCATTACAAGTTTCTGATAATAGTGATATGCCATCATTTTGGTACGATCCTTTAATTAATTTAACTGCTATTTCTCAAGTAACCAAGCATGTAGGTTTAGTCGCTACAATTTCGAGTAGTTTTGCTAATCCATTTACAGTGGCAAGACAACTTTTAAGTTTAGATCATATTACGAGCAGTCGTGTAGGATGGAACTTAGTGACTTCGATGACAGATTTAGAAGCGATGAATCATAGTATGGCGAAATTGCCTAATCATTCAGAACGTTACGGGAAGGCAGATGAATTTGCGCAAGTGATGAATAAATTGATGGTGTCATGGGATGAGAAAGCATTAGTATATAATCGTGCTACAGGTGAACTGATTGATGCACAACAAATTAAACCGATTGATCATTCGGGCACGCATTATCATGTGCAAGGACCATTGACGACGCCTCAAAGTCCGCAAGGTAAACCGGTGGCAATGCAAGCAGGTGCTTCGAAACAAGGCATTGCACTTGCCGCTAAATATGCAGATGCCGTCTATTCAGTATCTTGGAATTTAGCACAAGCGCGTAATTATCGCCAAAAGTTAGATGCCCAGTTAGAGGAAATGAATAGACAAGATTACGTTAAAGTTTTTCCAGGTTTAGTAACTTATGTTGGGCGTACTTATGAAGAAGCATTAGCCAAAAAAGCATATTTAGATAAGCAGATGCCAATAGCAAAAGCATTGAAACAATTAAGCTTTTTCGTTCAACAAGATTGTTCAGCATGGCCATTAGATGAACCTGTGCCAGCGTTACCTTCTGTACATGAATTTGAAGGACCTATTGGACGTTATGAAACGATATTAGCTATTATTGAAGAAAAACAACCGACTGTACGTGAATTATTAGGATATATTAGTGCTGGTGGCGGACATTTAACGTTAATAGGAACACCTGAACAAATCGTGGATGAGATGGAACATTGGTTTAATGATGGGGTGGCCGATGGATTTAATTTAATGCCACCTACGTTACCGGAAAGTTTAGAAGATTTCGTAGAATATATTGTGCCGGAATTGCAAAAACGTAACTTATACCGTCACGACTATACGACTACGACGTTGCGTGATCATTTGTCATTACACTAGGTGATGGTCAAAGAATGAATTTACTATAGCTCATCTTAATTTGTAGATGGTGAGTCATAAATACGATGCTCAACAAGAGTCTAGGATATTATATTATCGCTAGACTCTTTTATATTGATGGTAGGTTACTAAAAGGTAAATGCGCCTATATTAAGTTTTCAAACTACATTTATAGCCAAAAAATAAAGTGCTTAGTTGTAATATGAATTTATGAAAGAAGTAAATATATATTCTGATTTAGTAAAAATAAAGCTTCTTACTATCGATATAATTTAATAATATGGTTTAGATATCTCGGTATTTTAGTAATTGTTACGTTGTTTATTTTAAAATAAATTAGCGGTTTGCAGAAAACCATAGATGTAAAATATATATATATAATTGTCGGAATATTCAGCTTATTATATCGAGATATTTATTCATATAAATAGATTAATTTCACAGCAAGAAAGGAACAACAACTATGAATATATTAAGAAAAAAGGATATCACTACAGTAATTTCGCAAAAACATACGAAATTAAAAAAGAGTATGAATACCTTTGATTTAGTTTTCTTAGGTATAGGGGCGATTATAGGAACGGGTATCTTTGTTTTAACAGGGACGGGTGCTTTAAAAGCAGGACCAGGCCTGATGTTATCATTTGTCATTGCAGCTTTAGCATGTTTATTTACAGCTTTATGTTATGCAGAATTCGCTTCTATGGTGCCGATTTCTGGTTCGGCGTATACGTATACCTACACAACGTTAGGTGAGATTTTCGCTTTTATTATTGGTTGGGATTTAGCCCTAGAATATATGTTAGGGGTTAGTACTGTTTCAGTTGGTTGGTCTGGGTACTTCAATTCGTTATTAGTAGGATTAGGTATACATATTCCTGAACAACTAACTGCACCACTCGGCGTTACTACAGCTAATAACGAAAAAGGTATATTCAATTTACCTGCTTTTATTATTGTCATGTTAGTTACGACACTTATTTCTATAGGTATTAGAGAGACGAAAAAAGTAAATAATATAATGGTATTCATAAAAGTTGCTGTAATACTCTTGTTTATTGTTGTGGCAATATTTTATGTTAAACCAGATAATTTAACTCCATTTTTACCTTATGGTTTTTCAGGTGTTTTTGCTGCTGCAGCAACAGTATTTTTTGCATTTATAGGTTTTGATGCAGTTTCGTCTAGTGCTGAAGAAACAATCAACCCTGCTAAGACTATGCCTAAAGGGATAATAATTTCTTTAGTGATTTGTACAATTTTATATGTTTGTGTGTCATTAATAATGACTGGTGTGGTACCGTTTAAAATGTTTGCTCAATATGAAGCGCATCCTATTTCGGCAGTGTTGAAATACACGAATCAAAATTGGATATCGGGTGTTATTGACGTAGGGGCTATTCTTGGTATGACTACAGTTATGTTAGTAATGTTATACGGTCAAACGAGAGTTGCTTACGCAATGTCTAAAGATGGACTCATACCTAAAGTATTTTCAATTGTTAATAATAAAACTAATACACCCTTTATCGCTACGTGGATATTTGGTATCTCAGCTGGTTTATTAGGTGCACTTTTCTCTATAGAAACATTGTCAGAGATGGTAAGTATCGGTACGTTATCGGCATTTATATTAGTATCTGTATCTATTTTAATTTTACGTAAGACAGCACCTAATATAGATAGAAAATTTAAATGTCCATTAGTACCAATAGTACCGCTTCTTTCCATTTTCTTCTGTGCATTTCTAATATTGAATTTAGATGTCACGACTTGGATTAGATTTGTAGTTTGGTTAATCATAGGATTTATAATTTACTTTAGTTTTTCAATTAGAAATTCAAAATTAAATGCTTAAAATGTAGTTTTGTAACAAAATACGCAATGTTAAAAAGGGAGTTAACCCATGGTGTACGTGGATTAACTCCCTTAGTTATATTCTTAATGAATAATTATTTTTATTATATTTTTAAGGATAAGAATAGCAATTATTATAATGATACAACTAGAAAGTTTATTAACAATAACGATATATTTTCCAGTCTTATCTATAGAACCCAACATTTTGCCTGCTACAGCTAAAAATATAAACCACAACCAAGATACAGCAATCGTTGCCAAACTAAATAATACTTTGTCGCCATGTGAATAGAGAGCGGCGTTCGTGCCAATTACGCCTATTGTATCCATAATAGCGTGTGGATTTAACAGCGACACAGATAGAGCGAAACCAATTTGCTTTTTACTACTTAATGGATCGAAATGTTCTAAACTAGCAGGTGCTTCATGCCATAAAGACCACGCCATATAAAGTAAAAATATAAAACCAACAATATAGACAATCAATTGTAAAATTGGAAATGATACTAGCACTACTGAAACACCGAGAACAGCTAGACTAATAAGTAAAGTATCGCACAAACCAGCCGTAATAATAACAGGTGCTGCTTTTATTAAACTTTTATGATTAGCGCCTTGGTTGAAGACAAATACATTTTGAGCACCTAAAGGTAATATCAAACCTAACGCTAATAAAAAACCGTGAATAATAGGTTGTAGCATAACTCAATCGCTCCTATAATTAAAATTCTTTCTTAAACCAACCACTTCAGTCTAACGAATTGCAACTTTTAGATTAGAGAAAAGTCAAACTGACGTTAATGTTTGTACTTATGCTATAATATTTTTAACTTTACGTAACCATCCAGTTAAAAATAAAAAAACCAACCAGATTAGAGTTGATATTATGGCAAAACCAAAATATAAAAAAATAATCGATGATATCGTAAATGATATACAAGATGGGAAGTTAGCGCCTAATGACAAATTACCTTCACAACGGTCATTATCACATAAATATGATGTAAATAGATCTACTGTAGTACAAGCGCTAGATATATTGAAAAGTTACGGTATTATTGCGACTTCCGAAAAAAGAGGGGTCTATGTATCCAATCAAAGTTGGAACGCATTTATTTCTAATAATATGAAATGGCAAGACTTTATAGGTAATAATGCTTCTAAAAATAATTTGTATTATGTGCAAAAAATTAATGAATTAGAATTTGCCGACAATATGATTCGTATGGGAACAGGAGAATTAGCGCCAGATTTAATACCTAATCATGCATTTAAAAAAATTCTGTCAGAGGGCAATTTACAACTAACTACGAATTATGAAGAAGCAAAAGGGAAATTAGAATTACGGCAAGCGATTGCACAGTATATGAAAAGTAAAGGTGTCATATGTACTGTAGATGAAATATGCATTACCTCAGGTGCTTTACAAGGATTGAAATTAATAGCGGAAGGTTTATTAGTACCACAATCTAATATTATTATTGAAACACCATCGTATATACATTCTGTACGCACGTGGAACAATATTAGCGCTAGTATTAAACCACTGCACATCGATTATATTAAACGTCATATTAATAATATTTTTAACGCCAACAGTAATTATTATAATAGTATTTTCTACTGTATACCTACATTGCATAATCCGACCCAAAATAGTTATAGCGAGCAAGAAAAACAGAAAATAATTAATCAATGCCAACAAAATGGTATTCCTATAGTTGAAGACGATATATATGGCGATTTATGGTTTGGTGACACGCGTCCGCACCCGATGAAGTCATTGCCAAATAGTGAGAACGTTATTTACTTAGGAAGTCTTTCAAAAACGGTCAGTCCGGGTCTGCGTATTGGATGGGTTATTGCTAACAAACATATTATTAAACATTTAGCAGATATGAAAATGCAAAGTGATTATGGGGCAAGTTCTATATCGCAATACATTGCACAACAATGGTTATCGCAGCCACAATTTCATGAACAACATGTTGCGCAATTAAAGACCACATTACTAGAAAAACGTAATTTATTATTAACGGCTATGGATAATTATTTGGCTGATTTAGGAGAATGGGACAAACCTCAAGGTTCATTTTATGTATGGTTTAAACTAAAACATGCGATTGATATGAAGCAGTTATTTAATATGGCTACTGAAGCGGGACTTATTATTCATCCTGGTGAAATATACGATAGACAAGCACAACAATATATCAGATTTTCTTATTCATATATAAATAAAGACGATATAGAACCAGCTTGTAATAAATTAAGACAATTAATTTTGGCATTATTGTAAGAATATTAATAATATAAATAAATCACTAACAACAATTAAAACAAATGAACGTGGGGCTATAGAGCGAAAAAAGCTTAAGTCTCACGCTTTTTTATAACAATAGAAACAGGTAACACTTTCGGACAAATAAATATTAAGATAAAAAAATTATCAATTTGACTAAAAATAAAATTTTGTATATCATCATATTAAATAGAGATACCTTTCAATACAAGACTGGAGGACAACTATGAAACAACATCAAGAAATATCTAAGTATAGTATAAGAAAGTTAGCAAAAGGCGCAGGCGCATTACTTATTAGTAGTGTGTTATTATTTAGCGCGCAAAACAATGCTTCAGCGACAGAGCAAAATAGCAATAGTGCTAGTGTTAATGGCCAAACAGTTACTAACGCACCGGCTAAAGCTACACAGAAGAAAGATACGACAAATCCTGAAATTCAAAGCATTAAGATGGATAAACGTGAGTATGCACCTGGAGAAATTGCTATTGCAACATTAATTGTGAAAGATGAAAGCAATCTAGCTGATACTTCAATCGGTTTTACAAATACTACACAAGTTGGTACGCCGGCATTAAGTGGTGTAGCTGATAAAGCGAACATCGAAAAAATTGGAGATGACTTATGGAAAGTTACAATTCAAATTAATATTCCAGACAAAATAGGGGACACATCATACAAATTTTCAGCGGCTATTGTAGATGATGCGGCAGAAAATGGCACAACGATAGCACCGGAACTTGCACCTACGTCACTCAATGTTAACGATTTATCATTTAAAGTAGTTAATAAAAATGTATCAAATGTTGATACAGAATTACCTCAATTTGATAGTGTGACGGTTGATAAACAGACATATGCACCGGGTGACGTGATTAAAGCACAATTAAAAATTTCGGATAAAAGCACATTAAAAGAAGTATCAGTCGGTTTTGAAAATGATCCGGATAAAGGCCTAATTGGATTAAATAAAGTTGCTGATCTAAGTAATGTACAACGTAATAGTGAAGGACAATGGGTAGTGAATGTAGAAATTCCTATTCCAAGTGACTTAGAAGACGGTAGTTATAAGTTTTCGCATATTAGTGCGACAGACGAATTTGGTAATGCATTTGGTTTAATTGATGTACCAGACTTTGAGACAAAATTCACGAACGTGAAATTTAATGTAGCTAAGTCTGGAAGTGATAAAAAAGCAGTAACCCCAGTGAAACCACAAACTAACGACCAAAATAAAGTTGCTGACGTTATTAATACAAATACAACAGATGCTAAAAAATCTGATCATGTAGAACAACCAAATAATAATGTTCCAACGCCAGAACAACCACAAGATAACAACACAAATCAACCAGATCAAAGTGTAACTCAAGATAGTGATAAAGCAGCACCAAACAAAGATGTTGAAGATGCTAATGCGCAAAATAATAACGATGCAACAATGAAAGATCAAAGTACTGATAAAGCTGCTGAACCAAAGGCACCAGCAACACCTGATCAAACTAACGATAATGATAGTAAAGTAGCGCCACCAAGCGAGACACCTAAAGCATCTACGCCTAATACAAACGCTCAAATTAAGCCTATGGATACACCATCGGAACAAAATAATGCTAAACAATCGAATGATGTAGCGACAACGCCAAAAGCTACGGATAAGGCTCAACCACAAGTTAAAGCTGAAGCACCACAAGCCAATAAAGTACAAGCTCAATCTCAAGACAAAAATGCATCATCTAGTACAGCTAAAGATGTTAATAAGCAAGCACAGTCATCCGACAAAAAATCAGCAAATGCTCAAGCTCCTGAACCAAAAGTAAATAAACCGAGTAACGTAGATAACGGTCAACAAGGAACAGGCGCAGATGCCAAAGTAAAACCACAAGAGCAACCGAAGCAATCACAAAGTAAAGATAGCAAAGGGCAACAGGCAGCGGCTAAATCACAAATGCACAACAAAGCGACTCAAGGCAATGCCAAGGATCAATCAACTACGAAACAACAGATGAATAATAAAACTACAGCTGAGATGCCTAAACAAGCAACAACGAAAGCTATGGACAATGCTACAAGTAACAAAACGCAACAAGCAACAAACAATAAAGCAGTAGCTACGCCAGCTCAAAATAAAACAAAAGCTACAGACAATAATAAAAAAGCTGTAACTGACAAACAAACAGCCTCAAAAGACAAAGCAAATAACAATGCCAAAGATGCAAAATCAACAAAACAATTACCTAAAACAGGTATGATCGATACTATGCGCGATTACTTCTTTGTTGGCGTATTAATGGCTGTTGGTATAACAGTAATTATGTTCAGAAGATTTTCCGTTTTTAAATAAAATAACGCATAATTAAAAATTATGAAGCGACAATTTCTATTGCGATAGAGATTGTCGTTTTCTGTTGATAAGGAAAATAGAAGTTGAGTGATATAATGCAACTATCTTTTGCACATGCTAATTTAAAATATTTTTTTAATGCCTGCAATTTTGTACTATCTCAAATTAAGACGATTTTATAAACTGAGGTAACAATATAAATTAATCAGTTAGGTAGTGGGAAAATGAATGTTTTATCTTACTTTTTATATACTTTAGTAGTTACAGCAACTCCGGGACCTACGAATATTGATATTTTAAATACGATTAAAAGTAGAGGAACTAAAGCAGGCTTGAAATATACTTATGGTGCTACAGTGGCATTTCTAACGTTATTAATAATTTCTACCTTTTTAAATACCTTTTTAGTATCTATCATGCCTAAGTTGTTAATTGTTATGAAGGTTATAGGTAGTTTGTATATGCTATATTTAGTCTATATGTTATTTAAGAAACATGATAATGATCAGGATGAAGTGAACATTGGTACCTTTAAATCAGGCTTTAAATTACAATTTTTAAACCCTAAAGTTATAACTTTTACTATGACTGTAATACCAACTTTTGTACTTGCATATTATAGTTCTGTTTCAATAATAACTATTTATATTATTGTGACTTCTATAATCGCTATGTTTGCTTTTAGTCTTTGGCTCATTTTTGGGACGTTATTACAAACTTTTCTTAGACGGCACGAAATAGGTATGAATATCGTGATGGCTATATTTTTAATTTACGCAGCAGTTATGGTTTGGCTTTAATTCTGATTTTTTGAGGGTGTGTAGCTATGAATGAATTTATATTTAAAAACGCAATTAATATTACTGCATTACATGCAAAATTCGATGATTTTATGTACAAAACACATGCTCACCAAGAATATGCCATTGGTGTGACGCTGAATGGGATACAAGCATATAACTTAAAAAATGATTTTATACTATCTCACAGTGATGGAATTATGTTCTTTAACCCAGAGGAAAATCACGATGGCATGGCATATAATGGTCAGACACTTGAATACGTTATGTTGTACATCAAACCCGAGCAATTATTAGAAGCTAGTAATTTAAATCAGCTATACCAATTTGAAAAGCCAATTATTTATGATGAAAATATTAAAAGTAATATTTTAAGGCTTGCGTCTGCAATTTTTAATGAAGAATCAGATGATGTGTGCTATGGGTTATTTTTAAAATTGATAGATAGTTTACAGGTTGATAGCACACATTTATTTTCTCAATTTGAAGATAATAAGTTGTCACTTGCACAAGAAATAATAAAACAACAATTAACTGAAAAACTCAATATTGATAACATTGCACAACAATTAGGAATGTCCAAGTATCAATTTATACGATTTTTCAAGCGTCAATGTGGAATAACACCATATCAATATTATATTAATTATAAAGTTGAAAAGGCTAAACATATTATAGAAACGTATAGAGATGTCTATTGGGCAATTGTAGAATGTGGGTTTGTAGATTTAGCACATTTAAATAAGTGTTTTAAATATCGTTATGGTGTTACTGCCCATCAATATATGTCCCAATTTAGATAAAGCGTCTGGAACAAGTTGTCTCCAGACGCTTTATCTAAATTCGCAGTAGATGACTGAATTGAAAAGGTACATGTATCAAACTTTTTTAACTCTTGTCATCATTATCAGTGTTACGTTATTAAGGAGAAAGATGGATGAAAGAAAAGAGGCCTGAAACATTACATTTCAGGCTTCTTTATATCCTATCTACATGTTGTTGCATAATATCGATGAATGCTTGTAGCGCTTTAGTTCTTATTGATGAGTGTTCTAAGTATGAAAAAGAGCGCCATAAGGGTAACTTTTTAGTGTTAATAATTGTTAATTCATTACGTTCTAATTCTTTTTTAATTGCCCAAGTAGATAGTATACTCAGCCCAATACCTGCCTCTACAGATGTTTTAATGGGTTGTGTGCTACTATAATGTAGTAACTTATTAGGTGCGATTGCTAATAACTTGAATGCTCTATCCATGGCTTCTCGAGTGCCTGAACCGTATTCACGTACAATCCAGTTTTGTTGTTCTAATTGTGTGGTAGAAACATGAGATAATTGCGCTAGCGGATGGTGGGGGCTAGCTACAATAACCATAGAATCCTTGGCAAAAATTGTTTTCTTAATAGCATTGTGCGTAACTTTACCTTCGATAATACCTATATCAAGCTGACGTGTTTCGACTAAACGCATGATTTCTTCAGTGTTATCAATCGTTACAGTTGGTTTAATATCGGGATAATGAGCAAGTGTTTGTGAAATGATATGGGGAAGTACATATTCTCCGAAAGTATAACTTGCACCTATTTTTAATTCGCCACTAGGAGATTGGCTTAAATCGTTAACTTGTTCGCGCATATTATCATAAAGCATCATAATTTCCTTAGCATTAGCATAAACGATTTCACCCGCTTTACTTAAATACACGTATTTATTACTACGTTCCAATAATTTAGTGCCCATACGTTCTTCGAGTGTACGAATATATTGAGATACGGCTGGTTGCGTCATGAGATGCACTTCGGCTGCGCGCGAGAAATTTTGTTTTTCGGCTACAGTGATAAAAACGGATAAATATTGATCCATGAATAATGTCTACCTCCCTGTATAAGTGATTACTTATTATCATCATTATAATAAATAATTTTACTTATAGCTAGGTGCATCATACCCTTGTATATGACGGGAGGTATTGTTATGACAATCACACAAGGAGATAAGCAATACTTTAAAAATTTTGTTCTCGGCATAGTATTTACTTTTATCATAGCCGGACTAGGGTTTCTATTGTCGTTGATTCCTGGACTAGATCATATCGGACAATTAGCCTGTGCTATTATTTTGGCTGTGATTTATCGGCAACTATTTGGCTATCCTAACCAACTGAAGCCGGGCATTACTTTTTCACAACAAAAATTATTACGTTTAGCTATAATTTTGTACGGTTTAAAGTTAAATGTCGATGCGATATTACATCATGGTTTAATGTTGATTGTTAAAGATGCGATCATTATTGCATTTGCGATTATCGCCATGATTATACTAGCTAAAATTTTTAAAGCAGATAAAATGATTACTTTATTATTAGGCGTAGGTACTGGTGTATGTGGTGCCGCGGCTATCGCAGCAATAGCGCCAATCGTAAAGGCAGAAGATGACGATACGGCGATTAGTGTTGGCTTAGTCGCTTTAGTAGGTACCTTTTTTGGTATTGGTTACACGTTACTTCAACCTATCATGCCTTTAAGTCATTCACAGTACGGTATTTGGTCAGGTAGTAGTTTGCATGAGTTAGCACACGTTGCAATTGCAGCAGGACCATTAGGTGGGCATACAATAGCAATTGCTATGTTAGCGAAGTTAGGCCGAGTATTCTTACTTGTACCTTTAGCATTTATTTTCTTAGCTTATATGAAAAAGAAAAAGCAACATGATGAAAATACACGTATACAGTTTCCATGGTTTTTAATCGGTTTTATCATCATGAGTGTCATAGGTACTTACGTACTTGGTAATGTTATTACATTGCCACATGGTGTGATGACTGGTATATCTCAAGTGACGACGTGGTTGCTAACTGCTGCTATGGTCGGACTTGGATTAAATGTTAACTTACAAGATGTTAAAGACCGTGCATTAAAACCTTTAATTGCGATGTTAATCATATCGGTTTGTGTATCATTATTAGCGTTTTTCTTAATTTAAAAGTGATTATAAAAAAGGTTGAGACATCGAATAACTGTCTCAACCTTTTTCGTATGTTTAATTATTATTGTTGTCTTCTTGTGCTAATTCCTCACGCTGTTTGTAGCGTTCTAATTGTCTATAACCATAGGTGCTTTCCTTCACTAAAGTCACATTAGTTAAGCCGACGCCGATTGTGCCGGCTACGATTGCAATAGAAGCGGCAAACCATGCCAATTCAATATAGTTAACAGGTCCGGCTAAGCCAGAAAGACCTATTGTTTTACCTAGAAAATCAGGCGGAATAATCGTCACTGCTGTAATTAAAAATAACAACATTAACGTTAAATAATAAATAAATACCGACACGAGTAAGGTTACGATTGTCGTAAAATTATATAGGTGAGTAATACGTTTACTTTGGTTTTTAGGTGGTTTTTCCCATAATTGATGTGCTAGGACAATCCATAAGACCATAGCTACAATAGCGGCTATTGAAATAGACAATAAACGTAAGTTTGAAAAAATATAGCTTAAATTCCACATTGTAGTAAATACGAGTCCAAAGGCACCGGTCGTAAAGGCTAACGCAACGGAATTATTTAAACTGCGCATCATGTTTAAAGGGTTATTCGCAAAAGTCATGCCAATAACTAATCTAATGCTACCGTTTAAGTGTGGTTCAACGAGATAACGTAGATGTACTGTGTCATCATTTCCAACGGCAGTATCAATCACTTTTAACGGTGCTAGTGGAAATTGCTTCTGTAAGTTTTTGTTTATAACTTTACCTTTTGAGTCGCTGTGCACGGTTGAATAGGAATGAGCAACGACTCTAATGCTTTCTGCAATAGTTTGACTGACTCTTTTTCTAAGTGGTCGCCAACCATAAGCAGGTAGTGAAATAATAATCGCACCATTGGTTTTATTAATATCAACTGCGACCACATTTTTATCTTCGAAAATAGGTAAGTCAGTTAAACTTACAATGTAATCCCAATCATGATTATTAATATATGTCTCGATTGCAGAATGAATTTCATATACAGATTCAGCTGAGCCTGCCAATGGATCTTCAATTGTTTCGATATGCCATTCTTCATTTTCTTCAAATTGTTTGTTCAATATATCTGGTAATGTACCATAATATATATTTGCTAATCGTTTAGCTAAACCAGGGGCTGCAATTATGCCTATTTTCTTAGTCATTGTTTACTACCCTCCTTATGTGATTGGACTTGTCCCTCGTGTTGTTCTTCGCGTTCTTTATAATTTGATGATGCTTCTTCTTTCTCTAATTGTTCGTCGATTTTTTGACTACGCGCATACTGACGAGAAGAATAAGTGAGTTCTTTCATTTTTTCGTCGCCTTCTAACACTGAACCTAGTGCACCAGCTAGGAGTCCGACTGAAGTAATGAACCATGTTAATCTTAAGTAATTCGTTATGGAGTGTTCGCCGTCAGCCTTCCCCCATAGTTGAAATAAATTATCTGGGACGAACAGCATGACACTAATAAATAAAAATAAAAACAAAATAATATAGTTAAAGACTGTCAAGCTTATTAGGGTCGTTAAAGTAGTTAGATTATAAGCGTATCTATATTTGCGTTGACTTTTAGAAGAAGGTTTTTCCCAAAAATGGTGGGAATAAATAAGCCATGAAACCATGCCAATGACTGCGATAAACATTAAGATAATAAAACGTAAAATACTGAAATCAATGCTTAGCTGCCATGGCGTTGAAAAGATTGAAACGTAAGTACCAGTAGCAAAACCTAATGAAATAATTTTCTTAAAAGCACCAATAGCTTTCCATGGTTGATTGGCATATGTCATACCCAGCACGGCTTTAATTCCGCCTATTATCGTGGAATTTAAAACAAACCGCTCATCCGTAGAATTATGATCATTTGGCTCTACTTGTTTAATATTACTTATAGAAAGATTACTAAATTTAAGTTCAACAGATGCGTTGTTAGATATGCTATATAGGTAATAAATTATCTCACTAAGTGCGTTAACGAATTTATGTTTTAATCGATAAATACCTAAGGATGGTAAAGAAATTAAAGCTGTTTGATTAGTGGTACTGACGTCCGATAAAACAGCTTTACTATTCGAAAAACTGGGTAAATCAGTAACACAAACGGAGAAGTCCCAATTATTTTCATTTTTACGCCGATAGGCATAATCTATACATTCATGTACGTATTCTGCACTCCCTGTGACACTGTCGCCTTCAATGTCGAAGTTACAATCGATGTTTGGTAGTAATGATTTAATATGTTGTTGTAATGCGTCTAAACATTTATTAGTTAATTTTTCGGGCATACCTGGGGCCACGATTAATCCAATGTTAATGGTTTTCAAGGTCTACGCTCCTTTGCTAAGTAATTTTATATATTTTAAAAATAAGATTTCGCTATTTGAATAATCTTAGAAAATATTATTTTGAGGGGTATGATGTCATATAGCATCACTTAGATTTTTAAATATAATAAACATACAATTTAATATGCTTCTGTAACGGGAATTACAAAAGCTCAATTATCTATTTTATACCCTTTATATTTAACATTTAAAGATTAAAATAATATTGTTGTACAAGTTTCGATAAGCGAAGCAGTATAATTCTTTAGAAAGCGCTTACTTTTAGAAAAAAAGGGTAGAATTTATAAAAAAGGAGGTAATGTTAATGATCTTTCAAAATCCAACTGAGCAAGACGCACAATACAAAGTAAAATCAAAGTATGAGAACTTTATAGGTGGGCAATGGGTAGCGCCTCAAGAGGGCAATTACTTCGACAATATTTCACCGATTACTGGTGAAAAGTATTCAGAAGTACCACGCTCTACTAAAGCGGATGTTGACAAGGCTGTTGAGGCAGCGCATAAAGCACAAGCTGAATGGGGTAAAAAATCATTAGCTGAACGTTCACAGTTACTATTAAATATTGCGGACCGCGTAGAAGAAAATTTAGAATATTTAGCTGTTGTGGAAACATTTGATAATGGTAAACCGATTAGAGAATGTTTAGCGGCCGACTTACCTTTAGTCGTAGATCACTTTAGATATTTCGCAGGCGTTATTCGTGCCGAAGAAGGTGGCATATCACAAATTGATAATGATACTGTTGCCTATCACTATAAAGAACCACTTGGCGTTGTAGGACAAATTATTCCTTGGAACTTCCCTTTATTAATGGCTACTTGGAAAATTGCGCCTGCACTTGTAACAGGTAATGCGGTTGTCTTAAAACCTGCCGAACAAACGCCAGTATCCGTCTTGCATATGGTTGAACTTATTGCTGACTTATTACCAGAAGGTCTATTAAACGTAGTTAATGGCTTTGGTGCTGAAACTGGGGAAGCACTTGCAACGCACAAAGATATTAATAAAGTTGCATTTACTGGTGAAACAACAACTGGTAAAACAATTATGAAAAACGCGAGTGATAATATTATTCCTGTTACGTTAGAACTTGGTGGTAAATCACCAAACGTTTTCTTTAAAGATATTATGGATAAAGATGATAGTTTCTTAGAGAAAGCCGTAGAAGGCTTAGTTATGTTTGCACTTAACCAAGGTGAAGTCTGTACATGTCCTTCACGTGCATTAATTCATGAAGATATTTATGAAGATTTCATTAAACTATGTATCGATAAAGTAAATAAAATTAAGTTTGGTAACCCATTAGATGATACGACAATGGTTGGTGCACAAACTTCTAACGAACAACAAGAAAAAATTAAAAAATACTTAAATATTGGTAAAGAAGAAGGCGCAGAAGTACTAGTTGGTGGTGGAATTAGAGAAGAAGATGACGAATTAGGTAATGGCTTCTATATCGAACCAACAATTTTCAAAGGTACACAAAACATGCGTATTTTCCAAGAAGAAATTTTTGGACCAGTATTATCCGTGGCAACATTTAAAGATGATGAAGAAGCATTAGCGATGGCTAACGATACTATGTATGGTTTAGGTGCTGGTATTTGGACTAGAAACCAAAACACTGCATATCGTATTGGTAGAGGTATTCAAGCAGGACGTGTATGGGTAAATAACTATCACACTTATCCAGCGCACGCAGCGTTCGGTGGCTATAAAATGAGTGGTATCGGTCGTGAAAACCACCTTATGATGTTAGAACATTATCAACAAACTAAAAACTTACTTGTGAGCTATGATGAAAATCCAACAGGGTTATTCTAATTATGAGTCATAGCAAGTTACGCTACAGATGTTAGTGTCTGTAGCGTTTTTTATTGGTGTTTTATAGTTTAGAAAATGTTGTGAACTTGACTTTTTACGTAATTAGTTATAAATTATTGTTATTCTGATTAAATAAAACATTAACAATTAAACAGTGAGAGTGAAGCTTTAGCAGACAATTAATATACGTTATTGATTGAATGAAGAAGTCGTCAAAATCATATGTTTAATATTTTTATAAACTGATACATATACAGTGCATGTTAAATATACACAGGTAGCAGCGCAAAATGAGTTTATGACAGATGGCAAATAATAGTAGCTAGAATAACAACCATACAATCTAACCGTTTTATCAAGGTGAATCGGGTGGATAACATAGGGAAAATGTTCTTAGTAACTTAAATTGCCATACAAACTCAAGTTGTAATGAAGCCGACAATTGTAATAGATGATTTCCATTTATTGCAAATTGTTGGCTTCTTTTTTATTGTGTGAAATGAATGGATCAGTCACGATATTACTTTTTAAAGGAGACAATTATATGTTCACATCGACTGCATTATTTACGCTTATGCTCGTCTTTATTATTACGCTTATCATCGCAAGCGCTAGTGGATTCATTTTTATTAATAAACGTGTGCCACTCTCTTATATACATATACATTTAATATTAGGAACTTTGCCAATTATTGTGTCTTTAATCGCACTTATACAAACGCGACAAAGCGTATTAATGGGGCCATTTCACTTTGATATTTTAGCGTGGTTGATGGCATTTTTTGTACTAGTTATTGGCTTGATTATTCAACGTTTTTCTATGCAATATTTAAAAGGTGATTTTAATTACAGAAAATATTTTGTCTTGTTTCAAGCAGTAACAAGTTTTGCATCTATTGCTTGGTTAAGTGACGATTTACGCCTTATGACCTTGTTCTGGGGTCTCACGTTAGTCTGTTTAACGTTATTAATGCGTTTGAATAGACGTTGGAAAGTTACGAAAGCGGCAGCTAAAGTTACTGACCGCTATTTCTTTTTAGGTTGGTTAGCATTGGCAGTTGCAGTGCTATGGTGCTACGTTATTACAGGTGAATGGAAATTTTCGACAGTGTTAACCGTATCACATTTATCTGCGATATCAGATTGGCAATATTTTGGTTTATCTATGTTAATTATTTTGGCAGTCATCGTTCCGGCAGCGCAGTGGCCGTTTCAACGATGGTTGATTGAATCTGTAGCAGCGCCAACGCCGGTTTCAGCGATTATGCACGCTGGTATTGTAAATGCTGGGGGCATCATGTTGACTCGTTTTTCACCAATATTTACGAGCGATGTAGCGGCAGTTATTTTGATTATTATTGCATGCTTCTCAGTGTTAGTGGGCTCAGGTATTAGTTTGGTACATGTGGATTATAAGCGCCAACTCGTAGGCTCAACGATGGGGCAAATGGGCTTTATGTTGATTCAATGTGCGTTAGGTGCTTATATTGCGGCAATTATACATTTAATATTACATGGATTGTTTAAAGCAACTTTATTCTTAAGATCGGGTTCGGCTGTGCAACATTTTGATGTACCAGCAAGAGCACGTGAACGCTTATCTTATATTTGGATTTTAATCGGACGTTTATTAGCTTGTGTGTTGGCTATAATCTTTTGGTGGACATCGCCAGAACAAGGTTATGGCATTGTAAGTGCACTTATTTTAGCATGGTCATTATCTGTATCGTGGACACAGCTCGTTGCATTCGGTGAAGGTGTTATTGGCCGTTTAATAGGATTAGGCGCATTAGTTATTATCGGTATTGTTTATTTAGGGGTACATCATTACTTCTATAGTTGGTTAACAGGTATTACAATTCATCAAAATCATCCGTCGCTTGCCGTCTTTATTGTAGTTGCTATTATTTTAATGCTAGGTAGTATTGCTAGTACTTGGGTGGCGCGCCATCGTTCATCGAAACTCTTTGCAAAAATTTATTTATGGCTCGTTCATGTTGGAGATGCTAAGACGCAAGCTATTGAACGACATCCTAACTATTTAAAGAAATTCTTATCGTAAAGGAGACGCAAATATGGTTAATACGAAAACGCAATCTCAAACAAATCAATCATCTTTAACTGATGCGGATATTGCACAGCTAATAGAGCAAGCGAGTAATGTGATAGTACCATTGTCTCCAATTTCTATTTTTGCGGCACGTCATCCGTGGGTGAATTTAGAAGATAAGAACTTTAAGCATGTAGTGCGTTGGCTAGATAATACAAGAGATGTTGATATTTATCCAGGTACTAAAACAATAAAACAAGCTTATCATAATGGTGAAATCAGTGACGCTATATTAGAAGATAAGTTATCTCAATGGTTAAACACTAATGATAGTAAGCTATCAACAGCAGAAAAGTATCGTTATTGTACTGGTGCTTTGAAATTTGAAGATTTATCAAAAGATATAGTGCAAACAGTAAAACAAAGTGAAATAGCTCCAGTGTCATTAAGTGAATTAATGGATGAAACGCATATAGTGCGTTCTATGCCACCAAGAAGTAAGCATATTAAATATAAAAATCCTCATACGTATTTACAATTACTCGACTATCATGTCATCAAATGGTGCAAATTATATCTAGATGAAAATCAATCTAGTTGGACGTTGCCTAACCGTGAACAAGGTTTCTTTTATGCGTGGAAAAAATTAGTCGTGCATGATCCCGCATTATCTAAAACAGAACGCCAAACTTTAGCAGCCTTACCGAATAATCCGTATGAAGTTATTGCTGAGGCGTTAACGTCGTTAGACATACCAGAAGCATCGAGACAAGGATATTTAGAAAGTCATTTGTTAGCATTACCGGGATGGGCTGGTATGTTGTTATGGCAAATGGAACAAACGCACAAAAAATCTCGTTTAATTACTGAATATTTAGCGATTCGACTTGCTTTAGAATGGTCGTTTATTAATCCATACCTACCAGTTGAAACGACACGTCCGCTTCCACGACGTTCGTTGCAAACTTTAGTAAGTGAATGGTGTGAATGGGGCGGCTTAGCCGTAACAGACTGGCAACAAATGTCATTGGAACAGCAACAAGAATATCTTAAATTTGCGCTCGCATTTGATGATAAAACACGACGACAAATGTGGTTAGAAGCGTGGGAAGAAACATATGAAAACCAATTAAAAGAGCAACTTTTAACGGATAATCAAGATCAACTAAAGAACCAAGTTAAAGCGCAGTTAGCGTTTTGTATCGATGTACGTTCTGAACAATTTCGTAGTCAATTGGAGAATGCGGGGCCATTCGAAACGATTGGTATTGCAGGTTTTTATGGCTTGCCGATTGCGAGTGCTAAGTTAGGAAGCAATCATAGTCATGCATCTTTACCTGTGATGAATGCGCCACAACATAAGATTAAAGAGTATGCACGTCCGCACGAAATGAAAACGTATCATGAACGTAAAAATTCCATTAGTGCGCTTATTTATACATTTAAGAAGATGAAACAAAACGTGTTACCTAGTTTATTATTACCGGAGTTAACTGGGTCATGGTTAAGTGCGCAAATGTTGTCACGTACATTTTTACCAAGACCTATCGGGAGATTTATTCATAAGTTCTATGCCCGTTGGTTGCAAAAACCAAAAACGTCATTAACGTTATCTCACGACAAGTTTGGCGTAGAAGAGGGACTACCTGTTGGTTTCTCTACACAAGAACAAATTGAATACGTTCATCAAGCCTTAAAATTGATGGGCTTAACAGAATCGTTTGCACCGTTAGTCGTTTTCTGTGGTCATGGGAGTCAAAGCGCTAATAATCCATATGCTTCATCATTAGACTGTGGTGCTTGTGGTGGTGCAGCAAGTGGATTTAACGCTAAAGTGTTAGCAATGTTATGTAATTTACCTGAAGTTAGAAAAGGTTTGAGTGAAGCGGGTGTCAATATTCCGACAGAAACAGTATTTACAGCAGCTGAACATAACACGTCTGTAGATAATTTGACGTGGATATATTTACCAACATTATCACGTGAAGCGAAAGCCTCTTATGAACATATAGAACAAGTAATGCCACAAGTGAGTAAACAAGCGAATAAACAACGTATGTTGACATTACCAACGTTAAAAAATAATATTGCACATCCAGAAGAGGAGGCGCATCGTTTAGCTAACGATTGGAGTGAAGTTAGGCCTGAATGGGGATTAGCACGTAATGCTTCATTTATTATTGCGCCTCGTAAATTGACTCAAAATAAAGATTTAGCAGGCAGAGCGTTTTTACACAATTATGATTGGCAACAAGATAAAGATGGTTCGATTTTAGGTAATATTATTGCAGGCCCAGCTACGGTTGCACAATGGATTAATTTACAGTATTACGCGTCGACAGTAGCGCCACATTATTATGGTAGTGGTAGTAAAACGACTCAAACTGTTACTGGTGGCATAGGCGTCATGCAAGGGAATGCAAGTGACTTATTAACTGGACTACCTTGGCAGTCGGTTATGAAATCAGACTTTGAAGCTTATCACGCGCCGTTGAGATTATTAATCGTTATTCAAGCACCCAATGCTTATATTGAACAATTATTAGATGCTAATAGTGACTTTCAACAAAAGGTTACTAACGGTTGGCTACAATTAGCGAGTATAGATAGTGACGGTACATGGCAACATTGGTCGTAATTTATAATTTGAAGCATTGTTTATACATTTAATGAATGAACATGTATAATGAAAGTGCATAGATTATTATAAGTTTTAAAGCCATAGGAGTTGTTTCTAAATGCCATTAACGAAAGGTGCTTGTGAATCTGATATCAGTAAAGCTATTACACAATGGGAAAAAGAATATTTAGGTAGAGGCTCATTGTCGGTAAAAACAGATATCGTAAAAGATATGATTATTGTTGATTTACAAGGTGTGTTAACCCCAGCTGAGTATACAGTATGTGAAACACAAGAAGGTTTAATTTCAATAAAAAGAACGAGAAATAAATTAGTCGAATCAGGTTCAGAAGATTTAAAAGACATCATTTTGCAACTGACTGGTGAAACTGTTAAAAGTGTGCATACTGATTTGAGCGCACGTACAGGTGAACGTGTCATCGTTTTTAAATTGAACAATGATCTAGCACAACAATTTAACAAAGAATAATTAGCAATTTAAAATTGAAATGTTATTATCAGTAAAACCATTTTCGTTTGCTCTAATGAGCTTAGCGAGAATGGTTTTTGATTATTCAAAGTGTAAGATTAAAAATATTGATAGTTAGTATTAAAAACAATCATTTTTATTAATGTTATTGTAGTATTATAATCATTTTATACAAAAAGAAAGGTGTGATTGTTTGGCTAAGCACGCTTATCGACAACTTGTGTTAGGAATGATTGCGTTATTTATAGTTATGGCAATTGGTCGTTTTGCTTATACGCCTATTTTGCCGTTTATGAAACATACTGGAATGATGAATGATCAAAGTGCAGGTTTGTTAGCAACTATAAATTATTTAGGTTATTTAATAGGAGCGATAATTCCTCTAGGTTTTATTTTTAAAAGTAAGGTTATTGATTTAAAGATTTATTTAATCATAAATATTTTGACGACGATATTAATGGGCTTTACAGAACAATATATTATTTGGTCTGTGTACCGTGTACTATCTGGTATTACGAGTGGAGCTGTATTCGTTTTAGCATCTAATGTTGTATTAGAAGCATTGAAACAAGGACGTCGTGAGAGTATCTCAGGTTTATTGTATAGTGCTGTTGGAATTGGGATATTTTCAAGTAGTATTTTTATTTACTTCTTTACAACAGATGCACGTTGGCAGGCGACTTGGATAATTTTAGGAATTTGTTCATTAATAGGTGGATTGCTTGTAGTGATAGGTATGACGGAGAATCAAACAGCGAAGCAAGACAATGATGGTCATAAGCATATACAGCAACAAGAACAAAGATTTCCGAAATTTATGCGTTATTTTTCTATTGCATATTTTTGTGAAGGCGCGGGCTATATAATTACGGGTACGTTTTTAGTTGCCATCGTTAAATCAATCCCTGCATTGGCTGATTATGCAGCGTTAAGTTGGATGTTTGTTGGCTTAGGTGCCATACCATCTACGGTAATATGGTCGATGGTTGCAGAAAGAATAGGTTATGATAAGGCGATATATGGTGGTTTTATATTACAGATTATTGGTATAAGTATGCCTATTTTCTCTCACAATAGCATTAGTTTAATTATGAGTTCTTTATTATTTGGTGCAACGTTTCTTGGGTTAACGACGTTATTTATGTCGAAAGGGCAACAATTAATGTATAAGGCGAACGGTAAAGCCAATTATGTGGCAACACTAACGGTTATTTATAGTGTTGGTCAAATGATTGCGCCATCTATTTCGGGGTTGTCAATCGGAGACTCTGGGAATTATAATGCAGCATTAATTTTTGCGACAATTATATTAGTAGTAGGTTTAATAAGTGCCTTAGTAAGTTTTAAAGTCACTGAACAGAAAGGTGATGTTAATGAATATTGATGATTTAAAAGCATTTAAAAAAGTATGCGAAGTAAAAAGTTTTACACGTGCAGCGGAAGAAATGAATTTTGTACAGTCTAATATTACGGCCAAGGTTAAAAGGCTTGAAAAACATTATCAAGCGCAGTTAATTTATAGAGATAAAAAGGCGATAACAGCGACGCCAGCAGGTCATGCCTTGCTAAATTATATTAATCAAATCTTAACGTTAGTCGACGCGGCCGACGCTGAATTAATCGATAATCCATATAGTGAATTACACATCGGTTCAATCGAAACAATTGCTGCTACACGTTTACCTAATGTACTAGAAAAATTTAGACAAACTAATAAACAAGCAAAGTTAAAAATAACTACAGCTTCAACTAATCAATTATTATCTAAAATTAAGTTACGTGAAATTGAAGGTGCTTTTCTTTCAGGTCCAGTTAATGATGAATCTATTGAGGCAGTGCCATTGTATAATGAACAAATGGTTGTTATTACACAGAAAGGCTATGGCGATCCTGCATATGAAACTAAAGGTCAAGCAATTATCGTCTTTGGAGAAGGTTGTTTTTACCGTAGTTATTTTGAAGAATGGTTAACTTACCATCAGATTACGATCGATAGTTTAATGACATTAAACACACTCGATGGAATCGTTGGCTGTGTTCAAGCAGGTTTAGGTATTGCCATGTTACCTCAATCAGTTACGCCAAAATTAGATTATGATAAATTAGATTTTTATCAAGTGACTACACCTTTTGAACATGTGCCAGTTAGTTTTATATATCGTAAAGATAGTGTGCAAACTTCAGTCTTTAACCAATTTAAAACGGTTATGTCAGCAATAAATAAATAACTTATGTTGAGTCTAAAATAAAAAAGCCTAGCAATACGTGAAATAACGTACTGCTAGGCTTTTTAGTTGTGTCGATAATTTATCTTGCTTTGATTGTTAAGGAAATAATAAATGCGATAACCATAAATAATACAATCATTAAAACAACGCCAGGCCAATAAATTAAACTATAGAAATAACCTGCCAATGTACCACCGACAGATGAGCCCATGTAATAGAATAATAAATAAAGGCTTGAGGCTTGTGCATTATGATGTTCGGACCGTCTTGCAACCACTGCACTTGCGATAGCATGTCCACTAAAGAAGGCATAAATACTAATAGCTAAACCAAGAATTTTAAACGTTAAAAATGGTAATAGCGTAACACAAATACCAACGGCTAACATGATAATACTGAATTTTAGTGCGTTTATAGAGCCTAATTTTTCACGTAATTTAGCATTTAACATAGAAGAAAGCATACCGATTAAAAATAGGAGATACACAAAACTAATCACACTTGGATGTAAGTGATAAGGTGCAGACTTTAATTCAAACGAAATATAATTAAATGCTGCGATATTGCTTCCTAAAAATAAAAAGCCTAGCATAAATGGTTTTAAGAGTCGGATGTTTCGTAAATGACTCCAGTAACTCATAATGAGTTCTTTAAATGAAAATTTTTGTTGTTCAAAATGCTGTGACTTAGGTAATAATATAGTGAATAAAACTGCGGCAATAACACTTAATACAGCAATAGATAATAAACCAGTTTGATAACCAAAAACACTGGAAATATAGCCGGTGAAAATACGACCAAATGCACCGCCAAATGCGTTACCACCTATATAAATGCCCATCGCTTCAGGTAAACTACTTGGTGAAATTTCTTCCCCGATATAAGCCATTGCTATAGAAGGAAGCCCCGCTAAACAAATGCCTTGTATTAATCTAACGATAAGAAAAGCACCGAAGTCAGTAATAAATGGTTGGACGATAGCCAATAATGACACTGATATAACTGAAAAAATCATTACTGGTTTACGTCCTACAACTTCAGAAATAGCACCGAAAAATAACATCGCAAAGGCTAAAGTTAAAGTCGTAGTCGATAACGGTAAACTGGCTGTAGTTTTATCGACGTGGAACGTTTCTGAAAAGTGAGGTATTAATGGTTGAACACTGTATAAAATCGAAAAGATTGTAAAGCCAGCAATAAATAAAGCGATATTAATTTTTAAATATGCTGGTGTCCCTTTTTCTACAAAGTCGTTGGTAATAGTTTGCATTGGTGAAATACCTCTCTTTTAAGTAATGATTTTATGTTAGCATGTAAATAACAAGAAATAAAATGCATAATTTTCATATAATTAATGCGTTAAACGCATAAGGGAGAGCTGAAAAATGGAGTGGCACCACTTAGAATATTTTAAGCTATTAGCAAAGTTACAAAATGTCTCATTATCAGCAAAACAATTAAATGTTAGCCAGTCTGCTTTAAGTCGTGCAATTAAACAATTAGAAGAAGAAGTGGGTGCGCCATTATTTAATAGAGTAGGGAGATCGCTGAAATTAAACAAATATGGCCAATCATTTTTAGTAACTGTTAATATGATTACCCAGGAAATGGATATGTTTAAAAGTGAAGTTACACAATCCATCGATATGTTAAATGGTGACATCACCATCGGTTTTTTACATTCTGTAGGGCCAACCTATTTATCCGACTTTTTAAAAACATTTAATTCACAATATCCTAATATTAGAGTGAAACTGTTACAAGACCATGCCAAAGGATTAATCTCTAAATTAGAGAGTGGGGATATAGATGTAGCTATTACAATGGTCGCACCTGCGAGTAATAGTGTATGCTTTATTCCGTTATTACAAGAACAATTGTTTATAACTCTAAATAGCACACACCCTTTAGCCAACGAACAAAGTTTAAATATTGCCGACTTAGTAAATGAACAGTTTATATTACTTAAAGAAAATTTTGTTTTAAGAGAACAAGTGGATCAAATTTTTTATGAACATAATATAAATAATGTGGAAATTAATTTTGAGAGTGATGAAACATTGACGATAGCAAGTTTCGTAAGTGCAGGCTTAGGTATTTCTATCTTGCCTAAATTAAAAAATATCCAGTTGCCTAACCTTACTCAAATTCCAATCAATAATTATAAAGCACAACGTACGATAGGTTTATGTTATTTAACTCAAGCCGATCAGTTACCTATTGTTAAAGTTACTAAAGAAACCTTATTGAATTATTTTAGTAATTACAATGAAGGGAAAGATTACAATAATAATTAATATAAAATATAAATTTTTAAGTCAACTGTAATCTTTTATTTATAATTGACATTAGCAAGACAAAAATAGATAATTGTTACATATAAAATAGAATTATCAAAATATTCACACATCATGATAGGGATGATAGATTATTGAAAATGTTACTGACATTTGTAAAAACTACACGACATTATCGCAAGAAGAAATAGCAGAAATTGTACAATTAGCTACACAATTACGGCGTATTGCAGATTTAAATAGGTCATATGTCTTTATCGATTGTTTTTTAAAAGAATCAAACCACCTTATCGTGGTTGCTGAAGCAGTGCCCTCAAGCGAAGCGACTTTATACCAAAATTCAGTAGTAACACAAAATGTGTATGAGAAATTTGAGCCTGCCGTTTTTCGTGCTTTACGCACTGATACAGATGTTCACCATCATAAGGCTGTAACTCAAGAAGGCCAAGTCGTTGAGCAAAATGTGACGCCTATTAAGGTGAAAGGCAACGTTATTGGCGCTTTAATCATGGAAAAAGACATAACACGACAAATTAAAAATGAAGAGAAGTTATATGTACTTTCAAGGGCGACCGAAACGATAAGTGAATTATTCAAATATCCAAGTAGTGAACAAATATTTGTGCCAGACATGATTGAAGAAGCGTTGTTTTATCTCGATACGTCATTCGTCGTACAGTATTACAATTTAAAAGGTGAGAAAATTGTTCAAGATTTAACCGACAAACAATGTGATTTGAACATCTCTATTTTAGATATTTTCCCGGATTTTGATTACATATTAAATGATGATAGAGTGATTGTGATTGAAAATAGGGCAATCCGCAATAAACACTTTCAAATCAAATGCGTTAAATTATTCACTGACCAACAACTCACTGGTTATCTGATGATGTTAAAAGATATTACAGATGCTAAAGAAAAAGAAAAAGCGTTAATTTCCAAAACGGTCGCAATTCGAGAAGTGCATCATCGTGTTAAAAATAACTTACAAACAGTGGCTAGTTTATTAAGGCTGCAAATGAGGATGGACGTACCAGAGGAAAGTAAACATTATTTTCAAGAAAGCTTGAATAGAATATTGTGTATTGCCTCGGTATATGAAGTTATCTTGAGTGAATCAGATTCGGATCACGTAAATATTGCTACACTTATCGAAAAAATAGGTAATGCCCTCGTCTATAGCGAAACTGCAGAGCAAGAGGTTAACATTAGTTACGATATAGATAAGCAATTATATTTACCGTCGCATTTAGCGATATCAGTGGCTTTAATAGGGAATGAAGTAATAACCAATAGTTTACAACATGCATTTAAACAATCTGCCCAAGGTAATATCGTAGTCACTTTATGCTATGAACAAAGAGCAGCATTATACACGTTAAAAGTTCAAGATAATGGCATTGGGCATGGTCATTATCCAAGTTCATTTGGTTTAAATATTGTAAGTACTATCGCTGAAAATGACTTAGATGGTAATTTTAATATTACTCAAAATGATACTGGCACATTGGCGCAACTCGTATTTCAATACAAAGGGGAGTAATTGAATATGAATAAAATTATGGTCGTTGAAGACGAATCCATCGTCAGACTTGATATAGTCGAAACGTTAAAAGAAGCTCAGTACAATGTTGTTGCTGCCGTGGGGAATGGAGAAAAGGCAATAGAATATACAGAAAAGACACAACCAGATTTAATTATAATGGATATTAAGATGCCTAAATTAGATGGTTTAAAAGCAAGCAAAATTATTAGTAAACGGTATGATATACCTATTTTAATACTGACAGCTTATAGCCAAAGTGAGTTTGTACAAGAGGCTAAACAATCCAATATTGTTGGCTATATCATTAAACCTATTTCAGAATCACAATTATTACCAGCCGTAGAGATTGCAATGGCGCAATCAGAACAAATGCGTAACTTAAAGCAACAAGTAACAGAGTCGTATGAAGCAATCGAACAACGTAAGCAAGTTGAAAAAGCGAAAGGCTTATTAATGCATAGACAAAATATAAGCGAGGAAGCGGCTTACAAGAAATTAAGAAAGTTAAGTATGAACCATCATACGAATATTCAACAAATAGCTATAAAGGTGATTGAACAATTAGGTTCATAGTTTTACCACTATACAAGTGAATACGCTCGAGCAAAGGTGCTTATTTGACAATCAAATAGGCATCTTTTTGCTTTCTATGAGGTTAATAAAAGGGGGACATTATCATGGAACATATAGGTACGGTAATTATATATATCATTATGATTTGTGCTGTTATTGGTGCGTTTGGTGCTATACGTAATCCCGAAATAGGAGTAGGTAAAGAATTTATGGAAGGTATCTTCACTATAGGACCGATATTTGCCAATTCAGCAGGTATTATGGCATCTATTCCATTTATTTCAAAATTTATCGAAAATGTTTTTGGACCGTTTTTTAATAAAATTGGTGCTGATCCGGCAATTGCGGCGACTTCAATATTGGCGACTGATATGGGTGGTTACCAATTAGCAGATGTGTTGAAGCATAGTTACGAAGGTTGGATTATGGCAATGATTGTAGGATTTATGGCGGGCGCGACAATCGTGTTTTCCATACCCTTGGGGTTACCTATGTTAGATAAAAGGGACCATAAATATATGGCTTTAGGTATTTTGTCGGGGTTATTAGCCATACCGTTTGGTGTGTTTATATCAACGTTTATCATCTTGATGAGTCATATGAAAATACGAACTGTAGTTGAAACGACTGGTGCTGCGACGCATGTCTTTTCCATTAGTCTGTCAACGGTATTTGTAAACTTGTTACCATTAATTATCTTTGTAGTTATTACGGCAATCGGATTATATTTCTTCTCAGACATTATGATCAAAATATTTATAATTTTTGGTAAGGTTTTAGACGTTTGTATTAAGCTCGTATTCGTATTTTCAGTAGTTCAAATCTTTACTGGATTCTTTACAAATGTATTTGGCGTTTGGGGCTTCGACCCAATCATGGCTGACAAAAAAGATAACTTTAGAGCATTAGAAAATGCAGGTAACATTGCAATTATGTTATCCGGGGCATTCCCGATGGTTTACTTAATACGTAAATACTTCTCTAATGGCTTAACTAAAATTGGAAGTAAGATTGGCTTGAGTGAAGTAGGGAGTGCAGGGATTATTGCTACGGTAGCGAATATTTTAGCGATGTTTAAGTTAGTAAAAGATATGCCACCTAAAGATAAAGTAATTAATATCGCATTTGGTGTATGTTCCGCCTTTCTACTCGGAGATCACTTGTCCTATACGGCTAACTTCCAACCAACATTAATTCCAGCAGTCATGATTGGTAAGTTTAGTGCTGGTGTATTAGCCGTTATATTTGCATACTTCTTATGTATACCGAAAGCTAGAAAATTAGAAGACATAGATAGAAGAGCGGGAATCATTGGGCCTGATGAATACTTAGAAAAAGAACGATTAGCAAATCCTCATCACGAACAGAAGCATGGTTAAACATAAAAAATCGACAAAGCCATCATTGGTTTTGTCGATTTTTTATATATAGCAAAATAAGTTAGAGCCTGAGACATAGTATGGTCTTCAGGCTCATTTATTAACGTTAGTGATGAGATTGATATTATTTTAGAAGTAATTTGCAGTAATACCGCCGTCAACATTAATGTTAGCACCATTAGTCCAGTCAGATTCATCAGAAGCTAAATACAATGCGCAATTTACAATGTCTTCAGGCTTACCAAATCTACCAGTAGGCTGTCTGTCTAAACGTTCTTTCTTAGCGGCTTCGTCAGATACAAGCCATTCCATTAATAATGGCGTTTCAATTGGGCCTGGGCTAATCGCATTTGTACGAATGCCTTTAGGTCTAAATTGAATCGCTAATGATTTTGTCAGTGATACTACCGCTCCTTTTGAAGCAGTGTAAGCATCTTGTGGTACTGAACATCCCATTTCTGCAACGAATGATGCGATATTAATAATTGATCCTGATTCATTTTTCTCCATTTCAGGGATTACATATTTTGTCATAAAGAATATACCTTTAACGTTAATATTCATTACTAAATCCCAAACTTCTTCAGAGGTATTGACGACAGAATTATCGGCAGAAGGCATAACGCCAGCATTGTTGTATAATACGTCGATCTTACCAAAAGTCTCTACAGTTTGTTCGACTGCTTCTTTAACTTGTTGTTCATTTGAAATATCAACTTGGAAAAATTTAGCTTCTCCACCGTTATGAACAATGTCATTAGCCGCTGTTTGACCAGCCAACTCGTCTCTTTCGAAAACTGCTACTTTAGCACCTTCAGCTGCAAATTTTTGTGCCGCAACGAGACCCATGCCTCCACCAGCACCTGTGATGATACATACTTTGTCTTTTAATCTCATAAATGTTACCTCCTAAATATCGATGAATTAGCTTTGTTCGAAATAGCGTGAACGTTCCCAAGTTGTTACAAAGGAATCAAAATCATTTTGTTCAGAACGTGCTGCATGTAGATAGTGTTTTGCTACATCTTCGCCTAATACTTCTTTTACTACATCACTATTTTTCCAATGATAAATAGCTTCATGTAAAGAAGAAGGGATGCGATCTACACTATCTTGTTCATAAGCATTACCTTTTAATTCGTCTTCAAGTGGGATTTTATGTTCGATACCATAAAGTCCAGCACCAATTAATGCAGAATATGCTAAGTACGGGTTCATATCTGCACCAGAAATACGAGATTCGAAGCGTAGTGCATTACCATGCCCAACCGTTCTATAACCAGCAGAGCGGTTATCGCGACTCCAAGCAATACTTACTGGTGCCCAAGAATTTGGCGCGAAACGTTTGTAAGAATTAACATAAGGCGCATACATTAAAGCAAAATCTTTAGTGTATTTGATAACACCTGCTAGGAAATGTTGCATTGTTTCAGACATTGGATTTTCTGCATCGTCGCCAGCGTAAAAGGCATTGTTAGAAGTACCTTTTTCCATCATACTAAGATGAATATGCCCACTTGAACCTGTCCATTCTGCATAAGGTTTAGCCATAAATGTTACGGCTTTGTCGTTTTGGATACAAATTTCTTTCATGCCGTGTTTAAACATAATATGTTGGTCAGCGGCTTTTAATGCATGATCATATTTTAGGTTGATTTCGTGTTGTCCTTTATAAGCTTCACCTTTGGAAGATTCAATAACGATACCCATACGATGCATTTGATGTCGGATTTCTTGGTAGATTGGTTCGTTTTTTGTACCTTGTAACAAGTTATAATCTTCGTTAAGGTGTCCTGCAGCTTCTAAATTGGCATAACCTTTTTTATCAATATTTTCGAATGAATCATTAAATAAATAAAATTCTAATTCACTCGCAAGGTGAGGAGATAAGCCATGTGCTTCTGCTTTTTTAATTTGACGTTGTAAAATTGATCGTGGTGCAATACAGATTTGTTCGCTACCATCTTCGGTAAATACGTCACAGAAAACCATTGCTGTTTTATCTAACCATGGCACAACTTTTAATGTGTCCCAGTCAGGTTTAGCTAAATAATCACCATAACCTTTATCCCAGTTCATATATTCATAGCCTTCATTTGTATCCATCTCGAAGTTAGTACCTAATAAATAGTTACAAAAATGAGTGCCTTCTGAAATATCATTTTCTAAAATAAAATCGCCAGTAATTCGTTTCCCCATTAAACGACCTTGCATATCACAAAAACCGAGTACTACAGTGTTAATTTTGTCTTCCTCGATAAGTTGTAGTAATTCATCTTTATCGATATTACCAGCTTTATCGTTAGGATTAATTTCTTTAAACATAACTTCCAACCCCTTAATTTATTTATTCATTTAATGTTAATGAAATATATTTTAATTCTAAGAAGCCATCTAAACCGTGATGTCCACCTTCTCTGCCCATACCGCTTTCTTTAATACCTCCAAATGGTGCTTGAGGTACGCTAAGTTGAGTGCCATTCACACCAATCATACCGAACTCGAGTTGTTCGCTAACTTTATGAATTGTATTCACATTGTTAGAGAAGAAGTAAGCAGCTAAACCATATGGAGAAGCATTAGCAATTTCGATTGCTTCTTGTTCGTCTGCAAATTCGATAATAGGTGCGACTGGGCCAAAAATTTCTTCTTGGGCGATAGACATATCTGGCGTAACGTTTGTTACTACTGTTGGTTCGTAAAATAGACCGAAATCAGAAATTGGGAGCTTCTTACCACCTGTAGCAATTGTTGCGCCACTATTTTGAGCTTCATTAACTAATTGTTCTACTTTGTTAATCGCGTCTGCGTTAATTAGTGGACCGACTTGAGCATTGTCATCAGTTGCTGGACCAACTTTAAGTTGTTTAACTCTATCGATGACTTTGTCCGTAAATTCGGCTTTAACATCTTTATGCACTAAAACAGTATTGATGCCGTTACACATTTGGCCTGTGTTTTCAAATTTATTGTCGACGATGGCATCTGCTGCTGCTTCTAAGTCTGCATCAGGTAAGACGATTGCAGGAGCATTACCACCTAGTTCAAGTGAAATGCGCGTAATGTGATTTGCGGCTTTTTGCATTAATGACTTACCGATATTAGTAGAACCTGTAAACGACATTTTCTTAACACGATGATCATTAAATAGTGTGTCTGATATTAAAGATGCACTACCAGTTAAAATGTTAGCTACGCCATCATCAATATCAGTTGCCATTAATTCATCGAATATTGCGATTGCAATTCTTGGTGTTTCGCTTGAAGGTTTAACAATTACAGTACAACCTGCTGCTAAAGCAGGTGCAACCTTTCTCGCTACCATGGCACCTGGGAAATTCCACGGTGTAATTAAGCCACAGACCCCAACAGGTTGTTTTAATACGGAAATACGTTGTTGAGGTGAGGAAGGTGGAATGATTTCTCCGTAAATGCGTTTGCCTTCAGCGGCATACCATCTAATGAATTTAGCACAGACACCAATTTCACCGTATGCTTCTGCGTATGGTTTACCTTGTTCTTCACACATGATTAAAGCTAAGTCGTGTTGTTTTGCTAATAGATTATTAGCCCATTGTTCTAAAATTTCACCACGATAATCTGCAGTATATTTAGACCATTGTTGGAATGCACCATGTGCAGCTTCTATACTTTGCTGAATATTTGCTTCGGTAACTTTCGGTACTTGGCCGACGATATCACCATTAGCAGGGTTAACAACTTCTAACGTATCAGTCGTTTGTAATTGTTGCCCATTAATCCAGTTATGATTTAAATCTTCACTCATAAAAGTGCCCCCTTTACATACAAAAAAGACGCCCAAGTAACTCACTTCGACATGAAGTTAAGAGTTACATAAGCGCCTTTGCTTAGTATATTCACTTAAAATTAATTGTAAAAATATTGGAGTTATACTCCAAGTTAACTTTATTGTATTAAATTATCTAAACCTTGTCAATATTCAGAAAATGACTTATACTTTTTTTCAAAATTAATAGACGGAGGGGTATAAGATGAGCAAAACAATAGAGTTACTACAACAATTAATTAAATACGATAGTTCTGATAAAACCGTCGCTAATGAAACAATCGACTTTTGTAAGCAGTGGTTGGCAAACGAAGGGCTCACTGCTGAGATCGTAACGAATAATGGTTTTAATATGCTAATTTGTGAAGTAGGACAAGGGGATAAAACATTAGTATTAAATGGACATGTCGATGTCGTAAGTGGTAAAGAAACGCAATTCGACCCTGTAATTGAAGATGGTAAGCTATATGGGCGTGGTAGTGCAGATATGAAAGCCGGTGTTGCGGCAATTATGGTTGCCATTTCCGAATTAAATAAACTGAATTTAAAACAAACTAAAGTCCAATTGCAGCTCGTAACTGATGAAGAAGTTGGTGGCGGTAATTGCGCTAATTATTTAACTAACGAAGGTTATTTAGGCGATTTCGTTATTTGTCCTGAACCAACGCAAATCGATATTGGTTTTCAGGCAAAAGGTATTTTGCAAATCGATATTGAATTGTCAGGTTCATCGGCACATGGTAGTCGTCCGTGGGAAGGTGTAAACGCTATTGCTAAAGCGTTTGAAGTTTATAACCAATTGTTAACATTACCGTTTGCGAGTGAAAGTACGGAATTTTACGACGGTCCGTCTATTAATTTAGCTAAAATACACGGTGGAGACGTTTATAATAAAGTGCCTGACGCATGTACATTATCTTTTGATATTCGTTATTTACCGACGCAAAATAAAGCACAAATATTAAAAGAAATAGAAAGCATTACCGATGGAAAAATACATATAAATCTTGAAGGACCACCGGTTATGAATGATAAAAATGAACCATATATTCAACAATTAGTCACTGCCATTAAACAACATACAAATAAAGATGAAGTGAAATTATTTGGACAACATGGTTTTGCAGATACGCGTTATTTCTCTCGATTTAATGTGCCTGCCGTCGAATTTGGACCAAGTGGTAACCATTGGCATGGAGATGGAGAATACGTTGAAGTTGAATCTGTCGACAATTATAAAGATATTATTGTCACATTCGCTCAAAATATTTAATTTAGAGGTACGTTAGACTGAGGGAATGCTATAAATAAAACGATGATGTAAATAAGTGTAAATATTTTAGAAATAAGCCAGTTTAAAATTAATGTAATTAAATTATATTATTTTGGAAATAAAAAGTGTTTATTTTTTGATTAATATAGATGCTTACATCATCGTGTTTATAGCCTTTTTATGCGCTTTTATATAGGGTTTAGCTTTTAAATTTGTATTGACATGTATATGTGCATCGGGTATGGTAATTAGCATAATTATTATTTTCTAAAAATTCTAAATTAGAGTTTTTGCTAGAGCCAATAATGTAGTAATTTAATAATGCGAGGGGGCCTATAATTTTATGACAGAAACAAAGGTTACCTATAATAATTTTACTTCCGACGTGTTTCAAGACATCGATATAGATAATGAAACTAAAGGCGCTTATGAAGTATTAAAATGGGCGTATGACAGTTACGGAGATAACATTATTTATTCTTGTAGCTTTGGTGCAGAGGGTATGATTTTAATAGATTTAATATCAAAAGTAAGACCCGACGCTAAGATAGTTTTTCTAGACACAGATTTACACTTTCAAGAAACATACGATCTCATTGACCGAGTGAAAGAAAGATACCCTGAGTTAAATATTGAACTTAAAAAACCGGATTTAACGTTAGATGAGCAATCTGAACAATATGGTCCAGCATTATGGAAAAAAGATCCTAATCAATGTTGCTATATACGAAAGATTAAGCCATTAGAAGAAGTGTTATCTGGTGCGACAGCTTGGGTTTCAGGATTACGACGCGAACAATCCCCAAGTCGACAAAACACTAACTTTTTAAATAAAGATGAGCGTTTTAAATCAATCAAAGTTTGTCCGTTAATCCATTGGACATGGGATGATGTATGGCAATACATTGAACGACATGATTTAACTTATAATGAACTACATGATTTTAATTATCCAAGTATCGGATGCATACCATGTACTTCAGCCGTTTCAGCCTCTGGAGATTCACGTGAGGGCAGATGGTCTGGCTTTGGTAAGACAGAGTGTGGGCTTCATACAGTAGATAATAATTCTAAGTAACAGACAGTGCTATTTTAAGATAGCTTATTTTTAAAAGCATAAAACCTAGTATTCTAATTGGAATTATACGTTTATAAATTTATAATATAAACATACCTATTTCTTAAGCAGTTTTTATAAGAATATTATATATTATATTTATAAAGCGAAATGACTAGAATTGATAGTTTTTTCGCACTATTCCAATTACAGTACTAGTCAAATATTAATATATGAGGTGAAATTCCCTTGCAATTTAGCGTAACGAACAGTCCATTTAATGAAGAACAAGCAGCACAATTAAATCAACTATTACAATCGTTGACACCTGAACAACGTCTGTGGTTGAGCGGTTATTTAGCTGCAAATCAACAAGCATCTACGACAAGTGATAATACACAACAGATACAACAAGTACCCGAAGCAGCACCAAGTGCTGAAGCCGTAAAACCAAGAGATATTACAGTGCTTTATGGTTCGGAAACAGGCAATGCACAAAGTCTTGCTGAATTATTAGACCAAAGGCTAACTGAAAATGGTTATACAGTAACACTATCTTCAATGGATGCCTTTAAAACGAAAGATCTGAAAAAAGTTGAAGATTTATTTATCGTTTCAGCGACCCACGGTGAAGGAGACCCACCAGATAACGCTATAACATTCCATGAATTTTTACATAGTAGAAAAGCGCCTAAATTAGAAGGGGTACGTTATTCAGTATTAGCCTTAGGTGATGAATCATATGAATTCTTCTGTCAAACAGGGAAAGACTTCGATGCACGCTTAGCTGAATTAGGCGGCGAACGTTTAACACATAGAGTTGATTGTGATTTAGACTTTGATGAACCAGCAGAAAATTGGATGCAAAATGTTTTAGAAGCATTGAGCGGTCCAAATGATAACCGTGCTACAGTGGCAGAAACTACTGAAACTGTACAATCTGCAAAAGAGAAAAAATATTCTAAATCAAACCCTTATGAAGCGGAAGTATTAGAAAACATTAACTTAACAGGACGCGGTTCTAATAAAGAAGTAAGACACGTTGAATTATTATTAGATAATTATGGTGAAGGATTTGAACCGGGAGATTGTTTAGCGATAATTCCTGAAAATGATCCAGTCATAGTTACACAACTTATCAGCTTACTTGGTTGGGATCCAGAACTGACAGTTGAAATAGATAACAAAGGAAACACGGCTTCCTTAACTGAAGCATTTACTGAGCATTTTGAGATTACTAAATTAACAATTCCTTTAGTGAAAAAATTAGCGGAATTAGTTGACGATGAATCATTAAATGCCAAATTAGCCGAAGATGGTTGGGTTCAAACTTACGTTGAAGGACGTGACTTAATCGATTTCTTCAAAGCGTATAATGCTTCAAATATTCAACCAAGCGACTTGCTAGAAGCGCTAAGAAAATTACCAGCTAGAGAATACTCAATCGCAAGCAGTTATAAGGCGAATCCTGATGAAGTGCATATAACAGTAGGTGCTGTAAGATATAACGCTCACGATAGAGACCGCGAAGGCGTTTGTTCAATTCAATTAGCTGAACGCGTGCAACCGGGTGATACTGTGAAAATGTATCTAAAGAAAAACCCGAATTTTAAATTCCCATTTGAGGAAGATAAAAAAGTAATTATGATTGGTCCGGGAACAGGCGTAGCACCATTCAGAAGTTATCTTGAAGAACGTGAAGAATTAGACTTAAAAGGTAACACTTGGTTATTTTTCGGAGAACAACATTTTACGACAGACTTCTTATATCAAACAGATTGGCAAACGTGGTTAAATGATGGCATATTAAGCAAATTAGACGTTGCCTTTTCTCGTGACACTGATGAAAAAGTATATGTTCAACACCGTATCGAAGAGAACAGCGAATTATTCTTCCAATGGTTAGAAGAAGGAGCTGCCATTTACGTATGTGGCGATGAAAAATATATGGCTAAAGATGTTAATGAAGCTATTCTTCGCGTCATCGCAAAAGAAGGTAACATGAGCGAAGCAGATGCAGAAGCATACTTGAATCAAATGAAAACAGAAAAGAGATATCAACGCGATATTTATTAAGATTAGAAAGGGATGAAAGCATGGCTGATTTTAATTCAGAGTTATTAGAAAAACTCGATGAAATGGAACGAATTAAAGCAGAGAGTAATTACCTTAGAGGAACTATCGCTGAAGGTTTAGAAGATCCAATAACTGGGTCAATTGTCGAAGATGATACAAAATTATTAAAATTCCACGGTAGTTACATGCAAGATGATAGAGACTTACGTGATGAGCGACGTAAACAAAAATTAGAACCGGCATATAGTTTTATGATTAGAGTCCGTGTACCTGGAGGTACTGCTACACCTGAACAATGGATCGCAATGGATGATATTTCAGACGCTTATGCTAATCACACAATTAAATTAACAACAAGACAAGCGTTCCAATTCCACGGCATATTAAAACGTAATCTTAAATCATCCATGCAAAGTATAAATAACGCACTAATGGATTCACTTGCAGCTTGTGGTGACGTAAACCGTAACGTTATGTGTAATCCAAACCCTTACCAATCTGGAGTACATGAGGAGGTAAATGAATACGCATCACAAATTAGTAATCATTTATCGCCACAAACAGGTGCTTACCATGAAATTTGGTTAGATGGTGAAAAAGTATTAAGCACGAGTGAAGAAGTAGAACCAATGTATGGTCACACATACTTACCACGTAAATTTAAAATTGGTATTTCGGTACCACCATCTAATGATGTAGATGTCTATTCACAAGACATTGGATTAATTGCCATAACAGATGAAGATGAAAAATTAATAGGCTTCAATATCTCCGTTGGTGGAGGTATGGGTATGAAACATGGTATGCCAGAAACTTACCCACAAGTAGGTAAATTGTTAGGCTATGTACCTAAAGATAAAATTATCGATGTATGTGAAAAGATATTAACAATACAACGTGACTATGGTAATCGTAAAGACCGTACAAACGCACGTTTCAAATATACAGTTGATAGAGTTGGCTTAGAGTGGGTACGAGAAGAACTTAACAGACGTCTAGGGTATGAAATTGAAGCAACACGTGATTTCCATTTTGAGCACAATGGTGACCGTTATGGTTGGACAGAAGGAAGCGGTAAATGGCATTTTACATTATTTATTCAAAATGGCCGTGTCAAAGATACAAAAGACTATAAATTAAAAACTGCGTTAAGAGCTATCGCTGAAATACACACTGGTGATTTCAGACTTTCTCCTAACCAAAATTTAGTTATAGCAAACGTTTCTGAAGAACAAAAACCAGCTATTCAAGAAATTATTGATGAATATGGAATTACTGATGGCGAAAATTATTCAGGTCTACGTCGTAACTCAATGGCATGTGTAGCATTCCCTACATGTGGTTTAGCAATGGCCGAATCTGAACGTTATTTACCATCATTATTAAATAAAATCGAAGGTTTATTAGACGAAGCAGGTTTACAAGAAGAAGAAATTACGATTCGTATGACTGGTTGTCCTAACGGTTGTGCGAGACCAGCATTAGCAGAAATTGCATTTATTGGTAAAGCACCAGGTAAGTATAATTTATATCTTGGTGGGGGCTTTATTGGAGATAGATTAAATAAATTATATAAAGAAAATATTGGCGAAGAAGAAATTTTAGAAACATTAGGTCCAATTTTCCTTCAATATGCGAAAGAAAGAGAAGAAGGCGAGCACTTTGGTGACTTCGTTGTTCGCGCAGGTATTGTTGAAAAAGTTACAGATGGCCAAAAATTTCATAGCTAATATATTTCAAAAATGAGGTGGCATAATGGGAAAAGTATTTTTAGTTGGAGCCGGGCCTGGTGACCCAGATTTAATCACGGTCAAAGGCGTAAAAGCAATAGAACAAGCAGATGTAATATTATATGATCGTCTCGTTAATCAATCACTATTAGATTACGCATCATCTGAAGCAAAGTTAGTGTATTGCGGTAAACATCCAAACCATCATTCATTGCCACAAGAAGAAATAAATGATTTACTCGTTGACTTAGCACAAAATGGTAATACTGTTACGAGGCTTAAAGGCGGAGACCCATTTATCTTTGGAAGAGGTGGGGAAGAAGCTGAACAACTAGCGGCAGCGGATATACAATTTGAAATTGTTCCTGGTATTACATCAGGCGTTGCTGCTCCAGCTTATGCTGGTATTCCAGTAACACATCGTGATTATAGTTCGTCCGTAGCCTTTGTTACAGGTGTAATTAAAGATAGTGTCGATGCTGATGATTATTGGAAAAGTTTAGTGCACGGTCCTGATACGTTATGTATTTACATGGGCGTTAAAAAATTACCAGATATTTGTAGCCTATTATTAAAGCACGGTAAAAACGAAGATACACCCGTAGCGCTTGTTCATTATGGCACTACAGACAATCAACAAACAGTTACCGGAACTTTAACAGATATAGTGAAACGTGCAGAAGGCATTAAAAATCCAGCAATGATTATCGTTGGAGAGGTTGTTAAATTAAGAGATAAAATTAGTTGGTTTGAATCAACGCAACTTCAAGATAATTTGTTAGAAGCAATAAGTTATTAAATATTGGAGGTAGCGTTATGCGTGGAGTATTATATGTCAGCCATGGAAGTCGAATTGCTGAAGCAACTGCTGAGGCAATTCAATTTATTGAAGCTGTACAACACAAGGTAGATATCCCATTACAAGAGATATGCTTTTTAGAATTAGCTGAACCTACAGTAGCTCAAGGTATTGAAACATTAGTAGAAAAAGGCGCTACTGAAATTTCAGTTATACCTGTCTTGTTACTTAGCGCAGGTCATTACTTTAAAGACATTCCAGCCGAACTAGATGAAGCTAAACAGCACCATCCAGAACTTACGTTTACTTATGGGCAACCATTAGGCGTGCAATCTAGACTTACACATATACTAAAAGAACGTATAGATGAAACAAACGTCGTCCCACATGATGACGCTAAAATTTTAGTCGTTGGTCGTGGAAGTTATAATCCACAAACCAAGATTGATATTGAGGCTATTGCACATGAACTAGGTAATATAACTGGTTTTAAAGATATCGATGTATGTTATCTTGCAGCATGTAAACCATCTTTTGAAGATGCACTTTCATCTGCATTAGATTCAGAATATTCTCGAATTTTCATTGTACCCTATATATGGTTCACAGGCGTATTAGAGAAACATATTAGGCAAACAGTAGATGATTCAAAAGAACACGGAGATATTATATTGTGTGATCATTTAGGACATCACGAAGCGATGAAAGAGGCATTAAAAGATCGCGTCTATGAAACATTAACAACAGCACCACAACAATAAAGAAAGGGGTAATGATAATGTCATTCATGCCGTTATTAATAGATTTGTCAGCAAAACATGTCGTAGTTATTGGTGGCGGTAAAATTGCAGAACGTAGAGTTAAAACGTTACTGCAGTATATCTCACATCTCGACATTGTCAGCCCTCATTTAACAGAAACGTTGGCATACTATAATGAACAAGGTTTCGTAACTTGGCATGCAAAAAAATATGAGTTATCTGATATAAATAATGCGGATTTTATCATTATAGCCACGAATAACAGAACAGTGAATAATGAGATTAAAGCACAAGCACCGGCACATGCGCTAGTTAATATGTCTAGTGAAGCTAATTCAGGTAATACAGTGTTTCCTGCAATCATTCAACGAAGCAAATTATCTATCGCCATATCTACGAGTGGCGCCAGTCCAAAACTTACTGCTGATATAGTTCGACAATTAAAGGAACAATATACAGAAGATTATGGAGCTTACGTAGATTTTTTATATGAATATCGACAAGCGGTAAAGCAACTTAATGTTAATGAACAGAAAAAGAATCAATTGTTAAAAGAAGTGTTAGCCGACGAATATAAACAACCGGCGCAGCAACAAAAAGCATTAAGTTGGCTCAATTCACAAATATGATAGACGAAAGGAAGACAGTGCTAAATGAAAAAATTATTAATATTTGCACTCGCTGGATTCTTTGCACAAATGATTGATGGATCATTAGGTATGGGCTTCGGTGCAACGTCATCTTCTATATTATTAACAGCAGGTATTACGCCAGCTATTGTTTCTGCGACTATCCATTTTTCTGAAATTGCAACTACAGCAGCTTCAGGCGTCTCACATTATAAATTTAAAAATGTAGATAAGAAGATGGTTGTGAAGTTAGCACTTCCAGGTTCGATAGCAGCATTTATTGGTGCAGCCGTATTGAGTAAGTTAGACAGTGGCCTAATTAAACCCTTTATTTCAATATTTCTACTAACGATGGGCTTGTTTATTATTTATCAATTCGTCTTTAGGAAGCAACATGAAAGAAAATTAAAAGGCGGCACATTTTCTAAATGGCAAATTATACCTCAAGGAATTATCGCAGGATTTCTAGATACTATAGGCGGTGGTGGTTGGGGACCAGTCAACACCCCATTGTTTTTATCACGTAACAAAATTGAACCACGTTACGTAATTGGTACAGTATCTGCAAGTGAATTTTTCATTACTTTATCGGCATCAATTGGATTCATTATTTTCTTAGGATGGCATCTTATTGATATTGGTTTAGTCATTGCATTAGCTGTCGGTGGTGCCATAGCAGCGCCATTTGCAGCATGGATTGTGAAAATTTTGCCTGTGTATTTATTAGCAGTTTGCGTTGGAGGTATTATTATTTTCACAAATATTAATACATTATTAAGTACTTTTGTAGACGATCCTGTAGTGGGTAACATCGTGAAAATTGTAGTTATCGCTTTATGGTTTGCTTTAGCAATATTTACGTTATACCAAAACAAACAACTACCATTCCTGTCCCCTAAAAAACAAACTAACAAAATTGATCAAGCCAATTAACTAAAAAGGAGTAGACAAAATGACATTATCAAAAGAATTACTTGAAAATACGATTAAGCCACACGGTGGCGAACTTGTTAATAGACAAGTTGAAGGAACACGTAAAGAACAACTTATTTCACAAGCACAGACATTTCCAGCGCTTACTTTAAATCCTTGGAGTTTATCTGACCTAGAGTTAATCGCTATCGGTGGTTTCAGTCCACTAACTGGATTCATGGGTGAAGATGATTATACGAATGTCGTTGAAAATCTACATCTTGCCAATGGTTTAGTGTGGAGTATTCCTATCACATTACCAGTTACTGAAGCTGAAGCCGATGCTTTTGAAATTGGGCAACAAATTGCACTATACGGTGAAGATAACCATTTATATGGTGTATTAACGCTTGAAGAAAAATATACTTATGATAAAAAGAATGAAGCTCAAAAAGTTTATGGAACTACTGAAGTTGCGCACCCTGGTGTTCAAAAAGTATTTGAAAAAGGTAATGTTTATTTAGCAGGTCCTATCGAACTTGTAGACCGTCCTAAACATGATGAGTTTGTTGACTTTCATTTAGATCCATCTGAAACAAGACAATTATTTGCAGATTTAGGTTGGAAAACAGTAGTAGGCTTCCAAACTAGAAATCCAGTTCACCGTGCACATGAATATATTCAAAAAGCAGCTTTAGAATCTGTAGATGGACTATTGTTAAATCCTTTAGTTGGTGAAACAAAATCTGATGATATTCCTGCCGATGTACGTATGGAAAGTTACCAAGTCATTTTGAAACATTACTATCCTGCAGAACGCAATAGATTAGTAATTTATCCTGCGGCAATGCGCTATGCGGGTCCAAGAGAAGCTATTTTACATGCGACAGTACGTAAAAACTATGGCTGTACACATTTTATCGTGGGTAGAGATCACGCAGGAGTAGGCGATTATTATGGTACATATGACGCACAAGAGTTGATTGCACAATACGAAGACGAATTAGGTATTCAAATATTCAAATTTGAACATGCGTTTTACTGCACGAAATGTGACAACATGGCGACTGCTAAAACTTGTCCTCACGATCAGTCTTATCACGTTCATTTAAGCGGTACAAAAGTACGTGAGAAACTACGTAATGGCGAACAACTCCCAAAAGAATTCTCAAGACCAGAAGTTGCGGATGTATTGATTAAAGGATTACAAGAGACAAAGGCATAATTTAGGAGTGAAACGAATGAGCGAAGCGACAAATATAACATGGCATGATTCGGAAGTAACGAAACAACAACGACAACAACGTAACAACCACAAAAGTGCTGTAGTGTGGTTTACTGGATTATCGGGTTCAGGTAAATCAACGGTTTCAGTAGCGTTAGAAAAAGCACTTTTTGAGCAACAAGTGCATACTTATCGACTAGATGGTGACAACATTCGACACGGTTTGAATAATAATCTTGGTTTTAGTCCAGAAGACCGTAAAGAAAATATTCGACGTATTGGTGAAGTAGGAAAATTAATGGTTGATGCAGGATTATTAACGATGACTGCTTTTATTTCACCTTATGAAGAAGACAGAGAGCAAGTACGTGCAACATTAGATGATGGTGAATTTATCGAAGTTTATACAAAATGTAGTCTAGAAGGTTGTGAATCACGCGATCCTAAAGGCTTATATCAAAAAGCACGTGCAGGAGAAATACAAGGTTTTACAGGTATCAATGCACCGTATGAAGAGCCTACAAATCCGGAAATTGTTATCGATACAGAACAATTGTCGGTTGAGGATGCTGTAGAACAAATTATAAATTACCTGAAGGAAAATAAATACTTATAAAAGTATAAAAAATAGAGTCTAAAGGCATAATATTGTCTTCAGACTCTATTTTTAATCCTGAGATTTTGCCGTGCATGCTTGCCTTGATTTAGGATAGTATGGTTCGAGCCTGTAGTCTCTCACTCATACAATTCCCCAAGGCGCGTCAGCACGGTGCAACATCTTTGCCGGAGCGGGACTATAAAATCTGCTTTTAACAATCAGATTTTTGTCCCGCTCCGTTTTCATTTTAAAGAAGTTGTTAAAGGAATTTGTATTTAGTTTTTAAATATTTTGGTAAAAGTATTTAAACTATAATTGATCGTTTTATTATGAGGTTTTGTTAAGAATATTATACTGCGAAACTTAATCTTGGTACGAATGTTTCGAAGTGAATTTTACTTTCAGGAACATTTAGAGTTTGTAAGTTCACAATCATAGAGTTAATAAATGATTGACCACCACATACATAAATTTCTGTATTTTCATCGATAAGTTGTTTTAAATCTTCTGCTTTAATATAACCGTCTGTATCGCGATAGTGTAATTGTAAGTTGCTGTTATCATCTTGTTGTTCAATTGTTTTTAACACTTCTTCAAATGCAACGTTATCGCTATCAGAAGTTACTTGAACGAAAGTTGAAGGTGTATGTTCAGAAACTGCTTGTCTAAACATAGATACTAATGGTGTTACACCTACACCAGAACCTAGGAATAGTTGGTTGTTTTCATTGTTTACAATGCCGAAGCCGCCAACAGGTGCTGAAAGTGAAATAGTATCTCCAATTTCGACGTCATCGTGAAGAATAGTTGATACTTCACCTTCATGACCTTCTGAAACGTCTCTACGTACGCCAAATGTTAAATAATCTTTGCCGCCGTCAACGATTGAATAGTGTCTTTTCGCATTATAAGGTAATTTAGGACTATCGATATCTACTGTAATATATTGACCTGGTGTAAATTGACTTAAATCGATATCGTCAGATTTTACTGTGAATGATTTAATAATGCTAGTTTCTTGGTTGATATTAGTAACTTCAAATGGTTTGAAACCTGACCAAGCCATTTGTTCGTATACTTGTTTTTCTAATCCTATGAATGCGTCAGCTATCTCTTGATAAGCTTTACCCCAAGTTTGGATAACTTCACTATCGTCAGTTAAACCAGTAACTTCTTTAATAGCCCATAATAAATTTTCACCAACGATAGGATAGTGTTCTGGAAGTACTTGTAACGCACAGTGTTTGTAAACTACTGGCATAATTACAGGTACGATTGGTGATAAATCGTCAATGTGTTCTGCAGCTGCTAATACTGCCATGGCTAAAGCTGATGATTGTAAACCTTTTTTTTGGTTTGTTTGGTTAAAGATATTTTTTAATTCAGGATGTTCAATAAACAATCTATTATAGAATTTTGAAGTGATTGTTTGACCGTGTTCTTTTAGTAGTGGTACCGTTTCTCTAATTGTCTGTATTTCTTTTTCTGTTAACATTTTGAATACCTCCTCATTGATTACAACTACATTATCAACCTAAATTATTTTATATACAACAATAATAAATTAATGTCACAAAAGGTTCAAAATAATTTGACAAAATTAAAAACTTAATAAATATTTCATCGAAGTAGTATAAATATTTAACTAATAAAATGGATTTATTGTGAATGAAATAAATTACTTAATCGTTAATATATTAATGATTAAATTGAGCTATATGGCACTAAAGTATGATTGTTAAAAGGGAGTAAATTTGTTTAACTGATGATACTACTCAATTTTTAACAACAATATATGTTTTACAGTCGACTTGCATGGTAATATAAACTTTTAGATGAGTTTACTACAATTTAATTAGAAATAAAGGAGCTCCACATAATGAAAAAGATTTTCGGGATGATTATCCTATATGTACTGTTGATTGCCTTATTAATTGCGATAATTACTGGTGGCATTAGTGGCATTGATCAAGCAGTATATCAAGCGTTACATAAGTATTTAGATAATGACTTTTTAAATCTTATTTTAAGTATGTTATCTGCTATATTTGAACCATTTAATTGTTTAATTATGGTCCTTATAATTTTAGCTATACTATTCTTCGTTAATAGAGCTAAATTTTGGTTACTAGGATTTTGGAGTTTTTGTGTATTCTTAATTGGTACTATTATGAAATATGCAATTGAAAGACCTAGACCATCTACACATTTTGATGGTTATAGTTTCCCTAGTATGCACGTATTAAGTGTTTGCTTAGTAGTTAGTTTAGTTATTTTAGTTACGCGTAGTAGCTGGGCTAAAGTGATTGGTGTGATACTAATTGCAGGTATTATCGTATCAAGAATCTTCGTACATGCGCATTATTTCTCAGACACAATCGGTAGTTTACTTGTTATCGGGGTTATGTTGTTAACGTTAAATCATCAACATTTAAATGCATTATCACGTAATAAAAATACCGAACCTGAGACCGACACTTATATTGAAAGATAATGTTATATTTTAAAAGAACAAATTAATAATAGTTAATAGCGGGACTGAAATCTTGATGGTTTTAGTTCCGCTTTTGCTATGTCTAATACAATATAAATCTACTGACTAAAGTGCTATGTAAACATGTTAGAATATTTATATGTAAAAAATATATGTTCATGTTTATGAAAGGTGTGTAACTATGACAATTGTAGTGTTAATCCTGATTGGGATGATATCAGCTATAATAGGTTCATTAATCGGTGTAGGTGGCGGTATCATTATCGTTCCGACATTGGTTTATTTAGGTTCTAAAACAGATTTGCTTACAGGTATTACGACACAAACAGCAGTCGGCATTTCATCGTTAACTTTAGTCTTTACAGGTCTGTTTTCGATCATAGCTTATCGTAAGAAAGGTAAAAATACGATTGATCTTAAAAATGGTTTTTTATTTTCAATTGGAATTATACCGGGTTCATTGGTAGGCGCGTATTTAAGTCGCTTTTTAAATGATGTCTACTTTAATATTATTTTTGGTATTTTTCTATTTATCATTTCAATCGTATTAATAGTGAAGGATTATTTAGCGGCTAAAAAATCTTCGGATGCTGAAAAAAAGGTCAACACACCGGTAGCAATAATCTTTTCATTCTTTGTCGGTATTAGTGCAGGGCTCTTCGGTATAGGTGGAGGCGTTTTAATGACGCCATTAATGATTATTGCATTTAATTTTTCACCACACGTGGCAGTGGCTACCAGCATGATTATTATCTTTACTTCAAGTTTGGCAAGTACGTTAGGGCACGTCGTTCAAGGACATGTTATCTGGCATTATGGTTTAGTATTAATCATTGCAAGTTATATCGGTACTAAAATCGGTGTGACGATTAACCGCAGTATTGATTCGGCCAAGCTTTCAAACTTACTTAAAATAGTATTGATATTAATGAGTATTTATTTAATTTATAAAGGTTTTAGCAGTTTATAAAAGATCAAGAGTATATGTAAAATAAAAAAAATAATTAAAGTGAGCTTAAATCATTGCAATATTTGCATGATATAATTATTATACTCTATGTGGAATTAAATTAAGTGTAATTTATTATTAGAAAGAAGGAAGTAAAGTGACTGTAAATAATAGTTTTAGTGAAGTGTTAAACGGAAGAAAATCAATTAAATTATTTGATGAAAATTATAAAATCCCCCACGAAGAAATGGAAGAAATGATTCGTAAAGCAACAATGGCGCCATCTTCTGTTAACTTACAACCATGGAGATTTGTAGTGGTTGAAAGTGACGAAGGTAAAGACAAATTACGTCCATTAGTTCAATTTAATACTAACCAAAATGATACTTCATCAGCGATGATCGTTATTTTTGGAGACAAAGAAAGTCATGAAAACAGTGAATTTATTTATTCACAAGCAGTTGAAAATGATTTGATGCCTGCAGATGTAAAAGAGCAATTATTATCTAAAATTAATGAAGTGTATCAAACATATTCAGAACAAAAAATTAACGATGTTGTAAAAATTGATAGCAGTTTAGCAGCTATGCAATTTATGTTAGTTGCGAAAGAACATGGCTATGATACAAACCCAATTGGTGGCTTTGAAGAAGATCAAATCGCCGAAGCATTAGGTTTAGATTCTGAACGCTATGTGCCAGTAGTTATCATTGCAGTTGGTAAAGCAGCAAGAGAAGCACGTGCTTCTTATAGAATGCCTGTTGATAAAGTTATGCAATACGTATAAATAATTAAATAATAAGGCTATAACCTCAATTAAGAGGCTATAGCCTTATTTTTATTGCAATCTATCTAAAGCGATATCTGTAAGAGATTTTGCAGCTACAAGTAGACAGTCTTCATTAACATCAAATTTTGGATGATGATTCATATAAGGGTCTTCAACGTCATAGGGCTTACTACCGACAATATAAAATGTGCCAGGTATTTTTTGAAGATAGTATGCAAAATCTTCAGAGCCAGTAACAGGGGGGATTTCCATTAAATGTTGGAAGTAATCTCCTTTACTTTCTGATAATACACGAGCAACATTATCTGTTTCAGTAGGGTGATTGTATAACACAGGATAACCAAATGTATAATCCAAATCATAAGTAACATCAAAACCAAGCGCTACACTTTGCGCTATTTTATCGATTTCTTGATACATAAACTGTTCTAGTTCAGCATCTAAATAACGTGCAGTTCCCTTAATCGTTACTGAATCTTGAATAACATTGCTCGCACCAGGTGCTTCAAATGCACCGATAGTTACGACACCCATTTGTAATGGGTCAATTCTACGAGAAACTATAGTTTGAATGGAATTGACAAAATTTGTACCGGCAACAATCGCATCGTGCGTTTTATGAGGGCTCGAAGCATGTCCACCTAAACCGTTGATTTTAAGTGTGAACGTTGAACTTCCAGAAAATGCATTGTTTTTATTGTAGAGAATTGTATCTGGTGTAACGGCAGGGACGATATGAATGCCGTATACTTCATCTAAATCATCTAAGGCACCCGACTCTATGATTTGCTTTGCGCCACCAGGTGGTTGTTCTTCAGCGTGTTGATGGATTATTTTAATCTTACCAATAAGTTGATCTTTAACTTCGATTAAAGCGTCTGCTACACCTAGTAGATAGGCTGTATGTGCATCATGCCCACAAGCATGCATAACGCCTTCGTTTTCAGATTTGAAAGGTACATCTGTTTCTTCATTAATTGGTAAAGCATCAAAATCAGCGCGTAGTCCAATCGTTTTACCAGGTTTACCACTGTCAATTTCTACGATGATTGCGTGCGCACCTTGCACTGGTTGTGTCAATGTTACATCTTTACCTTCATAGAATGACTTAATATACTTTGCAGTATTTTCCTCTTCAAATGATAATTCAGGATGACGATGTAGATGACGACGATGCCCAATCATCTCTTGCTCTTTAGCTTCTAAAATTTGAAATAACTGCTCTTTTAGACTCATAAACATACACTTCTTTCTTAATTATAAATTGAAGCCCTCTAATATAGATGAATCATAGTGTTCATGTTATAAAATTAACCTCATTTAAAGAATTTTAGATTAATTAAATATACAATTCAAATTAAATAGTAAATAATAGGAAAATAAAGTGGTAGCAATTTAAAAATTAAATCATTTTGAATAGAGAAGGATATAAGTTTTATTGGGAATTGATAGGAAATACTAACTTTATTTTTACTTAAATAAGATAAGTTAAATATAAAAATCCTCCTTACTATTTGTTCAACAGTAAGAGGATTAAAAAAGATGTTACAGAGAATATTTTAGTTGTCTAAATTTAATAATCTTATTAACTAAAAAAGTTTTGCATCTCAAATTGATGAACTTCATTATATAATATTAAATCATTATTACTATCTCGGTCTAAACTTACGTCATTACAGTATTTTAATAAAGTAGCAATAACACCATCATGAGTAACAAATAAATGGTCGTATTGTTCATCTACGTAATTTTTTATAAAATTTTTAAAAATATTCATAAATGCTTCATCAGTGAAATCATTCGGATGTACATTATTTAAAAGTTTAATAATCGATATATTTATATTACTTAGATCAAAATTTAATTGGTCGCAGTTATGCATACTACAAATTTTATGAGGAAAGGTTCTAGGGCCAAGAATATCTAAAATATTTAATTGTGCTGTACCACTGATTAACTGCGCAGATTCGATGGTTCTTACAGTAGGACTACACCAAATTTTAGTATTATTATTAAAAAGCATTCTCAATTTCTTAATTTGATTGATGCCATGTTTTGTTAATTTTGGATTTTTAAGATCAAAATTATGTGGTTCATTTAAATTATGTTCTGCTTGTCCGTGCCTAATAAAATACAACATTGTTATAACTCCTAAAATTATAAAGTTATGTATTAAATTCTATATCGTTATAAGCATTCGTCCAATGAAAGGGTTGTAGATCCAATAATGTTTTATATAATAAATCATTTTTTTCTGCAGTTACGCCAACTTTTACATTGTGTCCCCAATATAAAAGTCTTTCTTGACACGTACCACAAGGAGTGAGAATTTTAAAATCACTATTTTCATCATCTCTAACAACACATATAGAATGAGTGATAATATCATCATATTTATGTGCTTCTAAAATTGCACCTGTTTCAATACATAAAGCACTAGAAGCATTTATAATTTCTGGAGCAACTGATGTATAAATATTATGCTTTTTTGAATACATAGCAGCTGCGCCACCCCAGCCTATAGGATATCTTTTTTCTATTAGTGACTTTGCCTCTTCAAATAATTTTTGTTCAATATTCATAATATCCCCCATAAATTAATATTAATTTAAATTATCTATCTGGCTCATTACATGATGGTAAATTTGTTGTAACGGTAATTGTGTTCTATCAGCAATAGCTTGTAGATCACTAAATTCAGGTTTGGCTTTTATAACTTCGCCATTTAATATTCCTAATTTAATCGATACTTTACCATAATCCGTATTAATCGTTGTAAAATCGCGGTCTAAAATCGTTCTGCGTACGCTATAGCTTCTAACGCCTAAAGAACTTGTTTGGCGTAATATGTAATTTTCAAAAAAGCTTGCCTTTGATAATGGACAAATCACAGAAAGTTGTACTGCCGGTCTGCTTTTTTTCATCGTAATCGGCGTGTAGTAAACATCGAGGGCACCTTGAGAGAGTGCGTTTTCAATAATATGTCCAAGCATTTCGGCAGGCATATCATCTAATTGTGTTTCTAGTACTTGCACGTAATCTTGCGTATTTTGGTTTTCTTCAAATTGAATAATACGTAAGACGTTCGGAAAATCAAAGTCTTTTGTGCCAGCCCCATATCCAATTTCAGTCATCGTGCATGGTGGTAGCGGGCCAAATTGAGTAGCTAAACTTTTAGCAAATCCTGCTCCTGTCGGCGTGGTCATTTCACTAGCTACGTCTAATGAAACGAGCGGTATGCCCTTTAAGATTTCAGCTGTGGCAGGTGCTGGAACGGGATAAAGTCCGTGTGCAATATTAACTTTGCCGTGTCCGGTTGGAATAGGAGAACAATAAATATTATCAACATTTAAATCTTCAAGCGCTAAGCAACTACCGATAATATCGATAATTGAATCCATTGCGCCAACTTCATGAAAGTGAACATCGGCAACGGTCATGCCATGTATTTTAGCCTCAGCTTCGGCGATAACGTTAAAAATAGCAGTACTGCGTGATTTCACACGTTGGGGTAATGTACTATTTTCAATCATGCTAAAAATGTGTTGCGCAGTACGATGGTGATGACTTTCTTCTATATTAATTGATAAATGCTGAGCATTAATACCTTGTTTATTTACATGATTAAAAGATAAATCGAATGTATCTAGTGGTAATTTAGATAATTCTTCTGTGATGTAATTTGGATTAGCTCCTAAATCGATTAATCCTGCTAAAATCATATCGCCAGCTATGCCTGCGTGGCAATCTAAATAAATGGCTTGTGACATTTCAATCTCTCCAGTCTAGTTTGTTTCGAGCATGTTGATGACTTGAGCTGCATTATAACCACCGCCAAAGCCATTATCAATATTTAATACGCTTGTCCCAGGAGCACACGAATTAATCATTGATAACAGGGTACTGACACCTGCTAAATTAGCGCCATAGCCAATGCTCGTTGGAATAGCATAAACAGGATGATTCACTAATCCTGAGATTACGCTACATAATGCGCCCTCCATGCCTGCAACGACTACTGAAACTTTACTCTCTCTAATGTCATCTATATTCTCAAATAGACGATGGATGCCTGAGACGCCAACATCGTAAAAGCGTTTGACAGTAACGCCCATAACTTCAGCTGTTATTGCTGCTTCTTCTGCAATATGGATGTCTGAAGTACCAGCACTAATAATAGAAGCAGCATAGTTAGATTTTTTAATGTTAGCGATAGGCGAACAAACGATTTGTGCAGTAGGATGATGTTCTAAATTAGGATATATAGACATTATGTGGTTAGCCTTAGCATCGTCAATACGTGTTACTAATATTGTCTGATTACTATGGTTTAAACTATTAATAATCGAAACGATTTGTTCAGGGGTCTTGCCCTCACCAAAAACAACTTCTGGGAAACCTTGTCTTTGGGGGCGATGTAAATCAATTTTAGCAAAACCCAAATCATCATAATGTTTTAGTTTATCCTGAGCAGCTGCGATAGATAGCTCATTTTGTTGTACCTTAGTTAGTATTTCTTCAATATCGTTATTACTGTCTGACATTCTAAACACTGTCCTTCACTATTTAATTTGTTGCTTCAGCTGTAAGTACTTCATTCATACTTCCTGTACGGTAACCTTCAAGATCTATAGTTACATAGTCGAAATCTAGTGTTTTTAAATGCTCTATAATTTGTCTACGCTGTTGTACTAATTGGGCGATATCATCTTCAGCTACTTCTATACGAGCAATATTATTGTGGTAACGTACACGAACGTTAGTAATATCTAAACTTAAAATAAACTTTTCAGCTTCGTTAATTTTGTTAATTTTCGTTTCGTCTAAAGTTTCGCCATAAGGCACACGAGAGGCCAAACTACATAGGGCAGGTTTGTTCCATACTGGTAAGTCTAATTGCTTACTTAATTGACGTACATCTTCTTTAAATAATTCAACTTCTTGTAAAATACTTCTAACACCTAGTTCATCGCGTGCTTGTAATCCAGGACGGAAGTCTTCATTGTCATCCATAATCATACCGTCTAACACATGATTAAAGTGATAGGCTTCTTTAACACTTTCTAATTTTTTATATAATAATAGTTTGCTGTAGTACCAACTTTTTGGAGTGTTTTGAACAATGTGACGGTCTTCTAATTCTAAAATTTTAGTTTTAAGAATATGCGCACCCATTTGATGTCCTAAGTTAACAGCTTGATCGAATTCTTCGCTTCTAAATAATTCAGACTCTACAACGACACCAATAACGTTGTTTTCTCCTAATACGTCAATCGCCTTTTTTAATACTAGCGTACTATCAACGCCACCTGAAAATGCTACAACGACTTTCTTCATTTCTTTTAAAGTTTTTTCGAGTTGTTGTTCTTTTTCTTTTAATGTCAACATAATTAATCATTCTCCTTTTTAAGATTCAACGTAAGGTATTGTTAATGGACCTTGTGGCATAACGCCTATAGTTAAAGGTCTACCATATGATTTTTCTAATGATTTGAGTGTTTCTTCTATATTTGATGTAGGGTTTAACATAGCTTCTTCTAATTGTTGGTCAGTTAGTTTGGAATATACATAGACGTTCGCAAATACTTGGATGCTAGCTTGTTTTTGTACTTGCCATTGATCCATTTCTGCAAAATCGGGATCATGAATCATATCTAATAGTGCTTGTGGTGATTTAGCGCGTTTAAATATGTCGGCGAATTTGCCGTGATCAGGTAAACCGTCAGCACATTCGGAAACCATTATGATGGCGCCGCCTTCTTTAACGATCTTATGTGCAGCGCTCATGCCTTTTACTGTTTGATATAAATTTTGGTCAAGTGGATAACCTGAGTTAGAAGCTATAACAACATCGAAGCGGTCATCGCATCGGAACATGGCATGTTCTTTTACATAGGCACATCCAACATCATGCGCCTCATATAATTCGCCTGCAAAGACTTGTGTAATTAGTTTGTTTTTGTTTAATGCTACGTTGAGCATAAAGTCTGGCTTACACATGGCGTTGATTTCCCGCGTCATATTTTGCAATGGATTATCTTCCATATTTCCCCAAGTCGACCGTATGTCACCGATCATGCGTGCATTATGGAACGTCATTATTGTTTCAATGCCTGCAATTCCCGGCATAATGCCTTTAGGACCACCTGAAAAACCAGCGAAGAAATGTGGCTCTATAAAGCCAGTAACGATTTTAAAATCTGATTCGACGTAATCTTTATTTAAATAGACGTCGCAACCATATTCACTGTGACCGACTTTTACTAAGGAATCTTTATCGTGACAATGATTATGCACAATTTTAACTGTATCTACGATATCTTCACCCAACATTTGAATCAATTCCTCACGAGTCTGGTCTCTATGTGTACCTGTACCATTGATAATGACAAAATTTTCGCGAGGTACATGAGGTAGTGCATTTAAAATACAAGGTACTAAAATATGGTTTGGTGTAGGACGGGTAATGTCACTAATGACGATAGATACAGTATCATCCGATTTAACCATTTCCTTTAATGGTGGCGTGCCTATAGGGTTTTCTAATGCAGAATTTATTGCGGCTACATCATTATCTAGTGGCTCAATGTCTTGTGGCTCTATTAACGTACTACTATCTGGAACTTCAATCTCGATATTTGATTTACCGTATAAAATTTCTGTTTTCAAAAATAATCACTCCAGTAACAATTGGCAACTTATTTAATATTAATTTGTAAGCACTTTCATTATAATACGAAATACACGATTTTAAAAATATAGTAATGATTTGATAATGTTTAAGGAAAAGTAATTTTCAATATTTGAGTTTATAAAAGTAATTGTGTTCAATTTTTTTAAATAGTTTTATTGAATCACAGTACATGTTGCATTATACTGGTTGAGATTATTAAATGAAGGCGCTTAAAATTTTAGCGCTAAATATAAAGAGTAATGTGTGGTCTAAAAGGAGATAGTGACGTGGAATTTTCAAAAAAGCAGTGGCAAAATATAGATAGCTCAGTAGATATAAATTTGGAAGATCTCGATTTTGAAAGTTTATTAAGTTTAAATGACTATGCTACCAAACAAGAAATTAAAGCATTGTACTTTCCTTTAATAGAGATGTTAAGTGAAAAAACGCGTAGACATAAAGAATATATTAACTATATTCAACAAAAAATAGTAGATCGTAAACGTACGATACCATTTGTTATTGGTGTATCTGGTGGTGTAGCTGCGGGTAAAAGCACTGTTGCACGTTTATTAGCTGAATTGTTAAGTAAACATAATCCAGATTGGAAAGTTGATTTAATAACGACTGATGGCTATATTTTGCCGAAGAAAGAACTGTTGGCACAAGATATTATGTCAAAAAAAGGTTTTCCTGAAAGCTATGAATCCAACACATTGATTCAACATTTAAAAAGTATAAAAGATGGTGAGAAAGTTCCGACCTATACGTACTCACATTTAACATATGATCGTTTGAAAGATGATTTTCATTATGTGGATCAACCAGATATTCTAATCATCGAAGGGGTAAATATATTCCAAGTATATGGACATACAGAACAATTAGTAAGTGATTATATTGATTATAAAATATTCTTAGACGTTTCATTAGATTTAATGAAATCATGGTATATTCAAAGATTTTTAAAATTACAAGAAAGTGCCTTTCAAAAACCAGAGTCTCATTTTTATCAGTATAAAAATTTATCACGAGACGAAGCAATTAAATTAGCGACACAATTATGGACTGATATTAATGAACCTAATGTGATTAATAATATTTACCCAACTAAAAGCAGAGCGGATTTAATATTGCATAAAGCTGAAAACCATACGATTGATAATTTGATTTTTAATCAATTTTAGAGAGCGACAACAAAAAAATAATGGCTAATAACCTAACAGAATGAACTTTCTGTTAGGTCTTTTTTTTGTACTAAATGTTGATATATCAGTATTTAACTATAAAGTAATAAAAAAATAACGATATATCGTTGACGTATTTCGATATATCGTTTATACTTTCGATATATCGAAATAAAGAAAGGTGATTATAATGTTTAGAAAACAATTTGAGAAAAAAGCTCACCATATGAGAAGCAGAATGATGAATAGAGACGGATTTGGATTTGGCGGACACGGCCCAGAAGATATGGAACGTGCGTTTAGAGCGCGAGGTAAAGATCGATTCTTCAAAAAAGGGAACTTACAATTTGTCATTTTGAAAATGTTACAAGATGAATCAAAACACGGTTACCAAGTTATTAAAGACTTAGAAGAACGTTTCAAAGGATTTTATTCTCCAAGCCCAGGTTCTGTATATCCGATATTACAAATGTTAGAAGATAGAGAATTTGTCTCAACTTCAAGAGATGGTAAGAAAAAAGTATATACGATTACAGAAGACGGCGAACAATTTTTAGCAGATAATATGAAAAATGATGACATGTTACAACGCATGGAACAATTTAAAAATATGGACTTTGAAGCAATGAAAGCAATGCGTGGCGAGCTACAAGAATTATTCAAAAAATTTATGTTAGCTGGCAAAGAAGCGATGAATGATGATGACAAGAAAGAGCAATTTAAAAAATTTGTTGAACAAACAAAAGCAGATTTAGATAATTTATATAAATAAAGAAGGAATATGGAATGACTAGTAATAAAACGAATAAAAGTATTGCAATTATAGGTGGCGGCCCAGGTGGTTTAATGCTCGGCTTATTGTTACAACAACAAGGCTATGACTATACAATTTTTGAAAAAGCACATCCAACGGTGAATAGTGATCGAGGCGGTTCATTAGATATTCATGATGACAGTGGCCAGTTACCGATTATCGAAACGGGTATATATGAGCGTTTTAAATCTTTAGTTAGATATGAAGGTGAAGATACTAAAGTTATTGCTAAAGATGGTACGGTGATTTTTGAAGAAGATGCTGAAGGAGAAGGTGGCAGACCAGAAATTGACCGTGGCGAACTGTGTGACATTATATTGGAACAGCTAGACAAAGCACATATTAAATATGGCTATGCATTTGATTCTTTAGAACATCTAGCTAATAAAAAAGTAGCCGTATCGTTTACAAATGGTGAAGTTGAACAATTTGATTTAGTAGTAGGTGCAGACGGAGCATTCTCTAAAGTAAGACCATATTTATCCACTGCAGATATTGAGTATACAGGTATTTCAATGGTTGAAATAAATATTGATGATGTTAAAAATAATTACCCAGAGTTAGCTACTTATAACAAAAATGGTAAAGCAATGGCACTGGGTGGCAACCAAGCATTATTAGCTCAATTAAATGGAGATGGACGTATAAAAGTGTATGTGTCATATAGAGCGCCTAAAGAACAATTAGACACTTACAAACAATTATCTATAAGTGAATTAAAAGCTCAGTTACTAAGTGATTTTGATGACTGGCATGAAGATTTAAAAGCGTATATTCACGCTATGAGTGATGATGTTTTATTTAGAAGAATATATAAATTGCCTATCGGATTCAATTGGAATCATGATGCTCAAGTGACAATGTTAGGTGATGCGGCACATTTAATGAGTCCTTTTGCTGGAGAAGGTGTAAATACTGCTTTATATGATGCGTATATTTTTGTAGAAGCATTAAAAGCGAATGATGATTTTGATGAGGCAATACGCCAATATGAACAACAAATGCTAAGTTACGCACAAGACAGAGCACAAGAATCACAAGATAATTTAGAATTAATGTTTGCACCTGATGCTGCACAACAAATGGGAGAGTTCTTTAATTTTGTCGAAAGTGAAGCATAATAAATTTACCATTACTATCTATTCAAGGTAGTAATGGTTTTTTTGATATAAATTCAATAAAAATCGCAAATTCGTAAAATAGTATGACATATTAGTAAAAAAACAACACTATTTTTAATATTAAATAATGTATATAAAGTGCATTTTTAAAAGTTAACTAAATAAATATGGAAGGTCATAAAGTTGTCATTAATGTAATATCGCTAATATGACACACCTATAAAACGGCTTGATAACAATGTTTTTAAGAGCATAAATACCACATGTGAGTTATGAAAGTTGTATTTTACATTAAAAAAGTTTCGAAAAATTTATACATTTTAGTTGTTATTTAACAATTAATATGACATACTCATTAAAATTAGTATGACATATTAAAAATTAAAGAGGTGTTTAGTATGACGAAATTAATATACGCATTCGATGAAGGTAAAAAAGGCATGAAAGATTTATTAGGGGGTAAAGGTGCGAACTTAGCAGAAATGAAAAGGTTAGGGTTACCAGTGCCTGATGGATTTACAATTACGACGCAAGCTTGTATTGACTACCTTGAACAAGGAGGCACATTATCTGAAGCATTAATGTCTGAACTTCAAGATCAATTAGCGGCATTTTCGACACGTACGAATAAAGCATTCTCGTCTAATGACAACTTATTATTAGTATCTGTACGTAGTGGTGCCAAAATCTCAATGCCAGGAATGATGGATACTATTTTGAACTTAGGTTTGAATGATGACAATGTAGAAAAGCTTGCCCGCAAAACAAATGACGAGCGTTTTGCTTATGATTGTTACCGCCGTTTATTACAAATGTTTGGTGAAGTCGTCTATGACGTACCAATGACTGCATTTGATACATATTTTAATGATTATAAAAAGCAACATGGTTATGAAATTGATGCCGATATTCCAGCGGAAGGGCTACAAGAAATATGTGAACGCTATAAAGCAATATATGAAGAAAAGGTTGATAAACCATTCCCACAAGAGCCAATTGTACAATTAACCGAAGCAATTGAAGCGGTATTTAAATCTTGGGACAATGACCGTGCTCGTGTTTATAGACAATTAAATGATATTCCATATGACATAGGTACAGCAGTAAATGTACAAGAAATGGTTTTTGGTAATAGTGGAGATCGTAGTGGTACGGGCGTAGCATTTACACGTAATCCGGGGACAGGAGAAGCGAAATTATTTGGAGAATATTTACTAAATGCACAAGGCGAAGACGTAGTGGCAGGTATTCGTACGCCTAAAGATATAGCAACATTACATGACCAAATGCCTCATGTTCATCAGCAATTTGTCGAAGTGTCTCAAAGCTTAGAACAACATTATAAAGATATGCAGGACATTGAATTCACGATTGAAAATGAACAACTTTATATTTTACAAACAAGAAATGGAAAACGTACTGCTAATGCAGCAATTAATATCGCAGTAGATTTAGTGCGAGAAGGTGTTATTAGTAAAGAAGATGCGATTAAACAAGTAGAAGTAAAATCAATCGATCAATTATTGCATCCAAATTTTGACGAACAAGCATTAGCACAAGCAACTGTTATTTCGAAAGCCGGTTTACCTGCAAGCCCTGGAGCTGCAACAGGTAAAATTGTTTTCTCTGCAGAAGATGCTAAAGCTCAAGCAGAACAAGGAGAAAAAGTGATTTTAATGAGACCTGAAACGTCTCCAGAAGATATTGAAGGTATGGTAGCGAGTGAAGCAATCGTAACGACGCATGGCGGAATGACTTCACATGCGGCAGTTGTAGCGCGTGGTATGGGTAAATGTTGTGTAACAGGATGTGCAAATTTAGAAATTAATACGCAACAACGTACAGTTACGTTCCCACAAGGCGTCTTAAGTGAAGGTGACATTGTATCTGTAGATGGTGCGAACGGTGATATTTATGTGGGCGAAGTTGATACTATTAGTGCACAACGTAGTGAAGCATTTAGCCAGTTTATGCAATGGTCTGAAGAAATTGCTCAACTAAGTGTACGTATGAATGCTGAAACACCACAAGATATAGCAGCTGGATATCAATTTGATGCTACAGGTATTGGTCTTGTTAGAACGGAGCACATGTTCTTTGCTCCAGAAAGATTGGTTGAAATGCGTCGTTTTATTTTAGCGCATAACCACGATCAACGCGTCGCTGCATTAAATAAAATTAGTACTTATCAAACAGATGATTTTGAAAAGATTTTAAGACAATCTGAAGATAGACCGACAATAATTCGTTTATTAGATCCACCATTACATGAATTTTTACCTCGATCAGAAGAAGAAAAAGAAAGTGTGGCAATACAATTAAACGTTTCTACAAGAGAATTGAATCAGAATATTGAACAGTTACATGAAGTAAATCCAATGTTAGGTCATCGCGGGTGTCGTTTAGCAATTACATACCCTGAATTGTATGAGATGCAAGTTGAAGCCATTATGAATAGTGTAATTCGCTTAAAAGAACAAGGTATCGAAACGAATCCAGAAATTATGATACCTTTAGTGTCTACAGTCGAAGAATTTAAAACGTTAAAAGCAATGATTATTGATAAGATTGAAAGAATGGCACAAGAAAATGGTCATGAGCTTAATTATGCTATTGGAACTATGATCGAAACGCCTAGAGCTTGTTTAATTGCACATGAAATTGCTAAAGAGGCAGACTTCTTTAGTTTTGGAACGAATGACTTAACACAGTTAACTTACGGTTTTTCACGAGATGATGCCGGTAAGTTTATCAATGCATATGCTGATCAAGGCATCATGGAAATCGACCCATTCCAAACGCTTGATGTCGATGGTATCGGCCAACTTATTAAGCTAGCATCTGAACAAGCGAAAGCAGTCAATCCTAATATTAAAATTGGTGTGTGTGGTGAGCTAGGTGGAGACATGAAATCTATAGCATACTTTAATACATTGCCAATTGATTACGTATCTTGTTCACCATTTAGAGTGCCAGGTGCTATTTTAGCAACGGCACAAAGCGCAGTAGAAAGTGGGCGATTGAGTGTTAAATAGTAAGTATAACGACAAACTAACGATATTTGTCATTTCTGACTCTATCGGTGAGACGGCACAACGAATGATACATGCAACTTTGTCGCAATTTCCTGACTTACATCATATTGCTATAGAAAAATTTGCTTTCATTAAAAGTGAAGAAGAATTAATTGGCATACTAGATCGTGCTATTGCTAAATCAGCTATTGTCGTAACGACTTTAGTAAATCCAGATTTTAATAAAGTAGGGTCCGCTTATGCACAAGAAAAAGACATAGCGTATATCGATTATATGTCAGGGTTGATTGAATTTATACAAAATCGTACACACAGTGAACCTATTTTAGAAAGCGGCGCTTTGCGTAAGTTAGATGAGCAGTATTTCAAACGCATTGAAGCCATTGAATATTCTGTGAAATATGACGATGGTAAACATTTTACCGATATAGGCGAAGCGGATGCTTTAATCATCGGGGTGTCTAGAACTTCTAAAACTCCGTTAAGTATGTATTTAGCTAATAAAGGTTATAAGATAGCTAATATTCCACTAGTACCGGAAGTAGATATTCCAGATGAAGTTTATAAAAATAAAAAAATGAAGGTATTTGGATTAACAGCGAGTCCAAACTATATAATGAATATTCGTAGTGAGCGTGTGAAAGTATTAGGGTTAAGTGGTCCTACAAACTATAATAGTATGGAACGAATTAAAGAGGAATTAGCTCATGCAGAAGAAGTGTTCCATAAATTGAATGCGAATGTGATTAATACGGAATATAAATCAATTGAGGAATCTGCATTTTATATAGAAAAATTCCTAATCGATGAATCAATATAATTACTAAAGAGTGCTATTGCAACTTGCAATGGCACTCTTTTATGGTTTTTAGCATGAAATACGGGTAAAGAACAATCAAGTCGTTACATGTAAAGACTAATATATGCTTATCTTTATTAAATGTAACCAATATTATCTGAATATCATTATTTTTTGAAATATGTTTAAATAGTATTACATGTGACAACAAATAGATTTAAGTTGAACAAAACGAGGTGTTCTTTTTGCAAATACTGTTAGATGCGAGTGTAAGTCCTATTTATAGAGGGATTTTACTTTTTTTCTTTGGAATTAATATTATTTTAGCTTTCATCATTATCTTTTTAGATAGAGATAGAAGAGATGCAACGTCTACATGGGCTTGGTTATTACTATTATTCGTAATGCCAATTCTCGGTTTTATTTTGTACATTTTCTTAGGACGTACGGTAAAACTGAAAAGTTCTTATTACTCAAGTAAAGGCGATAACGTTGAAGATAGTAGACAACGTGCTAAAAATCAAATTGAAAAGTCGACAGGTCACGTTTCAGCTGACGATGATCCCATTACTAAAAAGCATGAAGGTATCGTGCATTCATTGCTAGTAAAAGATGAATCATTTTTAAGTAATAACAATCATGTCGATGTTTATACAGATGGACACGATTTATTTGATCAAATGAAAGAAGATTTACGTGATGCACAAAATTATATCCATATGGAATACTACATTTTAGAATTAGATGGTATCGGAAAAGAAATTGTTGAAATTCTAGAACAAAAGGCTAAAGAAGGCCTAGAAGTTAAATTATTATATGATGCAGTTGGCTCGAAAAATTTACACAAGTATAAATTTAAAGAGTTCCAAGAAGATGGTGGGCAAGTCGAAGCCTTCTTTAAAGCTCGATTTATACCTTTATTGAATTTTAGAGTTAATAACAGAAACCACCGTAAAATATTAGTTATTGATGGAAAAAAAGGTTACGTAGGTGGCTTTAACATTGGTGACGAATATTTAGGCTTAGACGAAAAAATTGGTTATTGGCGAGATTCACATTTAAGAATACAAGGTGATGGCGTCGATGCTTTACAATTAAGCTTTATTCAAGATTGGAATTCACAAACAAATAATGAACAACTTGGATTTGCGGATAAATACTTCCCAGACAATGCTTACCCTGGTGGTAACGTGATGTTACAGTTAGGTCTAAGTGGCCCGAGTGATGTATGGCATCAAATCGAATTTGGGTATTTAAAAATGATAATGAGTGCGAAAGAGTCTATTTATATTCATACGCCATATTTCGTACCGGACAAAGGTTATATCAATGCGTTACGTATTGCTGCTAAATCAGGTATAGACGTGCAAATGATTATACCGAATAAACCAGACCAACCACTAGTGCATTGGGCTACATTATCTAGTGTGGCAGAGTTGATTCAAGATGGTGTTAAAGTATATACGTATGAAAATGGCTTTATCCATTCTAAGATGATGATTATTGATGGCGAAGTTTCAAGTGTTGGTTCTGCCAATATGGACGTACGTAGTTTTGAATTAAACTTTGAAGTAAATGCCTTTATTTATAATGAAGGTATTGCTACTAAATTAACTGAGGCGTTTAAAGAAGACTTGAAAGTGTCTAAAGAATTAACGAAAGAACGTTATGATGAACGTTCTGGATGGGTTAAATTTAAACAATCAATCGCTAAACTCGCTTCACCAATTTTATAATATGTACAAAACCAGAAGAGCTACTCTTCTGGTTTTTTTATATGTAACGTATACATTTAATAGCAAGTAATGATAAGATAAATTCGATTATGTACAGTTATAGGACATGGATATAAAGGGATGCAACAGGATGTAACAGGGGGATGACTTATGAATCAAAATAACAATACTTTTATCTATCGAGAGTTATATAACAATTTGAAAGAAGATATTTTATCATTTAAATATGATAGTAATGAAAAATTACCTTCAAAAAGAGAAATGGCACAAAACCTCAATGTAAGTGTAAATAGTGTCAAAACTGCTTATGAACAATTACTTGAAGAAGGTTACATTTATACACTTGAACGTAAAGGTTATTTTATAGAACCGCTTGAAAAATTAATTGTCGAACCACAAACGACAAATACTTTAACTTCAACTACAGCACCACAAGAACAACAATATCGTTATTCTTTCTCTCATATGAGTACTGATATTACGCAATTTCCGGTTGATACTTGGACGAAATTAATGAAACAAGTGTTTAAAAATTATAGTCGTCGGTTGTCGGCGATTCCAGATTTGAAAGGGCCAATTGAGTTACGACAAGCGATTGCTAAACTCGTTTCCTATAAAAGAGGAATTCAATGCAATGCCGAACAAATCGTAATAGCATCAGGCACGAATGTCTTATTAAAACAAATTATGGACGTCATGCCCGATGATAGCAAAATAGCGGTAGAAAATCCTGGCTATTTTCGCTTTAGAGATATATTAAACAGAACTAAAAGAACGACGATTCCGATTGATTTAGACGATAAAGGCATTTCTATGTCTGCTATTAAGGCTGCTGCACCAGACTTAGTGATTGTCACGCCATCACATCAATTTCCGATGGGCACGATTATGCCGATTTCTAGACGTATTGATTTGTTAAATTGGTTAACTAAAACGAATGGTTATGTCATTGAAGATGATTACGATAGTGAATTTAAATATAATACAGACAATATTCCGTCATTATATAGTTTTGATAAAAGTGATCGCGTGATCTATTTAGGTACATTTTCTAAAACGCTGATGCCGGGTCTAAGATTAAGTTATATGATATTACCAACTTCATTGGTGGAGCAATTTGAACACATCAACAATAATGTTATACCAGATTTTTCTATGCTTAATGCCTTAACTTTATATTTAATGATTAAAGATGGTCATTATGAAAGATATATTAAAAAAATGCATCATTTATATGAAGCTAAAAGAGCACAATTGATTGAACAATTAAAAGAAACATTTCAATCTAAAATCAAAATTCATGATACACATGCCGGTTTACATTTTATAGTTGAAGTGGATACTGAATATAGTTACGACGAAATAGCAACACGTGCAAAAAGCCATGAAATCGAACTTTATACGATTAATCGTTTTACGGTAGCTCCGGTTAGTGACCAAACAAAATATAAAACTTTAATTATTGGATTTTCACAGTTAGAAATTGAAGCTATTCCAGAAGCGGTGAATATTTTGCGACAAGTATTAATTAATTAAATTGGTACCCTCTAAATTAAATAACTGGTCCTTTACACAATACCAACAATCAGATAAATTTTTACTAAATGTTAGAGCTACTTGTATGAAATAAACAAAGGGCTTTTCATGAAAGTGTATTTTAGTAATAGATAGACAAAATACACAATTAGTATGTAAAGGGTGGAGGTTTTCAGTATGTCTAATAATTTCACAAAATTCAAAGATAAGAGAGAACAATTTGTAGCTAGAGGAGTAGGGAACGGTAATTTACACGTTGCTGATAAAGCACAGGGGGCGACGATTACAGACGTCGATGGCAACGAATTTATCGATTTTGCAGGCGCAATTGGTACGTTGAATGTAGGACATTCACATCCAGAAATAACGGCTCATTTAAAAACACAGTTAGATAAATTTATTCATCCAGGATTTAATGTAATTATGTACGAAAGTTATTTAAATCTTGCAGAAAAATTAACGCAAATTACACCGGGTAATTTTGATAAAAAAGTAGTTTTACTTAATTCAGGTGCTGAAGCGGTAGAAAATGCCGTTAAATTAGCGCGTAAACATACTGGCAGACAAGCAGTAGTTTCATTTGTACGTGGCTTCCACGGTAGAACAAATTTAACAATGTCTATGACTAGTAAAGTTAGACCATATAAATTTGGTTTTGGACCTTTTGCATCAGAAGTATATCAAGCGCCATACCCAAATTTATCTGAAAAGCCAGCAAACGTATCTGAAGAAGAATTTGTAGCTCAAAGTATCGCACGCTTAAAAGATTTCTTTATTGAAACAGTAGATCCAGAAGAAGTAGCTTGTATCGTAATGGAACCTGTACAAGGTGAAGGTGGATTTGTTATCCCTCCTAAAGAATTTGTACAAGAAGTGAAGGCAATTTGTGAAGCAAATGGTATTGTATTTGTGGCCGATGAAATTCAAACAGGCTTTGCACGTACAGGTAAGATGTTTGCTATTGAACATTTCGATGTAGAACCAGACTTAATGACTGTTTCAAAATCACTTGCTGCGGGTTTCCCATTAAGTGGTGTTGTAGGTAAAAAAGAAATATTAGATAGTGCAAACCCAGGCGAAATTGGTGGCACATATGCTGGGAATCCGCTTGCATGTGAAGCTGCATTAAAAGTAATCGATATCATCGAAAAAGAACAATTGAATGCGCGTTCTGAAGAAATAGGTCAACAAATTGAAAATCAAATCAATACTTTAAGCGAAACATATCATTGTATTACTAAAACACGTCGATTAGGTGCGATGGTTGCTTTTGAATTAGTAGACGAAAAAACTGGGGAACCTAATAAAGCATTAACTGGCGAACTTGTCAAAGCTGCTAATGACAATGGTTTGTTATTATTGTCGGCTGGTATCAAAGGTAATGTGATTAGATTTTTAACACCATTAGTGATTACTGAAGACGAGTTAGAAAAAGGATTTGCAATATTAAATAAAGCGTTTGCTGAAATAAACGCTTAACAGTGGGTATAATATAAATAAGGTCACTTTGAAAATTTAATTATATTTTCGAGTGACCTATATTGTAATACCACAAAGAAGTACAACGATAGCGTATATATTGTGTAACTTGCAGTAGGTAGAAAGACCTTAAAACAAGGGGGATTTTTAAATGTCAAAATTATCAGTATTAAATCCGGCAACAAATGCCGTTATTAAAGAACTTGAATATACTAGTAATGAAGAGATTACTGCTCAAATTGATCGAGCATACGAAGCGTTTCAAGAGTGGAGAACTGTTGATGCGCATGAACGTTCAGCCAAGTTATTGAAATGGGCAGAATTAATCGACGCACATATCGATGAAATCGCTGAACTTATCACCTTAGAAGGTGGAAAACCATTAGCTGAAGCAAAAGGTGAAGTGGCTTACGCTAATTCTTATGTAAAATGGTACGCAGAAGAAGCAAAACGCATTTATGGACGCACAATTCCTGCTAATACGCCAGACAAAGAAATTTTAGTAGGTAAATTTCCTGTAGGTGTAGTTGGAGCGATTACGCCGTGGAATTTCCCAGCTGCAATGATTACTAGAAAAATGGCACCAGCATTAGCAGCAGGATGTACAATCGTTTGTAAACCAGCAGTACAAACGCCATTGACAACGATTAGACTTGTAGAACTTGCACATGAAGCTGGTTTCCCTAAAGATGCGATTTCTTTCATTATAGCGTCTGGTAGAGATGCTGGTGAGGCTTTTACAAGTCATGAAGCGATTCGTAAAATTACATTTACTGGTTCTACGCCAGTGGGTAAAACATTAATTAAAGATGCGGCAGATTCAGTGAAAAATGCCACAATGGAACTTGGTGGATTGGCACCGTTTATTATTCACAAAGATGCAGACATCGATGCTGCAGTTGAAGCGACAATTGCTTCGAAATTTAGAAATGCTGGCCAAACTTGTATTTGTGCAAACCGTATTTATGTTCACGAAGATATCGTTGACCAATATACCGAAAAATTAATGACTAAAGTACATGGCCTTAAAGTAGGTAACGGTATGGACGAAGGTACAGAAGTTGGTCCATTAATTAATCAAGGTGCTGTAGACAAAGTCTTAGACCAAATTACAGATGCTATGGGTAAAGGTGGACATGTGTCACGCTCATTAGATGAAGTAACTGAATTAGGTGGCAACTTCTTAAAACCAGTCGTTATTTCAAATGCCAAACAAGATATGAAAGTTATGAATGAAGAAACTTTCGGCCCGATTGCGCCAGTAATGGCATATAGTGACCTTGATGAAGCGATAAAAATTGCTAACGATACGCCATTTGGTCTTGCGGCATATTTCTATACTAATGATTATCGCACAGGACTTAAATTGTATAATGAACTAGAATACGGTGTGATTGGGTGGAATGATGGTGGACCATCAGCAGCACATGCGCCTTTCGGTGGCTTTAAAGAAAGTGGTTATGGCCGTGAAGGTGGTACTGAAGGTATTGAACCATATTTAGAAACTAAATATTTATCTATTAAAAAGTAAAATCACAAGCAAAAGCACCGGTACAAAGTACCGGTGCTTATTTTAATTTGAAAATTATTTATGCGTTTTTATTTACTGAAGCATCGTAAATTGAATCGATTGTATCACCTAAGATTTTGTCGAAGTCTGCTTCAGATTGATTAACGTTTAAGTCGTTAATTAAAGCACGAGAGAAGCTTGCAATTAAGTTGTCATTTTCTTTTAGTAAGTTGTTAGCATCTTCTCTGCTGTAACCACCTGATAATGCAACAACACGTACTACATTTGGATGCTCAATTAATGATTTATATTGATTAGCATTTGTAGGGATAGTTAATTTTAGCATTACAAGTTGATCTTCATTTAATTTATTTAGTTCAGTTAAAATTGATTCCGCTAAATAAGCTTCGATTTGATCTTTGTTTTCAGCGTTAATGTTAACTTCAGGCTCGATAATTGGAACTAAACCAGCTGAAATAATTTGTTTACCAATATCAAATTGTTGTTTAACGACTAAATCAATACCATCTTTGTTTAATTCTAAAATGTTAGAACGCATTTTAGTACCAAATATTTTATGGTCGTTAGCGCGCTGTAACAATTCGTCTAAGTCTGGGATAGGTTTCATTAATTGAACGCCATCTTTTTGTTCATCAAGACCTTTGTCGACTTTTAAGAAAGGTACGATACCTTTGTCAGCTAGGTAATCACCAGTGTGTTTACCTTCAACTTCACGGTCCATTGTTTGTTCGAATAAGATTGCACCAATAATTTTATCTGATGTAAATGCAGGTGAAGAAACAATACGAGTACGCATGTCATGAACTAATTTGAACATTTCATCTTCACTATTATATTGATCTTCTGCTACGCCATAATCTTTAAGTGCTTTAGGGGTACTTCCGCCACTTTGGTCTAGCGCTGCAATAAATCCTTTACCAGTTTTGATTTTTTCAAGTTGTTCTTTATTCATTACTTCCACTCCTTTTACTAGATTCATCTCTAGTATGATGAAAATTGAGCGAGAACGCAATCATTATACTAATAAAATGGAAATATATTTAATCTATAATGCGATAGATTCAAAGCAAAGAAGATTTAACTATAAGTAATATAAGGCTTGGGGCTTAGTGTTTTTACTATTTAATGAAGAAAAATAACTAAAATGACGATTATGTAAACTGCTTGATTTATTATGTTAACATTATCGATAAATAAATGACAAAGGGTGAAATTAGATGGAACAACGACATTTAGATTTATTAGCACAACTTATAGCACATCAAACGGAAAGTCCACCTGGAAGAAATACAGACCCACTTCAAGATGAGGTAGCGATATTGTTGCAAGACATAGGTTTTAACATTAAAAGAGAACCGTTATATGACAACGATAGCGTGATTATTGCAACATTAGAAGGACAGGACCCGAATGCACCTAAATTAATCTTAAATGGGCATATGGATGTTGCTTCTGTCGAAGATGATAGTAACTGGCAGTATCCTCCTTTTGAACTGACTCAAGTAGACGAGTGGTTGTATGGCAGAGGTGTAAGCGATATGAAAGGTGGTATGGCAACATTATTTTATGTGTTAGAACAATTATATCAGCAACAAATACGACCTAAAGGTGACATTATTGTTCAATCTGTCGTTGGCGAAGAAGTAGGTGAAGCCGGTACTAAATTAGCGTGTGAACATAGTCCGCAAGCTGACTTAGCATTAATACTTGATACCAGTGAGCAAAAAGCCTTAGGTCAAGGAGGTGTCATAACGGGTTGGATTACAATAAAAAGTAAAGAAACAGTCCATGATGGAGCGAGACATAGCATGATACATGCCGGTGGCGGAAAATTTGGTGCTAATGCAATTGAAAAGATGACGGTTATAATTCGCACGCTCAATGACTTAGAGAGACATTGGGCAGTAATGAAATCTTATGAGGGAATGACGCCGGGAGCAAACACGATAAACCCTGCTGTCATCGAAGGTGGTAGACACCCCGCATTCATCGCTGACGAATGTCGATTATGGATTACTGTTCATTATTTACCGAATGAAAGTTATGAAGAAGTCGTGGCGGAAATTGAAGATTATTTAAATAAAGTAGCACAAGCAGACTTATGGTTAGCACAAAATCCACTAACATTTGAATGGGGAGGAGCATCTATGATTGAAGATCGTGGCGAAATATTTCCGAGTTTTGTAGTGCCTACAGAGCATTCGGGCTATAAATTGCTTAGTGATGTACATGAACAAGTTCATGGTGCGCCTTTAGAGACAGGTCTAAGTACGACAGTGACTGATGGAGGGTGGACTGCTTATTTCGGTATTCCGACAATTTTATATGGTCCTGGTAGTTTAGAAGAAGCACATAGTGTCGATGAAAAAATAAGCGTAAATGAATTAGAAAACTTTAGTGAGGTATTATATAAATTTCTGAAAAATTGGTATAATCAACCGCAAAAATAAGTTGTTAATAATGAGTTGATTTTATTGGAAATGGTCACAAAAAAATACCGATTTTAGCAAAAAAAAGAATTTTTTGAAATGAATATTTATTATATTTTTGTGAATATAAATACAAAATGTTTACATTGTAAGATTTGTTCATTACGTTAAATTTAAATTTAACACTGTGATTATGGCGATTTTTATGACTTATTAAAATTAACTTTTTATATATTTATTCATTAAAAACAGAAAACAAAATTGTATGTAATTTGCATTATTATATAAAGTTCGTTAATCTCTTCATTATGAATTAAATCAATTGCATATGTTGCTAAATTTAGTAAGTTATGCACAATACATAATAATTCTATAATGGGGAGTGCTCGATTTTGAAAAAGAGAAAAGGAACGCTGATGGATTGGCCTACATTTATAGGTGCGTTTGCAATTTTACTTATTGCAGTTATACCGATGATGGCCTTTCCTAAAGCCAGCCAAGATATAATCACACAATTGAACGAAGTAGTAACGAGTTCTTTAGGTGTAGCTTATTTAGTTTTAGGCTTAGCCGTATTAGGATTCGTGTTATACATTGCATTTGGTAAATACGGCAATGTTACTTTAGGTAAAGCAACAGACAAACCAGAATTTAATACTTTCAGTTGGGCGGCGATGCTCTTCTGTGCTGGTATTGCATCTGATATTTTATATTGGGGATTAGTGGAATGGGCTTTCTATTATCAAGCACCACCACATAATGCAAAACCTTTTAGTCATGAAGCATTAGAATACGCTTCTATGTACGGTATGTTCCATTGGGGACCAATCGCATGGGCGACATTCGTTTTACCTGCATTGGCCATTGGATATCAAATTTTTGTAAAGAAAAAACCAGTTTATAAAATTAGTCAGACATTAAGACCAGTACTAAGAGGTCAAACTGATGGCTACGTTGGTAAAATTATAGACGTACTATTTATTTTTGGTTTAGTAGGTGGAGCTGCAACTTCACTTGCACTAGGTGTGCCAATGATTTCTTCCGGATTAGAAACATTGTTTGGTATTAATGGTAATAGCATTGTTACTAAAGGTGTCGTGCTATTTACGATTACTGTTATTTTCGCCTACAGTTCTTATTCAGGATTGAAAAAAGGTATTAAAGTACTAAGTGACTGGAACGTTATATTAGCATTTGTATTATTAGCATTTGTTCTTATTGCGGGTCCAACAATGTTTATATTAGAAAATTCTGTAACAAGTATAGGTAACTTATTTAAGAATTTCTTCGAAATGGCGACATACGCGCAACCATTAGGACAAATTAAAGGACAACCAGATAACAAATTCCCTGAACAATGGACAGTCTTCTATTGGGCATGGTGGTTAGTTTATGCACCGTTCATTGGTCTATTTATTGCACGTATTTCAAAAGGAAGAACGTTGAAAGAATTAGTACTAGGAACATTAATCTACGGAACATTTGGTTGTATGTTATTCTTTGGTATTTTTGGTAACTTTGCACTTTACTTACAATTATCAGGACAATTTGATGTTGTGCATTCCATTAATACAATTGGTACTGAACCCACGCTAATGAAAATATTAAGTCATTTACCATTTTCAAAAGTAGTCATCGCATTATTCTTAATTTCAGCATTTTTATTCTTGGCTACGACATTTGACTCTGGTTCATATATATTAGCAGCGGCTTCACAGAAAAAAGTTATAGGTGAACCATTAAAACCTAACCGCTTATTCTGGGCATTCGCATTATGTTTATTACCATTCTCATTAATGCTTGTCGGTGGTCAACGCTCATTAGAAGTACTTAAAACGGCTACGGTTGTTTCCAGTGTGCCACTGCTCGTCATATTTGTAATAATGATGGTCGCATTCTTGAAAACACTATCGAACGACAGATTGAAACTACAACGTCGTGCCGACCGTTATAAAGAAGTAGAAAGAAGATCATTACGTATCACACAAGTAAGAGAACGACAGCAAGATGAAAACTTAGACGATAACTTATAAAAATATTGAACAGCGAGGAATTCATAAAGAACAGAATTCTTCGCTGTTTTTTATAACAAGTTAAAAGAGATAACAAAAAAGCCTTATAGACGATGCATCTATAAGACTTGTTTAAGTTATGTTATTCAGGTTGACGAGGTTCAGGAATTGGGAAGTATTTAAATATTTCCCCTGAATCAATTGCGTCACTAAGATTTTCTAACCATTCATAGTATGGCAATGTGTCGATTAATTGGTTTTTAATTTTTGTAGCTTGTTGTTTCGTATCATCATCAGTTTGACTATCATCTAAGATTTTATCTAATAAGGATATCGCTTTATAGACACCGTCTCTGTTAATTTCAATTTCTCGGCTCCATTTTTGAGTGAAGAAATTATTAAAGAAATTGAAGAAGTCTTTTTCAGCAACGAAATGTTGTTTTCTACTGCCACGTGTAAACTGTTGTTTGACGATATGAAATTCTTGTAATCTTTTAACCCCAGCACTCATGCTTGGCTTGCTCATTTGTAGCTGTTGACGCATTTCATCTAATGTCATGCTATCTTCAAATAACATCGTGCCATACAAGTTACCAACACTACGATTAATGCCATATAAATCCATTGTCGCGCCAATTGCGTTAATAACAATATCTTTAGCTTGTTCTATTAAAGCTTCAGGTTGGTCTTTAGTCGACATGTAATGCACCTCCGAATCTGGTTTTTAAACTTAATTTTCTGTATGTAATATTTTTCTCAATATTAACATACTATAGCACAAACCTATATCAGTCATCTATAACGTTTTAAGAGAGATTTGACATAGCTTCAATTACTATGCTAACATAACTTTGTAAAATTCGTTAAATAAAAATTTAACAAACTTAACGGAGGTAATTTGATGCAACTTGTAAACAATTTATCTCGTCGTCAATACATTGATGGTGAGTGGGTAGACAGCTCAAACAAAGCAACACGTACTATTATTAATCCATATAATCAAGAAACAATATTAGAAGTAGCAGAAGGTACAGCGGAAGATTCAACACGCGCTATCTTAGCTGCTAGAAGAGCATTTGAAGACGGAGAATATTCACAACAAACAACAAGTGAACAAAGAGGACAAAAAGTAAGAGCTATCGCAGATGCGATTAAAAACAACAAAGAAGAACTAGCTAGATTAGAAACTTTAGACACTGGTAAAACTTTAGAAGAGTCTTATGCAGACATGGATGATATCCATAATGTATTTATGTATTATGCAGGACTTGCAGATAAAGATGGCGGAGAAATAATCGATTCTCCAATTCCAAACACTGACAGTAAAATTATTAAAGAACCAGTTGGTGTCGTAACACAAATCACACCTTGGAATTATCCTTTATTACAAGCATCTTGGAAAATAGCACCAGCATTAGTAACTGGTTGTTCATTAGTAATGAAACCAAGTGAAATTACACCATTAACAACAATACGTGTATTCGAATTAATGGAAGAAATTGGTTTCCCTAAAGGTGTTATTAACTTAGTGCTCGGTAAAGGTTCAGAAGTTGGTGAACCATTATCAGCACACGAAGACGTAGACCTTGTATCATTCACTGGTGGTATTAAAACTGGTAAACACATTATGAAACAAGCGGCAGATCATGTTACAAACATTGCATTAGAATTAGGCGGTAAAAACCCTAACGTAATTTTTGCTGATGCAGATTTCGATTTAGCTGTAGACCAAGCGCTTAACGGTGGTTTCTTCCATGCTGGTCAAGTATGTTCAGCAGGTTCAAGAATCATTGTGCATAACGACATTAAAGAAAAATTCGAACAAGCGTTAATCGAACGTATTAAAAATATTAAATTAGGTAACGGTTTTGATGAAGATACTGAAATGGGTCCAGTTATTTCACAAGAGCACCGTGACAAAATTGAAAAATACATGGAAGTTGCTAAAGAAGAAAATGCAACTATCGCTATCGGTGGTAAACGTCCAGATAGAGAAGACTTACAAGATGGATTCTTCTTCGAACCTACTGTAATTACAGACTGTGATACTTCAATGCGTATCGTACAAGAAGAAGTATTTGGTCCAGTAGTAACAATTGAAGGTTTTTCAACTGAAGAAGAAGCGATTGAATTAGCAAACGATTCAATATATGGTCTTGCTGGTGGCATCTTTACTACAGATGTTGGTAAAGCTGAACGCGTAGCAAGCAAATTGAAAATGGGTACTGTATGGATCAATGATTTCCATCCTTACTTTGCTCAAGCACCTTGGGGCGGTTACAAACAATCAGGTATCGGTAGAGAACTTGGTAAAACCGGTTTAGCTGAATACCAAATTGAAAAACATATCTTAAGAAATACACAACCTGAACCTGTAAATTGGTTTGGTAAACAATAAAGCAATTAGCAAACTCAGATTATAGTACGGGAGGACATATATAAATGAGAGAAGCATATGATTATATTATAATTGGTGGCGGAAGTGCCGGATCAGTTTTAGGAAGTCGTTTAAGTGAAGATAAATCAAAAAACGTACTTGTATTAGAAGCAGGTCGTAGTGACTATTTCTGGGATTTACTAATTCAAATGCCAGCAGCATTAATGTATCCAGCAGGTAACAAATTATACGACTGGATTTATGAAACAAATGAAGAACCATTTATGAAAGGCCGTAAAGTGGGACATGCACGTGGTAAAGTTTTAGGTGGTTCTAGTTCTATCAACGGTATGATTTATCAACGTGGTAACCCAATGGATTACGAAAAATGGGCACAACCAGAAGGTATGGATAATTGGGATTACGCACATTGTTTACCATACTTTAAACGTTTAGAAAAAACATTCGGTGCAACTAAAGACGATGAATTCCGTGGTCATCATGGTCCAATTAAATTAAAACGTGGACCAGCTACAAACCCATTATTCCAAGCATTTTTCAACGCCGGTGTTGAAGCAGGATATAATAAAACACCAGACGTAAATGGTTTCCGTCAAGAAGGTTTTGGACCATTTGATAGCCAAGTACACAACGGGAGACGTGTCTCAGCATCAAGAGCTTATTTACATCCAGCTATGAGACGTAAAAACTTAGATGTACAAACACGTGCATTCGTTACTAAAATTAATTTTGAAGGTAACAACAAAGTAACTGGCGTAACATTCAAGAAAAATGGTAGAGAACATACTATAAATGCTAAAGAAGTTATTTTATCAGGTGGTGCATTCAATACACCTCAGTTATTACAATTATCAGGTATCGGTGATTCAGAATTCTTAAAATCATTAGGTATTGAACCACGTATTCACTTGCCTGGTGTTGGTGAAAACTTTGAAGACCACTTAGAAGTTTATGTTCAACATAAATGTAAACAACCAGTATCATTACAACCAAGTTTAAATAAATTCAAAATGCCATTTATTGGTTTACAATGGATCTTTGCTCGTAAAGGTGCAGCAGCATCAAACCACTTCGAAGGTGGCGGATTCGTACGTTCAAACGACGAAGTTGATTATCCAAACTTAATGTTCCACTTCTTACCAATTGCTGTAAGATATGATGGACAAAAAGCACCTACAGCACATGGTTACCAAGTACACGTTGGACCAATGTACTCTAACTCACGCGGTAGCTTGAAAATTAAATCAAAAGACCCATTTGAAAAACCAGACTTTGTCTTCAACTATTTATCAACTGAAGAAGATAAACGCGAATGGGTAGAAGCAATCAAAGTTGCACGTAACATCTTATCTCAAAAAGCTTTAGATCCATATAATGGCGGAGAAATTTCACCAGGACCTGAAGTACAATCAGACGAAGATATACTAAACTGGGTTGCTAAAGATGGAGAAACAGCATTACACCCATCTTGTAGTGCTAAAATGGGACCAGCTTCAGACCCAATGTCAGTAGTTGACCCAGAAACTATGAAAGTTCATGGTATGGAAAATCTACGTGTCGTAGATGCTTCTGCAATGCCACGTACTACAAATGGTAATATCCATTCACCAGTATTAATGATGGCTGAAAAAGCTGCAGACATCATCCGTGGTAAAAAACCATTAGACCCTGAATATATTGATTATTATCGTCATGGCGTACATGATAAAGACGCTGGTACAATTAAATAATAAATATAGTCAATAACATAAAAAGGCAATTTCTATTTCGAAAATAGAAATTGCCTTTTTTATATTGTGTAATTACGTCACAACGAAACATAGAAATAAACGGTATTGCGAGACTCCGACGGGAACAGGACTAGGCGAAGACTACAGGCTGAGACAGTCCCCGAGGAAAGCGAGCAAGCGTTATAAAACATATTTGAATGTCATGAAAAAAGTTATAGATTTCATTACTAACCCAATACCAGTTATAAATAATAAACCCAAAGCAACCTAATGATATAATTCGACAGTTATATTTTGAGCAAGCGTCCAGATACAACTACGATCAAATCAAAGAGATAAGTGGTATTGCGAGACTCCGACGGGAACAGGACTAGGCGAAGACTACAGGCTGAGACAGTCCCCGAGGAAAGCGAGCAAGCGTTATAAAACATATTTGAATGTCATGAAAAAAGTTATAGATTTCATTACTAACCCAATACCAGTTATAAATAATAAACCCAAAGCAACCTAATGATATAATTCGACAGTTATATTTTGAGCAAGCGTCCTGACACAACTATTATCAAACAATGGAATAAATGGTATTGCGAGACTCCTACAGGAACAGGACTAGGCGAAGACTACAGGCTGAGACAGTCCCCGTGGAAAGCGAGCAATACTTATAAAAGATCCTGTAGAATAGCGCAGCTCAAAATAATTATTGATTTATAAGAAAAGTAAAAAAGCCAATCAACATGTATTAATCATCAACATGCTGATTGGCACTTTATAATTTAATTATTTAACAATATTATCTATCAAGGCATCATAGTTATCTTCAAGTATTGCCTTGAAATTAAAAGTAAATTCTAAATCGTTAATTAAAGTTTTATTATCAAAGTAATTAATTTGTTTAATATCATTAATGATAAGACCTATGCCATTTAAATCATCATGATACAAGTCGTTTTTGTGCGCAAGTTCTATTAAACTATCGGCAAGTTGTTTTACATAGTTATTATCATCAAGCGTTGCAAAACTACTATCAATAACTTTCTTATGCTTATCGATAATAACAAGTTTCGTTTCTTCAGCTCCGAATTGTGCGACAAAATAATTCATTACTATAAATTCCTCCTCAAATATGTGATTTAAAAATCACAATATTTGTTTACCCATCTCACAAGTTCTTATTCAATCGAGTCCAAAATTTAAGCATTAAGATTTTGCTAATGAACGTTTGTCAACGAACGTCATAATTAATACAATAACGCCAAGTGAAGCACAGAAAATACCGTCATTATGAATCCCTACTGTGATATCTCCACCTTTAAAGAAGATACCATTAGCTGTAGATGAAACGATTGCACCAATGTACATAAATGTTCTTAACAAACCAGCTGACATACCGATACTTTCTTTTGGTGCTTGATGATAAAGTGCGTTTTGATTAGCTAAGTTCATTAATCCTTGAGGTACACCGAATAATGCAGCTAATAAAACAAGTATTATTAATGAAGTTTGTGGATTAATTAAAGTAAAACTTACCATCGTAAAAATACCGGCTAGCGTACCAATATATAGTTTATTTTTAGAAGATAATGTACTGCCAGTATATTTAGAAGCAATAATTGCAATCACAAACATCGGTAACATTAACAATCCGGCATGACTAGGAGATAAGCCTCTGCCTTCTTCTAACCATTGTGTATAGCCATATAATACACTGTAAGAAATAGTTTGAGTTAATGTAGAACGTATATACGTATTATTTAATGAAGCATTATGCGCTAACAATCTAACATCGATAAATGGCTTTTTAGATTTTAATTCAACAAAAATGAAAATGATAAAAGTAACTATACCAATGATTAATAAATATAAGTTTTTAATTGATGGTTCTGTAAAATATATTATCCATGTTACTAAAGTGATTGTGAAAAATGTCATACCTATAAAATCAATATAAGTTCTAAGTGCAGTAATTTTACCTAAAGATTGTGTGACCTTAGGGAAATATAATACACCGAAAATGATACATAATATTGATAATGGGATATTAACGAAAAAGATTGCTTCCCAACCACCAAAATTAATTAATAAACCACCTAACGTAGGGCCAATCACAGACACAGTTTGGTTGGAAATGGCCAAGACGGTCAGTATACTACTTGGACTGTCTTTTCCAGTGCGTTCACCTTCGTATTTAATTAAATACATGGCTGAAGGGTAACCCGCACATGTACCAATACCTATTAAAAACCGGGCTAAAACGAGTCCGTAAAATGAAGGGGTCACAATCGCGAGTATACTTGCTAAACCAACTAAGCTAGTTGCGAATAGAAATAATCCTTTTGGTCCGAAGACGTCTATTAATTTACCAATAATAGGTTGGCCTATACTCGTAGCCAAATATAATGAAGTAACAAGCAATGCCGTTTGATAAAAAGGAATATTGAAGGCATGTGCTATTGGAATCATAGCTATGGCGATCATGGAAGAATTGATAGGATTGAGTATAGAGCCGAGTATCATTGGAGGGTATAATTTTTTGTTAAATGTGAGTTCATTTGACGAATTACCCATTTTAACATCTCCTTATCTACTCGAAGTCTCAACAACTATAATATGTTAGACTAATAAATTGAGAAAGACAAACGTTTGAACTTGTGGATTTTTATGACAATATATAGAAAGGAATGTCTTGATGCCAATTAATTTAGCTACTAAAAGTGATTTGAATGAAATATATAAAGTACAAACAAAAGCTTTTGAAGAGTCTATTGTGGTACCTCATCGATTAACAAAAGAAGAAATCCAAAATTTATCTCAAATGGCACTAGAAGACGGTGGTCATTATTATGCTTTAAAGGAAGACAATCAACTTATAGGATATACCATGCTAGCTGTGAAAGAAGATAATTTAACAGGCGATAAATATGGTTTTATTTATGAACTGTACGTTATGCCTAAATTTAGAAAACAAGGCTATGGTAAACAATTGATAACTTTTGCTAAACAACATTTTAAACAGTTAGGTTATGATAAAGTGCGCTTAAATGTTTATGTTGGTAATGAGGCGCAACAACTCTATAAAAGTTGTGGTTTTGAAGAGCGTAATATAACGATGCAATTGAAATTATAATTAAATAATGATGTTAAGTTGGATTAAGCGTAAATTAAATTATCAGAAAATTGTGTAATTGGTAACCGGTACATCGCTGATATAACAATAGTTAGGGTTCGATATTACTAATTCAGGGTAAAAATCAAATTGACAACGCTTTCAAATAGCGTTAAAGTTTTATTATTTAAGGATTCAAGTATATGTTCAAAGGGTGGGGAATATAAGATGAAGAATTATCGTTATTTTATCATCGTTATGATTATTGTTATGACTATGATAAATTACATTGACCGCGGAGGTATCTCTTACGCTCAAGAAGATATTATTAAAGAATTTGGCTTTGATAATGTTGCTTGGGGAGCTATCCTAGGTTACTTTGGCTACGGGTATATGTTAGGTTCACTATTTGGTGGTGTGCTATCTGATAAAAAGGGGCCGAAGTTCGTATGGATTGTTGCTGGAACATTATGGTCACTATTCGAAATAGCGATGGCTTTTGCAGGTGAATTAGGTATGGCTATTTTTGGTGGTTCAGCATTAGCAGGATTCGGTATGTTAAGAATTATATTTGGTTTTGCAGAAGGTCCAATCTTTTCAACAATTAGTAAAACAAATGCTAACTGGGCAGCACCTAAAGAGCGTGGCTTGCTTTCTGCTTTAGGTTTAATAGGGGTACCACTTGGTGCATTGATTACTGCACCAATCGTTTCAGGATTATTAACTATTACAAACTGGCGTGTATTATTTATATTAATGGGTGTTTTAGGATTAATTTGGGTTGTTATTTGGGCTAAGGTCTTTACAGACTATCCCGAAGACAATAAAAAAGTATCAGCTAGAGAAATTGAAGAAATTCGTTCAACTGAAGATACGATTAAAGGTGAGAAAACTGTAGAAACAGAACAAAATGCCCATGAAAAATGGTATCACTTCTTTAAAAGTCCGACACTCATTTTCAACACGATAGGTTACTTTGGTTTCCAATACATAAACTTTTTAATCTTAACTTGGACGCCTAAATATTTACAAGATGAGTATCACTTTGAAATCCATTCATTATGGTATTTAGGTATGATTCCATGGATAGGTGCCGTATTTACGGCATACTTTGGAGGTAAATTATCTGACTGGTTACGTCATAAAACAGGTAGTTTACGTATCGCAAGATCAGGTTTAGCTATTTTTGGAATGACGTTAGCGGCGATTTGTTTCCTTATCATTCCAACTACTGACAATATTGCCTTGATTTTAATATTAATGATGTTAGGTAATGCATGTGTGTTCTTACCTAATGCGGTATATTGGGCAGTTGTTATCGATACGGCACCAAAAAATTCAGGTACATTTGGTGGTATTATGCACTTCTTCGTAAACTCTGCGACAATTATTGCACCGACATTAACAGGTATTTTAGTATCTGCCTATGGTTATGGTTCTATGTTCGTATCAGCAGTTATTGCTGCTGTTATCGGTATTGTAGCAATGAGTTTCGTTAAACCAGGTCTGAAAAAAATCAAGACACAAACAAATTAATAAAGATAAAAAAGCTGGGACATGAAAAATGTCTCAGCTTTTTTTTGTGTGTAAATAACCATGAAGTAAAGTATAAGTTGTCGTAATAGTTGGTATAGCTAAATTATGCTTCTGACCTGTGCGATAAATATACCCTTGAATCGCTTCTACTTCTAATGGTCTCCCGGCACTAATATCATAATACATACTAGTACCCATTTCGTCTGGATAACCTTCGTAAATAGTCATGATTTGCGTCACGATATCTTTCGGTAAATTCACGCCTTCTGCTAATGCAATTTGAGCACCTTCGTCGATTAATTGGCGACATAAGTGATTTACTTTATCATCTTTAAGCACTTTAGCTGTCGACCTTGTTAATGCAGTAACAGTATTAATGCCTAAGTTAACGAGTAATTTATACCAAATTGTATCTGCTATGTGTTGTTCTAGTTTTAAGTCTAAGTTTGTTGGAGCTAATAGTTGGGCTAAATCACGCGTCTCTGGGCTATCTTGAACGTGTAGACGTTCATCTCTAAAATGAGTCACGGTATTTTGCTCTTTCTGACCACTAATATAAACGACTGCTTGATAGACGTTCGGCAATGCTAATGATTCTATATTTGTACGTCCATTTTGTGCTAACACTATAATGCTATCTTGGTGAGTAATACGTTTAATATCGTCTATAATGGTATCTAATTGATATGTTTTTACTGCTACAAATAAGACATCAACTTTTGTTGACGTTGTTGCTAAAGATTGTACTTGTAATTGGTGCATAGGCGTATGATTTCCTGGGTAATATGATAGTGTTGAGTTCTGTCTACCTAAGAGTAACGTATCGCTAAAGTGTTGTTGTAACTCAAAAGCGATAGTGGAACCTACTGCACCAGGACCTATAATGGCAAATTTTGTCATATTTAGTACTTCCTTTTTTCGTATGAATTCTATATACTATTGCTAATATTATAACAAATAAGGAGAATAATATTGAAAACTTTAAGTCAATTATTATCAATGAAAGATCAGAAAGAGAAAATTTCAATGATTACTGCTTATGACTACCCAAGTGCAAAACAAGCCGAAGCAGCAAGTATAGATACAATTTTAGTTGGTGATTCTTTAGGAATGACTGTATTAGGTTACGATAGTACCGTTGAAGTAACGCTTGAAGATATGATTCACCATAGTAAAGCAGTTCGTCGAGGCGCACCAAATACTTTTGTAGTAGTAGATATGCCGTTTGGTACGGTTGGTGTGAGTGACGCACAAGATTTATCATTAGCGAAACAGTTATATCAACAAAGTAATGCCAACGCTATTAAAGTTGAAGGAACGCATATTGCACCCTTTATCACGCGTTGTAGTAATATAGGTGTTCCAGTCGTGGCACATTTAGGTTTAACGCCTCAAAGTGTTGGTATTATGGGATATAAAATGCAAGCTGCTACTTTAGAAGCCGCTGAAAAGTTAATACAAGATTGCAAAAATATGGAACAAGCCGGTGCGGTGATGGTTGTTTTAGAAGCAGTACCAAGTGACCTTGCACAAAAGATCAGTGCAACGTTAACAATACCAGTCATTGGTATTGGTGCTGGCAATGGTACTGATGGGCAAGTACTAGTTTACCATGATGTTTTAAATTATGGCGTTGAACGACAAGCAAAATTTGTTAAACAATATGGTGACTTTAGCATTGGTATAGATGCACTGTCTCGATACCATCAAGAGGTTAAAGAAGGCGTATTCCCTTCAGCTGAACACACATATAAGAAAAAGGTTTGGGATGAGGTGACACCAGAGTGACAGAAGTAATTACTCGTATTTCAGAGATGCAAAAGATAACTTCTAATGTTAAAAGACAAGGTAAGACAATTGGTTTTGTTCCTACAATGGGAGCGTTACATGATGGTCATTTAACAATGATGAAACAATCTAAAGCAGAACAAGATATTACAATTATTAGCGTGTTTGTTAATCCGTTGCAATTTGGTCCAAATGAAGACTTTGATGCATATCCTCGTCAGATCGAACAAGACGTAGCAATGGTTAAGGATGTTGGCGTAGATTATGTATTTTATCCAGCTACAGAAGAGATGTACCCAGGAGCTATAGACGTTAACGTTACGGTAGGTAGATTGGCATCGGTATTAGAAGGTGAAAAAAGACCAGGGCATTTTGACGGAGTAGTTACAGTGGTTAATAAATTGTTTAACATAGTACAGCCGGTTGTCGCATATTTTGGCAAAAAAGATGCACAACAATTAGCGATTGTCGAAAAAATGGTCGAGGATTTTAATCATAATATTATAATTCGTGGCGTAGATATAGTTAGAGAAACGGATGGTCTTGCTAAAAGCTCACGTAATGTATATTTGACTGATAAGGAACGTAAAGAGGCACCACATTTGTATCAAAGTTTAAAACTAGCCGAACGTTTATTTCAAAACGGTGAGCGCAACAGTGATACAATTATAGCTGAAATTAAAAATTATTTAACACAAAATACAAGTGGCCATATCGAAGAGGTTGCGGTATATAGTTATCCTGAATTAATTGAACAACAGCTTATTTCAGGTAGAATATTTATATCGTTGGCAGTAAAATTTTCACAAGCTAGATTAATAGATAACGTTATAATAGGAGATAACTAATATGATTAGAACAATGATGAATGCAAAGATTCATAGAGCAAGAGTAACAGAATCCAATTTAAACTATGTAGGTAGTATTACAATTGATAAAGATATTTTAGAAGCGGTGGACATTTTACCCAATGAAAAAGTAGCGATTGTTAATAATAATAATGGCGCACGTTTTGAAACATACGTTATTGAAGGTGAACGTGGTAGCGGAAAAATTTGTTTAAATGGTGCAGCCTCAAGATTAGTAGAAGTTGATGATGTACTTATTATCATGACATATGTACAATTGAACGAAGAAGAATTAAGCAATCATACACCAAAAGTAGCAGTCATGGATGAACATAATGCTATAACGCAAATGATACACGAGCGTGAAAATGAAATTGTGTTATAACTAACTATAACAAAGGGAGCGGGACAGAAATCTTATTTTTATAAGAAGATTTTGTAGTCCTACCCCGGCAAGGATGACTAGAGTTGAAAAAATCTTGATATAAGCGTATTTTCAATTCAGTCATCTACTGCCAATGAAAAAATTAGAGCCTGAAGACACTTTAATGTCTCAGGCTGTTTTTTTGCTTATCAATGGAGGACTTTTTTAGCTAATGACGTAATATAATTAAAAAATGCATCATGTTCTACATGATTAACTACATTTATGTAACGTCCATGACTGTCGTCTATATAAGTTTTGCCTTGGCTAGGCCCGTTAGTTATGACAGAGGCTTTCACTTGTTGTTGTTTTACAAGGTCAGGTTTACCTACATAAGCAGTAGTTAATACATCCCATAAGAAATAAGTCGAATTGGTTTGGAAATGTGTAAGTGGTGGCACAGCAGCATAACTAACACCTAAGAAATCAACGCCGATATGATGTCGTTCTTGTGCCCACATCTGTCTTACTTGCCACGTTAAAGGTACCTGGTTCGTACTTTCTAACGCAATCATATCAATTTGTATCTTAGTGTTAAAAACAGTTGCCACTGCTTCTGGATCCCAAAATGCGTTCCATTCAGCAGAGCCATCATGTTCTGGTTCTTCAACGTTTCCTTTATTTAAAAATGTACCACCCATCCATACCAAGCGGTCAATTTTATCTTCAATAGAAGGTGCTATTGTTAAAGCCTTTGCTAAATCTGTCAGTGGACCGGTAAATAATAATGTAACTTTATTAGCCGATTGTTGTAACTTTTGAACAATATCTTCTGCTGCACTATGCGTTGTTTGAGATGATAATGTATTAGTCGATTCGTTTAAAATAGGTAATGCATCCATGAAAAAAGCATGCATTCGCCATTCTTTAGGAAAAGGATTCTTGCCTCGTTCGGTAGAAGCAGCCACGTCTAATATATCGTGGCCAAAGCGATTTATAATTTTCTGTGAGGCACTCGTAGCAGGTTCAACATAACTATCGGCACCAATAGCACTTACTCCTATAAGTTCAACATTCTCCATTTGTAATAATAAAAAGAGCGAAATTAAATCATCTACGCCACCATCGTGGTTGAAATAGATCTGCTGCATATATAAATCCTCCCTCAAGTTGTTGTTTATAATTTTATTATAGCATGACGTTTTTTCGAAAATTACGAAACAATAAATAAAAGCCTGAAACTTAATACAGTTTCAGACTTTTAAATATTATTTATTTCTATTAGTCATAATTTCAGTGATACCTTGCCAATATGGCGATGTTTGTTCTAAGTTCTCTACGTAATCGAAAGTACTATCTCCAAATAAACGGCGCGCTTCTCTTTCATAAGCTGTTTGACGTGCTTGTTTCATAGAAGCATTGTGATAAACTTCGTCTTTACTGAGGTCGGTAATTGCCATCATTTCTTTTAATGTCATTGGCATAGGTCCTGCGTGAGCTAAGAAATTAACCGAGTCGTCTAATTGTTGCATGTACTTAAATTTTTCAGTGTCTTCAGCAACTTGTTTCTTTAACATCACTGACACACTATGGTGATTAGCAATATTATTATTTACGTCATTTACAAATTGAGGTAATACAGTACTATCCGAGAATGTACCACCTAAATACAAGTCGTGTTGTTGATAATTGCTCTCTTTTATAATTTCTACTTGGCTTGTATCTCCATAAAAGAACCATTTTGCGACAGCTTCGCCTGAATGCCCATGATCTAAAGGACAGAATTTATCTTTAGCCGCCAAATATTGTGAAGAAGGCGTAGGGTCATCTAAACCTCTTTGAACGGCTTTCACAAGTTGTTCTGTATTCTTAGCAATAAATCCAGGTAATTCATCAGTAGATAAATTTAACCCTCTTGAAGCAACGTAGTCGTCTATGTCATAAATATAGTGAACGATAGGTCGTTCGGTTGGTATAAAATCAAAGAATACACTAGAGTAATCAGAAATAATTACGTCCGTAATGTTTAATAATTCATTCGTTGCTATGTCGTTCGGCGGCAAAATAATATTTTCAGGAAGTTTTATATTTTTTAACAATCCTTGCGTGATAGTATGACCACGGAATAATATATTGGCATCTAATTTAGCCAATTGTGATAAGTCATGCACGAGTTTGTCTGTATCGAAGCTGTTGCCTTTTTTATTTTCACCACGCCATGTCGGTGCATATAAGACAATTTTTTTAGTTTTATCTAAATTATTAATATGATTTTTCATATATTCTTGTAATTCTGCACTTGCATTTAACGTTACGTCGATACGAGGATAGCCTGCTTTAGCCATTTCCCCAGCATAAATACCTTCAATAGAATAAGCTGATTTTTGTTTTCCTACCATGAAGTCATTCGGTGACAGGATATGTGTAGCTTGTAAAAGGTTTCTCGTACTACCAGCGACACCTAGTTGTGTACCAGCGCTATCGCGACCAACAGTTTTATAAAAGACACCATGCGTCGTTTGTAAATATTTTTGTTCAGGCTTACGTGTAATAAAATCGCTAAATGTCGAGTTGCAAATCAGGTATTTAGCTGTAGAAATATATTTAAAATAAGCGTCTGAATTACGTTTTACAAAGATAATGTTATCTTTGTTTCTCAGCATTTTTGGAATGTTATTAAAGTTATTTACTACCCATACATGGGTGAAATCTTCAAAGTCTTTATGTTCTAATACATAATCAAAAACGCCAGCTGGATTACACATTACACGTGCACCACTTAAACTTTCATAGAAAACCATTTTGTCATCGACATTGTAGTGATTGTAACTAATACCGTAGCGAATAGATAATTTTTTAATATTTTTATCGTAGGTTGCTTTACCCATGTTACTTGGCATACTGAAAAGCTCAGCCTCATTATAAGATGCTAATGCTTGGTCGTATTTACCTAATTTATTGTAAATGCGTGCGAGTTTACGGTAATTACCAGGTCGATGTGTTTGTTGACGATCTATAGCACTTTCAAACCATCTTTCTGCATTTTTAAAATCACCAATATCTTCATAACTAACCGCTAAATTGTAATGCCATGGCGATAATACTTTATCTCTTTGTAAGGCTTGTTCAAAATAGTGAATCGCATTTTGAGGTTGTTTTAACTTTCTATAAAGTAATCCTATTTCGTAAATTAAATTGGCATCATCAGGTAACAAATCCAATTGCTTAATAAAGGCATCAATTGCTAATTGCCAATGTTTATGTTGTTCATGAATAACACCAACGCCCCAAATATGTGCTTTGTCGTTATCACTTAAATATACTGCTTCATTAAAGTGATGATTAGCAGCATTTGTGTCATTTAATTTAAGTTGAATAAGTCCGAGTTCATAATTGATAGTTGCCAGTTCTCTTGATGAATACTGATCTACATTGTTATGAATCGTGTGTTTATAATATTCAACGGCTTCTTGATAGTCATTCTGTTGTTCTAAATGTACTGCCAATTGGTATGATTTTACGACATCAGTCGGATGTGATGCTAAATATGTTTTTATATAAGGTACTGCTTTGTTATATTGTTTATTCTTTTTATAAGCATCAATGATTAATAATAAGGCATCAGAATTTGCTGTGAAACGTTTTAAATAATGGTTAGCATGTTGAATAGCTTCATTATATTGTTTTAGTTTTAAGTAATAATGCGCTATTTCTAAATTTAAATCATAGTCGTTAGGGTGTTGTGTTAAATATTGAGATAAATAACTAACCGCCGTTTTAGTATTATGAAGTTTTAAATGTGTTTGTGCTAATTTTAATAAAGATTGACTATCTTGAGGGTGAAACTTCAAGTATTCTTCTAACCATTTTATAAATTGGTCTTTATTATTTAGTTGTTCAAAAATAAAGGCCTTGTGTTTATAAAATAAATGTTGCTGTTCTTTAGTTTCGTGATCTATTGCCTTATTAATATAATGCAATGCTTCTTTCCATTTTTGTTGATTAAATGCTAGTTGTGAAAGTTCAGCATAATAGCCCGCTTGTTTCTTTAATAAGGGGTATAAATTTTTCAAACTATCATATTTAATTGCATCATCTGTAGTTCCTTTATGCGTCTTATATGAGTAGTAAGCCCCAGGTAGTTTCATAATGTTTTTTACTTTTTTTAAATTATTTTTAATAGGCACTTGCATACATCCTCGTCTCTAATACATTTTAGATATTTCTAAATAACTAATCGTATTTGATTTAATAGAATCTCAGACGAATTATACTACATTTTATGCAATATTAAAAAGTATGCAAAATAAATTTAAACAATATATAAAGTACTCATTATAATTATTATAATGAGTAGAAAAACTATAAAAACTTTATTTTAAATATAAAATTCATAGGGAAATTAAATAATCATGCGGAACTACATTTAATAAAATATCTGTAAAATTAAATTGTTTCTTTTGGCAATAATTTGTTTATTAAAACTTTAATAGGTTATGTGTTTAAATAGATACAAATAAGGGGTGTATTAATGTGAAATTTAAAAAGGAACATGTTAATTACGTCGATTCAGAGAAGACTACTAAAAGTGTCGTTGCTACAGGGATAGGTAATGCCATTGAGTGGTTTGACTTTGGATTGTATGCACAATTAGCAGTTATTTTAAGTCACAATTTCTTTGGAAATATGCCACAGGAAATTCAAATGGCATCAACATTCGCAGTTTTTGCGTTTGCGTTTATAGTCAGACCTTTGGGCGGCATATTTTTCAGTCATCTAGGGGATAAACATGGTAGAAAATTAGTTTTAGCGACAACGATTATACTTATGGCGTTGTCTACGCTAGCTTTAGGTTTATTACCAACTCAACAACACATAGGTATATGGGCGCCAATATTGTTGCTCATAGTTAGAATGATTCAATCATTCTCTACTGGTGGTGAATATGCCGGTGCAATGACATATATAGCCGAAACATCTCCAGATAAAACGCGAGGTAAATTAGGTAGTGGTCTAGAGATTGGTACGCTTAGTGGTAGTATTATGGCGGCTATATTGGCTGGTATAATGTACTCACTATTAAATGATCAGCAAATGCAAGATTGGGGTTGGAGAATACCATTTATTATTGCAGCGCCATTAGGTATTATTGGTCTTTTCTTACGTTCTACTTTAGATGAAAGTCCAGCTTATGAATCAACATTAGAAGAGAAAGAAGAACTAGAATATTCATATATAGATATTTTTAAATATTATTGGAAAGACGTATTAGTTTGTTTTACAGGAGTAGCGTTTTTAAATGTAGCTAACTACATGGTGTTATCATTTATGCCATCGTTCTTAAATAGTACACTTAACCTTGGTGGCACAACGAGTTCTATCTTAAGTACGATTACAATGGCCGTAATGATTCCAGCAGTGTTCTTCTTTGGTTGGTATAGTGATAAAATTGGTAATAAACGAGCGACTATGTTTGGCTTAGTAGGATTTAGTTTATTTTCAATTTTAGCATTTTACTTAATGAGTATACCGTCTATACCAGTAGTTATTATAGGGCTGTTTATCATTGCGTTATTTATGTCAACATTTGAAGGTGTTATGCCTTCTGTCTTACCTAGTATGTTCCATACAAAAGTAAGATTAAGAACATTATCATTAGTATATAACATTGGTGCTGCAGTGTTTGGAGGTTTAACGCCGTTTATTCTTTCTACACTAGTAAGTACAACGGGTCAAAAAATCGCACCTTCATACTATTTAATGTTTATAAACGTTGTAGGTTTGATTATATTTGCCTTTATGTTCAAGTCTACTTCAAACAAGTCTTTAAGAGGTGCTTACCCAAATGTCGAAAATCGTTCGGATTATGAAGAGGTAATTAGAAATCCGAAAGACGCATTATGGTGGGATAAAGAATAATAATTAAATTTTGAGTAGTAAGTCTATATTTGTGCAAGTTATTGCTTGTGCAAATATAGGCTTTTTTGTATTTACATGTATTCATATTAATAGGTGTTAAAAATTTAAATTTAATGTTACCATGACTTCTTGGTATTTGAGTTACATGAAAAAGTGTTACGGATAAGGTTGAAAGAAGGGCGTAATAGCAAAATTTCACTATATTAAAGAAAAAAATAAGTAAAGGTGTACAATTACAACAATATTTTTTGGAACTTTTAAAATACTATTAAATACTGATGTAGTGCGATTTGTAGAAGTGTTTTACTTAAAATTTCTTATAGTAATTTTATCCGTTAAATGAATAAATAAGTTACATTAGAAATTGCTATATTACTACAAATCAAACGGCTGAGAGTTCATTTACTTTACAATGACAAATATGCAAATAACGCTTATATAATGTATTAAAATACAAAAAATGTTATATCGAATTTCAATTTGACTGATTTGTAAATATGCGTATAATAACAGACTATACAATAAATTGAATATAGTTGTTGTACAACTTAAAATTTCGGTTTTTTAAAGACGAAAAGAGTAGGGGTTTTTATGGATAAAAAAGAAACGAATAGCAAGATTAATCTGCCACAACTTGTGCTATTAGGTTTAGGTTCACTAATAGGTTCAGGTTGGTTGTTTGGGGCATGGGAGGCTTCATCATTAGCTGGGCCTGCCGCAATTATTTCATGGGTTATTGGTTTTATTGTTATCGGAACGATAGCTTATAACTACATTGAAATAGGTACAATGTTCCCACAATCTGGTGGTATGAGTAACTATGCACAATATACCCACGGCTCTTTATTAGGGTTCATTGCCGCGTGGGCAAATTGGGTTTCACTTGTAACGATTATTCCTATTGAGGCTGTATCAGCAGTTCAATATATGAGCTCATGGCCTTGGGATTGGGCGAAACCTATGCACCATCTAATGGCAGGTGGATCGATTAGTAACATCGGTTTATTAGCAACATTTGTTATTATTATTATCTTTTCATTATTAAACTATTGGTCAGTTAAATTATTAACTTCATTTACAAGTTTAATTTCAATCTTCAAATTAGGTGTACCTTGTTTAACTATTATCATGTTAATGATTTCTAGTTTCGATACAGGTAACTATGGTCATACAGCAAGTACATTTATGCCATATGGTAGTGCACCTATTTTTGCAGCTACAACTGCTTCAGGTATAATTTTCTCATTTAATGCATTCCAAACAATCATTAATATGGGTTCTGAAATTACAAAACCTGATAAAAATATTGCACGTGGTATTGCAATATCATTAACGTTAAGTGCTGTATTATACATTATTTTACAGAGTACGTTTATCACTGCTATGCCATCATCAATGATCCATGATCATGGTTGGTCAGGTATTAACTTTAACTCTCCATTCGCTGACATTGCTATTTTACTAAGTTTAAACTGGTTAGCAATCTTGTTATATATCGAAGCGTTCGTGTCTCCATTTGGTACAGGTGTATCATTTGTTGCCGTTACAGGACGTGTATTGCAAGCAATGGAACAAAATAACCATATTCCAAAATTTTTAGGTAAAATAAATAAAAAATATCAAATTCCTCGTATTGCTATTATCTTTAATGCAATTATTAGTATGGTAATGGTATCGTTATTCCGTGATTGGGCAGTATTAGCGAGTGTTATTTCAACTTCCACATTGGTTGCTTATTTAACTGGACCAACGACGGTTATTGCTTTACGTAAAATGGGACCAAAAATGCATAGACCATTCCGAGCAAACATGTTGAAATTTATGGCGCCATTCTCATTCGTACTCGCTTCATTAACGATTTATTGGGCGAAGTGGCCAACGACTGCTGAAGTTATATTTATTATCATTTTAGGTTTACCAGTTTATTTCTTCTATGAATATAAAATGAATTGGAAAAACACTAAAAAACAAGTCGGCGGTAGTTTATGGATTATTATCTACTTAATTGCACTTTCATTACTATCATTTATTGGTAGTAAGGAATTTAATGGTATGAACTTAATACATTATCCATATGATTTCTTAGTGGTGGCTATTGTTGCACTTATATTCTATAAATTAGGTACAATCAGTCATTTCGAAAGTATCTACTTTAAACGTGCTAAGAAAATCAATAAAGATATGAAGCAAGACTTAGATGAACAACGTGCTATAGAAGAAGAAAATAATGAAGCAAAAGCTTAATCAATATTGAATAGTAAAAAGTACCAGTGGGCATTAATGCTCGTTGGTACTTTTTTTAATAATTTCCAAAAATGTATATGATACAGCGTACATACAATATGTTTGTATGTAATTGCATAAATTATGCATATCATATTCAATAAACATTTGGTGTTCAATATTATTTTTAAACATACAATCTTAAATAAAAATGTTGCTTTCTAGGTATTTTTAGAAATTGAAAAAAGAATGAAAAATATCAAAAACATGTTTGACTTATTAAAAAATGAGGTGTATGATAACGAATATTAATTCAAATTTCAGAATAAATAATTAAAAGGAAGAGGGTTATGATGAACGATTTAATCGCACATACAGATTTATATAGTTCAATCAACTATAGTCCGACAAAATTAGTACTAAGCGAAGGTAAAGGCTCTAAAGTTTGGGATATCGATGGTAAAGAATACATTGATTGTATATCTGGTTTTTCAGTAGTAAACCATGGTCATTGTCATCCTAAGATCATTGAAGCTTTTCAACAACAAAGCCAAAAAATAACAATGATTTCACGAGCGCTATATAGTGAAAATTTAGGACAATGGGAAGAAAAAATTTGTAAATTAACTAATAAAGATAAAGTGTTACCGATGAATACCGGAACAGAAGCGATAGAAACAGCTATTAAGATTGCGCGTAAATGGGGAACTGATGTTAAGGAAATTCCTGAAAATGAAACTGAGATAATTGCTATGAATGGTAATTTCCATGGGCGTACATTAGGCGCATTATCATTGTCTTCGCAAGATAGTTATAAGCAAGGTTTTGGCCCCTTACTTGATAATATACATTATATCGATTTTGGTGATGTTGAACATTTAAAGTCATTAATTAACAACAAAACGACTGCTATTATATTAGAACCGATTCAAGGTGAGGGTGGCGTTAATATACCGCCAGATTATTTTATTGAAACAGTTAGAGCATTATGTGATGAGCATAATATTTTATTTATCGCCGATGAAATTCAAGTTGGTTTAGGTCGAACTGGTAAAATGCTTGCAACAGAATGGGAAGGTGTAGAAGCTGATATATATTTACTCGGTAAATCTTTAGGTGGCGGACTTTATCCTATCTCAGCAGTGTTAGCTAATAAAGAAATTATGGAAGTATTAACACCAGGTACACATGGCTCGACATTCGGTGGTAACCCATTAGCATGTGCAGTATCAATGGCAGCACTTGATGTACTCGTTGATGAAGATTTAATTAATCGCTCGGCTGAATTAGGTCAAAAATTACTGAATCAATTACAACTCATCGATAGTGATTTGATTACAGATGTTAGAGGTAGGGGTTTATTTATCGGTATTGAACTTAATGAAAATGCTCAACCATATTGTTTAGAAATGATTGATCAAGGCGTGTTATGTAAAGAAACGCAAGGTAATATTATTAGAATAGCTCCGCCATTAGTTATTAGTGAAGAAGAAATCAATAAAGTAGTTGAAGTAATAACAAACGTACTAAAAAAATAAATTAAAAAGACCGAATATTCTGAAAGGGATGAATGAAATGATTGAAGTTGGCATAGTAGGTGGTAGCGGATATGGTGCCGTTGAATTAATCCGTTTATTACAACATCACCCAGAAGTGACAATTAAATACATCTTCTCACATTCAAAAGCTGACGAACCAGTAAGTCATACATTTCCGCATTTAAATCATTTAACATATCAATTTGTATCTATTGATGATACTGATGTGGATTGTGACGTTGTATTTTTCGCTACACCATCAAACGTAAGTAAACATCTTGCCCCTCACTTTTTAGAACAAGGGATTAAAGTTATTGATTTATCTGGTGATTTCAGATTAAAAGATCGTGATTTATACAAACAATTTTATGGTGAAGAAGCAGCGTCCCAAACATTATTAGATGAAGCGAATTATAGTATCGCAGAATGGTCTTCAACAAATGAAGCGAATCTTATTGCGAATCCCGGCTGTTTCCCGACTGCCACTTTATTAGGGTTACATCCTTTAGTTGAAGAACAATTAATCGATTTAAAATCTATTATTGTTGATGCTAAAACTGGCGTATCAGGTGCAGGAAGATCATTAGCGCAACATGTCCATTATGCCGAAATGAATGAAAATTTAAGTGCCTATGCGATAGGTAAACATAAGCATAAGCCCGAAATTGAACAATATTTATCTGAAATTGCAGGACAGCATGTTGGTGTGACATTTACACCGCATTTAATACCTGTGACGAGAGGTATTTTAGCTACTATATACGTAAATTTAAATAAAGATATGACAGTCGAAGCACTATACAACTTGTATCAAGATAAATATAATAATGCTGATTTTGTCAGAATTAGAAATATTGGAGAATTCCCAAAAACAAAAGAAGTTTATGGTAGTAACTATTGCGACATTGGCGTGTATGTAGATGAAACGAATAACCAAGCAATCATCGTGTCGGTTATTGATAATTTAGTCAAAGGCGCAAGCGGTCAAGCGATTCAAAATTTAAACAAGCTATTTAATTTAGAACAGATGACTGGATTAAACCAATTACCAGTTTATCCTTAAAGATTGGAGAGATGGGATGCAAGATATACAAAAAGTAGACGAAGAAAGTAAGTTTAAAATAGATCAATCTGGAGATGTAAGTTCGCCATTAGGTTTTATTTCTGGTGGTTTACATACAGGATTAAGAAAAAGTAAACATGATTTTGGTTGGATATATTCGACGACAGAGGCACAGGCAGCTGGTGTTTATACTTTAAATCGATTCAAAGCTGCCCCATTAAAATTAACTCAAGACAGTATTGCCGTTAATAATACATTACAAGCAATTGTTGTTAATTCTGCAATTGCTAATGCGTGTACTGGAGAACAAGGTATTAAAGATGCGCAAGATATGCAAAGTTGGGTGGCACAAAAATTAAACATTGTGAATAATAACGTTGGCGTTGCTTCGACAGGCGTGATAGGTGATTTCTTACCAATGGATAAAATTCAATACGGTGCCGAACATGTACTCGAAGAGCAATATAACTATGGTGAAAACTTTAATAAAGCTATATTAACTACTGATTTATTTCCAAAACATGTTGCTGTTGAAGTAGACATTGATGGCCAAAAGGTTACTATAGGTGGAACGGCAAAAGGTTCAGGCATGATCCATCCAAATATGGCTACCATGCTTGGGTTTATAACTACTGATGCAAATATAGCTTCTTCGAAGTTACAACAAGTATTAAAATCTGCGGTTGATTCTTCTTTTAATATGATTACTGTGGATGGAGATTGTAGTACAAATGACATGGTATTATTTATGGCTAATGGCCAAGTTAATCATAATGAATTAGATGAAAAGCATCCAAATTGGCAAGCTTTTGTAGCTGCAGTGAAGTATGTTTGTAACACTTTAGCTAAATCTATAGCTAAAGATGGCGAAGGTGCAACTAAATTAGTTACTTCTAAAGTGACTGGAGCAGAAAATATAGAAGAAGCACGTAAAATAGCTAAAAGTATAGTGTCTTCTAATTTAGTTAAAACGGCTATCCATGGCGAGGATGCCAATTTCGGTCGTATTGTAGCTGCGATAGGATATGCGTCAGAATTGGTTGATCCTAATGAAACCTTTGTAACGTTATGTGGTCTTCCAGTCGTTGATAAAGGCGTGTTTTTATCATTTGACGAAGAAGAGATGAAAAAGCGTTTGAGTGAAGACAATATAGCTATTAGTGCTCAAGTAGGTAAGGGTGAAGGTCAAGCGGTAGCATATGGTTGTGACTTGTCATACGATTACGTACGTATAAATGCATCGTATAGAACGTAAAGGAGAATCTTTATGAGTTATATAGTGATAAAAATTGGCGGTAGTACATTAACGAATTTAGATGATTCAATTATTGACGATATTTATAAATTAAAAGAACAAGGTTATAAACCGATTATCGTTCATGGTGGTGGACCATTTATCAATGAGGCATTGAGTCATTATAACGTTGAACCTGAATTTAAAGATGGTTTAAGAGTGACATCAGAGCAAGTGTTAGATGTTACTTGCCAAACATTGATTGGAAAAGTTAATCCTCAGATTGTAACTAAGTTAAACAAAAAAGGTCGAAGTGCAATAGGAATAAATGGTATGGATGCACAATTTTTCGATATTGAACCACTTGATAAAAAGTATGGTTTTGTAGGAACACCTACATTTATCAATACAGAATTATTGAGTCACTTAACTGCTCATTATATTCCTGTGATTGCGTCTATTGGTTTAAAACAAGGAACTACGCAACAATATAATATTAATGCTGATACATTAGCGTATAAAGTAGCAGAAGCGTTAGCTGCTCCGTTATATATATTAAGCGATATTCCTGGCGTCTTAATAGAAGATCAAGTGCAACATTCTCTTTGTGAAAATGATATAAAAAGATATATTGCAGAAAATCATATATATGGTGGCATGATACCTAAAGTACAAGATGCAGTATTAGCCATTAATAATGGATGTACAAAGGTGATAATTGCTGCAGGTTCAGAACAGCATATTGTTCAAAAAGTGCATGAAGGTCAATCTGTTGGTACTACAATTTATTAAAAAAGAGGTTAAGTTGCGACGTCAACGCGTCAGGACTTAACCTCTTTTTGCACTATAAAGCCGTATTATTTTGTATAATTTGTTAAAAGTTCTTTATAGAAATCAATAAATTGTAAATATTTTTCTTTGCTCACACATTCATCTAATTGGTGAGGGTTTTCACCAGGGCCAAATACTAATAATGGGAAAGATTCATCTTTACTTTTTAGTAAGTTAGATGCGTCTGTTACAGCAACAGTAGGTGATGCTATAAAATCTCTATTGAATAAACGATCACCAATTGATTTAGCGGTATCGATTAATGAGTTTTTGCCTGTTGTTAATACAGGGTCTAAATCTAAATAAAGATCACTTTCTAAAGAACCACCATTTTCATTGTGTTTAGATAAAGTTTCATTGAATAATGATTTAACTTGATTGTTATCATATTCAGGAATAGTACGAATATTAAAGTCTGCAGTAGCTGTTTCAGGGACTGAGTTGACTTGTACGCCACCGTTAATTAACGTATTGCTTATTACTAAACCACTTAAAACATCTTCAACATCGTCTTTAGTAACGTTGCTTGGTAATGTTTTATTAAAGTTTGAAATTAAGTTAGAGAAATCAAATGCTTCGCCTTTAACGTCTCTAGAAATTTGTTGTGCTGCATCATCAATATCTTGAATAAATTTAAGTAATGGTGTGATTGCATTTTTACCTATAATTGGCATAGAGCTATGTGCTGATACGCCATTAGATTTAATGCGATAGTCCATTGACCCTTTATGTGCATATACGAGCATATCTTGACAAGGTTCAGCAATGACAAGTGCTTCCACGTCATCCATATAACCTTTTTCGTATAAGCTTTGAGAACCTAATTGTTCCATTTCTTCACCGGTAGTGGCTAAAAATCTAATTTTACCATTAGTTAATGCATTACTATTGTGAATATCGATAAGTGAAATTGCTAGCGCAGCTAGGCCAGATTTCATATCTGCGGCACCTCTACCATATAAAAAACCATTGTCTTCAGTTAATTTAAATGGTTCATATGACCATTGAGAACGGTCGCCTTCAGATACAACATCCATGTGACCTGAAATACCGATGACTGGTCCTTGGTCACCAATTTCAGCGATTAAATTTGCACGACGTTCATCTACTTGATCGATTGTAGACTCAATGCCGTGTTGTTGGAAAAGGTTTTGAAGATATTTACAAACCTCAAGTTCATTATCATTAACTGTGTTCATTTCCACAATATCTGATAAAATCTGTACTTTTTCTTCGTTAGAAAATGTACTCATGTTATACCACTCCTTTGACAAACTATAATAAAGTATACACCCCTCAAATTAATTTGATAAGCAAAGCGTTTTGATAATGAATTAAATTTGTTTTCACATTTAATATTATTAGTTAACTTTTGGTAAATGACAATGTCATTTTGAAAATAGAAAGGTTACATTTAATGTATCGAATAAGGTGTCTTGAACATTGTTAAATCAACTTTTTAGACGTCCAGTAGTCTTATCCAGTGTCTAAAATTTTTAAGTTGTAAAGTAGTAAAACAATGTAGTTATTAAGTAAAAGAAAGGGACTTGTCAAATGTAAGTGAATAATGTATTAATTGATTTAAGGTGTTGAGTTAGGAAAGGAAAAAATTAATGTGGAAAAATTAGTACTAGGCATTGATATTGGGACGAGCTCAATCAAGACCTTAGCAGTTAATGACAAAGGTCATATAATTGCTTCTGCGAGTTCGCCATTAACGATTCAACATGCTTATCCTGGTTATAGTGAACAACAACCCGACGAATGGTTTTCGGTAACTATTGAGACGATGCGAGAAGTTATAAATGATTTGAAGCAAACGCATTCTAAATTTGAAATAAATGGCATATCATTTTCTGGTCAAATGCATGGTTTAATTGTGTTGGACGAGGCGTACAAAGTCATTAGACCTGCCATATTGTGGAACGATACACGGTCGACTGCCCAATGTGAAGAGATTAAATCACAACTAGGTGATATTGTGTTGGGCAATCCTGTGTTAGAAGGCTTTACATTAACTAAATTAATGTGGTTAAAACAACACGAACCAGAGCATTGGTCTAAGACAAAAGTATTTTTGTTACCTAAAGACTATGTGCGCTTCAAATTAACAGATACAATCAATATGGAATTGTCCGATGCGTCGAGTACATTATTATTAGATCCAGTGACGAACAAATGGTCAGAAGATGTAGGCAGACGATTTGATATTGCGAATATTTATCCACCACTCGTTACCTCGGATACACAAGTAGGCTATTTGAAACAGTCTATTGCCGAAGAGCTAGGCATTACGAATAAAGTTGCAGTGTTTGCCGGCGGTGGTGATAATGCTTGTGGGGCTATTGGTGCAGGTGTCATTGAACCTAATCAATCGTTATGTAGCATTGGTACATCAGGCGTAATTTTATCTTGTGAAGCAAAGCAAGATGCCGTATATGGTAACAATATTCATATGTTTAAACATGCTGTAAATAATTTATCGTATGCTATGGGTGTGACGCTCTCGGCTGGTTATAGTTTGAATTGGTTTAAACGTCATTGTGGTCAACATTATTCTTTTGCTGAAATTATGTCATGTGCCGAACAATCTAAAGTTGGTGCTCAAGGACTTATATTTGCACCATACTTAACCGGTGAACGCACGCCGCATGGAGATGCCAATATTCGTGGTAGTTTTATTGGATTAAGTGGCATGCATTCATTTGGTGACATGGCTCGTGCAGTCGTCGAAGGCATTACTTATTCGTTATACGAGTCTATAGCTTATTTGCGTACGCAAGGTAAGCACATAACAGAAGTTGTAGCTATTGGTGGTGGTGCGAAAAGTGATTTCTGGTTACAATTGCAAGCTGATGTATTTAATGCGAAAGTATATAAATTAAAACATGAAGAAGGGCCATCTATGGGTGCAGCAATGATCGCTGCTACAGGTTTGAAATGGTATGATGACATCGCCTCATGTGTTGAACATTTCATCCATAAAGATAAAATATTTGAGCCCGATAAAGAACGTCATGTTGCTTACCAAAGTTATTTTGATGTATATAAAGCAGTCTATAATCAAACGCAACCTCTAACTAAAAAGTTACTTGAGTTAACTAAAGAAAATGCACATCATTAATTTACAAAGTAGTTTGCAATTTCTAAAAACTTGAGTTACATTAACGTTATTGATTCATTGATTTTCACAACACAAAAATTAACAATTTTATATAAACCACTGGAAGTGCCTTTTTAAAAGGCTGAGATCGAAATCGTCATTTCGAAATTCCCCGAACCTGATCCAGTTCATACTGGCGTAGGAAAGTGGCGTTACTTAGACGATTTTTATATTTGACTATAAACGTTATTTTTCTATCCAGAAAAATAACGTTTTTTTTATTTTATATAGAGGTGAATACCAATGTTTGTAGCTATCACGCCATACAAAATATTAAATCAGCTAGATATTGAACATTACAAATCCATTTTAGAATATTACGATCACTTAATTATACGTACCCCTATGACGACGTCTCAACTGATAGATTGGATAACAGCAGCTATTGAACATGGTATTAGTAAAGATAAATTAACTGTGCATAGTAATGTAGATGTATTTATTGCTTGCGCTATGACGTCTATCCATTTCAGTGAATATCATAGTGCACTAAAAAATTTTAAAACTCAACATCCTCAAGCAATAGTAAGCATGTCTACACACAGTGAAGAAAGTGTCATTTATGCAGAACAACAGCAATGTGATTATGTATTGTTTGGTCATGTTTTTCCTACATCGTCCAAACCACATCAAGAACCTAGGTCGCAACGCGAAATTACGCAAGTACTAAACAAAGAAATTAAAGTTATTGCGCTTGGTGGCATAAATCTTCGTACTATAGCGCAATTGCCACGAGGTTTTGCTGGCATCGCTGGTATTTCATTATTTTATAACAGTGATAACCAAACTTTACGAAAATTTATAGAGGAGTGGTCAAATTATGTTTGATGTACTCATTATCGGTTCCGGTGTGATGGGCATGTCTGTCGCGCGTAATTTAAAACATCATAAGTTGAATATAGGCATTATTGATAGAGACATTGACGGCATGCATGCTTCTTATAAGGCAGGTGGTATGTTAGGCGCGCAAAATGAGTTTTCTAAAGATAGTCCGACGTATCGCTTGGCTTTGGAATCACAGCAATATTTCAAACAGTTGAGCGACCAGCTGCTCTCGGAAGTTGGATGTGATATTGAATATAAAGAAACAGGATTGATTAAATTAGCCTATAAAGCTCAAGACAATAACAAAGTGATAGCGCAACATAACTTTTTATCACGTGTTAATCCTGATGTAAGATTGTTAGAACAACAAGAAGCGCATCGCTTAACAGGTAATAATCTTAATATTGAAGAGATCATGGCATTGTATATTCCTAATGATCACCAAATAAATGCGAATAAGTATACAAAGGCTTTGTATCAATCGTTAAAAGTGAATAACATTGAACGTATACAACATACAGAAGTATTGGCAATTAAAAAAGGCAAAGGAATATATAAAGTAATGACGAATAAAGGTGATTATTACGCTCCAAAAGTTGTCGTTGCAGGTGGTGCATGGAGTCATAAATTAGTGCAAGCACAATTAAAAGATCGTCAATTAACAGGTGTAAAAGGCGAGGTTATATTGATGGAACAAGAAGGTTTGGGTTTGCAGTCGACAATATTTATGACAAATGGTTGCTACTTAGTTCCGAAAAATAAAAATAGAGTGCTTATTGGTGCTACAAGTTATTTTGATGACTATTCGGTGGGTGTCTCACAACGTGGTGTTGATTGGTTAATTAATAGCGCTACTCATCATATACCGAAACTAAAATATGCTCGTAAATTAAAGGAATGGTCAGGCGTTCGTCCGCATATTGCCAATGAAATTCCAATTATGGACGAAGTGGACGAAGGATTATTTGTTATTACCGGTCATTATCGTAACGGCATTTTATTATCTCCAATAGTCGGTGAACTTATGAGTAAATGGATGCTAACAAATATAAAACCGCAGATATTAAATGATTTTACAGTAAAAGGATGTGTGTTAAATGGAAGTCATGATTAATGGTGACACATTTAAATTTGGTGAACAATTAACATTATTAGAATTATTGCAACAACTCGAAATAGATGAACAACGCGTTATTGTTGAACATAATAGCAAGTTAATTAAGCAAGACGCATTTGCATCACAAGTAGTTTCAGCAAATGACAAATTAGAGTTATTAGAATTCGTTGGAGGCGGTTAATATGTTTAAAATTGGACAATTTGAAATAAAATCAAGATTATTGCTAGGTACTGGTAAATTTGAAAATGAAACAATACAAACACAAGCAATTAATGCTGCAGAAACTTCGGTTTTAACTTTTGCTGTAAGAAGAATGAATTTGTATGACAAAAACTTACCTAACCCACTAGCGAATATAAATTTACAAGACTACATTACTTTCCCTAATACAGCGGGAGCAAAAACAGCAGAAGAAGCGATTAGAATTGCCGAAATAGCTAATCACGCCGGCGTATGTGACATGATTAAAGTAGAAGTAATTGGGGATGATGAAACATTATTACCTGACCCATTAGCTACGTATGAGGCATGTAAAGTGTTGTTAGAAAAAGGGTACACTGTATGTCCTTATGTATCTAATGACGTCGTATTGGCGAAACGTCTCGTAGAGTTAGGCGTACATGCGATTATGCCGTTAGCATCACCTATTGGTACCGGAAGAGGCATTAATAACCCATTAAATCTACGCTATATTATCGAAAAAGTAGACGTACCAGTCATCGTTGATGCTGGCATCGGCTCTCCTAAAGATGCATGTCATGCGATGGAACTAGGGGCCGATGGCATTTTGTTAAATACTGCTATTTCAAGCGCACAAGATCCTGTGAAAATGGCCGAAGCTATGAAATTAGGTATTCAAGCCGGTAGATTAAGTTATGAAGCGGGCAGAATACCAGTTAAATATACTGCACAAGCTTCAAGCCCTGTAGAAGGTATTGGCTTCCTATGATAACTCGCTATAATCGTCAGACCCGTTATCAACGTTTTGGCGCACCAGGTCAACAATGCTTGCAGACAATGCATGTCATGATCTTTGGTGCAGGTGCGCTTGGTAGTAACATTGCAGAGATGTTAACGCGAATGGGTGTACATGAAATTTCGGTTATTGATATGGATATCGTAGAATTAAGTAATTTACACAGACAAGCATTATATGATGAAGCAGATGCGCAACAAATGTTGCCTAAAGTTGAAGCTTTAAAAAGTAAATTAAATAAAATTAACACGACAGTCAAAATCAATATTCTATATGAAGAACTGACTGCCACAAATATTGAAAAATTATTAAGCGACTCTAATCCAGATATTGTGATGGATGGTATGGATCATTTCGAAATTAGGTATCTTATCAATGAGGCTTGTCATAAATTACAAATTCCTTGGATTTATGGTGCGGCTGTAGGGAGCAAAGGTACGGTTTACGCTATTGATTATAAAGGACCGTGCTTAAAGTGTTTATTACAAGCAGTACCAAGTACTGGTGAAAGTTGTGCCATCAACGGCGTCTTACCACCAGTAATTAATCAAGTCGTTAGTATGCAAGTGTCAGAACTGATGCGTTATGTGGCCGGTGAAGGATTTTCAAAAAAGTTAATTACGATTGATACGTTTGATTTAAAACAACAAGCAATTAATATCGATAGCTTGAAAAATGATCGATGCCACGTTTGTAAACAAGGCGAATATGAATTGTTGAATAAAACTCGGTCTAGTCAAATCGAATCAATGTGTGGCGATGCATATTTATTTAGATTTAAGAGACAGGCATTTGATTATGCAACCTATTTCCCAGGTCATATTATTAAAGAAAATGCATTTGCTAAGTTAATTCAATATAAAGATGTGAATTGTACACTCTTTAAAGATGGGCGTATGAATGTGCATGGTATTGAAGATGATTCTACAGCACGACAATTATATGAAGAATTTAATAAACAATTAAAATAGATGAATATAAAAAGAGCGATAAGTAGCTAAATAAACTTATCGTTCTTTTTTATTGTGAAAATAATGAAATGGCAAAAACGAAAATAAATGAAAATAAACAAAAACAAGTTTGCATTATAAGAAAAAATGAAATAGAATATAATAAACAAATGAAAGCGTTTTCTAAAACAAGATAAATGCATAACTTTCTGTTATTTGGAAAACGTAAATGATAAAGGGGTGTCGTTACTTATGCATAATAAATTAGAAAAAATGGGTATGCCGCCAACATTACTTTGGGGATACATTGGCGTGCTTATCTTTATGATGGGTGATGGTTTAGAACTTGGTTGGATAAGTCCATATTTACAAGAACATGGATTATCGGTACAACAAACAGCAGCCTTAACTACGTGTTATGGTGTTACGATAGCGATTGGCTCATGGCTTTCAGGTGTTTTAGTGGAAGTTATAGGACCGAGAAAAGTTATGTTAATTGGGACAACACTATATATTATAGGACATGCGGTCTTTGCTGGTATTGCGGTACCTTCAGAAGAATTTGGGCTAATGATTCCTACATATGCGATTAGAGGGTTCGGTTATCCATTATTTGCATATTCATTCTTAGTTTGGGTAGCTTACCGTTCTCCACAAAAACGTTTAGGTGCAGCCGTAGGTTGGTTCTGGTTCGTCTTTACAGGTGGTTTAAGTGTATTAGGTTCATTCTATTCTTCATTTGCAATTAAACAAATTGGCTACTTTGGAACTTTATGGACTGCTATTATTTGGGTACTTATTGGAACAGTACTTGCCGTATTTGTAAATAGAGATAAATTTTCATTAGAAGATCGTGAAGGCGGCGCTAAAGAACATATGAGAGAAATCTTCGCGGGTATTTCTATTTTATATAGAGAGCCACGCGTAGCTGTGGCATGTATTGTGCGTATTATTAACCAAGCAGCACAATATGCATTTCCATTATTCTTACCACTCTATTTATCTAAAAGAGGAATTGAAACAACGACTTGGTTGAATATTTGGGGAACAATTTTTATCGCCAATATTATCTTTAATTTAATTTTTGGTGCATTAAGTGACAAAATTGGTTGGAAAAATACGATTAGCTTTATCGGTGGTGTAGGCTGTGCGGTCTTTACATTAGGCTTATACTTCTTACCAGATTTATTTACAGGCAATGTCTTTGTAGTCGGTCTTGTCGGCTTCTTATGGGGTATGTGTTTAGCAGGATTCGTACCAATCTCTGCATTAGTACCATCACTTGTTGGTGAAGGAGATAAAGGACCGGCTATGGCAATATTAAACTTGGGTGCAGGTCTATGTGTATTCGCAGGACCAGGACTTGTTTACTTATTCTATAGCACAATTGGTGTCAAAGGTATGATGTTCCTTATTTTCGGTCTTTATGCAGCTAGTGCAATTATGACACGGTTTTTAAAAACACCAGAAGAACGAGCTCGCAATAGTAAAAGAAAACAAGCAACTTCTTAATAAAATATTCAAAAAAGATGAGTGCCAACACTCATCTTTTTTATGTTTTGATGTATATAAAACTGTGTATTATAACACTTTGTTTATAATTAGTTGTTAACAAGAATGTTGTTATTAGCTGATTTGTATTGGAGTTTGACGAGACTCGTTTAAACATCTTTATTAAATAATATACAATAAAGAGTATAAATATACTTGATTTTTATAACTTCTATCGTTATGATAGTAAGTAATCTTACAAATATTGGAGAGTGATTTAGATGGGGCGTACACAACAACACTAAAACAATTGCAAGACTTTAAAGGTAAAAGCTTTTTAAAAACTTGTGATTTTACTTATGATGAATTAACTACATTAATAGATTTCACAGGTGAATTAAAAGAAAAGAAAAACAGAGGGATTCCACATCCATATTTAAAAGGAAAAAACTTAGCGCTACTTTTTGAAAAACCATCTACTCGTACACGTTCGGCATTCAGTGTTGCAGCATTTGATTTAGGTGCTACGGCTGAATACTTTGGTCAAGGTGATATTCATTTAGGTGCAAAAGAATCTACAGAAGATACTGCTAAAGTGTTAGGAAGAATGTATGATGGTATCGAGTTTAGAGGTTACAATCAATCTGATGTAGAAATGTTAGCGAAATATGCCAATGTGCCAGTATGGAATGGTTTAACAAATGAATGGCATCCGACACAAATGATTGCTGATTTCTTTACGTTGAAAGAAAATTGGGGCACTTTTGAAGGTAAAACTTTAACATATGTAGGAGATGCACGTAATAATGTAGCACATGACTTATTAGTTACTGGTGCAATCTTAGGTGTTAATATTAATATTGCTGCACCAAAAGATTTACAACCACACGATGATATTCAACAAATGGCGCAACAATATGCACAACAGTCTAATAGCAAAATATTAATTACTGAGGATATCAAAGAGGCGGTGTATCAAACTGATGCACTATATACAGATGTTTGGTTCTCTATGGGTGAAGATCACTCTGTATACCAACAACGTATAGAGCAGTTATTGCCATATCAAATCAATAGTGCGATGTTAGCCAATACATGTAATCCTGATATTATAGTGTTGCATTGCTTACCTGCTTTCCACGACTTGAATACACAAGTTGGCGCAGAAATTTTTGAAAAGTTTGGTATTAAAGAAATGGAAATTAGCGATGAAGTGTTCCGCGGAGATCATTCAGTAGTATTTGATCAAGCTGAGAATAGATTACATTCAATCAAATCAATTTTATCTGTAACATTAGGCGATGTTTTTTAAAGTTAAATAGTAAGTTAAAGGGTTCTGGGACATATTATTGTCTTCAGGCTCTTTTTTTATATTTGGTAGTAGATGAAAAAATTGAAAATGTGCTGGTATCAAGCCGCTTTCAACTCTAGTCATCATTGCCGGGACATGAATACAAATTATTCTTTTAGAATAAGAATTTTGTTTCACTACCTTTTTAATATTTCAATAAATAATAAATAATTTAATTTAAAAGTTAAAAAATGTACATCTATTTGTAAACGCTTACATAAAAGTGTAAAATATAACTATAAATCTAAGGAGATGATAGTTATGGTGAACTACAATAAAGAACGTATGAAGATTTATGTTTTAGACAATGGTCGCATGAAGATGGATAAAAATTTAATGATTGCCAATTCGAACCAAGCTACGTTAGATCATCCAGAAGCTCCTAATGAAATGCATGAATTTCCTATTTATACTGTATTTATTGATCATCCAGAGGCAAAGATATTATTTGATACTGCATGTAATCCTAATGCTATGGGAGAAAATGGTAGATGGATTAATGCCACACAAAAAGCATTTCCATATTTTGCCGACGAATCTTGTCATTTACCTAATAGATTAGAACAAATAGGGATTGACCCTAAAGAAGTAGATTTTGTAGTTGCGTCACATTTACATTTAGACCATGCCGGTTGTTTAGAGTATTTTACTAATGCAACAGTAATTGTACATGACGATGAATTAAGCGGTACTATGAAGACTTATGCACGTAACCAACAAAAAGGTGCATACATATGGGCGGATATAGATGCGTGGATAAAAAATAACTTAACTTGGAAAACAATTCAAAAAGAGGATGACAACATTAAATTAGTTGATGGCGTCAAAGTCTTAAATTTTGGGAGTGGACACGCATGGGGCATTATTGGCTTAGAGATAGAAAGTGCTGAACTAGGTACAATAATTTTAGCGTCTGATGCTATATATACTAAAGAAAGTATGGGCAATCCTCCTAAACCACCAGGCATTTTATATGATTCTATTGGCTGGACAAAATCAGTAGAAAAAATTAAAAAACTTGCCGACGAGAAAAATGCTCAAATTTGGTTTGGTCATGATGGTGAACAATTTGAAGGATTCCGTAAATCAACAGAAGGGTATTATGAATAGTAACATTCACTTTTATTAATGCTTGAAAAGGGAGAGATTGACTATGAAGACAAGAGCAGCAGTGCTACACGAAATGGGTGCCACTACGCCTTATTCAGAAAGTAAACCATTAACTATTGAAACATTAGAGTTAACTGAGCCACAAGAAAACGAAGTGTTAATAAAGATTAAAGCGACGGGTTTATGTCATTCTGACTTATCAGTAATTAATGGTAGTAGACCAAGACCTATGCCTATGGTATTAGGGCATGAAGCAGCTGGTGAAATTATTCAAATAGGTGACCGAGTAACTGACTATGAAGTAGGTGACCATGTAGTTTGTACATTTATACCAAGTTGTGGACATTGTATTCCATGTAAAGAAGGACGACCTGCTTTGTGTGAAACAGGTGCAGCGTCAAATGCAACTGGTGAAATGATAGAAGGTGGCTATCGTTTACAATCGGAAAATGATGATGTCATGCATCATCTATTAGGCGTAGCTGGATTTTCTGACTATGCTGTTGTTTCTACTAATTCTATTGTGAAAGTAGATAAAGATATTCCATTTGAAAAAGTTGCAATCTTCGGTTGTGCTGTTATTACAGGTATCGGAGCAGTAATTAATACAGCTCAAGTCCGTTCAGGAAGTACCGTTGCCGTAATAGGGTTAGGCGGTATAGGATTAAATGCGATTATGGGTGCCAAATTAGCTGGTGCAAGTGAAATTATTGCTTTAGATATTAATGAAGATAAATTTGATTTAGCTAAAAAGCTAGGTGCTACTGCGGTGTTTAACTCTAGCGATGATAATATTGTTGAAGCAGTTAAAGATTATGTACAAGGCGGAGTCGACTTTGCGTTCGAAACAGCTGGTGTGGTACCTGCCATGGATGTCGCCTACAAAATAACAAAAAGAGGTGGCACAACAACATCGACTGGATTACCTGACCCGAAACATGAATTTGCCTTTCCGCAAGTTACATTGGCAGCGGAAGAAAGAACGATTAAAGGTTCTTATGTCGGAAGTTGTGTGCCGGATAGAGACATTCCACATTTTATTAAATTATATAAACAAGGACGTTTACCAGTAGACCAATTACTAACAGATACATTGCCACTCGATGATATCAACGAAGGTTTCGATCGTTTGGCACGAGGTGAAGCGGCGCGTTTAGTCGTGACCATGGATAATTAATATATAACGGAGTCTGAGATCTAATATTATCTCAGACTTTTTTAGTGAAAAAGGCTAATATATTTAAATGTAAACTTAATTTTATTTTAAGTTTACATTTGTGCTATAATCTATATATCTTAAGGGGGAAGATATATGAATTTAGCTAATAATATTTTAGCAGGAGAACAGTTAACAAAAGAACAAGCCTATGAAATTTATACTAATCATGATATCGAAACAATGGAACTAGTAAATGAAGCTTATAAATTGAGACATCATTATTATGGTAAAAAAGTGAAATTAAATATGATTTTAAATGCCAAAAGTGGAATATGTCCTGAAGATTGTGGTTACTGTGGCCAGTCTAGAGACATGAAACATAAAGAGCGTTACGCTTTAGTCTCTCAAGAAGAAATAGAAAAAGGAGCCGCAGCTGCCGATGAAAATAATATAGGTACTTATTGTATTGTAATGAGTGGCAGAGGGCCGAGTAATAAAGAAGTTGATCATATCTCACGTACGGTAGAAAATATTAAACTCAATCATCCGCAACTTAAAATTTGCGCGTGTTTAGGTTTAGCTAATGAACAACAAGCGGCACAACTTAAGGCTGCTGGCGTAGATCGTTATAATCATAACCTTAATACGAGTGAACGTTATCATGGAGAAGTCGTTTCGACGCATACATATGAACAACGAGTTAATACTGTTGAAGTTATGAAACAAAATAATATTTCTCCTTGTTCGGGTGTGATTTGTGGCATGGGTGAAACTGATGAAGACAGAATAGATATGGCTTTTGCTCTAAAAGAAATCGACGCTGATAGCATACCGATAAATTTCTTACATCCAATTAAAGGGACAAAATTTGGAACTATGGACGAACTGACGCCAATGATTTGTTTACGCATTTTGGCAATGTTTAGATTAATTAATCCAACTAAAGAAATTCGTATTGCAGGTGGACGAGAAGTTAACTTACGTTCCTTACAATCAACAGCTTTATTAGTCGCTAATTCAATCTTCGTGGGTGATTATTTAATTACAGGTGGCCAACCTAATAAATTAGATTACGATATGATTCAAGATATGGGATTTGAAATTGATTATGGTTTTAACGAATTAGCACAACAAGAATAATAAAATCGAGTAGCTTAACGAATGCTTTATTCGCTAAGCTACTTTTTTAAATTAGTGAGACCAAATCAACGCATGGAACAAGGCTAGTGTTGCTGCGCCACGTGCACCATTTGTTACATCATAAGGAATGATGTCAAAATCAATCTCCGGTAAACCGTGGTATAAATTTTTATAACTTAAATACTCAGTCAAAATTTGATGCGTGATCATCTCGTTAAATAAAGGACCATGTAAATAAATCTTTGAGGTGTCTATTAACATTGATAAATTATTTAAAGTAATGACTACCGCATTAATCGCGTCTTCGATGATTTGTGTAATAGCCGTATCACCTAAGCGATATGCTTCAGCGATGTTAGAAAGTGTTATATCGGTAGAATCTGCGACTAATTTCTTTAAAATGGAATGTTGGTTTTGATGATAACTATGTTGTGCTTTTTTTATTATATTGAAGCCACCCAAATAATTTTGTAGGCAACCAAATCTACCACATTCACACTGCTCACCATGCGGATAGACAATCGTATGGCCGATTTCACCTACAGAGAAGTTGTTGACGCCATATAAACTTTCGTTATAAATACTTGATGAAAAAATCCCTTGTACGGCATGGAAAAACACAAAATTTTCCCCTTTATTAGTTGTAGAGATAAGGTGTTCATACAGACTCATACAATGGACATTATTTTCTAAAAATAGTGGTAACGGTGATTCTTTAATTAAACGACTTAAATCAAATTTTTGCCACTTAGCTGAAGAGGCAATGCATTGATTCTCTTTATCGAAATGGCCCGGTAATGCGATACCTACTGCTTCGATATTTATATTTTGATAGTTTGCTAAACAATTGTTTACTACAGATAATAAGTAATTTATTGCCTCAGCATTGGAATAATTTAAAATTTCAACTTCATGATGTTGTGTCGTTATTACTTCGCCAGCATTATTGATTAGACATAACGTTAAAAAATGACGAGATAATTCTATACCAATATAGTAACTATGATTATTAGTAATTGATAACGTTACTTTTTTGCGACCGGCACGATTTTTTGATTTTGAGTCGTTATCAGTTAAACTATTAGCTTCAATTACTCCTTCGCTTATAAGTTCGCCAGTTACTGCAGTAGTCGTCGCTGGCGTAATCCCAGTATTGTGGGCGATATCTTTTCGTGATATTGGTCCTCGTAAATATAATTCATTTAAAATTTTCCCACGGATTTCTTTTTGTTTGTCAGTCATAGTCATAACAATCCCACCATTATAGTATCGATATAGTTATTAAGATTATAACAGGATAAGTGTACATTGACACTTAATTAATTATAAAATATAATTAATTAAACTTGTGAAATCGCTTACATTAAGTGGAGGTGTATAGAATGAGTAAATTTAATGATGCATTAGAAAAACATTTGCTTCCGGTAGCTTCTAAATTAGGCTCGAATAAAATATTAATTTCTTTGCGTGACGGTATTATCGTAGCAATGCCATTAATTATTATCGGCTCTATCTTTTTAGTTATTAGCGGTATTGCTATTCCGGGGTGGATAGAATGGCTAACGTCTACGGGTATTTTAGAGTATTTAACAAAGGCAGTAAACGGAACATTTGGATTGATGGGCTTAGTAGCTTGTTTCGGTGTAGCGCATAGTATCGCCAAACAATATAATACTGATGGCGTATCGGCAGGAATCATTTCTATGGCTGCATTTTTAGTCGTTACACCTAATGTAATGACAGGTGGTAAAAAGCCAGAAGAAGCGATTCCACAAATTTATATGGGTAGTCAGGGATTATTTGTCGCTTTAATTATTGGTATTATTTCAGGACTTATTTTCCAATGGTTTATTAATAGAGACATTAAAATAAAAATGCCTGATCAAGTACCACCGGCAGTTTCTAAAAGTTTTAGTGCCTTAATTCCCGGTGCAGTCATTATCATTTTATGGCTATGTGTTTATGTGGCATTAGATTTATTGCCGTTTGGCAACATACACAAGTTGATTATTAATACGTTGGGTGTACCGTTAAGTTTCCTAGGTGGTTCACTAATTGGAACAATTATCTTAGTTGGACTTAATAGTATGTTCTGGTTCGTTGGTATACATGGTGCGAATGTCGTCAATGCTGTTATGCAACCGATTTGGTTAAAAAACATTGATGAAAATCGTTTAGCATACCAAGCACATCCTAACGGAGATTTGCCACATATTATTACGCAACCATTTATCGATAATTTTGTATTTATGGGTGGTAGTGGTTCGACAATAGGACTCATTGTCGTCATAGCTGTACTTGCTCTAAAACATCGTGCAAGTAAAGTAACAAAAATGATGGCGCCATTAACATTTATACCGGGTTTATTTAATATTAACGAACCTACGATGTTTGGCATTCCAGTCGTATTAAATATAAGACTTATCGTACCGTTTGTTTTGGCACCAATGATCAATGCGACGATAACTTATACTGCGATGTCGACAGGTTTAGTACATCTAACGAATGGCACAGCAATGCCTTGGACGATGCCCCCAATTTTAAGCGGCTTTTTAGCAACGGGTCATATTAGTGGTTCACTCGTACAAATTGTCTGTATAATTATCGATATTTTGCTATATTATCCATTTTATCGAGCGATGGAAAAATACAATATTATCGCTGAACAAGAAGAACAAAGCCAAGTAACTGAAGGAAATAAAAACAATTAACTTAAATTTTAGGAGGCTATTACAATGGTAAAAAGATTAATAAGCGCCAATGCATCAGAAATTTTACAAATGTCACCTACAGAATTGAAACAAAGTATTAAAGCTAGTGACGGTAGGGTTATTTTAGCGGAAAATGTTGTTACAAGAACGCCCGTAATTCCAGATATTACCAATGCTGAGTTATCTCGTGCTTTTGGAGCGGATTTAATTTTATTAAATGGGTTAGATGCCCTAGAACCAAAAGTGGTTAACGTCGATGAAGATAAACAGGTAGTTGAAGAGTTGAAACGTTTAGTAGGACGACCAATTGGAGTTAATCTTGAACCAGTTGATGAAGTAGCAAATATGGCTGAAGAAAAATTAAATATAGCTGAAGGACGTCAAGCGAATACGAAAACAGTACAAGCTATTGAGCAGTTAGGATTAGATTTTGTCTGTATGACAGGAAACCCAGGAACGGGTGTTACAAATGAAAAAATAGTAGGGGCAATAGACAATACACATAAACATTTCTCTGGATTGATTATAGCGGGAAAAATGCATAGTGCAGGGGTAGATGAACCAGTCATCACGACAGAATACGTAGAAAAATTTATTAATGCTGGTGCAGATATTATTCTTGTTCCATCTATTGGAACTGTACCTGGTTTTGATGAACATCAACTTAAAGAAATAGTTAAAGCGGTCCATCAAAATGGTGGCCTCGTGATGTCTGCAATAGGTACGAGTCAAGAAAGTTCTGATCCGAGCACAATTCGAGACTTTGCTATTAAAAACAAAATTTGTGGGGTAGATATTCAACATATTGGTGACGCTGGTTATGGTGGATTGGCTCCGGTTGATAATATTTTTGAAATGAGCAAAGCAATACGAGGACAAAGACACACTGTTTCCATGGTGGCACGTTCTATTAATAGATAAAGGATGGGATGAAGATGGCTGAAAAAACAATAATGTTAGTTTGCGCTGCAGGTATGAGTACAAGTATGTTAGTGAAGAAAATGGAAGAAGCGGCAAGTAACCAAGGTTTAGAACGTGAAATTTTTGCGGTGTCTACTTCTGATGCAGATGATCATATAAACAATAAAGATATAGATGTCTTGTTGTTAGGACCACAAGTACGATATAAAAAAGATGAATTTGAACAACGAGCAAGTGGGCATAATATTCCCGTAGAAGTTATACCTATGACAGATTACGGTACGATGAATGGCGAAAATGTTATTAAATTAGCAGAGCAATTGATGTCTCATTAAGGTGGTGTCTTAATTGGAAGAAAATAAAATGACGGAACAAGCAATGTCATTAATCGCATTTGGTGGTGATGCCAAAAGCAGTGCGATGGAAGCTATTTATGCTGCCAAAAAAGGTGATTTCGACAATGCCGAACAAAAAGTGGCACAAGCGCAACAATCACTAACGGAGGCACATCAAATTCAAACAACTATGCTAACAGAAGAAGCGCAAGGTCATCACCATGAACTTACGTTGTTAACGGTGCATAGTCAAGACCATTTAATGACAGCAATCGCCTTCAATGACATTGCTAAAGAAATGATTGATTTATATAAAGAAGTAAAAGGACAAAATTAAATAATTAGGGTGTATTTGAACAGCAATTTTATATGTCAGTAAAGACTATGACGTAACTATGTCATAGTCTTTTTTGATATATAATTATAAATAAGCGTAGCGTAACACCATTTATAACAATAAAATTTGTCTAAATAATTAAGCGCAATTAAAAAAGTTGTGTAATTTTTAAAAATTTTTGTTGACTATTTATATGGATGGGGCTAAAATATTTTTAATCTGATAAGAATAATAGGAATAGAGGTAATGTGATGAAGAAGATTCTTTTTGGTTTATTAGCTTTAGTTATTGTTGTGGCGGTAGCTGCTTGTGGTAATAATAGCTCTAATAAAAAAAGCAGTGAAACTAAAACAGTTGGTAAAGAAAAAACATTTGTCGTAGGGACAGAGGGAACATATGCACCATTCTCATACCATGATAAAAACGACAAATTAACTGGTTATGACGTTGACGTGATGAAAGCAGTAGCGAAAGAAATGGGTTATAAAGTTAAATTTAAAGAAACACAATGGGATTCAATGTTTGCAGGTTTAGATTCTGGTCGTTTCAATGTTATAGCGAACCAAGTTGGTATTAATGACGAACGTAAAGAAAAATATCAATTTTCAGAGCCATACACATATTCTGAAGCAGTATTAGTAGTGAACAAAAACAATAAAAATATTAAATCATTCGACGACGTTAAAGGTAAAAAATTAGCACAAACATTTACGTCTAACTATGGTAAGTTAGCGAAATCAAAAGGTGCTGAATTAACTAAAGTTGACGGTTTCAACCAAGCTATGGATTTATTACAATCTAACCGAGTTGAAGGTACATTTAATGACAATATTTCATATTTAGATTATAAAAAGCAAAAACCAAATGCTAAGGTTAAAGCAATCGAAGGCAATGCAGAAAAAAGCCAATCTGCACTAACTTTCACTAAAAAAGAAGATAAACAGACAATTGAAAAAGTGAACAAAGCAATTAAAAAGCTAAAAGATAATGGCGAATTAGCAAAAATAAGTAAGAAATGGTTCGGCGCAGATGTTTCTAAACCTTAACCATGAACAACAACACGCTTTAAACGCAGCAGGACAAGCATTTGGTCCTATGTTGGAAGGACTTGTAAAATATTCTATTCCAATTACGTTAGTTACTTTCGTACTTGGTTTAATTATCGCCCTATTTACGGCGTTGATGAGAATATCTACAAGCCGTGTGTTGAGAGGAATTGCTAGAGTTTACATTTCAATTATTCGCGGAACACCTATGATTGTACAACTATTTATTATCTTTTATGGTATACCTGAACTGGGTAGACTTATTACTAATAATTCCGATAGTCAGTGGACTTTAGCACCAGTAGTCGCGGCGATTATTGGCTTATCGTTAAATGTAGGTGCTTATGCTTCAGAGATTATCCGTGGTGGTATTTTATCTATACCTAAAGGACAAACAGAAGCTGCATACTCTATTGGAATGAATTACAGACAAACAGTGCAACGTATCGTATTGCCTCAAGCAATTCGCGTTTCTGTACCTGCACTAGGCAATACATTTCTAAGTTTAATCAAAGATACATCGCTCTTAGGTTTTATCTTAGTGGCAGAAATGTTCAGAAAAGCCCAAGAAGTTGCATCTACGACTTATGAATATTTAACAATATATATATTAGTAGCTTTATTATATTGGGTTGTATGTTTCATCATATCCATCATACAAAACTACTATGAATCTTATCTCGAAAGAGGGTATCGCTCATGATTGAATTACAAAATATAAAAAAATCGTTCGGCGATACTGAAGTAATCAAAGGCATTGATTTAACTGTAGAACAAGGTGAAGTTGTGACTTTAATAGGAAGATCTGGTTCTGGGAAGACAACATTATTACGTATGATAAATGCATTGGAATTACCTTCTTCAGGTGCGGTTTATGTCGACGGTAAAACATATAGTAATGACGACAAAAAATCACAAATTGCAGTGCGCCAAAAGTCTGGCATGGTTTTCCAAAGTTATAATTTATTTCCGCATAAAACGGCTTTAGAAAATGTAATGGAAGGGCTAATAACTGTTAAAAAGGTGAAAAAAGCCGAGGCAGAAAAACAATCTTTAGCACTATTAGCTAAAGTGGGTCTTACTGAAGTCAAACACCAACGACCTAATGCGTTATCGGGTGGACAACAACAACGTGTGGCAATTGCTAGAGCATTGGCAATGAATCCACAAGTTATGTTGTTTGATGAACCAACATCTGCATTGGATCCAGAGCTAGTTAATGATGTATTAAATGTTATAAAAGAACTAGCCAATGAAGGTATGACAATGGTAATAGTAACGCATGAAATGCGTTTTGCTAAAGAAGTATCTAATAAAATTGTATTTATCCACGATGGATATATTGGTGAACAGGGTGCACCGCAACAAATTTTAAATCATCCTCAAACAAATGAATTACAACGGTTTTTAAACGTTATAAGAGAAGTCTAGTGCAATGTCGCGCTAGGCTTTTTTATTTTGCTTATTTTATTACACTTATAATATAAATAACGTTGAGTAAAATGGATGTGCAATATTTCGGAAGTTTAAACGAACCACATTACACATCTATAAATATAAGTAAGCGTTTACAATATAAGTGTGAGGAGGCAATGCAGTTGCTAAGTATGAGACAACGACAAATTCTTGATTTTGTATCTACACAAGGACATTATGTTTCAGTTCATGATTTAGCTGAAAAGTTTCAAGTTTCAGAACGGGCTATCCAATATGATATTGAATTCATTGAATCTATGACTGACGTATTACATATAACTTTAGAAAGAGATAAAGCGAATGGTATTAAAATAGTTGCTATGCAACAACACATTCCTAATACTAAAACATCTCATAATAGGGTTATACATTATGCGAAAAATGAAAGGATACTATATATTATTTTAAAACTTTTTGAGTCATCACAACCTACGTCCTCACAAGCATTTGCGGAAATGGTGTCAGTTTCACGCAGAACTATCGTAGAAGATTTAAAAGATGTTCAAAAGTGGTTGGACGAACAATCATTAGCTTTAACATATGTAAAGAACAAAGGATTTATTATTGAAGGTGATGAGCACAACTTTAGAAAAGCGTATGCTGCCCGCGTAAATGAATATTTTGATACGCACACCCACCAAATTGGAAATCAATTGTTTTCCAGTCAAGATTTAAAACAAATTCGATTAACTGTTACTTCAATCTTAATGGAACATCAATATCAATTAGTTCAAAGTGCTATTGATGGTTTGATTTATCATATTTTGATTGCGATACATCGTACAAAAGAAGATTACACCTTTAAAATTCCAAAATCAGAATATGAGCGCCTCTCGCAAACTGATCAGTTTCAAATAGCAACAGTTATAGCACAGAAATTGGAAGCTATATTTGATATTCAATTTCCAACGAGTGAAGCAGCCTTTATTACATTGCATCTACTAGGTGCAAAGAGCGCTGAGGAAAATATGATGATTGAACGAACGGACAATTTAGAACTGTACATTCTCAAACTTATTGAGTATATGAGTGGCGAACTCGGCGTCGATTTGATGTCGGACAATAAATTGTTAAATGGTCTACTCGTACATCTGCAACCGGCAATTTATCGAATGAAGTTCAATATGAGTCATGACAACCCGTTGCTGGAAGAAATTCAAACACAGTATAGGCATATTGTGGACGCGTTAAATAGACATCTTAATGCGATTGAATTAGCATATGATATGCATTTCGATGATCATGAAATTGCTTATATTACATTACATTTTGCATCGGCTATCGAACGCGGTTCATCATTAAAAAGAAAATCGATAAAAGTCGTTTTATTATGCGGTTCAGGCATTGGAACTTCACAGTTGTTAAAAAGTAAAATCATCAATATTTATCCAGAATTAGAAGTCGTTGATGCATATTCTGTCTATGAAATTTCAGAGGAGCAATTAAGACATGAAGGTGTAGATTACGTGATTTCAACTGTGCCAGTAAAATCATTATCTGTGCCTGTCATTAATGTTAGTCCGTTTTTGGCCGCAGAAGATCGTCTTAAATTGAATAATATTATTAATGAAGCAAGAGAACAATATGTAAGTAGCATTAAATCAGTGGGTCCAACGTTGAATCAAGTTTTACCTCAAGCAAATATTTTAATTTCGCAGCCGAAAGTAGATCGAGACGCAGCTATTGTTCAAAGTGTAGATTTATTAGTAAAACAAGACATTGTCGGCGAGTCATATGCTAGTGCGATTATCCAACAACTAGATAAATTTGGACCGTATATGGTTATTAGTCCACAAATTGCACTTATCCATGCCAATCATGATCAAGTTAAGCAAGGTGTAGGATTTAGTCTAGTCCATTATGAAGAAGGTATTCGTTTTAATCATAAGCAATATGACCCGGTACGCATTGTAATAACTTTAGCTACCGAGCAACCAAAAATTCACTTAAACGCCTTGAGACAATTAAGTGAACTACTTATGGACGAACAAAAAAGAGCTTCATTATTGCAAGGTGATTTAGCTCAAATTATATCGAGCATTGATGAAGTAAGTAATAAATAGGGGGGAGCCGATGAGCTTAGAAATGTTAACGCCGGATAAAGTTCAAATTAAAGACCAAGTAAATGATTGGTCTGAAGCAATAGATATTGCCTCGCAACCGTTATTGCAGCAAGAGTATTTTGATGAACGCTATATACAAGCAATGATTGATAGTGTGCATAATTTAGGGCCTTATATCGTTATAGCTCCAGAGATTGCAATAGCACATGCAAGACCCGATGAATCGGTTAATAAAGTTGGTTTAAGTTTATTGAAGTTAGAAAATCATATCAATTTTTCTGCAGAAGGACATTATGCTTCATTGATATTTGTATTAAGTGCTGTAGATAACACGAAACACTTAGAAATATTAAAACAATTAGCTCAAGCTTTAGGCGACCAGCAAATTGTTGAACGATTATTACAAACAACAGATAAAAATAAATTAATAAGTATATTAAAAGGAGAATGATAAATATGAAAATTTTAGTAGTTTGCGGACATGGTTTAGGTAGTAGCTTTATGGTTGAAATGAATGCACAAGAGGCATTGAAAAATTTAAATGCCCCTTCAGATATTGAAGTAGAACACAGTGACGTTATGTCGGCAAGTCCAGATATGGCAGATTTATTTATTTGTGGCAGAGACCTTGAAGAAAACACAAAAAATCTCGGAGATGTTTTAGTACTAGATAATATTTTAGACAAAGAAGAGTTACAAACTAAATTAAATGACAAGTTGCAACAACTAGGTAAGTTATAAAAAATTAAACTGGAGGGGATGTTATGAAACCGATTCTAGATTTTATCGTTGATATTTTAAGTCAGCCAGCAATTTTAGTTGCTATGATAGCGTTAGTTGGCTTGATAGTTCAAAAGAAATCAGCTGTAGATGTAACATCAGGGACAATTAAAACGATTTTAGGTTTCCTTGTATTAAGCGCTGGTGCAAATGTAGTTACACAATCCTTAGAACCATTCGGAAAAATATTCCAACACGCTTTTGGTGTACAAGGGGTCGTACCCAATAATGAAGCCATCATTTCTATTGCGTTAAATAAATACGGCACTACAGCGGCATTAATTATGGTATTCGGTATGATTGTGAATATATTAATTGCCAGATTTACTAATTTAAAATATATCTTTTTAACAGGACACCACACTTTTTATATGGCAGCATTTTTAGCTATTTTATTATCAGTAGGCAAAATCACAGGTACTTTAACTGTGATCATTGGTGCAATTATATTAGGTTTAATTATGGCAGTCTTACCGGCGTTGGCACATCCGACGATGAAGAAAATAACGGGTAATAACCAAGTTGCATTAGGTCACTTTGGTACAATTAGTTACTGGGCTGCCGGAGTGGTCGGTAGTCTATTTAAAGGAAAATCTAAATCAACAGAAGACATCAAGTTTCCAAAAAGTTTAGGTTTCTTAAGAGAAAGTACAATTAGTATTTCTATTACAATGACCTTATTGTACTTTATAGCATCACTATTTGCAGGACCTGCATACGTTCATGCTGATATAAGTAAAGGACAAAACTTTATCGTCTTTTCTTTAATACAAGGTGTAACTTTTGCAGCAGGTGTGTTTATTATTTTAACAGGTGTACGTTTGATTTTAGCCGAAATCGTACCTGCTTTTAAAGGTATTTCGGAAAAACTCGTACCAAACACAAAACCAGCATTGGATTGTCCAATTGTTTTCCCTTATGCTCAAAATGCAGTGCTGATTGGGTTCTTCGTTAGCTTTATTGTAGGAGTTATTGGTATGTTTATACTATTCCTGTTCGGCGGAGTTATTATCTTACCGGGTGTTGTAGCACACTTCTTCTTAGGTGCAACAGCAGGCGTTTTTGGTAACGCAAGAGGTGGCATCAAAGGTGCAGTGGCAGGCTCGGCGCTTAACGGTATTTTAATTACTTTCTTACCATTATTATTCTTGCCATTTTTGGGAGATTTAGGAGGCGCTGCTACTACTTTCTCTGATACAGATTTCTTAGCAGTAGGTATAATATTTGGTAACATTGCAAAATACCTAGGCATTATCGGTATTGTAGTATTAGTTGTTATTATTGCGGCAGTGTCGATGCTAATTCAAAAACGTGCAGATCAAAAACAAGCAGAATAATATTTAATAAAAAGTCTGGGATATCTAAAAGATGCCCCAGACTTTTATTGTTCTACTAATTAATTTAACATCTCGTTATAGACGTTCAGATGTTGGTACGCAGAACGTAATAACGGCGCTTCGAAATTGTATTGATGAGCCAAGTTTAGCATATACCCTTGAATGTGATGACCTTCAATATTTAGACCTTTTTCCATGTCTCGTTGCATTGACGTTTTAAAATGATAAGACAAGTTATCTAATGACTTCATGTAATTGTTAACGATATTGTTTGAAATCGGCGCTTGATGTACACGCATTATTTGGGCGACTTCATTGTACATATCTTCAATATACGCTTTGCCACCTTCACTGTCCCTAATAGGTCCTATAGGAGCGTGCATTAACGTAGTAACACTAGACATGACAGTAATCATTAAATATTTATGCCACATATCTTTATTGATATTGTCACTTAATATAATTTTAGCTCGAGTACCGGATAGTGCACTTTCTATCTTTTTAGCACGTTCTGTTTCTTCACCATTCAATTCACCGAAAATGAGTTGATCGAAATCGCTTGTATGATTAACTTCACCTTGTGAATCTAATGTAGTTTCAATTATACATAAGCCGCCGAACACTTTATCTTCACCAAAAGCTTGTTGCAATTTGGCAACATGTGCAATGCCATTGAGTAAAGGTATGATGACTGTTTGCTCTCCAATAAATGGTCTCAAATCTTCAATAGCATTATCTAAGTGATATGCTTTTGTCGATAATAATACGACATCATACGGTTCGGCATTTTCTTCTTTTGTAATTAATTTAGGTGAAAAGACATAGTTACCATTGACGCTATTAATTACCAAACCATTTTCTTTTAATGATGCTTTACGTTTATCACGTACTAGAAAGGTAACGTCTTTACCGCTTTCTGCTAATCGACCGCCAAAATAACCACCGATACCACCAGCACCTAACACTAATATGCGCATGTAGAACACTCCTTTGTTATGTATCAAAAACTTATGCTACTCGTAGTTAACACACTTTTATTAGTTATTAAAATTATTATAATATTATTACCCGTAAAAATGAACAGTTTAACGTTTTTGTATAAATTGTTAATAGTAGGTTATTATTCCATGCACTAAATTTAGCAAGATAAGTTGCTTAAATAGTCTTAACTCATTAAAATGGTAAAGTGGAAAGCGTTTACAATGAGTAGCGATATTAAAAATTAGAATCATACTATTGATAGTATAAATTCACAGTTTAAAGACACAGAAGGAGTGAATGACATGCCATTATTTTTGAAACCTGTATTCCAAGAGCGTATATGGGGTGGCACGAAATTAACTGAATTTGGTTATGATATACCGTATGATAAAACAGGAGAATGTTGGGGCATCTCAGCACATCCAAATGGCGCAAACACGATTTTAAATGGACGTTATAAAGGTTATACGTTAGACCAAGTATGGCAAGAGAATCGTGCACTTTTTGGGAATGACAATAGAGCAGCATTTCCACTATTAACAAAAATATTAGATGCGCAAGATAAATTGTCAGTACAAGTACATCCTGATGATGCGTATGCTAAAGAACATGAAGGTGAATACGGCAAGACAGAGTGTTGGTATATATTAGACGCCGAAGAAGATGCTGAAATTATATATGGTGTTAATGCACAAGATCAAGGGACGTTAAATAAAATGATAGATAATCGTGAATTCGATGAATTATTTAATACTGTAAAAGTACAAAAAGGTGATTTTTACTATGTTCCAGCCGGAACGGTCCATGCTATAGGTAAGGGTATTATGATATTAGAAACGCAACAATCGTCGGATACGACTTACCGTATTTATGATTACGACAGAAAAGATAAAAATGGTGCACAACGTGCATTGCATTTAGACGAAAGTAAAGAAGTTATTGATTTGTCTCAAACTTCACCAAATTCCACGCCAAAAGTGTTAACTAGAGGCGATGAACAGTATACGCAACTCGTAACTAACGCATTTTTTACAGTCGAAAAATGGGATGTCTCACAACAAATTAATTTTGAAAAGCCACAAGAGTACTGTTTAGTTTCTGTTATAGAAGGTTCGGGTGAAATTATAGTAGATGATTACGCCTATGAGGTTGAAAAAGGGGAACATTTTATCTTAACTTCAGAAGATAATGCAATTCAATTTAATGGTGAACTTACTATGATTGTAAGTTATGTCTAAATCGTGGAAGGATGTATACAATGTATAAACTAGCAGTCGATATTGGAGGAACAAAGACAATTGTTGGTGTAATTGATGAGAACATGGAAATTATTGATTTCCAAACTTTTGAAACCATTGCGCCAAATCCTCAACAACAATTTGATAAGATTATTTCGTTAGCTAAAGAATATAAAAGTAACTATGATCAATTGGCGCCTCAAGCATTGAATATTGCTATGCCGGGGCCATGTGAATATAAAGAAGGCATCTTCTTAAATCCACCTAACTTACAACAATATAATGGCTTTAACGCAGGTGATTATATACGTAAACATAGTGATTTTGAACCTGCCTTTGTCAACGATACGGATGCGGCTATTAGAGCTGAATATAGAGACTTAGATGTAAATGAAGATTCATTTATATATTTAACGATAAGTACAGGTATAGGCTTAGCATATATGAATAATGGGAAACCATTAGCAGGCGTTGATGGGAATTTTGGAGAAATTGGTCATACGATTATAAAAACAGATAGTGATTATCAATGTCCTGTATGTAAACAATACGGATGTGTGGAAAATGAAATTTCAGGTTTAGCTATTAGTAGAAAAGCAACTGATATTATGGGCGAGGAAACGTCTACGCGACAAGCTATTGATATGTATATGAATGATGAACATAGTGGCATGACTGCAATGTTGGATGAAGTAATGAAAATGACTCAACAACTTTGTAATAACATTTATAGTTTATATAATGTGTATACAATAGTATTAGGTGGTGGCGTTACGAATAGTGCATTGCCATATAAAGAAAGTATTGAAAGTTATGCCAAAAAGCATAATTTAATGACAGAAGGGGAGTTTAAAGTGAAAATAAGTAACTTAAACTCAAATGTTTTGGCAGGATTATATGATGTAAAATAAAAAAAGATTGGGTATGACTGATGCGCGATTAAACAACGTATCTTACATACTCAATCTTTTTTATAATTTATTCTTTTTAACACGCCAGTATTTGGTAATGTTTAGCGTTTTTGATAACTGATCTGATAATAGTAAGCCTAGAGCGATTGAGCCTGCAATTAAGATAGCTCTAATAAATGTTGTGCCAGCACTAGTGAAATCTAGTGTTACTAGTTGTTGCGTTGCTCGAAAAGCTAAACTACCTGGCACCAAAGGAATAATTCCCGGTATCATAAAAATAACGACTGGAGATTTTAATAAACGACTTAATATTTGGCTAATTAAGCCTAAAGTTAAACTTCCAATTAAACTCGTATAAATAGTATCCATCTGCATGGTTTCAATAAAAATAAAATGTACCATATATCCTGAAGCACCTGCTAAACCGGCAGGTATAAATAATTTCTTAGGTGCATCGTAAATAAATGCGAAAAAGTATGAAGCGGTAAAACTAAAGAAAAAAGAGAATGCGAATGTCATTACGATACCTCCTTAATAAATTAAATACGCAATAGCTATACCGGAACCTATGGCAAATGCAATTACGAGTGCTTCTAGAAATTTAGCAGTAAACATTAACATGTGCCGGCTAAATAAATCTTGAATAGCAGTGGTAATTACGACACCAGGTACAATAGGCATGACTGAAGCAATAATGGAAGAACCTAAGTTACCACTGACACCCAATAGTTTTGACCCTAATATGGCAATGGATCCTAAAATAAAGGAACCAATAAATTCTGGGATAAACATTGTTAAGGATTTACTTTGCATGTATTCGACGATGAAATAACCGATTGACCCCGCAAGAAGTGTAATGATTACATATTGCCAAGTACCACCTAATAAATAAAGAAAACTTAAAGAAATTAAACCAGCGGCGATAACCTTTTTCCATAACGCACTACTTAAAGAGGTATGGTCGATAAGTTTTAAACTGTCATGTGCCTCATATATAGAAATGCGATTGCTCGTTAACTTTCTAGAAATTGAATTGACTTGGAAAATTTTAAGTAAATTCGTGATGTTTTTATCAATTCTTATAATTCGTGTGTCGTGATCAGAACTTAAAGAAAAGTTGATAAATACGTTGATAACGTATCCTTGGCTGTTGTAATATCCCATGCTTATCGCCATACGACGCATAGTATCTTCTACTCGAGAGACTTCTGCTCCAGAAGAAAGTAAGATTTTACCTGCCAAAAGAATAACAGTCATCGTAATTTTGTCTTTGTCATTATCCATTAGTATACCTCCAATCACGAGATTAAATTAATTATCCCAGTATCAAACTATAATTTCAAAGGGATTTAAATAAAAATATAAGTGTCAGTCTGAGGTTTGTCTAACGTCAGAATGAAGGGGAGTCTAATATACATATTTATAAGCCACAAAAGCACCTACACACAAAGGGAATTTGTATGTAGGTGTCATTGTTAGTATGCTTATTCAATGCCTACTTAAACTTTTGTTAATGCTTGTTCTAAATCGTTAATGATATCATCAATATTTTCTGTCCCAATAGATAAACGAACTAGTTCAGGAAGTACACCAGACGCTTGACGTTCTTCTTCTGATAATTGTAAGTGGGTCGTACTTGCAGGATGGATAACTAATGATTTAGAATCACCGACATTTGCTAAATGTGAGAATAGATGCAAGCCATCTACGAAATTTGAGATTTCGTTAACAGTGCCATCAATACCAAATGTTAATATAGCACCTTGACCGTTTGGTAAATAGTGTTGTGCTAAACTATGGTAAGGATTATCTTCTAATCCTGGATAATTTACCCACGTTACTTTAGGATGTTCATTTAAATATTGAGCGACCCGCAATGCATTTTCAGAATGTCGCTGCATGCGTAAATGTAACGTCTCTAAGCCGATTAAAAATTCATGAACATTAAATGGTGATACTGCAGAACCTAAGTCACGTAATAATTGAACTCGTGCTTTTGTGATATAGGCAGCAGCTCCAACATCATTTACATAAGAAATACCGTGATAACTTTCGTCTGGTTCAACTAAACCAGGATACTTGCCGTTATTCCAGTTGAAATTACCACTATCAACGATGACGCCGCCAATAGATGTACCGTGACCACCGATAAATTTAGTAGCTGAATGAACGATAATATCCGCACCAAATTCGAATGGTCTTAATAAATAAGGCGTAGGGAATGTGTTATCAACAATTAAAGGTAGTTCGTTAGCATGGGCAATTTTGGCTACGGCTTCAATATCTAGTACATCAATACGAGGGTTACCAATCGTTTCAGCATATACTGCTTTTGTTTTATCATTAATCGCTTGTTTAAAGTTTTCAGGGTTACTTGGATCTACAAAATGCACTTTAATTCCCAGTTTTTTAAACGTGACATTCAATAAATTGTAGGTACCACCATATAAATTAGAGGAGGCAACAATTTCATCACCAGTTTCTACGATGTTTAACAAAGCTAAATGTATGGCAGCTTGACCAGATGATGTTGCTAATGCACCTACACCACCCTCTAATGCAGTTAGACGTTCCTCTAAAACATTTTGAGTTGGATTCATGATACGCGTATATATATTGCCATTTTCTGCTAGTGAAAATAGAGATTGAGCATGATTAGTGTCATCAAATGTGTAACTTGATGTTTGGTAAATCGGAACTGCGCGTGATTTTGAAAAGTCATCGACCTCTTGTCCAGCATGTATTGATAGTGTATCTAAATGCCATTTTTGTTCACTCATTATAAGGCACTCCTTTTAGTAAGAATTTTCTGATAATTATAACTATACTATTTGCTTTTTTATAAATCAATATATCTTATTAAAAAGATAAGAATTAATGGTCTGATTGGTTGCTATTATTTGTAAACCTATTGTATAATACATATCGATTAAATAGGAATTGAATTGTATTTATTAGGTTTTGTACTTAACAGATGGAAGAGCAAATTCAAATAGAGATACAAAGGAGAATTTATAATGAACAAAAAGACTCAATTAATACATGGTGGTCATACAACAGACGATTACACTGGCGCCGTGACGACACCGATTTATCAAACTAGTACTTATATGCAAGACGGCATTGGTGATTTAAGACAAGGGTATGAATATTCACGTTCGGCTAATCCAACACGTTCTTCCTTAGAAAGTGTTATTGCAGAATTAGAACAAGGTAACTATGGCTTTGCTTTTGGTTCTGGTATGGCTGCGATTACAGCAGTTATTATGTTATTAGATGAAGGTGATCATCTATTAATTAACTCAGATGTTTATGGTGGTACTTATCGTGCCTTAACGAAAGTATTTACGCGCTACGGTATTAAAGTTGATTTTATAGATACGACACATGCCGATCAAATCGAACAACACATTACACCGCAAACTAAAATGCTTTATATTGAAACACCTTCAAATCCATTATTGCGTGTTACAGATATAAAAGCAGCTGTAGATATTGCCAACAAAAATGATTTAATTTCTGTAGTAGATAATACGTTTATGACACCTTATTTCCAAAATCCTTTAGCGATTGGTGTAGATATCGTGTTACATTCGGCTACGAAATATATTGGTGGTCATAGTGATGTTGTAGCAGGATTAGTTGCGACAAAACGTGATGATTTAGCTGAACGTATCGGCTTTATTCAAAATTCAACTGGTGGTGTATTAGGGCCTCAAGATAGCTATTTATTAATTAGAGGCATTAAAACATTAGGCTTAAGAATGGATCAAATTCAACGTAATACGTTAGCTATTATTGAAATGTTACAAAATCACGTTGCAGTTAACAATGTATTCCATCCGAGTATTCCTAGTCATTTAAATCATGATATTCATGAAAACCAAACTTCTGGTCATACTGGCGTAGTTGCTTTTGAGGTTGCAGATATAGAGAAAGCTAAAGAGGTCATCAAACAATCGCAATACTTTACTTTAGCTGAAAGTTTAGGCGCTGTTGAAAGTTTAATTTCAGTACCGGCACTTATGACTCATGCATCAATTCCAAAAGATGTTCGTGAAAAAGAAGGTATTGCAGATGGCTTAATTCGTCTGTCAGTTGGTATTGAGGACACAGAAGATTTAGTACAAGATCTACAACAAGCATTAGATGTAGTTAAATAATTTAATATATGTGTTTAATGGCGATACTGAAACTCTAAGTTTTAGTATCGCTTTTTTGTATTGACAAAGAACCGAAAAAGAGTAATATGTAAATAAAGTGAGTGGTCACTCATTTTATTGGCGTGAGGAGGAATACTTTATGATAGAGGTAAAAAATGTAAGTAAATCCTTTGGTAAACAACAAGTGTTGGATGATATTTCTATATCATTTAATGCTGGTGAAGTTGTGGGACTAATTGGTCCTTCAGGTACTGGAAAGACGACGTTAATACAGTGTATTTTAGGCATGGAGAAAACTGATGGTGGGCAAGTTACTATTCAAGAACATTCAATGCCGAATAGAAAGATATTAGCAAATATTGGTTATATGGCTCAAAATGATGCTTTATATAATGATTTAACTGGACGTGAAAATTTAACGTTTTTCGCAAGAATTTATATACGCAACAAAGAAGATATTAAAAAACGTGTGAACGTATGTAGTTCAATGGTTCAATTAGACAATGATTTGGATAAAAAAGTCGAAATGTATTCTGGTGGAATGAAACGACGGTTATCTTTAGCGATTAGCTTTTTGCAAAATCCTAATATCCTTATATTAGACGAGCCTACAGTAGGCATTGATCCTAAATTACGTCAGGCGATTTGGAAGGATTTAACTAAAGCAAAGGCAGAAGATAAATGCATTATAGTGACAACGCATGTGTTAGATGAAGCTACACGCTGTGACAAGCTCGTATTAATGAACCAAGGAAAAATATTGGCAATGGGTACACCTGATGAAGTGAAAAAACAATATCATACAGATACGATTGAAGGCGTATTTCTTAATATGGAGGGATAATATGAATTCGTTGCACATAGCAGGACGTATTTTCAAACAGACGATTCGAGATGTAAGAACGTTAGCACTATTGCTTATTGCACCTATATTAATATTATCGCTATTATATTATATTTTTACAGTTGCCGATAATACTAATGGCGTAACAGTTGGCGTTCACGATGTACCAGATTCATTAATTACTGAATTACATGATAAAGATATTCACGTTAAAAATTATAATAATAACAATGATATAAACGATAAAATAAAAGACGACAAATTAACAGGATTTTTACACAGCGATGGGCACAAAATATCAGTGACTTATGCTAACGATAATCCTACACAAGCTGGAGAGTTAACAGGTGCAAATCAAAAGTGGTTAATGAGTCATAATATGAATGCCATGAAAGATAATACTAATAAATTGCATCAAGCGTTAACTAAAATACAACAAAAAATGCCTGGGGATGGGGGAAACACGACTCATCAAGATATGGCTAAACCGTATAAACTGACGGCGCATTATTTGTATGGTTCTTCAAATTCTACTTATTTTGATATGATAAACCCTATATTAATCGGATTCTTTGTCTTTTTCTTTACGTTTTTAATTTCCGGTATTGGACTATTAAAAGAGCGTACTTCAGGTACATTAGAACGCTTACTGGCCTCTCCGATAAAGCGCAGTGAAATTATTTTTGGTTACGTCTTCGGTTATGGTAGTTTCAGCGTTATTCAAACTGTAGTTGTCGTATTATATGCAATTTATATTCTACACATTAATTTAGTAGGTTCGATATGGTTCGTGCTATTAACAGCAATATTAACAGCACTTGTCGCTGTGACATTCGGTATATTATTATCTACCTTTGCTTCCTCAGAATTCCAAATGATTCAATTTATACCATTAGTCGTAGTACCACAAGTATTATTTGCAGGGATTATACCAATTGAATCAATGAATAAAGGGTTACAATACTTTTCGCATATCATGCCGTTATTCTATACCGGGCAAACAATGCAAAATATTATGATCAAGGGTTATGGATTCAACGATATTTACATTTATTTAATTGTGTTATTCGCATTTTTCATATGCTTATTGATTTTAAATATTATAGGCATGAAAAGATATAGAAAAGTTTAGGAGGTCAATATGAACCAAGATATTAAGTCATTAGTTGAAACCATTGTTCCTCAACTTGAATATTTAAGCGATAAACAAAGACGTGTCATAGAAAGTGCTATTGCATTATTTAGTGAACAAGGATTTGATAAAACGAGTACTAAAGAAATTGCGCAACGTGCAAACGTCGCAGAAGGAACGGTATTTAAGCAGTTTAAAAGTAAAAGAATGTTATTATACGCAGGCTTAATTCCAATTTTAAGAGACCATATCGCACCTGTAGCTGTTAAACAATTTACAGATGAATTAAACGAAACAACCCATTTTGATGCATTTATAAATTTATTTGTAGAAAACAGATCTCAATTCATTTATGACAACAGACGTATTCTTAAAGTCATCTTAAACGAAGCAATTACTAATGAAGATTTCCAAAATATATTAGTTAATATTTTTACCCATAAATTAACGAGTAAATTGAAAGATAAAATTGAATGGTTTATCAATAATGGTGACATGCGCAACGTTAAACCTGAGTTTTTTATACGTACGGTCATCGCACAAATTTTAAATTTAAATATCCCAATAATTGTAAATAATGACTATACCAAGGGTGAAAATTATCAGCAGTTTGCGTTATTCGTAAAAGAAGGATTATATAGAATGTTTAAGCATGAATAGACATCATGCAAAATATAAAATAAGAGGTTGAGAAATCGTAGCTTCTCAACCTCCTCTTATTTTATTAGTTTACTTTTTTGGAATTCCTATAACGTGACCTACTTGTTTAGGTATTTCAAACTGTGGTTGTTGTGAATAATAGTCAGCAATAGTTTGATAAACCTTGTCTGGAAATGGGGCACTCTTGCGTGTTTCATTGCTTACGCTAATCATCATGACTTCGTATGTAGCAATTTTTTCATCTTGCTCATTAAACATAACTAAAATAAGATGCGTACGTTTGGCATCAAAATCATAGATATAAGGTCTTACATAAAAAGAATCACCTAAACGTAGTTCTTTTAAAAAAGAAATGTGTGATTCTAAGCTAAAAACAGTTACTGGTAAATCTTCTCGTTCAAATTCGTAACCAACGGCGTTAAAAAAGTACACGACACAATCGCTAAAAATAGAATAATATTTAGCGTCATGCATGTGGTCATTATGATCTATCCAAGATGTTTCAACCGTAAAGTTATATTCAAATGTAGCAGTCATTCAAAGTCCTCCAATAAATTTCTCTTTTACGCAATCACTCAATAACTTTAGTTTATAACACTTCATTAGGTTGTGTATAGAATAATTGTTCGAAATGCACAATTTTTTAAAAAATTGAGACTCAAAGCGCACTTTGAATCTCAATAAGGGTAATTAATATTTTCTTAAAAAATGAGTTTCTCTGTTATAAGTAGTACGTACAATAAAATCTTGAACATGCGCTAATATCTTTTCGATAACTTGAGTTTTTAACGACAATATACGGATTGTTAAACCATGCGTAGCCAATTTGGTAATACCGAATCGGCAATCATATTGTTGTGCAACGTGTTTGATTTCATCGTAAATACTATCAATATATTTTTGTGTCACTTCCGGATGGATGAAATAACATGAACCAATATGTGTATAACCTTCCATGTAGCCAATATCACTCACATTATTTTGTTCAGGTGATAACAATAAATTGTCATAAGCTACAAGTTGATTATCTACGTATATTTCATTTAGCAAATGCATATATTTATAACTAAAGAGTGATTCATCTTGCGCATAACCTGGTGTTAAGATGTCGCTATAAAATAGCGAACCATGCATATCCAAATTAAAAATATTATGCTGATAAAATTTAGCATTTGCATAGGCAATTACCGGATCAGCGACATATTCTAGATAACCGTTGTTACCTATTGTAAAAGTTTGGTATTGTTCTACTCTATCATTTAACGTTTTATATATTTTAGTAGCACCTTGAGAAGTAAGCGTTACCGCTGCTTCGTCTTTCACAGTGAAGTCCATTTTATAACGGTCTCCATCCAAATAGCCGCCCCCAACGTTTACAATATAAAAAGTTGGAATATCGGACTGATTTAAATAGATAGGGCGCATAACTTTTAACGCCTTATCAAAGTAAATATCTCTTGCTACAGATTTACGTCCATTATTGAACACGGTTAACTCAAGTTGACCAGTCCATTGTTGTTGTGTCATTATGCTAATCCTTTTAAGAATACATCATTATCTATCCAAGAAAGCACATTTTCTAACCCTTCGTCAGTTTTAAGATTTGTAAATGCAAATGGACGATTTTTTCTAAATGTTTTAGTATCTTCAGCCATTTGGTCTAAAGATGCACCAACATATGGTGCTAAATCAGTTTTGTTAATAACGAAAAAGTCTGATTTAATCATACCTTGTCCACCTTTACGTGGAATTTTTTCACCTTGCGCAACATCGATAATATAAATTGAAAAGTCGACCAATTCAGGGCTAAAAGTAGCAGCTAAATTGTCGCCGCCTGATTCTATAAAGATAAGTTCAATGTCGTCGTTGCGTTCTTTTAGTTCGTCTATAGCAGCGAAATTCATAGAAGCATCTTCACGAATTGCTGTATGAGGACAACCACCAGTTTCTACACCGATTATACGATCTTCAGGTAAAACGCCTGTATTAACAAGGATTTTTTCGTCTTCTTTGGTGTAAATATCATTTGTGATAACACCGATACTAAACTCTTTAGACAAACGTTTAACTAATTTTTCGATTAGTTGTGTTTTGCCGGCACCGACTGGACCGCCGATACCAATTTTTATTGTTTGTGTCATTTAATATCCTCCTATGAAATGAATATTCTTACATTAACATTTTCATGTTCCATTTGATTTAATTCTATGCCTGGTGCGGTAATACCTAATTGCGATTCATCTAATTGTAAAATATTATCTCTCACTTGAGTAATATTAGGGATCATATCATTAATGATTTTTTGACCAGCCGTCTGACCCAATGGTATAGCGCGCACGGCATTTTGAGTTAGACTAGCTACATTTTGATATAAATAATAGTCAATAATGGTTGCTATATCTACATTTAGGTAATGACCAAGCATCGTAAAACATATTGCAGGGTGCAAGTGTACTGACTTCTGTTCCATTTGAGTTTGGTACCATTGAAGCCAATCGCTGCTGTATAGTGAGTTTGCTAATTTAACCATACGATTTCCCATTTGTTTTGAACCTTGGCGTGTTTCACGCGGTAAACTTTGTACATACAATAAATTATCAAGTTTCATAATTTGGTTCGTATTTTCTTGTTCTAACGCCTCGTAAATTAAACGCATTGTTAATCCATCGCTATAACTTAACTGTTCATTCATAAACAAAGTTAACCAATTTGTAAATGTGTGTTCATCATGCACTTCATCGCGTTGAATATAAGTTTCCAACCCAAAAGAGTGACTAAATGCACCTGTAGGTACTTGAGAGTCACAAAATTGGAACAAACGAAATGCTTGCTGGTTAATCATGTGAATGACCTATATGACGGAATGCTTGGTTAACTTTTCGATCTTCACGTTGGTAGGGAATACCTAAATCTTTTAATAACGATTCAACCAAATAATCATATTGTACTAACATTTCTGTTTCTGTAAATTGTGCCGGTAAATGACGATTACCTAATTGATGAGCAATATCTCCCATTTCTTGCAATGTACGAGGCTGAATCACAAGTAAATCGTCTGAATTAACGTCGACAATTATCATATTGTTGTCATCTGAATATAAAATATCGCCATATTGTAAATCTATTGGTTGAGATAAGCGAATCCCGATTTCATTATTATGGTCAGTAGTGACACGTTGTATACGTTTCACTAAATCTGAGTTTTCTAAATAAACTTTCTCGACGTGCTTTTGTTTTTCTTCTGGTGATAAATTAGCAATATTGCCTTTGATTTCTTCTATAATCAAGTGCGTTCCTCCTAGAATAAGAAATATCTTTGAGTTAAAGGAAGTTCTGTAGCTGCTTGGCTTGTAATTTTTTCGCCATCTACAAATACTTCATAAGTTTGTGGATCTACATCTAATTTTGGTGTAGCGCTGTTGTTTTTCATATCTTTTTTACTTAATTTACGAATATTATGAACTGGGCGAACTTTGCATTTTAAGCCTAATTGTTGTCCAATATCGCTAGCATATGCAGTTTTAGAAACGAAAGTCATTGAAGTGGCAGCCATATTTGGACCGTATTGGCCATACATTTTACGATATTTGATAGGTTCAGAAGTAGGGATTGAACCATTAGCATCGCCATTTACAGCAGTATTAATTAAGCCACCTTTAATAATGACATCAGGTTTAACGCCGAAGAAAGCAGGGTCCCACATTACTAAATCTGCTAATTTGCCATCATCAATAGAGCCTACGTAGTCAGATATTCCATGAGTGATTGCAGGGTTAATTGTATATTTAGCAATATAACGTTTTATACGATTATTATCATTATATTCCGCATCGCCTTCTAGACTACCTCTTTGTTCTTTCATACGGTGAGCTACTTGCCAAGTGCGCGTAATAACTTCACCGACACGTCCCATTGCTTGAGAGTCAGAACTAACCATGCTGAAAACACCCATGTCTTGTAAAACATCTTCTGCGGCGATAGTTTCTTTACGAATTCTTGAATCGGCAAAAGCGATATCTTCAGGTATAGAAGCGTTCAAGTGATGAGTGATCATTACCATATCTAAATGCTCATCAATCGTATTTACTGTGTAAGGCAGCGTAGGATTTGTTGATGAAGGTAATATATTTGAGTAAGCAGCAGATTTAATTAAGTCTGGCGCATGACCACCACCGGCACCTTCTGTATGATACATGTGTAGTACACGGCCTTTGACCGCAGCCATAGTGTCTTCCATGAAACCTGCTTCATTTAATGTATCTGCGTGTAAAGCGATTTGAACATCATAATCATCAGCAACATCAAGCGCATGACTTAGTGCTGATGGTGTAGCACCCCAGTCTTCGTGGACTTTTAAGCCAACCACGCCCGCATGAATTTGTTCAATTAGAGCGGTATGGTTTACTGCTTGTCCTTTACCGGTAAATCCAATATTAAGCGGTAGAGATTCTGCAGCTTGTAACATACGGTGAATGTGCCATGGCCCAGGTGTTACAGTCGTAGCCTTAGCACCTTCACTAGCACCCGTACCTCCACCAATATGTGTTGTGATACCACTTTCTAATGCAACTTGAGATTGCTCAGGATTAATAAAATGAACGTGTGTATCGATGCCGCCAGCGGTAACAATTTTACCTTCAGCAGATACTACGTCAGTCGTAGCCCCAATAATAATATCTACGTTATCCATAATATCTGGGTTGCCAGCCTTACCAATTTTCATTATATAGCCGTTTTTCACACCAATATCGGCTTTAATAATTTTGTTATAATCGATAATCATAGCATTGGTTATGACGAGGTCGGCAACGTTTTTATCGTCACGTGTTACGTTAGGGTTTTGAGACATACCATCTCTAATTGATTTTCCACCGCCGAAAGCAGCCTCATCGCCATAAGTAGCGTAATCTTTTTCTACACGAGCAAATAAATTAGTGTCAGCTAATCTAACTGAGTCTCCTACAGTAGGACCATACAAACTAGTATATTGGGATTGCGTCATTTTAAAACTCATCGATCATACCCTCTTTCTTTGTTAGCATTTCCACTTTTTTTATCTTCTGGCTTAATAATTTCCTCATTTGAATTATCATCTTTTGCACGATAAACGCGCGATTCATCGATAGGTCCATTTACTTTTCCGTGGAAACCATAAATATGTCTACGTCCACTGTACTCAACGAGTTGGACTTCTTTTTCGTCTCCTGGTTCAAAACGTACCGCTGCGCCTGCCGGAATGTCTAAATGTTTACCATATGCTTTTTCACGTTCAAATTTTAGTGCAGGGTTTACTTCGAAAAAATGGAAGTGTGAACCTACTTGTACTGGTCTATCGCCTGTATTTTTCACTTCAATAATTGTAGCTTCATGACCTTTGTTAACTTCTATTTCGGTTCTTTTTACAATGATTTCGCCTGGTTTCATCCTGTTACCTCCTTAAACGATTGGGTGATGCACAGTTATTAACTTTGTACCGTCAGGGAATGTTGCTTCAATTTCCATTTCTGTAAGCATATCAGCAACACCATCCATTACATCATCCTCATTCAAAATTTGTTTGCCGTAACTCATAAGTTCAGCCACTGTTTTGCCATCTCTAGCACCTTCTAGCAGTTCATAACTAATAATAGCGACTGCTTCGGGATAGTTTAATTTCAGACCTCTATCTTGACGTCTGCGAGCTAAATCTGCTGCGATAACGAGCATTAATTTGTCTTGTTCACGTTGTGTAAAATGCACATGTATCCCTCAACTTTCTTTGTTAAATTTGAAATAATATATTGTTTTCACTTTTAATGTTATTCCTATTACTTTTATAAAACAAGAATTACCCATCGAAAAAAAATAAATTTCATAATAATTGTGGAAAACACTATTGGAAAATTTAAAATTAATAATATATAGTATTTAATTGAAGAGGTAATTAAATAGAAATCAGGTGCCAAATTGAAATATTTAAGTATTTTAATGAAAAATGTCGCTCAAGTGCTGTTATTAGAAAATGCGTGGACTGGATTATTAGTTATTGTTGCGCTGCTTATAGGCGATTGGAAAGTTGGATTAGTAGCATTAATTGCGAGTGTAATAGCGCTGTTATTAGCTAAACATACAAATTACAGTCGGACAGAAATTGACAGTGGATTGGCAGGATTTAATCCTGTTTTAACGGGTGTAGCGTTGACGTTATTTTTAGAACAAACATGGTATAGCTACATCATTATTATCGTGGCGATTGTTATTACGATGCCTGTGGGTGCTGCAATTAGAGAATTATTTAAGACATATGATGTGCCAATGCTCACAATTCCATATGTATTCGTAAGTTGGAGTGTTTTATTAATGTCATTCCAATTTAAATTTGTAAATGTAAACGTTAATATTTTACCGCAATCAGTTAAGAAGATTTCTTTTTCGCAAAATGCTATACATTTCATGAGCAGCTTTTTATCAGGCTTTAGCGAAGTCTTTTTATTGAAAAGTACATTAGCAGGATTACTAATATTAATCGGTATATTTGTGGCGTCTCGCAAAGCAGGATTTTTAGCAATAATGGCTAATTTAATTGGTTTTATTATGGTTTTATTGTTAGGTGCAAATCATAGTGAAATTAATGATGGACTATTTGGTTATAATGTTATCTTAACCGTGTTAGCATTAGGAGTAGCCTTTAAAACACGTATTAATCGGTATATTAATATCATATTGGGTATTTTGTTAACGATTTTCTTACACGCAGGTTTAACTACGTTATTAACCCCATTCGGTTTACCCGTCTTCACGCTACCATTTATTATTGCAACATGGACAATCCTTTTAGCAGGAACTCGAATGAAAAAACAAACAATTGAAGAACATGACGGAAAAAGTGCAACTTGATTATTTATGATAGAGAGAAGGAATAGGTATGAAAAAGTTGGTTGCTTTTATAAGTATTGCATCAATTATTTTAGCTGGATGTAGTGCTAATAATCAACATAGCAAAAAAGATACACTTAACGTGGAGTTACCATTAAAAACTACTACGTTAGCCCCCTATGAAACGGATGTACCAGTAAAAATTGGTGCGGTTGAAACTTTATTTAAATCAACTGCTAACGGCAAAATAGAAAAGGTATTAGTAGATTCTTATAAACAACCTTCAGCTAAAAAGCTAGATATAACGTTGAAAGATAATATTAAATTCCAAAATGGCAATAAATTAACTGCTAAGGCAGTAAAAGAAAGTCTTGAAGAGAGTAGTAATAAAAGTGATTTAGTAAAAGGTTCGTTACCAATTAAAAATATTACAGCACACGGGCAACATTTAACGATTACTACGAAACATAATTATCCAGAATTAGTTTCTGAATTGGCGAGTCCTTTTGCTGCTATATATGATGTAAACGCTAAAAACAGTGTGAATAAACAACCTGTTGGTACAGGTGCCTATTCCATTAAAAATTACAAGCAATCACAAAAAATTGCGCTTGATCGTAATAACAAATATTGGCAAGGTAAACCTAAAATGAAACATGTGAATGTTACATATCAAGAAGATGGTAATGTGAGAGCAAGTGATTTGAAATCAGGTAAGGCTGATGTTATTACTGATGTGCCAGTGGAAAAAGTTAAAACGTTAAAAGACAACGATAAAACAAAAGTTTCGGATACTTCTGGATTTAGAACGGGACTTATTCTTTACAATCACACAAGTAAAAAAATGACAAAACCAGTGAGACAAGCATTAGATAAAGTGATTGATAGACAAGGGATTACGAAGAAAATTTCAAAAGGCTATGCTAAACCAGCAGCTGGTCCATTCAATGATAAAGCTAAATATATTAATGAAGGACTACCGCAAAAACAAGATATACAAGGTGCTAAAAAATTATTGAGCAAAGCTGGATACGACAAGCAACATCCACTAAAAATAACGGTACCGACGTACAATGGGCGTCCTGAATTGCCTAAAATTGCACAAGTATTACAATCAGACGCTAAAAAAGCAAACATTGATATTGATATTCGAAATGTAGATGATATTGAAGGTTACTTGAAAGATAAAAAGCAATGGGATGCGTCAATGTATAGCTTTGGCACATTGCCAAGAGGTGATACAGGTTACTTCTTTAACCAAGCTTACAAATCTGGTGGTGCTATCAATAAAGGCGACTATCATAATGAACGCGTAAATCAATTAATTGATCAACTGAATGAGACTGTAAAAACATCAGAACGTCATAACTTATCTAACGACATCATCAAATTAACGGATAAAGATTATGCTAATAGTTATATTACTTATAACGATACGTTAGTTGGTTTAAATAAAAATGTTAAAAATTTAACAGCAACACCAGAAGGTATTTATTTAGTAGATTATAAGGTTGATAAAGCACATGATAATTAAAAATATACTCGCTAGAATTGGACAAATGATCATCGTATTATTTGTCCTTTCTACAATTACATTTATTTTAATGAAACTCACACCAGGTGACCCCGTAGATAAAATATTGCATCTTGATGTAAGTAATGTCTCGAGTAATCAAATTAATGATACAAAAGATAAGCTTGGTTTAAATGACTCTGTTTTTATGCAATATATTCATTGGTTAGGCCAAATTATTCATTTAGATTTAGGTAACAGTTATCAAACGGGGGAACCAGTAATTAAAGAATTGATATTTTATGCACCAACGACATTAATTATTGCAGCTTTAACTATAATATTTACGTTCTGTATCACTATCCCTTTAGGTATTATGGCGGCTAAATGTTATAAAACTTGGATTGATTCACTAATACGTTCGATAACATCGTTTACCGTGAGCATGCCCTCTTTCTTTATTGGTATTGTATTAATTTATATCTTTGCACAAAAATTCCAAATTTTACCGTCTTCTGGCATTGAATCAGTGACTGGTTATATTTTGCCAGTCTTGTCATTAAGTGTAGGAATGAGTGCTTATTATGTACGTTTATTACGTTCAACTTTAATCGATTTATACCAATCTCCTGTAGTCATTGCGTCAAGATTACGTGGTATGTCTGAGACTTATATTTTATGGAAAGATTCATTTAAGCCCGCATTAATACCACTTGTAACGATGCTTGGAATGTCTGTAGGCGGATTAATAGGTGGTACAGTAGTTGTTGAAAATTTATTTGGTATACCTGGGCTAGGATATTTTTTAATTGATAGTATTAGAGCCAGAGACTACCCGGTGATACAAGGTGCAGTATTATTTATAGGTACGCTTGTAGTTGTGGCAAATATCGTCAGTGATTTAGTGCTTTTATGGTTAGACCCAGAGCGTCGTTACAGTAACAGTAATAAGATTAGTGAACAGGAGCGTGATGTTTCATGACACAACAATTGAAACAGCGCACCGTATTAGTTGTTTTTATATTATATTTATTGGTTATTGTTGGCAGTCAGTTTATTGTTCATTATCACGATGCCATGGAAGTTCATTTAAATAATAGTTTGGCGATGCCTAATTTCCATCATTGGTTAGGAACGGATGAATATGGTAGAGATATGTTAAGTAGAATAATTGTTGGTGCACGTTATACATTGCTAGTGAGTCTATTAACTTTAATGTGTGTGTTAATTATAGGTTTGCCTCTTGGTTTAATAGCAGGTTATAAACAAGGGTGGTTAGACACAATTATAATGCGAATACTTGATATTGGTCTTAGCATTCCTGATTTTGTCTTAATGATTGCATTGGCGAGTTTCTTTAAACCTAGTATTTGGAATTTAGTCATTGCTATTACGTTGATAAAATGGATGAATTATACGAGATTATCACGCAATATTGTTAAAGGTGAAATGAACAAACCTTATATTAAAATGGCCAAATTATTACATGTTCCCAATAGAGTAATTATCATTAGACATATATTACCGAAAGTTTGGCCTGCTATGACAGTATTATTAATCGTTGATTTTGGGAAAATTATTCTCTATATATCTTCTTTATCTTTTTTAGGATTAGGTGCACAACCACCATCAGCTGAATGGGGCGCCATGTTAAATGCAGGGCGTTCTTATATAGAAAGTAATCCATTATTAATGATTGCACCAGCAGTGATGATAACAATCACGATATTAATTTTTAATTTCTTAGGTGACGCCATTCAAGATTATTTATTAGATAATAATAGGAAGCGGGATAGTAATGAGTAACTTATTGACTATGACAGGACTGACCATTTGCGATAATCGACACAACGAATTGTTACACAATATAGATTTTAGTATAGAAAAAGGTCTTGTAAACGTGCTTATTGGAGAAAGCGGTTCTGGTAAAACATTGACTGCCAAATCATTAGTTCAAAATTTACCATATAATTTGAAGTTACATTATCATTCTATGTCTATTAATGGTGAACAAGTAAATAATATTCATCCGTATCTCGGACAAACAATAGGCTTCATCTCTCAAGATTATGTTCATAGTTTAAACAGCCATACTAAAATCGGACAACAATTAATTGCAATTTATCGTTATCATTATCAAGTATCTAAGGCTAGTGCACAAAAATATGTGTTTGATGCCTTGTCACGAGTTCATTTAGATGTAGCAACAATAATGAAGCAATATACATTTAATTTATCTGGGGGACAATTAGCAAGAGTCCAAATTGCGAGTGTTATTATGTTGCAGCCACAACTCATAATTGCCGATGAACCTATAGCATCATTAGATGTAATCACTGGACGTAAAATTATGGAATTACTTAGTGAATTAGTAAAAGAACAAGACGTTACTTTACTAATAATTACGCATAATTTATCTCATGTTTTACGTTTTAGTGATGTGATACAAGTTATGCGACAAGGGACTATTGTCGATCGCTTTTATTTGAATGAAATGCAAGCACAACACTTAACAAATTATACGCAAAACCTTTTTAAACAACGAAGTAAAATCATAAAGGATGAAACTTATGATTCAATTAACTAATTTAAACTATCAAATTAAAAAGCATAATATTTTAAAAAATATTAATTTAGCTATTCAAAAAGGTGAAAAAGTTGGTATTATTGGAGAGAGTGGTGCGGGTAAAACGACGTTAGCGCAATTATTATTAGGTATTATAAAACCAACGAGTGGTTCTCGTAATATAAATGCCAAAACGATATTACCAATATTTCAGCACCCTTTAGAAAGTTTTAATCATGCTTATACGATTCAACAATCTCTAGATGAAGCAGTTCGCTACTTTAGCATTGAAAATAATGCAATCATAAGACAACGTTTGAAGCAATTGTTAAACGCTACGGACTTAAGCACACAACTATTAAATCGTTATCCTGATAAAGTCAGTGGGGGTCAATTACAAAGGTTTAATATTATTAGGTCTTTAATGTTAGAACCAGAAATATTAATTTGTGATGAAATAACCTCAAATTTAGATGTAATAGTTGAACAGAAAGTAAGTGCACTCTTAAAACAATACAATAATAATAATCAGCACACGATGCTATTTATATCGCATGACTTAGCTTTTGTTTCGCAAGTGGTCGATAGAATTATAGTAATGAAAAAGGGTTCGATTGTTGATGATTTTCCACGAACGCAACTTTTCAATGCAAATAGGGATGAATATACACAAGCATTATTAAATATGAATGAAATTGAAATAAAGAAATAAATTATTTATAGAGGGGTTTAGAAAATGAAAAAATTAATTGTCACATTAATTGCGATGTTACTTGTGTTAACGGCTTGTAGTAACGGTTCTGGTAATAAAAACGATAAAGAGGCAACGAAAAATTATAAACAAGATTCAGGGAAAACGATTAAAGTTCCTAAAAAGCCAAAACGTATCGTAGTTTTAGGTGCGACATATGCGGGTGGTTTAAAACAGCTGGATGCTAATGTAGTTGGTGTTGCTAAAATTGTAAACGACAGCAAAGTGTTAAAAAACAAATTTAAAGATGTGAAAAAAGTAGACCCAGAAAATGTTGAAAGTGTAGCCAAATTAAAACCAGATTTAATCATTGATTATAGCACTGATAAAAATATTAAAAAGTTACAAAAAGTAGCGCCTACTGTAGCATTTGATTATCAAAAACATGATTACAAACAACAACACATTGAATTAGGTAAACTTGTAGGTAAAGAAGATAAAGCGAAACAATGGGTTAAAGACTGGGATAAAAAGACAAAAAATGACGGTAAAGAAATTAAGAAAGCTATCGGTGACGATACATCAGTATCAATCATTAAAGATTTCGATAAAAAATTATATGTGCTAGGTAAAACTTATGGACATGGTAGTGAAGTATTATATGATTCCTTCGGTCTGAAAATGCCAGCTAATGTAGCTAAAGCAACTAAGAAAAATGACCTCGCCGAGATCTCAGAAGAAGATATTCCAAAAATGACTGGAGACTATGTAATTACTCCAGTAGCTAAAGGTGCTAAATTATCATTTGGCGATAAAGACGTTTGGAAAAATAGTAAGGCAGTAACAGAACATCACGATATCAAAGTCGATGAAGGTATTTATTGGTTAAATGATCCTTATTCATTAGACTATGAACGTAAAGATTTAAAATCAAAATTATTAAAACAACAATAATAAGTTACTTAATTACTAATAAATATGACTCCCATGATAGATTATTCTACTGTGGGAGTTATTTTTATTTAAATCAAAAGATACAGTACGTAGAACTTCAAATACTTGTACAAATCATATATACTTAAAAGACTGAAAAACTATATGATCAAATATTAAGGAGGTGTGAGTTGGATACATGAAACAAGATCAACAAATTGCACAGTGGTTGGAATTAACGCAATATGTGCATTATATTGAAACAATGATGGAGAAGAGTTTAAGACAACAATATAACCTCAGCTTAAAAGAATTTTATGTATTATATGAAATTAACAATGCTCAAGGTAATAAATATAAAATCAATGATTTAATTAAGGTAGTAGATTTAAGTCAAAGTGCCATGTCACGATTGATTAATAGGTTAGAAAGCTTTTCACCTAGTTATGTAACTAGAAATGAGTGTTTAGAAGATCATCGTGCTATGTACATTTATTTAACGGAAGCTGGTTCCGAAATTATAAACGATGCGAGTAATACGTATGCTAATCTTTTAGAAAAAGTTGATTTTAACCATATGCGTCAACTTACACAAGATTCAAAAAGTGAGGCTTAATCACTAAAACTGTTTTTATTTAACAAGGGGGATTTAATATGAAAATCACAGGGAATTGGTTAAATTTATGTGTTTCCGATTTGACACAAAGTGAAGATTTTTATAGCAAAATAGGTTTTGAAATTAAGAAAAATGAAGAAATGCTGGATAAAATGTTAGGTGTCCAAACAGCAGACGGTCATATTATTATGTTGATTGAACAACAACAATTTAAAAAAGCAGCAAATGTAAACGACACAACTAACAATGGCGCATTAGTTTCTGTATCTGTATCTACAAGTGATGAAGTTGATGAGCTGTTAGCTTTAGTAGATGATACCAATGGTAAGGTATTACAAAGAGGAACTAAATTAGAAGGTTTTTATGGTGGATTATTTAGTGATCCAGATGGCAACCGTTTTAATATTATCGCAATGTAACAGTTAATTAGCTTAAAATTTGTATTTTTTATTTATAACACTACGTTAACAATATAATTAAAATAAATATTTATAGCTAGTTTATGTAAATAATGCTATTTTGATAGAGTGGGCAATGAAATCTACTTTTGAGTCAGATTGTTGTCGCACTCTTTTTTGTTACTAATAATTAATGAAAGTAGGGATCTTTTGATTAAAGCAATAGCAGTAGACAAAGATGGAACATTTTTAAATTCAGAGCATTCATACGATAGAGCTTATTTTGATCGATTATTTACCGAAATCAAACGCCAAAACATAAAATTTATCGTTGCTAGTGGGAATCAATACGCACAATTACAATCATTTTTCCCAGGTAAAGACGAAGATATTACTTATGTAGGTGAGAACGGCGCTGTTACATACTTCAAAGATGAATTACTAAATGCGCATCATTTCGATGCTACTTTAATTGAAGATGTAGTTAAGTTTTTAGAACAAGAGCATCAAATAAAAAATATTATTTTAAGTGGTGTTAAAACGTCATATTTACGACATGATGCCCCTGAAGCATTTAAGGAATACGTTAAATTATATTATAAAGATATTACATATGTAGATAACTTCGATGATTTAAGTCACGATAAAATCGTCAAAGTCGCAATGCACATCGCTGATGAAACTTTATTGAATAATGTTGTTAAAGAATTAAACGCTAAATTTGGCCAGTCTATTCGTTCAGTGACGAGTGGATTTGATAGTTTAGACTTGTTGGTACCTCATGTTAATAAAGGGGAAGCCATTAAAGAGTTATTAGCAGAATGGGGTATTCAAGAAGACGAATTATTAGCATTCGGCGACGCTAACAATGATATCGAAATGCTACAATTAACACCACATAGTTATGCAATGGAAAGCTGCAGTCCAGAATTGGCAGAAGTTGCAAACCATCGTGCCCCTTCTAATGATGAATCAGGCGTTTTACAAGTAATCGAAAAGTATTTAAAAGAACAACAATAGTAGCTAGATGCAATAAATAAAAAATGGTTATCTCCACTATATGAAGGAGATAACCATTTTATTTTTGTACGTCGATAATCGTATGTAATAACTATCCAAAAATATTTATAACTTGTCGTAAAACTTTTTCATAATATAAAAACCGACGGCACTCAATGAAAGACCAACGATAATAATTAATGCAATAATCATGATAATATACCTCGATGATTGTAAAATTTTTATAATTATATCACATTATTTTATTTAAATAATACATCAATTACAGTATAGAATTAGTAGTAAAAAATAAGGAATAAATTGCCAAAAAATGGGCGGGGCAGCAATATTATTTGTATAAGATAATCTTGGAACCCTGCCACGGCAGAGATGGCCATATTTGAAAAAAGCTTGATATAAACCATTTTCAAATCAGTCATTTACTGACCGTATAAAAATAAAAACCTGAAGACAATATAATGCCTCAGGCTCTTATTTTGAGAATGAATATTTATGTTCCAGACTCTTTAATCACTTTAAATTATGCTAATTAACGATATGCACGGGAACAGGTGAATTGTTAGCTACCTTATGCGTAACATTCCCTAAGACGTTGCCTATGTTCGCTTTATCACGTTTGTTACTCATCACTACAACGTCATAATTATTATTTTCAAGTTCCCCTAAAATTTTACTTCGGATTGGACCAGAGCTAAATTTTATATTCACTTGTACGCCTGTAGCTTGCAGTTTTTCCACGAAGGGTTGTAAACGCTCTTCTTTTTTAGCTGTTAAGTCCTCAACGTGTTCATTGTCATACCGCACGGAGCTTTGTAATTCTGCATCAGAAATAACATTGTAAATAGTTACTGTCACATCATTTTGGCCACCACTAAGATTTTCAATTGCTTTAGGTACGTTCGTAAATGAGTTTTCAAAGTCATATGCTAATAAAATATTTTTATACATAACCTTTGCCTCCTTTATAATACGTATACCCTGTTTTTGAAAAAATATATGTCTTTATTGTTAAATAAATAAATTATGTTTATACATCTAATCCAATAATTTCACTAACGTTATTATAGTTGTGTTGAGCTAAATAGGCAGCCAACTCTTTATTTAATCTTTTCGTTAGTCCTGGGCCTTGTAATACGAGAGAACTGTATATTTGAACTAAAGATGCACCACTACGTAACATAGTTATGACATCTTCAGTAGTGAAAATACCGCCTGTACCTATAATTAAAAAGTCTCCGTTAGTTTCTTTATAAGTCCATTTGATAAGTTCTAAATTACGTTTAAATAATGGTTTACCACTTAAGCCACCAGTTTCGTTTTTATGTTGTGACGTCAAATTGTCTCTTTTTTGGGTAGTGTTCGCTAATACTATGCCATCAAAGGTCTCAACAATTGACGGTAATATATGTTTTAATTCTGATGTTTCTAGGTCAGAAGTTAGTTTAATAAAAATTGGAATTTGCAAATGCTGTTGTTCTTTATAATCAGTAATAGCTTGGCACAACATTGTAAATTCATCTTTATCATGAAAGTTTTGTAAGTTTGCTGTGTTTGGCGAACTAATATTAACAGTGAAATACGTCACATCATTTTTAAACGTATCAATAACTTTAATGTAATCTTGGTATCTCTCTTCATAAGGCGTGATTTTATTCACACCTACATTAAGTCCTATAGGTAATGAATAAGCAAAGCGTCTCAAATTACTTAATGCTTTATTCATTCCTAAATTGTTAAAGCCCATGCGATTTATTAATGCATCGTCTTCGAGTAAACGGTACATACGTGGTTTAGGATTACCATCTTGTGGCTTTGGTGTGATGCCACCAAGTTCTATTGCACCAAATCCTGCCATTTCTAGAGCTTTTGGTACTTCACAAGATTTATCAAAACCTGCGGCAAGTCCTATTGGGTTAGGGAATGTAATACCTTTAATATGTTGTGTTAGTGAGGCATGTTCATAATAAAAGAAACGTTTAATTGTTGATAAAAATAAAGAATGATTTTGTGTTAGTTTTAACACATTAATTGTTTTACCGTGCGCTTCTTCTGGATCCATTTTAAATAATAAAGGTTTCATTAATTTATACATTGATTACGCTCCAATAATTTGATTTTGAAATTACACTTTAGCTTTAATAATTATCTTTATTCTATAATAAAATGGAAGGTAAAATAAAGTTACTATAAGAAAATAGTGAATTTATCTTGTAAATGAAGTTGTCGCAATTAGATTAACAAGTGGGAAAACAGGTAATATTATAATTATATGACTTGAAAGAAAGTAGGGATGTTATGAATAAATCATGGCAAGAACAACTACCATTAAATAATATAAAAAATATTTCTCCGGTTAGTGGAGGAGATGTTAATGACGCATATATAGTTGAGACAGATAAAGAAACTTATTTTTTACTTGTACAAAAAAATAGAGATGCAGATTTTTATGGCGCAGAGATAGCCGGTTTGAAAAAATTTGAAGAAGCGGGTATCAAAGCACCTATAGTAGAAGGGAATGGTCAAATAGATAATGATGCCTATTTGTTATTAAGCTATTTACAAGAAGGTGGTCGTGGAGATCAACGAGATTTAGCAAAATTGGTTGCTAAAATGCATAGTCAACAACAACCTGATGGTAAATTTGGATTTGAAATGCCCCATGAAGGTGGCGATATTTCGTTTGATAATAGCTGGTGCGACACATGGCAAGAACTATTCGTTGAAAGACGTTTAGAGCCGTTGAAAGAGTCACTCGTGGACAAGGGTTTATGGATAGAAGATGACGTAAATACCTTTAATCAAGTGAAAGACGTCATCAATAAAGCTTTAAAAGAGCATAATAGTAAGCCTTCATTATTGCACGGAGATATGTGGGGAGGTAACCATATGTTTTTAACTAATGGAGAACCTGCTTTATTTGATCCAGCACCACTATATGGTGATAGAGAATTTGATATGGGTATTACTACTGTGTTTGGCGGTTTTAATCAAGCATTTTATGATGAATATAATAAACAATTTCCATTAGCTAAAGGTGCAGATTTCCGAATGGAATTTTATAAGTTATATATTTTAATGATTCACTTATTAAAATTTGGTGGTATGTATGCTACGAGCGTTGATCGTTCGATGGCCAAAATATTAAATTAGTATTGTTTAAGGTTGAGGTATCAGATGATATCTCAACCTTAATTTTATATAAACGAACATATAGGCGTAAAAATTGCAAAATTCATAAGTTAGTAGAATGATTATCTATGGAGTAATAAATATGAGGAGGTATTTTATGGATAGTAAAAGACTAAAAGAGACTTTGTTAAATAATTACAATGAACGTATTAAATCAGCCGAAGAAGATAATTTTGATATTAATAAAGAATTAGAAAATGTTTTAAATGGGATTGGCTATTCGACAAAAGACACTGGTGGCAAAGTTGAATTTTACGGTAAAGATCCTATACAACCGAGTACTTTGAAAATCGCTTCGCTAGCTGGAATTGGCTTGGCAGCTAAATCGGTAGCTATTGCATCTTTATGGAAGCAAAGAACAGGTGTTGGCCAAGATATTCAAGTAGATATAAGAAAAGCATTAAAAAGACTTTCGCCATTTTATGAAAAAAAGTGGGAAACAGTGAATGGTTTTGCGGCAAAAGCACAAATTTTTCCTAATAATCCTACACGTTTTGATTTCTACCAAACCAAAGATGGACGCTGGGTTATGCCGTTAAATCCTTATCCTAGTGCACAAAGACATACTTTAGAATTATTAAATGCACTGCCAAACAAAAAGTCTATTACGCATGCTATTAGACAATGGCATTCACATGATTTAGAAGAAAAAGCGGCTGAAAAAGGTGTTGTTATGCCTGTCGTACGCTCCGTTCCAGAATTTTTGAATGAAGAGCAATTTGAATATATAGCTCAAAATCCATTAGTGACAATTGAAAAAATTGGAGAATCCGAGCCGGAACCTTTTACTAGTAATCCTACCCAACCTTTAGACGGTATACGTGCGCTTGGAATGGGGCATGTTATTGCAGGTGCTGGACTGGGGCGTGGCTTAGCATTACATGGAGCCGATGTATTAAATGTGTGGCGCCCTTCTGAATTTGAAGAGGAATCATTACTTCTAACTTCTCATATTGGGATGCGTTCAACTTATTTAGATATTGATAACCAACGTGCACATCGCCAAAAATTTGACGAATTATTGCAAGATGCCGATATTTTCTTTTTAAATAAACGTAGCGGATTTATGACTGAAAAACACTTAACACCACACGAATTAGCGGAACAAAGACCTGGTATTATTCATTGTTCAGTAAGTTGTTATGGTGAGGCAGGACCATGGTCAGACAGAAATGGTTTTGATCAAACTGCGGGATGTGTGACAGGCGTCATGGATTTAGAAGGCACACCTGATAAACCCCAATTACCACCTATCGTTGTCGTCAATGACTATGTTATTTCTTGGTTAATGGAAACGGCTGCCATTAAAGCACTTGAAAGAAGAGCCCAAGAAGGTGGTAGTTATAAAATTCAAGTGAATCTAAGTCGTATATCATTATATCTTTTATCTTTAGGTATTTTTGATAAAAACTATGTAAATAGTACTTATAACTCTAGCGATGAACATACTATTGTAAGTCCAGAACAATTTGAAGACGATACGCCATTAGGTCATTATGTTGGCGTTACCGATCAAGTGAAAATGACTGAAACACCTGGAGAATATAAATATACTTTAACGCCAAGAGGTGCAAGTCAACCTGAATGGTTACCATTTTAAGCCTAGGTAATTAACCAAGGCGTAAATTTGGGAGTTAAGTATTATAATAGGGCCCGTACTTGGAGTAATAGTACGGACCATTTTTATAACATTTTAGGCAGATCATAATAATAAATATTAGTAGTTCTACGTAAATTGTTAAGTCTAATTCTATAGAAAGTAATTGTTTTTTGAAATTAATTTTAAAAAACAATTGATTATTTTCCGTATAAAATATAAATTAAATGTTAAGAAAAGGTAGGAGGTTTTTATTATGTCAAAAAAAGTCATAACAAGTTTGGCGACGGTATTAGCAATTACTTCCATAATTAATGTCAGTCATCATAATATTAAAGCTGCGACTAATAATGATACACAAAATACACAACAATCGGAGCAAACAAGTTTTAGGGTTATATTACCGAATGACGATAGACATCAAATATCTAACACTACGAGCGGTCATTATCAATCTTTAGGATTTGTTGATATGGGTAAAAATATTGCAACAGGAGTAGTAATTGGAAAAAATACTATTTTGACAAACAAACACGTAACCGATTTGTCTGACGGCAAAATGAAATTTGCGCCATCAGCATCCGATGAGTCTACATATCCATATGGTGAATTTGAAGAAAAAAGCAGTGAACAATACGACGGCGATGCTGATTTAGCAGTCGTTCATTTTAAAACTAATGATAAAGGGCAACATTTAGGTGATGTGGTTGATCCGGTGACTATCGGTGATCCAACACAAGGCCAAAAAGGAGATAATATTACAGTAACTGGCTACCCAGGAGATAAACCCATGGCGACAATGTGGGAAAGTAAAGGTAGAATTTTATCAAATAGTGCTTCAAGTATGACTTATGACGCAAGCACATATGGAGGCAATTCTGGCTCTGGCGTATTTAATGAAAACAATGAATTGATTGCATTACATTATGGTGGCGTTGAAAATGAAAGTAATAATGCTATACCTTTAACTGGAGATGTCCTAAAATTCATTAATGATAATAATAGTTAACTGAAGATAATTATTTACAATCACAATATCCTTGTTAAATAAAACAAGCGCATATTGTGATTTGTTATATTAGATAGAAAATAAGTTTAATTCGCCCATCATTAAAAATAAAAACAGTTTCTTCTATATAATATGTATATCGTTCGCATTTAATATAGTAGAAAAGTATACTTAATAATCCAATCTTATTTATATAAGGAATGATTAATTAAGTGAAAAGTATAATAAAAGTGTGTGTTTGGATTTTAATTGTAGTAGTGCCAATCATTATATTCACTTTTAATATTGGGAATGTTAAGCATCATTTATATGATACATTTCACAATAATGTCAGTATAAATAAAAAATCATCTGAATTTAATGACTTTATTTCTCGACAACGAAGTAGAGAAACTGAATCTTTTGGTGAATATAAAAACAAGCAACTTAGTAGTGAAGGTAAACATTATGGCATTGATTATGGTGTGCCAGAAGATACTAAAGTAAAAGCTGTGACGCATGGAACGGTTACACGAACTTTTGATAATGAGTTTGGAGGCAAAGTATTACAAATTGCAGAGGCAAATGGTCAATATCATCAATGGTACATGCACCTTAATAAATACAAGGTCAAAGTTGGAGACACAGTTAAACCAGGAGATGTTATTGCATTATCTGGTAACACAGGTAAACAAACTACAGGGCCTCACGTTCATTTTCAAAGAATGAAAAATGGGGTGGGCAATAAGTATGCTGAAGATCCTAAACCATTTATAGATAAACTCCCCGATAAAGAACGTAGCATTTACGAATTGTGATAGCACTTATCTTTAGTTATTGAGATAAAGGGTAAATATATTAGAACAGTAGCTAAGGGGGCTTCGTGTATGTCTGATATAAAAAATGTGCATCCACCAGAACAATTTAAATATAAAAATAGTGCAGTTAGAATCAAAAATTACTTTCAATTTACATGTGATAATCGAATATACTTTTCGAAAGTGAAGTATATTGATTTGACGAATCATCTTTATAAATTTGATGTTGAAATTTTATCGCCAATTGATGAATTAGGTTTGGCATTAGACTTTAATGAAGTTAATAAAATTTATAACGAACACATCGCGCCTTATTTAGATAAGCAATTAGTTAACGAAACGTTACCGACGATGAACACGACTGCTGAAAATATAGCTTTATGGATTTGGGATCAATTTGCTAGAGCTTTACCTAAAGGGAATAAATTAGAAAAATTAACATTTTTTGAAAATGAAACACAAGGACTAGTTCTTACAGCAGACGACATGGAGTAATATAAACTTTAGCCTATTACAAAATGAGCAACACTTTTTTTGTAATAGGCTAATATTTGGTGCTAATTTTGTATAAAAATTTTAATAACTATTTTTTTTATAAAAGATACGTGGTATATTATATCTTATATTTTACCATGGAGGTAGATTTTATATGGAAAAAGTCAGTCCTAAACAGTTTTTATACAACGTTTTATCGGGAGTAGCAATTGCGATTGTAGCAGGTCTTGTACCTAACGCAATTTTAGGTGAATTATTGAAATTTTTAGCAAGTAAAAATGCAATTTTTCAAACACCATTGCAAATCGTACTTGCCATTCAATTTACTGTACCATTATTAGTAGGAACTTTAATTGCCATGCGCTTTAAACTACAACCACTAGCCACAGCTGTCGTAGCAAGTTCTGCTTTTGTAGGTAGTGGTGTTGCACAATTTAAAAATGGAGCAGTTGTGTTAGTTGGTGTAGGTGATTTAATTAATACAATGATTACAGCGGCCATAGCAGTATTGTTTATTTTAGTAATTGGTGAGCGTTTCGGCAGCCTTGGATTAATATTTTTACCAACGATAGTCGGTGTTTCAGCAAGTCTAATAGGTGTCACAATACTACCTTACATAAAATTAATTACTACAGGCATAGGTAATCTTGTTAATACATTTACTGAATTACAACCTATATTAATGTCTATTTTAATAGCTATTGTCTTTAGTTTTCTTATTATATCTCCTATTTCAACAGTAGCGACTTCATTAGCTATAGGTATAACTGGCTTGGCGGCAGGTTCTGCATCAATAGGTATTGTGGCTTGTGAAGCGGCACTTGTAGCCGGCACGATTAAAATAAATAGGGCAGGCGTACCATTAACGATATTTTTAGGTGGCGTAAAAATGATGATACCTAATATGGTTCGTCATCCTATGATATTACTACCAATATTTACTACGGCGATTATTTCGGGTTTCGTAGGAGGTTTATTAGAAATTAGTGGTACGAAGGAATCGGCTGGGTTCGGCATAATAGGAATGATAGGTCCAATTAGTGCTTTTAAATTAATGGATGCAGATCCATTGATGCGTTTATTAGTAGTGTTTATAGCATTTTTTGTCGTGCCGTTTATTGTCGGTTTCGCGGTCAATGCTATCTATATGAAGGTCTTTAAATTATATGATAGAGAAATATTTAAATTTTTAGCGTAATCTTTGCGAATAATTCAAATAATATAGAATAAAAAGGACGTGCTCTATTAAGTTAGAGTACGTCCATCTCTTTAGCCAAAGTTAATTAATACTTTTAAAGTTACTTCATGCGTTCTAACATGACTAATTTTAGTGGTTTAATTAAATGATAGCTAGTATTTTTAGTGTTATCTTTTACTAATTCTTCTAACAAATCAATAAGTTCGATATCACTTTTATGACTATACCAATCATACAGTTGGTCGTCAGATAGTTGACTCAATTTGTACTTTTCAATGTCATAATAGCGATCGGCACCAAGTCCACCTTCATCAATCATTGTAGAAATTCGTGGAGACCGTGTTTCGTAAAGTTTGTCGATTCTTAAACGTGTATCATCATAAGTAGTCATAACAAAATCCTCCTTTCAAATGGTAACGTGGAGTCATTTCCAACTTGCTTAAATGCTGAATACTGTTCGTTAATATATGCTACAAACTATTATCTTCACTTATAGTGTATTATTACAAAACGGTTTACACAATATCTTTGCTCAAGTAATTCTATTTTTAAGTTTTTACTGTGGAATTCGACTGATTTATATTAAGGAACTTAATTTCAATGCAAATTTTTATATTACAACAATGTAATAAAAGTATGTCATGTAATTTTTCTGATAATAACAACAATTCTATTGAATACTGTTATAGAAGTCTATAAATAGGTAAAAAGCCTACTATTATGTTGATTTTAATTTAGCGACTAATGTTACAGAACGTTACAGAAACGGATTATTGTCATATAATTTACATGTTTTGTAAATGTTTTGTTATTAGTGTGTAATACAAATGAATATTTTTTGTGGTATATTATGTCTTGTCGAAAAAGCAATACATTATTTTTTTAAGTTAGCACATACGAAATTTATGAAATAAAAATATAGTTTTACCAAACAAAAATAACTGGAGGATTTTTTAATTATGAAAAAGACAGTATTAGCTTCATCATTAGCAGTAGCTTTAGGAGTAACAGGATACGCAGCAAGCAGTGACCATAACCAAGCACACGCTTCAGAAAACAACGTAAACCAAGCGCACTTAGCTGAATTAGCATTAAACAACTCATCAGAATTAAACGAGCACCCAGTACAAGCTGGCGCTTATAACTACAACTTCAACTATGCTGGTCATTCATTCAGCTTCCAATCAAATGGTAGCTCATGGACTTGGTCTGTAGACGGACAAGCTGATTCTCAACAAGATACTTCAGCTTCATACACTAACAACAACTCAGCTCAAGTTGCTCAACCACAACAAACAACTTCTAAACAAGCTGAAGTTAAAACTGTAGCAGCACCTAAAGCTTCTACTAGCCAAGCACAAACTACACAAACTACACAAACTACACAATCAACACAAACAACTAAAACAACAACTCAAAGCACTTCAAGTTCATCATCTTCATCAGCTTCAACTGGTGGATCTGTTAAAGCGCAATTCTTAGCTGCAGGTGGAACTGAAGCAATTTGGAACACTATCGTTTTACCAGAATCAAGCGGTAACCCTAACGCTGTTAACGAATTAGGATACAGAGGTTTAGGTCAAACTAAAGAATCTTGGGGAACTGGTTCAGTAGCTGAACAAACTAAAGGTTTACTTAACTACGCTAAACAACGTTATGGTTCAGTTGACGCTGCTGTAGATTTCCGTAACAAAAATAACTGGTGGTAAGATTTAGTTAAAATATATATTTTTTAAAGCTAGGACATAGTTAGATGTCTTAGCTTTTTTTATTTTTACTATATAAATTATAATAAATGTTACATAGAGCTGATTATGAAGTTGACACGTTAACGCTTTTTGTTAAACTTAACCTTAATTTGAAAGTTTAATAGAGCAAAATAGATGTAGAAAAATGTGGCATAGACATATGGTAAATATAAAGGAAGGGGTAGTTGTATTGATTATATCTGATAGATTAGTTCAAATACCAGAAAGCTATTTTGGTAAAACGATGGGGCGTGAAATTGAACATGGGCCATTACCGTTAATTAATATGGCTGTGGGTATACCGGATGGTGAGACGCCTAAAGGTATTTTAGATCATTTTGCAAATGCGCTATATCAACCCGAAAATCAAAAGTATGTAGCATTTCATGGTAAGGTTGAATTTAAACAAGCTATCGTAAATTTTTATCAACGACAATATGGTGTTGATTTAGATCCTGAAGCAGAAGTATGTATTCTTTACGGTACAAAAAATGGTCTAGTAGGTTTGCCTTCTTGTATAGTGAATCCTGGAGAAAATGTTTTATTACCGGATCCTGGATATACAGACTATCTAGCAGGCGTACAATTGGCTGATGGTATACCTAAGACTTTACCATTAGCTCCGCCGTATTATTTACCGGATTGGAAACAAATAAATTATGATACATTAATTAATACTAAGTTAGTTTATCTTACGTACCCTAATAATCCTACGGGTTCCGTGGCTTCTCAAAAAGTATTTGATGATGCCATAAAACAATTTAAAGGCACTAAAACTAAAATAGTGCATGATTTTGCCTATAGCGCATTCGGTTTTGATGCTAAAAATCCAAGTATTTTGCAAACTGAAGGATCTAAAGATTTAGCGATTGAAGTATTTTCACTTTCTAAAGGTTATAATATGTCTGGTTTTAGAGTTGGCTTTGCAGTTGGAAATAAAGAAATAATAAGGGCTTTAAAAAAATATCAATCGCACACGCATGCCGGTATGTTTGGTGCGTTACAAGATGCTGCGACTTATGCACTCAATAATTATGATGATTTTTTAGAACAACAAAATACTAAATTTAAAAAAAGAAGAGATTTTGTTCAAGCTCAGTTAGACGAGGCTAATATACCTTATGAACCAATGGCGGGCGGTATATTTTTATGGCTAAAAACACCACCTCATTATGATGGTGAACAATTTGTAGATTATTTATTACAAGAACAATCAATTCTTGTAGCGCCGGGTATTCCGTTTGGACTAAATGGTAAGCATTATGTCCGCATGTCGTTAGCATTAGACGACGAACAATTAGCAGCAGCGATTGCTAGACTTAAATCGCTACAATCTTTATATCATCAACAATAAAAATGCACGTTCCTATAATTATTGAGGAACGTGCTTTAGTGTGAATATTTATTTCACGTCATATCCTTGATCTTCTATAGCTTCAGTCATTGCCGCATCATCAACTTTGGCGTCATCGTAATTGACCTCAACTGTACCTGCTTCTAAATCAACATCGGCTTGTGATACGCCGTCTAAATTATTTAAAGCACCAGATACTGCACTTTTACAATGTTCACAGCTCATGCCTTCTACTTGAATTGTTTTTGTTGCCATATAAATCACCTCCCTTAAAGTATATGATTATAGTTTCATGCGTTTCAATCTTAAAGCATTCGTAACAACGCTGACTGAACTTAATGCCATTGCGGTACCTGCTACCCAAGGTGCTAACAAGCCAATTGCAGCAATAGGGATGCCCGCAACGTTGTAACCGAAAGCCCAGAATAGATTCTGTCTGATATTACGTATAGTATATTGGCTCACTTTTAACGCTTTAGGAATGAGTAATAAATCGCCACCTAAAATAGTAATATCTGCTGCTTCGATAGCAACTTCGGTACCTGTACCTATAGCAATGCCAGTTTGTGCTTGGACTAAAGCGGGTGCATCGTTAATACCATCACCGACCATTGCTACGCTGCGATTTTGTTGTTGCAATTGTTTTATTTCATTAGCTTTTTGTTCTGGTAAAACGCCAGCAATAACATGATCGATGCCGACTTGTTTAGCAATCGCTTTTGCAGTTAGCTCATTATCTCCGGTTAACATCACTGTACTAATATTTAATGCATGTAATTGCTCTATTGCTTGTTTAGCATTCGTTTTTACAGTATCAGCGACGGCTATAATACCAGCAAATTCACCAGATACTGCAATATACATCGCCGTTTTACCATCGTTTTCAAAGGAAGATAATTCCCTTTGTACATGATTTATGCTTATTTCATGTTTGTTCATTAATTTTAAATTACCTATCAAGATTTCTTTGTCACTTATTGTTGCTTGAATACCTAGACCTGGTATTGTTTCGAAATTTGTACTTTCAAGTAATGTTAGTTCTTTGCGAGTTGCATAATTTACAATAGCTTCGGCTAAAGGATGCTCTGAATAATATTCAGCACTTGCGACAAGTTGTAATGTTGATAAATTGCCTGTGAAATCAGTAACCTCGGGCTTACCATTGGTTAATGTTCCTGTTTTGTCAAAAACAATTGTATCTACTTTGTGCGCTTGCTCTATATGTTCTCCGCCTTTAAATAAAATACCACTTTGTGCCGCTTTACCCGTACCTACCATAATAGAAGTTGGAGTAGCTAAACCTAAAGCACAAGGACAGGCGATAACAAGTACAGATATTGTAGCGATTAAAGCAGGTTCAAATTGCCCAGTATTCACGACAGTTATCCAAATTAAAAAGGTAATAATAGCAATACCAACGACAATAGGAACGAAATAACTTGAAATAACATCTGCTAAACGCTGAATAGGTGCTTTAGAACCTTGTGCAGCTTCTACAGATTCAATAATTGAAGCAAGCGCAGTATCTTCGCCGACTTGCGTAGCTTCCATAGTAATAGCGCCATTTTTATTGAGTGTAGCACCTATAACTTTGTTATTTGCCGTTTTTTCAATTGGTAATGATTCGCCGGTAAGCATAGACTCATCAACCGCAGTTTGCCCTTTAGTTACAATACCATCTACTGGTATTTTTTCGCCGGGTTTAACTTCGATAATATCGCCAACGACAACTTCACTTACTGGTATCATTTGAACAGCGTCATTTCGAATAACGCGTGCTTCTTTACTTTGTAAACTTAGTAATTTGCTTAAAGCTTGTGTCGTGTGAGATTTTGCACGAGCCTCTAAATATTTACCGAAAAGTATTAGTGTAATTAATATGGCACTTGTTTCAAAATATAAATGAGGCGTAATATTTGGCTGAACCATCCATTTGATTGATTCGTAAATGCTATAACCATATGCGGCAGTTGTACCTAATGCTACAAGGACGTCCATGTTTGCTGAGCCACTTCGTAAACTTTTGTAAGCCCCAGTATAAAATTGCCAACCAATACCAAATTGTACAATAGTAGCTAATACAAATTGGAAATATGGATTCATAAATATATGAGGTAGCGGCAAACCAAATAGATGAACGAACATCGTCAATAGTAATGGTATGGATATAACAGCTGAAACAATGAGCTTAATTAATTTATGATGTAATTCTTTAGCTTTTTGAGAAGTTTTGTCTTTAGAGCTCGCTTTAAGCTGTGCGTCATAACCTATATTTTGAATCTTTTTAATTAAGTCATTTGGAGATATTATTTCAGGATTGAATGTAACTGTACTTAATTCGGTAGTTAAGTTAACGGTAGCCTGTTCCACACCGTGTGTACGTTTAAGTACTTTTTCAATACGTGTAGAGCAAGCAGCGCACGTCATACCAAATATATCTAATTCAATAGTATCTGTTACGACATCATAACCTGTTTTTTGTATCGTCTGTGTAATATCTGCTAATGAAGTTTGCTGGTTATTGTATTCAACAGTGGCTTTCTCGGTAGATGGATTTACCGTAGCAGTAACTTGATCTAATTTATTTAAATTTTTTTCTATTCTATTTGCACAAGCAGCACATGTCATACCCGTAATTGCGAGTGTGTCTTTTTTATGAGTGCTCATCAACTGACACCTCCTTATTAATTTAGCAACTTTCTTGGCTTAAATATACCCCTAGTAGGTATAAAAGTCAACGTAACTGTTTGGAAATTTTATAACGTTTTGTAAGGGAAATGATAAGATATAAACGATGAAATAAAATCTTAGCGTACATAAACGATGGACGAAGTGACAATTTTGTCATTTTTGTCAGCACATTTGTTAGGTCAAACGAACGTCATCCCAGCAAAATTTATTTACAATAAAATTAATAAATAGATAAAAGGAGTGTGTGTTATGTCTATATTAAAAGCAAATGGTTTAACTAAATCATATGGAAATAGACATCAACGTCAAGAAGTATTAAAAGGATTAGATTTCTCTATTGAAGAAGGGGAATTCGTGTCAATAATGGGGCCGTCTGGTTCGGGGAAAACGACGTTGCTCAACGTGTTAAGTTCTATTGATTATATTACAAGTGGAATAGTTGAGATTAAAGGTCAACAAATTAATAAAATGAGCAATAAAAAATTGGCTGATTTTAGAAAAAAAGAAATGGGCTTTATTTTTCAAGATTATAGCGTGCTTAATACTTTAACGGTAAAAGAAAATATTATGTTACCTTTATCGATACAAAATTTATCGAAAGCTACGATGATGAAAAATTATGACGAAGTTACACAAACTTTGGGTATCGACCATATTGGACATAAATATCCAAGTGGAATTTCGGGTGGACAACAGCAACGTACTGCAGCAGCACGTGCTTTCGTGCACAAGCCTTCAATTATATTTGCCGACGAACCTACAGGTGCATTAGATTCAAAAAGTGCACAAGATTTATTATTCAGATTAGAAGAAATGAATAAACAACTCAAGGCGACGATTGTTATGGTTACGCATGATCCGGTCGCTGCTAGTTATTCTAACAGAGTTATTATGTTAAAAGATGGTAGCATTCATTCAGAAATATACCAAGGCGAAGATACAAATAATGAATTTTACAAAAATATTATTCATATGCAAACTGCCTTAGGTGGTGTGACTAATGACGTTTAATCAAATAGTATTAAAAAACTTTAAAAAGAATATACAGCACTATGGCATGTATATCTTTTCATTGATTGTTAGTATCGTCTTATTCTTTAGTTTCGTTACATTAAAGTATACACATGGTATTAACAATGCTGATTCAACTGTTATTATCAAAAAAGGCGCTACGACAGGCGCATATTTTCTATTTATTATAATTATTATCTTTTTAATGTATGCGAGTCATTTATTTATTAAAAGACGTACAAAAGAATTTGCCATGTATCAACTTATCGGACTAACTAAAAAGAATATTATGCGTATGTTGATGCTTGAACAAATGGCAATGTTTGTTATTACAGGTGTGATTGGATTAATTGTTGGTATATTTGGCTCCAAAATTTTATTAATGATTGTTCTTAAAGTATTAAATATACACACGAGTGTGTCGATTAACTTCCATTCCCAAGCATTGTTACAAACTATTTTGATGCTCGTACTAGCATTTGTTCTAATCATGTGCCAAAGTTATTTATTTATTAAAAAGCGCAGCATTTTACAGATGATGAGTGACCAATCAAAATCAGATGTTAAAAATCCGAAAGTTACAATAGTAGAGACGGTATCAGGTGTATTAGGTATTGTAATGATTCTAATTGGTTATTACTTATCTACAGAAATGTTAGATAAATTCCTTGGGGCTGTAATGATATTACCATTTATTATTTTAGCTTTAACTGTCGTGGGGGCTTATTTATTCTTTAGAAGCTCTGTGTCACTCATATTTAAAACAGTTAAGCGTATGAAAAAAGGTAATGTGTCTATTACAGACGTCGTATTTACGTCATCAATTATGCACCGTATGAAAAAGAATGCCTTGTCACTTACAATTATTGCGACAATTTCTGCCGTGACAGTTACCATTCTATGTTTTGGTGCAATCAGTAAAGCGCAATTAGGCAATCAAATCGCTTCATCGTCTCCACAAGATTTTACATTTACGCAACAAAAGCAAGCTGATCAGTTTGCAGACCAATTAAAACAGCACGATATTAATTACAAGTTAAAATATAAAGAAGTTGCAACACCTAAGATGTTAAAAGATGATGTATTAAATGCACCTAAAACATACAGCAATGTTGAAACAATGATAGTAACGAGTAATAAATATTTCCATGATAAAGATGTTAAAGGTAATAATGCCAAACTAATTAACTTGGGAGCAATCGGACCAGAAATGAATCCTAAACTTAATAAAGATATTGTGTTACAAGGTTCAACAAAACATGCTTTTAAAGTTACATCTATAAGTGAAACGACTGAATTTTCAGCAGAAACGTCGTTTAACGGCCCGGTATTATTAGTAAGTGATGATCAATATAATGATTTAAAACAACATAGTAAAGACGTGAGAACGCAATCTGGATTTGATATTGTTAATCATAACCAAATGACACAAGCTGAAAAAATAGCACATAAAATCAATCCTAATATCCAATCTCAAAAAGAAGCTAAAAAACAAGCAGATCAAAGTACAGGTATTTTATTATTTGTAACAAGTTTCTTAGGGTTAGCATTTTTAGTTGCAGCAGGATGTATTATTTATATTAAGCAAATGGATGAAACTGAAGATGAAATTGGAAACTTCCGCATTTTAAGAAAAATGGGTTACACACATCACGATATGACATTAGGTTTGGCATTAAAAGTAGCATTTAACTTTGGTATGCCATTAGTGGTGTCATTATTACATTCATTATTTGCAGCCTTAGCATTTATGAAATTAATGGGATTAAACACATTAATTCCTGTTTATATTGTAATGGTAGCTTACTCAATTATTTACTGTATATTTGCGATAATGGCATTTATACATTCGCATAGAATAGTTAAACATTCAATTTGATAATTAGTATGTAGCGATGACTAACTTAAAATTTATTACTCCTCCAGAAAAATAAATATTATTACTTTTATATAAATGAGCCTGACCATTATAGTGTCTTCAGGCTCATTTTATATTGGCAGTAGATGACTGAATTGAAAATACGCTTATATCAAGCTGCTTTCAAATCTAGTTGTCCTAGCTCCCTTAATTTTTAGGCTATTGAAAAATAAAAAAAGACGTTAACTCATTGATAGTTAACGTCTTTTTTAAGTGTCATCAGTCTTTGCTTATATATGAAAAGTAAGTGAATAGGAGTTTAAAAACTTGTTTTCAGGTGCTGTATTCCCTTAATAAAATAAAGCTTTAAAAGAAGTCAGCTGGGTTTAAATCTTTAAAATCAATATTCTTTAGTGATTTGAAGTTGATATTTTCAACATTTTGCAAAATCTCGCCATTTTTAACTTGGTTGTAGTAATGATGAGCATCTTCAGTTACATTGTGTTCTTGGAACGTCTTGATAGCACCAAGTATTAATAATACTGCAATGGCACCTTTTAATAATGTTTTCATAATTAATAACTCCTTTAACTACTTGATATATATATTGTAACTGTTAAATGTAATGCTATCATGCGTCCTTAGTATAGAAGTTGTATCAAACCTTAGTAGTATATTGCTTTGATTTAAATACCAAAAGCGATTGGAAGCCAGAAATAAACGAATAATGAAATAATTACTATTGTAAATAAATTCAAAATAAATCCAGCTTTGATCATATCTTTCATTTCTAATTCGTCCGAACTAAACACCGCAGCATTTGGTGGCGTTGAAATAGGCAACATAAATGCACATGTAGATGAAAGTGCTACAACTGCCATGATAAAGAATGCATCTTGATGAATAGCAGCTGCGAGTCCTATACTAATAGGCATTAACATATTAGACACCGCAGTATTTGACATTACTTCTGTTAAGAATAAAATGGCTGTCGTTAAAATAATAACGATTAATACTAATGGTAATGGTTTAACAATATCTAATAGACCACCAATCCATTTAGTTAAACCTGAATCTTCAAACGCGGCAGCTAATGAAAGGCCACCACCAAATAGAATTAAGATACCCCAAGACAGTTTAGATAAGTCGTCCCAAACGAGTAAACCACCTTTTTTAGATTTAGCAGGGATTAAGAAAAGTAATACAGCACCACTCATAGAAATTACAGTATCTGATAAATGTAATGATGCTGGTAAAGCACTGCTAGAAATCCATAAAATACTGACGAATAGAAAGACGATGCCAGTAAGTTTTTCATCGGTACTCATTGGGCCTAACGCATGTAGTTCTTTTTTAGCAAAGTCAGAAGATACTTGATCTGCATCTTCGACTTTGAATAACCATTTAGTTAATAAGAAATATAAAACGACTAATAAAACGATTGTGATTGGTACGGCAAACAGCATCCATTGTGCGAATGATACTGTTCTATGTAAACTTGACGAAGCAACAGCCGCAAATACCGCATTCGGTACGGAACCTATTAATGTTGCCAATCCACCAATGGAAGCGGAATAAGCAACGGTTAATAATAATGCTTTAGAAAATTTATGTGTAGATTCAGGCGATAAAAACTTTGCTTCTTTAATTTCTTCGATAAGTGCTAATGCGATAGGTAACATCATCAAAGCAGTAGCGGCATTAGAAATCCACATTGAAATAAATGCGGTAGCAATCATTGTACCGAGAATAATACGGTTACTGTTTGAACCCATCATTGTTATTATCGTCATGGCAATACGTTTATGTAAGTTACATTTTTCTAGTGCAATGGCAATAATAAAACCACCCATGTACATGAAAACAATTGGATCAGCATAAGCAGAGGCTGCAATTTTTTCACTAGTACCACCAGTTAGTGGTAAAAGGATTAATGGTAATAACGAAGTTGCAGGAATTGGAATGGCTTCCGTAATCCACCAAGTTGCTACAAATAACGTAACAGCTAATACTGCTCTAGGTGCATCGCTAAGGCCTGTAATGCCAGGAATAAAATAGAAAATTAAAAATAAGGCTGGGCCAAGTATTAAACCGATTTTTTGTTTCATATAAAAAGTCCCCCTTTGTTTTATGAAACCTTATCAATAAGAATATCAATTAACGCTAGCCAGCACAATAATATTTGAATTATATTTAAAATATTCTGAAAAGTTGATTAAATACTAATACTCATTGATAATATAAAATAAATTAATTCAAACCATTGTAATCAATAAAAATAAAGAGGGTGAAGCTAATGGTATTAAATACGGTAATTGCGAAAGATGATACGTGGGTACTGTGGGCAATCATTATTATTTGGGCAACTGTAAGTTTATTTCTTGAACAACGCTATAAGTGGGCTAGTACTATATCGGGCGCAATCATAGCACTTGTGGGTGCGATGCTATTATCTAATTTTAAAATCATACCAACGAAGGCACCTGTCTATGATACCGTATGGGACTATATTGTGCCTTTATCCATTCCCTTGTTATTGTTCGGATCGAATATTATTAAGGTATGGAAAGAAAGTAGAAGATTATTAGTCATTTTTCTAATTGCATCAGTGGGAACAATGATTGGAGCAGTTGTTGCATTTTTAACTTTACATAGATGGATTCCATATTTGGAAAAAATTGGAGCCATGATGACAGGAAGTTATATAGGTGGAGGTGTGAATTTTGCGGCTATAAGTTCTAAACTAAACACACCTAAAGATATGATTTCATCGACTGTCGTTGCAGATAATAGCGTAATGGCGCTCTATTTTTTATTACTTATAGCGATACCTGCCATGCCATTTATCAAAAAGCATTTTAAAACGGATTATAACGGCGCTACAACCGAAGAAGAACAACAAGCTTTTTGGGAACCGAAGAAAATTCAAATTTTAGATATTGCGATTTCTGTGGCAACTGCCTTTACATTGGTAGCAGTAAGTTTTAAATTATCAGAGTTAATTCAACATTGGATTCCAAAGAGTAACGTCTTTTTGACGATTATTGTCTCATTCTTTGGTGATCAATATTTATTATTAACGACGTTTACTTTAATTGTGGTCGCAATTTGGGGAGACTTTTTTGAAAAATTAGCTGGTGCATCTGAAATAGGAACATTTCTAATATATATTTTCTTTGTAGTTATTGGGATTCCTGCATCATTTGCTACAATTATTCAAACAGCACCTTTATTATTTGTCTTTGTAATTATTATATTAATATTTAATTTAGGGCTTAGTTTAATAGTAGGTAAATTATTTCATTTTAAAATTGAAGAAATATTATTAGCGAGTAATGCTACTGCTGGAGGACCGACTACTGCTGCAGCTTTAGCAATAGGGAAACGATGGACCAATTTAATCGGACCTATTTTAATTATAGGTACGCTAGGTTATATTATCGGTAACTATGCGGGAACACTTATTTATCACTTATTACTGTCGTTGTAATGGCTGTTAGGGGGAATTGAAGTGGATGAAAAAGAGAAAATGTTAGCTGGTGAGTGGTATGATGCAAACTATGATAGTGCATTAACTAAAGAAAGAATAAAAGCTAAAGATCTATGTTTTGATTTGAATCATACGAAACCAAGTGATACAGAGGAACGACATAAAATATTGAGCTCACTCTTTAATAATGAATTTAGCAACATAGAAATATTAAGTCCTTTTATGGTCGATTATGGATATAACATAACGCTTGGCGATAACGTATTTATTAATCACGATTGCTATCTAATGGATTGTGCTCCGATATCTATAGGTGACAATACATTTATCGGCCCAAAATGTGGTTTGTATACGGCTAATCATCCATTAAATGCAGTAGCAAGAAATAAAGGGTTAGAACAAGCATTACCGATAACTATTGGCAACGATGTTTGGTTAGGTGCTAACGTTATTATTTTGCCTGGCGTGACTATTGGTAATGGCGTAGTCGTAAGTGCAGGTAGTATTGTGACGAAAAATATTAGTGATAATCAACTTGTTATGGGGGCGCCAGCAAAAGTTGTTAAAGCAATAAACAATAATGAGAATTAGAAAAAGCGCAATTTCATTTGAAATTGCGCTTTATTTAATGTGACATGTCACTGTCTCTTACGTCTGTAATAAACATATGTCCAGGAGCATGTGTAATCATTAATGAAGGTTTGGCTTCCAATGCTACTGACTGTGGTGTAACGCCACAACCCCAAAAAACAGGAACTTCATTATTATATATAGAAACAGCTTCTCCAAAATCTGGCTTATTAATATTTTCGATACCTATTTCTTGAGGATTACCAATATGAATAGGTGTCCCATGAACGTTTTTAAAATGAGTTGTAATCTCAGTCGCTTTAATCGCTTCTTGCATCGTCATAGGACGCATGCTTACGGTAATTGGGCCATTAAATACGCCACTAGATGCTGCAGGTATATTTGTGACGTACATAGGTACATTGTGCTGTTCTTCTATATGACGTACTGGAATTTTAGCATCTAATAAGGCATGCTCAAATGTAAAGCTACAACCGATTAAAAAGCTTACCAAATCATCATTATAAAGATGTGTGATATCACTAGGTGAAGAAACTAAAGTGCCGTTTTCATATACGTTATACTTTGCTACATCTGTTCTAATATCCGCCGAATGACCAAAGGTTGGAAATGATGGATCACCTACTTCAGATACATCTAATAATGGACATGTTTTAGGATTTCTAAAACAAAATTTTAAAAAATCATAGGCATATGCTGAAGGTAATATCACCACATTCGCTTGTACATAGCCTTTTGCTAAACCACTTGTGTGTCCTTGAAGTTGTCCTTCACGGATATATTGTCTAATTTTACTTGGCGACGCCTGACTTAAATCCATATTACCATCCCCCTTAATTGTATAACATTATTATATCAAATCCATGTGATGCTATGTGTGTTAAGGGCGTTAAGCGTTATTGCTATTCTTTATTTTCTTCCATTTCACGCTTTTCTAATGGGATAGAGTAATCCTTATCGTCTTCGATATAAGTCATTTCGAAATGTTCTATAGGCTCACGTCTTAAGGCTTTCATGATTGAGAACACCATAAGCAATAATATTATTGAGAATGGTAAACCAGTGACAACGGAAGCGGTTTGTAAACTTGTTAAACCACCAGCTAGTGTCATTGCAATTGAGACCGCGCCAATTAAGACGCCCCAAATAATTTTATGAATCGTCTTAGGATGCGTAAGACCGCCAGTAGCCATACTAGCTACTATATGGGTAGTAGAATCTGCGCTAGTAATAATGAATATATAAATGAGTGCTATTGCTAATGCACTTGTAATATCAGCCATAGGGAACTTAGATAAAAGTTCAAATAAAGCTATCGTATAGTCTTTGTCGACAAGTTGAGCAATATTATCATTTTGTGTTAAAGCAATTTTTAAGGCAGTACCACCAAATGCTGCAATCCAAGTGAACGAGATTAATGGTGGAATAATAAGCACGCAAATTACAAATTCTCGTATTGTTCTACCTCTAGAAACTCTGGCTACAAAACCACCAATAAATGGAGACCAAGAAATTACCCAAGCCCAATAGAATACAGTCCATTGTTGTATCCAAGCATTGTTACCGGTGTATGGACTAATTCGTAAGCTATATTCAACAAAGTGGCGTAAATAATCTCCGATAGCTAAAGTATAAGACTCTAAAATAAATCTTAAATCACCAAAAATAAGTATGAAAACAAGTAAAATAGCACCCAAACCAATGTTAATATTACTAAGCCATTTTACACCTCTATTTAAGCCAGTAATTGCAGAACCTAAAAATATAATAACCATTAATAGTGTTATGCCAATTTTTGTAAAGTTGTTATTTGGTACACCATAAACATGATGTAAACCACCGCTTATTTGCATAATTCCTAAACCTATTGATGTTGCAATACCCATTACCGTAGCGATAATTGCCAAAATATCAATAATATTACGGATAGGTCGTTTATAGCTTTCGCCAAATACGGGTTCCATTGCAGTCGAAATTAAACCATCACGCTTTTTTCTAAATTGGAAAAAGGCTACAGTCAATCCAGCTATCGCAAAAATCGACCATTGTGATATGCCCCAATGGAAAAATGTGTAACCCATAGCTAAACGTGCGGAAGCGGCTGATTCTCCTGATGCTTTGCTAGGAAAGGGGGAATGTAAATAGTGAGAAAGTGGTTCAGCCACACCCCAAAAGACAATACCGACTCCTAATCCAGCTGAGAACAACATGCCAATCCAAGACATGAGTGAGAATTCCGGTTCCTCATTGTCATCACCTAATTTAAATCTGCCATAGCGAGATACCGCTAAACTAATTAGGAAAATATCTAAAATAAAAATAATGACTAAAAATAGCCAACCAAACGTGTTAGTAATTACAGAATATAAAGATTGGGCATAAGTACCAAAAGGTTTTGGAAATATACCGGCAATTAAAGTAACTATTAAAATAATAGCTACTGAAATTGAATAAACTATATATTTATGTTTTGTTGCTCTATCGTTCATATTTACTATTCATTCCTTTATATATTTTATCGTTTTAAGTTCATTACCCTACACAATATAAACATATACATAATGTTTATATTTAATATTAAAAGTAGTGAAATTAATAGTTTGAAAACGTAAATTAAGGTTTAAATAATAAATATAAGCCACATAAGTTATTTTGCGTTATTTATATATCAACAGTTATAATTAACTATGAGCAAAGAATTTTGTTTGAGGAGGTACAAACATGAAACGTACAGCTGAGAAGGTTTTAACTTGGATAGGTATACTATTCCAAATATTGATGATTGCAGTAATGGCGTTGGCATTACCATTTTTAAATGACCCTAGCATTAAAAATGAGGCGATTAATCGTATTGAATCGATGAAAGCTAATGGAAGTTTAAATCAAGGTTTATCACAAGTCACACCTTCAGAATTATTCGATCTTGTAAAACACGGTGCGATTATTATCGTTATCATAGCTATTGTTTGTTTTATTTTAGCTATTATTATGACTCAATTAATGCGTCGCATACCTAAGACGATAAGTGTGTTATTAATACTAATGGCTATTGTTAACCTGTTGACAGGTAACTTAATTACATCATTATTATGGTTAATAGCCGGAATTATGTTAATGGCGCGTAGCGATAAAGCGAAGCAATATACTAAAAAACAAGCGAAACAAGTGAAGGACAGAGCGACTAAAAAAGGTTCGCAAAGTAGTCAACAATATAAACGTAGTAATAGAAAATAATTTTACGTTGGTATCTGTGGCGTAAATTAGATCTGTGTATATAAAAGCGAGCGCTAAAACTAGCGCTCGCTTTTTATATATTGGTTTAATCCATTTTACCTAGTTTATAACTTTCATAGACTTTTTCATGTTTAATATTACCAATGCCACCAACTACATATTTACCGAATTTAAATAGATTTAATAAATATGCTAAGCAAACAGCTACTGTCAATGTAATTATAAATGTGAAAACAATATTTCTTATCGCACTATCTTCACGTAACATCCCAAGTTGATTGACGAAAAAGTAGTGCAATAAGTAGATACAGAAAGAGTAATTACTTATAAACAATATAAATTTTGGCACGTATTTAATATACGAAGAAAATAAGAAAAACATTAAAATAACCATTGTGACATAGATAGGTATATCAAATCGTTTTGATTCTACCCAAGTACTTACGCCAAATACGTAGTTACAAATTAATAACCCAGCGGCTAATATGGTACCGATGATAATAGACGTAGTATATTTTTTAATATTTTTCATAAGTGTTTCATAATAAACACCAGTGTAAAAACCAAGGACAAAATAACTAATCCATCCGAGAAATAACATCCAGCCTTCACGTCCCCAAAACATCGAGACGATGTCGCCATGCGCAGGTGGTACATATTGTCTGAATGCCCAATATAGCGTGGCGAAAATAGTCGTGCCAATAACCATAGGGATAGGTTTCCATCTCACTAAATATTTAGCAAAAAAGAAATGTAATAAATAAAATTGCATAATTATCACAATAAAATATGTAACTGCTGCACCATGAAACATTGTGTCATTCAAGTGTCCTATAAAAGCTTTAAAAGAGTCAGGTTTAAAATAAAAGTAAGAAATACCAATATTTATAAACACATAGGGGATACCTAAATAAATTAACTTGTTTTTGAAAAATCCTTGCTTTATCGTTGTATGATAATTTTTAGCTAATAAAAATTCTGATATAAAAACAAACAAAGGCGTACTAAACATTAATAGCAATTGAACGATACGAATTAATGTACCTTTGCCTAAATTATCACTTTGGATAAAGGTAGTTGTTATAGAGTGAATGAGCACTATACTAAGACAAGCGATTGTGCGCATCCAAAAAATCACTGATGTGTATGTTTTCATTGTTAAGACTATACCTTTCTTAAAATGTTGTGCATTATATAAAAATAAATTTCAATTCAGTAAATATTCGAATAGAAATCATAACATATATAAATAAAATACAATATTAATTTATGTTCAATAAAGATTAAATTTTAATTACAAAATCAATGGACGCTGCTATATCAATGTTTTAGTTAGTGATTTTAAAGTTTTAGTGCTAATTAATTGATAGGGCGCAATACAAATTCGAAAAGTTAACTGGAAGCGTTTGCAATTATGATTAGAAGTCGCTAGAATATAAAAGGAATGGAAGAATCCATTTTTAAGTTTTTCTATTTACAAATGACATGGGGGTAGAAAAGATGGTAGTTAAGTATAGTTATGAACCTGGAATAGATTTTACAGATCCTAAAAATGTAGAATCATTCAAAGAGACCTTAAATAAAGTTAAAGGTGAATTGAATACAAAAATTCCTTTAGTAATAAATGGAGAAGAGTCGTTTACAAAAGATACGTATACGTCTATTAATCCAGCGAAAACTTCTGAAATAATCGCAGAAGTATCAAAAGCTTCTAAGAAAGAAGTGGATAAAGCTTTTGATGCGGCAAATAAAGCATACGAATCATGGAGAAAATGGTCTCATAGAGATCGTGCAGAACTATTATTACGTATTGCTGCAATTATTCGCAGAAGAAAAGAAGAAATCGCGGCAGTAATGGTTTATGAAGCAGGTAAACCATGGGATGAAGCTGTAGGCGATGCAAGCGAAGGTATTGACTTTATTGAATATTATGCAAGATCTATGATGGACTTAGCTGATGGTAAACCAGTATTGGATAGAGAAGGAGAACATAATAAATACTTCTATAAACCAATTGGTACTGGCGTTACAATTCCACCTTGGAACTTCCCATTTGCTATTATGGCTGGTACAACATTAGCTCCAGTCGTTGCAGGTAATACTGTATTATTAAAACCAGCAGAAGATACACCATTAACTGCGTATAAATTAATGGAAATTTTAGAAGAAGCAGGCTTACCAAAAGGTGTAGTTAACTTTGTGCCTGGTGACCCTAAAGAAATTGGCGACTATTTAGTTGATAGTAAACATACGCACTTTGTTACATTTACTGGTTCAAGAGCAACTGGTGTGCGTATTTTTGAACGTGCGGCTAAAGTACAAAAAGGTCAACAATTCTTGAAACGTGTTATCGTTGAAATGGGCGGTAAAGATGCGATTATCGTAGATAAAGATTGTGATACTGATTTAGCAGCAGAATCAATCGTGACATCTGCATTCGGTTTCTCTGGACAAAAATGTTCAGCATGTTCAAGAGCAATTGTACACAAAGATGTGCATGATGAAGTTTTACAAAAAGCAATCAAATTAACTCAAGAAATTGAAGTGGGTAACACTTTAAATAACACTTACATGGGACCTGTAATTAATAAAAAACAATTCGATAAGATTAAAGACTATATCGAAATTGGTGGTAAAGAAGGTAAGATTGAACAAGGTGGCGGCGCTGACGATGGCACTGGTTACTTTATCGAGCCAACTATTATTTCAGGTTTAAAATCTAAAGACCGTGTAATGCAAGAAGAAATCTTTGGACCAGTAGTAGGCTTTGTTAAAGGTTCAGACTTTGATGAGTTATTAGAAATTGCTAATGACACTGATTACGGTTTAACAGGTGCAGTAATCACTAATAATCGTGAGCACTGGATTAGAGCATGTCGCGATTATGATGTAGGTAACTTATACCTAAATCGTGGTTGTACTGCAGCAGTTATGGGGTATCACCCATTCGGTGGCTTTAAAATGTCTGGTACAGATGCCAAAACAGGAAGTCCTGACTACTTATTGAACTTCTTAGAACAAAAAGTAGTGTCAGAAATGCTTTAATATGCATAACAAAACTACCTATTAGCTTATATGGCTAATAGGTAGTTTTTTGTGTGTCGTTTAATGAGTATCTTCCTTAATTAAGTGTTTGATATCTCTAAATCCTTCGCGATGATCCGCAAGTTCTTCCATTATACGATACCAATCATTATCGCCTTCGCTAAAGATTTGGCGTAATAAATCGTTTTGTGCGCTATTGAGTTTTTCAACTAACTCGTGTCCTTCATCCGTAATAAATAATTGCTTTACGCGCATATCATCAGGATTAGGCTGTTCGATGATTAATTTTTTCTCTTTAAGTGTTTTCAATGTTGCGTGTGAACCTTGCTTCGAAATATCTAGCACTGCTAATAATTGCTTAATCGTAATACCAGGTAGTTTGTTGATGAAAAATAAAAAGCGATGGTGTTGGCGATTCATACCGGATTGTTCAATGATTTCGTCGGCTCTATTAATAAATGTTTTATAAGCGAAATAAAACAACATGTGTTCGTAATCACGATGGTTTGTCATTATAGTGTAACTTCCTTTAAATTAAATAGTTGCACCTATTATAGCAAAAAATGATTTGTTGTCATAATTAAGTCAATAAGGTTGACCTATTTTTAAAATGCAGTTATTATATTAATTGTAAGGCCAATTGTGAAAGGTGGAATGAATTATGAAAATGAGAGTAGGACAGTATTTAATTGATGCTATTCACAACGCAGGAGTAAACGAGATTTTTGGTGTTCCAGGAGATTTTAACTTAGCGTTTTTAGACGATGTTATTGAGCACAAGGACGTAAAATGGGTGGGCAATACAAATGAGCTAAATGCAAGTTACGCCGCAGATGGATATGCGAGAATGAATGGACTAGCTGCAATGATTACCACATTTGGCGTAGGAGAATTAAGTGCAGTAAATGGTATAGCTGGTTCTTACGCAGAGCGTGTACCAGTAATTGCTATAACAGGTGCACCAACAACTAAAGTAGAACAAGAACGTAAATTTGTGCATCATTCATTAGGAGAAGGCACTTTTGATGATTATAGAAAAATGTTTGAACATATTACTACGGCTCAAGGTTATATCACTATAGATAATGCTGTAGATGAAATTCCTAGATTAATCAATGCTGCTATTAACGAACGCCGTCCTGTACACGTACATCTACCAATTGATGTTGCAATGACTGAAATTGAAGTAGACAAAGCATTTCAACCGACTGTGAAAGAATCAACAATTAACGAACAAGTGGTTGAGATGATTTCACAAAAATTAAGTAGTGCATCACAACCAGTTATTATTACAGGACATGAAATTAATAGTTTTGATTTACATGAAAAATTAGAACAATTTGTTAATAAAACAAATATACCAGTAGCACAATTATCACTTGGTAAAGGTGCGTTTAACGAAGAAAATGAACATTACTTAGGTATATACGATGGTAGCGTAGCTGAAGAAAATGTTAGAAATTATGTCGATCAAAGCGATGCCATTTTAAATATTGGTGCAAAAATCACTGATTCAGCTTCTGCTGGCTTCTCATACAAATTTGATATCGACGATGTAGTGATGTTAAATCACCGTAATTTCAAAATGAATGAAACAAGACGTGATGATATTGATTTACCGACATTATTAGATAGCCTATTGGCAATTGAATATCATAATGACGCTACATTCCCTGAAATAAATCGTGAACTTGATGACAATTTTGAGTTAACGAGTGAGCCATTAAAACAAGAAACTTACTTCAAAATGATGCAACAATTTATTGGTTTAGATGATGTCATTTTAGCTGAACAAGGTACTTCTTTCTTTGGCGCATATGATTTATTGTTATATAAAAACAATAAATTTATTGGGCAACCACTTTGGGGTTCAATCGGTTACACTTTACCGTCATTATTAGGTACACAAATGGCAGACCAACAACGTAGAAATATCTTATTAATTGGTGATGGATCATTACAATTAACTGTTCAAGAATTATCAACTATGATTCGCCAACAAATTAACCCTATTATTTTTGTCATTAACAATGATGGGTATACTGTAGAACGACTAATTCACGGAGAACATCAACCATACAACGATATTCATATGTGGGATTACAAAGCTTTACCACAAGTGTTTGGCGGCGATAATGTAGGTATACATGAAGTAGCCAATGCGCAAGATTTAAAACATACTTTCGAAAACATAAAAGCGCAAGGCAATAAAATGCATTTTGTAGAAGTTAAAATGGCGCAAGGTGATGCGCCTGAAAAACTAAGAAGCATTAGTCAGGTATTTGCTAATCAAAATAAATAAATAAATAATATTACAATAAGGCTGTGACGCAATGTCATAGTCTTATTTTTGCTTTAATTGTAAATTTAAAAGATTGCAACTTGTATTATTATCGTGCAAGATAGGTTTATACATAAAAAGTGAAACATCTACCATAAATTATCAGACTATTCTAACAATGGCGTTGTTTTACTTTGGGGATTGTAAATTGGGAGGGAGCAAAATGATAGATAGTGAGACACATTTCTCAAAGGGTCAATTAATCACAGGGATAATGTTATCAATTTTGACATATTGGTTGTTTGCGCAGGCGTTTTTAAATATAGGACCCATGGTTCAACAAACATATCCAGTAAGTCCTGATATTATTAATATATCAGTAAGTTTAACATCATTTGTAACAGGCGTATTTATGGTTGTAGCTGGTAAAATTGCTGATCGTATCGGAAAGGTAAAGATGACCAAGTTGGCGCTTATATTAAGTATTTTAGGTTCTTTATCACTGATTGTTTCTAATCATATGGTTTTATTATTATTAGGGAGAGTGTTACAAGGATTTTCTGCAGCTATTATCATGCCGGCGACGATTGCCATGATAAATGACTTTTTCAAAGGTGCAGAAAGACAAAAGGCGTTAAGTTTTTGGTCTATAGGCTCTTTTGGTGGTACAGGTCTAGCATCATTTTTTGCTGGGTCAATTGCTACTGCAGCTACTTGGCAAACAATTTTTATAATTTCGATTATAGTAGCACTAATTTCATTATTCTTACTTAAAAGTATACCAGAGAGTAATTATGAGAGTAATAGACAAACAAGCTTTGATTACATAGGCTTAGTGATATTTATTATTATGATTGGTAGTATTAGTTTTATTATTACGCAAGGTTATAAAATAGGCTGGTTAAGTAACATTACAATAGCCCTGTTTATAGTGTTTGTAGTATTTAGTATCGTGTTTATTAAATATGAACGACATGTGAATACACCATTTATAGATTTAAGCTTATTTAAAAATCATTCGTATACAGGAGCAGTTTTAGCCAATTGTTTATTAAATACTGGCGTAGGGGTTATTGCATTAATAAATATATATGCACAAGCGGGGCACAGCCTTAGTGGTTTTAAGGCAGGTTTAATTACATTGCCATACCTTATTGCTTTATTAATTGTTGTTAGATTAGGTGAAAAAAGTATTAATAAATTTGGTGCTAAGCGAGCAATGGTTATAGGACCGATAATAACGGGAATAGGTGTATTGTTAATGTCTATCACGTTTTTACATACGGGTATGTATATTGGTTTAATGTTAATCGCAACTACTTGCTTCGGTGCAGGTACGGGATTTTTCGCTACACCTGCTTTAAGTACTGCAGTTTCAACGACGCCACCTGAGAAAATTGGTGTGGCATCTGGTATTTTTAAAATGGGGTCTACTTTAGGTGGTGCATTCGGTATTGCTATTATCACTTCGATTTATACAGCATTATCGTTAAGTGGTTTTAGTATTCATTTAGCTGCAAGTATCGCGTTCTTAGCTGGCGTTGTATTAATCTTTAGCGCCGTCGTTATAAGTGCATTCGTAATACCTAATCGTTCTAAAAACATGTGATAACTAACACTTATAGCAAAGGAAGATACTGATATTTATAAAGAAAGAAGGCAACATAAATGCAATATAAAATGACATATAAGTCACCGGTTGGGGATTTAACGATTACCACTGATGGTCAAAACGTAACGGGGTTATGGTTTGAAAATCAACAAAACTATGAGTCTTTGTTAAACGATATTGTAAAAGAACAACACCAACCTATATTTGATAAAGTGACGCATTGGTTAGATGAATATTTCTCAGGAAATAAGCCGGCAATCAATTTCCCACTTAAGCCAACTGGAACCGATTTTCGTATGACAGTATGGAAGAAGTTACAAGCAATTCCATATGGTGAGACTGTCACATATGGAGATATTGCACAACAAATTGCTGAAGATAGAGGGCGAAGCAAAATGTCTGCGCAAGCAGTAGGTGGTGCAGTAGGAAGTAATCCAATATCAATTATTATTCCATGTCATAGAGTTGTAGGTGCTAATGGGAGTCTTACAGGCTTTGGAGGAGGCATAGATAGAAAGATTAAATTATTGAAAAACGAAGAAGTCGACATGTCGTCATTTTATGTGCCAAGTTATAGTACAAAACCATAAAAATAGAGAGGTTAAGCATGCGCATTAAATAATTAATGTTTGTGCTTAGCCTCAATTTATTTTGTAGTGGAAAAAGATTAAAATATTAAGCATCTTTTCCAGTGATTTAAATTTTATTTTAAGGTATTATAATTACGGATATGCTCATTAATATCGTTTAAGTAAAAAATACCATGTTGGTCGTTTGTTAATTCGGTTTCATGATCGAATTCAAGATTATCGAAACGATTGAAGAAATGTTCATATTCCTCTACTGATAATTCAGTACGAGAGTTTAATAATGCTTTATGGTGCTCTACATTTAGCACTTCATTATAACCGTCAACAAGTTTACCACTAAAGAATTCGCCGACAGAACCTGAACCATAACTAAATAATCCAATAGTTTGACCAGCTTCTAAGTCGTGTGTTTCTAATAATGAGATTAAACTTAAATACAGTGAACCAGTATATATATTACCTACATATCTGTTGTAGTAAGTTGCAGCGTCATAACCTGAGGTTAATCGATTATGCGTTTCAGAATCAATATCTTCTGTTAAAATTGAATCAAGCGCTTTTTTGCCCATTTTTGTAAATGGTACATGGAAACATAAAGAAGCAAAATCTGAAAGTGATTTATTGTAACGTCTAGCATATTCATTCCAGCTTTCTTGGAATGATTGGATATAAGCATCTTTAGATAACGCACCGGCTACTAAAGGATATGATAGACCAGTTGGTCTCCAGAAATCATAAACGTCTTGTGTGTATGCCACGGCATCCTCATTTAATTCAAGGATACGTGGATTATGTGAAATTAACATAGCAACAGCACCTGCGCCTTGAGTCGGCTCACCACCAGAATGTAATCCGTAACGTGCAGTATCACTTGCAATGACCAATACTTTTTCATTTGGACGATTTGCTAAATAATCTTTTGCAAGTTGAATAGCAGGTGTAGCAGCGTAGCATGCTTCCTTCATTTCAAAACATCTTGCGAAGGGTTGAATACCTAGTAGATTATGTATTTGAACGGCTGATGCTTTAGCAGAATCTATCGCAGATTCAGTAGCAACAATTACCATTGAAATATTCTTTTTATCTTCTTCAGAGACGATATTTTTAGCAGCATTAGCACCCATTGAAACAATATCTTGGCTTACTGGGCTAACAGACATTTCTGTTTGACCTATACCAAGTAAAAATTTATTAGGTTCTACATTGCGTGCTTCAGCTAGTTTAGCCATATCTACATAAAATTGTGGAACGTAAAAATCAAGTTGATCTATACCGATAGTCATTATGTATCGACACCTTTCTATTTATAAATAAGCAACTGTATCATACCAAAATAGGCTTCATAAATACAATTATTTTAAAGTTTAAGAAATGGGGAATAACAATGAACAAAATAGCTATAGTTAGTGCCAAAAGAACACCGATTGGAAGATTCAGAGGAAAATTAAGCGATTATTCAGCCGTAGAATTAGGAACTACTGCACTTAAAGCAGCATTGGATGAAGTAAATATTAATCCAAATGAAATTGAACAAGTCATCTTTGGGAATGTCTTACAAAGTGGTAGTGGCCAAAATCCAGCTCGTCAAATAGGTATAAAATCAGGTATTCCTAATACGACACCTGCTATGACAATTAACGAAGTATGTGGCTCTGGTCTTAAATCTATTATTTTAGGCAAGCAATTAATTCAATTGGGAGAAGCGAAAGTCGTTGCGGTAGGCGGCGTTGAAAGTATGACCAATGCGCCTAAGTTACTTTTAAATGGCGATGAAGCACCTGTAGATAGCTTTATGCATGATGGTTTAACAGACGCGTTTCATCAAGTACCTATGGGCGTAACTGCAGAAAAAATTGCTCAAAAATATAATGTTACACGTGAACAACAAGATGAATTTGCGAATAACTCTCAACAAAAGGCTGCGCAAGCAACGCAACAAGGTAAATTTAATAATGAAATTGTACCAATGAAAGACAATGAAGGTGCAATGATGACTTCAGACGAAGGTATTCGAGCAAATAGCAGTGTTGAAAAGCTTAGTACGTTAAATACTATCTTTGACGAAAATGGTACTGTAACTGGCGGCAATGCATCAAGTATTAATGATGGTGCTGCTGCAATCATTTTAATGGATGAACAATATGCGAGAGAACACAACTATGATATTTTAGGCTTTGTAGGAGACTATGCAGAAGTTGGTTGTGACCCACAATTTATGGGATACGCACCGTATTATGCAGTATCACAATTGCTAGAAAAAACTGGTAACACGATTGGTAATATAGATGTTATCGAAATGACGGAAGCTTTTGCCGCTCAAAGTATACCTGTTAAAGCTAATTTAGGTATTACAGATGAGCAATTGAATTTATACGGTGGTGCAATCGCATTAGGTCATCCAATCGGCGCAAGTGGCACGCGTTTAGTAACTACACTAGTAAATATATTAGAACAAGAAAATAAATCTAAAGGTATTGCTACAGCATGTATAGGCGGTGGCTTAGGTATAGCATTATTAATAGAGAAGGGGCGTTAAGCAATATGAGCGCATTAGATAAATCATTTAGACATCTATCGAGGGAAGAAAAGTTAAATGAACTAGTATCTCAAGGTTTGTTGTCTGAAAAATACAAAGAAAATTTATTGCAAAATAAAGTGATAGACGAAGATATTGCCAATAGCCTTATCGAAAATGTTATAGGACAAGGTACAATCCCGGTCGGCATTTTACCTAATATTATAGTCGACCAAAAAAATTACGCAGTACCAATGATGGTGGAAGAACCATCTGTCGTAGCAGCCGCAAGTTATGGTGCCAAATTGGTAAATAATACGGGTGGCTTCAAAGTAGTCGCAAGTGAGCGATTAATGATTGGCCAAATCGTCTTTGATGATGTACAGGATACTGAAGCGTTAGCGACTAAAATTTACCAAATGGAAGGTCAGATTAAATCAATCGCAGACGAAGTATATCCTTCTATTATCAAACGTGGCGGTGGCTATCGTCGCATCGAAATAGACACTTTCCCAACTGAAAACCTATTGTCACTCAAAGTTTTCGTCGATACGAAAGATGCAATGGGCGCTAACATGTTAAATACTATATTAGAAGGAATTTCAGCACATTTAAAACTTGAACTCCAAGATAGTAATGTATTAATGAGTATATTGTCTAATCATGCTACAGCCTCTGTTGTTAAAGTTGAAGGCGAAATTGAAGTTTCTGACTTAGCTAAAGGTGATTTTGATGGCGAAACTGTAGCGCATCGTATGGAAAGGGCGTCAGTTTTAGCTCATGTGGATATTCATCGTGCTGCAACGCATAACAAAGGTGTTATGAATGGTATCCACGCTGTTGTCTTAGCAACAGGCAATGATACACGTGGCGCAGAAGCAAGTGCACATGCATATGCTAGTAAAGATGGGCAATATCGTGGTCTTGCAACATGGAAATACGATCGTGACAGACAACGTTTAGTTGGCTCAATAGAAGTACCGATGACTTTAGCAACTGTAGGTGGCGGTACAAAAGTATTACCAATTGCACAAGCTTCACTAGACATATTAAATGTAGCGAATGCCCAAGAATTAGGACATGTTGTTGCGGCTGTCGGTCTAGCTCAAAATTTTTCTGCGTGTCGTGCATTAGTATCCGAAGGAATTCAGCAAGGTCATATGTCATTACAATATAAATCTTTAGCGATTGTAGTAGGCGCTCAAGGTGAGGAAATCGGTTATGTTGCAGATGCATTGAAAAATGCAGCACAAGCTAACACAGCGACTGCAGAGCAGTTGTTAATGAAATATCGTAATAATAAATGATAAAAAATAGACAGTTATAAGTTCAAATGACATGACTTATAACTGTCTTTTAATTAATAGATGTACCGATATTTTTTGGCGGTACTTTTACTCAAAGTTCGTGTGCCATAAGCATGGGCACGACTGTAATTATACTCTGATATTTTAATGCTTCCGTTTCTATAGACAGTTTCTACAAATGCAACATGTCCATAATAACCAGCAGTTGATTGAAGAATTGCTCTTGGCACAGGTTTTGTCCCAACACGATAACCTGATCGTTTGGCGTTAGTATACCAATATTTTGCATTACCCCAACCATTTGGGATGGGTTTATGTACTTGCGCTCTTTTGTTGAATACATACCAAGTGCAGTTGTATTTTGCATAATAATTTTTAGCAGCTTGAGAAACATTCGTGTTGTTGATCATTTGAACAGAAAAGCTTGTCGTGAATAACAAAGTGAAGGCGATAGCGATGCGACACAATAATTTTTTCATCTTTATAAATTGTCCTCAGTTCTTTTATTATTAATACTTTTTAATAATAAAAGAAATAATTAAGTTGAACAATACACGTTACCTTAACAACAACAAGCTTTAATATAACAGCAATATATAAAATGTTACTGTAATATAATACAGTAATTAAGTTGAAAGTATACTTTATATAACGTGTGGCGGCACATTCATGATAAACTTTAATTACTATAGATAAATGAACAGGTAGGTGTAAAGAGCTGTGGATATTAAACAAATGAATTACTTTGTAGAGGTAGTAAATCATGGTGGTATGACTAATGCGTCGAAGGCACTTTATATAGCGCAACCAACGATTAGTAAAGCAATTAAAGATTTAGAAAATGAATTGTCGATGCCATTATTCGACCGCAGTAAAAGACAAATTGTACTAACGGACGCTGGTGAAATATTTTATAAGAAAAGTAAAGAAATTTTAGCCTTATATAATAATCTGCCTACTGAAATAAATAGTTTGTTAGGGCTTGAAACGGGGCATATAAGTATAGGATTGTCAGCAGTCATGAATATGAAGCAATTTATTAAATTATTAGGTGAATTCCATCAATTATATCCGAATGTGACTTATAATATGGTTGAAAATGGCGGCAAAATGATTGAAGCTCAACTATTTAATGATGAAATTGATATAGGCATAACAACTATACCTGTTGACAGTACCATTTTTAATTCTATTCCTTTGTATCAAGAAGATTTAAAACTCGTACTTAATAGTGAACATAGATTAGCTAATAATAGTACTGTATCTATGTCTGAATTAAAGGAAGAAGATTTCATTTTATTTAATGAAGATTTTTACCTAAATGACAAAATTAGAGAAACAGCAAAGAATGCAGGTTTTATACCTAAAACGATTTCCAAAATCTCGCAATGGAATTTCATAGATAATTTGTTAAATGCTCATTTGGGCGTTAGTATCCTACCTGAAAGTATTGTCCAAATGTTAGATAGCGATTTTAAAGCTATTAAATTTGATGATCCTTCAATGAAGTGGCAATTAGGCGTTATTTGGAAAAAAGATAAATATCTCAGTCATGCAACGCGAAAATGGATTGACTTTATGGAACAAAGATTATAAACCATATATAAATTTGACTGTATAATATAAGAGAGATGCAATAAGTGCACGAATGTTCAATTATTTTGGATTACTTAAATATAGTTTGTGGCTTATGTTAGCATCTCTCATATTATATTAAGTAATGTAAGTAATCGTTTTCATAGAAAAAAGTAATGGATAGTATGTAAAATCAATATTTTTATTATGAGAGCTTTGGGCTTACAATAATAACTGTAATCAAAACAACCACTGTTTAGAACCATTAAGAAAAGGGTGATTATTGAATGCAGTTAGCTTTAAAAGTAGTCAAAATTATAATTCAAATTGCTGTAATTTCAGGAATAACGTATTTAGGTAATGTCTTACAACAAGTATTGCATATACCGATTGCAGGTAGCATTGTTGGACTCGCACTATTTTTCTTATTATTACAATTCAAAGTAATTCCAGAAAAATGGGTTAAAGACGGCGCGAACTTCTTACTTGCAACAATGGTCTTTTTCTTTGTACCATCTGTCGTTGGTATAATGGATATTGCTTCGAATATTAATTTAAATTACATTGTATTTTTCTTACTAGTTATTGCCGGTACTTGTAGTGTGGCATTGATTTCAGGTTATATCGCTGAAAAAATGTTTAAAACTTCAGATGGCAATAGTGGGAGTCATTAGATGTTGATTTTACAAACATTCATCATGATTGCCTTAACAGTTGTAACTTATTTGATAGCCAAAAAGTTACAAGAAAAATATAAACATCCATTATTAAATCCAGCGTTATTATCCTCATTATTTATCATTATTATCTTACTAATATTTAGTAAAGATTATAGTGATTATATGACAGGTGGAAAATGGATTAATTACTTGTTAAATTCAACGGTCGTTTGTTTAGCGTATCCGTTATATAAAAATAGAAAAATGATTTTACAACACGCTAATATTATTTTTACGAGCGTTATTGCAGCAGTAGTAATTAATTTCTTTCTGCTATTTATTACTTTAAAGCTATTAGGTTACTCAAAAGAAGTTATCGTAACTTTACTTCCTAGATCAATCACAGCTGCAGTAGGCATTGAATTATCACACCAACTCGGTGGAACAGATACAATTACTGTTATGTTTATTATATGTACAGGATTAATTGGTAGTATTTTAGGGGCATACTTGCTAAAACTAGCGAAATTCCAAACATCTATTGCCCGCGGATTAACTTACGGAAATTCATCTCACGCATTTGGTACAGCTAAAGCACTTGAACTTGATATCGAATCTGGTGCATTTAGCTCGATTGGTATGATATTAAATGCTATATTAAGTTCAATTATCATACCTATATTATTGTTATTACTTTATTAAAACTATGAATTAAGCATTTATTTTGAAAGAAAAAAATCTAAATCGTATAATTTAAAACATTGAGTTTTTGAAAGGAGCTTTTTACTTTGGCAAAAATTAAAGGAAATCATGCATTAGTTAAAGCGCTACAAGCTTGGGACATAGATCATATTTATGGTATCCCAGGAGATTCAATCGACGCAGTCGTTGATAGCTTGAGAACAGAAAGAAATAATATTGATTTTCTACATGTAAGACATGAGGAAGTTGGAAGCTTAGCAGCTGCAAGCTACACAAAATTAACTGGTAAAATTGGTGTCGCGCTAAGTATTGGTGGACCAGGTGTCGTACACTTATTAAATGGTATGTATGATGCTAAGATGGATAATGTTCCTCAATTAATCTTAGCTGGCCAAACAAATTCAACTGAACTTGGAACTAAAGCCTTCCAAGAAACTGACATTTATAACATGGTTGAAGACGTATCTGTGTATAGACATCAAATTACTGAAAAAGATAAAGATATTTTTGGTATTGTCAATGAAGCTATTCGTACAGCATATGAAAAAAAAGGTGTAGCAGTACTAATATTACCTAATAACTTATTATCACAAAAAGTTAAAGACACTACGAATACAAAAGTAGATACTGCACCTCCTGCTCGTGTAGCTCCAAAACCACGCAGTATTAAAAAAGCAGCAAAATTAATCGATAAAAGTAAACGTCCGGTTATGATTATCGGTACTGGTGCTAAACACGCTAAAGATGAAGTAAGAGAATTTATTGAAGCGGCTAAAATACCTTCTATTATTACTTTACCAGCAAAAGGTATTTTACCAGATTCACACCCTTATAATTTAGGGAACTTAGGTAAAATTGGTACTAAAGTATCTTATCAAACAATACAAGATGCCGATCTATTAATCATGTTAGGTACTAACTATCCTTATGTTAACTATTTACCTAAGAAAAATATTAAAGCTATTCAAATCGACACTAACCCAGAAGCTATAGGCCATCGTTTTGATGTCAATGTTGGTATCGTTGGAGATAGTAAATATGCATTACAACAATTAACAGACTCTATTAAACATGTACCAAATAGAGACTTTATGACTAAAACATTAGAACGTAAAGCAACATGGGATTCTTGGATGGATAAAGATAAAGCTGACGAAAGCAGCCCGATTCGTCCAGAACGTGTTATGGATGCAATTAATAAAGTTAGAGACGATGACGCAATCTTCTCTATCGACGTAGGTACTTCTACTGTTTGGTCTACACGTTATTTAGATTTAACAGTAAATAACAAATTTATCGTGTCTAGTTGGTTAGGTACAATGGGTTGTGCGTTACCAGGTGCAATTGCTGCTAAACGTGCATATCCAAATAGACAAGTGGTAGGTATTGCTGGCGACGGTGCATTCCAAATGGTAATGCAAGACTTTGCAACAGCTGTGCAATATGATATGCCAATGACAATATTTGTAATGAACAACGAAGAATTATCATTCATTAAATATGAACAACAAGCTGCTGGCGAATTAGAATATGCAATCGACTTTACAGATGTTGACTTAGCTAAATTCGCTGAAAGTGCCGGCGGTGTAGGATATACATTGAAAGATCCAAACCGTATTGATGAAGTTGTAGAAGAAGCTATGGCACAAGATAGACCTACAATTGTTAACGTTTATGTTGATCCAAATGCTGCACCACTACCAGGTAAAATTGTGAAAGATGAAGCACTAAACTATGGTAAATGGGCTTATAGATCAATTACTGAAGATAAAAAATTAGACTTAGACGAAATTCCACCACTTTCAACAGCGGCTAAACGTTTCTTCTAAGTACAATATAATTAAATTTAAAAAGACAATCGTTAGTTAAACGGTTGTCTTTTTTTATAATATTTTAGGCTATATTAATTTACTTGGATTAATTTTTCTTTATTAGGTTATAATCTTAATAATCATTATAACTTTAAATAAAGGGGTTGATGTTATGAAAAAAATATTACGGTCTTTTAAAGTAAAGACACCACATACATATGCTTTATTAATGTTAATTATCGTAATTGCTTGTTTATTAACGTATTTAATTCCCGCAGGAACTTATGAGCGTGAGAAAAAGGGCGGGCAAACTGTCGTAGTGTCGGGTACATACGAGCAGATTTCGCAACACGGTGTCTCATTTTTTGATATTTTTCGTGCTATTCCAGAAGGGTTGTTAAGTGGTGGAGAAATAGTGTTTTACATTTTTTTAGTAGGTGGCGCTTTTGGTATTGTACATAAAACTGGAGCCTTTGAAAATGGTGTGAAACAAGCCATGAGAAAGTTAGGTAGTTTTCAAGTATTAATGATACCTATGACGATGACTGTATTTTCAATATTAGGCTTTTCAATAGGCCTTGCCGAAGAAACGATTATCTTTGTGCCAATAGGTATAATTATAGCGCGTACGTTAGGGTATGATGCTTTGACGGGGGCTTCGATGGTTATACTCGGTGCGGCTAGTGGGTTTATTGGTGGAATGTTAAATCCATTTACTGTCGGTGTAGCTCAAAAAGTTGCCGAATTACCCATGTTTTCTGGATGGGGTTTGCGCTCAATCATTTATGTTTTTATTTTGATAGCGGCGATTACTACGGTGATGCTCTATGCAAGAAAAATAAAACATGACAAGACGAAAAGTTTAGTTTATGAATTAGAACAAGAAGAAGCTTCTGCAATGCAAGATGAACATTTTGAACGATTTACTAAAAGACAAGCTGCTGGGTTAGCGTTTATTGTGTTGACTATTATACTGAATGTCTTTGGTATTTTTCGTTTTGGTTGGTCATTTAATGAAATGAGTGCCAATTTCTTGTTGGCGGGGTTATTAGCTGGTTTGGTAGGTGGATTGGGTATTAATGGTACTTTTGATGCATTAATAGAAGGCATGAAAGATATTTTATTTGGTGCCATGATTGTAGGTTTCGCAAAAGGAATTATTGTAATTTTAGAAAATGGCAAAGTTATAGATACTATAGTTCATGGCATGACTACGTTATTAACAGATGTTCCACCTGCATTCGTTATTATAATGATGTTTCTGTTGCAATTTATGCTAAACTTCTTTATTCCTTCAGGATCTGGTCAGGCATTAACTACGATGCCATTGATGGTACCTATTGCCGATTTGTTGCATATTAATCGCCAAATGACTGTTTTTGCATTCCAATACGGGGATGCAATAAGCAATGTATTATTCCCGACTTCGGCTATTTTAATGGGAGCACTTGCCGTTGCAAAGATTAGTTATGTCCAATGGCTAAAATTTGCTTGGAAACTTATCGTAGTATGGGTATTAATATGTATTATTGCTATGTCGATAGCTTTAATTTTACATTATTAGTAATATCAAAAAGCTAGAGTGTCAGTTGTTTGAAAGAGTTCTTTCGTATATAATATTTATGAAATTATCGAATACGCGTGTTACTGGTTAGGCAGGCATGAGCAAAGCAAACTATTTTTATTAATAGTTTTTTTGCTCATGCCTTTTTTTGTGCGCAATGTCGATAATAAATTAATGAAGGGATGTTAGATAACATGTTTAAACGGTTTTTTGGTCATTTGCAACGTATCGGTAAAGCTTTAATGTTACCTGTTGCCATATTACCTGCTGCCGGTATTTTATTAGCGCTTGGTAATGCTATGCACAATGAACAACTTGTGTCATTGGCACCTTGGTTAAAACATGAAATATTTACAGTTATTTCATCAATCATGGAAGTTTCGGGTCAAATTATATTTGAAAACTTACCATTACTCTTTGCAGTTGGGACGGCACTAGGTTTGGCTGGTGGAGATGGTGTAGCTGCGTTAGCTGCACTCGTAGGGTACCTAATTATGAATGCGACTATGGGTAAAATTTTAAGTATTACAATAGATGATATTTATAGCTATGCTGACGGTGCTAAAACATTGAGTCAAGCAAGCAAGGAACAATCACACGCGCTTATTTTAGGTATACCTACACTCCAGAGTGGTGTGTTTGGTGGTATCATTATGGGGGCTTTAGCAGCATGGTGTTACAATAGATTTTATAATATATCGTTACCACCATTTTTGGGATTCTTTGCAGGTAAGCGTTTTGTGCCAATTGTAACTTCTGTGGTAGCTATTTTAACAGGTGTTGCATTAACTTTTGTTTGGCCACCGATTCAAGATGGCTTAAACAATTTATCAAACTTCTTATTAAACAAAAACTTAACTTTAACTACGTTTATCTTTGGGATTATTGAACGTGCTTTAATTCCATTTGGTTTACACCACATATTCTATGCACCATTTTGGTTTGAGTTTGGTCAATATGTAAACTTAGCGGGCGATGTAGTACGAGGTGATCAACGTATTTGGATTGCACAAATGAATGATGGCGTGCCATTTACAGCTGGTGCTTTTACGACAGGTAAATATCCATTTATGATGTTTGGTTTACCAGCGGCAGCTTTTGCAATATATCGTTGTGCTCGTCCTGAAAGTAAAAAATTAGTAGCTGGTTTAATGTTATCGGCTGCACTTACTTCTTTTTTAACAGGTATTACTGAACCGCTAGAATTTTCATTCTTATTTGTAGCACCTGTACTTTATATTGTTCATGTATTTTTAGCAGGAAGCTCATTCTTAATCATGCACTTATTAGATGTAAAAATTGGGATGACTTTTTCAGGTGGATTTATAGATTACATATTATATGGTTTGCTTAATTGGGACCGTTCAAATGCGTTAATGGTCATACCAGTTGGTATCGTGTACGCAATCATTTATTATTTCTTATTCAGTATCGTTATTACTAAATTTAATTTGAAAACACCTGGTCGAGAGGACGAGGAAGTTAAGCAAGAACAGACGGCAATGTCTAGTTTGCCATCTAAAGTGCTGCACGCTATGGGAGGACAAAGCAACATTGCGCATTTAGATGCATGTATTACACGTCTCCGTGTAGAAGTGAATAATAAAAATATGGTTAACGTCGATACATTGAAATCATTAGGTGCATCAGGTGTGTTAACGGTGGGAAACAATATTCAAGCAATTTTTGGTCCTATGTCAGATCAACTTAAACATGATATGACGCGTATAATCAAAGGTGAGGTAGTAGACACTGCTGATTCTAACTACAATGAAGAACAGCAAGTTAAACCTAGTACATTGGCTAAGGGGCAAACCATTCAAATCTCGGCGCCATTTAAAGGACAACCTATTCCATTAGAGGATGTGCCAGATAAAGTATTTGCTACAAAAATGATGGGTGATGGTATTGGCTTCATACCTCAAAGTAATGTGGTAACAGCGCCAATTAATGGTAAAGTCAAAACAGTATTTCCGACTAAACATGCACTAGGTTTAGAGTCTGATGAAGGGTTAGAATTACTCATTCACATTGGTATTGATACTGTGAAATTAAATGGGCAAGGATTTGAAACTCTTGTAGAAGCAGATCAAATTATCGAACAAGGCCAACCGCTAGTTAAACTTGATTTAGAATATATCGAGCAACATGCGCCAAGTATTATTACGCCATTAATATTTACTAATTTGAAACAGCAAGATGTAGAACTTGTTACTACTGATAAAGTTAATGAAGGCGACTTAATTATAAATATTAAAATAAAAGACTGATTTTTCTAGCAAACTTAAATTAATGTACTTTCAATTTTAAAGGCTGAACATCATAAGATGGTTAGCCTTTATTTTTATGCTTACTAATTATCAAACTAGCAGTAATGCTTTAACTATTAGCTTTTCAGGGAATAGTATATTATAGCTTATTTAATAGAGGTGAAGTTTATGTCTATAACTAGAGGTATAAATCATATTGGATTAACAGTACCAAATATTGAAGAAGCAACAAAATTCTTTAAAGAAGCCTTAGATGCTAAAATAGCATATGATAGTCAAACAAAGGCTGATGATCCGCGTGCTGGTAACTTTGTAGAACATGTCTTAGGTTTAGAACGTGGTGCTAAAATAATTAAAAAAAGAATGCTCGTATTTGGTAATGGTCCTAACGTTGAAATGTTTGAGTTTAAGGATGCCCATCAATCAGGCGCAGAGAACTTACAAGATATAGGTTATACACATATATCATTTTATGTAGATCATTTTGATAAAGCATTAGAACGTGTGAAACGTGCAGGAGGCGTCCCTTTATCTGAACCGCATGAAAATACACGTTATGAAGATACAGAAGGTAATGCAACTGTGTACGTCAGAACGCCTTGGGGAAGTTTGCTTGAATTACAAACAATTCCCAATGGTTTTTATTATCCTGAAAGTAGTGAAGGTACTGTGTTTACACCTGAAGCTGATGAATGATAATAATATGTAGTAGCTAGATGAAATTTAATAATTTAACTTTTATAATAGAACTATAAATGTGGTTTTGAGGAGAGAAAATCATGACAGAGAGAATATTAGTAGCTGAAAGAGAATTAGAAGTAAATGGTTATGATATTGATGCTATGGGCATAGTAAGTAACATCGTATACGTAAGATGGTTTGAAGACTTGAGAACAGATTTTATTAATCAACATATGAGTTATTCTGAAATGATGAAAAGCAATATATCGCCAATTTTGATGAAAACGGAAGCGGAGTATCAAATGCCAATTACGATTCATGACAAACCAGTGGGACGTTGTTATTTAGTTAAAGCGAGTCGTTTAAGATGGGAATTTGAGTTTGAGATCGCTTCGGAACATAAAATGCATTGCATTGGTAAACAAAGTGGTACATTTTACAATTTACAAAAGCAAGCAGTAGAAAGAGTGCCAGAAGTTTTCCAAAACCTAATAAAATAGACATTTATGAAAAGAAAACATGCTACGTTATTTAATAATTTGTAAATGTTATAAAGAAGGTGTGAGTTTGAGGCAAGAGTTACATTCTCTAGAAGAATTTCACAATTTTATTGAAACACATCGCTTAGCATTTCTACATGTGATGCGAGATAACTGTAGTGTATGTCATGCCGTTTTGCCTCAGGTAGAAGATCTAGTAAAAGAATATGATGGTGTAGCCTTTGGGGTCATTAATCAAAGTGAAGTTGAAGCTATTGCAGGGGAACTTTCAATCTTTACCGTGCCAGTTGATATTATTTATATGGACGGTAAAGAAATGCATCGTCAAGGTAGATTTATCGATATGCAACAGTTAGAAAGACAATTGTCTCTTATGTATGACAGTTTAAATAAATAATGCTAAAGATAAATTAAAGCATATAGCAAAGATGAGGAGAAGTTACATTTTCCTCATCTTTTTTTATCAAATTGAGAAAAAAGTTTATTGTTATGCGTAGTTAGGTATAGTTAAAAATATATTAGATAAGTCACAATATTATTGTGTAATGCAATTGTGGCATGATAAATAAATCATAGGTGGGGGTTAGTAATGAGAGTCGAGCGCATTAATGCAGATGAAGCTATTAATTTATATCAATGCATGAAACAAATAGATAAAGAAACTCAGTTTATGCTTTATTTACCAGATGAACGTACTTTTGAAACATTAAAACTATACGAAGATATACAACACAATTATTACGTTGGCGTAAAAAAGAATGATGGCATGATTGTGGGTTATATTTCATTACATATTAGCAATATAGAAAAGGTGAAACATAAAGGTTATATAACGACGGGTTTAATGGAAGATTATCAACAACAAGGGTTCGCAACGAAAATGTTCGAAGAAACAATTGCTTGGGCAAGAAACCAAGGATTAAGACGTTTAGAATTAACTGTACTTACTCATAATAATCCAGCAATAAGCTTATATGAAAAAATGGGCTTTATGATAGAAGGAATTAAAAGAGAGTCTATTTATATGGAAGGCTTATATCATGACGAATTATACATGGCTAAAATGTTAAATAAAGAAGAGCCAATAGCAGAAATGAATATTTGGTAAAAGTATATACAATAATTTGCAATTGTTTTTACTAAAAATTTGTCGTTCTTTCATTTAAAATAATAGTAATAGCATTATGGAGGAATAACAATGATAAGAAAATTATTAACTATTGCAAGTGCGAGTGTATTAGCATCTTATGTTTATACTAAAGTAAAAGCTAAAAGGAGTTATCCTAGCTTTTTATTTGAGACAATGTTTAGACTAAATGGTATGAAAAAAACTTTCTCCAATATAGAGGATGCTCAAGCCTCACTTGAAAAAACTAAAGCAACAACTAAAGGTAAATATGACGGTACTAGTTATAATTTCAGCAATGACGTTGTTGTACATACAATCGATAAATCGAGTGTTTATGTTGTAAATGCGCAAGAGAATAGACAGCAGAACGTTATACTCTATATTCATGGTGGCGCATGGTATCAAGACCCATTAAAACAACACTTTGAATTTATTGATTTGTTAGCTTCATCAATGAATGCCAAAGTGATTATGCCTATATATCCGAAGGTGCCTCATGCCGATTATCAACAAACTTTTAATTTACTCATGAAAATTTATAAACAAATCATAACTACAGTTGAAAGTGCCCATCAAATCACGATTATGGGTGATTCTGCCGGCGGTCAAATTTCATTGTCCTTTGCACAATACTTAAAACAAGCTAAATTAATACAACCTAGCAATATCGTATTAATCTCACCTGTATTAGATGCTAGTTTTAGTAATCCAGAAGCGCTTGTATATGAAAAGATAGATCCGATGTTAGGCATAGAAGGCAGTAAATTCTTTACGGAACTGTGGGCCAATGATTTACCTTTAACAGATTGGAAAGTATCACCGATAAATGGTGATTTAGAAGATTTAGGTCATATTACGATAGTTATAGGTACAAAAGAAACGATCTATCCAGATAGTTTAAAGCTATCTAAAATGCTAAATAGCAAAAATATAAAACACGATTTTATTCCTGGATATAATTTGTTTCATATTTTTCCTATCTTTCCAATTCCTGAAAGACAGCAAACAATTGAACAATTAAAACGTATCATTAGTAGATATTAATGATATAAGACACTTGCTATTCAGTTTTATAGTGGGTGTCTTTTTTTATAAATTGATTGTTGTGTTTAATAAAATTTTTGAATAGCCTTATACCATAAATAAAAACAGCCCACCATAATTATGGTTGGGCTGCTAAACATTATTGACGGCTTTAATTCAATACTGTTATTTAAAGTTTTTAATATATTTAGGTAACATTTCAGTGAACAGGTCGATAAATGTAAGGTAAATGTCTTTCTCAACATGCTCATCAACTTGGTGGGCTTGGCTAATATGACCAGGGCCAAACATAATAAATGGGAAGTTTTCATCTTTATGTTCTAATAAATCCGAAGCGTCTGTAACGCCAGGTGATGAAAGTGCTTCTAATTCAGTATTTAAATATTTTCTACCCATCTCTTGTGCTAATGATACTAAACTATTTTTACCAGTTGTATAAACAGGATCACGAGACATGTATGTGTCTACTTCGATATCGGTATCTTCCGTTTCAACTTCTTTTAAAATTTCGTTGAAGTAAGATACAAATTGGTCATTATCATGTTCAGGTATTGTTCTAATATTAAATTCAGACTGCGCAAATTCAGGGATTGAATTAACCTGTGTACCACCATTAAACAAAGTAGCATTTAAAACAGGATCGCCTAATAAATCATTTGTTTTATCGAATTTTTTGAAGTTTTCATCTGCTTTATAAATAAATTTCACTAATGGAGAAATAGCATTAAATCCTAATTTAGGCATGGAACTATGTGCAGCTTTACCTGTAGAACTAACACGAATATCCATAGAACCTTTATGCGCATATATGATTCGATCTTGAGAAGGTTCAGCGATAACAAGCGCATCAACATCATCCATGTAGCCTTGGCTATGATAAAGTTTTGCACCTTCGCCGACAATTTCTTCGCCAGCAGTTGCAAGTAAGCGGATAGTACCTTCTTGTAATAAGCCTTGTTCATGAATATCGATAAGACTAATTACAAACGCAGCTAAACCGGATTTCATGTCGGCAGAACCACGACCATATAATTTTCCAGATTCTTCAGTTAATTGGAATGGATCATAAGTCCAATTATCGACATTACCGGCCGATACGACATCCATATGACCAGAGACACCTAACACAGGTTTACCTGAACCGATTTCTGCAACTAAATTCGCTCTTGTGTCACTAATGTTAATGATTTCAGAATAAATATTATGTGCTTTGAATAATTGATGTAAATAGTTACATACATCTAGTTCGTTGTCATTAACTGATTGTATATTAACCAAATCACTTAAAATCTGAACCTTTTCATCTTCTGAAAATTTACTCATAAAAAAACCCCCTTATTTTATCTCATCTTAATTGTAACTAAAAGTGTACTGCTTAATGAAATAAAAGGGTTTATAGTCATAGTTTTAATTATGAAATTGAAGGGATTTGAATTGGAAGTTTATATAAAGCATGTGTTAAATAATACTCTGATGGATTTGTTGCGAGTTGTAATTGTAAATTTTTAGAGAATTTATATAATTGTGAGTTATTGTTTGGTGTAGATGAAGTAGAACTTTTTACTTGTTCGGTGTGACTAACGTCAGTAACAGCACCTTTCATATCATTGCCTTGCACACTGCCGATTAATATTAAGATTAAATAACTGCAAGAGATGATTAAAATTGTCCCTAAATAAATACCGATGGCTAACTTTACAGGTTTACGCATAGTATACAACCTCCTAAATGGCTTATATCTGTGTACACTTACAAATTACCACGCGTTTATTAAGTAAATGTAAATTGAAAGTAAAAATTCAATGAAATAGCGCTTGGGATAGATATTATATAGTTCTCTATTGAAAAATAAGGTTACTATATTAAATTTTTATTGTTATTTAAGCCATGATTTCAGCTATCGTTTTTAATATTGAGTGTAAAGTTATATAATTAGTATAACTTAATGATCTTACGGTTGATTTAGGAGGCGATTAAAATTAACTATATCAAACATATAACATCGTCCGATGGAACGAATTTGTATACTAAAGTTAATGAAGGCTACGAAGAAGACAATAATGATCGCGTAAATATCATTATCGTCCATGGCCTTGCTGAACATCTAGACCGTTATGACGCATTGGCAGATAGTTTACAGATACATGGTTTCAATGTCATTAGATATGATCAAAGAGGTCATGGGCGTTCAGAAGGTGCACAAACGTATTATGATAATGATAGCCAGATTGTAGAAGACTTGCAGGCAATAATCTCTTTTGTACGAACAACATATGGTAATAATATATTTTTGATTGGTCATAGCATGGGTGGTTATACTGTAGCACTCTATGGAACGTTTTATCCTAATCAAGTACGAGGCATTATTACGTCTGGCGCGTTAACTCGTGATATTAAAGGATTATTTAGCGAAATTCTTGAGGACCGTACATTACCAAAAGATAGTTATATCGACAATGCTTTAGGTGAAGGCGTTTGTTCTGATAAAGACGTACAAGCCAAATATGAGCAAGATGATTTAGTAGCTAAGCATATTTCGAGAGGTTTAATATATAGCATTGATAGTGGTGTCGAGAAGTTAAAAACGCACGCAGAGCGCTTTGTTGATGATGTACTTATTATGCATGGGTTAAATGATGGCTTAGTGAGCTATGAAGATTCTTTACAATTTTTCAATGAAATAGGTTCTACAAACAAATCGTTACGTATTTATGATACATTGGAACACGAAATTTTAAATGAGCGTAAATATAATAGTACAATTTTCGAAGATATTATTGATTGGATTCAATTAAAACAATGCGAACATGAAGATTTAAACTAATTAATTTTTCGTAAGTGTTTAAATGTATATAAATAGAGGTAAATTAGATTGGTTGACTTGCATTTGTGCGCAATAGATATAACTAGAAATGATAAATGAAAATTGCTATTATATTACTCATAGCCAACATAATTCTTATAAAAATATAACTTTAAAATTAAAATGACGATTGCAATTTATGCAATAAAAAATATTTATAAATTTGTATTTAAATTAAACAGATAGATTGAATACTTAGGAGGACGATTAAATGATATATGCTGGAATATTAGCTGGTGGCGTAGGTTCAAGAATGGGCAACGTTCCGTTACCAAAACAATTTTTAGATTTAGATGGGAAACCTATTCTTGTACATACTGTGGAGAAGTTTCTATTAACAAGTGATTTTGACAAAATTTATATTGCTACTCCTCAAAAATGGATTTCACATACGAAAGACACACTTCGTAAACACGATATTACTGACGAAAGAGTTGTTGTCGTGCAAGGTGGTGCTGACCGTAACGAAACTATCATGAGCATCATTAATGCCATCGAAGCGGAAAATAAAATTACTGATGACGACGTTATTGTGACGCACGATGCAGTGCGACCATTCTTAACACGTCGTATTATTAAAGAGAATATCGATGCAGTCATTAAACATGGTGCAGTAGATACAGTCATTACGGCAACTGATACAATTATTAGCTCTAAAGATGGCGAAGCAATAAATTCTATTCCTGTTCGTGACGAAATGTATCAAGGTCAAACGCCACAATCTTTTAATATAAATTTATTAAGAGATAGTTACAATGCTTTATCAGAAGACGATAAAAAAATACTTACTGATGCTTGTAAAATTTTAGTCGTTGCTGATAAAAAAGTAAAACTCGTACTAGGCGAACTATATAACATTAAAATTACAACACCTTATGATCTTAAAGTCGCAAACTCAATCATAAAGGGTGGGATGCTGAGTGATTAACCAAGTTTATCAACTCGTAGCGCCAAGACAAATTGAAGTAACATACAATAATGAAAATATTAAAAGCGATAAAGTTATCGTACGACCTTTATATTTATCAATTTGTGCGGCCGACCAAAGATATTATACTGGTAGTAGAAACGAAGCCGTATTAGAAAAGAAATTACCAATGTCTCTTATTCATGAAGGTGTTGGTGAAGTTGTATATGATAATAAAGGTCAATACAAAACGGGTACAAAAGTAATCATGGTACCTAATACGCCAACAGAAACAGATGACGTAATCGCTGAAAATTATTTACCTACAAGTAAATTTAGATCAAGTGGATTCGATGGTTTTATGCAAGACTATGTCTTTTTAGACCATGACCGTATCGTTGAGGTTGAAGATGATATTGACTTAAGCACGATTGCTTTTTCTGAACTAGTTTCAGTTAGTTGGCATGCATTGCAACGTTTTGAACGTAAATCAATTTCCAACAAAAATAGTTTTGGTGTATGGGGCGACGGCAACTTAGGTTATATAACTGCTATTTTGCTGCATAAATTATACCCAGAAGCTAAAATTTATGTGTTTGGTAAAACAGATTATAAATTAAGCCACTTTTCATTTGTAGAGAATGTTTATCATATTCATAACGTACCAGAAGGCGTAACATTTGATCATGGATTCGAATGTGTCGGAGGCAAAGGTAGCCAATCAGCAATCGATCAAATTATAGATTTAATTTCACCCGAAGGTAGCATTGGCTTACTCGGTGTAAGTGAATACCCGGTTGAAATTAATACTCGTTTAGTTTTAGAAAAAGGGTTAACAATGATCGGTAGTAGCCGTAGTGGTGCACAAGATTTCCAAGACATAGCTACATTTTATAAAGAAAACCCCGATGTCGTTGAAAAATTATCCTTGCTAAAAGGAAATGAATTTGAAGTAAAAACAATCGATGATGCTGTTAAAGCCTTTGAAGCAGATTTATCTACTTCATGGGGCAAAACAGTAATTAAATGGACTATGTAATATAAATGATCATGAATGGTAAAAGAGAGGATTTTAAAATTGAGTAAATCGAAAATAATAATTGACGATATATACTGGGAACGTATCCAATTATTTATTGAAGGTCACGTTGAAGCACTGGAGATAAACAACAAAAATTTCATGTTAAGAAATTTAACTGAAACAAAAGAATTATATGCAAATGATGTAAAAATAGAAGGTAATAAATTCACAGCACGTTTTAATGTGGCTATTTTAGACGATGGAAACTACTTACCTAGTGGTGAATTTCTTCTAGTATATAAAGGTGATTTTGATTACATCGCAAATATTAATGAGTCACTTTTAGATCCATCTAATTATGAATTAGATGAAGAACAACTAGAAAAATATGAACTTATTGAAACTCAAAATGGTAAAAATAATTTCTTATTGGATCATTTTAAGTATGTGTTTAAAAGAGGCGGAAATTCTAAGAAAACAAATTATACTGTGAAACCTATGATTTCCAGTGAAGTAAATGAATTTGTTTTAAAAATAATTTTCAAAATGCCAGCACCGAAATTAAATCCAGTATCTAAGAAAATTATGGAATATCAAGTGAAATTTAATAAGTTTTCATATAATATTCGTAACTTTATGTTTAAAACAATATTTAATGTGACGAAATTTTTCCATATGAGAAAAGGTAATCTTGTTTTGTTCACTTCAGATTCAAGAGCTGAAATGTCTGGAAATTTTGAGTACATTTATGATGAAATGTTACGTCAAAACCTTGATAAAAAATATGATATCCGTTCTCTTTTTAAACATAATATTTCAGCACGTCGTAATTTCTTCGATAAATTTAGATTTCCGTATTTATTAGGTAAAGCAGATTATATTTTCGTCGACGATTTTCATCCCTTACTTTATACAGTGAATTTTAGAAAAAGCCAAGAAATTATCCAAGTTTGGCATGCTGTTGGTGCTTTCAAGACAGTAGGTTATAGCCGTGCTGGTAAAAGTGGTGGACCATTCTTCAATTCTGTAAACCATAGAAATTATACAAAAGCATTCGTCTCTGCGGAAAATGATATTCCGTTCTATGGTGAAGCATTCGGTATTAAAGAACGTAACATTATCCCTACAGGGGTACCTAGAACTGATATTTTATTCGATAAAGATTACGAACGTAAAATAACTGAAGAGATGGAAGAAGAATTACCGATTATTAAAGGTAAAAAAGTTGTCTTATTTGCGCCAACGTTTAGAGGACATGGCCACCATACAGCACACTATCCATTCTTCAAAATAGACTTTGCTAGACTCGCAAAATATTGTAAAGATAATAATGCAGTTGTGTTATTTAAAATGCATCCATTTGTTACGAATAAACTGAATATTCCTAGAGAGTACGAACAATATTTTGTCGATGTTTCAGATATTCGCGAAGTAAACGATATTTTATTCATTACTGATATTTTAATCAGTGATTACTCATCTCTTGTATACGAATTTGCTGTATTCAAAAGACCAATGCTATTTTATGCATTTGATCTTGAGGACTACATTACTTCAAGAGATTTCTATGAACCATATGAAACGTTTGTACCTGGTAAAATTGTACAATCATTTGATGACTTAATTACAGCGCTTGATAACGAAGATTTTGAACAAGAAAAAGTACCTCAATTCTTAGACAAACACTTTAAATATCAAGATGGCCGTTCAAGTGAAAGACTAGTAAGAACATTATTTGGTAGCTAATTAAAATAATATGAAAATATATGAACTGAGTGCAAAATAATATAAATTAAGTTAAGGTTTATTGCTTAAGTTAATCTAGTAGTGATTACATTTATTTTGAAACTCAGTTCATTTTTCTAGGAGTGGAATATAAAGCATGAAGTTTTCAATTATTGTGCCAACATACAACTCAGAAGCGTATATAGAAGAATTAATGAACAGCCTTAAAGATCAAACATACGATAGTAATGACTTTGAAGTCATTGTGGTAGATGATTGTTCTTCAGATGATACATTAAAAAAAGTGAAAAAATATAATAAAGATTTAAACCTAACTGTAAAAAAATTAGACACTAACTCTGGTGGACCAGGTAAACCTAGAAATACGGCGTTAGCTTTAGCCAAAGGTGAATATGTATTTTTTGTCGACTCTGATGACTATATCAATGTAGATACCTTGCAAGATGTATCTGACTTTGTAGATGAAAATAATTCTGACGTTGTTTTAGTAAAAATGGAAGGTGTTAATGGACGTGGTGCGCCACGCTCTATGTTTAAGAGAACAGAAGACGGTTTAACGTTAGCCCATTCACGCATTGTTTATACGCTAAGTCCTACTAAGTTTTATCGTACTGCTTTATTAAGAGAACATAACATCGATTTTCCAGAAGATTTAAAGAGTGCGGAAGACCAATTGTTCACGATGAAAGCTTATATTCATGCGGATAATATAGCAACGCTAGCCGATAAATCGTATTATTACGCTACGAAACGTGAAGGCGAGCATATGAGTTCGGCTTACGTGAAGCCTATAGATTTTTATAAAATCATGACGCTTATCGTAGAAGAAATATTGAATAGTGACTTAGAAGATAAAAATGAAATCATTGGACACTTTATAACACGACACTTTTCATTTTCGCGTACACGAAATTTCTCACTTAATGTAAAAGCTGACCAAACGGCAGTATGGATGGAAGCACTAGGTGATTTCGTGCAAACAGTGCCCAAAGAAGCAGATAAATTTGTAAATGAAGAAATACGACCATTATTATATTATGGTCGCAATAAAGACTTTAAACATTATAAAATTGTCGAACAAAGTTACAAAAATGGCGAATTTTTTAATTCAAAATTAGAAGACACTTCGTTAAAAATTCAGTTCGCTGAAAACGAGCCTTTCTTCTCATTTAAAAATATTTCAAAGCCTGACGTGAAGATGACGCAATTTGATTTTAATGAACAACTGCTTACTATTGAATTACGATTATTAAGAACGATATTTGATCCGAATCACGCTTCAGCTTCAATGAGAATTAAGTTGTTATCTCGTAATAAGAATGAAGTGATTTATGTTCCAGTATCTGTGAATAACCAAAATCGTTTTAAATTTGTTGCCAATCTGGATAATATGATGACGTATTTAACACAAGAAAAAGTGTGGGACGTTATACTTGAAATTTCACTAGGGGAAATGACTTTTGATAAACGCATTGGCAGTGATCGTAATGAATATAAATATAAAGCAGAAACTAGTACTATAGCTAAATATGGGGGGAAATATTTCAGATTTACGCCGTTTTTCACTAAAAATTACGATAATTTATCGTTCTATGTGACGCCAATTAAAGTTGATGAGATATTCACAGTGGCTACACAAGGTAAGCATAAATTAGAATTAACATGTAATGAATTCAACTACATTTTAACTGAAGGATTAACTTCTATCGTTATGAAAGATGGATTCACTTATGGTTATTTAACTAAAGTCAGTAATGAAGCAGCATTTAAGTATGTGATTGAACTACAAGATAAAGTTAAGGCAAAAATGTTCAAAGGCTCATTTAAATTAGAAGCACCAAATTTAACATTGAATTTTAATAAAGGACTATCACTGTAAGTTAATACATGAGGGTCACTACAACTGTTATGTAGTGACCCTCTTTTTTGGTAATACGAAGTGCAATCATAGCTAAAGCTTCAAATAATGTATTGTCCCTTTAGCTAATAGTAAGTCAAGCGTGGCGTTAGGTTCATGTATTTTTACGTAGTCAATTGGACTATTAACTTTATTAAAATTAAGTAATAACATTTTATCTGTTTTCAAAGTGTCTATAGAAGGCGTGTTAGAAAGAGATTTAGTAAATTGATTTGTTGATGCTTTTAATACACGATTGTACACTTGAAAACGTCGCGTGAACTGATGCTTGATTGTTATAAGATGTTGTAATGAATAATTCATAGTATTAGCGCCATCGTAAAATAATAGTTCACTGGTATTATCTTTAGTCATTAACAAACCTAAGTCATGAAATTGAATCTTTTGCCCCATAAACGGTAGAAGCATGCTATATATGTGAACGAGCGATAGACCGCTAGTCGATGTATTTAATATTGCAATATCATCATTGTCTTCTAGTAAGAAAGGGAAACCCAATCCTCCTATTTGTTGTGTTAATTCAATTAGAAAATGTGCGATTTTTACGGTAGTCATTTCTGTATAAGAATTGAAATAACTATTAATATCATTCACAGAAATACGGGTGAATATGAGTAACTTAGCATATTCTTTAAGGTCTTTGATAAATGACTGTAAAGCTTCACAATCGTTAGTATTGTGTGTCGTGTGAGTTAATTTGTAAATTAATGTAGAGAAATTTTGGTTAATTATATAAAAGTCTACATTTAAGTCACGCACTAAATTAGTAATGGACGCAAAGTTACTTTGTGGATGATTTATATAATTATCTAATTCAACACCTAAACTAATATTAGGATAACGATGACGTATAAGTTGTTTTAAATCTTCATGTTGTGTATCTGATAAGTCATCATTATGTATAACCAATTTAATAGCTTGATAATATGAGTAGTAAGTACAGTCATTAGCTATGATATTTAATAATTGTCGTTCGACTAATTGATAAAATTCTAAAGAATATATCGGCAATACTAAACAACAATCTTTGCTTTTTAGTTTAGGAAGTATTGCTAATATCAATTTTACATTGAAAGGTGTAAGGTCACTTGATTTCAGTTGTTCTATGTATATATGTGGCTTAGTAAAATGCGTTAAATTAAAATAAGCGTCTTGAATATGTATTAACTTACTTAACATCGCAATGTCTTTAATGGTGATAAACGTCATGGGTATAGGTAATACTTTAGTGTGCTCAGACGAGTTTAAATTTAATGTATAAGGTAATGGCGTAGTCGTTTTTTGTTGGTTATGTGTAATCAACTTATAATAATCCTTTGTTATTGAGTTGATGCTTAAAGAACTTTGACAAATGGACATTTGACTATTGAATTGATGAATATACACTTTAGGAGGGACGCTCAAGTATGTTTTGAAATGTTTAGTAAAGGTGCTTAAATTCATAAAGCTGTATGTTCTTGCGACGCTTTGTATGCTTTGGTTTGGTGACAACAAATCATATAATGATAGTGCTATTTTTAGACTGATTACATAATTTTTAAAATGCATGTGTATGATATTTGAAAATAATATGGAAATATAAGATTGTGAAATGAAAAAGTTTTGTGCGACGGTCTTAGTATGTATGTCATCGTTCAAGTGTTGATTAATATAAGTTAGTATATCATTCAACAATTTATGTTTTGCTGTAAACTGCGGTAAATATTGATGTGGCAAAGTACATTTCGCCTCTTTAAGTAATAGGGAAATTATGCTGCCAATGTCACCCGTTGAAATTGTTGTATTACTATAATGAATGCATAGATAACGCGTAAGAATGCTATGCAATATATTTGGATTATTGAGCGAATCAAAATCGAAATAACAATTTGCAAGTGACGGTTCACGTTCTATAAATAACGTTAAGGGAATTCTCAACTCAATAAGTTCATTAATGTGGAGATATTGGTAAAGATCACAATTATTAATTATAAGTCCATTTTGAATATTGTGGATGGTGCCATTTAAATTGACTACATTTGTTTCTGCAAGGGGTATTAAAATGATGACCTCATTAATGCAACGCTTAAGTGGCGTAGTAACATTATTAAGAATTGAAAGTGTACTCGTCATAATAAAACCTCATATAATTAGTTGTTTAATTTATTTTAACTGTTACGTTAACAATTATGGAGGCTAATAACTTATTATTAATTAGATAATGTGTAATAGTAATAAAATAAGAGGTCAGTTTTATATATTTTGAAGTAAACATAAATTTTAGTAATAAATATGCATGTAGAATGAATGAATATGGTAGGTCATTATATAATATTAACAATTAGAAATTATGCTAACGACGAAACGAACATGCACAAATTGATGGTAACAATTTTGTGTTGTAGCAAATGTATTGTTTCAAATTTTAAATAATGGCTAAATAAATAATAAGTATGTGTGTTTAAGAGGGGGCCAGTGATATGTATAAAGTAATCGTTTTTGATGTATATGGCACAATGTTTGATGTGAATTCAATTAGCAATTATCTTGAACAGTATGATGCTGAGCATGCACAAGAAATAGCTAATCTTTGGAGAAAAACGCAATTACACCACGCCGCATTAAGACAAGTGATGCAACGATATATTCGTTATGATGAAGTAACAAAAAACGCTTTGCGCTATGCTTTGGATGTTTATGAAGTTAAACATAGTAGAGAAGATATTAATAAATTATTCGATGGTTATTTACATTTAGATTATTTTAAAGAAATACCTAAGTCTTTTGTCGAATTAAAAAATAAAAATCTAGAATTGGCTATATTATCTAATGGTAATGATAATATGCTAAGAACTTTAGTTGATAATTCAGCTATATCAGAACATATCGATGCCATCATGAGTGTTGATGAAGTTAAACAATATAAACCGAGTCCAGCAAGTTATGCACTCGTATTAAAATATTATCAAGTTAAAAGAAGCGAAATTTTATTTGTTTCATCTAATACGTGGGACGTAAATGGTGCTGCAAACTTTGGCTTTGATACGGCATGGGTTAATAGAAATAATGAAATATTTGATGAAAATGGTGCGTCTCCAACGATTACGGTGAATAACCTTAATGAATTAGTAAAATGGTTAGAAATGAGAAAATAAAAAACCAGTAACATAGCTATCGATATGTACTACCGACTTAATGTACTGGTTAAAATATAGCGTTTGAATTATTCAGTTAGATCTAATTGATAGAAAGCTAAGTCTAACCATTGATTAAATTTATAGCCTACATTTGTGATTGTACCTGAATAAGAGAAATTGAATTTTTTATGCAGATGTATACTTTTATCATTTGTGGCATCTATTCCAGCTACAATGGTCTTATAGCCTTTAGCTTTTACATCAGTTAACAATTCAGTTAATAATTTTTGTGCAATGCCATTTCCACGATAGTCTTTATCAACATAAATTGAATGTTCAATTGTATATTGATATGCTGGCCAATCTCTAAATGAACCATAAGTTGCAAACCCGACCGCCTTATTGTCTAATTCATAGACAAAAATAGGCTCACTATTAGCTGTTTTAGTGTCGAACCATTGGACTCTGTTCTCAAGTGTTTGTGCCTCGTAAGTATATACTGCTGTAGTATTTAATATGGCATCGTTATATATTTCTAATATGGCAGGTAGATCTTCTTTAGTAGCAAAACGTATCATACTATCATCCCTTTGTTTTTATTTATTAATTTCTTTTTACAGGGAATTTATTATAATTGCAAATTAGTGTAAGCACTCTTAACATGTAAATAAACGAATTGTAGCTTAAAAAATTTTCTATATCGTGCTATATTTAATAATAACTAAATTGATAAAGGGAGTTATGCATGAAACGATGGACTAACAGAGCCATGACCGTCATAGGGGTTTTGCTAATTTTAGCGGCGATTGCCATTTTTATAAAGCCTCATATAGAAAATTATCTACAACAGCGTCATGATCAGCAACAAATTACGCAGTACGAAAAAAAGCATACACATCAGTCAAAGGTAACTATACCTAAAGATAAATCGCAGGCGGCAGGCGTTCTTTCTGTACCTGACGCTAAAATTAAAACGCCAGTATACCCAGGACCAGCGACACCTACACAACTTAATCGTGGTGTGAGTTTTGCAGAAGACGATGAATCACTCGATGATCAAAATATTGCCATTGCAGGGCATACTTTTACGGATAGAACGCATTACCAATTTACCAATTTACCGGCGGCCAAGAAGAATAGTAAAGTTTATTTTAAAGTAGGCAATCAGACAAGAAAATATAAAATAGTAAAAATATACGATGTAAAGCCTTCTGATGTACATGTACTCGATGAACATCAGGGACAAAAAAATCAACTAACACTCATCACTTGTGATAATTATAATAAACAAACAGGTGAATGGGATGATAGAAAAATATTTATTGCGCAAGCAATTTAAAAAGACTAGGACAAAGTAATGGCGTATCCATCGCTTTAATGTCCTAGTCTTTTTTCATTTTATTATTTTAGTTCATCAACAAAACGTTTTGTTATTTCTTTTGGTCTTGTAATTGCTCCGCCAACAACTGTGCAATGAACGCCTAATTCTGTAACTCTCGCAAACATTTCAGGCGTAATAACATTACCTTCAGCAATTACTTTCGTATTTACGGTTTCAAGCACTGATTTTAAAAATTCAAAATCATTGTCATAAAGCTTATGACTTTTTGTATATGAAGTATAACCTCTTAGCGTAGTACCTATATAGTCAAAGCCTAATTCTTCAGCATATTTTGCTTCTTCGATAGTAGAAATATCTGCCATAATTTCTACGTTTGGTGCTTCTGTTCTAATATAGTCTACTAATTCAGTTAATGTTTCTTTAGGGCGTTCTTGATCAGTAGCTTCAAGTGCTATAACTTCACATTGGCTTTCAATTAATTCATCAACTTCTTTAGACGTCGCTGTGATAAATACTTTTGAATTATCATAGTCTCTTTTAACAATACCAATAACAGGTAAGTCAACTGTGGACTTAATTGCACTAATATCTTCTTTCGTGTTTGCTCTAATTCCTACCGCTCCACCTTCGTAAGCAGCTAATGCCATTTTTGACATGATGAAAGACGAATGTAGAGGTTCGTCCGGTAAAGCTTGGCATGAAACTATAAGTCCCTGAGGTAACATAATATATACACGCTCCATTACATAGAATTTATAAAAATAGTGTTGTGCTTTTTACAATAAGTACAATATAACATTAAGAAAATAATAATCAATAGTTTGTCTTATAATGAAAAAGTTTTTCTTTTATATTACAATATATATAAATTAAAGGGGGATATCATAATGAAATTTGATAATAGAGTACAACGCTATAAACATTTATTTACAAAGACAGATAAACAAATAGTTGAATATATAAAAAGCAGTGAGTTTGACGATACATTCTCAACTATAAATTCATTGGCTCATGCTGTAGGTGCATCACCTGCTACGGTTACAAGGTTTTCTAATAAGTTAAAATATGAAAACTTTCAAGATATGAAATTTAATTTATTACAAGAGATGACGAATAATGAAATTGAAAACAGCCCATTAATACAAAAAATCCATAATTATCATCAAAACACGATTCAACAAACAGGTGAATTTATTTCTGATAGTAGTATTAAGAGTTTTGTAAATCAAATTATGCGTAGTAGACAAATTATATTTGCTGGCATAGGGAGTTCAGGACTTTCAGCAACAGAATTTTATTACAGAATAATGCGTATGGGATTAAAAGGAAATGTTTCTACTGATTCGCATCAAATGAAAATATTTGCTTCACTATTAACTGCTTCCGATACTTTCGTCGCCATTTCAAATAGTGGTGAAACGGACGAACTGATTACTGCTGCGAATATTGCACATGACAAGGGCGCTTTTGTCGTGGCAATTACTAACTACCAAGGTAGCGGATTAACTAAATGTGCAGATTTAGTATTAATTACGACTGATCAATCTAGAACGAATGATAGTCGCTTTGTTAATACACAAATAGCGACGTTATTTTTAATCGATATAGTTAGTTATTTATTATTAGATGATGCACATCTGCATAAAATTTATAACAAAACGACAGATGTTATTTTAAGTGATAAAAATCAATAATACAGAGTGCTTTAATAGAATATGATTATAATAATTGAAAATATTTTTCATATTATAAAAGTATATTGATAATAATTTTTGCTCGAGCTATATTATAGGTAATCAGGGGGTGGCAGAGTGAAAAACATTTTTGAAAAAGCTCAACAATTCGGGAAATCATTTATGTTGCCAATCGCTATTTTACCTGCGGCAGGTTTGCTATTAGGTATTGGCGGGGCATTGAGTAATCCTAACACAATAAAAGCCTATCCGATGTTAGATATTGGACTATTACAAAATATATTTACTTTAATGTCGTCGGCAGGCAATATTGTTTTTCAAAACTTAGCCGTTATATTTGCAGTTGGTGTTGCTATCGGCTTAGCAAAAAGTGATAAAGGAACTGCTGGTTTGGCTGCGATGTTAGGATTTCTAATCATGAATGCGTCAATGAATGGTTTGCTAAACATAACTGACACGCTAGCTAAAAGTAATTTACCAGAACATGGTCAAAGTATGGTCTTAGGTATTCAAACCGTCGAGACTGGGGTTTTTGGTGGTATTATTACCGGCGTTATGACTGCAAGTCTTCATAATAAATTTCATAAAATTGAGTTACCACCATATCTTGGTTTCTTTGGTGGCTCAAGATTTGTGCCAATTGTCACTGCCGTTGCTTCGATAGTATTAGGCGTTGTGATGTTCTTTATTTGGCCAACTGTTCAACATTGGATCTTTAATGTTGGGGGCTTAGTTAATAAAACGGGGGTAATCGGCACATTTTTCTTTGGATTTATATTACGTTTATTAGGACCATTTGGTTTGCATCATATTTTTTATCTGCCATTTTGGCAAACTGCACTTGGAGGCAGTATGGAAATTAAAGGTCATCTTGTACAAGGTACACAAAATATTTTCTTTGCACAACTTGGCGATAGTCATGTGACTAAATTTTATTCAGGTGTTTCTCGTTATATGTCAGGCCGTTTTATTACGATGATGTTTGGTTTATGTGGTGCCGCATTGGCGATTTACCATACTGCTAAACCAGAATATAAAAAAGTAGTAGGCGGACTGATGTTATCAGGTGCACTTACTTCATTCTTAACTGGTATTACGGAACCATTAGAATTCAGTTTCTTATTCGTTGCGCCAGTATTATATATTATTCATGCATTTTTAGATGGTTTAGCGTTTATGATGGCCGACATTTTTAACATTACGATTGGCCAAACGTTCAGTGGTGGATTTATCGACTTTCTATTATTTGGTGTTTTACAAGGCAACAGTAAAACAAACTATTTATTAGTAATACCTATTGGCATAATTTGGTTTATACTCTATTACGTTATTTTTAGAGTATTGATTGTGAAGTTGAATTTGAACACACCAGGTAGAGAAGAAAAAGCTGCAGTACAACAAGTTGATGCTACAGAACGTGCAAGAACAATTGTCGAAGGTTTAGGCGGCAAAGAAAATATCGAAGTCGTTGATTGCTGTGCGACACGCTTAAGAGTCACATTAAAAAGCAATGATGTCGTAGATAAAGAAAAACTTGAATCTACTGATGCAAGAGGTGTAGTACAAAAAGGGAATGGTGTACAAGTAATCTATGGACCTCATGTAACAGTTATCAAAAATGAAGTCGAAGAATTACTAGAGCAAAATAATCAATAATTAATATAAAGAAGTATAGTATAGATAATGTATAAGACATGAAGCTATATAAAATGGGTGGTATAAATATGAGAGTTATTAATTTAAAAGATAAACAATTAGCAAGTGAACATGTCGCTACAGAAATTGTAAAACTAATTATTTCAAAACCAAATACGGTATTAGGTTTAGCTACGGGTGGAACAATGACTGAACTATACCAATATTTGGTTGAGTTAATTAATGCTAATAATTTAGATTTGAATGATGTTGTAACATTTAATTTAGATGAATATGTAGGTTTAAGTCCCGAAGATAAGCAAAGTTATCATGAATATATGCAACAACGTTTATTTAAATATAACGATAGTTGGAACGACAATAATATTCATATACCTAGTGGTGTAGGTCCAGATTTAGAAGTGGAAGCATATAATTATGAACAAAAAATTGAGCAGTGTGGGCCAATAGATTTACAACTATTAGGTATTGGAGAAAACGGCCATATAGGATTCAATGAACCAGGTACTTCGTTTAATAGTCGTACACGCGTAGTTAATTTAACACCATCTACAATTCATGCTAATAGTGTAAACTTTGATAACGTTGATGATGTACCAGTCCAAGCAGTATCAATGGGCTTATCATCTATCATGGGAGCTAAACATATAGTATTATTAGCCTTTGGTGCTAAAAAGATAGACGCCGTTAAACGCTTATTACAAGGTGATGTTGCAACTGATTTACCTGCATCTATATTGCATCAACACCCAAACGTAGATATTTATGTAGACGATGTTATTTTTAATAAGTTAAAAGAAGATAATGAAGTATAAGTAACGCATTTATAAAGCATTAACGATAAAAATATGTAATAGGGAGCGTAGTTTTATAGTAGTGACTTTGTAATAAATAAGACGAGGCATCAATGGATGTCTCGTCTTTTTATATTTCACAATTATTTAAAAATTGAAAGAGTCTTTCATAATTAAAGCAAGTTAGCTATTGCACCAATAAGTGCTGCGTTATTTAGTGACAAAGCAGTTTGTATTTGTGCGTGACCATAATTATGTGGTAAATAGCATTCTAATTTAGGAACAATATAATTTAATAGATTGTCGCCCTGTGCTGATATTGCACCACCAATAAGAATGACGTCGGGATCATAAATAATTTGTATTTGTGCAATCCCTTCAGCTAAATAAGCGCTCCATTCGTTTAATATGTCGTTAGCCAATGTATCGCCTTGTTTAGCATCTTTAAAGAGCTGTTTTACATTTGAATCGTATGGATAATTTTTTACTTCCATTAGTTGTTTAAGGCCCGAAGTAGAAGCTCGCGTTTCGAAAGTCGTTTCACTATGACTGTCGTAAAGTAAATAACCAATTTGATTAGCACGGTGTCTGGCACCTGTATGAATCCCCAAAGTACGATTATAAAATGCACCACCGATACCAGTACCGATAGTTAAGCAAAAAATATTATCTTGTTGATAATTATGGTAAGTTAACTCCCCAAGTAATGCCGCGTTTACGTCATTAAGAACGGCAATATTAGAATATAACGGCGCCAAATAATCTTTAAAGTTTGTCCCTTTATAATTAGGTATAGTCGGACCACTATATACTACACTTCCTGCTGCGGAGTCAATCACGCCTGCACTTGAAATACCTAAATCTAAATTAGAGATGTCATATTTGTCTTTATAATATTTAACAATACGATAAACTTCGTCGATGATTAATTCTGTGTCATTGTTAGGTGTTGCCACACTGTTATTTTCGATAAATGATAAATCATTGGCGTTGATAACTGCCGATTTGATATTTGTGCCACCAATATCAACTGCCACTTTATAAATACTCATTTTGCTCCTCCTCAAAGGTGTTTTTCGCTTCGTTATGAAAAAAATTTTCAGAAACTTATCGTTTAATTGATTAATATTTTCAAAATTCTATTGATAAGTTAAATGTTAGCGTTTACAATTCAACCTGTAAAGTAAAAATTTTAACGAACTATTTATTGAATAGTTACGTTTCGACATTATGAAAGCGGAGGGTTTTATATTATGCGTGAAGAAATGAAAGGTTTATATGCAGCATTATTAGTTCCTTATGATGAACAAGGTCGAGTTAAAGAAAAAGCTTTAAAAGAATTTGCATTAAATGCTATAGATAATGAAGGTTTAGACGGCTTGTATGTTAACGGAAGTTCAGGGGAGAACTTTTTAATTAGTACTGCTCAGAAAAAGCAAATCTTCAAAATTGTTAAAGAAGCGGTTGGAGATAAAGCGCAATTAATCGCACAAGTTGGTTCTTTAGACTTAAATGAAGCAATCGAGTTAGGTAAATATGCTACAGAATTAGGCTACGATGCAATTTCTGCAGTAACACCGTTCTATTATCCTTTCTCATTCGAAGAAATCAAAGATTACTATTTCGAACTTATTAAAGAAACTCAAAATGACTTAATTATTTATGCGATTCCAGGATTAACAGGTGTTGATATTTCAATGGATCAATTCGAAGAGTTATTCTCAAACGAAAGAGTTATTGGCGTTAAATACACTGCTCCTGATTTCTTCTTACTTGAAAGAATTCGTAAAAACTTCCCAGATAAATTAATCCTTTCCGGTTTTGATGAAATGTTAGTTCAGGCAGCAATTTCAGGCGTTGATGGTGCTATCGGTTCTACTTACAACGTTAACGGTAAACGTGCACGTGAAATTTTTGAAAATGCACAACAAGGTAATATCGACAAAGCATATGAATTACAACATGAAACTAACGACATTATTGCACCTGTATTAGAAATGGGTCTGCATGGTTCATTAAAAGAAATTCTTGCTTCTAGAGGATTAGAAAGTGGTTTGCCAAAACGTCCATTTAAACCATTTAATGAAGACAATAGACAAAGATTAGAAACATTAATTAAACAATATAATCTATAGAATGTAGCAAAGGGGATGAGCTATTATGCAACAAGTGGGATTTGGCGCATGGAACTGGGTCGCGTTATTTATCTATCTGTTTATCATGTTATTAGTAGGTGCATACTTTACTAAGCGTGCAGGTAAAAATACCGAAAGTTTCTTTACTGCAAGTGGTAGATTACCATCTTGGGCTGTAGGTTTTTCTATTTACGCAACGACATTAAGTGCCATTACTTATATGTCTACACCAGAAAAAGCGTTTTTAACAGATTGGTCTTATATCGCAGGTAATGTAGCAATTATTGCTATTATTCCATTACTAATTTATTTTTATGTACCATTCTTTAAAAAACTTAAAATCACCTCAGCTTATGAATATTTAGAAGCACGTTTTGGACCGAGTATTCGAGTAATTGGATCATTACTATTTGTCCTGTTCCATTTAGGTCGAATAGCTATCGTAATTTATTTACCAACATTAGCTATTACTTCAGTATCTGATATGAATCCATATCTTGTAGTTACTTTAGTAGGTTTATTATGTATCGTTTATACCTTCCTTGGTGGTTTTGAAGGGGTCGTATGGAGTGACTTTATCCAAGGTGTTATTTTATTAGGTGGAGCAATTTTAATTATCGTTCTTGGTATTATTTATATGCCTGGCGGTTTCCATATAATGGCTCACGATGCAATAGAGCATAATAAAGTCATTAGTGCCGATAACTGGAAAATTAACAGCGCCGCAGCAGCAATACCTGTTATTTTTATTGGGAATATTTTTAATAATTTGCATCAATATACGGCGAGTCAAGATGTTGTACAACGTTATCAAGCATCACCTTCATTTAAAGAAACAGTTAAATCTTTATGGACAAACGGCGTATTAGTAATTATCTCTGCACCAATTTTCTATGGTATGGGTACAATGTTGTATTCATTCTATCGTCATGCGGATAGTCTGCCAAAAGGTTTTAATACATCTTCAATCGTACCGTACTTTGTATTAACTGAAATGCCTCCATTTGTAGGTGGAATTGTTATTGCTGCAATATTTGCTGCTGCACAGTCAACAATTTCATCAAGCTTGAATTCAATTTCAGCTTGTTTATCTGTTGATATTAAACATAGATTCTTTAGTAAAAGAAGCGAAAAAGAAGAAGTTAAATTTGCCAGATGGGTCATTATCATTGCAGGGATCTTTGGTTATGTAATGTCACTTTACCTCATCGCGTCAAATTCAAACGATTTATGGGATTTATTCTTATTAATTACTGGACTATTTGGTGTACCATTAGCAGGTGTGTTCGCCGTAGGTATTTTTACGAAACGTGCAAACAGCTTTGGTATTATCGTTGGTTTAATTTTAGGGGCGATAGTCGCATATACAATGAATAAATTTGGTGGAGATAACTCACCATTTATCGTTTCAATCTTATCATTTGTTATCGCATTTGGTGCCTCATACTTTGCTAGCTTCTTGGCACCAAAATATAATAAAGATATTACTGGACTTACAATCTATGAGAAAAATAAACCTTCAACATATATATCTAAAGTTAAAAATACAGAAGCGAAAGCTTAAGTTAAAATTTTCAGGCAAAAAATTATGCAAAAATGGTGTGGTTATGTAATATAGGTTGGTATTAATTAACTAACATAGAGAGGAAGAAATTAATGTCAACCTTAGTCATCATAACTCACCCAGATATTGATAATTCAACAGTAAACAAAGCTTGGAAAGAAAAACTAACAAATATTGGAGAATCTGTTACAATTCATGAGCTTTATGCTACTTACCCAGATGGGAAAATAGATGTTGCTAAAGAGCAAGAACGTTTAGCTGCTCATGATAATGTCGTTTTCCAATTTCCATTATATTGGTATAGTTATCCGCCATTATTAAAACAATACTTTGATGAAGTATTCACTTACGGTTGGGCATACGGCTCAACAGGTAACGCGTTGAAAGATAAAAAGTTTGCAGCTGCAGTTTCAATAGGATCACCCGAGTCGGCGTATACTACAGAGGGAAATGTACAATATACAATCGATACGTTGCTAACACCTTTAAAGGCAACAGCGAGATTCGTAGGTGCTCAATATGTCGCTACGCATAAACTATATAGTACTTTGAATATCGATTCAGAATTACTAGAAGCTAATCAGCAGGACTATGCTACTTTTGTCCAACAATTAAGCGAATAACTCATATGTCTAGATTAAGTATATTACTATGATGGTAATAACTTAATCTAGACTTTTTTTATTTCATGTATTGTTACTTTGAAAGCATATTTGAAATATATATAATGAACATAAATACAAAATAAAACTTTGAGGGGTAAATATGATAAAAGCAATCGCAGTTGATATGGATGGAACATTTTTAGATAGCAATAAGAACTATGATGAAACACGTTTTAATCGTATATTCCAACAATTACAACAACAAGGTACAAAATTTATCGCTGCAAGTGGTAATCAATATGCCAAATTATTATCGATATTTGGAGAACGTGATATGTTTTTTATTGCGGAAAATGGGGCGGTAATTTATAACGGAAATGAATTATATGATTATAAAGCTTTTGATTTTGATGTTTATAAAAATTTAATTGATTATATACATTTCGAACGAGGTATGTCAGAAATTATTGTTTGTGGTCTAAAAAGTGCTTACATATTAAAAAGTACAGATGATAAATTTAAAAAAGATGCACATTTCTATTATAGACAACTACAAGAAATAGATTCATTTGCCACGTTGCCTCAAGATGAATATGTTAAAGTTGCTTTTAACATTAATAGACAAACACATCCAAAATTAGACACAGAGTTACAAGAAAAATTTGAAAATGACATCGGTCTTGTTTCTAGTGGACGTGATAGTGTCGATGTTATTATTCCAAATATGACAAAGGGTAATGCATTAAAAAGACTGTTAGCTAAATGGGACTTATCTGCTTCACAATTGATGGCTTTTGGCGATGCAAATAATGATTACGATATGTTGGCACTTGCAGAATATAGTTACGTTATGCAAAACAGTGAAGATCAGTCATTATTTGATGTCTCAAATTATGTTGCACCTTCAAATGATGAACAAGGTGTGTTAACTGTTATCGAAACGCAAGTCCTCAAAAATAAATAAATATATGTTGAAACTATTGTGTATAAACATATTATTTTAAGCATACGTAATGTATCTATTATACTAACGATAGTTAAATTTAAACATGAAAGGATGGCAACAAAGTAATGACAAATATAAAAGAAACTATTTTAGATGCATTTCAATTCAGACATGCTACCAAACGTTTTGATGCAACTAAAACAGTAAGTGATGATGATTTTAATACTATATTAGAAACAGGGCGTTTATCTCCAAGTTCTTTAGGTTTAGAGCCTTGGAAATTTATAGTGATTCAAAATCGTGAATTACGTAATAAATTAAGAGAAATTAGTTGGGGTGCACAAGGACAACTAGACACAGCAAGCCATTTCGTTTTAATATTAGCGCGTAAAAATGTGACTTCTAAATCAGATTATGTGCAACATATGATTCATGATATAAAACAATACGATCCTGCAACTATTCCTGCAGTAGAGGAAAAATATGATAATTTCCAAACAAGTGCACACATTAATGATAATGAGCGTACATTAGTCGATTGGGCAAGTAAACAATCTTATATTGCTTTAGGTAACATGATGACTACTGCAGCATTTTTAGGTATCGACTCTTGTCCTATAGAAGGATTTGACTATGACGGTGTAACGGAATTATTAGCTAATGAAGGTATTCTTGATACGGAACACTTCGTACCTGCCACAATGGTAGCGTTTGGTTACAGAGAAACAGAGCCAAAAGCCAAAGTACGTCAGCCACAAGAAGATATAGTTGAATGGTATAACTAATTAAAACTGGCCTAGTCATAGGTCAGTTTTTTAAATGTAACATACAGGGTATAACATTACTAACAACATCAAAAAGGGGCAATAGTTATGAAGTTAAAATTATTTGATGTCGGTAATGATGAAGCGCCATTCGTTGAAAAGTGGGCAAACGAAAATAATGTAGAGGTAGATTATGTACCAGATTCACTTACCCGTGACAATATCAATGAGGTTTCTGGATATGATGGTTTATGCTTAAGTCATAATGGTCCATTTGATAATAGCTTACTAAAAGATTTAAATGATATGGGTATTAAACAAATAGCGCAAAGAAGCGCAGGATTTGATATGTATGATTTAGAGGAGGCAACAGCAAATAGTATTAAAGTTACTAACGTACCAAGTTATTCGCCGAATTCTATAGCAGAGTATGCTTTAACAGGAGCTTTATATTTTGTTAGAAAGGTGCCAACAGTACAACAACACGTTGCTAAACAGGATTTTAGATGGCAACCAACGATTATGGCGCGTCCAATTAAAGGACTCACTGTTGCAGTAATTGGTACTGGAAGAATCGGTTATATAGTTGCTGAATTATTTCATCATATGGGATGTGATGTTATCGGTTATGATATACAAATTAACCCACAAGCTGAAAAATTTATTACATATAAAGATACGGTACAAGAAGCGGTTAAAGATGCAGACATCGTAACATTGCATACACCAGCCACGAAAGATACTATAAAGATGTTCAATCAAGAGATGTTTAGTCATTTTAAAGATGGGGCAATTTTTATTAATTGTGCACGTGGCGTTCTTGTTGATACAGAGGCATTGATACAAGCATTAGATACTAATAAATTAAGTGGTGCGGTTATTGATACGTACGAAAACGAAGCAACTTATTTTAGGAAAGACTGGAGCTCTAAAGAAATTGAAGACGACTTATTAGCATCATTAATGGAACGAGATGACATACTATTGTCGCCACATATCGCATTTTATACTAATGAGTCCGTTGAAAATTTAGTAGAACGAAGTTTAAATAGTACGATGGAAATATTACGTCATGGGGATTCAGAATTTGTAGTAAATAAATAACAATATAAACAAGTGCTAGCAATCAACCTCTGATACGAGATGACATTGTTAGCACTTGTTATTAATTATTAGTTTGGCACTACCGACGTATTACTATGAAGAGTAACAGCAACGCCTTCAGGACTAGTTAAATTTTTATGAGTAGTGTTGGGTTTATAAATATCAATGTGAGTAAGTCCTAGACTTTGATCATTATCGATTCTTTTTTTGTTAGATTGCCAAGTGTTTACGGCAATATGATGATGATAATTATTCGTCGACATAAATAAAGCTTGTGGAAATTTTGAAATATGTTGAAGCCCTAACTCATTAATATAAAATTGACGAGCTTCTTCAAGATTCACCGTTTTTAAATGTAAGTGTCCTATTTGAGCTTCGTCTGGCATACCAGTCCAACCATCTACTGTACGTTGTGATAATAAATCTTCGACGTCTACTTGTAGCGTATCCATCTTTACAAAACCATCTTGCCATTGCCATGTTTCAGGGTTACGGTCGTAATATACTTCAATACCATTACCTTCAATGTCATTAAGGTAAAGTGCTTCGCTGACAAGATGATCTCCTCCTCCAATTTGTGCACCTTGTGAAGATGCATAATGTAAAAAATCAGCCAAATCAGCTTTAGTAGGCAATAATAGTGCGATATGGAACAAACCAGCTTCAGTTACAGATGGTCTACGAGGGTTGTCAATTTGTTGAAGCGTTAAAGTATGACCACCATTTCCTATTGCTAAGACTATGGTATTTGTTTGTTCGTCTATTATTTTTAAACCTAATAAGTTTGTATAAAATTGCGTCATTTGTTCTAAATTTTGTACGTTTAGTGTTATACCTGTTACTTGAGTAGCAGTTTTATCATGAAATGTCATATACATACCTCTTATCTATTTACTTGTATTTATTTTTGATACAAGTTAAATTTATAGCAATTAGGAAGTTTAGTCAATAAATAAGTTTGACTGGACAAAATGTTTTAATAAATATTATGTAATATTTTTTTAGTATTGAATAAAAATAAATGAGTAATTTAACTTTTTCGATTACTATTGTGATATTATGTAACATAATAAAGAGTAAAGGGGTGGGCGTATGGATGTGTTTTTCAAACTGGCTTGGTTTTTTAAAGCACAAAAGAAATATTATATTTTAGGACTTATTATGTTGCTCTTCATAGCATTATTAGAATTGTTACCACCTCAAATAATTGGTAAAACGATAGATGGTATTACGAAGAAAACATTGACGCCTCAATTACTAACAATATATTTGATTATTTTAGCTGTAGCAGCTGTTTTAATATACATAAGTCGTTATATTTGGCGTATTTCTATATTTGGAACGAGTCAAAAATTAGGCAATATTTTAAGAAGATATTTATATCATAAATATACCGAAATGAGCGCACAATTTTTCCAAAAAAGACGTACGGGAGACTTAATGGCTCATGCGACAAATGATATTAATGCAGTACAAAATGCAGCTGGAGCAGGAATTTTAATGATTGCTGATTCACTAATAACTGGCGGTATGGTTATTATTACGATGGCGATTACAATAAGCTGGCAATTGACACTTATTGTGTTAATTCCGTTACCAATTATGGTGTTGTTAACGCGGTATTATGGCAGATTACTGAGCAAAGGATTTAAAAAAGCACAGGCTGCTTTCAGTAGGTTGAATGATAAGACGCAAGAAAGTGTTGCTGGTATAAAAGTGACTAAAACTTTTGGTTATGAACAAGAGGACCAAGCAGATTTTCGTAATTTAAGTGATGATGTGGTTAAGAAAAATTTAACGGTTGCGAAAGTAGATTCGTTGTTCGACCCGACAATCATGTTAGTGTTTGGTACAAGTGAATTTTTAGCCATAGCCTTTGGTGCACATATGGTTTTTGCACAAACAATTACATTAGGACAACTTATTACCTTCTCTACATATCTAGGCATGTTAGTATGGCCTTTGCTTGCGTTAGGTCTCTTTTTTAATATAGTTCAAAGAGCAAAAGCTTCATACGAACGTATAGATAATATTTTAAATACACCGAATGCTATCGATACATCTTATACTTTAGATGATTTACCGCAAGGTAACATTCAATTCAATATTCCTACATTTCATTATCCTGGCTATGAATCTAGAGGACTGAAAGATGTCTATTTTACGATTGAAAGTGGGACTACAGTAGGTGTAGTGGGTAGAACCGGTTCAGGAAAAAGTACGTTGATTAAACTATTGTTAAGAGAATTTGATACGTTACGACCAGAAGATATCACATATAATGGCAAGCCTATATCTTCTTATAGTCGTAGTGCTTTAAGAACACAGTTTGGCTATGTGCCACAAGAGCACTTCTTATTCTCGACAACAATTCGAAACAATATTGCCTTTGGTAATATAGAAGTTCAAGACCAACAACTTTATCATGTAAGTAAGATGAGTCATATTCATGATGATATTAGTGCGTTTCCACAAGGATATGATACAGTTGTTGGCGAACGTGGTGTTTCGCTATCAGGCGGGCAAAAACAACGTATATCTATTGCACGTGCCTTATTGTTAGACCCAGAGGTGCTCATATTAGATGACTCCTTATCGGCAGTGGATGCACAAACTGAAGAAGCCATATTAACTAATTTACAAACATTAAGAAGCAAGAAAACAAATATTATTACTGCGCATCGTATGAGTGCAGTAAAAGATGCAGATTTAATTTTAGTTATGGATCAAGGAACAATAGTCGAAAGAGGTACGCATACACAATTAATGGACAATAAAGGTTGGTATTACGATACCTACACGGCACAAGCATTACAATCAAAGTATTCTCAAAACTTAGATGACTTGACGAAGGGGGATGGTCAAGATGAGTGAGATGATTAAGTTATCGGCTAAACAACAAAGTGCCACGATTAAACGATTGTTTAAGTATACCGTCCCTTACAAAGGTACTATTGCACTTGCGTTTATTATGCTTACTATTTCAACAGTAGCAAGTATGGCAGGACCTTATTTGATTAAAATATTTTTAGATAATTTTTTAACGCCAAGACATTTCCCGGGGAATAAATTGACGTTACTTATAGCGGCATTTATTATTGTGCAGATTTTGGGTGCAATAGCAACGTACTTAAATAGTTATATGTTTCAATACTTATCTTTTAAAGTAATACAACAATTAAGAATAGATGCATTTAATAAACTTGGAAAACTAGGGATGCGCTATTTCGATAAAGTACCCGGTGGTAGCATAGTTTCACGTTTAACGAACGATACAGAAACGATCGTAGATATGTTTATAAATGTATTTTCATCAGTATTAATGGCATTGTTTATGATGATTTCTAGCTATATTATGATGTTTGTTTTAGACGTAAAGCTCGCGTTAATTGCACTTGTGTTTATGCCAATTATTTTTCTATTATTGGCTATTTACCGTAAGTACTCGGCCATGCTTTTTAATAAATCAAGACAGTTATTATCTGACTTAAATACGAAGTTAGCAGAATCTATAGAAGGCATGAAAATTATACAAGCATTTAATCAAGAACGTCGACTCAATCGAGAATTTAATGAAATTAATGATGAACACTATAGTTATATGCTTAAAACTGTGAAATTAGACAGTATTTTATTAAGACCCGCTATTAGTATGATTTCAATTTTAGCTACTATCGTTATTTTGGCTTATTTTGGCATAATTAGCTTCAACACTTCTATAACTGCGGGTGTTGTCTTTGCCTTTATTCAATATATGGAACGCTTTTTTGAACCAGTCAACCAAGTGAGTCAAAACTTAAATGTGTTACAACAAGCACTCGTGTCGGCTAATCGTGTATTTAAGTTGATAGATGATGATACTTACGAACCAGCACAAGATACACAAACAAATTATACGATTACGGATGGTAAGGTTGAATTTAAAGATGTCAGCTTTAGTTATGATGGAGAGACACAAGTACTTAAAAATATTAGTTTTATTGTAAATCCTGGTGAAACTGTAGCATTAGTTGGTCATACAGGTTCGGGTAAAAGTTCAATTATTAATTTGTTTATGCGTTTTTATGAGTTCGAGCAAGGACAAATTCTAATAGATAATCAATCTATTAAAAAGTTAAATAAGGCAGAAATGAAAAATAAAATCGGTTTAGTATTACAAGACGCCTTTATATTTTATGGTACTGTCACATCAAACATTAAGTTGTATCATCCAACGATGACATTTGAGCAAGTAAAAGCTGCTGCAGAATTTGTTAGGGCTAATCAATTTATTGAAAGATTAGACAATCAATATGAGCATGCTGTTATTGAAAAAGGTAGTGCGTTCTCGAGTGGTGAACGACAATTAATTGCTTTTGCCCGTACTATTGCGATGGATCCTAAAATTTTAATTTTAGATGAAGCCACGGCTAATATTGATTCTGAAACTGAAGAACAAATACAACAATCATTGCGTCAGATGCGCCGAGGAAGAACGACTATTGCTATTGCACATAGACTTTCGACAATTCAAGATGCAGACCAAATACTCGTATTAAATCATGGAGAAATTGTTGAAAGAGGTACGCACGAACAACTCGTTGCTCAAAACGGTATATATAACAATATGTATAGATTACAAAACGGTTAAACAGAATAATTGGAAATAAATAAAAAACATAATGTGCAATATCATTTTCAGGAATCAATACTTCAATATTTAGTGATAGCGTTATTTGAGACATGTTATAATTTTTACATAAGGCACCTCGTTAATTTAGTTTAGTGATGTTTATTAAATTATACGAGCGTGCTTTATTTTTTGTATGAAATTGGAAATTTGTAACGATTTTGTAAAGTGCTGACGCCTGAGGGAATCGTATGAGTGAGAGACTACAGGCTCGAACCATACTATCCTAAATCAAGGCAAGCATGCACGACAAAATAGTAAATTAAAAAAATAGAGTCTGAAGACACAATTATGTCTCAGACTCTTAAAATATTTAGTATGATCAAGTAATGTATAGTTATTAACCAGCGTATACATCTTGATATTCGTCATTTTTCTCTATTACCTTTTTAGCAAATGGGCATGAAGCACTTACTTTTAAATTGTTTTCACGTGCATATTTAACAACTGATTCTACTAATTGTGATCCTATGCCTTGACCACCTAATTCATCAGGTACACCAGTATGATCAATATCAATTTGATTATCGTTTACTGTTACGTATGTGATTTGAGCTTGAGGGTCATTTTCGTTATCGCCAATGTAAAATTTGTTATTACCTTGTTTAATTTCAGCCATATGATTACCTCCTAATATAATTACTACTATAAGTATATCACTGATAGGCTCTTTTCAAACACAGATATATCGAAACTCAAGGTTAATATAAGTCTTACTATTGATATTATAAAAAAAGAGGTTTATAGTTTTAACGGAATAATAGCGAGTTGGAGGGGCAAATTTTGAGGAAAGTATTTCCACTTTTAGCTTTGGTACTGATGTGTGTCATATTAAGTAGTTGTAGTTCTCAAAGCAAACAGCATAAAACCATAACAAAAGATAACAAATTAAATATTTATACTACAGTGTTCGCTTTCCAAAGCTTCGCACAACAAATAGGTGGCAAATACGTGCATGCACAATCGATTTACCCACCAGGTGTTGATACGCACTCTTATGAACCAACACAGCGGAACATGATAGATATAGCTAAAAGTGATTTATTTATATACACAAGTGATGATTTAGACCCCGTCGCTCATAAAATAGCATCAGCTATTCGTAATAAAGGTGTTAAATTGCCTGTTGCACAAGGGTTGAATCATTCTGAATTATTACCGGGTGATGAAGATGATGAACACGAAGAAAGTCACGACGCACATCATCATGCAGGAGAGAGTAATGATCCTCATGTATGGTTAGATCCGGTGTTAGATCAACAGTTTGCGCTAAAGATTAAAAATAAGTTAGTGCAAAAAGACCCACAACATAAAACATATTATGAACACAATTACCGTCAACTTAAAAATGATTTAAAAGGTATTGATCAACAATTAAGTAAAGTTACTAAAGACCCTAAAAGGAAAACGATAGTTATTTCGCATGACTCATTAGGGTATTTAGCACAGCGATATCATTTTAAACAAGTGGGCGTGACGGGAATGAACAATGAAGATCCAAGTCAGCAAGAAATCATGTCAATTATTCATAATATTAAACAAACACGCCAACCATACGTATTATATGAACAAAATATCTCATCTAAATTGACCGATATTATTAAAAAGGAAACACAAACGAAACCTTTAAGTTTTAATAACTTAGCAACACGGAATAAGGATGACAACAACAACGTTAAATACCAAAAAATCATGCAGCATAATATTGAAACGCTAGATACTGCATTAAATAAATAACTATATTAAAAAACGCCACTCTTATTGATAACTCAATAGGAATGGCGTTTTTCTGTGGTTAAATTTTAATCATAGCGAATATAAGAAACGGTTGTATTATAATATTCTTCGAAACCGTGTATGCCATCTGCGCCACCTAAACCAGATTCTCTCCAGCCTGCATGGTAGCCATTCACTACTTCTTCGGCTTCGCAATTAGCATATACTTCACCGAATTTAAGTCGTTCCGTTGCAGTCATAACTTCTTTTAAATTTTCAGAGAAAATATAAGAAGAAAGTCCAGCATTCGTATGATTCGCTTCGTTAATTGCTTCTTCGAAATCATTATAAGTTACAATTGGAATAACTGGTCCGAAAATTTCACTTTTAAATGCTTCATCGTCTGGATTTACATTATCTAAAATAGTCGGCGCATAATAATAACCACTGCTATCAACTTTATTACCTCCCAACACCAACTTAGCACCATTGTCGACAGCTTGTTTAACTTTGCTATCGATACTGTCGAGTTGTTTTTGATTAATAATAGCACCATAATCAGTATTTTCATCAAATGGATCTCCAACTTTTAATGCTTGCATTTTTGCTGTTAATTTAGTCACAAAATCATCATGAACTTCGTCATGAACAAATATTCTTTCCGGACACGTACAAACTTGACCCGCGTTATTTATACGTGCAGCCACGATATAATCCACTGCTTTATCCAGATTGGCATTTGCAGTAACTAATACAGGTGCATTACCACCTAATTCTAAATTGACCTTTTTAACATTACTAGCACTATTTTCAAATACCGATTTACCAGCCTTCATACTACCAGTTAATGAAATAAGTTGTATATCAGGGTGTTGAGCTAATTGTGTGCCAACAGTTTCTCCAGTGCCAGGCAATATTTGTACTAGGCCAGCTGGAATTGTAGATTGTTTAAATAGTTGTGCTAATTTTAAAGTAAGCAATGATGTTTCCTCACTTGGTTTAATAACGACGGAACAACCAGTGATTAATGCGGGGATGACTTTACGCATTAACACCATAATAGGTGCATTCCATGGCACAATGCCGGCAGTAACTCCGATAGGCTTTTTCGTTAATTGTATCGTTTCATTTTCACGTGTGTTCTGCAATACTTCGCCTTTGTTAGACATACTTAAACTAGTCATATAGTCGATAAATTGAATCGCTTTATCAACTTCACCAATAGCCGAAGATAAAATTTTACCTTGTTCTTTTACATAGAATTCTGCTATTTCATTTTTGTTTTGTTCTAATAAAGGAATTAACATTTTTACGTGTTCAGCACGGTTGGGTTGTGTGACTTTTTCCCATTCTTGCTGAGCGTGTTTAGATTTTTCTACTGCATCATTTACTTCCTCAGCAGTAGCAAATGTAATCGTGTCAAATGCTTCTCCAGTCGCTGGATTTATTACGTCCATAGATTCTGTAGACTTGCTTTCGATAAATTCGTTGTTAATAAATAATTGGTTCATTTACGACACCTCCACATCATATAAATACCACGAAATAGCACATAGGAAACCGTAACAAATGAATAGTGACAGTTAACTAAAATTTGTTGATATATTTTTTATACTTAAATGTTGACTTTAATTTATAATCGTCATATAATTATCTCGAATTCGAAATAAATAGGAGGTTGATAATACAATGGATCGAACGAAAGCATCACTTAATTCATTTGTCGGTTTAAATCGCACTTTAGATTATTTAGAACAAATAGTTCGTGAAGATATTAAACAGTATGGTTTAAATGTGACGGAGTTTGCAGTTTTAGAGTTGTTGTATAACAAAGGAGATCAACCTATTCAACGCATACGTCAACGCGTTTTAATTGCAAGCAGTAGTATTAGTTATGTTGTTGATAAACTAGAAGAAAAGGGTTGTGTAGCACGTGTGAAAGACCCTAAAGATAAACGAATTTATAATGCTACTTTAACAGACAAAGGTCGCACATTAATGGATCAAATATTTCCACAGCACGCTCAAGCATTAACATCAACTTTTGCGGTGTTAACAGAAGAAGAGTTAGCGTCGTTACAACATATATTAAAGAAATTAAGTGCTCAGGCTAAATAAAGTCGTAGCACTTTAAAAAATAATTATTTATATCTCGAAATCGAGATAAATTTATGGAAGAAGGTTTTTTAAATGACAAACAATCAATTATTAGGTATTCATCACGTTACTGCAATTACAGACGATGCAGAACGTAATTATAAATTTTTCACTGAAGTATTAGGGATGAGACTAGTTAAAAAAACAGTTAACCAAGATGATATTTATACGTATCATACATTTTTTGCTGATGATGTAGGATCACCAGGCACAGACATGACATTTTTTGATTTTCCGAACGTACCAAAAGGTATAAGTGGTACAAATTCAATTTCTAGACCTTCATTTAGAGTGCCGGATGATAATGCGTTAGCGTATTATGAACAACGTTTCAATGACTTTGGAATCAAACACGACGGTATACAAACACTATTTGATAAAAAAGTATTGCCTTTTGAAGAAGCTGACGGACAAGTTTATCAACTTGTGTCTGATGAAAATAATACTGGCGTAGCACCTGGTAAACCATGGGCAGAAGGTCCAGTACCAACTGATAAAGCAATCTATGGTTTAGGTCCAATTGAAATAACAGTTAGTTATTTTGATGAGTTTAAACAAATTTTAGAAGGTTTATATGGTATGGTAACGATTAATGAAGATGAAAATGTCGCTTTACTTAACGTCGGAGAAGGCGGTAACGGTGGCCAAGTCATTTTAAGATATGATAAAGAAAGTGATAGCGCTAGACAAGGCTATGGCGAAGTGCATCACGTCTCATTTAGAGTGAAAGATCACGCTGCAATCGAATCATGGTTACAAAAATATCAAAACCAAAATATTGGAAATTCAGGTCTAGTGGATCGTTTTTATTTCGAAGCATTATACGCAAGAATTGGTCATATATTAATAGAGGTTTCTACAGATGGTCCAGGATTTATGGGTGATGAACCTTATGAAACGTTAGGAGAAGGATTATCGTTACCACCATTCTTAGAAGAACAACGTGATTATATAGAATCACAAATTAGACCATTTGATACTTCACGTAATCATGAATAAGTGAGGAGGAATTGTATGAAAGCAATACAACACATTCATCATATTTCAGCTATTGTGGGTAATCCAACAGAAAATATTAAGTTTTATAGAGATGTATTACAATTAAAATTAATTAAAAAAACTGTGAACTATGATGATCCATCAACATATCATTTGTATTTCTCAAATGACTCCGTTGATAATGGTACGATTTTGACGTTTTTTAATTGGCCTGATGCATACAAAGGTAGAGTGGGTGCAGGTCAAGTTAGTACGATTGCTTTTAGAATTCCTCAAGGTACGAGTGATGTTTGGGCACAACATTTAATAAATCATAATGTACACGTAACAAGAATGGAATTATTTGATAGTAATGCACTTATGTTCAAAGATACACATGGACTATCACTCGCACTTGTAGAAGATACTGACGTTAGGGACACAGCTGCAATTATTGGTTTTCATGGAGTGACAATGTTATCCGAGCAGCCTGAACAAACGATACAATTGCTAACAGCAGAAATGGGCTTAAAACAACTTAACGATAATCCAAATGAAACACATCTTGCTACTGTCGGAGAATGGCAACATCACGTTGTAGTAAAAAAAGTGTTTCCAAACGTTGCTGGAAGATGGGGCGTAGGCGTAGTACACCATATTGCATGGTCTGTGCCTGACAAACAAACACAATTAGCTTGGCGAACTAGCTTAGCAAATAAAGGATATAAACTGACAGACGTCAAAGAACGTTTTTACTTCAAAGCAGTTTATATGGCTGAACCTGGCAACATTATCTTTGAATTTGCTACAGTTGGTCCAGGTTTCACAATTGATGAACCATTCGACAAATTAGGGCGTAACCTTATGTTACCGCCACGTCTTGAGGAACAACGTGAAGAATTAGAAAGACAATTACCGACTATAAATATCTGATATGAAACTTTAGGAGATGATGTTAATGGAACACATTTTTAGAAAAGGTCAAGAAGGTGCCCCAACTTTCTTGTTATTGCATGGTACAGGTGGAGATGAAAAAGATTTATTGCCGTTAGCAGAATCATTAAATGCTGATTATAATGTTTTAAGTGTAAGAGGCGAAATTTCAGAAGGTGGTATGAACAGATTCTTTAAACGTCATGGAGAAGGTCAATATGACGTTGAAGATTTAAACTATCGCACGCAGCAGTTAATTGAATTTACAAAAGAAGCGGCCGAACAATATGATTTTGATATAAATAATATTATACCTTTAGGATTTTCTAATGGTTCTAATATTGCCATTAGTATGATGTTGAAAAGTGACATAGCGTTCAAAAAAGCATTACTTTATGCGCCGCTATATCCATTAGAAATCAGTAGTGATCATGATTTTAGTGCTGTAACTCTATTATTATCAATGGGTAAAAGTGATCCAATAGTGCCAGTTGAACAAAGCGAAAGATTAGAACGTATATTTACAGATTTAGGCGCTGACGTGAAAACAGTATGGGTCAATAGCCATGAATTAACGCCAGCTGGTGTGTATTTTGGCAAAGAAGTTTTAGAAAAATAAAGTTATTGTGCTGTTGATTTGGAATGTAATTCCATGTTGGTCTATAATTTAATATGATTTTAGAATTTATAAAAAAGGATGAGTTATATGCCACAAAATACAGCTTTATTAGTAATGGACATGCAAAATGGCATTGTGAATGGATTAGAAAACAAAGATAGTATTATCGAAGCTAACCAACGTGCAATCAAAAAGGCGCGCCAACAAGATATTCCAGTAATATTTGTACGTGTAGCATTTTCACAAGGATTATTAGAAATTGCAACGAATAATAAAATGTTTGGACCTATGCGTGAGAAACAAGCACCAATGGAAAAAGACAGTGAAGCGACTCAAATTCATCCAGAATTAAATAGACAAGAGCAAGAGCCAATTGTCACAAAACATCGTGTCAGTGCATTTACAGGAAGTAATTTAGAAGTGTTATTAAGAGGATTAGAAGTACGTCATATTGTGTTAACTGGTGTAGCTACAAGTGGTGTCGTATTATCTACTTCAGTAGAAGCGGCCGATAAAGATTTTGATATTACTATTTTAGAAGATGCAGTGGGCGACAGAGAGCAAGATAAGCATGAATTTTTAGTGGAACGAATTTTACCAAGATATGCAACTATAACAAGTGTTGAAAATTGGTAATTAAAATAAAAAGTGGGACTGAAATTTTTAGATTTCAGTCCCACTTTTTATGCGTTATTAGTTTAAGAAGCGGTCATGCATTAATTCTTTTAAAATTTTGATCTTTTCTTGAATTTGTTGACCAGTATTTGTATCACGTATTTGTTTACGATTCAATTCTTTATCGACGACACGACGAGTCGATAATTCATCTGCACCATTAAGCAACACGTGTTTTTTTGAATTGAAATGTTGGTGTGCGACAAGTTGCATACCGAAAGAGTTGTATAACAATGTGTAACCGGCAATACCTGTTGTTGATTGATAAGCTTTAGAGAAACCACCGTCAATAACGATCATTTTACCGTCAGCTTTAATTGGATTTTCACCATCTATTTCTTTAACTGGTGTATGCCCATTAATAATATGTGCTTCTTCAGGGTTTAAGCCGAAGTCTTTTAACATTTTTTTACACATTTCTACGTCTTCACGTAAATGGTAGTATGGGTTCTTAGTTTCTTTATGAGCTGCTTTGTCAGAAATAAAGTAACGTTCAAATGTTGTCATTGCACGTTTACCAAATAAGGAAGAATATTTACCAGTCCATAAATACCATACGAGGTCGGTAGCTAAATCGTCTTGAGTATCTTTGTCATCAAAAGCTTTACGTACATATTTTTCAAAATGGTCTAATAAATCGCGACCATAATGCTTTACGCCGTCTATTGTCATAGATTCCATTTCACCGTTTTCATCGACAGGGATACAACCATGAATCAATAAATTACCATTATATGGGAGGTATAAGTTACCTTTTTGCATTAAGAAAGTCATGTGACGTTTTAATTTTTCAGATTGTTGTACAGATAATAATAATTTATCAATAACCTCAGCTTCTTCATCTGTTAATTTATTAGGATCTTCTGGGTCAATTGTTTGGAAACATGTATGTTCTAAATCATACGTTTTGCCATATAAAGTAGCGCGATTATTGTCATAGTCTATGCTTTCTAATACTAGACGTTCATCCATATCGAAACATGGTCGACGTTTTATAATAGGTGCTTCTAATTTAAATTGAATAATAGCAATAGCTTGATGGATTTTAGTGATTTGATCAATTTCTCCAGGTGATGTTTGTTCATCGTCTGCTGTTTTATTTTTCGGTTTAAATGCCTTGTTATCACCACTGTAATGTTTTTCGGCAAAAGTTAATAATGGACGCAAGTTTATACCATAAGCATCCTCAATAATATCTAAATTATCGTAACGCGCGCATATTCTTAATAGATTTGCTAAACAAACTTTAGAACCTGCGTAAGCTCCAATCCAAAGCACATCGTGATTTCCCCATTGAATGTCAACAGAAGGGTAATTGATTAATGTTTCCATAATTTTATCTGGTTCAGGACCACGGTCATAAATGTCGCCAACAACGTGTAAATGGTCAACGACAAGATGCTGAACAGTAAACGATAAACCAATGATTAAATCATCTGATTGTTCTAATTCAATAATTTGATTAATTAACGTATCGTAGTAAGATTTTTTATTATTATATTTATTACTTTTATATAGTAACTCTTCAATGATAAATACGAAATTTTTAGGTAATGATTTACGCACTTTTGTACGTGTGTATTTAGATGATGCATATGTAACTAACTTGATTAATCTATGGATAGTCGTCACATACCACTCATTAAGTTCGTTTTTTGAAGAGAATGAATTTTTAACGAGTTTAAGTTTTTCTTCTGGATAGTAAACTAAAGCGGCAAAGTCATTAATTTCTTTGCGTGTTAACGTATCTTGGAAAATATCGTGGATTTTTGCTCGTACATTACCAGAACCGTTTCTTAATACGTGTTGGAAAGAATGGAATTCACCATGTAAATCACTCACAAAGTGTTCAGTACCTTTAGGTAATTCTAAAATAGATTCTAAATTTATAATTTCAGTTGCTAACGCTTCTTTATTGTCATAATTTGTCGCTAACAAGTCTAAATATCTACTTTTAATGCTTTTTTCAGTCGGTTTTTGCATTGTCGTCACTCCATTTACTTAGTTCAATTTATTTTAACATGATTAGTTAAACGCTTACATGTTTATTTTGTTCTTAATAATACTTATTATAAGACGAATTATCACTATTTTCTAAAAAAATAAACTAGGACATGAGAAAACTAGTTTATTATTATTAATTTTGTTTTTCAAATATATAGTAAGTTACATAATATTTGTGATGTTACTCAAATATAAAAATTCTTGTATTAAGGTAGTATTTTTTATAGATATTTTCAAATCGGAGAAAATTTATACATTTAAATTTTAATAAAAACATAAATAAATAGCAAAAATTTATTGTGTTTAAATGCTTTTATATCAATGTTTTTAGTGTGTTTCTACATCTTGGTCAAAATAGAATTTTACACATAAATTTGCAAAAGGTGTTTTAAAAAGGTGTATGCTTTTGTATAATAATGTCATGTAACAAAATTATAGTCAAAGGGGGATGTTGCTATGTTTACATTGGGAAGTACTTTAGCAAGTCAGGTTAACCCTGATTGGCGTACTTATATAATGTTATCAGTTTATTTCATTATCTTACTAGTTATTGGTTATTATGGATATAAACAAGCAACTGGAAACATTAGTGAATACATGCTCGGTGGTAGAAGCATAGGTCCATATGTTACTGCGCTTTCTGCTGGTGCATCCGACATGAGTGGTTGGATGATCATGGGGTTACCAGGTGAAGTTTATACGACAGGTCTTTCTGCTGCATGGTTAGCAATTGGTCTGACATTAGGCGCATACATAAATTATATCGTAGTTGCACCTAGACTGCGTGTATACACTGAAAAAGCAGGAGATTCAATTACCCTACCTGACTTTTTTAGAAATCGTTTAAATGATAAATCAAATGTTATTAAAATTATTTCTGGGGCCATCATTGTAATATTCTTTACATTATATACGCACTCAGGCATGGTTTCTGGTGGTAAATTATTTGATAGTGCATTTGGTCTAAATTATCATTTTGGTCTTATTTTAGTTGCAGCTATTGTAATTGCATATACATTCTTTGGTGGGTATTTAGCTGTATCAATTACAGACTTTTTCCAAGGTGTAATTATGTTAATCGCAATGGTAATGGTGCCAATCGTTGCTATGATGCAATTAAGTGGTTTAGACACTTTATCTCAAGCGGCTGATTTAAAACCAACAAACTTAGATTTATTTAAAGGTACAACTGTAATAGGAATAATTTCATTCTTTTCATGGGGATTAGGCTATTTTGGCCAACCTCATATCATTGTACGCTTTATGTCTATTAAATCAGTTAAACAATTACCTACGGCGCGTCGTTTTGGGATTGGTTGGATGGCAATTAGTTTATTAGGTGCCGTTCTAGTTGGTTTAGTAGGTATCAGTTTTGTTAACGACAGAAGTGTAGAATTAAAAGATCCAGAAACATTATTTATTTTAATGGGTCAAATATTATTCCATCCTTTAGTTGGTGGTTTCTTACTTGCAGCTATATTAGCGGCAATCATGAGTACAATTTCATCACAATTACTTGTAACATCTAGTTCACTAACAGAAGACTTCTATAAGTTATTCAGAGGTGAACAAGCTGCTAAAGAACACGAAAAAGAATTTGTGTTAGTTGGTCGTTTGTCAGTAGTGTTAGTTTCAATTGTTTCAATTGCTATTGCATGGTCACCAAATGACACAATTCTAAATTTAGTAGGTAATGCTTGGGCAGGTTTCGGTGCTGCTTTTGGACCGTTAGTATTGCTTTCATTGTATTGGAAAGGTTTAAGCCGTACTGGCGCTGTCAGCGGTATGTTAGCTGGAGCAATCGTCGTTATAATATGGATTGCTTTTGTAAAACCAATGGGTTCAGTTAATGATTTCTTTAATTTATATGAAATCGTACCAGGTTTCTTAGCTAGTTTAGTCGTGACAGTGGTTATTAGTAAAATTACTAAAAAACCAGATCTTGATGTTGAAGCTGATATGAATGATGTTAAAGAAACAATAAAAAATGCTTAATTTTGTTGCATATGGTGTTAAATGAATTAAAGGGGTTTAAATCTTTTAATGCCATTATCAGGGAGAAATTTATATAACTTGTGTGATTAAACGAACGTTTATATTGCTAAAATGTAAGGGGCATATTAGCAATTTATAACAAGTTTTGTGCATTGTTAGTAGCATTTATAATGTAAGCTAATGATTATAAATAACAGACAGTGTTTCAATTAAACAACCTAGCAGATAACTAATCTGTTAGGTTGTTTTGTTTTTTTTGAAATTAATATAGCCCAATACTTAAATTTTAATGAAATAAAAATTGATATCTGTTAAATTGATGTTATACATAATAATTAAATTATTTAAGAAATGAGGGGTACTATGGACAAGTTATTAGAAGTTAAGCATTTGCACAAAACGATGGCAAATTCAGAATTTCAAATAAAAGATATTTCCTTTGAAGTGAGTGAGGGGGAGACGGTAGCCTTAATTGGTAATAATGGTTCAGGTAAATCAACTACGATTAATACAATACTTGGGGATTACATTAAAGATTCTGGAATAATTAAATTTTTTGGAAATGAAATCGGCCAAGAGGATTATACATATAAAGATTACATAGGAGTTGTTTTTGATGAACTGAAATTGACTAAAAAATTACCTATCTTTAGAGTGAACTCAATAATGGACGCTATGTATCAATCGTGGGACTCTAAACAATTTTTTAAGTTACTTAAGTTCTTCAATTTACCTGAAAAACGACGTGTGGAAACTCTATCACGTGGCATGTCGATGAAACTCGCTATTGCGATTGCATTATCCCATAATAGTCGCTTACTTATTCTCGATGAAGCAACAGCAGGTCTTGATGCTTCGAGTAGAGAACAAGTGTTAGAACTTTTGGAAGACTTTGTTGATCAAGGCAATGGTATAGTTTTGTCCTCTCATATATCTGAAGATATCGAAACAATAGCAGATCGCTTAGTTTTTTTACGCGATGGAGCAATAGTTATGAACGTGAGTAAACAATATTTATATGATAATTATGGTGTGATAGAAATGACTGCTGACGAATTTAATAAGATAGATAGCAATAGTGTCTATGCATACAATGGGCGAAAAGGTTATGTTAGAGCCTTAGTTTATAAAGATAAAGCTGATTTTAAAGTTAACGATATTAATAACGTTGATCAAGTTACAAAAATATTAATGAGAGGTGAAACAGCATGAAGGCATTAATATTAAATCAATATTATTCGTCTAAGACGCAAATACTTATTTATACTGCTTTAACGATAGTAATAGCCATTTTCTTCACCTTTTTTAGTGACAATACTGTCGGGGCTGCACTGTTAACTTGCATTTATCCTGCTTTAGGAGCGATGGACTATTTAAAAAAAGAAAGTGCGAGTGACTGGTTAAAATATGCCATTATTATGCCTGTAACAAGAAGAACCATAGTAAATACGCATTTTTTAGTACATCTTTCGCTCGTCCTAATTGGCTTTATTATATCGCTCATTATTATATCTATTTATAAAGCTTCAATTGTAGAAGGTCTGAGTAATTCGTTTATTGGCGTAGGTTTTGCACTTCAAATGTCATTAATTTATTTATTAACTTATAAGTTTGGCTCTGAAAATTCTAATGGTATTTATTTTATTGCTATGGTATTTTTATTGGTTCTTTTTTTTATTTATATTATCACAACAGCTTTTCTTCACAATAATCAAAATGCATTACTTTCTGATTTTGCCTTGAATAGTTATTATTTAATTTTAAGTATAATCATTGGATTAATTGTTTATTATTTCAGCTTAAAACATTTTGATAATGCAGATTTTTAACTAAAGACCGGTTGGAATTATTGAATTTCAATCGGTTTATTATTTATTTTGAGCAGCCTTTCCTACGGGAAAGGCTCGAGCCTATGGTCTCGAAACACTTTCTATTCCGTTAGGAGTCGTGCTCATAATAAGAGTGTGTTAAAAAGGTTGGTGGCAACGGTGTTATTCGGTTAAGTCTTTCATTCATTTTTAATTTTATTAGGGAGAGGATTGTAAGTAATATATTTTGAGTAACGCTTTCCTATGGGAAGGGCTCGAGCCTATGGTCTCGAGACACTTTCTATTCCGTTAGGAGTTGTGCTCAAAATAAGTGAGTGTTAATGGAATGGAAGTAACAGTGCTAATCGGTTAGCCATTTCATTTATTATTATTTTAATTAGAAAGTATTTGGAAAAAATATATTTTGAGCAGTGCTTTGCCTTGATTGAAATAAAAGTATTTTAAATTAACAAATTAAAAAAGCAATTTCTATTTAATGTTAAATAGAAACTGCTTCAAAATTTTTAGTGATTGTTATTCAACTCTGCGTCGTTTTAATAAATGGTAAATGATATAAACGATAATAATAAATAAGATAATGTACATAACGAATGAATATGTGTGTAAAGCGTTCATTAGTATATCCCAACTACCGCTTAATAATTTACCTAAATAAATAAGTAAGAAATTCCAAACTGTAGTACCGACTAGTGATAAAAACATAAACTTTACTACATTCATTCTGTTAATACCAGCAGGAATAGTAATTAAAACTCTTAATACTGGAATAAATCTACATATTAAAACGGCCCATGCACCGTAATGTTTAAACCAATCATTTGCTTTAGCTACATCTTTGCCTCTAAGTTTAATCCATTTACCATACTTATCTACAAAACGATATAAACGTTGCTCGGAAACTAGTCTACTAATATAATATAATATTAATAATCCGAAGAAGGAAGATACTGTAGATATAATAAATAAGACCGGAATTGATAGATCGGATTTTTCAGATAGTAAACCTGCAAACGTTAAAATAATTTCCGATGGTATAAATGGTAATATATTTTCGAATAAAATTAAGATCGCTATGGCGGCATAACCCCATGAACGAATAAATTCAGTTATTATTTGTTCCATACCTTAATAAAAATCTCCTTTTAAAATTACATAAACAATAATAGTCAAACTTTGCCAACTATCCACTAATTATAAGCTATTTTAATATTAAATGTATAATATTATTGTTAATTAATTATAAAAATACAGTAAAGAAACTTTTCTAGTGCTAGCTATGCGAAATGTAAGAATTTTTATTAATAAACATGATTTTTTATTGAAAACTTATTGTAAACGCTTACACATTATGGTAATATCATAAAAAAAGAACAAACAATAGGTCATATGATGACTGGCCTAAAAGAAAGTTGGGTAACTATGAAAGAAAAAAGAAGTAACGTTAGATGGTATTTTGCCATCGCATTCTTTATTATAGGGATTATCGCTTATATGGATAGATCAAATATATCTGTTATAGCAAAACCGATGATGGAAGATTTACATATGAATAAGACACATTTCGGTTTATTGGCATCATTATTCTCATTAGGATATGCATTAATGCAAGTACCTTCAGGGTTCTTAGCAGAAAAATATGGTCCTAAAAAGATGTTATCTATTGCATTAGTTTGGTGGAGTGCCTTTACAATTTTAACGGGTGTTGTTAAAAACCACGGTTTACTTTACACAGTTCGTTTCTTATTTGGTGTAGGGGAAGCACCAATGTATCCATCAAATGCTGTATTTAACTCATTCTGGTTCTCTAAAGGTGAAAAAGGTAGAGCGTCGAGTATGTTACTCGCAGGTTCTTATTTTGGACCAGTTATTGCGCCAGTAATCACAATTGCAATTTATAATGCATTTGGTTGGCACGCAGTATTTTACATATTTGGTGTTGTAGGGTTATTAATTGCTGTTTTATGGGCAATTATTGCGAAAGACTTACCAGAACAACACAAAATGGTAAATGAAGCTGAAAAAGAATATATCATGAATAACCGTGACGTTGTTTCAACTGAAAAATCTGTAGCACCTTGGAACAACTTCTTAAGAAGATTTAGTTTTTATGCCTTAGCGGCTCAATATTTTGTAGTACAGTTCGTAATCTCATTATTCTTAATTTGGTTACCAACATACTTAACTGAGCAACACGGAGTTCAGCTTAAAGATTTAGGTCCAGCTTCTGGTGCTCCATGGCTAGTAATGTTTATCTTAATTTTAACTGCTGGTACTGTATCAGATAAAATATTACAAAAAGGTAAATCTAAATTTATGGCTAGAGGACTATTAGCAATTATAGGTTTCGTCGTATTCTGTATTGCACTATTCTTCGCATTAAAAACAGATAACCTTGTGGCTAATGTTAGTTGGTTGTCATTATGTTTAGGTGGAATCGGTATTTCAATGGGTATGAGTTGGGCTGCTGCTACTGACTTGGGCCGTAACTTTGCTGGTACTGTTTCAGGTTGGATGAACATGTGGGGTAACATTGGTGCCTTACTCAGTCCATTATTAGCGGGTTTCTTTGCAGATAGAATTGGCTGGAACAACACATTAATGCTTATCATGGTTCCAGTTGTATTTGCGATTATTATGTGGTTCTTCGTTAAACCAGATAACTCATTAGTACAAAATAAGACACAATAATTGATTATTTCTCACTTTGATAATAAGCTAGTGTAATAATTTAACACCTGTGAAGGAGGAACGTTTTATGATTACCGTAAACGCCATTATGAAAGTGAACCCAGACAAACGCGAACAATATTTAGAATTAGTAAGTCCCTTAATCGAAGCAGCAAATAAAGAGGAAGGTTCTTTATATTATGAACACTTCGAAAAAACGGATGAACCTAATACATTTGCAATGATTGAACGTTATAAAGATGAAGAAGCTGCACAAGCTCATAATAACTCTGATCATTTTAAACACTTTTTTGCTAATGTGCCTCAGTTGTTAGTTGCTAAACCAGACATTACAATAAGTACAAGTAAATAGTAAATAAGCAAAGACTTCTTTAAGATAGTAAAATCTTAGAGAAGTCTTTTTGTTATGCTTAAAATAGGGCATAAAAACATGAAATTATGATAAAGCATTATAACGATGTATAATTATATATGATGTATTTTATATTAAGTTATTCAAAATCAATTACCTCATATAAATTTACTTTTTAATAAGGAGTGATTACATGTTATACCAACATGGCACTTTAGGGACTTTGATGGCAGGTATGTTAGATGGTACAGCTAAAATAAGTGACATACTGCAACACGGTGATTTAGGGATAGGTACCTTAACTGGCTCTGATGGCGAGGTGATCATTGTCGATGGCATAGCATATCATGCGAATGAACATAATGAGTTTACAGAGTTAACCGGCAATGAAATGACACCATTTGCTACTGTGACGCCCTTTGATCCCGATTTACAATTTGACGTGCGTGTTATTAGTGATCAGGAGGCAGTGCTAAACGAAGTATTGCATCAAGTGAACAGCGAAAATATTTTTATAGCAGTGAAGATTACTGGTAAATTTGAAATGATGCACGTACGTATGATGCCTAAACAAGACAAACCCTACACTCGCTTAATTGAATCGGCAAAAAGACAACCAGAATATACTAAGGAACAAATTCATGGTACAGTCGTCGGTTTCTTTTCACCTCAATTATTTCATGGCATTGCAGCCGGTGGATTTCATTTACACTTTGTAGATGATGACCATACTTTTGGTGGGCATGTTTTAGATTTTGAAATGAATAGTGGTAGTGTAGAAGTGAGCAAGATAGAAACATTAGAACAACATTTCCCTACAGATAATGAAGAATTTTTAGAAGCGGATATAGACTATTCTAATATCAATGAAGATATTTCCGAAGCTGAATAATAAAAATTTTTAACACATTTATTTTTGAAGCATGTTAAACTAGAATAGAAGATAATAAATAAACTTTAGTGACAACAAATATAATAACTATTATAGCTATAAATAATAAACAGCCTCACAGTGAATTTTACGCTGTCAGGTTGTTTTCTTATTGTAGATTACATCAGGTTGTGTTTTATTTTATATTTCTAATTTTATACAGGGCACAATTTGGCAACTAAATTTAATTAAGACATGAAATAACGTGCCTTTTTACATGCTACTTTACAACTTTACGAGTTGTAATTTTCTTTCGATAGCATTCAATCCACTCAGTAAAACTTTTTAATAAATGTATGGTAAAGCGTACATAGTATATGCCACAAATTTTTATTAATTACAGAGAAAAAATAACTAGGAGATGAACAAACGGTGATTAATTATTTAAAATCATTAATCAAGTTCGATAAAATAAAAATCGATCCATTAAAGGGAACGAGACAAGCTATATTAATGTTTATCCCACTTATAATTGGTTATCTTATGGGTCAATTACAAATTGGTTTGTTAATGGCTACAGGAACATTAGCGCACATATATGTATTCGGAGGTTCTGCACGTTCCAAACTACGTATAGTTTTGTATTCAACTATAGGGCTATCCATTGCAATGGTTTTAGGTTCGCTTACAGTGACCCAACCCCTTATGTTTGGCATGTTATTACTCGTCGTAACAGTTGTACCTTATTTTATATTTAGCGCGTTAAATATACCCGGTCCATCATCCACTTTCTTCATAGTAGCCTTTAGTTTACCTATTAACTTACCGGTAGCACCCGAAGAAGCGTTGATGAGAGGTATAACGATGTTTGCTGGTGGTTTGCTAGCCACTTTAGTCGTTATTGTGAATATTTTAATTTCAAAAGAATCTGCAGAATTTAAAGCAGTTAAAAATGAATATTCAATTATTAAACAGTTAATTGCGCAATTTAATGATGAACAAGCATTTGCTACAACTTCTAGAAAAGCGGTTAATGTGTTTAAAAATGCAGATAATCAATTTATCGCAGCGAGTTTACCAAAAGGTAAGAAAACAATTAAATTTCAAAAGTTATTAATCTTACATAACTTAGCACAAGGTATGTATGCCGAATTGTTAGAATTAAATGCTAGGAATAATAGACCGTTACCTACTGAAATTGTAGAAATGGCAACATATATAAGTGATATGGTTACGAACAAAGGTCAAAATAATGAACTATGGCGTAAAGAAATAAGCGTGAGTCACGTTTATCAAAATTTAATTGACTATATTTTTAGAGTAGATGAAATTATGCATGCCAATGATAAAAAAATAGTTCATGAAATTGATATTAGAATACCAATTTATGGTCAACATATGTATCAAAATTTAACGTTAGATTCTATTATATTTAAGAATACTTTAAGATATATAGTCATAATGGGAGTTTCTATTTTTGTAGCTTTAATGTTCCACTTTGACAAGGCGTATTGGATTCCATTATCTGCACATACAGTATTAGTAGGTAGACATACAATGCATAGTCTCGAAAGAGCGGGTGCAAGGGGTATCGGTACTGTATTAGGCGTCGTGGCATTGTCTTTAATTCTAATAACTAATCCATCCGTACCTGTAGCGATCGCTTTACTTGCGTTGACTGCTGGTATTACAGAAATGTTTGTAGGTGCGAATTATTCTTTCGCTGTTATATTTATTACGATTCAAGTGTTATTGTTAAACGGTCTAGCGTCTCAACATTTAACACTATCGATAGCCTTACCGCGTATTACAGATGTTATGGTCGGCGTTATTATCGGTGCGATAGGATTAGTAATATTAGGTAGAAAGACTGCTTCGTCTATGTTACCTAACTCTATAGGTGAAGTGGTAAGAGCTGAAGCGAAAATATTCCATTACCTTTTTTCAACTAATAGTTATGACAAACAAGAAGAGGGCAAAAAAGAAATGTTATTGTTAAGCGTTAAACTAAATAATATGTCACGCGTATATGATAGTGCGAATGGTGAGATTTTTAATCATAAAATTGCAATTCAAAATTATTATCCAACTATCTATGCTTTAGAAGAAATTAGCTTTATGCTGACACGAGCTTTAAACAACAATAAGCGTATCCATATAGATGATGCGCAAATGGGAGAATATTTAGTCGCATTTGAAAATATTGCAAAACATTTTGATCATAATAATTATCTTTTTGTGAAAGACTTATCGACGTTACCGCAATATGTGTATATTACAGAGGCGTTAATGAATATTCAACATAATTGTACCCATACTAATAATGCGTAAAATAGACTTGTTAATAAGTTTTAGATAGTCAGTAAGTGGTAAAGCATTAGAAAAAGAAAGTGTGATGATAAAATGCCTTGGACTATGGAAGACTATCCACAAAGTTGGAAAAACTTTGATAAATTAGAACGTAAAAAAGCGATTGATATTGGCAATGCGATGCTTAAAGACGGTTACAGTGAAAGTGATACAATTCCAATTGCGACGAAACAAGCCGAATCTTGGTATAAGAATGCTTCACAACAAGAACTAGACGAATTAAAAAATAAAAAGATTACGCAGCATCAAAAAGATAGTGAAGCCAATCCGGAACTTAACGAACGTGACGTTCATGTATATTTTGAAGACGATAGTTGGAAAGTGAAAACAGATGGAGCCAAACAAGCGTCAGATCGTTTTGATAAAAAGGAAGACGCGATGAAAAGAGCACGTAATATCGCAGATAATAGAGATGTAGAAATAATAGAACATAAAAAAGATGAATAATTTAAAGACAGAGGCTGGCGACGATGTGATGTCGCCAGCCTTTGTCTTTTAGTATGTACAGTTATAATAGTCATACGAAGGGGTAAGTAAAATGTAAGTAATTATAGGGGAGGTGTGTACCATGTATATACCAAAATACTATCAAATGCACGATTATGAAGAAATTAAACAGTTTATGCGCAACAATAATTTTGTCACTATAATTACAACTGACGGAGTAAGACCAATAGCAACACATTTACCAGTGAATATTGAAGAACACAGTAATGTTTTATATATTTCAGGACATTTTGCGAGAGGTAATAAACAGTGGCAGACGATAAATAATAATGACAATATATTAATTATATTTCATGGTCCGCATGGCTATGTTTCTTCTACTTGGTATGAACAAGAAGACGTTCCAACGTGGGATTATGAAAGTATTCATACATATGGTGAAGGTCATTTGCTTAATGAAGAACAATTGGCTGTAGATTTAACAAAACTATTAAAGCAATACGAACAACACCGTGAAAATGGAGCAACTTGGGATAATTTGTCGGACCAAACGAAAAAACAAATTAAAGGTATTGTAGGGTTTAAAATAAAAGTAACAAATATTGAAGCAGCTTATAAACTAAGCCAAACACGTAGTGAACAAGAGAAGCGGAATATAGCATCACAGTTAAATAACAGCGATAACTCTATGGATCACATTTTAGCTGATGAAATAGAGAAGCAATAAAATGATATAAAAGATAAGCGAAGTGCGAATCAAAAAAGATTCGTGCTTTTGTTGTTGGTATAAAGGAGTTTTAGCGTATAATAATAATTGTACAAATACAAAATACAAGTGTATTACTTAAAAAATCACTTCAAATAAAGTATACTTAACTTAACAAAGATAAAACCAGGGGGAATGAAGGATGTATGTTGAACGCAAGCCTTCACTATATTTAGAAGAATTAAGAGAAGATTTTAAGCATAGTTTTAACAACTTTAACGATTCTGACGAAGCATTTTCGACACTTGTAGATTTTGTAAGTTTGGACCAAGTATACAGTTCTGCACTCAAAGAGATAAGTACGAAATTAGATATATTGGATGATAATTTCCAACATATTTATAAACATAATCCAATACATCATATGGAACGACGCGTAAAACAATTGAGTAGTGTAATTTCAAAATTACAGCGTAAGGGGTATGAAATATCAGCAACTTCGGCACGAGAAAACTTGCAAGACATTGCAGGGATACGCGTAATTTGTAATTATATTGAAGATATTTATGCGATAGAAAAAATGTTATTAAAACAAGGCGATATTGAATTGTTAAAACGTAAGGACTATATTGAATATCCAAAGAGTAATGGTTATCGCAGTTTACATTTAGTCGTAACTGTACCTGTATTTCTCGCAGATTTTGTAGAATATGTGCCGGTAGAAATTCAAATACGAACTATCGGCATGGATATGTGGGCAAGTTTAGAACACCAAATTAGATATAAAAATGAAGCTAACACTGAAAAATATCGCAGCCTATTAAAACAATGTGCCACACAAATTACCGATGTAGAACATACAATGCAAGATATACATTCCGAAGTTTTTGATCAACATTCATATAAATAAAAGTACAACAAAAATCAGCTATCTAATTAACGTTTACAGCGAAAATTAGATAGTTTTTTTATGCTTTAATGTCTTTAGTGCAGTGACGTTATAAGATAATAATTTAAAATTATTTCTTAGCTTAGGATAATTAAATTTAAAATTAAAAAAATTATTAAATGTGGAAGCGTTTGCAATTTTTGCAGATTTGTACTAATATACTTGTATACAAGTATATTAGATGTTTGTGAGGTGAGTGATTGTGGAATTTGAATATCCAGAACAATGGCTAGAAGGCGCATCGAAAGGTGAGATGATAGCAGCTGAAATTCGTTTGCAAATTGTTAAAGGAACCATTGAACCGGATACTTTATTAACGGAGAATCAAGTGGCTAAAACGTATAACGTTAGTCGTTCACCTGTACGTGACGCTTTTAAATTATTGAAACAAGATCAATTAATTCATTTGGAACGTATGGGAGCAGAGGTATTACCATTTGAAGAAAAAGAAAAGAAAGAATTATATGATTTACGTATAATGTTAGAGTCTTTTGCCTTTTCAAGATTAAAAGAACAACAACTTGAGCAGGTCGTTAAAGAATTAAGTAAACAGTTAGAAATGATGAAAGTTGCCGTCCAATTTGAAGATGCTGAGTCGTTTACAGAACATGATATTAAATTCCATGAAGTAGCAATTTTAGCTTCTAAACATCAGTATTTAAAAACTTATTGGAATAATTTAAGTCCGGTAATGGAAGCTCTCATATTATTGTCTATGCGTCATAGAATGCACAACGATAAGGAAGATTTTGAACGTATCCATTACAATCACCAAACGTTTATTGATGCGATTGCTACGCAAGATTCAACGAAATTAAGACATGCATTCCATTTAAACTTTGACGATGTCGGTGAAGATATTGAAAGTTTTTGGTTGAAATAGAAAAGTGTAAGTAATTTAGGAGATGACAAAATGAAATATATGATTGGTGTCGACATTGGTACAACAAGTACTAAGTCCGTATTATACGATGAGCAAGGTAACTTCATCTTAAAGCATAATATTGGTTACCCACTCAATACACCGAATGTAGATGTATCTGAAGAAAATCCCGATGAATTATTCGATGCTGTGTTAATGACAATCAAATATGTTATTAGAGAATCTGGAATTAACAAAGATGATATAAAATTGGTGTCGTTTAGTGCACAAATGCATAGTTTAATCGCGATGGATAGTAATCATCAGCGCTTAACAGAAAACTTAACTTGGGCGGATAATAGAGCAAGTAAGTATGCTGAACAAATTAATAATCAACATAATGGTGTTGAAATTTATCAAAGAACTGGTACACCTATCCATCCAATGTCCCCGTTATCTAAAATATTTTGGATGAAGCATGAACAACAACAAACATATAATAATACAGCTAAGTTTGTAGATATTAAAACGTATATCTTTTATCAATTATTTGAGCAATATGTAATCGATCAGTCAATGGCTTCTGCAACTGGCATGTTGAATTTAGAATCATTGCAATGGGATGCCGAAGCATTACAATTACTCGGAATTGATGAAAGCCAATTACCTGAAGTTGTTCCAACAACGCACATTTTAACTGGCATGAAAAAACGTTATGCAACGTTAATGGGACTGAATGAAGACACACCATTTGTAGTAGGTGCAAGTGATGGCGTGTTATCCAATTTAGGCGTTAACGCGTTTAAAAAAGGTGAAGTCGCCGTGACTATTGGTACTTCAGGTGCTATTCGTACTGTAATAGATAAACCACGTACTGATTACAAAGGACGTATTTTCTGTTACGTCTTAACTGAAAATCATTATGTTATCGGTGGCCCAGTTAATAACGGTGGTGTTATCTTGCGTTGGCTGCGAGATGAAATATTAGCAAGTGAAGTAGAAACAGCTAAACGCTTAGGCGTCGATACTTATGATGTATTGACACAAATTGCAAGTAGAGTGAAACCAGGTGCGGAAGGTCTTATCTTCCATCCTTATTTAGCAGGTGAGCGTGCGCCACTTTGGAACGCAGATGCCCGTGGTTCATTTTTCGGATTAACGCTATCACATAAAAAAGAACATATGATACGAGCTGCATTAGAAGGCGTATTATATAACCTTTATACAGTTTACTTAGCATTGATTGAAGTTATGAACGAAACACCAAGCACGATTAAAGCAACAGGTGGTTTTGCTAAAAGTAAGGTTTGGCGTCAAATGATGGCAGATATCTTTGATACACACTTAAGCGTCCCTGAAAGTTATGAAAGTTCTTGTTTAGGAGCTTGTGTATTAGGAATGAAAGCACTTGGCGAAATAGAAGATTTCTCAATTATTGAAGACATGGTTGGCACGACGAATGAACATGAACCTGATAAAGAGCAAGTACAAACTTATCAGCAATTGGTCTCAATATTTATTAATTTAAGCCGTTCTTTAGAAGAACGTTATGCTGAAATTGCAGATTTTCAACGTCAAAACATGACGACAGAGTAAAAGAGTTTATAGAGAATAGGTGACACAATAACAGTGTCACCACGCTATTCTCATTAAGTTAGCAACAAATTTTTTTGGGAGTAAAAGAAAGCGTTAACAATTATAGAAAAAATAAATCGTTCTTCGAGAGGGGATTAACTTATGTTTGAAACTATATGGCCACTTATTACCGTGGTAATTGGTATTGTATTTTTACTTGTACTTATTATCTTTTTGAAATTAAATACATTTATTTCTTTAATTATTACATCAATAGTTACAGCAATATTATTAGGTATGCCACTAGATAAAATACTCGATACAGTGGAAAAAGGAATGGGCAGCACACTCGGTCACATCGCTTTAATTTTTGGCTTGGGCGCAATTTTAGGTAAATTACTAGCAGATGGTGGCGGTGCAACTAGAATCGCTGATACATTAATTAATAAATTCGGACAAAAACATGTGCAATGGGCAATGCTAATTGCGGCATTCATTGTCGGTATTGCGTTATTCTTCGAAGTTGGATTAGTACTCTTAATTCCATTAGTGTTTACAATTGCCAAACGCGCTAATGTTTCTCAATTAAAACTTGGTTTACCAATGGTGACAGCACTTTCTGTTACACATGGTTTCCTACCACCACATCCAGGACCAGTTGTTATTGCTAAAGAATTACATGCAAACCTAGGTCATGTATTGTTATACGGTATTATTATTGCTATACCAGTAACGATTATTGCAGGACCAATTTTCAATAAAATGGCACAAAAACTTACACCTACTGCATATACAAGAGAAGGGGATATCTCAGCTTTAGGTGCACAACGAGAATTTAAAGTCAGTGAAATGCCAAGTTTCTTTATGAGTTTGATCACAGCTGTATTACCTGTGATTTTAATGTTAATTTCAACGATAGTACAGTTAGTAACAGGACATGAAAAAGCTACAAATGGCTTTGAAGGTTTCATTTACTTTATAGGAACAGCAGGTACTGCTATGTTAGTTGCAGTTATCTTTGCAATGTTCTCAATGGGCGTTAAACAAGGGCGAAAAAATTCAGAAATTATGGATTCAGTATCAAATGCTATCTATCCAATCGGTATGATGATCTTAATCATTGGTGGTGGCGGTACATTTAAAGAAGTACTTATTGATGGCGGTGTAGGTGATACAATTGCACACTTATTCAAAGGTACAGAAATGTCACCAATATTATTAGCATGGATTGTAGCGTCAGTATTGCGTATTGCATTAGGTTCAGCTACAGTTGCAGCAATCTCTACGACAGGAATCGTATTACCATTGTTACAACATTCAGACGTTAATATAGCACTCGTCGTATTAGCTATTGGTGCCGGAAGTGTTATCTTGTCACATGTTAATGATGCAGGATTTTGGATGTTTAAAGAGTATTTTGGTTTAACTGTAAAAGAAACATTTTTAACTTGGTCTTTATTAGAGACTATTATTTCTGTATCAGGTATTATCTTCATTTTATTCTTAAGCTTATTCGTTTAGACAAAACTATTATATAATAAAAGAAATGTATTTTATTGCGAAAATATAGAATATAATTGTAAAATAGAAGAGCACTTATTACATATATGTGCACATCTATTAGTCTTATAAATATTGTATTATGTTACGCATAGTGCAGAGCCCTAACACAATCTGTTAGGGCTTTTATTTATAATGACACAGTATTAATCATTTTAGTTATAATTGATTAAAAGAAGGTGATTTATATGGAATATAGCCAACTAGATTTACTGAAAGCACATGCACAAGAGTTGTTAGGGATAAACTTAGAGGGAATAACAATTTCAAATTTATCTCGTATTACGCAATTATTAATTTCACCATTTACTAATATTAAAAGTAAAAAATTCAATACTACGTTAAAAGAATTTTTAAGCAATATGTCTAGCGAAACAATTTATCATTATTGTAACCAGTTTGGGGTTAACTACTTCATTTTTAAGTACAATAAAACGCAAGAATTGTTTGTTTTGGGTCCATATTTAGAACAGAGACCGAATGAACAACAATGTAGAGCATTACTAAATCATAATAATATTAGTATGAGTAGACTTAATGTCTTAAAGCAATACTTTATGAAGATACCGTTATGCAGTCATAGTAAAGTAAAAAAGATGTGCAGATTAGCAATCAAATTTATTAAAGATAGAAATTACATTTATGATATAGCAGCTATAGATTTTAACTTTCATCTAGATCAAGAAAATTACGCAACGAAAGAGTTACAAACACAATATGTAGATATGGATATTAAAGCACGCTATGACATTGAAAACAGTCTATTAATTGCTGTAGAAAATGGTGATGTTAATGAAGCGGTAGAGTTATTAAGTACTATGTACGCTAAAGTAGTAGGTTTAAAACGTCTACAAGATGAAGTGCAAAATGCTAAATATAAATCATTTATCATTAATGTGTTGTGTCGAAAAGCTGTAGAACGAGCAGGGGTGGCATTAGTAACGATTGATGCATTATCTACGAAATATGCTGCTATAATCGATAGCACGACGAGTTATGAAAATATGTACGACGTAACACAAGCAATGATTATAGATTATGCACAAGCCGCTTTAAAAATTAAAGCGACATTATATAGTCCTAAAATTAATAAAGTAGTGCAGTATATCGAATTGAACTTAATGAATGAACTGAATTTAAGACAGATAGCTGCTTATGTCGATCTAGCTCCGGCATATTTATCGCGTGTTTTTAATCAGGAAATTGGTATGTCATTAGCGCAATATATAACAGAAATGCGCATGGCGAAGGCAAGTGAGTTGTTAATGAGAACGTCATTAACTGTGCAAACAATATCTGAACAAATCGGATTTAAACAAATGAGCTATTTTAGCCAAAAATTCAAACAACATTTTGAAATGACCCCATTACAATATCGCAATAAATACCAAAAATTTGTATAAATAGTGTGTATTTTATGACCGTGAAGAGACTAAATCACCAAATATGTAAATAAATTACTAATTTAGTAAATAAAATAATAAAATAGCATCTAAAATTTTAAATATTTAGTCGTTTCGATATTAAATTAATGTGAAAGTAGAAATCTGAATTAATTATCGTGCATTAATTAACGATTTTGAAAAACACTATACATTAAGCGATTTGATGACAGTTCAATCTGTCGTAGTGATATAAAAAGTTAAATCACAAAATAACAACGTTGTTATTTTGTGATTGACTGTCTTATTTTTCAAAATATAATGGTATTTAAAGGGGGAGGAAAAATAAAACAACACCAATATAAAAATTTTTAAGCAAAAAAGAAAGCGTTTTCAATAAAGTTTTAACTTTAAGTGTTGTTTTTTAGTTAACAAGGGGTGAGATTATGGTTGTTGCAAAGTTAAAATCTGAAAATAGAAGATTACGTACATTTAAAGAAATCCAAGCACCTAAACTAAAATTTAGAGAAAAACTTTCTTACGGTTTTGGTGATTTAGGAAATGGCATGATGTTTGATATGGGTCAAATATACTTGCTTAAATTTTTTACAGATATTTTAGGGATTTCAAGTGTTTATGGTGGGTTAGTCTTCTTCCTTTCTAAAATATTTGATGCTTTTTTCGACACTGGTGTTGGTGCCTATGTTGATAATAGGAAAAACATTGGGAGTAAAGGTAAGTTTAGACCTTTCATACTATACGGTTCAATACCACTAGCCTTATTTACGGTATTAACTTTTATTTCACCAGATTTAAGTTATACAGGAAAAGTAGTATGGGCATTTACAACATACATATTGTTTAATTTTGCCTATTCTGTAGTGAACATTCCTTATGGTTCATTATCGGCGGCGATGACATTAAACGCTGATGATCGTACGCAATTATCTGTATTTCGTAACTTAGGTTCACAAGGGGCATTGTTTATCGCTGGTATTGTAGTTATTCCTATGGTTAATGCTTTTCCAAACCATGCGGTGGGTTATCCATTTGCTGTTGGACTACTTGGTATTGCCGGTGTTGTTTTCCATATGATTTGTTATAAAGGTACAAAAGAACGTCACGTTATCGAACAACCTAAAACAAAAAATATTGGTCGCAAAGCCTTTAAAGAATTATTTAAAAATTTACCGTTTATTATTTTAGTTATCTATACATTGCTCACTATTACGGCACAATTTTTAAAACAACAAGTGCAACTGTATTACTTCCAATACGTTCTTGATTCACCAAATCTGGTAAGTATTGTTAGTACATTGAACTTTATCGTATTAATACCAGGTTTAATTTTAACGACGTTCTTAAGTAAAAAATTCGGTAAGAAAATGACGGCTATTATTGGCGTAACTGCATTCTTTGTTTTTGAATTTTTAAACTTCGTAGTATTCGGTGGTAACTTAAAATCATTCTTGGTAGTAAATACATTATCTAATATGAGTTTGGTTATACCTACTACTGTTTGTTGGGCTTTTATTGCCGACGTAGTTGAATATCAACAGTGGAAAACAGGTATTCGCTCAGAAGGTATTATTTATTCAAGTTATAGTTTCACAAGAAAGATTACGCAAGCATTAGCTGGTTTGATTTCAGGTTCCGCATTAACATTAGTAGGATATCAACCCAATGTGCAACAAACGGCATCTACAATATTTGGTATGAAATTCATCTTCTTTGCAGTGCCTGGAATAGCTACACTTATTGGCATGGTAATATTCTTAATATTTTATCCTTTAACAGATAAACGACATAATCAAATCGTTAAAGAGTTAGCTTTACGTGAAGAAATATAATTTTAAAATTGAAAGGGGCTTTATTATGTTATATCCAATCACAAATGAACATAGAAGTATTATAGATTTAAACGGACTTTGGAGCTTTAAATTAGAAAATGTAGGTGATGTGATCGATGCGACGAAACCATTAGTTACAAACCAAGTGATGGCTGTACCCGGTTCTTACAACGAACAAGGCGTTACTAAAGAAATTCGTAATCACGTAGGTAATGTATGGTATGAGCGAGAGTTTACAATTCCTAAAGTATTGAAAGACGAACGTGTAGTTTTACGTTTTGGTTCAGCGACACATCAAGCTACTGTATACATTGATGGCGTTGAAGTTACTTCACATAAAGGTGGCTTCTTACCATTTGAAGTAGCATTAGATGAACAATTTTCACATGGTACGCACCGTTTAACTGTGTGTGTAAACAATATTTTAGACGAAACGACGTTACCTGTAGGTCTTTATTCTGAATCAACTGACAAAAATGGTGACACAGTGAGAAAAAATGAGCCAAACTTTGACTTCTTTAATTACGCTGGACTACATCGACCAGTCAAAATCTATACAACACCGCAAACGCATATTGAAGATATTACAGTCGTACCAGAAGTATTTCCTTCATATGCTAATGTGAATTACCAAGTAGAAACGAATGCACAAAGCGATGTACAAGTAAGACTACTAGACGCAGAACAAAACGTCGTTGCAAAAACTACTGGCGCTGAAGGCACAATTGAAGTTCAATCGCCACATTTATGGCAACCATTAAATGCTTATCTTTATAATTTAGAAGTCAGTTTAGTAGATAATGGTGAAGTTGTGGATCAATACACTGAAAGATTTGGTATTCGTTCAGTCGAAGTCAAAGATGGACAATTTTTAATCAATAATGAACCGTTTTACTTCAAAGGGTTTGGTAAACATGAAGATACTTACTATAATGGCAGAGGTATGAATGAAGTAGCAAATGTGATGGACTTTAACTTAATTAAATGGATTGGTGGTAATTCATTTAGAACTTCACACTATCCATACTCTGAGGAAATGATGCGTTTAGCAGATGAACAAGGGTTAGTTGTCATAGATGAAACGACGGCAGTAGGCGTGCATTTAAACTTTAATGCTGTATTAGATGGTACGAATGAACGTGATACGTTTAAAGAAATTGGTACACAAGAAGCTCATGAAAGTGTTATTAAAGAATTAATAGCTAGAGATAAAAACTATGCATGTGTTGTAATGTGGTCTGTTGCAAATGAACCAGCTTCCATGGAAGAAGGTGCGAAAGAGTACTTCGAACCACTTGTAAACTTAGCGCGTGAGTGTGATCCGCAAAATAGACCAGTTACTATCGTGACATTATTGACAGCTCAACCAGATAATTGTTTAGTACAAGATTTAGTAGATGTATTGTGCCTTAATCGTTATTACGGCTGGTATACACAAACAGCAGATTTAGATGCCGCTAAAACAGCATTAGCTAATGAAATGGATGAATGGGGACGTAAGCAACCTAACAAACCAATTATGTTCACGGAATATGGTGCAGATACTGTTGCTGGTTTACATGCTACGGACGATATTTTATTCACAGAAGAATATCAAGTACGTTATTATGAAGCAAACCATGAAGTTGTAGATAAGTATCCACAGTTTATCGGTGAACATACATGGAACTTTGCAGATTTCGAAACAAGTAATGGTTTAATCCGTGTTCAAGGTAATAGAAAAGGTATCTTTACTCGTGAACGTCGACCTAAAGCAGTTGCACATTACTTCAAAAAACGTTGGGAAAATATTCCAGATTTCGGTTATAAAAGTTAATATGTATTTGCGCAAAAGATAAAAATAAACGTCAATTTCTATATCATTAGAAATTGACGTTTTCTGCATTTATACATAGGCTTTAAAATTATGTTTAACTTCATTATATTCATATAAAGAATTATACATACGCATACGAATATGGTCTTCAGAAGCAAATGGTATACGAATATGGTCGTTTTTATTTACAAATATACGAAATTCACGTTCAAGAGATTGTCGTTGTTCGAGTGGTAAATCAATCCATTCTTGTTCAGTGAAAAGTGCGTTGAAATAAAATTCAAATGATGTACGACCTTTTTGTTCGCGTAATTCAGCAATTCTATCTTCAAAGTTCATAAGGATACCCCCTTATTTTTAGTATCTTATTTATTACTTTATTACTAAATTGTGCAATTTACAAGTAACGAAAGTGTTGATGGTTCTTAATTAATGATTGCAGCAGTGAATATGTGGTAGGGTTAAAATAGTAAAGTAGAATAGGGAGGTAAAATAATGAACTTAAATGGTAAAGTAGCTGTGATAACTGGTGCTAGTAGTGGTATTGGAGCTGGCATTGCTCAAGCATTTGCACAGCAACAGATGAATGTCGTATTAGGCGGCCGAAATGAACAACGTCTTAAAGAAGTAGCATCAAGCATCCAAGAAGATACACAAGTACAAGTGCGTACATTTGTCGTTGATGTTACTAAAAATGACGAGGTAAATAATTTAGTGAATTTTGCCCAAGAACAATTTGGTAAAATTGATGTTTTAGTTAATAGTGCCGGCCAAATGTTGTCATCAGCAGTAACAGATGGCGATGTCGATGCTTGGGATACGATGTTAGACGTCAATGTTAAAGGAATGCTTTATGGCATAAATGCTGTGTTGCCTAAGTTTTTAGCACAATCTTCAGGTCACATTATTAATATTGCTTCTATTTCAGGTTTTGAAGTAACTAAACAAAGTACGTTATACAGTATGACAAAAACTGCTGTGCACACGTTAACACAAGGTTTAGAAAAAGAACTGGCTAAGACAGGCGTTAGAGCAACAAGCATTTCACCAGGTATGGTAGAAACTTCAATGACAGAAAGTACAGATTGGGGCGGACGTAAAAAATTAGAGCCTAAAGATATTGCTGAAGCGGCAATATATGCGCTACAACAACCCGCACATGTAAATGTAAATGAAGTTACGGTACGACCAGTCTAAAAAAGAGAGCAGGACAAAAATCTTATTTTGATAAGAAGGTTTTGTAGTCCCATCACGCCAAGGATGACTATATTTGAAAGCAGCTTGGTATAAGCACAATTTAAATTCAGTCATCTACTGCCAATAAAAAAATGAGCCTGAAGACATTATGTCTCAGGCTCTTCATCGTTACCAATTATTAATATCTGAACGTTCACCTTTAAAATTGTTCGTTTGCTTGTGACGTTCTGCTAATACTTTTTCTACTTCCGTAAAGCTTATATCTAAATCATGTAGTAAGACAAATAAGTGATACAGTAAATCTGCAGTTTCGTTTGTCACTTCTTCACGATCATTTTTCATTGCACCGATAACAACTTCAAAGGCTTCTTCACCAAACTTTTTAGTGATTTTCTCGATGCCTTCTGCTAATAAATATTTAGTATATGAATTTTCTTTGTTAGATTCGGCACTAGTAGTAATAGTTTGCCCTAGATCTTGCACGCTGAATGGAATATCAGTATTAAAACAACTTTGGCTGCCAGTGTGGCATGTTGGGCCATTAGGTATCACTTCAATAAGAATCGTATCTTGATCACAATCTAAATAAATATTTTTCACTTCTTGTGTGTGGCCAGAAGTTTCACCTTTAGTCCATAGACGTTGTTTTGAACGCGAATAAAAACATACGACATTATCTTTAAGTGTTTGTTGATATGCTTGTTCGTTCATATAGCCAAGCATTAATACTTGTTTTGTACTCGCATCTTGCAAAATAGCGGGCAATAGTCCCTTACTAAAATCAGGTTGTTGTGTCATCTTACAGGAATACCTCCTTCAGACATAAATGATTTAATTTCATTAACAGTCGTTTCTTTATCATGTAATATGCTTGCAGCTAAACCAGCTGAGACATCCGTTTGGTTAAATAAATCAACGAAATGACTAGGTTGACCGCCGCCACCAGAAGCAATTACTGGTATATTTACGCGTTGTTCGATTTCATGTAAATGTGTGACATCAAACCCTTGTTTCATACCATCATGAGTCATACTTGTGATAAGTAATTCGCCAGCACCCAATGCTTCAACTTCTTTAACCCAATCATAAACACGTTTATCTGTTCGTTTCTTACCACCATGTGTATAACAAAAATAATCATCTAATGTTGAATCATAATTACTATCTATAGCGATACAAATACATTGTCTACCAAATTTATCGCTAGCTTCTTTAATAAATTGAGGGTTTTTTAATGCGCTAGAATTTAGTGATACTTTATCAGCACCATGATTTAATAATTGTGATATATCATCTAGAGTGGAAATACCTCCGCCCACAGTTAGAGGAATAAATAACTTTTCTGCAGTTTCTTCAATCACATCTAATACTAAATCATGACCAGCCTCGGTTTTTGAAATATCTAAAAAGACTAATTCGTCTGCACCTTGCTCATTATAATAAAGCGCGTAGTCTACTGGATTGCCAATGTCTCGTAAGCCTTTAAATTGAATTCCTTTAACGACTCTACCGTCTTTTACATCTAAACAGGGAATAATTCTTTTTTTAATCAAGACAATCCCTCCCAAAATTGTGGGTTATGTGCAGCCTTACCAACGATTGCCGCATAAACATTTAATGCATCCAATTTTTTAATATCTTCTTGGTCTCGAATACCACCAGAAGCAACGATAGGAATGTCAGTTTGTTGTACTAATTTACCAGTAATTTCAAAATTAGGTCCTGCTAAACGGCCATCTTTAGAAATATCTGTATAGATTAATCCGCCTAAAGGTAAGTGGTTTATTGTCTCTACAAGGTCAAATAAATCTAACTGTGCATCTTGTTCCCAGCCGTTGATTTTAATTGCTTGTTTATAGGCATCTACCGATAAATAAATACGATTTGGGAATTGTTGTGCTACTTGCGCTAACCAATCTAAATCTTGAATAGCTTTCGTACCAACTATGCAGTAATCAATACCTTGGTCAAAGTATGCTTTTATTGTTTCTACCGTTCGTATACCGCCACCAACTTCAATTGGTTTCGTTGTGAGTTCACGTAAAGTTTTAATATAATCTTGTTCAACTGAAGTTTGTTGTTTAGCACCGATTAAGTCAACAATATGGATACGATCAACACAGTCAAATTTGCTATAATAAGTAATACTCTCTTCAGCGCTACGAGCCATTTTCTCTTCAGAATCATATTTGCCTTCTGTAAGCCTCACGCTTGTTGCATTTATTAAATCAATTGCCGGCCAAAGCTTGATCATTTAAAAATCCTCCTTGTAAAGCTTGATTTAGAATAGCTAAACCATATTCGCCACTCTTTTCAGGGTGGAATTGGATGCCGATATAATTTTCATATTGTACAATGCCTGGGATTTTAGTGCCATAGTCAGCATAAGCTATGACATTATCTGACATTTCGGCTTGATAAGAATGAACGAAATAGACATCGTGTTCTAGTTGTTTATGGTCACTAATTAAATTATTCCATCCTAAGTGAGGTACAGGGTAGGGCGATTGAATGGGGATAATTTGACCTGGTATTAATTGCAAACCATCAACATCGCCTTCAGCACTATGTTCGAATAACAATTGCATACCTAAACAGATACCTAACATTGGTTTGTCCTTAATATTTTTTAAAATTGGCAATAATTGACGTTGGTTAATTGCACGCATTGCATCTTTAAAGTGTCCTACGCCCGGTAAAATAATGAAATCCGCTTGTTTTATAATTGATTCATCGTCTGTTAATTGAGCTGCGTAACCCAAATGTTCGACCGCGCGTTTTATATTTTTAATGTTACCTAAGCCGTAATCAATGATTGCAATCATTCAATCACTCCTTTTGAGGAAGGCACGCCTTGTACATCATTTGCTGCTAAAGCATCTTTTAAAGCTCTAGCAAATGATTTAAATATAGCTTCAATTTCGTGATGCGTATTACCACCTCTTATTAAATCAATGTGTGTAGTTAAGCGAGCATTGATAACTAGCGCTCGAAAAAACTCTTCAGTTAATTCCGTATCAAAAGTACCAACTTTTTCTTTACTAAGTTCACAATTAAATGATAAATAAGGTCTACCACTAATATCCATGACAGTGCGTGCTAAAGTTTCATCCATTGGTATATAACTTGTCGCATATCGACTAAACGATTGTTTTTCTTTTACCATTTCTAGTAGTAATTGGCCTAACACAATGCCTATATCTTCTGTTACATGATGGTCATCTACCTCTACATCACCGTCAGCGCGTATTGTTAGTGTTAACTGACTATGGAAAGAAAATAGTGTTAACATATGATCTAAAAATCCCACGCCTGTATTGATTTCGCTTTTAGCGCCATCATCTGATAATGATATGTCGAGTTTTGTCTCAGCTGTATTACGCGTTTTTTGAAATTTCATATTGTTTCCTCCAATCTTGAACAATTTGAGTTAATTCATCTAATTGTTCGTCAGTAGCGATAGAATATCTAACATACTCACTCATTTCTGGTTCATCATAAATTCTAGGTTGAAACCCTTTACCGGCGATATATTGACCTAAAGAATGTGCTAAAGCCCCTTTAGTTAAAACAAAATTAGTAGCCGAAGGGAAAATATAAATAACATCTCCGACATTATCATTGAATATGTCTTTAAGGCGTTGTGCTAAATGACGTTGATGTTCAATAAATTGTCTTGTTGTTGTCGAATGTTCAAACATATATATAGCGATATTTAAAGTTACTGTATTGAGTGGATAAGGATGTTCAATTTGCTTAATTTTATCTATTGTTTTAGGTGTGCTTATTAATACACCTAATCGAAGTCCAGCAATAGCAAATGCTTTAGACAACGTGCGCATTTGTAACACATGATCTGCCATACTGAAGTCATATGCTTCGCCAAAATCTAAATAGGCTTCATCAATAACGAAATAACCTCCGATGTCTTTCATTTTATTAGCAATCGCTGTTAAAAATGAAACGTCATATTGTTTGCCTGATGGGTTATGCGGATTACTCATGATGAAAAACGAAGGTTGATGTGTATCTATAGCCTTTAGAATTTTATTCAAATCGAACGTTAAATCTGTCTCTGCCTCTACAAAATGAATAGGGCGTTGAACTTGTTTAGCATAAGCTTGATACATAAAGAAATCTGGATTCAAAGTTAACGCAGGTCCTTCTGGCATAATAAGCATTAACTTTTGAATTAGTTCGTCAGACCCGTTACCTGCAATAATTTGCTCAGCTTCAAAACCATAAAACTGAGCGTATGCTTCTTTAAAACGTTCATATTCTGCATCTGGATAAAAGTTAAAGGCAGATTTACTAATGATAGAAGCTATTAATTCTTGCGATAATGGTTTAAGTGGGCTTTCATTTTTGTTAATTCTAATCATTATGATTCTCCTTTATTGATGCGCACCTTAATTGATTGTTCATGATTAAATAACTGCTCAGTGTGTGCGATAGTTTGCGCAGATTGTTGAATTTGGTTGAACGTCTGTTGAGACAAGTTAATAACAGAATGTCTCGTTAAAAAGTCATTTACAGATAGGCCGTTAGCAAAACGGGCATTTTGATTCGTTGGTAATACGTGGCTAGGTCCTGCAACGTAATCCCCAATAACTTCAGGAGAATAATAACCTAAGAATAAAGCGCCAACATGACGCACATGATTTAAATAAGCTTCAGGATCTTTAGTCTGAATAGATGCATGTTCTGGCGCAATGCTATTCATTACATCGCAAGCATCGTCAAAATTTTCAACATGAATAAGATAATGATTGCTATCGATACTTGCTTTTACAATGTCACGACGTTCTATTGTTGATAACGATTCAGTTATTTTTTGTTCTAGTTTTTGAAGTACAGTTAAGTCTTCACTAATAACAAAAGTACGTGCTAATTCATCATGTTCAGCTTGAGCAAAGACATCATAAGTAATTGCTTCTAAATCTGCAGTATCATCGATAATCAAGGCAATTTCACTTGGTCCTGCTATTTGGTCGATACCAACAGTTCCAAATAGATATTTTTTTGCGTATGCAACAAATTGGTTACCTGGGCCAACGATTTTATCTACCTTTGGAATGGTTTCTGTACCATAAGTTAAAGCTGCGATACTTTGAGCACCGCCAACTTGATAGACAGAAGTTATGCCCGTGATATAACAAGCAGCAAGCACGACATCTGATACACCTTGTTGTTGAGGTGGTGTAACAACTACGATATTATTCACGCCGGCTACTTGAGCTAGCGTCGCAGTCATTAACACTGTTGAAGGATAACTTGCTTTACCACCTGGTACATATATACCTACACTATCAAGTGGGTGATATAATTCATAACACTCTTCTTGGCTACGCTTTGATTCCCATTTAATAGATTCTTGGTACGCTTTAATACGTTCATAACTTTGTATTAATGATTTTTTAAGTTCGCTATCTATACGGCTATAAGCTTGCTTAATAGCATCGGCCTTAATCGCAAGTTGAGGTGTATCGACTTGATCAAACTGTTTATTATAGCTACGTATTGCAGCATCTCCAGAATGCTTAACATTATCACAAATATCTTTTACTAAAGGATATAAGTCCTCATTTAACGCAGGTGTATCTTTTGTTGAGTTTAGAAAAGAAGTTTTATTTAAAATCAATGAGTGACACCTCCAAAGTTTGTATAAAGCGATCTATATCTTTAGACTTTTGAAAATATGAATGTTTATTAGTGATTAGTTTCGCATTAATAGATGATATTTCGTCTTTTTCGACTAAGCCATTTGATTTGAGTGTTGTACCTGTTTGAACGATATCAACGATACCATCTACCATTTCAACTAAGCATGCAAGTTCTATAGAACCAGATAGCTTTACTAATTCAACATCTATACCTTGTTGTTCGAAATAATTTTGTGCAGTCTGTACATATGATGTTGCGACTTTATTAAATGTAGTCGTTTCTGGTTTTGCAGCTAGTGCGAAATGACAATCACCAAAAGGTAGGTCCAATAAATTATTAATGTTATATTGTCCTTCATCTAGTATATCGCTACCAACTATGCCAACATCTGCTACGCCTTGTTCTACATAAATTGGGACGTCACTACCTTTGACTAAAATAAATTGAATATCTTCCACTGATATTAATAATTGGCGTTGTCTATTTTCTAATGCTGCTACGATTTTAGTTTCATTTTTTTCGTGTAAATATTGAATAAAGCTTTTTAAAAGTCTGCCCTTGGCTAATGCAACTGTCAACATAACGTTTTCTCTCCCTCAAAATTAAAGTATAAATCCTAGGCCGAAACCTTCTAATGTGCCTTTGTAATAACCGCCAGTTAATTGTTGCTCTTTATTACGTTGTAACGTACAACTCATAAATGCGCCTTTATAATATGAACGTGGTGGTTGAGGCGTGATATCTAAATGGATATTATTTACGCCCAATGATTTGAAATATTGTTCCCAACGTGTCAATGCTTGTATCGTTGTATGGTCCGGCGTATACAATTGAGTTAACAAGTTTAACTGTTCAGTCGTATTAGTCGTCAGCAATTGGATAATAGGGTGCGCAGTACCTAAAAGTTGAGATAACGCCGAAATATTGCGCTCTTGAATATATTTTAACGTCGTGTCGTCTTGATATTGTTGTTCTAGTAATAAGTCTATAAGTTGGTAATGGCCTAAAATAATAAAATCAATGTCATCGTCTAGCGTTGTTTTAATAAAGTCGTAAAATACGCTAAAGTCATGTTGCATTTGAGTAACAGTTGGATTGTAGTGTTCAATTCCGAGCTGTGTATTAACAATATTATCTCTTATTATAGGTCCAGAATATGCTACTTTATCGTAGTCAGCAGGGTATTGACTGTAATAACGTAATAATTGATCAGTAAAGTCATTACGTAAAGCAAAAATTTGATGGTTATGTTGCCAAAAACTACGTTCCGTCATTTGATGTAAGTCATCTTGAGTGAGCGTAGGCCACTTTAAAGATTCAATAAAGCTGAAGTCAACAAGTTCAAAATTTGTAGCTTCAAAATGCTTTAAAAAAGCAATTTCTTTCTCTTTGTTTGCGATTAAAGTTGTTGAATTTGTCATAAAACCATCCTTTACATTTGCTTTTACTCTCTACCGAAGTAAAGTATTAAATGATAAATAACACTGTAACACACCAATTGTTTAAATTCAATCAATTTTCTGAATATTATAGCGGAATTAATAGCACTTTATAATTCAGCGTAGAAGTTAAATTACAAAGTGCAATGCTAGACTTAATAATTTATGGATTTGCCGTATGCTATATAATTTGCCATATCATCATTTGGCACCATATTGCCACCTGTAGCCCAAACGATATGTGTTGTGTTTTTAGTATTTAAATGCGGTAAGTGTTGAACAGTTTGTGCTAGACCATCGAATCCTGAAGCGGCTGAAGGTTCAACGTTAATTTGTTCGCTAATAGACAATAAATACAAGTAACGATACATCATATTATCTTGCACAGTATATGAACCGTATAACATAGGTGACATGATTTTACTTACTAATTTAGAAGGGCGGGATACAGCTAATCCATCGGCATCTGTTCGACCGTCTAAACCGATATCTGTTACCGCAATACTATCGAATAATTGTGTCATTAAACCTAATGTCATACAAGGTGCATGTGTTGGCTCGGCAAAGAAACAATAAACATGAGGACCTAATACTTTACGTAAACCAAATGCGACACCACCAGGTCCACCACCCACACCGCATGGAATGTGAACACATAAAGGATGCTCTGAATCAATGGTGATATTTTGTGCTTCAAGTTGCTCTTTTAGACGTAAGGCAGCAACTGTATAACCTAAAAATAGATCTTCAGAATTCTCATCATCAACAAAATGACACTTTGGATCTGTTTGAGCAATCTTTCTACCTTCTGCCACAGCTACTTGATAATCAGAATCATGTTCGGTCACAGTCACACCTAAAGAACGCAATAACTCTTTTTTCCACTGACGTGCATCGCTAGACATATGGACATTAACAGAAAAGCCTAATTTAGCACTCATAATACCAATACTTAAACCTAAGTTACCCGTCGAACCAACGGCAATTGTATAGTCAGAAAAAATTTTGTGATAATACTCTGAGTTTAATATTGCGTAATCATCATCTTTTGTTAGTGTACCTTCAGTCATAGCGATGTGTTCTGCAAATTTTAATACTTCATATATGCCACCGCGCGCCTTGATTGAACCAGAAATAGGTAAAGCATTATCACATTTTAATAGTAATTGTCCTGCTAAACCAATGCCTTGTTGTTCTTTTAAAAGGTTTTGCATATCTGGAAGTGGGACAAGTGCAGACTCAATGATACCGTTGGAAGTGCGTGTTTCAGGAAAAACACATGCTAAATAACTACTAAAACGTCTTAAACGTCCATCAGCTTCTTCAATATCTTTAACAGAATACGACGACATTGAGGCATATTCAAAACGAGGATTACGCCAAAAAATTGGTTCATAATGCTGCATGTTTTGAATAAGGGGATAGTTATTTTTTAAAGTTATTACATCAATCATTATTGTTCCACTCCTTGCTTTTATTTATTAAGTAATTGAGCAATTAAAAATAAATGTACTAAACGTTCCTATGTAACAACTATTTACATAGGAACGTTATTTTTGCTTAATTTAATTATATAATGTTTATTTTTATTTAGTAAGTAAAGGGCCACCTGGACCTAATGGTAATCCGAGTAAATACCAAATAATCATAAACAATGGCCACACAATACTTAATACGATGGTATAAGGCATTAAACTTGATATTAAAGATCCGAGTTGCATATTTTTGTCGTATTTTTGAGCGTATGATAACAATAATGGTAAATAAGGCATCATTGGTGTGATAGGGTTGGAAATTGAATCTCCAATACGATATAACATTTGTGTGAACGCCGGATGGAAACCTACGAGTATAAGCATCGGTATGAATATTGGCGCTAAAATACCCCATTTTGCAGAGGCACTACCAATTAACATGTTTATTAACGCGCTAAGAATAATAATACCGATAATTAACACGACGCCATTTTGACCTTTCAATAGTTCAGCACCTTTTACAGCTACAATAATACCTAAATTGCTCCACTCTAAAAATGCTAATAGTTGTGCTGCGAAAAAGACGATAACGATAAACGAACCCATAGAAGACATAGAATCAGTAAACATTTGACCTAAGTCTTTTGTATTGCTTATTTCTTTAGTCATTACCCCATAAACAATACCCGGAATTAAAAATACAATTAGCAAAATTAAGCCAACGCCATTTAAAATTGGCGCATCATTGAGTAGACTGCCCGTCTTGGCATTACGTAAAAAACTATTTTCAGGTATGGCTAAAATAATTAAAACTATTATTGAAGCGACAAAACTAATATTAGCCCAAAATACTGCACGTTGTTGTGTTGGCGTGATTGAATTATTTGAATCATCCGTACTGATATCAGAATTTGTATCGTCATATGTACCTAATCTCGGTATAACTAATTTCATAGTAACCCAGTAAACTGCAGGTAATAATACGACAACACTTGCTGCAATAAAATACCAGTTCATTGCCACATTAATATGTATTTTATCTGTCACGATTTTTGTTGCTGGTTCTGTAAATGAGTACACTAAGGCATCAGTCATACCTAATATTAAATTGGCTGAGAATCCTCCTAAAGCCGATGCATAAGCCATAGCTAAACCTGCTATAGGGTGGTAACCTAATTTAATAAATACCATTGCTGTAATAGGTGGTAAGACGATAGGTGCTGCATCTCCAGCCGCATTACCTAATATGCCTATAGCAATAATACAAGGTACGATAATCTTTTTAGGTGCTTTATTGACGACTTGAATCATTAATTTATCAAAATAACCAGTTTTTTCAGCAACTCCAATGCCTAACATCACTGCTAGCACTAGGCCTAAAGCTGGGAATTCGGAGAAATTTTTTATAGCATCGTTTAAAATCATTTTGAGACCATCGCCACTTAATATACTTTTAATTTCTACGACCTTACCAGTACCCGGATGCTTAACTGAAACATGAAATAATGACACGATCCATGTAAGAATTGCTAAACCGAGACACATTAAAAAGAAAAGAATACTAGGATCTGGTAAACGATTACCAACACCCTCTACGACGTTTAAAAATTTATTCATAAGTGATTTTTTTTGTTTAACATTTGAACTCATAAAATCGCCCCCCTTTGAAACTTATCGAAAGTATAACAAAGCAAATGGTAAAAAAACATAATTTTCTGAAAAATTATCATTTTCAATTTTTATTATGTGACTATCTACTTATTCTTATGGATTATTAATTTTATAAAAGCAACTACTGCTTACCATATGTTTAGTGCTCGCTTAAACAGGCAATCTTTAAATAAGTAAGAATAACGTGGCGATTATTAAAGGAGTGAGTTTGAATGGGAAGATTAGATAATAAAGTGGCAGTAATAACAGGTGCAAGTACTGGTATAGGTCAAGCATCTGCCGAAGCATTAGCGAATGAAGGTGCTGAAGTATTAGCTTTCGATATATCAAAAGACATTGACGCTACAGTTAAAGCTATAAATAATGCAGGTGGTAAGGCTAAAGCTTATCATATTGATATTTCTGACGAACATGCAGTAGAAAGGGCAGCCAAAAGTATTCAAGAGAGCTATGGCACGATAGATGTGCTATTTAATAACGCTGGTGTTGATAATGCAGCTGGCCGTATTCATGAGTATCCTATTGAGGTATTCGATAAAATTATTAACGTCGACTTAAGAGGGACGTTTTTAATGACAAAATTCTTTATCCCACTCATGTTGGATAACGGTGGCTCTATTATTAATACTGCATCATTTTCTGGTCAAGCCGCTGATCTAAACCGCTCAGGGTATAATGCGGCTAAAGGTGGCGTTATAAACTTTACACGTTCGACAGCAATAGAATATGGTCGTGAAAATATACGTGCAAATGCGATTGCTCCAGGTACGATTGAAACGCCATTAGTCGATAAACTTGTAGGTAGTGCAGAGGACAAAGCCGGACAAGATTTTAGAGAAAATCAAAAATGGGTAACACCATTGGGTCGTTTAGGTAAGCCAAGTGAAGTAGGTAAATTAGTGACGTTTTTAGCTTCTGATGATAGTTCATTTATTACTGGTGAAACGATAACGATTGATGGTGGTGTGATGTCTTATACATGGCCTGGGGAAATGTTAAGTGATGATAGTTGGAAAAAATCAATTAAATAAATACAAAAAGCTGATAGCATCGCGCTACCAGCTTTTTGCTTATTTACCATTTAATGCTTTCAACTGTCTCATCGTCTAGTGATTTAACAATTTCTGTGATTAAATTAACCGAATTTTTATAGTCGTCAGTATGCAGCACCGAAACGTTAGAATGCATATAACGTAACGCCACGCCGATAGATAGTGTAGGCACACCTTCGTTGGCTACATGAATACTACCAGCATCTGTGCCGCCACCAATCGTAGTATCCAATTGAATTGAGATATTATGTTTTTTCGCAATTTGCTTAACGTGTTTACTGAAACCTACATGTCCAATAATACTACTATCCATAATGATGACAACAGGACCTTCACCAAGAGCAGTATCACTAAGTTGAGACATGTCTGGTGTGTCATATGCTACGGCAACATCGACAGCTATCGCCAAATCAGGTTTGATTTTATTTGCTGCTACTTTAGCACCACGTAAACCAACTTCTTCTTGTACATTTGCACCAGAATATAAATCAATGTTAATATCATCATTTTTTAAATTATCTAATACATCTACAGCAAGAGCACAACCATAACGATTATCAAACGCTTTTGCTGTTAAATATTTATTGTTGGCTAAAGTTTCAAATTCGCTATATGGCGTAATCATATTACCTATGTCTATGCCAAATTGTTGCGCTTCTTTTTTACTTTTAACCCCGATATCTATAAACATATCTTTAATATCTATTGTTTTTTTACGTGCTTCTTGTGATAAAGCATGAGGTGGCTTAGAACCAATAATACCACGGATTTCTTTGCCTTCATCTGTAGTTATCGTTACTTTTTGTGAAAGCATTACTTGGTTCCACCAACCTCCAACTGGAGTGAATTTAATAAAACCATTCTTATCAATTTGCGTAACGATGAAACCAATTTCGTCTAAATGGCTGGCAACCATAATCGATTTAGTACCATTAGTTGCATTCTTTTTCCCGAAAATGCCACCTAAGTTATCTTCAATAATTTCATCACTAAGTGGTTTTAAGTAGTCATGCATTAAAGACTTAACTTGCATTTCATGACCAGAAATACCATTTACATCTGTTAAAGTTTTTAACAATTCTATTGAATTTTTCATAAAATAACCCCCCCAATGTTTTTATTTAATTATATTGTAGCACTAAATTTTTGAAATGCTATTAATGCAATACTTATACAATTTATAAAATTAAAAAGACTGGGCATGAACTTATACCTCAGTCTTATTGTCTATTTTGTACAGTTAAAATGTTTATCTGGTACCGACATTACTTATGATTCTAATAATTTAAGCTTATAATCATTAATTGATTGTATGGTACCGTCATGTTTTTTAATAATAATATGATCTTTATTAATTTGTGTCGGACTGTTAACACCAACAGCTGCCGCGATATTGAATAAGCCTTCGTGTAAACTTGTAATATAGTTAGTCACACGATATTTCTTTTCTTCTACTATAAGCGCTTGTTCCTTTTTAGGGTCGGTTGTAGCAACGCCAACTGGACAAGTATTTAAATGACATTGTTGACTCATGATACAACCAACACTAATCATCATTCCACGCGCAATATTGACTAAATCTGCACCTAATCCTAATGCTATAGCAATTTTATCTGGCGTAATAAGTTTACCTGAAGCAAAGATTTTAACTCGATCACGGACTTCATATTTTTCTAACATGGCTGATACGATAGGTAAGGCTGTAAATAATGGTAGACCAACACCGTCTTGTAATTCTTGGAATGTAGCTCCAGTACCACCTTCGCCACCATCTATTGTAATGAAATTAGGGTAAATACCTGTTTCTACCATCGTATTAACTAGTGTTTCAATTTCAGCAGTAGAACTAACAACGATTTTAAACCCTACAGGTTTTTGTCCCACCGTTTGTAAATGTTCGACCCACGATAGTAACTCATATGTATTGTTTATAAAATCAAAGCGGTTAGGTGAGTTAATCGTTACCCATGGTTTTACTTTTCTAATTTTAGCGATTTCTTCTGTAACTTTATTGCCTTGCATATGCCCTCCGCGTGTTTTAGCGCCTTGTGCAAGTTTAATTTCGAATGCTCTTATAGCTTCAGAATCAGCTAACTCTTTAAATAAATCTATGTTGAAATTACCATTTTCGTCTCTGACACCAAATAGGCCAGGACCGATTTGGAAAATAATGTTTGTATTACCAGTAAGATGATATTTTGATAGGCCACCTTCACCTGTATTCATCCACGTGCCTGCTTGACCTAACCCTTTGGATAAAGCGGTAATTGCATTACCACCTAAAGCACCGTAGCTCATACCTGATTGACCAACCAAACGTTTCAAACGAAATGGATGAGCCAGTTTAGGACCAATAATTATTTCGTCTTCATCATCTAAGAAGTAAGGATTAATTTGTGATTTTTCGCGATGCTCATCTCTTTCGAAAAGGCGTTCGTTATCTATTTTATAAATAAAGCTAGAAATTAATACACTTTGATCAATGCGCAACTCGGAAGCCTGATGTGGAAACATTGTATTTTTAATATAAAATCCTGCGTCGTAATCTTTTTCCGTTCCGAAGCTTGCCATTCTTGAATTGTATTTCCCAGCTAAAACAATGTTTTTATAATCTAATCTGGAAAATGGTTTGCCTTCTTTATCCTCTAGGAAAAAGTATTGACGCATTTCTGGTCCGACTTTCTCAAAGAAATATCTTATACGTGCTAATAAAGGATAATTACGTAACACACTATGTTGAGTTTGACGTTTATCTTTGAAAATTAATAATGCAGCAGTAATAACTCCCCCAAGTAAAAAGCATACAATAATAATATTTACTATAAATTGTAAAATTGTTAAAAGTGTCATATTCATTCCTCCCCATCAAATCTAATATTACATCATATAGAAATTTTTACAATTAAAAATAAGCGTAATTTAACTAAATAGTGCACAGTATAAATTTAAAAAATAATAAAATGCGTTAGTACTTTAAATAGTTGATGATAATAAGTTTTAAGTAGCTGAAAAAGTGTTATTACTAAGTAATAAACAATTTGTCACAGGGGACTTTTTGTATAGATAATATAAAAGTTAAGGTGGTTTTTTATTAGAATATGGAGGAAAAAACATTGTTACAAATCAAAGACGTTTCATACATCGCAGATGATCGTACAATTATTGATGATTTAAGTTTCACTGTTAACAAAGGTGAAACTATTGCAGTAATTGGACCATCTGGTAGTGGTAAAAGTACATTGTTTAGATTGATGAGTAATTTAATAAGTCCGACTAAGGGATCGATAACGTTAAACGGGACGCCTTATGAACAAATTAATCCTGAACAATTAAGGATGGAAGTAAGTTATTTATTACAGCAAAGTGATTTGTTTGAACCTACAATAGGTTTGAATTTGTCGTTCCCAGCACGTGTACGCAACGAAAAATTTGATAAAAAACGTGCAAAACAATTATTGAAAAGAGTAGGTATGGGACATTATAACTTAGATGCGAGTGTTAACCACTTATCTGGAGGAGAACGACAACGTATAACGATTGCTAGACAGCTCATGTATATCCCTCAAATATTGTTATTAGATGAAGCAACAAGTGCTCTTGATGCTAAAAATAGGGAAACTATTGAAAAAATGATTTTTGATTTGGCTAAAGATGGCGTCACAATTATGTGGATAACACATAATGACGATCAAAGTATGCGTAACTTTAGCAAACGTATAAAAATTGTGAATGGAAAAATAGAAAGTGAGGAGAATTTATCATGAGTGTAACAGCATTAGCCCTAACAGCCTTACTACTGTTATTTCCTATTATTGTTTCTTATAAAGAGAAATTGTATATTACCAAAGATTTATTAATTGCTACTGTACGTGCCATTGTACAACTTACAGTATTAGGATTCTTACTACATTTTATTTTTAATATAAATCAAGTTTGGATTTTAATTTTATTTGTTTTGGTTATTATTATTAATGCTTCATGGAATACAATTCATCGTGCATCACCAGTTATGCACCATGTTTTTTTAGTGTCTTTTGTCGCAATATTTGTTGGCGTGACTTTACCGCTTGTAGGTGTAACTTTAACTGGAGCCATTAGTTTTAAACCTAATGAAGTTATACCGGTTGCCGGAATGGTCGCAAGTAATAGTTTAATTGCGATTAACCTTGCATATCAAAATATGGATAAAGAGTTTGTGCAACAATTAGAACAAATAGAAGCTAAATTAGCGCTTGGGGCAGACCCTAAGATGGCGTCCAAAGCTACGGTACGAGAAAGCATTAGAACTGCTATTGTTCCAACGATTGATTCTGTTAAAACCTATGGTATCGTTTCGATCCCAGGTATGATGACAGGTCTTATTATCGGTGGAATGCCACCATTAGATGCCATTAAATTCCAATTAATGGTTATATTTATTCACACTACGGCAACGATTATGTCAGCACTTATCGCTACATATATTAGTTATCGACAATTCTTTAACTATCGTGATCAACTCATTGCGAGAACAATGCATGACGTTAAATGATAAGTAGAATAATTAAAATTATTTTTAAGTGAGCCTGAGACATTATCGTGTCTTCAGGCTCAATTTTTTATATTGGCAGTAGATGACTGAATTGAAAATACGCTTATATCAAGCTTCTTTCAAATCTAGTCATCTTTGCCGGGGTGGGACTACAAAATCTTCTTATAAAAATAAGATTTTTGTCCCGCTCCCTAAGATTTTGCCGTGCATGCTTGCCTTGATTTAGGATAGTATGGCTTGAGCCTGTAGTCTCTCACTCATACGCTTCTCCAAGGCGTCAGCACGATACAAAATCGTTACAAAGTTAATCTTTTTTATTGCTATTGTAAGTATATTGGGACTCCCAAACCTGTTGACGCATGGTATATAATAGAATGGCTATGTGAAAAATGACAATAGGAAGGAGGAACCGTATGACTATAATGCGTACGACGACTTTTATATTTAGTATTTTTATTGTTGGTATGGTTGAAATGATGGTTGCTGGGATCATGAACTTAATGAGTAATGATTTAAATGTTTCTGAACCCGTTGTAGGGCAACTTGTAACGTTATATGCCATTACTTTTGCTATCGCAGGACCAATTTTAGTAAAGTTAACGAATAAATTTAACGCTAGACCATTATTACTTATAACTTTATTCGTATTTATTATCGGAAACTTAATTATTGCTATAGCACCAAACTTTACGATATTAGTGATAGGTAGAATCTTATCATCGGCAGCGGCATCGCTTATCGTTGTTAAAACACTTGCGCTTACTGCATTGCTCACTTCTCCGCAAAATAGAGGGAAAATGATTGGTATAGTTTATTCTGGCTTTAGTGGTGCAAATGTTTTAGGTGTTCCAATCGGTACAATTATTGGTGATTGGATAGGATGGCGTTTCACCTTTGTGTTTATCGTTGCTATTAGCGTTATTGTAGGGATATTAATGTATATTTATATACCTGTAAGCAAAGAAAATAAAGCAACAACACAAACAGCATCATCGAATAATCAAACGCTATCTCGTGTGTTAAGACCATTTGAGATAGGCAAATATTTATGTATTACATTTTTATTATTAGTAGCAAATTCAGTAACATTTATTTATATTAATCCACTAATGTTATCGAATGGTCATACTTTATCATTTGTATCAATTGTTTTACTAATAAACGGAATTGCTGGTGTTATGGGAACGTCAATGGGAGGATTCTTATCAGATAAATTGACGAGTAAATATTGGCTGACAATCGCAACAACAATATTTATCGCTATGATGTTACTGTTGAACTTAGTATTGCCTGGGACTATTTTGTTATTATTAACTATATTTATATGGAATGTCATGCAATGGAGTACTAATCCTGCAGTACAAAGTGGTGTCATCGAACACGTTGCAGGCGATACGAGCCAAGTTATGAGCTGGAATATGTCTAGTTTGAATGCCGGTATTGGTATTGGAGGCATTGTCGGCGGACTTGTAGTATCAAAAATGAGCGTCCATGCAACGACTTACGTAACAGCCATTATTGCATTTGTTGCATTGATTATAATTATTAGTTTAAAACCAAGAGCTAAATATGCTAATGAAACCGTCAATAATAATTAAATAATTCAATTAATAGCCAAACGTTATCACTAACGTTTGGTTTTTTCATGTATTCGGTTTACTTTTTATTAATTAAAATGATTAGATTAGATTATAAATAAAACTTTAAATGGAATATTAAATTGATATTGTAGTATGATATAAATAATTAATAAGACGTGACTATTGGAGGGGAAAATATGAGCGACAATAAACCGACACATGATAAAGTAGATAGCTTTATTGACAATTTAAAACAATGGCAGGATGAGTTTAAATTTTTTAGAACATTATTATTAGAATCTGAATTAACAGAAGACTACAAGTGGATGCATCCTTGCTACACTCTTAACAATAAAAATGTCGTTATCGTTCAAGATTTTAAACATTACTGTGCATTATTATTTGAAAAAGGCGCTATTATGGAAGATAAATATAATAGTTTAATCCAACAAACTAAAAATGTTCAAGCAGCGAGACAATTACGATTTGAAAGTTATGCAGAAGTGCAAGAACGTAAAGATGAAATTGCATGGTATATAGCAGAGGCTATTAAAATAGAAAAATCAGGTAAAAAGGTACCAATGAAAAAAACTGAGGACTATGAAATGCCTGAAGAATTACAAGCAAAATTTGATAGCATGCCAGAATTAAAAACAGCGTTCGATAACTTAACGCCAGGTAGACAGCGTCAGTATATGTACCACATCGGACAAGCTAAAAGATCTGCGACAAGAACGCAACGAGTTGAAAAATATGTTGATCATATACTTAATGGTAAAGGTATGAATGACTAAAATTATATGAAATAAACTAATGAAAGAAGGGACGTAAATGGCAAGATCATCTAAACGCATTCAATTATTAAAATCAGCTGCAAACATTGTAAACGAACAAGGAATTGAATATTTAACTTTAGATGCTGTTGCTAAACGAGCTGGAGTTAGTAAAGGCGGGTTACTATATCATTTCAATAATAAAGCTGCATTAATACAAGGCTTGGTTAATTATGCAGATGAATTGTACCGTACCAACGTTAATGAACATAAAGCTGAACAAACAGAACAGCAAGGTAAATTGATACGCGCTTTTATTGAAGCGACAAGAGAACATCGTAAAGAAAATGCCTCCATAACTTCTGGTATGTTAGCAGCACAAGGTACGGATAGTAACTTGTTATTGCCATTACAAGAAACATATAAATCATGGCAATCCGAAATCGAGAACGATGGTTTGGATGAAATAGATGCGACGATTTATAGGCTAGCAGTAGATGGATTGTGGCTGTCTGAAATATTTGGTATAGATGCAATAGATGAACAAATGCGTCAAGCTGTGTTAAATCGTTTAGTAGATTATTCATATCAAAATAAAAAATAAATATTTAATTTTCTATAACCTAAGAGGTAGTAAGTGTTCGAGCTTATTACCTCTTTTTTATTGCCTAGACAAAGTTGAAACTAAACCGTCCAGTTGGTACACTAACCAATGTGTTAATTCAAGTTTGGAGGTAAAATTATGAACAAAGTCATGCTTACAGTTGCTTTAACAGGAGCGGGAGATACTGTAGAGAAAAATAGTAATGTACCTGTTACACCTGAGGAAATTGCAGATTCAGCAATTAAATGTGCAAAAGCAGGTGCGACGGTAGCGCATATTCATGTAAGAGATCCACAAACTGGAAAATTAAGTCATAACGTAGAATTGTTTAAAAAAGCTGTCGAACTAATAAGAGCAGCAGACGAAGATATCATTATTAATATTACTTCAGGTGGTGGCGGTGATTTTATACCGAATTTAGAAAATCCTGAAGTAGGTGGCGTAGGTACTGATATGCAAACACCCGAACAACGTCACGAACCGGTAGGTAAATTATTACCAGAAATCTGTACACTAGATTGTGGTAGCGTCAATATGGGAGATGATGTTTACTTAAGTCCTACAAATTGGTTGCGTAAACAAGCAGCACTTATTCAAAAAGCGGGCGTTAAACCAGAATTAGAATGCTTTGATACAGGCCATGTCAGCTTTGCTAAACAACTTATTAAAGAAGGTTTGATTGATGGTCAACCATTGTTCCAATTTTGTCTAGGTATACCTTGGGGCTTAGAAAATGATCCAGAAACAATTGAATATTTAAAAACGCGTATACCTGAAGACGCATCTTGGTCGGCGTTTGGTATCGGCCGTTTACAATTGCCAACGGTTGAAGAAGTGGCAAAACGAGGCGGTAATGTACGTGTAGGTTTAGAAGATAACTTATATCTATCTAAAGGTGTAAAAGCTACAAATGAGCAACTCGTAGAACGTGCTAAAGAGATACTTAGTGAGTTGAATATTGAACCGATGACGCCACAAGAAGCAAGAGAATACTATAATTTAAGAGACCCTAAAGGAGACTTATAAATGAAATTTGCTGTAGTTGGAACGGGAGTAATAGGTAGCGGTTGGATTACAAGAATGTTAGCGCACGGGCATCAAGTAGTCGCAACAGATCCAAGTGAAGGCGCATATGAGCGTATGTTGACTCAAGTTAAACAGAACTGGCCATACGCTAAAGAATTAGGTATGAGTGAGCATGCATCATTAGACAATTTGACGTTTACTGAATCATTAGCTGAAGCGGTAAAAGATGCTGACCATATTCAAGAAAATGTGCCAGAAATTGAAGAACTTAAAGATAAAGTATTAACTGAAATTGACTTCTATGCCAAACCAGATGCGACGATAGGATCAAGTACATCGGGTATTATGCCATCTGAATTACAACAAAATTTAAAACATCCTGAACGTTTTGTGGTAGCACATCCATTCCACCCAGTGTACATTTTGCCGTTAGTCGAAATTGTAGCAGGACAAAATACATCAGAAGCTACTTCTATAGCTGCAGAACAACTTTATGAAAGTATTGGTATGGACGTGTTACATGTCAGAAATGAAATTGAAGGACATATTGCAGACAGATTAATGGAAGCACTATGGAGAGAGGCATTGCATATCGTAAATGACGGCATCGCCACAACAGAAGAAGTAGATAAGGCATTTACTCATGCGGCTGGGTTAAGATATGCACAATATGGACCGTTTATGACTTTCCATTTAGCCGGTGGAGAAGGTGGTATGCGTCATATGCTTAAACAATTCGGTCCTGCATTGAAAAAGCCATGGACTAAATTGGTTGCACCAGAACTAACTCAAGATTTATACGATAATGTCGTTGAGGGTTGTGAAAAGTCATCTCAAGATTATTCGATGTCTGATTTAGATAAAAAGCGTAACGAATTTCTAGTCAAAGTGAAAAAACTTGCAGAAGAATATTGGCCAGAAGATACGCCACAGATGAAAAAATCAGAAGGACAGACGGTGTATTAGTATGACTTATGAATTATATAGTTTTCATACTGACGTAAAAGCTGAATGGGTGGATCACAACAACCATATGAACGACGCAGCATACAATCGTGTTTTTAGCGATGCAACGGATAGTTGGTTAGCTTTTTTAGGATTAGATAAAGAGGCTATTGAGCAATTATGTTATACAGTATTCACATTGGAAAATCACGTTTTATTTTTAAAAGAGATGAAGTTACATGAGCCAGTTACAGTTAAAGTTGCATTAATTGATCATGACGCCAAAAGACTGCATGCGTTTATGACTATGTTAAATGAAGACAATGTTAAATGTGCAACATACGAAGTGATGTTGATGGGGATAGATACTAAAAACCAACGACCAAGCCCTTTTCCTGAAAAAATTAAATCAGCTATAAACGACTATGCGAGTAAGGCTGATAAGCATGAAACACCTTTAGAAATTGGACATAAAATTGAAATTATAAAGAAATAAGTCTATGATAATAATGTATTTAACCGTAACAATTAAAAAAATTTTTTAATTGAACAAACCGGCATTAAATACAAAAAAAGATTAAATCTTGCAATTTCTAGACAACATAAATTTTATTAGATATAGACATTACCATTGTTAACGATGGTCTTAATTGTCTAAGTCATATAAAACGAGAAAATGGGTCGTTCGTATCTTGTTTTTACTTATTCGTGAATTTGTAATACATCTTACTGATGGCCCTTTTGCTTATTAAGGGGACAAATTACATACAGAAAGGAATTAGTCAATGTTAAGTATTAAAAACTTATCAAAAGTTTATTCTGGAGGAAAAAAAGCTGTAGACAATATCTCTTTAGATATTGAAGCTGGGGAATTTATTGCTTTTATTGGTACAAGTGGTAGTGGTAAAACGACTGCCTTAAGAATGATTAACCGCATGATCGAATCAACAGAAGGTCAAATTAAAATAAATGGCAAAGATATAAATAAAATGAATGGCGTTGAATTACGTCGTAGTATTGGATATGTAATTCAGCAAATTGGTCTTATGCCACATATGACTATTAAAGAAAACATCGTACTCGTACCTAAGTTATTAAAATGGTCTCAAGAGAAAAAAGATGCAAAAGCAAAAGAACTAATTAAATTAGTAGACTTACCGGAAGAGTTTTTAGATAGATATCCATCTCAATTATCTGGTGGTCAACAACAACGAATTGGTGTAGTGAGAGCCTTAGCTGCGGAACAAGACATTATTTTAATGGATGAACCTTTTGGTGCGCTAGACCCAATTACACGTGACACATTGCAAGATTTAGTTAAAGAATTACAACAAAAATTAGGTAAAACATTTATCTTTGTTACACATGATATGGATGAAGCGATTAAATTAGCAGATAAAATTTGTATTATGTCTGAAGGGAAAATCGTACAATTTGATACGCCTGACAACATTTTACGTAACCCTGCTAATGATTTCGTACGTGACTTTATTGGTCAAAATAGATTAATTCAAGATCGACCTAATATGAAATCAGTTAAAGAGGCAATGATTAAGCCAGTAACAGTAAATGTTGATCGTACATTAAATGACGCTGTTGAAATTATGCGTGATAGACGTGTTGATACAATCTTTGTTGTTGGTGAAAAAAATCGTTTATTAGGCTATCTTGATATTGAAGATATTAACCAAGGTTTAAGAAACAATAAAGAACTTATCGACATGATGCAACGTGATATATACAGAGTACGAATAGATAGTAAGTTACAAGATTCAGTACGTACTATCTTGAAAAGAAATGTACGAAACGTGCCTGTAGTAGACGAAGACAACCATACACTAATTGGCCTTGTTACAAGAGCAAACTTAGTAGATATTGTATATGACAGCCTATGGGGCGATTTAGATACAGATGAAAACAAAGATGCAATTATTGAACCTGCTGATGTGGGAGCTGATAACAAATGATGGATTTTCTAGCCCAAAACGGTAGTCAGTTAGTGTCTAAAACGATAGAACATTTTTATATTTCTATCATAGCTTTACTAATTGCGATAGTAGTTGCTGTTCCTATTGGAATTTTGTTATCAAAACTAAAACGTACTTCGAATATCGTGTTAACGATTGCCGGTGTACTTCAGACAATACCAACGTTAGCGGTATTGGCCATTATGATTCCGATATTTGGTGTAGGGAAAACACCAGCTATCGTAGCATTATTTATCTATGTACTATTACCGATTTTAAATAATACAGTACTTGGTGTGCAAAATATCGATAAAAATTTAAAAGAAGCTGGCACAAGCATGGGTATGACACGCTTTCAATTAATGAAAGATGTCGAATTACCATTAGCATTACCACTTATTTTAGGTGGCATAAGATTATCATCAGTTTACGTAATAAGTTGGGCAACATTGGCAAGTTATGTAGGCGCTGGTGGATTAGGTGACTTCGTATTTAACGGCTTAAATCTATATGATCCATTGATGATTGTTAGTGCAGCAGTGTTAGTTACAGCTTTGGCACTATTTGTAGATTTTATACTGTCTTTAATAGAAAAATGGGCAGTTCCAAAAGGGTTAAAAGTATCTAGATAATTGAAGGAGGACATTATGAAACACGTAAAAAGCAAATTGTTTATTCTCGTCATATGTCTAGTTTTATTATCTGGATGTGGCTTACCTGGATTGGGAGATAGTAAGTCTAATGATGACGTGAAAATTACTGCAGTTGCGAATAGTGAATCTCAAATCATGGCACACATGGTGAGATTACAAATTGAACATGATACCAAAGGTAAAATACAACCAACATTAATTAATAACTTAGGTTCAAGTACCATTCAACATAGTGCATTAGTTAATGGCGATGCTAATATTTCTGGTGCACGTTACACAGGTACAGATTTGACTGGTGCTTTAAATGAAGATCCGATAAAAGATCCTAAAAAAGCGCTCAAAGTAACACAAGATGGATTCCAAAAAAAATTCCATCAAAAATTCTTTAACTCATATGGCTTTGCAAATACTTACGCATTTATGGTAACGAAAGAAACGGCTAAAAAATATAATTTAAAAACAGTATCTGATTTAAAAAAATACCGTAATCAATTACGTTTAGGTATCGATAGTTCATGGGCTAATCGTAAGGGTGATGGTTATCCTGGTTTTACTAAAGATTACGGTTTTTCTTTCAAAACGGTAAGACCGATGCAAATTGGTTTAGTATATGATGCGTTGCAATCTAAAAACTTAGACGTTGCAGTAGGTTATTCAACAGACGGTCGTATTGCAGCATATGACTTAAAAGTATTAAAAGATGATAGAAAATTCTTTCCGCCATATGATGCGAGTGCGGTTGTAACGGACAAACTATTGAAAAAACATCCAGAAATCAAACCATCAATTGAAAAATTAGAAAATAAAATTTCTACAAAAAAAATGCAAGAATTAAATTATAAAGCTGACGGAAAAGGTCAAGAACCAGCAGTCGTAGCAGAAGAATTTTTAAAGAAACATAATTATTTCGAAGACGATAAAAAGAAAGGTGGTCAATAATCAATGAGTGGAAATTTATTACAACAATTAATTGAATATTATTCTGTAAATTTTGGCTACCTATGGGAATTATTTATAAAGCATTTGTTAATGTCTGTATATGGCGTGCTATTCGCCGCAATAGTAGGTATTCCAATTGGAATATTTATTGCACGATATAGTAAATTATCATGGGCTATTATTTCAATAGCTAATATTATTCAAACAGTACCTGTTATTGCGATGTTAGCAATATTGATGCTTGTTATGGGGCTAGGACCTACTACAGTAGTTGTTACAGTATTTTTATATGCACTGTTACCGATTATAAAAAATACGTATACTGGTATTAGTAGTGTCGATGTCAATATTAAAGATGCGGGTAAAGGCATGGGTATGACCAAAAACCAAGTTTTAAGAATGATTGAATTACCACTTTCAATGTCAGTTATCTTAGGTGGTTTACGTATCGCACTTGTTGTTGCGATAGGTGTTGTTGCCGTAGGGTCATTTATCGGAGCACCTACATTAGGCGATATCGTCATTCGTGGTACCAATGCTACCGACGGCACAACTTTTATACTTGCCGGTGCGATTCCGATTGCTTTAATTGCTATTATTATTGATGTTGGTTTAAGATTATTAGAAAAACGTTTAGATCCATCAAATAAAAAAAGCAAAAAACAACCCACACCGACAACACCAGAATCAAACGCATAAGGGGAGTTGACTTATATGGCGGTTATTACGCTAAATTATAATTCGAAAACAATTGGTATGCATCAAAATATCACTATTATCTTACCTGAGGATGACAGTTATTTTGAGGCTCATAAAGAAGCTAAACAATTAAAATCACTCATGTTACTACATGGTTTATCAAGTGATGAAACAACGTACGTGCGTTACACAAGCATCGAAAGATATGCTAATGAACATCAATTGGCAGTTATTATGCCTCGTGTCGATCATAGCGCCTACAGCAATATGGCTTTTGGACATAATTATTATGATTATATATTAGAAGTTTATGATTATGTCCATCAAATATTGCCACTATCTAAAGATAGAGATGATAACTATATTGCCGGTCATTCAATGGGTGGTTATGGCACGATTAAATTTGCATTAAACGAAGGCGACAGATTTAGTAAAGCTTGTCCATTATCTGCCGTGTTTGATGTCAATCTATTATTAAATATTGATTGGTACGACTTTTCTCCACAGGCAATAGTAGGCAATGAACAGGATATAACAGGTACAGATTTAGACGTGTATCATCTTGTTGATGAAGCAATAGCACAACAAAAATTGATACCTGAACTATTGATAATGTGTGGTACAGAAGATTTTCTGTATGACGATAACAAACAATTTATTAATTATTTAGATGACCGAGGCGTCGCATATCAGTTCAAAGAAGATCGCGGTGAACATGATTATGCATACTGGGATAAAGCGATAAAGCAAGTTATCGAATGGTGTACGCAAACTAAATAAATAACAAAAGCCTATCAGCTTTGTGTTGATGGGCTTTTTTGTAAGTGAAAATTAGGTTTGACGGAGTTTAAAAATACGAAAATGTATTTTTATTAGAAAACTACTATTATTACACTTTGTATAAATAAATTATTTAAAATTTTTAATTTTAAAGTTTTACTTTTGGCTTTTTGTTTTTCAAAATGGTACTCTTTTCAAATGGACTTTTTTAAATAGTAGGTAAAGAAACTTTTGATTAATAAGTTCAATGTAAAATTAATAAGTTATTTATTATAATTTGAAATAGCGGTAGACTTTTTTAAAGTGTCAATGGGCGTCATGTTAAAAAGGTGTATAACTATTTTAAATGAGGACTAAGTGGTAAGTAACTTTAGGAGGAAAAATGAAATGGATACATCTCGAACCTTTAAAGGAGATAATCGACTTCTTTTAGGGATATTTTTAGCAGTAATTACTTTTTGGTTATTTGCCCAATCATTAGTTAATATCGTCCCTGATTTACAAAAATCATATAGTACGAATGACGGTATTATTAGCACTGCAGTGAGCTTAACAGCTTTATTGTGCGGTTTGTTTGTCGTTGGTACTGGCGGTCTAGCAGATAGATACGGCAGAATGAAAATGATATATATAGGTTTAGTGCTGAACATTATTGGCTCAATACTAATAGTAATACCGGGTAATGGACTAGCTTCATTGTTAGTCATTGGTAGAGGCGTACAAGGATTGTCTGCTGCCTTTATTATGCCTGCTACTTTAGCAGTAATTAATGAATATTATATTGGTAAAGATCGTCAGAGAGCTTTGACGTATTGGTCAATAGCTTCTTGGGGTGGTGGTGGTATAACTTCATTTTTCGGTGGTATTATGGCTACTTATTTAGGATGGCGTTCAATATTTATCGTCTCAATTATTGTCACAATAATTGCAATGATTTTAATTAAACACACACCTGAAACAAGAGCGCCATTAACGCAAAAAGCTAAAAATGCTAAATTTGATTTTAGTGGCTTAGTGATATTAATTATTGCAATGTTAAGTATTAATTTAATTATTACGCAATCATCACATTTTGGTATAACATCACCATTAATTTTAAGTTTAAGTGCGTTGTTTATCATTGCAATGATTGCTTTTGTTATTGTAGAACAAAAACTTGTTAACCCACTCATCGATTTTAAAGTTTTTAAACATAAAGCTTATAGTGGTGCAACGATTTCTAACTTTATGCTTAATGCAGTAGCAGGGACACTTATTGTAGCAAACACGTATTTTCAGTCTGGATTACATTTCAATTCATTCCAATCTGGTGCAATGTCTATCACATATTTAATTTCAGTGTTAATTATGATTCCGGTTGGTGAAAAAATAATGCAAGCAATCGGTCCTAAAAAACCTATGTTGTGGGGAGCTGCATTAAATGCACTTGGAATAATTTTAATTTCCTTTACTTTCTTATCATCTATGTATTATATCGTCATATGTATTGTTGGATATTTACTATATGGTATAGGACTAGGAATATACGCGACTCCTTCAACGGATACGGCAGTTACGACAGCGCCAGAAGATAAAGTAGGCGTAGCCTCAGGAATTTATAAAATGGCATCTTCACTAGGTAATTCATTTGGTGTAGCAATTTCTGCCACTGTATTTAGTGTTATGACTGCACATTACAATGTACATCTGGGTGCTATGTACGGATTCTTCTTTGATGCACTACTAGCTATATTAGGATTTGTTGCAGTATTAGTCTTTGTTCCTAGAAATCAAAGTAATATATAAATTATAAAGAGTTTAAGTAATAAATATGAGTATCAACTGTTAAAGTTGTTGTCATTTTTATATTGCTTAAACTCTTTTTGCTTTTATTTGCTATATGTTTAAAGAAAATATTATACTCATATAAAAGCGTTTTCAAAGGGGTGAATGAAGCTATGGGATTACTATGGCAAACATATGAGGATAGGGAACAATTATTAAAAGATCTGGTTAATCAAGAAACGATTACCAATTCACCGGGAGAGTTAAAATTCCCTAAACTAGTAGAGCAAAAATTATTGAAATTGGACTATTTTCAACAACATCAGGAACATATTACATTAGCTAAGACAGAAGATAACAAGGATCTTGTTAATGCTCTGTATAAAGGAGCGACGGCTACTAAAACTGTAGTCTTAATAAGCCATTTTGATACAGTGGGGATAGATGATTTTACCACATATAAAGATGCTGCATGTAATCCAGATAAATTAGCACAACTTTTTACTGAAAATAGGGGTAATTTAAGCGATGCCGCAGTTGAGGATTTACAATCAGGTGATTATTTATTTGGACGAGGCATCATGGATATGAAGGCAGGACTAATGTTACATTTATCATTACTTGAAAAAGCAAGTACAGAACAATGGGATGTGAATTTATTACTTGTAACTGTTCCAGATGAAGAGGTTAACTCTTCAGGTATGCGTAAAGCAGTGGAAGTCATCGAACAATACCAACAAGATTTTAATCTTGATATTGCTTTACATTTAAATAGTGAGCCTACTTTCCAACAAGAAACAGGTGACCCAAGTCATGCCATTTACAGTGGTTCTATAGGGAAAATAATGCCAGGCGTGTTATGTTATGGTATCGAAACACATGTTGGTAATCCATTGAGTGGTTTAAGTTCAAATTATATGAATAGTTACATTACACAAGCAATAGAATATAATCGTCAATTTAAAGAACAGTATGAAGGTGAGTTTACACCGGTACCAGTTGCGATAGTTAATAAAGATATTAAAGAAGCGTATGACGTCCAAACACCATTTAGGACGTTTGCTTTATATAATATGTTCTTATTCAATAAAACACCACAAGCTTTATATCGCCAGTTTTTAGATGTAGTTATTAAAGCCGTCGAACGTTGTGAAAGCGATTGGCTGAATATTTTAGAACAAGAAAATTTGCAGTTTGATTCAAAAATTAATGTACTTACATATGAGCAATTAAAACAATATGCAGTTGAGCAATACGGTCAAGATTATATCGATAGCCTGATTGATGAGGTGTTAAATAATACACCAGAATTACATTTGCAAAGTGTTAAAATAGCAGATGAATTAATGAAAATTTGTCGCGACATTACACCAGCTGTAGTCACTTTTTTCGCACCACCATATTATCCGGCTGTCAATTCTTCACAAGAACCGATCGTCAATGATATTATCAACACAGTTACAGAAATTAATAACCAACAGTTTAAACGGGCGACGCGTCGAATTAATTATTTTAATGGTATTAGTGATTCAAGCTATTTAAACTTAAATACCAGTGTGGAAAAAATGGAAGTATATGCAGATAATACACCAAGCTTTAATCATACATACCATATTCCATTTGATACGATTAAAAATATTAGCGCACCAATTATATTATGTGGGCCAAGAGGTAATGATGCGCACAAGGTAAGTGAACGTTTAAACAAGACGAGTGCATTTACAGAGTTGCCTATTGTTTTGGAAGCAATTATAAAACAATATTTCTGTAAATAGTTGTGCAAAAAATATTATTTAAGTTATATTTATTATTAGATGAATTTATGGAGTGTTGTATATGGTTAATGCATACAAAGACTTTTGGAAAAGGTATGTAGATTTTACTAATAAATCTAATAGACAAGAATTTTGGATACCTGTATTAACGCATATAATAATCATTTTTGTCGTAGCAATTATCGGAATGGCTGCATTTATAGCAGGTTCTTTTGTTGTCGGCGCAATATTGTCTGCACTCGTTGGAATTTTTGTATTGGCTAATATCATTCCAATGATTGCTATAACGATGCGTAGATTTTATGATGCGGGACGTAAAAGAATGACGGCATTAATATTAATTATATTATCGCTTGTCTTAGATGTTTCTTTTGATATTGTGCAAGTGAATGGTGTAGCTATATTCTTAAATGTAGTGACATTTATTTGTACTATTATATTAGTAGTAATTGCCTTGCTTCCATCAAAGCATGTAGCAGAAAATGAACTGAAATGGCTATAATAATAATATAGCAAAATAATAAGCACCGTAACTCACTTTAATAGCGGGTTAGGGTGCTTTTATTAATTGTCGTGTTCTGTGCGATAGTAATCCATTCTAATTTCTTGATAAGTCTTACCAAAATATACAGGCGCTGTATTTTGTGTTCTTTTGAAGCCTACTTGTTCGTAAAAATTAATTGCATTGTCATTTTCTTCAACTACCCACAATGTCACGTTGTCTGGATATGATAGCTCGAGGGCACGTTGAGTTAATGCGAAACCAATCATATGACTTTGATATTCTTCGAGTAAATATAATGCGAAAATTTCACTCCAGTCATCATTATCATTTTGTTCTTCAGTTTTTCCAAATGAAATAAAACCAACTACCTCGTCATCGATAATTGCAACAAGTGTAGGTGCATTTTGAGAAAAAGATTTTTTAATAAATTGATGTCGGTCAAGATCTTCTAAATAGTTATCTACTGAGAGTGGTGTATATGTTTCCATCCAACTTTCATAGTGGACGATGGCTTTTCCTTGTTTATCTTCTTCACGCATTTCTCTAATCGTAAACTCCATACCAGACCCTCCTCATTCGTTAAATTGATACAATTATAGCACTTTTAAATAAATAAAAAAATTAAAAGAACTGTAATTAAAGTTTGTAAAAACTCTACTAATTTAAATATAAAAACCTCTACTAAGTAACTTAAAAATGTTAAAAGTTTCTTAGTAGAGGTGTATTAAATATTAGTGTGACGACATGACGATTTCATTGTAGTTAATATTTTCACGAATCTGAGATGCTACCTTATCGTCGATTTTTTGCTGTTCTATTAATTGGTCTAAAAATTGTCGTTGTAAATAGAGTCCTTCTAATTTTTGAGCTGAAGTTTGAGTTGGAATGAGACCTTTTTTAATTTTACTTTTGTTTCTAATACTAGATAAACGTTGTTGATACTTGTTTAGCACGATACTAACTTCTAAGTAATTATCCTCATTTTGCTCTTGCTTCAAACGTTTAATAACTTGATGGTTGATTGTACGTATAACGTTTTTAACTTCTTGATAATGCGACTTGAATTGTTCAATTTCATTATCATCGCTATGACGTTTAGCTCTAAAACGTAAAATTAAAATTTTAATCACAGTTTTAATTTTATATGTGCTTGACGCTTCCTTAAATTGACGAGTATTTTCAAGCAACGCGCGATAGTTAAGTAATGTTTGCCTATCTAGCTTGTCTTGATCTATTAATTGCTCTAAAGTTGCTGTTTCTACTTGACTCGCTATACTTTCTAAACGTTGTACTTCTTGGCTGTTTTTATTATCAGGATCTAAATTTAATAAGAAGAATAACTCTTCATAATAATCAGATAGAATAGCCTGGTAATTTTGATTGTCTTGTTCTTTAGATAATTTTTTAAAATGAAAAATAACTTTTTGAACTATATAGACTTTCGCCGTTTGATAACTCATAGATGTCGAAATAGACTTAGTTTCTGATGGTGTAATTAATGGGAGCACTATTTGAGCTAGTACTAAACTAATTAACACCATTAATGATGCTATAAAGAGTAAATCGTTTTTGTAATGAAATGGCGTATGATTTGCTAGTAATGTCGGTAAAGTCAATGCCATCGACAGCGATATCGTACCGTGAATACCACACATGGTCATTGTAAATGCGTATTGAAGTCGATTAACTGGTCGTTCTTCACCGTCATCTAAATAAGATTGAATATTGTTTGGATAGTAAAACACTTTATATAAAGCAAAGACCCAAATAAAACGGAATGCATAGATAGCCAATGCTATAAGTAATGTAGTGATAATTAAAAATGAAATATTGTCACGCTCATGAGCAATAATTTCTGAAACAACTTTAGGAATGATATAACCCAATACAACAAAGACGAAACCGTTAAGTGCATAACTTAAAGTATTCCAAATTTGATTATAGTTCATTTGTAATTCGGTTTGTGCACGAATTAAACGATCACGTTCAAATCCGTGGATTAAACCAGCGATAACAACTGCGATAATACCTGATGCATGGAATTGCTCAGCTATTAAGTAAGTAGCAAAAGGTGTTAATAATTGGATGAAAATAAGCGTATTACTATCTTTTAAAGATTTAGTAGTTGTTAAGTATATTCTCAAGCGTATAATCGCAAAACCAATAATTAAGCCTATAAGTACACCTAATATAGTTGAGATAACAAATTGTTCCACTGCATGAATCGCAGAGAAGGCACCTGTAACTAAAGCTGTTACAGCGATTTTAAATGAGATAATACCTGCAGCATCATTGAGTAATGATTCTCCTTCTAAAATCGTTATTGAACCTTTAGGTAAGATTTTTCCTTTTGTAATTGCTTGTACCGCAACTGCATCGGTAGGGCATAATATTGCGGCGATAGCAAAAGCAGCTGGCATTGGTAAGTTTGGCCAAATCCAATGGATGAAAAAGCCGACGCCAATAACAGTAGCGAATACTAAAGCCATTGCCATTAAAATAATTGGTTTACGGTATTCTAATAATTTAGTACGTGAAACATGTGTACCCTCCACAAATAATAGTGGAGCGATAACCGCCATCATAAATACTTCAGAATTAAATTCGAAGTGTATGGGAATAGGTAGAACAAATAGACAAACGCCTAGAGCTATTTGAATAAAAGCCATTGGAATCTTTTCGAATTTATTATGTATAACTGAACTGACGATAACGGCCATTATAAAAATTAAAAAAGCTTCTAATAATAACATAAGTACTCCCTTTTTAGTTTTAGTACTATTTATTTTATCATGACGAACGTAAGAATAAACGCAATAGAGTTTAATATAATTAAATTGAAAAAATAATGTAGTTTTCATGTAATAATGGGCTAATTAATAATAAAAATAATGCTGATATGTCATAATTAATAAGATATAAACAATAGAAGAGGGATTGAAATGAAAATTGGTGTAATAGCGGACTTACATATTGATAGAGGGAATAAGTATTCACCTGAAGACTTTGAATATTGTCTGATAAAGACCGCTCAAAATAAAGATATAGAACTATTACTTATAGCCGGAGACATTTCAAATAATTATCAAATGACTGCAAATTATATAAATAAAATTAAGCAGTTGCTCAACATCCCTGTATTATTTATTCCTGGCAATCATGATTTTTGGACGAATGATACTGACAGATCATCATTAGAAATATTAGATTTTTATTTGAACATGAATGAATGTTTAATTGATAGACCGTATTGTATCAACGATGAATGGGCGATTGTAGGTAATACGGCTTGGTATGATTATAGTTATGGTGATAGTAAATTTTCTGAAGAACGCTTAGCGCAACGTAAATATTATGGCGCTACATGGCAAGATAAAGAAAAAATCGACTGGCCATTGAACGACCAATCGATGTCTGAATTAGCATTAAAACAAACCGAAAAAGATCTAGCTAAAGTAAAAGATAAGAAAATAATATTGATGACACATATTGTGACGCATAGTCAATTTGTTGTACCGACACCACATCGCATTTTTGATTACTTTAACGCATTTATAGGTACATCAAAATTTAATAAGCTATATAACACATACCCAATTAAGTACAGCATTATGGGGCATGTACATTTTCGAAAAAGTGTAGAAGAAGCGGGCATTACTTATATTTGCCCTTGTTTAGGATACGAACGACAATGGCGTACCAAAGATTTACAAACCGAACTTGACAATACTTTAGTGACTATAACGGTATAAATTTAATAGTTAGTTGTTTTTAGATAAAAACTCATTTTACCCGGCGCGTTATAACTTGTTTCCATTTTATCTTTTCTAATTTTTAATATTTGTCGACGCGTTGGTACGATTGCAGGTAGATAAATTTTTTGGAATACATTTAACCATAATGGATCAATATAATAATAGTATGTCTCATCATAACCTACTAAAACAGTAGTGTGAATATTAGAGACTAATTTGGTTGGAATATTATCAAATTTAAATACACGTGACACAGGTTTTTGGCCTAAAACTGTATGATATATGACTACAGGTTGGCCATGATCGATTACTTTGGTTAATTCGGTTAATGATTTACCCGTGCTATCTATAATGTCAGCATCGTAATTTTTTAAGTAAGGGACAATAGCATTTGGAAATATTGTCTGATGGTGGCCTAATTTGATAGAAAAATGATGACCCACATAACCCTTATATGGATTGTTATCATGTTTGGGCCAATGACGCATTAATTTTAAAGGTGAAATATTGATATGATTATGCCTTAAAATCATTGAGGCACACACTCCCTCACATCCCATTATAATAGGGATAGGACTTAATTGGCTTAGTGGTTTAACGTTGAGCAATTTTTGCATAATTTAGGCACTCCATTATTGTGTGAATAATTTCTTATGAATATTATAGCGCTTATATTAAGAAAATTATTATAAAATGCTTTATAGCAGTAATCAAGAATTATACTTTTAAAGTGAAAAGGTGATAATGATGAACTATCGTGTAGAGGAAAAAGTAAGCTTTATAGTATCTGGATATATACGTGAATATGCATCTGGTCAAGAAGCACAAGAAAATATCTATCGTTTTTGGTTAGATTTTAATGAGTATAACAACGGTCAATATTTAATGGGATTAAAAAACAATCAATTAGATGGACTAGTAGGGTTGTGTATACCACGACAATCTGGAGCCATGGATTATTTGATAGGCGTATCTGTCAATAAAGCAATCAATGGTTGCGAGACCATCGAACTTCCAGTGACAAAATATATTGTATTTGATGCGGTTGGGAAAGTGCCAGAATCAATCCATCGAGCAATGAAAGAAATCCATCAGCAAGTGTTACCTAAATTGGATATCACTTTAAAAAATGCTCCTTTCTTTGAATTGTATCATTCTGGAGATACAGGAGACGATAATTATGTAACTGAATTATGGTTTCCAATTGAATAATAAATAAACGCCGTATATCATCAAAGTTTGATATACGGCGTCTTTATTAATTTTCTTTTATAGTTGAACGTAAATTATATTTTAGTAAGATTTCCAATATAATTATAATAAAAGTTGTGATAATTAATACACTCACGTATGGTACAAAGCTGTACTGACCTTGTATGCCAACTAATGGTGACATTATTCCACCAAGTATAAATTGGAACAATCCTAATAAGCTTGAAGCATTACCGCTGCCACCTGTACGAGATTCCATAGCTAATGCGAAACTCAAAGGACCAATTCCTGTAACAGGACAGACGTTTAAAAAGAAACCTATAATTAAGACCCAGATAGGTAAATGTAAGGATAATCCTATAAAGATAACAACTACACCTACAATTTGAATAAGCGTGAGTAAGATTAATAAGCTAAAGCGACTAATATATTCGACTAGTTTAGCAGTAACCTGACTCATTATAATTAAACCGATACTATTAATTGAAAAAATAATACCTAATTCTTGTGGTGATAAGCTATAAATTTTCTGCGTAATAAAAGGGCCGGCAGAAGCGAAACTAAATAGCATAACGTACGTTAAACCTTGCAACAACATAGGAATAATAAATTTCTTTTGTTTTAATAAAGCACCAAAGTCTTTAAATATTTCAGTGAAATTTAATTGTGCCGTGTCATGTGTACGTGTTTCTTTCATTTTGAATATAGCTAATAACAATATAATAAAACTTATAATCGTTAATGCTACGAATACTGCTCTCCAGCCAGCTAAGCTCAACGCATAACCACCAAGTGGAGGGGCTAAAATGGTAATGATACCATTAACTACAAGCAATGAAGCTAATGCTTTTGCAAGAGAGGGTCCTTCGTAATTATCACCTACAGAAGCTTTAGCAATAACAATAGCGCCACCACCTGTTAATCCTTGTATAAAGCGTAATGCTAAGAAAAATGGCAATGTAGTTGTAAAGATAGCTATAAGTGATGCAACGGTATAAATCGTAATAATTATAAGTGCGATCTTTTTGCGTCCAAATGCATCTGATAACGGCCCAAAGATAAATTGGCCTAACGCCAATCCTATCATTGCAAATGACATCGTAAGCTGGACGTGCGATGTTGTTGAACCAAAATCTTTAAGTACGTGTGGTAATGACGAAGCATACATATCTATAGTTAAAGGACCATAAGTGGTCATAATACCTAATACAATAATAATCATTAAAGGTAAGGGACTTTTAGTCTGTGTGTCCATTTAGTGTTCTCCTTTATTTAACAGTCAGTTGTTAATTATAACGTTAGTCTATTATTTTGTAACTAGTTATTATGATTTTTGTCTATTAATAATAGACGTGCAATATTTACGGCCGTTTGTTCCATATATTTACGGCCATTGTCTAATGCGTCTTTTAGTGAACAAGGGTGTTGTAAAATGCTAAATACAGATGATATGCCATGGTCATATACTGCTTGATAACCTTCACCAAGACTGCCAGCAATTGCTATTACCGGTATATTTAATTGTTGTGCAGCATGAGATACGCCAATCGGTGTTTTCCCATAAATTGTTTGATAATCCATTTTACCTTCACCGGTAATTACTAAGTCAGCATCTTTTACGCGTTCTTTAAATTGAGTTTCTTTTAGCACAATATCGATACCTTTGGCTAAATTAGCATTTAAAAATGCTAATAACCCAGCGCCCAATCCACCTGCTGCGCCAGCACCTTCAATGTCTTTTACAGACACGTTAAGTTGTTGCTCAATCACCTCATGGTAATGTGTCAATGCAGCATCTAATTGTTTTACCATCTCTTCTGTAGCACCTTTTTGTCTGCCATATATTTCACTAGCGCCATATTTACCTAATAAAGGATTGGTTACGTCACATGCTACTTCAATCGATGTATGTTTAAGCTTATGATTTAGATTACTCGTATCTATATGTGATAGTTTAGCCAAAGCAGCACCGCCAGCATTGAGTGGTTGATTTTCGCTATCGAGAAATTTACAACCTAATGCACTTAACATGCCTGCGCCACCATCATTTGTGGCACTACCACCTATGCCTAAAATAATATGTTTAGCACCTTGTTCGAGTGCATCGTTAATAAGTTGACCAGTACCATAACTAGTTGTAATTAATGGATTTTTATCCTCTTCAGCGATTAAATCTAGCCCAGAAGCACTGGCCATATCAATAATTGCAGTATTTGTTTCATGAGAATAACCATATGAAGCGGTTATCATTTTGTTAATAGGGTTTTGTACAGAGATTTTTCGGTAGCTAGCATTTAAAGCATTGACTAAAGCTTCTGTAGTCCCTTCGCCACCATCAGCCATAGGAATTTTATCAAACACTGTTGAGTTAGGAAAAACGTGTGAAAAGCCTGTTTCAATTGCATTAGCAACTTCTATTGCAGTCATACTTTCTTTAAATGAATCCGGTGCGATAACTATTTTTTTTATATTTGTCATGATTTAAGCCTCCAACGTTGCCTTATAATGAATATATTAATCTTAATATGAAAAGGTTTACAATGCAAAATCGCGATAACTTAATTTTTGCGTTGTTTTGTTAGAAAGTTTAATCTAACAAATAGCATTATTTGAAAAGTTAAATGAAGAGCCTTTTAAATTACAGAAAGTGAAAACTTTTCTATAGAGCGTGAACATATTTGAAAAAATGGGTAGAGAATAATATAGTTTTGAGTTGTTAGATATCAATAATATTTTGATTTTTGAAAGAAGGTATAATAATGGTTAGTTCAAATAAAATAATAGATATCCATCATCATATTATTCCGAAAGTATATAAAAATGCACTAAAAGAATTAGGTATAACGACTGCGGGAGGCTTCCCGATTAAAAATTGGGAGCCTCAAGATAGTTTAGAGATGATGGATGAACTCGATATAGATGTTGGTGTGACTTCTATTTCAGAGCCAGCAACGTTACCTTTTAAAAAAGCTAAAGCTGCCAAAGTCGCTCGCCAAGTTAATGAATATCAAGCGCAATTAAAGCGAGACTATCCCAATAGATTTAAAAGTTTCGCCTTATTACCTATGCCACATGTTAAAGAAACTTTAAAAGAAATAGATTATGCATTAAATGTATTACACCTTGATGGAGTAGGTTTGCTATCAAATTATGGTGATGATTTCCTGGGAAATGACAAATTTGATATAGTAATGCAAGCATTAGAACAACATCACGCAAATGTCTTTATTCATCCAAGTTCGACTTCAAAAAATTTAAAGCGCCAGAATATATTTTTGCAGATTTTATAGAAGAGTTTACATTTAATACTACTAGAGCAGCTTCTAATTTAATCTTTAGCGGAACATTAGAGCGTTATAAAAATATTAATTTCATCTTGGCGCATGCAGGTGGGACGTTACCGTATCTAACATGGAGAATTAATGAAACGTTACGCACTCAAAAATATATAATGGCGGATCCCCGAAATAGGTTGAACGAATTTGTAAGTAGTAGTAAGCGTGAACTTGCAAAAGAAGTAATTAAACATCCATTTCAAAATATACTGATGTTTAAGAAGTATCGTAAAGGATTGAAACGGTGGGCAACGTTAAATGAAAGTACAGCATATTATATAAATAGATTTTATTTTGATACAGCACTATCAACAGGAGAATCAGTGTTTGCATCATTAAAAGAAGTTACAGATATTTCTCACATTTTATTTGGCTCGGATGCCCATTATGCACCAAATAGTTGGGTTGCTAAAATGGAAGAAAATATCGATGACTCGCAACACTTAAATGATAGTGACAAAACAAAAATATTCAATAGTAATGCTCTAGATATATTATATTAAATAAGCATGTATGCATTCACACTTAAGAAATGTGTTAAGAACATAAAGGAGAACAAAATGAAAATAACTCAAACTCAATATGAAGTTATTAAATTTATCATAGTGGGCGGTATAAATACTGTAAATTACTATATTGTTTATTTATTACTATTGAAAATATTAGGCGTTAATTATTTAGTTAGTCATATTACAGGGTTTATCGTGGCTTTTGTAATTTCTTATTATTTAAATTGTTACTTTGTTTATAAAGTAAAACCAACATGGAAAAAGTTTATTCAATTTCCTATTACACAGGTGATTAATATGGGAATGCAAACTGGATTGCTCTATGTGTTTGTTCATTGGCTGCATATGTCTTCTGTCATTGCGCCATTTATAGGTTTAATTATTACGATACCAATAACTTTTGTACTATCTAAATATATATTAAAAGATGATTAATATTAATGATTACTTGGAACTTTTAAAGACTTATAAGCTAAGTGAATTTGCTAATATTTTATAAAAGATTTTTAGGTTAAGCTAAATCATTTATTACAACATTTGTATTAAATAATTTTTATATAAAAAACGTTGTAAATATTTGTTGAATCGGTCATAATAATATTTCAGTCTGGTTTAAGGTGGTTTAGCGCTATGAATCAAAGTAATAATTTAAAAATAGCACAAAGAGGTGCTTATTTAAGTTTAATAGTCTATATTGTATTATCTATAGTTAAATTTATTGTTGGGACGCTTTACCATTCGGCAGCAGTAAGAGCAGACAGTCTAAACAATATGACAGACATCATCGTATCTTTAGCCGTAATTGTAGGATTGAAAATTTCAATCAAACCTGCCGACAGTAATCACCCATATGGTCATTTGAAATCAGAAAATATTTCCACATTATTAGTATCATTTATTATTATGTTTGTTGGTATTCAAGTTGTTTTCGAAAATTTACCTCGTATATTTACCAACGAAAATGCAACACCTAATGTTATTACAATTTACGTCAGCATCATCAGTGGTGTAATCATGCTAGGTGTGTATATTATTAATCATAAATTAGCAGTTAGAACATCAAGTAGCTCACTAAATTCTGCAGCGAAAGATAACTTATCTGATGCACTTGTCAGTATTGGTACAGCTATTGGTTTAGTATTTACTCAATTTGGATTACCTATAGTCGATATCATTTTAGCAACATTATTGGGCTTGTTAATCATTTATACTGGTTTTGGTATTTTTAAAGAATCTATTTTTGCGTTGAGTGATGGATTTAATGAACATGAGTTAGAAGCATATAAAAATTATGTGCAAGAAGTAGAGGACGTTATAGACGTTCAATCAATCAAAGGAAGATATTATGGTAGTAGTGTGTTTGTGGATGTGACAATTATTGTTGCTTCAGATTTAACTTTAGAACAGGCACATCAAATATGCGACGAAGTTGAACAACATATGCATTCTAAAGGCATTTCTTCAGTTTATGTGCATCCCGAACCATATTCCATTCAATAAAATATATATAACAACAAAGCATGTTGAATATGCTATCTAAAAAACATCTTTTTTTACTGATTATTTTCAGGAAATAAGATGTTTTTATTTTATAAACTTGTCTATTATATTGTGAAAAAGTGTATAGATCATTTGAGCCGTGACGTTTAATACAAGTCAGTGTAACAACTGAAATTAATAAAAAAACTGCCAACAAAGCAAATCACTTTGTCGACAGTTAAAACCTCACCTATATTAGCAAAGTTTTATTTATAGAAATTACCACCAACCGTTAGCTTCACGGAAAGAAATTGCTGCATCAATTGAACCGTAACGTTCTTTGGCATATTGAACCATACCTTTAGTTTGTTCTTCAACAGAACCAGTTCCCCATGATTCTTTAGTTTGACCTAGACCTTGATAGCCTAATTCATTAACTGCATTAGGATTACCACCTGATTCAGGTAATACTACTTTTTGCCATAATTCTTCAGTACCACCAGCATTTAAAAATTGTTGATGTACAGATTCAGTTGATTGGCTTGCTTGAGTAGTTTCCGCTGCATGAGCGTCAGATGAACTAGCACTAATACCTACGCCAGCTGCTGTTATTGATAAAGTTGCGAAAGATGCTAATAAAAATTTCTTCATTATAAAAATCCTCCTGTAATTTCTTTCACTGAATGTGTGAAAGTATGCATTATTGCTTTTAAATTCGCTATATAAATAGTTACTTTATTGTGTTAAGTCATTTATGAATTAACGTAGACTAATATAACATCTAAAAATTTTGCATAGGTTACAGCAACATAAAAAAAGAATGAGTATTATGACTTTAAGAAGACAAATATTGCAATATATCGTGTAATTTGTAACAAAAGTAAGTGAATTAATTGTATAATTTGGCTCAAGCTTACATACTAGTAAGTATAGGAAAGCGAATATAAGTATTACATTATTGAAATAAATTTGAAATAAAAAATATGTAACAGAAAGAAGGATGAATATGCCTAAACTTATATTATGTAGACACGGACAAAGTGATTGGAATGCTGAAAACTTATTTACAGGCTGGGCAGATGTTGATTTATCTGATCAAGGGAAAAAAGAAGCTATCACTTCTGGGAAAAAACTGAAAGAACAACAAATTGATATAGACATCGTCTTTACATCACTATTAAGAAGAGCTATTAATACGACATATCATTTATTATCACAATCTGATCAATTATTTATACCAGTTCATAAAACATGGCGTTTGAATGAACGACATTACGGTGGGCTACAAGGTTTAAATAAAGATGATGCACGTAAAGAATTCGGTGAGGAACAAGTACATTTATGGAGACGTTCATATGATATTGCACCTCCAGAACAGAGTGAGGAACAACGACAAGGGTATTTAAATGATAGAAAGTATGAACATGTCGATAGAAGAGTAATGCCTGAATCAGAAAGTTTAAAAGATACTTTAGAACGCGTTATACCGTATTGGAATGATCAAATTTCACAACAGTTATTAGATGGTAAAACGGTGCTTGTTTCTGCGCATGGTAACTCGTTACGCGCTTTAATTAAGTACTTAGAAGATGTATCTGACGAAGATATTGTAAGTTATGAAATCAAAACAGGTGCACCTCTTATTTACGATTTAACTGATGATTTAAAAGTAACAAATAAATATTATCTATAAAAAAGAGGATGATATCCAAATAATGGGTATCATCCTTTTTTACTAGGTAGGGTTAGAGTATGTAAGGAGAAAATACTTCATTTACTTAAGAATTAAACTGCTTTTTTATTACGCTTGTGCTGTTTGATTATCTTGAGTGCTCTTTTTCTCGTTTTGATATTTGGGCTTTTTAAATTACGTCTTGCTGTCTGTAAATCTTGTTTCATAATATAACCTCCTTAGAATATGTCTTTTATTATGCTACAAAATGAAATAATTGTAAATAGGAATTGTTACGATTTAAAAAATAATTTTAAATCTTTTTGGAAGTCAAAATGTTTTTGTTTCTAAAAGGTTAAAAATTATGTATAATGTGACGTTGCAGTCAAAAAAACTTGAAAAATTACAAACCTTAACGGAGACGACAGTAGGAGGAAACATGTCACATAAAAATAAATTAATCATGGTTATAACTATGTTGTTTGGTGGCTTTTTTGGGTTATTAAATGAGACCTTACTAACAACAGCATTACCAAGTATTATGAAAAACTTCAAGATAGAATACACGCAAGTACAATGGTTAACAACGGCCTTTTTATTAATGAATGGCATAGTCATACCATTATCAGCAATGATTATTCAACGCTATACAACAAGACAAGTGTTTATGAGTGCAATTGCAATATTCTTTATAGGTACAATTATCGCTGGATTTAGTCCAAACTTTACTGTTCTTTTAATAGGAAGAATAGTTCAAGCAATGGGCTCAGGGATTATGATGCCGTTAATGATGACAACAATATTAGATGTATTTGAACCACATGAACGTGGTAAGTATATGGGCACATTTGGTTTAGTTATTGGTTTAGCACCAGCTATAGGACCTACATTGTCAGGATATTTAGTAGAATATTTTGATTGGAGATCACTATTCCATGTTGTTGCTCCAATTGCAGCATTAACTTTTATTGCTTCACTTAAATTTGTACGGAATGTTGGTACAAATAGAAAGACGCCGATAGATGTTTTATCAGTTACGTTATCTATCCTAGGCTTCGGTGGTTTATTATATGGTACAAGTTCAATTTCAAGAGACGGATGGAATGATCCTGTTGTATTAACAACAGTCATTGGTGGCGTTATATTAGTAGCCTTATTTATCATTAGACAAACGAAATTACCAATGCCATTACTAGATTTTGGCGTATTTAAAAATAAAGAGTTTGCAATTGGTATAATCATCATGGCATTTACGATGATATCTATGATTGGTTCCGAAACAATATTGCCAATGTTTGTACAAAATATTATGAAAGAATCAGCATTACAATCAGGTTTAATCTTATTACCTGGTGCCATCGTTATGGCAATTATGTCGATTATTTCAGGCTTTTTATATGAAAAATTTGGAGCTAAAATTCTTGGCGTTATTGGTATGTTGATTGTTGTTATAACAACTAGCTTTTTCATAGTTATGAATGGTGAAACATCTAGTGGACTCTTAGCTACTATTTATGCTATAAGAATGATTGGAATAGCATTAGGACTAATGCCATTAATGACACATACGATGAACCAACTTACTCGCGAAATGAACGCCCACGGTTCTTCAATGACCAATACGGTTCAGCAAATTGCTGCTTCAATTGGCACGGCAGTTTTAATTACAATCATGAGCCAAGTTGCAAAATCATTTAAACCAGACATGAGTGATTATAAAGGAATGAATCAAAAAGAAATGGGTATTAAAATACAACATGATGCTTTACTTAGTGGTTATCATGGTGCATTTTGGTTTGCTGTTTCTATTTCAGCTATTAGTTTGCTATGTGTCTTTATGTTAAAAAGCAAACGTAAGCAAACAATAGAAAAAGCATAATTTGTTAGAAATTAACTTTGGGGGAATACGATGGAACATTATATGAAGTTAAATAGTGAGCCATTTCAACAAATAAAGAATGGTACAAAAACGGTTGAGATCAGGTTGCATGATGAAAAAAGACAACAAGTGCGTGCAAATGATATTATTATTTTTTCACATATAGAAGATAAAAATAAAACAATTAAAGTTAAAGTGAAAGAAACGGTTGAATTTCCTTCATTTCAAGCTTTGTTAAAACAATACACTAATGAAGAAATAGGGGCAGATAAGGATACACAATTGTCGCAAAACCTTGCTTCTTTATACAATATATATAGCCAAAGAGACGAATTGGATTATGGCGTACTTGCAATTAACATTAGATTGATTAAATGAAATATGTAAGTGAATTTTTATAAGCTAACAATTTTGAATGGAGGGTAGATTGTGAGAAACAATTGCCTTTCATTTTTTATTAAGCAAAATAATAAACTATGCTATAATTTGAAAGAAATATTAAGATATGTAAATTTATAGTCAGTATAAAGGGAAATTATTTTTAGTAGAGTTTGTAGGAGAGAGAAGAATGAAAAAGGTATTATTTAGTTTTATAGCTATCACAGTATTATTAGCAGGTTGTAGTAGTGGTAAGTATGCCGACAAAATTGATAAAGCAGTTAAGGCTCAAGAAAAATATCAAACGAAATTAGCAAAAGGTCAAAAAGGTGATGTTAAAAAGAAATTTGATAAAAAAGATGCAAACGTATATGTCTATAAAAAAGGTAAATATGTAACATTAGCATATAAACCATTAAAAGGTGACGCTGAAGCACATTATTACACATATAAATTTAACAATAATAAACCTAAATTGATTAAAAACTTTAATTCTAAAGGTTATGTACAAGAGCATAAAGCAGACTATAAAGAAGAAAATATGAACAAAAATTAGTTCATTGGTTATTTTGGAGGACGCATGAAAAAAATTTGGACACTTACAATCATCAGTTTAATATGTATTGTGCTATCTGCATGTTCCAACCAGCAAAACGCACATAAAGAAGATAAATACACCAAAGATGGTAAGGTGAAATTAATTATTTATGGAGATTTCAAATGTCCATATTGTAAAAAAGTAGATACTAAAATTTTACCTAAACTAAACCGACAGTATATTAAAAAGGGTAAGGTCGACTATCGATTTGTGAACATGGCATTTTTAGGTGAAGATTCTATCATTGGTTCACGCGCAGGTCATGCCGTTCAACTTTATGCGCCACAACAATATTTCCAATTTCAACAATCAATGTTTGCCCAACAACCAAACAATGAAAAGAAATGGATTACAACAACAAAAGTAGATCAACAGATTGATAAATTATCATTAGATACTTCGACAAAAGAAAAAATAAAAAAAGACTACAATTCACAAGATAGTAAATCTTGGAAAGCTGCCAAAAAAGACCAGCAGTTATATAAGAAAAATAAAATTAAGACAGCACCAACAGTCTTTATTGGTGGTACGAAAGTAGAAGATCCTTATAAATATAACAATTATAAGCATCTAATTGAGAAAAAACTAAAAAAAGCAAAATGATAAAAAAGAACATTTCTTAACTTGGATTAAAAGTTAAGAAATGTTTTTTGGATTAAATCGAAATAATTACGAATAACATATTGAGTTTTGTTAGGAAAACAGTTATAATTATAAATCGTAAACATTACTATTTAAGGAGAATGACATGAAAAAGATAACGTTTTTGACTCTGTTAGTTTTAATGATTGGCGTTGCAGCTGTTGCTTGTAGTAATAGTAACGGTGATAACAAGGATAATAAAAAGGTTAAAGTTTATACTACCGTTTATCCATTAACTTCATTTGTAGAACAAATAGGTGGCGAGCATGTTGATGTAAAATCAATATATCCTGCTGGAACTGATTTACATAGTTATGAACCAACACAAAAAGACATTCTAAAAGCTTCTAAAGCAGATTTCTTTGTATACACTGGTGATGATTTAGATCCTGTAGCAAAAAAAGTGGCAGGCACAATTAAAGATAAAGATAAAAAATTATCACTACAAACACATATCAAACAAAGCGAATTACTTTCAGACCATGACGATGATGAACACGAACATGGGCATGGTGGAGAAGAACATCATCATGGTAAATACGACCCTCATATTTGGTTAGATCCAGTGTTAGATAAACAATTTAGTAAAAATATAAAAGATAAGCTTATCGCACAAGATCCTAAACATAAAAAAGAATATGAAGAAAATTATAAAAAGTTAGCACAAGACTTAACTAAGATAGATGAGCAATTAACAGCTATTACAAAAGATAAACAAAATAATGTAGCATATATTTCTCATGATTCAATAGGATATTTAGCTAAAAGATATGGCTTTAAGCAAGAAGGCATACAAAATATGAACGCTGAAGATCCTTCACAAAAAGATTTAACTAAAATTGTACATGATATTAAATCACATAAAGTGAAGTACATTTTATTAGAAGAAAACGTCTCAACAAAAGTTACAGATACTGTACGCAAAGAGACTGACGCTAAGCCTGTGAAGTTCAATAATATGGAAAGTGTATCTTCAAAACAATTAAAAGATAAAGATGTTACTTATCAATCCATTATGCGCGAAAATATTAAAAGTTTAGATAAAGCTTTACAAGATTCATAACTGTTTTGTTGCAATCAATAATAATAAAGCACCTCAATCTAAAGGACGTTCCTTTGGGATGAGGTGTTTTTTGATTGTAAAATGTCAATTGGTGGTAAATAAATAAAGTGAAGTTTAATGGTTGATATATTTTATGTATTTGGTATAATAAGTATATTGATAAATTTGGAGGAATGACGTATGACACAATTTAATTTTGATAAAGCACATTCAGCATTAGAATTTTCTATTCGACACTTAGCAATTTCTAACGTAAAAGGACGTTTCACTGATTTTGAAGCTAATATCTCAGGTGATATTAATGATTTAAGTTCAATTAAAGGTGACGTAGTAATTAATGCAAGTTCGGTAGATACTGGCGTAGAAGACCGCGATAAACATATACAAAGCGGAGATTTCTTCGATGTGGAAAATTACCCTGAATTTAAATTTACTATTAAATCAGTAAATGATAATTCTGTTACTGGTGACGTAACTATTAAAGGTGAAACACATGAAGAAACTTTCGACGCTAAATTACAAGGTATTAGCAAAAACCCTATGAATGGTGCTGACACTGCAGGATTTATCGTAGACGGTAAAATAAATCGCGATAAATATGGCATCACATTTAACCAAGCATTAGAAACTGGCGGTATGATGTTAGGTAAAGATGTTAAATTTGAAGTGAGCTTAGAGTTCGCATTAGAAGACTAATATAGTAGTGAACTACAGCAATTAGCATTGTAAAGAATACGATTTAAATCATATTAACTTAACAATTAATATGGATGATAAATATAAACAGAGAGTGGGTTAGATAATCAATTTGATTACTAACCCACTCTTTTTGTTAAGTGTAAATTAAAAAGGGTATTGGTTGAAGCATATAATTAATATTGGAGGTGCGAACATGAGTATACCGTTACCTAAAATAGGCAAACCTGCAACAAATGCATTAATAAATAAAAATATTGCTACCTTAGAGGATGTTGCTAAGTATGATAAACAAACATTAGCTTCTTTTCACGGTGTAGGTCCGAAAGCAATAAAAATTTTGGAAGAAAATCTTGAAATGCATGCATTAACTTTCAATTATAAACAGGAGAGCGACTTGCCATTTAAACTGAGTGGTGATCTTAAATGTGATAATGCACCTAAAAGACGACTAATGTTAGATTTTTTAATTGCAACAGCAACGCTAGATAACACTTTATTAGATGAAGTCGTACATAACGATTTTATATGGGAAGTACCTGGCGCATTTACAATAAATGACAAAGATAACTTTATGAAAGAATTAAGTGAACACGCGTCCTCGATAGAATCAATGACAGTGATATATAATATTAGCCATGGTAAAACGGGTGCTATCAATGGTTATCAAGAGATGAAAGATGGAGGTAAAGTTTATTTTGCAGATTTTATGGAATTTGATAGCCATAAAAAAGATGCTAAAATTAAAAAGGTTACATCCTATGTCATTATGAATGAAGGAGAAAGTTAAATGGGTTTAGAAGTAAATAATAATAAAATCATTTTTACAAGAATTTTTAAAGCAACTACAAAAGCTGTATACAAAGCATATACAGATAAAACATTATTTGCACAATGGTTCCATCCTAAAGGTGCAACTACAGAAGTTTTCGAATTTAATGTACGTGAAGGTGGCAAAGCTTTTTTTGCAATTCACACGCCGCAAGGCACGAGTTATACAGTTACACAATATAATAAAGTTTCAGCGCCTAACTATATAGATTACAACGACTTTTTTGCCAATGCGCAAGGAGAAATTAATAAAACGATGGCTGGTATGCATAACATAATAGAAATAGAGGACGAAGGCGAAGGGTATGTAAAAGTCATTGCCACTTCAGAATTGCCTGATGCTGCATCAGCCCAACGTTTAATAGACATGGGTGTAGAACAAGGTATGCATAGCACATTTGATAATTTAGAACAGTTACTCTCTTCATAAAAAACACACGACTCAAGCTATAATATAGCAATTTGAGTCGTGTGTTTTGTTTATATAGATTCGCCATTAGTTTGAATTACATTTTTAAACCAATCAAATGAATCTTTTTTAGTACGTTTTAATGAACCTTCGCCGTTATTATCACGGTCTACATGAATTAAACCATAACGTTTTTTCATTTCACCAGTAGTGAAAGAAACAATGTCAATTATACCCCAAGGTGTGTACCCCATTAAATTCACACCATCTTCATGAACTGCATCAATAGAGGCTTTGATATGAGAACGTAAATAATCTATTCTATAGTCGTCGTGAATATTTCCTTTATCATCAAATTTATCTACAGCACCCAAACCATTTTCAACAATAAATAATGGAATTTGATAGCGATCGTATAAAACATTCAATGTGTAGCGTAAGCCAGTAGGGTCGATTGCCCATCCCCAATCACTTTGCTCAATGTAAGGATTATCGACAGAATTTGGTAGGCCACCATTTGTAACGTTTTCGCCTGTATAAGCCTCAGCATCATGCTTAACTACTGTGGACATATAGTAACTAAAGCCTAAGTAATCTACAGTACCTTCTTGTAATATTTGGTCATCACCAGTTACCCAACCGATGTCATATCCTTTTGTTTCAAACATTTTATTAGCATATCCAGGGTAAAAACCTCGAACTTGAACATCTGGGAAAAAGAATCTTAATCGATTAGCTTTGACTGCTTCCATCATATCTTCTGGATTACAAGAGTACGGATAAATAGGTACATGTGAAATCATAGCGCCAATTTGAAAATCAGGATTTATTGTCTTTCCTATTTTTACCGCTTTTGCACTTGCAATTAGCTCATTATGCGCAACTTGATATAAAACTTCTTCAGGATTTTCATTTTCCTCGATTGTTACACCTGAATTAGTCCATAAGAAAATTGGATTGTCTGTATCCATTTGATTGTTTATTTCATTAAACGTCATCCAATATTTAACCTTATTTTTATATCTTTCAAATACAGTTTCAGCAAAATGTGCGAAAAAGTCAGCAACTTTTCTATTTCTAAAACCACCATACTCTGTAGCTAAATGTAAAGGAATTTCAAAATGAGATAATGTTATTACAGGTTCTATTCCGTATTTTAAGAGTTCATCAAATAAATCATCGTAAAATTTTAATCCAGCTTCATTCGGTTGTTCTTCATCACCATTTGGAAAAATACGTGTCCATGCAATAGAAGTTCTTAAACATTTTAGTCCCATTTCATTAAATAATGCTATATCTTCTTTGTATTTATGATAGAAATCGATGCCTACATGGTTTGGATAATATTTCTCGGGATCGACTTGCTTAGTTATTTGGCGAGGTTTTCCATGTTCTCCAGCAGTCATAACATCGATAACGCTCAATCCTTTGCCATCTTCGTTATATCCGCCTTCAAATTGATTGGCAGCCAATGCGCCACCCCATAGGAAGTTATTTGGTAATTTAGACATAGTATCTCTCCTTATTTTTTAATTATTGTTAAAATACTTTCTTTTTCCACAACATTGCTTTTTTTAGTTGGAATTATATCGCTAAACTCATCAGAATTAGTAATGATTAATGGCGTAATAATATCAAAACCTTGCTTTGTAATTGTTGCATTATCAAAGTTAATTAGTGGTATACCTACATCTACTTTATCGTTTTCTTGAACTAATAACTCGTATCCTTCGCCGTTTAATTTTACGGTATCTAATCCAATATGAATTAATATTTCTATTCCATCATCTGAAGTTATACCAATGGCATGTTTAGTGGGAGTTACCATACTAATCGTACCTTTAATAGGTGAGTGAACAGTATTCTGTTCTGATTTAATTGCAATTCCTTTACCCATCATTTCTTGAGAAAATATAGGGTCATTAACATCCGACAAGGGAATTAAGACACCATTCATTGGTGAAAATACTGTCGTTTCTAGAGTTTCTTGAAGGGACTGGTTCTTCTGATTATTATTTACATTTGCATCGTTTTCCACTTCTTGAGTAGTGTCATCACCATAACCGAATATTTGTATTAATACGATTGGTAATATAATTGCGATTGCCGAACCAATCAAGATGCCCCAAATAGATGTGGGATTGCTTGAGCTATAACCATTGATTACAGTAATAGGTCCAGGTAACCCAGCATATGCATAATATTTTGGACTAAAGAAACTTGCGACAAATGCACCAATTGCACCACTAATACAAGCAATAATAAATGGTTTTTTAAAGCGTAAATTAATACCATACATAGAAGGTTCTGTTATGCCAAAAATACCTGTTACTGCAGCTGATGATGCAACTCTTTTTACATCTATAATTTTGGATTTTATTATTACACCGATAACAGAACCCATTTGTGCTATTACAGCTATAGTTTGAAAAGCTTGGAAAGAGTCGCTATGATGTTGCTCGAAATTAGCTAAAATCACTGGTGTGATTCCCCAATGCACACCGAAAATAACGAAAACTTGCCAAAAACCGCCAATTAAAGTTCCTGCTAGCCATGGTGCTACATCTACAAGATAGTTAAATCCACCAGCTATACCATGAGCCACTAAGGTTGTGATGGGGCCTATAACTAGTAAAGTGAATGGAACCATGATTACAATGCTAAAAAATGGTGTGAATAGTGGTTTGACGACGTCATGAATCCAACGGTTTAAATATTTTTCAACGTATGATAGTAACCAAACTAAAACTAATGGTGGTAATACTGAGGAAGTATACATTGTTTCTGATAAAGGTATACCAATTAGCCTTACTGTACCGCCGTCACTTATTTTATTAACTATCCCTGTTAAATCAGGACTTACGAGCGCTGCACTACAAGCTACAGCTATATAAATATTTACATTAAAATGTCGAGCAGCTGTTATAGCAATAAATATAGGTAAAAATGTAAAAGGCGCCCATGAAATAAAATTAAATACATCATAAGTCCCTGTGTGTTTAAATACTGGGAAAAGCAATTTAAGAATAATTAATAAACCTTGTAAAATACCAGCTGCAGCTAAAATATAAATAAAGGGAGCGAATACTGCTGACATCGTCGCAATAACTCTATTTAAAATACTTCCTTTATTTTCACTTTCTGCAGTATTGTTTCCTTCACTTTCTCCGATTAAAGTTTCAAATTCCTTATAAACATCTCCTACGTTATTGCCAATCACTATTTGAAATTGGCCATTATTTTCAACAACTGTAACTACACCGTCAATATTAGATACATTTTTTTTGGCATCAGGTAAAGATCTTTTCAAAACAAGACGTAATCGAGTGGCGCAGTGTGTACTGCTGACGATATTATCTTTACCACCTACATTTTCTAAAATTTTATTTGCTAAAGTTTCATTTTTTGACGACACATTAGCTAACCTCCCATCAATAAAAACGCTTTCAATAATTTCTAAAATTCATTATAATTGTACCGGTACAATATTTAAAGTAGGGTATAATATTATTGATTAATGTTTATATAGAAATCATGATAAAATAAAATCTAGAATTGCTAAGTGAGGATAACAAAATGTTAAAATATGAACTTGTAGCACAGTATATTCAACAATTTATAAAAGAGAATGGCTTTCAAGCGGGTGATAAATTGCCCAATGTTGAAAGCTTTAAAAATAAATATGAAGTAAGTAAAAGTACTGTCATTAAGGCGCTTGAAGAATTAGAGAAAAATGGTATTATTTTTCAAACACAAGGTAGCGGTATATATGTTAGAGGTAACAAGAGAAAAGGTTATATGAACTTATTGATATCTCATGGATTTAAAGATGAAATTGAAAATGCAACTGTCTCATATAAAGTTAATAAATTAGAAGAACTAATACCATCTAGTAATGTCCGAGAACAGTTAAAATTAAGAGAAGATGAATCAGTTTATTTTTTAGAAAGAATAATTTATGTAAATAAGGAGATATTGTGCAAAGAAATATCATATTTCAATAAAGATATTGTTCTTTTCTTAAATAAACCTATCGCTGAAGGTTCAATATTTCATTATTTAGAAAATAACTTGAAAGTTAAAATTGGTTTTTCAGATATTTATTTTCAAGTGGATAAACTAAATGAACATGAGGCGAATATATTAAAGCTTCAGGAAGATGATCCATGTTTAAGGTATGAGCAAATATTTTATACTACAACTGGAATTCCATTTGATTACTCTCAACTTGTCTATCATTATGGCAATGCACAGTTTTATATACCTGCCCATAAATAAATAAGGCCATCTAAGTTATATTGTAGTAACTTAGATGGCCTGCTTAATTTTTATCTATTCAAAGCGATTAGTAACGTCTTCGATTGTGTAAGTATTTAGTTTGTTAATAATTGAGGTGTCGACCTCGGTATAAATATCGTTTAATGCGGGCGTGATGTTTTTACCTACGGGACAATGTGTATTCGTATCTTCGTGTATTTTAACGAAATGGCTATCAATGTCTGTAGTATAACGAAAAACCTCACCCAATAAAATTTGGCTTGCTGATTGAGTTAACTTGTAACCTGTAACGCCTTGAGTACTCGTTATAAATTGTCCGTTTTTTAAATAACGACAAATTTTGCGTACTAAACTTGGATTACTATTAACACTGGATGCAATGTATTGACTAGATACTGGATCTTCCTCGAGTGATAATAAGCTAAGTATATGTACAGCTATAGAAAATTGTGAATTCATAAATAGGGTCATCCTTATCATACAACTTGTTATTTTTTTGAATACAAGTAAAGTTTACTCGGTGAAACAGCATTTTACAAATTTTTTCGCTTTTTATTGTATGAAATTATAAAAAGTTATTATATCATACAGTAAATAGTTTATATAAAGGTGAGTGGGGTTCATGTTAAAAAACGAGAAATCGATTAAGGATACTTATACCTCTAGAGAAACGGTAGAAAGTATCGTTAGTCAAGCGCAAATGAAAGAAGTGATGTATAATCAAACGCCGGCGAGGTATGCATTTAAATCAATAATGTCAGGATTTTTACTGGCAATCGTTACTGTATTTATGTTAGCGATAAAAACACAATTTTCAGGTGCTCTAGAAGGGGTCGTGAATTTATTAGGCGCGATTGCATTTAGTTTAGCATTAGTGTTAATCGTATTAACTAATTCTGAATTATTAACAAGTAATTTTATGTATTTAACCGTTGGTTGGTATTATAAGGCCTTGAAATTAAATAAAGTAATGATTATTTTTATCGCTTGTTTTATTTTTAATATTATCGGTGGCCTTATTTTGTTTGCCTTAATGAAATTCACACATATTATGACACCAGACATGATTAAAGCTTTAACGAAGACCGTCGATTCCAAAACAATTGAAGCAACATGGTACGCTATATTAGTGAAAGGGATATTTTGTAATTTCTTTATTAATATTGGCATATACATATCATTGCAATTTAAAGATGGTCTATCTAAAGCATTTTTCATTGCATGTGGCGTAGTTGTATTCGTCTTTATGGGATATGAACACGTCGTATTTAATGCAGGCCTATATGCAGGTATGCTGTTTTATAACTTTGATGCGGTTGCTTGGTTAGACGTATTGAAAAATATCGTGTTCGCATTTATTGGTAACTATATCGGTGGAGGTATTTTTGTAGGTTTACTATATGCTTATCTAAATGGACACCGTGACAGTTTAAAAATTTAATAATTAACTGAGGGCTTGAATGAGGTATGTCACCTTGTTCAAGTCATTTTATTTGTTACCTAAAGCTGTAACATGTAATATATCTTATTGTTATAAACAAGCTGTAGTAAAAAATACCTCATAGACGATTAGAAGAAGGGAGAGTTTTAATTGACTAACCATAATATTCGGATTGCTGAAGAACAAGACGCAGAAGAACTGCAACAGTTAATGTATGAAGCATTTACACCGTTAAGAGAGCTAGGCATCGACTGGCCATCTGTTAATGCTAATGTTGATGCTGTAAGAAGAAATTTAATTGAAGGCACTACTTTTGTGTTAGAAAATGACGATGAAATTATTTCAACAATTACTGTACGTTACCCTTGGCAAAGTAAGCGTAGAGTATCGATATATCCATTTGTATGGTGGTTTGCAACAAAACCTAAATATGACGGACAAGGTTTAGGAAGTAAGTTACTAACGTATGTTGAAGAAACATTTTTACGAGATACTTTGAAAGCCCCTGCGGTAACGTTAGGTACTTCTGCTAGAAAACATCCTTGGTTGCTAGGCATATATGAAAAACGTGGCTATAAAATTTATGATGAACATGAGAGTGATGATGGCGATTTAGGCGTTATTATGAGAAAAGTTTTAATTCCTGAACGCTTTGATGAAGAAGTACTCGGAAAGCCACCATTTTAGTATAAAAATAACCCTTTCGCACTACACATATTGTTGATGTGTATGACGAAAGGGTATTTTAATGTTAGTTAATTTCTATATTACTTGCTACATTAACGGTTGTATCTTGTTCTTTTGGTAATGTAACGTACAATACGCCGTTATCAAATTTAGCTGAGATTTGTTCTTGTATAATATGCTTAAATGTAAATTGGCGATTTAAGTCGTTCGTAGCACGTTCTTTATGAATAGTTTTACCTTCATCCGTAACATTAGCTTGTGATTGTTTTGCTTCTATAGTTAATGTTTCATTGTCGAAATTCAACTGAATGTCAGTTTTGTTAAATCCTGGTAATTCAGCTGCTACTACAAAATGATCATTATATTCTATAATATCTGTCTTAATATCTTTTTTAAAAGGTGATTGTTCATATATCTGTCTGCCTACATCTTTAAAAAACTCTCCGGGATCGACGTCAAATAAATTATTGTTGAAAGATCTTTTTTCAAATGCCAAATTAATCAGCTCCTTTAAATTAGTCTAAAAGTTAGACTACCTATATTGTAAAAGGTAAATGAAAAAAAGCAAAATAAACCACATCTATTAGCATAAAATTAGATGAATAAACTTATGAAGCTTAAAAATCAAATGCTAATAATGTGGTTTATAAGTACGGTATAAGTAAATATTATAAATTTGCGTCGAAATTTTTATTTACAAAATTTTGTAATGTGTCTTTTAATTCTTTTGACTCTTCTAAATCCATGTCGAATTCAGTGAATACTTTTTTAGATACGTCTAAAAGTTGTTCACGAATGTCTATACCTTCCTTAGTCAATGAAACTTGTAAGTTACGTTCATCATTTTGTTCACGCATACGTTTAACAAAGCCTTTTTTCTCTAACTTTTTGAGTAGAGGTGTTAAAGTACCTGAATCTAAGAAAACGCGTTTTCCTAATGTTTTGATGTTGATTTTTTCATCTGGTTCCATGGCAAGTAGCACAATATATCCAGTATATGTTAAATCATACTCTTTTAAGTAAGTAGTATATTTCTTAATTATCTCTTTGGAAGAAACATAAAATAAAAAGCATAATTGTCGTTCTAAATAACTATCTTTATTCATCTAATTAATCGCTCCTTTTGCTTTTTAACCATAATATTATAATGACACCATGTCAATACAAATTGGAAGCGATACGATTTTTATAGTTAAATATTTATAAATTTGTAGATATTAAGAACATTTTGTTACAAAGTTTGTATAACTCTTTATAATTAAATATTTTTAAGTCATAATAAATAAGATACGTATTAACAAACTGGGTTAAAGGAGATTCATAATGAAGACGTTTTTCAAAATACTAGGAATCTTAATTATTTCATTTATCTTAGCTGTTGTCTTCTTTTTTGGAATGAGAACTTATCAAGGCCATAAAAACCTTGAATTAGTAGATAAATATTTAGCTGAACATCATTTAACTGATAAAGTTCAATCTGAAAAAACGAAGTACAGTGGTAAAAAAGGGCTATATTATAAAGAAGTGAAATTTAAAACAGATCCCAACTTAACATATGTCGTACAACCAATTAGTACATTTAAAGGCATAGTAGTACAAGGTTTTGATAATGAAACGAAAAAAAGAGTTAAAGATGCTAAATATCGGAAGTTTGATCAAGACTATAAGCCTAAAAAATAAATAAAAGTCCGTTAACTGCGAGTCACAGAAATATTTATTATTTCTGTGACTTATTTTATTGATATAGGAAGTTGTAAATTGCTTTAAAAGCAAACGGTTTCATAACATGTTACTCATTTATAAATTTAACTTAAAAAAGTATCGTTATATAAATTAAAGCTTCATAAAATTTCAAATAATATCGGTATAATCGTATTTAAATAAAAAATAGAGATTTATTATACTTGATTTTGCAAAATATTACTGATGTTACTTATTTATACTTTTTAAGTGTATAAAATTATAAATGATGTAATAAGTTACAATTTTGCAAAAAGTTTTATATTCTTTTTTTGCTTTGTTTGATATAATTTAGAAATGTCAGAAGAAGGGGAGTTTCAACATGAAATATTTGAGAAAAATTAGTTTGCCAACTCAGGTTATTATTGCTCTTATACTTGGTATCGTTGTTGGTTTACTATTATATGGACACGATGAATGGGTAAATTACATTAAACCATTTGGTGATGTATTTTTAAATTTAATTAAAATGATTGTAATACCAGTCGTATTCTGTGCGCTAGCATTATCAATTTCTAATGTTGGTGAATCAAAAACAGTTGGACGTTACGGACTAAAAACAATTATATATTTTGAAGTTATAACTACAATAGCAATCGCATTGGGAATCATTTTTGCGAATGTCTTTAAACCGGGTTCTGGACTAGATCCTCATAAATTACCGAAAGGTGACATATCATCATACGAATCATCAGCGAAGGCAGCTGAACATTCTACATATGGTAATCACTTTATCGACACACTTGTAAACATAGTACCTACAAACTTTTTTGAAGCATTAAATAAAGGTGATTTATTACCAATTATCTTCTTTGCCGCTTTCTTCGGTATTGCATTATCTGCAATTGGGAAAAAAGCAGAGCCAGTAAGAAATGTTTTAGGTGGCGTTTTAGAAGCAGTATTCTGGATGATTAATAAAATTCTTAAATTAGCACCAATTGGTGTTTTCGCGTTTATTAGTACAACAGTTATGACATTTGGTGCTTCGGCATTATTACCACTATTAAAATTATTACTAGTAGTAATCGGAGCAATGGTATTCTTTGTAGTAGTCGTATTAGGTATTGTTGCTAAAATATGTGGTATCAATATTTTCCATATTATGAAAATACTTAAAAATGAATTAATACTAGCATTTTCAACATCAAGTTCTGAATCGGTGTTGCCAATTATCATGAAAAAAATGGAAAACTTTGGCGCGCCAAGGGATATTACATCATTTGTAGTGCCAATCGGATATACATTTAACTTAGACGGTTCTGCATTGTATCAATCAATAGCGGCACTGTTCGTGGCTCAAATGTATGGTATAGACATGTCAATTGGGCAACAAATTATGTTAATGGTTACTTTGATGGTAGCCTCTAAAGGTATGGCCGGCGTACCAGGTGTATCTATCGTTGTACTTGTAACTACTTTAGGTGCAATGGGATTACCAGCACAAGGTCTAGCTTTAATTATCGGTATCGATAGACTGCTAGATATGGTTAGAACGGCTGTAAACGTAATGGGTAACTCTTTATCAACAATCGTTATTTCTAAATGGGAAGGCGTATACAATAAAGAGAAAGGCCAAGAATATTATAAATCTATATAAAACAAGAGTTTGTGACATAATTCCTAACTTAAATTAAATAGCACCCCATTCTACTGATTTATTCAGTAAAAATGAGGTGCTATTTTTTTATAATCTATGATTTTGTTCGTGCATGCTTGCCTTGATTTAGGATAGTATGGCTCGAGCCTGTAGTCTCTCACACATATGATTCCCTCAGGCGTCAGCACGATGCAAAATCATTACAACTTTCCAATTTTATAAAAAATAAAGCACGCTCGTATAATTTAATTAATCATGACAAAAACCAAATTAACGAGGTGCCTTATGTATAGAGTTTATAACATGCTAGAATCTTTCTGTCCCAAACTCTAACGTATGCATTATTGCATGTGCATATTACCCATGTCATGTATTTTCATCATTAAACCATGAGGAATATCATCGTGCTTAACAATTTTCATAGATGAGTATTTGTCAGAACCTTTGGCTTTAACTAATTTTACAAAATCGCCTTTTTTAGGTGAAAAACCACTTTTAGAAGGGATTTTAACGTCTTTTTCTACTTTGTGATCTTTGTCGTTAATAACTTTTTCTGCAGTGTGTTTATCTTTCATATAACCGTAATACGTTTCTTTTTCACCAGTAGTCAACATGACGATAACTAGAACGATACTTACGATTAACATTACTGCGATTAAGCCGTAACTAAATACTTTTTTATTCATAGTAATTCTTGGCTCCTTTAACTATCTATATTATTAATATAACTTCATTATAATAATAATATAGATAAAAACAAAATTAAATCGTCAAATTTTGTTTGATTTAACAAATTTGTCGTATTTTACATAATTCTAGTGTATATGGCAATTCTGAAATTCAGTTGGAGAGACGTTAATATAAATGTTCGGACAGTATGGAATATAAGTATATTGTTGTCTGTAGGCATGTGGCGTCGTATTTAAGTAACGTTTAAAATGAGTTAAATAATTATAGTAATTTTTAAAACCAAAAAAGTAGGCAATAGATGTAATAGAACTATTTGTAAACAAAAGCTCTGGTATAGACAGCGCGATTTTTAGACTAGTAAGGTAGTATTTAAAATTTACAGTTAGCTTTCTGCTAAATAATAACGAAATGTAACTAGTGGAAAAATATAATTTTTGTGCTAAATAATGTGAAGAAAGCTTTTCTAAACTATAACGGTTAATATACGAGGCTACATTATTTAGAGAATTACTAGTTGAACAAATAATGGGTTTGTAGATTTTACTGTGCGTTACGTATGTTTCAGTATTTAATAACTGTATAATATCGAACAATAATAACGTATTAATTGTATTATTGTAATGATATTCATTAATGATGTGAAAAATTAGTAATTTTAACGTGTGAGATGATTGTAGCTTTTGATAATTATAATGACTGTTAAATAAATTATAATGATTTTGAGCAAGCAGAAACAATGGAATCTTAGTTTCTATAATTTGAGTGCCACCAAGAATCGTGTATAAATCATTATGATTAATAATCAAGACGTTATCATTTAATGCTACTATTTTGCCATTTAAACGTACCTTTAAATCGTTACATAGAGACAAATATATTATAAAGTGATTTAAACAACGACGCGTAGTTGTTGTGTAATCATTGTGGAAGTGGATTGTACAGTGCATTAAATCAACTCCTTAACTCAGATGTTTTCATTGGGACAATATTCATTATACAATAGTTAACCCAACTCATTTTTACTACAGTTTTATAGAAGTTGAGATTTATAGTTACAGCTATATGTTTGTTAGAATAGTAAATATTAAAAATGTGATGTTAAATAGGTGACTGTCGATGAAGCACATATATTCCGATTACTTTAATGGTAAACCTAAAATTACAAATAAAAAGCCACAAATATGTGGTATTGTCTTGCATGATGATGCAGAGAATATGGCTGCCAAAGATTATATAGAATGGCTCAAAGAAAGGGAACAACAAGGTTGTTTAGAAAAAGGATGGGCGAGTATATATGTTGATAAAGATACGTGTTACTGGTTTCACCCTATTGAGTACGTAGAGTGGCATTGTGGAGATCGCTTTGCCAATGAACATTATGTTGGCATTGAAAGGTGTCAGTCGAAAATAGATGGCGTACTGTCTGATTCACAATTTCATGAAAATGAAGAAGCTAGTTTTGCTCTAGCGGCACAAATTTTAAAAGACCATATGTTACCAGTAAACAGAGATACTATCAGACTGCATAGAGAATTTTTCGATACGGCTTGTCCTGCTAGGGCATGGCATATGCATGTTAATAATGGTGAAAATTCTGAAGCGAACAGGAAACGATTAAAGGATTACTTTATTAGTCGAATCCAAAGCTATTACGAAATTATATAACAATGATAAAACAGCTATACTACGATAATGGTTACATTACAGTAGTATAGCTGTTCTATTGTTTATAAAGTTAAAGCTTCTGTTTGCGCCATAAAAATGCACCGACAAATGATACAAGGATCAGTGAAATAACAATAACGACAATCCATGAAATATAACTGTGAGCGTTAATAGGTAACGGCACGTTCATACCAAAGAAACTGAATACTAATGTTGGTAACGTTAAGAAAACCGTAAATAAGGTTAATGTTTTCATAGTGTTATTTAATTCATTTGATAATAGAGAAGCATGTGAAGTCGTAATACTCTCTAAAATCTTAGTATAGAGTTCAGTTGTTTCGACGGCTTGTTTATTTTCGATGACTAAATCTTCAAGTAATTCTTCATCTTCATCAAATCTTTTAATGGCAGGCAATCTAAAGAGTTTTTTAATAATATTATCATTACCTTTAAGTGCCGCTAAAAAGTAAACTAAACTCTTTTCTACTTCCATTAAGTTATACAATTGCTTGTTACTAACATTATTTTTCAAATTACGTTCAATACGTAGTCTTGTTTTGTTTAATAATCTTAAATTTCTGTTATAGTGATTTGCTATTGTTAATAAAATATTTAAAGCAAAGCGACTATGATATTTTAAATTAATATGTTGACGCGAAAAGTTTTCAAGAAATTCATTTTCTTCGTTACATATCGTAATAATTCTTTTATTACCAATAATGATACCTAACGGGATTGTTATAAATGAAAGCACATTATGATTTGTTTTATTTACAACTGGTAAATCGATAATTATTAAAGAATAACCAGATTCATCATCGTATTCGATACGTGAACTTTCTTCACTGTCTAATGGGTCTTTAATAAAATCCTCAGGAATATTATATTGGGACATTATTGTTTCTATTTCTTCTCGTTCAGGCTCCACAATATTAATCCAAGAAGCCGTTGAATCTACTGGAGATTCCATAATTTCTTGATTGTGATTATGCTTGTATGCTGTAATCATTTCCCAATACCTCCTTCAAAATAAATACTTTATTATATTAGCGAATAAATAGGTATCTTACAACAATTACTGTATTTAATATTGCTCATATTTTTCATTAGCCATTAAGCGCAGCGGACCATTAAATATTATTTTAAATAAAATATCTGATAAATCATCTACGCTCATTCGATTATCGTCTTGTACCCAGTGTTTTATAAACGAAATAGTAGCACCTGAAACATAACTATGGAAATAATCTATTGGAATACCAGCAATTTGGTTTTCGCTCGTAATATGGGTCTGCATATTGTTAAACATTAATTGACTTATTTTATTTTCAATTTGGCTTTTACGCTCTAAATTTAATATAACTTTATAAAAATCGATATTGTTTTCGATATAAGACATAATATTCTTAAGTATACTTGAAGTAAATTCTTTAGCAAAGGCTTCTGTTGAATCATATTGTTTGAGTAGATAATCAAAGTTTAATTTTTCAGAGAGATGGGTTATATATTCATCTTCCATTGATGACAACAAGTCATATTTATCTACATAATGTAAATAAAACGTACCTCTATTAATATCAGCTAATGTCGTAATATCTCGTATTGTAATTTTATCTAATTCTTGTTCTTGTAATAATTGAATGAACGCTTGTTTAATTGCTTGTTTTGATTTTTTTATACGACGGTCTTCCAAAATGATACCTCCTTATAATGAACAATTTAATGTTGATTGTTGATTTATGAACACTATGAACAATATTGATTATTGTCAGTGCGTTTAAAACTATTATAATAGACAAGGTGATAGATATTCAACAACGTGTTCAAAAACGTGTTGATACAAGGAGGTAAATAAATCATGAATATTTTAAAAAGTAAATTACTGTGGATTGCACCAATAGCAATCATACTAATATTAGGAATTTTTTCCATAGCGTTTTATCCTGCATATAATCCAAAACCTAAATCCGTACCAATAGCAATCGTGAATCACGACAAAGGGACATCAATTCAAGGTAAAAATGTAGATATTGGTGGAAAATTAGTAGATAACTTAAAAGATAGCGATTCTAAATCTATAAAATGGGTCGAAGTAGATAGTGAAAAAGAAGCTAAAAAAGGTTTAGATGAACAAAAATATTATGGCGCTGCTATTTTAGAAAAAGACTTCTCAAAAAATGCGATGAGCAAAACGCAAAAAGTCGTAATGGATAGTAAGAAAGCCGAAATGAAAGAAAAAATTAAATCTGGTGACATTCCTCCAAAGCAAGCTAAAAAGATGCAACAATCTGCACCTAAAAATGATATAACAGTAAAACAAGCTCATCTTAAAACATTGGCTAATGGCGGAGCTAACATGCAAGCTTCTCAAATGGCTTCAAATGTCTTAAAAGGTGTTGGTGAAAACATCAATAAACAGATTACTAAACAGAGCATCGGCACATTAGAAAAACAAGATGTCAAAGTGAGCGCAAAAGATATTAATAGCATTACGAATCCGGTAAAAGTTAATGACAAAAAAGTTAACGAAGTAAAAGATCATCAAGGTAGTGGGAACGCACCATTCTTAATGTTTATGCCGGTATGGATAAGTTCTATTGTAGGTTCAATTTTACTATTTTATGCATTCAGATCTAGCCGTAACATTACAATTGTTCAACGTGTGACAGCTACGCTAATACAAATTGTTGCTGCGATTGTTACAGCCTTTATAGGTGGCTTTGGCTATATTTACTTTATGTCTGGTGTGCAAGGTTTCGAATTTAATGATGTTAATAAAATTGCACTCTTCGTATCAATATCAATTTTAAGCTTTATGGGTCTAATTATGGGAGTAATGACATGGTTAGGAATGAAATCTATTCCAATCTTCTTTATTGCAATGTTCTTCAGTATGCAATTAGTAACATTACCAAAACAATTATTACCAAAATTTTATCAAGATTACATTGTCGATTGGAATCCGTTCACACATTATGCTAATACAATTAGAGAATTAATTTATATGCATCAACCAATAACAATGAATACTACAATGTGGATGTTTGTTGGTTTTATGATTTTCGGTGTTATTTCATCACTTATAGCAACTATAGTGAGAAAACATAGCAATAAAACTACAGAAATCCCTTCATAATATAAAATGTTTAAGCTGTGTTATAGAATACTTTTATTCTGTAATGCAGCTTATTTTATTTTGTAATATCATTACAGAATGATTGAGCTATAACCTACACAATCTTTAACTTATCTTAACATTAGCTTAACAAAGCTTAGATATAATTTAAGTAGTTAACAAATAATTTAAAGAGGTGGGACGATGAATTCTTTTGCAATGGAAATTCTGTTTACTTTTATTGGTGGACTTGGAATTTTCCTATACGGCATTAAGCAAATGGGAGATGGTCTGCAAGCTTCGGCGGGCGATAGACTGAGGAGTATCTTAAATCGTTTTACAAGTAATCCAGTCATGGGTGTTCTTGCAGGTATGATTGTTACAATTTTAATTCAAAGTAGTTCTGGTACTACGGTAATTACAATTGGTTTGGTCACTGCTGGATTTATGACAATGAGACAAGCTATCGGCGTTGTAATGGGAGCTAATATAGGGACAACGGTTACTGCATTTATAATTGGTATTGATATTGGTGCTTATGCACTTCCTATACTAGCTATTGGCGCATTTTTAATATTCTTTATCCATAAGAGAAAAGTTAAAAATATCGGTATGATTCTATTTGGTTTCGGTGCATTGTTTTACGGACTTGAATTGATGAGTTCTGCAGTTAAACCTTTAGCCAATTTAGATGGTTTTAATAAAATTATGCTCGATATGTCATCCAATCCTGTCTTAGGCCTATTAGCTGGAACGATAGTAACGGTAGTTATTCAAAGTTCAAGTGCGACGATTGGTATCTTACAAGGATTTTACGCAAATGATTTAATTTCGTTACATGGTGCGTTACCGGTATTACTTGGAGATAACATAGGTACAACGATTACTGCTGTATTGGCTAGCTTAGCAGGTTCTATTGCTGCTAAACGTGTTGCGATGGTACACGTATTATTTAATGTCATCGGTGCGACTATCTTTATTATAATATTACCTTTATACCAAGGTGCCATGGTGTGGATTCAAAAAGCACTTAGCTTGAAGCCGGAAATGGTAATTGCGTTTGCACATGGTTCTTTCAATGTCACTAACACATTAATTCAATTACCTTTTATCTTTGCGTTAGCATGGATAGTGACGAAAATTATACCAGGTGACGATATTCACGAAAAATTTCAACCACGTATTCTAGATAAAAATTTAATTAACAGAGCACCAAGTTTTGCATTGCAAGAGGCGCAAGATGAAATACAGCATCTAGGTCATATGTCTTATTCAGTGTTAGAAAATGTGAAATATTACGACGATAAAGTGAAAAAAGATATAGAACAAAAGCAGGCAGTTGTAGAGAATATGTATGATAATATTCGACAGTATTTAACAAAAATATCAGAGAAAAAGTTGTCGGCGAAAGATGCAGAACGTATGTCAGTGTTATTTGATGTAAATAGGGCAGTATTGAAGGTGGCATCGTTATCGCAACAATATTTCAAAATAATAGAACAACAACGTACTGACAAAATTTATATTTCTGAAGAAGCCCAAAACAGTATTAATCAACTGTATGATCACGTTACAGTTTCCTTTAATAAAACAATAAATAACTTTAATGTCTATGATCATATAACAAAAGAAGAAATCGTCAAACGTAGTAAAGATTCATATGGATTAGAGCATGAATTAAGAAAGCAACATATTCAACGCTTGAGTTCTGGTGATTGTTCACCTGAAGGAGCGATATTATACTTGGATATGATTTCAGTGTTAGAACGTATAGGCTATCACGCGAGAAATATTTCAGAAGGCATGATTAATTACAACCATCTTGAACAAGCTGATTATAATCAATCTAATCAATGGGAACTTGAAACAACTTAATAAAATATAAAACGTGCGCATTATGCAATTATACTAAATTATATATCAACTAGGCGTTTTATAAATAATTACAACAAAAATAATAAAGAGAGTTTTGTTCTCTGAAAAAGTACGAGCCAATACTTTGGTTTCGTACTTTTTTTATTTAAATAGTTATATTAATGTAAAATTTTAAATATAAAAGAAAACGTTTCCATTGCAATGTATGAATTATTTATCTTACAATCATTTTATAAAAGTTTTTGGAGGTAAAAATATGTCAATTTTAGATAAGTTTAAATTAGATAATCAAGTTGCTATCGTTACGGGTGGTGCCTCTGGATTAGGAAAAGCTATGGGTAAAGGACTAGCAGAAGCAGGAGCGCATTTAGTAATAGCTGATATTAATTTAGAACTAGCACAAGCTACTGCAGATGAATTTACAAAGGATACAGGTAATAAAGCAATTGCTTGTAAAGTAGATGTAACGAATGTCGACGACGTTTATCAAATGGTTGAAGATGTAAAAAAAGAATTTGGTAGAATTGATATTCTATTTAATAATGCCGGCATAAATGAACATGTAAAATTTGAAGATATGCCATATGACAGATGGGTTAAAAATATGGATGTAAACATCAATAGTATGGTATTAGTATCACAAGCGGTAGGCGAAGTGATGATTGAACAAAAACGAGGATCTATTGTAAATACCTCTTCAATGTCTGGTATTATCGTAAATACACCTCAACCACAAGCGGCATATAATACCTCTAAAGGTGCTGTAATTATGTTCACTAAAAGCTTAGCTAATGAATGGGCAGAACATAATATCAGAGTAAATACGATTGCGCCAGGTTATATGAAAACCGAATTAACTAAAGATTACTTCGCTCAAGGTGGAGAAATGATTGATACTTGGATGAAATTCACACCAATGGGCAGACCAGGCGTGCCTGAAGAATTACAAGGCGCAGCATTATATTTAGCGTCTGACGCATCATCATTTGTAACAGGAAGTATCGTGACAATTGATGGTGGTTATACTGCACTTTAATTAAATAATTAAATAGTTAAATATCAAAAAACAAAAAGCTCAAGTCAGATTTAATACTAAAATCTGGCTTGAGCTTTTCTCATTGCTGCATCATTTATTCAGCAATTGTTATTTTAAAAGGAACATCAGACAACCATTTACTATTAGGTTTTTTATTAGTGATTACTTCGTCGATGTCATTTAATTTGGCAAATGATAGAGTTGAAGAAACGTCAAACTTGCTATGGTCTATAAGTGCTATTACTTTATCACTTTCTTGAACCATCTGTTTTTTCAATTGTACTTCTGGCAATGAAAAATCTGTTAAACCGTTTTGCAAAGTTAGCCCGTTTGCAGACAGGAAGAAATAATCGATATGATACATTTCTAAAATCTGTGAATCAATATTACCTGTAATCGCGTTGGAATCTTGTGACACAAAACCACCGACGATAAGAACAGTTAAATGTGGATTTTCTTTTAATAAAACAGCATTTTCTAAACCATTCGTAATGATAGTTAATTCCATCGACGTTTCAGCGAGTAATTTAGCTAATTCATACGTTGTAGAACTAGCATCTATCATAATGCATTGTTGTGGTTGGATTTTGTTAATCGCGTTTTGACTAATATGATGTTTTTCATCATGTCGTTGTGTTAAACGATATGAAAAGTTAAGTTTAGATTCAATATTTTCATTTATCTTCGCTCCACCGTGTGTGCGAATAAGTTTATTTTCACTTTCCAACCTTCGTAAGTCACTTCTTACCGTTGCCTCAGTTACGCTTAAATAATTAGATAGTTGTTTTACAGTTGCCCTTTTATGAGATTTTATATATGTATAAATATTTTCTCGTCGTTCATCTGCATACATTTTCATTTGCGTCACATCCTTAATTTAATCTTAATTCATTTTATATTATTACTCAATATGTAAGCATAAACAAACAAAAATGAAAATAAACGAAAAAATATTTGAAGAAAACGAAAATATATATTAAAATAATAATTGTAAATGAAAGCGTTTCCTAAAATTGAAAGGGAGTTGTATATTATGACAAAGAAAAATTATCCTGACACTATGAATGCAGTAGTAGCATATGCGCCTGGAGATTATAGATATGAAACTGTTGAAACACCAACAATCGAAAATGGTAAAGAAATTGTAGTAAAAGTTGAAGCTTGTGGCATTTGTGCAGGCGACATTAAAGCTTATGGTGGGGCGCCAAGTTTCTGGGGAGACGAAACGCAACCATCTTACATTAAAGCGCCAATGATTCCGGGACATGAATTTATTGCCCGTGTCGTAGATAAAGGCGACGAAGTAACTGATTATGAAGTTGGGGATAGAGTTATTTCTGAACAAATCGTGCCTTGTTGGAATTGTAGATTTTGTAACCGTGGCGAATATTGGATGTGTGAAAAACATGACTTATATGGTTTCCAAAACAATGTTAACGGCGGTATGGCTGAATATATGAAATTTACAAAAGAAGCTATTAACTATAAAGTTCCAGAAGATTTACCAATTGAAAAAGCTGCATTAATTGAACCATATGCATGTAGTTTACATGCAGTACAACGTGCCAACATTAAATTAGGCGACTTTGTAGTTCTATCTGGTGCCGGTACATTAGGTTTAGGCATGGTAGGAGCAGCTAAAAAAGCAGGTGCTGAAACATTAGTTGTATTAGATATGAAAGACGACCGTTTAGAATTAGCTAAAAAATTCGGTGCGGATATCGTAATGAATCCAGCGAAAGTGGATGTAGTTAAAGAAATTAAAGATATGACAGAAGGTTACGGTTGCGATACTTATATTGAAGCAACTGGTCACCCTAAATCAGTAGAACAAGGATTAAGTGCGATTAGAAAATTAGGTAGATTTGTTGAATTCTCAGTATTTGGAGATCCAGTAACTGTTGATTGGAGTATTATATCTGACCGTAAAGAACTAGACTTAATGGGTAGTCATTTAGGACCTTATTGTTACCCACTAGTTATTGATGGCATTCAAAATGGTGATTTCCCAACTGAAGGTGTAGTAACTCATAAATTACCTCTCGAAAAATTTGAAGAAGGATTCGAGTTAATGAAAAAAGGCGACAAATCACTAAAAGTAGTGTTAGAACCATAAACATCATAGATGAATATAGCTTCAATAAAGGAGAGAGTAATAAATGAAGAAAATGATAAATAATCCGGATAACGTTATTGATGAGTTAATGACAGGGTATCTTGCAGCTTATCCAGAATATATTAGACGCTCATCTTTACACCAACGTGCCCTTATCGGTACAAAGAGACATGAAAAAAGAAAAGTAAGTGTGTTAATAGGTGGCGGTTCTGGTCACGAACCTGGATTTTTAGGTTATGTAGGCAAAGGTATGGCAGACGGTGTTGCGGTAGGTAACATCTTTGCTTCACCTTCACCAATTCCAATTCAAGCTGTTACAAGAGAAATTAATCAAGGTCACGGTGTACTTTATATTTATGGTAACTATGCTGGTGACTTAATGAACTTTGAAATGGCGAGTGAGATGACTGAAATTGAAGATGACATCCAAACAGAGGTTGTTATCGGCAATGATGATGTTGCATCTTCTAAAGATTTAGATGATAGACGTGGTATTGCTGGTGAGTTATTAGTATTTAAAGCAGCTGGTGCAGCGGCAGACTTCGGTCATGATTTATCAGAAGTAAAACGTATTGCACAATTAGCCAATGATAATACACGTTCAATGGGTATTGGATTAAGTCCTTGCTATTTACCTCAAACAGGTAAGCCAAGCTTCGATTTAGAAGACAATGAAATGGAAATTGGACTTGGTCACCATGGTGAACCAGGCATTGAAAAGACTACGATTCGTACTGCTAAAGAAACAGTTAACGTTATCATGAAAAACATTTTAAATGAAGGACTATACGAAAGTGGCGATGAGGTAGCAGTGTTAGTTAATGGCTTAGGTGCTACGTCACAAATGGAATTGTATATCATTAACAAAGAAGTTAATGAAATATTAGAAGAAAAAAATATTGTTACTTACAAATCCTACGTAGGTAATTTCATTACATCAATGGAAATGGGTGGCTTTTCGGTAACATTGATGAAGTTGGATGACACATTGAAATCTTGTCTAGCACATCCAGTAGATTGTCCTAATTTTAAAGAAGTGTAGGTGGAATGATGACATTAACAAGTAATGAATATAAAGAATATATTTTAGCATTAACAGAATTATTTGCGACTAAAAAAGACTATTTATGTGAACTAGATAGAAAAATTGGTGACGGTGACCATGGTGTAACGATGAATATTGGTTACCAAGCAGTGAGAGATACTGTCGAACAAGAACTACAAGAGCAAAATGATATTGCGAAAATTAGTGTAGCCGTAGGTAAAAGCTTCTTAGATGCAGTAGGTTCTTCAGTAGGGCCATTGTATGCTTCAGGTTATTTAAAAGCTGCAGTTGCAGTGAAAAATAAAACTGAACTTGATGATGAGGGTTTATTCGATTTTTGGATCTCTTTCAGTAAAGGCATTAAAGATAGAGGTAAAGCAAAAATCGGCGACAAAACTATGATAGATACACTGGAACCATTTTTCACAACGTTAGATGAACAACGCGTAAATGGTTTGTCATTCTCAGAAGCATTTGACAAAGCATTGGAACATGCGAAAAAAGGAATGGAAAGTACAAAAGATATTGTTTCAAATAAAGGGCGCTCAAAACGTTTAGGATATCGTTCACAAGGACACGTTGATCCAGGTGCGATGTCAGCATATTTAATGTTAGAAACATTTCAACCCTTTGCTAAATAAAAATAAGTAATAAATATAAGGAGGAACAAGATAATGAAAATTGCTATAGGTGCAGATCACAACGGTTATGATTTAAAAGAAGCGGTAAAAAAACAAGTTGAAGACATGGGTCATGAAGTTGAAGATTTTGGTTGCCATCATTGTGCAGAAACAGATTACCCTGATGTTGCTGCAGAAGTGGGTAAAAGTATTCAACAAGGTAATAATGAACGTGGCATTTTAATTTGTGGTACTGGTATAGGTGTTGCAATTGCTGCAAACAAAGTTAAAGGCATTAGAGCAGCAATGGCACATGATGTATACTCTGCAGAACGTGCACAATTAAGTAATAATGCTCAAATTTTAACTATGGGTGCACAAATTATTGGTGTTGAAGTAGCTAAGAAAAATGTAGAAGCATACTTAAATGTTGCATGGGAAGGCGGTTCTCAACGTAAAGTTGATAAAATCGTAGATCTAGAAACATCTGAAGCAGAATAGTAACTTATAAAATAAAAAATTGAGTCATAATTTGATATAATCAAAAAAGACAAAGCCTGTCGCAGGTTTTGTCTTTTTTGATTTTATAAGTCTTAAAGATGTAATAGCTTTATGTCTAAAACATGACAAATTTTAAAATGTATTGTTCATAAAAGTTTTCTTATATATTATTAAATTGTATGTAATAAATAAGTGAATGGAGGCTTAAAAGTGTCTATAAAAAGTAACTTTTTTATAAAGTTATATTTAGTATTTTTTGTAGCGTTAATTTGTTTAACAGTATTTTCAACGCAAAACGCATCGGCGCATGCGACACTTGAAAAAGTAACGCCTCAAGAAAACAGTACTGTTAAGTCGCAACCTAAACAGATATCATTACAATTTAATGAGCCTGTTAATACGAAATACTCTAGTATTACTATTTTTGACGATAGTGGTAATGAGCTTGATAATGTTAAACCTAATACCACAGGGCATAATAAAACACTGGACTTTGATGTTAATCATTTAAAAAAGGGAACTCATAAAATTAAATGGCATGCCATGTCAGCTGATGGTCACGAAGTCGGGAACCAATTTGAATTTTCTATTGGTAAAAAAACAGCTAATAATGTAGATACAACACCGCCGTTTTTTGAAACTGCAGCATTCTGGTTTGGCTTTTTACGCTTTTTAGCTGAAGGATCCATCATCGTGCTTATAGGTCTTTTCTTAGTTAATCAAATGGCTATTAAAAAAGGTTTGCCGGAATTTAATATCATTCCTAAATACCGTTCTGCAATTTGGATGATTATTGGCGTAACATTTATGACGTGTTTAGTTTATTTGATGTCGCTTACTTCAGATGTAAGTAGTGAGATATTAACTTTAAATATAGAGACGTTACTGCAAGTACCTTTATTATTATCATTATTAGGTATTATTGTTCTGCTTATTTTGTTTAGCTTAAAAAATATGTTAGCTAGCTGGTACACACTGATTGCGCTTATTATATTAGTCGTATTGAGCATGTCGGGTCATGCTTTTGCACAGCAATTTCCAGTATGGTCCATCATCATACGTACAATACATTTAGTCGGTATGTCGATTTGGTTAGGTGCATTAGTTTATCTATTTTGTGTAACGCTAAATAACAAAGTCAATCAGCTAACGAATATTAAAAACTTTTTATTAACAGTAAATAGTATCGCCGTCTTGATGATTATTGTATCAGGTGTGTTAATGGTAATTGATGAATCAAGCATATTAAATGTATTTAATCATCTTCAAACGTGGTCGATGCTAGTTATTGTTAAAGTCGCAGGAGTTATTGCGATGATGTGTCTTGGCGCTTATCAGACAACGCGTGCATTAAGCCGTCAATATACAAATAAATCAATGTTATCAATAGAAATAATTATAGGTATCGTACTCATAGTTGCAGGTATTATTATGAGTCAAATTAATATACCAAGTTAAAGGAGAAAAAATATGAAGAAAATAGTAGTTACTATCGTAGCATTTATTGTTGCTTTAAGTATGTCTAAAGTTGCCGATGCGCACGTAACATTAAACCCTAATAGCAGTGAGCCAGGATCATACGATAAGTATGATGTGAGAGTACCAGTTGAAAAAGACGACAACACGACAAAAGTTGAATTAAAAGTACCTAAGGGCCTAAACGTAGTAGGGGTTGAACCTGTAAATGGTTTTGAACATAAATTTACTAAAGATAAAAAAGGTAATATTACTAAAATTACTTGGGAAGCAACTAATGGTGGCATTAAACCGAATGAATTTATTGATTTACCAATTCAAGTAGCAAACCCTGATAAAGAAGGTAAATTTAAATGGGATGCTTACCAAACTTACAAGAATGGTGATGTTGTAAAGTGGACAGGAAATGAAAAATCTGAGACACCTGCACCTGTTACTACTGTAAGTAAATCAAGTAATAGCAATCAAGGAAACGAGCAAGGTGACGCTTCACATAGTAATGTAGCACTATGGATAGTCTCTATTATTGCTATCGTTTTATCATTAATTGCGATATTTAAAAAATCTCGTAAATCATAAAGAAAAGTGATATCTTTAGTAATGAGATAAATAGACTATGCGGTGGTTTATCAAATTAGGAGGGTCATCGATGCGTAGAATTTTATATGCATTTTTAATCTATACGATAATTGGTTTAATTAGTGGTTTTTATTATAGAGAACTAACTGTTGCGCATCATTTTACTGGTGACACGCAGTTGAAAGTTTTACACACGCATTTATTGATGCTAGGTATGTTTATGCACTTAGTGTTACTGCCATTTGAAAAACTGTTTAAATTATCTAGCTACTATATCTTTAATTGGTTCTTTATCATTTATAATCTTGGTGTTTTATTCACGGTAGGTATGATGTTTATGAAAGGTACTTACCAAGTAATAGGAAAAACAGTACCTGAATCATTTGCTGGTTATGCAGGTATTGGTCATACAGTACTAACAGCTGGATTTGTATTACTATTCTTTTTACTTAGAAATGCATTAATTAAAGATCCAAGAGATTAATTATTAAAAAAAGCTAGGACGGAACTGCCAACATAAAATATGAACAACTCATTTTACTGATGTAGTCAGGTAGAATGAGTTGTTTTTTATTTGCTTCATTGTTCTCGTATAAGCGGAAATTAAGAGATTGTAGATTATCGGGAATAAGCGTTATTTAAATTTACCACTATACTTAACATGTAAATATAAAGTGACGAAATAATGAATATACGATGATAATCGATTCATACAAAAGATAGATGTAAACGTTTATATTGATAATGGTTATCATTTATAGGATAATAGATAATGAAATAGAGTTAGTAGATTGGGAGGATTATTATGAAGGACGTTACAATTATAGGTGGTGGTCCTGCTGGATTGTTCGCTAGCTTTTATGCTGGTTTACGAGGAATGGACGTCAGTATAGTCGATGCCCAAGATAAATTGGGTGGTAAAATGCACGTTTACCCAGAAAAAATTATCTGGGATATCGGTGGCTTAGCCCCAAAACCATGTTATCAAGTAATAGAAGATACAGTTGCACAAGGATTACATTTTAATCCTGATGTACATCTTGAAGAAACTGTAACTGATATTAGAAAAATAGATGAACGACATTTTGAAATCGAAACACAAAAAGGGAATGTATACAGTTCTAAGTCAGTGATTATTGCTATTGGTGGAGGTATTATTAACCCTAAACAATTAGATATTAAAGATGCAGAGCGTTATAAATTAACTAATTTACACTACGTTGTACAATCACTGAAAAAATTTAAAGACAAAGATGTACTTATTTCTGGTGCCGGAAATTCTGCATTAGATTGGGCAAGAGATTTAAGTGGTTATGCTAAAAGCGTTACATTAGTATATAGAAAGGCCGATATTTCTGGTTATGAAGCATTGAAAAATATTTTAGATGATTTAAACGTTAAAAAGTTACCTAACAGTCGTATCAATCAACTTATCGGTGACGATGAAGGCGAACGTATCGCGCAAGTTGTATTAGAGAATATCGAAACGGGTGAGACTTATCAGCAACAATTTGATGAAGTGATTGTCAGCCACGGCTTTGATAGGGAAAGCCCATTATTGGAACAATCTTCAGCAAAAGTAGATATGTTTAATGAATATCAGATTAAAGGTTTTGGTAATACTACTACGAGTATCGATGGTTTGTTTGCTTGTGGTGATATTGTGCATCATGATGCCAAGGTTCATCTTATAGCAAGTGCATTTAGTGATGCTGGTAATGCAGCTAATTTGGCAAAAAGTTATATAGAACCTGATGCCCCAAGTGAAGGATATGTATCAAGTCATAATGACGTCTTTAAAGAATCTAATAAAATGGTAATGAAGAAATATTTATAACAATATAAAGCATTAATATTGTAAGACAAATCAGACTGTGTGCTATGGTATAGTCACAGATGATTTGTCTTATTTTTTAGGAGTGATAAAAGTATGATTAATGTAAAACACGAAGCACCTTCAGTTGAAGACTATTGTAATTTAAGAAAAGTTGCAGGTATGAGTGAAAAGACACCATCAGCTGCGAAGAAAGGTTTAGGTAATGCTTGTTTCGATGTCGTTATTTACGACGATAATCGCGCGATTGGCATGGGTAGAGTTATCGGTGATGGAGGTACGGCATTTCAAATTATAGATATAGCAGTCGATCCTCAGTATCAAGGATTAGGATATGGTAAAATGATTATGACGCATGTAAAGGGTTACATTGATTCTGTTGCTGAAAGTTCAAGCTATGTTAGTTTAATTGCTGACTATCCAGCAGACAAACTGTATCAACAATTTGGATTTCAGTCTACAGAACCCAATTCAGGAGGCATGTATATATTATATTAGGCATTGAATTAATAGCAGTGCCATCTAAAGGGGGAAGCGTTATGAGAATATTTGATGCACATTTTCATATTACAGACTATGACTATGACATAAAAGGCAACAATGGATATATGCCACCATCTTTTACCGCCCACGATTATCAACAACAAAGTACTAAGCTCAATATAGCAGGAGGCGCTATTGTGTCAGGTTCTTTTCAAGGATATGATCAACAATATTTAGTGAATGCATTACAAACTTTAGGTGAGCATTATTGTGGTGTGACTCAATTACCAGCTACAACGACGGATGAGGAGATTGTAAACTTACATAAACAAGGCGTTAGAGCTTTAAGATTTAATGTGCAACGCGGTGGCTCAGAAGATTTGTCTCAATTAGCATATTTTGCCCAACGTGTTTATGATTTGGTAGGTTGGCATAGTGAGTTGTATATAGATTCTACGAAGTTACCTCAAATAATGTCTACGATTGAACAATTGCCTGCAGTATCTATTGATCATTTAGGTTTATCTGAAGCGGGCATTAAACATTTATTATCACTCGTCGATAAAGGAGTACATGTTAAAGCCACTGGTTTTGGACGCGTAGATCTTGATGTAGTAAAGACAATGCAATCAATTTATAATATTAATCCTGACGCTTTAATGTTTGGTACAGATTTGCCTTCCACTAGGGCACCAAGACCATTCCAAGAGCAAGACATTGAATTAGTTAAGCAATCATTTGATGACACAGCATGTGAGAAAATTTTCTGGCAAAATGCAATGGATTTTTATAAGCTAAGCAAGTAATAAAAGTAATAAATTTTGACTAGGACAATGACTTGGATATAGGTTGTTTCAAGTATCGACTTATATTCACAAAAGTTAGTAGAGGGATGAATTAAATGTTGTTGTTTGTAACAATGATTTTGGTAGGGGTACTTATTGGATTTACTGGTGCTGGTGGTGCAGGTACTGTTATTGCAATATTAACAGCAATATTTGGTATTCCAGTACATACAGCATTGGGGACTTCATTGGCTTCGATGATTTTTACATCGTTGTCGGGTACGTTAAGTCATTTCAAGGCACATAATGTTGTGCTGAAAATAGGATTAATCACAGGTTTGTTTGGTGCAATTGGTTCTTTTATTGGGGCGCAAATTGCAGGATTTATCGATGAAGATATACTTAAATATTGTACAGCAGGAATGATGACATTTTCAGCATTTTTATTATGGCGTAGACTTTTTATGATACAACGTCCATCTAAAACAAAAACAATAAGCAAATCAGTAAATAATAATACTAATTTAATTGCTAAAGGTGCATTTGTAGGCATTATAACGGGTTGCTTATCTGGTTTTTTAGGTATTGGAGCGGCGCCATTTATACAAATAGGACTTTTAACTATCTTTGGTTTAACTGCTAAAAAAGCCGTGGGTACTACGATGTTAGTTATTTTACCGATTGCTTTTGTAGGTGGTTTTGGTTACTACATAATAGGCCATTTAGATATACCATTATTTATAAAGGTAGTATGTGGTACGATTATCGGTTCATATATAGGAGCCAAATTAACTGCATATGCAAATGAAGTATTTTTAAAAGTAGTAATGATAGCAGTTCCAATTGCATCTGCATTGTTACTTATATTTGGTAAACAATAAAGTATATATGAATAAATAACAAAGACGTTACAAATTATGAAAATTTGTAACGTCTTTGTTGTCTGAAATTATTTAATGTTAGCGTCAGTCGCATTTGTTCTTGAACGTAAGTCTGCTTCTATTTCTTCTAAGCTACGGCCTCTTGTTTCAGGTAAATATTTAATTACAAATATTAACGCTACAATACCGATAACTGCGAAGATTAAGAATACTTGTTCAACTGGTAAAACATCAGTCAATATAGGGAATAACTGAGCTACTAATAAACTACCAATTGATAAGATTAATGCTGCAAAACCAGTTGCCGCACCACGTGCGCGCATAGGGAATAGTTCTGGTAACATAACCCATAACACTGGTCCCCAAGTGAAACCAAAGAAAATAATAAATAAAGTTAAACATAAGATAATAATCCATGCAGAAGATTGAATACCAATCATCCAAATTAAGATTGCCATAATAAGTAATGAAGCAACCATACCACTATTACCGATAACTAATAACTTTTTACGATCAATTTTATCGATAATAAATATTGCTACGATTGTAATAATTACATTGACTGTACCGATACCAACTGTACCTAAAATTGAAGTTGCATCACCTAATCCAGCTTTACTAAAAATTGAAGGAGCGTAATAAATAATGGCATTGATTCCAATTATTTGTTGGAATAGGGCAAAGAGTGAACCGATAATCAATGTGGGACGTAACCATGGTGATTTTAAAACATTCCATGTACTTTCAGAAATACGATTTATTTCTTTCATGTCCGCAATTTCTTTATTAATTTCACTTTCGTTAAATGTCATTTTCATTACGTCTCTAGCGGCTTGTTCGCTTTTATGTTCTAATAGCCATCTTGGACTTTCAGGCATAAAGGCTACACCTATTAACAGTATAAGTGAAGGAACAACTGCTAAACCTAACATCCATCTCCAACCATCGATTGGTGTGAATGCGTAGTTAATTAAGTATGAAGCTAAAATACCGATTGTAATCATTAATTGGTTTAATGAACTTAATGAACCCCTTTGTTCTGTAGGAGCCATTTCTGATAAGTATACGGGTACGATAGCAGTAGAACCACCGACCGCTAAACCGATAACTAAACGACCAATAACCAATACTGGCATTGAAGGTGCTAACGCTAAAATAAGGGCCCCAACAATATAGACGATTGCAATAATAAAGACGACACGTCTACGTCCTAACTTATCGGACATTGGGCCACTAGCACCTGAACCGAATATTGCTCCAACTAGCATTGAAGCTACGACTAGGCCTTCAGTAAAACTATTGAGTGGAATATCATTTTTAATAAATAATAATGCACCGGATATAACTCCCATATCATATCCGTATAATAAGCCACCTAAAGCGCCTAGGAAGAAAATCAATTTTTTGTTTATTTTAATTCCCATACTATAACCCCTCTCGATTGTTTCAACCACAGTAAAGTATACGCTTTCATAATAAAGATGTAAATATTAAAGTATAACTAATTTATATAGTTTTAAATCTTAGTAAATATATATATAAAGAAATTTTTAACTAATATTGTTATCACCAAAGTAAAAAATTTGTTATAAAACAAAAAAAGACAACTTTCAGTAAATGAAAGTTGTCATGTCTAATGAATAGGGACCTAATTATTAAAATCTATAATAATTCTGCCTTTATTATTATGATCAAGCACGTTTTGAATGCCTTGTTCGATATTATCGAATGAGATAACTTGTTTAATATCGTGTAGTTGTTTTGGTTTCAAGTCCGTAGCAAGTCTTCTCCAAATTAATTGGCGACGTTTCATTTTAGTATAAACTGAATCGATACCAAAGACATTAATGCCTCTTAAAATAAATGGGAATACTGAACTAGTAAATTTATCGCCACCAGTCATACCGATTGTAGCTACACTACCATTATAGTCGATATGTTTTAGGACGTGAGCTAAACCTTCGCCACCAACTGGATCGATTGCTGCTGCCCAAGTGCGTGAGCCTAATGGTTTTGCATCATTGTCAGAAATACGGTCTATGACTTCTTTTGCACCTAATGAAGTTAATGTATCTTTCGCATCAGCTTTACCAGAACTTGCGATAACTTTAAAGCCGATTGAATTTAACATCATAACTGCTAATGTACCAACACCACCTGATGCTCCACGAACTAAGACTTTTCCATCTTCAATAGATAAACCGTTATGTTCTAAAGTTTCAATGGCTAAACCAGCAGTGTATCCAGCCGTACCGTAAATCATCGCTTCTTCTAAAGTAAGATTTTTAGGTAAACGAACAATCCATTCTTCTTTAACGCGTGCATATTCACTAAAACCACCATAATGTGAAATACCTAAGTCAAATCCGGTAACGATTACTTCGTCACCTTCTTCAAAAGCGTGACTGTCTGAAGAAGCCACTACGCCTGCTAAATCAATACCAGGTACCATTGGATAATCGCGAACTATTTTATTGTTATCTTCGGTAGCTAATGCATCTTTATAATTTATACCTGAATATTTTACTTTTATTAATACTTCACCTTCAGGTAAATCTTCTGTAGTTATATCTTTAAATTGAGCGTTTACTTTGCCGTCTTGTTCATCGACCACAAAAGCTTTAAATGTTTCAGTCATTGCTCTATGGCACTCCTTTATGTAAATAAAATTTATGAACAGTAAAAAAACTATTGCCACAATATCATGAAAACATACTATTCACAATAAGGCTAATTTTATTTTTTTACAGTAAATGTAGAAGTTTATATAAAAAACAATATTTTCATTTATACAACCGTTTAATTATAAAATATACAAGTAACTTACACAATGATAGATTTTAAATTATTTGTAAAAGTAATGTTAATTATGGTTGGAATTGAAATGCGCCTAATAAAAATATAATATATTAGTATATTTTTAAAATCAGTGTATGAAATGGGTGAGTTGTATGTCTTACGAAATTAAAAAAGTAAAATCAACAGAATTACAATTATTAAAAGAGCTTGGAATAAAAACTTTTCTTGATACTTTTGAAGACAGTTATAGTGATGAAGATTTTCAAGATTATTTTGATTCGGCATTTACAATCGAAAAGTTAGCTGAAGAACTAGAAGATAGCAATTCGGAAACGTATTTTTATGTAGTTGATAGTAACATAGTAGGCTATTTTAAATTAAATATTGGTGAGTCACAAACTGAACCAATGGGTGAACAATATTTAGAACTACAACGAATTTATTTTTTAAAAGAAGCTCAAGGTGGGGGCAAAGGCGCGAATGTTATTAACTATGCCGAAGAACGCGCAAAAGCTTTAAATAAAACGCATATCTGGTTAGGTGTGTGGAAACATAACGAACAAGCGCTGAAATTTTATAATAAACATGGTTTCCAAGTAACCGGTGAACATCGATTTGTTACCGGAGATACGGTCGATTTAGATTTAGTAATGGAGAAATCCGTAGTACATTAACATAATAATTTATTCAGAATCCAACCTCAATCACATGAAACTCATATTGTTTTTAATAGTGTCCAAATATATTGCCTTATTGTTACAATTTTAATTTCATTTAAATATTATTAAAATTTTTAGTATTTAGGTTTATATAAAAAATTTTAGTGTATAAAATAGTTAAGCTTACCAACTAGCCACTTCGTAAAAAGTGGCAATACATATGATGGTTTGCACACAGTAAGCATATTTTTGAGGAGGTTGTATTCTATGAAAAAACTTTTGGCAGGTATTTTAACGTTATCTTTGGCACTTGCAGCGTGCTCAAACGGTGACAATGGTAGTAGTAAGGACGATTCTAATAAAGATAAATCGTCTAGTTCAGACAAAGCTAAAGACTCAAACAAAGATAACAAGAAAAATAACGATGATAGCTCTAAAGCTGACAAAGACAGTGACAGTAAATCAAAAGATAGTAATGGCAATGACAATGCGTCTTCTAATGACAGCGACAAGTCGGATAATAACTCGAACAGTAATGGTAATGGAAACGATTCGTCTTCAAGTAGTAATAGCGATAATAATTCAAATGGTTCAGATGCGGACAATTCAAATGGCAATAGCAATGCTAACGGTAATGACAATAGTAATGCAAATAGTAATGCAAACGCTAATGCAAACGCTAATGCTAATGCGAATTCAAGTGACGATAATGCCAACTCAAATTCACAAAATGGTGCAACAAACAACGGTTCAAATGGTAAGTATGTAGCTCCTTACCAAGGACAAAACGCAGTACCTGTAGCACAAAATATTTCATCATCAAACGATAATTCACAACAAGCATTACGTAACTTACCAAATTTCCAAACTTCATTAGATCAAGCGACTAAAGAAGTAAATGGTTTGAACGGACAAAATAATCCTTATAATGATTATGCAGTTGAAGGTAGTGACGGTAATTATAGTTATATCTTTAGTTTCCAAAACCAAGCACAACCAGGCACTTATGCAATCGCAACTGTAGATAAACAAGGAACAGTACGTATAGTTGACCCTGCGTATCATCAATAATATTTACTTACAATATAAAAGCTGGTAAAGACCTCATCATAGGCTTTACCAGCTTTTTTTATTTATGATAATTAATATGTTTATTAATTATATTTGAAAGTGTCTCGAAAGCGTGATTGTTATCATTTACAAAGGCATTATTCGTAATTGATGTCATTTGAAAGCTAACTAAATCATTGAGTAAGGCTTTAGCGTCACTATATCTGACTGTTGCTAAGGAATGCATAACATCATCATAGACGCCACGTTCAGCAATGTATTGTTCATGATTAGGCGTGTACTGACAAACTGTTTTATCTAATGCTAATGCGTCAAAAATAATTGATGAATAATCAGTCAATACAACGTCTGCACTTAGTATTAAATCTTGTGTTTCAAGATTAGTGGGTGCAATAATGGCATTTTCCGGTAAATAAGTAGAATTACTTTCAACATGACCTTTATAAATCACATTGTATTTATTTAATAAACCATCGCTAATAGGGAATAACGCTTCTTCGTCTGATTCTGATTTCCAAGTAGGCGCATATAATAGAGTTGGTTTTTCAGTATCTAATTTTAGTTCATGTTTTATAAACTGAATATAAGGCGCATCAAATTGTTTGGCCAATAAATATTTCACTCTTGGATAACCACAACTTATGACATTTGTATGTTGTAAAGGATAAGCACTTTTGAAATAATCAACGATTTCTTCACAATCACACACTAAATAATCTTGCTGTAACCATTTATTGTATTTACGAGCACGATAATTATAAATATTAAGATTTTGATATGGCTCGTGACTATCTAAAAATAATTTTTTAATTGGTGTGCCGTGCCAAAGTTGAATAATAGTACCGTTAGGTTGTAGCGAGTCTGGTATATTACTTTCTAATATAACTACTCTTGCTTCTTCTATAAGCGATTTAGCTTTAGGGTCATCTGGATTAATAAAATTAGGACCTTTTATATCACTTGTAATGAAATAAATAGGTATTTTAGCAAAGTGCTTGGCAAAATGATTAAATAAATAACGTGAATTTCCTCTAAAGCCATAATCAAAACCTAAAAATACGATATGATCTTTGAGTTTATTGGCATTTTTTTCATAGATATAACTTTGTTGTTGATGTTTTTTTACAAAGTGTCGTTGTACGCTATTAAATATCCAATGCGGTAGTTTAAACTTTGTTTTTAACAGTAATTTATCAACGAAACGTAATGTGTCTGGCGCTAAAATTTCTTGTTGTTTGAAGGGCACTTTATGACCATGTATATATGCTAATTTATTTAGATTGTATTTTGTCGTGTTTAACAGAGAACAATTTTTAACAGTTGACCATATAGCACTAGAAGTAGTTATATTTTGAGTGAAGTTATAAACTACATGCGGATCGACCGCTACTTCATCTTGTAGTAACGAAATAATAGCTAAATCAAAAATATTATTGATTTCGTGTGTGTTAAGTATGTCTAGTGTTGTTGCAATATCAAAGATAACGTTAGGATAGTGATTAATGTTTTCTATCCAATCATTAAAAGTGATTGTTGTTTTGCCAAAATAGCGACAATCGTTTCTATAGAATTGGTCTACCGTATAATCTGTAATGATAGTACACGGTTTTAGTTCAACAGCGTCTAACATATCCTCATATATCGTAATACTGTCTGATAATGCTACAAAATGAGAATAGCCATCTTGTATAGCTTGTTCTAGTCGGCGTGTTAAATCTTGCCAACTTTCTATAGTTAATTGTTTAATCATAAATTATCTCTACCAATCTTTATTAATTAATTTTAGTGTTATTAGTTCAATGAAGCGTTTAATCATTTAACATAGTTAGAAATTGTGTATAAACGGCATTTGGCTCATATGCTTTAACAGTCTTATAACCATTTTCCACAATGTCGGCGTTATTATCGTCATTAGCAAGTAATGCTTGTAGCTTGTTTGATAAAGCCATGACATCGCCTTGAGTCACTAAATAACCATTTTGTTCGTTGTCAATAATTGACGTAGGACCAACAATATCATCAAAACTTACTACTACACTTCCCTGATTCATTGCCTCCAATATCACCATGCCAAAACCTTCGTTGCGAGAAGGTATGACAGTGTATTTACTTTCGGCTAATTTTGTTGATAATGACTTCGTAGTCGGATTTAACGAAATAATATCTGCCAAGTTAAATTGTTCAATTTGTTGCTGTAGGTGCGTTCGTTCTTGACCTTCGCCATAAATAGCTAATTTATAATTTTGCTCGCGCATCACATTTTGAATATTATTGATACTATCAATGAGTAAATCAAAACCTTTTTCATATTCTAAACGTCCGGCAGCAATGATTAAGTTGCGTTTACTTAGAGATTGGCGTCCTTCATTTAATACATTCGGAACGACATAAGCCGGTGTATCAATAACAGATTCATAGCGTTTCTTATCATTGCTCGTTAATGTAGTAATTTTGTCTAAATGGCGATATGCTTTTACGATTTGATCCTGATAAGCAGTAGGGTGAGCGTCGAAATTCATGTGTTCCATACCTATTTTTTCTACATTAGTAGGTGCATGTTGTGTGATGAAAATATTAAAGCTAGCACGTGTACCGATTAAGACGTCAGTGTCTACTGATTTAATACTACGAATCATTTTGTTCTCAACGTAAGAAGAAAATTGATATAGTCCCGGTTCATGTTGAGATAACACTCGTGGTTTATTGAATGGTGTGAATTTTCTTAAACGGTTATAAAATATATCTTTAACATTTGAAGGATGTAATTGATAATTAGTTAATGCAGTGATTTCAATATTAGGATGTAACTCAAAATAAGGTTCGTTACTTCCTTTAAAAACAGAAATAATTTTTACATTATGTCCTTTTTGAGCTAATACATTCGCTAATTGTGATATTGACTTTACAGTGCCACCCATAGCGTAAATATTGTGAGTGAAAAAAGTGATTGATTTCATTATTTATCCCCCAAAAAATAATAATGCTTATAAAAAATGTGTCCAAAGTTAGTAACATAAGCATTATTTTCTATAAAGTACCTAGTTAATATCATTAATTATATGAGAAGAACTTATAACTTTCAATTATTGTTAAATAAGCATTTAAATAAGAAAAATAGGGTATACAATATAAAGATAAGCCTTAACTAATCGTTAAAAAAATTAATGTTTAGTTTTTGGGGCTTTTTTCATTGTTGATTTATGTATATAATTAAAGAAGTTGATATATGTAAATTGTTATTGTTTGTAAGCATATAATATGACAATGATACAATAACTAAGAATAATGATTTTTTATTTAAGACCAATAGAAAGCGCTTTATCGATTTCATTATCATACGATGAGTACGACTTTGAATTATGTATGAAACCTTTCTATGAACATTTATAAAAGGGGGACTGTATTTGTTATGACTACACAACATAGCAAAACAGATGTCATCTTAATTGGTGGCGGGATTATGAGTGCAACGTTAGGAACTATGTTAAAAGAGTTAGCACCTAACAAAGAAATTAAAATGTTTGAAAGGCTAGATTCACCAGCACAAGAAAGTTCAAATGCATGGAACAACGCGGGCACAGGGCATTCGGCGTTATGTGAATTAAATTATACTAATGAAGACAAATATGGCGGTATAGACATTAAGAAAGCCGTTAAGATAAACGAACAATTTCAAATTTCAAAACAGTTTTGGAGTTATTTAGTTAAACAAGGTAAATTAGAAGATCCTCAAGCCTTTATTCAACCTGTACCACATATGAGCTTTGTACAGGGAATTAAAAATGTTGAATTCTTACGCAAACGTGTAGAGTATTTAAATGAAAATATTCTGTTTAGCAATATGGAAATTACAGACGATAAAGAGAAAATCAAATCATGGGCACCATTAATGATGGAGGGTCGTACTTCTAATATCCCTATGGCAATTACTTATGATAAAACAGGTACGGACGTAAACTTCAGCAGTTTAACACGCCAATTATTTGCCAATTTAGCAGAGAAAAATGTTGAATTAAATTATGAACACGAAGTACAAGACATTAAACAACGTAAAGATGGCAAATGGGAAGTCACAGTTAAAAACTTAAAAACAAATCAAACAGAAGTTGTTGAAAGTGACTTTGTATTTATCGGTGCTGGTGGCGCTAGTTTACCATTGTTACAAAAAACTGGTATCAAAGAGTCTAAACATATTGGTGGGTTCCCAGTTAGTGGCTTATTCTTAGCATGTTCAAAAGAAGAAATTACTAAACAACATAATGCTAAAGTTTATGGTAAAGCCGCTGTCGGAGCACCACCTATGTCGGTTCCACATTTAGATACACGTTATATAGATGGTAAACGTACGTTATTATTTGGGCCGTTCGCAGGCTTTTCACCTAAATTCTTGAAAACAGGTTCAAATATGGATTTAATTAAATCTGTAAAACCAAATAATATTGTAACGATGTTATCAGCAGGCATTAAAGAAATGAATTTAACGAAATATTTAATTTCTCAATTAATGTTATCGAATGAAGAACGAATGGAAGACTTGAGACTGTTTATGCCTAATGCTAAAAGCGAGGATTGGGATGTAATTGTTGCAGGTCAACGTGTTCAAGTTATTAAAGATACTAAAGAAAGTAAAGGTAATTTACAATTTGGTACAGAACTCGTTACTTCTAAAGACGGTTCATTATCAGCGCTGTTAGGTGCTTCACCTGGTGCATCAACTGCAGTAGACATCATGTTAGATTTATTGAAAAAATGTTATAAAAATGAATTTAGCCAATGGGAAGATAAAATTGTAGAAATGATACCTTCTTATGGTCAAAAACTATCTGAAAATGAAGCGTTATATAAAAAAATAAATGAAGAAATCAAAAAGAATTTGAAAGTAAATTAATAAGTTGAAAGCACCTTCTATTTTAATTAAATAGAAGGTGCTTTTTTATTTTGTATGAGGTAATGTAATCGTAAATATTGTAGCGTCATCTTCGCTATTTACTGCGATATGACCATTGTGTAGTTCGCTAATGGTTTTGGCGATAGCTAAACCAAGACCATTGCTATTATCGTGATTGCTCACTTTATAAAATCTTTCAAAAATATGTTGCTGCGTTTGTTTATCAATCACGTTACCTTCATTTTTGATTGTAAATGTGATTGCGTCGGCATTTTCTTTTAAAGATAAATCTATAATGCCGTATTCAACAGAATATTTAATGCCATTCGTAATTAAATTTTGAAATGCTTGATGTAGTAATCGTTCATTACCGACATAATTGATGTCAGCTAAGTCGGACATGATTGTTATCCCTTTTTGTTCCGTGGCGAAGCGCTCATGACGTACGATATCAGTAAGTAGGTTATTTAATTTAACTTTATCGTTAAATGATAAATGTGAGCCATTATCAAGCTCTGATAATAATAGTAATTCTTTTGTGAGCTCACTTAATTGTGTAGTAATGCGATAAATTTCGTCCACATAATAAGCTTGTTCTTCTTTTTTTGTCGTAAACGTAAGTTTATCTAACAATTGATGAATATGTGTAAGGGGAGTTTTAATTTCATGTGATACATTTTGCACAAAATGTTGTCGCATCGAATCTAGCTCTTTTAATGATTGTCGCATCGTATCAAATCTATATTGTAATGTGCCTAGTTCGTCCTTACGTGTAACTTTAATTGGTGTTGAAAAATTACCACGCATCATAAGTTCTGTAGAACGCTTTAATTGTTTGACCGGCTTAATGATAGCGTAAGTAGATAATATAACTAAAGTGATTGAAATGACTAATAAGAGTGTAATTAACACTGCTAAAAAGACTCTAAATTCACTAAATGTTTTACCTATATCTGGACGCATAAAAACGGCAAATTCTTGATTGTGCGTCGTAAATTTAACACCGACAGTATTAGATGTCACGTTTTCAAAAAAGCCTGTAACAAATAATTTGTAAGGTTGATTTTTTATGCCATGATAATCTTTATTATGTAGTACCTGAGAGATAGCATGTTGCGAGATATTATCTTTACGAAAAGGTTCGCCATAAAATTGTTTATGTCCATGTTTATTAACAGTCAAAATTTGGTAATTCATGTCACCCAAATGTTTAAAATAATCGCTACTATATTTAGGGCCATCGTTCATTTCAAAAGCTTTTGCTTCTTTTAATGTGCGCATGATTTTAGCGTCATTATTTTCTTTTAAATAAACATGGTAATATACGTTCGTTATAAGGAAACTTACTAAAGCACTAAAGACCATTACTATGATTGTGTATACTGCAATTCTAATATATAAAGATTTAAACATAATCATCCACCTTATATCCTAACCCTCGTACGGTTTTAATCGTTACATCTGCATTAAGTTGTTCTAGTTTCTTACGCAGTCTTTTAATGTGAACGTCGACAGTTCGTTCATCGCCCTCATAATCAAATCCCCAAATCTTTTCAATTAAATCATCTCTACTAAATACTTGCTTAAAATTAGAAGCTAGTAAAAATAATAATTGAAATTCTTTATTAGGTAAATTCATAGTCTTTCCATTAGCTTGTATTTCTAAATAAGGTTGATTAATAGTTAAATTATTAAGCGTAATTTCACTATTTGAATTGATGTTATAACGTCGTAATACGGCTTTAATTCTAAACATTAGTTCTTTTATTTCAAATGGTTTAGTAACATAATCATCGGTTCCAGTTAGGTAAGCACGTTCTTTATCACTCAGTGCATCACGTGCTGTTAACATAATTACCGGCATTTCATAGTCTTCCTTTAACACCTTGCAAAGTTCAAATCCATTCATGCCTTCCATCATTATATCAACAATACCAATGTCTACCGAATGAGCTTCTAAATAAGTTAATGCTTTTTCAGCACTTGGTTGTGTGATGGTTTGAAGACCTTCACGTTCTAAATATGTAGACACATAGTCTAATATTTTGGGATCGTCATCTACGATTAAACAAGTCGTCAAGATTCGCAACTCCTATCTGTTTATATTGTTAATTCTGACTGTCAGTTTAATTCAAATATAGTCGTTTTAAATTTTTTTAGCAAATATGAATTTTGTTCATATTCAGTTCATATAACAGTCTTATTATACAAATATAAAGTTAACAGAGGAGTGAATATACTATGAAACTAGCACTACAAGAGATGAAATTCTATAAATTCCGTTTTATTTTAATTATGCTCATCATTTTATTACTAAGTATTATGGTGTTATTTATAAGCGGTTTGGCACAAGGACTAGCAAGAGAAAATGTTTCTATGTTAAATAATATGAATGCACAAAAGTACGTCATGCAAGATAATAAACAACCACAAATTGAAAAATCTGTATTATCAACAAAGCAACAAAAAGAAATTAAAGATATTACGAAACAACAACCGATGAAAATAGCACCTCAGACCCTAAATATCAATAAAGATGAAGAAGACGTTATGATGATTAATAGCGTAAAAGATAAACAACCAAAATTAGAAAAAGGTCATTATCCGAAAAACAACAACGAAGTCGCTATTAATAATAAATTAACTGCGGACGGCTTATCAGTAGGAGATAAAGTCAAAACAAAATCTGGTGAGAAATTGACTGTCTCTGGTATTCTTACAGATACGATGCATGCCCACAGTTCAATAGTAATGATGAATAATAAAGGATTCGACGATTTGAATAAACGTAGTTCAGTAATCTTCCCAGTGAATAAATTATCAAAAGATCAACAACAAAAAATAAAAGATTTAGATGGTGTTAAAACGTATAGTGAGAAAAATATCACTGATGAACTTCCAAGTTATCAAGCTGAACAAGCACCATTAAACATGATGATAGTGAGTCTATATATTATAACTGCTATTGTATTAAGTGCCTTCTTCTATGTTATGACAATTCAAAAAATATCAGAAATTGGCATACTTAAAGCAATCGGTATCAAGACAAAACATTTATTATTAGCTTTAGTAACACAAATCGTGTTAAGTACAATGGTCGGAGTTATTATTGCTATCGGCATCATTAGTGGATTATCAATGATTATGCCAGTATCAATGCCGTTCCATATAACAGCTACTAACTTGGCAATCGTAGTAGTCATATTTATTTTAGTTGCAATTATTGGTGCAATCTTATCATTCGTTAAATTATTTAGAGTAGATCCTATAGAAGCCATTGGAGGTGCAGAATAATGACTTTAACAGTAAAAGAAATTACAAAATCATTCGGTAAAGGTCAAGCTGAAACAGAAGTTTTAAAAGGTATTAATTTTAATGTGGACGATGGAGAGTTTGTTATTTTAAACGGTGCATCTGGTTCAGGAAAAACAACGTTACTAACTATTTTAGGTGGTCTATTAACGCCTAATAGCGGTGATATTATTTATAATGATGCGCCCTTGTTCTCAGCAAGTAATAAACCTGCAGATTTACGTCTAAATGAAATAGGACTTATATTTCAATCATCTCATTTAGTGCCGTATTTAACAGTTAAAGCTCAACTAACAACTTTAGGTAAAGAAGCTAAAATGTCTAAAAAAGACGCTGATTCTAAAGCACAAACACTATTGGAAAATATAGGATTAGCACATCGTTTAAATGTTTACCCACATATGTTATCAGGAGGGGAAAAACAACGTGTAGCTATAATGAGAGCGTTTATGAATGATCCTAAAATAATTTTAGCCGATGAACCTACAGCTAGTTTGGATGCAAGCAGAGCAACTGAAGTAGTCCATATGATTAAACAACAAATTCAAGAGAACAATATGATTGGTATTATGATTACACATGACCAACGTCTATTCCAATATGCCGATAGAATTATAGAATTAGATAACGGTAAAATTGTAGATAGCAATAAAGAAACAGTTTCGAATTAAGCTAAAATAAAAAGGAAATCATCATTAAGATGATTTCCTTTTTATTATTTAAAATGACCATAACGCAAAAAAGCTTAAAATAAATAATGCTGCGAAATAAATCGTTAGTACGGCTTTATACTGATACATTAATGCCAGATAATCTCTGATTAACGCTACCTCAAAGAAATGATAGGGTGTTCGACTGCCTAGCCCTTTAAATTTTAAATTGAACTTTTGACCGAATCTAAGCGCACGTAATATGTGAAATTGGCTTGTGACACAAATCATTTTTGTATTTCTGGAAATATGGTTGATAAGTAATAACTTGGTATATTTTATATTTTCATAAGTGCTTGTAGAACGATCTTCCATTATTATTTGGTGTTGTGGTACATCGTTAGCAATTAAATAACGTTGCATAGCTAACGCTTCAGAAATGGGTTCGTCTGGTCCTTGCCCGCCACTAACAATAATTTGTGCAGTGGGATTGGACTGAAATAATTTAAGAGCACACTCTAAACGGTCTTTTAACATAGGTGTTACTTCTTCCGTGAAAATACCTGCACCTAATATTAATATTGCATCGCAGTGTTGTTTAACTGATACATCAGCATAACTAGACGACCATATAGTATAACAAATTAGAGAGAATAATGCGCTGAAACCTACTGCAGCTAACCATAAAAATACAAAGTTGAAAAATAATGGTATCAAGCTAATATAAGTACAGGCTAATATAAAGATACACAGTTTGATAACAATGATATATAATCTTCGGAGAAATAATTTGCTATTATTGCTTTTGAACAGGTGTCGATGTTTAATGTGTAATAAAATACCACCTATAATAATTGTTATGATTAAATCTATAGGAAACGTGTCTTTCCAGACATGGTAGGCGATGCTTATAAAACCTATGATTACTACTGTGATATAAGCATTCAAAGAGATAAAGTATTGTTGACCTAAAGTTAAACTAATAAAAATTAAAACAATAGCAATACAGAGTATAATTGTTGGTAAGTACATCTTGCACCTCGATTGGTTAATTTATAATTAATGTAGAGTATTCGTTAGAAATAAGCAACTAGAAGTCCTTATTGCTTTAAATTAAAAAATTTTAAAAGTGTATTATAAATAATAAATAAAGTTTATATGTTAACCATTATTCTTATAATGCTTTATTACAACCTAATTTATTGATATTATATAATTAACATATTTAGGTGAGAGTGACCATTTTTTAAAGGACAAAGCTAGTTTGGGGTGCGAGGTTTATGGTTAAAAATATTAGAAGTCATATTGAATTTATGGGTGGTTTTTTAGATGACATCAATACTTTGTTAGCTAAACTACTTAAAGATTTAAGAGAAGAATATAACATCTCTAAAGAACAAGAAAATGTTATTATGATGTTGGAAAATGAAAAAGCTTTAACGTTAACAGAAATTACAGAAAGACAAGACGTTAATAAAGCTGCTGTAAGTCGTAGAATTAAAAAACTTATTCAATCGGGCTTAGTAGAATGGGATAAAACAGAAGCACATTTAGATCAAAGATTGAAATACATTAAGTTAACCGACAAAGGGAAACAATTTAGTAATGAATGTAAATCTATTATTAGCGATATCGTAAGCGATATGTTGTATGACTTATCGGAAGAACAAATCGAACAAGCGCGCTATGTGTTAGAAATCATTGACGACCGATTAAAAAACTTCAATGTTAATAGTTAGAAAAGAATAAGGGTGGCTCAATTAGTGGAAAGTTGAGCTTCTTTTTTTATATAAAAAGCACCGGAGCAATCATTTATATCGATTGCTCCGGTGCTTAATTATTGTTTTTAATAATGAATAAGCTTACTGATTGTTACCTTTATATTTGAATGGCCACCAGTTACCTTTACCAAATGATTTAGCGACTGCTGGAATAAATAGTGGTAACATTAATAAATTGTAAATGATTAAACCAAGTATAACGACTGTTGCTATTTCCATTAGTGTCATTGCACCTGATGCATATAATGCAGCAACAGTACCTATTAGAATAATACATGCAGTCATTATAACTTTACCCATTTTACGCATAGCGATTTGTAATGCTTCGTTAATTCCTAGGGAAGCTTCTTCGCTGAAGCGGTTGACTAAGAATATAGCATAGTCAACACCGAGTGCCATTAATACTACGAAACTAAAGAATGGTACTACGAGTAATAATCCGCCCATATGCAACATGTTGCCAAAGATAATATTACTAATACCTATCGAAGCGTAGTAAGTAATTAATATAGAAGCAATCATGTAGATTGGCATAATAATTGAGCGTTGGAATATTAATAACACTATGAATAAGAATATTGAAATTAGGATGATTGCTTTATTCATATCATGGTCGATTGTGTCTTGTAAGTCATTGTTTTGAGAAGACATGCCACCATATTCAATTTTGCTATCTTTAAATGATGTTCCTTTAACTTGATTATCTACTGTTTTATGAATTGTATCGACAGTATTCATTGCTTTATTAGAGAATGGATCATCTTTTAAATCAATATTTAATAGCACAATTTTGCCATTATCTTCGCTATATTGATCAACTGATTTTTTCAAATCTCCATTGTTTAGCATGTCATTTGTAATATACATACCTGATTTTTTGATGTCTTCATCTTTAGACATATCTTTCATTCTTTGTTGAATTTTAGATTGTCCATCTTGAACTTGAGAAATACCATTTTGAGATTTTTCAAGTCCTTGAGACAATTGACCAGCCTGTTGTGTCACTTTTTGGTTTGAACCTTGTGGGTCTTGACTGCCTTGTTGCATCAATCCTTGAACTTGTTGGCTATCTTTTAATGGTGATACTTGTGAGTTCAATTGATTAAGACCATTGTTGACGTCATTTAAGCCATTATTGGCTTTGCCAAGTTGTTTTTGCATTTCATTTAACTGATAAGTAGCACCAAGTTGTTTGATAGGTGTACCAGTTGGGCGAGTGATTGTATTTACTGAATCAACGCCTTTAATTTTGTTAATAGATTGAGATAATGCCTCAAGGTCATTAACACCTTTACTATCAGTTAATTTGCTGTCGGATTTAATCGCTACTTGAACTGGGAAAGCTTCACCGACACTGAAATCATTTTTAATAACATTGATGGCTTTTATTGAGTCATATTTATCACTAATTTCATTAGTATTGTCGTACGTAATGTTATTAGGTGAGAAGAAAATAAGTGGCACCATAATTACGAATACGATTACTAATGCTATGAATGGGCGTTTAGTAGTGAAATCTGCTAATTTACCCCATAACTTACTATCTGAATGACCAGCAGCATTTTTACTTGGCCAAAATACTTTGTCTCCAATTAGTGCTAGGAGTGTAGGCAATAATGTAAATAAAACAATCATTAAACATAAAACGCCGACTGCAATACCAACGGCAGATTTAAATAAGCTAAATTTAACGAAGAATAATGCACCAAAGCCAACTAGTACGGTAATGGCACAAATTAATATTGTACGTCCACCATTTTTAAAAGTGCTTAAAACAGCATCGAAATTAGATTGGTCTTTACCTAATTCTTCCTTATATCTGTTTAGTAATAAAATACAATAGTCAGTACCTATACCGAATAATAGGGCGACTAAAAATGATTGAATATAAATAGACACAGGGAAATCAAAGTATTTAACTAATAGTGCGAGAATTCCTTGTGCAAAAACATATGACAACCCTACAAATACTAATGGTACGAAAGGAGTCACTACAGAACGGAAGACGAAGAATAAAATCACTAGTATTAATATTACTGTGATGATTTCAGTAGCTTGTAATCCTTTCTCTACACTTTTGTTGATATCGTCATGAATAATATCGTTACCAGTTAAATAAACATTTTTGAAATCCGGGTTTATTTTCTGAATATCTTCTTTAGCATCTAAAGTTTTGTTTTTATTATCAGAAGACACGATAGGTATCATGACAGACTTTTTATTATCTGAAACAAGTTTGTCTTCAGTATCTTTAGAATCAAAAGGTGAAATAACGCTTTCTACACCTTTAACTTTTTTAACTTTATCTACATAATCGTTGATTTCTTTTTTAGATGAATTGTCCAACTTATGATCCAGTTTGATTACGGCACTCATACTGTTTGAATCAGCGCCAACATCTTTTAACATTTGCTTGTATTGTTGTGAAGTCGTATCATTCGGTGGCACGATGTCCCCTTTATCACTAGCTAACTTTGAAAGGTTGGGTGCAAATACAATTGAACAAGCAATCGCTATCACAACTATAATGGAAATCAGCCATCTAAATTTTAATATTGATTTCATAATAGCCTCCTAGAATTTTTTTTACTGGAATAGTATAGCATCATGGTTGATACCTGTCAACTAATGGTGAACGATAATAATTTTTTCAAATGTTGGACTAAATGCGTATATCAATGTAATAGGAAAGTTCATATAATAGAAGATAAGATATAAAGAAATTCATGTACGAGTTTAATTTTTATTAAAGTTGAAACTTATCCTTGCATATAAGTTCAATTAAAAATATGATATTATAGTAAAATAGTTGTAAAATTTTTTAGTAAGAGGTGATATAAATGCGCAAGTGCCCAAACTGTGGAACAGAGGTACATAATGACGACAAAGTGTGCCCTAATTGTGGACATGATTTATTAAATCGACAATCAAGAAATAACCAGAAGAAAGCTTCAAATACAAACGTTCGCAAAATTATCCCATGGGGAATTGCATTTTTTATCATCGTATTAATCATTATTATTTTCTTCTTATTAAAGAATTTTAACTCACCCGAAGCGCAATCTGAATTATTAATCAATGCAATTGATAATAATGATACGCAGAAGTTATCGACCGTTCTAAGTACTCAAAATAACAATGTCGATGAAGACGAAGCTAAGGCATATATTAAATATATTAAAAATGAAATTGGTATGAAAAATTTCACTAAAGATGTTAGAACAAAAATAGCTTATTTAAATGAAAATGACGACCAACTTTCTAAATACGTGACAGCTCGCAACGGGGAAAAGATTTTAAAAATAACTAAAAATGGACGCAGATATTTAATATTTAATAATATGAATTTTACAGCGCCAACAAAAGAAGCAATTGTTAAACCTAAATTTGATGCGAAATACAAATTTAGATCTAATGATAAGCAACGTACTGTTGAAGCACCTAAAGATAAAACAACTTCCTTAGGTAAATTTATCCCAGGAAATTATAGTATAGATGCTAAGCGAACTACAGATAACGGACAGTTCAGTGGTAAATTGAAGTTTAACTTTAATAATAGTAACAATGAAACTGTAGATGTGTCTGAAAACTTCGACGAAGCATATTTACGTGTAAACTTAACTGGCGCAGACAAACTTGATGACGATTCTATTAAAGTGAAAATTAATGACAAAACATATGATTATGATGAATCGAAAGCATATGGACCTTATCCTAAAAACGAACAAATTAAAGTTTCCGCGAGTGGTGAAGCTAAGAAGAAAGACTTTAAATCTAGCGAAACAACGATTCAACCAGACAGCTTAAAAGATAATACAAATGTTAAGGTTCCTTTCGATAAAGATAAGATAGAAGACTATGTTAAGAAGAAAGAAAAAGAAGAAAATAGCTTCCGTTCTAAAATAACAAATTTTTTTAGTAATTATACGACAGCCTTGAATACTGCATATGGCCAAAGTGATTTTAATATTGTCTCTAATTATTTGAAGAAAGATTCATCTAATTATAAATCGACTAAGAGTGCTATAAGTTCACAAAGTTATAGTGCGATGCAAGTTCCACAAATATCAGAAATTATTAAAGTTGGTAATAAATTTTATGTAAGTGGTTATGGCATAAAAAAAGATGGTCAATATGGCGAAGTTAAATATACGCTAGAAGGCAATGACAATGGTAATGATTTAAAAGTTACTAATTATACCGAGTAATACAATATTTCAGCAAACTCTTAAAATATTGTTTTAATAATGAAGTTAATAGGAATGGTACTAGAATAAGATAAGATTTGTTTTGTATCGTGCTGTCGCCTAGGGTAGGTGTATGAGTGAGAGACTACAGTCTCGAACCATACTATCCTAAATCAAGGCAAACATGCACGGCAAAATCATAGGGAGCGGGACAAAAATCTTATTTTTATAAGATGATTTTGTAGTCCCACCCCGGCAAGGATGACTAGAGTTGAAAGAAGCTTGATAGAAGCGCATTTTCAATTCAGTCATAAAGAACCATACTATCAATATAAAATTAAAATAAGATAAGATTAGCTTTGTAACGATTTTGTATCGTGCTGACGCCTAGGGGAAACGTATGAGTGAGAGACTACAGTCTCGAACCATACTATCCTAAATCAAGGCAAACATGCACGGCAAAATCATAGGGAGCGGGACAAAAATCTTATTTTTATAAGATGATTTTGTAGTCCCACCCCGGTATGGATGACTAGAGTTGAAAGAAGCTTGATAAAAGCGCATTTTCAATTCAGTCATCTACTGACAAGATAAAAAGTGAGCCTGAAGACAATATTAATATAATCTTCAGGCTCACTTTTTTTAATAATTAAATAGATACTTTAATGTGATTAGTGTTACTATTTAAATAATACATAAAAAAGTTTATTTTAGGAGTTAAATAAATGAAAAATTACGAACAAACTTCAAAACCTACTATATTATTTATCGTTATATTAGGTGCATTAACAGCAATAGGTGCTTTATCTATTGATATGTTTCTGCCAGGATTACCTCAATTGCGTTCGGATTTCGGTACGACAACTTCAAATGCTCAGCTTACGCTGTCATTATTCATGATAGGTTTGGCTCTCGGTAATTTATTCATCGGGCCAATTTCAGATGCCTTAGGGAGAAAAAAGCCGCTTATCATCGCCATGGTAATTTTTGCAATAGCAAGTATAGCTATCGTTTTTACTACTAATATTTGGATAATGGTATTGTTAAGATTTATCCAAGGTTTCTGTGGTGGAGCAGGTGCAGTTATTTCACGTGCAATTTCAAGTGACTTATATAGTGGTAAACAACTGACTAAGTTTTTAGCAGTGTTAATGTTAGTGAACGGGATTGCTCCCGTTATAGCACCGACGCTTGGTGGTATTATCTTATCATTTTCTACGTGGCGAATGGTATTTATAATATTGACGATATTTGGTGTTTGTATGGTAGTTGGCTCATTGTTCAAAATTAATGAATCACTACCTATTGAACGCAGAGACCAAGCACATATAGGTGCTATTTTTAAAAACTTCAGTATGTTAATAGTAAAACCTAAGTTTGTATTACCGATGTTAATTCAAGGCTTTACATTTATTATGTTATTTAGTTACATCTCGGCATCACCATTTATCACACAACGTATTTATCATTTGTCGGCATTGCATTTCAGTTGGATGTTCGCTGGCGTGGGTATTACACTTATTTTTTCTAGTCAGCTTACTGGTAAGCTTGTGGACTATATTAATCAACAAACCTTATTAAGAGCGTTAACTCTGATTCAAATTATTGGCGTGATATGGGTGACTATTACGTTAACAGCACATTTACATATCATTACACTCATTATCGGTTTTGTTATTTTAGTAGCACCAGTTACCGGCGTAGCTACTTTAGCATTTTCAATTGCTATGAACGAGAGAACAGGGGGTAGTGGTAGTGCTTCAAGTTTGCTTGGCTTAGTACAGTCTCTATTTGGAGGTCTAGTTACACCGTTAGTAGGTTTAGCTGGTGAAACGAGCGCTATGCCTTATATAACTATTATTTGCATTAGTGGTGTTATCTTAATTATCTTACAAATTTTTAATTATTTTGCTTTTCGCAACACAGTACAATAAAAAAGACTACAAGCGTTGTTGAATTAAAATCAAATACGTTTGTAGTCTTTTTGTTTATTAATTATTATAAATGGTTAACGTTGTAGTTTAATTGTATTTGCTAATAATATTTGAGCAAGGGAATCAACAGACTCTTCACAGTTTTCACGAATCCAAAAATAGACAATGCCTATTTGTCCACCAACATTATAAATTACAAATTCTTTTTTATTTTTAACACTACTATGTTTTCCAATTATTTCATTATATGCATTTTTAGTAGCAGTCATATATTCAGAAAAAAGATTTTTATTTGGGTGTGTAACCATGATTGCATGGAAATATCCATAGTTTCGTTTAATGTATGTTAAAACTATCTTGAAAAATTTGTAAAGTTTGACTGGGTGGCTAGGCGCATTTTCTAAACTGTTATCGAAAGCATTTAATAAGTTTTGATATTTTGTTAAATGATACTTTTGAATCTGTGTTATTAAATCGTATTTATCAAGAAAATAATCATAAAATGTTGTTCTATTTACATTACTATAGGCACACACCATTTTAATTGTGATTTCTTCAAAAGGATATTCCTCAAGTAATATGATCATATTGCGTATAATTCTAAATTTGGCCTTTTGTCTCATTATTACACCTACGTTAAATTTTCTATATCTTTGCCGACACATTTTTTTTAAGTGTTGGTATTTTTTTGTGTCTCATCTCTCTATAATAGATAAAGTGAAATTTAAAAGCAAATAGGAGGAAACAATAATGAAAAAAATGATATTAATTAATGTCATTACTATTGTAGTTCTTGTAATTATTGGTGTCGTTGGCTTCCATTTTTACAATCAAGCTACAAGCTATGTATCGACAGACAACGCTAAAGTTGATGGCGACCAAATTAAAATATCTGCACCTGCGTCAGGTGAATTGAAATCTTTCGATGCGAAAGAAAATGATGATATGAAGAAAGGTGACAAAGTTGCTTCAATCGCAGCTAAAAGCGAAAGTGGCGGTTCACCTCAAACAATGGACATTAAAATGCCTCAAGACGGTACAATCGTTAAAACTGACGGCATGAAAGGTTCAGTAGCTCAAGCTGGATCACCAATTGCTTATGCTTATAATTTAGATGATTTAAATGTAACTGCAAACGTTGACGAAAAAGACATTGCAGATGTAGAAAAAGGTAAAGACGTTGACATTAAAGTTGATGGTGAAAATGCTAACCTTAAAGGTAAAGTTGATCAAGTAGGTAAAGCAACTGCTGCAAGCTTCTCAATGATGCCTTCTTCTAATAGTGATGGTAACTATACTAAAGTTTCTCAAGTAGTACCTGTTAAAATCAAATTAGATTCAAAACCATCTAAAAATGTTGTTCCAGGAATGAACGCTGAAGTTAAAATTCATAAAAACTAAGGGGGTCTTTAAATGACAGCGACCTTCATTATAATTTATGTAGTCATAGCGATCATTCTTGTCGGGTTGTTAAACTTGTTTATTTCGAAAAAAGGCAAGAAATCAACTAAAAGACAACTGGAACAAAAAAATTATAACAATGATTCGTCGAGTCAAAGTTATCAATCTAAATTTAACATAAGAGACAAAGATGATACGGCAGAGTCCAATAAATTATCTAACACTGATTCTACAGAGAAAGCTGTAGCGGCTTCTGTAGATAATGAAGAAACTCAATCATTTACTTCTGATTCTGCACAGTCAACTTCTCATGACGATATTCAAGAAGATGCTGCACAAGACTCAGATTTTGATAAAATCAACCCTGATTCAGAGGAAGCTAGGGTTAACGAAAAATTAAAAAAAGAACATAGCTCATTTATGTTTGGTAAAGGTACTACACAAATGAAAGTGTTATTGGCAATGATATTTGGTATGTTTATTGCGATTTTAAACCAAACATTGTTAAATGTGGCCTTACCTAAAATTAATACAGATTTTAATATTTCAGCAAATACAGGGCAATGGTTAATGACAGGTTTCATGCTTGTAAATGGAATTTTAATTCCAATCAGTGCCTTCCTATTCAATAAATACTCATATCGTAAATTATTCTTAGTTGCGATGGCGTTATTTACAATAGGTTCACTTGTTTGTGGTGTCTCCGGTTCCTTCACAATTATGATGGTTGGACGTGTACTACAAGCTATTGGTGCTGGTATATTAATGCCTTTAGGTACTAACGTGTTTATGACTATCTTCCCACCAGAAAAACGTGGTGCGGCGATGGGTACACTTGGTATCGCAATGATTTTAGCGCCAGCTATTGGTCCAACATTATCAGGTTATATCGTTGAAAATTATCACTGGAACGTAATGTTCTATGGAATGTTCGTGATCGGTTTAATTTCACTATTAATCTCATATATTTGGTTCCGTGTATACCAAGTTACAAGTAATCCTAAAGCTGATATTCCTGGTATTATCTTTAGTACTATCGGTTTCGGTGCTTTATTATATGGATTTAGTGAAGCAGGAAACAAAAGTTGGACATCACCAGTAATCATCGTTTCATTTATTATTGGTGTTATCTTTATCATCGCATTTGTTATTCGTGAGTTAACTATGCGTATACCAATGCTTAACTTAGAAGTATTGAAATACTCAGGTTTCACGTTAACAACTGTTATCAACATGATTGTTACAATGAGTTTATTTGGTGGTATGATTTTATTACCATTATATTTACAAAATTTAAGAGGTTTCACGCCTGTACAATCTGGTCTACTACTCTTACCAGGTGCTTTAATTATGGGTGTTATGGGACCAATCGCAGGACGCTTACTTGATGCTATTGGTATTAAACCATTAGCGATTATAGGTACCGCGATAATGACTTATGCAACATACGAATTGACTAAACTTAATATGAATACCACTTATGGTCATTTAATGTTAATTTATATCGTACGTTCATTTGGTATGAGTTTCATCATGATGCCTATTATGACGGCTGGTATGAACTCATTACCGTTACGTTTAATTCCTCATGGTAATGCATTGTCAAATACTTTGAGACAATTAGCGGGTTCGATTGGTACGGCAATACTAGTAACAGTTATGTCTAACCAAACAACTCAATATTCTGCTACTTATGCACAAGATTTAGATAAAACAAGCCCATTCCTTAAAGACCATTTACAACAAATGGCTCAAGCTATGGGTGGAGAACAAATGGCGACTAAACAAATCTTAGGTTTCGTTCAAAAGCTTGCTTCTATTAACGGTGTTAATAGCGCATTCTTAGTTGCGACTGGATTAAGTTTACTTGCATTTATCTTAAGTTTATTCTTAAAAGGCAAAGAGCATTATATTTCTAGAGAAAAATAATCGTAAAATATCCTAAAAATTTTAAGAGGCATCGTTATCATAGCGAGATAACGATGCTTCTTTTTGCATAAAAAAAGTACTGCACGTCTGACAGTACTTAGTGTTTATTTTATTGAATTGTATTAATGCGTTTACGTTTGTTTCTAAAGAATAGACTAATAAATAGTAATGCCAAACTACATATTAATAAGATTAATGCATTATTAATTGCATCAGCCTGTGTTAGTACTTGATCTGGTTTAACCGAAACATAATATTGACTTAGACTGTTTGCGATTCGTGTAGCAATATTTTGGAGAATAATTGAAAAACCAAAAGTTATCACTAGCATAATAATTAAAATGAAAATATTAATTATTTTTAGTACCATGCGATTAAAAATAATAGTTAGTATCGATAATACTAAACTTACAATCGTTGCTATAAAAAAGATATCAAAGACTAGAATAAGTGAATCTATGCGTGATTGTAGGTTTTCGATATTATCAATGTTGATATCAAGATTGGATATATTATTTAACGTGTCTTGAAAATGACTTAATTGATGAAACGTTATCGGCTCATTGACCAGTGCTAGATTAAATACAGGCTGTTTATACATACTATAACCAGTTATCGCTGTTAAGATTAACACAATGATATGAATAATAAGATTAAACCAAGAAAATCTTTTTTTACCTAACTTTTGACCTCTGTGCATCGGTGCACTTGTCAATGTATGTTCAAAATTTTTAAATCTATGATTTTGTTCTGCCATATGTACTCCTTTCAATAAAAACAGGTATATTTTTTAAGTTCAAAATTTTTATGTTAGTATTTAAATAATAATGTGCTATTAATTATTATCATATTGAAAATCAAATAGTTATTTATAATTTATTATAACTGTTTTTATAGCGTAAGTGGGAAAATATATACGATAAATATTACGATATCTATATTGTTTTTAAATTTATAAAAAGAGTGGGTTGGTTAATTCATGGCTTTTAACATAATGAATCACTTCATTAACAAATATTTATTACCAGTTAGATCAATTAATTTTGACAATGACGAGCAGTTACAACAATTTTTAACACAACGCGAGAGATTGAATGCTCAAAAACATAAACAGCCTGAAAGTTTAAATATAAAGTCAAATTTAGAAAAACAAACTTTTAACGATATGCAGGTGTTTAGGTTTAATTTTAGACATAATAGTAAACAGAAAATTTTATATCTTCATGGCGGATACAATGTATTGCAACCGTCAGTTTTCCATTGGAGATTTATGGATAAATTAGCGTTAAGTTCGTTACATGAAATTGTTATGCCTATTTATCCTAAGGCGCCAACTTACAATGTTAAAGATACTTACAGTGCAATTAATGATTTATATCAACAACTTGTTTCGGAAGTAGGAGAGGACAATATCGTTATTATGGGAGATGGCTCTGGTGGTAGTTTAGCATTGAGTTTTGTTCAGCAATTATATGCTCAAAATCTGCCAATGCCACAGAAAATTTATTTACTATCGCCATTGTTAGATGCCGAATTGGAAAATGATCAAATTACTGAGGCATTAATAAAAAAAGATAAACTGATTCATGTCGAAGGTGTACGTAAAGTCATGGAAGTATGGTCTGACGACTATGCACTGAAAGATGCGAAAATTTCACCGATTAATGGAAAAATCAATCACTTACCGCCTATTTACATGTTTGGCAGTACACAAGAAGTATATTACCCAGATATGTTAAAACTTGTAGAGTTGGGTGAAGAACATCAACAACCAATTCATTTTTATCCATATAAAAAGATGATACATGGCTTTCCATTATATCCAATTAGACAATCGCATAAAGTAGTAAGACAAATCGTACAATCATTAAAAACATAAAGTTTAAAAAATGCCGTCATAATTAAATGACGGCATTTTTAATGAGTTACTTGGAAGCAACTAACGTATTGATAGAATCAATTATTAATTTCTGACCTTTTAATGTATACAAATAAGAAATAAGCGTTGCAAAATCGTCCTCTGGATTATCCATTTGAGCGAACGTTTTTGAGGTATTCGTATAATCTTCCGCTATACCTTGTGCATATTCTTCATAGTGCTTTAAAAAGTCCGTTTCATCTTGATAAGCGTCTAATATAGAATAAACTGCATCCACAGTTTGTTTTTGGCCACGATAAAAACTGATGTTTAATCCTCTGTCAATTAACTGGTCATCAGGACCGTTAATAACGAGGGATTTACTTTGATTCAATTCACTTAAAGATGCTTTAACTTCGTCATGATGATCATAAAGTTGTGTACGGATAATATCTATTAATGATTCTGACATATGAATCACTCCTTATTTTGGTATGCCGATACGATGGCCAAGTTGTTTAGGCCAGTTGATAGTCGGTTGTTGCGCATAGTATTGCTCTAATTGTTGGTAATATTGTTGGGGGAAAGGACTTACTTTATTCGTATTTCTATCAATTCCTAACATCATTGCTTCGTTAGTGGCAGCAAGCGTATCGTCTTGCTTATACATAAATGCAAAAAAATGTGCTCTTTTAACATCATAGTCATACAAATATAATTTAACAGTATATGTTTCATCGAGCTTTAACTCTTGAAGATAACTTGTTTGTTCTTCAGCTGTGAACATAGTGTAGCTTAGTGTCTTTCTTTCTTCGAGTGACAAACCGTGTGCGTAATTAAATTGATTGATAATATCACTAAATATATGATTATAATGTGAATCATGCATGTGATTATTATGGTCAATCATGTCAGTTGAAACTTGCTGTGAAACTGTAAAAACTGTAGACATAGTCCTTTCAACTCCTGAATTTATATTTCTAAATTAGTAACGTCTACAATTATATTACTAAATATAGTTTAAACATACATCTATCACGATTCATGGTAAAATAAAGGAAAATAGTTGGGGAGGAAATTTTATGGGGCTGACGATAAATTATCAAATTGGCGACCATCCACTTCAACAAGTTGATGATGAACAAGCCTTACCGGCTGAGGCTGATTTCATATGGTATGATTACGAAAATCCGACATCATTAGAAAATCATCAATTACAAAATGATTTTAATTTTAATAAACTTGAAATTGATGATACAGTTAACGGTACACCAAGAGCAAAATATAAAACATATGCTTCATATCAATATATCGTTGTTCATGGCATACGTGATGAAGATTACAGACCGACTGCCATTAACTTCTTTATAAAAGATAATGTGTTAATTACATATCATCATACACATGAACAAGCTATTACAGATATCAACAATACTTTATGTGAACACACGATTGACTGTTTAACTGCTAGTAGCGTCATGCTTTATATTATAGATCAACTTGTAGATTATTATTTTGATTATATTTATGACATAGAAGAAAAAGTTTATGATTTTGAAGATAAACATGTAAATGATACTACGAGTAAGTTCATTATGGATAATGTGTTTAAGTTACGTTCGGATATCATAAAGTTAAAACGGATAGTCTTTCCAATGCATGAACTTATAGTTACACTTAAAGACAGTAAAACGCTATTTAACAGTCATAAAGACTATTTATATATTCAACATATTGAAGATCATATGATTAAACAAGAAAATAGTATTAAAACTTCTGACGAAATGACCAATGAAATAAGAGAGAATTATGAATCGTATAGTTCTTATAAAATGAATAATATAATGCAAATATTGACGCTTGTATCTGTGATTTTTTCACCATTAGCGTTAATTACAGGCATTTACGGTATGAACTTTAAATATATGCCAGAATTAAATTGGCACTATAGTTATTTCGCCGTCTTAGTCATTATGTTAGTTATTGCCAGTATATGTATTTGGTACTTTAAAAAGAAAAAGTGGTTTTAACCGTAACTTAAAAAATTTAACAAGATGAAAGTAGGGACAATAGTGAGCGATTCAAAGCGAGAACAAAGAAAGAATGACCATGTGGAAATAGCAATGGCACAAACAGATGCGCCACAATCAGATTTTGATAAAATAAGGTTTGTACATCATTCCATTCCAGATATAGATGTCAGTGATGTAGATTTGAGTAGTCAATTAACTGATTTTAAACTAGACTATCCTATTTATATTAATGCTATGACAGGTGGCAGTGAGTGGACAAAAAACATAAACGAGAAATTAGCAGTCGTAGCACGCGAAACAGGGTTAGCAATGGCAGTAGGTTCAACACATGCTGCATTACGTAATGCAAACATGGCGTCTTCATTTAGTATCGTGCGTGATACGAATCCTGAAGGTATTGTGTTTAGTAATGTCGGTGCCGATGTACCAGTCGATAAAGCGGAAGAAGCGGTAACATTATTAGATGCTCAAGCATTGCAAGTGCACGTTAATTCTCCTCAAGAATTAGTTATGCCTGAGGGGAATAGAGAATTTTCAACGTGGATGGATAATCTAGCATTGATTGTAGAACGTGTACCTGTACCTGTTATCGTTAAAGAAGTTGGCTTTGGCATGAGTAAAGAAACAATTCAAAGCCTTAAAGCTATTGGTGTAAAATACGTGGATGTTAGTGGTAAAGGTGGCACAAATTTCGTTGATATTGAAAATGAACGCCGTTCTTTAAAAGATATGAATTATTTATCATCTTGGGGCCAGTCCACAGTCGAATCATTGTTAGAAAGTACTAAATTCCAACAAGATGTTAATGTATTAGCGAGTGGCGGCGTTAGAACACCTTTAGATGCAGTAAAATGTTTAGCGTTGGGAGCAAATGCAGTAGGTATGTCGCGACCATTTTTAAATCATATTGAAAATTATGGCATAACTTCTACATTAGATTACGTTGAATCATTTATTGATCAAATGAAAAAAATTATGACGATGCTAAATGTTCGAACAATTGAAGAGTTAAAACAAACTCAAATTGTATTTAGTCCAGAACTTATTTCATGGATGGAACAAAGAGGCTTAACAATTTAAAATTCACTAAAAAACGTTAGTAATGAAGTCTAGTCACTTCTTACTAACGTTTTTTGCTTATATTATTTTAAAATATTAATAAATGATGTCACGATCGGCACACCTAATAAATCTATTAAAAAGGCGCCTACAATAGGTACAACAAGATACGCTTTCGGCGAAGCACCAAATTTTTTCGTAATAACGTCTAAGTTCGCCATTGCATTAGGTGTAGCACCTAATCCATGTCCTATAAAACCACCAATCATTACCGCAGCGTCATAATTTTTACCTAATCCTCGGAAAACGATAAAGACTGAGAATAAAACGATAAAGACAATTTGAACAAGTACGATAATAATAAGTGGAATAGCTAATTTATAAATGTCTGTTAAATTTATACTCATTAAAGCAATGGATAAAAATAGACTTAATGAAACATCACTGATTTTATCTACTATTTTCATATCGATTAATTGTAAATTACCATACTCAGATATGTTTCGAATAATAACAGCGACAAACATAGCGCCAACATACATTGGAATATTGATACTTGTTAAGTCTGTAAATGTATTGCCGATATAACTGCCGATTGCCATGCAAATAGCAACAATAGTAAATTGTAATAAAAAGACAGTTGTCGGTTCCATTTTATTATGTAAATGTTCATTATAAGAAACAGTACTATAATCTTCTTTTGTAGATTCCGCTTGTGAAGGTTTTAAATTATATTTGTTAATTAAGTATTTCACTACAGGTCCACCAATGAGCCCACCTGCAACGAGACCTAAAGTCGCTGCTGCTAATGCGGCTGTAAGTGCAGAATGATAACCGAGTTGTTGAATTGTTTGCCCATATGCCGCGGCATTACCATGTCCACCTTCCATTGACATTGATCCAGCAGTAATACCTAATAAAGGTGGTATATTAAGTACTTTTGCTAATGCAACACCAATAACATTTTGTAGTGTCGCTAATATGCCACAGAAAATAAAGTATAAAATGAGCACCTTGCCACCTAATTTTAATAATTTTAAAGATGCGCCTAGTCCTATGGTAGTAAAGAATGCTAGCATAAAGAAGTTTTGAAAGAAATCAGAGTTCAGTTTGATTGTGACAATGCTGAAACTCTGTAAAATAGCAACTAAGATTGCGAATAGTAAACCGCCTATGACGGGCGCGGGGATACATAATTTCTTTAATACCGAGACATGGTTCACAATATAGACACCAAGTAAGTACAAAATACTTGCTAATGCCAGGGTTGTAACCGCATCTATATGTAACATAATGAGCCCTCCTTATTATATGTAATAGTAATCGCTTACAAAATCATCTAAAGGGCATTATATATTGTAGTTGACAGTAATTGCAATGACAAATATATAGTTTATATAAAGAAGATAATATTTAATTTTTTTACAGTTTAATTGAATAAGTTCGAATTGATGACTTTATATTTATTTTTAGTTACCATGTAATCACGAGTAAATAGATAGAGATAAGGGGTTATGTCATGGAAAATTCACTACGCAGCCAAAAGCAATATGGTGCATTGGCTTTATTACCGCTAGTAATATTTTTAGTGTTATATATCGGCGTAGGTATTACATTTACAATAATGGGTAAAAAAGATGCCTTTGACCAATTACCACGTCATGTTGCAGTGTTTATCGGTATAGTGATTGCGTGGACTTGTTATGATCGCAAAACAAAATTTGCGAAAAAAGTACAAATTTTCACTGAAAATGCTGGTAACTCTGGCATCGTTAATTTAGGACTTATTTTACTATTAGCAGGTGCCTTTTCTACAGTTACATCCGACATGGGTGGTAAAGATGCTATGGTTAATATGGGTCTATCTGTTATACCACCGAGCTTATTAATTCCCGGCATTTTTATAATGAGTGGTTTTGCGGCACTGACTTTGGGAACGTCAACAGGGGCTCAGGCGGCCTTCATTCCTGTGGGTGTTGCGGTAGCACAAGCGGCAGATTTAAGTATAGCTGCAGCAGGTGCAGCAGTTATTGCAGGTGCATATTTTGGTGATAACTTATCCATTATTTCTGATACGACGATAGCTGCGACAAATGGCGTAGGCGCTAAAATGCGCGATAAATTTAAAATGAATGTTCTGATTGCCTTACCGGCCGCTATTTTAACGGCAGTCTGTTATGGTATTGTTGGTGGTACAGGTACGGTAAAAGGTGATTTAAGCTTTAATTTTATTAATATATTACCTTATTTATTTGTGTTAATTGCCGCGATTGCCGGATTAGACGTTATTTTAGTCCTTATTATAGGTATTTTAATGGCTGGTTTATTAGGCATCGTGCAAGGAAATATGGGCATTTTCCAATTTACAAAAGCGATTGGCGATGGCATGCAAAGCATGTTTTTAATTTTCTTAGTTGCCTTTTTAGTTTCAGGTTTAGTTGCTTTAATCCGTTACTACGGTGGTATCGATTGGATTATTCAAGCAATGAAAGCTAAAGCAAAAGGGCGCAAAAGTGCAGAATATGTAATAGGCTTTATGTCGGGCATTTTATCGGCAGCGTTGTCACATAATACATTAGCTATTATAATTTCAGCACCTATAGCCAAAGAAATCGGTGATGAGTATAAAGTACCACCAAAAAGAATGGCAAGCTTGCTTGATATTTTTGCTTGTAGTGCATTAATGGTTTTACCACATGATAGTGGGATGTTAATGGTTGAACAGTATGGACATGTATCGTACCTCGATGTTTTAAAATATTCATATTACCCCGTTATCTTTATTATATGTACAATAATTACCATACAATTTGGATTATTAGATAAGAAGAAAGTAAAGAACAAATAAATTAAAAGCTACGATAACTAATGCTGTTATCGTAGCTTTTTTATCATTGCTATTATTATTTCCAAGTTTCATCTGGTGGGAGCATAGCAGACTTTTTTAATCGCGAAACATAAGGATTTCCTTTAACGGTATAGCGTAGAGGTTTATGTGTCCATTCACCTTTGTTAGGAATACCAATGCGTCCGTCCTCAACAATAGCTCTCGGATATTTTCTGTTTTTTGTATCTATTATTAAATTGCCTTCGTTAAGTCTAGAGCCGTCTATATGTCTTGGAATATTGAACGCCTTAGTCCATTTACCAGGCCCATTAGTAATGTCATAACCGGTTTTACCACGGTGGTAAGCCATTGTCTCTATACCTTCTTCAGGTTCTACTGCTCGAATAAGGACACCTTCAGGTATGTCGGCTTGTTGGGTGACGAAGTTAATTAGTAAATGGGTATGCATCACGTGTGCATAAATTGTACCACCTTGTTTATATAAAGAAGCTACTTTGGGTGTGCGCTTACCATTAAAACCATGCGCAGCTTTATCATCAAAGCCTAAATACGCTTCCGTTTCGACGATATAACCTGTAAATGTTTGTTGTTCATCATGATAAATCACTTTAACACCTAATAAATCTTTAGCAATCGTTGTGGTATCACGTTGTAAAAAATCCACTTTTAAATGCCTCCTAAAAATAAATGCAAAATATAGTAATTATAAAATTTAGTTATTTTTAAAATTGTATATATATTTTTGTAATAGTTTGTTAAACTACATAATACATAAGTTGTAAAATATTTCATTCACACATATAGTTTACATTTAAAATACTACATAATAAAGGAGTTGCATTAAAATGACATCAAAAGTAGGGTTTGGTACAGCATACAAGCTGTTTTGGAAAAACTACGTTAATTTCACTGGGCGCTCGAGAAGAAGCGAGTACTGGTATACGGTATTATGGCACATTATTGTTTGTATTCCAGGTATTTTATTACTCGTTGGTGGCATTATAGGCACAATTATGGGTTTAATTGATAATAATGCGAGTACATCAGGTGTAAGTATTTTTTGTCTTATAGTAGGTTGGATTTATTTAGCGTTATATGGTTTAGCAACAATTATACCTAATTATGCATTGTTGATAAGAAGATTTCATGACACTGGTCGCACTATGGTCGTGCCAATTATCTTATTTAGTTTTTCAATTGTGATAAACGTTGTACCTTCAATTATTTCTGCACAATTATCGGATAACAATAGTTTAACTGGTTCAATAGTTGTCTTAATTTTTTATTTGGCGTACTTAGTATTAACGGTATACCAAATTGTCATTACTTGTCTTGATAGTCAACGTAATAGTAATAAATATGGATTAAGCCCAAAATATCAAGATACAAAAGCTAATTCATCTGCTGGGATATCACATGAGAATGATATCAATAACCAACATAATAATTTAACTCAATAGGTCAATATGAAAAGCCAATCCTTTTTTAATAAGAGGATTGGCTTTATTTATTATTATTTAATGATTAAATCAGACAGTTAAATTTTATTTTAAATGTAAGATAATGTTGGGTTTTCTCTACCAAGTAAATCATGTAGCGCTTTGTATTTATTAAATAAATGTTCATAAGCTTTAACTTTTTCAGCTTCAGGCTGCTTGCGATATAAAACAGCTTGTTTCATATTTTCTACTGTAGTTTCTAAATCTGTATAAGCACCACCAACATTAGCGCCAAGCATTGCAGCACCTAATGCGGTTGCATTACTTGAATCCAATACTACTACTTCCTTGTTTAATACATTGGCATATATATCTACAAGTAGATCACTTTTCTTAGGAATGCCTCCTGAAGCAAATACAGTGTGTACTGGAATATTGTTATTTTCAAATTGTTGCATGATTAGTTTTGTACCAAATGCAGTTGCTTCAATATGCGCACGATGGACCATTGCGAAAGGTGTTTGTAACGTTAAACCGAAAATACTACCCGTAAGTTGACTATCGCTTAAAATACTGCGATTACCATTGTGCCAATCTAACACCGTTACGTGTTGATCTTCGATGGCAATTTCTTTAGCTAAGTTTTCAAGATGTTCTAATACTGATATGTTTTGTCTTTTTGCTTCATCCACAATCGCTTTAGGCGCTTGTTGGGCAGAATAATTAAACAAGTCACCTACAGCTGCTTGACCAGCTTCATAAGCATACAGTCCCGGTATGATAGCATCTTTTACAGAACCAGTAATAGCTGGTATTGGTGCTTGTTTAGCATCTAACATTAGGTGACATGTGCTAGTACCGATAACTGGTGTGAATTCACCTTGTTGAATCGCACCTACACCTAAAACGCCTGAATGTGCATCAATAATATAAGGAGAAATTTGAACATTAGCATTTAATCCCCATAATTGTTGATAGTGTGTACTAAGAGATCCCGCACTTTCTCCAATTTTGACTACTGGTGCTTCACATTTTTCTTTAACGATGTCTGGCAATTCACTATCTACTGCAGCGAAAAACTCATAATTGAATCCTTCTTCTTCATTATAAAAGCCTTTAAAACCAATACCACAATTAGAACGTAAATTTTTGTTTGTTAGTAAGCTAACGAGATAGTCACCAGCCTCCATAATATATGAGGTAGCTTCTAAAATTTCAGGCGCTTGCTGTTTCACTTCTAATATTTTAGGAATCATCCATTCACAATTAACACTATGACCATAATTATCTAACCAGTGCTTATTATATTGTGCGCTAATTTCATTCATTAAATCAGCTTGTTCTTGAGCACCGTGGTGTTTCCATAGTTTTACATAGGAATGTGGATTATTTTCGTATTCAGATTTAGTATGTAATGGTTCGAAATTATCATCTAAAAATACGATGGTACAACTTGTAAAATCAATGCCAATGCCAATTACTTCATTAGGATCAACTTGACTGTCATTTAATACATGAGTTACACCTTGTTCAAGGATCTGCGTATAATCCTCGGCATGTTGTAAAAAATAATTTTGCGGTAATTTTTGGCCGTTTAAGGAACCAGAAATTGTGCCATGTGGGTATTCTTTAATATAACTTGATATTATAGCTCCGTTTGATGTATCTACTAAAAATACTCTTCCAGAGGCTGTGCCATAATCTATGCCAATACTGTAACTCATATCGGGTAAATCCTCCTTATAATAGGTAATTATTTATATTTTAATTAAAGATTGTAAACTAATGATAGTGCTTACATTTCATGCTGTAAAGTTGTACAACTCGTAAACTTACAGTAAACTATTCTTTTGTTTACTTGAAAGTGCTATGATGTAATTAGTTTAAGCAGAAGAAATACATAATTATCGACACAAAAAACATAAAAAGATATATAAGGAGAAGATGTGTAATGACTCTGCGTATAGAAAACGTGACCAAGAAATATAAAGAGTTTAAAGCTGTAGATGATGTTTCCCTTACACTCGAAGAAGGTAACATGTTAGGCTTTCTTGGACGTAACGGAGCAGGCAAAACAACGACATTTAGAATGATTTTAGGCTTAACGCCTATCACTGAAGGACAAATTACTTATAAAGGGAAAAAAATTGATAAAAAGCAATATGATTATGTAGGCTATTTACCTGAAGAACGTGGTTTACACCCTAAGATGAAAGTGTATGATGAGTTGTTTTACTTGGCTACATTAAAAGGGATGAAGTCAAAAGATATAAAAAAAGCCATTGATTATTGGCTTAATAGATTCGATATTGTGCAAAATAGAGACAAAAAAATCGAAGCATTATCAAAAGGGAATCAACAAAAGATTCAATTGTTAGCAAGTATGATACATCAACCACAATTATTAATTTTAGATGAACCTTTTAGTGGTTTGGATCCAGTCAATGTAGAATTATTAAAGTCTGCAGTAAAAGAATTAAACGATCAAGGTACGACGATTATTTATAGTTCACATAGAATGGAGCACGTAGAAGAACTATGTGACGATGTGTGTATTTTAAATAATGGTAAGTTAGTCGTGGCCGGTCAAATTGATGAAGTCAAAGCGAATCATGGTAATAAGAGTGTAATGATAGAAACTGCGCATGAAATGCCGGAGTTAGAATCGATTGACGGCGTATTAAATGTGGAACGCAACAAACGCGAAATTAAGGTGACGATCGAGAATGAAGCAATAGCCGAAAAGGTTTATGAAGTAGTCGTAAATTATGGCTTTGTTAAGAGATTTCAAGTCGTTGAACCTTCTTTAAATGAAATTTTCATAGATAAAGTAGGTGATTATAATGGATAGATTTTTAGCTACTTTCGCACTTACTTATCGTAATAAGGTAAAAGCAAAATCATTTCTAATTTTCACAGGCATTGTTGTTATTTTAATCTTAGCAGCGGGCAACATTAATAAAATCATTGATTTATTCGATAATGGCGGAGATAAAATAGGTATAGTTGCGAATAATGATAAGTTATATAAAGCAATAAACTCTCAAGAAAAACAACTGAATGATGATGCCACGTATCAAAGAATGTCAGAAAGTAAAGCCAAGAAAGAGATAAAAGATAAAAAGCTAGATGAAGCTTATATTGTTAGTTTAGCTGATAACAAATTAAACGGTAAAATTTTAAGTCATGACACAGTATCTGCACAAAAGCAACAAAAGTTTCAAGCTATGTTAACGACGATACAAACACAGATTACGGCATCTAATTTGAAATTAACACCATCAGAATTAAAGTCATTGCAAGCCCAAAGTAAAGTATCGACAGAAATGATATCCGATAATCAACACAATAATAATTTATCTGAAGCACAAAAAATGTTTAATATCATCGTTGTGTATGCCGGAATTATGTTGCTATTCTTTATTATTATCAATTATGCAAATCAAATAGCTATGGAAATTGCTACAGAGAAGACGTCGCGTGTTATCGAAATGATTATAACGAGTGTATCACCAATGATGCATATTCTTGCTAAAATAGCAGGGATTATAGCAGTAGCATTAACACAAATAGTGATTTTCGTGATTGTTGCCATTATTTCGTATTTTGCATTTGACGTTAAAGAAATGTTCAAAGGTTTTGATGTACATCCCGGCTCATTAACTACACAAATTATTATCGTAGGTATGATTAATTTAATCGTGGGTGTATTATCTTACGTTTTCTTAGCAGCAATATTAGGTGCAATTACTGCTCGAATCGAAGACATTAATCAGTCTATTATGCCAATGTCATTATTAGGTATGATTGGATTATATGTATCGTTATATAGCGTTTGGAATCCGGATGCGTTAATCACTAAAATTACGAGCTTTATTCCAATGTTATCGCCATTTATTATGTTTGTGCGTTCATCTTCTCCGAATGTCGAGATATGGGAAATTGTTGTCAGTGTCATTATTTCGCTGATTACTGCAGTTATTTTATTATGGGTGGCAATAAGAAGTTATAAAGACAGTATTTTAAGTTTTGATAGAAGCGTAAAAGCTTCAATGAAACGTCTATTAAAACGTAGTTAATTCTTTGTGTAAATTTACAAAATATATAGATTTACATTTAGTAAAATTGTTACAATGTAACTTATAAATATTAGAGTTGTAAATAAAATGAAAACATGCAGGCATACCCCAACAAGTTTATTATTGCTTGTATGTTTTTATTTGATTGATGTTTGAACAAGGGAACAGTAATTAGCAGTATCGACAATTAAATAGTTGACTTACGCAGTATTGATATAGTAAATCATCTTAGTATTTTGAGGCATATCAATTAGCATTTCATCGGCATTATTGAATTACTCTCAAATTTTATGTTGATGAAGATGTTTAGTGGGAAAGGGAGTATTTAACATGTTTGCAAAAGTAGAAAAACAGCGTAACGGTATTGAATTAATAAAAATCGACAACCAAGAAACGACAATCGTATTTTCAAATTTTGGTGCGCGTATTATTTCATGGAAATATGATGATAATAGTATTGTGTTAGGTAATATTGTTGAAGCGGATGAATTTTATCAAGCGAACCCATTTAAATTTGGTGCAACGATAGGACGCTACAGTGGCAGAATTGCAGATGCTACTTTTGAGTTAGATGGTAAAACTTATACTTTAGATCAGAATGATGGGGAAAATAATATTCATGGCGGACCACATGGTCTAGATACTAAATTTTTTGACTATGAAATTTATGAACAAGTGGGTCAAGTCAAAATCATTTTTACGACGATAATAAAAAGTGAAGATGATCATTTCCCGGGTAATATTGAGTTAAAAGTGACGCATACATATAATGTTGAGCATAAGTGGACTGTTGAATATGAAGCTATTGCTACTGAGAAAACATTATTTAATCCAATGAATCATGTTTACTTTAATTTAAATAGAGACAACAATATTATTGATAACCATTATATTAGTAGTGAAAAATTAGCATTGTATCCTTTGGGCGATAATAACTTAGTAAGTAGTTTAGACCCCATCGATTTAAAAGCATGTTTTGACACTGACAAGATTAAATTTAAAGATATATTTGAAACAACGCATCCTCAGTTGCAGCAACAAATGACGCGTTATAATGGTTTAGATCATCCTTTTGACATTAATGATGGCCAAATGACGATTGAAAATAAACATTTTTTATTAAAGGTAGAAACAGATATGCCGAATGTTGTTATTTTTACATTTAATGACACTTCAAGTTGGCAAAGTAATTTTAATATTTATAAGCCACATTCAGGATTTACTTTAGAAACACAATGTATTCCTAATGATATCAACTTGGAAGGTGAAAATGCCCAGTCTATCATAGAAGCAAACAAACCTTTCTACTCTAAAACATCTTATAAAATTTTTGAAAAAGAAATATAAAAAAGTATGGGGTTAGTGCTAAACACTAATCCCATACTTTTTATTATTATTGTGCACGAGTTAATAAACGCTGTAGCTTCTCTTTTCTTTTACTTGTAAGATAAGGGTTTTGGAGTGCATAACTTAATCGCGAAGCGTTTTTACGGTCATTGTAATAAACATCATTAAGTTCATAAACTGATAGTTGTGTATCTTTGTCTGCTGTTTTTATTAATTTAAGATGGTCATCGCATGATACATATCCCTCTTGTATAACTCGGAAATAAAAGCCTGTTTTGCCCGAAGTAGACATTCTTTTAACTAAGTCAGGAATTTGATATTTTGCTTGTATTTTCCAACAAGGCTCTCTTATTTCGGATATTTCGATAATTGCATCACCTAATTGATATTGATTGCCAAAATAAGCTTCGCGTTCATCTAAATTCGCAACCGTAAGATTTTCGCCAAACATAGCATAAGTGGGGAGCTCAACTACATCATCTTGCCACATTTGATAGTTTGATTTGCTAAATAAACAGACTGCCTTATCGGGACCCCCGTGATCTTTATATTCTTGTTCATCTTGAGTAAAGCCAGTTAGCGATAGCCACATCGATCCACTAAAAGGCGTTTTGTTAAGCGCAGAACGCATCGGTCTTTTACTGCTGTAATTTAAATCTTCAATTTTGCCTGTAGATATTGCTTCGACTTCGTAAATCATTATTTGACCCCCATTCCCAAGTTTATGCTTATTATATATGAAATATAATGATTATTGAAGCGTAGATGATAGTAATTATTGGTGAATATTACTTTATTATTATGATGATAAACAAGGACTTTAGCTATATATTTTTAACATTCTAATGTACAATAAAGATATTACAACTATAGTCATAAAGGGGCAGCATTATGGATAAGAAACAGTTAAAAATAAGTACATTTGACGATGCATTGCAACAAGTAAAAGACGGTATGGTTATTGGAATTGGGTCAGGTTCCACAATTGAATTACTAATCCCACAATTAGCAGAAAAAGTTTCAACTGAACAACTTGATATAACAGGTGTATGTACTTCAAATAAAACAGCTTATATAGCCAAAAAGCATGGCATTAAAGTAATAGAAATTAACGATGTTACGAATATTGATTTAGCAATTGACGGCGCAGATGAAGTTGATACAGATTTAAACCTTATTAAGGGTGGCGGTGGCGCATTATTTAGAGAAAAAGTTATTGATGCCATGGCAAATAAATTTGTTGTACTAGCGGATGAATCTAAAATGGTGAGTTATTTAGGTGAAACCTTTAAATTACCTGTTGAGGTAGATAAATTCAATTGGTTACTTGTAGCAAGAAAAATTGAAGCATACGATAATCTTGAAGTAATACGTCGCATGGCAGATGATGTGCCCTTTATTACAGATAACGGTAATTATATATTGGATGTTGTATTACATAGTGACATTAAACCAGCTGAATTTCATGAATATTTAATTCATTTAATAGGTGTATTAGAAACTGGGTACTTTATCGATATAGCAGACCAAGCAATTGTTGGTACGCAAGATGGTGTGCAAATTTTTAATAAAGCAAATTAAAAAAGAACGTTAACACTAATAGGTGTTAACGTTCTTTTTATACTATCTTCTGTTACGTTTTTTGAGTTTTGTAAGGAACGATGTACGGTGATAGTCACTTGTAGCATTATTATCACGCTCATCGCTTTGATTACTGTTGTGCGTTTCATCTGTCTCAACATTGTCTTGAGAAGCTTGTTCTTCATTAGTGACATGCTTAGAAGAAGTTGTCGTTTCAGTATCATTAGCCACATTGTGCGTTAAATTTGAATGTCTATCGTACTTAGATTCGTGATGCGCATTATCAGTGTTTGAATGCGTTTGTGTTTCATGTGTTGATTCAAAAGCATCGCTATCTTCTGGCTCTACTTGGTGATGTTCTAAATCATCATTTTGAGTAGTAGGTGCGTCTTCAGTAACCGGTATTTCGTCATTGCGCGCACTGTCTTCAGTAATAGGTGTATCGTCATGATGTACAGTATTTTCTGTGATTGGTTCGTCATCGTTATCACTCATTTGATGAGTTTCATTATCATTTGATTCAGTTATTGGAGTATCTTCAGTAACCGCTTGTTCATCAACGGCTGTCGTAGCAGTCGCAGCAGTTTCTTCGTTGTGTAGTGCGTTAGATGACTCATTATGTTTATTAGACGCAGCTATCTCATCTTCATCATTAAGGTGATCCATGTAGTTATTGTCTTCAATTTCTTCAAAGTTACGTCTTGTAAAGAAGTAAAGAATTGCTCTAATAATCATACTTAATATTAAATAAACAAGTCCAACTGCAACTGTTGAGTATGCTATGATCTTCATGGCAAAGATATTGCCTAATTCTTCATTAAATAAGAAGACAAGGCCAAATGACATCATAAAGTGAAAGGCTGTTGCGATATAAATTGTACGTCCTCTCATACCACGAATAAGTTCGCCAACAATTATTGAAAATGCAAAGCCATATAAGAAGCTGTACATAGCAAAAGTTAAACCAAAACTAAGATTCACATTCCATAGTGCGTATAAAAAACCAACTATAATAGATGCGAATAAATTATATACGCGATTTTCCACTATATTTTGTAAGTATGAACGGAATGCAAATTCTACTAAAAATGCCATAATTAACTGACCAATAATTACTGTAGTTATTGATACTGATAAATCTTCAGCTTGTAGTAAGATGAAACTATTTGCAAAAACATTAAAGCTAGTCATTGCTACAATAAAAATCACTAATGGAATAATTAATGCTAATAAAAATCTAACAATTGTATCTAGCCCAAATGTGAATTTTAAACCACTTAATTGAAGTCTTCTGCTTCCAAATATAATTAAACATATAAATACTGCCACAAAAGGTGCAATAAAACTTAAGTCAAAAACGAAAGATTTATACGGCACACTGCCTTGAAAATCTTTAAGTATCGTAGGTAATGCATAGGAAATGATATAAAAGATAAAAATCATCATTGCCCATCTAAAACCAGGAATACGTTGCTTATCCATTTACGTAACCTCCATTTAGGTTTTAAATATTTCATTCGCACCTAATTATACATTTTACATATGTAGAAATAAATTAAATACAGTAAATATCATTGAATTGTAATAGTATAGTGTTAAATTTCACTAAAATTGAGGTATTAAATTGTTGTAAACTAATTATTTAATCAAAATAAGGGTAATAAAGGAGTATGAATTGAATTCAAAAAAATGTAAGCGTATACTTTAAGTGTTCAATTAGGTTTAAAGGGGGAAGAGTATGCATAATTTACCAAATGCTGAACTTTGGACAGGTAGAATTGATAGCGAAACGGATAGTACTCAGTTTCGTCATTTTCAAACAATTCAATTCGGTAATTTAAATGAAAAGACAACAAAGTCACAACGTGAAGGTGTAGGTATACTCGGTTATGAAGTAGATAAAGGGGTCGAATTAAATAATGGTCGACTAGGCGCTAAAGATGGTCCCAATGCTATTAAAAGTGCATTTGCTAATTTACCAGTACTACGTTCTAGCCCAATTTATGACTATGGTAATATAGCCCATGATCATGCAACATTAGAAGAAACGCAACAAGAATTCGCACAATATGTAACGCAATCCGTTAAAAAACATAAGCAAACATTTTTATTAGGTGGCGGGCATGATATTGCCTACGCACAATACTTAGGCGTTAGAGCGGCAAACCCCGAGTCGTCTATAGGTGTCATTAATATTGATGCACATTTCGATACTCGAATTGCTGAAGGCTCTACGTCAGGTACAAGCTTTCGACAAATTTTAGAAGAAGATGACAACGCTTCATATTTAGTATTAGGTATTCAACAAGGTGGCAATACACAGGCTTTATTTGATTATGCAGAAGCACGAAACATAGACTATGTCTTTTCAGATGAGTTATTGCATCAAGTCTCTCCACCAATTAAAGATTTAGTAGATCGATTTGTACATGACCATGATGTCATTATGTTTACAGTGTGTATGGATGTAATCGATAGTGCTTATGCACCAGGCGTAAGTGCTCCGGCAGTGTTAGGTTTATATCCAAATATTGTGTTGGAATTGGCGAAACGTATAATACCAAACGATAAAGTTTCGACAATAAGTATTGCCGAAACGAATCCAACATATGATATTGATAATAGAACTGCAAAATTGACAGCCAACTTTATTCATCATTTTTTACGCTAATATCCCAATAATTTAAAAATACAGAGATTAAGGAAAGTACTCTAGCCGAGTGCTTTCTTTTTTTTAAGTAGTTGAGGTAAATCGTACGACCTAAATTCGGTTTGAATTTAACGGCATCTAATTGATTTGTGTTAAATGATTGATAATAAAATCTCGGTATAATAGCATAGCCTAAACCTTTATGTACAAAATTCGTTGCCGCTTCAAATCGATCAACTTCCAATATGATATTGGGATGGAGATTTACTCGCTTAAAGTAATCATCTAAGTGTTGTCTAACCTGTGAACCTTTTTTCGGTAATATTAAAGGTAAATCATCTATTGTTATATGTTGTTGTTTGAAGGTATTATGTGGCGCTAACAAAACGTAAGATTCATCATATAAGGGTGTGGATTGAATCGCTTCGTGTGTAATTTTTTCATTTGATAAAGCGATATGCTCTTCGAAATTTAATAAGTGTTCTAGGATATCGTTTTGATTATGTATTTCTGAAATTAAATAAGTTTGATCGTCGTATGTTTTACGGTGCATGGCTATAATTTGCGACACCCATTGATTCGTTGATTCTAATATAGAGATTTTAATTTTAGGAGATTCGCTCATTTTTAAGTCATGCATTTTTTCCATAGTTTGATGGTATTCCTGCACTAACTGCACTGCATAATTGTAAAATTGAATGCCTTTTTCTGTTATCTTGATATCTTTTGTTGTGCGTGTAAATAAATCATAGCCTAAATTACTTTCAATTTTTTTAATTGTTGCCGTTAGAGAAGGTTGGCTAATATGTAAAAATTTAGCAGCTTGTGTAAAGTTGTTATATTTAACGACTGCAATAAAGTATTCTAACTGAATAATTTTCATAAAAACGCCACCTCTGTTATTTATAGTTTTATCCTATCAATGATTAGTTTATTTATATTGGTAAGTTATAACTAAGCATAATATAATTACACTACAGCGTAAATAAATAAGTGGTTAATTTTCTTTAAAGCACAATAAAAAGTGTAGTTAGCTTGAGATTTATATAAAATATAGCAATTAAACAAAGGGATGGAGTGATTGTTAATGAGACAAATACAAGCCAAAAAAGGATTAGATATCGAATGTAAAGGATGGGAACAAGAAGCAGTTTTAAGAATGCTTTATAATAACTTAGATCCGGAAGTAGCAGAAAGACCAGAAGATTTAGTCGTATACGGGGGCATTGGTAAAGCGGCTAGAAACTGGGAGGCTTTCGAGGCAATTGAAAATACATTACGAGATTTAGAAGCGGATGAAACGATGTTAGTCCAATCTGGTAAACCAGTTGCAGTATTTAAAACGCACGAAGAAGCACCTCGTGTATTAATATCAAATTCAGTATTAGTGCCTGAATGGGCAAACTGGGATCATTTTCATGAATTAGACAAAGAAGGTCTTATGATGTATGGACAAATGACTGCAGGTAGTTGGATTTATATTGGTTCACAAGGTATCGTTCAGGGGACTTATGAAACTTTCGGTGAGCTAGCAAATCAACATTATGATGGAAGCCTTGCGGGCACTGTGACGTTAACTGCTGGTTTAGGTGGAATGGGTGGTGCGCAACCACTTGCTGTTACGATGAATGAAGGTGTCGTAATTGCAGTAGAAGTTGATGAATCAAGAATTGATAAACGTATTGCTACTAAATATTGCGATGTTAAAACAGATAATTTGGATGAAGCATTAAAATTAGCGGATGAAGCGAGAAAAGAAAAGCGTCCTTTATCAATCGGTCTTTTAGGTAATGCTGTAGACATACACAAAGAAATATTAGATAAAGGTTTTAAAATTGATATTATTACAGACCAAACAAGTGCACATGATCCGTTAAATGGCTATGTACCTCAAGGTTATTCAGTTGAAGAAGCGAAAACATATCGCGAGAACAACCCTAAAGCATACGTTAAAGAATCTGAAGCATCTATGGCTAAACACGTTTCATTAATGTTAGAGTTCCAAAAACAAGGTGCTATTGCGTTTGACTATGGTAATAATATTCGTCAAGTTGCTTATAATAATGGTGTTACAAATGCGTTTGATTTCCCAGGATTTGTACCAGCTTATATTAGACCACTATTTTGTGAAGGTAAAGGACCATTTAGATTTGCAGCATTAAGTGGTGATCCTAAAGATATCGAACGTGCGGATGAAGAAATGAGAAAATTATTCCCAGAAAATGAAAAACTAAATCGTTGGTTAGATTTAGCTTCTGAAAAAATTGCATATCAAGGCTTACCATCACGTATCGCTTGGTTAGGTTATGGTGAAAGAGCTAAGATGGGCTTAGCGTTAAATAAATTAGTTAGAGATGGAGAAATTTCTGCACCTATCGTTATTGGTCGTGACCATTTAGATTCAGGTTCAGTAGCAAGTCCTAACAGAGAAACTGAAGGTATGAAAGATGGTTCTGATGCAATAGGTGACTGGGCTGTACTAAATGCATTGATTAATACAGCAGCAGGTGGCTCATGGATTTCATTCCACCATGGCGGTGGCGTAGGTATGGGTTATTCGCTCCATGCGGGTATGGTAGTAGTTGCTGATGGCTCAGAACGTGCAGATAGACGTTTAGGTAGAGTGTTAACTACAGACCCAGGCATGGGTGTAGCACGACACGTTGATGCTGGCTATGACTCAGCAGTAAAAGTTGCCAAAGAACAAGGCGTCAAAATTCCAATGATAGATAGAAAAGGTGATCAATAATGAATGATTTAATTATACAAAATATTAAACAGTTAATTTTACCAAAATCTACCAATCGACCATTAAAAGGTAAAGAATTAGATGAATTGACAACAATTGACAATGGTACTGTTGTAGTTAAAGATGGAACAATTGTCTATTCTGGAAAGTACACTGATGAATATGAAGCTAAAGAAACGATTGATGCAAGCGATAAAGTTGTGTCACCGTCCTTAGTTGAAGCCCACACTCATTTAGTGCATGGTGGTTCAAGAGAACATGAAATGGCGCTGAAGAGACAAGGCGTGTCATACCTTGAAATATTAGAACAAGGTGGCGGCATACTTTCAACAGTTGAGGCTACACGTAATACTTCGGAAGAAGACTTACTGAAAAAAGCAGAAAAGCAAGTATTAACTATGATGCAACATGGTGTGTTAACGGTTGAAGCTAAAAGTGGATATGGCTTAGATAAAGAAACTGAATTAAAACAATTACGTGTTTCTAATCAATTAGCCGACAAATTTAACTTAGAAATGAAACATACTTTTTTAGGACCACATGCTATTCCTAAAGGTGCTACATCTAATCAAGCATTTTTAGATGAAATGATTGATATGTTACCTGAAGCAAAACAATATGCCGACTTTGCAGATATTTTTTGTGAAACAGGGGTCTTTACGATAGAAGAATCTAAAAAGTATATGGAAGCTGCCAAAGAAGCCGGCTTTAGAGTGAAAATACATGCCGATGAAATTGATCCGCTTGGAGGATTAGAATTAGCGATAGATGAAGATGCAATTAGTGCTGATCACTTGGTTGCTTCAAGTGAGGAAGGCAAACAAAAATTAAACAATAGTGACACTGTTGCAGTTATTTTACCAGGAACGACTTTCTATTTAGGTAAAGAGCAATATGCAGATGCAAGAGGCATGATAGACAATAATGGCGCGATCGCGATTGCCACAGACTTTAACCCAGGTAGTTGTGTCACAAATAATTTACAACTCGTAATGTCTATTGCATCACTTAAATTGAAGTTAACATCAAATGAAATATGGAATGCTGTAACTGTCAATGCAGCCAAAGCTATAGACAGTGAAGCAGGTACAATCAATAAAGGTGATAGAGCTAATATTGTCTTATGGGATGCACCAAATTATGAATATATTTTATATCATTTTGGTATTAACCATGCAGATAAAGTAATCAAAGATGGACGAATTATTTTTGATAATGCAATATCAGATTCCACAATTAATGTATAACATTATCAACAATAGGCCTTGTTTAAGGCCTATTTTTATTATTAGATTTTAGTTCCCTTAAAAATTCAGAAAATTGTGATACGATAGAGTTATTGGGGTTATATAAGGGGGAATACTTGTGATTAGTCTTGATTATTTAAGGCAGTGGCAAGCAAAAAATTATAGTAATGACATTATCATAGGTATCCTTTTAGCATTAGCACTTCTACCTGGGGCTATTGCATTTTCTTTTATTGCTGGAGTTAGTCCGGCGATGGGTTTATTAAGTACCAGTGTTATTATGCTTGTCATTAGTATTACTGGTAGTCGAACAATAATGGTAACTGCACCTAGTAGTGGTGTGTCATTGGTTGCAGCACCGATAGTAGCTCATCATGGTTTGAAATATTTAATATTAGCCACACTTGCAATGGGGATTATTCAAATTATTTTTGGTCTATGCCATATAAATAAAGTACTAGATTTAATTCCTAACACAGTCGTTATTGGATTTATGAACGCCTTAGGTATATTACTATTTACTTCTCAATTATCTAATGTTTTCCATATTTCAAGCATGACTTATGTGTTTGTTATCATTTCATTTATCATTATTTGGCTCGTACCTAAATTTACTAGAATAATACCATCACCATTAGTGGCAATCATCGTCTTAACTATATGTGCCTGGTATTTTAAGCCGAATATTAAATACGTAGCAGATTTATCAACCATACATATCATGTTACCTAAACTCTATTTGCCATTGGATATTTTAACTTTACATAGCATAGGTGTAATTCTTTTTTACGGGTTAATGATGGCAATAGTAGCCACAGTTCAAACTACACTTACTGCACGTTTAATTGATGAGCTCACACATTCTACTAGTAATAAAAATAAAGAATCCATTGGTCAAGGTATCGCAACAATAATTACCAGTTCCCTAAGCGGTATTGGAGGTAGTGCTTTAGTAGGGCAGTCTCGTTTTATCGTCTCTATGGGTGTAACTTCAAGAATTACAACATTTGTGACAGGTGTTTTTTTATTTGTCGGCCTATTTGCCTTTAGTAATATTATCGGCAAGATTCCAATGGCAGTATTAGCTACGGTACTTATAACCATTTCATTAACTACTTTTGACAGAAGGACAAAATCATATATTCAAGCGGCACCATTAAAAAATGGTACTGTTATTATTACAACGATGATGATTATACTAATAAGCAATAATCTCGCTTACGGTGTTTTATTTGGCACTATATTTTACTACACTATAAATAATATATTAAAAAATAGAAGGAGTGATACGTAATGCCTAATTTTGACGATTACGTAGAATGGAGAAGACATTTTCATCAATATCCTGAAGTGTCTAAAAATGAATATGAAACTACAAAGAAACTAAAAGAAATTTTAACTGCTTATGATATTAAAGTGCTTGATCTGCCGTTAGAAACAGGATTAATCGCAGAGGTAGGACAAGGTGATGACTTTGTAGCAGTAAGAACTGACATTGATGCCTTGCCAATCAATGAACAAGTTGACCATGCTTTTAAATCAACAAATGAAGGTGCAATGCACGCATGTGGTCATGATATTCATATGGCAAGTATTTTAGCTGTAGCGACTAAACTTAAAGAAATTGAAGCCGATTTAAAGGGTAGAGTTAGATTATTATTTCAACCTGCCGAAGAAGTTGGTTTTGGTGCCTTAAGCCTTGTTGATACTGGTGCATTGGAAGGTGTGAAAGCAGTGTTAGGATATCATAATTTCCCTACGTTAAATATAGGTGAATTTATGGTTAAATCTGGACCGGTTACGTCTTCTGTTGACCGTTTTGAATTTAAAATTAAAGGAAAAGGTGCACATGCTGCAAAACCAGAACAAGGTAATGATACCGTCATAGTGCTCGGCCAACTTATTAATAGTATACAGTCTATAGTTAGTCGAAATATAGCGGCCTTTGATAATGCAGTTGTAACTATCGGTGAAGTTTCTTCTGGTAATACTTGGAATGTAATCGCCGATGAGGCCTATGTGCAAGGGACAGTACGTTCATTTGATCAAACAGTACGTCAAAAAATTGAAGATAGAATGAAACAGATTGGTGATGGTTTAGCACAAGCATTTGATTTAGAAATTGAAACACTTTATCACCGTGTAACTGCTGCCGTTAGTAACGATACAAAACTAACAAATGACGCAGTTGAAGTCGCTAAAGAAGTTGGTTATGACGTCTCAATCATGGATGAACCATTAACAATTGGTGAAGACTTCTCTGGATATTCAACACATTATCCTAGTGTGTTTGCTTTTATTGGCTCGAATAGTGATTATGACTTACATCATCCTAAATTCGATCCAGATGAACGTATTTTAGAAACAGTGCCAGATTATTTTGTTACTTTCGTTAATAAATTGTTTGATGAGTCGTAAATTATGAATAATAATGTGTAACCGATAGTGCTTCTTGGGTATTTATTATCATAACTTGATTTAAAGGAGTTTTGATTATGCCAAATACAGATCCTAGAAGTAAATATTCAAATGCAGATTTTCCAAAACAAGAGCAACCTATTCCAGGGTTACAGAGCGAATTAAATCCTCAACCCGATTGTGGGGAAACATCATATACAGGTCACGATAGATTATTAGATTACAAAATGTTAGTAACTGGTGGCGATTCAGCTATTGGTCGTGCCGCGGCTATCGCTTATGCGAAAGAAGGTGCAGACGTAGCTATAAACTATTTACCAGCTGAAGAAGAAGACGCGCAACAAGTTAAACAAGTCATAGAACAAGCTGGCAGAAAAGCTGTCTTGATCCCAGGTGATTTAAGAAATGAACAATTTAATTATGATTTAATTGAACAAGCACAAGAGCAATTAGGTGGCTTAGATAACGTAACAACCGTCGCTGGTCACCAACAATATCGCGACAATATTAAGGGTTTTGACACGGCTTCATTTACCGAAACGTTTGAAACTAATGTATATCCAATATTTTGGTTAGTGCGAAAAGCGGTAGATTATTTAAAACCAGGTGCAACGATTACAACAACGTCATCAGTACAAGGTTATAATCCTAGCCCGATTTTACACGATTATGCCGCATCTAAAGCAGCAATTATATCTTTAACTAAAAGCTTGTCAGAAGAACTCGGTGGCCAAGGTATTAGAGTAAACTGTGTTGCACCAGGGCCTTTCTGGTCACCATTGCAAATTTCTGGTGGTCAGCCTCAAGAAAAAATACCACACTTTGGTCAAAAAGAAGTATTAGGTAGAGCTGGACAACCAGTAGAACTTGCAGGTACTTACGTACATTTAGCGGCTGAGGAGTCTAGTTATACAACTGGCCAAGTATACGGTGTTACTGGTGGTACGCAATTAGACTAGTGCAACAACTTGGCGATGAAAATCAGGAATATTTTTGTTATACAATAGAGGCATTGAATAAAGTAAAAGCATGCCATAGTCTCAATAAGAATAAGCAGTGGCTAATAGAATTGAAAATACGCTAATATTTTGCGTGTTTTCAATTCTTGTCATTTGTGCAGGAGTGTTATTATGAAACAGTTAAATCCACAAGAATTATCAAAACAACAAAATTATAAATTATTAAGTGGCAGTGTAATTCCACGTCCAATCGCTTTTGTAACGACGCAAGATAGTACGGGGAATATAAACGCTGCGCCGTTTAGTTTTTTTAATGTCGTTAATAGTGCACCTCCGATGATTATGATTTCAACGGGTAGAAATAATGGGAAACGCAAAGATACTTCACTAAATATCGAAGAAACAGAAAACTTTGTAGTGCATATTACTGATAGTGATAATGTTGAAGACGTGAATATTACAGCTGCACCAATAGAACGAGAAGAAAATGAAATTGAGCGCACTCAAATGGAGTTGATAGACTCTACAGTTGTTGATGCTCCAAGCGTAAAAAATGCTAAAGTACGTATGGAATGTAAACTTGACCGTCTTATTCAATTAGGTGATGAACTTGAAGGTTCAGATTTAATAATTGGTGAAGTCGTCATGTTCCACATAGATGATCAAGTTTATTTCGAAGATAGTAAAATATACGCAGAAACTCTACAACCCATTGCTAGGTTATCTGGGAATGATTATGCGCGTCTAGGAGATAAATTTACGATTGAACGTCCAACTGAATAAAGGTAAACCTATATATGTACATCATTTATTATTTATGTCAATTTGACTTATAAGTGTAAATAGTGTAACGTATATACGAATTTATTTAATTTATCTATGAATGCAAAACGTGAAAATGTTCGTAATATTACTGAGAATTTTAATGGCATTATATAGGTAAATAAGACTAACTATACACTCTTTTCTTCATTATTAAGAAAAGAGTTTTTTATTTTTAAGAGAGTAGGTTGAATATGAAAGAGAAACAAAAAGGTAATTTATGGGCACTATCGCCACTGTTATTATTTGTCTTACTGTTTTTAGGTATAGGTATAATTACTGGTGATTTTACTACAATGCCACTTAACGTTGCTATCGTGATTGCCTCAGTATATGGTTTATTGTTATATCGTAAAGAAACGTTTGCAAAAAAAGTGGAAGTATTTACAAAAGGTGCGGGGCATTCAAATATTGTATTAATGATGATTATCTTTATTTTGGCTGGCGCTTTTTCTCAAACTACAGAAGATATGGGAGGCGTCCAATCAACAGTTAATCTAGGATTGACGTTAATACCAGAAAACTTATTGATTGTCGGATTGTTCATTATTTGTATGTTCGTTTCTATTTCTATGGGTACTTCTGTAGGTACAGTTGCAGCAATTGCACCAGTTGGATTCGGGTTAAGTCAAGCAACAGATGTTTCTGCCGCGCTAACGATGGCCACTGTAGTTGGTGGTGCTATGTTTGGTGACAATTTATCAATGATTTCTGATACAACGATTGCTGCCGTTCGTACGCAAAAGACTAAGATGAGTGATAAGTTTAAAGTCAATTTTAAAATTGTCTTACCAGGTGCAATTTTAACGATTATTGTATTGTGGTTTATGACACATGGTACGCACATTGATAGCACGAAAGATTATGATTTTAATATAGTTAAGGTAATTCCTTACTTAGTAGTGTTAATTTTAGCCCTTGTCGGTATCAATGTAATACTTGTACTTATTGGCGGTACTGTATTATCAGCAATTATAGGCTTGATTGACGGCTCATTTAACTGGACACATCTATTGAAATCAATTTCTAAAGGTATAATAGGTATGGAAGACATCGCTATGATTGCTTTATTAATTGGTGGACTAGTTGCATTGATTGAATATTATGGTGGTATTGCATGGCTCTTGAATTTTATTAGAAGCAAAGTTAAATCTAAAAGAGGCGCTGAATTTGGTATTGCGAGCTTGGTAAGTGTTGCAGACATTTCTACAGCTAATAATACAATATCTATTCTTATGGCCGGAACGCTCGCTAAAGATATTTCAGACGAGTTTGACGTTGATCCAAGAAAATCAGCTAGTATATTAGATATATTTGCGAGTTGTTTCCAAGGATTTGTACCATACAGTCCTCAATTAATAGCAGCTGCTGGTGTCGCTAAAATATCACCAGTAGAACTAATGGGTTATAGTTTTTATCCAATTCTATTAGGTATTTGTGGTTTAATTGCGATATTCTTTAAACTGCCTAAATTAAATAACAAGAAAAAACAAAAGACAGCATATTAATAATACCTAAATAGCTTGTGTTTATATAATTATTGATGCGTAATATTGACGTGAGCGAAAAATATCCAGTAAAGTTGTTAAGTGGGTATTATTTATGTAATTAAAGCAATAATTGTTTAGGATATTCAAATAATAAGTTAATATAAATATAAGAGGGAAAGTAGGTGACGAATATGGCCAAATATAATGTGGAAAACGATAACGTTAATGTGAACCTAGAAAGGTTATTTAAATCTTCTCCTGAACTTTTGTATCGTGCATGGACGGACGAAAGATTACTTAAGCGTTGGTTTATGACTTCAGAAAGAACAAATCAACTTATTCAAATCGATGCTCAAGAACAAGGTTCTTATAAAATTATAGATATACGTAAAGGCAAAGAGAACAAAGTTCAAGGCCGATTTGAGTCATTAGAAGAAAATGAATATATAGCAATGACGATAGGCATGCCTGAAATTAGTGAAGCGGAAGATAAGATTACTGTTGAAATTTTTGAAAGAGAAGCAGGTATTACACAAATGATTTTTAATTATAATGCGGTAGTACCTAAAGAAAGAAGACTTTCAAATTTAGAATATAAACAAAAGAAAAAAGAATATCATGATTCTACTGCACACGGATTTGAAATGATGTTCGATAAGTTACAACAAGTAATAGCAGATGAACGTGAAAATGGGTCTAATTAAATAATTAAAAGCTAGGATGAAGTAGATGCTCATCCTAGCTTTTTTAGTTACTTATTTTAAATTAAAGTGTACCAAATTCTATACGCTCATTAAACTTCCTTACAACAGTTTCGAAAAAGATATGATAACTAATGAAGCTTGAATAATCAGTGCCATCATGAAGGTAAAATGTATTACTGGAAACATAAACATTATAATTAGCTTTTTGCGCCAAGTTGTTGTCTTTTAATGTCGTCACTGAAATAAAATATTGTTGTTTAAGTTGTAAGGCGTTTGTGATCTCCGGTATTTGATAAGATTCTCCAGATAACGAAATAATGAAGAATAAATCTTGAGGCGTCGACTTGTTTAATATCATTTTTAATTCATGTACATCATGTAAAACGATGATATTTTTATGTATTGTTAATAATACACGTTGTGCTTCTTGAGCGACATTTAATTGTGCTAATCCCGTGCCGTATAGATAGATTGTTTCTGCTTCTAATAATTTGTCTGTAATGAGCTTATAGTCAATGCGTTCTAAATAGGCGAAGGTATTTTTAATTTCTTGCTGAAATCCTTCAATTGAATCTGAAGGTAATTGTTTCACTTGTTCAGTTTCAAATTTTAGGTATGATTTAAAATCGCTATAACCATCGAAACCCAATTTTTTAGTGAAGCGATGTATAGAAGCATTAGAAGCATGCGTTTGAGCGGCAAGATCTTGTATTTTCATCGATTTACATGCTTGAATATGTGTATTAATAAATTGAGCGATATGTAAATCATTATCGTTAAGCTTATCGAAATTTTTATTTAGTCTTTCATCTAAAAACAAGTTAGCACCTCATTTGTTTGAAAATATTTTCGGTTTTTGAAAATATAATCTGATTATACAAAACATTTCAAAATGACGTCAAACTGTTGTTTAAATGTAAGCGTTTACTATAACATATAATTAAGTAAAAAAATTGAAAAATAAATTAACTGTAAAGCATTATACAATCAATTTTTATAAAAGTATTGGGGTGTCTATATGAATGCAATTAAACGTTTTGGTAGTGCTATGATTGTACCCGTACTTATGTTTGCTTTCTTCGGGATAGTTTTAGGGTTTGCGACTTTATTTAAAAACCCGTCTATAATGGGAAGTATTGCGGATAGTGGTACGGCTTGGACTAAAGTTTGGACAGTAATTGAATCTGGTGGTTGGACCATTTTCAATCATATGGAAATAGTTTTTGTGGTAGGTTTACCAATTTCTCTAGCTAAAAAAGCATCGGGACATGCGACATTAGCAGCATTAATGGGGTATTTAATGTTTAATACGTTTATTAATGCTATATTAACGCAATGGCCTCATACTTTTGGGGCTAACTTTAATAAAGGTGTAGAAAATGTTACTGGGTTAAAAGCTATTGCCGGTATTGATACATTGGATACTAATATTTTAGGTGCGATCATTATTTCTAGTATAGTAACTTGGATACATAATAGATATTACAGTAAAAAATTGCCTGAGATGTTAGGTATTTTCCAAGGATTAACTTTTGTTGTTACGATTTCATTCTTTGTAATGTTACCTATTGCGCTAATTACATGTATTGTATGGCCAACAGTTCAAGATGCGATTTCGTCACTACAAGGTTTCATTATAGGATCTGGTTATGTAGGCGTTTGGTTATATCACTTCTTAGAAAGAGTACTTATACCTACAGGTTTACATCACTTCATTTACGCACCAGTTGAAGTTGGGCCAGTCGTAGTTAATGATGGCTTGAAAGCTGAATGGTTCAGACATGTAAATGATTTTGCTAAAAGTACTAAACCGTTAAAAGACCAATTCCATTATGGCTTTATGTTACAAGGGAATGGTAAAGTATTTGGTGCTATCGGTATAGCATTGGCAATGTATTCTACGACGCCTAAAGAAAATAAGAAAAAAGTTGCGGCGTTATTAATACCAGCAACATTAACTGCAGTAGTCGTTGGTATCACTGAACCATTAGAATTTACGTTCTTATTTATTGCACCATATTTATTTGTAATTCATGCAATATTAGCTGCAACAATGGATACAATAATGTATGGATTTGGGCTAGTAGGTAACTTTGGCGGAGGGCTAATCGACTTCTTTGCTACTAACTGGATACCGCTAGGACAAAACCATTGGATGACATATTTAATCCAAATTATTATCGGCTTAATTTTTACAGGTATTTATTTTGTAGTATTCAGATTTTTAATTTTGAAATTCGACATACCGTTACCGGGACGTAAAAAGGAAGAAGAAAATGTGAAACTTTATAGTAAAAATGATTATAAAGAAAGTAAAGGCGGAGCGACTACTACAGCTTCTACAGGTAATGAATATGAAGATAAAGCTATCTACTATTTAGAAGGTTTAGGTGGAGCTGACAATATTAAAGACGTGACAAATTGTGCGACAAGATTACGTTTAACTGTCAATGATCCTGAAAAAGTTGAAGGTAACGATTACTTTATTCACAATCAACAAGCTCATGGCTTGGTTAAAAGCGGGAAAAATGTACAAGTGATCGTTGGAATGTCAGTGCCACAAGTTAGAGAAGCATTTGAGGAAATTTTAAATAATAAATAATTGAATTAAACGAATAATATTAAAAAAGTTTACGACATCATTCCTAACTCAAATTAAATAACACCTCATTCTACTGATTTATTCAGTAAAAATGAGGTGCTATTTTTTTTATAATCTACGATTTTGTTCGTACATGCTTGCCTTGATTTAGGATAATATGGCTCGAGCCTGTAGTCTCTCACTCATATGATTCCCTCAGGCGTCAGCACGATGCAAAATCATTACAAAGTTAAAATTTTATACAAAAAATAAAGCACGCTCGTATAATTTAATTAATCATGACAAAAACCAAATTAACGAGGTGCCTCATGTATAAAGATTATAATATGTTTCAAACTCTTTATTTATACCATTTAATGAATGTAATTAAGAAATACGCTCTTTACGAGTACTAGTGACTTTAGGGCAATATACTGCATTAAGAATGTCGATATTTTTCGTTGCTAATTGGTAGATGAGTTGAGCAAAGGTTGCAACAGAGCAGTTAACATTTAATGTATTTCTAGACATAGTATATGCGATGGACTCAGATGTAGTTAGCATATTCATGATATCGATGATTTTATCTTTAATAAATGCATCGCTTAAACCGTCTATATAAATTTCAAAACGTTTAGATGCTTTAGGTAGTTGGTCTGAATCGATGAGTGTGCTAGCTTTCGAAGATTTAACTACTTGATAAATAGTATAATTATTAAAACTTAAAAAACTTAGTAAGAAAGGTAATTGTTGTTTCGGTAGGGTAATTTCTAAAGCATAAATATGTTTATACTTTGCAATTGTGTAGTTTAAAGCACTACAAAAGTTAATTTGACGACATAATTTTAATAGTTGTTTACGGTTTTTTCGTTTACTTAAACCACCAATATTTAAAATAAACGTTTCTGTTTTATCAATAAACATCTGAGTCCTCCCATTCTATATTATAAATTTTAGCGTTACATTGTTGTAGGTAATGTTAGGCTTTTTCTAATTCCATTAAATTGTACCACTCTTTTTTTGGAATAGCACTAGGTCTTTGGAATGAACTGTTATTATTTTGATAAATAAAAATTTAATTAAGTAATTCTTTAGAATTTTCTGAAAATATATTGAGGTCATTACTAAAGTGTGATACATTTTTCTGTATTACATAATTAAGGGAAGTGTTTAAAGATGTTAACAAAGGTAAGTAGATTTGCAACAAACACATTCTTGTTTTGGATGTTAGTCGCAGCTATAATTGGGTTTGTTTTTCCAACTGAATTGGCACAAATAAGTAAATATGTGCCTTACTTATTAGGTATTGTGATGATCGGTATGGGTTTAACTATCGATCCGAAAGATTTTAAAATAGTGTTCCAAGCACCGCGTTCAGTTATTATTGGGGTAATTTTACAGTTTACAATTATGCCAGTTACAGCTTTCGTTATCGCTAAAGTTTTTCAATTACCGCCTGAAATTGCAATTGGAGTTATTTTAGTAGGATGTTGTCCGGGAGGCACGTCTAGTAACGTGATGAGTTACTTAGCGAAAGCGAATGTAGCACTTTCTGTTGCAATTACGAGCGTGTCGACATTACTTGCGCCAATCGTTACACCGGCATTAATTTACTTATTTGCCAACCAGTGGTTAAAAGTTTCTTTTGGAAGCATGTTATGGTCAGTAGTCCAAGTTGTGTTAATACCAATTATTATTGGTTTTATTTTACAAAAAGTGTTTAAAAACTTTGCTGCTAAATCTGCTACGGCGTTGCCGATAGTATCTGTTATTGCGATTTCATTAATTTTAGCCTCTGTCGTAGGTGGTAGCAAATCTCAAATATTACAAACAGGTTTGTTAATATTCGCGGTCGTTATTCTACATAATATTGTAGGTTACACTTTAGGTTATGTCTTAGCTAAATTATTAAAATTAGAAAGAGCTGATAAAAAAGCTGTTTCTATCGAAGTGGGAATGCAAAATTCAGGTTTAGCTGTTTCCTTGGCAACCGTGCATTTCAATCTATTAGCTGCCGTCCCTGGCGCCGTGTTTAGTTTAGTCCACAATATTACAGGGCCTATTCTTGCTAGATATTGGTCCAAAAGATAATAACATAACAACTGAGGTACGTTAACGTATCTCAGTTTCTTTATGACTTACGAAAATATTATGTGATAAACTGTGTAGTAATGAAAATATAATAAACAACACGGTTTGGGGGATGAACAATGTATAAAGCGGTAGTATTTGATTTTGACGGTACAATTATAGATACTGAAAAACATTTATATGACATAATAAACAAGCATTTAATCAAGCATAATCATGAACCCGTATCGCTAGATTTTTATACGGGCTCAATTGGTGGTGCTGCCAATGATTTACACGAATATCTAGAGGATAAACTAGGTAAAGAACAAAAAGAAAAAATATATATTGAGCATCATAATACGAGCAAAGATCTACCAATATTTGATGAAATAAAAAAATTAATGGAATATTTAAAACAACGTCATATTCCTATGGCAATAGCAACAAGTAGTTATAGATCGTCTATCGATCCGGCATTTAAACAACTAGCGCTAGAAAATTATATTGATGTAGTCGTAGGTAGAGAAGACGTCACTGAAGTGAAGCCTAATCCAGAATTATATTTAAAAGCAGTACAAGCTTTAAACTATAATCCCGCTAATTGTCTGGCATTAGAAGATTCTGTCAATGGTGCGACGGCAGCAATCAATGCAGGTCTTGATGTAATAGTTAATACGAATAAAATGACTAAAAATCAAGATTTTGCAAGCGTAGCTTATTTAGATAAAGATATGAGTACTGCAAATATAATTGCTAACTATTTTGAAGCGTAACGCAAAGAAGGGTGCTTAATATGACTGTAAATTTAATATTATTCTTTTTAGCAGGACCTATTATTTTAGCTATAGGTAACCTGATACTTGGACCCATTTTTAACAAAAAGATTCCTTTTAGAATCCAAATGAGATCATTTATAGTGAGTACAATTATTTATTTGATTTGCGCCGGTCTGCTTTATCATTTCTTTTTATCTAGTAAATTTTAAATTAAAAAACAGATGATTATCTAATTTAAAGATAATCATCTGTTTTTTTGTATTAACTATTTTAGAAATTGAAAAATTAACGTTGCTATGACTAATACAAGTAATAGGGCGTCGACGCCTATCATAATATTGAAACGAGTGCTTTTTTGACCGGCAAGTTTGCTATTTTTAGCAGCTCTCATGTTGGGTATCAAACTCACTAATAATAAAATAATTATTACGATACCTAAGAAGATAGTCATTTAGGGCCACCTCCTTGTTTGCGTTTATCGATATAAACCCATATATAACCAGCGATTACACCTAAAACAAGTCCGGCAATAATCGCTATTTTTAAAGCAGATAATATGCCACCAATAATTACACAAATAAGCATCGCAATCGGAATAGTCGTTCCAAATTTAAATTTAAGTTCAGGCGTGTGCATCATCGCAAATAAGGTGAAATATAGTACACCTAAAACGAGTGCAGCTAAAATAGATTTACCTACTAAATAGGGAATGTTTCTATCATGTTGACCGAAGTAATTCAGTATAAAAAACAGGATGCCAAAAATAATAGTAATGGTAACGGTACGACTGAATAAATTTTTGTTCATAGTGAACTCCTTTTTGTAAATATAGAGAAAATTATAGCATATTGTTTTATTTTATTATAACGAGAAAACAATAGGGCTATAAAGGGTTTGATTTTTAGACAACATAATAATTTTAATTCAAAATAAAAATACCTTTTGCAATTTTAATGAAAGTATCATAGAATATATGAGGGGTTGTGAAAGCCCTTACATTTTGAAAACTGTGTTTTTTATTAAAAATTTATAGTATACTAACGAGATATAACATTAAAATGTTCGTTTATTTTCAAGAGAGAGATGGGGTTAGAATTAAATGAATGATGAAACAGAATTACATAGGGGGCTGAGTGCTCGTCAAATTAGAATGATCGCACTTGGTGGTACTATCGGTGTCGGACTATTTATGGGGGCAACGAGTACAATTAAATGGACTGGACCTTCAGTTATATTTGCTTATTTAATTGCAGGTTTATTTTTATTCTTAGTTATGAGAGCAATGGGTGAAATGGTTTACTTATATCCAACAACAGGCTCATTTGCTAACTTTGCGAGTGATTACATACATCCAGTTGCTGGTTATTTAACAGCATGGAGTAATATATTCCAGTGGATTGTCGTCGGTATGAGTGAGGTTATAGCCGTCGGTGAGTATATGAATTTCTGGTTCCCGAATTTACCTCAATGGATTCCGGGCGTTATCGTAGTCTTATTATTACTAGGCGCTAACTTAGTTTCTGTAAAAGCATTTGGTGAATTTGAATTCTGGTTTGCGATGATCAAAGTAGTAACAATTATCTTAATGATTGTTGCAGGTTTAGGTTTAATATTCTTTGGCTTCGGTAACGGTGGTCATGCAATTGGTTTATCTAATTTATGGTCAAACGGTGGCTTTATGCCTAATGGTTGGTTAGGCTTCTTCTTTGCATTATCAATTGTTATTGGATCATATCAAGGGGTTGAACTTATCGGTATCTCTGCCGGTGAGACAAAAGACCCACAAAAAAATATAAAAAGCGCAGTTAATGGTATCATATGGCGTATATTAATTTTCTACCTAGGTGCAATTTTCGTTATTGTTACTGTTTATCCTTGGGATGAACTTGGTAATATCGGTAGTCCGTTTACAGCTACATTTGCTAAAGTAGGTATTACATTTGCTGCTGGATTAATTAACTTTGTAGTATTAACAGCTGCAATGTCTGGTTGTAACTCAGGTATATTTAGTGCAAGTAGAATGACTTTCACGTTAGCTCAAAAAGGGCAAATGCCTAAAGTATTCTTAAAAGTAATGAAAAATGGTGTGCCAGCATATACAGTTATTGCGATTGCAATTGGTATTTTAATTGGTGCCTTATTAAACGTAATTTTACCTTTACTTATTAAAGGTGCAGATAGCGTCTTCGTATATGTATACAGTGCGTCAATCTTACCTGGTATGGTGCCATGGTTTATGATATTAATTAGTCATTTAAGATTTAGAAAATTATATCCTGAAAAAGCAGAAGGACACCCATTCACAATGCCGGGTGGTAAATTTGCTAGCTATGTTACTATTTTATTCTTCTTATTAGTACTTATTGGTATGTTATTTAATAAAGAAACTGTAGTATCAGTTGTTATCGGAATTGTATTCTTAGCATTTATGACAATTTTCTATTTCGCAAAAGGCTATCATAAATTAAGTAAAAAAGATCAAATATAATATATTATAAGGACATGTTCAATTTAATTTGAATATGTCCTTTATTTTAATGTGAAAAAACACTTCATAGTGAAGCCATATCTAGGCTACTATGAAGTGCTTTATTAATGTTTAAATTTAATGTTTGATAAATGTTTATGATAATTATCTAACGCCATTTTAGATTGCGTAATAGAATCTAACGCTTCACGATAGTGTAGCGATATATAACGATAATATAATACATCTACAGTAAAGAGTTGCGCAAATAATGAAGTAGTAGCTGCCATACGTAATTCATTTTCATCTGTCGAACCATAAACAATTGTATGATTCGACATATTAGCAATAGGGTTAGAATGTGTGCTTGTTATCGTAACGATAGGTATTTGATAGTCGTTTGCTACCTTAGCCATGGATTGCATTTCGCTATGATGACCTTGATTAGTCACGAATATTATACAATCATTCGCATCATGTGTTGCCAGTGTAGTCATAAATAAATGCGTTTCTTCCATCAAACGGACATTTAAACCAATTCTAGATAACTTTTGAAATAAATCATTGACGATAATTGAAGAAGCACCATAACCAAAAAGAAAAATAGTACGTGACTGTTTTAATACATTACATACTTCATCAATCGTATCATTGTCGATTTGTTGAGCAGTGTATGTCATTGTGTCCGTAGCACGTGTTAACATCTTACTCTTTAATGTATCTACTGCTTCGTTGTTAATAATTTCCATATAATTATTTTTTGTCGTATCCGAAGGTAAATAACGGGATACGTAAATTTTTAACTCTTGGAAACCTTGATTCGTAATCTTTTTGCTGAAACGAACGATTGAAGCGGTACTCGTATTTATTTCTTTGGCTAAATCTTGTACAGACATTTTTATAATAAGGTGCGGACACTTTAATATAAAGTCCGCTATTTTCTTTTCACTTTTTGTGAAATCTTGATATTTACTCTCTATTTGATGAAGTACATTTTTCATAGTTAATCACCTAAATGATCAGATTCTCGCATAGCTTTATTTGTACCGAATAGATAAGTGAATACAAAGCCACCTATATATGCTGCGAGTAGTCCTGCAATGTAACCTAAATACATATGGTCGGATATTAGTGGTAAAAGAGATATACCACTAGGTCCTATTGCAGTAGCACCTATATGTCCGATACCACCGACCACAGCACCTCCAATGCCACCACCAATACAAGCTGTAAAGAATGGTCTGCCTAAAGGTAAAGTGACACCGTAAATAAGTGGTTCACCGATACCTAAGAAACCTATAGGTAAAGCACCTTTAATTGTATCACGTAATGTTTTGTTTTTACGACATCTAAACCATAACGCAATAGCTGCACCAACTTGCCCAGCACCTGCCATTGCTGCTATTGGTAATAAATACGTTGCGCCTGTTTGATTTATCATTTCGATATGAATAGGGGTAAATATATGATGTAATCCTAACATAACCAATGGTAAGAAAAAAGCGCCTATAATAAAGCCACTAAAGATACCACCAATACCGATAACCCAGTTTATTACTGACACAAGTCCTGTAGATACAAATCCTGCTAAAGGCATTATGATAAATATAGTCATTAAACCAATAACTAACAGTGTTAACGTCGGCGTAATAATAATGTCTATAGCGTTGGGTACGATTTTATGTAATCTCTTTTCAACTAAGCTAAGCAACCAAACTGCAAAAATTACACCAATTATCCCACCTTGGCCTGCTTGCAAATGATCACCAGTAAATATATTCGTAATTGCATTTTTATCTGTTAACCCTGTTAACAATGTTGTACCACCAATAACGCCACCTAAGCCTGGTGTTGCTCCGAATTCTTTTGCTGCGTTAATACCTGCAAAGATTGCTAAATAAGCCAACATACCATCTTTAATTACGTTAAAGACTGTCACAAGTTGAGTAACCCATTCTCCAGATATTTGACCACCTTGCATTAAGTTACTTAATACCGCGCCAATACCTCCAATTAAACCAGCACCGATAAAAGCTGGTATTAAAGGAATAAAGATATTAGCAATTGTTTTTAATAATTTATTAAATTTACCACGCTTTTGCTTACTTTGAAATTCTGATTTGTTTTGCGCAGCTTTAGATTCTGCCGCTTCTCTATACGTTTGTCGTTGGTGGGGGATGGTATCACCTAATTTCACACCACTTTGTTCTGCCATATGATTAGCAACTTTATTAACAGTTCCTGGTCCCACAACGACTTGCACACGATCGTCGTTAACGACTCCGAGCACACCTTCAATAGATTTTAAAGTATCATAGTTTACGTCACTTTCATCGATAACTTTAATACGTACTCTTGTCATACAATTAATTATATTGTCTATATTGTCCATACCACCGACTGCGGATATAATTTGATCGGCTAATTTTTGTTCTTTTGACATATGATTAACCACCTTTATTATTTATTTGATAGCTTCTTTAATAATGCCGTTATTGTTTTGTAACTTATTAACAGCTGCATCAGCATCTAAATCGCATAAATACATGACGACAGCTACCTTTAAGTTTTGATGTGCATTGTCATAGAGGTTTTTTGCTAATTGCGCGTCGATATTACATATTTCTTGAATAATATTTATTGCCCTGTCGTTTAATTTATTATTCGTTGGTTTCACGTCTACCATAAGATTACCGTAAACTTTTCCTACACCCACCATAGTGATGGTAGAAATCATATTTAAAATTAATTTTTGTGCGGTGCCTGACTTTAATCGTGTTGAACCTGTCAGTACTTCAGGTCCCACATCGACTTCGATAGGAAATTGAGCATAATTACTAATTTCAGCGTTTGTATTACATGCGATAGCTACAGTGTGAGCGTTTATAGACTGTGCATATTTTAAACCACCTATAACATAAGGCGTTCTACCACTAGCAGCGATGCCAATAACTACATCCGATGAAGTTAAATTAATACTTTGTAAATCGTTTTGAGCACCGATTTCACTGTCTTCAGCGCCTTCAATAGCTTGAGTCATAGCTTGTTGACCACCCGCGATAAGCCCAATGACTTCTTCTGGCGTAGTATTGAAAGTAGGTACACATTCTGCCGCATCAAGTACACCCAAACGACCACTTGTTCCAGCCCCAATATAAATAATCCTGCCACCTTGATTAAATTGTTGTGTAGTTAAGTTAACGACTTCAGCAAGTTGAGGTAATAACTGTTCAATACATAAAGCTACTTTTTGATCTTCTTGATTCATAACTGTAAGTGCCTCTTGAATAGTCATTTCGTCTAAGTGTTGTGTAGCGTTATTTCTTTTTTCTGTAGATAAATGATTCACTTTATTCATCTCCTTTAATTTATGTTTAATGAAAAAGTATAGTTACATTTTATACAATGTAATAAAGCAATATCGTCTTCGTCAATATGGCCTACAACATTGACATGTGGATGACTAGGTAAGTTAGACTTCATCATTTGTAATTCTCCTTCATATCTGCCGTTCAAATGATTATCAATCGTTATATCACCTTTATTTCTCACATCGGTATTTAGTGGCATGATAGTTGTTTGACAATATGACCTTGCTTCTTGCGACCGAATACTAGTCGCAGGATTATCAGGTCGCGACGTATGTTGATGTTGAAAAATTTGTTCATACTGCTTATCAAACAACGTCACATTTAAAGAAATATGCTGTTTATGCAAATAATCACTTATCAGAGATGCTTCATCATAATTTATAGCGCTATCCCCGATGAGTACATTGTTAATGCCGGTTGCTAATAAGTTATGCGCATTTACAATAGGATTACCAAAACGAGCTTCTTCTAAGGTTGGCAAACCTTTATGTAATGGACCTCTTGTTGTACTTCCTGGTATAAAACCATAAATAACTGCTTCGTTGTTAAATGATAAAATTAATTTATTTTGATGTGCGACATGGTTACAATCAAGTCCTGTATCTGGACGAGGGTAATAATTATGGCAATAAAGTATTTGATCAAAGTTGGTCACTGAGTGATATAAATCATTTAATAAATGATGAGAAACTGTACTGGCATTTAAACAACATTTGAAACCGTGTTTGATAATGTCATTTACGACCGCCTTAGATGTTTCGTTATCTATGCGAATTACAATATTCGCATTTGGAAATGATAAATCATTATATAAAGATTCAGTTAGTAATATAGGGTTTATATCTATAATGTAAGTTATGTTCGTATGTTGTAAGAAGGTTAAAAGAGACGTTAGATACTCTATTTTAGTAGCGTCGTTTTCCTCTGGTATCTGCATCGACGTGAAAATGGTGTCATAATTCAAATCAATCATAGTTTGAATATAGTTTTTGTTTATATTTTGTCCTAAATAAACAGCAAAACCGTGCATTGTAGTATCCCTCCATTCTTATGTAATCGATTACATTATACAATATATGAAATAGTATTACAATTTGGCGTAGGAGTTCAATATTAATTGAAATATTATTTCAATATAAAGACGATACTTTCATGTAATAAAAGCAATCTTCTTTGTATGTCTTCAATGTATACTTTAGTATTTCCATTATCCAAAGGTTCAATCGGATTATAATAACAATCAGTTAAAAAATTAAAAAACTTATAATGCAGAAGGGAAGTATGTATAATTGGTTGTTCCTTTAAATCGTTATATAAGTTATGAATATTGTCATTTACGTTGTTTTGGTAAGTATTAAGTTTTTTATCATTAGTAATGTAGGCAAATTTAAAAAGTTCAATATCATTTAATAGGCTGTTGATTTGCTGTTCTAATTTTATTAATTGTTGTAGTATCATTAAATATATACATTCCTTTCAAATAAGAGAGATGAGTGAGAAGTAGGATAGAGCGAGGTACAACTATGTTGAGAAGTGAGAAGTATAGCAAAATTAAAATAAATAAGATTGATTTTTTAGTAATCCCAATACTCATCGTAGCGATGATTATTTTTATATTGTTAGGCAGATTTTATTCCAGTGTTGTGGTTGACGATTTATCTAAAAGTGAACATGTCATGTTAGGAGCATTGGTACAACTACTTGCCTATACGGCAACTATAGTTTGTTATTGGGTCTTAAAAAGAAAAAGTTTTGTGGCTCGATTTAATGAAAATTTTAATTACATAGTAAAACATTGGAAATTTATAGTGTTAGTATTTGTAATTACATATCTACTGTCTTACATATATAATTATGGCGTACAGTATTTACCTGGAGACTTAGGGTTTGAGGAAACGCAAAATGAATTATCGTTACAAGTCATTTTTAGTAACCCAGTATTTTTACCAATCACCTTTATACTAATAGTCATCGTTGGTCCTTTTATTGAAGAATTATTTTTTAGACATCTTTTAATCGGGGAGTTAGGAAAAAAATTCAATTTCAAAATAATGGGAGTTATATCTGTCATTGCATTTAGTTTTATGCACGTTACAGATGCAGCCTCGCCGTTAGAATTTGGAAGTTATTGCATTATTGCGATTGGTATCGTCTATGCTTATTTAAAATCTGGAAGAAAATTAGGGGTAAGCGTCTGCTTGCATATGTTGAATAACTTAATAGCATTTATCATTACAATTTTAATGTAATGATAAATAGCATAAATCCAACTGGAGTTTAGACTTCAGTTGGATTTAAAAATTCACGATAGTTTTTAATAGATATATCTTGCGTTTTTATTTTTTTCTCAAATGAGTAAGCTATATCTTGAATATTTGCGATAGGAATTTCACTAGTACTACCAAGTCCTATCTCGAAAACGACCGCTTTCCAAAGTCCATTTTCACAAATTAATCCAATGAAAATAACATTTTCTGTAAATAATTGTTCCTCATCAAAGTATTCCATTGACATTACATTACGTTCAGTGCAATAAATTAATAAATCGGAAAATAGTGAAGGTAATGCTACATGTTCATGTTGCTCAAATTTGATATAACGATCTAATCGTTTGAGTGTCTTTCTCATTTTACTATATGGTAAGTTTAAACATTTTTTAATTATTGCTGATATTTCTTCTTTATAAGGTAATGTGGAAATTGATTGGCTTTCATTTAACACAAGAAATAGAGCAGATAACTGACTTTCTGTAAGTTCGATTGCGTAATTATGTTGAGATTCTTGCAATTGATAGCCGCCCAACTTGCCATGTTTAGCTAAAATTTTAACACCTTGATCTTCTAAATCTTGTATATCTCTTAATATAGTACGTTTGGAAACTTTGAGATTGTTAGCTAATTCAGCTGCAGTTATTTGTTTATTATGATGAATTGCATTTACAATCATATTTTGTCTTTCGCGTTTGTTCAAAGAAAGTCACCTCCCAAATCATTACATATTACATTTAGTATAGCACAAATACGATGATGACGATATTCAGACAGGTTTTATTAAAAAATTTTAAGAAAACGCTTACATTATTGTGCGACATATGTTAATATATTAATCAGTAACAAAGGGGATAGCATTAAAGAAAAACAAAGGGGTAGCTATATACATATAGTTTTGTTGAATATTTAATTGCTTTAGTTACTATTCAAACATCTTCAATATTTATTACTTACTTTCCTTTCTAATGCCGGCTAGTTAAACTAGTCGGTTTTTTTGTTTCATTATAGAGTGGTAAAAGTATGATAGTTGAACAAGGGGATATATGGTAGAATGAAGAAAATTATGCAAAGGTAAAAAAGTGTTGAGAGGTGTAATAATGGAAAAAGAAGACTTACTACAAATAGATAAACATATTAGAGAATGGTTAAGTACATTAGATGCTGTTATACCACAATTAATTGCTGAAATGGAAACTACGACTAAAAAAAATAGATTTGATTTAGTTACGAACGTTGATAAAACTATCCAACAACATTTCGAACAATTTCTAAGCGAAAACTATCCGCAGCATCAACTTTTTGCAGAAGAAAAAAATAATGATGATATTAAACCAAAAGAAGGTCATGTTTGGATAATGGATCCAATCGATGGAACGACTAATTTAGTCAAACAACAATATGATTATTGTATTATCTTAGGGTATTTTGTTGATGGTATACCAACACTTTCATACATATATGATTATCCGAATCAAACATTACATAAGGCTATAAAAGGACAAGGTGCGTATACGAATGACACACAAATTAAAAAACCCGAACCTCAACCGTTAAAGGATTTAATTATTTCATTTAATTCACAAGTAATGAATAATGACACGATTAATGCGCTATACGACGCAGCATTTAGTTACCGTTTTATTGGATCATGTGGTTTAGATTCAGTAAGAGTAATACATGGACAATTTGGTGCACATATTAATACAAATCCAAAACCATGGGACATTGCAGCACAGTTTTTATTCGCACAAGAATTAGGTCTTAAAATGACGACACTAAGCAACGAAAAACTTGATTTTGCTACGAGTGGACCATTTATTATTAGTAACGAAGGTTGTCACGAGGAAATTTTGAATATATTAAATAGTGGAAATGGTTATGAAAAATTTTAACTAATTAATTCTATATAAATTAAAATATAGGTCTAAAGCACTATGCTTTTATATGACGTTTAATATATAATATTTGATAAGTAATTAAAAAAGAAAAATAGAATAGGAGTGATGTGAGTGAACCGCTCAGATTACTATACAAAGAAAAAGATGAGTGCGCCGAAAAAAGCTATTTTATGGATAATTGGCATACTTGCATTATTAGCTGTTATTGCAGTAATTTATTTAGGGTTTAAAATACTATCAGTAGGAAACGCAATACATAATCCTTTAGATAGAAATAAGTCATCATTAAGAAGTAAAGATGTAAGTTTAAAAAAAGGTGAACCGTTCACAATCGCATTTTTTGGGGTAGATTCAGACGCTAAACGTGCTGCGAATAACGGTGGCCAACGTAGTGATTCAATTATGGTCGTATCTATGAATCCTAAGAAAAAAACTTCTGAAATCGTAAGTGTTCCTCGTGATACACAAGCTAAAATAGTAGGTAAAGGGACAACCGAAAAAATCAATCACGCATATGCTTATGGCGGACCTGACATGGCTGTTAAATCTTTAGAAAAATTATTAAACGTGCCTATTGATCATTATGCAACAATCGATATGGACGGTATGAAAGAAATGATTGACACACTTGGTGGTGTAACAGTTGTAAGTAATAGTACTTTCTCATATGATGGTCAAAGCTTTGAAAAAGGACAAAAAGTTCACTTAAATGGTAAGCAAGCTATGGCATTTATCAGAAGTAGAAAAGAAAGTGGCGCAGGTGGAGACTTCGGTAGACAACAAAGACAACAAATTGTTATGGAAGCTCTAGCAAACAAATTGACAAGCGTTAAATCTGTAACACACTTCAATTCTTTAATGAATCACGTCAAAGATAATGTGAAAACTGACTTATCAATTGGTGACATTAACACAATTAGAGGCAAATACAAAAAAGCAAATGACACAGTAAATAGACATCAATTAGACGGTCAAGGTGGCATTCAAGACGATGGATTGTATTACTTCGTACCAAGTGAAGATTCATTAAAAAGCATTAAATCAGCTATAGACGATAATCTGGGCATATAAGCTCGCAACTTCACAGTATAAAGATTGAGATAGAGACCTTCTGTTAACAGAAGGTCTCTTTTTTTATACGCTCAGTTATATTAGCGTTCATTAAAACCTAATATTTTTTAGCTAAAATAGTTATAAGACGATTTAAATTTCATAAAAAAAGAATGTGAAAAATGTTGTGAAATACCTTAACATTTTAGTTTATTGGGTATACACTAGGTATAATTCTATCTTTAATGAGTGTGGGGCTTATTGAAATAGAAAAATGTCACCTTTGTCAGTCGGGCATCAAATAATAAAAGGGGCTGTTGTAATGCAAACGCATTTAATAATTACGCTAGATGGTAAGGACTATTTAGTAGAACCGGGTACAAATTTACTTGAGTTTATTAAATCTCAAGATACTTTCGTACCGTCAATTTGTTATAACGAATCGTTAGGGCCTATCCAAACGTGTGATACATGTACTGTAGAAATAGATGGACAAATTGCTCGTGCATGTAGCACAACAATTAATAAACCTATGGTTGTAAACACACAAAATGATAGAGTCCAAACAAGTCAAAAAGAAGCGCTAGACAGAATTTTAGAGAAACACCAACTCTACTGTACCGTTTGTGACTATAATAATGGAGATTGCGAAATTCATAATACGATGGACCAATGGGGTCTTGAACATCAAACTTATGAATATAAAGAAAAGCCATACGAAAAAGATTATGGTCCATTTTATCGCTATGATCCAAATCAATGTATTTTATGTGGTCGTTGTGTAGAAGTTTGTCAAGATGTACAAGTCAATGAAACATTAACGATTGACTGGGAACGCCAACAACCGAGAGTAATTTGGGACAATGATACTACGATCAATGACTCATCTTGTGTTGGTTGTGGCCAATGTGCAACGGTTTGTCCATGTAATGCAATGATGGAAGTGAATATGGAAGGTAACGCTGGTTATATGACAGATATGGAACCAGGTTCACTTGCTGCGATGATTGATTTAACTAAGAAAGCGGAACCAGGTTATGGTCCGTTGTTTGCTGTGTCAGATTCTGAAGCGGCAATGCGTAAAGAACGCATCCAAAAAACTAAAACAGTATGTACATATTGTGGTGTTGGATGTTCATTTGATGTATGGACAAAAGACCGTGAAGTCTTAAAGGTTCAACCACAACCTGAATCTCCTGCAAATAAAATTTCATCTTGTGTTAAAGGTAAATTTGGTTGGGATTATGTAGATTCTGACGAACGTTTAACGAAACCTTTAGTACGTAAAGATGGTGAATTTTATGAAGTGGAATGGGATGAAGCTTTAAAAGTAGTATCTGATAATTTCAACAAAGTAAAAGAAGAAAAAGGTTCAGATGGTTTAGCATTTATTTCATCTTCTAAAGCAACAAACGAAGAATCTTATTTAATGCAAAAACTTGCTCGTCAAATTATCGGAACTAACAACGTCGATAATTGTTCACGTTATTGCCAAGCACCAGCTACTAAAGGTTTATTTAGAACTGTAGGTCACGGTGGTGACTCAGGTTCTATAGATGATTTAGAAAAAGCAAGTATGGTTGTTTTAATTGGTACGAATACTGCCGAAGCTCATCCAGTCATCGCGTCTAGAATTAAACGTGGTCACAAGTTGTATAACAACAACTTAACTGTTTTTGATATTAGAAAACATGAAATGGCAGAACGTGCGGATTATTTCTATCAACCTAAACCAGGTACTGATTTAGTATGGATTTCAGCAGTTACAAAATATATCATTGATCAAGGATTACAAGATCAATCATTTATCGATGAATGGGTAGATAACTTCAATGAATATTATGAGTCTTTAGCACCATTTACAATGGAATTTGCCGAAGAAACAACTGGTATTCCTAAAGAAGATTTAATTGCCTTTGCACATCAAGTTGTTGATGCAGAAGCAGTATCAATTTGCTGGGCTATGGGTGTAACACAACAAGATATTGGTAGTGATACGTCTACTTCTATCTCTAATTTATTGTTAGCTACTGGTAACTATAGAAAGCCGGGTTCAGGTGCATATCCTTTACGTGGTCACAATAACGTACAAGGTTGTAGTGATATGGGTAGCATGCCAGACCAATTCCCAGGGTATCAATTAGTAACAGATGATAAAATTCGTGCTAAATTTGAACAAGAATATGGTACAGAATTACCCGCTAAAGCAGGTAGAGACAACCACCAAATGATGGAAGGTATTCACAATGACGAAATCGGTGCGTTGTATTTATATGGTGAAGATACAGGTATTGTAGACTCTAATATTAATTTCGTACAAGCAGCATTAGAAAAAGTTGAGTTCTTAGTCGTACAAGATGAGTTCTTTACTTTTACAGCTACTTATGCTGACGTAATATTACCTGCCAGTCCATCACTTGAAAAAGAAGGTACATTTACTAATACAGAACGACGTATCCAACGTCTGTATCAAGCCTTTGATCCGAAAGGTGATTCTAAACCGGATTGGCAAATTATCCAACTTGTTGCAAAATCATTAGGTTATGATTGGAATTACAATAATCCAAGTGAAATTATGGATGAGATAGCTAGATTAACGCCATTATATTCTGGCGTAAGTTATGACCGTTTAGAAGGATATAATAGTTTACAATGGCCTGTTGCTGAAGACGGTACAGATCAACCAATATTATATTTAGATGGTTTCAACTTTGAAAACAAAAAAGCTAAATTCTTCCCATTATCATTTGATAACTTCTTTAAAGAAAATGAAGTTTATGATTTACATGTTAATAATGGTCGTTTATTAGAGCATTTCCATGAAGGAAACATGACTTATAAAGTGCCAGGCTTAGAATATAAAATGCCTAATACCTTTGTAGAAATTTCACCTGAGTTAGCTGAAGATCGTGGCATTCATGAAGGTGCTGAAGTAAAACTAATTTCTGATACTGGTGAAGTTGAAATTATCGTTCACGTAACAGACCGAGTTAAAGGTAAAGAAATTTACATACCTTTAAATAATAATGCGATGCTACATGGCGATAATGGTGCTATTAATTTATTAACGAATAGCGAAGTAGATAAAGATACTGATACACCGTCTTACAAACGTACAAGTTGTCGTATGGAAGTTAAAACACGCCGTGGTAAATCACCATTAAATCCAACAAACTTCCGTGTAGATAAACAACGCAAACCGCAATATAGCGTTCAAGTACAGAAGAAATGGGAACGTGGCGACTATATTTTCCCAGGAAATCAGGTGGATAAATAATGGCTGAAAGAATTAGTAAAATTAATCGAATAGAAAAGTCAGAAGAACAAATTAAAGCAGAAAGCCTGAGCGAAGTTACAGATGCTATAGCTGAAAACAAAGATAGCATTTTAAAAGCAATTAACTTAGTTAAAGCACTAGATGATGCTAAGCTTTTAGATGCTATGTCTGGTGCAGTGAATGGTAGAGGCGTTATTGCTAACAAATTTGCTGTGGAATTAAACAAAGAACAATATACTGGGTTGATATCTAACATGGCTTCACTCGTCTTTTTATTAGGTGATTTAAATGTTGATGATTTAACGACAATGCTAAACAAAGTTTCAAAAGGTTTACGTGTTGCAAATCAAGCTAATCCTAATCAAAAAACGTCAATTACAGGTTTAATGGGTGTATTACGAGACGACGAGATGAACAAGAGTCTTACGTATATGTTAAATATGCTACGAGGTATGTCTAGAGAATAATATTAATTTTAATTGCATACACCATTTGAACACTATCGCACGTGTTCAAATGGCTGTATGCTTTTTTGTTGTGTTATTGTGATATAGCTTTATGTTAAATTATGGTACAATTTGAATTGTTGCGTCACTATAAGACGTGTAACTAGGTAAAGGAGTGGACTGCTTATCAATCCAAATATCATTAAAATAATGGCTATATTTTCTAATATATTACTCGTTATAGGAATTATTTTATTAATTCTGATGAAGCTCATACCGGCGATAGCTATGTTTGTTGCGTCATTAGCGATTAGTCTGGTTATTTTTAATGCTTTATTTAGAGACAAAAAAGGCATGAGAATTGCGGTAAATGTTTCATTTGTCGTTGTCATATTTGTTATTGTTATAGCATATAAAATATTAACCTAATTAACCTGCAGGGGGATCTTAATACAATGGACGAGCGCATTAAAAAGCGCCTACCAACAATAATTTTAATCGTTATATTAGTGGTTTTTGCCATTTTATTAATTATTAATGAAACGAATTTATTTCATAATGAAAGAAATTATACGTTTAAAGAAGCGGTAAATAAACAAGTTGGTAATGGCGCTTTAAATACAAAGGCCACGAGTAATGGTTTTGAAAATGCATCAAAAACAGATGTTAGTAAGGCAATGAAAGTAGACGATAAGAACGACAATATTAACCATATGCAAATTACGGAAAAAGTAGCTTTGTCAAAAAAAGAAGTTAATCATATGTTGCGTGATAAAGGCGTATTTAAAAATAAGGGACAAGCATTTTTAGATGCCCAAGATAAATATGATGTAAATGTTATTTATCTAATTAGTCACGCACTTGTCGAGACTGGTAATGGTAAATCAGAATTAGCACAAGGTTTAAAAGATGATGGTAAACGATATTATAACTTTTTTGGTATAGGTGCTTTTGATGAAAATGCCTTACATCATGGTAGTAGTTATGCAAAGAAAGAAAAGTGGGACTCACCAGATAAGGCAATTATGGGTGGTGCAAAATTTGTCAGAGAAAATTATTTTGATAATAATCAATTATCTTTATATCAAATGAGATGGCATCCTGAAGACCCAGGTAAGCATCAATATGCGAGTGATATAAATTGGGATGATAATATCGCTCAAGTAATGAAACATTATTATGAACAACTAGGCATTAAAAAAGATCATATTAATAAGCATCATTACTTGTAAATTACTAAGCAAGTAATGGCATAATAATATAATTTTCGTGACTTTTTTGTTTATTTCATCAATTTTAGATTTGAGGTGCAAGGAAATTGAAAATAGCAATTATTGGTGCAGGTATAGGCGGACTAACTGCCGCAGCTTTATTACAAGAACAGGGACATGAAGTAGAGATATATGAACGTAATGAGACTGTTGAAGAATTAGGTGCAGGTATAGGTATTGGTGGTAATGTACTCGCTAAATTAGCAGGTCATGATTTAGCTAAAGGTATTAAAAATGCTGGTCAATTAATAAAAGCAATGGAAGTGTTAGATGATAAGGGTAAAACACTTTCAATGGCTACTTTGAAAGAAAATACCGTCAATTTAACGTTACGTCGTCAAACATTGCTAGACGTTATTAAATCTTATGTTGATCCTTCTACTATTTATACAAATCATAACGTAATACGTGTTGAGAATAATAGTGATAAAGTAGAGGTTCACTTTGCGCATCATGATAGTAAATCGTTTGATTTATGTATTGGTGCTGACGGCTTACACTCACATGTTAGAGCAAGTGTTGAACCAGAAAGTAAACCTATTTATCAAGGTTATACTGTCTTTCGAGGTTTAGTACAAGATATTCATTTAAAAGAACCTCATATAGCTAAAGAGTATTGGACTAAAAAAGGGCGAGTAGGTATCGTACCATTAATCAATAATGAAGCATATTGGTTTATTTCTGTTAATGCTAACGAACAAGATGACAAATTTAAAGCTTATGCTAAACCGCATTTGCAGGCTAGGTATAATCATTTACCAAATGAAGTAAGAATGGTCTTAGATAAGCAAGAGGAAACTGGTATCTTGTTACATGACATTTATGATTTAAAACCGTTAAAAACTTTTGTTTATGAACGTACGTTACTATTAGGAGATGCTGCACATGCAACGACGCCTAATTTAGGACAAGGCGCTGGGCAAGCGATGGAAGATGCAATTGTATTAGCAAATTGTCTTAAATCTTATGACTTTGATGAAGCATTATCACGTTATGATGCATTACGTGTGGGACATACGAAAAAGGTTATTAAGAAATCGAGATCAATTGGTAAAATTGCGCAAAGTTCGAATGGATTAGTTATTAAGGTGAGAAATTTTATTACGAAGTTGATACCAAATAAATTAATTTCTAATCAAACTAAGTTTATTTATAAAATGAAAGATAAGTAAGAATAGAAATGCTAATAACCAATCAACATGTTTGAAACTTAAATGTGTTGATTGGTTTTTTATATGTATCTTGGTTTGTAATAATAATTATTTTGAGTTGCGCTTTCCTACGGGAAAGGCTCGAGCCTGTAGTCTCGAGGCACTTTCTATTCCGTCAGGAGTCTTGCTCAAAATAAAGTGTGTTAAAGGGAATGGTAACGACAGTGTTATTGGCTTAGTCATTTCATTCATCTTTATTTTAATTGGGGAGTAGTGTGTGAATAATATATTTTGAGCTACGCTTTCCTACGGGAAAGGCTCGAGCCTGTAGTCTCGAGGCTCTTTCTATTCCGTTAGGAGTCTCGCTCAAAATAAAAGTGTATAAATGGGAATGGAATTAACAAAAACTAAGTTATGTTAATAATTTAGATAGCCATTTCATTCATCTTTTTTTTATTGGGAAGTGTGATGTGAGTAATATATTTTAAGCTACGCTTTCCTACGGGAAAGGCTCGAGCCAGTAGTCTCGAGGCACTTTCTATTCCGTCAGGAGTCTTGCTCAAAATAAAGTGTGTTAAAGGGAATGGTAACGACAGTGTTATTGGCTTAGCCATTTCATTCATCTTTATTTTAATTGGGAAGTGGTGTGTGGATATATATTTTGAGCTACACTTTCCTACGGGAAAGGCTCGAGCCTGTAGTCTCGAGGCACTTTCTATTCCGTCAGGAGTCTTGCTCAAAATAAAGTGTGTTAATGGGAATGAAAACAACGGTGTTATTCGGTTAAATCATACCTTCATCTTTATTTTAAAAGGGAAGTGGTGTGTGAATATATATTTTGAGCTACGCTTTCCTACGGGAAAGGCTCGAGCCTGTGGTCTCGAGACACTTTCTATTCCGTCAGGAGTCTTGCTCAAAATAAAAGACTTCGTGGATAGAAAGAAATTGAGCTTTATGTTGAAGTAACATGCTTTATAAATTCTAGGTGTTAACTTCATTGGCTCGCGATTCAAAGTAATAATTTTAAGTGGCTAGCTGAAAAGATTAATATAATATCTCTTAGTATGAAAGTTAAGTGTATATATAAAATAACGACGGTTACAATGGGATTCCAAAGTGACCGTCGTTTTGCTGTTTATTATTAACAAGATATTTGATAAATCTTGTTAAGTTGTTTAGTTTACTTTAAATTGTGGTTCGTCACCTGAAAGTTTACTAATCGTATCGTTGGCCACAATTTTAGACATCATATCGCGTGCTTCAAATGTAGCATTACCAATGTGTGGCGTTATAACAACATTATCTAATGTTGTTAGTTCATCATTTATTTCAGGTTCAAACTCAAATACATCTAGTGCAGCACCTTCAATTTCTTGTGATTTTAAGGCATCAACGAGTGCTTGTTCATTTACAATTGGACCTCTTGATGCATTGATTAAATAACTTGTTGGTTTCATCATTTCAAATTGTTCTTTATCAATTTGGTGATGTAGTGAAGGGTTGTAAGCTGCATTGATAGTTATAAAGTCAGCATTTTTTAGTAAAGTTTCTAAGTCTACATACTTAGCACCAATTTCGCGTTCTTTTTCTGGTTTTTGATGTGGTCCTGTGTACAAAATGTCCATATCAAAGGCTTTGGCACGACGAGCAACGGCGCTACCAATTTCCCCTAAACCGATAATACCAATCGTTTTTTTCGATACTTCACGGCCTCTAAAGAATAAAGGCGCCCAGCCGTCAAAACCAGTGGTACGACATAATTTGTCACCTTCAGGAATTCTTCTAGCTACCGATAAAACTAATGCAATTGTTAATTCAGCAGTTGCATCAGTTGAAGCTTTAGGTGTGTTTGTAACATCGATATTGTTTTGTCTTGCATAATCAATATCAACATTATTAAAGCCAGCACCATAGTTTGCAATGATTTTTAAATTTTTACCAGCGTCGATAATTTCTTTATCAACATTAGTAGAAAGTAAACTAACTAAAGCATCGGCATCTTTGACGCCATCTTTTAATGTTTGTTGATCTATTATACCAGTACCTTCATAAACAGAAACTTCAAAGTGTTGTTCGAGCAAATCCAAACCTACTTGTGGTATTGCTCCGGCAATAAATACTTTTGACATTTGTGTTCACATCCTTTACCCCTAGTATAATAAAGATTTTAAAGAGTCACAAACAGTAGTGTTTTAACTTATTAATTTTAATCCTATAACTGCTACTATAATTAACCCAATAAAGAAAATACGTGCGATGCTTTTAGATTCTTTGTAAAATAACATACCAACAATCGTGCCCCCACCAGTACCTATACCACTCCACACAGAGTAGGCAGTACCCATAGGAATATGAAGCATAGCAACTTTTAATGTGCTGAAACTACAAATAAAGGCGATGGCAAGTGCGACTATCAGTGATTTACTATTACGCTTTGTCAGTTCATTTAAAATAATAACACCTACGATTTCCATACAACCAGCTGCTACTAATATTAACCATGCCATTATGCTTCACCTTCAGTCGTAGTTAATTTTAGTCCGATTATGCCAATGATTAATAAAGCTATTAAAATAAGTTTTAATAAACTAAATGGTTCATGGAAAAAGAATATGTCGACTAATACTGTACCAATGGTCCCCATGCCGACGAAAACGGCGTAGACTGTACCTACAGGTAATGTTTTACAAGCGGCTATAACTAAATAAAAACTTAAAACAATAAAAATCGCGACGATAAGCCACGCAAACAATGAGTCGGCTTTATTCAAACCAGTAACCCAAATAACTTCTACCAAACCAGCTAAAAATACTTTAAGCCATTGCATAGTAGACCTCCTTAAATATGTAATAAACTCCACCATTTTCTCAAAAACTATAGTGTCATGCAATGAGTATGATTTTCAACAAAAAAAATAACAAATGACCGCAGTCATTTGTTATCTATATATTAATAATAAGTTAAGTTTTATTTTACGTGAATATAATTATAAGAACCAGCTTCACTAGCTGAGATAGTACGGTTACTTACAGAGTATGGTCCGCCACTGTAGTTCATTTCTGATACTTCAACAGAACCGTCGCTGTTTACATTTTCAACATATGCAACGTGGCCCATAGCGCCTTCACTTGATTGTAAGATTGAACCAGCTGAAGGTGAATTGTTTACTGTATATCCTGCTGCTGATGCTGCAGAAGCCCAGTTATTTGCATTTCCCCAAGTAGAGCCGATGTTGCCACCAACTTTATCGTAAACATACCAAGTACATTGACCTGCAGTATATAAATTACCGCTAGTGCTTTGTGTACTAGCTGATTGTGTTGATTGTTGAGCGTTAGCAGTTTCTGCTGCATGTGCTTCATGACCGTGATCTAAACCTACGATTGCTGCTCCGATTCCTGCTGTTAAAGTTGTAGCTGTTACTAATTTTTTCATAATAAAAATATCCTCCCAAAAATTTCTATCTTTATATTTCTAAGCGATTGACTGAAATGACTTTATTCTAATGTCGCATTAATACTACTAGCGATTACGACAAGTAATACTTTATCAGAAGAAAACGCGTTTGTGTGGTTTGTTATTGTTTTGTAAAGGAATTAAAAAAACCTCACATATCGTTGTAATAAACGCTACATGAAGTTACAAAATGATATCAGGCCATTAAAAGGCATTGAGCCGATAACAATAATACTTTTATGAAATTGTGGTATTACTTTATTACAAGACTTTGTAAATTTTCATAATATTGTGTTTGTCTTATTTTATAAATCTTATAGATAAAGGCGGTAGGTAATGTTCACCATTGCTAGCCTTAACTATGGCAATGATTGTGAAAACTAAATTTAAGATAGCTACAATAGGTAATAAAACAAAACCAATTAAAATAAGTATAAGTAACGTAGAAACGACTGTCCAAATAATATAAGAAATTAAGAAATTAAAGTAGTCTTTTCCACCACGGTCAACGAAAGGTGATTCTTCACGTTTAACTAACCATATTATTAATGGGCCTATAAATGAAGTGAAAAAACTTAAAATATAAATTAACATAACCATTAAACGTTCTTCACTCGTCGTATTCAAAGTTTGCTTCGTGTCATCAAAATCGTATTGATATGAGTCGTTATTAGTCATAAGATTCCTCCTTTTGAGAGGATTATAACAAACTATTGAAATAATTAATATATTGTGTAGCAAATACCTCACTAATATGATAGTTTACAATGAAGTGGTTTATATACTAAATTGAACTGCAGCAAGTTAAATCCTATTTAAAGAAAGAAGTGATAAGCATGAAAATAGCAATCGTAGGATCAGGTAACGGTGCGGTTACGGCTGCCCTAGATATGATAACAAAAGGTCATGAAGTGAAGTTATATTGTAGAAACCAATCAATTCATAAATTTGAAACGGCTATTAATAATGGAGGCTTTCATTTTAATAATGAAGGTGAAGAACAATTTGTTGAATTTACAAATATTAGTGATGATATGGAATATGTATTAAAAGATGCAGAAGTGATACAAATCATTATTCCATCTTCTTTTATAGAACATTATGCTAAAACAATGGCTGAGTTTTTAACAAATGACCAACTTATTTTATTTAATATGGCAGCAGCAATGGGCTCAATTAGATTTATCAATGTGCTCGAAGATATGCATATTGACACGATGCCACAATTTGCAGAAGTCAATACATTAACGTATGGGACAAGAGTTGATTTTGACAACGCAGAAGTCAATTTATCTTTAAATGTGAGAAAAGTTCATTTTTCTACTTATGATAAATCTTATTTAGCAGACAGTTTTAAATTAGTAGAAGACCTTTATCCATATATTGTTAAAGAAGAAAGTTTATGGAAAACTAATCTTGAAAATGGGAATCCCGAAGTGCATCCCGGACCTACTTTATTAAATGTAGGACGTATAGATTATGCGGACGAGTTTGCATTATATAAAGAGGGTATAACATTGCATACAGTTAAATTGTTGCACGCAGTTGAATTAGAAAGATTAACTTTAGGGAGAAAGTTAGGTTTTGAATTAAATACTGCGAAAGGTGCCAGAATAGAACGTGGTTATCTATCTGAAGAAGATGAAGATATGCCATTGCATAGATTATTCAATTCCAGTGAAGTATTCTCACAAATAAAGGGACCTAACGAAGTTAAAAATCGTTATTTAACTGAAGATATTGCTTTTGGACTAGTATTATGGTCTAGCTTAGGTAGAGCGTTAGATGTTGAAACACCGAATATTGATGCCATTATTGTTATTGCATCAACGATATTAGAGCGAGACTTCTTTGATGAAGGACTTACTGTCGAAGAATTAGGACTAGAGAAATTAGGGTTAGATTAAAATGATGGTTTAGCAAATTATTTGTAAAGGGGAATTGGATGACGAGAAAGCCTACATTTATAGAATCTATTTCAACTATTTTAGTAATGATTGTAATTGTAGTAACAGGATTTATTGTTTTTAATATACCTATTCAGGCATTACTTATCTTATCATCTGCATATGCAGCATGGATTGCTAGGAGAGTCGGTTTAAAGTGGACAGATCTTGAAGAAGGTATTACAAAAAGGCTATCCACAGCGATGCCAGCGTTGTTCATTATATTAGCAGTAGGTATTATTGTTGGTACTTGGATGTATTCAGGGACTGTACCTTCATTAATATATTATGGCTTAGAGTTTCTAAATCCTCACTATTTTTTAGTGTCGGCATTTATTATTAGTGCAATTACATCTGTTGCTACTGGTACGGCTTGGGGTTCAGCTTCTACTGCAGGTATTTCATTAATGGCTATAGGGACACAGTTAAATATTGATAGTGGAATGGCTGCTGGTGCCATTATTGCCGGAGCAGTATTTGGAGACAAAATGTCGCCGTTATCAGATACGACTAATTTGGCAGCACTTGTCACTAAAGTAAATATTTTTAATCATATTAGAGCAATGATGTGGACTACAATTCCAGCATCGATTATAGGTTTAATTGTATGGTTTTTTGCAGGCATGGGTTATAAAGGTAATACGAATACATCACAAATGAAAAGATTATTATCAGAGCTGGCACAAATTTATAATATAAATTTTTTCGTATGGATTCCTATTATCGTTATAGTAGTTTGTTTATTATGTAAGATTTCTACTGTACCAGCGATGTTAGCATCAAGTTTAAGTGCAATTTTGGTCGGTACATTTAACAATCATTTCAATATAGTAGATGGTTTTAAAGCGAGTTTCGATGGTTTTAAAGATACGATGCTAGTGCATAGTAGTGGATTGTCAGAAAAGACTATTGCCCTTGTGCAACAAGGTGGCATGATGAGTATGACTGAAATCATCGTCACTATTTTTACTGGTTATGCTTTTGCTGGAATAGTAGAGAAAGCCGGTTGTTTAGATGTAATTTTAGAAAAAATAGCTAAAAATATTAACTCTGTTGGACAATTAATTTTAGCTACAATTATCGGTGGTATTATTATGGTATTGGCTGCCGGCGTAGCATCTGTAGTTATTATTATGGTCGGTGTATTAATGATGGACATGTACAATAAAATGGATTTAGATCGTTCTAATTTATCACGAACATTAGAAGATTCAGGAACGATGTTAATCCCATTAATTCCATGGGGGACTTCAGGTATTTACTATACACAACAACTAGGTGTTGCCGTCGATAAGTTCTTTATTTGGACAGTCCCATGTTACTTATGTATCGTCTTTGCAATTATTTATGGATTTACAGGTATTGGTATTAAAAAGGTAAACAATCGATCCGATGATAAACAATTACCGTCATCAAACGGTTAATAGTTATAGTGTGAAATTATTTTTGAAAAAAATATAATCAATTTTAATATTTAAGTTTTAGAAGATGTAGAAACGGATAGAATAATAATATGGATGAGGTGATTCCAATGTTATATATAGTAATCATTGTAGCGATATTACTATGTTGTTTTGGAATACATCAATATTTCAATTTGAATATTCATAAGAAAAAATATCCTTCAATTATTTTTTCAATAATCGGTTTTGTATTGTATTTTATTGTAGCGATTGTGCAATACAAAACTGATTGCGTTAATAACCGTTTTTTTATTCATGAATTACTCGTGATTTCGATATACGGTATATTATTATTTTGGCTTTATTCTATTTATAAACGACTATCAATTATATACATTTACACTGTAGCGATAATAATTTTTTCTATATTTTTGGTGTTGAGTTCGTACACACCAAATGTAACGGAAAGTATAACAATGTTAATAGTAAGATTGTTATTAACAATTCTGTTATTAATATTTGGCAGTATTTTTATATTAAAACGAGATAATAACCAACAAGCGGAAAATGTACCGATATATTTTTTATTTTCGTTTATATATTGGTTAGTAATAGCTTATCTATTTTAACCCAATTAAATAAATAAAATAGGGACTAGACAAGGTATCATACTTTGTCTAGTCCCTTTAATATTTAAGAAAAATAAAAAAGCAACCAAGCGGTTGCTTTTTTTATTAATGAATGTAGTTATAGCTTGAAGCTTCACTAGCAGAGATAGTACGTGTTGATACTACACCAGCACCGTGACCATAGTTCATTTCTGAAACTTTAACTGAACCATTGCTTCCAACGCTTTCAACGTATGCAACGTGTCCATAAGCACCAGCAGATGATTGTAAAATTGAACCAGCTTTTGGTGTGTTATTTACAGTGTAACCTGAAGATGCAGCAGCGCTTGCCCAGTTTCTAGCGTCTCCCCAAGTTGAACCAATTTTACCGCCAACTTTGTCATATACATAGTATGTACATTGACCAGAAGTGTATAAATTGTTTGAAGAACCTGATGTGCTAGCGATTGAGTTAGCTGAGCTTGATGGTGCAGTTTGTGTAGTTACTTTGATGTTGTGGTTAGAAGTTGAGTTAGAAACTGCGCCTCTACCACCAGTTGTATTGTTGTTAGCTGTATATGATTGAGTCGCGTTTGCAGTTGACCCAGCATTATTTGAATAGTTAACATTACTATTGTTAGTGTGGTTAGCTTGGCTTGGATTCCAATTACCTTGCCAGTCATAGTGATAATTACCTTGTTGATCTATTGTGTAAGTGTAGCTGTATGACGTAGGGTCATTTGGATTGTATCCACTATTATTATTTTCAGCTGCGTGTGCATCATGATGTGCAAAAGCAACAGTAGCGATTCCTGCAGTAGCGATAGTAGCAGTAGCGATTTTTTTCATTGTAAAATATCCTCCTAAAATTTTTCAATAATTTTTCCCAATGTCACGCCTCAAAAGCGTGGTTAAAACGACAAGAATTAATATAGCAGAAAAATTAGCTTTTGTGCGCAATGTTATAGTTTTGTAATTTAGTTCTAATAAAGAGTAGAAATTTGTAACAAATAACTTTAATTAATTAAATCGCTAAAACTTGTCAGTGAGGCGTTTTTAGAATTAGGAGAGTAAAATTACCTTAAAGATTATTACAAAGCTGTAAAATAACAGAAAATTTAAATTAACGTCTTTCAACATTTAATAGTTAGATGTTGATTTACATAAAACATATAAATAGAAAAAATTTAACTGAAATAACATTTTGCGAGCAAGTGAATTAGGATTATAAAAAACATATGCTATAATATTTAAGTAATTAAATTAAAGCTAGTCATAAATGCTGCAAGTTAGTATAGTTGGTAGCGTATTTTCTTCTCTTACTTTGACAAATTTAGTTCGCAGGAGAAGGGCTAGTTTAGTAACTAATCACTATTTATAAGGAGAGAAAGTAATGATATTACGTTATTTAGCTAATGTTAAATTAGCGAAAGAATTATTTAATGCAGCGCAACCTAAATTAAAAGGTGACCAATCAATGAAAGATACTTTTGTTGACGTTTTTGGTTTACCAGAAAAATCAGTACCATTAGCAGGAGCGCTTGAAGCATTAAGTGCATTATTCTTTGTATTAAGTTTCGCTAGTAAAAAATTATCTCGTTTAGGTTCATTATTAACAATCGCTGTTTTAGGTGTTGCAGCTTATAAACATTTTGAAGCTGGACATGGTAAAGAAGGCGCTAAACATGCACTTGACTTATCAGGTATGGCAGCACTTAGTTTCTTAGACACTTTCGATTGTAAAAATAAATAATCAATTACAGGATATGTTTCTTCCTGAAAAATAGAATGAAGGAAATCATACATAAATGATGTTCCTTCATTTTTTTTAGATTTACAGTGTTTACATACATGAATTTTTATAACAATTTGAGATAACAGTTAAGTTAAATATGACGCATGAAATTGAATTACTATATTGTTTTTCAATATATATTGAATTTGTATGCTAAAGTGTTATAGAATAAATATTATAATATTTACAAAAATAATTATATTTTTAAGTATTGACATCTAAGACTAACACAACAGGAGTGATACTATGGAAGAAAAAGCATTTACAACATTAGATGAACTTTTTACCATCAATCATCAAGTCAAATCTTTCTTTAAAATAATCAAAGATCAATTTAAACTGAATTTTGAAGAAATATACATCTTGAATATTTTAAACAACTGCAGTGGTTATGAAGTGACGGCAAAGGAAATTGCTCAAAAAACCAATTTAAAACCCTACTACATAACGAAAGCATTGCAAAAGTTAAAAGATATGGGTTATTTAGATAAAAAACGAAGTGAACATGATGAGAGAACAGTTATTGTATTTATAAGTAATCAAGAAAAAGCTAAAATTGAATATACAATAAATGCTTTAAATAAACATTTTTATTAATTAGTAACTATACACCTACAATCAATTGCCGATAAAGTTCGATACTTTATTGGCAATTTTTTTATTTGATAATAACTTTTAAACAAAATAAGACGAGTAATTTACCTAGTACAAAGTATTGAAGTCTTTTGTTTAATAATGTCGAGTGTTAAACTAAGAATGATTGAGTTAGATCATAATCAATGAGGTGAATAATTTGAATACTTCCGCTATGATACATTCAGAAATACAACAAAAGTGGATTAAGAAATTAGAAAATGTAAAAGAGCAATTTCAACAAAATGCTGATTATAATGATAAACATGCAGAATTTCCATATAATAATGTGCAATGGTTAATCGATGAAGGATACACGCTAATTTCGCTACCTAAAAAATATGGTGGTGAAGGTGGCACAATAGAAGATATGGTTATATTACAAACTTATCTAGGTTCTATCGATGGGGCAACTGCGCTTTCAATTGGTTGGCATATTAGTGTCGTTGGTCAACTATACGAACAACAACTATGGGAACAATCAATGCTAGATTCATTTGCAAAAGATATAGTAGATGGTGCATTAGTAAATAGAGCCATTAGTGAAGCTGAGACGGGTAGCCCAACAAGAGGTGGAAGACCCGCGACGAATGCAACAGAGACTGAAGATGGCTATATTTTAAATGGTGTTAAAACATTTACATCAATGAGTAAACGATTGACGCACTTTATTGTAAGTGCCTACGATCAACACTCTGAACAAATTGGTTACTATCTTGTACATAAAGATACTGACGGCGTTGAAATAGCCAATAATTGGGATATGGTAGGTATGCGAGCTACAGAAAGTCATGATTTAGTACTTAATAACGTGCATATTCCAAAAGAAAACTTTGTTGAAACAAGAGCTGCAGGAACAAAGAAACCAAATGGTTGGATTCTCCATATACCGAGTACGTATTTAGGTATTGCACAAGCGGCAAGAGACTACGCAATAGATTTTGCGAAAACATACAAGCCTAATAGTATCGATGGCACTATAGGTGAAATCGCGACGGTGCAACAAAATGTAGGGAAAATGGAATCTTTACTTTTATCTGCACGCCAATTTTTATGGAGTACAGCTATGCTTTACAATGACGATAATAACACTGCTAAAATATGGAATGAAACGTCAGCAAGTAAAGTGTTAGTGATGAATCAAGGCTTGGAAGTTATTGATTTAGCTATGCGTATAGTAGGTGCCAAAAGTTTAGAAATGGACAGACCATTACAACGTTACTATAGAGATATGCGAGCTGGCTTACACAATCCTCCTATGGAAGACATGGCTTACACAAATATCGCCAAATCTGTACTCGACTTATTTTAATAATAATTTTATGTAAAAAGCTTAAAAGCTAGTCATTAGTTTTTAAGCTTTTTTATGTGAAAAAAACAGTGTGTTTGAAGCAATTAAAAAATATTGCAAAATTCTATAAATTTATATTGTAAAAGTAGGAATAATTTTTTATAATGAATTGGTACTGATAATCATTTTCAATGGAGGCTAGTTTATGAAAAAATTATTATTGCCGTTAATTGCTCTAGTACTTATTCTTGCTGCATGTGGTAATAAAAAAGATAGTGACGATAAAAGCAAAAAAGAGGCTACAAAATCATATACATTAGATAGTGGTAAGAAAATAGATATACCTAAAGATCCAAAACGTATTGCTGCTGTTGCACCTACATACGCGCCTGGTCTTAAATATTTAGGAGCTAACCTTGTCGCGGTAAGTAACCAAGTAGATCAAAGTAGTGTTATTAAAGATAAATTTAAAGGTGTTACAAGAATTGGGGACAATGATGTAGAAAAGGTAGCAAAAGAAAAACCTGATTTAATCATTGTATATTCTACAGATAAAAATATCAAAAGATTGCACCAACTATAGTGTTCGACTTTAATAAACATAAATACTTAGAACAACAAAAAGAGTTAGCTAAAATCGTTGGCAAAGAAAAAGAAGAACAAAAATGGGAAAAAGATTGGAAAGCCAAAACTAAATCTGACGCAGCAGAAATTAAATCACATATCGGTAAAGATGCAACGGTATCAATTTTCGATGAGTTCGATAAAAAACTTTACACTTATGGAGATAACTGGGGCAGAGGCGGCGAAGTATTATATCAAGCCTTTGGATTAAAAATGCCAACTAAACTTGAAGAATTAACGAAAAAAGAAGGTTGGGCAGAAGTTAAACAAGAAAAACTTGGTGATTACGCTGGCGATTACATTGTGTCAACAAGACAAGGTAAAGCTAAACCAAGTTATGAATCAACAGACTTATGGAAAAATTTACCTGCAGTTAAACAAGGTAAAGTTGTTAATGTAGATGCAACATCATATTGGTATAACGATCCATATACTTTAGATTTCATGCGTAAAGACTTAAAGAAAAAATTATTAGAAAAATAAAATAACATAAATGATTTATCAGTGAATGGTTTTAAAGGGAAAGGTAACTAACTATCAGGGACATAAATGGCTCTGATTAAACATGAACGTCAATTTCTAACGTATCTACGTTGAAATTGACGTTTTTTAATACCTAATTTTTTATTTGAGGCAAAAAGAATAATATGTAGTGAAAAGGTTATTAATGCTATTGGTAAAAAAGGAAGAGTAATATGTAAAAAAAATAATGTTAACTATGTGTTATTAAAAGTTAACATTTGTGGTATAATTTTGCTCATGTGAGGAGGAATGGATATGTCCACAAAGAATTTAGTGTATACGGCATTAATGACTGCGATAATTGCAGTGATGGGAGTTATACCTTCAATACCACTTCCTTTTATGCCTGTACCTATAGTTTTTCAAAATACAGGTATTTTCTTAGCAGGTATTTTGTTAGGTAGAAAATATGGAACGATCAGTGTCATTGTGTTTTTATTACTTGTAGCAACAGGATTACCGCTATTATCAGGCGGTAGAGGTGGTATAGGCGTATTTGTAGGGCCTTCTGCCGGTTTCTTATTCTTATATCCGGTTGTAGCATTTTTAATCGGCTTAGTAAGAGATAAATATTTCGACAAAATTAACTTTATAGTATTAATAGTGACAACATTATTGATTGGCGTCTTATTACTTGATATAGTAGGAACAATAATAATGGGTCTCATTACAAACTTACCGATTTCTAAAGCAATTAGTTTGTCGTTTGTCTTTATGCCTGGTGACATTATAAAAGCGATTTTAGCGAGTATTATTGGTAATGTGATGTTAAATCATAGTAGATTTAAGCAATTAATGAAGTAATCTCAAAAATTGCTTTGAAAGGAATTATATTCTATGAGTAATGTAACGATGCGTAATATTTATCAATCTGGTCAATTGAAAATGGAAGACGACAATAAATTAATTTATTTAACACCTAGTGAACCAATAGTTTATGTTTCAAACTATTGGATATATAAACAAATGCCTTCTGTAAAACAGTGGGTCAATGATATTGAAACACAATCGACGATGCATAAAGCACAAGGGTCTAATCATTTATCATTTACCTTTCCTGAAAATGAAACACCTGATGACCAATTACTTAAAGAAATTAAAGATAAAGACTTTGAACTAAGTTACTTAGAACTTTATGCAATTAGCCCAGAAGAATTAAATTTTAATACTACGATTGATATAGATGTTCAATTTGTTACGCAAGATAACATAGAAGATTATTTGAGTATTCATCAAGTTTTTGCCAAACCTTTTGGCGATGATTACCTTCAACAAAGCACTGAAATCATTCGGGATCAATTTGTTGATGATAATAAAGATAGAATTATTGCATATAAAGGTACGATTCCAGTTGGTATTATGGACTTAATCAAAAGTGAGGATACGATAGAGATTGATGGTTTTGGTGTTTTACCAGATTTTCAACGACAAGGTATAGGCGAAGTTATGCAAAGTTTTGTTGCCACAGTTGCTAATAATAGAACGATAATATTAGTGGCTGACGGCGAAGATACTGCAAAAGATATGTATTTAAAACAAGGCTATGTCTACATAAGTTATAGTTACAACGTGCTTAAAGAACACATAAATTAAAGAAAAGCTGTTAATACTTCTATCAATAGAAGTATTAACAGCTTTTTATGCGTTCGGGATGACTGTATACATTAAAGTTGCCATCACGTATAAAACCTATAGCAGTTATATTTAAATCGTCAGCTAATTGGACGGCTAAAGTAGTTGGAGCAGATTTTGACAAAATAACTCCAACTCCGATTTTAGCAGCTTTTATTAATATTTCTGACGATATTCTACCACTAAAAATCAGTACTTTATCGCGTACTGGAATATGATTTTTAATACAATAGCCATATAATTTATCTAACGCATTATGTCTACCAATATCTTGTCTATGTTCAAAGAAATCTTGGCCGTCACTGATTGCGCCATTGTGCAAACCACCTGTTTGTTTAAATAGGGCACTGGCGTTTTGAAGTTGAGACATCATCGAAAGAATTTGTTCAGGATTTAACGTAATTTTAGACATTGATGTTTTAGCTATCGCAGCATCATTTTGAAAATAAAACTCTCTACTTTTACCACAACAAGATGCAATCATACGCTTTGTAGAATATTGAAATCTGGTACCTAGTTGTTTTGTTAATTCTACATGAGCAAATCCTTTACTATCGTCAATTTGTAATGATTTTAACTCATTATATTTTAAGATGGCACCTTCAGACGCTAGAAATCCTAAAGTTAATTCTTCCATATTATTTGGGCTACAAATAACTGTAGCAAATTCTTCACCATTGACCATTATCGTTAATGGAAATTCTGTGACGTAACTATCTTGCGTATTTACTAATTCACCATTTTCATAGCGTACAATAGGTTGGTCTTTTAAAACATCCTCATTCATGTGACCCAACTCCTTTTTATCTTAATTATTATTTTATCGTACATTTCAAACTAGATAAATGATTAGGTGTTAGCTAAGAAAATAAAAATATGTTGTAACATCATGTGAGTAAACTATAATAGAAGTAAATAAGTAAACATAAGTAAACAAAGTGAGGTTCTAAAATGGCAAGTATTAGAGATATAGCGCGTGAGGCAAATGTAAGCCCCGGTACTGTTTCACGCGTATTAAATAATGATCCAACTATCTCTGTAGCTCAAAACACTAGAGAAAGAATTTTTTCAATTGCTGAAAAACTACGCTATGAAAAAGTGACACGCACAAATAAAAGTATTCAATTAATTACGTATGCATCAAAAGAACGTGAAATGTCTGATCCATATTATCGCGAGATACGTTTAGCTATAGAGGCAGAGGTAAAACGATTAAAGCTGTCATTGAAAAAAACGATACGTATCGATGGCACAACGCAAACGCTTGATGAGCAAAAGATTGCTAAATCCGGTGCCTTAATAGTAATAGGTAACTTCTCAGTTGAAGCTTTGGAACAACTATATGCAATTAATCCCAATTTAGTCGTTATTAATAATCCACAAACGCCACAATATATAGATGCTGTGTATTCTAATATCGAAGATGCAATGCACAATTTATTAACTAAAATACAAAGTACAGGTCATTCAATTATTGGTTATATGGGCGGACTACATACAACAAGAGATTTAGCAGGAAATGCTACTATGAGTGAGAATGACCCAAGATATAAAGTGTATAAAAAATGGTGCGACGATAATAATATTGAACAACAAGCATACTTATGTGGTTGGAATAAAGAACAGAGTGCTGAGCAATTAAAATCCTTAATAGAGAAGGACCAATTACCAGAAGTATTTATTGCTGGAAACGATATGGTAGCCATTGGTATTATTCAGCAATTATTACAACATGGCATACAATTACCCGATGATATTAAACTGATTAGTTTTAATGATTTAGAAGTAATTCAATACGTAACACCAAGCATTAGTAGCGTGCATATTGCCATTGATGAATTTGGTCGTAGTGCAGTGAAAATGGCTGAAGAAAGAATTCATAATTTAAGATCTGTTGCTCAACATATTGTTGTCGAAGCAAGATTAATAGAACGAACAACATTTAAAACACAATGATAAAATATTGACAGGTTAATAAGTAAACAAGTAAACTTTAATTGTGTTTACTATTCGTAATTTAAAAAATTAAGGGGTGGGAGAAATGTTAGAATCTATAAAGACTAAGTTTGCAACAATTTTTGACTCTGAACCGACACATTATGCATTTGCTCCGGGAAGAATTAATCTTATTGGCGAGCATACTGATTATAATGGAGGATATGTATTTCCAGCAGCAATAGAATTAGGAACTTATGGTTTAGCACGTAAACGTGAAGATAATAAAATTAATGTTTACTCTTTGAATTTTGAAGAAAAAGGAATTATTTCTTTTGACTTAAATAACCTAGCTTATGATGAAAATCATGATTGGGCTAACTATGTAAAAGGCGTTATTAAATATTTAGTAGCTTCATTTCCGTCTATTAATCAAGGCTTTGACATTGTATACGAAGGCAATATACCTAATGGTGCAAGTTTATCATCATCCGCTTCAATAGAACTTGTCAGTGGTTGGCTTATTAAAAGTTTATTTGATCTTGAGCTTGATAGATTAACTTTAGTGAAAATTGGACAAAAAGTTGAGAATAACTATATTGGTGTTAATTCTGGAATTATGGATCAATTTGTAATTGGTCTAGGTAAAAGTGAACACGCCATATTACTTGATACAGGTACTTTAAAATATGATTATGTACCGGCTTATTTTGGAGACTATGTTATTTCAATTATGAACACTAATAAGCGTCGTTCATTAACGGAGTCTAAATATAACGAGCGTCGTGCCGAGTGTGAAGCAGCATTAGCATCGTTACAACAAGAACTTACGATTGAACATTTATGTGATATTGATGTAGCTACATTTGAGCGTTATCAATATTTAATAGACAATGCTACTAATCTGAAGAGGGCGCGTCATGCGATTAGCGAAAATGAAAGAACAAAACAAGCACATGAGATGTTGTCGAACAATCAATTTACTGCATTTGGTCAACTGCTAAATGACTCGCATGAATCATTGAAAAATGATTATGAAGTGACAGGGTTAGAATTAGACACGTTAGCTGAAACTGCACAATCTATTGATGGCGTTTTAGGTGCAAGAATGACTGGCGCAGGTTTTGCAGGTTGTGCCATTGCTTTAGTACATAAAGATAGTGTTAAAGCGCTAGAACAAGAAGTTACTGCAACTTATACAGAGAAAATTGGTTATGCACCATCGTTTTATCATGTGAATATCAGTGATGGCGTTAAAAGTTTAAATTAATTTATTAGTGAGAGGAAGATTAATATGTCAGTACTAGTACTAGGCGGAGCAGGCTATATTGGTAGCCATTGTGTACATCAACTTATAGAAAAAGGCTATGATGTTGTCGTTATCGATAATTTAGGTACAGGACATAAAGCATCGGTTAATGTGCAGGCTCGATTTTATGAAGGCGATATTAGAGACAAAGCATTTTTAGATGAAGTGTTTAATAAAGAAAATATCGAGGGCGTGTTCCATTTTTGTGCTTACTCATTAGTTGGAGAATCTGTCGAAAAACCACTAACTTATTTCAATAATAATATTCATGGATTACAAACATTATTAGAGGTTATGTACGATCATAATGTGAATAAAATCATTTTTTCATCAACTGCAGCAGTGTACGGAGAACCAAATTCAATTCCTATTAAAGAAGATGATACGACTAATCCTACTAGCCCTTATGGGGAAAGTAAGTTAGTTATGGAGAAAATGATGCGTTGGTGTCATGAAGCGTATGGTATTAATTTTGCGGCATTACGTTACTTTAATGTGGCAGGTGCTAATCCAGATGGCACTATTGGTGAAGACCATAGACCCGAAACGCATTTAATACCTATCGTTTTACAAGTTGCTCTCGGACAACGTGATAATTTAACAGTATTTGGCGATGATTACAATACGCCAGATGGGTCATGTATTAGAGATTATTTACACGTTGAAGATTTAATAGCAGCACATATTCTTGCTTTTGATTATTTGAAAAATGGCGGTGCTTCAGGCGCATTTAATTTAGGCAGCAGTCAAGGATATTCAGTATTTGAAATATTAGAAGCGGCGCGTGAGGTAACAGGAGAAGAGATTAAAGCTGAAGTCGGTAAAAGAAGAGCAGGCGATCCAGGTACATTAGTTGCATCAAGTGATAAAGCTAAATCATTGTTAGGTTGGATTCCACAACATGACGATATTAAAGAAATCATACAAGATGCATGGAAATGGCATCAATCTCACCCACATGGCTACAAACAGGAAGAAGGTTAAGCAATGTTACTTAATAAACAACTTGTAAATCAGTTTATACAGTACACTGTGGATATGGGCGAATTTGATACATTAGATGCTATTTATGTTCAAAATAGACTCATCGCTATACTTGGTGCTAAAGGTATTGAGGATGAAAAAACAATAGATTCGATATCGGCGATGACGCCAAACGATATCGCACAAATATGGATTGAGGAAGCGGTTAAAGCAGGGACTATCGAAGGTGAACTCTACAATAGAGAAATAATAGAGGCCCAAATACTTGATTTAATAACGCCTAAACCTTCAACTATAAATAATTATTTTTGGCAACAGCATAAAGAAAATCCAAAGCTTGCAACGGATTATTTTTATGAGTTATCTAAGCGTAATCATTATGTTAAAGAGGACGCTATCGCTAAAAACATTAGTTATAATGTTGCAACCGACTACGGCGATATAGAAATAACAATAAATTTATCAAAACCAGAAAAAGACGGTAAACAGATAGCTAAAGAAAAAAATGCAACTGCAAGCGCCTATCCGCAATGTGCACTATGTTTTGAAAACGAAGGATATATTGGGAGTGTATTACAAGCAGCGAGAACAAATCATCGTATTATCCGTATGAATTTAGCAGGCCATGAATGGGGCTTCCAATATTCACCATATGCTTACTTTAATGAACATAGCATCGTATTATCAGGTACACATGAACCAATGGAAATTAATCAACAAACATTTGTAAATTTAGTGGAATTTGTTCAACAATTTCCCCATTACTTTATAGGTTCTAATGCTGATATTCCGATTGTAGGAGGCTCAATTTTATCGCACAATCATTATCAAGCTGGACGACATGAATTTCCAATGGATAGAGCCACAACTAAAGAAACTTTTAAGTTAACATCATTTCCGGATATTGAAGCAACGACATTAAAATGGCCGATGAGTGTTATTAGATTGAAAAGTAAAAATAGCGAACAATTAATTAAAGCTGCTACCTATGTAATGGATAAATGGAATAATTATTCAGACAGTAGTGTCGATATAAAAGCCTATAGTGACGATGGCACAAGACATCATACTGTAACACCGATAGTACGTTTTAACAATGATCAATATGAAATTGATATTGTGTTACGTGACAATCAAACGTCGAATGAATATCCTGACGGTATTTTTCACCCTCATCAAGATGTACAACATATTAAAAAAGAAAATATTGGGTTAATCGAAGTGATGGGCACGGCAATTTTACCTGGAAGATTAAAAAATGAACTTGCCGATGTAAAAAATTATTTACTTGGAAAATCTGTTAATGATTTAGGACCTCATAAACAATGGGCAGAAACGATGGCTCAAAATTATAACATTGATAATGACAACGTGGATGACATTATAGACAGAGAAGTAGGACTTAAATTTAAAAGAGTATTAGCAGACGCAGGTGTATTTAAAGATAACGAACAAGGCAATAATGCATTTAAACAATTTTTAAACGTACTTTAAAATGGATGATGAATTCATCCTTTTTTTTTATATTTCACAAGTCTATAATAAAACTAAATAGGGGGTAATAAAATGAATATAAAAAAATTATTAGTTGGTATCACTACTGCGAGTGTAGTGTTAGCGGGTTGTTCGAATTCTGGAAGTGACCACAAAAGCAAAGAAAGTTCTAAAAAAGATTCAAATAAAAAGCAACATATTACAGTTTCTGCAGCAGCAAGTTTAACTGACGTGAACAAAGATTTAGCTAAAGAATTTAAGAAAGACCATAAAAACACTAAGATTTCATTTAATTATGGTGGTTCTGGTGCGTTAAGACAACAAATTGAAAAAGGTGCACCAAGTGACGTTATGATGTCTGCCAATACAAAAGATGTTGATATGTTAGTAAAAGATAAGAAAGCAAAGAATACATATAATTATGCACAAAATAAACTAGTGCTTATCGGTGATAAAGACAGTAACTACAAATCAGTAAAAGATATTAAAAAAGGCGATAAATTAGCTATAGGCGAGACTAAGTCCGTGCCTGCAGGTAAATATGCCGAACAATATTTAAAAGATCAGAAGTTATATGACGATGTTAAATCAAACTTGGTATATGCTAAAGATGTTCGCCAAGTATTGAACTACGTAGAAAAAGGTAATGCGCAATTAGGTTATGTTTATAAAACGGATTTAGCACAAAGCCAAAAAAATGGAAACAATAAAGTTAAAGAAATCAATGCAGCTAAGCTGAAAAAACCAATTACTTACAAAGCAGCAACGACTTCAAATAAAAAAGCAGCAAAAGAATGGGTAGACTTCTTGAAAACGAAAGATGCTAAAAAAATCATGAAAAAATATAAATTTGAAGAATAGTAATTGAAGGAGGTAGGACGATGGTCGATTTAACACCATTTTGGATTTCAATTAAAGTAGCAGTCATTAGTACGATCATCGTTTTCTTCATAGGTATCATAGTTGCAAGATGGTTGTATAGTAGACATGGTATAATCGCTAGGTTATTGGAAAGTATTGTTGTGCTACCTATTGTGTTACCGCCGACGGTTATGGGTTTTATATTGCTTATAATCTTTTCACCTAAAAGTCCTGTCGGTCAGTTTTTTAGTCATGTATTACACATACCTGTCGTGTTTACTATGACAGGTGCAATCATTGCCTCTATTATTGTAAGCTTCCCATTAATGTATCAACATACAGTCCAAGGTTTTAGAGGTATTGATAAAAAGATGTTGAATACTGCGCGTACGATGGGAGCAAGTGAAAATAAAATTTTTACACAACTCATCTTACCTTTATCAAAGCGTTCTATCTTATCTGGTGTAATGATGAGTTTTGCGAGAGGTATTGGCGAATTCGGTGCTACTTTGATGGTAGCTGGGTACATTCCAAATAAGACAAATACGTTGCCATTAGAAATTTATTTCTTAGTGGAACAAGGTAAAGAAAATCAAGCTTGGTTATGGGTGCTTGTGTTAGTTGCTTTCGCAATAACGATAATCGGCACAATCAATGTCTTGAACAAAGAACGTTATTTGGAGGGTGATTAGATGCTTACTATTAAATTAAAACATCAGCTAAAAGACACTCCAATAACAATTGATATTAATGATCAAAAACCTAAAATATATGCTTTAAGAGGCCCGTCTGGCATAGGTAAAACAACCGTATTAAATATGATTGCAGGTTTAAGACAACCTAACGAAGCATTTATTAAAGTGAATAATAACGTGTTAACAGATACTGAAACTAATGTGAATGTTAAAATTCAGCAACGTAATATAGGTTATTTATTTCAAGATTATCAATTATTTCCTAATATGAATGTCTTGAAAAATATAACCTTTATGACTCCATATTCGAGACATATCGAAGACTTAATGTCAGAACTGAATATAACGCATTTAGTTGAGCAATATCCGTATACATTATCTGGTGGTGAGTCTCAACGTGTGGCATTAGCACGTACACTGAGTACAAAACCAGATTTAATATTGTTAGATGAACCATTCTCTAGTTTAGATGATTATACTAAAGATGAAAGTATAAAAATCGTCAACAATGTGTTTGAAGAATGGCAAATACCTATAATATTCGTGACACATTCAAATTATGAAGCAGAACAATTAGCGCATGAAATTATTACATTTGGTAATTAAGCGCATTGCATAAACAAATATAAATCCCTTTACTTATTATCGAGTGAAGGGATTTTTAGGATTATTTATTGTGTTCTGATTTTAATACGTTGTTGATCGCAGCCACCATTTTTTTGGCTTTGGAATAATTGATATACCACATAAAGAAATAAATGATGTTAAAAATAAACGTAAACATTAAAATAGCGGAGATATATAATGGATACCAACCAAACAAAATAGCTATCGGTAAAAATTTAAGTCTATTTGAACACGGATAAATATATTGCACAATAATATATAGATGAATGGAGTTATTTATTAGATGAACGGTATTGATTTACTTATAAAATTCAGGTTCAATACGACTTTTAACCATTTTAAAATGATTGTGACTCACCATAGATAGATTTATAATGGATGTAATGTATTTAAGAGAGGACAATTACAGTGGATAATAATCGTTATTCAAGACAAATACTATTCAAAGGTATCGGTCAAGAGGGACAAACTTTAATAGCACAGGCCCACGTCACTATTGTAGGTATGGGGGCTTTAGGATCACATCTTGCCGAAGGTTTAGTAAGAGCGGGTATTGGTGAATTAACAATAGTAGATAGAGATTATATAGAAGAAAGTAATTTACAGCGACAAACGTTGTATTCTGCAAATGATGCGGTTGAAGCGTTACCTAAAGTTATCGCAGCAGAACAAGCATTGCATGCTATTAATAAGGACGTAACGATTAACACATTTATTGAACAAGTTGATTATGCATTTTTAGAAGAACATAGTCGTGAAGTAAATTTAATTTTAGATGCTACTGATAATTTTGACACTAGAATGTTAATCAATGATTTTGCCTTTAAAAATAATATTCCTTGGATATACGGTGGTGTCGTACAAAGCACTTATGTTGAAGTGCCATTTATATCAGGGGAGACACCTTGCTTTAACTGCTTATTACCACAACTTCCTGCGATTAATTTAACATGTGATACGGTAGGCGTAATTCAACCTGCAGTCACAATGACGACGAGTTTACAACTGAGGGATGCACTTAAAATTATTACGGGTAATGATGTTCCAGCAAAGTATACCTATGGAGATATTTGGAATGGAGAACATCACGTGTTTGGTTTTAGTCGTATGTCTGATAATGGTTGTCATACATGTGGCGCAAAACCGACGTTTCCACATTTAAATAAGCAAGCACATGAGTATGCTTCATTATGTGGTAGGGATACGGTGCAATATCAAAATAAACATATTTCCCAGGAAATGTTAGTAAACTTTTTAGTAAAAAATAATATTGATTATAAATCAAACGATTATCTTATTATGTTTCGTTATGATGGGTATCGCTTAGTCAATTTTCAAGACGGCAGATTTCTGATTCATAATATGTCACAAGCGAGTGAAGCGGCAAAACTGATGAATAAATTATTTGGATAAAATGGGGGCGTAGTTATGCATAGTGATATTAAATTAACACGTAAAATACAAAGTGCAGTGTTGACGATTTCTGATACGAGAGATTATAAGACGGATAAAAGTGGTCAATTGATTAAGTCTTTACTTGCAGAAGAAAATGTTGAAGTTAGAGACGAAGCTTACAAAATTGTCAAAGATGAACCACAAGCTATAAAGTCTCAAATTGAAGAATGGTTAAAGTCTGACGTTGACGTCATTATTACTACAGGTGGTACTGGTATATCTCCGCGAGATATTACTATAGAAACAGTGCGACCATTATTTACGAAAGAAATAGAAGGTTTTGGTGAATTGTTTAGGTATTTAAGCTATACCGAAGATGTAGGTACAAAAGCATTATTATCTAGAGCTATTGCAGGTACGGTGAAGGATAAATTAATATTTTGTCTACCAGGTTCTTCCGGCGCAGTGAAATTAGCGTTAAATAAATTAATTAAGCCTGAATTGAATCATTTAGTACATGAATTAACAAAATAATTGGGCATGATGTAACCATTATTATTTAAATATTTACACTGCCCAATATAGATACTATTGTTTACGCGTATAGTCACCTGATTTGCCGCCAGTTTTTGAAGAAAGGTAAGTTTCGCCGATAACCATACCTTTATCTAAAGCTTTTGTCATGTCGTACACGGTTAATGCCACAACAGACGCAGCTGTCAAAGCTTCCATTTCAACACCAGTTTTACCTGTAGTAGAAACTGAAGTTGTAATATTAAGTGTATAATCATCGTCGTTAGTAACCCAGTCAAAACTAACATCGATGCCACTTAAAGGTAAGGGATGGCACATTGGTATGATTGTTGATGTGTTTTTGGCAGCCATGACGCCAGCAATTTGAGCCGTATTAAGCACGTTACCTTTTTGGTTGGTATGTTCCACGATTTGTTGGTAAATATCGGTATTAACAGTAATGCTAGAATGTGCAATAGCAGTACGTTTTGTATCGCTTTTGTCCGACACATCTACCATCTTTGCATTACCTTGTTCATTAATATGTGTGAAATTTGACATAATATACCTCCTAAACAATTCATAGTATAACATGGAGCAAATAAGAAAGGGGATTAAGAATGACAGTAGAAAAAAGAAATCCAATTGCAGTAAAAGAAGCAATAGCGCGAGTGATGAAACAAGACATTACAATGCCTACAATAGAAGTACCTTTGCAACAAAGTTTGGATCATGTGCTAGCGCAAGACATTATAGCGACTTACGATATACCGAGATTCAATAAATCACCTTATGACGGCTTTGCAATTAGGAGTGAGGATTCAGTCGATGCAAGTGGAGAACATCGCGTTGAATTTAAAGTTATTGATCACATTGGCGCTGGTTCAGTTTCTGATAAAAGGTTAGGAACTAACGAGGCAGTTAGAATAATGACAGGTGCTGAATTACCTCAAGGTGCCGATGCCGTAGTTATGTTGGAACAAACAGTAGAAAAAGAAAGTTCATTTACTATTAGAAAGCCATTTGAATCATATGAAAATGTATCGTTAAAAGGCGAAGAGACAACTACTGGTGATATTGTCTTGAAAAAAGGGCAACATCTTAATGCAGGTGGTATCGCTGTTTTAGCTACATATGGTTATCAAGATGTTACTGTTTATAAAAAACCTAGCGTCGCCATTATAGCTACTGGTAGTGAATTGTTGGACGTCAGCGATGAACTTGAACCGGGTAAAATTCGTAATTCAAATGGCCCAATGATACAAGCCTTAGCAACTAAAGTTGGTTTAGAGATAGAAACATATAAAATACAACAAGATGATTTAGCAAGCAGCATTCAAGTAGTTAAAGAAGCCAAAAACAAACATGATATGGTGATTACTACAGGCGGAGTGTCAGTTGGAGATTTTGATTATTTACCTGCGATTTATGAAGCATTAGATGCCAAAGTTTTATTTAATAAAGTTGCAATGCGTCCAGGTAGCGTAACGACTGTGGCTGTAGCAGATAATACTTATTTATTTGGTTTATCTGGCAATCCATCTGCTTGTTTTACGGGTTTTGAATTATTTGTAAAACCTGCCCTTAATAAGATGACAGGTGCGAATGCTTGTTATCCGCAAATTGTTAAAGCGACATTAATGGAAGACTTTACAAAACCAAACCCATTTAGTCGTTTTATCAGAGCAAAAGCAACCTTTACAGGTGGTGAGATGACAGCTGTACCGTCTGGGTTTAATAAATCTGGTGCAGTTGTTGCTATAGCACATAGTAATGCAATGATTATGTTGCCTGGTGGTACGAGAGGTTATAAAAAAGGTCGTACGGTTGATGTTATTTTGACCGAATCATCTAGTTACGAAGAGGAATTATTATTATGATTTTGCAAATTGTCGGTTATAAAGATTCGGGTAAAACAACATTGATGAGCTATACAATTAAACTGTTAAAATCCTTTGATTTAAAAGTTGCTACAATTAAAAATCATGGTCATGGTGGTGAAATAACGCTACAAGATAGCAATGTCGACCATATGAAACATTTTTCTGCTGGCGCTGATCAAAGCATTGTTCAAGGAGAAAATTATCGTCAAACAGTAACTAATGTAGCAAAACAAAATCTTAAGGAACTCATTGCTGAATCTGTTACAATAGACAGTGACATAATCTTAGTAGAAGGTTTTAAAGAAGCTCCGTATGATAAAGTTATCGTCTATCAAAACCAAGCAGATTATCATAAGTTAACACAATTATCTAACGTGCAATATCATATTAATTTAAGGGAAGAACATGCTTATAAACAATATGAAAGTTGGTTACTTACTTTGCTACGTACAAAAGGACTGATTGAATGAAACAGTTTGAAGTCACAAATACGCCCATTCAAACTGAGCAATATAGAGAATTTGTAGTGGACGCTACAAAAGGTGCTGCTGTTGTATTTACTGGCCATGTAAGAGAATGGACAAAAGGCATTAAAACTGAGTATTTAGAATATGAAGCGTACGTACCGATGGTAGAAAAGAAACTCGCGCAAATAGGCGATGAAATTACTGCACGTTGGCCAGAGTCAAGGACGGCGATTGTTCACAGAATTGGTGCATTAAATATCTCTGACATCGCAGTATTGATTGCAGTGTCTTCACCTCATAGAAGAGATGCCTATGAAGCAAATGAATATGCTATAGAACGCATCAAAGAAATTGTCCCTATTTGGAAAAAAGAAATATGGGAAGATGGTGCCGAATGGCAAGGTCATCAAAGAGGTTATCATGAAGATGCAATTGAAGGAGGCTAGGAATGAAAGTCTTATATTTTGCAGAAATAAAAGAAATTTTAGCTAAACAGTCTGAAGAAATAGCTTTAGATAGTACATTGACTGTCGAACAACTTAAAATTAATTTACTTGAACAATATCCAGTATTAAAAAATAAAACTTATCAAGTAGCCGTTAATGAAGAATTTGTTAAAGACGATGCCATCGTAGAACAAAATGATACGGTTGCGTTGATACCACCAGTTAGCGGAGGTTAATATAGAGATGAAAGCAATAATCCTTGCCGGTGGGCGTTCAGAAAGATTTGGCGCTCAAAAAGCATTTGCAGAAATACAAGGTCAGTATTTTTACCAACGCATCATAGATGTGCTTGAAGCAACAAACATGTTTAATAAAATAATCATTAGTACAAACGAAGAATTAGCGCCAAAATTTGATTATAGTGATGTCGTCGTAGACGCGCCGCAATATAAAGATAAGGGTCCATTGGCAGGACTTTGCACAGTCATGAAACAATATGACGATGAGTTATTTTTCGTAGTATCTGTTGATACACCTATGATTTCTAAAAAAGCAATTAGCAAACTTTATCAATTTATGGTAGCGCATTTAATAGAAGATAAATTAGATATAGCAGGTTTTATCGCTGACAATTATCCAATTCCGACAATAGCATTTTATAGTCCTAAAACATTACAATATATTGAACAAGCTTTAAATTCTGATGATTATAGCTTCAAAAATGTCTATAACCAAGTAGACCATGCTTGGTTAAACGTTGAAGATATTGATGCACCAGAATATTGGTTTAAAAATATTAATTATCAACAAGATTTGGACTCTTTAGAACAAGTGTTAAATAAATAAGGAGGTCCTTAAAATGGTTGAACAAATAACTGATAAATTAGGTAGACCGATTCGAGACTTAAGATTATCAGTTACCGATCGGTGTAACTTTCGTTGTGACTATTGCATGCCGAAAGAAATATTTGGAGATGACTATGTCTTTCTCCCAAAAGATGAATTATTAACTTTTGACGAGATGACTCGTATTGCAGAAGTCTATACGCAACTTGGAGTGAAGAAAATACGCATTACTGGTGGGGAACCACTAATGCGCAGAGATTTATATAAGTTAATAGAACAGTTGTCACAAATAGATGCCATCGAAGATATAGGTTTAACTACAAATGGATTACTGTTAAAAAAGCACGGGCAAAATTTATACGATGCAGGTTTAAGAAGAATAAATGTGAGTCTTGATGCGATTGATGACAAAGTCTTTCAAAATATAAATAACCGTAATATTAAAGCAAGTACGATATTGGACCAAATTGATTATGCTGTTAGTATTGGATTCCATGTTAAAGTGAACGTGGTTATTCAAAAAGGTGTGAACGACGATCAAATTATTCCAATGATTGAATACTTTAAAGATAAAGACATTGAAATACGTTTTATTGAATTTATGGACGTAGGTAATGATAACGGCTGGGATTTTAGTAAAGTCGTTACTAAAGATGAAATGCTATCAACCGTGGAACAACATTTTGATATTGCACCTGTGGAACCTAAATATTATGGTGAAGTTGCTAAATATTACCGACATTTAGACAATGGGGCGAAATTTGGCTTGATAACGAGTGTATCTCAATCGTTCTGTTCAACTTGCACACGAGCAAGACTATCATCAGATGGTAAATTTTACGGTTGTTTATTTAGTGAAATCGATGGTTTCAATGTGAAATCTTTTTTACGTTCAGGTGCAACCGATTCAGAACTTAAAGAGCAATTTAAAGCATTATGGAACATTCGAGATGATCGTTATTCAGATGAACGAACTGAACAAACAGTTGCTAATCGTAAACGTAAGAAAATTAATATGAACTACATTGGAGGTTAGTTAAAAGACTAATCTTTCAAAAGTATAAACTTTTTAATCTCACAATAATCTATTGTGAGATTTTTATATTTAAATTTAAAAACTATTAAAGTAATAATTTAAAGATAATAAAAAACCACTGAGGTTGAATAAATGAATGATAAATAAGCGTTAATCTTTAATATCTTTAATTTAAAATCTAAATGAGTAATTTAAATAACAACTTAAAAGTTATAGATTTAAAGAAGGAATTGTTATATAATATTTCAAAAGCATAAGACTATATATAAAGCCATTTAAACATTAAAACAACAACTAGAATAAACGTAGGAGGCTTGATCAAAATATGGAAAGTAAAGTAAAGCAATTCATCGAATCCGAAAAAGCACTGAGCCAACTTAAACATTGGCTTAAAACGACCCAAAGTTTATCTATGGAAGAATTTGTAGTGCTGTATAAAGTTTATGAGGCACAAAAAATTAGTGGTAAAGTATTAAGGGATACTTTACATTTTGAAATGCTGTGGGATACAAGTAAGATTGATGTTATTATACGTAAAATTTATAAAAAAGAACTCATTTCAAAAATTCGCTCAGATTCGGATGAACGACAAGTATTTTATTACTTTGATGAAAAGCAAAGTGAATTACTCAGCCATATAACGGCGGCTATCGAAACTTCACAAATGGCAAACTAATAAAAAGGTTAGGTATAATGAATGTGATCATTCACGTATACCTAACCTTTTTTAATTAATATTGTGTTTTAACTTTACGTCCATGGACGAATAAATAAATAATTGCGGTAACGAGTGCTACTATTGCCATAATGCCGTATAACTGTGCAAATGACACAGCAGAAGTTACGAATCCTAATACATACGGACCGAAGCCTAAACCAAGGTCTAAACCTATAAAGTAAGTAGATGTTGCGATCCCATATTTTGTAGGAGGGGACACTTTAATTGCGATTGCTTGCATACTTGAAGAAATATTACCGTAACCACAACCAAGTAAAAGTCCAGCTATAATAAGTAACCAACCTGAATTTGTAAAGCATAGTGCAACGAATGTTAATATTAAACAAATGAAAGCAGGGTAAACAACGACGTTTTCATTTTTGTCATCCATCATACGACCAGCAACAGGTCTTGTGATTAACGAAGCAATAGCATAGAAAATAAAGAAGTAACTTGCTAATGTTACTAAATGAATTTCTTCAGCGTAAAATTGTAAAAACGTAAGTATTGAAGAATAAGTTAAACCAGTGATTAACATAATAATGGCAACTGGAATTGCTTCTTTTCCAATATAATTGTTAATATTAAATTTTTTCTTACTTTGTGTATCTTTAGTAGGCTCATCTTTTGTTGTTTCAAATTGTAAATTAATAAAGAATGATACTGCGAAACTAACGATGCCACATATTAAACAAATAAAGAATAATAATTCAACTGGGAAAGCATTAATTAATAATAAACCAAAGAATGGTCCTATAGCGGCACCTAATACTAAACTTAATGAGAATAAGCTAATACCTTCGCTTTTACGTTCTTGAGGCGTTACATAAGCTGCGATTGTACCAGTTGCGGTAGTTGTAACACCTGTTGCGATTCCGTTAATAACACGTGTAATCATTAATACTGTTAATGAACCCTCAATAAAATATAATAATTGAGAAACGATTAAAAATATTAAGCCGATTAGTAATATTCGTTTCGGCCCAACTTTATTTACATATTTACCTGTTACAAATCTACCTATGAGTGATCCAATAATAAAAAGACCTGATACTAATCCGGCTATACTATCTGATGCGTGGTATTCAGACTTTGTATAACTTGCTATAATTACAATTAATAAATACATACATAGGTAAACTAAAAAGTTTGTTAAAAAGTTAATGTTAAAACTTTTAGTCCATATTGGTGATTTTAGAGCACCTTGTTCTACTTGTTGCACTATTATTCCTCCTCTAATTTAGCTAATTGTTCGTGTAATGCCAATACAGTTTTAATAGTGATATCGGCTTCTTCTGCAGTAATACCTGATCGTTCGACGATGTTACCTTGAATACGGTCAAATTGTTTACTCATATCCTCAAATAATTCAGCACCTGCTTTTGAAAGAGTTAAAATGCGTTCTCTTTTATCATTACCTTGCCTTATCGTTAACAAAGATTTGTCCGACAGCACTTTTAATATTTTACGTGTTGTCGGTTTTTCGATTGCTCTTCTTTTAGATATTTGGACTAATGTTGTCGGTTCGTTAAGTGCAATATCTTTTAACACAAGCCATTGAGCTGAAAATAAGTCATACTCTTCAAAAATTGGTTGAAATAATTTTACATATGGTCGATATATACCTGTTAAACTATCAAATAATTTTTTTGTATTCATAGGCACCTCTCAAATAGTTAGCTTAGCTAACTTTATTTACAACGTTTACTATTCTAATGCAATTTTGAAAATAAATCAATAGTTAAATACAAATTTTTAATTAAATTAGTATTATGTTTTTTTGAAGGAGAAATTACTATAAACTGTAAATAAGCATTGGTGTTTTTCGGGTATTAGTAAAATACGAGTAATGAGAGAAGTCATTTGTTAATATAGAATTAAATAAAATTAAGGGGTTTTTCCATGAATCTTAAACTTGATCATTTCGTGCACTATATAAATAATTTATCAGAGTTTAAATATCCTGGGGAATTATTAACATTATATAATGGGGGACGTCATGAACGTTTTGGTACGTTCAATCGACTAGCTTATATATCGAACGCTTACATAGAATTATTAGATATCTATAATAAAGAAACTTTATTAAAAATATGTAAAACAGACGAGGGCAGAGTTGCCTTTCCTTCAAAATTAATTCAAGACAATTATAAACAAGGATTAAAAACGCTCGCTTTTAGTACAGATGATATTGACTATTTAAAGTTAGAATTAGAATCTAAGGGTATTGATATTATTGGTCCAGTTAAAATGAACCGTGTTGATGCAAAGGGTAATAAAATAGAATGGCAACTATTGTACATTAATGAACTAGATGAAAAAGTTAAACCGCCATTTTTTATACAATGGGATGAACCGGATGAAGTGAGAGAAAAGAAATTAGCACCATATAGGCAAAATGAATTTACAGTTAAAAGAGTGCGCATTGGATGCGAAAATAGAAAGATTACTGCCGCTAAATGGAGACAGTGGTACGAAATGATTGTCGTCAACGATGATGATGACGTCACGGAGTTACAATTACCAAATGATAATGTGATTTATGAATTTTACAATAGTGATAATCCTAAATATGAAAAAATAGTCTTGCATGATAGCAAGACTACTGCGCCATATACGTTAATAATTAGAGGTCTACATTATCTTTTTGAGGCTGATTAATAGATGTACTGATAAGCACTATGTGCGATGATGAATATATGCAAGAGTGCTAATATAAGTGTTATAATAGCACAGTATGTTGCCACTTTAGTAGTACGTATTAATAAAAAGAATAAGGATAATATAAATGTCAACGCAGCGAGTATAACGCGTAAACTAAAATTGTTAATCGTTAATGGATTAGCTAATGTATGGACAACAATTATAAAATTTATAATAAATAATAAACTGAGGATAATTATTCTCATGGTAAACCTTCTTTAATTAGTATTTACTTCATTATATCAAAAGACGATGTTATACGTGAAAGATTGAATTGTGCGTTGTATAATTAAAGAACTGTAAAGATAAAGGAGACAGAGATATGGAAAAGATGAATATTACAAATCAACAACATGATGCATTTGTGAAAAGTCATCCAAATGGGGATTTACTTCAATTAACAAAATGGGCCGAAACAAAAAAATTAACAGGCTGGTATTCTAAGCGTATCGCTGTCGGTGAAAATGGTAAAATCGTAGGTGTAGGGCAATTATTGTTCAAAAAAGTACCTAAATTACCTTACACGTTATGTTATATCTCAAGAGGATTTGTCACTGATTATTCGAATAAATTAGCTTTAGAAGCATTATTAGAAAATGCGATGCAAGTGGCTAAAGATGAAAAAGCTTATGCAATTAAAATAGACCCAGACGTAGAAGTAGATAAAGGCGTTGATGCATTACGCAACTTAAAATCACTAGGTTTTAAACATAAAGGCTTCAAACAAGGATTATCAAAAGACTATATTCAACCTAGAATGACAATGATTACTCCAATAGATAAAGATGATGAATCACTTATTCAAAGTTTTGAACGTAGAAACCGTTCTAAAGTTAGATTAGCATTAAAACGCGGTACAAAAGTTGAAAAGTCAGATAGAGCAGGTTTAGAAACTTTTGCGAATCTAATGAAAATAACTGGTGAAAGAGATGGCTTTTTAACAAGGGATATCTCATATTTCCAAAATATCTATGATGCATTACATGACGATGGAGACGCCGAATTGTTTTTAGTTAAGCTTGAACCTAAACCAGTCTTAAAAGAACTAAGACAAGACATGGATGACTTAGATCAAGAAATTGTTAAACTAACTGAGAAAAAACAAGATAAAAAAACTTTAAACAAAATAAAAGATGCTGGTAACAAAAAAGATAAAACACAAGCATTAATTGATGACCTAGAACGGTTAGAAGCTACGCATCCTGATGGTATATATCTATCAGGCGCATTATTAATGTTCTCAGGAGAAAAGGCTTATTATTTATACGGTGCGTCATCAAATGAATTTAGAGACTTTTTACCAAACCATCACATGCAGTTTGCAATGATGCAATATGCGAGAGAACGTGGTGCCAAAACTTATGATTTTGGTGGTACTGACAATGATCCTGATAAAGATTCAGATCATTATGGTTTATGGACCTTTAAAAAAGTATGGGGAACTTATTTAAGTGAAAAGATCGGAGAATTCGATTACGTGCTAAATAAACCACTTTACCAAATTATTGAAAATGTTAAACCACGCTTAACAAAAGCTAAAATCGCACTTTCTAGAAAACTTAAAAGAAAATAATTTACTACATTGCTGTCGACACAAAGGACCTGTCGGCAGTTTTTTGTGACAAAAGTGAGTTATAACAATAAATTTTCATATTGAAGAAGAGTTTTAATAATTAATAATTTAAGGTAACTTAATGAATTTATAACTATAAATATAATGCGTAAAATTATTTGCATTAATTTTTAAAATTGAAATTATTATTGTTTGATTTATGGTAAATTATTACTAAATTGATATTTTGATGGGGGATTAAGTTAATGATAAAGAAACTGCTACAGTTCTCACTGGGAAACAAATTTGCCATATTTCTAATGGTACTGCTAGTTATTCTCGGTGGTATTTATTCGAGTGTAAAACTTAAACAAGAATTATTACCAGATGTTGAGCCACCTATGATGACAATACAGACTTCTGTACCTGGTGCTACACCAACTGCAGTTAAAGACGATGTCAGTGATAAGATTGATGATCAAATACGATCAATGGCAGATGTTAAAAATGTTAGTGCTGAATCTATTCAAAATGCTTCTATGGTAACTGTGGAGTATGAAGATAGTACAGATATGGATAAAGCCGAAAATGATTTGAAAAAAGAACTGGATAAAATAAAGTTTAAAAGTGGCGTCAAAGAGCCAGAAATAACACGTAACTCAATGGACGCTTTTCCTATAGTTGCCTATTCTTTCACTAACAAGGAAGATAACCTTAAAGAGGCAACAAAAAAAATAAATCAACACTTAATACCTAAATTACAACAAGTTAAAGGCGTTCAAAATGCGCAAGTTAATGGACAAACGAAACGTGAAGTCTCAATTAAATTTGATAAAGCAAAACTTAGTAAAAATCATTTAACCGAGCAAGATGTGCAGAAATATATTAAGAATGCTACAAGTCAGACACCATTAGGGTTATTCCAATTTGATGATACTGATAAATCAGTTGTTGTAGATGGCAAATATAAATCGGTCGATGCTTTGAAAAATTTAACTATTCCGCAACAAAGTGCTGCTAGTGGTGCGAGTAGCGCTGGTGGACAACAAGCTAGTGAGATGATGTCACAGCAATCAAGTGGAGATGATGATTCATCTTCATCAGTTAAATTAAAAGATATCGCAGACGTGAAGTTAGGTGATACGCGAGAAAGTATCTCTAAAACGAATGGTAAAGATGCATTAAATGTTCAAATTACAAAAGCTCAAGATGCGAATACTGTACAAGTTGCTGATGACGTAAGAGATAAAATTAATGACTTTAAAAAACAAAATCCTGATATGGAATCGCATATCGTATTAGATACTGCTAAACCTATTAAAGATTCATTACACACAATGATTAATAAAGCATTATTAGGTACTATTGTAGCTATTATCGTTATCTTACTTTTCTTAAGAAATATAAGAATGACGACGATCTCAATCGTATCGATACCAATGTCTATTCTCATAGCAATGATTGCATTGAAGCTCTCTGATATATCATTAAATATATTAACACTAGGGGCTTTAACTGTTGCTATTGGAAGGGTTATCGACGATTCAATCGTAGTAGTGGAAAATATTTATCGACGACTCTCCGATAAAAATGAACAATTAGTTAAAGATGATTTAATTATTAGTGCTACAAAAGAAGTATTTAAACCTATTTTGTCATCAACGATTGTGACGATTATAGTCTTTTTACCGCTTGCTTTTGTAAGTGGTTCAGTTGGGGAAATGTTTAGACCATTTGCTTTAGCTATCACATTTAGTTTATTGGCATCATTATTAGTGTCAATTACAATTGTGCCGGCATTAGGGTCTACTTATTTTAAAAAAGGACTAAAACGTAAAAAAGAAAAATCACTTGGTATAGTTGGATCCAATTATCGTAAAGTTTTATCTTGGTCATTAAATCATAAATGGATTGTATTAATTTTAAGTACAGTTATTTTGATTTCAAGTATAGTACTGGGCGCGGCTAAAATAGGTACAAGCTATATTTCAACTGGTGATGACAAATATATGGCGCTGACTTATACACCAAAACCTGGTGAAACGGAAGGTAAAGTTTTAGATCATGCCGAGCAAGTACAAAAGTATTTAAACCATAAAGGTAAAGTTAAAACAGTTCAATATTCCGTTGGAGGACCTTCGCCAACTGATCCAACAGGTAGTACGAATAGTTTAGCGTTAATGGTGCAATATGATTCTAATACGCCTAATTTTGATGAAGAGCCGGATAAAGTGTTAAAACATATTGGTAAATATAAACATCCTGGTGAATGGGGTAACCAAGATATGGGTACTGGTGGCAGTAACAATAAAATTGAAATTGATGTTACTGGACCTTCTTTAGCTAAAATTAAAGGTACTGTTAATAAAATCGAAGACACTATGCAAAAAGAACATGGTATTGCTAATGTAAAATCTGATTTATCACAAACATATGAACAATACAACGTAAACGTAGATCATAATAAAGCTGCTAAGCAAGGTATTACAGCTTCGCAATTAGCAATGACACTTAATCAAAATACACCGGACCAAACTGTAACTACAGTTAAAGATGGTGGTAAAAATGTTAACGTTAAAATTAAGCAAGACAAAGTAACAGACTGGAGTAAAGAAAAATTAGAAAATACTAAAGTACCATCACAAACGGGCAAAGAAGTTAAACTAAGTGATATTGCTAGTTTGGAAAAAACGTCTACACCAAATAAAATTAAGACAGAAGCTGGAGATTATACATCAACAGTATCTGGTAAAGTAACAAGTAGTAATGTTGGTGGTATTTCACAAAAAATGATTTCTAAAGTGAATAAAATGGATAAACCTAACAGTGTGAAAGTGAATGTTGGTGGCGCCAATGATGATATTGGTAATGCTATCACACAATTAACTTTAGCGATGTTAGCGGCAATCATTATTGTTTATTTAGTATTAGTACTTACTTTCAAAGGTGCCTTAGCGCCATTTACAATTTTATTCTCATTACCATTTACTGTAATCGGGGTCGTATTAGCTTTAGTTATTACAGGAGAAACTTTATCTGTACCAAGTATGATTGGTATGTTAATGCTCATAGGTATTGTAGTAACTAATGCTATCGTACTTATTGATAGAGTAATTAATAATGAAAAATCTGGTATGCCTATGAAAGAAGCGTTGATTGAAGCTGGTGGCACACGTATAAGACCAATTCTAATGACTGCATTAGCAACAATCGGTGCGTTATTACCAATGTTGTTTGGTAAAGATAGTTCGATGCTTATTTCAAAAGGAATGGCAGCGACTGTTATAGGTGGCTTGATTTCTTCTACATTATTAACTTTAATCGTAGTTCCTGTTATATACGAAATATTAATGACGATGAGAAATAAACTAAAACGTAAATTTAATAAATAAATAACAAGAGGTTAAAACGATGACGTTTTAACCTCTTGTTTAAGTTAAATAAAAAAAGCATCGTCTTAGAACGATGCTCTTAGTCTAAATTAGTATAAAATAAGTGTTAAAATTATATATATCACTATTAAAATGACTGTTATTATATTTAAAATCTTAACAGCTTTTGAATCTTGTTTGCTAAATTTAAATGCCGTAATTTCAACATTTCCGACGATAAGTAAGAGGATAACAAATACCCACCAGTTAACTGCAGCAAACGATAATGTTGTTAAAGCTACAACAAATATTAATAAGATAGCCATTATGATTCTTAATATTTTAGTAAAAATAGTATTCATTTTATAGATACTTATGTAACTAACAATTAAATAAAGAAGCGGTAGTAAGACAAGATAAAGTTGCATAATTTAACATCCTTTCGAAGTTCTTTCTAATCTTAGCATGAATATAATCTTCTGACTAGAATGCTAATTTTTAGATTGGTTATTTATTTCTGAGCGAACTGAAGCAATTTCTTCTTCAATTTTTGCTAGTTGACGGTGTAGAGGATCGATATCTTGATTTAATGATTCTCTTTTCTCAAGATCGTTTTGTAATCTTACATAATCATCTTTAAGTTCCATTAATTTAGAATTTAAATCCATATTGATTCTCCTTATTTATAAATAAAAAATATTTAAGAATATTAATTAAATTATAACATGAAATTGATAGCTTCTAAAATAACAAGTAAGTATGTTATAGTATGAAAATGTAATGAAAACGGAATGAAAGAAGGATTACTGTGACGCAACAATTTATTATTATTATTTTACTAATAGCGTTAGGCTATATATTAAAACGACTTAATTATTTTAAAGCAAATGATAGTCAGATTTTTGCAACGTTGGTATTAAATATCACACTTCCTTCTTTAGTTATAGTTAATTTAAATAAAGCGGAACTAGATATTTCATTATCTATATTGCCTATTATGATGATTTGTTTTGGGATTATTGCTAAAATCATTGTTATTTGGTGCTTTTTAAATAGAGATAACCAAATTAGAGGTACAATGGGAATGATGACGGCATCACTAAATATTGGATTGTTTGCTTATCCACTTGTAGCGACGATATGGCCTGAAAAGGGTATGATTTATTTTGGTATGGCTGACATCGGTGGCGCTATTATTATGTTCGGTGTCACTTATTTTGTAGGTAGTTATTTTAGTAATGGTGCGGATAATTTTGATTTTAAATATTTAGGTAAAAATATTGTGAAGTCAGTACCATTAATGACTTATATTATTATGTTCATAATTAATTTATCTAATATTCATTTCCCAGCGCCAGTTATTAGTTTTTTCTCAACGCTATCTAAGGCGAATATGCCGCTATCAATGATTTTATTAGGTTTAATGTTGAGTTTTAAAATTGAAAAACGTTATTTACCGCTTGTTGCCAAGTATTTAGGTTTACACTATGGTGTTGCGTTAATAGCTGGTTTATTGGTGCATTATTTGTTACCAGTCCACGACGAAATGATAAAAACGACATTACAAGTTGCATGGCTGTTGCCTGTTGGTGTGTCTGTTATTCCATATGCGATTCAATTTAGATACAAAACTTTACCAATTATTGGCATGGTAACTAATTTGACCATAGTGATTAGTATAATAATATTGTATGTGTATCAAGCGATTTTTGTTTAACATTTAGGGACAATAATACTTTATATGAAATGCGAATCCATAGTTGGGATTCGCATTTTTTTAATTCTTTAGCTTGCTTTCTAAATTATTATTAAAATGATAGGGTGTTAAATTCATTGGCTCGCTTTCCAAGGGGACAGCTTCAGCCAGAGGTCTTCAGCTAGTCCTAATCCCTTAGGAGTCTCGTCAATAATAAGTAACCTATGCCACTATTATTAAAATGCTAGAGTTTAAATTCATTGGCTCGCTTTCAAAATAGAAGGGGAGTTCATTTTAATATTTGGGTATAGTGTGGAATGATTATCGGGATTATGTTTTTTGAGTGTAAATCATCGCATTGGCGCAATTTTAATTTTTCAGGGATATTTTATTTATTTGTAGTAATGTTGATTTAGCTTCTTCATAGCAACTATATTTGTGCTAAAACAAAAACAGATGAAACACCTATGGTTGTAAGTGTCTCATCTGTTTAGTTAAAACTATAAATTTATAATTCGAGTATTTTAATATTAAACTAAGATTATATTAACCTTTACCACCCATAAATGCAGGGTAGTTAGTCATACCACCATCTACATAAATTGTAGTACCGTGAATATAATCTGAGAAGCCAGAAGCTAAGAATAATGCAACGTTAGCAACTTGGTGTGCTTCTCCAATTTCTTTTGCTGGGATCATTTCTAATGTTTCAGCTCGTGTTGTTGGATCAGAGAATTTTTCGCGTGTATGTTCTGTAACTATAGCTCCCGGTGAAATATTATTGATACGAATACCATATTGTGCATATTCCATTGACATTGTTTCCATCATTAACTTTAAGCCGCCTTTACTAGCTGCGTAGTTAACGTAGTTTGGCCAAGGAATAGTATCATGTACGCTAGAAGTGTTTAAAATAACACCTTTTTTATCTTCTTTTAAAAATTGGTTTACAGCTGCTTTAGCACCCATAAATGCACCAGTTAAGTTGATATCGATAACTTTTTGCCACTCTGATACTGACATTTCGTGAGATGGGATAGGTTTTTCGAAACCAGCATTGTTTATCATAACGTCTAGTGTGCCGAATTCTTTAACAGCAGTTTGTACAAGGTTATTAACGTCATCTTCAACAGATACATCACCTTGAACTTTAATAGCTTGGCCACCAGCATCTTCGATTAATTTAATTGTTTCATTAACGTCATCTAAGTGTTTTTCACTTAAATAGTTCATTACTACTTTAGCTTTTAATTTGCCGAATTCTTCTGAGAAAGCTTTACCTAATCCACTTCCTGCACCAGTAATTACGACTACTTTGTTTTCTAAATCTTTAAACATTCCATTGTCCTCCTTAAATTGTTACGCTTTTAAATTTCCTAAAATAAAGGCAGCAACAATGATTAATACAATACCTGACCATATGCCAATCATTTGACGTCTGTCTTTACGTTCACCTAATAAATAAATTCCGCCTAATGTTGATACGATAACGAGTAATTGTGAAAATGAGAAACTCGTTGCTACACCAACTTTAGGTTGAGAGTAGAACATAAATAAGTTACCAATGCCCCATACGACACCCGGTATTAAATTTAAAGTAGTACTCTTAATAGAAGTTTCATGTTTCATAGATAAGATAAAGCCACCAATAGCCATACCTATTGATTGGAAGAATAATGCGCTTGTTCCGTCTACACCAAAGATTTGTGCTACAACGACATAAACCACATAACCAACAGTTGAAATTAATAAAATCACCATTGCTTTACCAAATTTGCTATTGCTTCCTGAAGCTTCATTTCTACCTTTTAATGAAGTTAATGCAATACCAATCACTAATAAGATCATGGATAATAAGCCTAAAATCACTTGTGTCCCAGTGCTCCATTCTCCTAAGAAAATAGCACTAAATAGTGTTGTACCGACTAATTGCATACCTGTAGAAATAGGCATTGTTTTAGAAACACCAATTAAATTAACTGATTTCAATTGATAACCTTGTCCTAATGCCCAGAAAACACCTGATATTAAGCCAACAACAATTACGATGGGGTGATCGAATTGTGCTTGACCGGATAATAGTAAAATAACACCTATGATTAGCGTACCTAAAGTAGTCCCTCTAATTTGGTTAAAAGGTCCTCCTCCAACTAATACGTTAATTAATACTACACTACCCCAAAATATTGCAGGTAGTAGAGCTATTAAAAAATCCATATTACTACTCACTTCTCTCTCTAATATTTTATGTGGGAGCTATACGTTTAAAATAGCTACAACTAGATATATTAAATTAAATTAATTACATAGTAAATAAAACCGGTTTCTTTTTTTATGTGAAAACGCTTTAATATAAAATTTATCTTTTTGGAAACGTTAATAGTGTTTTTAAAAGTGAAATTGCGCAATGTTAATGTCGCAAAAACAAAAGAACAGCACCATTCTGTAAATAAGAAACGATGCTGTTAATATATTGTTAAAGTGTTTGCTATAGGTAGGCTTTGACAAACTTATATTTTTTAAATTCATGGTTAACATTAAACCCAAGTTCATTAAAACGTGCGACCAATTTGTTATTTTTACTACGAATTTTGAAGTATATTTTTTTAACGTCGTAGTTTTGGAAGGCAAAGTGAAGTACATATTTTAATAATTCAAACGCTATACCTTTGAAACGATAATCGGCGTGAGATGCGAAATATTTAATCTCAGCCGTTTGTTGATTTTCAAATATTTGTAAGTATACGTAGCCTTTTAACAAACCTTCTGACATAAACATAAATAAATGATTATTATCTTGTAACGAATCAATAATTTCGCTGCCAGTCATAGCATTATGTGCAAATGTGCTTTTATGTAATTTATTAAATGAGCGAAAATATGCTGGATGATATTCGGTAATATTTTGTGTGGGGCCGATTTCCCCGACGTCGGTATCAGTTTCTAAATAATAATCGGTAAAATTATAAGATGCACCTATCGTCTTCATAGGTAAGTGAAAATATTGTTGGGCTTTTTCAAATGAAAAGTTGAAGTTAGCACTATCAAGCTGTTCATTAATCATCGCCTGAAATAAACTATCAAAATCCTCAATTGCATATTGTACATTAGGGTTAATTAAAGGCCCAATAACTTTATATTTGTTTGTTTCATATGGGAATGCCATTAACATCATTGTTAACTGACCTTCATCATTTTGTATTGCGTAAACACCGGGATTATCAATAACGTCTTTAAGAAATGCATCGAATTGGTTATGTGCTTGAGGAAGTTTATATAAATAAGATGCCATTTCATAATTTGCAGATTCTATAAAAGATTTAATTTGATCTATATCACTAACATTAATTATAGTCATGAAATACCTCCTTGTTATTTAAAACAGTTACCAGTATTTAGTTTAATTATATGTATTTTTTGTCGTAAATGGAAGTTAAGATGTGTTTGATACATGTTACAATAACGATATTAAACATTTGAAAGGGCGTAATTATGAAATCTTTAATTTTAGCTGAGAAACCCTCAGTAGGAAAAGATATTGCTAAAGCTTTAAATATAACTACTTCACGCAATGGTTACTTTGAGAATAATAACTATATTGTAACATGGGCACTAGGACATTTAGTAACGAATGCTACTCCAGAACAATATGATAAAAACTATAAAGAATGGAAATTGGCTGACTTACCTATCATTCCCAATAAAATGAAAACAGTAGTTATCAATAAAACAAAGAAGCAATTTCAAACGGTACAAAGACTACTTCAAAAAGATGAAGTTCAAAATATAATAATTGCTACCGATGCAGGTAGAGAAGGGGAACTCGTTGCTCGATTAATCTTAGATAAAGTACATAATAAAAAACCAATCAAAAGATTATGGATTAGTTCTGTAACTAAAAAGGCGATTGTTGATGGATTTAAAAAGTTAAAAGACGGTCGTCAATTCAATCAACTTTACGCAGCTGCTTTAGCAAGAAGTGAAGCGGACTGGGTTGTGGGCATAAATGCAACAAGAGCTTTAACGACAAAATATGATGCGCAATTATCTTTGGGACGCGTACAAACACCGACTATTAAATTAGTAGAAATGAGACAAACAGAAATTAATGATTTTACCCCAGAGACGTATTATACTTTGAACATTAATGTAGATGGATTGTTATGTCAGTGTATAACACCACAGCAAGCAACAAATAAAGAAGTTTATGAAAAAATCGTAACGAATATTAAGGGACAAAGTGCTAAAGTAAATTCGATAAACAGAAAAAGTAAGAAAGCTTTTCCACCTAAGTTATTTAATTTAACTGATTTACAACAAGAAGCTTATAAAAGATATAAGTTTGGGCCTAAAGAAACACTTAATACTTTGCAACAATTATACGAACGTCATAAATTGGCTACTTACCCACGTACAGATGCAAATTATTTAACTGACGACATGGTAAGTACTATTAAAGATAGATTGAGAGCTTTAATGGCAACTGATTACAAATCTTTTGCTAAAGCTCAAATGAGTCACACTTATAGTGCAAATGATAGCTTTATAAATAATAATAAAGTTTCAGATCACCATGCTATTATTCCAACTGAAGTGAGACCAGATATGGAAGCATTATCACCAAAAGAACAAAAAATATATATGCTAATAGCGCAAAGGTTTTTAGCAAACTTAATGCCACCACAAGAATATGAAGCAATTGAATTAGAATTATCTATTAACGAGTATAAATTTGTTTACAAAGATAAAATTTCAACAAAATTAGGCTTTAAAGCACTATTTAATAATGAAGCCCAAACATTCACATTAGATTCTAAGTGGCAACAAGGGACTAATATACAAGTAAATAAAGTAAGCGTTAATGAACATGAAACAACACCACCATCTTACTTTAATGAAGGGTCATTATTAAAAGCTATGGAGAGTCCACAAAAGTTCTTCAAATTCAATGACCATAAACATAGTAAAACATTGAAAGAAGCGGGTGGTATAGGAACAGTTGCAACACGAGCAGATATTATAGAAAAACTGTTCAATATTAATGCGATTGAATCAAAAGATGGCAAAATCAAAGTAACTAATAAAGGAAAGCAAATATTAGATTTAGCCCCTGAACAACTTACATCACCGTTATTAACTGCAGAATGGGAAGATAAATTAATGATGATTGAGCAAGGGAAATATGATGCGCGTAAATTTATGGAAGAAATTAGATCCTTTACCAAAAAAATTATTGCTACAATCAAAGACAGTGAACAAAAATATAAACATGATAATCTAACAGCGACTGAATGTCCTACTTGTGGAAAATTCATGTTGAAAGTTAATACGAAAAATGGATCTATGCTTGTATGCCAAGACCCAAATTGTAAAACTAAAAAGAATGTTCAATCTAAAACAAATGCGCGTTGTCCTAATTGTCACAAAAAAATGACACGTTTCGGGACTGGAAAAGATGCAACATATAGATGTGTTTGTGGTCATACAGAGAGTCAGGCACAAATGGATAAACGGCACAAGAATAAAAAGAACGACAAAGTATCCAAAAAAGATATGAAAAAATACTTAAATAAAGATGATGGACTTGAGAATAATCCATTCCAAGATGCGCTGAAAGGGCTGAAATTTTAAATTTTATCGAACTTAAAAGAAATATTTGTTATAAAAGTTCGGATTTACTATTGTGTTTTGAGGCGTTGGATATTAAAATATTAAGGTATTTTAATAAAAGGGAGACTTAACTGTGAAAAAATACTTTAAGTTCAAAGAACATAACACTAACTTTAAAAAAGAGATATTAGGTGGATTAACTACCTTCTTATCTATGGCTTATATTTTAGCCGTCAATCCACAGGTGTTAAGTTTGGCAGGAGTTAACGGTGCTACAGATAGTATGAAAATGGACCAAGGTGCAATTTTCGTTGCTACAGCGTTAGCTGCTTTTGTTGGTTCGTTATTTATGGGATTAATTGCAAGGTATCCAATTGCCTTGGCCCCAGGAATGGGATTAAATGCCTTTTTCGCATTCACTGTTGTGTTAACAATGGGCATACCTTGGCAAATAGGGTTAACTGGCGTACTCTTTTCCGGTATATTCTTTGCTATATTAACAATGACAGGATTAAGAGAAACGATTATTAACGCCATACCCCATCAAATGAAGATGGCTGTATCGGCTGGTATCGGATTATTTATTACGTTTGTTGGACTTCAAAGTTCAGGCATTATTGTTAAAAATAAATCAACGTTAGTAACGTTAGGTCATATTACTGACGGAACAGTATTACTTACTATATTTGGTATTATTATTACCGTCGTGATGTATGTTAAAAAAGTACCAGGTGCAATTTTTATTGGTATGATCTTAACTTCAATCTTAGGAATGTGTACTGGTTTAATACATACGCCATCTGGCATTGTAGGAAAAATTCCTAGTATTTCTCCTACCTTTGGTGCTGCATTTGATGCATTTAAAGATCCGGGGCAATTATTTACGGTACAATTTTTAATTGTTATTTTAACTTTCTTATTTATTGATTTCTTTGATACGGCAGGAACGCTTGTTGCGGTTGCTACACAAGCAGGAATTATGAAAAATAATAAATTACCACGTGCTGGTAGAGCTTTATTCTCAGATTCATTAGCAACAATTGTAGGTGCAATTTTTGGTACAACGACTACAACGTCATATATTGAATCTACAGCAGGTGTTGCTGTGGGTGCAAGGACTGGATTTGCTAGTATTATTACTGGTTTCTGTTTCTTGCTAGCGATTTTCTTTAGTCCATTAATCGAAATTGTAACGAGTGCCGTAACAACTCCAGCGTTAGTAGTAGTTGGTGTATTAATGGCTGCCAATTTTGCAGAAATTGAATGGAAAAAATTCGAAGTGGCAGTACCGGCATTTATAACAATTATTATGATGCCTTTATCATATTCAATTGCTACAGGTATTGCATGTGGATTTGTATTCTATCCAATAACAATGCTAATCTCGAAAAGACATAAAGAAGTACATCCAATGATGTATGGTTTAATGGTACTGTTTATTCTTTACTTTATATTTGTTCATGGTTAAAAAAAGAAAACCGTTAACGCAAAATTACTTTGCGCTAACGGTTTTTTTATTTTCTCATATAATATGGAAGAGTTAGTTTTTATTACGTCTATCTTCTGTATAAATTACACGTGCATTTTTATTAGGCACATAAATTGGCGAAGACAATATAATAAGAAGAAAGAATAATAATAGGAAAAAAAGAATCCAGTGTGCAATCATACCGATAAATGGAATGAAAGCAATAATCGATCCTATAATACCTATTAATGGAATAATAGCCATTGGTTTAATAGCGTTTTGTCTATCTACTATTAAAATAATTAACATAATTAGATATAAAAACATGTTTACAAATAATGGTTGCCAGCTTAAACCTAATATGAAACTTCCACCAAGGAAGGGGATACCATAAAATAATTCGCTTAATAATAAGATAATAGTTAATACAATCAATATATTTCTAATACTTGATTTCATTTATTTTTCACCACCTACAATTACAATTATATACGAAAAGAAATTATATTTATATTAATTTGAAACTTAAATGAAAACTTTTAGTGCTTACAATTTAAGTAATTTCCTTAAAACGGTTGAAGAACAAAAGAATTTCAAGTACAATGTCAAAGTATGTGTTAGACAAAAAGTGAAAAGTTTTATAGAAAAGCTTGATAAATCAGTGCTTTTCGTGTAACATATCTAATGTTGGACTTTAAGGAAATGCGATGAAGCGAAAGGTTACTGACACACCCGGCCGCTTTGCCATGGCGTTGTGTAAGATAGTTTTCGTGGAGAAGTCTATCACTTAAATGTAGACGAATAAGGAGGGAAAATTATGGCAAAACAAAAAATCAGAATCAGATTAAAAGCTTATGATCACAGAGTAATCGATCAATCAGCTGAGAAAATTGTTGAAACTGCGAAACGTTCTGGAGCAGATGTTTCTGGACCGATTCCATTACCAACAGAAAAATCAGTTTACACGATTATCCGTGCTGTACATAAGTACAAAGATTCTCGTGAACAATTCGAACAACGTACTCATAAACGTTTGATTGACATTGTTAACCCAACACCAAAAACAGTTGATGCTCTTATGGGCTTAAACTTACCATCTGGTGTAGACATCGAAATTAAATTATAATAGAAAAAATTAGGAGGTGGACTTTCGATGACCAAAGGAATCTTAGGAAGAAAAATCGGGATGACACAAGTGTTCGGTGAGAACGGTGAATTAATCCCAGTAACAGTAGTAGAAGCAGGTCAAAACGTTGTATTACAAAAGAAAACTGAAGAAGTTGATGGATACAACGCAATTCAAGTAGGTTTTGAAGATAAAAAAGCTTACAAGAAAAACAGTAAAACTAACAAATATGCTAGTAAACCAGCTGAAGGTCATGCTAAAAAAGCTGACACAGCACCTAAGCGCTTCATTCGTGAATTCAGAAACGTTAACGTTGATGAATACGAAGTAGGTCAAGAAGTCTCAGTTGATAAATTTGAAACTGGCGACATCATTGATGTTACAGGCGTATCAAAAGGTAAAGGTTTCCAAGGCGCTATTAAACGTCATGGACAAGCACGTGGACCAATGGCTCACGGTTCTCATTTCCACAGAGCACCAGGTTCTGTAGGTATGGCTTCAGATGCGTCAAGAGTATTCAAAGGACAAAAAATGCCAGGACGTATGGGTGGAAATACTGTAACAGTACAAAACCTAGAAGTCGTTCAAGTAGATGCTGACAATAATGTAATTTTAGTTAAAGGTAATGTACCTGGACCTAAAAAAGGATTATTAGAAATCTCAACTTCAATTAAAAAAGGTAATAAATAATAAATAACGAAAGGAGGAAAAGCATAATGGCTAATTATGATGTATTAAAAGTAGACGGAACTAAATCAGGTTCAGTTGAATTAAATGATGCAGTTTTTGCAATCGAACCAAACACAGACGTTCTATTTGAAGCAATCACTTTACAACGTGCTTCATTACGCCAAGGTACTCATGCTGTTAAGAACCGTTCAGCAGTACGTGGTGGTGGACGTAAACCATGGAGACAAAAAGGTACAGGACGTGCGCGTCAAGGTACAATTCGTGCGCCACAATGGCGCGGTGGTGGTATCGTATTCGGACCAACACCTAGAAGTTATGCTTATAAAATGCCTAAGAAAATGCGTCGTTTAGCTTTACGTTCAGCATTATCTTACAAAGTACAAGAAAGTGCTTTAACAGTTGTAGATGCATTCCAATTTGATGCACCTAAAACTAAAGAATTCAAAACTGCTCTTTCTAACTTAAAACAACCTAAAAAAGTATTAGTAGTTACAGACTCAGAAGATGTAAACGTTGAATTATCAGCTCGTAACATCCCTGGCGTACAAGTTTCTACAGCTCAAGGGTTAAACGTATTAGACATAACAAGCGCTGACAGTGTAGTAATCACAGAATCAGCTGCTAAAAAAGTTGAGGAGGTGCTCGGATAATGGAAGCAAGAGACGTTCTTAAGCGCCCCGTAATCACTGAAAAATCATCAGCTGCTATGGCTGAAGATAAATATACATTCGACGTAGATACTCGTGCTAACAAAACACAAGTTAAAATTGCTGTCGAAGAAATCTTTGATGTAAAAGTTGACAATGTAAACATCATCAACTACAAACCAAAGAAAAAACGTATGGGCCGTTACCAAGGCTATACAAACAAAAGACGCGTAGCAATTGTTAAATTAAAAGAAGGATCAATCGATCTATTCAACTAAAATAAATTACCAATAAGGAGGTAAGCGACAATGGCTCTAAAAAAATACAAGCCAATTACTAATGGTCGTCGTAATATGACTACGTTAGATTTCGCTGAAATCACGAAAACTACACCTGAAAAGTCATTATTACAACCGCTACCGAAAAAAGCGGGACGTAACAACCAAGGTAAATTGACAGTTCGCCACCATGGTGGAGGACACAAACGTCAATACCGTGTTATTGATTTTAAACGTAATAAAGATGGAATCACTGCTAAAGTTGATTCAATTCAATACGATCCAAACCGTTCAGCAAACATCGCATTATTAGTTTATGCTGATGGTGAAAAACGTTACATCATTGCTCCTAAAAACTTACAAGTAGGTCAAGTATTAGAGAGTGGTGACAATGCGGATATTAAAGTAGGTAACTCATTACCACTTCAATTTATCCCAGTAGGTACAGTAATTCATAATATCGAATTAAAACCTGGTAAAGGTGGACAACTTGCTCGTTCAGCAGGTGCAAGTGCTCAAGTACTTGGTAAAGAAGGAAAATACGTTTTAATCAGATTAAGATCTGGCGAAGTTCGTATGATTCTTTCAACTTGCCGTGCAACTATTGGTCAAGTTGGTAACATCCAACATGAACTTGTAAACGTTGGTAAAGCAGGTCGTTCAAGATGGAAAGGTATTCGCCCAACTGTTCGTGGTTCTGTAATGAACCCTAACGATCACCCACACGGTGGTGGTGAAGGACGTGCTCCTATCGGTAGACCATCTCCAATGTCACCTTGGGGTAAACCTACGCTTGGTAAGAAAACACGTCGTGGTAAGAAATCATCTGATAAACTTATCGTACGTGGACGTAAGAAGAAAAAATAATAACAACTTATTGGAGTGTGCGGCTTAACTGCTGCACGCACTAAATAAGAAGGGAGGCGCCACTATGGCTCGTAGTATTAAAAAAGGACCTTTCGTCGATGATCATTTAATGAAAAAAGTCGAAGCTCAAGGCGAAAGCGAGAAAAAACAAGTAATCAAAACTTGGTCACGTCGTTCAACTATTTTCCCTAACTTCATCGGTCACACTTTCGCAGTATACGATGGACGTAAACATGTACCTGTATTCGTTACAGAAGATATGGTTGGTCACAAATTAGGTGAATTCGCTCCAACTCGTACATTCAAAGGACACGCTGCAGACGACAAAAAAACAAGAAGATAATTTCTAACAAGTAGAGGAGGAAATCCGAATGGAAGCAAAAGCGGTTGCTAGAACAATAAGAATCGCACCTCGTAAAGTTAGATTAGTATTAGATCTAATCAGAGGTAAGAACGCTGGAGAAGCTATTGCTATTTTAAAATTAACTAACAAAGCTTCATCACCAGTTGTTGAAAAATTATTAATGTCCGCTTTAGCAAATGCTGAACATAACTATGACATGAATACAGATGAATTAGTTGTTAAAGAAGCTTATGCTAATGAAGGACCAACATTGAAACGTTTCCGTCCACGTGCACAAGGCCGTGCAAGTGCGATTAACAAACGTACAAGCCACATTACAATCGTCGTAAGTGACGGTAAAGAAGAAGCTAAAGAAGCTTAATACATTATTTAAGGAGGGAATACTGTGGGTCAAAAAATTAATCCAATCGGACTTCGTGTCGGAGTAATCCGTGACTGGGAAGCTAAATGGTACGCAGAAAAAGACTTCGCTTCACTATTACATGAAGACTTAAAAATCCGTAAATTTATTGATAACGCATTAAAAGAAGCATCAGTTTCTCACGTTGATATCGAACGTGCTGCTAACCGTATCAACATCGCTATTCATACTGGTAAGCCTGGTATGGTCATTGGTAAAGGCGGTTCAGAAATTGAAAAACTTCGTAATAAATTAAACACATTAACAGACAAAAAAGTACACATTAACGTAATTGAAATCAAAAAGGTTGATTTGGATGCTAAATTAGTAGCTGAAAACATCGCACGTCAATTAGAAAACCGTGCTTCATTCCGTCGTGTACAAAAACAAGCTATTACTAGAGCTATGAAACTTGGTGCTAAAGGTATCAAAACTCAAGTATCTGGTCGTTTAGGCGGAGCAGACATCGCTCGTGCTGAACAATATTCAGAAGGAACTGTTCCACTTCATACATTACGTGCTGACATTGGTTACGCACACGCAGAAGCTGACACTACTTACGGTAAATTAGGTGTCAAAGTATGGATCTATCGTGGAGAAGTTCTTCCTACTACTAAGAACACTAGTGAAGGAGGAAAATAATAATGTTACTACCAAAACGTGTAAAATATCGTCGTCAACATCGTCCTAAAACAACTGGTCGTTCAAAAGGCGGTAATTATGTAACATTTGGTGAGTATGGTTTACAAGCAACTACAACGTCTTGGATCACTTCTCGTCAAATCGAATCAGCTCGTATTGCTATGACACGTTACATGAAACGTGGCGGGAAAGTTTGGATTAAAATCTTCCCACATACACCATATACTAAAAAACCTTTAGAAGTACGTATGGGTGCTGGTAAAGGTGCTGTTGAAGGCTGGGTTGCAGTAGCAAAACCAGGTAGAATTTTATTTGAAATCGCAGGCGTTAACGAAGAAGTTGCGCGTGAAGCATTACGTTTAGCAAGTCACAAACTTCCTGTAAAAACTAAGTTTGTAAAACGTGAAGAATTGGGTGGTGAAACAAATGAAAGCTAAGGAAATTAGAGACTTAACCACTTCAGAAATCGAAGAACAAATCAAATCTTCAAAAGAAGAGCTTTTTAACCTACGCTTTCAGTTAGCTACAGGTCAATTAGAGGAAACTGCACGTATTCGCACAGTAAGAAAAACGATTGCACGTCTAAAAACTGTTGCTCGTGAAAGAGAAATTGAACAAGGTAAAGCGAATCAATAATTAATTGAAAGAGGAGGTTACAAAAGTGAGCGAAAGAAATGATCGTAAAGTTTATGTAGGTAGAGTCGTTTCAGATAAAATGGACAAAACTGTAACTGTACTTGTTGAAACATACAAAACACACAAATTGTACGGTAAACGAGTAAAATACTCTAAAAAATACAAAACTCATGATGAAAACAACTCAGCTAAGTTAGGGGACATCGTTAAGATTCAAGAGACTCGTCCTTTATCAGCTTCTAAACGTTTCCGTTTAGTTGAAATTGTTGAAGAATCAGTAATCATATAATACACAATATAGATAAAGGAGGTTTAACTCATGATCCAACAAGAAACACGTCTAAAAGTAGCAGATAACTCTGGTGCTCGTGAAGTTCTTACAATCAAAGTATTAGGTGGATCTGGTCGTAAAACAGCTAATATCGGTGACGTTATTGTTGCTACTGTTAAAAATGCAACACCAGGTGGCGTTGTTAAAAAAGGCGAAGTAGTAAAAGCTGTTGTAGTACGTACTAAATCAGGTGTACGTCGTAATGACGGTTCATACATTAAATTTGATGAAAATGCATGTGTAATCATTCGTGACGACAAAGGCCCACGTGGTACTCGTATTTTCGGTCCTGTTGCTCGTGAATTACGTGAAGGAAACTTCATGAAAATCGTATCACTAGCTCCAGAAGTACTTTAATAATTATTTAATAAAAAGCTTAAGGAGGTGCCACGCATGCATATCAAAAAAGGTGACAACGTAAAAGTTATCGCAGGTAAAGACAAAGGTAAAGAAGGTAAAGTTGTTTCTACTGAACCTAAAAAAGACCGTGTCGTTGTGGAAGGTGTTAACGTAATTAAAAAACACCAAAAACCAACTCAATTTAATCCTGAAGGTGGAATCTTAGAAACAGAGGCAGCAATCCATGTTTCTAACGTACAATTATTGGACCCTAAAACGAATGAACCAACACGTGTTGGATATAAATTCGAAGATGGCAAAAAAGTTCGTATCGCTAAAAAATCTGGCGAAGAAATCAAATCTAATAATTAATAACTAGTTGAAAGGAGGATCCACTTTGAACCGTTTAAAAGAAAAATTCAACTCTGAAGTTACTGAAAGCTTAGTTAAGAAATTTAATTATAGTTCAGTAATGGAAGTACCAAAAATTGAAAAAATCGTTGTAAATATGGGTGTAGGTGACGCAGTTCAAAACTCTAAAGTGTTAGATAATGCTGTTGAAGAGTTAGAATTAATCACTGGTCAAAAACCATTAGTTACAAAAGCTAAAAAATCTGTTGCTACTTTCCGTTTACGTGAAGGTATGCCTATCGGAGCTAAAGTTACATTACGCGGCGAAAGAATGTATGATTTCTTAGATAAATTAATCGCTGTATCTTTACCTCGTGTACGTGACTTCCGTGGTGTTTCTAAAACAGCATTTGATGGAAGAGGTAACTACACTTTAGGTGTTAAAGAACAATTAATTTTCCCTGAAATTGACTATGATAAAGTATCAAAAGTACGCGGAATGGATATCGTTATCGTTACTACTGCTAACACTGACGAGGAAGCTCGTGAATTGTTAACACAATTCGGTATGCCATTTCAAAAATAATCTCTAAAAGGAGGCTAATTAAGTGGCTAAAAGTTCAATGGTTGCTAAGCAACAAAAAAAACAAAAGTTCCAAGTACGTGAATATACTCGTTGTGAACGTTGTGGTCGTCCACATTCTGTATATCGTAAATTCAAATTATGCCGTATTTGTTTCCGTGAATTAGCTTATAAAGGCCAAATTCCTGGCGTTCGTAAAGCTAGCTGGTAATAAAAAGAGGATGAAAGGAGGCAACAATCAATGACATTATCAGATCCAATTGCAGATATGCTAACTCGTGTAAGAAACGCTAACATGGTTCGTCACGATAAATTAGAATTCCCTGCATCTAATATTAAAAAAGAAATTGCCGAAATCTTAAAAAGTGAAGGTTTCGTTAAAAACGTTGAATTTGTAGAAGACGATAAACAAGGTGTTATTCGTGTATTCCTTAAATATGGTCAAAACAATGAACGTGTTATCACTGGATTAAAACGTATCTCTAAACCAGGTTTACGTGTTTATGCTAAAGCTAATGAAGTGCCAAAAGTTCTTAACGGCTTAGGTATTGCTTTAGTTTCAACTTCTGAAGGTGTAATCACTGACAAAGAAGCAAGAAAACGTAACATCGGTGGAGAAATCTTAGCTTACGTTTGGTAATAATAAATAAGGAGGTGCGATAACATGAGTCGTGTTGGTAAAAAAATTATTGACATTCCAAGTGACGTAACAGTAAGTATTGATGGTAATACAGTTACTGTTAAAGGTCCTAAAGGTGAATTATCAAAAACATTAAATGAAAGAATGACATATAAACAAGACGAAAACACATTAGAAGTTGTAAGACCTTCTGATTCTAAAGATGATAGAACAGTACATGGTACAACTCGTGCTTTAATCAATAATATGATTCTTGGTGTTTCTCAAGGTTTCCAAAAAACTCTTGAACTTGTTGGTGTTGGTTACCGTGCTCAAATGCAAGGTAACGACTTAGTACTTAACGTTGGTTATTCTCACCCAGTTGAAATTAAAGCCGAAGACGGTATTACTTTCGCTGTTGAGAAAAATACAACTGTAACTGTTTCAGGTGTATCTAAAGAACAAGTTGGAGCTATCGCTTCAAACATCCGTTCAACTAGACCTCCAGAACCTTATAAAGGTAAAGGAATTCGTTACCAAGGTGAATACGTTCGCCGTAAAGAAGGTAAAACTGGTAAATAATAAATAACTCTCTATAGAAAGGAGTATTGCAATGATCAGCAAAATTGATAAAAACAAAGTACGTTTAAAAAGACATGCGCGTGTTCGTACTAAATTATCTGGCACAGCTGAAAAACCACGTTTAAACGTTTATCGTTCAAACAAGCACATCTATGCTCAAATTATCGATGACGTTAAAGGTGAAACTTTAGCTCAAGCCTCAACTCAAGACAAAGATATCGCAAGTGAATCAACTACAAAAGTTGACTTATCTGCTAAAGTAGGCGAATCAATCGCTAAAAAAGCAAGCGATAAAGGCGTAACTGCTATCGTATTTGACCGTGGAGGTTACTTATATCATGGTCGTATTAAAGCATTAGCTGAAGCAGCTCGCGAAAACGGTTTAGAATTTTAATTTAAAGGAGGGACAAATTACATGGCTCGTAGAGAAGAAGAAACTAAAGAATTTGAAGAACGCGTTGTTACAATCAACCGTGTTGCAAAAGTTGTTAAAGGTGGACGTCGTTTCCGTTTCACTGCTTTAGTAGTAGTAGGAGATAAGAACGGTCGCGTTGGCTTTGGTACTGGTAAAGCACAAGAAGTTCCAGAAGCAATCAAAAAAGCTGTAGAAGCAGCGAAAAAAGATTTAGTTGTAGTTCCACGTGTTGAAGGTACTACTCCTCATACAATCACTGGACGCTTCAGTTCAGGTAGCGTATTCATGAAACCAGCTGCACCTGGTACAGGTGTTATCGCAGGTGGCCCAGTTCGTGCTGTCCTAGAATTAGCTGGAATCACTGATATTTTAAGTAAATCATTAGGATCTAATACTCCAATCAATATGGTTCGTGCAACTATTAATGGATTAAAAAATCTTAAAAATGCTGAAGAAGTTGCGAAATTACGTGGCAAATCAGTCGAAGAATTATACAATTAAGGAGGGAAAGAGTTATGGCTAAATTACAAATTACCCTCACTCGTAGTGTTATTGGTCGTCCTGAAACACAACGTAAAACTGTTGAAGCTTTAGGTTTGAAAAAAACTAATTCTTCAGTAGTTGTTGAAGATAACCCTGCAATCCGTGGGCAAATCAACAAAGTAAGTCACTTATTGACTGTAGAAGAAAAATAATTAAGGAGGTGCCGAAATGAAATTACATGAGTTAAAACCAGCAGAAGGTTCACGTAAAGAACGTAACCGCGTTGGACGTGGTGCGGCTACAGGTAACGGTAAAACAAGTGGACGTGGACAAAAAGGTCAAAAAGCACGTTCAGGTGGTAAAGTAAGACCAGGATTTGAAGGTGGTCAATTACCATTATTCCGTCGTTTACCAAAACGTGGTTTCACTAACATTAACCGTAAAGAATATGCTATTGTTAACTTAGACCAACTTAATAAATTTGAAGAAGGTACTGAAGTAACTCCAGCTTTATTAGTAGAATCCGGTGTAGTTAAAAGTGAAAAATCTGGTATTAAAGTATTAGGTAACGGTTCACTAGAGAAAAAATTAACAGTAAAAGCTCATAAATTCTCTGCTTCTGCAGCAGACGCTATTGATGCAAAAGGTGGAGCACACGAGGTGATCTAATGATTCAAACGCTTGTGAGCTTCTTTCAAACAAAAGAAGTTCGTAACAAGATCTTTTTTACACTCGCAATGTTAGTTATTTTCAAGATAGGTACTTATATTCCAGCACCTGGCGTAAATCCAGCTGCCTTTGACAGTCATCAAGGTTCTCAAGGTGTCACTGATTTGTTAAATACATTTGGTGGTGGAGCCTTGAAGAACTTTTCAATCTTTGCAATGGGAATAATGCCTTACATTACTGCATCTATCGTAATGCAGTTATTGCAAATGGATATTGTTCCTAAGTTTACAGAATGGGCAAAACAAGGTGAATCAGGTAGGAAGAAGCTAAATAATTTTACACGTTATTTCGCTATTATTCTTGCCTTCATTCAATCAATTGGTATGGCTTTCCAATTTAACAACTACCTAAAAGGTCAATTGATAATGGATCAATCAATCTTTAGTTATTTGTTAATTGCAGTTGTCTTAACATCAGGCACAGCATTCCTAATTTGGTTAGGTGAGCAAATAACACAATTTGGTGTTGGTAATGGAATTTCAATTATTATCTTTGCAGGTATTCTATCTACGCTTCCGTCTTCACTCATCCAATTTTACCAACAAGCATTTGTTGGCCAAGACGATGTCACTTTAGCATGGCTTAAAGTAATTGGTATAGTTATCGGAATGATATTACTAACTATTGGTGCTATTTACGTATTACAAGCTATTCGTAAAATACCAATTCAATATGCAAAGAAACAATCAGCACAACGCCTAGGTTCTCAAGCAACGTATTTACCATTAAAAGTTAACTCAGCAGGAGTTATTCCTGTTATCTTTGCAATGGCATTCTTTTTATTACCTAGAACGTTAACATTATTTTTCCCTGATGCTGCTTGGGCACAAAAAGTATCAGACGTGGCTAACCCTTCAAATAACATTGGAATGATTGTGTATGTAGTATTAATTATTGCGTTCGCATATTTCTATGCATTTGTTCAAGTTAACCCAGAAAAAATGGCTGAAAATCTTAAGAAACAAGGCAGTTACGTTCCAGGAATCAGACCTGGAGAACAAACAAAAAAATATATTACTAGAGTACTCTATCGATTAACATTCGTTGGATCAATCTTCTTAGCTGTAATTGCTATCTTACCGATAATTGCGACTAAGTTTATGAACTTACCTCAATCAATTCAGGTTGGTGGTACAAGTTTACTAATCGTAATTGGTGTAGCAATTGAAACGATGAAGAGCCTTGAAGCTCAAGTGGGCCAGAAGGAATATAGAGGCTTTGGTGGTAGATAAATTGTAGGAGGGCACTTTTATGAATATCATTTTAATGGGTTTACCTGGCGCAGGTAAAGGAACTCAAGCGAGTGAAATTGTAAAGAAATTCCCAATTCCACACATATCTACTGGTGACATGTTCAGAAAAGCGATTAAAGAAGAGACAGATTTAGGTAAAGAAGCTAAATCGTACATGGATCGTGGAGAATTAGTTCCTGATGAAGTTACTGTGGGTATCGTTAAAGAAAGAATTTCTGAAGACGATGCAAAAAAAGGATTCTTATTAGATGGCTTCCCTCGTACTATTGATCAAGCAGAAGCATTAAATGACATCATGAAACAATTAGACAGAGACATTGATGCTGTTATCAATATTGAGGTTCCAGAAGAAGAATTAATGAACCGCTTAACAGGTCGTCGTATCTGTCCTAAATGCGGAACAACATATCATCTAGTCTTTAACCCACCTAAAGAAGATGGTGTTTGCGATCTTGATGGTGAAAAGTTATATCAACGTGAAGATGATAACCCTGAAACAGTTGCTAATCGTTTAAACGTTAATGTTAAACAATCAAAACCTATTTTATCTTTCTATGATGAAAAAGGCGTATTGAAAAACATTGATGGTTCAAAAGATATCAACAAAGTCACAGAAGACGTTATTTCTATCTTAGATGACTTGAAATAATATTAACTTTATACGGTCTATGTATTGCAGTCATCCTATTTGAGTAAGTATCTACGTATTGAAAAAATAAAATAATATAAGAGTGACGTATAGCGTAAGTAATTCTTTTATTTTTGTTGACTTATTAACACGCACTGATAGACACGTATGGTTACAGTTGATAGCAGACGATAACCAACTATAGTAAAAAGGGGGAAGTTAATAAATGGCTAAACAAGATGTAATAGAATTAGAAGGTACTGTATTAGATACTTTACCAAATGCTATGTTTAAAGTAGAATTAGAAAATGGTCATGAGATTTTGGCACACGTTAGTGGTAAGATCAGAATGAATTATATTCGTATTCTACCTGGCGACAAAGTAACAGTAGAAATGTCTCCGTATGATTTAACTCGCGGAAGAATCACTTATCGTTATAAATAATCGTCACTCCATAATATAGGGAGGTATAAAAATGAAAGTAAGACCATCAGTTAAACCAATTTGCGAAAAATGTAAAGTCATTAAACGTAAAGGTAAAGTTATGGTAATTTGTGACAATCCTAAACACAAACAAAAACAAGGTTAATAAAAGAGAGGTGTAAATATATATGGCACGTATAGCAGGAGTGGATATTCCACGTGAAAAACGCATCGTTATTTCATTAACATACGTATACGGTATCGGTACTACGACAGCTCAAAAGATCGTAGAAGAAGCTAATGTTTCAGCTGAAACTCGCGTTAAAGATTTAACAGATGACGAATTAGGTCGTATCCGTGAAGTAGTAGACAGTTATAAAGTTGAAGGTGACTTACGTCGTGAACAAAACTTAAACATCAAACGTTTAATGGAAATTTCATCATATCGTGGAATCCGTCATCGTCGTGGTTTACCAGTACGCGGACAAAAAACTAAAAACAATGCTCGTACTCGTAAAGGCCCAGTTAAGACTGTAGCTAATAAGAAAAAATAATAGGTAAAGGAGGCAAAATTTAAATGGCACGTAAACAAGTATCTCGTAAACGTAGAGTGAAAAAGAATATTGAAAATGGAGTAGCTCATATCCGTTCAACATTCAATAATACAATCGTAACAATTACTGACGAATTTGGTAATGCATTATCTTGGTCATCAGCAGGTGCATTAGGATTTAAAGGTTCAAAAAAATCTACACCATTCGCAGCACAAATGGCAGCTGAAACAGCATCAAAAACAGCTATGGAACATGGTTTAAAATCCGTAGAATGTACAGTTAAAGGCCCAGGTCCTGGTCGTGAATCAGCTATTCGTGCATTACAATCAGCTGGTTTAGAAGTAACAGCAATCCGTGACGTTACTCCAGTACCACATAATGGTTGTCGTCCACCAAAACGTCGTCGCGTATAATTTTATTGTTATTGTCACAGGTCACTGAGAAATACAGTACAAATCTAGTCGACGTAGTCAAGGAGGATATTTGTAAATGATAGAAATCGAAAAACCTAGAATTGAAACAATAGAAATTAGTGAAGATGCTAAATTCGGTAAGTTCGTTGTTGAACCACTAGAACGTGGCTATGGTACTACACTAGGAAACTCCTTACGTCGTATCCTACTATCTTCATTGCCAGGCGCAGCCGTTAAATATATCGAAATCGAAGGTGTACTTCACGAGTTCTCTGCAATAGACAATGTAGTTGAAGACGTTTCTACAATCATTATGAACGTTAAAAAACTAGCATTAAAAATCTATTCAGAAGAAGATAAAACGTTAGAAATCGATGTTAAGGATGAAGGCGAAGTAACTGCAAGTGACATTACTCATGATAGTGATGTTGAGATTTTAAATCCTGAACTGAAATTGGCGACTGTTTCTAAAGGTGGACATTTAAAAATCCGTCTTGTTGCAAACAAGGGTAGAGGTTACGCATTAGCAGAACAAAATAACACTAGTGATTTACCAATTGGAGTAATTCCTGTTGATTCACTATATTCACCTGTAGAACGTGTTAACTACACAGTAGAAAATACACGCGTAGGACAAAGTAGTGATTTTGACAAATTAACACTAGATGTGTGGACTAATGGATCTATTACGCCACAAGAATCAGTTTCATTAGCAGCAAAAATTTTAACTGAACACTTGAATATCTTTGTTGGATTGACTGACGAAGCACAAAATGCTGAAATCATGATTGAAAAAGAAGAAGATCAAAAAGAAAAAGTACTTGAAATGTCTATCGAAGAGTTAGACTTATCTGTTCGTTCATACAACTGTTTAAAACGTGCAGGCATTAATTCTGTTCAAGAATTAGCTGACAAGTCTGAAGCAGACATGATGAAAGTGCGTAATTTAGGTCGTAAATCACTTGAAGAAGTTAAATATAAACTTGAAGACTTAGGTTTAGGCTTAAGAAAAGAAGACTAATATAAAGGAGGTTAACTCATGGGTTACAGAAAATTAGGTCGTACTTCTGATCAACGTAAAGCTATGTTACGTGACTTAGCTACATCACTTATCGTTAGTGAACGTATCGAAACTACTGACGCTCGTGCTAAAGAAGTACGTAGTATCGTAGAAAAATTAATTACTTTAGGTAAAAAAGGCGATTTAGCTTCTCGTCGTAATGCAGCTAAAACATTACGTAATGTTGAGATTTTAAACGAAGATGAATCTACACAAACTGCTCTTCAAAAATTATTCGGTGAGATTGCAGAACGTTATACTGAACGTCAAGGCGGATATACTCGTATCCTTAAAGCTGGTCCTCGTCGTGGTGACGGTGCCGAATCAGTAATTATCGAATTAGTATAATTTTAAAATAAATACACGTACTACTATGTATAAAGCAAATGAGTGCAACGATAATGTTTGCCACATACAAATATTGTCTAGCTCAGAGTACCCCATCAACCAAATAATATTTTAAAGCGTGAACTCAAATAATCTGATGGGGTGCGCGCTTTTTTATTTAAGCTATAGTTAAAGCTATGGCTTTTTTTATTTGACTATCTTTAAAGTGACTCATTGGTGGTGTAGGATATACATAAATATTAAAATCATGTAAAATAGAACAGTATACATTTATGGGGGGCAATGAAATGCAAACTAATGGTCAAATTATAAAATTTAATCACGTTTCATTTAAATATAAAAGTGATGAACCATATGCTTTGAAAGATGTTTCATTTGCTATCCCTAAAGGGAAGTGGACTTCAATCGTTGGTCATAATGGTTCAGGAAAATCAACACTCGCTAAACTCATGGTGGGAATTGAACAAGTCAACGAAGGGAACATTACCTACAACAATCAAGTTATAGATAACGCTAATTTACAAGTTTTACGTAAAAGTATTGGTATTGTTTTTCAAAATCCAGAAAATCAATTCGTCGGTTCAACCGTTGAATTTGATGTTGCATTTGGTCTCGAAAATCATGCTGTCCCATATGACGAAATGCATGATATCGTGCCAAAGGCATTGAGTGATGTACAAATGCTTGATAGGGCAAATAAAGAACCTCAATCATTGTCTGGTGGGCAAAAACAACGCGTCGCAATTGCCGGCGTTTTAGCATTGAATACTGAGGTTATTATTTTGGATGAAGCTACTTCAATGTTAGATCCATACGGACGTTCTGCTTTGATGAATCTAGTGCGCAAACTAAACCATGAGAAAGAAGTTACAATTATTTCTATTACACATGATTTATCAGAAGCAGCTGAAGCCGATAATTTAATTGTCTTAGATAAAGGGGAGATATTTACCACAGGCACACCTCAGCAAGTTTTTGATAAAGGTGAAGCATTATCCCAAATAGGACTCGATTTACCATTTTCAATGCGTATTAATCAACTGTTGGGTAATCCCTTACAATATATTTCATATGAAGGGTTGGTAAGCCAGTTATGACGGTCGAATTTAATCAAGTGAATTATGTTTATCAACAAGGCACACCATATGAGTATCATGCTTTGAGGGATATTACGACACAATTTGATGATGGTAAGTATTATGCCGTAATAGGTCAAACTGGTTCTGGAAAATCAACGTTAATACAACATTTTAATGGTCTGTTAAAGCCTACAATCGGGAAAATGGTATTTAATGATATCGTTATTCAACAAAAAACCAAAGATAAATTATTACGTGATATTCGTAAAAAAGTTGGTATTGTATTTCAATTTCCAGAATCTCAATTATTTGAAGATAGTGTTGATAAGGAAATAGAATTTGGCCCTAAAAATTTTGGTATGGATATTGAAAAAGTTAAAAAAAGAGCGTTTCAATTGTTGTTGGAATTTGGCTTTCCAAGAGAAATAATGACCTTATCTCCATTCCAAATGTCTGGGGGACAAATGAGAAAAATAGCTTTAACTTCAATATTAGCTATGGATCCAGATATTATTATTTTAGATGAACCTACAGCTGGCTTAGATCCACAAAGTAAAAAACAAATTATGCGCAAAATTAAAGAATTACAGCAACAACACAATAAAACAATTATATTGATAACGCATGAAATGAATGATGTGGCAAAATATGCTGACGAAGTTAAATTAATGCATAACGGTGAATTGACGGATGATTTAACACCGCGTGAACTTTTTGCCGATAGTGATGCTGTTAATAAATATCAGTTGGATGTTCCAGAAGTTGTTAAATTGCAACGTGATGTCGAAGAGAAGTATCACTTTAAGTTCGATAAAGTTGCTTTAACAGAAGAAGAGTTTGTGGAAATGTATAAGGAGTGGCGTAGTAATGAAAGATAAGTTTATAATTGGTCGTTACTTACCGCTTGATACACTTATACATCGCTTAGATCCGAGATCTAAGCTAATCTTTGTGTTCTTATTTGTCATTTTAATATTCTTTGCACATTCGTTTGCAACTTACCTATGGTTATTTATTCTTATAATGACTATAGTACAACTATCTCATATTAAAACATGGTTTTTAATTAAAGGGTTAACACCTATTTGGATATTTTTAATATTTACATTTATTATGCATTTGTTCGTTACTAAAGGTGGCGTACGTATCTTTGAACTCGGCTTTGTATCTATTGATACACATGGCATTTTAGAAGGTATCTACATCGTACTACGTCTAATGTTTATTATGATGATTTCAACCGTCATGACATTAACTACAAGCCCTATTGATTTAACTGATGCATTTGAAAAATTATTATATCCTTTGAAATTGGTTAAAATACCCGTGCATCAGCTGAGTATGATGATGTCAATTGCGTTACGTTTTATACCAACATTAATGAATGAGTTAGATAAAATTATATTAGCTCAAAAATCTCGTGGCTCTGAACTGAGTAGTGGAACTTTAATGAATAGAATTAAAGCATTTATACCACTCTTGATACCATTATTTATTTCAGCATTTCAACGAGCTGAAGATTTAGCCATAGCAATGGAAGTTAGAGGCTATGACGCCAATACTGAACGTACAAGTTACCGTGAATTGCAATGGAAGTTGAAAGATACTATTGTAGTACTCTTAATAATTCCTATAGCAGTTGTATTATTTGTACTTAAATATATAGGAGTGTAAAACATGCGTGTGTTAGTAAATATTTCATATCTAGGTACACATTTTATGGGATTTCAAATTCAACAACACGAAAGAACCATTCAACAACAATTCGAACGTATATTAAAAAGAATGCATAAAAGACCAATACGTATTCACCCAACAAGTAGAACTGACAGAGGTGTGCATGCATACGAACAATTTTTTCACTTTGATACAGAGTTAAATATCACGCCAGAAAAGTGGCGATATGCAATGAACAGTGCGTTACCTAATGATATTTTAGTTAAAGCAGTTTCCTTCGTCGATGATTCGTTTCATTGTAGATATGACTGTGTAGGTAAATCATATCGCTATAAAGCATATGTAGCTGAGGAGCGCGATCCTTTTCAAAGTGGATTAAGAACACATATCAAAGAAAGCTTGAATTATGATAAAATGAATGAAGCTGCTGCTAAATTTATAGGCACGCATGATTTTACTGGCTTCTGCTCTCAAAAAACTGAAGTAGATAGTAAAGTGCGTACGATTTATCAAAGCGAAATTATCCAAACTGAAGATGGTTTTGATTATGTCGTAACTGGTTCAGGATTTTTGTATAATATGGTGCGTGTGCTCGTCGCATTTCTCGTTGAAGTAGGTAAAGGACACCGTAGTCCAGAAGAAGTGCCAAGTTTATTAGAAGCGCGCAATCGCAGTAATGTACCATTTACGGCAGCAGCAGATGGACTTTATTTAGAACATATATATTTATCAGAACAATCGTTAATTCAAGACTTTGGTGAAGATATAAAAATACACCGAAAAAAATCATTGCAAAATGACTAAATTACATTGACAAATTGACATAAAAATTATACGATTATCAACGGTATTGTTTTATATCACCCCACGATAAGCCCCGGAAACTTATTGTGTTACAAGATATATAAGCAGGTAGAACAACAGTTAACAAATAAATGAAATCGAAGCTTTTAATCGTAACAATTATTTAATAACAAAAGAACCATTCATTTACTAGGAGGACATTAATTATGCGTCAAACATTTATGGCTAATGAAGCAAACATTGAGCGCAAATGGTATGTTATCGATGCAGAAGGTCAAACACTTGGTCGTCTATCATCAGAAGTAGCAGCTATTTTACGCGGTAAGAATAAAGTAACTTATACACCACACGCTGACACAGGTGATTATGTAATCATCATCAATGCAGGTAAAATCCAATTCACAGGTAATAAAGCTCAAGATAAAGTTTATTACCGTCACTCAAACCACCCAGGCGGAATCAAATCTGTTACTGCTGGTGAGTTAAGAGAAAACAATCCAGAACGTTTACTTGAAACTTCAATTAAAGGTATGTTACCAAGCACTCGTTTAGGCGAAAAACAAGGTAAAAAATTATTTGTATATGGTGGCGCTGAACATCCACACGCTGCACAACAACCAGAAAACTACGAGTTACGTGGTTAATTAGAAGGAGGAAATTACATTGGCACAAGTTGAATATAGAGGCACAGGCCGTCGTAAAAACTCAGTAGCACGTGTACGTTTGGTACCAGGTGAAGGTAACATTACAGTTAATGGACGTGACGTACGTGCATACTTACCATTCGAATCATTAATCTTAGACATTAACCAAGCTTTCGACGTTACAGAAACTAAAGGTAACTACGATGTATTAGTAAATGTACAAGGTGGAGGTTTCACTGGGCAAGCTCAAGCTATCCGTCACGGAATCTCTCGTGCATTATTAGAAGCTGATCCTGAATACAGAGGTTCTTTAAAACGCGCTGGATTACTTACTCGTGACCCACGTATGAAAGAACGTAAAAAACCAGGTCTTAAAAAAGCACGTCGTTCACCACAATTCTCAAAACGTTAATATTATTATTACGTTACAAAAGCACTTTTCGTTTATCGAAAAGTGCTTTTTTTTATGCCCTTATTTAATTAAGTAAGGTATGTTATTGCATTTCCCCTAGAAGTGTAATCAAGCGTTCTCTATGTTCTTCACCATACACATGTGGCAACACCATAATTTCATCTGCATTATAAAAACGTTGAATATGCATTAATTGTCTATAAACCTCAGATATTGTCCCCGAAATTACCCGATTTTCATTTTTAGCAATTTTTTCTAGTTCTCTTGAAGAGAAACCTCTTTCCTCAACAAATTTAGGTGATGGATAGAAGTGTGGTTGTTCTAAATAATTTATTCTTAATAACCACAGATGAAATGCCTTAGTTAAGGCATTAATAGTAGTCTCATCGTCTGCGGTAATCACAAATGTAGCAACAATAATATAGGGCTGTTGAGTTGTATTATTTGCTGAAAATGTACGACGATATGTTTCAATCATCGCGTCTATTTTACTTTGAGACTGTCCCATTAATGCTATGACTAAGGGTAACCCTTTTTTCGCAGCTATTTTTGCACTTGCTTCACTTGTAGATAGTAAGAATAAATTAGGTTGAGAATCTATTATTGGTGTGGCAAGTAATTGTTGAAATCTATTATTTGACGATTTGTCATCATTAAAATAAGTACTTAAATCAGCTAGTTGTGTTTCATAATCTATTTGTTTATTTTTACCTTCATTGAGCGCTTTATTAACGTTGTTAAAACTCGGTGAGCGCCCTATGCCTAAATCTACTCTGTTGGGATGGCGAGCTTCTAAAATTTTAAATTGTTCAGCTACTTTATATGCACTATAATGCGGTAACATGATGCCACCGCTCCCAATATTAATCGAAGCTGTATTTTCTAATAGTGACATCATAATCATTTCAGGCGCACTGGATGCTACTGAATAGACTTGATGGTGTTCAGCGACCCAATACCGCTTAAAATGAAACTTTTCTGCTAATTGTGCAAGTTGTACAGTATGATTTAAAGCATCTGTAGCATTACGATTTTCAAATATTGGTACATAATCTAATATACTTAAATTCATTTTTAACGCTCCAATAGTAGTTTACAATTTTACGCTTATCATAACATGCGTTAAATGAATAAGCGATTTGATTGATTGAACGTAAATCGGGGAATATCATTAAATGTATGATAAATTTTTAGGAGTGATGTAAATGAAAACAGAACAAGTCGTACTCGCTAAAAGACCTGAAGGTATACCAAGTGATGATGTATTTAGATACGAAACAATTGAAGTAGCTAAACCTCAAGAGAATGAGATTATGGTAGAATCGCTCTATATATCAGTCGATCCTTATATGAGAGGAAGAATGGATGACTCAGAGTCGTATGTGGCACCATTTGAACTAGATAAACCGATAGTCAGTCATATTGTGGCTCGAGTTATTGAAAGTAAAGATAGTAATATTGTTGAAGACGATATCGTTGTTGGTCGTTTACCATGGCGTAAAAAAATGACGGTAAATAGTGCAGAAGTCACAAAAGTAACAAATCATGATATTCCTATTTATTTATACCTGAGTGTATTAGGATTAACTGGTCAAACTGCATATCATGGCTTATTAAAGATAGGAAATCCTCAACCGAACGAAACCGTTGTAGTTTCAGCTGCATCAGGTGCAGTCGGCTCAGTAGTGGGTCAAATTGCGAAAATAAAAGGCGCTCGTGTTGTTGGTATTGCAGGTGGCCAAGAAAAAACGAAGTATATAAAAACTGAATTAGGCTTTGATGAAGCAATAGATTATAAAGATAGTAATTTTGCGCAAAATCTTGCTCAAGCCGTTCCTGATGGCATAGATGTTTATTTTGAAAATGTAGGCGGCGAAATTGCCGATGAAGTATTCAAACACTTAAACCAATTTGCAAGAATACCAGTATGTGGCGCAATATCAGGTTATAATGATAATGAGATTTCATTTGGCCCTAGAATACAACCTATACTCATAAAATCACAAGCGCTTATGCAAGGATTTATTGTAGGTAATTATGCTGATGATTTTCCACAAGCAAGTAAACAGTTAGCGCAATGGGTAGAAGAAAATAAAATTAAAACGAAAACATCTATTATGGATGGTTTTGAAAATTTACCACATGCATTTAGAAATTTATTTAGTGGCGACAACTTTGGTAAACAAGTTGTTAATGTCGAAAATGATATATAAAAGGAGTGTCTGAGCATGAAAGCAATTGGTGCAGATAAAGGATTTCAACTTGATGAGGGGAATTTATTTTATGAATTTGACCGAGCTAAACCTACACCACAAAAGCAAGAATTGTTAGTTAAAGTGAATGCGATTAGTGTTAATCCTGTTGATACTAAAATAAGACAAAGTCCTATAGAAGATGGACCACGTGTTTTAGGATTTGACGCTGTAGGTGTTGTTGAAGCGGTAGGTGAAAAAGTTAGTTCATTTAAAGTTGGAGATAAAGTTTACTACTCTGGTTCTCCAAATTATCAAGGCTCAAACGAAGAATATCAACTAGTAGATGAAAGAGTTGTAGCTTTAAAACCAACAAACCTGTCAGATGTTGAAGCCGCAAGTATTCCACTGACTGCTTTAACTGCTTCGGAAACATTATTTGATGTGTTTGGTATTTCACATCAACCTAAAGAGAATGAAGGCAAATCTATATTGATTATTAATGGTGCTGGCGGTGTAGGTAGCATTGCTACACAAATTGCCAAACATCACGGATTAAAAGTTATTACTACTGCTTCTAGACCGGAAACGGTTGAGTGGTCTCAAAATATGGGTGCAGATATTGTATTAAATCATAGAAATGATTTGAGTGATGAGTTTGCGCAACATAATATAAAAGATGTTGATTACATCTTTTGTACGTTCGACACTGATTTATATTTTGAAAAAATGATTGAACTTGTAAAAACGAGAGGTAAAATTGCCACAATAGTTGCATTTAATGAGAAGCAAGATCTCAATTTATTAAAATCTAAAAGCGTCACATTTACACATGAATATATGTACTCTAGACCGTTACATGATGCTGATGATTTAAATATACATCATCAGTATTTGACAGATATTACTGAGAAACTAGAGGCAGGACAATATAAACCAACGGTAAATAAAGTTATTGATGGGTTATCAGCAGACTCATTATATGAAGCACATAAAACGCTAGAAAGTCATAGCATGATTGGTAAATTAGTTATCACATTAGATGACATAGCAAATTAATAATTATTCAAAGCAACCTTTTATTTAAAGGTTGTTTTTTCTATTTTAAATGACTAAAAAATGCTCAAAAAGGGTAAATAAAGGTAGTTATAATAAAATATACTTTATAAGAGGGATAACCTATTATAAAATTTCAAAATTGTTCAAGTTATATTGTTTTAGATAACTAATTTTTTATTTATTTTGAAAGAAAAGTTAAAAAAATGTTTTTTGAAATTACTTATTGGGTATATTTTTGTATGACGCAGTACTAAAAATCACAGTTTAAATGCATAGGAGGTGTCATACGGGGTGAAACGCTTAAAGAACTTTATCTTAGGACTATTAATTGTTGTCATTGTTGGGTTCTTATTATTCATGTATATTGATGATTCTAGAATAACGCAATACCAACAATACCTATTACAATTTAATTGGTTCAAACCAACACTTATTGGATTGGCAGCATTTCTTATTTTAATAGGTCTTATCTTAGTATTTAGCTTGTTCAAACCTACGTATAGAAAACCTGGACTTTATAAAGATTATCAGGATGGACATATTTATGTATCAAGAAAAGCAGTTGAAAAATCTGCTTACGATACTCTAGTAAATTATGATCAAATTAGACAGCCAAACGTAGTGGCTAAACTTTATAACAAGAAAAAGAACTCACATATTTCAATCAAAGCTGATTTCTTTGTTCCAGGAGATGTACAAGTTAAATCATTAACTGAACAAATTAGAAATGATATTAAGCAAAATGTTGAACATTTTACAGAAATACCTGTAAAAAAATTAGAGGTCAATGTTAGAGATCAAAAAACCTCAGGTCAACGCGTGTTGTAAGGGAGGGTAATCATGACTAACAATAACAATCAAAATGGACAAGATTCCACTCAAGCAGTGATTGATATATTCAAATCATTTAAGTGGAGAATTATAGGTTTCTTAGCATTCTTAATTATCGCGATTCTATTTTTAACGTTAGGTTTTTGGAAAACAATTTTAATTATAGTATTGTGTTTAATTGGCATCGGTATAGGGTATATGAAAGACCGTAAGCAAGACTTTTTAAATTTTTTAAACCGATGGAGTTAAATAATAACTTTTAACTTTTAAAATTTAAAATTCACAATAAAGGAGAAATTAATATGGCAGTAGATAACAATAAAGCAAAACAAGCATATGATAACCAAACTGGAGTAAACGAAAAAGAACAAGAGCAAAAACAAGAACAACAAAATCAAGAACAAAACTTCTCAAACAAATTAACTTTTGCTGACGAAGTAATCGAAAAAATTGCCGGAATTGCAGCACGTGAAGTTAACGGCATCTTAGCTATGAAAGGCGGATTTGTAGATAGCATCTCAAATTCATTCGGTAGCAATAGCGGCGGTAACGTTACACAAGGTGTTAGCGTTGAAGTAGGAGAAAAACAAGCTGCAGTTGATTTAAAAGTAATTTTAGAATATGGTGAATCAGCTCCTAAGATTTTCCGTAAAGTGACTGATTTAGTTAAAGAGCAAGTAAAATATATTACTGGTTTAGACGTAGTAGAAGTTAATATGCACGTTGAAGACGTAATGACTAAAAAAGAATGGTCACAAAAAAATGATAAAAACCAATCTTCAAATGAAGAAAAAGGTTTACAATAATATAATAAAGCCTGAGACGATATGTCTCAGGCTTTATTTTTTATGATCAGTAGATGACTGAATTGAAAATACGCTTGTATCAAGCTTCTTTCAACTATAGTCATCTTGGCCGAAACGGAACTACAAACGTTTCTTTTAAAAATAAGATTTCGTCTCGCTCCCAAATTTAGTTCTGTCGATAAAGTGGGTTAGATACTTTAACATACGTATAGTAATCAGCTTCGTCAACTAGACGCATTGTTGTTACACACTTATAATCTATTTCTTTAGCGAAAATGATAGCTTTAAATTCTTCTATATTTTCTTTTGTTGTTACAGATTGTGCTATTGCGTCGATATTTTCAGCTAAAATATCACTTAATTTACGCCATACGTTTGATTCAAAATTAGAATCTGTAGCTGCTTTTGCCACCGTTAAAATAAATTCACCTAAATGATTTTGTACAGTAGAATAAAATGCTTTATTAAATACTGTTTGTTGTTTATCAGTAAGAATGAGTGATGAATTATGGAAGTTTGAAGTACTATAGCCCATATCAGCTAACTGATTCTTATCTATTCTTAAGCCTTCGAAATCTCTTATATAAATCTTGTTAAGTGAACCATCTTTATTAATAGCAACAATAGCATTTTGTAAATGAGCTTCTAACGCTATCCCATACTTAGCAACTAACGGTATTACTAAATTGAATAATTGCTGTCCATAATGAGTTAGCCATGCATATGCTGCTTCATCAAAATCATTGAATTGATAATTTTTCATATATTGGTTGATGATGGTTTCTAAAGGTGAAGTTTGATTATAATGATGAGCACTTACTAAACTAGAAGCGATAACAGGTGTCGCGTCATTATCAATAAGTTGATAAATATTTTTTCTAAATAATGTGCCTAATTGTTCGCTACGTTGACGTTGTTTATCACCATCATTTGTATTGTAAAAGTGGATACCTGCTAATTCATCGACGGTAGTAGCTTGAATATTATCGAATAAATCATCTTTAGTTAAAATTTGATTTAATATTTGAGTTACTAATGGTCCATTATACGTCGTTTGTTCAGATAAAGTTCTGATTTCACCGGTAATGTGTACATTAGTAGCTAGTTTGATATGTGGTAAAACATTTGGATACTTTGGCATTAATGTTCTAAATGATAAGCCAGAGTAATAGGTAACATCGTAATCAAGTAAAATAAAATAATCGCTTGATATTAAATCTGTATATTCTTCTTTTAAAATACGCTCATATTGCCAAGGATGTATAACAATAATATTAAAATTGGCAAGTTGATCAGCGCTAATTTTATTTAATACAGAAGTTTCAAGACCATCAAATTGTGCAAATAACATTTCATTAAATGAGCCTTGTTGTGATTGCGTACGAGATAAGTCTTTATGTAATAAAGCAAATTTTAATGTCAATGGTGTGCCAAATTCAGATGAATAATTAATCGTTTCTTCTGGTGTCAAACCTTTACGTAATTTAGCGCCTGGATGAAGCGGATGGCCTTCAATGACAGCTTGTTCTGATCTTAAATAACTATCTTCAGCATGTTCGATAAGCTGCCATAGTTCTGTATGATCATTTTCAAAGGTAAGCGCCTGAAAGCTAATGGCTAACGCTAAGTTTGCAGCGCTATTAATCATGTCCGCATTAAATTGTTCGCTGGCACTATTATTTAATTCTGGTAATTCGATTAAAATGCAATCTAATACTTCTGATGGATGTAAAATACGTTTGCATTTATTATCCTCTATAAAATAAAAAGGACCTTCAACATCTAAACGATTAAAGGCAAATGAACCAGATATTGGGGCGATAATTGTTTTATTTACTTTAGGATAATTAATTTTAAGTACTTTTGGTTGTGATGTTGAAATGTCGTAAGATAAATCACTAACATCTAAGATAGTGCTATAGAGATGACATTGTGCTAAGTTTTCTCTATACATTGACGTTATTAGTCGTTGCGTAATTTTATCACGACTTGTCATAACTGTTTCTTTATATTTAGTCGCCCATGCTGGATTAGTTGAAGTTAAATATTCATAAGCATGACGTTCATCTTCAGTTAATTCAATTTGCAGATTCATAATGCACCTCTAAAAAATTATTTTACAAATGTATATTATATTTGTATAATCCATAATATCGATAATGATAATTATTATCAATTAAAAAGATGGGTGGATTTTCATGGCTAAGTACTTTTTTCCTAGTTCATTTCTTTTGTTTTTAGGAAATTGGATAGGACAGATTACTTTAAATTGGTATGTCTTTAGTTTATACCATAATGCAATATATTTGGGATTAATAAATTTTTTCAGATTAATACCCATTCTAATTTTAAGTTTATGGGCTGGTAATTTAGCCGATAAATATAATAAAGCTACCTTAATCAAAATAACGATTTCGTTATCATTTATTTTAACGAGTTTATTATGCATACTCAACATATCGTTAGATAAATTACCGATAATAATATTTTTAATTTATTCATTAGGTAGAGGGATACTTAGTGCAATTGAGACACCGATAAGACAATCGGCGTTGCCTAACCTTAGTTCCAAATTATCAACTACACAAGCAGTATCTTATCATTCATTTATAATTAATATTTGTCGTTCTATTGGACCAGCAATTGCAGGTTTTATTGTTGCAACCTATAATTCACAAGTTTCATTTGTTATTCAAGCAATTTGTTACTTGTTAGCTGCGCTGGTTTGCTTACCAATTAGTTTTAAAGACGATGATCAAATACCAACAAGTAAAACATTATCATTAAAAGTAGTAACTGATTACTTCAAAGAAAATCTAGTTGGCGCAAGAATTTTTATTACCTCATTGTTAATCATGGCTACAGGTTTTTCATTTAGTACATTATTACCTGTGTTAACTGATAAAAACTTTCCGAATCAAGCAGCAATTTTCGGTACAGCTATGACTTGTAGTGCAATTGGAGGTATTATTTCGACAGTAGTATTACCTAATATTTTAAATAAATTATCAATCGTTCAAGTTTATTACGGTAGTTCTATTTTATTTGGTATCGCATTATTAGGAACGATGATATCTAATACATATACATTATTTATTTCAATATTTTTAATTGGTTTGTTCAGTCAATGGGCGAGAACTACGAATAGAATTTATTTTCAAGAACGTGTAAGTACTGAAAATCGAGGTAAAATAATAAGTGTAATAATGATGGATCGAGGAATGATTCCATTAGGTTCTATGTTAATGAGTTTTATTGCTAATTATTTTGGTATTATACAAACATTTATGATTATGGGTCTAAGCACATTATCAATTGCACTTATTTTTAGCCTTATTAATAACAGAAAAAAGTTGGAGGACCTAATTTATGATTAGCTCAGCGTGGGACTTAGCAGATTTAAACATACAACATAGAGTAATGAATGCAATAATTAAAGAAGAAATATTTCCAGAAGGATTAATGTTTAGCGAGCATAACAACCAAGTTAATTTGCAATATAAAGGTCGAGCGCTTGTACTAGATGTTGAAAGAAAGAGTATTATGCAACGTTATGTTTTTAATGGTAAACCAACTTATAAATGCGGTAATACCCAATACTCAATTAATGATCTAGAGCAATTGATTAACATTTTAACTTATGAATTTGATATTAATATTCAGGAGCGGCTCAAAGAAGAATTATTATCTAGCAGAGATGGCTTCGAGATAACTTATCAAAACTTTGAAAATAGAGAAAAACATATACATTCAAGTTTACGTTTTACAAGAATGCCAGAAATCATTAATTTTTTCGCTTGGTTACAACATATAACTGCAGAGAGCGATTTGAATGATTTGAGTTACTCTGAAAGTCTTGTGTTAGAAGGTCATCCAACCCATCCTTTATCAAAAACAAAGTTGCCATTAACGCAAGATGAAATGAAAAAGTATGCGCCAGAATTTGAAAAAGTTATACCACTTAAACTTATGTTAATCCATAAAAATAAAGCCGTACCAACAACTATGGAAGACGATGAACAATTTATATTAGACAGCGTATTACCTGAATATAAATATAGATTAAAAGCATTTTTAGAGCCGTATAATCTTAAACTTAAAGATTATCAATTAATTTTAGTACATCCTTGGCAATATGATAATGTTATTGTGAACGAATTTAAGTCATGGATTAAGGATCAATACCTATTGCCGACGCCTTTTGAAATTCCATCTAAAGCGACATTGTCATTTAGAACAATGGAATTAATTAATAAACCGTTTCATATAAAATTGCCAGTCAGTATACAGATGACTAGTGCAATTAGAACTGTTGGACCAGTAACGACTATAGATGGTCCACGCCTTAGCTATGAATTACAGTCCATGTTGGATATATATCCTCAGTTACAAGTAGCAACAGAACCATATGGTATTTATGCGGATACTGAAGAATCTTTAGCTAAACAATTAGCGTGTATTGTTAGAAGAAAGCCGATTTTTGTACGAAACGGCGTAACAATAGTAACAGCGAGCCTAGTTAATAAAAATCCAATAGATAATAAATATATCGTCGACAGTTATCTTGAATGGATAGATAATGGGGTTGATAAAAACACTATACAAAAATTTATATTTCATTATGCCGATACATTAATCAAACCACTAATAGCTTACATCCAAGACTATGGCATAGCATTAGAAGCACATATGCAAAATACAGTAGTTAATTTAGGATATGATTATCAAATGGCATTTATTGTGAGAGATTTAGGTGGTTCTAGAATAGATTTAAATACAATGCATGAACGTTTACCAAACGTGGAAATTAATAATAAAAGTTTAATTGGTGAATCAATTGAAGCGGTTATTGAGAAATTCCAACATGCAGTGATTCAAAATCAGATCGCAGAATTAATTCATCACTTTAACCAATACGATGATGTAGACGAACAAGGATTATTTAAAATTGTGCAAAGTATCGTTGACGATGCAATAGATGATAATAAACGTCATGCTACTGAATTAAGAAAGATTTTATTTGGAGAGACAATTACTGTAAAAGCCTTATTAAGAATGAGAATGGAAGATAAGGTCAAAAAATATGTTACTACAGAATTAACTAACCCATTAAGAAGAGAGGTGTAAAGTTATGGTGCAATTACAAATTAATTTATCTAAAATTCAATACAATGCTAAAGTATTAATGTCTACATTAGCTGAGCATGATATTAACTTTACACCTGTAATCAAATGTGTAGCAGGGGATAAAAAAATTATAGAAGTATTAAAACATATTGGATTAACTCATTTCGCAGAAGCGCGTATGGATAATGTAAATAAATCATTAGACGAAGATGTATCTTTCACAATAATAAGGAACGTAAGTCAAAGTGAGTTAGAGGACGTTGTTCTTAAAAGTAAAATGAGTATTCAAACTGAAATCACTACAATTAGAAAAATAAATGAAATAGCTAAACAACATCATAAAAAACATCAAATATTGCTGATGATTGATTGGAAAGATGCACGAGAAGGTATTTTGACTTATGATGTTATCGACTATATTCAAGAAATAATATCTATGCATCATATTTGTTTATCGGGCTTAGCATTTAATTTTATGTGTTTTAATGCAATTCCGCCTAATGACAATGATGTAGAAATGATTAATCAATTTGTTGCCTCAATTGAAAATGAAGTAGGATTTCGCTTCAAAATTATTTCTGGCGGTAATTCTAGTATGTTACCACAGATGTTTTATAATAATTTAGGTAAGATTAATGATTTACGTATTGGGGAAACGTTATTTAGAGGTGTTGATACGACAACAGATAAACCTATTGCGACGTTATTCCAAGATGCAATTACAATGGAAGCTGAAATAGTAGAAATCAAACCAAGAGTAGATATATCTACTGGTAAAAATTATTTGCAAGCCATACTAGATATAGGCTATTTAGATACTTTCGTGGATGAAATAGTGCCAATTAATAACAATATTACTGTGCTAGGTGCTACAAGTGACCATGTAATGATTGATTTACAAAATTGTGATCATTATCAAGTAGGGGATAGTATTAACTTTGCGTTAGGCTATAGAGCTTTAGCTCAAAGTATGTATGCCGATAATGTACCGAAACATTATGTAGAAGATTCAGGCATTCAATTAATGAATGAGCACTTCATAGAGCAACAATTAAATAGTTATTAAATAAATTTAAATTTATATTGACAATGATAATCGTTATCAATACAATTGAATATGTGATGTGATACATATTTAAGGAGTGAAACGATGAAGCATAAAGTCAAATTCATAAGTGTTATGTTTTTAGCATTATCATTGTTATTAGTAGCAGCATGTGGAACGGTTAGTAATAACGATTCCAAGAAATCTAGCAACAAGAGTGACTCTAAAGAAACAGTCTCTATAAAAAATGATGGAGGCACAACTGAAGTTAAGAAAAACCCTAAAAAAGTTGTAGCATTAGAATTTTCATTCGTTGATGCACTTGCAGCATTAGGTATTAAACCTGTAGGCGTTGCAGACGATGGCGATAAAAATAGAATACTTGAACCAATTCGCGATAAAATTGGTGACTACAAATCAGTAGGTGCTCGTAAACAACCTAACTTAGAAGAAATCAGCAATCAAAAACCAGACTTAATCATAGCTGATAGTAATCGACACAAAGGCATTAAGAAAGATTTAGAAAAAATTGCTCCAACTATTATGTTACCTAGCTTTGATAGTGATTATAAAGACAACATTGAAGCATTCAAAACAATTGCTAAAGCAGTAGGTAAAGAAGATAAAGGTAAAGAAAGACTTGATAAACACGAAAAATTAATGGATAAATACAGCAAAGAAATCACATTAGATAAAAAAGAAGCGGTATTACCTGCCGTTGCTTCTAAATCAGGTCTATTAGCTCACCCTGAAAATACATACGTAGGTCAGCTATTAAAAGAATTAGGTTTCAACAATGCTTTAAATAAGACAAAAACAGATAGTTTATCTAAATATCTAAAAGGTCCTTACCTACAATTAAATTCTGAAGTTCTTTCAGATATAAATCCTGGTAGAATGTTCATTATGACTGATAAAGGTAAAGACGATCCAGACTTGAAGAAACAAGAAAGTGATAAAGTTTGGAAAGATTTAGACGCAGTTAAGAATAATAGAGTCGAGGTAGTTGATAGAAACACATGGGCTCGTGCAAGAGGTATCATTTCATCAGAAGAAATCGCTAAAGAATTAGTTAAGGTTTCAAAAAATGAAAGTAAATCTCAAGATAAGTAAGGTGGAAAATAATGGCTAAATTAAATGTATTTAGCCAAACTAAGATTAAACAAGATAAGCCTAAGCGAGCCGCACTCATATTTATTGTGAGTGTGTGCTTGCTTTTTATCGTAATGTATTTAAACTTAGCTATTGGCTCATCGCATATTACAACACGCGATATTTTCAGTTATTTTACAGGACATACAAATACGAAAGCGACATTTTTAGTACACAATGTTCGCATGCCTAGAATGATAGGTGGATTATTAATTGGTGCAGCATTAGCTTTAGCAGGTTTATTAATGCAGGCGATGACCCGAAATCCATTAGCTTCACCACAAATTTTTGGTGTGAATTCAGGTGCGTCATTCGTAATTGTATTAATTACATTAGCGATACCATCATTATCATCGATTTCAACAATTTTAGCGTTTATTGGTGCGTTTATTGGCGGGTTAACCGTTTATTTATTATCAGGTTCTACGCAGAAAATTACACCAATTAAATTGGCACTTGCAGGTATGGCAGTGCACTTGTTTTTTTCTAGCATGACTCAAGGTCTTATTTTATTAAATGAAGATTCTACGACTACGGTTATGTTTTGGCTTGTTGGTTCATTATCTACCATTAAATGGGTACAAGTAATGAATATCTTACCGTGGTTAGTTATAGCATTTGTAGTAACTATATTGATGGGAAGACAACTGTCAATATTAGAGTTAGGCGAGGATTTGGCAAAAGGATTAGGACAAAAAATACAATTAATACGTATCATGATTGGCATACTTGTTATTGTTTTAGCAGGTACATCGGTGTCGATTGCAGGTCCAATTGGTTTTGTAGGACTCATTGTACCGCATATTGTTAAGCATTATGTCAGTAGGAATTATTTATTGATGATTCCTTTATCAATGATAATTGGCGCAGATTTATTATTAGTATCAGATGTTCTAAGTCGATTAATTGCTTTTCCTTTCGAATCACCAGTTGGTATCGTTACATCATTTTTAGGAGCGATATACTTCTTAGCAATTACCATTAGAGGAGTAGATCGACTATGACAAACAAATTTTTATTTCGTTACATAACAGTTAGTATTCTTTTAATTTTAAGTACGATTTTATCTTTAGCTGTTGGTGCAGTATTTATTAATCCAATAGACGTGATAAAAGACGTATTTGCACATAGCAATTTTATTATAAATGAGTATCGCATGCCTAGAATGCTACTAGCACTTATTGTCGGTAGTAGTTTATCAATATCTGGTGCACTTATTCAGGGTGTTGTTAGAAATCCGCTTGCTTCACCAGATGTAATTGGTATTACGAAAGGTGCCAGTTTAACAGCGGTAATTATTATTATGCTTTTCCCATCAGCACCATTATTTATTTTACCTTTTGGTTCGTTCGCTGGCGCGTTAATCATTAGTGTATTATTAACTTTCTGTATTACAAAACTAAATGTAAAAGGCTCTAAGTTAGCTTTAATCGGTTTAGCCATTGGCGCGATTTGTACAGCAATCGTGCAATATTTATTAATTAGAAATCCACTAGATGCAAATAATGCATTAGTATGGTTAACAGGAAGCCTATATGGTCATAACATGAACAATGTAGTGGCTTTATTACCATGGTTTATCGTGACACTGCCTATTATTTTTTATTACAGCTTTCAACTGGATATTCTTAACCTAGGCGATGATGTGGCTATGGCTTTAGGTGCTAGAGTTAAACATGTCAAAGTGGTGTTATTACTTTTAGCTGTTATATTAGCCGGTGCTTCTATTTCAGTCGTAGGCGGACTTACATTTTTAGGTTTATTAGCACCACATATTGCACGTTCATTAGTAGGACCAAAACATATTCATGTCGTAACAATGTCTGGTTTAATAGGGGCATTATTATTAGTTGTTAGTGATACATTAGCTCGTGGTATACATCCTCCATTAGATATCCCTGTAGGTGTTATCGTTACGATAGTTGGAGCACCATATTTTTTATATTTATTAAGAAAGATGTAGGGTATAATAACAATAATAATGTATATTTAACTTCTCATTTGATAATCTAGTTATAATCAAGAAAATATATAACTTGGGCTATTTACATAAATATACATATTAAGTTATAATTATTGCTGCATTATGGAGATGATAGAAAATAAACGACACCAAAGGGAGATGAAGCTAATGAATCAATATAGTAGGTCGCAAATTATTAAAGGTCGTTTGAAGTTTATAATTATGTCGCTTATAGGTATAATCTTATTTTTATTACCTATTACGGTGACGAATGATGATGGCAAGAAAGAAACAACTTTAACAGTCGCATTTTTAGCTGGTGTGTTAAAAGATTTAATTGGAGGCGCGATGCCAATTATTATTGTAACGATTATCACACTCTCTGGAATATTAACATTAATATGTTCTACAATTTTAAAAAATAAATTAAATCCAAATGGATTAATGTATAATGCTTTTAATGTAAAATGGGTTTGGCTTATTTTAAGATTGTTAGCTGTCGTATTTGTATGGATTACATATTTAAAAATAGGGACAAAAGTTATTTATTCTGAGGATACTGGTGCATTAATATTTACAAGTTTATTACCAACATTAGTAACGGTATTTCTTTTTGCGGCATTATTCCTGCCACTATTAATGGAATATGGTTTGCTTGAATTGTTAGGTCCTATATTTAGACCGATTATGAGACCACTCTTTACATTACCTGGACGTTCTACTGTAGATAATTTAGCTTCATTTATTGGTGATGGCACAGTGGGAGTGCTTATAACTAGTAAACAGTATGAAGGTGGCTTTTATTCAAAAAGAGAAGCTACAGTCATTGCGACAACGTTTAGTGTCGTGTCTTTAACTTTTGCCATTGTGGTAGCACAAACTGTACATATGCAAAACCATTTCTTCTACTTCTATTTAACGGTTATTGTGTCATGTTTAGTTTTAGCCGTTATTACACCAAGAGTATGGCCGTTACGTTCGGTTAAAGATGTCTATGCAAAAGAAGTTCCAGAGGAAATGCGTACTGAGAAATTGCCAGAAGGTAAAACTGCATTAGGGCATGGATTTGATATGGCTACAGAAACTGGTATCAAAGCACCGGGATTTAGAGCGTTCTTTAAATCAGGTTTCAAAACAGTGATTGATATGTGGTTTGTCATATTACCTGTTGTTATGAGTATTGGTACTTTAGCGACAATTATAGCTAACTACACACCACTATTTGCAATCATTGGTAAACCATTTGTACCATATTTAGAATTATTGCAAATCCCGGAGGCAGCACATGCTTCTGAAACTATAATTATCGGTTTCGCAGATATGTTCTTACCTTCAATACTTATTGAAGGTGCCAATAGCAATATTACTTTATTTGTTATCGGGGCGCTGAGTATAACACAACTTATATATCTGTCAGAAGTAGGTGGAGTAATTTTAGGTTCTAAAATTCCGGTCAGTATATTTAAGTTATTTGTGATTTTCCTTATTCGTACAATTATCGCTTTACCTATAATTGCGTTAATGGCACATTTATACTTTAGCTAAATATTATTTTATACAGTTTAAAGAAAAGTACGCATCCTTATTAGGGTGCGTACTTTTTTTAAAAAATTAATTATTATCTAATGTTGATAATACATTTGCTTTTACGATTTTATTACCTAAGACTGGTGATTCTTCTTTATTTGAACTATCCTTTTTACTATGTGCTTCTTTAAAGGCATCGCTATGTAACCAATTTTTGAAATCTTCTTCAGTTTCCCACCATGTATTTACATACATTTGATCATAGTCTTCAGAATCGTCGATTTGCCAAACTTCGATACGATGAAATCCAGGTAATTCTTTTATTTTTTCACCTGATGTGAATTTACTAGCCATTTTTGCTGCAAATCCTTTTTTTACGTCAATGCGATTTGTTACTACGTACATAATAGTCACCACCATGATTGATTTTATAAAGTTAATTATAATTTTATAATAGAAAGTTCTCTTTCTATAGTCAACATAAAAGGCATATAAAATGAGACGATAGCTAGGGATTAGACACCGTCTCATTTTATATATTATTTAGTTAATTCGTTATAAACTTTTTGATCGTTTTGAGTATAGATAATGTATTCATGATCTGCTGTATCGATAATAACTCTGTTTGTTTTACCGAAAGTTGAACCAATTCTGGAAACTTTTTCTCTGTCTAGTTTAGGAATAGCATGAATATTTTGATCTTGAGAAATGTTTTTAATTTCGTTGTTAGGAATTTTGATATCTGCAACTCTCCATTGAATTCTAACTTCATTATTATCTTTTTTTACTGTCATTGCCATATCTAGAACACATCCTTATAAATATTTTGTAGCTACATCATATAATAAAATGGAATCGTTTTCAAGTTATTATGTGATACTTTTTATTTAATGTGTCATACTTTAATCATTTTGCGAAAGTATGTTCGCTTAAAATAAGCGTATGTGATAAAATATGTACATTAAGGAGAAGTGATAATGACAGGGAAAACGCATGCTTCGTGTGGTATTTTAGTAGGGGCTTTAGCCATTGAATATTATAAGACGGATTTGTTTACATCAGTAACGATAGTCGTATTAGCTGTTATTGCTAGTTTGTTACCAGATATCTGTCATACGCAAAGTAAAATTGGACGTAAGATTAGAATAGTGAGTTTTTTTATTCGATTACTTTTTGGTCATCGAACCTTTACACATTCAATTTTATTTATAGTTATAATAGGATTAGGTCTCTATGTAATACAGACACCACAATATTATTTTATGACGATAATTACTGGGTTGATTTCACATGTTATACTAGATATGTTAACGCCTAAAGGTGTGAAGTTGTTTTATCCTATACCTTTAACTGTTAAATTACCGATAACTTTTAAAACAGGTGGCTTAGTAGATTTATCGTTGGCTTCTGCACTTATAATAGGAAGTCTATATACTTTGTTTAAATCTAATATAGATGATTTAATTAAATATTTTATAAGTTATTAGTTGTTATATTAATTAATATGCTTTATCGTACATACAGTGTTTTTATATTAATGTATTTTATATAGTTTAGTTATTTCTAGTACATTAGAAATGTTAGGAGAGAATAAATGTTGGATAAAAAAGAACTAGACAAATTCAATCAAGGTCATTTGGTGGAATTCGAAAAGTTAATGAGTTCAAATGAAAAGGCACAACTAAATGACAAGGTTAAATCACTTGATTTAGAACAAATTCAAAATTTATACCAATCATTATATGTAAATAAAAAAGTCATTGAAGATGTATCTTCAGTACAAGAAGTTAAATATGAAAGAAAAGCTGACTTTTCACAACAAATGTTGGAAAGCTATGAACAACAAGGGATACAAGCCATTAAAAATGGCAAGTTTGCAGTTGTGTTGATGGCTGGTGGTCAAGGGACACGTCTCGGATATAAAGGACCAAAAGGGTCATTCGAAATTGAAAACGTCAGTTTATTTGAATTACAAGCCAAGCAATTATTAGACTTACAAGCTAAAACAGGGACAACTGTAGATTGGTACATTATGACGAGTAATATTAACGACAGAGAAACAAGATTGTTCTTTGAAGATAAAAGTTATTTTGGTTACGACAGTGATCATGTACATTTCTTTATACAAGATAATGTCGTTGCACTTTCTGAGGAAGGTAAATTAGTTTTAGATGTGAATGGTAAAATATTAGAAACACCAAACGGCAATGGCGGGATATTTAAATCACTAGAAAAAGCTGGCTATTTAGCTGACATGAGTGCAGCTGGTGTAGAATATATTTTCTTAAACAATATCGATAACGTTTTAGTTAAAGTACTAGACCCAGCGTTTGCGGGATATGTAGATGCCCACGGTAAAGATGTATCAACTAAATCGATTCAACCTAAAAAAGGTGAAAGTGTCGGACGCTTAGTCAACGTTGACCATAAAGATACAGTTTACGAATATTCAGAGCTGTCTGAAGACACTGCTAACGAAATTAATAATGCTAATATTGGTATTCATGCGTTCAAACTGTCATTTATCAAAAATGTAGTTGACCGAGACTTACCTTATCATCTTGCCGTTAAGAACTTAAAACAGTTAGATGAAGATTTTGGTGTGATCGAACAACCGACACTTAAATTTGAACTGTTTTATTTTGATATTTTCAAATATGCGAATAGTTTTATTACATTGCAAGTTGATAGAAACGAAGAGTTTTCACCTCTTAAAAATAAAGAAGGCAAAGATAGTGTAGAAACTGCTACTCAAGATTTAAAACGTATGAACATCATAAAATAAGGGTGATTGATTGAATGAACGAATATACAAACGACAAGAATAACCATAAAATCATGGAAACTTTTAAAGATATTATCCCTTTATCATTTGGTGAAGAAATAGGTAATGCAGCCTCTCATGGTATTGCTGCATTTCTAACATTATGTGTATTGCCTTATGCAGCAGTACGCAGTTACATACATGGTGATGCATTACTTGCATTCAGTGTTTCAGTTTTTGTAATTAGTATATTTTTAATGTTTATATCATCAACGGTTTATCATGCCATGGCGAACAATTCTGCACATAAATATATTATGAGAATTATAGATCATAGTATGATTTATGTAGCTATTGCCGGCACATACACACCTATTTGTTTATCACTTATCGGTGGATGGATGGGTTGGACAGCTATGATTGTATTATGGGGGATCACGATTTGGGGCATTTTATACAAATCATTGGCTAAACATGTTAATCATAAATTAAGTCTTATAATGTATTTAGTTATGGGTTGGATTGGTATCATCTTCGTCCCTACAATCATTGCACATACTTCAATTATGTTTATGTTGTTTATACTTTTTGGTGGTATTGCTTATACAATCGGCGCTTGGTTTTATGCACAAAAAAACAAACCTTATTTTCATATGATATGGCATATATTTATAATATTAGCTTCTGTATTTCATTTTGTAGGCATCGTTTACTTCATGTAAAAGATAGATGTTTTACATGAAGTATATTAAACGACCAGCATCCTTTCATTTAAAGATAGGGTGCTGTTTTAATTTTTTATATAGGTCATCGGTATTATTTTCGAGTTTTACTATTGCACGTTGTTGGTAAAAATGGTTAAGTAATGTGTGGTAATTTTTTAGGAAGAAGCGGTGAGATTATGAATTTAAAATCTATAGGAATTGTTGTCGCATTGATTTTAATCATGTTTATGTCAGCGATCGAAACGTCTATTGTTTCATTAGCGCTACCTACAATAAAACATAATTTCAATGCAGGTGGTTTAGCATCTTTAGTTTTTGCAGTTTATTTTATAGCAATCGTCATTGCAAACCCTATAGTAGGTGAAGCGTTAGATCGTTTAAAAATTAGCTATATAACAATATTTGGGTTACTCTTATTTTCAATCGGTAGTTTATTTTCTGGTTTAAGTGGCTCGTTTTCTATGTTGATAATATCTCGCTTTGTTCAAGGGTTAGGTGCTGGCGTAATGATGGCACTAAGTCAAATTGTTCCTAAGTTAGCTTTTGAGATTCCACTTAGATATAAAATTATGGGAACTGTAGGAAGTGTATGGGGCATATCAAGTATTGTAGGTCCTTTAATAGGTGGCACAATTTTACAATTTTTATCATGGCACTGGTTATTTTTTATTAATTTGCCAATTGCAGCTATCGCAATCATACTTGTGTTACTAACGTTCCACTTTAAAAATGAAACAAATGCATCTAAAACGGATAGAAAATTAGATGTCAAAGGAATGACCGTATTTTACATAATGATATTCGCGTTTTTATTTGCAGTAATGAATAAAGAGCATTTGATACTTAATCTTTTTTCAATAATAATCACCATCATCATTGGTTATATTCTTTATCGATATGAAAAAAGTTTAAATAAGCCATTTATTCCAGTGACTGAATTTAATAAAACAATAGTCGTTATTTTTGCTACTGATTTTATCTATGCAATGATACTTATGGGTTATAACATTTATATGCCAGTTTACTTACAAGAACAGTTACACCTTTCTCCGCTACAGAGTGGCTTTGTTGTATTCCCAATATCTATAGCATGGCTAATTTTGAACTTCTCATTAGACAAATTAGAATTGAAATTTTCAAGAAGAGGACTTTATTTATTTGCTTTTACCTTATTAATAGTTTGCGGCGTCTTAATACTATTGGTGAAAGAAATACCATTATTTATTGCCTTTAGTCTATTATTAGCTGGTGTCAGTTTTGGTACAGTATATACAAAAGATAGTGTCATTACACAAGAAGAAACCAGCCCACAACATATGAAACGCATGATGTCTCTCTATACTTTAACTAAAAGTTTGGGTAGTTCTATAGGATCAACAGTGATGGGTTATGTATATTACTTGTCATTATCGTTCGTTAAGTTCAATATTTATAATGTTATTATGCTTACTTTTGTCTTATTAATCGCACTCGTCATATTGTGGCTAGTGACACAACATAAAGAAAGTATGAGATAGACAAATAAAGAGTAATTGAATTGAAGTTAATTCTTAGTTAGTATTATAATGACTATTATTAGTATTTAACTTATGAATAGATTTATTAAAAGTTATACTTATTTAACAAGAAAATGAACCTGGTTGATATTTTGCTATAGCACTTAATAGGAGGGCAAAGATGCTATGAAGTTTATAAAGTACTTTTTCACAACGCTAATTGTTCTCACTATTTTTGTAATATCAGGTGCCATCTTTCTAACTTTCTTAGGCTTTGGTCTGTTTGGACTAAGCCGTATTCTTATTTACTTTCATTTGGCCTATTTTGGATATAATCGAGGTTTTTACGACAATTTATTATATTATGGTAGCTATATCGTTTTTGGTTACTTTACGTTATTTGCAGTTGAAAATTTAATGGATTATTTCAGAAAAAAACTGAGTAATAATCCATATTTTCAAGGTTTAACTTATCATTTAATAACTTTTGTCGTAACCACTTTGCTTTTTTATTTCGTTGTCCACATTCACTACACTTATATCAACATAGAATTCTGGGTAATCGTAGTCATTATGGGACTATTGTTTATTTGTAAAGAAGTATTTTATCCAGATAGTAAAGATTTAAATCAAAAAAAATAACCGAGTTACTGAAAGGAGTGACTGGATGCCCTCGCAATCTATATCTAATTCACAAAGAAACATGATTGTTGCGGTAATGATCGTCAGTGCGTTTGTTGCTATATTAAACCAAACATTACTAAATACGGCATTACCTCAAATAATGAAAGGTCTAAATATTTCCGAAAACACTTCACAATGGTTGGTTACGGGTTTTATGCTTGTTAATGGTGTTATGATACCTTTAACAGCTTTCTTAATGGATAAAATTAAAACACGTCCACTTTATTTAATAGCTATGGGCGTATTTTTAATTGGTTCAATCGTCGCTGCACTTGCACCAAACTTTGGTGTATTAATGTTAGCTCGTGTAATTCAAGCAATGGGTGCAGGTATTATCATGCCATTAATGCAATTTACATTGTTTATGTTATTCCCTAAAAGTAAACGTGGTTTTGCAATGGGGTTAGCAGGTTTAGTTATCCAATTCGCACCTGCTATTGGACCTACTTTATCAGGTTTAGTAATTGATGCTACAAGTTGGAGAATGCCATTTATAATTGTTGTAGGAGTGGCGTTATTAGGATTTATATTCGGAGCTATTTTCATAAGAAGTTACAATGAAACCAAGGATACAAAACTAGATAAAAGATCTGTTGTATATTCTACTTTAGGCTTCGGAATTTTACTTTATTCATTTAGTAGTGCAGGTAATCTAGGATTTTCTAGTCCTATTGTTATTATTGCGCTTATAGTCAGCATCTTTATAATTGGTGCATTTATTAGACGACAATTAAATATAGACAATCCATTATTAAATTTAGTCGTATTTAAAAGTAGAGTTTTCACGTTAACGACTGCTTCATCTATGATTGTTATGATGGGGATGGTAGGGCCAGCATTGTTAATTCCATTATATGTACAAAATGCATTAGGCTTATCTGCATTTTTATCTGGTTTGGTTATTATGCCTGGTGCAATTATTAACGGTATAATGTCTATATTTACTGGTAAGTTTTATGATAAATATGGTGCACGTCCATTAATCTTAACTGGATTTACATTATTTTTAATACTTACTATATTACTTTGTTTCCTAACGGTTGAAACATCTTATATGTATTTAATTATTGTATATGCATTAAGAATGTTTTCGGTATCATTATTAATGATGCCATTAAATACGGCTGGTATTAATTCATTGAGAAACAAAGATATTTCACATGGTACTGCTATTAGTAACTTTGGTCGTGTTACAGCAGGTTCATTAGGTACTGCGCTTATGGTTACTTTTATGACGGTAGGGGCGAAAATTTTTGCACCTAAACCAACGGCACATGAGAGTAAAGACTTATTACAACGTCAAGCTATAGCAGGTGGTGTAGATTTTGCCTTCGCTATCGTATCCGTACTCGTAGTTATTGGATTAATAATGGCTTGGTTTGTTAGAGAAGACAGAACGAATGTAAATACGAGAGAAATTTAATATATTTATGTTTATAAAAGAAGTTAGTTTATTAATTTTTTAATTGTGAGCTAACTTCTTTTTTCATATTAATTAAAATCTTATACTTACATTAAATTAATTATTACTATACATAGCTTATTGCAACGAGTTTTTGTTAGAATGATATTAATAATAACAATTTGAGGGGGATTTACTGTGTTGACAGTTGAACAAGTTAAAGAGCTTGTTGGAAATATAAATGATCCAATAATAAATGTACCATTATCAGAAAATGATGGTGTCGTTGAAGTCTCTATTAAAGAAGAAATTGAGCACGTTAGTGTTAAAGTTGCGATTGCACAATTAGGAGGTCAACCACAATTAGATCTTCAAATGAAAATCGTGGAAGCCTTAAAAGAAAATGGGGCAAACACGGTAGGTATAAGGTTTGAAGAACTTCCAGCTGATACAGTTGATAAATATAAAGGGTCATCTAGTGATCAACCACAAACTATTGAAGGACTGTTATCTAAAGATAACCCAGTAGAGTTTATTGCAATTGCATCAGGTAAAGGTGGCGTTGGTAAATCAACGGTAGCGGCTAACTTAGCAGTATCTTTAGCTAGAGAAGGCAAAAAAGTAGGACTAGTTGATGCTGATATTTATGGTTTTAGTATTCCTGACATGATGGGTATTAATGAAAGACCAGGCGTTGATGGTAAAGAAATCATCCCAGTTGAACGTTACGGTGTTAAAGTCATTTCAATGGCATTCTTTGTTGAAGAAAACGCACCAGTAATTTGGAGAGGACCTATGTTAGGTAAGATGTTAAATAATTTCTTTACGGAAGTACGTTGGGGAGATTTAGATTATTTACTATTAGACTTACCACCTGGAACAGGGGATGTCGCATTAGATGTGCATACAATGTTATCATCTAGTAAAGAAATTATTGTTACAACACCACATCCAACTGCAGCATTTGTAGCAGCAAGAGCAGGTGCAATGGCGAAACATACAGAACATTCTATTCTTGGGGTTATTGAAAACATGTCCTATTTCGAAAGTAAAGAAACAGGTAATAAAGAATATGTATTTGGTACAGGTGGTGGCGAAAAATTAGTAGAAGAATTAAAAACTGACCTCTTAGGTAAATTACCATTAGCGCAACCTTCATGGGATCCACAAGATTTTGCACCTTCTATATATCAAGAAACAGATGATTTAGGCAAGATATATCAATCTATGGCTCAACAAATTATCGAAAAAACGCAATAGTTAAAGTAGAAAAGTACACAATTTATTGTGTGCTTTTCTATTGCATTTTGTAGATTTGGTGGTAGAATAGTTCTTTGTGAGCCAATAGTAAATAGTTGATAACTAAAGTATTGTTGCTCAACAAAAAAATATTAAAAAGTAGTTGACTTAAACATCGCTATTTGATAATATATAAAAGTCGTCAAAAACGACAAAAATATTATTCAATTTTTTCTTGAAAGTGTAAAATTTATTCTTGATAAAATTAAAATAAAATTTTAAAATAATAAAGTATTCTTAATTACAACTTCAAAAACAAATTAATTTTTGATTGACAAAACAATGGTTTGTATGGTAAATTTGTAAAGCGAATATTTAAATGAACATTGAAAACTGAATTGCAATATGTCAACGTTAATTCCAAACACAACGATATAATCGTTGGTTTAAACGTGTTAGGGATAACACATAATTAGTATTTATGAGCTAATCAAACATCATAATTTTTTATGGAGAGTTTGATCCTGGCTCAGGATGAACGCTGGCGGCGTGCCTAATACATGCAAGTCGAGCGAACAGATAAGGAGCTTGCTCCTTTGACGTTAGCGGCGGACGGGTGAGTAACACGTGGGTAACCTACCTATAAGACTGGAATAACTTCGGGAAACCGAAGCTAATGCCGGATAACATGTAGAACCGCATGGTTCTACAGTGAAAGATGGCCTTGCTATCACTTATAGATGGACCCGCGCCGTATTAGCTAGTTGGTAAGGTAACGGCTTACCAAGGCAACGATACGTAGCCGACCTGAGAGGGTGATCGGCCACACTGGAACTGAGACACGGTCCAGACTCCTACGGGAGGCAGCAGTAGGGAATCTTCCGCAATGGGCGAAAGCCTGACGGAGCAACGCCGCGTGAGTGATGAAGGTCTTCGGATCGTAAAGCTCTGTTATTAGGGAAGAACAAGTGCGTAAGTAACTGTGCGCACCTTGACGGTACCTAATCAGAAAGCCACGGCTAACTACGTGCCAGCAGCCGCGGTAATACGTAGGTGGCAAGCGTTATCCGGAATTATTGGGCGTAAAGCGCGCGTAGGCGGTTTCTTAAGTCTGATGTGAAAGCCCACGGCTCAACCGTGGAGGGTCATTGGAAACTGGGAGACTTGAGTGCAGAAGAGGAAAGTGGAATTCCATGTGTAGCGGTGAAATGCGCAGAGATATGGAGGAACACCAGTGGCGAAGGCGACTTTCTGGTCTGTAACTGACGCTGATGTGCGAAAGCGTGGGGATCAAACAGGATTAGATACCCTGGTAGTCCACGCCGTAAACGATGAGTGCTAAGTGTTAGGGGGTTTCCGCCCCTTAGTGCTGCAGCTAACGCATTAAGCACTCCGCCTGGGGAGTACGACCGCAAGGTTGAAACTCAAAGGAATTGACGGGGACCCGCACAAGCGGTGGAGCATGTGGTTTAATTCGAAGCAACGCGAAGAACCTTACCAAATCTTGACATCCTTTGACCACTCTGGAGACAGAGCTTTCCCCTTCGGGGGACAAAGTGACAGGTGGTGCATGGTTGTCGTCAGCTCGTGTCGTGAGATGTTGGGTTAAGTCCCGCAACGAGCGCAACCCTTAAGCTTAGTTGCCATCATTAAGTTGGGCACTCTAAGTTGACTGCCGGTGACAAACCGGAGGAAGGTGGGGATGACGTCAAATCATCATGCCCCTTATGATTTGGGCTACACACGTGCTACAATGGACAATACAAAGGGCAGCTAAACCGCGAGGTCATGCAAATCCCATAAAGTTGTTCTCAGTTCGGATTGTAGTCTGCAACTCGACTACATGAAGCTGGAATCGCTAGTAATCGTAGATCAGCATGCTACGGTGAATACGTTCCCGGGTCTTGTACACACCGCCCGTCACACCACGAGAGTTTGTAACACCCGAAGCCGGTGGAGTAACCATTATGGAGCTAGCCGTCGAAGGTGGGACAAATGATTGGGGTGAAGTCGTAACAAGGTAGCCGTATCGGAAGGTGCGGCTGGATCACCTCCTTTCTAAGGATATATTCGGAACATCTTCTACGAAGATGAAACGGAATAACGTAGACATATTGTATTCAGTTTTGAATGCTCATAGAGTATTCAAAGATTGTACATTGAAAACTAGATAAGTAAGTAAAATATAGATTTTACCAAGCAAAACCGAGTGAATTAGAGTTTTAAAAAGCTTGAATTCAAACTAAAATAATCGCTAGTGTTCGAAAGAACACTCACAGATTAATAACATTTTGGGTTTTGAGTTAGACGTTATGTTTGACTTAAAAACAAAAAGATTAAGTTATTAAGGGCGCACGGTGGATGCCTTGGCACTAGAAGCCGAAGAAGGACGTTACTAACGACGATATGCTTTGGGGAGCTGTAAGTAAGCTTTGATCCAGAGATTTCCGAATGGGGAAACCCAACACGAGTCATGTCGTGTTATCAACATGTGAATACATAGCATGTTAGAAGGCATACCCGGAGAACTGAAACATCTTAGTACCCGGAGGAAGAGAAAGAAAAATCGATTCCCTGAGTAGCGGCGAGCGAAACGGGAACAGCCCAAACCAACAAGCTTGCTTGTTGGGGTTGTAGGACACTCTATACGGAGTTACAAAAGTTATTGTTAGACGAAGTATCTGGAAAGATACATCAAAGAAGGTAATAATCCTGTAGTCGAAAACGATAACCCTCTTGAGTGGATCCTGAGTACGACGGAGCACGTGAAATTCCGTCGGAATCTGGGAGGACCATCTCCCAAGGCTAAATACTCTCTAGTGACCGATAGTGAACCAGTACCGTGAGGGAAAGGTGAAAAGTACCCCGGAAGGGGAGTGAAAGAGAACTTGAAACCGTGTGCTTACAAGTAGTCAGAGCCCGTTAATGGGTGATGGCGTGCCTTTTGTAGAATGAACCGGCGAGTTACGATTTGATGCAAGGTTAAGCAGGAAATGTGGAGCCGTAGCGAAAGCGAGTCTGAATAGGGCGTTGAGTATTTGGTCGTAGACCCGAAACCAGGTGATCTACCCATGACCAGGTTGAAGTTCAGGTAACACTGAATGGAGGACCGAACCGACTTACGTTGAAAAGTGAGCGGATGAGTTGTGGGTAGCGGAGAAATTCCAATCGAACCTGGAGATAGCTGGTTCTCTCCGAAATAGCTTTAGGGCTAGCCTCAAGTGATGATTATTGGAGGTAGAGCACTGTTTGGACGAGGGGCCCTTCTCGGGTTACCGAATTCAGACAAACTCCGAATGCCAATCAATTTAACTTGGGAGTCAGAACATGGGTGATAAGGTCCGTGTTCGAAAGGGAAACAGCCCAGACCACCAGCTAAGGTCCCAAAATATATGTTAAGTGGAAAAGGATGTGGCGTTGCCCAGACAACTAGGATGTTGGCTTAGAAGCAGCCATCATTTAAAGAGTGCGTAATAGCTCACTAGTCGAGTGACACTGCGCCGAAAATGTACCGGGGCTAAACATATTACCGAAGCTGTGGATTGTCCGTAGGACAATGGTAGGAGAGCGTTCTAAGGGCGTTGAAGCATGATCGCAAGGACATGTGGAGCGCTTAGAAGTGAGAATGCCGGTGTGAGTAGCGAAAGACGGGTGAGAATCCCGTCCACCGATTGACTAAGGTTTCCAGAGGAAGGCTCGTCCGCTCTGGGTTAGTCGGGACCTAAGCTGAGGCCGATAGGCGTAGGCGATGGATAACAGGTTGATATTCCTGTACCACCTAAATTCGTTTTAAGCGATGGGGGGACGCAGTAGGATAGGCGAAGCGTGCTGTTGGAGTGCACGTCCAAGCAGTAAGACTGAGTGTTAGGCAAATCCGGCACTCATAAGGTCAAGCTGTGATGGGGAGAGGAAATTGTTTCCTCGAGTCGTTGATTTCACACTGCCAAGAAAAGCCTCTAGCTAGAATATTAGGTGCCCGTACCGCAAACCGACACAGGTAGTCAAGATGAGAATTCTAAGGTGAGCGAGCGAACTCTCGTTAAGGAACTCGGCAAAATGACCCCGTAACTTCGGGAGAAGGGGTGCTCTCTAGGGTTAACGCCCGGGAGAGCCGCAGTGAATAGGCCCAAGCGACTGTTTATCAAAAACACAGGTCTCTGCTAAACCGTAAGGTGATGTATAGGGGCTGACGCCTGCCCGGTGCTGGAAGGTTAAGAGGAGTGGTTAGCTTCTGCGAAGCTACGAATCGAAGCCCCAGTAAACGGCGGCCGTAACTATAACGGTCCTAAGGTAGCGAAATTCCTTGTCGGGTAAGTTCCGACCCGCACGAAAGGCGTAACGATTTGGGCACTGTCTCAACGAGAGACTCGGTGAAATCATAGTACCTGTGAAGATGCAGGTTACCCGCGACAGGACGGAAAGACCCCGTGGAGCTTTACTGCAGTCTGATATTGAAATTCGGCACAGTTTGTACAGGATAGGTAGGAGCCTTAGAAGCGTGAACGCTAGTTTACGTGGAGGCGTTGGTGGGATACTACCCTCGCTGTGTTGGATTTCTAACCCGCACCATTGATCATGGTGGGAGACAGTGTCAGATGGGCAGTTTGACTGGGGCGGTCGCCTCCTAAAGAGTAACGGAGGCGCTCAAAGGTTCCCTCAGAATGGTTGGAAATCATTCACAGAGTGTAAAGGCATAAGGGAGCTTGACTGCGAGACTTACAAGTCGAGCAGGGTCGAAAGACGGACTTAGTGATCCGGTGGTTCCGCATGGAAGGGCCATCGCTCAACGGATAAAAGCTACCCCGGGGATAACAGGCTTATCTCCCCCAAGAGTTCACATCGACGGGGAGGTTTGGCACCTCGATGTCGGCTCATCGCATCCTGGGGCTGTAGTCGGTCCCAAGGGTTGGGCTGTTCGCCCATTAAAGCGGTACGCGAGCTGGGTTCAGAACGTCGTGAGACAGTTCGGTCCCTATCCGTCGTGGGCGTAGGAAATTTGAGAGGAGCTGTCCTTAGTACGAGAGGACCGGGATGGACATACCTCTGGTGTACCAGTTGTCGTGCCAACGGCATCGCTGGGTAGCTATGTATGGACGGGATAAGTGCTGAAAGCATCTAAGCATGAAGCCCCCCTCAAGATGAGATTTCCCAACTTCGGTTATAAGATCCCTCAAAGATGATGAGGTTAATAGGTTCGAGGTGGAAGCATGGCGACATGTGGAGCTGACGAATACTAATCGATCGAAGACTTAATCAATTTAAATGTTTTGATTGGTAAAATGATATTTACTTACTATCTAGTTTTGAATGTATAACTTTTATACATCATTGTCTGGTGACAATGGCAAGGAGGTCACACCTGTTCCCATGCCGAACACAGAAGTTAAGCTCCTTAGCGCCGATGGTAGTCGGATTTACATCCCGCTAGAGTAGGACGTTGCCAGGCAATATTATTATTCCACAGTAGCTCAGTGGTAGAGCTATCGGCTGTTAACCGATCGGTCGTAGGTTCGAGTCCTACCTGTGGAGCCATATGGCCCCGTGGTCAAGCGGTTAAGACACCGCCCTTTCACGGCGGTAACACGGGTTCGAGTCCCGTCGGGGTCATTACATATTGGAGAATTAGCTCAGCTGGGAGAGCATCTGCCTTACAAGCAGAGGGTCGGCGGTTCGAACCCGTCATTCTCCACCATTTATTTTAATAAGCGCGGAGGGGTAGCGAAGTGGCTAAACGCGGCGGACTGTAAATCCGCTCCTTCGGGTTCGGCAGTTCGAATCTGCCCCCCTCCACCATTGTTGGGCTATAGCCAAGCGGTAAGGCAACGGACTTTGACTCCGTCACGCGCTGGTTCGAATCCAGCTAGCCCAGCCATTTTTGAGCCATTAGCTCAGTTGGTAGAGCATCTGACTTTTAATCAGAGGGTCAGAGGTTCGAATCCTCTATGGCTCACTTGTAAAACACTTCTTCGGAAGTGTTTTTTTTATGAATTTTTTTATACATATTCAAGCATCATTTATGCAAAATATAAGGTAATAATGAATGTTCAAACGTTTTAATGTTTTTATATGTAAGACACCCCAAATCCATTGCCATACAAGACTTTAGCTCACTTGAAAGTTCGAAATTAATAACGTATCCTAGTATTAAAATGAATGCAAAGGGGTTTTTGATCTATGAAAAACATTAATATTATTGGAGCACCATCGACATTTGGTCAAAGAAAATTAGGGGTAAACTTTGGCCCAGATGCTATTAGATATGCAGGTATTGTTGATCGCATTAGACGTATTGGTTATACGGTAGTAGATAAAGGTAATATCGATGTACCGGAAATCAACTTAGATAAGTTTAATTCAGAACAAGAGGGATTAAGAAATATTGATGAGATTGTTCAAGTATCTGAAAACTTGAGTAATGCAGTATCTGATAGCGTACAAAGTGGTGCTTTTCCATTAATATTAGGTGGAGATCATTCAATAGCAATTGGTTCAATTGCTGGTATTAGTAAGCATTATGAAAATTTAGGTGTGATTTGGTATGATGCACATGGTGATTTAAATGTGCCTGAAGAATCACCTTCTGGTAATATTCATGGTATGCCATTGAGAGTTTTAGCTGGAGATGGTGATGATAGATTGGTTAATGTATCCAACTATACACCTAAAGTAAAACCAGAAAACATAGTTTTAATAGGTATGAGAGATTTAGATACCGGAGAACGTGAATATATTAAAAACAATAACATTAAAACATATACAATGGCTGATATTGATAGACTTGGCATCCAACAAGTTATCAATGAATCAATAAAGCATCTTAAAGATAAGACGGATGGTATACATTTATCACTAGATGTCGATGCACTAGACCCAGCAGAAACACCAGGAACAGGCACAAGAGTTTTAGGTGGCTTGAATTACAGAGAAAGTCACTTCGCATTAGAATTATTACATAATTCTCAATTAATCACTTCTATGGATTTGGTAGAAGTTAATCCACTTATTGATCAAAATAATCATACTGCAGAACAAGCAGTTGGTCTTGTAGGTAGTTTCTTTGGCGAAACTTTACTATAAGTCATTGTTTATAATGAGTAAGACAAAAAATGAACTATGCCCAGATACATTATTTGGGCATAGGTTTTTTCTTTTACGTATAAAATTAATGAAGTTAATATATTCCTTTAACACGTAAAATAATATGCAATTTATTGTTTTTAAATTTTTAGATTTATTGAGTCATAATATGACAGTATAAAAGAAGATTGGTATAATGTTTACAGTGGGATTAGAATACCGGAGGAGATGTCATGGATTTATCCAATTTATTTGAACATTGGAGCACGGTTAAAATTATAACAAGCGTGCTTGACTTATTAATTGTATGGTATGTACTTTATCTTCTCATTACTGTGTTTAAAGGTACAAAAGCCATTCAATTATTAAAAGGAATTCTCGTAATTGTCATAGGGCAACAAATTAGTAAAATGCTAAGTTTAACAGCTACTTCACGTCTTTTTGACTTAGTTATTCAATGGGGTGTATTAGCACTCATTGTTATTTTCCAACCAGAAATACGTAGAGCTTTAGAACAATTAGGACGAGGAAGTTTATTCAAACGTTATGCGAGTAACGTTAATAGTGATGAAAATAAATTAATTTCTGCCGTGTCTAAAGCCGTTCAGTATATGGCTAAAAGACGTATTGGTGCATTGATTGTATTTGAAAAAGAGACTGGCTTACAAGACTACATAGAAACTGGTATACCAATGAACTCTAATATATCACAAGAGCTATTAACGAATGTCTTTATACCTAATACACCATTACATGATGGTGCTATGATTATCCATGATAGCAAAATTGCTAGTGCTGCATGCTATTTACCACTTTCAGATAGTGCGAAAATAGCAAAAAGCCTAGGTACGAGACATAGAGCAGCTGTAGGTATTTCAGAGGTCTCAGATGCATTTACAGTTGTTGTGTCAGAAGAAACTGGTTCAATTTCAGTTACCTTTGATGGCAAATTAAGAAAAGATATTTCTACTGAAGCATTTGAAGAACTTCTTGCAGAACATTGGTTCGGCTCACGCTTGCAAGAGAAGGGTGTGAATTAATATGTTAGAAAGTAAATGGGGGTTGCGCCTTATAGCATTAGCGTTGGCTGTTTTTTTCTTTCTATCTGCAAATAATGTTTTTGGAAATATGTTTAATGCAGATAAATTTAGTCAAAAGAGTACAGAGACTATTGAAAGTGTACCAGTCGAAACTAAATATGATAACCATAAACTTTATGCTAACAACGTGCCTGATAAAGTGGATGTAGATATTTCGGGTCCACAATCACAAGTTTTAAAGGCAGAAAATGGTCAAAATATTAAAGTAACACTTGATTTAGCCGGTGCTAAAGCTGGGAAGCATACAGTACAATACAAGGTTAGTGGTTTAAGTAAAGATATAGACTACAAAGTTAAACCAAAAGAGACAACTGTTAAGCTTGAAGAAAAAGTTACAAAAGAGATGAAAGTTGATCCTGATGTAAGTACTGATAACATCGATGCAGATTATAAGATTGCTGACCAAAGCGTGTCACCTGAAAAAGTTAAAGTCACAGGCGGACAAAGTCAAATTGATAAGATTGCTTATTTAAAAGCACATTACAAAAACAAGAGCAAAATCGATAAAGATACAACAGATTTAGCGAATATTACAGCTTTTGATAGAAACTTAAATAAATTAAATGTTTCAATACGACCTAACGATGTCAATTTAACGACTAAGGTTGAGCCATATAGCAAAAAGGTTAAAGTAAAAACAAAAACTACTGGAAGCTTAGCTAATGGTAAAGATTTAGATAATATTAAATTGGATAAAGATGAAGTTGAAATTTATGGTAATAGAGAAGACTTACAAGACATTGATTCTATCACTGGAGAAGTCAATTTAGATAATATTTCAGACGACACAGATAGAGATGTTAGTTTTAAATTACCTAAAAATGTATCCAAAGTTCAACCAGATAATACAACCGCAAAAATTACAGTTAAATAATAGGAATAAAGAGCAAAAGGAGATATTATAATGGCAAAATATTTTGGTACAGATGGAGTTAGAGGTGTAGCAAATAAAGAATTAACACCTGAACTTGCATTTAAACTAGGTCGTTATGGTGGCTATGTATTAGCACACAATAAAGGACAAAAACATCCTAAAGTTTTAGTAGGTAGAGATACTAGAGTTTCTGGAGAAATGTTAGAAGCAGCACTTATCGCTGGCTTAACATCAATTGGCGCAGAGGTTATGCGTTTAGGTGTTATTTCAACGCCTGGTGTAGCTTATTTAACACGTGAAATGGAAGCAAGCTTAGGCGTAATGATTTCTGCTTCACATAACCCTGTTGCAGATAATGGAATAAAATTCTTTGGCTCAGATGGTTTCAAATTATCTGACGATCAAGAAAACGAAATTGAACAACTTTTGGATCAAGAAAACCCTGATTTACCAAGACCAGTAGGGGAAGACATTGTCCATTGTTCTGATTACTTTGAAGGCTCACAAAAATATATTAGTTACTTAAAATCAACAGTAGATGTTGATTTAGATGGTATGAAAATTGCACTTGATGGTGCCAATGGTTCAACATCTTCACTTGCACCATTCCTATTCGGTGATTTAGAAGCTACTACAGTAACAGTAGGTTGTAACCCGGATGGATATAATATTAACGAAGGTGTAGGATCTACACACCCTGAAACACTTAGTAAGACAGTTGTTGAATCTGAAGCTGACTTTGGTCTAGCTTTTGATGGTGACGGTGACCGTCTTATCGCAGTTGATGAAGAAGGTAACATCGTAGACGGCGACCAAATTATGTTTATTATTGGTCAAGCAATGGCTAAAAACCACGAATTGAATAATAATATGATTGTATCTACAGTTATGAGTAATTTAGGTTTTTATAAGGCTTTAGAAAATGAAGGTATCCAGTCTAACAAAACTAAAGTGGGCGACCGTTATGTAGTAGAAGAGATGAGAAGAGGTAATTACAATCTTGGTGGTGAACAATCAGGTCATATTGTACTAATGGATTACAATACTACTGGTGATGGTTTATTAACAGGTGTACAATTAGCTTCTATCATTAAAATGACAGGTAAAAAACTTAGCCAATTAGCGGCTCAAATGAAAAAATACCCACAATCATTAGTTAACGTACGTGTAACAGATAAATATCGAGTTGAAGAAAATATCGATGTTCAAGAAGTTATGACAAGAGTTGAAGTAGAGATGAATGGTGAAGGTCGTATCTTAGTTAGACCTTCAGGTACAGAACCTCTTGTACGTGTTATGGTTGAAGCGGCAACAGATGAGGATGCGCAACGTTTTGCCCAAACTATCGCTGATGTTGTAGAAGATAAAATGGGTTTAGATAAATAAATATTAAAAAAAGGAACGACGATTAAATTCGTCGTTCCTTTTTTATTACAGTACGTTGTATGCTGCAACGATTTCTGATGTTAATGTGTCATCAGTTTTTGCATAATCTTGTAAGAACTTAGCGACACCATTTTGTGCAATGTAGTCATTTTTTTCAACCGTTTCTTGGTCATTGTTATCATCATATTTTAACAATAACGCTGCTAATTTTACTAAAGCGTCATGTTTTAAATTGTTTTGATATAGATAATTTAATGGCTTCATTATTCTATCTTGAGGTCCTATTTTACGAACAGTACCACGACCAACACGTGTTACGCCATCTGATAAATTAGGATTTTCAAAGCGTTCTATAATTTTATCTGCGTATTGTGCTTGTTGTTGTTCAGTAAAATTGAATTCTTTAGTAATATAAGCGCTTGTTTCGGCTAATACAGCACGTAATCCGTCTTTTACATTAGCATCTTTTACTGCATCTAATATAGTTGGTAGTTGATGATATCTACCTGCATAAGCAAGATATGCATGTCCCGTATTAACAGTTAATAGTTTACGTTCTATATAAGGTGTTAAATCATCAACATATTTAATATGATCTAACTCAGGACCGTACCATGCGTCTTTTTCTACAACCCATTCAAAGAATGGTTCTACAATTACATCTAAGATATTGTCGTTTGATTGGATTGGAACTATACGATCGACAGCTGAGTTAGCAAAGTGAATGTGTTCACCTAATGGTCCAGTAATATCTAAGATAGCTTTTTTAAGAGTATTTGTTGCCATAATCGCGTTTTCACACGCAACGATATTTACTGGTGTTTCCTTTTCTTTTAAATAAGGAGCAAATGATTTAGCAATGATAGGTAAGATATTCACACCAACTGCTGTAGTGATTAAATCTGCTTCTAAAACTGCTTGTTTTAATGCTTCAGAAGGCTCACCAGAATATAAAGCGTCAACATTATGAACTCTTGTAGTAGTGTGGTCTTGATCAGCTAAAATAACATCATATTCTTGTTCTTGATCTAGCGCATTGATGATTTCATTGTTAACATCTGCAAAAGTTACTTTTATATTATTATCAGCTAAAATATATCCTATAAAGCCTCTACCAATGTTACCAGCACCGAAATGAAGAGCTTTCATTATGCTTCAGCCTCCTCAAATACTTGTTTGATTTCTTCAGCAGATTTAGCATTAACAATACGGTCTACGTTTTCTTCTTCACTAAATGTGATAGCGATTTTAGATAATAACTCTAAATGTTCACCATCTTTACCAGCGATACCTACTACGACTTTAACTTCTTCGCCATCCCAATCAATGCCTTCAGGGATTTGTAATAATGTTAAACCAGATTGTAAAACACTTGTTTTAGCTTCGTCTGTACCATGTGGTATAGCTAAACCGTTACCCATAAATGTAGATACTACGTCTTCACGGTCTTTCATTGCTTGAATATAATCTTCAGTTACAGCTCCAGCAGATACTAGGGCATTGCCAGCTTTTTCAATTGCTTCGTCTCTTGTGCTAACAGTTGCGTTAATAAATATGTTTTCGTTACTAAATAATTCAGTCATGTGTATTCACTCCATTTTGTAATTTTTTTTGTAATTGTTGAAGATAACTTTGTTTCAAAATATTTATAAGTTGTTCTGGTTGTGACATTAAGTCACTTAAATTATCAAGATGATTTACTAATTCGCTTGAAAAGTTACTTACAATGCGAGCGGGAATTTCATCTTCAGGAACAAATATACTTAATAAATATTGAATGTAATGTTGGTCATTTTGATCATTCATAAAGTTGATTGGCTCATTTAATATAGATACTAAAATGATTGGTTTTAAAATCATTTCATGCTTTAAATGAGGTAGTGCTAGAGGATATGGCTCTAAAATAAAATTTTGATCCAATGCACGTTGATGAATTAAATCAGCGAATGACTTTTTACTTTGTATTACTTTGTGCTCATATAAAAATTTCGTTAAATATTTAGTCCAATTTTTAGTCTCTGTATAGTCAATATAAACCGAATCAATAAGCTCTAAACCTTTACGCATATAATTTAAAAGAGCTTCTTGATTATTTGAATCAATAGGCCAAGGTTGGTGAGCAAGATTAGCCATGTTCTTTTGTGGTCTAGTAACGTTAATAAAAGCAGATACATGATTAATATCTGTGTCAGGTAATAATGGATTCACAGTGATATAAGGTACAGTTATATCTAAATCGACGGTCGATATAATCGCGTCATAATTGTTAAAATTAATATTGGTTAACTCACCGACAGATGCTTGTGTTGTATCCGTAATTTTACTGAATATTTGTTGTAATCTCGTTGCTAGTATTTGACTCGTCCCGATACCACTACTACATACGACGAGCGCATGAAAAGTAGCTTCGTTTTCCCTTTGAATAGCACCGCCAAAATGCAACACAATAAAACCGATTTCGCTGTCTGGAAAGGCAAAATTTGGCCAAACTTGACGTAAGCTATTACTGACTGTATCGAATAATACAGGATAGTCTTGTTTAATCATTTCTGTTAAAGGATTATAAGTTTCAATATTTGCATTTAATCTATTAATCGCTGGGATGATATGAAGTTTTAAACCTTCACTTAATGCCTCTCTATTATTAAAAGACATTTGTGTTGATTGACTTACTAAATTAATAAAGTAATCAATGCGTTTTAATTCGTCCTTATCATCTTTAAATATTTCTTCTGAATCTTTACGTTTTGCGCCACGCAAATGAATCGTTATAAAGGCAATTTCTGCTTGGTTAAACTGCACGCCATAAATATGTTCTAAATGATGACTTAACGCAGTAGCTATTTCATGCTCATACGTGTCTTTAACATCATTGTAAACATCATCATTTAAAGTTACATATTCACCCTTAAGCATGCGTTCTATACTCAATACGATATGCACCGTTAATGTTAAATAACTTGATTCTGTTAAAGAATAGGGCAAACGATCTAAATGATCCATTAAAATACGTTCAACTTGGAATATTTTATCCATATCTACCATAGATAGTTGATTTTGATTAATAGATTGATAGACAAAATGGTTTTCGATAACAGAATAAACACTTGTACTATTAAGATTATTTACCATAAGTTGACTTAATAATTCACGTTTTTTAGATTCGGTGCCTTCTAAGTGCACACCTTCACCGCGTTTTTTGAGTAACGTTAATTGGTAATTTTGAAGTTCTTGTGATAATTCATCTAACAGTTTTGTTAAAGTTTGAATTGAAACACCGATTTCTTGGGCTAAACTATATTGTTTGATTGGTTTATCACTTTGGATTAACGCATACAAAATAATAACTTTTTGTTCTTCTTGAGATAGGTCAACAGTAGTTTGTTGGTATAAATAGTTTTTCAAATCATCAATTTGTTGCTTATTGCCTTCTAATTGAATCCCTTTTTTAGTAACTCGACTTAACGATAAACCAAATTGATGTAGGGAAGATTCAACAGATTTTAATTCCCTATGAATAGTACGAGAGGATACAGCTAAGCTTTGAGCAATATCATAAATAGTGACATATTGACCGTAATATTTAATTAACATGTCAATAATATCTTTTTCACGTGTACTCAATAACATAGTCGTATCCTCCAGTAGGTTACATAATTAAATTAGTTTTGTTCACTTTTAAGATTTTCTAATAATTCATCATATCTTGGTGAATTTAAGAAGTTATCAACTGAGATATGAATTGCTTTAGGCACTTGTTTAATTGCACGATCAGTAAGTTTCTTCTGAGTGATTACAAGTTGAGCATCGTTAGGTAATTGATTGATAGCTGTATTTGTGACGTCAACGTCTTGAATACCTGCTTTTTTGAATTTATTACGTAACATACTTGCACCCATTGCACTTGAACCCATACCTGCGTCACAGGCAAAGATAACATGGTTAACTTTACTGTAGTCATGGGCATCGACATTCTCAGTATCATAGTTATCTAATAAATCTTCTTCTGAGTCTGTTTCATTGTTATCTTCAGCAGCAGTTGCTGTAGTAGCACCTTCACTTCCACCTTGTGATAATTTAGAAGAGACACTAGATTTTTTACCTTTAGTTTGTTCCATTTGTGCTGTAGCACTTTCTAAATCTTGTTTAGGTTCTTTTGTAAATCTTAGTATTAATGATGATACTACAAAAGATACTAATGCTGCTAAGAATACGCCTAGTAGCATGTGTAGAAGTTCACCCTTAGGTGCATTTAATACATATACAATAAAGGAACCTGGTGATGCCGGACTCTTGAATCCGAAGTCTAACATTGAGAATGTTGCAACACCTGTCATACCACCTAAAATAACTGCGACGAATAATAAAGGACGCATTAAAACATATGGGAAATAAATTTCGTGAATACCACCAAGGAAGTGGATAATACCAGCACCATATGAAGTTGCTTTTGCAGTACCTTTACCAAAAATCATATAGGCAACTAACACACCAAGACCTGGTCCAGGGTTTGATTCGATTGTGTATAAAATTGATTGACCAGCATGTGCTGATTGTTCTGCACCAAGTGGTGTAAATACACCGTGGTTGATCGCATTATTTAAGAACACGATTTTAGCTGGTTCTACAATAATACTAACGATTGGTAATAAGTGAGCATGTACTAAAAATTCTACTGCCACTGATAAAATATGCATGATGAATTTCATGATAGGAGCTAATAACTCAAATCCTAAAATTGTCATAATAAAGCCTAGAATACCTGCAGAGAAGTTATTGAATAACATTTCAAAACCTTGTGGCGTTCTAGGTTGAATAAATTCATCCGTTTTCTTCATTAACCAACCAACTAATGGTCCCATAATCATAGCACCTAATAACATTGGAGTATCAGGTAAAGCTACGATAACACCCATTGTGGCAACGGCAGCTATAATACCTCCACGCATTTCATGGATTAAACGGCCACCACTATATGCAATAAGTAATGGGATTAAATAAGTAATCATTGGACCTGCTAATTGTGATAGGTCTTTATTTGGGAACCAACCGTTATCGATAAAGATTGCGGCGATAAATCCCCAAGCGATAAAAGCACCGATATTCGGCATGATCATACTACTTAGAAAAGATCCAAATGCTTGAACTTTACGGCCAATACCTTTTTTCTCTTCAGCTTGAGCTTGTGACATAAATTGCACCTCTTTTTTTATTTATTTGTTACTTTCATTGTAAGTGTTTTCAGTTATATAGCCAATATTTACTAAAAGTGAATTTGTCACAGAATTAATGACAACGATGAAAGAGAGATGGCCGTAGAGGTTATATGAAAATAATATTAAAATTATTAAAAATAACTTGTTTTATTGTTTATAAATAATTTGCAATAGAAGTTAAAAACGTTGTACAATGGTTATTAATGACGAAAGGAGGACAGTACAAAGCAAATTTAATAAAAGCGCCTGTACAAGTGATGAAATGCATTGTTGACTACTTAAAATTTATAACAGAAATTTTAACAGACGATAAATTGAAGCTTGTAGACGAGGAGGATAGTTATCGATTATTCGGCGGATGCTATCCCGGATGTGGCCCATCCGATATCTTATTAAGTAAAACATTAGGGTAACCTAGTGCACAAAGTTAATAAGTTAGCCTTCGATATTTATTTAAAAAAATTATTATGTGCAAAGGGATATTTCTGTGCTTTTTTAACGATTATTACGTCAAATAAGCTTTATTTACGTATGTTTTTCTTTAACAAAACAGAATATCTAGCACAAACAACATTGGAGGAAATTTTAAAATGTGCGGAATAGTAGGATATATTGGTTATGACAATGCAAAAGAATTATTATTAGAAGGTTTAGAAAAATTAGAGTACCGTGGTTATGATTCTGCAGGTATTGCAGTAGTAAATGAAGAAGGTACAACAGTATTTAAAGAAAAAGGTCGTATTGCTGAATTAAGAAAAGTTGCAGACAGCGAAGATACTGATGGTAACGTTGGTATTGGACATACGCGTTGGGCAACTCACGGAGTACCAAACCACGAAAATTCACACCCTCATCAATCAAGTACTAAACGTTTTACTTTAGTACATAACGGTGTAATCGAAAACTATGAAGAATTACGTAATGAATACTTATCAAATGTTACATTCTTATCAGATACTGACACAGAAATTATTGTGCAATTAGTTGAACATTTTTCAAATGAAGGTTTAGCAACTGAAGAAGCATTTAGTAAAGTTGTTTCATTATTAGAAGGTTCTTATGCTCTTGGATTAATTGATAGCCATGACAGAGATACTATCTTTGTTGCTAAAAATAAATCACCATTACTAATTGGTGTAGGTGATAACTTTAATGTAATAGCTTCTGATGCTTTAGCTATGATTTCAGTTACTAACCAATATAAAGAGATTCACGACCATGAAATTGTTATTGTGAAACGTGATAGTGTAACAATTAAAGATACTGACGGTAATGTACAAGAAAGAGATGCTTATACAGCACAAATCGATGCATCTGATGCTGAAAAAGGTGTTTACGATCATTACATGTTAAAAGAAATACATGAACAACCAGCAGTTATGCGTCGTATTATTCAAGAATATCAAGATGATAATGGTGAATTAAAAGTTGATAAAGAAATTGTTAAAGACGTTTCTGAAGCGGACCGTATTTATATCATAGCGGCAGGTACTAGTTACCACGCAGGTTTAGTAGGTAAAGAATTTATCGAAAAATGGGCAGGTGTACCTACAGAAGTACATGTTGCATCAGAATTCGTTTATAATATGCCGTTATTATCTAAAAAACCATTGTTTATCTATATTTCACAATCAGGTGAAACAGCAGATAGCCGTGCCGTATTAGTAGAAACTAATAAGTTAGGTCATAAGTCCCTAACAATTACGAACGTACCCGGATCAACTTTATCACGTGAAGCAAACCATACATTGTTACTTCATGCAGGTCCAGAAATTGCAGTAGCATCTACTAAAGCATATACAGCACAAATCGCAGTATTATCAATCTTATCTCAAATTGTAGCTAAAGAACATGGTATTACGACGAATATAGATTTATTACGTGAATTAGCTAAAGTAACGACAGCTATTGAAGCAGTTGTTGATGATGCAGATGTTATGGAACAAATTGCTACAGATTACTTAAGAACTACACGCAATGCATTCTTTATTGGTCGTACAATTGACTACAATGTAAGTTTAGAAGGCGCTTTAAAACTTAAAGAAATTTCTTACATCCAAGCAGAAGGTTTTGCTGGTGGGGAATTAAAACATGGTACTATTGCGCTTATCGAAGATGGTACACCTGTTGTAGCGTTAGCAACGCAAGAAAATGTTAACTTATCTATCCGTGGTAATGTTAAAGAAGTTGTAGCACGTGGCGCTAACCCATGTATCATTTCTATGGATGGCTTAAATAAAGATGGTGACACTTATGTGATTCCACCTGTTCACGAACTATTAACGCCATTAGTGTCTGTAGTAGCATTACAACTTATTTCTTATTATGCAGCATTGCATAGAGATTTAGACGTAGATAAACCACGTAACTTAGCAAAATCAGTTACAGTTGAATAATTAACCAAATAAAGGCTGAAGCATATCCTATGATGTGTTTCAGCCTTTATTAATATGTAAGTAAAATCATGAATTAATAGATATTATTATCGAAAGTTTGAGTAACGTTTTGTTAATTGTGTATAAAAATATTTGATATTATAAAATACACTTTTTTTCTTCTTCAAATTAATGCTAAAATTAAAATATAAAAAGGAACTATAACGTTTAAATTTATATTTTATTCTGACTAAAAAAGTTTAATATATTTATAAACAAGGATTGTCTTTAACATATATTTCTTTAAAAAGTAAATTAAAGAAATTTCATGAACTATAGTGAATGCTTTTATTTATAAATGAAGCATAAGTTTTTGGATTTAAATGTTTGTCATGTAAGGTAAATTTAAACAATTAAATATGACGGCAATTTTTCAGTTTAAAGAGGGACAATACAAAGGTGGAATAATGGTGTTAATAGAATTAAGTCATGTAGCGCGCAAAAAACAAGGTAAAACAATTTTAAAAGACATTAATTGGCAAATTAATGAAGGTGAGCGTTGGATGCTCTACGGGTTGAATGGGGCAGGTAAAACGACACTATTGAATATTTTGAATGCTTATGAACCAAATACTGCTGGTCAACTTACTTTATTTGGGATGCAACCAGGTAAGAAAGGATATTCTGCAGATAATGTAAGACATCAAATCGGTTTTGTATCTAATAGTTTGATGGATCGTTTTCAAGATGGGGAAGTCGTATTAGATGTAGTAATTAGTGGCGCTTTTAAATCTATAGGTGTGTTCCAACAAGTTACAGAAGAACAACGCAAAACGGCTAAAAAATTATTAAAGCAACTAAATATGAGCCAATTTGAAAATCAATATTATGGTTATTTATCTACTGGTGAAAGACAACGTGTACTTATAGCTAGAGCTTTAATGGACAAACCTAAATTGTTAATATTAGATGAACCTGCCTCTGGTCTAGATTTTATATCTCGAGAAGAAGTACTACAATCATTAGAACAAATGTACATTGATAATCCAAAATTAGCCGTCATTTATGTGACACATTTTGTTGAAGAAATTACTCAAAATATAGATTATGGCTTTTTACTAAAAGACGGTCAATGTTACAAAAGTGGGCCTATCAGTACTATATTAACGAGTGAAATGCTGTCTGATTTCTTTAATAAGCAAGTGCAAGTGGCATATCAAAACAATCGATACGCATTATTTTTGAATGAATAATTCAAGTAGAATTAACTTATTAAATAGTTGGAGGAAAATAAAGTATGAATGATGTTAAAGCAATATTTTTAGATATGGATGGTACAATTTTACATAAAAACAACTTAGTAAGTGAACAAAGTGCTACAATTATTAGTAATTTAAGAGAAGCGGGTTATAAAGTGTTTTTAGCGACTGGAAGATCACATGACGAAATAAAATATCTTGTACCAAAAAACTTTGAGGTAGATGGTATTATAAGCTCTAATGGTACGTTAGGCGTAGTACATAATGAAGTTGTTTTTCAACATAGTTTATCATTAAGCAGTGTTAAAGAAATCGTAAGCCGAGCACAAGAACAACATATATACTATGAAGTTTTTCCTTTCGAAGAACAACGTGCAATTTTAAAAGAAGATTATGAATGGACTACCGCAATGCTTCAAGGAGACACACCACCCGGTAATGTTGGTGAAAGCGAATGGTCTTCAAGAAAAGATGCTTTGGCACATAAAGTGAATTGGGTTCCTACGATTGATTTTAATAGTTTTGCAAAGATATATTTATTTGCCACTGATTATGATGCAATTACGCAGTTTAGAGCACAACTCGTCGAAGATCAGGAAGAGTTAAAAATTACCGTGTCGAATTCCTCTCGTTATAATGCAGAAACAATGGCATATCATGTTGATAAAGGAACGGGCATTAAAGAAATGATTGAACATTTTGGTATACAGCAACATGAAACTTTAGTAATAGGCGATAGTGATAATGATAGAGCAATGTTTAGTTTTGGTCATTATACAGTTGCAATGAAGAATGCACGACCAGAAATTCAAGCACTTGCACAAGACGTAACGTTCTTAACAAATGAAGAAGATGGAGCGGCTTTATACTTAAAAGATAAATTTTTAGTTTAATATTATTACTAGTAAAAAAGCCGTTAAACTTAAATTGCGACATACAAAAACCTGCAAAGTATTCACTTTGCAGGTTTTTATTATTAATCTTTGTTATTAAAGTTTTCTTTTAAATCAGATGCTTTGTCTGAAGTTTTATTAGAAACATTATCAGAAGCATCATTAAATTTATCTTGTGCTTGATCTGTTACATTTGATTGAGCTTGATTAGATTGTTCTTTAACTTTTGATTGCGTATTATTTGCTTTATCTTTTACATTATTTGCAGTAGCAGAAAATGCATTAGCTTGTTTGTTTTTTGCGTTGTCTTTTTTAGAAGACGCTATTCTTTCACCATTAACATGATGATATTGAATAATTGCTAATAAGTTGATGTAATAAATAAATAGTCGAACAATTACTACGATAATAGAAAGGGCATAAACAATCACAGTTGCTACGTTTTGAGACATGTTACCTGTAAAGATATTAACAAGTTGACTTACAGGGTTAGCTAATAAAATAACGATTAAGTTTAATAATAATATGCCAAGGTAAAGTTTGAACCATGTTTTATGGCCATTTTTAATTTTACTAAATCCTTGTTTTACTGATTGTAAGACGCCAGCTTTTGGATCTTTTGTAAACGATAATGTGTAATTAACAATCATGATTACAAATAACCAATAAATTAAAGATAAAATAAATACAACAAGTGTTGCTGCTACGATTTGTATTGTTAATGAAATTCCTAAAGCATGTGAAGAACTACTAATTGAGTTTTGAATAGCTCCAAAACCTTTTAAAATTAGGAAATTCAATAATTTACCAATAAATAAATTTAAAATCATTAATACTATGAAAAATACTAAAGTAATTAATGCCATAACTATTGATTTTAAGTATTTGCCTTTAGTAAAAGTAGAGAATATATTACTGAATTTAATTTTATCTTGTGATATTGCTTTATCTATAGTGAAAATCACGCCCGAAGCTAATGGATAAACGACAAATAAATATACTATGATTGGTACTAATATAGCCAATATGAGCATCATTATAGCCGAACCAACAGGCTGTTGTATCGCTTGAGCCATTGCAAATTTATACAATGCAGGTTGTACTGGTAAGATGGCAACGTAAGCTAATGCCATTACAATAATGAAACCAACAATTGTAAACAATAATGTCTTTGCATTTTGTGGCTTTAAGTTTTGTATTGCTAGTTTATGATATTTAAACAAATTTTAAGCACTCCTTTTTGATGATATTAATACAATATCAAAAAAATTATAATTTTAAAATTAATAGGTAACAAATACGCTATAAAATGTTAAAATATGCTAATGACATTTCATTGAAAGGAGATATCATCATGAAATTTGCAGTTATTACAGATGTACATGGTAACTACGATGCGCTTGAAACAGTATTAGATGATATTGATCGTAGAGGTGATATCGACAAGATTTATAATTTAGGAGACAACATAGGTGTCGGTCATGAAACAAATAAGGTACTAGATGATATTTTTGATCGAGACGATATGGAAATCATTTCCGGGAACCATGACGAGGCGATAATGTCACTGGTTAATGGCACGCCATACCCAGAAGATTTAAAAGATAAATTTTATGAACATCATCAATGGATACAACAGCATTTAGACGAAGATTATTATGATAAATTAAACAACTTGCCACGTGTGATAGAGAAAACAATTTGTGGTAAGAAAGTATTGATTATCCATTATGAAATTCCTAATGATAAACTTGATGATACTATAGACTTACAACCATTTAGCCCAATAGAAACACCTACAGAAGCTAATATGAAATCTTTATTTGAAGACAAAAATGCAGATTTGATTTTATTTGGACATAACCATACAGTTCATTTATTCGATGACAAAGATAAAATATATTTTAATCCAGGTTCTGTAGGTTTAAATAATGGTCCTAATGTAGTGTATGGAATTGTAACAATTGACGAAAAAGGCATTGATATTGAGCGCGTCAAAGTAACTTATGATAATGAAGAATTTTTACGTGGTTTTGATGAAAAGCAAGTGCCTGGTAAACAACTTATTTTTGATAAATTTATCTAATTAAAATAGATAGAGGGACATAAATCCCTTTAAATATAAAAAAGCTAATCCTTATGGATTAGCTTTTTTATATTTAGTAAAGATATTAATGTGAGTGTTGAACTGAAGAACAGAGAGTATGTTCTTCATGTTTATGTTTATCTGTCTCTAATTGTATTGTCATATGATTAACATTGAGGTGATTTAATTTATCTTCTATTCTTTCAAGAAGTTGTTCACATCCTGCGACTGTCATATCTGAAGAAACAACGGCGTGACAACTTAACGCATTTAAATCATTTGAAATAGTCCATAAGTGACAATCGTGTACAGCTGATATTGCATCTTCTTCTAAAATAGTATTTATTATTGTTTCGATATTGATATTTGAAGGTGCGCCTTCCATCAATATATTTAGTGACGATTTCGTAATACCCCAACTACTTTTAATAATTAAAATAGAAACAATTATACTAGCAATTGGATCGGCAACGGTCCAACCAAATGCCCATATTAAAATCGCAGCAATAATTGCACCTAATGAGCCTAGTAAATCTCCAAGGACATGAATAAAAGCACCGCGCATATTAATGTTCTCTTTAGTATCGCCACCACTGAACATTAAAATAGCTACCACTATATTAATAACTAGACCTAGTACACTAATGATAAACATTTCTGTAGATTGTACTTCTGTTGGTTTGAAAAAGCGTTGTATCGCTTCGATAATAATGATGATACCTATTATAAATAAAGTAACTCCATTAAATAAAGCTGCTAAAATTTCGAAACGTTTATAGCCAAAGGTCTTACTTAAAGTGGCATGCTTTTCAGCATAAATAAATGCTACTAACGCCACGCCTAAAGAAACGGCGTCACTAAACATGTGCAAGCCGTCTGAAAGTAAAGCTAAACTATTAGCAACAAAACCGCCGATAATTTCAATTATCATAAAGGCAGTAATGATTATAAATGAAAATAATAATACTTTTTTATTGTTTGTATGAACGTGACCATGACTATGATCGTGGTTGTGGTCGTGATTATGCGTCATGAAAAACACCTCTTTGTGTATTAATGTGAAGCGTGATTTATGGATTGGTTAAGTATGGAAGAAACATGTGTATCATCAATTGAATAGATCATAGACTGACCATTACGATGAGCTTTTACTAAATTAGCTGTCTTTAAAATGCGCAATTGATGCGATACGTTTGACTGGCTAATATCCAATGCATGCGCAATATGACCTACACTACAATCTCCATGTGCTAGTAAGTTTACGATACGTAGCCTAGTACTATCACTTAAAGCCTTAAAGAAAGTCGTTACTGCTTCGACAGTTGTTGTTTCTAGGTCTTGAAATTGATGTGTCATAGTAAGTATCCTTTCATATTAATATATGAACATTTATTCATATATTAATATTAATACATTATAATGTCAATGTTGAGCCGATTAGTTTTGTTAATTGAGCAAGGGGTATATTCTGTATATAAGTAATCAATGAGGAGGATGTATATATGAGTACTCTAGTTATTGGAGCAAATGGTGGAATTGGTAGAATTTTAATTCAACAACTTAAAGACGCAAATGAATCTTTTACAGCCGGTGTAAGAAAAGAAGCACAAGTTGAAGAATTAAAAAATGCTGACGTTGATGCTATATTAGTCGACGTTGAAAATGACAGTATTGAATCATTAACTGATAAATTTAAAGGCTTTGATAATGTCGTATTTTCAGTTGGTTCTGGTGGAAGTACTGGACCAGATAAAACTATAATTGTCGACTTAGATGGTGCTGTGAAGACGATTGAAGCTAGTAAAGCAAGTAATGTTAAGAAATATGTAATGGTTTCAACATACGATTCACGTAGAGAAGCTTTTGATCCAAGTGGAGATCTTAAACCATACACAATTGCTAAACACTATGCTGATGAACACTTGAAAAATTCTGGTGTAAATTACACTATTGTACATCCCGGTGGATTATTAGATGATGCGGGAACTAATAAAATTGAAGCTGCCGCATTCTTCGAGGGTAGAGGATCTATACCTCGTGAAGATGTTGCTTCAGTCTTAAAAGAAGTCGTAACGACAGAAGGATATAACAATTCAGAATTTCAAATTATTAGCGGAAAAGAATCAATTACTGACGCGTTAAAAAATTATAAATAAAAATAATTAAAAAAATTGAGATTTTGGTGAGTTAATTCTATTAATGGATGAATTAACTCGCTTTTTTTTGTAAAATAAAAGAAATAGAGTTGATACATACTTAAATTAATTATAAAGATGAATGTGATGTGCGGAGGTATTTTATGAAAATTTCAAACTCAAAAATATATGAACAGGTAGCTGATTTATTATTAGAACAAATTAAATCAGATGAATTTAAAATTGGTGACAAGTTACCATCAATTCAAAAATTAGCTACAACATATGGGGTGAGTGTAGCATCTATTAGAGAGGCATTAAATGCGTTAAGAACAATAGGTGTTATTGAGATAAAGCAAGGGTATGGTACGATTGTAAAACAAAAAGAACCAACATTCTTTGAAATAGGCGAGAAGTTTAATTCGTTAGATCAAATCAAAGAATTATTAGAATTACGACAAATTATTGAAAGTGCCACTGTGGCTAAAGCTGCTAAAATGCGTACTAAAGAGGATTTAGAAACAATGCGCCATTATTTAAATAAAATGGAAAAAGCAGTTTCTGATGGAACGTCTGGAGAAGAAGCCGATTTAGATTTCCATTTAACTATAGCCAAAGCAACTAATAATTCATTGCTTGTAGATTTAATGAATAACATTTCTGAATTAATGAAAGATTCTATGAAAGAGACGCGCAAAATTTTCATTTATAGCAGACAAAAAACGATGGAAATATTACAAGATGAGCATGAAAAAATATTTAATGCGATAGAACAACAAGATGATGAATTAGCAACCCAATGTATGAATAGGCATTTAACAACAGTAATCAATACGATTTTAGCGAATTTTAATGAAAAGAATAACGTATTATAATGATTATATATTGGTTAAATAATTAGAAAAAAGCCCAAACTTTTTTAAAGTTTGGGCTAGCAAATTTTATAGTTTTGGAAAGCCATCACACTTTCCAATAGCAAATTATTAATCATGAATTACCTTATACGTAAGACGAATATAGTTTAATGCTTTAAACTATAGTTTTATTATAATAGTATCTACAACACATTATCAACCACATAATAGTTTAAATTTACACTCAAACTTGATGATAAGCGATTTCATAACTTAGAGAATATAAAGATTATACTACTAAAGTGTTCTGACTATTGATATAATACTAAATGAATTAATTTAGATGTCATTTTTAATTGTAAATATGAATTTCGAATGTGTAATAATAGCGTTCAAATTATATTAACGGCAATTATTAAATTAAGTGACTCTCGGAGGTGTAGCAATGCCATTATTTTTACGACCTGTTTTTCATACAAAGGTATGGGGAGGTAGCAACTTAGAACAATTAGGATACACATTACCTAATCACAATATCGGAGAAGCATGGGGGATTTCTGCACATCCAAATGGTAATTGTGAAATTATAAACGGGCCATATAAAGGCGAAACTTTAAATGAAGTTTGGACAAATCATAGAGAATTATTTGGTGACTTTCCGAGTAAAGATTTTCCGCTTATGACTAAAATTGTGGATGCCAATAAACCATTGTCTATACATGTTCATCCAGATGATGCATATGCTTATGAAAATGAAAGTGGGCAGTATGGTAAATCAGAATGTTGGTATATCATAGATGCACAAGAAAATGCTGAAATTGTATATGGTCTAAAGGTTGATTCTACTGATGAAGCTAAAAGTAAAGTATCGGCACAAGATTTTACTAATTTATTTAATAAAATCAAAGTCCAACCAGGGGAGTTTTACTTTATTCCTGCCGGTACAGTGCATTCAATTGGTGAGGGTATTATTGCATACGAAACAATGCAAGCTTCAGACGTATCATATAGAATATATGATTATGAGCGCCAACCGCTTGAAGGCGAAAATAGAGAGCTACAAGTAGATAAAGCAATAGATGTAATTGAAGTATTTAATGAGAATATGAATATTACGCCTGATACAGAAATGGTAGAAAACCATAAATTGACTAAACTTGTGTCGAATGACTTTTTTACTATTGTGAAATGGGATATATTTGGCACGTTGAATTATATGAAGCCTAGAGAATTTGTGCTTGTATCGATTATAAAAGGTGAGGGACAAGTAATTATTGACGGCGATATATACGATATTAAAGGTGGCAATAATTTTATTTTGACTTCTGATGATTTAGACACGGTTTTTGAAGGCGAATTTGAAATTATTATTAGTTACCTGTAAAAATCACAAGAGAGGTGACTGGCATGTATAAATTTTTATACGTAGCGTTAGCATGTGGAATAATTTCTGGCGCTGGAGTGTTCTTACATATACCGCAATATCCATCGTTGATTTTTCCAATGTTAGTTGCTCTACTAGGTGTTATCAGTACGTTAATAACAATCCCTAATAAAGAAATAAGTGGCATGTTAAAACTAGGAGGTATATTAATTAATATTATGCCACTATTAGGTTCTTTTACGATGCTAAATAGTTAATGCCTAATTAGTGTCGTATTTGCCGTTGTAAAATACAATAATTTTTAGCTTTAACACACAAAGTTTATGGTTGTTTGAACAACATAATATGAATATAATGGGAAAGATATAAATTTTACAGAGTTAGGAGTATCATAAATGTCAGAGGAAACAAGCTATTTTTGGTTAAATTGTGGCTATAATCGTTGGAATCACAATGAACCACTCGTAGGTCAAACTACATTATTCGAGTCAGGTGCACAATTTAACCCATCTCAAGGCTTTCGTGCATTTAAGCAGGCTAAAGTAGGAGATCAGGTTATCTTCTATCAAGTACAAATGGATACTGGGTTATTAGGCTATGGTGAGATAACTAGCGTGCAAACTGGTGCACAAAATAAAACTCGTGTACATTTTGAACTTAAAGCTCAATTAAAACCATTAACGGCTGATTATCTTAAACGTAGCGAACGTTTAGAATTCAGAATGAGCAATATGAAAGAAACATTGTTTAATCAAATCACTAAAGAAGAGTTCGATTTAATTGTTAACCTTGGTACAGGTGACATTAAAGTACCGAGATATTTCTTCGTGTCAGAAACAGAAGACTTTGAAGAAGGAGAAACATATACTTTATTTACACATACATATAATGGTATTAAACGAAATGGTTATCATTTTTATACACAACTAGAGCAAGGCGATAAAATAGTGTTTTACGATAAGAACAAAGACCAATCAGTCATCGGTTTAGGTGAAATTACACGTCATATTCATGAAAAACCACCCATCGCTGGAAGAACAAATAGTACCGCGATCGAAGTGTATTATGAAAAAGATATTACGCCAGTGTCATTATCAACATTAAATAAACATCCTAAACTAAAAAATCTTTATTTTTTACAAGAAAATACTAAACAAGCAATTGCCAGTTTATCTGAGACACAATATGAATCCATTGTCGAAATGAGTGAAAATAATGGCTTGAAGCCACAGTTTGAATCTGTGAGCAACGAGCAAATGATTACAGAACAAGATGAAGATTTAAAACCATTTATCTTGTTAGTCGTAGAACCTGGTGAGCCGGGATTAAAAGCCGCTGAAGATTTGCTACAAAAAACTAACGCACATCCTGTTATTACAACAGGTCATCCCGATTTTACCGAAGATATGTTATATGGTAAGTACTTACCAAATGAAGCGGGTGCCCTATACTTTAGAGAAGGATTTATTACAGAATTAATGCCTAGAAAAGATAAAAGTTATCTTGTTATAGATAATTTTAATCGTATAGATCCAGATATTTTCCAAGCATTTATCAATGTTTTAGAAGGTTATGAAGTGACTATGCCTAGATATAATAAAGATGGCAATATGATTAAATGGTCACGTAAAAAAGATTCGTTTTATCATTTCAATCCTAATTGGCATATTGTTGGCGTTACTTATGAAAGTTTGAATGACATAAAAAATCATTATTCAGAACAATTTTTAAAATATACTCGTATCGTTAGAGTAAATCAAGATTAATAGTTAGTTATATTAAAAGGTTGAGACATTATTTATGTTTCAACCTCTTTTTGTGCATTTAGATATTATAGAAGTTTTAGTGAAATATGTTTTTATGAGCATTTAAAATGATTTAAAGTTTATACATATGGATATAATATAAGTAAGTAAAGAAAAGTGAGGTGTTTGTTGTGCCAATTATTTATTATGACGGTGGTTGTGTTTATTGTTATAACTTTGCTATTTGGTTAATTCAAAATGGCTTGTCTACGCGTTATCAATTTGCAACTTTAAAAGGTTCTACAGGTCAACAACTACAACGAGAATACCCAGCAGCAAGACGTTTTGATAGTGTCATATTGCAAGAAGGTGATCACTTACAATTTAAATCAGATGCTATTGCAACATTGATTACTTCATTGACTAATTACAAATGGCTCGGTGTACTAATTAGAATTACACCTAAATTTATTCGTGATTTTGGTTACAATTTATTTGCAAACAATAGAAATAACATGTGGAAAACACATTGGCATAAACCGGATGACTATGAACAATCATTCTTTATAGATTAATTTAAGTGGAGGCAAACAATGAATAATATCATCGTAGTTGGTAGTTCATCAATTGATTTAGTAGTAAACACAAATAAAATTCCTAATGCGGGAGAAACTGTATTAGGAAAATCGTTTTTTACTACACCAGGAGGCAAAGGAGCTAATCAAGCAGTTGCTGCAGCCAGATTGTCTGCTGAAGTATATATGATAGGTGCAGTTGGTAACGATGCTTATGGTACACAGATTATAAATAATTTAAAAGACAATAACGTTAATACCGATTATATGGATACAATTGAAAATGTACAATCAGGTACGGCACATATAACTTTATATGAAGAAGATAACCGTATAATTGTAGTTCCAGGTGCAAACAATCATATTAAACCTGACACAGTTATACCTAAACTGGCTAAATTTAATAGTGGTGACATTATTATACTGCAACAAGAAATTCCATCTGACACAGTTGATGCCGTTGTTAAATATGCTTATGAAAATAACTTAAAGGTTATTTTAAATCCTGCTCCATATAGAGCATTATCACAAGAAACAATTGATAGAGTAACTTATTTAACACCAAATGAAAGTGAAAATGAGTTGCTCTTTGGTAATGATTTAGACAAAGTAATTGCCAATTATCCCAATAAATTGATTGTAACGCGTGGCGATCAAGGAGCAGTTTATTTTGATACAATAATTCGAAACATCGCTGGTCATAAGCAAAACGTAGTCGATACCACTGGGGCTGGTGATACATTTAATGGAGCACTAGCCGTGGCATTAATTGAGAAAATGGATTTAGCAAAGGCTATAGATTTTGCTAATATGGCCGGAAGTTTATCCGTCACTCAATTAGGTGCGCAAGGTGCTATGCCTTATCGTCAAGATATACAAGATTAAATGAATTTAATTTAGCGCCTCGATAAACAGATTATAATTATTATAATTTAGTGGTCATTATACCTTTACAGATTAGAATAATTATAATATAATAATAATTACAATAAAGCTTTAAGATAAATACACAAATAAAGGAGTAATTAAATATGACAAACAATACACAAGTAGTAGAAGTATTAAATAAACAAGTTGCTAACTGGACGGTAGCGTTCACAAAATTACACAATTTCCATTGGTATGTTAAAGGACCAAACTTCTTCTCATTACACACAAAATTTGAAGAGTTATACGACGAAGCGAGTCAATATATTGATGATTTAGCTGAACGTATTTTAGCAGTAGGTGGTAACCCAGTTGCTACACTAAAAGAAAGTTTAGATATTTCTATTATTGATGAGGCTGGTAAAGGTTATAAAGCTGAAGAAATGGTAGCAGAATTATCTCAAGACTTTACAAATATTGCAAAACAATTAGATGAAGCTATTGAAGTTGCTTCAAATGCAGACGATGATGTTACTGAAGATATGTTTATCGGTATGCAAACAAACATCGAAAAACATAACTGGATGTTAAAATCTTATTTAGGTCAATAATTAATATAAAAAGCAACCGTTTATACGGTTGCTTTTTTATTATTCAGCAATTTCTAATGCGATTTCCATCATTTGTGTAAATGAATTTTGTCTTTCTTCAGCTGTAGTTGCTTCATCTTTTAAGATATGGTCACTTACAGTAAAGATACCTAATGCTTTTTTATTAGCATAAGTTGCGTTTAAATATAACGCAGCTGATTCCATTTCAATACCTAAAATACCCATTCGTTGCCATTGATCATTGAAAGTACTATCAGCATTATAAAAAGTATCAGATGATAATATATTTCCGACATGGCTCGTTGCTCCTAAAGCGTCAGCTTGTTGCTTCGCTTTTAACATTAAATCAAAGTCAGCTAATGGTGCAAAGTGGCCAGGAATATTGTATTGATCTACATAACTTGAATTTGTAGAAGCACCTTGAGCGATAATAATGTCATAAAGGTTAACATCATTTTGTAAAGCGCCACATGAGCCGATACGAATGATTGTTTCAACATCAAAAAAGTTATAAAGTTCATAGGAATAAATTCCAATACTTGGAATGCCCATGCCAGATCCCATTACCGAGACTTCTTTTCCTTTATATGTTCCTGTATAACCAAACATGTTACGTACTTCGTTAAATTGTTCTACATTTTCTAAGAAATTTTCTGCAATATATTTAGCGCGTAGTGGATCGCCAGGCATTAAAACAGTTTTTGCGATTTTTTTCCCATTTGGTTGAATGTGTGGTGTCCCTTTAGTCATAGTTAATCTTCTCCTTTAATATCATTCTTTAAAATAAAGATAACATTTGTTTATATTTTTTGCTATTTTTTGTAAAATATTATATGAATAAACATTTATAAAATGTTTGCCAAAAATGAAAATTAGTAGCTATTAGAGACTTAAAATTATAAAATTAAGATGAACTGAATTAAGCAAATAATAGTTTGATTTTGTTAGGTTACATTTTATAAACACACTAGGAGGATTTTTATATGAATTATGCAAAATATATAGACCACACTTTATTAAAACCTGAATCTACAAGAGAACAGATTGATAAAATCATTAGCGAAGCTCGCGAATATGAATTTAAATCAGTATGTATCAATCCTACACATGTAAATCATGCTGCACAACAACTTGCAGACACTAAAGTATTAGTTTGTACAGTAATTGGTTTTCCTTTAGGTGCAACTACTACTGCTACTAAAGTTTATGAAACAGAAGATGCTATAAAAAATGGTGCAGATGAAATCGATATGGTGATAAATATTGGTGCTCTTAAAGATGGACGATTTGAAGAAGTTCAAAAGGATATTGAAGGTGTAGTAGGCGCAGCAAATGGTAAAACAGTTAAAGTTATTATCGAAACTTGTTTATTAACTGATGATGAAAAAGTTAAAGCATGTGAATTAAGCCAAGCTGCCGGTGCAAATTTTGTTAAAACTTCTACTGGTTTTGCTGGCGGAGGAGCGACGCCAGAAGATGTTAAATTGATGAAACAAACTGTAGGTGACGATCTTGAAGTTAAGGCTTCAGGTGGCGTACGTAATTTAGATGATTTTAATGCCATGTTAGAAGCAGGCGCAACACGTATTGGTGCCAGCGCTGGTGTGCAAATTATTCAAGGTTTACAAAGTGATTCAGACTATTAATAACGGGAATTAATAAAATAGCAATGATGATTTGGGAATGTTAAACAACACGAAGGGGAGGTTTTTTCTATGAGAATGGTTGATATTATTGAAAAGAAAAGAGACGGGAATGCTTTAACGAAAGAGGAAATTGAATTTTTCATCGAAGGTTATACAAAAGGTGATATACCTGATTATCAAGCTTCGAGTTTGGCGATGGCTATTTTCTTCCAAGATATGAATGAAGATGAACGTGCTGCATTAACAATGGCAATTGTTAATTCGGGAGATGTAATCGACTTATCTAATATCGAAGGTATTAAAGTAGATAAACATTCTACTGGAGGTGTCGGTGATACGACAACTTTAGTATTAGCACCGCTTGTTGCTTCAGTAGGTGTACCTGTAGCTAAAATGAGTGGGCGAGGGCTAGGACACACTGGCGGTACAATTGATAAATTAGAATCTATTGAAGGCTTTCATGTCGAAATATCCGAAGATAAATTTACGCAACTTGTTAATGAAGCAAAAGTAGCTGTAATTGGACAATCTGGTAATTTAACGCCAGCTGATAAAAAATTATACGGTTTACGTGACGTTACTGGTACTGTCAATTCTATACCATTAATTGCGTCATCGATTATGAGTAAAAAAATCGCAGCCGGTGCTGATGCAATTGTCTTAGACGTTAAAACGGGCAACGGTGCATTTATGAAAACGATTGAAGAAGCAGAAGCTTTAGCTCATGCAATGGTAAGCATTGGTAATAACGTAGGCCGTAAAACAATGGCTATTATTTCTGATATGAGTCAACCACTTGGTAATGCTATTGGTAATGCGCTAGAAGTTAAAGAAGCAATTGAAACTTTACAAGGTAAAGGACCTCAAGATTTAACAGATTTAGTATTAACATTAGGATCACAAATGGTAGTCCTTAGTAACAAGGCTAAAGACTTAAAAGAAGCAGAAGCTATGCTAAAAGAAGCGATTAATAATGGCTCGGCGTTAGAAAGCTTCAAAACGTTTTTAACTAACCAAGACGGTGATGCATCAGTTGTCGATGATGTTTCTAAATTACCTCAAGCACAATACCAAATTGAATTACCAGCACAACAAAATGGTGTCATAACCGAAATTATTGCAAATGAGGTTGGTGTTGCATCTATGATGTTAGGCGCAGGTAGACAAACAAAAGAAGACGATATTGATCTTAGTGTTGGTATTGTACTGAACAAAAAAGTTGGTGACCAAGTTAAAGAAGGCGAATCATTATTAACGATTCATTCTAATAGTGAAACTATTGATAACGTTAAAGAGAAACTGAATAACAGCATCACTATTAGTAAACAAGGTAGTAATCCAACATTGATCCACAAAATAATTACTGAATAAGGAGTGGGAACTATGACTTCACCTTTTAAAAGAATTCATCTTATAGTTATGGATTCAGTAGGCATTGGAGAAGGTCCAGACGCAGCAGCATTTAATGACGAAGGTAGTCACACCTTAAAACATACATTAGAAGGTTTTGAGCAAGATTTACCGAACCTCGAAAAATTAGGTCTTGGTAATATCGAAGATTTACCTGTAGTAAATAAAGTGACAAATCCACAAGCTTTTTACACTAAAATGAGTGAAGCCTCTGTAGGTAAAGATACAATGACAGGTCATTGGGAAATTATGGGCTTGAATATTATGCAACCTTTTAAAGTTTATCCAGAAGGATTTCCAAAAGAGTTGGTAGACGAGATTGAATCAATGACTGGACGTAAAGTTGTTGCCAATATCCCTGCTTCAGGTACTGCAATTATTGATGAGTGGGGCGAGCATCAAATGAAGACAGGCGATTTAATCGTTTATACTTCTGCAGACCCAGTTTTACAAATTGCTGCACATGAAGACGTTATACCATTAGAAGAATTATATGATATTTGTGAAAAAGTTAGAGAATTAACTAAAGACCCTAAATATTTAATTGGACGTATTATTGCGAGACCATACGTAGGTGGACCTGGTAATTTTACACGTACTTCAAATCGTCATGACTATGCCTTAAAACCTTTCGGGAAAACAGTTATGAATGAACTGAAAGAAGCTAATTATGATGTTATCGCTTTAGGTAAAATTAACGATATATATGATGGTGAAGGTGTAACTCAAGCAATTCGTACCAAGGATAATATGGACGGCATGGATAAACTAATTGAAACAGTTCAACAAGATTTTAATGGCCTTAGCTTCTTAAATTTAGTTGATTTTGATGCGCAATATGGTCATCGAAGAGATAAACCAGGCTATGCACAAGCGCTAAAAGATTTTGACAATCGCTTGCCCGAACTTTTCGATAATTTAAAAGAAGATGATTTAGTCATCATCACAGCAGACCATGGTAATGACCCAACTGCCGATGGTACGGATCATACGCGTGAATATATTCCGGTATTAATGTTTAGTCCTAAAATTACGGACTATCATGAACTAGCTCAAGACGATACGTTTAGTTCAATTGGTGCTACGATAGCAGATAATTTTGACGTGCCATTACCTGAATATGGAAGAAGTTATTTAACGGAATTAGGAGTGGAAAAATAATGAACATAGTAAGAAAAATTTTAGGAGCAATGTTTTCGATTATAGGATTGTTGCATTTCAAAGACGAACAGTCATTTAGAAAAATTGTACCTGATTATTTGCCACTTAGAAAAACAGCCGTGTTAGTAACAGGTGTCGTTGAAATCATTATTGGTATTTATTTTATTATAAAAAGACCATCTCAGCTTTTTAAAAAGTTAACCAATTTATTCTTGATCTCAGTAATGCCAGCAAATATTTATATGGCACGTAAATCGTTGCCACTAGGTAATAAACAATTACCACAATGGATGCTATATGCACGTATTCCTTTACAATTTGTACTAATGAAAACAATAACTAAACTATAAATTAATTTACACAAAAAACCTGACGAATATTTATTATATCCGTCAGGTTTTTTTAATTTCTGTTATTTCGCGTCGCTAAAAACTTCGTTCCATTGTTGACGTTCATTTAAAAATTCTTGTGCGATTTCTTTTGCGCCATCTAATGAGTGACTTGCTGCCCAGCCACATTGTACTTCATTACATGCAGGAACTTCAGTTGCTTGTAAAACATCTTTTAATGTTAATTCAACGATGTTAAGTACATCATCGTAATCATCATTATTAATGAAAGACGCATAGAAACCTGTTTGGCAACCCATTGGGCTTACATCTACAACTTTATCAGAATGATTTCTAATATTTTCAGCCATTAAATGTTCTAATGAGTGTAAACCTGGCATATCCATATGCGCTTTGTTAGGTTGTTTGAATCGTATATCATACTTATGAATAACGTCGCCGTTAAGTCCTTCCATAGTACCAGCTAAGCGTATAAAAGGTGCAACTACTTTAGTGTGATCTAAATTAAAACTTTCAACATTCATTTTTGGCATGTTAATTCCTCCTATTGAGTCAATAGTTTAATTGTAACAAGTGATATATAGTTTTACAATTGCCGTCAACAATTGCCACAAGTATTGCACATAAATAAATTTTTGAATATTAAGAAAAAATAATGACAAAAAATTATAAAACCGATAGAATAAGTAATAATTCGCGAGCGTTTTGTACAATTTAATATTCAACATGATACAAGATGTTTGGAAACAGTATGAAATGTGAATTATAGAAAACAATGAAAGTAGGGTGGAGATAGTATGGAAAATAAACAAGTTATTTTAGATTATATAGAAAATGAAAAGTTAAATTATATTGAAATGAGTCATCAAATACATCAACGCCCAGAACTTGGGAACGAAGAAATTTTTGCTTCTAGAACTTTAATTGAACATTTAAAAGCACAAGGCTTTGAAATAGAAACAGATATAGCTGGTCATGCAACTGGTTTTATAGCTAGATATGATAGTGGCAAAAAAGGCCCAACTATTGGATTTTTGGCAGAGTATGATGCTTTACCAGGCTTAGGTCATGCTTGTGGACATAATATTATTGGCACGGCGAGTGTTTTAGCTGGTACTGCGTTAACTAAAACGATAGATAATATTGGCGGTAAAGTAGTTGTTTTAGGCTGTCCTGCTGAAGAAGGCGGCGTTAATGGGAGCGCTAAAGCATCCTATGTCAACGAAGGTGTTATAGATGAGCTAGATGTGGCTCTTATGGTTCATCCAGGTAATGAAACGTACAAAACGATAAATACCTTAGCGGTAGATGTTTTAGATATTAAATTTTACGGCAAAAGCACGCACGCATCGGAAAATGCACATGAAGCATTAAATGCTTTAGATGCGATGATTTCGTATTTTAATGGCGTGGCGCAGTTAAGGCAACATATTAAGAAGAGCCAACGTGTGCATGGCGTCATTCTTGATGGAGGTAAAGCCGCTAATATTATTCCAGACTATACACATGCAAGATTTTATACGCGTGCTACAACGCGCAAAGAGTTAGATATCCTAACTGAAAAAGTAGGACAAATTGCTAAAGGCGCAGCGCTCCAGACAGGTTGTGATTATGAATTTGGCCCTATACAAAATGGCGTAAATGAATTTATTAAAACCTCTAAATTAGATGAATTATTCGCTAAGTATGCCACTGAGATGGATGAAGATGTGATTGATGATGATTTTGGTTATGGTTCTACAGATACAGGAAATGTCAGCCATGTCGTGCCAACTATTCATCCACATATTAAAATTGGTTCGAAAAATCTAGTAGGACATACCCATCGTTTTAGAGAAGCGGCGACAAGTTCACACGGCGACCAAGCATTAATTAGAGGTGGAAAAATATTAGCATTAATGGGGTTAGAATTAATCGAAAATCAAAAATTATTTGAAGAGATTGTTGAAGAGCATCAACATGCAAAGGGGCACTGATTATGAAGAAAAAAAGTTCGCTTAGCACTAAGTTAACACTTAGCGATCTTTACCATAAGGATACGGTTTATACTTCTAGACCTTCATACGTTTCTAATCCATGGTTAGAACCTGAAGAACACCAATCTAACTTTTTGACTGGTAGGGAATTACTTATCGCTAATAAAATGTCCGTTATTGTTCACGAAGCGAGTGTAACAGATAAATTAGCACAATTATTCGAAGTGATAGGGACTGAAATACCGAGTAGCATATATAAATTTAAGGACAAACATTCTTATGAATCTTTAATTCAACAGTTAGCACATGAAAATGATAAAAGAATATATTTCCAATATATACATGATGAACAAGTATTAGCTAAAGAGTTTTATGCTTTAAATAAAGATGTATTTGTGGCATTAAATAATAAAGCTAAAATTCCACAATGGACTAACGGTCGTTTTTTACCTCAAAGGCAGGTTATAGCTCTGCAAGATTTCGAAGAGGTGATCGAACAATGGGCATTTCCTTTTGTTATTAAGCCTGGCGATGATTTACCTACGGCAGGTGGTTATGGCGTTATGATTTGCTACAATGATAATGATTTAGCACAAGCTAAGAAGCGTATTGCCGAAGCACAAAATGACACTGATAATTTAATTATTGAACAAAAAATTGAAGCGGTGGCTAATTATTGCGTGCAATTCGCATATTCTGAACAAACAGGCTTACAGTATATTGGTTCAGCAGAGCAACTCACAAATGAATACGGATTTTATAATGGTAATCAAAATGCGCAAGAAGTTCCAGACGTGGTCATTGAAGCCGGTAAAGAAATAATGCGTAATGGCATAAAAGAAGGATTTATCGGCGTTGCAGGATTTGATTTATTGGTAGATGACAAAGGTGATGTCTATGCAATAGACTTAAATTTTAGACAAAATGGTTCTACAAGTTTATTACTGTTAGAGCCTGCTTTAACGGACGGTTATCATAAATTTTATAGTTATATTGCACCAAATAGTAATGAACAATTTTTCCAAACTATTCTTAAATATGTGAGAAAAGGTGTGCTATTCCCGCTATCATATTATGATGGGGACTGGTTTGAAGACGTGCATGTACCATCACGATTTGGGTGCATTTGGCATGCTGGAACCAAACAACAAGTTGAAGACTATGAAAAAGCATTTTTAAGTGAAATCGAGTAGATAAATGCTTTATATAGTTATACAATTTGCCCTCATTGACGAGTGCGACAAAGTTAAGATATATTTTAAATGTAACTTATACAAAGAATTGGGGTGCAGTAATGTCTTACAAAACAAAAGAATTTTACCAAGACATACTTGTGACAGAAAAAATTTACTTAGCCACTAAAAAAGGTAAAATAATCAAACAAGATATTCTAGGTAAAAATGTTATTGCAATATGGACACGTAAAGACGTGGCAGAGCAATATTTATCTAAACTTAACGTCGAATATGACGAGTTAAAAACTTTAGATATTGATAAGTTTGTTACTTATGAAATGGATGAAATTTTTAAAGCGCATGAAGAAGTTATTATTAATCCAACTTCTAATAACGATGGCGAACTAGTAGAAATTGAAGCATGTACTGATGAATTAATGTCTGATTTGGATAATATTCGCATTAAAGAATTTAATAACACAATAGCAAAATCGGACTCAGTTTATGGTCTATCATCACAAAATAAACAACAATTTATTTTAATTAGTGATGACGAACACGAAAAGCCGAATATTATGCCTGTGTGGAGTGTTAAGAAGCAAGCCGAAAAAGTAAGAGATGAAGACTTTGAAGAGTGCGACATTATAGAAGTAGAAGGCGAAGTATTTGCGGATTGGCTCGACGTTTTAAGAGACGATGACAAAGCTGTTGCTATAGACTTAAAACCTGGAGTTATAGGTACGGTGACATCTGCTCAAGTTTTATCAAATAAACTTATTATATAAGCAGTCTTAATATTTATATTTCATCTATGAAAAAAGTGGTGATCACAATGAATTGACATGTGATTACCACTTTTTTTTGTTAGGTTATAAGTTAAGACAACCAAGTGCGCCTGAAAAAGCACCATGCTCAACATAATAAGGCTTAAATCCTCTTAAGATTGTATAATCTTCAACTACTTTTCTTAACAAAAAGTTATTGTGGAACGAAGAACCTATATATGCAACATGTTCAGTATTATGTTCTCTCGCAACTGTAATCGCCATAGTTGTAATAACTTCACCGACGAGACCTATGACACATGCTAATTTATCGGCTTTGGTAAATGTTGAATCTATATTATGTAATACATTACCAAAATTTGCTGCTGTTAAATCACCAGGTATTGGAGGTTCGGTATTTTCATATATATGTTTAACTTTTAAGTCAATAAGTTCTCTATTACCATTTTGCGCTATATTAGTTAATTCTTCATAATCTTCTATACCACTTAATAAATAGCCTAAGCCTTGAATCATTCCACCACCAGTTCCGATACCGCCAACACGGGATTGATTAATACCATCGGAGAAATGTAAAGACGTACCCGTCCCGACATTAGTAAAAATATAATTATCTAAATTGTGACCTTGCTCCTTCAGTAAAATATTTAGACCAATTGCTGCTGCATCGAATTCTACAAAAGTTCGAGTAGAACAATTTAATTGTTGATTGATAGTTGCAGCATGCCCACCAGTTAAACTAATATCCTCACAATTATGATTGTTTAACCACTTTATGACTTTATCAATTTCTGTCGTAGGTATCGTCTGGTATTCTCTATAATCATCATGTTGTATAACTATTTTAATCAGTGTGCCACCTGCATCAATACCAATTTTCATTGAAGTGCCCCCCTAAAAAATTTACATTATAACTAATAATATAATAAAATATTGGAAAATAACATATAAGTTGGGGAGAATTTTGAATGTTGCAATTAAGCCCATACATTACTGTCGAAAATGTCAAAGAAGCAATTGATTATTATCAAAGTGCATTTGGTGGTGAGGTGAAAATATTAAATAAAGCTAAAGATAATATATTACATGCTGAATTACATGTTTCAACTGCAGTAATATTACATTTATCTAGTAATTACGGCAAAACATATAGCAATGAAAATACAGATATTATTTTGACTCTTGATGACTTAGCCACACAAGAACAAGCTTATAATGCTTTAAGTGTAGAAGGTAATCCGCATATGCCGTTAGAAAAAACATTCTTTAATGCAATACACGGGCAAGTTAAAGATAAATATGGAGTCAATTGGTTGATGAATTGCTTTTTAAAATAAAGTTAATGCTTAATCAAAGGGTTAAATTTTTAGTTTAGTGGTAATAAATAATTAAATAAAACGCATAGGGGTTTAATTATGGTTATTAAGAAACAATTCAAAAACATTAAAGTTCAAGAATTTGAAGAACAATATCGACAGGCACTATATGATTTTAAATTAAGTGAAAGACAGCAAATATATTCATCTTTGCCGAAAGATGTGTTGGATGATGCATTAACTGACGAGGATAGAATTGCTAACATTGTCTTAAATGAAGAAGATCAAGTCGTAGGTTTTTTTGTATTACATCAATTTTATCAACACGAAGGCTATGATACGCCAGAACAGGTCGTTTATATACGATCATTATCTATCAATGAAGTTTTCCAAGGGAATGGTTATGGTACTCAAATTATGATGTTTATCCCGCAATATGTACAAACTGTATTTCCAGACTTCAATCACCTCTATTTAGTTGTAGATGCTGAAAATAAAGGGGCTTGGAATTTATATGAACGCGCTGGATTTATGCACACTGCGACAAAAGAAGAAGGCCCAATCGGGAAAGAACGTTTATATTATTTAGATTTAGATGCCAAATATGTGTCATCTTTATCATTAATTTTAAACGATGAAGAATATAAATACGGCATCAATATTATAGATTTAATAAAAGACGGTTCAAAAGTTGGGTTTATTGCAGTGGAACAACATGATAATAGACTTAATATTACTTCGATAGAAGTTGATGCTTCGGAGCGTTTAAGTGGAATCGCTCAGAGTGCACTTAGACAACTTTCTACATTCGTTAGGAAAAATTTTGAAGGTATAAATGTCATAACAATAACGTTATATGGTGAACGAAACGAACTAAAACCCTTATGTTTAAATAGTAATTTTGTTGCTTTCGAAGAAGGGGATGATTTTGTTATCTTCGAAAAGTATATAAATTATTAATACTGATTGCGTAATCATTGTTTGTCCTTTATAATTTAGATTTGTTACTATTAATTAAGTGAAATGTGTATATAAATGTGAGAAAAGCGTGCGAAAGGAAGTAAATGAGCTATGAAAATACAAGATTATACTAAAGAGATGGTTGATGAGAAATCATTTATCGACATGGCATATAGCCTATTAAATGAAAAAGCAGATACAATGAATTTATACGATATCATTGATGAATTCAAAGCAATTGGTCACTATGAAGATAATGAAATTGAAAATAGAATTGTACAATTCTATACTGACTTAAACACTGATGGTCGTTTCTTAAACGTAGGAGAAAACGTATGGGGATTACGTGACTGGTATTCAGTAGATGACATTGAAGAAAAAATTGCACCAACTATTCAAAAATTTGATATCTTAGACAAAGACGACGAAGAAGATAAAAATCTTAAACTATTAGGTGAAGACGAACGAGACGATGATGACAACATTCCTAATGCAACTGATGATCAAGAAGGATTAAATGATCCTGAAGATGAAGAAGTAGAAGAAGAAATCAATGATTCTGAAATTGTTATCGAAGATGACGATGAAGAATTAGATGATGAAGAATTAGACGAAGACGACGAAGAATATGATGAAGAAGAGGAAGAATTCGAAGAGTAATTCTTGATATTCAATTGACTTTTTCTGTGAACATGATAAAATTTTATTCGGGCTCCTTTAATTAGGACGACGTGTATAAATTATATACGCTCCCCCTTACAAATTTGTGAGAGGGAGCGTTTTTTTATTTTTTAAATAAACTTATTAATAGCTTAATTTTAGCAAAAGAAGTAGTGTTTTCGCTTAAGTTTTATACATAATATGAAAAGTAAGCAAATACTAACGACTTATATGGCATATTATTGTTAAAATGTATCACCCCCTATCAGAAAGGTATTAGACCCTAAGAAAAATACAATATTAAAAGGTTGTTTGAATAACAGGAGGATTAGAAATGACAAAATTTATTTTTGTAACCGGTGGTGTAGTTTCCTCACTTGGTAAAGGTATTACGGCAGCTTCTTTAGGTAGATTATTAAAAGATCGTGGATTAAAAGTAACGATTCAAAAATTTGATCCATATTTAAATGTGGACCCAGGTACAATGAGTCCATATCAACATGGTGAAGTATTTGTCACTGATGATGGGGCAGAAACTGACTTAGACTTAGGTCACTATGAAAGATTTATCGATATTAATTTAAATAAATATTCTAACGTAACGGCTGGTAAAGTATATTCACACGTTCTAAAAAAAGAACGTCGTGGTGACTATTTAGGTGGTACGGTTCAAGTTATCCCTCATATTACAAATGAAATTAAAGAACGATTATTATTAGCAGGCGAAAGTACAAATGCAGATGTAGTTATTACAGAAATCGGCGGAACGACTGGCGATATCGAATCTTTACCATTTATCGAAGCTATTAGACAAATAAGAAGTGATTTAGGTAGAGAAAATGTAATGTATGTTCACTGTACTTTATTACCTTATATTAAAGCTGCTGGTGAAATGAAAACAAAACCAACACAACATAGTGTGAAAGAATTACGTGGTTTAGGTATTCAACCAGATTTAATTGTTGTTAGAACTGAATTTGAAATGACGCAAGATTTAAAAGATAAAATAGCATTGTTCTGTGATATTAATAAGGCAAGTGTTATTGAATGTCGTGATGCCGATTCGTTATATGAAATTCCATTACAATTAAGTAAACAAGACATGGATGATATCGTAATCGAACGTTTACAATTAAAGCCAAAATACGAAACACAATTAGATGAATGGCAATATTTATTAGATACAGTAAATAGTTTAGACGGTAAAATAACTATCGGTTTAGTTGGTAAATATGTAAGTCTACAAGACGCTTATTTATCAGTAGTTGAATCATTAAAACATGCGGGTTATCCATTTAAAAAAGATGTTGTTGTAAAATGGATAGATTCAAGTGAAGTTACAGATGAAAATGTGAAGGATTATCTAGCAGATGTAGATGGCGTACTTGTACCTGGTGGTTTCGGGTTCCGTGCTAGTGAAGGTAAAATTTCAGCTATTAAATATGCTAGAGAAAATAATGTGCCATACTTTGGTATCTGTTTAGGTATGCAATTAGCAACAGTTGAATTTGCGCGACACGTTATTGGATTAGAAGGTGCACATTCAGCAGAATTAGATCCTAACACACCATATCCAATCATTGATTTACTACCTGAACAAAAAGATATTGAGGATTTAGGGGGAACTTTACGCTTAGGCTTATATCCATGTAAAATCCAACCAAATACTTTAGCGCATCGTATTTACAATTTATCTGATATAGAAGAAAGACATCGTCATCGTTATGAATTTAACAATGATTATCGTCAACAACTTGAAGATAATGGCATGGTTTTCTCTGGTACGAGTCCAGATGGCAGATTAGTAGAAATGGTAGAAATACCTGCAAATGATTTCTTTGTAGCGTGCCAATTCCACCCAGAATTTTTATCTAGACCAAACCGACCACAACCAATCTTCAAATCATTTATTGAAGCTGCTTTAAAACAAAGTCAAAAGTAAGTTGATTAATAAAATATTAAAATTTAAAATTTTGAGATAAAAAAACGTCAATTTCTAACATAATAGTTTAGAAATTGACGTTTACTTTATGTGTTCGAAAATTTATGGTGATTCAAGTTTCAAACAAAGATTATTAATTATTATATGGTAGGCGTGCTATCATCTATAGTTCTAAGTCTCGTGACATCTCTATCATTTGTGTATAAATTTCATAATAAATGTAATTAAATGACATCGTGTGTGGTGTAATAATTTTATCGTAATCTTCTGTGTAAATAATTGGTCTAGATGTATTTAAGTTAACGAAATGAAACAGGTGATCAGGAAAATCAGTTTCTTTGGGTTTATTTGTAATGAGTACAAAGTCAGCATCTAAGTTTATTAACGTTTCAACATCACTTTGAACTTCTGCAGTATAAAAAGGAGCGAATAAAAACACTCTGTCTGTCGTATCAATTGAGGTATTAGCAATCGTGTCAGTCATAATTTCACTTGAGTCTAATTTTTCATTACTGTTAACGATATAAGATTCAAAGAATTTTAAATCGTCATACCCTTTAATATAAACGATGCCTTCACCACCAATAGCTTGGACAACACATTGTGCAGCCATTTGAATATCTAGCGCTTGATCTTCTAATCTATTAAATATCCCATTTAATTGTGTATTTAAAATTTTAGACATGGATACCCTCCGTTCTTTCTTCATCAACATATTGTATAAAAATGCCTAATATAATGCAATAATACGTATTTTAAACTTATTTGATAATATTTAAATGTAATAAGTATATGAAAATTAATTAAAATTATTGAATTTGCATGCATACGAGTCCAAATTTTGATATAATACAATAGTAAAAATACGTGCACATTGCACCCAAGGAGGAACTTTAATGCCTTTAGTTTCAATGAAAGAAATGTTAATCGATGCAAAAGAAAATGGTTATGCGGTTGGTCAATACAACTTAAATAACTTAGAATTTACACAAGCTATACTACAAGCTTCTCAAGAAGAGAATGCACCAGTAATTTTAGGTGTATCTGAAGGTGCTGCTCGCTACATGGGTGGATTTTATACTGTAGTGAAAATGGTTGAAGGTTTATTACATGACTTTAACATTACAATTCCTGTAGCTATCCACTTAGACCATGGTTCAAGCTTTGAAAAATGTAAAGAAGCAATTGACGCTGGTTTCACATCAGTAATGATTGATGCTTCTCACGCTCCATTCGAAGAAAATATTGAAATTACTTCAAAAGTAGTTGAATATGCTCACGAAAATGGTGTATCAGTTGAAGCTGAATTAGGAACTGTTGGTGGACAAGAAGATGACGTTGTAGCTGAAGGCGTTATTTATGCTGATCCTAAAGAATGTCAAGAACTAGTAGAAAGAACTGGAATTGACACATTAGCACCAGCACTTGGTTCAGTACATGGGCCATATAAAGGTGAACCAAAATTAGGTTTCAAAGAAATGGAAGAAATTGGTACTTCTACTGGTTTACCATTAGTATTACACGGTGGTACTGGTATCCCAACAAAAGATATCCAAAGAGCAATTCCTTATGGTACTGCTAAAATAAACGTAAATACTGAAAACCAAATTGCTTCTGCACAAGCTGTTCGTGATGTATTAAATGCAGACAAAGAAGTTTATGACCCTCGTAAATATTTAGGGCCAGCACGTGAAGCAATTAAAGAAACAGTAAAAGGTAAAATTAGAGAGTTTGGAACTTCTAATCAAGCTAAATAATTAAAGATATTAACAGCTATTATATATAAGTATAATAGCTGTTTTTTATGTTATAATTAACGCATTAAATATTGAAATGTGAGTTTAGAATTCTCAAAAAATAAATCTTTTTAAGAATTTTATAAAATAATGATTTAAGTTGCTTTACAATGGGAATTGTAATATTGAGTCAAATTAACAGAGATAGAATTTAAATTTGCTTATGATTTGGAAAGATGATTTTTGCATTGAACATCGATTTATTTTATAATTCTCGTATTGTGTAAAATTAGATTTCGAGTGATTGAAAAAAGGAGAACGTGCGTATGGCTCAAGAAGTTATTAAAATTAGAGGTGGACAAACACTTAAAGGTACTGTAAATAATCATGGCGCTAAAAATAGTGCGGTTGCAATTATACCTGCATCAATTTTAGCTGAAGACAAAGTGACGATAAATGGTTTGCCTGAAATATCAGATGTAGAAACACTTGTAAGTTTGTTAGGCGATTTAAACATTAAAACTGAACTTGATGGATCAACATTAAATGTAGACCCAACTGAAATTGAAAATGCACCATTACCTAATAATAAAGTAGAATCATTAAGAGCTTCTTATTATATGATGGGCGCAATGTTAGGTAGATTTAATAAATGTGTTATTGGTTTACCTGGTGGTTGTCCTTTAGGGCCTAGACCTATTGACCAACATATTAAAGGATTCAAAGCGTTAGGTGCAGAAATAGATGAATCTAGTGAAACTTCTATGCAATTAGTAGCGGATAAACTTGTTGGCGCAAATATTTTCTTAGATATGGTAAGTGTAGGCGCTACAATTAATATCATGTTAGCTGCCGTTCGTGCAGAAGGACAAACGGTTATAGAAAATGCGGCTAAAGAACCTGAAGTAGTCGATGTGGCATCATTTTTAACTTCTCTTGGAGCGAATATTAAAGGTGCTGGTACAAGTACAATTAAAATAATGGGTGTACCACATTTACATGGCTCCAATCATCAAGTAATACCAGATAGAATTGAAGCGGGTACATATATGTGTATTGCAGCTGCTTGTGGGGAAGATATTGAAATTAATAATATTATACCAACTCATTTAGAACCACTAGCAGTAAAAATGAAAGAATTAGGCGTCGATTTAACGATGGAAGACGACAGCGTTAAAATTAAACGTAAGCCTACATACAATAGTGTAGATATTAAAACACTTGTTTATCCTGGTTTTGCTACTGATTTACAACAGCCTATCACACCATTATTATTTTTAACTGATGGCGTGTCGTTTGTAACAGAAACAATTTATCCAGCACGATTTAAACATGTAGAAGAATTACAAAAGATGAATGCAGATATTCACGTTGACAATGGTACAGCGACTGTAAAACCATCTACTTTAAAAGGTGCAGAAGTCTATGCTAGTGATTTAAGAGCGGGCGCTTGTCTAATCGTAGCGGGTCTTTTAGCAGAAGGTGTTACTACAATTTATAACGTTAAACATATCTATAGAGGATATACAAATATTGTTAAAACATTATCAGCATTAGGCGCAGATATTTGGACTGAAGAAATATAAAAAATGTGGTATAATAATTATATCAAGAATTAGGAACTAACGATTGGTGAATTTAGCGATGCTGAATAGAGGTGAATATAATGGAGGTTTGTCCTTATCTTGAAGAAACTTTCAAAATCGTCGGTAGAAGTTGGAATGGACTTATCATTAATTATTTATCTAGATGTTCAAGCCGATCAGCACACTTTTCTGATATGAAGAAAGATCTTAAAACAATTACGCCACGTGCTTTAAGTATAAAGTTGACCGATTTAAGTGATTGGGGACTTGTAGAAAAGAAAATTGTATCGACAAGTCCGGTAAATATTGTATATGAGTTAACTGATAAAGGTTATGCACTAGCGCAAGCATTAGTACCAATAGAAAAGTGGGCACAAGATTATATTGAACTGGAAGAGATGCAATAATATATAACGTTTATTATAGCTGTTATTATGGGAATATACCGTAGGAATCGTGAAGATTCTTACGGTATTTTTTAGTTATTTGTTTTTTTAAATGATAGTTGCATATATCCTGTGAGCATTTTTATTTCATAATCAAATAATCTTGTTAGAATGTAACTACAGTAAAAATTTAAGGAGTGAATATATAATGAGAAACTTCACTAAGCAATATATTAACGGTGAATGGATAGACAGCACGAGCGGTGAAACAATTGAAGTTGTTAACCCTGCAACTGAAGAAGTTATCGGTTCAATTGCAAAAGGTAATAAAGAAGATGTTGATAAAGCAGTAGAAGCTGCTGAAAATGTATATATTGACTTCAGACATAGTTCTGTTAAAGAAAGACGCGATCTTTTAGATAAAATAGTACAAGAATATAAAAATAGAAAAGATGACATTGTAGAAGCAATTAGAGACGAATTAGGTTCTCCGGTTACTAATGCAGAAAAAGTACATTACCAAATGGGACTAGATCATTTTGAAGCTGCACGTGACGCACTAGATGATTTTGAATTTGAAGAACGTCGTGGCAATGATTTAGTAGTTAAAGAAGCTATTGGTGTAGCAGGATTAATTACACCATGGAACTTCCCAACTAACCAAACTTCATTAAAATTAGCTGCTGCATTTGCTGCAGGTAGTCCAGTTGTATTAAAACCATCTGAAGAAACACCATTTGCTGCAATTATCTTAGCTGAAATTTTTGATAAAGTAGGCGTACCTAAAGGTGTATTCAACCTTGTAAATGGTGACGGTGAAGGCGTTGGTAACCCAATCAGTGAACACCCAAGCATTAGAATCGTATCATTTACTGGTTCTGGCGGTACTGGTTCTAAAATTATGGAAAAAGCTGCTAAAGACTTCAAAAAAGTATCACTTGAATTAGGTGGTAAATCACCATATATTATTTTAGAAGATGCAGATATCGAAGATGCGGCTGCAGCTGCAGTTAAAAAAGTAATTGGTAACACTGGTCAAGTTTGTACTGCTGGTACAAGAACATTAGTTCCAGAAAGTATTAAAGCTGATTTCTTAACTGCTGTTAAAGAAAAAATGAGCCAAATTAAAGTAGGCGACCCTACAGATGCATCAACTGAAATGGGTCCAATTATTAGTAAAAAACAATTCGACCAAGTTCAAGCATATATTGATAAAGGTATCAACGAAGGTGCAGAACTATTTTATGGTGGTCCAGGTAAGCCAGAAGGCTTAGAAAAAGGTTACTTTGCTAGACCAACTATATTTAATAATGTTGATAATAAAATGACAATTGCTCAAGAAGAAATTTTTGGACCAGTAATGTCTATCATTAGTTACAACAATTTAGACGAAGCTATTAAAATTGCTAATGATACTAAATACGGACTTGCAAGCTATGTATTTGGTAAAGATAAAGAACAATTGGAAAAAGTTGCACGTTCAATGGAAGCTGGAACAGTTGAAATTAACGAAGCAGGTCGTAAACCAGACTTACCATTCGGTGGTTATAAACAATCAGGTATTGGCCGCGAATGGGGCGACTATGGTATTGAAGAATTCCTAGAAGTTAAATCTATTGCAGGATTTTACAATTAATAATTAGTTCAAGATATTGGGTGGGTAACCACCCAATATTTTTTTATTTTTTCAATAACTGAAAATCATTTTGTATTTAAATAGAAAATTTGCTATAGTGATTAGATGAATAGTGAACTATTAGGCTATTTAAATAAACTTTTTTATGAAATGGGTGCAAGATAATGCCTGACAAAGTACGTACATCACCTCAGTACGAGTCATTCCACGAATTATATAAAAATTACACTACTAAAGAGCTCACTCAAAAAGCAAAATCCTTAAAATTAACAAATTATAGTAAATTGAATAAAAAAGAACTTGTGTTAGCCATTATGGAAGCGCAAATGGAGAAAGACGGCAATTACTATATGGAAGGGATACTAGATGACATCCAACAAGATGGCTATGGTTTCCTTAGAACTGTTAATTATTCAAAAGGTGAAAAAGATATTTATATATCCGCTAGCCAAATAAGACGATTTGAAATTAAACGCGGAGATAAAGTAACAGGCAAAGTAAGAAAGCCTAAAGATAATGAAAAATATTATGGCTTGTTACAAGTTGACTTTGTGAATGATGAAAATGCAGAAGAAGTTAAAAAGCGACCTCATTTCCAAGCACTCACACCACTTTATCCAGAAGAACGCATTGTGTTAGAAACTGAGAAAAATAAATATTCAACAAGAATAATGGATTTAATTACGCCGATTGGTTTAGGGCAACGTGGACTGATTGTAGCACCACCTAAAGCAGGTAAAACTTCATTGCTTAAAGAGATTGCAAACGCGATTGCTGTTAATAAACCAGATGCAGAATTATTTATTTTACTTGTCGGTGAAAGACCGGAAGAGGTAACTGACATAGAACGTTCTGTTGAATCTGCTGAAGTCGTACATTCGACATTTGATGAACCACCACAACACCATGTTAAAGTTGCGGAGTTATTGTTAGAAAGAGCAAAAAGACTCGTCGAAATTGGAAAAGATGTTATTATTTTAATGGATTCAATTACAAGATTAGCCCGTGCCTATAACTTGGTAATTCCTCCAAGTGGCAGAACTTTATCAGGCGGTCTAGATCCTGCTTCATTACACAAGCCAAAGGCCTTCTTTGGTGCAGCACGTAATATTGAAGCTGGTGGCAGTTTGACTATATTAGCTACTACACTTGTAGATACGGGTTCACGTATGGATGATATGATTTACGAAGAATTTAAAGGTACAGGTAATATGGAACTGCATTTAGATCGCAAATTAGCTGAACGTCGTGTTTTCCCTGCTATAGATATCGGACGAAGCTCTACAAGAAAAGAAGAATTATTAATTTCACCAAAAGAATTGGAATCTTTATGGCAATTGCGTAATATGTTTAGCGATTCATTAGACTTTACAGAAAGATTTATACGTAAATTGAAACGAACTAATAACAATCACGAGTTTTTCTTACAGTTACAAAAATCAGCAGAAGAAAGTACTAAAACTGGAAAACCAATCATTTAATTTATTGACTTAAATACAAAGTCACGTTTAAAACGAAACTTTATAAAGAGGGTTGCGTTTTATATGTATAACAATTATAATGACTTAGTATTGGGTAAAAAACTCACAAACAACTCTGTTCCAGATGGTTCAGGGCAAAGGAGCTGAAAACAATGAAACAAAATACTCATCCTGAGTACCACAAAGTTATCTTTTTAGACACTACTACAGATTTTAAATTCTTAAGTGGTTCTACTAAAACATCTTCAGAAACTATGGAATGGGAAGACGGCAATGAATACCCAGTTATTCGTTTAGATATTTCTTCTGATTCTCATCCATTCTACACAGGACGTCAAAAATTCGCTGCTGCGGATGGTCGTGTTGAACGTTTCAACAAGAAATTCGGTTACAAATCAAGCAACCAATAATTGTTGTCATAAAGCATTCTCATATTTATATGAGAGTGCTTTTTTTGTTAGTATAACGATAGATTAACTTTCGTAGGTTACATATCTAAATATTTGAAGTTTTATTTTTAACAATTAATAAAAAACAACTGTATAAGTACAGATTTCTGTAATGTAAATATGCTATAATAAATCGATTATGTTTTGAAAAGGATGGACTCATTATGTATGAAACTTATCATTCTGGTTGGATAGAATGTATCACTGGCAGTATGTTTAGTGGTAAATCAGAGGAATTAATACGACGTTTACGTAGAGGTTTATATGCTAAACAAAAGGTAGTAGTATTTAAACCAGCTATAGATGACCGATATCATAAAGATAAAATAGTCTCTCATAATGGGAATGCAATAGAAGCATTTAATATTTCAACAGCTTCTGAGATATTAAGACATGATTTAACAGACGTAGGTATCATTGGTATTGATGAGGTACAATTTTTTGAAGACGAAGTAGTAAAAATTGCTGAACATTTAGCTTCTCAAGGCCATAGAGTTATAACTGCTGGTTTAGATATGGATTTTAGAGGCAGACCTTTTAGACCAATACCAGAATTACTATCTGTTAGCGAAATCGTTACTAAATTGCAAGCTGTATGTGCAGTTTGTGGCGCATCATCAAGCCGTACACAACGACTTATTGACGGTAAACCAGCTAAAATTGATGATCCGATTATTTTGGTAGGCGCAAATGAAAGCTATGAACCAAGATGTAGAGCACATCATGTAGTAGCGCCAAGTGATAATGACAAGGAGGAACTATAAGTGTTTGATCAATTAGATATAGTAGAAGAACGATACGAACAATTAAATGAATTATTAAGTGACCCTGATGTTGTAAATGATTCATCAAAATTACGTGCTTATTCGAAAGAACAAGCAGATTTACAAAAAACTGTGGAAGTTTATCGTGATTACAAACAAGTTAATGAAGATATTGGCGAAATTGAAACAATGTTGAATGATACAAAAGATAAAGATGAAATTGAAATGTTAAAAGAAGAGTTACAAAGCTCGAAAGAAAGAATTCCTCAATTAGAAGAAGAATTGAAATTCTTACTTATACCTAAAGATCCTAACGACGATAAGAACGTTATTTTAGAAATTAGAGCTGCTGCTGGTGGGGATGAAGCTGCGATTTTCGCAGGTGACTTATTTAGAATGTACTCTAGATACAGTGAAACACTTGGCTACAAAACAGATGTCGTAGAAATGAATGATAGCGACCATGGTGGTTATAAAGAAATCAGTGTAATGATTCAAGGTCAAGGTGCTTATTCAAAATTAAAATACGAAAATGGTGCCCACCGTGTACAACGTGTACCAGAAACTGAATCAGGTGGACGTATTCATACGTCAACAGCAACTGTTGCTGTTTTACCAGAGGCTGAAGACGTAGAAGTTGAAATACGTAATGAAGATATTAAAATTGATACTTATCGTTCAAGTGGTGCAGGTGGTCAGCACGTCAATACGACTGACTCAGCTGTGCGTATTACACATTTACCAACAGGTACAGTCGTAACATCACAAGATGAAAAGTCTCAAATTAAAAACCGTGAAAAAGCGATGAAAGTATTAAAAGCGCGTGTATACGACATGAAAGTACAAGAAGAAGAAGCTAAATATGCTTCAGAACGTAAATCTGCAGTAGGTACTGGTGACCGTTCAGAACGAATTAGAACTTATAACTATCCTCAAAACAGAGTGACAGACCATCGAATAGGTTTAACTATCCAAAAACTAGATCAAGTTATGGAAGGTAAGTTGGATGAAATCATAGATGCGTTAACGATGTCTGAACAAACCGAAAAATTGAAAGAACTAAACAATGGTGAAATTTAAAGATTTTATTAACGATGCAAAGGCGAAATGTGCTACTAAAGATTTAGACACTTCGAGCGTCGATTGGTTAATTATGGATTTGTTTGACTGGAATCGTACAGATATGATTATGAAGCAAAATAAAATTCCAACTGAGATGGAACAAAATAAATTGGATGATGCTTTTGAACGTTTATATCAAGGTGAACCAGTACAATATATTGTTGGTTTTCAAAGTTTTTATGGTGAAGTGTTCGATGTGAATCAACATTGCTTAATACCTAGACCTGAAACTGAAGAGGTTATGCTACATTTCTTGGATGAACTTCCTGATAATAGTAAAGTAGTGGATATAGGTACTGGTAGTGGCAATATACCGGTAATGTTAAAAAAGTTGAATAAATCATTAGAAGTTTTTGCTACAGATATTAGTCTAGAAGCTTTAAAAGTAGCTAAAAGCAATGCTCAAAAGCATGAGGTTGATATTAACTTTCTACATGGCGATTGTCTTACACCCCTTATAGAACAACAAATAACAGTTGATGGCTTGATCTCCAATCCGCCATATATAGATAGAAAAGATATAGACATTATGACTAATTCGGTTGTTAATTTTGAACCTGATAGTGCACTTTTTGCTGATGACAATGGCTTGGCAATTTACAAATCGATTTTAGAAGATCTACCTCATGTATTGAATGATAATGCTAAAGTCGTGTTTGAAATTGGTTTTAATCAAGCTGAAATATTAAAAACTATAATTGAATCATTGTATTCACATATAGACGTAAAAATTATTCAAGATATAAATAACAATGACAGAATCATTTCATTTAATTGGTAAGAGTTATGTGTCTGCGTATTTTGCGTAGATGCATAACTTTTTGTTTTATTTTAAAATAACTATGAAAGGTTGTGACGATAGTGGATACAAAAACATGGGACTTTAGAAATATTAATGCACTTTTATCTGCTAATGATGATGTACAAGAAATAAAACGTATTTACCAACAGGGTGGTTTAATTGCATTACCTACAGAAACAGTTTATGGATTAGGAGGCAATGCTAAGGATGATGACGCTGTTAAAGCTATTTATGAAGCGAAGGGCAGACCTTCAGATAACCCATTAATCGTACATATCCATAGTATGGATCAGTTAGCTGATTTTACTCAGAATATTTCTGTTGAGACTATAACGTTAATGCAACATTTTTGGCCTGGTCCAATCTCCTTTATTGTTCCGCTGAAGTCAGGCTACTTATGTGATAGGGTGTCCGGTGGATTGTCATCTATAGCAGTAAGAATGCCTAGTCATAAAGTAGGGCGCTATATTTTACAACAAGTTGATTTACCTATTGCTGCTCCGAGTGCTAATTTAAGCGGTAGACCTTCGCCTACATTGTTTGAACACGTATATCAAGATTTAAATGGACGTGTTGATGGCATAATTAATGGAGACCAGAGTGAAGAGGGATTAGAAAGTACTGTATTAGATTGCACTGTTTATCCGTTTAGAATAGCTAGACCAGGTGCTATAACGAAACAAATGATTGAAGAAGTTATTCCTCATAGTGTCGAGGCATTTACAGACTTTAATAACGAAAAACCTATAGCACCAGGCATGAAATATAAACATTATGCTCCAGATACACCATTAACCATTATTCGTAACTTTAATAAAATGCCAACAACTGTACAGGAATGGCAAAATATAGCCTTTATTGTACCAGATAATAAAAAGCATTTAGTTCCTCATAATGCGCAATTTATATCACTGTGTACGGATACTAAGGATTTAAAAGGTGCCAACCATAACCTATATACTATTTTGCATCGATTAGATAACGATACAAACATTAAACATGCTTATATCTATGGCTTTAAGGACACTGAGCAATCGAATGCTTATATGAATCGCTTAATGAAAGCAGCTAGTCAACAAATAATTGAGGGTGATGATTTATGAGGATTATATTCGTTTGTACGGGAAATACCTGTCGCAGTCCTTTAGCAGAAAGTATTGCTAAAAATGAATTAGATGAATGTGTTATTGAATCCAGAGGGCTCTTTGCCATGGACGGTAGTCCCATTTCTAAAAATAGCCAAGAGATTATAGCGGAAAAAAGCTTGCCAGAAAGTAGTACTGCCAAATCATTTTCGACTGATGATTTAGCGGCAGACTACATTTTTACAATGACAGAAACGCATAAACATTCATTATTTAATCAATATGGTAAACAAAAAAATATTTATACGATAAAAGAATTTATTGGTGAAAAAGGCGATATTTCTGACCCTTTTGGTGGGAATAAAAGCGATTATGAAGCAATTTTTGAAGAGTTATCGTCTTTAATTGTAAAGGTCAAGCAAAAAATTATGGAAACATAAATTTGCATAATTGGTATAAGTTATCTGAAAAATAAGTTATAATGTTAACGTGTAGCGAGTTTGCTATATATTTTTTCTGAAGTTGTCTGATTTATGGAAATTATATATTACTTTTATAGGGGGTGGGTAAAAATGGAAAATGATTTAGCATTGTTACTTGAAGAATTAAAAAACCGTGATTTTTTCAAAGAAAATGAACTTTGTATTATCGGTTGTTCTACCTCTGAAATCATTGGCGAAAGAATTGGTTCTGTAGGTTCTATGGATGTAGCTGAAAAGATATATAATCAGCTCAAGGCAATTGAGCAAGACACAGGAGTGTCGTTTGTATATCAAGGATGCGAACACATTAATAGAGCAGTAACGATAGATCGATCTAATTTTAACCCATTAACGTTGGAAGAAGTTACAGTCGTTCCAGATGTACACGCTGGAGGCAGTATGGCTACATATGCATATCAACAACTAGATAACCCAATGGTAGTCGAATATATTTCTGTACCAAAAGGTATTGATATTGGCCAAACACTTATTGGCATGCATATAAATCATGTTGCTATACCAGAACGTACTGAGACGAAAAAAGTTGGCGAGGCTTTTGTAACTGTAGCATCATCTAGACCTAAAAAAATTGGTGGCGAACGAGCGAAATATAATTAATTAAAAGTGAGGGAACTATACCAATGTCATTTATCCAAAAGCAAGATAAAGAAATCTATGAAGTAATCCAAAATGAATTTAACCGTCAAAACAACAATATCGAACTTATTGCATCAGAAAACTTCGTTTCTGAAGCGGTTATGGAAGCTCAAGGTTCAGTATTAACTAATAAATATGCTGAAGGGTACCCTAATAGAAGATATTATGGTGGCTGTGAATTCGTTGATGTATCTGAAAGCATTGCTATCGATCGCGCGAAAAAACTTTTTGGTGCTGAACACGTAAATGTTCAACCACACTCTGGTTCACAAGCAAATATGGCTGTTTATTTAGTTGCTTTAGAACATGGTGATACTGTACTTGGTATGAATTTAAGTCATGGTGGACATTTAACTCACGGAGCTCCTGTAAACTTTAGTGGGCAATTTTATAATTTCGTTGATTACGGTGTAGATAAAGACACTGAACAAATCGATTATGACGAAGTTTTAAGTATTGCTAAAAAACATCAACCTAAATTAATCGTTGCTGGTGCTTCAGCATATTCACGCGAAATTGATTTTAAAAAATTCAAAGAAATCGCTGATGAAGTAGGCGCTAAACTAATGGTGGATATGGCTCATATCGCAGGATTAGTAGCTGTTGGCTTACATCAAAATCCAGTTGAATATGCAGATTTCGTTACGACAACAACACATAAAACTTTACGTGGCCCTCGTGGCGGTATGATTTTATGTAAAGAAGAATATAAAAAAGACATTGATAAAAAAATCTTCCCGGGTATCCAAGGTGGTCCTTTAGAACACGTAATTGCGGCTAAAGCAATTGCTTTCGGTGAAGCTTTACAAGATGATTTCAAAACATACCAACAACAAGTGATTAAAAATGCACAAACACTTGCAGATACACTAAATAAAGAAGGTTTCCGTGTAGTTTCAGGTGGTACTGACAATCATTTAGTAGCGGTGGACGTTAAATCATCTGCAGGTATTACTGGTAAAGTGGCAGAAGAAACGCTTGACGCAATTGGTATCACTTGTAATAAAAATACAATTCCATTCGATCAAGAAAAACCATTCGTTACTAGCGGTATCAGACTAGGTACACCTGCTGCAACAACTCGTGGTTTTGACGAACAAGCTTTTGAAGAAGTAGGTAAAATCATGAGTTTAGTACTTAAAAATCCTGAAGACGAAAAAGCACTATCAGAAGGTAAAGAACGCGTAAAACAATTAACTACAAAATATCCTTTATATAATTAAAAATAGGAGGGAAATGAATTATGGGCAAAGTACATGTTTTTGACCATCCATTAATCCAACACAAATTAAGCTATATTAGAGATGTACACACGGGTACGAAAGAATTTAGAGAACTTGTTGATGAAGTAGGTATGCTAATGGCCTATGAAGTTACAAGAGATCTAGAATTACAAGATGTTAAAATTAAAACACCTGTTACTGAAATGGTTGCAAAACGATTAACAGGGAAAAAATTAGCATTTGTACCTATTTTAAGAGCAGGATTAGGAATGACTCAAGGGATTTTAAACCTTGTACCAGCTGCTAGAATTGGTCATATCGGCTTATATAGAGATCCAAATACTCTAGAAGCTGTAGAATACTTTGCTAAATTACCTCAAGATATTGAAGAAAGAGAAATCGTTGTAGTTGACCCTATGTTAGCTACTGGTTCTTCAGCTATTGAAGCAATAAATTCTCTTAAGAAAAGAGGAGCAAAGCATATTCGTTTTATGTGCTTAATTGCAGCGCCAGAAGGTGTAGAAAAAATGAAAGCGGCTCATGAAGATGTTGATATTTACATCGCAGCGCTTGATGAGAAATTGGATGACCATGCATATATCATCCCTGGACTAGGCGATGCTGGTGACCGTTTATTTGGTACAAAATAGAACACCAGGAGTGTATTAATATGAAAAAAATCATGACTGTTTTTGGTACTAGGCCAGAGGCAGTGAAAATGGCACCGTTAGTACAAGCGTTAAAAGAAACTGAAGAATTACAGCCTGTAGTGGTAGTTTCTGCACAACACCGTGAAATGTTAGATGGCGTGCTTGAAACTTTTCATATCAAACCAGATTATGATTTAGATATTATGCAGCAAGGGCAAACTTTGTCCGAAATCACATCTAGAGTGTTAATGAAGTTAGAAAGTGTCATCAAAGAAGTACAACCAGATATGATTCTTGTGCATGGTGACACGATGACTACTTTTGCGGGTAGTTTAGCGGCATTGTATAATCAAATTCCAATAGGTCATGTTGAAGCAGGACTCAGAACTTGGAATAAGTATGCGCCATTCCCTGAAGAGATGAATAGGCAAATGGTAGGAGTAATGGCAGACTTAAATTTTGCTCCTACCAATAATGCTGCTCAAAATTTAATTAACGAAAACAAAGATGAATCATCAATAGTCGTTACTGGTAATACGGCAATCGATGCGATGAGCACAACGATAGGAGATGACTATGACTCTGCCATTATCCAAAAGCATAAAGGCAAACGTGTCATTTTATTAACCGCACATAGAAGAGAGAATATAGGCGAGCCTATGGAGCATATCTTTAAAGCGGTCAGAAGAGTCGTTGAACAATATGAGGATGTTGTAGTTGTTTATCCAATGCATAAAAATCCTAAAGTTAGGACGATTGCACAACAGTATTTAGGTGATCATGAACGTATTGAATTAATCGAACCACTAGGTGTCATAGATTTTCATAATTTTGCAAATAATGCTTATTTTATATTGACAGATTCAGGTGGTGTGCAAGAAGAAGCACCATCACTTGGTAAGCCCGTGTTAGTTCTTCGTGACACTACAGAGAGACCAGAAGGAGTTGAAGCAGGTACTTTGGAAATTGTAGGTACTGAAGAGGCATACGTTTTTAATGCTACTGTACAATTGTTAGATGATGAAAGTCATTACCAACATATGAGTCAGGCACGTAATCCTTATGGTGACGGACAAGCTTCAAAACGAATTTGTGACAATATTAAATATTATTTTGGTTTAATAGATAAAAAACCAGAACCATTTATATAAAAGTTTATATTTAACTTTATTTGTGACAATTTAATGACATAAATTAAGATTTTATAATAACAATTTGAATAGAATTGACAGGCTTTACACGCTATATTATTATTAAATTTATATGAGTGGAACGGTTTTCATAAATTAGGAATTAATGAAATGAGGCACAGAATTGAAACGTTTTCACATCATCTTCAATCAATACATTCAATACTATATATATGCACTTATTGTATTGGTTATTGTGTTTTTTTTCACAAATTCACCATTTGTATTAGGACTCATAATAGGGACAATAGGATCGCTAATAAATACATTTACTTTCGAATATTATTTAGCTAAGGCTAAAAAGATTGAAACTATACATATATCTACGGGCAATATTTGGAGATATTTAACGGCGATTTTAGCATGTGTATTATGGGCTTGTTTTAAAGACAATATTAATATTTTTGGTGTAATTGTTGGTTTGTTAGTTTCTTATGTATTAGTTATTTTCAAACCGTTAATTCATAAGAAGAAAGTTTAAGATTAAGAGAGGTGAAAAAAACATGCAACACAAGCAACCTCTTGTCAGTTGGAAAGTGTTTGGTTTAGACATCGTGTTTAATTTATCATCCATTATGATGCTAATTATTACAGCGGTTATTGTATTTGTAGTAGCTATTATTTGTACGCGTAATCTTCAAAAACGACCAACAGGCAAGCAAAACTTCATAGAGTGGGTTTTTGACTTTGTTAGAGGCATCATATCAAGTAATATGTCTTGGTCGAAAGGTGGACAATTCCATTTCTTAGCAGTGACATTGATATTATTTATTTTTGTCAGTAACATGCTGGGATTACCATTTTCAGTTGTGACTGGTCATACATTGTGGTGGAAATCACCTACTGCAGATGCAACAGTGACTCTAACGCTTTCAACACTCATAATATTGTTGACGCATTATTATGGTATTAAAATGAGAGGTACCAAAAGCTATTTTGGTAATTATACAAAGCCAATATTCCTATTACCGATTAACGTGTTCGAAGAGTTTACTTCAACGTTAACGCTCGGTCTACGTTTATACGGTAATATTTATGCAGGTGAGTTATTACTTACTTTACTTTCAGGGTTAGTAATAAATCATTTAGCATGGGGTTGGATTATCGGCTTACCAGGATTAGTTGTTTGGCAAGCATTCTCAATCTTTATTGGTTCCATCCAAGCATATATCTTTATAATGCTATCAATGGTTTACATGTCACATAAAGTACAAAGTGACCATTAATTGATTTATTAAACAATTTATACAAAATTTAGGAGGATTTATAAATGAATTTAATCGCAGCAGCAATCGCAATTGGTTTATCAGCATTAGGCGCAGGTATTGGTAACGGTCTTATCGTTTCAAGAACAGTAGAAGGTGTAGCACGTCAACCAGAAGCTCGTGGACAATTAATGTCAATTATGTTTATCGGTATTGGTTTAGTTGAGGCATTACCTATCCTTGGTCTTGTAATTTCATTCATCGTAATGTTCATGTAATTACACTTAAATAGGCGAAGTCGTTACGACTTTGCCCTTCGTTTTACTATTAAGCAATTGGTTATAATGAATGAAAGGAGTGTAAGGCTAAGTGACTGCTACGACAAATATGTTCGTACTTGGTGCAGCTGAAGCACATGGCGTTCAGTGGGGAACTATTATTGTTACTGCAATAACATTTCTTGTTTTATTAGGTTTATTAAAGAAATATGCATGGGGTCCATTAAAAGAAGTAATGGATAAACGTGAACGTGACATTAATAAAGACATTGACGACGCTGAACAAGCTAAGTTAAATGCACAGAAGTTAGAAGAACAAAACAAACAAACGTTAAAAGAAACTCAAGATGAGGTTCATCGCATGATTGAAGAAGCGAAAGTTCAAGCACGCCAGCAACATGAAGAAATTATTCATGAAGCTAATGTACGTGCGAACGGTATGATTGAAACAGCTCAAAACGAAATTAATAGCGAAAAAGAACGCGCAATTGCGGATATTAATAATCAAGTTTCAGATCTATCTGTACTTATTGCTTCAAAAGTATTACAAAAAGAAATCAGCGAACAAGACCAAAAAGCATTGGTTGAAAAGTACATTAAAGAGGCAGGGGATAAATAATGGCGAAAGTAGCAATGAAATACGCTAAAGCTTTATTTGACGCCTCTCTTGATGCTAATAACTTGGATGTCGTTTATGAAGAATTTTCTGAGGTTGAAAAAGGGGTTTCTTCTGAAATCCATGGTTTAAAAGAGTTAGACCTAGACCCTAAAAAAAATAAAGAACAACGCGTTCAATTTGCTGAAAAAGTGTTTGCAAATACTAATGACTATTTATTAAATATGTTCAAAGTACTTGCTTCAAATAGACATCTTGGAATGATTAGTGAAGTTTATAATTCATTTAATCATCTATACAATAAACACAATAATCGAGATTATGCAGTTGTAGAATCAGTATATGCTTTATCAAATGATGAATTAGATGAAATTGGAAAAATAATAATACAGCAAACGAAATTATCTAAAGTCTTACTTAAAAACGAAATTAATAAAGAACTTATTGGTGGTATTCGTGTAAAAGTTGGCACTAAGGTAATGGATGCGAGTGTTCAAAACGATTTAGCTCAATTAGAGAAGAAATTTAAAAGAGCGCATTAATTAATAATAAAGGAGTGACATAGATGGCCATTAAAGCTGAAGAAATCAGCGCATTACTACGCTCACAAATTGAAAATTATGAGTCGGAAATGTCTGTAACTGATGTAGGTACAGTTTTACAAATTGGTGACGGCATTGCGTTAATTCATGGTTTAAACGATGTAATGGCTGGAGAGCTAATTGAATTTAAAACCGGCGTATTAGGCTTAGCTCAAAACTTAGAAGAATCAAACGTTGGTGTTGTTATTTTAGGACCATACGACGACATTAAAGAAGGCGACGAAGTTAAACGTACTGGTCGTATTATGGAAGTTCCTGTAGGTAACGAATTAATAGGTCGCGTAGTTAATCCATTAGGACAACCAATCGATGGTCAAGGTCCTATCCATACTACGAAAACAAGACCTGTTGAGAAAAAAGCTACAGGCGTAATGGACCGTAAATCAGTAGATCAACCATTACAAACAGGTATTAAAGCAATCGACGCATTAGTACCTATTGGTAAAGGTCAACGTGAGTTAATTATCGGTGACCGCCAAACTGGTAAAACTACAGTTGCTTTAGATACTATTTTAAACCAACATGATCAAGATACTATTTGTATTTATGTAGCTATTGGTCAAAAAGATTCTACTGTACGCGCAAACGTTGAAAAACTACGTCAAGAGGGTGCATTAGATTACACTATCGTAGTATCAGCATCTGCAGCAGATCCAGCACCACTTTTATACATCGCACCATATGCTGGTGTAACTATTGGTGAAGAGTTCATGTTTGATGGTAAAGACGTATTAATCGTTTATGATGATTTAACGAAACAAGCTTCTGCTTACCGTGAATTATCATTATTATTACGTAGACCACCAGGTCGTGAAGCTTACCCAGGTGATGTGTTCTACTTACATAGTAGATTGCTAGAAAGAGCAGCTAAATTAAATGACGAATTAGGTGGCGGTTCAATTACTGCATTACCTATTATTGAAACACAAGCAGGCGATATTTCTGCATACGTACCAACGAACGTTATTTCAATCACTGATGGACAAATTTTCTTACAATCAGATTTATTCTTCTCTGGTGTAAGACCAGCGATTAACGCAGGTCAATCAGTATCACGTGTTGGTGGTTCTGCACAAATTAAAGCTATGAAAAAAGTAGCAGGAACTTTACGTTTAGATTTAGCATCATATCGTGAATTAGAATCATTCGCACAATTTGGTTCAGATCTTGACGAATTTACTGCACAAAAACTTGAACGTGGTAAACGTACTGTTGAAGTTTTAAAACAAGACAAAAACAAACCACTACCTGTTGAAAATCAAGTATTAATTATTTTTGCTTTAACTAAAGGTCATTTAGACGATATTCCTGTTGAAGATATCACGCGTTTCGAAAGTGAATTAAACATTTGGGCTAAATCAAATGCAACAGAATTACTTGATGAAATCAGAACAACTGGTGCATTACCTGATGCAGAAAAATTTGAAACAGCAATTAATGAATTCAAAAGAAGCTTTAGTAAATCAGAATAATTAGTAAGAGTTATGAAAAGGTGGTGAGATAATGGGATCTCTTAAAGAAATTGATACACGTATAAAATCCACGAAGAAAATGAAACAAATTACCAAAGCGATGAACATGGTGTCAAGTTCTAAGTTACGTCGTGCGGAAAGTAATACAAAGTTATTTAGACCTTACATGGATAAAATGCAAGATGCTATAACAGCCGTGGCTGGTGCAAATCAACATACAAACCACCCGATGTTAAAACAACGTGAAGTTAAAAGACGTGGTTACCTAGTCATTACTAGTGACAAAGGTTTAGCAGGTGCATATAATGCCAATGTTTTGAAAAACCTAATTAAAGACATGGATGAGTATCATAAAGACAATGATGATTATTCATTAATGGTATTAGGTCAAACAGGTGTAGATTTCTTAACTAATAAAGGCTATCGCATTGATGACTCTTTAACGGAAGTGCCAGATCAACCTTCTTTCAAAAGCGTTCAAGCTATTGCTGAAAAGGCGATTGATTTATATAGTGATGAAGATATCGATGAATTAACGATTTATTTCAGTCATTTTGTCAATGTTTTAGAAAATAAACCTTCGAAGAAAACGGTACTTCCATTATCTCCAGAAGATTCAAGTCTTGGACATGGTCAAATGTCTTCATACGAATTTGAGCCAGACAAAGAATCTATATTGAGCATAATCTTACCTCAATACGTGGAAAGCTTAATATATGGAACAATCTTAGATGCAAAAGCAAGTGAACACGCTGCACGAATGACTGCAATGAAAAATGCGTCAGACAACGCATCTGATCTTATTGATGATTTATCATTAGAATATAACAGAGCGAGACAAGCAGAAATCACCCAACAAATTACTGAAATTGTCGGTGGTTCAGCTGCACTTGAATAGAATTAAAAGGAGGATACAAAAAATGGGAGTAGGCCGTGTGACCCAAATTATGGGGCCAGTCGTAGACGTTCGTTTTGAACATAACGAAGTGCCTGAAATTAATAATGCCTTAGTACTAGATGTTAAAAATGGCGAAAAAACGACATCATTAACATTAGAAGTTGCTATCCAATTAGGCGATGACGTTGTACGTACAATTGCTATGGATGGAACTGAAGGTGTTAAACGTGGTACTGAAGTCAAAGATACAGGTAGAAGTATTAGTGTACCAGTTGGAGATGCTACATTAGGTAGAGTATTCAACGTTCTTGGTGACACAATTGACTTAGATGAAGAAATCGATTCTTCTGTACGTCGTGACCCAATTCATAGACAATCTCCAGCTTTTGACGAATTATCTACAAACGTAGAAATTTTAGAAACTGGTATCAAAGTAGTAGATTTATTAGCACCATACCTTAAAGGTGGTAAAATTGGTCTTTTCGGTGGTGCAGGTGTAGGTAAAACAGTATTAATCCAAGAATTAATTAATAATATCGCGCAAGAACATGGTGGTATATCAGTTTTCGCAGGTGTAGGAGAGCGTACACGTGAAGGTAATGACTTATACTTCGAAATGAGTGATAGTGGCGTTATTAAAAAGACTGCCATGGTCTTCGGACAAATGAATGAACCACCTGGCGCACGTATGCGTGTTGCTTTATCAGGCTTAACTATGGCTGAATATTTCCGTGATGAAGAAGGTAAAGATGTATTATTATTCATCGACAATATCTTCAGATTTACACAAGCTGGTTCTGAAGTATCAGCATTGTTAGGTAGATTACCTTCAGCCGTAGGTTATCAACCAACGTTAAGTACTGAAATGGGTCAATTACAAGAACGAATTACTTCTACAAATAAAGGTTCTGTAACGTCAATTCAAGCAGTATTCGTACCTGCCGATGACTACACTGACCCAGCACCAGCCAATGTCTTTGCTCACTTAGACTCTACAACTAACTTAGAACGTAAGTTAACTGAAATGGGTATTTACCCAGCAGTCGATCCATTAGCTTCTACTTCTAGAGCTTTGGAACCTAGTATCGTAGGTCAAGAACATTATGACGTTGCTCGTGAAGTACAATCAACGTTACAAAAATATCGTGAATTACAAGATATTATTGCAATCTTAGGTATGGATGAGTTATCTGAAGACGATAAACAAACAGTTGAACGCGCGCGTCGTATTCAATTCTTCTTATCTCAAAACTTCCACGTTGCTGAACAATTTACTGGTCAAAAAGGTTCATATGTACCAGTTAAACGTACAGTAGCAGACTTCAAAGATATTCTTGAAGGTAAATATGACCATATCCCAGAAGATGCATTCAGACTTGTAGGTAGTATGGATGATGTAATTGCAAAAGCAAAAGATATGGGCGTTGAAGTTTAAAAAATTAGGAGGTATGGATAATGAGTACATTAAGCCTAAATATTGTCACTCCTAATGGCTCAGTTTACGACAGGGATGATGTCGAGTTAGCTGTAATGCAAACAACAGCTGGTGAGATTGGTGTTATGTTCGGACACATTCCTACCGTAGCAGCGCTAAAAACTGGCTATGTCAAAGTTAACTTTGATGGTGGTTCAGAATTTATCGCAGTGAGTGAAGGTTTTGTTGAAATAAGACAGCATAAATTATCGATTATTGTTCAAACTGCTGAAGCTGCTAAAGACATTGATGTTGATAGAGCACAGACAGCAAAAACAAAAGCCGAAGAGCATTTGAATAGCGAGCAAAATAGCGGTGATTTACATAGAGCTGAACGCGCACTTGAACGTGCGAATAACAGACTTTATGTTGCTACTTTAAAATAAACTTATTTAAGAGAAGTTCCTAAAGGGGACTTCTCATTTTTTTTTTGTGACAACAAAAATATCTTTGATTAAGATGTTTAAAATCGGGAACGTTACATAAAGTCATACGTTAAAGTTATAATAAAAATAATGACAATATTATTTTAGCGAAAAGTATCTTTTGTAGAATTTTTCGTGTAGAATACTTTAATAGAGACGAATGAGGAGAATTTAATATGGAGTATTTAGGTCAATTTGCGATTATACATTTGATATTACATGTGGTATGTATTTGTATAAGTTATTGGGCACTAAATGTACTCAGATTGGATCAATTTTTTAAAAAAGGTGATCCTTTAAAAGTACAAATATGCATGATATTTTTAGCAATATTATTAGGTACTGCAGTAAGTAATTTTATCGTAGATTTATTGCAATTTTCTACACAGGTAAAATATTTGTTACAATAATCCAAATAGTTGTTATTTAAATTTGAATATAGATATAATTACATGGAAGAAAATATTCATATAATAAGTGAGATGAAATTGTAGTTTAAGTGGAGGATAAATGATGGACAAGATAGTTATAAAAAGTGGCAATAAATTAACAGGAGAAGTAAAGGCTTCAGGAGCGAAAAATGCAGTATTACCAGTATTAACTGCATCTTTACTTGCAGCGGAAGGTACAAGTAAATTACTTAATGTACCTGCATTAAGCGATGTAGAAACAATTAATAACGTAATTTCTACATTAAATGCAGAAGTATCTTATGACAAAGATGGAGAAGCTGTTACTGTCGATGCAACTAAAGATTTATTTGAAGAAGCACCTTATGAATATGTAAGTAAGATGAGAGCAAGTATATTAGTTATGGGTCCTTTATTAGCTCGTTTAGGACATGCTAAAGTTGCGCTTCCTGGTGGTTGTGCTATTGGTTCAAGACCAATTGAACAACATATTAAAGGTTTTGAAGAACTTGGCGCAGACATCCATATGGATGGTGGTTTCATATACGCTAATGCGAAAGATGGACTTAAAGGTACAACGATTCATTTAGATTTCCCAAGTGTAGGTGCGACACAAAATATTATTATGGCTGCTTCATTGGCTGAAGGTAAAACTGTTTTAGAAAATGTAGCACGTGAGCCAGAAATAGTAGATTTAGCAAACTACATTAATGAAATGGGCGGTAACGTTGTAGGTGCAGGTACTGATACGATTACTATAAATGGAGTAGATAAACTGCATGGCGTCACTCATTCAATAATTCCGGACCGTATCGAAGCAGGTACTTTATTAATTGCAGGCGCAATTACACGTGGTGACGTGCTAGTTAAAGGTGCAATCAAAGAACATATGACTAGTTTAGTTTACAAATTAGAAGAAATGGGAGTTAACCTAGAGTATTCAGATGAAGCTATTCGCGTTAGAGCAGAAGGTGAATTAAAACCAGTAGACGTTAAAACTTTACCACATCCTGGCTTCCCAACAGATATGCAATCACAAATGATGGCATTATTATTAACAGCTGAGGGCAATAAAGTCGTTACTGAAACAGTATTTGAAAATAGATTTATGCACGTTGCTGAATTTCAACGTATGAATGCTAATATTACTGTCGAGGGTAGAAGTGCAAAAATTCAAGGTAAGAGCCAACTTCAAGGTGCTCAAGTCAAAGCCACAGACTTAAGAGCTGCAGCTGCTTTAATTTTAGCAGGATTAGTAGCGGAAGGAACAACTCAAGTTACTGAATTAACACATTTAGACCGTGGTTATGTAGATTTACATGGTAAATTGAATTCATTGGGTGCTAACATTGAAAGAATTAACGACTAATTAAATTGTAAAATTATTGGAGGATTTAATAAAATGGAAACTATTTTCGATTATAATCAAATTAAGCAAATCATCCCACATAGACAACCATTTTTATTAATTGATAAAGTGGTTGAATATGAAGAGGGTAAACGTTGCGTTGGTATTAAACAAGTATCAGGTAACGAACCATTTTTCCAAGGCCATTTTCCTGAATATGCGGTAATGCCTGGCGTATTAATTACAGAAGCATTAGCACAAACGGGTGCTGTCGCAATGCTAAATAACGAAGAGAATAAAGGTAAACTTGCGCTTTTTGCAGGTATTGATAAATGTCGTTTTAAACGTCAAGTTGTACCAGGAGATACTTTAACTTTAGAAGTAGAAATCACTAAAATTAAAGGCCCTATTGGCAAAGGCAGTGCTAAAGCAACTGTAGATGGTCAAGTCGCATGTAGTTGTGAGTTAACATTTGCCTTACAAGATGCAAAATAATAAAAAGAGCTTAACTTTTTAATAAGTTAAGCTCTTTTTATTTAATGTTTATCTGGTTTTTCATCTTTTAGACGAGGTTTAGATTGCATTAATCTATTGAAAGAAGTTTTTAATTCGTCTCCTGATAATCCTTCATCTACAAGTTGTTCTAATAAGCTTTCGGCATATACTTGTCGTAAAGTATAAATATGACATTCAAAAACGACCGAAATTGATCCGTTTAATTTCGTGATGTGTTTAATAGTCGCATCAAATAAAGCTGGGTCATTTGATGGGCGGGTAATGACCACACGAATATCTAACAAAGTTTCATTATCCATATATGATTTCATAGTATCATAATGATAATCTGGTATGACAAGTTCTAACAGCCACCCAGTACCACTACTTTCTTTATTAATGATTACGCCATCTTCCAACTCATATTCAGTTACACCACCGTTTTCTGAAACGATTTGGAATCTAACAGCTTTAAATGTTTTCATTGCCTCACATCCATTAAAGAAATTTAACTTTTACAATAAATAAGATTATGTTGCTATTATAACGTAAATTCAAATTGATAAGCCAATTTTTATAAAATATAGCAAACAATTTTTCCTTGATTTAAACATTACTGACTTTTGACGCTATTGACGAACCCAATTATGATATAGCTAACAAGGAGGTGAACTATGATAAATAATATAGTTGTCGTCGGACGACTAACTAAAGATCCACAGTTATTTAGTAAAGACGAAACAGACTATGTCTCATTATGTCTCGCAATAGATAGACCATCTAAGCGCAATGAGCAACAGCAAAATTGTGATTTTTTATTTTGTAAGGCTTTTGGAAATAATGCTAAAAATATCCACCGTTACTTATCTAAAGGCGCACTTGTAGGTGTAACAGGCCACATGCGTTCTTCTAAATATGAAAAAGAAGGGCAAATGCATTTCGTTACTGAAATCATTATTGATACAATCAAATTTATGTCTCCAAAGGTTAAACAACAGCAAAACCCACTTATTGAACCATGCGATCAAGATGCTACTGATTTAACATTCTCCTTGAATTAATCTATATAACTTAAATGATTTATCCTCAATTTCAATCATATTAATCAACTAACCACCATTTTTATTAACCATCATATTAAACTTATCAATCCTATTATTAATTATACTTGTTGACGGCTATTGCATATATCTAATTATAGATATAGCAATAGCTTTTTGGGGTTTAAATATTGAAAATTTACTCTAATAGTTAAACAGAAAAATCAGATTTATTACATATGTATTACATGAAAAATGTCACATAATAAATTTTCAAAACTGGCATAAACGAAAAAATAATTTTAAAAGCTTTAAATTAACCATTATTTAATGTAATTGTGTTGTAAAAAAATGCCGAATTTTTTTATTTCACTGTAACCTACAGCCTTTTTATAGATGTTACATTGGTAATTGCAAATTGATGATAAAACTAATTACCTTATAGGAGGATTTTTTAAATTATGAAAAAAACATTACTAACTTCAACTATAGTAGTAGGATTAGGCGTAACAGGATTAGCAACAGGACATCATGCAAATGCAGCAGAAACAACTGGAGCTAACCATGCGCACTTAGCACAATTAGCACAAAATAACCCTTCTGAATTAAATGCAAAACCAGTTCAAGAAGGTTCATATAATATTAACTTTGATCAAGACAACACTAACTATCAATTCTCTTCAAATGGCCAAAACTGGTCTTGGAGTTATAACGGATATGGTAATCAAGCAGCTAATACTCAACAAGAACAACCACAACAAAATGAACAACCACAACAAAATGAGCAAGCACAACAACAATCACAACAACCAGAACAACAAGAACAAACTCAACAAAGTACTCAAACTCAAGAGCAACCAAAACAACAACAAGCACCACAAACTGAATCAACTCAACAACCACAACAAGAATCTACTTCAAGTTCAAATGATTCAAGTTCAAGTGACGACAGTGGTTCTTCAGTAAACGTTAACAGTCACTTAAAACAAATTGCTCAACGTGAATCAGGTGGCGACATCCATGCTACAAATGCATCAACTGGTGCATCAGGTAAATATCAATTCTTACAAACTACATGGGATTCAGTAGCACCTGAACAATATAAAGGTAAACCAGCTTCATCAGCACCAGAATCAGTACAAGATAAAGCAGCAGTTAAATTATACAATACTGAAGGTGCTTCACAATGGGTAACTGCATAATTTAGTTATAAATTATGTAATATAATATCAATTTAAATAGAGTTTGGGATATGCTATTATCCTAGACTCTATTTTTTTATATTGGCAAAAAATGACTGAATTGAAAATTCACCAGTATTAAACTTTTGCATCTCTAGTCATTTTTCCCAATCCTTTATGATTTTGCCGTGCATGTTTGCCTTGATTTAGGATAGTATGGTTCGAGCCAGTAATCTTTCACTCATACACTTCCCCAAGGCATCAGTACGATACAAAATCGTTACAAAGTTAATCTTATCTTATTTTATTTTGGTTGATATTGATATTGTGACTATATGACTAAATTGAAATTGCGCTTGTATCAAGCTGCTTTCAACTTTAGTTTTTTTGTCGGGGCGAAACGACAAAGTCTTCTTATACAAGTAGGATTATTGTTCTGCTCATGTTATCTTACTCTTTTGCAAATTGCACGGGGATTTGTTATCTTTAATAAGAAAACATTATAGTAAAACTACTAGGGGAGCCTCTGGCTGAGATGATGTAATTCAGACCCTTACGACCTGATTTGGTTAGTACCAACGTAGGAAAGTAGTCTACTTGCGCTTAATTTATTAATTATGCCTAGTTAGTACTACATTCTTACAAGGAATGTAGTTTTTTTATTAGGAGGAATTTTAACAATGACATTTTCACAAGATTTAAGAACAGCAGCACAACCTATATTAGAAAAAATATATAATGACAACTTCGTTCAACATATGCTTGCAGGTGATTTATCAGCAGAAGCAGCAAGATTTTATTTAAGAGCTGATGCATCTTATTTAAAAGAGTTTGCCAATATCTATGCATTACTAATTCCAAAAGTTTCTACAATGGAAGACGTTAAGTTTTTGGTAGAACAAATTCAATTTATTGTAGATGGTGAAGTTGAAGCGCATGAAATAATAGCAAATTATATAGGTGAAGATTACAATGACATTGTACAAGAAAAAGTGTGGCCACCAAGTGGAGACCATTATATAAAACATATGTATTATAATGCTTTTAGCAAAGAAAATGCTGCGCATACGATAGCAGCGATGGCACCTTGTCCTTATGTTTATCAATATATCGCGCGTAAAGCAGTAAAAGATGATGCTTTAAATAAAGACTGTATTTTAGCTAAATGGTTCGAATTTTATAGTACAGAAATGGAAGAACTGGTAAATGTTTTCGATAAATTATTAGATAAACTAACAGCAAATATTTCACAACAAGAATGCGATGCTATTAAAGAGAGCTATTTACAAAGTACAGTGCATGAACAAAACTTTTTCAACATGGCATATGTACAAGAATCATGGGATTTTGGAGGAAATAACAATGAATAAACCTAAAATAGCACTAACAATTGCAGGAACTGACCCATCTGGCGGAGCAGGTGTTATGGCAGATTTAAAATCTTTTCATGCCTGTGGTGTATATGGTATGGCTGCTATAACAAGTATCGTGGCGCAAAATACAAAAGGTGTGCAACACATTCATAATTTAGATCCACAATGGTTGGCAGAACAATTAGATAGTGTATATGATGATGAATTACCACATGCTTTAAAGACAGGTATGATTGCATCTAAAGAAATGATGGAACTTATTCAATCATATATAGCTCAACATCCAGAAATTCCATACGTTATTGACCCAGTTATGCTCGCAAAAAGTGGTGATTCACTTATGGATGACGAAGGCAAAAATAATTTGAAGTCTATTTTATTACCACTTGCTACTGTAGCTACGCCTAATATTCCTGAGGCTGAAGAAATTACTGGATTAACAATTAAAAATGAAGCCGATATATATAAAGCTGGACAAATATTTATAAACGAAATTGGTAGTAAAGGCGTTGTTATAAAAGGTGGTCATGCGAATGATGACACACAAAATTCAACAGATTATTTATTTATAAAAGATGAAGTATACAAATTTACTGAAGCACGATATGATACGCCACATACTCATGGCACAGGTTGTACATTTTCTGCCGTTATTACTGCTGAATTAGCAAAAGGTAAATCAATATATGAAGCGGTACAAAAAGCTAAGAAATTTATAGCACTAGCAATTCAGTATACGCCTGAAATAGGACAAGGTCGTGGCCCAGTGAACCATTTTGCCTATATGAAAAAGGAGGGATTAGATGATGAATAATTTAGCAACGATTCGTCAACAAAATCCTTTAGTCGTGTGTTACACGAATGATGTAGTGAAAAATTTTACTGCTAACGGATTATTGAGTTTAGGCGCTAGTCCAGCTATGAGTGAAGCACCTGAAGAAGCAGAAGATTTTTTTAAAGTCGCATCATCACTATTAATTAATATTGGGACGCTTAACAAATCTCAAAGTCAAGATATGTTGAAAATCGCACGAATTGCTAATAAATCAGCTGTACCAATCGTTTTTGATCCAGTAGCAGTAGGCGCTTCACAGTTTAGAAAAACATTTTGTCATCAATTTTTAGCAGAAGTAGATGTAACTGTTATTAAAGGTAATGCTTCTGAGATTTTAGCTTTAATTGATGATGATGCTACAATGAAAGGTACAGATAGTGCAGAAAATTTAGATGTTATAGATATTGCTCAACGTGCACAGAAAAAATTTAATACAACAATCGTAATTACAGGTAAAGAAGATATTATTGCGCAAGAAGACAAAATAATAAAATTATCTAATGGCTCACAGATGTTAACTAAAATAACAGGTGCAGGCTGTTTATTAGGTGGCGTTATAGCTAGCTTTTTAAATCGTAGTTTAGCGCCATCTATTGAAAGCGTAATTGAAGCTGTCTCAATTTTTAATATAGCTGCAGAACAAGCAGAGAGTAAAACTTCACCACAAGGACCTGGATCATTTTTAACACGCTTTGTAGATAAGTTATATACGATTGAACACTCTGAATATATGCAGTTAAGACAATTAGAAGAGGTGTAAATAATGTTCCAACCAGATGATTTAAGACTATATTTCATTTGTGGTACTCAAGATATAAGCGATGAACGTAATATCGTGGACGTAGTAAAAGAGGCTTTAGCTGCAGGTATCACAATGTTCCAATTTAGAGAAAAAGGCAAAGGGACATTAATTGGTGAGGACAAAGAATTACTTGCTATAAAACTAAAAGAGTTATGTCATTCTTATAATGTTCCATTTATAGTAAATGATGACGTTTCACTAGCAATCGCAATTGATGCTGATGGTATTCATGTTGGACAAGATGATGAAGACGTGGAACATTTTGCACAGCAATTTCAACATAAAATAATAGGTTTAAGTGTAGGTAATATTGAAGAGTATCAGCATTCTAACCTAGCACATGTTGACTATATTGGAGTAGGACCAATGTTTCCGACTTCTTCAAAAGATGACGCAAATGCACCCGTAGGTCCTGAAATGATTACACAACTTCGAGAAAAACTTCAAGATTTCCCAATGGTAGGCATTGGGGGTATTTCGTTAGCTAACTATAAAGAAGTAATGGACGCTAAAGCCAATGGTGTATCAGTGATTTCAGCTATCGCACAAAGTGATGATATTAAATCAACAGTCCACCATTTTTTACAATATGTTGATTAATAGTGAAAATATTATGTTTTTGATTTTCACTTGCACACTAATATGATAAAATGATTTTTGTGTGAATATATCATTAGAGGTGGAAAAATGAAGAAAAAAGCGCTATTACCTTTACTTTTGGGAGTAATGGTCTTTCTAGCAGGATGTGACTACTCTAAACCGAGCAACAGAAATGGTTTCTTCTTTAATACATTTGTTGAACCAATGGACAAATTAATACATTGGTTAGGGACTAGTTTTAATAATGACTATGGTTTAGCAATTGTCGTTATTGTAATTGCAATTCGTTTAGTTTTATTACCATTCATGTTATCAAATTATAGAAATAGTCATATGATGCGAGAAAAAATGAAGGTAGCTAAACCTGACATTGATGCTGTGCAAGAGAAAGTGAAACGTTCTCGTACACAAGAAGAAAAAATGGCTGCCAATCAAGAAATGATGGAAGTTTATAAAAAATACGATATGAACCCAATGAAGAGCATGTTAGGTTGTTTACCAGTATTAATTCAAATGCCAGTCATTATGGGATTATATTTCGTCTTGAAATTCCCATCTAACGGTGGATTTACTGATCACCCTAATTTCTTATGGTTTGATTTATCAAAACCAGACATTTGGATCACAATTATAGCTGGTGTGTTATACTTCTTACAAGCTTATGTATCAAGCTTAAGTATGCCAAATGAACAACGTCAAATGGGTTACATGATGATGGTTATTTCTCCAATCATGATTGTATGGATTTCATTAAGCTCTGCTTCAGCACTTGGCTTATATTGGTCAGTCAGTGCCGCATTCTTGATTATACAAACGCATTTTGCGAACATCTACTACTCAAGAGTTGCCAAAAGAGAAGTTGCTCCAATGTTAGAAGCAATGAACAAAGATAAAAATGGCGACGGTAACAAAGCAAAAAATACACAAGTTGTATCAAAAAAAGCTAAGAAAAAATAATTAAAGTAAAAGCGTCTTTCAAAAATATTGAAAGACGCTTTTTTATATACTCTATATTTGAAGTTACCATTCTTCGAAAAATTGATGCACGAATTGTTGCATAAATTCATGTCTTTTTTCAGCTATAACATAAGCCGTTTTAGTATGCATTAATCCTTTTAAATTAAATAGTTTTTCATAAAAATGTTTAATAGCAGAAGGTGATAAATGAGCTAAGTTATAATTGCCATTAATTAAGGATTCATAGTCTATGTCACCACTCCACATAGGTTCATCATAAGCACCTGCAAACTGAAAAGTGCGGGCAATACCAATAGCACCTAATGCATCTAAACGATCGGCATCACGAACGATTTGTCCTTCTTTTGATAACTTTGTTTGATGAACTTTAGCATGACTATAACTCATATTATTAATGATGTGAAGAATCGCTTCACTATCTTTATCGTTAAGTTGAATTGATGATAAAAACGTACGAAGTTTATGCGTAGCTTCTTCGTTATTTGTTAATTTTGAATCAACCGTATCATGTAGAAGACTTGCCATATTTATAATAAAGGTATTAACAGGTTGCTCTCGCTCTGCTAAATACAATGCTAAACGTTCAACTCTATTAATATGCGCAATATCATGTCCCGAAAAATCATTATTATGAAAAGTAGTCATAAAAGTGCGGGCACTATCAAGCTGTTCTTCTTGGTTCATCTGCTTTCACCTCTATAATTTTATAAAATTGGAGATAATAATCTGGCAATACCTTCTTTAAACTTAACCCATATACTACGTTGTTCGTATAGTTCTTTTGTAAGTCTATATGATACTAAAAGGTCTTTTTCGAATTCTCCGCGTAATTGTTTTGCGACTGCAGTGTCGTAAATAAAAGCATTAATTTCAAAATTCAATGTAAAACTGCGATGATCCATATTAGTCGTACCTACACTAGCAACTTCATCATCAATGATGACACATTTAGAATGTAAAAAGCCGTCTCTATATTGGAAAATATTAACACCGGCATCTAATAAACTTGCAACGTTATTATAAGTTGCCCAGTAAACAAAAGGGTGGTCCGGTTTGTCAGGAATCATAATATTTACATTTACACCACCTAGTGCGGCAATTTTCACTGCATCTAAAAAGGCTTGATCTGGAATAAAATATGGTGATTGTATAAAAATACTCTTTTTAGCAGAGGAAATCATTTTTAAATAGCCATATTTAATTTGCTCCCATTCCTCATCCGGTCCACTCGATGCGATTTGTATACCGATGTTCCCGTCGTAATTGACATCTGGGAAATAACGGTCTTGATAACTTAAGTTGGAACGTGTTGCCTGAGCATTCCAATCGAGCATATAGCGTAATTGCAGTGCGTTCACTGCATCACCTACAATGCGTAAGTGAGTGTCTCTCCAATAACCGAATTTCTTTTTTAGTCCTAAATATTCGTCACCAACATTAAAGCCGCCAACATAACCAATTTTGCCGTCAATAACGACAATTTTTCTATGGTTACGATTGTTCATTCTTAAATTTATTAAAGGCAGTTTAGAAGGGAAGAAAGCCTCTACCTTGCCACCTTTTTGACGAAATGATTTAAAGTCTTTAATTGATAATGATCTCGAACCCATATCATCATATAACATTTTGACTTCTAAACCTTCATCTAGTTTTTGTTCCAATGCAGCTAAAATACTTTTACCTAAATTATCATGACGAAAGATATAATACTGAATATGTATATAATCTTTAGCGTTATGAATATCTTCAAGAAGTGCATCGAATTTCTTTCTTCCATCTGTATAAATCGTTACATCATTATCTGTCGTTAAAAAGGCAGCATTATTATAAAGAAGCATTTGCACCATATCTTTAAATTTAACAATTTGATGATTACCTTTTGAAAAGTTATCATTTTTTAATGCTTCTAACTGTTCATTTACTATCATTTGGATGCCGATTTTGTCTTTTTCATCTATTTTAAATATATGATTTCGTTGAATTTGTCGTCCAAATAATAAATACAAGACGAAACCTAATAAAGGTAATAGAACAAGGACTAAAAGCCAAGCCCAAATTGCTCCAGCAGTTCGTCTTTCCAAAAATATAATTGTAAAAGCAAATATTAAATTTAAAGCAAATGCACTAATAAATATAATGTTTAATACGACATTTGAATGATGAAGTCCGATTGACCACGTTTCCATCATATATATTCCCCCAAAACAACATCACATTTAAATCGTACAAAGTCTTTGTTATTGTAACATGAGATAAAAATTTTATCATTTGACTCATACCCGTTGTGGGTATACGATAAGCTTAAATATATAATAGGAGAGGGTATTTATGGTAGAAACATCTCAAGCCCATCATTCTACACAGACTAAAAACAACTTAAAATCACGTTTAAATCGTATTGAAGGCCAAGTAAAAGCGATTAATCGTATGATTGATGAAGACGTATATTGTGATGATGTATTAACACAAATTAGAGCAACACGTTCAGCATTGAATAGTGTAGCTACAAAACTGCTAGATCATCATATGAAGAGTTGTATTATGGAAAAAATAGACAACGGTGAAAATGAAGCGGCTATGGAAGAATTGCTAGTTACGTTTCAAAAATTAATGAAAGACTGATGGAGATTATACAATGGAAACGAAAGTAATTTTTGTGGCAGGTCTAAATACTGCTAAGCAGGCAGAAGCACTAACAAAAGATTTATTAAATATAATTGGTGTTCATCAAGTTCATGTTGATAGTCACAATAGTTCTATTCAAGTCACTTTTACTACACCTGCCAATTTAAATAATATAGAAAAAGAAATTTATGATAGAGGGTATACAATAATCTTTTAAAATATTGAATAACTTATAAAAAATAAACGCGTTGTAAAAAATATTCATAAAAATGAAAAAAATTGCAATTTGGTGTAGTAACATATATTAAAATAGGGTATGATGAAGTAGAAGCCATACAGTCAGGAGTGATGATATGAATAAGAACAACGACAAATTACAAAACGTAGTTAAGCTATTATCATCATTAGGGGTAAACATAAAGAAAACTAAGTCAAGATTTGAAGTTATGCATACTTTACCAACTACTGTGAAAACCACTAACGAACTGAAATAGTCAAAAAGGACCTAGCGAAGTGCTAAGTCCTTTTTTTGTTGACTATTAATTTGAAGTTGATTGTCGTAGTGGCGTAGTAGCTGTATCTTCGTTAAAACGCTTTGGTTGGTGATAATAAATAGAAAGACAAACACCAATTCCACACATTAAACTCCATAACGAACTACCGCCATAACTTATAAACGGTAAGGGAATACCAGTAATTGGTAGCAACTGAATAGTCATACCGATATTTTGTAAAATATGGAATAATAACAATGAAACATAGCCAATAAGAAAAATCTTATTAAATGGGCTGTCATCAGTTGTCGCCAGACGTACTAAATGGAAGATTAATCCTAAGAAAATAAGTAATAAAATAACCGAACCTATAAAACCAAATTCTTCGCCTATTACTGAAAAAATAAAGTCAGTGTGGTTTTCTGGAATATAGACTTCGCCATGATTAAAGCCTTTACCTAACAATTGACCCGAACCAATCGCTTTTAATGATTCAGTTAAATGATACCCATCTCCACTACTATAAGTATAAGGATCTAACCAAGAACTAATTCTTCCTAATTGATAAGTTTTAACTCCTAATAAGCTTTCTATTAATGAAGGTCTATAAATCATAGCCAATAAAATACTTGAACCAACGGCAATAACGACTAAAAAGAGCGGTGCTAACAATTTCCAAGTAATACCGCTGACAATAATGACACCGACTATAATTGCACAAAGTACTAATGTAGTACCCAAGTCATTTTGTAACAAAATAAGTGCCATTGGTAAAAGTGACATACCAATAATTTTAAATAATAATTTTAAATCTGTTTCGAGCGATTTGTTAAAAGTAAACTTGTTATGTTTCATTACTAATTTCGCTAGTGCTAATATCAAAACTATTTTCATAAATTCAGAAGGTTGGACACTGATTGGACCTAATTTATACCAACTTTTGGCACCATTGATTACAGGAGTAAAAGGTGTCTCTGGAATGATGATTAAGACAAATAAAGCAAAACATAATATAAAGTATAATAAATAACTGTACTTTATTAGTTTTTTAGGAGAGACAATCATTATTAAGCCGGCAATTATAGCACCTAACACATAATAAAATATTTGTCTTTCACTAAAGTTCGAGCTATATTGACCGCCACCCATAGCAGAATGTATTATACTCACACTAATTATAGCTAATATTACGATAACGCCAACTAAAATCCAATCGACGCGTCGCATCCAACTGTGTTCTTTTGAACGACGTGAATTACTCATTGCATACTCCTTAAAATAAAATCTAATTTTATGTATTATAGTTTGATTTTACCGAACTTTCTATTATATTGCTAGAACAATACTAGGTAAGTTTGAATAAAATTATTAAGAAATATGACTATATTTCTTAATGTGTAGAACTTTTTAAAAATTACTTTATTAAAAAAATTAAAATTTAAAACAACCTATTAACATAATCGATGCAAAGATATATTAAATCGTGATATGATGTAGTTTAATAATAATATTTGGAGGCAAAAGAGATGGCTAAAGAAAATATTTGTATTTTATATGGAGGTAAAAGTGCCGAACATGACGTATCGATTCTAACTGCTCAAAACGTACTTAATGCGATAGATAAGGATGCGTATCGTATTGATATCATTTACATAACAAATGATGGGCAATGGAAAAAGAAAACAGATATCGTTAATGAAATTTCGGACAATGATTACTTGAGATTAAACGATGTTGAAGCGGGTGATATATCTCGTTTACTATCAACAGAAGAAGGCCAACAATCATATAGTGCAGTCTTTCCTTTGTTACATGGGCCGAACGGAGAAGACGGTACGATGCAAGGTTTATTTGAAGTATTAGACTTACCATACGTTGGTAATGGTGTATTAGCCGCATCAAGTACAATGGATAAATTAGTTATGAAGCAACTATTTGCACATAGAGGATTGCCTCAATTACCGTATGTTAGCTTTTTAAGAAGTGAATACCAAAAATATGAAGGTAATATCTTAAAATTAGTGCATGACAAATTAGAATATCCAGTATTTGTTAAACCAGCCAATTTAGGTTCAAGCGTTGGTATTAGTAAATGTAATAATGAAGAAGAATTAAAACAAGGTATCGAAGAAGCTTTCCAATTTGACCGTAAACTTGTTATCGAACAAGGTATTGATGCGCGTGAAATAGAAGTCGCTGTACTAGGTAATGACTATCCAGAAACAACATTACCAGGTGAAGTTATAAAAGATGTAGCTTTTTATGATTACAAATCAAAATATAAAGATGGTAAAATCCGTTTGGATATACCAGCCGATTTAGATGAAGAAGTACAAATGACTTTAAGAAATATGGCAGTAGAAGCTTTCAAAGCGACAGACTGTTCAGGTTTATTACGTGCTGACTTCTTTGTCACAGAAGATAATCAAATCTTTATCAATGAAACAAATGCTATGCCTGGATTTACTGCGTATAGTATGTACCCTAGCTTATGGGAAAATATGGGATTATCATACGCTGACTTAATCAAAAAATTAATTGAGTTAGCTAAAGAAAAACATGAAGATAAGAAGAAAAATAAATATAGTATTAATTGAGGCGAATAATTTATGATCGAAGTAACATTAAAACAAATACATGAATGGATTGATTGTGAAATTGACGAACAATTTTTAAATCAGTCTATTGCAGGCGTGACAATAGACTCACGACATATAGATAGCAAAATGTTGTTTATTCCTTTTAAAGGGGAAAACGTTGATGGCCACAAATTTGTGAAACAAGCTTTACATGATGGTGCAGGCGCAAGTTTCTATCAAAAAGGTGAAACAATAGATGAAACGATTGCCGGTCCAATAATTTGGGTTGATGATACGTTAAGTGCTTTACAACAATTAGCACAAACTTATTTGCGTTACGTGAATCCACAAGTAATTGCAGTTACGGGATCTAATGGCAAGACAACCACTAAAGATATGATTGAAAGTGTGTTAAAGCCTCAATTTAAAGTAAAAAAAACACTCGGTAATTACAATAACGAAATCGGCATGCCACTCACGATATTACAATTAGATCATGATACTGAAATTTCTATTCTTGAAATGGGAATGTCAGGATTCCATGAAATTGAGCTACTATCAAAAATTGCTGAACCTGATATTGCGGTAATCACTAATATAGGTGAATCTCATATGCAAGATTTAGGTTCTAGAGAAGGCATTGCTCAGGCTAAGTTTGAAATTACTTTAGGCCTAAAAAAAGATGGTTTATTTATATATGACGGTGATGAGCCATTATTAAAGCCCCATGTAGAACAATTGAAAGATGTAAAACTTACAAGTATTGGTTTGAATGCCGATAATACTTATGTATGTAAAATTGACGACTTTGCGACTGAAGGCATTGCATTTTCAATTAATGATTCAGAACAATATGCCTTACCTATTTTAGGAACACACAATATGAAAAATGCTGCAATTGCAATAGCAGTAGGTAAACGATTAAATTTAGATTATGAAACGATATATCAAAATTTAAAAAAAGTTAAATTAACTGGTATGCGTATGGAACAACATGTAACTGACGATGGTTTAGTTGTTATTAATGATGCTTATAACGCAAGTCCAACAAGTATGAAAGCTGCAATTGATACTTTAGCTAATATGACGGGACGTAAAATACTCGTATTAGGCGATGTCTTAGAATTAGGTCAAGACAGTAAAAAAATGCATCAAGAAGTAGGCGAGTACTTAGACAATAAAGGTATTGATATGTTATTGACTTACGGTACTGAAGCTTCATATATTAATGAAGCAGGGCAGAACTTAGTAAATCAAGCAGTACATTACGATGATAAATCACAATTAATTAATGAACTAAAAGAACTAACACAACTAGACGATAAAATTTTAATAAAAGGCTCTAGAGGCATGAAGTTAGAAGAAGTCGTAGATGCTTTAGTTTAATGATAACCACAATGGAAGTTATATTCTGTTGTGGTTTTTAATTTTAGTAAATATCAGAATATAGAAACTTTAAAAAAATATTTAACAAATTAAATGGGAAATATGAATATTAATTAACCGCTTACAACCCAACAACTGCAATATTAGTTTAATTTTTTTAAAGATGGATAATATCAAATTAATTAAAGTTATGTAATTTTGCTTTATTGCGATTATATTGTGGAGGTGGTACTATTAAGAAGTTGAAGAAACTTAAATGAACATATATGAAGAGAAATATAGAAGTATAAAGGAGAATTATATTGCAAAATTTTAAAGAATTAGGGATATCGGCTAAAACAGTAGAAACCCTAGAATCAATGGGGTTTACAGAAGCCACACCAATTCAAAAGGATAGTATTCCACTTGCATTAGCAGGTAGAGACGTATTAGGACAAGCTCAAACAGGTACTGGTAAAACAGGTGCTTTTGGTATTCCTTTAATCGAAAAAGTAGTAGGTAAAGAAGGCGTGCAATCTTTAATCTTAGCACCTACAAGAGAATTAGCGATGCAAGTTGCTGAACAATTAAAAGAGTTTAGTAAAGATCAAAAAGTACAAGTAGTTACAATTTTTGGTGGTATGCCAATTGATCGTCAAATTAAAGCATTGAAAAAAGGACCTCAAATCGTAGTTGGTACTCCAGGACGTGTTATAGACCATTTAAATCGTCGTACTTTAAAAACTACAGGTATCCACACTTTAATCCTAGACGAAGCAGATGAAATGATGAACATGGGCTTTATAGATGATATGAGATTTATCATGGATAAAATTCCAGCAGAACAACGTCAAACGATGCTATTCTCAGCTACGATGCCTAAAGCTATTCAAAACTTAGTTCAACAATTTATGAACTCACCTGAGATTGTCAAAACAATGGATAACAAAATGTCAAATCCACAAATTGACGAATACTATACTATCGTTAAAGAATTAGAAAAATTTGATACATTTACGAACTTCTTAGATGTACATCAACCAGAGTTAGCTATCGTATTCGGTAGAACAAAACGTCGTGTTGATGAATTAACAAGTGCGTTATTATCTAAAGGTTATAAAGCTGAGGGATTACATGGTGATATCACTCAAGCTAAACGATTAGAAGTCTTGAAAAAATTCAAAAATGATCAAATCGACATTTTAGTAGCTACAGATGTTGCTGCTCGTGGATTAGATATTTCTGGCGTAAGTCATGTTTATAACTTTGATATTCCTCAAGATACTGAAAGTTATACACACAGAATTGGTCGTACAGGCCGTGCTGGTAAAGAAGGTATCGCTGTTACTTTCGTTAACCCAATTGAAATGGATTATATTCGTCAAATCGAACAAGCGAATAATCGTCAAATGAATGCTTTACGTCCACCACACCGTAAAGAAGTATTAAAAGCGCGTGAAAACGACATTAAAGAAAAAGTACAAAATTGGATGTCTAAAGATAATGAACCAAGATTACAACGAATCGCTGGTCAACTTTTAGAAGAATACAATGATGTAGAATTAGTTGCTTCATTATTACAAGAATTAGTAGAAGCAAACGATGAAGTTGAAGTGCAACTTACATTTGAAAAACCATTAGCTAGAAAAGGTCGTCCTTCAAAAGGACCACGTCGTAATAACAACAATAAACGTGGTAACAAGTTTGATAATAAAGGTCGCCGTGGCAAACCAGCATTTAACAAAAAAGGTAAAAAAGATAGAACATCAGACAGAAAAGACAACAAAAAGTCGATGAAAGGTCGTACTTTCGCTGACCACCAAAAATAAGGTCTAACTTTATCATATATAGCAATTTAAGTTTAATCATCTCACATAAGTGAGATGATTTTTTTATATATTTTTTTAATTATTAATTTTTATGAAAAGTTAGTTGTATGTATAGACTATGTTATAATGAAGTGAAATTTTATATTGCGAAAGGATTGAGAAGATGGAACAAAGTAATAAGTATATTCGCAGTCCTAAAAGTGTGCTGAAATATTATTATTTTACGGAAGGATTGTTACTAATTGTCGGACTGATAATTAGTGGTGTATTACTCTTTTTAACAAATCATTTCGAGTGGTGGAAACCGATCTACTATATCATTGTGGTAGGGATGATTTTTGATATTTTATATTTTATCGTGACACCATTAATTAAATATAAATTTACTTTTTATAAAATTGAAGAAGATTATGTAGCTATTTCCAAGCAATTTTTCTTTCAAAAAACAGAATTAGTTAAATTCGAAAGAACACAATTGATTAAAAGAAACAGCAATCCGATTTTACATAAATTATCATTGAGCAAAACTTCAATACTTACTGCTGGACATATAGTAGATTTGCCTTTGATTCATAAACAAGATGCTGAAAAATTTGAAACAACGATAATGTCGTATTTGAGAGGAGCAGATTTTGATGTATAACCCTCAAAAATTACACCCAATTTCATATATTTCAGGAATTATTAATGTAATCAAGCAAAATTTTATTTTTGTTATTATTTTCTTAATATTTAACTTAAAAGATTTTGAGTTCACTAATTTTTATTCATACATCTATCCCGGTATAGTGACGCTTATCTTTGTGGTTTCATTTATTATACATATTGTAAAAGTATATAAGACAAGATATTGGATTGAAGAAGATCATTTTATATTAACGACTGGCGTTTTCACTAAACAACGTAAAGAATTGAATATTCGTCGTATTCAATCGGTTGATACTGCACAAGGAATCGTTAATCAACTTGTTGGTGGTGTAGTCTTACTAATTAAAACACCAAGTGACGGTATAGAGTTGGATACAGTGTCCAAAAAACAAAGTCAACTTATACAACAAGCTATCAAACAGCTGCAATTAGATTTAGCTGACGATGTAGTAAATGATGAGGCGTTGCAAAATAATGAAGCGCATAACGTTGATAATTCTAATACCGCGACACAACAATTATATAAATTAAACTTTAAAAATTTATTGTTAATGGGGATGACAAGTGGTGCGATTGGTATAGCATTTGCAGCAGTGATGCCTATTTTTGGCAGTATTTCAGATTTACTGCCTTGGAAGGCTTTAGATAGTAAAATAGAACATCTTACACATGCAGTTTTAGTCACTGTAATTATTATAGTTTCTGTCATTCTGCTTATAAGTTATATTGTTGGTACAATTATAACTATAGTACGTTATTTTAATTACACGTTAACGCGAGAAAATAACCAACTTAATATTTCATATGGATTGTTTAAAGTTCAAAATATAACTGTTCCAACCGATAGAGTACAAGCAGTTATAGAAAATCAATCCTTTTTACGAAAAATCTTTGGCTTCACAGCAATCTACTTTGTTATTACAAGTGATATGGATATTAACCTAGAAGATGACAATGTGAGTGGCAAGGTTATGGTTTTACCGTTTATTAAACGGAAGGAAGCATTTAGCATAATTAAAGGTTTAGTACCTTATTATGAATTTAATGAAGCGCGTAAAGGCATGCCATTAAGAAGTTTCCATCGTTACTTTATAAAAGAGTTTTTCGTACTGTTAGTAATTGGTCTTATAGCCACTTATTTTTGGTCAGCATGGGCACTTGTTATCGTTAGTGTAGTACTGCTATTATTTATTATTAATGGCATACTAAACGTTAAATATGCCGGATATAAAGTCGATGAAGATGAACTTGTAGTCCATAATGTTTCAATTTTTGGAATGAAAAATAGTTATTTTAAACGCGACAAAATTTTAGGCATGGAAAATACACAAACACCATTTCTTAAAAGAAGCAATTTAACAACTTTTAAATACGTCATAGCTAAGGCGGCAGGTATGCAAAAGATTGGATTAAAATATGAAAATACAAAGAATGTTAATAGTTTAAAACAATGGTATTTAAGAGGTGAGCGACATGAATGATTTTAAGCGAATGGATATAATGGGCAAAAGAGTCATGGCGCTACGTTCAATTATTTTATCTGTTATTATATTGGCTCTATTAATTGTAGTTTTAGTTGTTAATACGTTATGGTTAGATTTATTAAGCGAAAAAGCATGTTTGTGGGTAGCAATAATTGGTATAGTGGTTATTATATTATATCTATTAATAGGTAGCATTATTATCCCACGATATCAATTTTTAATTTTTAAATATAACTTATCTGATGAAGAAATCGTTGTACGTAAAGGTTTATGGTTTATTACAACAACAAAAATTCCTTTGTTTAGAATTCAAAATGTTGAAATTCAAGAAGGCATTATTATGCGTAAGTATAATTTAGCTAATGTAAATTTATCTACTGCAGGTGGAAACACCGAGGTCATTTTAATTTCAAAGCAAGAGGCGAATATTATAAAACAATTTATAAGAGATAATAAGCAGAAAACTTTATAAAATCAAAAAGATTGTAGGTCGAATAAATATGATATATGGCATTGGTATTGATTTGATTGAGATAGAACGCATAGAAACGTTATATCATAGACAGCAAAAATTCGTTAATAGAATTTTATCAGAACAAGAAATTGAGAAATTTAATACTTTTAACAATCCAAAACGTAAAGTGGAATTTTTAGCGGGTAGATTTGCGTGTAAAGAAGCATTTAGTAAAGCTTTAGGAACTGGGTTAGGTAAGACGATAGCTTTTAACGATATTAATTGCTTTAATGATGAATTAGGCAAGCCTTGTATTGAACATCATGATTATATAGTTCATGTAAGTATTACCCATTCAGAAAATTATGCTATGAGCGAAGTCATATTAGAATATAAATAAAATATTGATTTAAAAGTCACTTCTTTGGCTAAAATTATATATTTTTAATAAACTTAAATTAATAAATGCTTAAATAAATAACTTAGTGAAAGGGTGGAGATAATACATGGCAGATAAATATTATCGATCTACATATGTGAATGTTAACTTGAATGAAATTGCGTCAAACTATCAAATTTTTCAAAAAATACATCCTAAAAAGACAGTGATTCCTGTTGTTAAAGCGAATGGATATGGCTTAGGGAGTATACCTATTGCGAAGAAACTTATGGAAATAGGCGTTGAATTTTTGGCCGTTGCAACATTAGATGAAGCGATTGAACTAAGAATGCATGGTATTAATGCAAAAATTTTAGTGTTAGGCGTAGTTCCTGCAGAACAAATAAATAAGGCGATTCAACACCGCGTAGCATTAACCGTACCTTCACTAAGTTGGTTAACTACTGCAATTACGCATATTTCAGATGATAATGAAAAAGATTTATGGTTACATATCAAGTTAGATACTGGCATGGGTAGATTAGGTATGAAAACTATTGAAGAATATAAAAATACGATTGAAACTATCCATGAGCAAGATCATTTAATATTTGAAGGTGTATTTACTCATTTTGCTTGTGCTGATGAACCTGGAGATTCTATGAATAAGCAACAGCAATTATTTGAAGAAATGGTTGAATCTGCCGAGAAACCTCAATACATCCATTCTCAAAATTCAGCTGGTGCGCTGATGAAAGATACTCAATTTTGTAATGCTGTGCGTGTAGGTATTTCATTATATGGTTACTATCCGTCAGCTTACGTAAAAGAAAATGTTAAAGTTCATCTCAAACCAAGCGCGCAATGGGTAACTGAAATTGTACAAACTAAAACTTTACAATCAGGAGATTCTGTGAGCTATGGCAGCATTTATACAGCAACGGAACCAACAAGAATCGGCATCTTACCAGTAGGTTATGCTGATGGTTTCCCAAGATTAATGACGGGCGCTTACGTAAATGTGAATGGCACACAATGTCGTATTGTCGGTAAAGTTTGTATGGATCAAACAATTATTAAAATTCCTGATCATATAGAGGTAAATGATAAAGTCATTTTAATGGACCATCATACAGATTCACCTCAATCTGCGGAAACGCTGGCAAAACAGCAACAAACGATAAATTATGAAGTACTTTGTAATTTAAGTAGACGATTACCACGTGTATATTATAATTCCGGAAGTGTAGAAATACACAATGAATTATTGAAATAGTATAGTCACTGATTTTAAAATTTGTTATTATAAGTGTAATCACAAATCAAATAAACTATTTCTTTAGTCATACGGAGGTTTTATTCATGTCAAGCTTTAACCAAAGTAGAAACCATAATATAGAACAATCTTTAAAAGAAGGCTATTCTCAAATGGCTGATTTGAATCTCTCCCTTGCAGCAGAAGCTTTTCCCTTTGAATGTGAAGCTTGTGATTGCAATGAATCTTATCTTAGCTCAAATAATACAAGTGATTGATGAGAAGAGGAGATGTATATCTAGCTGATTTATCACCAGTACAAGGGTCTGAACAAGGGGGAGTAAGACCTGTAGTTATCATACAAAATGATACTGGTAATAAATATAGTCCTACCGTAATTGTGGCTGCAATTACTGGTAGGATTAATAAAGCTAAAATTCCAACCCATGTAGAAATAGAAAAGAAAAAATATAAGTTGGATAAAGATTCGGTTATTCTGCTTGAACAAATAAGAACGTTAGATAAAAAGAGACTAAAAGAAAAATTAACGTATTTATCAGAAGACAAGATGAAAGAAGTCAATAATGCGCTTGATATTAGTTTAGGATTACATAATGTTAGAAATCACAAATAAAACCCTTTTATCAATTTAAAATGGTAGAACAATGAAATCAAATTTATGAGTAGCCATTATTGTTTGTTATTCGCATTTAAAAATACATGTATTTTAAATGTGTAACACGAAAGGGTCCATGAATTAAGGCTTTAGGAGATCCTAAAGCTTTTTTAGTTTTTAATATTCACTTGCTCACTATATATTATAATATAATATATATACTTATTACTTATAATAATTTCGATAATAAATACGATTGTTGAGGAGGTTTGTCAGCATGGAAGAATTTAAGAAAAAGTACAAACAGCTTATAGATTTAAGTTTGACGTCATCTGGTAACGATAATCTTGCTGAAAAATGTAGTTCTTACATTGACGAAGTTATAAATAAAGATATTTTACCGGAAGATCTCGTTGAAATTCATAAAGAATATATTACCATGCTTGATTTAAACCAAAAGCAAATTTTGTCTACATTAGAAGTGTTAGAAGAAATAGTTAAAGGCTTTGGTTATAATTATCGTGATTATCAACGACTTGTTGATCGCATGCAACATCATGATAAGGAAATTGATTTAGCTTCAAGGTTACAACAAACTATGTTGAAAACCGATATCCCTCAATTTGATAGTATCCAAATCGGCGTTATCTCCGTTGCAGCCCAAAAAGTTAGTGGTGATTACTTCAACCTTATAGATCACAAAGATGGCACAATGAGTTTTGCTGTAGCTGACGTTATCGGCAAAGGTATTCCAGCAGCTTTAGCAATGAGCATGATTAAGTTTGGAATGGATTCATACGGACATTCCCAATTACCGAGTGATGGTTTGAAAAGATTGAACCGCGTAGTTGAAAAAAATGTTAACCAAAATATGTTTGTGACGATGTTTTACGGGTTATATGAAGAGATGAATCATTTATTGTATTGTAGTTCGGCAGGCCACGAACCAGGTTACATTTATCGAGCCGAGTCACAAGAATTTGAAGAGATAGATGTGCGTGGACGTGTATTAGGTGTAAGCCAACTTACAAGATATAAACAACAAGAAATTCCCATTTACCTTGACGATTTAGTTATCATTTTTACCGATGGTGTTACAGAAGTGAGAGACGAAGAAGGAACATTTTTAGATAAAAGTTACTTACTAAATATGATTCATAAATATAAACATATGCACCCACAAGATATTGTGCAGTTACTTTATGAAGCTATTTTAAAAATTCAAAATCCAAAAAAACGTGACGACTTAACGATATTAATTATTAAACGTGTAAATTAATTATAAATAACTATGGATTAATGAGTAATAACTAGGGGTATATAGAGAATAAATAAGATAATTTTTAGGAGTGTAGCATAATGAATCTTAACATTGAAAAAGTAACTCATGAACAACATTATGAGATTAAAGTAGGCGGAGAATTAGACGTATATACAGTACCTGAACTTGAAGAGGTATTAGTGCCACTTAGACAAGAAGGTACGCACGATATACACGTCAACTTAGAAAACGTGAGTTATATGGATTCCACTGGCTTAGGTTTATTTGTAGGAACTTTAAAAGCCTTGAACCAAAACGATAAAGAATTATATATTTTTGGTGCTTCTGAACGTATTAGCCGTTTGTTTGATATTACAGGATTAAAAGATTTAATGCATGTTAATGAAGGAACGGAGGTTGAATAGCATGCAAAGTAAACAAGATTATATTGAAATGCGTCTACCAGCTTCTGCAGAATACGTGAGTTTAATTAGATTAACATTGTCGGGTGTCTTTTCTAGAGCAGGAGCATCTTATGATGATATAGAAGATTCTAAAATAGCAGTCAGTGAAGCAGTTACAAACGCAGTTAAACACGCATATAAAGATGGCGTTGAAACTGGAATGATAAATCTTTGTTTTGAAATTTTTGAGGATAAAATTAGAATAGTTATTTCTGACCAAGGCGAAAGCTTTGATTACGAAAAAACGAAAGAAGAACTCGGACCTTACAAAGAAAATGAAAACATTGACTTTCTTAGAGAAGGTGGTTTAGGCTTATTCTTAATTGAATCATTAATGGACGAAGTTACAGTCGATAAAAAATCAGGTGTAACTATTAGTATGACAAAGTATATAAAAAAAGAGCAGGTGCGAAATGATGACGAAAGAGTCGAAATCGGTTAACGATGTATCACCTGAACAGATTAACAAATGGATACAAGAGCATCAAAACAATGAAAATACCGATGCTCAAGACAAATTAGTTAATCATTATCGTAAATTGATTGAATCTTTGGCATATAAATATTCTAAAGGTCAATCACATCATGAAGACTTAGTTCAGGTTGGTATGGTCGGTTTAATTGGAGCAATAAACCGTTTTGATTTATCCTTTGATAGAAAATTCGAAGCTTTTTTAGTGCCTACCGTTATTGGAGAAATTAAACGTTATTTACGTGATAAGACTTGGAGTGTTCATGTTCCAAGAAGAATTAAAGAAATTGGCCCACGTATAAAAAAGGTTAGTGACGAATTAACAAATGAATTAGAACGCTCGCCTTCTATTGATGAAATTGCTCAACGATTAGAAGTAAGCGATGAAGAAGTGTTAGAAGCTATGGAAATGAGCCAAAGCTATAATGCACTTAGCGTAGATCATTCAATTGAAGCAGATAAAGATGGATCAACAGTAACTTTATTAGACATCATGGGTCAACAGGACTCTAATTATGATTTGACGGAAAAACGAATGATATTAGAAAAGATTCTGCCCATTTTATCAGAACGAGAACGTCAGATAATTCAATGTACGTTTATCGAGGGATTAAGTCAAAAGGAAACTGGGGAGCGCATTGGTTTAAGCCAAATGCATGTCTCTCGCCTTCAAAGAACGGCAATTAAAAAATTACAAGACGCAGCAAAGAAATAATTATAACTCCTTTCTTAATTTGCATTATTAATGTGAATTACTGGAAGGAGTTTTTGTATTTGTAGTTGAAGTGACCGGCATATTATAGATATTTAGAATATGTTAAAATAAATACCGAAGATATAGACATTAGACGGAGGACATTATGGATAATAATTTAATTCAATCGATACAACAAAAATTTAATTTTACAACAAAACAAATCACTTCAGTTTTACAACTGTTAGAAGATAAAAATACAGTTCCTTTTATTGCCAGATACAGAAAAGAACAAACAGGTGGACTAGACGAAGTTCAAATAAAACAAATTGATGATGAATACCAATACATGGTCAATTTACTAAAAAGAAAAGAAGAAGTTATTCATAATATTGATGAGCAAGGTCTATTAACAGATGATTTAAAACAAGATATTTTAAAACAAACAAAATTACAAAGAGTTGAAGATTTATATAGACCTTTCAAACAAAAGAAAAAAACACGTGCTACTGAAGCAAAACGTAAAGGTCTTGAACCTTTAGCGAAGTGGATACAACATCCGACAGAAGATAGTTTAGAAAATACAGCCAAACAATATCTCACAGATGAAGTGACTTCAGTAGAAGATGCCATAAAAGGTGCGCAAGATATCATTGCAGAACAAATTTCCGATAATCCTAAATATCGTAGTAAGATTTTAAAAGATACATATCATAATGGTAGTATTACTTCACATAAAAGAAAAAATGCAGAAGATGAAAAAGCAATATTTGAAATGTATTATGATTTCAGCGAACCGATTAAACGCATTGCTAATCATAGAGTGTTAGCGATGAACCGTGGTGAAAAAGAAAAAGTTCTTACTATAAAGTTAGATATGGATAATGCTAATTTGCAAAAATTTATTTACCAACAAGAAGTAAAGAACAGTAATAAAGTAAATTACTTAATAGATGAAGCGATTCAAGATAGTTTGAAAAGATTAATTATGCCTTCTATTGAACGTGAAATTAGAGGGGATTTAACTGAAAAAGCAGAAAACCACGCTATAGATGTGTTCAGTGAAAATTTAAACAATCTATTACTTCAACCACCATTGAAAGGAAAGCAAATATTAGGTGTAGACCCAGCATTTAGAACAGGATGTAAATTAGCCGTTATAAATCCATTAGGTACTTTTATAGCAAAAGGCGTCATTTACCCACATCCACCAGTTAATAAAACAAAACAAGCAACAACGACAATGTTACAGTTTATTAAGGATTATAATATTGAATTAATTGCCATTGGTAATGGAACAGCTAGTAGAGAAACAGAACAGTTTACTGCTAATTTGATTCAAGAACATAACTTAAATGTACAGTTTATTATAGTTAATGAAGCGGGTGCTTCTGTTTATTCTGCATCAGAAATTGCACGTGCAGAGTTTCCTGATTTTCAAGTTGAAGAAAGAAGTGCAGTATCAATCGGACGTAGAGTTCAAGATCCTTTAAGTGAATTGGTAAAAATCGATCCTAAATCTATTGGGGTAGGTCAATATCAACACGATGTAAACCAAAAATCATTAGAAGGTGCGCTTACTTTCGTAGTAGAGAAGGCAGTTAACCAAGTTGGTGTGGATGTAAATACAGCTTCTAAATCTTTATTACAATACGTTTCAGGTTTATCAAGTACGATTGCTGATAATATTATTAAATATAGAGAAGAACAAGGTTCAATTAAACACAATAAAGAAATAGCGGGTGTTAAACGTTTAGGCGCTAAAACGTTTGAACAAAGTATAGGTTTCTTACGTATAACTAATGGAGAAGAACCATTAGATAATACTTCAATTCACCCAGAAAGTTATGCTGTAACATATAAGCTACTAGATGAAATTGGTTTTGATGCTTCACAATTAGGGTCTCAAGAATTAAAAGCAAAATTGAATAATATAGATTTACAACAATTTGCAACGAAACTTGATGTCGGGTTACCAACTTTAGAAGATATAGTGAAGTCATTAATAGCGCCTAATCGAGATCCTCGTGATAACTTTGATACTCCTATTTTAAAATCAGATGTATTATCAATTGATGATTTATCTACTGGCATGAAGTTAAGTGGAACAGTTAGAAATGTAGTAGACTTTGGAGCTTTTGTCGATATCGGCGTTAAACAGGATGGTTTAGTACATGTATCAAAATTATCAAAACGCTTTGTTAAAAATCCAATGGACATTGTAAGTGTAGGAGATATAGTAGATGTTTGGATTATCGGGATAGACGAAAACAAAGGAAAAGTATCATTATCGATGGTTGATCCAAATGAACAATGATGATTTACAAACATTAGTAACAAAACTATCTGTAACTCACTTTGACAAAAACTTTAAACATAAAGCTTACTTTAACCATAGGTTGCGGACTACTGGTGGAAGATACCTACTAGATAGCCATAATATTGAAATAAACTATAAGCAATATGAAAAATTTGGCATAGAAGCAATTAAAGACATCATTAAACATGAATTATGTCACTATCATTTGCATATAGAAGGCAGAGGCTATAAACATAGAGATAGAGATTTTAAAATTTTAAGTGCTTCTGTCAATGCACCACGTTTTTGTACACCAACTAAAAGTTATGAAGAAAGAGCAAATTATTTATATCAATGTACTAAATGTGGAAAACAGTTTATGAGAATTAAAAAAGTTAACACGAGAAAAATGGCTTGTGGCTTATGTAAAGGTAAGTTGAAGTTGTTAAATACATTAAAATAAAATTTAAATCCGCCCAAAAATGGGCGGATTTTATAATATAATATATAAAATTATCACTGAATGTGTAATATAGTTATTTTAAAGAAAAATATTATTAATTAAATATATAAAAAGCATTGACGCTGAAGGGTATAATGTCGTATAGTAATAAATGTCGAAAAAACAGCGCATCAAACAAATAGTTAACGATTCACTGATTAAAATTTAACTTATAAAGTTGTTGACATAGACATTTAATTACAGTATAATTAATAATGTTCTAAATTGATAACTTCCGTTTTGCCAAGCGGTCGTGGCGGAATGGCAGACGCGCTAGGTTGAGGGCCTAGTGGGAGAGATCCCGTGGAGGTTCGAGTCCTCTCGACCGCATCAAAAACATTTAATTTTATATATGCGGGTGTAGTTTAATGGCAAAACCTCAGCCTTCCAAGCTGATGTTGTGGGTTCGATTCCCATCACCCGCTCCATTTAGAAAGATAATGAACATTGAAAACTGAATTGCAATATGTCAACGTTAATTCCAAACGCAACGATATAATCGTTGGTTTAAACGTGTTAGAGATAACACACAATTAGTATTTATGAGCTAATCAAACATCATAATTTTTTATGGAGAGTTTGATCCTGGCTCAGGATGAACGCTGGCGGCGTGCCTAATACATGCAAGTCGAGCGAACAGATAAGGAGCTTGCTCCTTTGACGTTAGCGGCGGACGGGTGAGTAACACGTGGGTAACCTACCTATAAGACTGGAATAACTTCGGGAAACCGAAGCTAATGCCGGATAATATGTAGAACCGCATGGTTCTACAGTGAAAGATGGCCTTGCTATCACTTATAGATGGACCCGCGCCGTATTAGCTAGTTGGTAAGGTAACGGCTTACCAAGGCAACGATACGTAGCCGACCTGAGAGGGTGATCGGCCACACTGGAACTGAGACACGGTCCAGACTCCTACGGGAGGCAGCAGTAGGGAATCTTCCGCAATGGGCGAAAGCCTGACGGAGCAACGCCGCGTGAGTGATGAAGGTCTTCGGATCGTAAAGCTCTGTTATTAGGGAAGAACAAGTGCGTAAGTAACTGTGCGCACCTTGACGGTACCTAATCAGAAAGCCACGGCTAACTACGTGCCAGCAGCCGCGGTAATACGTAGGTGGCAAGCGTTATCCGGAATTATTGGGCGTAAAGCGCGCGTAGGCGGTTTCTTAAGTCTGATGTGAAAGCCCACGGCTCAACCGTGGAGGGTCATTGGAAACTGGGAGACTTGAGTGCAGAAGAGGAAAGTGGAATTCCATGTGTAGCGGTGAAATGCGCAGAGATATGGAGGAACACCAGTGGCGAAGGCGACTTTCTGGTCTGTAACTGACGCTGATGTGCGAAAGCGTGGGGATCAAACAGGATTAGATACCCTGGTAGTCCACGCCGTAAACGATGAGTGCTAAGTGTTAGGGGGTTTCCGCCCCTTAGTGCTGCAGCTAACGCATTAAGCACTCCGCCTGGGGAGTACGACCGCAAGGTTGAAACTCAAAGGAATTGACGGGGACCCGCACAAGCGGTGGAGCATGTGGTTTAATTCGAAGCAACGCGAAGAACCTTACCAAATCTTGACATCCTTTGACCACTCTGGAGACAGAGCTTTCCCCTTCGGGGGACAAAGTGACAGGTGGTGCATGGTTGTCGTCAGCTCGTGTCGTGAGATGTTGGGTTAAGTCCCGCAACGAGCGCAACCCTTAAGCTTAGTTGCCATCATTAAGTTGGGCACTCTAAGTTGACTGCCGGTGACAAACCGGAGGAAGGTGGGGATGACGTCAAATCATCATGCCCCTTATGATTTGGGCTACACACGTGCTACAATGGACAATACAAAGGGCAGCTAAACCGCGAGGTCATGCAAATCCCATAAAGTTGTTCTCAGTTCGGATTGTAGTCTGCAACTCGACTACATGAAGCTGGAATCGCTAGTAATCGTAGATCAGCATGCTACGGTGAATACGTTCCCGGGTCTTGTACACACCGCCCGTCACACCACGAGAGTTTGTAACACCCGAAGCCGGTGGAGTAACCATTATGGAGCTAGCCGTCGAAGGTGGGACAAATGATTGGGGTGAAGTCGTAACAAGGTAGCCGTATCGGAAGGTGCGGCTGGATCACCTCCTTTCTAAGGATATATTCGGAACATCTTCTACGAAGATGAAACGGAATAACGTAGACATATTGTATTCAGTTTTGAATGCTCATAGAGTATTCAAAGATTGTACATTGAAAACTAGATAAGTAAGTAAAATATAGATTTTACCAAGCAAAACCGAGTGAATTAGAGTTTTAAAAAGCTTGAATTCAAACTAAAATAATCGCTAGTGTTCGAAAGAACACTCACAGATTAATAACATTTTGGGTTTTGAGTTAAACATTGCGTTTGACTTCGATAGATGTTTTCAAAAGAAAACGTTTGTCAGTCAATGCGTTGCGAGGATGATTTAAGGCGTTTACTTCTGTAAACAACTGACAATCAGACGAAGCAACAAAGCAGAATGCGAGCGTTTGACTTGAAAACAAAAAGATTAAGTTATTAAGGGCGCACGGTGGATGCCTTGGCACTAGAAGCCGAAGAAGGACGTTACTAACGACGATATGCTTTGGGGAGCTGTAAGTAAGCTTTGATCCAGAGATTTCCGAATGGGGAAACCCAACACGAGTCATGTCGTGTTATCAACATGTGAATACATAGCATGTTAGAAGGCATACCCGGAGAACTGAAACATCTTAGTACCCGGAGGAAGAGAAAGAAAAATCGATTCCCTGAGTAGCGGCGAGCGAAACGGGAACAGCCCAAACCAACAAGCTTGCTTGTTGGGGTTGTAGGACACTCTATACGGAGTTACAAAAGTTATTGTTAGACGAAGTATCTGGAAAGATACATCAAAGAAGGTAATAATCCTGTAGTCGAAAACGATAACCCTCTTGAGTGGATCCTGAGTACGACGGAGCACGTGAAATTCCGTCGGAATCTGGGAGGACCATCTCCCAAGGCTAAATACTCTCTAGTGACCGATAGTGAACCAGTACCGTGAGGGAAAGGTGAAAAGTACCCCGGAAGGGGAGTGAAAGAGAACTTGAAACCGTGTGCTTACAAGTAGTCAGAGCCCGTTAATGGGTGATGGCGTGCCTTTTGTAGAATGAACCGGCGAGTTACGATTTGATGCAAGGTTAAGCAGGAAATGTGGAGCCGTAGCGAAAGCGAGTCTGAATAGGGCGTTGAGTATTTGGTCGTAGACCCGAAACCAGGTGATCTACCCATGACCAGGTTGAAGTTCAGGTAACACTGAATGGAGGACCGAACCGACTTACGTTGAAAAGTGAGCGGATGAGTTGTGGGTAGCGGAGAAATTCCAATCGAACCTGGAGATAGCTGGTTCTCTCCGAAATAGCTTTAGGGCTAGCCTCAAGTGATGATTATTGGAGGTAGAGCACTGTTTGGACGAGGGGCCCTTCTCGGGTTACCGAATTCAGACAAACTCCGAATGCCAATCAATTTAACTTGGGAGTCAGAACATGGGTGATAAGGTCCGTGTTCGAAAGGGAAACAGCCCAGACCACCAGCTAAGGTCCCAAAATATATGTTAAGTGGAAAAGGATGTGGCGTTGCCCAGACAACTAGGATGTTGGCTTAGAAGCAGCCATCATTTAAAGAGTGCGTAATAGCTCACTAGTCGAGTGACACTGCGCCGAAAATGTACCGGGGCTAAACATATTACCGAAGCTGTGGATTGTCCGTAGGACAATGGTAGGAGAGCGTTCTAAGGGCGTTGAAGCATGATCGCAAGGACATGTGGAGCGCTTAGAAGTGAGAATGCCGGTGTGAGTAGCGAAAGACGGGTGAGAATCCCGTCCACCGATTGACTAAGGTTTCCAGAGGAAGGCTCGTCCGCTCTGGGTTAGTCGGGACCTAAGCTGAGGCCGATAGGCGTAGGCGATGGATAACAGGTTGATATTCCTGTACCACCTAAATTCGTTTTAAGCGATGGGGGGACGCAGTAGGATAGGCGAAGCGTGCTGTTGGAGTGCACGTCCAAGCAGTAAGACTGAGTGTTAGGCAAATCCGGCACTCATAAGGTCAAGCTGTGATGGGGAGAGGAAATTGTTTCCTCGAGTCGTTGATTTCACACTGCCAAGAAAAGCCTCTAGCTAGAATATTAGGTGCCCGTACCGCAAACCGACACAGGTAGTCAAGATGAGAATTCTAAGGTGAGCGAGCGAACTCTCGTTAAGGAACTCGGCAAAATGACCCCGTAACTTCGGGAGAAGGGGTGCTCTCTAGGGTTAACGCCCGGGAGAGCCGCAGTGAATAGGCCCAAGCGACTGTTTATCAAAAACACAGGTCTCTGCTAAACCGTAAGGTGATGTATAGGGGCTGACGCCTGCCCGGTGCTGGAAGGTTAAGAGGAGTGGTTAGCTTCTGCGAAGCTACGAATCGAAGCCCCAGTAAACGGCGGCCGTAACTATAACGGTCCTAAGGTAGCGAAATTCCTTGTCGGGTAAGTTCCGACCCGCACGAAAGGCGTAACGATTTGGGCACTGTCTCAACGAGAGACTCGGTGAAATCATAGTACCTGTGAAGATGCAGGTTACCCGCGACAGGACGGAAAGACCCCGTGGAGCTTTACTGCAGTCTGATATTGAAATTCGGCACAGTTTGTACAGGATAGGTAGGAGCCTTAGAAGCGTGAACGCTAGTTTACGTGGAGGCGTTGGTGGGATACTACCCTCGCTGTGTTGGATTTCTAACCCGCACCATTGATCATGGTGGGAGACAGTGTCAGATGGGCAGTTTGACTGGGGCGGTCGCCTCCTAAAGAGTAACGGAGGCGCTCAAAGGTTCCCTCAGAATGGTTGGAAATCATTCACAGAGTGTAAAGGCATAAGGGAGCTTGACTGCGAGACTTACAAGTCGAGCAGGGTCGAAAGACGGACTTAGTGATCCGGTGGTTCCGCATGGAAGGGCCATCGCTCAACGGATAAAAGCTACCCCGGGGATAACAGGCTTATCTCCCCCAAGAGTTCACATCGACGGGGAGGTTTGGCACCTCGATGTCGGCTCATCGCATCCTGGGGCTGTAGTCGGTCCCAAGGGTTGGGCTGTTCGCCCATTAAAGCGGTACGCGAGCTGGGTTCAGAACGTCGTGAGACAGTTCGGTCCCTATCCGTCGTGGGCGTAGGAAATTTGAGAGGAGCTGTCCTTAGTACGAGAGGACCGGGATGGACATACCTCTGGTGTACCAGTTGTCGTGCCAACGGCATCGCTGGGTAGCTATGTATGGACGGGATAAGTGCTGAAAGCATCTAAGCATGAAGCCCCCCTCAAGATGAGATTTCCCAACTTCGGTTATAAGATCCCTCAAAGATGATGAGGTTAATAGGTTCGAGGTGGAAGCATGGCGACATGTGGAGCTGACGAATACTAATCGATCGAAGACTTAATCAATTTAAATGTTTTGATTGGTAAAATGATATTTACTTACTATCTAGTTTTGAATGTATAACTTTTATACATCATTGTCTGGTGACAATGGCAAGGAGGTCACACCTGTTCCCATGCCGAACACAGAAGTTAAGCTCCTTAGCGCCGATGGTAGTCGGACTTACGTCCCGCTAGAGTAGGACGTTGCCAGGCAATCAAGAGACCCAAGGGTCTCTTTTTTTTATGCCTAAAAGGAGCTTAACTTCTTAAAGTAATGTTTAGAACACTTTAAAACATTTTAAGACCGAAGGTCTTTATATTAACTACAAATAGAATATTAAACCTTTGGCGCAGAGAAAGCGTTTGAAGATGACGAACTCAGTGCATCGCGCCACGCGCTTACGAGCAGGTAAGCAAGTAAGCGAGGCATGCAAGTGAGGAAAGATGCGAGCGCTTGCCTCAAGCCAAGGAAGCTTCTTAGCGCCGATGGTAGCAGACTTACATCCCGCTAATAATAGAGGAACACAGGTGAATAACACCTGTGTAAGTCCCACTAAACTTAAAGAGTGGGTTGCCAGGCAATCAAGAGAGCAAAAGGTCTCTTTTTTTTATGCCTAAAGGAGCTTAACTTCGTAAAGTAATTATTAAATTACATTAAGACCGTAGGTCTTTTAATATAAATTGAAAATAAAACATTAAACCCATTGGCGCAGAGAAAGCGTTTGAAGATGACGAACTCAGTGCATCGCGCCACGCGCTTACGAGCAGGTAAGCAAGTAAGCGAGGCAAGCAAGTGAGGAAAGATGCGAGCGCTTGCCTCAAGCCAAGGAAGCTTCTTAGCGCCGATGGTAGCAGACTTACATCCCGCTAATAATAGAGGAACACAGGTGAATAACACCTGCGTAAGTATCACTAACCTCATAAATGAGGAAGTGACACTTTAAAAGGAATACAGTTGCCAGTGCAACTGCATAAGTCCCACTAACCTTATAAATAAGGAAGTGACACTTTAAAAGGAATACAGTTGCTAGTGCAACTGCATAAGTCCCACTAACCTCATAAATGAGGAAGTGGTACTTTAGTGGTACTTTAGTGGGACTTTAAAAAAAGGTTCTATACACTTTCGTATATAGAACCTTTTAATTAAATTAATAATGAATAAAGCATTTTGTTTTCATTAATATAAATATTAGATGGATCAAATTCAGTAACATTGGCTTTTAAATTATCCAAGTCACTATGGTTGTTTAGTTGAATACCAATTATAACGGTACCTGTATTTTGAGATGATTTTTTGAGATATTCAAATTTAGTAATATCATCTTTAGGTCCAAGTACGTCGTTTACAAATTCGCGTAAAGCGCCTGGTCTTTGTGGGAAGTTCAAGATAAAGTAATGTTTCATTTCTTCGAATAGTAATGAACGTTCTTCAATCTCTTTCATTCTGTTAATATCATTATTACCACCACTTACGATACAAACGACGTTTTTGCCTTTAATTTTAGATTTATATTGCTCTAATGCAGATACACTTAATGCACCAGCGGGTTCTGCAATAATAGCTTGTTTAGAATACATATCTAATATTGTAGAACAAACGGCACCTTCATCTACTTGTACGTATTCATCTACAACTTTTTGAGCAATGTCATAAGTAATTTCTCCGACTCGTGCAACGGATGCACCATCGACGAATTTTTCGATATTTTCTAATGTAACAATTTTATTTTCAACAACTACTGATTCATACATGCTGCTTGCACCAGCTGGTTCAACACCTACAATTGATGTATCTTTCGAATGGTCTTTAAAATAAGTACCTACGCCTGAAATAAGACCACCGCCACCGATAGCAGCAAATAGATAATCAAAGTGAATATCGTCCTCTTTAGATTGTTCAATAATTTCTTTGGCTAACGTACCTTGTCCTGCAATTGTATAAATATTATTGAAAGGGTCAATGAAATTCATTGCGTAATCTTGTGTATATGTGAGTGCTTCTTTTAAGCATTCATCGAATGTATCACCTGTTAAAACAACCTCAACATTACTGCCACCAAAGAATTTTACTTGGTTTATTTTTTGAAGTGGGGTTGTTACAGGCATAAAGATTACAGCAGTTAAATTTAATTTACTCGCTGTGTATGCTACACCTTGTGCGTGATTTCCTGCACTAGCACAAGTTATACCATTTTGTCGGTCTTTCTCATTTAAAGCGATAATTGCGTTATAAGCACCTCGAAGTTTAAATGAACGTACCCACTGAAGATCTTCGCGTTTTAAGTAAACGTTACAATCATATTTATGTGATAGATAGTGATCTTTTTGTAGGGGTGTTTCTTTTGCAACATCTTTTAAATTTAAAAAAGCTTCATCTATATCTTTGGATGATACTGTAGTTTTAACTGTCATAAATTTCACACCTTTACTTTTGAATTTCTTTATTGAAATGCTTTTGCATTTTCATAAGCTGCAATTTCATCTTCATATTGCAGTGTTACTGCTATATCATCTAAACCATTTACGAGTTTGTTTTTCCACGTAGCATCAATATCGAAATGGAAAGATTTTTCAGGAGTTGATACGGTCTGATTAGGTAAATCTACTGTTATTTCTGAGTATGAAGCCAAATGTTTTCTAGCATCTTCATCTAAAGAAATAGGTAACATACCATTTTTTGTACAATTCATATAGAAAATATCACTATAACTACCAGCGATTATAATATCGAATCCATAGTCTTTAATTGCCCATGCTGCGTGTTCTCTACTAGAACCACAACCGAAATTATCGCCAGTAACTAGTATTGATGCGCCTTCATATTCAGGTTTATTAGGGTTAAAGTCTGGGTTGTCAGAACCATCATCTAAATAGCGCCATTCATCAAATGCGAAAGGGCCGAAACCAGTTTTAGAAATTCTTTTCAAATGAACTTTAGGAATAATTTGGTCAGTGTCAATATTATCATGGAAAAGTGGTACTATTTTTCCAGTATATGTTGTGATTGGTTTTACATCCATGTTAAACGACCACCTTTCTAACATCTACGAATTTACCATTGATTGCGGCAGCAGCTGCCATTGCAGGGGAGACAAGATGTGTACGTGCACCTTTACCTTGACGTCCTTCAAAGTTTCTATTACTTGTAGAAGCACAATGTACACCATTAGGTACTTGGTCTGGGTTCATGCCTAGACACATTGAACAACCTGGCTCTCTCCAATCAAAACCTGCTTCTTTAAATATTTTATCGATACCTAGCTTTTCAGCTTCGTGCTTAACTGTTCTTGAGCCTGGAACAACGATAGCAGTAATATTTGGGTGAACTTTATTTCCTTTTACGATGTGACTTGCTTCCACTAAGTCAGAAAGTCTAGCATTTGTACATGAACCTAAGAATACATAGCCTAATTCAATATCTTCTGCTTTTTGACCAGGTTGTAGACCCATATAGTCATATGCGCGTTCATCATTAACATTTTTAATCTCAGGGAAAGGTGTGTTAAAACTAACACCCATTTCAGGATTAGTGCCCCAAGTAACTTGAGGTTCTAGATCAGTTACATCCATTTCGATAACTTTATCGAATTGAGCGTCGTCATCTGTATATAATTCACGCCATTCATCAACATCATATTGATAATTTGTAGCATATGGACGACCTTTGACATATTCAAATGTAGTTTCATCAGGTTGCATCATTCCGTATTTTGCACCTGCTTCAATTGCCATATTACAAATTGTCATACGTGCTTCCATAGAAAGGTTACGAATTGTTTCTCCAGAAAACTCTAGGGCATAACCTGTACCAAAATCTACACCATATTGATTAATAAGATATAGAATTATATCTTTAGCATAGACGCCAGTTGGTAGTTTACCTTTAACGTCAATTTTAAGATTTTTAGGTTTAGTTTGCCACAATGTTTGTGTTGCAAAAACATGTTCAACTTCACTCGTACCAATACCAAAGGCAATGGCACCGAATGCACCATGTGTAGCAGTATGTGAGTCACCACATACTATTGTTTTGCCCGGTTGAGTTAAACCAGTTTCTGGTCCAACCATGTGTACAATACCTTGTTCATCTGAGCCCATATCAAAAATATGAACACCGAATGCTTTAGCATTTTCTTGCAAAGTTGTGATTTGTTTATTTGCAATTTCATCCTTAATATTAAAAATATCAACGGTAGGCACGTTATGATCTAACGTTGCATAAGTTAGATCTGGTCTTCTAAGTTGTCTATTCTGAAGTCTAAGTCCTTCAAATGCTTGAGGAGATGTAACTTCATGAATTAAATGTAAGTCAATGTATAATAACTGCGGAGAACCTTCTTCCCCAGTCAAAACGTGTTTGTTCCAAACTTTATCGAATAGTGTTTTACCCATATGACATCTCCTCCTTTATATATTTTCTTTCACAAATTGAAAGACTTCTGTAGTAGTACTTTGACCTCCAAGGTCACTTGTCGTCTTGCCATCTTTAATAAGTTGATAAACTGTTTGTTCTAAATGTGATGCTGCTTGTTCTTCGCCAAAACTTTCTCGTAGACACATAGCTACGGATAGTAACATACCAAATGGATTTGCTTTGTTTTGGTTTGCAATGTCAGGCGCAGAACCGTGTATAGGTTCGTAAAGTCTTGTTCCTTGTTCACTAAAACTAGCTGATGGTGACAAACCTAAAGAACCTGGCATAACAGAAGCTTCATCACTTAAAATATCACCAAATAGATTTTCAGTTACAATAACGTCAAATTGAGTTGGATTAGTAATTAAATGCATTGCGCAAGCATCAACAAGTAGGTGATTGACTTCAACATCTGGATATTCTGTCGCTACATTATTAATAACTTGGCGCCATAATTTACTAGATGATAAAACGTTCTCTTTATCTACTGATGTGAGCTTTTTATTACGCTTTTGTGCTAGTTTAAATGCAACATGTGCGATACGTTCAATTTCTGGTTTTGTATATGTTAATGAATCTAATGCTTGATCTTGATTCCAATGTTTTGGTTCACCGAAATAAATACCACCAGTTAACTCACGAACGATTACAAAATCTGTACCAGTTACTCGTGATTCTTTAATAGGGGACAAATGACTTGTACCTTGAGTTACTGTTGTAGGTCTAATATTTGCAAAGAGACCTAGTGTTTTTCTAATACCTAATAGGCCTTGTTCAGGTCTGTTATTTGGGTCAGTCCATTTTGGTCCACCAACTGAACCTAAAAGTATAGCATCGGCATTTTGACAAGCCGTTAATGTGTCATCTGGTAATGGTGTACCATGATTATCGATAGCGATACCACCGAAATCATATTCTTCAACAGAGTAATCGAAATTAAATTTTTTACTTAGTTGTTCTAAGATTTCTAATGAACCACTCATAATTTCAGGTCCTATACCATCTCCAGGTAATGAAACTATGTTATAACTCATGACTTTATGCCTTCTTTCTCAGTTGATTCATTTACATATTTGGCTTGAGCTTCTACATATGATTTACAAGAAGCTAGTAAGATATCATGGTCGATACCTACGCCTGAGACAATTTGGTCATCAATTTTAAGTTGAACGTGTACTTCCGCTTGTGCGTCAGAGCCTTCAGTAACGGAATCAATGGTATAATCTAATAGTTCAGTTTCTCTATCGAAAATACGGTCCACTGCATTATATACAGCGACGATTGATCCTGTACCAATACTAGAATCTTGATAAGTATTACCATCTTTGTCTTTAATGACTACTACAGCACTTTGTAGGCCATTAGAGACGAATTGTAATTGTAATGTATCTACTTGATAGCTTGCACTTTGTTCATGAGATGTACCTTGGATTAATGCATGTATATCTCTGTCTGTAACTGCTTTTTTCTTATCTGCAATTTCTTTAAATTGCTTGAATAGAACTTTTTGTTCTTCAGGTTCTACATCATAACCTAAAGCAGTAAGTTTTTCTGCAAAAGCATGTTTACCAGATAGTTTGCCTAGTGGTAATTCTGTCGTTTTAACACCGACAAGTTGTGGTGTCATAATTTCATAAGTTTCAGGGTTTTTAAGTACACCATCTTGGTGAATTCCTGATTCGTGGCTGAATGCATTTTGTCCGACAATTGCTTTGTTTTTAGGGACTCGAATACCTGCGTAACGGGCAATCAAATCAGAAGTTTGTTTTGTTTCGGCTAAATTGATTTTTGATTGGTTTTGGTAATGATCTTGGCGAACGTAAAGGCCAAGTGCAACTTCTTCAAGTGCCGTATTACCTGCACGTTCTCCAATACCATTTAAAGTACCTTCAATACGTTTAGCACCATTTTCGATTGCTGCCATACTATTAGCAACAGCTAATCCTAAGTCGTCATGACAATGTGCGCTATAAATTACTTCGTGATCACTTTCGATAGTTTCGATTAATGTTTTAAATATTTTGCCATATTCAGTTGGATAACTGAAACCTACAGTGTCTGGTATATTAATAACACTTGCACCAGCATCTACAGCTGTTTGTACAGCTTTTAATAAGAAATCTGGTTCTGTACGTGTTGCATCTTCTGGTGAAAATTGTACTACTTCGAAATATTGTTTAGCGTACTCAACATGTTCTTTAATAGATTCAAGCACTTCATCTTGTGACATTTTAAGTTTAGAATCACGATGAATAGGGCTTGTGGCGACGAAGACGTGAATTCTAGGAATTGCAGCTTCTTTAGTTGCTTCATAAACTGCATCGATATCTGATTTTACACAACGTGCTAAGCCACATACGGCCGTAGTTGTTAATGTTTTAGCAATGGCTTCTACCGATTTAAAACTTCCTGTGCTGGAAGCGGGGAAGCCTGCTTCTATAATATCTACTCCCCATTTTTCTAGTTGTTGAGCTATTTTTAGTCTCTCTTCGAAAGAAAAGTTGACTCCTGGTGTTTGTTCCCCGTCTCTAAGTGTTGTATCAAAAATTTGAATATGGCTACTCATTTTAAACATCTCCTAACTATATAATTATCCCGAAAAAGATCTCTTTAGTATGAATAATTCGTAACTGATGACGAATCACCAATACTCTATAGAGTACAGTGATTGTCAAAATAAAGTTACGAAACAACTAAAGTAATACTTTATTATTTTTCAATACTTTTAGATTTAATAAATGGCATCATTTCTCTTAGGTCGCGACCAACTGCTTCGATTTGATGACCATGTTGTTCTTCACGTAATTTATGGAATTCATTAAAGTTGTTTTCACTGTCTTTAATGAAACGATCACTAAAGTTACCATCTTGAATATCTTTTAATACGGCTTTCATATTGTCTTTAACATCCGGTGTGATTACACGTGGACCTGAAACATAGTCACCAAATTCAGCTGTATTAGAAATTGAGTAACGCATGTTTTCCATGCCACCTTCGTACATAAGGTCAACAATTAATTTCATTTCATGTAGTACTTCGAAATAAGCGATTTCTGGTTGGTAACCCGCTTCAACTAATGTTTCGAAACCAGATTGGATTAATTTTGTTACGCCACCACATAATACTGTTTGTTCACCAAATAGGTCAGTTTCAGTTTCTTCAGCAAATGATGTTTCAATAACACCAGCTCGTGTTGCGCCGATACCTTTTGCGTAACTTAATGCTACGTCTCTTGCTTCGCCACTTGCATCTTGTTCAACTGCGAATAGGGCAGGTACTGCGCTACCTTCAGTAAATGTACGACGAACTAAATGTCCTGGACCTTTTGGTGCGATTAAGAATACATCTACTGTTGAAGGTGGTTGAATTACATCAAAGTGAATGTTGAAACCATGTGCAAATACTAATGCGTTATTATCTTCTAAGTTTGGTTCAATTTCTTCTTTATATACACTACCTTGAATTTCATCAGGCAATAGAATCATGATTACATCAGCTTGTTTTGCTGCTTCGTCCACTGGATATACTTCAAAGCCATCATCTTTTGCTTTATTGAAAGATTTACCTGGGCGGATACCGATGATTACATCGTAACCATTATCTTTTAAGTTTTGAGCATGAGCATGGCCTTGAGAACCATAACCGATAACTGCAATTTTCTTTCCTTGTAATGCATCTTTCGTTACTGATTGATCATAATAAACTGTTGTCATAATAAAATCCTCCATGTTTTGTTAAATTGATTTCTTAATATTCAGACAAATTAAATAATGCCTGCTGAACCTGTTCTTGCTATCTGTTCTATGTTGTATGATGATAGATCATCTATTAAATTGTCCATCGTGTATTGTGGACCTGAAGCTTGAAGATAAGTAAATTGTTCTTCATCCTTCAAAATAGATACTAGCGCATCATACGGTTGGATTAGCTTTTGTAATTGTTCATTGTTTTCAGGTGTGCGTAATTTTACGAGTACTAATTCTCTGTTATAAGTATTTGTATCTGTGATATCTTCAACACTTATAATATTAATTTGCTTTTCAAGCTGCGTAATTAAATTTCTTAATACGTCACTGTCAGGCACTTCTGCCACGAAAGTAATATCAGAAATACCTTCTTCAACTGTTGGCGTGGCAGACAATGTAACAATGTTAAATTGTCTCCTGACAAAGATACTTGTTAAACGATTTAATGTACCAGCTTTATCTCTTACTTTCGTACGAAAAGTTCTTCTCATTATAAGCCCTCCATTTCGTGATTAGGTTTACCAGAAGGGACCATAGGTGTAACTGCTTCAACGGGTGAAATTCTAACTTCAATTAATGCTGGACCGTCATAAGCGAAAGCTTCGTCTAATTGTTGTTCTAGTTTACTTGGGTCATCAATCATATAACCTTTAACGCCATATGCTTCACCTAATTTAATGAAGTCGGGTTGATCATTAAATACAGAATGTGAAAATCTTTGTTTAAAGAATTTATCTTGCCATTGTTTAACCATACCTAAAGTACCATTATTTACTAGTACAACTTTAATGTCTAAACCATATTCACCTAAGATTGCAAGTTCTTGGTTAGTCATTTGGAAACCACCGTCTCCAACGAATGTAACAACTGTTTTATCAGGTCTAGCTAATTTTGCTCCAATCGCTGCAGGAATACCGAAGCCCATTGTACCTAAGCCACCACTTGTAACTAATTGGCCATGTGTTTTAAATGGATAATATTGTGCTACCCACATTTGATGTTGACCAACGTCTGTAGTAACGATTGCATCTCCCTCAGTGATTTTACCAACGTGTTCAATCGTACGTTGTGGTTTAGAGAAATTATCTTCCTCTTCACCATATTTGAAAGGATGAGTTGCTTTATTGTTGTTGCAAGTGTCTAACCATTCATCATGTCTGATTGAATAACTATCAAAAGCTAATAAAGCTTCTAATACTGCTTTACAATCTGCAACGATACCTAAATCAGTATCAATAATTTTATTAATTTCTGAAGGATCGATATCTACGTGTACGATTTTGGCATTAGGCGCAAATTCATCAGGGTTACTCGCTAATCTGTCATCAAATCTACTACCAAAGTTGATAAGTAAATCACAGTCAGTTAGTGCCATGTTACTCGCATATGAGCCATGCATACCGCCCATACCTAAAAATAGGGGATGTTCGTACGGAATAGCACCTAAACCTAATAATGTAGTAACAACTGGTAGTTGGTGACGATTAACAAATTCAGTAAATGTTTCATTTGCTTTAGCATGATTAATACCAGCACCAGCTAAGACAACTGGTTTGCGTGCTGTTTTTAAGTAATCACGAAGTTTTTGAATTTCATCAAACTTAGGTTCTTTCGGTATAGAATAACCAGGTAAATCCAATTCCTCAGATAGTTCGGCATTTGTTGATAAAATACCCATATCTTTAGGGAAGTCAATTACTACAGGTCCTTTTCTACCAGTATTTGCGATATGAAATGCTTCATGAATAATTGTTGGTATATCACTTACATTTTTAACTTGGTAGTTGTGCTTCGTAATCGGTGTCGTCATTGATAGTAAGTCTGCTTCTTGGAATGCATCTTTACCAATTCCTGGTGTTGCAACTTGACCAGTAATAACTACTAATGGTAAGGAATCGCTATAGGCATCAGCAATTCCAGTAATAGCATTAGTAGCTCCAGGGCCACTTGTTACAACTACAACACCTGGTTTGCCAGAAACACGCGCATAACCTTCGGCAGCGTGTGTTGCACCTTGTTCATGTCGTGCGAGAATGTGTTTGATTTTACCATCATAAAACGTGTCATAAAGTGGTAAAACTGCACCACCTGGATAGCCAAATATAAAATCTACATTTTCATGTGCAAGTGAGTCAACTAGCAATTCAGAACCAGTTTTCATATCATTTATAGTTTCAGTCTCTAGTTCAGTTTGTTCATAAGCTTCGTTAGGTTCGATTTGTTCCAAAGTTTCATTTTGCTCTTGGTAAATCGTTTCTGCTTGTTTAGCCATTTTACTTCACTCCTAAATGAGATTTTCAGGTACTTGCATGATGCCACCCGTATTGGCACTTGTAACTAATGCTGTATATCTTGCAAGATAACCAGTCTTTACTTTTGCTTTAAATGGATTTAATTCTTGTTTTCTTGCTTCTAATGTTTCAGTAGGTACATCAGCTTCTAATGTACGTTCAGTTAAGTTAATCGTAATGTCATCACCATCTCTGATTAATCCAATTGGACCACCAGATGCTGCTTCTGGAGAAATATGTCCTACTGCTATACCACGTGTCGCTCCAGAAAAACGTCCGTCTGTGATAAGTGCAACATCTTTTCCTAATCCTCTGCCTACAATCGAAGAAGTAGGGGCTAACATCTCTGGCATTCCAGGACCACCTTTAGGACCTTCATATCTAATAACTACAACGTGACCTTCACGAACTGTGTGGTTATCGATAGCTTCAACTGCTTCATCATGTGAGTTGAAGCAAATAGCTTTTCCTTTAAATACTTTAATTGAAGGATCAACACCACCGACTTTGATAACTGCACCTTTAGGAGCTAAATTACCGTATAGAATAGAAAGTCCACCTTGTTTATCGTATGGATTATCTAAATGTCTAATGACATCTGCGTTAGTAATTTCTTTGCCTTCGTTGTTTTCTCGTAAAGTTTTACCTGTAACTGTGATACGATCTGGATGTAAAGTACCTTCTTTTTTGAAAAGTTCATTAATTATTGCTGGGACACCACCTGCTTCATGTACATCATGCATTGAATATGAAGAACTTGGTGCAATTTTTGATAGGTAAGGTGTCTTTTTAGCTATTTCGTTAATGCGAGTTAAATCGTAATCAATGCCTGCTTCGTTAGCAATTGCGAGTGTGTGTAATACAGTATTTGTAGAACCTCCCATTGCCATGTCTAAAGCAAATGCATCATCAATAGCTTCTTTAGTAACGATGTCTTTTGGTTTAATATCATTTTTTATGTTATCAACTAATCTAAATGCTGCTTCTCTAATCATCTCTCTACGTTGATCACTGACTGCTAATGCAGTACCGTTATATGGGAGAGCTAATCCTAGTACTTCCATCAAACAGTTCATTGAATTTGCTGTAAACATTCCTGAACAAGATCCACATGTTGGACATGCATTTTGTTCCATATCTAAAAATTCTTCTTTAGAAATTGAACCGTCTTTAAATGCTCCAACAGCTTCGAACATTGATGATAGGGTAAGTGCTTTACCTTCTGTTGATAGTCCTGCTTTCATTGGTCCACCTGAACAAAAGACTGCAGGTACGTTAGTTCTAACAGATGCTAATAACATGCCTGGTGTGATTTTGTCACAGTTTGGAATATAAAATACGCCATCGAACCAATGTGCATTTATAACTGTTTCAGCAGCATCTGCGATGATTTCTCTTGAAGGTAAGGAATATCTCATTCCTATATGACCCATTGCTATACCATCGTCAACACCAATTGTATTGAATTCGAAAGGTATTGCTCCGGCTTCTCTAATTGCTTCTTTTGCAATATCAGCAAGTTCTCTTAAGTGAACATGTCCTGGGACGATGTCTATATAAGAGTTACAAATTGCTACAAAAGGTTTGTTCATATCTGTTGGTTTTTCTAATGCCCCGGTGGCATGTAAAAGACTTCGTGCTGGCGCCTGTTGATCTCCTTTTTTTATCATGTCGCTTCTCATTTGAATTCCCCCATAAAAAATGAAAATAAAAAGACGTCCCAATATTTTTATTGGGACGTCTTACAAGTCCCATTCAACTAGAAATAGGACTTAAACTTTTAGTAGTTGCTATACTAAAGTTCCAGTCCTATAAGCATAATAAAATGACTAAAATATTTGTTGTTGTTGGTTGATTTACTGTTGTATTATAAGTCATTTTATTATGCTCCTTTCCTCAAGAATGGTTTTTTATATCATTTGTTTGAATTATCTAAAAATTTGATAAATTTAATTTACTACAAGTTATAAGCCGTGTCAATGATTGTAATGAATTTTCTTTCAATTCTTACAATTTTTTTAAAATAAGAACTTAGTCAGTAATAAAGTATTATAGAGAAAAGTTTGTTAAAATGTAGAAGTTAATTATAAAAGATATTATTATATGAACTAAATAAATATTAAACGAAGTGGGCAACATTAATACTAGGAGTAGTGACATGATTAGAATAAATAACTTAAAAGACATGGAAGCATTTGGCCAAAGTTTAACTCAATATTTAAGTGCTGGAGATGTTATTTTATTAAATGGTGATTTAGGGGCAGGCAAGACGACGTTAAGTCAATTTATTGGAAAAGCGTTAGGCGTTAAAAGAAATATAAACTCGCCAACCTTCAACATCATTAAATCGTATAAAGGAAAAGATTTAAAATTTCATCATATGGATTGTTATAGATTAGAAGAATCTGCCGAGGACTTAGGGTTCCAAGAATACTTTGAAGATAATGCAGTTACTGTTATTGAATGGAGTCAATATATTGCCGCTTACCTTCCTACTAATACATTAACGATAAATATTCAATCTGTAAGTACTGATGAACGTACAATTACTATTGAAGCAAATGGTACACATTATACTGAAATAAAGGAGGCAGTTGAACGTGAATTATCTTCTAATTGATACTTCTAACCAGCCACTTTCCGTAGCGATTATGGACAATAATACAATATTAGCTGAAATAAATAATGATAAAAAAGTTAACCATTCTGTACAATTAATGCCTGCAATCATTTCTGCTTTAGAGCAAGCCAATTTAACTAAACAGGATATTGATTCAATTGTAGTAGCTGAAGGGCCAGGTTCATATACAGGATTAAGAATAGGTGTTACAGTAGCTAAGACTTTGGCCTACGCTTTAAATGCTTCATTATATGGTGTTTCTTCATTAGCAGCTCTAGCAGCTACGGTACAACGACAAGATCGCTTAATTGTACCTGTTTTTGATGCACGACGAGAAGCAGTGTATGCTGGCGTTTATCAACATAACAATGAGAATCTTGAAACTATCATGTCAGATCAATATATTACTATAGAAGATTTATTATCATTCTTACATGCAGATGGACGTCCATACCTCTTCGTAGGCGCAGACACTGAAAAATTAGCACATTTATTAGATAGTGATTGTTTACCTAATTTACCACAAGCCCATGCAATGAAACCCTTAATCTCTAAACCCGTCAATATCCATGAATTTGTTCCAAATTACTTAAAAATTTCAGAGGCTGAACGCAATTGGTTAGCGAAACAGAACAACAATTAAATATTCGCTTAATGGATAAGGCGGATGTGCCACAAGTGTTTGATATTGAACGGAAGAGTTTTGATAGTAGTTCTTGGACAATAGATACTTTTTATCACGAAATTGAACAAAATGATTTTGCATTTTATTTTGTTATAGAATATGACGAACAAATTGTAGGCTATGTCGGATTGTGGATTGTATTAGATAATGCTCAAATTACTACTATTGCCATAGACGAGCAATATCGTGGCTATGGTTTGGGGCAATTACTACTTAAATACGTTATTGATTATGTTCAAGAAGAATGTGAAGCATTAAGTTTAGAAGTACGTGTAGATAATTATGTGGCACAACATGTGTACCAAAATTTAGGTTTCCAATATGGCGGTAAACGTAAAAATTATTATGGAGAAGGCGAGGATGCGTTAGTGATGTGGGTGAATTTAAATGAATAATGATACTTTAATATTAGCTGTTGAATCAAGTTGTGATGAAACGAGTGTCAGTATAATAGAAAATGGTACGACAATTAAAAGTAATATTGTTTTAAGCCAAATAGAAAGTCATAAAAGATTTGGTGGCGTTGTACCAGAGGTAGCAAGTAGACACCATGTGGAAGGTATTACAACTACAATTGATAAAGCGTTAAATGAAGCACAAGTAACAATGGAAGACATTGATGCTGTAGCAGTCACGCAAGGACCTGGATTAATAGGGGCATTGTTGGTAGGTATAAATGCCGCTAAAGCTTTAGCATTTGCTTACGATAAACCATTAATTCCCGTTCATCATATCGCGGGTCATATTTATGCTAACAATTTAGAAGAAGGTATGAATTTTCCATTAATCGCACTTATCGTTTCAGGTGGTCATACTGAACTAATTTATATGAAAGACCATTTAAGTTTTGAAATTATTGGTGAAACAAGAGATGATGCGGTTGGAGAAGCTTACGATAAAGTAGCACGTACGTTAGGTTTAAGTTATCCTGGTGGTCCTCAAATAGACCATTTAGCCAGTAAAGGTAATGATACGTATAACTTCCCGCGTGTGTGGTTAGAAAAAGATAGTTATGATTTCAGTTTTAGTGGATTAAAAAGCGCAGTAATTAATGCGCTGCATAATCAACGACAAAAGAATCAAACAATTATAGATGCTGATGTGGCAACAAGTTTCCAAAATAGTGTAGTAGAAGTATTAGTAGGCAAAGCCATACAAGCATGTAAAGCTTATGGCGTTAAAGAATTAATAGTAGCTGGTGGCGTAGCGAGCAATAGTGGTTTACGTAATGAACTGACTAAAGCATGTGAAGCTAACAATATTCACTTAGCAATTCCTTCGGCTAAATTATGTACTGATAATGGTGCGATGATTGGTGCTGCTGCACATTATTTATATTTAAATAACGTAAGCGCAAATATGGACTTAAACGGTGATAGTGGTTTAGATTTAGAATATTTTGTTGATGAAGTCTAAATAATTTAATGCAAATAATCAAAGTAAATGACAATTTTTTTCTGAAAAAAGGGTATTTATATGACTAGTGATTAGTCAATAGATAGATTATTCGGAAGGAGATGACATTCAATGAAAGCAATTCAATATTTTAATTTTCAAAATAGCTTAGCAGCGTTAAATTTTTATGAGAAAAATTTAGGTGCAACAAACATAAACCGTGTTGGTGGAGATCACGAAATGTTTAGAGATTTACCGGAAGAATATCAAGTGGATGCTGATTTCACTATGAATGCTGCATTCGAAATAATGGGTGAAACATTCTACTGTAGCGATACAATGAAAAATAAAAAGATCGATAACAGTGGCGCAATCGTAGCATTTAATTTTGATTATAATAATGAACAAGAACGTGAAAAAGCAATTGCATTCTTTAATAAAGCTGTAGAAGGTGGTTGTGTGGCAACGATGCCATTAGGTGAGACAGAGTGGTCACCATTATACGGTTTATTCAATGATCCATTTGGCGTCACTTGGATGGTTAATGCAGAATAAGTTGAAAAAGAAATAAAATAATGAGGTCGAGACACGATTAGATGTCCGACCTCATTTTTGTTTTTAAGCAGATTTAGAAGTTGAAGAAAAAATTATATTACCTTTCTTTAACATTGTTTTTGGCACGTTCATAAATAAAATGTGGGAATTTGGTGATACGTAATAATTCTATCGCATTACGAGTATCAGCTTTTCCAGTTTTAATCGTAAAGTCAAAATGGATTTCATTATCCATAATAGATTCATTAAAGTGATAGTTGGCATATTTATCCTGTAATAAATCTGCTAATTCTATATCGTGTGTAGCTGCAATGATTGTAAATTGTTCTGAATCATTGAGATAAGATAATACCGATTCAGAAGCGGCGATGCGTTCTGTTGTGTTAGTACCTTTAAATATTTCATCAATAAAGCAATATACATTTTGATTTTGCGGTATTTCAAAGAGACGATTAATTGATTTTAATTCGGTCATAAAATAGCTGTCGCCAGAAGTTATGCTATCTTGATTTACCATTGCTGTATAAATTAAACCTGGTTTATATACAAAATTCTGAGCCGTTGTCGTGTTAACACTTTGGGCTAATAATAAATTTAAGGCTAGAGCCTTCATAAATGTAGATTTACCAGAAGCATTAGAACCTGTTAACAACATATTAAAATCTAAAGTTAAACTATTAGGAACTGCATTGTTTAGAAGCGGATGTACAAGCTCGTCAAATTCTACCGTATCCTCATTCGTTTTTTTAGGTATTGAATAAAAGTCCAAACTTTTTCGCCATAAAGCAATAGAATAATGATTATCCAACATAGCAATATAGTCATAACATGCGAGTACTTCGTTCTCATAACGTTTAAAGCTAGATTGAATTAAATGGAATAGGAAATAATCGAGCATTAAAAGCATCTTAATAAATCCTATAACCGTGAAGGCGTCATTATCGGTAGAAGCCTTGCCTAACAACCAACTGAAACGACGTGCTACAATAAAATGTTTAAAATCTACATCGATGTCTGGCAAATCCTCGGATTTACTTAATTTATAAGCTTTATTAACAACAGAAGAATTATAAAAAATTGAATTTAAATCTTCTATATAAGTTCTCTTTAACATGCCACTTAAGGCCATATTATAAATACAAACTAATAATAGGAACATTATCCCAAAACCTGTATTAAATAAAGTAATGATTATACCTATTAAAGGCAAATATGTAGAAAGCATATAAAAATTGTTGCGTTTTACTGGTTGAAGTTGATCTGGAAAAGTAGGGTAAATTGATTTTCCAATTTTAGCCAAATGGTATGCGACGAAATTTCGAACACTGTCATTATTATTAAACACATGAAATAATTTTTCGTTGTTAACTTTTTTCATGTGTCTCAATGCACATACTAAACGCATTTCACCAATAGCAGTAAAGTTGAAATTCATAACACTAAATAACTTTGGCATGTCTAAATCGTTCCAAGTTTTATCGTCAATCAATGCGTATGTATCATAATCATCTTTGTATAATTCATATTGATAATCATGTCGACTATTAGGCCTTGTAAATCGTTCTAATGGTTTGATGTGCTCCCATAAAGTAGGTAATTCATTTTTGAGTCTAATGCTATTTACGATTTCAGTAATGATAACTAATAAAATACTAGCTACTATTAATGCGAGTATAAGCCACAGAATAGTTGGCATGGTATAACTGCTCCTTTTTATATCTAGTCTTTGAGTTAATTGTGTCATTTATTATATTTTGGCGCAAGGTTATGTGAAATTTATAGTAATTAATATGTCAATAGGGAACGTGCGTACTTATTAACAATTAGTGTATAAACTGTGGATAAGTTATGGAAAAAGCTGTGGATTAGGTTGAATAGTTAAAAATACGGGGGAAATATAGTAACATATTACTTGTGGATAACTAGGATAACTTTGTGGATAGCCTTTATTAACGTAATTAAGATGTGAATAAAAAAGTTAATAAAAAAAGGAGGGCAAATGAGTTATTTCATTTGCGCCCCTTTTTTTAAATGCACTATAAGTTAAGATTCCTGTAAATCTTCCCATTCAGTCATAGCATGTTCTAATTTTTGTTCGGTTTTTTCTTTTTCAAGTGCGAGTTCATTTGATTTTGATGGATCATTGTATATTTCTGGTGATAGTAACTGTTCTTCTATTTCAGTGATTTTATTTTCGTAAGTTTCTATATCGCTCTCATATTGAGCTATTTTACGCTCTCTTTGACGTTGTTCTTTTTTCTGTTCTTTTTGAGAGAGATATGAATTAGTATTGTTGTTTTCTTCAAACGATGGATTTTGTGTTTCTTCAAGATTTGCTTGTTGCGCTGCTAGTGCATGTTGTTCGGCGATTTTATCTAAATAATACTGATAGTCACCGATATACAAGCTGCCGCCTGAACGATCTAAATCAAATATTTTATTAGCTAATTGATTAATAAAGTAACGATCATGTGACACGAAAATAATTGTGCCATCAAAATCTTGTAGCGCTTGTTCTAACATTTCTTTCGAATCAATATCAAGGTGGTTGGTAGGTTCGTCTAGTATTAATACGTTATTGCGTTCTAACATTAATAATGCAAGTTGAAGCCTTGCTTTTTCGCCACCTGATAAATCGTTAATAATTTTCTTAACATCTTCTTGTACAAATAAGAAACGGCCAAGAACGGCTCTAATGTCCTTTTCATTCATAGTCGAGTATTGATCCCATACATAATCGAGAATTGTTTTAGTAGACTTGAATTCGGCTTGCTTTTGATCATAGTAACCAACTTTTAAATTGGCTCCAGTCGTAATATCCCCAGCTAGTGCATGTTGCTTTTCAGCGATTGTTTTAATAAGTGTTGATTTACCTATACCATTTGGGCCAATTATTGCGATATGATCACCCTTAGTTACTTCTAATGAAATAGGTTCAGTTATAGGTTCTTCATAACCAATTTCTAATTGTTTAATATGAAATACATCATTACCAGTGTTGCGATCAAAATCAAAAGTAATATTGGCGCTGCGCGCATCAATAAGTGGTTTATCAATTGTTTGCATTTTTTCTAAAGTCTTGCGCCTACTTTTGGCCATACCCGAAGTAGAGGCTCTAGCAATATTTTTATCGACAAATGTTTCAAGTTTTTTAATCTCTGCTTGTTGTTTTTCGTATTCTTGCATTCGTTTTGCATAATATTTGTCACGTTGTTCGATAAATTGAGCATAGTTTCCTTGATAATGTTGTACATCACCTAAGGCTACATCATAAATTTGATTAACAATTTTATCTAAGAAATATCTGTCGTGACTGATAATGACGATAGCGCCCTTAAAGTAATTTAAATAACCCTCTAACCATTCTGTCGTTTCCATATCAAGATGGTTGGTAGGCTCATCTAATAACAGTAAATCTGGTTCACTAAGTAACATTTGAGCTAATGATAAACGCGTCTTTTGACCACCACTAAAATCATTAATAGGACGATCAAAATCCGCTTCCTCAAAGTTTAAACCATGCAATACAGTTTTTATTTTACTTTCATATTGATAACCTTCTAGTTGTTCAAATTGGTTAGATAGGCTTTCGTACTTTTCGAGATGCTCTTTATAGTCATCACTATCAAAATCATCTGCATGTTGAGCCAACCAATCAGTTTCATTATTCATTTGTTGTCCAAGTTTTTTTATATGTTCAAATGGTTTCGACATTTCTTGAATAACTGTTGAAGTTGTATTTAATGTCATTTGTTGCGTTAAATAACCTAATTTTAAATTTTTGATTTTTGAAATATGTCCATCATCATATCCTTCAACACCAGCAATTATTTTCATTAATGTCGATTTGCCGGCACCATTTCTACCAACAATACCGATACGTTCACCGGTTTTAATTTCTACATTTACATCGTTAAAAATGTCTTCACCATCGAAAGATTTTGATATATCGTTTAGTTGTAATAATATCATGTTTTGTGCACCTCACTAATAGTTCTATTTTACCGTATATAGGTGTTAGATAAAACTACGATTGTTTATTTTTCTATTTTATTCATGTATAATATTGTGGTAATTGATTACATTTATAACTTTGTATATTTTCGTATTAATAGGGGGACTTAATTTTGGCGCATCAAAGTGATAAAATTCCTCGTGCTACATTAAAGCGTTTACCTTTATATTATAGATTTGTGAATACTTTAAAATCAAAAGGCATAGATAGAGTGAATTCAAAAACGATTAGTGAGGGTCTAAATATAGATTCAGCTACTATTCGTCGTGATTTTTCATATTTTGGAGAATTAGGTAAAAAAGGATACGGTTACAACATAGATAGTTTGTTGAACTTCTTTAAACATGAAATAAACGAAAATAATGAAATAAAAATTGCCATCGTTGGAGTTGGTAATTTGGGGAAAGCATTATTAAATTTTAATTTTTCTATTCATGATGAAATGACAATAACAGAAGCCTTCGATATACGTGAAGATGTTATAGGCACTAAAGTTGGCAATGTTAAGGTTAAGCATTATAACGATATAGCAACTATATTAAAAGAAGAAGAAATCGATGTTGTTATTCTTACTACAAATGAAAATGCAGCGCAACAAGTAACGGATCAATTAGTACAAACAGGTGTGAAAGGTATATTGAATTTCACGCCGACAAGAGTTCATACCCCAGGAGACGTACAAGTCCATCATATTGACCTAGGCATAGAATTACAGTCTTTATTATTCTTTATGCGCAACTACGGGGACAAATAAACAGTTAAGTTACCTTATGAGATAATGTCTGCCAGATACTATCTCATAAGGTAACTTTTTTAATTTTAAAACTTTTGCTTATTAAATAACTGTTCAAAAGATTTAAATTATGCAATTGCTACGTATAAAAAAATCTCGATTACAATATTATTACAAATTATCAAATGCTCTTGAAAAGACGAATGAAATCTAATATTATTATTCTTATTAATTTAATCGGAAAAGAGGGATTTATTTGGTGTGGTTAGTAATTAGTGGACTCATCGTTGGAGCGTTATTAGGTTTTGTTATGCAACGTACACGCTTCTGTTTAGCAGGCGGTTTCCGAGATATGTATATTCAGAAAAGTAATAAAATGTTTTATGCTTTATTAATAGCTATATCTGTACAAAGTATTGGATTACTTGTCTTAACATCTACAGGCGTCGTTACAATACCTACAGAATCATACCCTATCATTGGGACAGTTATCGGATCATTTATTTTTGGTATAGGGATGATTTTATCAGGAGGATGTGCAACGGGTACTTGGTATCGTGCCGGTGAAGGTTTAATAGGTAGTTGGATTGCATTAGTGTTATATGGTTTCACTGCTGCAGTTACAAAATTCGGCTTGCTTTTACCTGTAATGGATAAAGTTAATAAACCGACAAATGTTAATGCAAGTATGGCACAAACGACAGGTATTCCTATGTGGGTTTGGGTTTTATTATTGGTGATTGTAACTGTATTTTTCGTAACTAAAACATTACGCAAGCCAAAAGTTGCTGTACCAACTTTAAAACGTAAATTTACAGGCATACGTTACTACTTATTTGAGAAAAAATATCATCCTTTCGTTGCAGCTATCGTAGTTGGTTTAATTGCTTTATTAGCATGGCCAGCAAGTGAAGCAACAGGTCGAATGGACGGCTTAGGTATTACTACACCTTCAGCTAACTTAGTTCAATTTTTAATTAGTGGTGACGTTAAACTATTAGACTGGGGCGTATTTTTAGTCTTAGGTATCTTTTTAGGTTCTTATGTTGCTGCTAAAGGATCAAGAGAATTCAAATGGAGATTACCAGATAAAAAGACAATTAGAAATAGCGTATTTGGTGGTATGTGCATGGGCTTTGGTGCATCTGTAGCAGGAGGTTGTTCAATCGGTAACGGTTTAGTATCAACTGCCACAATGTCATGGCAAGGTTGGATTGCCTTAGCTTCAATGATTTTAGGTGCATGGTTTATGAGTTACTTTATCTTTATTAGACCTATGAAAAAAGCTCAAAAAGAACAAAGCACTTCAGCAAATAGTGCGCATTTAAGTGGTCAAACACAAACAACATAATAGGGAGGAAAATAAATTATGGTATATGAATTAGGAACTGTAGGAATGGTATGTCCATTCCCATTAATAGAAGCTCAGAAAAAAATGGTAACTTTAGATAATGGAGACGAATTAAAGATTGATTTTGACTGCACGCAAGCAACTGAAGCTATCCCTAACTGGGCAGCTGAACAAGGATATCCAGTGACAAACTATGAACAGTTAGATGATGCATCTTGGACTATCACAATTCAAAAAGCATAAGCAATATTAACTCGGCTATTGTATAATAGCCGAGTTTTTTGTATCTATGTATGTCTTTAACCCCAGCAAGATGATACACTATAAATTAAAAGTTTACATATTCAAACGTCATAGCTAAGTCGTTTAAATGTAAAAAATTTTGTCTTTTACAACAATATCAATTTATCGAATGATATTATATATATTGTCGATAACTGAAGCTAGCGTAAAACATAAAATTTATAAGTGAATAATATATACATATGAGTTGATACATTTATTGTAGACCAATCACTAGAGTGGCCATATTTTTAATATAGGTCAGTTCACTTATGAATGCTGAAATAACGATAATACAGTTTTGAGGAGGCATGCTTACCATGCGTGAGTGGACAAGAGACGAGCGCTATCAACGTTTTGAGGAAGTACCTCAAGATAAGTTAGAAGCATTAAGAGCTCAAGTACAACATTCTAACTATAAACAAGTTTTTCATATTCAACCAGAATCAGGATTATTAAATGATCCGAATGGTTTAATTTACTTTAATGGTGAATACCATATATCACATCAATGGTTTCCGTTAGGTGCCGTTCACGGTTTAAAATATTGGTACAATTATACGAGTGAAGATTTAGTACATTTTGAACCACATGGCCCAATTTTGAAACCTGACACTAAAAATGATAGCCATGGTGTCTATAGTGGAAGTGCATTTGAATATGACAACCACTTATATTATATGTATACAGGTAATGCACGTGATGGTGAATGGCAAAGACATGCTAGCCAATTAATTGCAAAAGTGAATCAAGACAAAACTATAAGTAAGTTTCCTAAACCAGTAATTAGTCAACCACCAGAAGGCTATACAGAACATTTTAGAGACCCTAAGGTTTTTAAAAAAGAGGATACATATTACGCTATTATAGGTGCACAAAATATACATCAAAATGGGCGAGTAGTACTTTATCGCTCAACTGATATAGTACATTGGCAATTTATGGGAGAAATAGAAACCAAATTAACTGAATTCGGTTATATGTGGGAATGTCCAGATTATTTCAATTTAGATGGTTTTGATATACTTATGTTTTGTCCCCAAGGTATAGAGCCAGACGGCGATAAATTTAATAATATTTATCAAGCAGGATACATAATTGGCCAACTAGATGTCGATAATTTAACAATGAATCATGCAGATTTTAATGAATTAGATAATGGTTTTGATTTTTATGCACCACAAAGTTTTATTGATGCACAGGGTCAACGTGTATTGATAGGTTGGATGGGCTTACCAGATGTAAATTATCCAACAGATGAAGAAAATTGGGCGCATTGCTTAACGATACCAAGAGTATTGTCAATTGAAGATGGTAAATTAAAACAACGACCAATTAAAGCATTACAGCAATTACGTTTTAATGAAGAAACAGCATTAGGCTATGCTAATAAATATACACGTCAACTTCATCCATATGAAGGAAAGCAATATGAATTAATCATAGATGTTTTAGAAAATGAAACAACGGAATTATATTTTGAGTTACGTAGTTCTCGTCGCAATTCTACTTTAATTAAATATAATAAGAGAGAACAAAAATTAACATTAGATAGAAATGAAAGCGGTCCGCTACCAAATCCAGTAGAAGGCACTTCTAGAAGTACGATATTAGATACGCCACTCTCTCAATTACAAATTTTTATTGATACTTCAAGTATAGAGATATTTTGTAATGATGGGGAACGTGTAATGACTGCAAGAATATTCCCGGATGAAGATGCGACAGGCATAAAAACGTCAACTGAGTCAGGACAAGCTTATTTAAAATTCACAAAATATGAATTGAAAGAAGGTTAATTATGGGTAAATTATATGCAATAGGTGAGGCATTAATAGATTTTATTCCTAATACGACGGATTCTAAGTTGAAAGATGTTGAAACATTTTCTAGACAAGTAGGCGGAGCACCTTGTAATGTCGCTAGCACAGCGCGAAAGCTTGGTGGTCAATCAGAAATGATTACACAACTAGGTCAAGACGCATTTGGGGATATCATTGTCGAAACACTTGAAAATATAGGGGTTGGCACATCATTTATTAAACGAACGAATGAAGCAAACACTGCATTAGCATTTGTAAGTTTAACAAAATCTGGAGAAAGAGATTTTTCATTTTACCGTAAACCTTCTGCTGATATGTTATACAGTCGCGACAATATAAATGACATACCTGTAACACAAACGGATATCTTACATTTTTGTTCTGTTGATTTAGTAGACAGTGAAATGAAAGAGGCGCATAAGGCAATTATAGAAAAGTTTAAGCAACAACAAGGGACAATTTGTTTTGATCCTAATGTAAGATTGCCTTTATGGGATAGCGAAGAAGCATGTAAGCAGGCGATAAGAGAATTTATTCCACATGCTAATATTGTTAAAATATCTGATGAAGAACTGTCATTTATTACAGATATTAAAGATGATGAGGAAGCAATTCAATGGCTATTTCAAAATAATGTGGAAATTGTTATTTTTACTAAAGGTGCTGCAGGTTCAGAATTACATTTTAAAGATGGCACTAAAATAAGTCATGAAGGCTTTAAAGTGAAGGCGGTCGATACGACCGGTGCAGGGGATGCTTTTATAGGTGCGATGTTAAGTAAAATATTGAATTTTGAAACTACTAATCTAACACAAGAATTGAAACAACAAGGTAAGGATATATTAGGCTTTAGTAATTTTGTTGCAGCGAAAGTAACGACTAATTATGGTGCGATTGGTAGTATTCCTACTTTAGAAGAAATTAATAACAGTGAAGCGCTATAATAACTAAAAAAGACTTGTTTTCATTTATTTGAAAACAAGTCTTTTTTATATGTGATTATGTGTTTTTAATCTTTTTAATATTACGCACTGAAGCAAAACAAAATTCTTGGTTTTCGAAATATATAATGCGATCTTTACTGTTTACGGCAGACACATTATTTTTGTTTATGACGTAACTGTTATGGCACCTAAAGAAGCGGTCGTCAAGTTGACTGAGTTCTTTTAAATTACCATAGAATTCAATTTGTCTATTGTCTAAATGAGCGATTAACCGATGTGATTTAGCAGATGATTCAAAAAACATAACGTCATCATAGCGTACATATACAGAGTTACTACCTTGTTTGAGTTCAATCGTATCGACATTACTGTCTTTAGATAGTAGTTTTAAACGCGTTTCTGCTGTTTCAATACAATCAATAATGCGTGTTTTTAATTCATCTGGGTCATCTTTAAATATAAAATCCATAGCGGCAATTTTATAGACAAAGGTTAAGTAAGTTAATTCACTGTGACTTGTGACAAATATAATATTGCCAACAGGGTCGTGTTTACGTATTTCACTTGCTAATTTAATACCATTAATGTCCGCTTCTAGTTGAATATCTAAAAAATAACAACCGATATCATCGAGCTCACGGGCTTCTTCTAATATTTCATAAGGATCTCCTGTTGCCTTAACAATTTCCATAGGTTTTTCTTCAATCATAATGTAGTTATTTATAATTGAAGTCATATTATCACGTTGCCTTGTGTCATCCTCACATATGAAAATTTTCATTATCACACATCCTTATGATTAAGTATTTAATATTTCAACTTTTTGAACAAAGTAATTGTTTTCAATTGTCGTATCTAATAATAAGTTTGATTTTGATTCAGTTATTTCTTTTAAAGTCGATAATCCTAATCCACTATTACCTTTTTTAGTAGTAAAGTTTTCTTGGAATAGGGTGTGTACTCGAGGAATATCATCTTCACATTTATTCATTACGATAAAGGTAACAGAAACATCACTATTTTTTAAAAATGCTATACGAATTAATGGATCCTCATCAATATTCTCTGATGCTTCAATAGCATTGTCGATAATGATACCAATAATACGACTTAGGTCGATAGTAGGCATGTCTATTTTAGTGATTTGTTCGTTTACTTCAACACTAATACTAATATTCATTTCTTGAGCTTGTAAAATTTTCGTTGTTACTAAGCCTTTGATTTCTCTAATTTTTAAATTTTCAATGCCATTAATTTTAACGGCGTTCATTTGCATATTGTCTTGCATAGGTAATATTTCAGTTGTGAAATAGTTACGCAAACCTTCCATGTCATTTTCACGGATGTAATCTGACATTGTAGATAAAATATTAACATAATCATGTCTGAACTTACGCATTTCATTATTAATTTGTTCGATTTGCAAAGTATATTTGTAATAATTTTCAATTTCTTGCATATTTCTTTTGTATTGAACTTCGCGCACAATACTGAAAGAAACTGTAATAATCAAAATCGCGATAATAATTATTAAAATAACATAAATAACAGATAGGTATTTAAAATCACCATATGAAATAACTTCTTTTGGCATATATAAATATAAGATTAAAAAAGTAGCCAATAAAATTATCCCTATTAAAGTCAAATACACCTTGTTCAAAGATAATATCGAGTGCGATAACTTTTTTATGAAATATCGTGTAATAATAGCTAAAAATAAAGCGATAATTGTAAAGACAACTATGTAAATAGTTATCATAAGGTAGCTTGATAAATTATAATTTTTTAATAAAGCCATCGTCCAAACAGAGAAAAAATTAGATATATAAAGCAATAAAAATGTTAGCACAACGAATATTAAACCTAAAAATTTATTTCTTATGTACATAAAAATAAGGGTGAAAACTATAAGTATAAGTATAATTCGTGTACTGAAAATAAAGTATAATAAAGTAGAAGGGATTACGATTCCTAAAATAGAAATATAATCCCTTGTTTTATAAGTCACATTACCGATAATTTTAATAACTCCAAATAACACTATAAGTTGATAAATAGAAATATAAATCGAATTTAAAAACGTCATATTTATACACACTCTCTAATCAGTTAATTATTCGTATAATTTTGTAAGTTCTTCTGGTACTTCAGGTTCGTCGAACCAACCACTACATGGGTTAACTCCTGAAACAGCTCCTAAAACTTCAAAAAACTTCGCGAAAAATGAAAAGATGCTATTTAAAATATCCATAATTAAACTTCCTCCTTAGGGAAAAATATTGGTAGTTGTACTACAGCTATAATTACGATGCCTAATAATATTAGCTGTTGATAAGGGTCGATAAAAACTAGTGACAATAATAAAATAATTACTGAAAGTATTACTGTATTTCTTTTTTTCTTACCTTTTAATTTAGATGGAATAGGTTGCTTTTTAGTCGCAGCAGGGGCATATATACATAAGAGAATAAACCCAATTATTGCTAAGCAATACATAATTCCAACGTTTATTTGAGTATACACTACAAACCAAGGTAAAAAAACAAATAACAATAAATTTTGCACGTGACATAATAACGAAGATTTCGCATGAGCTCCGTGCGCAAAAAATCTAATTAATGCATAAGTTATATGAACAGTGAGTGTGTAAAAAAATAAATTAAATAGGATTGAAACACCATATGCTACAATCGTTTTAAAAAAGTTGCTAACAAATACTTGCATGCCTAAACGCATTTTTAAGTATGCGATGTGATCTAGATTATTACGTTGTTGCAAATATTTTGCAAAGGTGTCTATACGGGTTTCTATCGATTTTAGCATTTGGTTTCTCTCCTTAATTGAATTATAACTCCATAGAAAGGTGTTATGCGACATAATGCCTATCTGTGTAAAAAGTGTGCCTAACTGTAAACGTTATTTTCTATGAATTCATAATTAACTCATCAGATGAACAGTTAGGAATAAAAAATAACGAGTTGGACATTTTGGAACTCAAAAGTGTATTTACGTGTTTTAATGTAGTTGTATCACAAAGAGATACTAAATACTTGAATAATATTTACTAGTGATTTATTCAGATTTATAAAGCTTAAGAGCAGAAGTTTTATAAATAATCTATTCTTGAAGATTATTATACTTCATATAGTATAAGATTTATCAATGATTTAGATAGTATTTGTTAATCTTTGTAATATGTTTAAAGGAGTTGTTGTTGTGACAAAAAACATCATAGACTCGATTGGTGGTTTAGTGAATTAATTTTGGACTCAGTTTGACATTCGCTTAAAATTTAAGCTTTCCCTATAATAACTGTATTCATAATTATTTTGATTAAACAATTTATTCTAGTGTCATTTAAATAATTACCTATAACAGAGGTAATTTAAGTAGTAACATGTAAGCTATCGTAAACATCATTCAATTTGCCGTTCTAACTGACGGTAGATTCACTAAATTTTTTCATAATTAATAACATCCCCAAAAATAGATAGAGAAATAACTGTAAAACATTCCCTTAATAATAAGTTAAAAAAACCGTGAGTCCCTCCCAAGCTCACGGTTTTTATTTTTATGTTTATTTATTTATATAACTCTTTTCTTCTATTTTCAAATACAGGAATAGCTTTGCGTTGTTGTTTTACCTTATCTAAATCTAAAGATAGAGTAATGCATTTTTCAGTTGAACCTACTTCTTCTAAAATTTCTCCGTTCGGATCAACTACCATTGAATGACCAGCATACTGTGTACTGCCATCGTCACCACAGGCATTACATCCTACAATATACATATCATTTTCTATTGCTCTAGCTTGTAACAATGACTGCCAATGTTTTAATCGGGCTTGTGGCCATTGGGCAACATAAAAGGCTATGTCACAGCCTTCTGCAGCTGGATAACGTAGTAGTTCAGGAAATCTTAAGTCATAACAAATAATTTGTGTACTTTGTGTACCATCACTTAATTGATAAGGTTCTGGTACTGCTTCACCAGGTGCTAAATAAGTAGGCTCATTTAACATAGGTACAAGATGTACCTTATCATATACATTAACTAAACTACCGTCTTTAAGTACGGTAAATGCGGTATTGTATACTTGATTATTTCTTTTGTTAGAAACCGATCCAGCTACAATATCAACATCGAATTGTAATGCTAAATTTTTAATGAACTTATAGCTTCGAGTTAAATTATCGTCGGCTAAAATGTCGAGTTGTGATAATGCGTAGCCATTATTCCACATTTCTGGCAAAACGACGACATCTGTATCTGGTTGCACGTGTCTATTAAACCATGCTGTTATATTTTCTTCGTTATAAGATACATCAGCAGGTTCAATTTTTAGTTGGAATACTTTAATGTCCATATCTTTAACATCCTTTACTTAAATTGTATATATTTATTTAATTACCCTTTATACAAAAAGGCAACCTAAGTAAAATAAAAAAAGCTAAAACTCATAAGTAGAGTTTTAGCTTTAGTTCGTGTAGTTGTTTATTATTTACGTACTAAGAAACGTGCATCAACATCATTAAATGATTTTTCACCAGCTTCTTGTCTAATGTTACCAAAAGGCATTTGTGCCATTAAGTTCCAGTTTTTAGGTATATCAAATGCTTCAGTTACTGCAGTGTCAACTAATGGATTGTAGTGTTGTAAAGAAGCGCCAATACCTTCAGTGCTTAATGCTGTCCATATTGCAAATTGGTGCATTGCATTTGTTTGTGTAGACCAAATTGAGAAGTTTTCAGCGTAATTTGGCATTTGATTTTGTAAACCTTCAATAACTTCTTCATCTTCATAGAATAAAATCGTACCGTAAGAATGTTTAAAGTTATCAATTTTATCTGCAGTTGGTTGGAAGTCTCTATCTGCACCCATTTTGTTTTTAAGTGTTTCTTTAGCAATTTCCCAGAATTTATCATTATTATCGTTAAGTAATAAAACGATACGTGTAGATTGTGAATTAAAAGAAGAAGGGACATGTTTAATCGCATGTGCGATAATTTCCTCTAATTGTTTATCTGAAATTGAAATCTCTTGTTCTAAATTATAAATCGTACGTCTGTTTTCTACTGCATTTTGAAATGAAGATAAGTTACTTTTATCACTTTTAAAAATTCCCATTGTTATTAACTCCTTAATTTTTATTTATTATATATACCTAGTATAATAAATATATCGTTAAAAGTAAATAATGATTTACATTAATTCTCAATTATATTAATATTACTTTGCAATTTCTGAATAAAGATGAAAAATAACGTTATTTCTAATATACTAATAATAAATATATTAAAGAGGTAGGTGAGTGATAAAGTTGAAATATATCAAGCGTAAAAAATTAATGACTTCAAGTGTGGCATTATGCTTAAGTGTATCAATGTTCACTTCACCTATACACGGTGCTACAGAGTCATCATCAACTAATACTAATGAAAGTAGTAGTACGTCAGATAATGATGCTAGCAATGAAAGTGTAACTACATCACCAACAGAAAATGAATCGCAACAAGAAGAAAATAGTAGTATTAATGAAACTACTGATGATTCGTCTAATAAAAATGAAGAAAATAGTAGTGCAGCACAAAATGATGTAAGTAATGATACATCAGAAAATAATACGGATAATAGTAACTCAACTGATACAGGGCAAGATAATACAAACGACGACCCAAATCAGGAAGAAAATAGTTCAATTGACAACAATACATCAGAAGATAAGAAGAAAGACGACGCTCAAGATAGTAAAGATAATAAAAATTATCCGACAAAAGAAGATACTACTGACGATAGTGATACTACTAATAGTGGTGGATCTGGTGGAGGTTCTGGCGGTGGGGGACCATCGAACAATACCTCTGATGGTAATAATACAGCTGACGGCAGTAATACCAATAATACAGGTGGTAATACAAACGGCAGTAATGAAGGTTATTATCCAAATTCTGGTAATAATTCGGGATATAATCCAAACCCGAATAACAATACTGCAGCAAATCATTATGGTGGCGGTTCAGGAGGGGGTAGTTCTCAAAACCAACAAACAAATAATAATGGTGCTATGAATAATAACCAAACCGGAAATTATTCAAGCAATGGTCAATCTCATTATCAATATAGTTGGCAATCAGGTTCAGGCTCTAATAACAATTATGCTAAACCGAGTAATAATCAATATTATTATAAAGGTACAAATAGCAATAAAAATTATCGTAATGATAATAAAAACAACACATATAGTACGAATAACAACAAACAACAAGTGAATAGAAACCAAAGTAATAATCAAAATTATTATTATTGGAGTAACAACAATAATAATCAGACTGCTAAAAATAGTAATAGTGTCAAAAACAAAAATAACGATGCTAATAAATCAAATAATTATAATGATGAACCACAATATAACAATCAACATAATGACGATAATGTTATGAATAAGTTTCAAAAAGTAGCACCGGGTTCATTTAAATATAACCCTTATGTTGTTAGCCAAGTAAAAAATCTAGACAAAGATAAGCAGCAAGTTTCTGAAAATCAAATTGATCAGGTAGTATCTAAAAAATCTTTTAATGATAATTCTTATTTAAATGCATTACAACGCGGAACAAATTACTTTAAATTCCAATATTTTAATCCAATTAAATTTGATGCGTATTACAAAAATTTAGATAAGCAAGTCTTGGCTTTAATCACAGGTGAGATAGGTTCTATGCCGGATTTAAAATCACCGAAAGAAAACAAATCACAAGGTTCATATGAATACGAAAAAAGCGATGAAAATGAATTGACGACGACTAAAAAAGAAAGTGAAGCACAAGATAATAATTTAAAATTTGAACGTGCTTTATTTGCTTTAATAGCTACTATGTTTATTATTTTCATTGGTGTCATTGTTGCATATTTCGTCAAAACAACTAGAGACAGATATTTTAATAAAAAGAAACATCTTAAATAATCCGCTTTTGGATTATTTAAGATGTTTTTTTAATTAATAAAGTGAATGATAAATGAAGTTGCATTTTGCATTTCTTTAATTTTTTCAGGACCGACCAATACTTGAATGATAACTACTAGACCATTTTGAAAGACGTGAATAAGTATAGGGACCCAAATACGCTTAGTATAAACATAAAATCCAGCGAAAATTAAACCCATTCCAAAATAAATAATAAAGAAAGCAGGGTCACTATGAGCTAAAGCAAATAGTGTTGCACTAACGACACCAGCAATAATAAATTTAATGGTTTTGTTTCCTTTAATGACATTATACAATTCTCCGAAAATAACTTTACGAAAAACGTATTCTTCTAAGATAGGGCCAACTACAGAAATTAAAATAATAAATAGTGGCACTTTTCTAGCGATAGCCATAATTCTTTCAGTATTCGGGCTTTGATTTGGTGCACCTAAGACATAAATATTAATCATACCCGCAAATATTTGGTAAATCATAACTATGAAAAATCCACCAATCGCCCATAAAACAATGTATCTTTTACGTTCTTTAGTTTGTAACTCTAATTTAGTTGGATTAGAAATTTTAATATGTAAAAATGTAATTATGATTGCTGCAAGAATAAATAGGATAACTTGGCTAAATATGATTGCATATGCTTGAGATTTATTACTAAAACTATTAAAGACACCTGCAGCTTTTAAAATGATTGGACCGACTTGTGCGAGTCCGTAAATAACTAAGGTGAATATGGATACCCATAAACGTGACATCGTGAACCTCCAAAAATTATTAATATGTCTTATTTTAGCTTAAATAGCCACGCTATACAAAATAAATCATAATGAAATACTTTTCGCTTGAAATATTGACCAAATTTGATTATTATAAAAATTGTATTAGCACTCTAGATAGAGAAGTGCTAAATGTTATGAAACACAAGGAGGAACAATTAATGTTAAAACCATTAGGTAACCGAGTAATTATTGAAAAAGTAGAACAAGAACAAACAACAAAAAGTGGTATTGTATTAACAGATAGCGCTAAAGAAAAATCAAATGAAGGAAAAATAATTGCAGTTGGTGCAGGCCGTTTACTAGAAAATGGTACACGAGTTGCTCCTGAAGTAAAAGAAGGCGATAACGTCGTATTCCAACAATATGCTGGTACAGAAGTTAAGCGCGGCGATGATACTTATTTAATTTTAAATGAAGATGACATTTTAGCTGTTATTGAATAATAAAGATTGTAAGCACAATTATTAAGAATGACAACACGGAGGTTTAAAAAATTATGGCAAAAGACTTGAAATTCTCAGAAGACGCACGTCAAGCAATGTTACGTGGTGTTGACAAGTTAGCAAATGCAGTAAAAGTAACAATCGGTCCAAAAGGCCGTAACGTAGTCCTTGATAAAGAATATACTTCACCATTAATCACTAACGATGGTGTGACGATTGCGAAAGAAATTGAATTAGAAGATCCATACGAAAATATGGGTGCTAAATTAGTACAAGAAGTAGCTAATAAAACAAATGAAATTGCAGGTGACGGTACTACTACTGCAACAGTGTTAGCACAAGCTATGATTCAAGAAGGTTTGAAAAACGTTACAAGTGGTGCAAACCCTGTAGGTATTAGACAAGGTATCGATAAAGCAGTTGAAGTAGCAATTGAAGCTTTACACGGTATCTCTCAAAAAGTTGAAAATAAAAACGAAATCGCACAAGTAGGTTCAATTTCTGCTGCTGATGAAGAAATTGGTAAATACATTTCTGAGGCAATGGAAAAAGTTGGTAACGACGGTGTTATTACAATCGAAGAATCTAATGGTTTTAATACTGAATTAGAAGTAGTTGAAGGTATGCAATTTGATAGAGGTTACCAATCTCCATATATGGTAACTGATTCTGATAAAATGGTAGCAGAATTAGAGAATCCATATATCTTAATTACGGACAAAAAGATTTCTTCTTTCCAAGATGTTTTACCTTTATTAGAACAAGTAGTGCAATCTAACCGTCCAATTTTAATTGTTGCAGATGAAGTTGAAGGTGACGCACTTACAAACATCGTACTTAACCGTATGAGAGGCACATTTACTGCAGTAGCAGTTAAAGCGCCAGGATTTGGTGATCGTCGTAAAGCAATGTTAGAAGACTTAGCAATCTTAACAGGTGCACAAGTTATTACGGACGATCTTGGTTTAGAACTTAAAGAAGCATCATTAGATATGTTAGGTACTGCTAGCAAAGCAGAAATTACTAAAGACAACACAACTGTTGTTAATGGTGACGGAGATCAAAACAGCATTGATGCACGTGTAAGCCAAATCAAATCACAAATTGAAGAAACTGATTCAGAATTTGATAAAGAAAAATTACAAGAACGTTTAGCTAAATTAGCAGGCGGCGTTGCAGTTATTCGTGTTGGTGCTGCTAGTGAAACTGAACTTAAAGAGCGTAAATTACGTATTGAAGATGCATTAAACTCTACTAGAGCAGCAGTAGAAGAAGGTATCGTAGCAGGTGGCGGAACAGCATTTATGAACATTTACGATAAAGTTAATGACGTAGAAGCTGAAGGCGACATTGCGACAGGTATTAATATCGTCTTAAAAGCATTAGAAGCACCAGTAAGACAAATTGCTGAAAATGCCGGTCTTGAAGGCTCAATTATTGTTGAAAGACTTAAAAATGCTGAAGTCGGCGTTGGATTTAACGCAGCAACAAATGAATGGGTAAACATGCTTGATGCAGGTATTGTTGACCCAACAAAAGTAACACGTTCTTCATTACAACACGCAGCAAGTGTTGCAGCAATGTTCTTAACAACAGAAGCGGTTGTAGCAAACATTCCTGACAAAGACGACAACGACCCACAACAAGGCATGGGCGGCATGCCAGGTATGATGTAATATCACTAAGTAATGATAGGTTGCTTAATGGATATAGGAATATAAAAGAATATTAGATAAGACGCTCTCTAAAAGTAGTTAATACTTTGGAGGGCGTCTTTTTATGAATTCGTATTATTAACTAAGATATTAGGGTATGTATTATATCTCCTAACCAATCTTTTGAATCTTTAATAGGTATATCATCTATTTAAAAAGTTATCATCTTTAAGGACTATGAATTAGTTCCTAAATTATTTGGAGTAATATTATTCCTACTACTATTAATAGCAATAATGAGCCTATAACCCAGTATAAATTTTTAGGATTGCGCCCATACTGAGTTATAAAATATTTATACATGTTATAAACTGCGAATATAAAGCTTAATATTAATAATAAAGATAAAAGTGAAGTCATTATATTACCTCCCCAATTTTTAAATAGGTACATTTGACATTGAAAAATTAGTAATAGTTAAATTAAATATACAAATCAATAAACATAAATACAACCTTTTTCAAAAAAATAAAAATAAACATTTCGTGATTATTGTGCTATGCTTAAATGGTTTTATAATATCTAGAATAAAAATGCTTTTTATCATTTAATTAGGGGGGATTGTTAGAATTATTCTAACTACCTAAATAGTATTAATTAAATATTAAAAAACATTAAATTTATAGTTACATTAAAAATATAAACTCTTAAAAAGGCAATATAAACTTATTTATTGTAGAATTGAAACAGTAACATAATTAGCTATTAATATTATTATTAAAGAAAGGACGATGACAACGTTATGACGAAAAAAACAGTTTTTGATGTAATCGATATGGGTGTGAAGTATATCGTATCTGTATATGATAAATGGGGAGTAGAAGAGGTGCTTGATAATCAAAATGAGATATTCCCTAATACATTGCATTGGCAATACGGTCATGTATTGACTATCTTTGAATCGGCCTTATCACTAAGTGAACAAAATGTAGTAGATATTAATTTATATTCAAGTCTATTTGGTTACGGAACTAATCCTAAAGAGTGGGGCGATACAGAAGTTCCATCTATCGATGAAATCATTAAAAATATTAAAACATTACCTGAACGTGCTAGAAATTTAACTGACATTCAATTAGAACAAGAATTACCTGAGTCAATTGCTGGCTGTAATACATTAGATGAATTACTTACTTTAAATGCGATTCATATACCATTGCATTCAGGTAAAATTGAAGAAATGACAAGAGTTTTAAAATCAGAAAAATAAATAAAAAATAAGCTTGAGACATTATAGTGTCTCAGGCTTATTTTTTATTTATTAAGATTTAGTCGTGCTTGCTTGCCTTGATTTAGGTTAGTATGGTTTGAGCCTGTAACCTCTCACTCATACGCTTCCCCAAGGCATCAGCACGATACAAAATCGATACAAAGCTAATCTTATTGTATATTAATTAAGCATTTTGTAAATCTTTGATCGCTTTATCAATTGCATCAAATACATGTGGAATATCGTCTTTTTCTACGCAACTAAATGCTATACGGATATCAGTATCGTTCAATGCGATAATACCAATAGAATATTTCTCAATAAGGTGAACACGTAATTGTTCTGGGTCAACACCATGAACTTTTAAAGCCATGAAATAACCAGAGTTAAAATCATATGGTTGCCAAGATGTTGCATATTTATCATCGTAGACAACTTCTTTAGTGACTTTGTAACGTGCTTCTAATACATCTATGTTATGTTGAATTTCTTGATCGAATTTGTCGTTGTTTTCTAAAACATATTTTATTGCACTTTGGGATGGCATTGGACCACTTGATATATTACTTCTGATAAGTCCTTTTACTTTGGCCTCTAATACTGATTTTGCAATTTCATCATGTAATCCGAAAGTTAGGAAACCTACACGTAATCCCCAAGCAAAAAATTCTTTTGTAGCACCGTCTAAACGTATAGGTAATAAATTATCTAATTGTAAGTTTGTTAATGGTGTAAATAAAGACTGTGTAAATACATCTTCATAGAACAAACCATAATATGCATCGTCAACGACAGCTATAACGTTAGTGCCTCGTTGTGCTAGGTTTTTAATCGCTTCAACAATCGTTTTAGCTTCATCTTTAGTAGGTGTATAACCAGTAGGGTTATTAGGATAGTTAAGTATTAAAATTACTTTTTCTTGATCATAATTGTCTAAAGTTTCTACTAAAGATTTTGTAGAATAATGACCTTCATCATCAAAGATTGAATAAGTTTGTATTTCAGCTGCATGTCTTGTTGAATAGACTAATTTATAATTCCCCCAGTTGTGTTCTGGTAAAAGGATAGTGTCTTGGCTATTAACAAATAAGTCACCGACAAGTGATAAACCATGTGTTAAGGCGTTCGTTAATATAGGACGACTCATTGATGTTTGTGATAAATCAGGGTTCTCTTTTAACATCTTTTGTTGCCATAAGTCACGTAACGATTCTATACCTTGAGGTGGAGCATAAGGGAATATATCATCAGGCTCTAAATGATTAAAAACACCATTTAAAGTATCAGCATACATTTTACTATTTTTGTATGTAGCCATACCGATTGTAGCGTTATATTGTGTTGATTTAGCTTCAGCGGATTGTGATAAGATACCTTTTGGATAATACATTAATTTACCTAGATCAGATAACATATCCGCAATTTCTGGCTTTGCATTAGATAATTGTTCATTTAAGTCTAAGGCTAAAGGATTCATGTTGGACTCAACCTCTCTTTTACTATTTCATTCTTATTACTTATATTATCTTGAAATGAATTAAAGTTAAAGTCTTCACACTATTTAATTTAAAAAAATAGAGTTTATCGATTAAAATACGAACATATGTTCTGTTTTTTATGTTAGAATATGGATAGGCCATCGAAATCCTGCATGTCAAATTTTGTAGGAGGTGTAGTATATGACGTGGTGGCAAGATGCAATGGCAACTTTATTATCAGGGAGTGTGCTAGTTGTTTTTCGAATTTGGTTAGAAAACAAATGGAAAGATAAGTAGTGGCCTTGCACAAAAAACCCCAAGTCTGGCGCAATCAGACTTGGGGTTTGTGTAGTATAATCTGTGGATACAATTTTAGTGTAGCATTACTTCTATTCTAGTGCAAACAATTCATTTGCGATAAGTTATAATGTACGCTTTTTAAATTAAGTATCTTTTTATGAATAAGTAATACTTGTTTACGGTAGTTTTCCAGTTATACAATTATACTATTCTGTAAAATATATTTTTTAATTAATTACAAAATTGTTATAGAGAGTTGGTAACAGTGTGAAGCTTTTTGGTCAGAATAAAATGAGTTGGTTGCCTTATATATTAATAGTTATTGTACTACATATATTAGGTTTTAGTTTTTTATGGATAGTTGGAAAAGATCATCCAATTATAATCGGTATGGGTCTTCTGGCGTATACTTTAGGATTAAGACATGCTTTTGACGCAGACCATATCGCTGCAATTGATAATACTGTGCGTAAGTTAATTCAACAGCGTAAAGACCCTGTAGGAGTAGGTTTTTATTTTTCAATTGGTCATTCATCTGTAGTCTTTATCATGGCTGTGTTATTAGGAATATCGGTAAAATGGGCAAAGCAAGAATTACCACATTTTCAAGATATAGGTGGTACAGTAGGCACGATTGTGTCAGGTGCATTCTTATTATTAATTGGGGTCTTGAATTTAATTATTTTAGTGTCTTTAATTAAATTATTCATAAAACTACGTCATCAACATATAAAGAATGAAGAAATTGACGAATTGTTAGCGGCAAGAGGGTTTATAACTAGATTTGTGGGACCGTATTTTAAGATAATTAATAAAAGTTGGCATGTTTTACCATTAGGATTTTTATTTGGTCTTGGTTTTGATACGGCGAGTGAAATTGCTTTATTAGCTTTATCTTCTGGGGCTTCTCAACAAGCATTACCATTTATAGGCATTTTAGCGTTACCTATTTTATTTGCTGCAGGTATGAGTTTACTCGATACATTAGATGGAATATTGATGAAATCAGCTTATAATTGGGCGTTCTTTAATCCAGTACGTAAGATTTATTATAATATCACAATTACAGCAATTTCGGTCATTGCGGCATTGATTATTGGTATTATCGAATTGCTGCAAATGGTTGCAGATAAATTACAATTAAATAATGCTTTTTGGTCTAATGTGCAAGCTATTAAATTTGATTATTTAGGGTATATTTTAGTTGTTTTATTTATAGTTGCATGGCTAATTTCTACATTAGTTTGGAAACTCGGCAAATTTGAAAATAATTGGTCTAAATAGTTATTAGTTAAATAATAGTACACGTTAATTATTTATTAAAGCGCTGAACAGGTTGCTACATTTAGTAAATTTTAAAATGAGTGCTATTTTTGATAAAATGTAAATGACCGAGGTGAATAAAATGAAGCATCTAACTAAAATATTTGTCATTATCGCTATTGTAGTCTTTATAGCTGGTTATTATTTACAAGCTACTGGTAATGAATCTTCAGGAATAAAATTACTTATCGCTGCAATTTTATTTATGATTTGTGCTTTTATAAATAGAAGAAATGATCGACTTAAAAAACGTAATAAAAAATAAATTTAGTGCTAATAGTATAGAAGTTAAACCTTCTGTATTGCTAGCACTATTTTTTATGATAGTATGTAGTCCTAGTTAAAAATTTCATATTAAAAATGTATGTTGTTCTATTTATTTTTAATAAATTTTAATTGTATATTTGAAATCACTGAGGTTTAATCTATAATAGTGAACTGTATTAAATACTAAATCATTGTGTCGAGGAGGAACTTATGAAGCTGCAGGATATAACTAAAACCTATGGTAGTAACAATGTCTTAGATCATATTGAATTTGACTTTGGAGATAGCAAAATTGTAGGTTTAATAGGTAAAAACGGCGTTGGTAAAACAACTTTAATGAAAGTTATGAACGGCAATATTATTAATTTCAAAGGGAAAGTTGATATTGCTAAAGATGAAAATATAGGTTATTTAATCGAACATCCGAAATTATATAACAACAAATCGGGGCTTTATAACTTGAAATTATTTGCTCAAGTTCTAGGTAAAGGATTTGATAAGCAATATGCCAACCGCATTATAGATGCATTTGGTATGCGTGACTATATTAAGAAAAAAGTTAAAAAATATTCGATGGGTATGAAACAGAAACTTGCAATTGCAGTTTCTTTAATGAACAAACCAAAGTATTTAATATTGGATGAACCAACGAACGGTATGGATCCAGATGGTTCAATTGATGTGTTAACTACGATTCAATCCTTAGTAAACGATTTAGATATGAAAATTCTTATCTCTAGTCATAAATTAGAAGATATTGAGTTGATTTGTGATAGAGCAATATTTTTAAGAGATGGTCAATTTGTTCAAGATATTAATATGAAGCAGGGAACTACTTCTGATTCTACAGTGGTAAAAGTAGAAGCTGCGGATTTTGAAAAAACATTGTCTTATATTAATGACCATAGTGATTTCATTCAGTCTGACCAAACTTCAAATGAAATTATATTAAAAGTACAAAATAGTTATCAGTCATTATTAAAAGGTTTAGCAAGTATTGACGTTTATCCTACTTACATTGAAACACGTAAGAGCTCGCTACGTGATACTTACTTTAATATCAACCAGAGAGGTGGCCAATAATGAACAGTATTCAATTGGTAAAATATGACATCTATAGTATTTTGAGAAGTCCGCTTACTTATTTAGCAATTGTCTTAACTTATCTTGCATTAGGTGGTATGACAGCGTTATTTATGCAACAACTAGATAAAGTTAATGGTAATACTATTTTATCTATTGGTAGTTGGTTTTTCTCAATCGTTGGTTTACTATTTGTGATAAAAACAATTACACGTGATATTTCGCAAGGTACTATTCAATTATTTATGAATAAAAAAAGTAGCCGTATTGGTTATTTAATTGCAAAAGTTATTTCAATTGTTTTAATTGCTTTAATTATGACAGCATTATTAACTATTTTTGTCTTAGTAGTTCAAAACATTTGTGACGGTAAAAATGTAGAAACAAACAAGTTCTTAGAGTTATTAGTTTTTTACATCGTGTTTCATCTGTTTTATGGCATACTGTTATATTTATTCTCATTAATTGTGCCAAAAGCGGCATTGATTTTTACATTAGGAATATTCTTAGTATTCATCGTACCTTTTGCTGAGCCATTTATCCCTATGATCCCTAAAATAGGTGACAATATTCATGACTCACTTAAATATATACCATTTAGTTATTTAACTGATAAAACAACTTCTGGAGATTATACATTTACGCATTGGCAATGGTTTATCTCTAGTGCGTCAATCATTATTTTATTTGTTATCAATCTATTTTACGTGGCTAAAAAGGATATTTAACAGATACAGCTAATAGGAAAAAAGCTCGTTAGATTAGATAATCTAACGGGCTTTTAATTGTTATTAGACTTTAGAAATGATATTATTTCCCACGCATGTCTATAATAGGTTATTTATGGAGAAGCTGTTCTATTATCGAATCGTAAACTGCTTTCCATAATTGGGAGTCAGTTTTATAACGATTAGAGATAATAGCGTGAACTTCATTCGATTGTTCCTCAAAAGTAGGATCATCTTTTGAAGGTAAATGAGCACGACTTTCATCAACAAATTTTTGTGCTTGTCTTGCACGCGGTCCCCACACCGTTTCTTGTTGATAGTCGTCATTTAGAAATACGAAAATTGGAATACTACGTGCAGTTCCATTTGTTAAATATTGATCGATTAAATTTGTATCATCATCACGATGGAAAACACGAACCTCTAAGTTTAACTGTTCAGCAATATTTTTTAATATAGGGAGATTCATCATAGCATCTCCGCACCAGTCTTCTGTTATAACTAAGACTTTACTATAATTTAATGACTTAATTTTTGTAAGTCTATCATCGTCTTCTGGTAGTGAAAATGATTTATAAATAGTAAGTAAATCTTCTTTATTTTCACTCATTTGTTCGATATAGTCGTTGAGTGGTTGACTATCATTAAAATAAGTTTTCAAGCTTGTCATTATGTAACCCCCTTTAGATATTGATGTTATTATAGCAAATTAATATATTATGTGGAATTATTTAAACTTTTAAAAAATAACCTTTTAAATTAATGCATTAGGTTGAGAGATGCAACTGAAAATGGGCTATGCTATATTAAAATTATAAGGTCGGAGTGTGAAATATTGATGAACAAAAATTTATATATCAAAACAATGATATTTATAATTTTTCTTGTTCTGAGCGTTGTTGGAGTAGTAATTGGCCAACATATAAAAGATGAAAAATCTACTGATTTATCCTCTTTTGAAATAGATGGTATTACTGTAGGTGATCAATTTCAACAATCAGGATATGAAAAGAATAATAAAATAAAAGTTGATAGATTTACTTTTTATAACAAAGTAAATCATCCTAATTTAGTAGTTAAGGTTTCTAAGAAATCTAAAATAGTAAAAGGAATTACATTAACCGGAGATCAAAATATTAAAACTATCGATAACTTACATATTAATGATTCATTCAAGGTATTAAAGCATAAGTTAGGTTGTAACTTTACTGAGCGCAAAGTAGGTAAAGGATACAAATTGATTCTTTATGTGGATAAAACACATCGCATTAAATTATCTGCGGTTATTAAAGATGAAAAAATTAAAAAGTTTGAGTTTTATAAACAATAATAGTTCTACTATATTAGTGAAATTTTAATTTTTAGTAAGCTAAGACGAATTAATATAATTAAATTTAAACGGCGGTTGGTATTATGGATAAAATTACTTTTTTGAATGAACTCGAGCAAGAACTCAATCATTTACCTAGAAAAGATAGAGATAGAAAAATGTATGAGTACGAAGAGTATTTTTTTGAAGAAGAACAAAAAGGTAAAAATGAATATCAAATTATGGGTGAGTTAGAATCACCAAAAGTGATTGGTAAAGAAATAATGGCTCAAAATGCTATTAGCTATGCTGAGTATAGAACAAATGCCCAAACTATCTTTAAAGCAATTATGGCTTCATTAGGTATGGGTATTGTCTCATTGCTTATTATTTTGATTCCTATGATTTTTGTTGCTTTTTTTATGTTTATATTATTATTAATCGCTTTGTTATTTTTTATTTCACCAGTTTTACTTATTGTACATGGACTAATTAATGGCAATATTAGTTTAGCTTTAAGCAACTATTTATTTGCCTTTTCGTACTCAGGGCTAGGCATCGTATTATTTGTGTTGATTTTAAAACTAGCCGAGTTAGTCTATCGTATTATTTTAAAATATTTACGTTGGAACATAAAAAATATTAAGGGAAGTGCAGTTAAATGAAGAAGCTATTCATCAGTGGATTGGTTTTATTTGTTATTTGTTTTTCGTTGGCCTGCATTTCCTGGTTTACATTTGAAAAGCAAGATAATAAAACGAATAAAATTCACGAAAATTTTGACCATAAAACGATTAATTATTTAAATGTAAATACGAAATTAGCAAAAGTTAATGTAAAACATGGTAAAGATTTGGCAATTAGTTATAAAGGTACGAAAGACATTAAAGTAGATAAGCAAAATGGTAATTTGAAAATTAAGGAAATAAACAATAATGAAGATCATTATGGATTGAACTTTAATCCATTTAAAAAAATGGATAGTGAATTAACTATTACTGTACCTAAAAAACAAGAAAAATCATTAAATATGTATTTAAATTCGGAAACAATTAATATTAGTGACTTAAATTTAGGTAAAGTTAATATTAAAACGACATACAGCGGTGGCGATGGTTTATTCATTAAAAATGCGCAGTTTGAAAATTTGAAATATCGTTCTAAATCCGCTCCAGTGTATTTAAGCAATTGTGTTATTAAAAATAGTGATATTAAAACAACTAGAGAAATTAATATAAAAGATTCACTACTAAAAAGTGCGGTTTTATTATCAAAACGTAGTAACATTAAATTGACTCATATGAAAAGTGCTTCCGATATTAAGGCATCGACTAACGAAGGAAATATCCTGATGTCTTATGCAACGAAACCTAAAGATACATTGTTAAAATTAAATCCTGATGACGGCAAAGTACAAGTAGATAATAAATATTTTAAAAATGGTAAAGTTGGCAATAGTGATAATGTTTTAGAATTCTATACAGATTCAGGCAATATCCATATTAAATAATAAAAAATGCTCTTTTCAAAGTACGCATAAGCGTATTGCTTTGAAAGGAGCATTTTAATTAATAAGTAGCAAAGGTTAGATCTGTATCTATGTGACCTGTGAAATTTTGTAGCTCTAGTGATTGACCATCTAACCAATGTTGGAAATTAAATTGTGTGGGTTTATTATTTTCACCTAAAGCAATCCAAGCCGACATGGATTGTGGTTCGTACATACTAGTATGGATTGTGCCAGACCAACTATTAAATAATTTGCTGTAGATTTCGTTATCTGGATTATTAAAAAGTTTAAACGCCTCATGTTTTGAGAATTGCTCTGGTGAGTGGGCGATGAGTCTATTTAAACGATCTTTGGATTCTTTTGTATAGTTTCTATTTTCGTGTGTGAGCAACTTGAAATGGTTCGTACACGTTTTATCATATCTAACATCTATTCCTCTAGGTGTTACTTCGACAATAGCGTGATTTAAATTTTTATCCATCACAATATAACTGAAAGAACTTCTATGTGGTAATGATTTTAATAATTGGATTGCTTCAGGTACGTCTTTACAATACTCTAATACTAAGCGTCCAATCATATAACAGACGAAACCGTCACCAGGATGTTTACGATGCATAAAATTATAAGCCATAACCAATCCTGCTTCGTTCATACCATCCATGCGACCAGTAACGCGTGAAGTAGGACCGATTTGCGCTAAACCACCATCATTTGGCTGGAATAATAAATAACGTGCATCGTATGTTGCCGGATGGTAATCATAGTTTCTAACCATATAATCATTGCCGAGAAAAACAGTGCAACCACTATTTTTTAATGGTGTAAAACGATAATGTGCAAAGTTTAATATCATCTGGCGAGTAGGTAAATTTAACACTTCTTGCATCCCCATAATTTCTTCCCATATGTGTGGGGCATAATGTTGAAAAATATTATATGTTTCATTTATATTGATATCAAAGCGTGGCATACGTTTACGCCATTCTTGTTCTCTATTTTTTAAGAGTGGGGTTTGTTGCATCCATTGAGCAGTTTTGACGCCCAAATCAAAATGAGAACCTCTATGAGTCATTATGTCCGATTTTACATCTTGCATGATTAACTACGCTCCTATAGTTACTTTATATGACAAAATTGTAACTTTAATGTAATTTTATATTAATTGCAATTATTAATAGTTGTGTAATATGATGATTATAACATCGATGATAAATTATTTATTAACTCTTTGAGGTGATATTATGAGAGATTATTATGATGCAGTTAAATCAGCAGTTGCAATCTGGTGGAACAACTAAAAATATTTAAAACAAACGGCTACTTGTTTAGTAGTCGTTTTTTGTTATGGCTCTAACTAATAATAATATCGCTATTTTTTAATTTATGATATTATGTAAATGCTAAATAAAGTATCCAATATTGTACCTTCAACAGAAATATACTTTTAATAGTTTAAGCATATCATAGAAGATTATGTTTTTTTACTAGAATATATATTCTAAATAATGGGTATACTTTTATTGATGCTTTTAAGTATGCTATCATTAGTGATAGTGATGTTAATAAATTATTGAGGTGAATCAGAATGTTGAATTTTATTAAAGGTTTAATTAAATTTGTACTAGGTACAATCTTAACTGTATCACTTTTAGCTGGTGTTGGTGCAGTAGTATTTGCTTATATTTTCAAAAAAGACTTTGAAGATATTGAAAGTAAAACAAAAGAAATTGTTTCAGATATTGAAGCTAATAATTAATTATAAAAATAGAACACATGATGTGTTCTATTTTTTTTGTATAAATTTACTAATTCAGCGTTGTTATTGTTCAATCTTTAAAATACTTACTGCTAATGTAATCAATGAAATGCCTACGACATAGTCAAATGCCGCTTTAATTTTCGGACTATTAAATAAGGCTTTGATATAATCAAAAACATAACTACAGATGAAAAACCACACGAATACAATTGCAATAAATAGACTAGATAAGTAAATGATTTGTAAACTTGTATGATGGTTTGTGACGAATTGTGGAAGGATACTAATATAAAACAGTATTGCTTTTGGATTTAACATAGTGCTCATAAAGCCTTGTTTATAAGATGTAGTGAAATTAATCGTTTGCTTACTATGAATCTCTGTATGTATCGGCACATTTTTACGCGCGTTAATTATTGCTTTGATACCTAAATAAGCGATATATAAGGCACCGAAAATCTTAATTACGATAAAAACATAGTACGAACTAGTTAGGATAAAAATAAGGCCTAATGCTGCTAAGGAAGAATATAGTACGTGAGCGCTACAAATACCTAAACCTGCGATAATACCGTTTTTAGTAGTGCCAGACATCGTATTATTAACTACGATGAAAAAGTCGGGTCCCGGTATCATAATAATCATCAATGCAATGGCAATAAAACTGAGCCAATTTTCCATACTATTCCTCCTTTATCAAGTGCTAAAATTGTTATAGATATTTGATTAAGTTTAGTATAGTTAAATAAATTATTCAATATGTTATTTATTAACACTAAAGTTGTTGTATCTTCGTAACGTCTAAGAGTGAAACTTTAATGTCTTCACCGTCATTATATGTTACGCCAGTAAGATACATATTTATCATATCGATATGCTTTATCGTCAATGATAATGATTTGAGCCAACCTTCTTGATAGTACTCAAGTTGCACTGGGCGATTGTTGTGCAAAGACTGGTGCAAATGAATGTTTAAGTCATTTAATTGATCGTCCGATAAAATAGGTCGGTCAATTTTATTTTGATCAATGATATAGTTTTGAATTGTTTCGAACTGTTCGGGCAACGTGGCAAAAGGTGCCCACTTCACCATACCTCTACCCATAGGAATATTTTTAGATAGATATTCTCTCGGGATCTTTCTATAATCGGTTTCTTGTTTATATTTATCTGGAATCATCGAATCACCTCACTACAATAATAGAACAAATGTTCGCGTAAGTGCAAGTGCTTTTCGAAAATAGTAAAAGAAATATTTAAGCAACGTTTGACGTAGCAATAAATTAAAATTCAAACATATATAAATAAGGTCAAGTCATCTAAATATGACTCGACCTGAAAGATATATTGTTTAAAAGAGTATAAGTGTTAAGTATAAGCCTAATAAAGTAATGAATAACACAGGTAACGTAATGACGATTCCAGTTTTAAAATAAGTCCCCCATGATATTTTGATACCTTTATTAGTAAGGACATGTAACCATAGCAATGTAGCTAAGGAGCCAATAGGTGTTATTTTAGGACCTAAATCTGATCCTATAACATTGGCGTAAATCATGCCTTCTTTCACCATACTCGTAACGTCTGCTTGATTAATGGCAAGTGCATCTATTAATACAGTTGGTAGGTTATTCATGATGGATGATAAAAATGCAGAAATGAAACCAGTGCCTATAATACTTAAAATTAAATTATGATTAGAAATAAATGTTAATACATTGCCTAGTAGGTGAGTGATGCCTACATTTTTCAAACCAAAAACGACAAGGTACATACCGATAGAGAAAATAACGATATTCCATGGTGCTTCTTTAAGTATTTTTTTAGTTTGTACCGCCTGTGATTTACGAGCTAATAATATGAAAATAAAAGCTACAAACAGTGCAATAAATGATACAGGTATGTGCGCAAACTCACTAATTAAATAACCTGCAAGTAAAAATGCCAATACTATCCAAGAAATTTTAAACAAGCGATTATCTTTAATAGCAGCGTGAGGGCTTTCAACTTGTTGTGCTTCGAATTGAAGCGGTATCGAACGTTTAAAGTAAAGCCATAAAATAACTATACTCGCTAACAGCGCACATAGATCAGGTAATATCATGCGACTAAAATATTTCATGAAAGAAATATTAAAATAATCAGCAGACACGATATTAACTAAGTTACTAATCGTAAAAGGTAATGACGTGGCATCTGCAATAAACCCACTAGCAATAACAAATGGAAAGATTACTTTTTTATTAAAACCTAATGTACGTACGATAGCTAAAACAATTGGTGTTAAAATAAGTGCAGCACCATCATTAGCAAAAAAAGCCGCTACAATTGCACCAAGTAACATAATATAAATAAACATTTTAATACCATTGCCACGCGATGCTTTAACCATATAGACAGCTGACCATTCAAAAAAACCAACAGCATCTAAAATTAAAGAAATTAAAATAAGCGCAACAAAGGTTAATGTAGCATTCCACACGATTTGCGTTACTTCAATAACATCTGCAAAATTAACAACACCAGTTAGTAGAGCAAGGCAAGCGCCAATAACAGCGCTAATGCCTATATCTAGCCCTTTAGGTTGCCAAATGACTAAGACCAAAGTTAAGACAAAAATGATGATTGCCAAAAATGTCATGATTAGATTCACCCGATTTCGTGGTTTTAACAGTACATTGCACCGATGAATTTTTTTAATGTAAATTATGAAAAATAACGATGCGATTTAACTTACATAGATTAACATCGGAACATCAATTTGTCTATTTGTCAGTAAGAGGCAATGCTTGCGCTAACAGTGTATAGTTAAATAGATAAGGATGAAATTTAATTAATTGTTATTCTCTGCTAACTTTAATAAAATGAAGTTATATCAATAATGGAGGGGTTTTCATGACAACAATAGGTTATGTTGGTTCATATACTAAAAAAGAAGGAAAAGGCATTTACCGTTTTGAGTTAGATGAAGCGTCAGGTAAAATCGCTACAATAGAAACTGGATACGAAGTTGAAGCTTCTACATACCTAACTCAATATAACTCATATTTATATGCCATTACTCGAGAAGGAGACGATTGCGGCATCGCAAGTTTCAAAATCGGTGATAACGGTCAGCTAACTTTAATAAATAAATGTCTTGAATCTACTGCTGGAACAGGTTGTTATGTGTCAGTTTCTCCAAACGGACAATTTTTATTTGAATCTGTTTACGGTGCAGGATTAGCGCGTATATATGAATTAGACACGACGACAGGAAAAGTAGTCAAACTAATACAAGAATTACAACACACTTACCCTGTGGGACCTAATGAGAGACAAGAGCATCCACATGTACATTTATTAGATACGACGCCTGATAATTATGTAGTGGCTATGGATCTAGGAACTGATAGAGTAGTTACTTATCAATACGGTGAACAAGGCCTAACTGAATATGCTGTGACTCAATTTGAACCGGCAGATGGCCCACGTCACATCACATTTAACGATAATAATAATTATGCTTATGTCGTACATGAATTATCAAATATTGTCAGTGTCGTTAGTTATCAAGATGGTAAATTTAAAGAAGTCGAAAGACATAGCACAATACCTGAAGATTTTACAGGTGATACAAAACTAGCTGGGGTCAGACTTTCTCAAGATCAACAGTTTTTATATATAAGTAATAGAGGGCATGACAGTATCGCAATATTTAAAGTATCCAATGATGGCTCATCTCTTGAGTTAGTTAATTTTACGCACAGTGGTGGAGAATTCCCACGTGACTTTAATATAACAAATTCAGACGACTTTCTTGTTTGTGCACACCAAGAAGGCGACTATGCGTTAACAGTATTTAGTAGAGATAAAAATACTGGTGAATTAACACAAGTCGACAACCATGCCGAAGCGGCAGAAGGTGTATGTGTTAAATTTTTACAATAAATAGTTGGATAGTCGAACTAACCATCACATAAAAAAGAGCAACTCATTATGAGATGCTCTTTTTTAGTAGTTATTATTTATTAAAGAACGTTTTAATATATTTAAATTTACCTTTATAAGGAGGGAAAATAACGCTAGATTCTAAACGTGTCGTTTTGAAAATGTAAGACTTATCGTGACTAAACGTATCGAAACTATATTTGCCATGATACTGGCCAATACCAGAATTGCCTACGCCACCAAATGGTAAATTTGGATTAGCAATGTGCATCAATGTATCGTTAATAGCACCACCGCCGAATGATAGTTCGTTTAAAACACGTTCTGTAGCATTTTCATCTTCGCTAAATAAATATAAGCTTAGTGGTTTAGGTTTGGATTGAATTAATGCTAATGCGTCATCAAAATCTTCATAAGTAACAATTGGTAATAGTGGACCGAAAATCTCTTCTTGCATTATTTTAGCGTCAACGTCCACATTGTCTATAATTGTTGGTGCAATATATAAAGTATCTTTATTTGTCGTACCACCAAAAACGATATTCTGCTGTTGTTCCGTTAACAACTCAGTAAGTCTTGAAAAATGTCGCTCATTAACGATACGACCAAAATCTTCAGATTGTTGAACGTCTGTACCATAAAATTCAGAAATTGTTGATTTAAGCGCATTGATCAAATCGTTTTTAATCGATTTTTTTACTAATAAGTAATCGGGTGCTATGCAAGTTTGGCCAGCATTGGTGAATTTACCAAAACAAATACGTTCACTCGTAACCTTTATATTAGCAGATTCATCTATAATGACAGGGGATTTACCACCTAATTCTAATGTTACTGGTGTTAAATTATTACTGGCAGCTTGATAAACAGAACGGCCAACATTTTCACTACCAGTAAAGAAAATATAATCAAAAGGTAATGCTGTAAGTTGCTGCGTCGTTTCTGCTTCACCTTCAATTACAGCTACGTATTCTGGATTAAACACATCTTCAATAATTTTACGTAACACTTTAGTGACATGTGGTGTGAATTCAGACGGTTTAATAACGGCTGTATTACCTGCAGCAATTGCACCTATTAAAGGTTCAATAACCAATTGAAGCGGGTAGTTGAAAGGTCCAATAATTAATACGGTACCGTATGGTTCTTTCATTATGTAACTTTTAGCTGGAAACATAAATAAAGGTGTATTAACTTGTTTGCGTTTAGTCCAATTTTTAAGTTCTTTGCGTGCTAACTTAATACTTTTCAAAACGAAACCAATTTCAGTAGCAAAAGCCTCAACTTTGTTTTTGCCTAAATCAGCATTGAAAGCTTCTAATAACTCTGTTTCGTAATTTTTTATACTTTTACTCAAGTTTTTTAATTGTTGTTTACGAAACTTAACATCTTTCGTCGCATGCGTTTTAAAATATTGTCTACTTTGCTCAAAAGTTTGTTCGACCGAGTTCAAAGTTATTCCTCCCGTATGAAAATAAAATAGCACGTATAAATTTATAAAAACTGGGACATTACAATGTCCCAGTTATCATCAAAAGTATAAACAAATATCAACTTGATTAGCTTAATACGTCAGTAATTTGTGGTACGACTTGTTTTTTTCTTGAAACGACACCTGGTAAAAAGGCTGTACCATTTTCAAGTGTAACATTAAATGCTTCTCCAACTTTATCTTTATCGTCACCGATAACTAAAATTTTAGAGTCACTATTAATAATGTCAGTAACTAAAAGTACAAATAAATCATAATTTTCTTCATTATTTGCTGCTAACATTGCAGTTTCTAGCTCATCATGTCTGTCGAATACTTCGTCAATATCAACAGTATTTACTTGACCAATACGAGTAACATGGCTACCCATATTAAATGATTTGGCATCTAACGATAATAATTCTTCGGCACTTTTATCTACCGTTGAAGCACCTGCTTTTAGCATTTCTAAGCCATATGATTCTAAATCAATGTTAGCGATAGATTTTAAAGCTTCTGCAGCAGCTACATCTTCTTCAGTACAAGTTGGAGATTTGAATAATAAACTGTCAGAAATAATTGCAGAAATCATTAATCCAGCAATCTCTGGTTTAATTTCAAAGCCACGTTCTTGATACATTTTATATAAAATCGTTGCTGTACAACCAACTGGTTCAGCACGATAGTATAATGGAGCAGCAGTTTCGAAATTAGCAATTCTGTGGTGATCGATAACGTGTTGGATTGTTGCGTCCGTAATAGTATCAGCACTTTGTTGGAACTCGTTATGGTCAACAAGAATAACGTTTTGATCTGCTAAGTTATCATTAAGTAACTCAGGTGCCTCAACTTTGAAATAATCTAAAGCGTATTGAGTTTCTGGTCCAACTTCACCTAAACGAAATGCTTGAGCTTCGTTGTTGCCTGTTTGAGCTTCAAAATCTGACATAATAATAGCTGATGAAATAGCATCAGTATCTGGATTTTTGTGTCCGAAAATATAAGTTTTAGCCATAAATCAATTCTCCTTAAAAAAATTAGTTTCTATCATTTTAGCACGATTTAAGACTGATATTCTACATAAGCACCTAAGGAATTTTTAAAATGTTCTAATGCCCACGTATGACCTGTTTGATTGAAAGAGGCTACGCCTTGCGATGAAATAAATAAATTATAGCCTAAATTATATGCGGTTATCGCAGTATGTAATACACAAATATCGGTACAAACACCCACAATTTCAATACCGTCGATATGACGTTCGCGTAACATTAAATCTAAAGCCGTGCCACAAAAAGAGTCATAACGTGTCTTGTCTAGAAAATGTACATGATCGCTAAATTGAATTTTTTGATAAATGTCATTTACTTTGCCATACAGTTCTCGACCGGGTGTACCGATAATATTGTGTGGAGGGAACAACTTACTTTCCGGATGTTGATGATTATCCTCGAAATGTAAATCCATCATAAAGAAAATGGGTTGCTTGTGATTATTATATTCTTCAATTTTAGAAACGATATAAGGTTCTAATCTTTGTGCTGGTTTACCGCAAGTTAAATTACCATTGTCAGCTACAAAATCATTTGAATAATCTACTACTATTAATGCCTTGTTTGCCATAATAATATTTACACCTCATTATTTAAAAATGTTTTACAATAATATAGTTAGTAGCATAACCCATAAAGTAATAATAATCGAGTTTATTTCGGTTAAAATAGGAAATGTTAATTGGGAAGATAAAATAGGGAGGTGCTTGGATTGGAAATTGACGCGCGCGAATTTGGATTAACTGGACAAAATGCTAAAAAAGATACGACTGCCTTACAAAAAGCACTCAATTTTGCTAAAAAGCATTTCGGTACTACTATAAATGTACCTAATGGTGAATATTATATAAAAAAAGCGTTAGTTATTTATGCAGGTACGACATTAAAACTTGAAAATAACACAGTATTAAAACGCCAAGGCAAAGATGCGTTAATAAAAAATGGTAAAAGACCTCATCGTTACTATGGATATAATGGCAACAGTTACATAACGATAACAGGTGGTACGTTAGATATGAATGGTAAGTTAAAACCTGTTAATAATACTGCGATGTGTATCGGACATGCTCGAGAAATTACCATTACTGATGTCACGGTTAAAGATGTTGTTGGTGGCCATGCCTTAGATGCCTGTGGTGTTAATGGATTGCATATCAGCGGTTGTCGCTTTGTAGGATTCAACGACGTAAAGGGAGACAGAAGTTTTTCTGAAGCGATTCAATTAGATATTCAAGTTAAAGGTGCGTTTCCTAAATTTGGCGCAACGGATGGAACTATAACCAAAAATGTTATTATTGAGCGATGTTATTTTGGCAATTCTACCACTGAAGGCATGCAACCATGGAATAGGGCGATTGGTTCACATGCTAGTCGTTATAATCAATATTATGAAAATGTACATATCCGACATAATATTTTTGAAGATTTACAGTACTATGCTTTAACTCCTTTAAAATGTAAAAATACTTATATTCATCATAATTTATTTGAACATTGCCAAGGTGGCATACGATATTTAGGTATAAAAGACGGTAAAAATGCTAAAGATCTTGATGATATAGAGCAGCCTTCTCAAGCAGGAGAAAACTTAAATATTTATAACAATGAATTCAAGGGCAAAATGAAATATGATGCCGTACATGTAAGAAATTATAATGACGTGAAACATAAGCATGTGACGATAGTACAAAATAACTTTTCTGATGTGTCACAAACAATTCATGCAGAAGATATAGAGCAGTTTATTATGCAAGATATAGATGAGCGTGCATTGAAAACAATTAATATTAGTTAGTTTACAAACATAAGGGCCGCTAATTTGCAAAAACTCACTTAATGAGTAATTAAATAAGACTTTTTCTAAGCTACTTATTCCTTATATTCAAAAAAGATAGGTAGCTTAACTATTTTAACTTCGAATAACGATAGCGTATGTCATAAACAACTATTTCTTATACGTTTTTTATTAAAATATACCTGTGATGTTACAGATGATATAATGATGTAGTCGCCTATCTCTCAGGCGTCAATATGACGTAGGGAGGAGGTGTTGTTCATGTTGGATTTCCTTGTTCACAATATGACTTTAGTCATCAATGGTTGTATTATTGCGTTATTTGCGCATTGGCTGCGTAATCGCAATGACAAATAGGCGACAAATAGCCACACCAAAAAATCCCCTCACTATTTGCGGTAGTGAGGGGATTGGTGCATCCATATTGGATTCCTTGTTAATCACATTATAACATCGTAATGGTGAAAAATGCAAAGTTACTAAATGTTTTTTAAACTTTTAAATTTACATGTGTAAACACTGCAATTTATTTAAGGTTGTATTTTGAGATTCAGTTTAGTTGATTTTATTGAAAGAACCAATGATTTTCACTTGGAAATCTAATGTACTTAATATAGTTACGACTTTATCTAAATTAGCACCTCTAGGCACATCTGCCTGAACAAAAAAGTGATACATACCTAATTGTGTCTTAAGCGGACGTGATTCAATCCAAGATAAGTTGATATTAAACAGTGCGAAAGTGTTTAATATACTAGCTAATAATCCAGGCTTATCATATTCAGGCGTAATCAATAACATAGTGTCAGAAGCATCGTCGATATGTTGCGGTTCATTACTAACAACTAAAAAACGCGTGACATTATGTGGATAATCTTGAATGTTTTTTTCGATCGGAGCATATCCATAAGCTTCTCCACTACCAAGCGGTGCAATAGCGCCGACGCCAGGTTCAATATGCTCTAAACTTTTGATGGTACTATCGACATAATCATAATCAAAGTTGTGCTGTTGTATATAATTGCTCGTCTGACTAATAGCGGGAGCGATGGAATAAACTTTTTCGATACTAGATACATCTGCATTGTCGCTACCGTAAAGTGCAAATTGTATGTCTAGATGAATTTCACCTTTAGCATAAATATTTTCTTGCGTTAATCCATCGGCTACTATGTTTATCGTACCTTCAATTGAGTTTTCGATTGGAACGACGGCAACGGCATTATTATCTTTTGATACCGCACTAACGACTTCGTATAAATTAGATTTTGGAATATATGTTGCTGCTTCTTCAGTTTGATATTGTTGTGCTGCTAAATAGGAAAAAGTTCCTTTAGGCCCTAAATAATATAAATTCATATTTTTACTCCTCAAGTTCAATGAAATAGTGTTAATGAAAAGGACAACCGGATGATTGTGCTTTTTTATAATGGAAATTTGGATCTTTCATAATATTTGAATAACCATGGTGATAATTTGAAACAAGTGTAGGAGATAATGAAGGAACTAACCATGACCATTTTCCTGTCACTTCTCTTTGACGTTTCGCTTCATTTTTTTCGAAAACTTCAAATTGTCTTGAAGCGGTTAAATGATCAACGATAGAAACCCCTGCTTGTTTAAATGAATGATAGACTGCATAATTCAATTCCACTAAAGCACGGTCTTTATTAAATGAATTATTTTTAAGTGTATCAAATTCAAAAGCGTGTGCAACAGTTTCCAATAAATTATAACGATAAACGTCTGTGAAATTGCGAACGGCTATTTCATTGACCATGTACCAACCGTTAAATGGAGCAGTAGGGTAAGTAATACCACCAATCTTTAATTCCATATTTGAAATGATTGGTACCGCATACCATTTTAAGCCCAATTGTTTTAATTTTGGGAATTGCTCATGTTCAATCGTTATTTCTTTAATAATTTCTTTTGGATAGTCGTGATAGCTCATTACACCATTTGGTAATTTATAAATTAATGGCAATACATCAAATTGTGTATGTTGGCTTGTCCATCCTAAATGTTCTGCTAAACGAGTCACTTCTTTTTCAGCGGGATCTCCACAATCAGTATAACCTGCATAACGAATTAATTGATTATTATATATTCTTGGTGGATGTTCTGGATGAAATATTGTAATGTACGGCTTGATTTTGCCGTTATTTGTAGCTTGGACAATATGATTTTCAATTGTATTGATAAAGTCCTGTTCTCGATCTATTTCACGCGCATCTTTAACTGTTAAAGATTGCCAATAAAATCTACCTATACAACGATTTGAATTACGCCATGCCATCTTTGCACCGTATTCAAGTTCTTGTTGCGTATGGTAATAAGTACCAGTTTGATTAATTTCGTTTTCAACTTCTATTAATCTTTGTGTAATAACTTCAGGTTTATAATTTAATTCAGTGTACATTGTTTGGATAAAATTTTTCGCTTCGTTTAACATATTCACACCTCAAATATATTATAAATCATGTTTGAAAGGATAAATAATAATAAAATCAAAAGTCACTAATTTGTCGTAAATCATGTAATTTAAAGCGTATATTTTACCTCGCTATTTAAGGTGCTTTAATGACCTTATTTATGATAAAATGGGGGAAAAGGTCGATTGGAGAGATTACCGTGTACCAATATAAAGATGACACGTTTACATTACATAGTGATTTATATCAAATAAATATGGCAGAAACATATTGGAATGATGGGATACATGAAAGATTAGCTGTCTTTGATTTATATTTTAGAAATATGCCATTTAATAGTGGATATGCAGTATTTAATGGCTTGAAACGTGTAATTGACTATATTAATTCTTTTCAATTTTCACAAGCAGATATTGATTATTTAAAATCAATTGGTTACAAAGAAGATTTCTTAAATTACTTAGCAACATTAAAATTTACTGGCAATATACGTTCAATGCAAGAAGGAGAACTATGCTTCGGTAATGAACCGTTAATTAGAGTAGAAGCACCACTAATTCAGGCACAATTAATCGAAACGATGTTGCTGAACATTGTTAACTTTCATACTTTAATTAGTACTAAAGCAAGTCGTATTAGACATGTTGCTAATGACGATACATTAATGGAATTTGGTACGCGTAGAGCGCAAGAAGCAGATGCAGCATTATGGGGAGCGAGAGCAGCTTATATAGGTGGTTTTAATTCCACTAGTAATGTACGTGCAGGTAAGTTGTTCAATATACCAGTTTCAGGTACACATGCGCATGCTATGGTACAAGCTTATGGCGATGAGTACGTAGCATTTAAAAAGTATGCAGAGCGTCATAAGGATTGTGTCTTTTTAGTCGATACTTTCCATACTTTAAAATCAGGCGTGCCAAACGCTATAAAAGTAGCTAAAGAATTAGGCGATAAAATTAATTTTATTGGTATTCGTTTAGATTCTGGTGATATAGCTTACTTATCAAAAGAAGCACGTGCTATGTTAGATGAAGCAGGTTTTACAGACGCTAAGATAATAGTTTCAAACGATTTAGATGAACAGACAATCTCAAGTCTAAAAACACAAGGCGCAAGAGTTGATTCATGGGGAGTTGGCACTAAGTTAATTACTGGATATGATCAACCTGCTTTAGGTGCAGTTTACAAACTTGTTGCTATAGAAGATGAAGAAGGCAATTATTCAGATAGAATTAAACTTTCTAATAACGCTGAAAAAGTAACGACACCAGGTAAGAAAAACGTCTATCGCATAATTAATAAAAAAACACAAAAGGCGGAAGGCGACTACATCACTTTACAAGATGAGGATCCTAATGCAGAATCTCCATTAAAATTATTCCATCCTGTGCATACTTACAAGATGAAATTTATAAAATCATTTATCGCAAAAGACTTACATCACGATATTTTTAAAGAAGGTAAATTGGTCTATGATTTACCAGATGAACAAGCGGCTCAAGCATATTTAAAAGATAGCTTGTCTCACTTTTGGGAAGAAAATAAACGTTATTTAAACCCACAAGAATATCCAGTCGATTTAAGTACAGCTTGCTGGGAAAACAAACATAAGCGTATCTTTGAAGTAGCAGAACATGTTAAAAAGATGGAGGAAGAACATGAGTAATTTACAAGATATTATCGTGAAGGAAATGCAAGTCAAGCCAGAAATTGATAATGAAGTGGAAATAAGAAATATTTTACAATTTATAAAAAATTATGTGCAATCACATTCATTTATAAAAACTTTAGTACTCGGAATTTCAGGTGGTCAGGACTCAACATTAATGGGTAAATTACTTCAAATTGCTGTGACTGAATTAAGAAATGAAAATAGAGAATGCAAATTTATTGCAGTTAAACTACCATACGGACAACAAAAAGATGCTGACGAGGTAGAAGAAGCACTCGAATTTATTGAACCTGATGAAATAGTTACGGTTAATATTAAACCAGCAGTCGATCAAAGTATTAATTCATTAAAAGAAGCGGGCTTTGCGCTGACAGATTTCCAAAAAGGAAATGAAAAAGCTAGAGAGCGTATGAAAGTACAATTTGCGATAGCTGCTAATCAATCAGGCATAGTTGTCGGAACTGACCATTCAGCAGAAAATGTAACAGGTTTTTATACTAAATACGGTGACGGCGCAGCTGACATTGCACCACTTTTTGGTTTGAATAAACGTCAAGGCCGCCAATTATTAAAATATTTAAATGCGCCACAACAACTTTATAATAAAATACCGACAGCAGATCTTGAAGATGATAAACCACAGTTACCTGACGAAGAAGCTTTAGGCGTAACATATGATCAAATAGATGATTATTTAGAAAATAAACCCGTGGCAAGCGATGCAAAAGACAAAATAGAACAGCATTATGTTAGAAACGCTCATAAAAGAGAATTGGCCTATACACGTTATAGCTGGCCTAAAAATTAATTTATCGTGACAAATGATGATTACGCTGATAAAATAATCTAGATTTTAATGTAATGAAAGAAGGAAAGAGTAATGTCTGTTATAGCATCAAACCCATGGTTAATGGTCTTAGCCATATTTGTCATAAATGTTGCTTATGTAACTTGTTTAACTATGCGTACTATTTTAACGTTAAAAGGATATCGTTACATTGCTGCAATAGTAAGCTTTGTTGAAGTACTTGTTTATGTAGTTGGATTAGGACTTGTTATGTCTAGTTTAGATCAAATTCAAAACATAGTTGCTTATGCTTTCGGTTTCTCTATTGGTATTATTGTAGGAATGAAAATTGAAGAGAAGTTAGCACTTGGTTATACAGTCGTAAATGTAACTTCATCTGAATATGAATTAGATTTAGCAACACAACTAAGAGACTTAGGATACGGCGTTACACACTACACTGCACACGGTAGAGATGGTTATCGTTTAGTAGTTCAAATTTTAACGCCTAGAAGATTTGAATTTAAGTTAATTGAAACGATTAAACAAATTGACGCAAAAGCTTTCGTAATAGCATACGAACCACGTACAATTCATGGTGGTTTCTGGGCTAAAGGATTAAAAACGAAAAAACTTAAACAATACGATACGGATGAAGTTGAATCTATATGAAGAAACAACAAAAATTTCAAGTCGCAGAAAACGAAACGATTCAAGACTGTTTACAACGTATGAGAGAACAAGGTTACATGCCTGTAAAACGTTTTGAAAAACCAGTGTACAAAGAAGATAACAATGGAAAAATTGAAGTTTTAAGACAAGAAATAGAATTTGTCGGTAAATTAATCGAATAAATTATCAGCTAATGGTTGAGATAACGAAGTTTTGTATCTCAGCCATTTTTAATGTTAAGACATGTTAGCTTAAAAGGTTTATACTTTTGTCGTTAATTCTGTTAAACTAAAGTTGAACTTACAAACACGAACTTTATAGATAACTTTGTCTATAATGTACATGTTTTGCTGTTTGTAACATATAAAATAAGAATGATTGGAGCTTAATAAAATGATTGAACGTTATTCTAGAGAAGAAATGTCTAATATTTGGACAGACCAAAACCGTTATGAAGCATGGCTAGAAGTAGAAATTTTGGCTTGTGAGGCGTGGAGTAAATTAGGTTACATACCACAAGAAGACGTACAAAAAATACGTGATAACGCTAAAGTAGACGTTGTCAGAGCACAAGAAATCGAACAAGAAACTAGACATGACGTAGTAGCATTTACACGTCAAGTATCGGAAACATTAGGAGAAGAACGTAAATGGGTACATTATGGTCTTACTTCAACAGATGTCGTTGATACAGCATTAAGTTATGTTATCAAACAAGCAAACGAAATTATTGAAAAAGATTTAGAACGTTTTATCGATGTATTAGCTAAAAAAGCTCAAGACTATAAATATACATTAATGATGGGTCGTACACATGGTGTGCATGCTGAACCAACAACGTTTGGCGTGAAAATGGCACTTTGGTACACTGAAATGAAACGTAATTTAGAACGTTTTAAACGTGTTAGAGAAGAAATTGAAGTAGGTAAGATGAGTGGTGCAGTAGGTACATTCGCTAATATTCCACCAGAAATTGAATCACATGTATGTGAGCGTTTAGGCATTGGTGCAGCTCCAGTTTCAACACAAACACTACAAAGAGACAGACATGCATACTATATTGCAACGCTTGCGTTAATTGCTACTTCTATGGAAAAATTTGCCGTAGAAATTAGAAACTTACAAAAAACAGAAACACGTGAAGTTGAAGAAGCATTTGCTAAAGGACAAAAAGGTTCATCAGCAATGCCACATAAACGTAATCCAATTGGTTCTGAAAATATTACAGGTTTATCACGTGTAATAAGAGGATATATTACTACAGCGTACGAAAATGTTCCACTATGGCATGAAAGAGATATTTCTCATTCATCTGCAGAACGTATCATGTTACCTGATGTTACAATCGCATTAGACTATGGACTAAATCGATTCACTAATATCGTTGATAGACTAACAGTTTATGAAGAAAATATGTCCGCGAATATAGACAAAACTTTCGGTTTAATATTCTCTCAACGCGTATTATTAGCCTTAATAAACAAAGGTATGGTTCGCGAAGAAGCATATGATAAAGTTCAACCTAAAGCGATGGAATCTTGGGAAACTAAAACACCGTTCAGAGAATTAGTAGAACAAGATAGTGATATTACTGAATTATTAACTCCTGAAGAATTAGATGCTTGTTTCGATCCTAAACATCATTTGAATCAAGTAGATACTATTTTTGAAAGAGCGGGATTAGCTTAATATCAGTTCTTTTAGTAAGCTTTTGAGATTATTTTAATTTTTTCAAGGGAAATTACTACACTTTAATGCGTTAGTACGTTAAAATTGGATTAAATTGAAATATACAGGGGTTGTTTTTTATGCAAATTGAAAAATTAAGAGGACAAGCGTTAGATGAATTATTTGATGCGATATTGACTCTTGAGACACGTGAAGAATGTTATCAATTTTTTGATGACTTATGCACTGTCAATGAACTACAATCTTTATCTCAAAGATTACAAGTTGCTAAGATGATAAAACAAGGTTATACGTATGCGACAATAGAACAAGAATCTGGTGCGTCGACTGCAACAATTTCACGCGTGAAAAGATCACTCCAATGGGGTAACGACGCTTATACAATGATATTAGAGCGTATGAATATTGAAACTACTGACTAATCAGCATTTGCTTAATATAACAAAATTTAAGTGTTGTTGATTTCTATATAAATAATCATATTTATTATTTATAAGCTGGGGGAGTACTATTATAGTAGCTCTCTCAGTTTTTATTTTCACTCAAAAATTTACTCTTGTTTAATATGACATTTTTCGTATAATAGTTGTAAGCAATTTATATAATTATTAAAATTAAAATGTTAAAGTGAAAATGTTCTATTTAGAGTTATGAAAGGAAGTTACCTGTTGTGAAGAAATTTTTCGGAGGCGTAACTATTGTCTTGATAATTAGTTTTATTGTGTTTATTTGTTTCTTTTTCTTTACGCGCCATGATAGCGATGACGATGATTTAACTTATCAAATAGTTAAGCCGAAAAACGCTTTGCCAATAATAACGGAGGAACATGGTGTAACGAAAGTAAATGGGCATGTAGTAGTAAATAAACATTATACGTTGCCACCTTCTCATAAACCAGGCGAAGATAAACATGCCAAAAAGCAATTAAACAAATTGCTAGCAGCAGCTGAGAAAGATAATATTGATTTGAAATTCCGGAGCGGTTATAGAAGCTACCAAGATCAGCAAGAAATTATGAAGAAATTTGTTAAAGAAGAAGGTAAAGAACAAGCGAAACATTATACAGCTATTCCAGGACATTCTGAACATCAGACAGGCTTAGCATTTGATGTTGGTACCGATGCACCTATAAAAGACTTTAAAAAAGATTTTGGTAAATCGAAAGAAGGTAAATGGTTGGCACAACATGCACCTGAATATGGTTTTATTATTCGTTATCCAAAAGGACAAGAAAAAGAGACAGGTTATTCTTATGAGGCTTGGCATATCAGATATGTAGGTCCAGAATTAGCGAAAATTATTAAAGACGGGAATACGAATTTAGAAACGTATTACAATTTACCGAATTAAGTAATAATTTAATTAGTACGAAAAAGGGCAAGACAGAAATCTTATTTGAATTAGGAAATTTTGTAGTCCCGTCTTGGTAAAGATGACAATAGTTGAAAAAAGTTTGAAACAAGCACATTTTCAACTCAGTCAACTACTGCCATTATAAAAAATAGAGTCTGGAGATAATATAATCTCTCAGACTTTTTTTGCGCCAACTTTAGAACTCAAATAATAAAAATGATATAATCATATGTATGCGATATGAAGGAGTAACAAAAAATGTATAACGTTAAAGAGTGGAAACATATATTTAAATTAGATCCTGCAAAATCCATTAGTGATGAGGATTTAGAGCAACTTTGTATGTCTAATACCGATGCGATTGTTATAGGTGGGACGGACAATGTTACAGAAGATAATGTCATTCAATTAATGAGTCGTGTTAGAAGATATCCTTTACCATTAGCGTTAGAAATTTCAAATGTTGAAAGTGTAATGCCTGGTTTTGATTTTTACTTTGTACCGACAGTATTAAATAGTCAAGATGTTACATATCATAATGGAATTTTATTAGATGCATTGAAACAATTTGGCCATGTCATAGATTTTGATGAAGTAGTATTTGAAGGCTATGTCGTATTAAATCCAGACAGTAAGGTCGCACAGCAGACACAAGCTAAGACTGATCTAACAGCTGATGATATTGAGGCTTATGCACAAATGATTAACGAAATGTATAAATTACCTGTTATGTATTTAGAATACAGTGGTCAGCAAGGTGACATTAATATAGTGAAAACTGCCGCGAGTATGTTAACAGACACACAATTATTTTATGGCGGTGGCATTGACAGTTACGAATCAGCCCGTGCAATGGCAGAAATTGCCGATACTATAATTGTGGGTGACGTTATATATAAAGATATTAAAAAAGCATTAAAAACAGTAAAAATAAAGGAGTTACCTAAATGAACGCGTTAGTAAATAAAATGAACGATGAACAAAGTCAAGCGGTACGAACTACAGAAGGTCCATTATTAATTATGGCTGGTGCGGGATCAGGAAAAACTCGTGTACTAACACACCGCATCGCTTATTTATTAGACGAGAAAAGTGTGTCTCCATATAATATTTTAGCTATTACCTTTACGAATAAAGCGGCGCGTGAGATGAAAGAGAGAGTTGAAACTTTAGTGGGTGAAGAGGCTCAAGTTATTTGGATGTCAACGTTTCACTCTATGTGTGTAAGAATTTTACGTCGTGATGCAGATAGAATTGGCATTGAACGTAATTTCACTATTATCGACCCAACTGACCAAAAATCGGTTATTAAAGATGTACTTAAATCTGAAAACATTGACAGTAAACGCTTTGAGCCAAGAATGTTCATTGGGGCAATTAGTAATTTGAAAAATGAATTGAAAACTCCAGAAGATGCTCAAAAAGAAGCGAATGATTACCACTCACAAATGGTAGCAACCGTATATCGAGGATATCAACGACAATTATCACGTAATGAAGCATTGGATTTTGATGATTTAATAATGACAACTATTAATTTATTCGAACGTGTGCCTGAAGTTTTAGAGTATTATCAAAATAAATTCCAATATATTCATGTCGACGAATATCAAGATACGAATAAAGCACAATATACATTAGTTAAATTATTAGCTAGTAAATTTAAAAATCTTTGTGTAGTAGGGGATTCTGACCAGTCTATTTATGGTTGGCGTGGTGCTGATATTCAAAACATTTTATCTTTTGAAGAAGACTATCCTGAAGCTAAAACAATATTTTTAGAACAAAACTATCGTTCAACAAAAACGATTTTGACTGCTGCAAATGAAGTGATTAAAAATAACTCAGAACGTAAACCAAAAGGGTTATGGACAGGAAACACGCAAGGAGAAAAAATACATTATTATGAAGCTATGACCGAGCGTGATGAAGCCGAATATGTAGTGAAAGAAATAATGAAACAACAAAGAAATAATAAAAAATACAAAGATATGGCTATACTTTATCGTACCAATGCTCAGTCACGTGTGCTGGAAGAAACATTTATGAAATCAAACATTCCATACACAATGGTTGGCGGACAGAAGTTCTATGACAGAAAAGAAATCAAAGACATTTTAAGCTATTTAAGAATAGTTGCTAACAGTAATGATGACATTAGTTTACAACGTATTATAAACGTGCCTAAAAGAGGCGTTGGTCCGTCTTCTGTTGAAAAAATTCAAAAATATGCTGTAGATAATGATATTAGTATGTTTGACGCTTTAGGTGAAGTGGACTTTATCGGTTTGTCCAAAAAAGTTACACAAGAATGTGTTAATTTTTATGAGTTAATTCAAAATTTAATTAAAGAACAAGAATTCTTAGAAATTAGTGAGATTGTTGAAGAAATAATGCAAAAATCTGGCTATAGAGAGATGTTAGAAAAAGAACAAACGCTAGAGTCACGTAGCCGTTTAGAGAATATTGATGAATTTATGTCAGTTCCTAAAGATTATGAAAAAAATACGCCGTTAGAAGAGCAATCTTTAATTAATTTCTTAACAGACTTATCTCTAGTAGCTGATATAGATGAAGCTCAAATTGAAAACGGCGTAACTTTAATGACAATGCACTCTGCAAAAGGTCTTGAATTCCCAATAGTCTTTATAATGGGTATGGAAGAATCATTGTTCCCACATATAAGAGCTATAAAAAGTGATGATGATCATGAAATGGAAGAAGAACGTAGAATTTGCTATGTTGCGATTACACGAGCTGAAGAGGAATTATATATTACGCATGCTACTTCTAGAATGTTATTTGGTCGTTCTCAATCCAATTTACCTTCTCGTTTCCTTAAAGAAATACCTGAAAGTCTATTAGAAGATGTGAAAGGTACAAGTAAAGCTACGTCTAAATTTAATAGCGCAACTAAAAAACCGCAAAAGAGAGGCTTTAGTAAACAAGTACGTTCTAGCAAGCAACAAAACAATACGACTTGGAATGTCGGAGATAAAGTTATCCATAAATCATGGGGCGAAGGTATGGTAAGTAATGTCTCAGAGAAGAATGGTTCAGTAGAACTAGACATTATTTTCAAATCTGAAGGACCTAAACGTTTATTAGCACAATTTGCACCAATCGAAAAAAAGGGGGAATAGCATATGACTGAAAATATTCAAGCGCGCGTCGATGAATTGCACAAACTATTAAATCAATATAGTTACGAATATTATGTTAAAGACAATCCATCTGTGCCTGACAGTGAGTATGATAGATTACTACATGAATTAATAGAAATAGAGTCACAACATCCTGAATATAAAACAGAAGATTCCCCAACTGTACGTGTAGGTGGAGAAGCTCAATCTACATTTGAAAAAGTAAATCACGATACGCCGATGTTAAGCTTAGGTAACGCTTTTAATGAAGAAGATTTACGTAAATTTGACCAACGTATTCGAGAGCAAATTGGTGAAGTCACATATATGTGTGAATTGAAAATCGATGGCTTAGCAGTATCATTAAAATATGAAAATGGTAGATTTGTTCAAGGGCTTACGCGTGGAGATGGGACAACGGGAGAAGACATAACCGAAAACCTAAAAACGATCCATGCAATTCCTTTAAAAATTAATAAACCATTAACCTTTGAAGTACGTGGTGAGGCATATATGCCACGTTCTTCCTTCTTTAAATTAAATGAAGCAAAAGAACAAAATGATGAACAACCATTCGCGAATCCAAGAAACGCTGCTGCAGGTTCGTTAAGACAATTGGACGCACGATTAGCAGCAAAACGTAAATTAAGTGTATTTTTATATAGTGTTAATGACTTTACTGATTTTGCTGCAGAGAGTCAAAACGATGCGCTGAAAGAATTAGATGAATTAGGATTTAAAACTAATCAAGAGCGTAGAAAAGTTAACAATATTGATGAAGTATTAGATTATATAGAATACTGGACAGCGCAACGTGAATCACTACCGTATGATATTGACGGTATCGTAATAAAAGTTGATGATTTAGCACAACAAGAAGAAATGGGATATACACAAAAATCACCGCGATGGGCAATCGCCTATAAATTCCCTGCAGAAGAAGTCGTAACTCAATTGCTAGATATTGAATTGAGTATCGGACGCACTGGTGTCGTTACACCGACGGCAATTTTAGAACCAGTTAGAGTGGCTGGTACAACAGTCTCTAGAGCATCATTACATAACGAAGATTTAATTCACGAAAAAGATATTCGTATCGGAGATAGTGTCGTTATTAAGAAAGCGGGAGACATTATTCCTGAAGTGATAAACAGCATTATTGATAGAAGACCAGATGATGCGGTTACTTATCATATGCCAACACATTGTCCAAGTTGTGACCATGAGTTAGTCAGAATAGAAGGCGAAGTAGCTTTAAGATGTATCAATCCAAAATGTCAGGCGCAATTGATAGAAGGATTAATACACTTTGTTTCCAGACAGGCTATGAATATCGACGGACTAGGAACTAAAATAATTCATCAACTTTATGATAATAATAAAATTAAAGACGTTGCCGATATTTATTATTTAACAAAAGACGACTTATTGCCATTAGAGAGAATGGGTGAGAAAAAAGTAGATAATTTATTGTCAGCTATTGAGCAATCTAAAGAGAATTCATTAGAACACTTACTGTTTGGACTAGGCATCAGACATTTAGGTGTGAAAGCAAGCCAAGTCGTAGCAGAAAAATACGGTTCTATTGAGCGTCTATTTGAAGTTAAAGAGGAAGAATTTGTGAGTATCCATGATTTTGGACATAAACTTGCACAATCTATCGTTACCTATTTAGAAAATGACGATATTCGCTCACTTATTGATAAATTGCAACAAAAGCATGTTAATATGGAATATAAGGGAGTAAGAACTTCTGATATAGAAGGTCACCCAGAATTTAAAGATAAGACGATTGTACTAACTGGTAAATTACAACAGATGACAAGAAATGAAGCAGCTGAGTGGTTAGAATTGCAAGGTGCTAAAGTGACTAACAGTGTGACTAAGCGTACTGATTTAGTCATCGCAGGTGCGGATGCGGGTTCTAAATTAACTAAAGCAGAAAAATTTGGCACGACAGTATGGTCTGAAGAAGATTTTATAAATAAACAAAATGAAATTTCTAATTAGAGGGGATCTTGCATGAAACGGACGTTAATTTTAATTTTATCCGCAATAATTTTATTATCAGCATGTGGCACTAATGACAATGACAAAAATGAGTCATCTAACAATAAACAATCTACGAAAAATGATTCGGGTTCCGTTAAAAAAATTGCTACAGATAAAAATGTGCAAGGTAGCAATTACAGAACAATTTTACCTTTTAAAGAAAGCCAAAGTCGTGGTTTACTACAAGATAATATGGCAAATAGTTATAATGGTGAAGACTTTGAAGATGGTTTGTTAGACTTGAGTAAGCAAGTCTTTCCAACTAAAGACTACCTTTATCAAGATGGACAATATTTAGATAAAGATACGACAAACGCTTATTTAAAACCGAAATATACTAAAGCCGAAATCGATAAAATGAGTAGTTCTGAACGTAAAGATAAAAAGGCAAACGAAAATTTAGGTTTAAACCCTTCACACAATGGTGAAACGGATCCTGAAAAAATAGCTAAAAATTCTCCTGCGTATTTATCTAATATATTAGAACAAGATTTTTATGATAATGGTGATACTAAAGGTAAAAAGATTAAAGGTATGACAATCGGTTTAGCTATGAATGGTACATACTACTATCAAAAAGAAAAAGATGGAGATACCTTCAGTAAAAAGTTAGATGATAAAGAAATTAAAAAACAAGGTAAACAAATGGCTAGTGAAATCTTATCAAGATTAAGAGAAAATAAAGACTTGAAAAATATTCCAATTCATTTTGCAATTTATAAACAATCCGGGGAAAATGCTATTATTCCTGGTGAGTTTGTTGCAGGTACAACTGCCGAAAAAGGTAAGACACGTATAAACGAATGGAAAAATATTAGTCAAAAATCTGTATTACTACCGTCTGATGAAGCGGGTGATATAGACGAAACATTAAATAACAACTTTAAACAATTTAATGATAACCTTCAATCTTATTTCAATAACTTTACACAAGCAGTAGGAACAGTGAAGTTTGAAAATAAAAAAGCGAAATCATTATCTGTGGATTTACCTATCGATTATTATAGTAAAGCCGAAACAATCGGTATTACACAATATGTAACGCAACAAGCGGATAAATACTTTAGTGATATAGATGAATATGAAATTCATATCAAAGATGGTAATAATCCAAAAGCATTAATTAGTAAATCAAAAGATGAAGATAAGCCAAAAGTTCATATTTATACGAACAGCAATTAAATAAACAAAGTTTTTATATTAACGCGTTGTCGCATAAAATTTGTGACAACGTGTTTTTAATATTAAAATATAAAGATATTCTATGATGCGAGTATAAATTCAGCCAAATATTAAAAAATTTGTTATGCGAAGTATTATAGATTGAATAATCAATGTATTTTTAACGAAAAATTTAGATTTTTGGGTGAAATTTTGATACAATTTTGTAGTGAATGAGTAAAAGGAGGCTTTTTAATATAATGGCTAAAGTTACACGTGAAGAAGTTAAACATATAGCTAATTTAGCTAGACTTCAAATTTCTGAAGATGAAACGACTGAAATGCAAGAAACATTGGAAACAATTTTAAATTTTGCTAATCAAATCGATTCTGCAAATACAAGCGATATTGAACCAACAAATCATGTATTAGATTTACAAAATGTATTACGTGAAGATAAAGCACAAGAGGGTATTCCTCAAGAGCTTGCATTAAAAAATGCGAAAGAAACGGAAGATGGACAGTTTAAAGTACCATCTATCATGAATGAGGAGGACGCTTAAAATGACCATCCGTTACGAATCTGTGGAAAACCTAATTAAACTTATTGAAAATAAAGAAATAACACCATCACAAATCGTTAATGATATATACGATGCGATTGAAGAGACAGATCCAACAATCAAATCTTTTCTTGCATTAGACAAAGAGAATGCTTTAGCAAAAGCTAAAGAACTTGATGACTTACAAGCCAAAGGTCAAATTGAAGGTAAATTATTTGGTATTCCTATGGGTATCAAAGATAACATCATTACTGAAGGTGTAGAAACTACATGTGCAAGTAAAATGTTAGAAGGCTTTGTACCGATTTATGAATCAACTGTTATGAACAAATTAAAAGATGAAAATGCAGTATTAATCGGAAAGTTAAACATGGATGAATTTGCAATGGGTGGTTCTACAGAAACATCTTATTATAAAAAGACAGTTAACCCATTCGATCACACTGCAGTACCAGGTGGTTCTTCAGGTGGTTCAGCTGCAGCAGTTGCAGCAGGCTTAGTACCATTTAGTTTAGGTTCAGATACTGGTGGTTCAATCCGTCAACCTGCAGCTTATTGCGGAATTGTAGGAATGAAACCTACTTATGGTCGTGTGTCACGTTTTGGCCTAGTTGCGTTCGCATCTTCTTTAGACCAAATTGGTCCATTAACACGAAATGTTAAAGACAATGCTTTAGTATTAGAAGCTATTACTGGTGTAGATGAAAATGATTCTACAAGTGCACCTGTAAATGATGCTGATTACACAGCTGATATTGGTCAAGATATAAAAGGATTAAAAGTTGCACTACCAAAAGAATATTTAGGCGAAGGTGTATCAGAAGACGTTAAAGCTGCCGTTAAAGATGCAGTAGAAACATTAAAATCACTTGGTGCAACAGTTGATGAAGTGTCATTACCTAACACTAAATATGGCATCCCATCATATTATGTAATTGCATCATCTGAGGCGTCATCAAACTTATCTCGTTTCGATGGTATCAGATATGGTTATCATTCAACTGAAGCTAACTCTTTAGAAGAATTATATAAAATGTCAAGAAGTGAAGGATTTGGCGAAGAAGTTAAACGTCGTATCTTATTAGGTACATTTGCGTTAAGTTCTGGTTATTATGATGCATTTTACAAAAAATCTCAAAAAGTTAGAACTTTAATTAAAAATGATTTTGATAATATCTTTGAAAATTATGATGTTGTTGTCGGTCCAACTACTCCAACAACAGCGTTTAATATTGGTGAGGAAATTGACGATCCATTAACAATGTATGCGAATGATTTATTAACTACTCCAGTAAATCTAGCTGGTTTACCAGGTATTTCAGTGCCATGTGGACTTTCAAATAACCGTCCAATTGGCTTACAGTTCATTGGTAAACCATTCGATGAGAAAACGTTATATCGTGTCGCTTATCAATATGAAACACAATTTAACTTTCATGATAAATACGAAAAATTATAAGGAGTGGAAATAATGCATTTTGAAACAGTTATCGGACTTGAAGTCCACGTCGAATTAAAAACAGACTCAAAAATGTTTTCTCCATCACCAGCACACTTTGGTGCTAAACCAAATTCAAACACTAATGTTATAGACCTTGGTTACCCAGGTGTATTACCTGTCGTAAATAGAAGAGCTGTTGATTGGGCAATGAGAGCATCTATGGCTTTAAATATGGATATCGCAACAGAATCTAAATTTGACCGTAAAAACTATTTCTATCCAGATAATCCAAAAGCTTATCAAATCTCACAATTTGATCAACCAATTGGTGAAAATGGATATATTGATATTGAAGTAGACGGTGAAACAAAACGTATCGGCATTACACGTTTGCATATGGAAGAAGATGCTGGTAAATCAACACACAAAGATGGCTATTCACTTGTAGACTTAAATAGACAAGGTACACCATTAATTGAAATTGTATCTGAACCAGACATTCGTTCACCACAAGAAGCGTATGCATATTTAGAAAAATTACGTTCTATTATTCAATATACTGGCGTTTCTGATTGTAAAATGGAAGAAGGGTCCTTACGTTGTGACGCTAACATTTCATTACGTCCATACGGACAAGAAGAATTCGGAACTAAAGCTGAATTGAAAAACTTAAACTCATTTACTTATGTACGTAAAGGTTTAGAATATGAAGAAAAACGCCAAGAAGAAGAACTATTAAATGGTGGAGAAATCTTACAAGAAACACGTCGTTTTGATGAATCAAATGGTAAAACAATCTTAATGCGTGTTAAAGAAGGTTCTGATGACTACCGTTACTTCCCAGAACCAGATATCGTACCACTTTACGTTGATGAAGAGTGGAAAGAACGTGTGCGTCAAACAATTCCAGAATTACCAGACGAAAGAAAAGAAAAATATGTTTCGCAATTTGGTTTACCAGCATATGACGCTCATGTGTTAACTCTTACAAAAGAGATGTCTGATTTCTTTGAAGGCGCAGTTAAAGAAGGCGCTGATGTTAAATTAACATCTAACTGGTTAATGGGTGGCGTTAACGAATACTTAAATAAAAATCAAATCGAACTGCAAGATACAAAATTAACACCTGAAAACTTAGCGGGTATGATTAAATTAATCGAAGACGGTACGATGAGTAGTAAAATTGCGAAAAAAGTATTCCCAGAACTTGCTGAAAATGGTGGAGACGCTAAACAAATTATGGAAGATAAAGGTTTAGTACAAATCTCAGACGAAGCTACATTACTTAAATTTGTTAATGAAGCTTTAGATAACAATCCTCAATCAGTAGAAGATTACAAAAATGGTAAAGGTAAAGCTATGGGCTTCTTAGTTGGTCAAATTATGAAAGCCTCAAAAGGCCAAGCTAACCCACAATTAGTAAATCAACTATTAAAACAAGAGTTAGACAAACGCTAATTATTAAGTGAGTTGTTTAATATAATTAAAGCTTAAATCATATGCCTGTAAGCAATATAAATTGCTTACAGGTTACTTGTTGTATTAAAAAGTTAACGCATTATTAAATTGAATAATTTAAATGCTTTCAACTGAACTATAAATACTTTAATATAGATGATGAGTATACTAAGTTGAGGGATAAACTATGAGAAAAAGAGCTAGAATAATTTATAATCCAACTTCTGGTAAAGAGCTATTTAAACGTACGTTACCAGATGTACTAATAAAATTAGAAAAAGCAGGATTTGAAACAAGTGCATATGCAACAGAAAAAATAGGTGACGCTACAATTGAGGCACAACGTTCGCTCGAAGGTCAATATGATGTATTAATTGCAGCAGGTGGCGATGGGACATTGAATGAAGTCGTAAATGGTATTGCAGAACAACCTAACAGACCTAAATTAGGTATTATACCAATGGGGACTGTTAATGATTTTGGCCGTGCCTTGCATTTACCTAGCGATATTATGAGTGCTATAGATGTAATTATTGATCAACACTCTACAAAAGTAGATATTGGTAAAATGAACAGTCGTTATTTTATTAATTTGGCTGCAGGTGGTCAATTAACACAAGTCTCTTATGAAACGCCGAGTAAATTAAAATCGATTGTAGGACCCTTTGCATATTACATTAAAGGTTTTGAAATGTTGCCACAAATGAAGGCAGTCGATATTAGAATTGAATATGACGGAAAAGTCTTTCAAGGAGAAGCAATGTTGTTCTTATTAGGTTTAACTAATTCTATGGCTGGATTTGAAAAATTAGTCCCTGATGCTAAATTAGATGACGGTAAATTCACTTTAATTATCGTGGAAAAAGCAAATCTGGCAGAATTAGGTCATATTATGACATTGGCATCTCGTGGTGAACATACAAAACATCCTAAAGTACATTATGAGAAAGCAAGTTCAATTAACATATCTTCCTTTACAGACATGCAATTGAATGTAGACGGCGAGTATGGCGGTAAACTACCAGGTAACTTCTTAAACTTGAAACAACATATAGAAGTCTTTACACCGAAAGATGTTAAAAATGAAGAATTAACTGAGCAATAAATAAAATTATCATCATTTGAGGTTAGGTCACAACATCATTGCAACCTAACCTCTTTTAATTTGGAGTGAATGAGTTGAAGACGATTCAAAAAAATGACATAAAAGACGGTAAAGTTATTGATTTAACACATGAGGGTCACGGCGTCGTAAAAATTGATAACTATCCTATTTTTGTACCTAATACATTAATTAACGAAGAAATTGAATATAAAATTATCAAAGTCAAAAAGAATTTTGCCATTGGTAAATTAATGAATGTAATGCAAGAAAGTAAAGAACGAATTGAACCACCTTGTGTTTACTACTCTAAGTGTGGGGGATGCCAATTACAACATATGAGTTATAATGCGCAATTAGCTATGAAAAAAGAACAAGTTGTTAATTTGTTTCATCGTAAAGGTGATTTTAAAGAAACAACGATTCACGATACGGTGGGTATGGAAAATCCTTGGCGTTATAGAAATAAATCTCAAATTCCCGTTGGTATAACGCAAGACAAAGATGTGAAAATGGGATTTTATCGACAACGCAGTCACGACATAATCAATATGGATGAATGTTTGATTCAAGATAATCAACATCAACAAGTGATGAATGTCGTTAAACAGTTATTTAATGACTTAAAAGTAAGTATTTATAATGAACGTTCAAAGCAAGGACTAATGCGACACGTTGTTATTCGTACAGGGCACCATAGCGACGATTTAATGATAATATTTGTAACAAATGGTAAAAAGTTTAAACAAGCTCCAACAATTATTGAAAAATTGTTAGAAGCTTTTCCTAATGTAACAAGTATTAAACAGAACATAAATAAAACGCATTCCAATGTCATTATGGGCGATGAATCAATAACTTTATATGGTAAAGATAAAATAGAAGACAGTTTATCTGACGTTACATTTAAAATTAGTGACCGTTCATTTTATCAAATAAATTCTGCCCAAACTGAAAATTTGTATCAACGTGCAATTGATTATGCGCAGTTATCAGGTAACGAAATCGTTTTAGATACTTATTGTGGAATTGGAACGATAGGATTATCAATGGCATCACAAGTTAAACATGTTTACGGTGTGGAAGTTGTTCCAGAAGCAATTGCAGATGCGCAGCAAAATGCGACTTTAAACCAGTTAGAAAATACTACTTTTGTCTGTGGCAAGGCTGAGGATACTATATTAAAATGGCAACAAGAAGGAATTCAGCCGGATGTTGTTATGGTAGATCCACCAAGAAAAGGGTGCGATGAATCCTTCATTCAAACTTTACTAACTTTAGCGCCACAAAAGATAGTGTACATTTCTTGCAACCCTGCAACGCAACAACGAGATGCTGCAATGTTACAAGAAAAGTATAATTTAATTGAGATAACACCAGTCGATATGTTCCCACAAACTACACACGTTGAAACAGTTGCTTTATTTGAATTGAAGTAATGAAATATTTCAAAATATGTAAAGTATTGCAGAATGACTAGGTTTATTAAAATTGGATTACAGGCAATATATTCGATTGAATTTTATTTATCCACTATCTATAATCAAGGTATAAATATTCGATAAATATGTTAGGAGGGATATATTGTGTTTAAAATTAGTTTGTTTGATAATAAAAAAATGATGGAACGATTTGTGATTTTACAAGTAGCTATTGTAATGATGACTATCTTAATTTCGTATAAAATAGCATACTTATATACGCATATTATTGAACAAGATATATTGTTTAATATCATTTACGGCATTTTAGGTCTAGTTGGTGTCGTTATTATCCATGAATTAATACATAATATATTGTTCCGAGTTTTTGCGAAAAATACAGCAAAACCTTCTTACCGTTACCATTATGGATTAATTTCAACGCATATGCCCGAGACGTATTATAAAAAATGGCAATATATACTTATTATGTTAGCACCACTATTTGTTTTAACATCACTACTCATTGTTGCCTTTACATTCTTATCGTATTCATCAATTATTTTTATTAGTAGTTTCCACATTGGATATTGTCTATTTGATTTATATTTTACAATAGGACTATTAAATAATAATGTTAAATATGTTGAAAATACAGAACAGGGTATTTATTATTACACAGAATCTCCAGCTAAAATGCACACAGAACCTAAATAATGTAATAATTTAAAATATAACGAAACTCCAAAATGTTATTAATACATTTTGGGGATTTTTTGTTTAGAACTATAAAGGGCAGTAGTATACTTAAATTAATGAGAGTATATTTATGGGAGGTGAATCTAAATGGGAGAAAGACGTATTATCCATATTGATATGGATTACTTTTTTGCGCAAGTAGAAATGAGAGACAATCCGAAATTAAAAGGGAAACCTGTTATTGTAGGCGGTAAAGCCAGTGGTAGAGGCGTAGTCTCAACGGCTTCTTATGAAGCAAGAAAATATGGCGTACATTCAGCGATGCCAATGGCACAAGCACATAAATTATGTCCGAATGGTTATTATGTCACACCAAGATTTGAAGCTTATAAAGAAGCTTCTAATATAATAATGGAAATTTTCAAAAGTTACACAGAAGTTGTAGAGCCACTATCCTTGGATGAAGCCTATTTAGATATTACACACCTCGTTCGACCAGATTTGCCTGCTTCGCATATAGCACAATATATACGCCGTGATATAACAGAGCAAACGGAATTAACTGCCTCTGCAGGCGTATCGTATAATAAGTTTTTAGCTAAATTAGCAAGTGGCATGAATAAACCGAATGCTTTAACTGTTATTGACTATAATAATGTGCATGATATTTTGATGAATTTAGACATAGGTGATTTTCCCGGTGTCGGTAAGGCTTCAAAACAAAAAATGCATGATAATAATATATTCACTGGTCAAGATTTGTATAACCAAAGTGAACGTGAATTAATAAGGTTATTTGGGAAAAGAGGGCATGGCTTATACAATAAAGCTCGAGGGATTGATCATAATCCTGTTAAGCAAACGCGAATACGTAAGTCGGTAGGGACAGAGCGTACATTCGCTACAGACGTTAATGACGACGAGCAAATATTACAAAAAATTTGGGAATTAAGTGAAAAGACTGCACAAAGACTAGCTAATTTACAAAAGTCAGGAAAAACAGTCACAGTAAAAATAAAAACGTACAAGTTTGAAACCTTTTCGAAGCAAAAAAGTTTAAGGGAAACTGTACGTTCTGAAACAGATATTTATAATATTGCATACGCATTATATACAGATCTTAAAGAACCAGAGATTCCAATTAGATTAGTAGGCGTTACGGTAGGGAATTTGGAAAAATCTACTTATGAAAACATGACAATTTATGATTATTTGTAAACGTCTAATCTTTGTCTTTCAATTGTTTACCATATACGTTAAGCATAGTCGCTAAATTATCATAATGTTTTAACAAGCGAAATGTTATCATCGCGCAAGCTTTTGCATCGTTTAAAGCATCGTGATGTCCGTGAAAATCCAAATTATAAAACTGCATCATATGATTTAAACCATAACGATGATTATTTATCGTACGACGAGCTAATTGCAGTGAACAAAAATAAGTCATACTCGGTGTGTCTTTACCACATGATTTAATACTTTCATGAAGCACGTTCATATCAAAAGCAGCATTATGAGCCACTACAGGTAAGCCATCAATAAAATCTAACATATATGGATATACTTCTGTAAAAGTAGGGGATGTTTCTACTTCTTCTGGATGGATGCCGTGAACGGCTATATTTTGTTGTGAAAAATAGTCATTAGGATTAACTAACGTATAAAAAGTCTCCACAATTTCATGGTTCACTACTTTTACCATCCCTACAGAACAAATACTTGTTCTCTTACCGTTAGCAGTTTCAAAGTCCAATGCTACAAATGCATTTTCAGCCATTACAATACTTCCCTTCATAAATTAGAAGATAAAACATTAATCGTTTTACCATATTCCAAGTACATAATGTACATTTTATTATATAATAAAAAATAAGGGTGGACATAGGCAAGATAAAATACTTATATAGGTATATAAGTTTAGTCTATAACCTAAGTTCACCCTTTATTGAAATTACTAATTAGAACTTGTATTAAATTTATTCTTCATCAAATGTGCGTGCAGCAAGCTCTTTTTCATATAAATATAAAGTATTATGATCATCACCGATGCGGTTTAAATAATCGATGTGTGTTTCAAACATTGCTTCTTCTTCTACTTGTTCATCTAAGAACCAGTTTAAGAATGAGATTGTAGCATAATCTTTATCTTTATTTGCGATGTCAGATAGATTATAAAATCTACGTGTAACATCTTGTTCTTGAGCTAAACCATCTTCAAATGTTTCTAAAATACTGCTGAATTCTGATTTTGGTGCAGAAATTGCTGAAAATTCAGCGTGCTCACCGCGGTCATTGATATAGTCATAGATTTTCTTACCGTGGAAACGTTCTTCTTTAGCTTGCTGAATATAGAAATTAGCAAAACCTTCGTAAGATTTATTGTCACAATAAGCTGCCATTGCCATATATGCATGTGCTGCATAGTATTCGTGATTCATTTGTTCATTTAATGCATTTAATAATTCTTTATTTAACATAAGTAATTGGCCTCCTATACTTAATTGATATAAGTATAGCAAATCTATTCTCATTAGTAAATAATAATTATTATAATCTAGGATGTATTCAACATTTTTAATTGAGAATGCTATAGAAAGAAAAAAAGTCGTGTTATAATATTTTGTGCGAGTAATATAGGGAGGTTATTTATGAGACATTGGACAGCTACAACTTTGGCAAAGCTAGCACGTAAAGCAAGTAGAGCAGCAGGTAAAAAAGGTACTGATCTACCAGGCCAAGTTGCAAGAAAATTAGATAAAAATATTTTAAGAAATTTAGCTACAAAAGTAGATGACATAGTATTTATAAGTGGTACTAATGGTAAGACAACGACTTCGAATTTAATTGGCTACACATTAAAAGAAAATAATATAGAGATTATACATAATAATGAAGGAGCCAATATGGCTGCTGGTATTACGTCAGCATTTATTTTACAAAACAACCAAAATACGAAAATAGCAATTATCGAGATAGATGAGGGGAGTATCCCTAGAGTATTAAATGAAGTAACACCTACTATGATGGTGTTTACTAATTTCTTTAGAGACCAAATGGACCGTTTCGGCGAAATAGATATTATGGTAAATAATATCGCGCAGGCTATTAGTAATAAAGGTATCAAACTGTTACTAAACGCTGATGATCCATTTGTTAGTAGATTAAAAATAGCTAGTGACAATGTTTTATATTATGGCATGCAAAAGCATGTGCACGAATTTGAACAAAGTACTATGAATGAAAGTAAATATTGCCCTAACTGTGGTCGATTATTACATTATGATTATATTCACTATAATCAAATAGGTCATTATCATTGTGAATGCGGATTTAAAAGGGAACAACCTAAATATGAAGTCACAAACTTTAATTTATCACCTTTCATTGACATGGAAGTTAATAACGCTAAATTCGATATGAAAATAGCAGGTGATTTTAATGCATATAATGCCTTAGCCGCATATTCTGTATTAAAAGAATTAGGATTAAGTGATGACTCAATTCGTAATGGCTTTGAATCTTATACTTCACATAATGGTAGAATGCAGTATTTCAAAAATAATCAAAAAGAAGCTATGATAAATCTTGCTAAAAACCCTGCAGGTATGAACTCAAGTTTATCAGTTGGTGAACAAATTGAAGGTAATAAGGTCTATCTTTTAAGCTTAAATGATAATGCTGCCGATGGACGTGACACTTCTTGGATTTATGACGCCGATTTTGAAAAACTTTCAAGACAATCTATCGAAGTAATAATTGTTACAGGTACAAGAGCTGAAGAGCTACATTTACGATTGAAATTAGCTGAAGTCGACGTACCAGTTATTGTGGAGAAAGATATCTATAAGGCAACTGCACTATCAATGAACTATAATAGCTTCACTGTTGCAATACCGAATTATACCTCTTTATCTCCAATGTTAGATCAATTAAACCGCTCATTTAAGGAGGACAAATAGTATGAATGAATTAAATATATATCATTTTATGCCAGATAAATTAAACTTATATAGTGATATAGGAAATATCATTGCCCTTCGTCAAAGAGCTAAACTTAGAAATATCAAAGTTAATGTGATTGATATTAATGAAACTGAAGGTATAACACTAGATGATTGTGACATTTTCTTTATCGGCGGTGGGAGTGATAGAGAACAATCACTTGCTACTAAAGAATTAAGTAAGATTAAGACAATACTCAAAGATGCAATAGAAGATGGTATGCCTGGTTTAACAATTTGTGGCGGATACCAATTTTTAGGTAGTAAATATATTACGCCAGATGGTACAGAATTAGAAGGTCTGAACATTCTAGACTTTTATACTAAGTCACAAAAGGATAGATTAACTGGAGATATCGTTATTGAAAGCGAAACATTCGGTACTATCGTTGGATTTGAAAATCATGGCGGCAGAACTTATCATGATTTTGGTACATTAGGTAATGTAACGCATGGTTTTGGAAATAATGATAAAGATGGTAAAGAAGGTATTCATTATAAAAACTTATTGGGTACTTATTTACATGGACCAATATTACCAAAAAACCATGAAATTACTGACTATCTGTTAACTAAGGCTTGTGAACGTAAAGGTATTCCATTCGAACCTGTAAATGTCGACAATGACATCGAAGAAGCGGCCAAACAAGTTATCGTAGATCGAGTGAAAAAATAATTATAAATAAAGCCAATCAACTTAGTTAATCAAGTTGATTGGCTTTTTAATTACTTATTATAGTTGTTAAGCGTATCTGTCATCAAGGATACGATAAATTAACAATATCTCATATATGATATGACTCTTAAGTTGATGGACGTCAAATTCATCTAAATTTTTAACAGAGTTTTTCAATATAGAGGCACTTTCCTTTTCTCTTTCAAAATGGCCTGTCGCAATAATTTGATTAATATTATTAGCTATTTTAAGCATTGCCAATTTTTCATTGTTATCAAAATGAATAATTGTCTTTTTAGGCAAATAAATAATATTTGATAGATGTGAAATAAATAGTCTGTCAGTGGTAGCTAAAGTTTGAAACTTTTTAAATTTAATCCATTCTGATTCACCATATTTGTGGTAAGATAATTCGTCGGATTGATAAGCTAATAAAGCTTCAATCTTTTGCGTAGCTATTAGTAATTTATTATATTTTTTAATTGATGAGTCTGATTTGTACTGGCTTAATAATAATTCTTGCATTCTTTCGCTATATAAAGCATACATTTTTTCTTCAGTCTCACGTAATAAATTTTCGATTTGATCGTAATATTTCGGAGGTAAAATAATAAAATTAACTAATGCTGCAGTGCCTAATCCTATTACTGCTGTTAATAGTCTTGAGAAGAAATTAAAAATATATGCATCGTGTATGCCTGGAATCATCGCCATGGCAGTTAATGTTGCGACTGTAGTACCTGCATGTAAGTTTAATTTAGTACAAACCAAAATTGTAAGGGTGGCAGCAAATGCATAGGAAAAAGGAGATTGATCTCCAAAAATAAAAGTAAATAATACTGCAAATAATGCGCCAATTACAGTTGCAGGTAACCGTCTATAACCTTTTTTTATTGAGGCTTTTGCAGTAGGTTCTATCGTAACAACCGCACTTAATATGGCAAATATAGGGTTTAGGTTTAAAAGCATACAAAATAGAGCCGTTAAAAATGTTGCTAAACCAGTTTTTAATGTTCGTGCACCAACTAATCTTTTATACCATTTGTCATTCATTAGAAAATCTCCATTATATAATTAAGTTATTCTTAAACTGTGTAATTTAAAATACGTTAATGTTAAACTATATATGCTTAAATACTGTCTATTATTATAACAAAAAAATCTGCTATAATAATAAGTAAGATAAATTATTTAAAAAGGAACGGGATAAAATGATTGTTAAAACAGAAGAAGAACTAGCAGCTTTGAAAGATATAGGTTATATTTGTGCGCTTGTCAGAGACAAAATGCAAGAAGCTACTGTAGTAGGTATTACTACAAAAGAGCTCGATGATATTGCTAAAGATTTATTTGAACAACACGGTGCTATTTCGGCTCCAATACATGACGAAAATTTTCCAGGTCAAACTTGCATTAGTGTGAATGAAGAAGTTGCTCACGGCATCCCTGGTAAAAGAGTAATTCGTGAAGGTGACTTAGTTAATATAGATGTATCTGCACTTAAAAATGGTTATTATGCTGATACAGGTATTTCATTTGTTGTCGGAGAATCTGATAATCCATTAAAACAAAAAGTTTGTGATGTAGCTTTAGAGGCTTTCGAAGCTGCAATGACGAAAATTAAACCAGGTACTAAATTAAGCCAAATTGGTAGAGCAGTACATGCTACAGCACGAAAAAATGACGTTACAGTTATTAAAAATTTAACTGGTCACGGTGTTGGCCAATCATTACACGAAGCACCAAGTCATGTAATGAACTACTTTGATCCAAAAGATAAAACGTTACTTAAAGAAGGTACAGTATTAGCGGTTGAACCATTTATTTCTTCAAATGCTACATATGTATCAGAAGGTAAAAATGAATGGGCATTTGAAACGAAAGATAAAAGTTTTGTTGCACAAATTGAACATACAGTTATCGTAACGAAAGATGGCCCATTATTAACTACCAAAATTGATTAAATTTCAATTTTCGGTCTAAAGTCCTAATGTAAGATGGTTCCGGAGCCTATTAAAATGGTTCCGGTAATTTTTTATAATGAAACCTAATCAATGATGAGGTGGTTTCATGAACTATATTACGACATACTTAAATGACATTTGTAAAAACACATTTGAAGTAGGATTAAAGTCTTACAAAGAAAAATTAGATTTAAAATTAGAAAGCATTGAACAATATATCGCTTATCTAATTGAGAAAAAAGAACGAATTCGTAACATGATTGACAGCTTGACACTAAAATTAGAAAATAAATACATCGATATGATAGATTACACACATGTTAATTGTGCTCAAGAAATTGAAAACAATGAAATCGATTCAATTAAAGCAATGCTTAATAAAATGGAAGCAGACTATGCACGTATTGAAGCAGATTTATCACAACAAGCCAAAGAAAAAATCAATACCGAAACTGAATGTGAATTTATCGAACGCATAAGTTTAGTCGCTTAAAGAAGGGTGGCGAATCATGACACACAAATATATATCGACAGAAATGTTAATAATTTTTACAGCACTAATGATTATAGCCAATTTTTACTACATATTTTTTGAAAAAATTGGCTTTCTACTTGTGCTATTACTTGGGTGCATATTGGTTTATATAGGATATGTATATTTTCATAAAGTACGAGGTTTGCTATCTTTTTGGATAGGGGCTTTGCTTATAGCATTTACGCTATTATCGAATAAATATACTATTATCATTTTATTTATCTTTTTAATTGTCTTAATTATTAGATATTTAATTTATAAATTTAAACCATTCAAGATTATTGCTTCAGAGGAAGAAGTAGATTCTCCAGAATTTATTAAGCAAAAGTGGTTTGGAGAACAACGTACGCCGGTATATGTTTATAAATGGGAAGACTTACAAATACAACATGGTATTGGTGATGTACACATCGACATGACCAAAGCAGCTAACATTAAAGAAAATAACACTATAGTGGTGAGACATCTTATTGGTCGTACACAAATTGTCGTTCCATTAAATTATAATATTAATTTTCACTTTACTGCATTGTATGGTAATGCCTATATAAACGAACAATCTTATAAAGTTGAAAATAAAAATATTAAAATTGTGGAAAAAACAAAAGAAGAAAATTATACAGTTAACATTTATCTTTCAACATTTATAGGGGATGTCGAGGTGATTTATAAATGAATCACTACATAAGAGCTATAGGTTCAATGTTGATCTTAGTATACAGTACGCTAATTGCATTTTTTTTTATAGACAAAGTTTTTGTTAATATAATGTACTTTCAAGGTATGTTTTATACGCAAATTTTTGGTATACCAGTGTTTCTATTTTTAAATTTATTAATTATATTTTTGTGTATCATAGTTGGTTCGGTATTAGCATATAAGATTAATCAACAGAACCATTGGCTACAACGCCAAATAGAACGCTCTATCGAAGGACAAACGGTTGGTGTGAATGATCAAGACATCGAACTGTACAATGAAACTATTGAGTTATACCATACACTTGTACCGTTAAATCAAGAAGTACATAAACTGAGAATGAAAACGCAAAATTTAACGAATGAGTCATATAATATGAATGACGTAAAAGTTAAAAAAATCATTGAAGATGAACGTCAAAGACTTGCAAGAGAACTACATGATTCAGTGAGCCAGCAATTATTTGCTGCTAGTATGATGTTATCCGCAATTAAGGAAACCGAACTCGCACCACCATTAGATCAACAAATACCAACTTTAGAAAAAATGGTGCAAGATTCTCAATTAGAAATGAGAGCTTTACTCTTACATTTAAGACCTATTGGCCTAAAAGATAAGTCATTAGGTGAAGGTATTAAAGACTTAGTAACTGATTTACAGAAAAAAGTACCGATGAAAGTCGTACATGATATTGAGGACTTTTCAGTACCAAAAGGTATAGAAGACCATCTATTTAGAATCACACAAGAAGCGATTTCTAATACATTACGTCATTCAAAAGGAACGAAAGTTACAATAGAGTTGTTTAATCAAGCTGATTACTTGTTACTACGTGTGCAAGATAATGGTATAGGTTTTAATGTAGATGAAAATACTGAACAAAGTTATGGTTTAAAAAATATGCGTGAACGTGCATTAGAAATAGGTGCAACATTCCATATTGTTTCTCTACCCGATTCAGGTACAAGAATAGAAGTGAAAGCGCCATTAGATAAGGAGGAATTGGATGCCAATTAAAGTTTTATTTGTTGATGACCATGAAATGGTACGTATTGGGATATCAAGTTATTTATCAACACAACCAGATATAGAAGTAGTAGGAGAAGGTAAGTCAGGTAAAGAAGCAATTCAATTAGCGCATGAATTAAAACCAGATTTAATCTTAATGGATTTATTGATGGATGATATGGATGGAGTAGACGCTACTGCGCAAGTAAAAAAAGATTTACCACATATCAAAGTTGTAATGTTAACAAGTTACATTGAGGATAATGAAGTTTATCGTGCATTAGATTCTGGTGTAGATAGTTATATCTTAAAAACGACGAGTGCTAAAGATATTGCAGAAGCAATACGTAAAACACAAAATGATGAATCTGTTTTTGAAGCAGAAGTTTTAGTGAAAATGCGTAATCGCATGAAGCAACGTGCAGAATTATATGAGATGTTAACTGAAAGAGAAATGGAAATTTTATTACTTATCGCTAAAGGTTATTCTAACCAAGAAATTGCTAGTGCATCTCACATTACAATTAAGACGGTAAAAACACACGTTAGTAATATATTAAGTAAATTAGAAGTGCAAGATAGAACGCAAGCTGTTATATACGCATTTCAACATAACTTAATTCAATAAAATAATCAAAATACCTCAAGCAGCATTGACGCTACTTGAGGTATTTTTATGTTGTGAAAGATGAGTTGATTATTCTGCTGTATTTTCGTTGTGATTTGCTTCAATTTCTTTCATTGAACGTTCTTCAGGTGTCATGCCACGAATTACTTTACGTTGATGAATAATAGCATTAATCTCGGCACCGATAATTATAATAAATCCAGTAATGTATAACCAGAACATTAAAATAATAATACCTGCGATACTACCATAAGTTTTAGAATAGTTACTGAAGTTAGTAACATAAATTCCAAATAAATATGAACCTACTAAGAATACTATAGTGGCAAATATTGAACCTGGAATAACAGATAACATTTTAATTTTAACGTTAGGAGCCAATGTATATAACAACATAAATGCTACAAAAACGATGATTAACGGTAAAATAATACGTAATAAATCAAAAAGCCAATGGACTTCGTCACCTAATCCTAATGGGCCAAATAGTAATGAACCAATTTGTTCGCCAAATGCTGGTAATACCATTGCAAGTGGGAAGACGATTGCTAATACTAAAGTGAATAACACACTTAATAATTTAGATACAATAAAATTACGACTATCTTCAACATCATATGCAACGTTGAAAGAGTTCATTAGCGCAGTCATTCCATTTGAAGCTGACCATAGTGCTAAAATCAAACCGATAGACAGTAAGCCACCACTGGCATTACCCATAATATCTTCGATGAGTGATGATACTTGGCTAGCATAATCATGTGGTACGTGTTCACTAATCATCTTTTGTATTGTCGTTTGTTTAACACCTACGACAGGTACAATGGATAATAAGAAGATAAGCATAGGGAAGAGTGATAACATAAAGTAGTATGAAAGTTGTGCCGATAATCCTGATGCATCGTCTTTACCTATACGATAAACCAAATAAGAAAAGAAATTTGGGTTTTTAGTATATTTTGCTGGTTTGTTTATACGTGATACGAAAAATGCTTGATCATCTTTCTTTGTATCTTTTGATTGGAATTCTGTAGGTGTAATATATGTACGATCTTTATCTAATTTTCCGCTCTTAGATTTTTCTTCTGATTTTTTATTTTTCTCTTTTTCTTTAACAGAGTTCAAAAAATTAGAAGCGGTTTCTTTTTTCTTTGACATATCTAATCTCCTTTAATATTGCTTTGTAATTAATAATATACTTTAAAAATAAATTGAGGTAAATATGTAAAAATCATATTTTAATCGCCTATAAATAAAAGATACTATTATGACGGTTAATATGTGTTTGAAAATAGTTGAAGTATTTAATTATATAACAAAACGTTACCACTTAAATAATTTATTTATGTGGTAACGTTAGTTACTATTATGTCTAAATATCAATTAGGCATAGATTGATAAAATATAGTTGCTTAGTTTAAGCGTTTATTTTTACGTTCTACAAAAGTATCTTTAGCATCTTTTAATGAACGTTCTAATTCAGGATTATTACGTCTAATTTCTTCAATTGCATCTTTCCAATATAGTACTTCATCTTTAACTTTGCTAATTACTGACGGTTCGCTTGAACGTTTACCTTCTTTAGCATCTTGGATCGATTGTTTTAAAGATTGGCGTGTAGATTTATCAGCTAATGTTGCTGCTCCGCCGATAAACGCACCAATTAAAATTCCTGGTATTAATTTATTATTCATTGTGAGTTACCCCTCTCTTAAGTTAGCGTCTTTAACGATATAATCAATTAAATTATCACACGCAGATTGTACCATTTTAAATACACCTTCAAAATTATTAGTGTAATAAGGATCTGGCACATCCGTTTCTTCCATATTACTAAATTCTAGTAATTTGAACAACTGTCCTTTAATATTAGGGTTGATTCTTTTGATGTCGTCTACATTGTTTTGATCCATAGCAATAATGTAGTCAAAGTCGTCGTTGTGTGTAAATAATTCACTTATCATTCCATCAACTGAAATATTTTGGCTTGCTAAAATTTGTTGAGTACCTTCATGTGGTGGCTCGCCTAGATTCCATTTACCCGTTCCACGAGATTTTACTCGTACACCTTCGATATTTCTGTCCTTTAACCTTTGCCTCATAATGGCTTCTGCCATAGGTGAGCGACAAATATTGCCTAAACAGACAAATGCAACTGTAACCATATATTTCCCTCCATAGAATTACTTCTCATTATTATTTTAGCTTTTTTTAACGTATTTCTAAAGACTAATATACCAATAATTTTACAAGGTGCTATATTTTGATAAAATAAATTGAAAAAGAGGTGAAAGAAATGGCATCAAATAATGAACAAATGATATCAGAAATTAGAGAAAGATTAAATTTAGTAAACCAAAGTGTAATTGAGCCTGCTCAATTTAAAGATGCAGATGAAAATGAAGTTAAAGAGATACATTCATATGTTACTTCTAAATCATCATTTACACCAAGTGAAGCAACGGCAATAGCTGATGCACTTGGCCAAATTAGAAAATAGGGAGTGAATTTAATGTCTGATTTACAGAATAAATTACAACAATATGCACGATTACTCGTTGAAGTGGGGATGAATGTTCAAGAAGGTCAACCGGTCTATATTCGTTCTAGTGTAGACGCCGTTGAATTGACACGATACATAGTTGAAGCTGCTTATCAACGTGGCGCTTCTGACGTCAAAGTGAATTATAGCGACGAAAAATTAACGCGACTTAAGTTTGAATACGAACCTGTAGAACATTTTGAAAACAATGAAGTTAAATCTTATGAGGTTGAAGCAAGAAAAGATTATGTAAATAGAAATGCTGCTAATTTAGCATTAATTACCCAAGATCCAGAGTTATTAAATGGCATTGATGAAAATAAAATATCTACATTCCAGTTGAAGAACTCTCAAGCATTAAAAGGAGTTATGGAGGCTACGCAAAAAAATGAATATCCATGGGTTGTAGCGGCATATCCATCTAGAACTTGGGCTCAAAAAGTTTATCCTGATTTATCTGAAGATGACGCTTATGAAAAACTAATTGAAGAAGTATTAAATATCGTTAGAGTAGATGGTAATGATCCAGTAGAAAATTGGAAACAACATGTTGCAGAATTAAGTAAACATGCTGAACGTCTACAAGAAAAAGAATATAGTGCTTTGCGTTATGAATCTGAAGGTACTGATTTAACAATTGGACTGCCAAAAGGTCATTTATGGGTAGATGCGACGAGTTATACAAGTAAAGGACAAGCTTTTGTCGCTAATATTCCTACTGAAGAAGTTTTCACTGCTCCAGATCGTAATCGTGTAGACGGTTATGTAACTAACAAGTTGCCACTAAGCCATAACGGTAATATAATCGATGGCTTCACATTAACTTTTAAAGATGGCGCAGTCGTTGATTATAAGGCAGAAAAAGGTGAAGATGTTTTACGTAACTTATTAGAGACAGATGAGGGAGCTAAAAGATTAGGAGAAGTCGCATTAGTACCAGATGATTCTCCAATTTCGAATAGAAACACGATTTTCTATAATACGTTATTTGATGAAAATGCTTCATGCCACATTGCATTAGGTTCAGCATATGGTTTCAACATTGAAAATGGTACAGAAATGAGCACTGAAGAAAAAATAGCAAGTGGCTTAAATGACTCTTTAGTCCATGTTGATTTCATGATAGGTAGCAATGATTTAACTATTTATGGCGTTAAAGAAAATGGCGAAGAAGAATTAGTTTTTGAACACGGTAACTGGGCTGAATAAAATAAAGAGTAAATACAAGGGGATATATTTATGGAATCTAGAAAAAGTAAAGCGATGTCCGCAGCTAAAAGTATCAAAGCGCGACAAGTATTTCCACAAGATACCAACCATTTAAATACAATGTTTGGTGGTACTTTAATGGCTAATGTAGATGAAATTGCAGCTATATGTGCAATGAAACATTCAAATACTACAGTAGTTACGGCTTCCACTGATTCAGTTGATTTTTTACAACCAATTAAATCTGGAGACATATTATCGTATGAAGCGATGGTATCACACGCAGGCACGACATCAATGGAGGTTTGTGTACAAATTATTATCGAAGATGTGATAAAAGAAGAAAAGCAATTAGCCGCTCTAAGCTTTTTAACATTTGTTGCGTTGGATAAAGAAGGCAAGCCTACAACTATACCAAGTGTGTATCCTGAAACACCAACTGAAATATGGTTCCATGAAACTGCGCCAGCTAGAGTAAATAGACGTAAAGAACGTCGCGTAGAGAGTAAACAATCTATTGAATTTCTAGCTAATGCACGTAATAAAGAATAAATTTATGACGTTTGTGGGGAATGTCTAATTAAAAAAGCTGAGACTTTAAAAATCTCAGCTTTTTTTTTATTTCATTTGGTATATTTGGTGCATCATTTTTTCTTTTTCTTTAAAGTCAGTATTTGGATAATACATATTTTTAACTAAAACATTTGGACCTAAACAATTAAACTCAGAACAATGACAGTTTAGCGATTGAGCTAATGATGAATCTATCCATTGATCAAAAACATCTGGCAATTTATCATTTCTAATATTTGAAATTGTGCCATTTTCATCTCCAAAGTCAGTTACGATTACGTTACCCGTGAAGACATTAACGTTAAGTCTATTACGACCATCTGGGTCATTACGTGTTGTGACATTTTTAGTATTTCTTAAGCGTTGAAGTAAAGCTTGATCATCTTCATCATTTAAACAAGGATAAATAGGTAATGTTCCAAATAACATCCACACATCTTCGTCTCGAATATCAAGTAAATGATTGATGGCTTGTTTCATTTCTTTTAAAGATAAGACATTAAGTTGACTGGCAAAATCTGCAGGATACATTGGATGTATTTCATGACGACTACAATGCATATCTTTAACAACTTCGTTATGTATTTTATCTAAATGTGGTAACGTACTTTGGTTTAACATCGTTTCAGCTGAAACAAACATGCCTTGTTTTGATAAAGTTGAGGCATTATCTAACATTTGGTCATATAATTTTAGTTTGGCTTTAAGAGGCGGTTGTTTTGTCATAGCGCCAAAGCCGACGTCCGTAAACTCATCTATAGTTCCCCAATTATGTGAAATATGCATAACATCTATATATTCTGCTATATCTAAATAACGATCTTGCGGTAATGTTAAGTTTGAATTCATTTGAACATATATGCCACGGTCGTATGCGTATTTTAATAATGGTTTTACTACTTGCTTAATTGATTTTTTTGAGAACATTGGTTCTCCACCAGTAATAGATAAAGTTTTTAAATTAGGTATTTCATCTAACCTACGATAAATTAAATCCATTGGTAATGGTTCGGGGTCTTGAGTTTGAAGTGTGTAACCAACAGGACAGTGACTACAACGCATATTACATAAATTTGTAGTCGTAAATTCAATATTACTTAATGTTAATTGATTATGTATATTAATATCATTATATGGTTCCCAAGGGTCGTTAGAAATATCAATAGGTTGTTTTTTATTGATTGAGTAAATAGACATTTAAATCCTTCTTTCTTTATATCTAATAGGTAAACATAGCAGAAATATTACACTTTTCATTTAAAATAAAGTGTTGTTTATTTATATGAAAAATGGGCATAAAATAATGTACATTTGTAAAATACGTAATTTCATGCACTTTAGAGTTAATCAACAGTAAAACATACTCTTAATATTATTAAGAGTATATCTTTATTTGTCAAACACATGTTAGTATATATTTATTAGTGAAAAAGGAGCAATTAAACATGGATGAAAATCAAACAATTGATCAAATTAAAGCAAGACTTGAAAAATTTATGGAAGATATCGACCACGTTAATCCTAATGAAGTTAAGGTTGAAGATATTGATGAGTGGATTGGTTTATTAGATCAACTTGAAGAAAAAGTAAAATCAGTATCAAAGTCATAATTCAAAGAAACCACGATAATACGTTTAAAACTTTTTCTACTTGGTAATAATATAAATATCATACGAAAGAGAAAGGTGATTATTAATGGCAAAAAAAATAGCTGTTCTTTTAACAGATGAATTTGAAGATATAGAATATACAAGCCCTAAAGAGGCAATTGAAGAATCAGGTAATGAAGTAGTAGTTATTGGCGACACTGCAAATAGCGAAGTTGTTGGCAAACATGGTGAAAAAGTTACTGTAGACGTAAGCATTGCAGACGCTAAACCTGAAGATTATGATGGATTATTGCTTCCTGGTGGATTTTCACCTGACCACCTAAGAGGTGACGAAGAAGGAAGATATGGTACATTCGCTAAATATTTCACTAAAAATGATGTACCTACCTTTGCAATTTGCCATGGACCTCAAATTTTAATTGATACAGATGATTTAAAAGGTCGTACGTTAACAGCAGTGTTAAATGTACGTAAAGATTTATCAAACGCTGGTGCACAAGTCGTTGACGAATCAGTAGTAGTTGATAAAAATATCGTAACAAGCCGTACACCTGATGATTTAGATGACTTTAATAAAGCTATTGTTGATCAACTTAAATAAGTTTTGAAATATTTCAAAATGACATTTTTTAATAAGTAAGCAATCGGAATTTATAAATTTCGATTGCTTTTTTGTATGACTAAATGACTTTACTGGTAATTGTATTTTTACCAATTATTACTTTATATCATGTTAAATAATGCTTACTACTTTTATAGTCAGGTATATTTATACACCCTTGGACTGATTTTTTAAAATTAGTATAGCTAAAGATGTAAAGTATTGGTAAACTCACTTATAATAGAGTGAGATGAACAAAGGAGACCGTGCATGAAAAGAAGCGAACGGAATAAAACTAGTATGAAGCGTTCAAAACAACCAGTTTCAAATACGCCATACCATAACACTTATTACGAACCAGTAAATAAAAAGAAGAAAAAGAAAAAAAGCAATAGTTTATTTTTAACATTAACATTCACAATATTAATCATTATAGGTATTTTTATAGGTATTATGTACGCGCTATCTTTAAATTCTAACGTTGATGATTTAAAATCCATTAAAGATAAAGATAGTTACGTTTCAGTAACGGATATGCCCAATTATACAAGAGGCGCATTTATAGCGTTAGAAGATGAAAGGTTTTATAAACATAAAGGATTTGATCTTAAAGGTACTTCAAGGGCTTTATTTTCTACGTTAAGTGATCGTAGCATCCAAGGTGGTAGTACAATTACGCAACAAGTCGTTAAAAACTACTATTTTGATAATGAGCGAAGTATTACTAGAAAGTTTAAAGAACTATTTATTGCACATCGTGTAGAACAAACTTATGACAAAGACCAAATATTAAGTTTCTATGTAAATAATATTTTTTATGGTAATAATGAATACACTGTAGAAAGTGCTGCAAATCATTACTTTGGTACGACTACAGATATTCATAATCAAAATTTACCTAAAATAACAGTGTTACAAAGTGCAATGTTAGCAAGTAAAATTAATGCACCAAGTGTATATGATATAAATGATATGTCCGATAACTTTAAAAATAGAGTGAAAGTTACTTTAGAAAAAATGAAACAGCAGGACTATATTTCAAATAATCAATATCAAGAAGCGATACAACAACTAGGTGTTTAATAAAAATATATGAGTTAAGTGTTACTGAAGAGGTTTTACAACTTTTTAGTAACACTTTTTTATTTTGCGAGTGAGCTTATCTTTTTAATGTTTATAGCTAGCAAAGTACTTATGTTAATAAATCTTTTATAGTACAATTATTCTAAATCACTACAATTTAAGGTATGCTAATATAGTGGAGTGAAATCAATGCCAAAGATTACTAAAATAGAAGTTCAGAAAAAAAATAAAGAACGATTTAATTTGTATTTAGATGAACAATTTGAAATGGGCATAGATATAGATACTTTTGTTCATTTTAATTTAAAAAAAGATCAAGTATTAGAACCATCTGATATGGAACAAATTCAAACGTATGAGCAATACCGTCAAGCATTAAATAAAACGATTCAATATATTTCATACCGAAAGCGTACTGAACAAGAAATCGTTACTTATCTACAAGATAATGAATTCGCCGAAGCGGTCATTGCCGATGTAATTAACTATTGCTACAAAGAGAAGTTAATTGACCATGTTGATTATGCAGAAAGCCTAAAAAATACTATGATACAAACTACGGATAAAGGCCCAGAAGTATACAAACAAAAACTATATCAATTAGGTATAGAACAAGATATTATAGAAAGTTATACAGAAAAATTTAAACAACAACAGCCAATTGAACAAATTATTAAAACAGCTCAAAAAATATTGCGTCAGAAAAAAGGTCCAATTATTAAACAACAAGATAAATTAAAACAATCAATGTTACAAAAAGGGTATGGCTTCGATGTCATAAACGAAGTTATGAAGAGTATGGATTTCTCACAATCTGAAGTTGAATTAGACCAATTATTGCAAGCAGATTTAGAAAAAGTTTATAATAAAAATCGACGTAAATATGATGGTCGTACTGTTGTAATGAAAACCATCGAAGCACTTATGAGAAAAGGCTACAACTATGATAAAATTAAAAACAAATTAGAAGAGAGTGGAATTTCAGATGGAACAGAAGAAATTGAGTGAAATGAGCGAACAAGAGTTACGCCATGAAATTCAAATATATAAAGAAAAAATGAGAAAAGCTGAGATGAATGGCATATTAAATGAATATGATGTTTATCAAAGTAAAGTAATCGTGGCCGAAAGTTATATTGTAGATCGTTCGAAAATTGAGATGGGTAAAATTTACAAATTAGCGGATGGCACAGATGATTATTTTAAAGTGGAAAGATTGAAAGGGATTTTTGCATGGGGATTCCGTGTAAATAGCTCACAACCAGAAGAAGGTTTACCTGTAGCATTATTAAAATTGTAGAAGGATGACGATAGTATGGGCAGTGCAATTATTTTAAAGTTACTTAACGTAACGCATTACTATAGAAATAAACAAAATAAAAAATGGTATTTGCCCTTTAATTACGGTGCAGATGATATAGAACTGAACAATGTTAGTCTTCATATATATCAAGGTGAAGCATTAGGTATTATTGGTGAGTCACAGTCATCTAAAGCCTTAGTAGGAAGGATACTTAGTGGAGAAGTAAAACCAGATAAAGGTAAACGTACAAGTAAGACAGACATATTTTATGCAGATGTTTCTGATAAAGAACTTATTCAAGAAGACGTGGAAAGTTTTATTCAGCATCGTATTACTATGTTTCATAATAAAGATGCGAATGTAACAGCTTCAAATATTATTGAACAGTCGCAATTGAAGGAAAAAGAACAAACTTCAGTTGCAGATTTATCAGCAGAAGAATATGCCCAATTACTATTTACATTATCACGATTCTGTAAAGCTAATATATTAATTTATAATCAAATCTTAAATCATCTAAGTGATGAATTTTTTAATAAAGCCATTGATTTAGCAGACGAATACATAAACAATAATCAAACTATAGTGATGATTGATGATGATATTAGTAAGATAGAACAAGCAAGTAATTATATTGCGTGGATTTCACATGGCCAATTAAGAAAAGAAGGTTCGATTAATCAAGTACTTCCTTTATTTAAAGACCATGAAAAAGATAGAAATTCATTAGAAACTGTCGAACAACAAGAAAATTTTGATGTCGATTGGAAAAAGAGTCGTTCGAAAATACCGGAGTTAACATATAACTTTAAACGAATAGAAAGATATAAACATGCTAAAGCACCTGCTATAATAGGACGTTTTTGGACGTTATTAATAACGCTTATTCTCGGCGCAATAATAATGGCTTTATTTATGTTTAATGATTTAGGTAAGTTGCAAATTGCTCAAAATGTTGACCAGGCGAACATTCAAAATAAACAAACAAATCCATACGAAGATAAATTAGCTTATGGTATTGTGTTAAACGATAAAATTCAATTAGATGGTCTTAAGCATAAAGAGCATTTAAACTTAAAGCAATATTCATTTGTGACAATTACTGGTGAAAATAATAGTAATTATTGCATTGTAGTTGATGGTAAGGAATATAAAACTGCTAAAAGTAATGTGCGTTATTTTGATTCAGCAGGTCTATTTGAAAAGCATAGTGGTAAAAAATTAGCCCCATATATGCAACATAATTATATAAATTATTATGAATACTTTAATAGTAATTTACACAAAAAACACGATAAAGTAACAGATCAATTAGTACCTGAAACGGGTAAAGATAACCGTTTTGTTGTTCCGATTACGTCACAACCGATTTTGATGATATTTAATGACAGTAATGAATTAACAGGATTTGTTTACCCTATGAAAAATCAAGATAAGTTGAAAAAAGAATTTGATATAAGTGGTAATTTTTGGATAGCTAAATCAGGTGATGGATATTACATGGCTGATTTTAAAAATAATAAATGGATTTATATAGAATTGTAGGTGTGAAGAATGATAGATAATTTAATTTACTTAGTTAAAAATTTCCCGAAATTAATTCAACATTCATTTGCACATTTGAAATCGCTGTGGAAATGGCTAGTAGCTCCAATCATTGCCAGTTTGATATTACTCGTTATTATGGTTGTGGTGTTTCATTTTAATAAAACCCCGGACTTAGTTCAAGCAAGATGGTATATTAGATTGGTGTCATTAATTTCATTTGGCTTTTTATTTACAGGTATTTATATAATATTTCAACGTTACTATGCCAGTTATTATACTAGTAAGATGTTCAATACACCTGCATTAATTGATGCTTCTTGTATTGCATTTAGTTACGCTGTAGCCTTATTTATAATATTACTCATCTGTATATTTAGTACACCTGTTAATATAGTAAGTTCTATATTTGCTACACTTTATTACGTTGTTATGTTAGGTATATTAATGGTTTTAATTGGTAAACTGTTAGGATTGATGACAATACTTACGCTAAAAGTGAGAAATATTTTTATCGTGCTAACGGTAATCGTGTTGTTATTATTACCTATAATTTATATTCCATCGTCAGAAACATCTATTCTTACACATTTATTAATGTTAAATCCTGTATTTTACGTAGTTCAAGGATTATCTCAATCAGTCGTATTTGGCGCACTGAGTTTGAATAATATTCCATATCATCTATATTTCTTCTGTATTTTAGGTATTATAGGCGTAATCCTTTTTGCATTAAAAAGAAAAGTTGTTTATGCAAAATATAATGTAGCTACTCCTGCGAATGAAGAACATAAAGATATTGATAAAGAAAATGCACAACAAAATACTCAACTACCAGAACAGTAAAATAAAGCCACTTTAGTCATCTAACTAAAGTGGCTTTATTGCGTATTTATTTAGCAAATAATTTCTTTTGCAGCTTCTCTTCACTAAACACCCAACCGATATATGAGTGGTCAATGATCATTTCTTTATCTAAATGAACTATAGCCACAAATGAGTAGTGACCATTTTTTAAATAACGTAAATCAATTAATCTAATTTCCATTGAACCGTCATCAAGTTTTTGTGCCTTCCATCTATAGATAGAAGAGAAGTTTAAAAATGTTTTGATATTTTTATCATTTTCAACATAATGCATTAATTCATCACTTGGGAAAGAATGATGTTCAGCTTTATCACTAAACACTACATTTCTGCCGTAGCTTCTGCCCACATAATCATGGTTTTCAGTTTGTATAGCCACACGCCATTCCATAAACTTCATCGTCGGAGCAACAAAAATTTTAACTGGCTTATGAGATTGCTTAATTTGTCTCAATGCAGTTTCTTTAATAATTTTTTGCATCTTAAACCTAATAATATAATATATAAATAATATTACGAAGATAGGGAAGAATACGACATATGGATGTAAGCCGAAGATCCATAAGACAATACCGACACACCATAGAATAAAAATGATAGGGTCAAATGTGTTGATAACACTAAGTTGAATCCATTTATTTGTAATAGGCCTTAGTGCCTGTGTACCATATGAATTAAAAATATCTACAAAAACATGTAAAAATACGGCTAATTGCGCCCACATCCAAATATGGGTAGCATCTAAATGTTTAAAGAAAGTAAATACAATTAAAGTTATTAATAATGGCCATAATATTGTAAAAGGTATTGAATGAGTTATACCTCTATGATTTGATATATAAGTGGCATTATCTTTTAATTTAAAAACAGTATCACTATCTGGTATTAATGAACCCACAACTAACGTTGAAGCTGTAGCAACAAAAGACGCTGACATAGCTGGGTCTTGTGTTGCAAGTGCGGTTAAACCTATGCCCATAACGATATGTGTTCCTGTATCCATAAAAGTCACTCATTTCGTGTCTGATTTAATTTTATTATATACTATTGTTAATGTTTACCACTATTAAAAATAACAGATTTATAGAATTATCGAAAATCTAACGATTAGAATAAAGAAAGTGTTGTGTATGAATGTACAATATAGAGAATTTTAAAGACAACTTATTACGTTGGTTTGATGCCGAACAACGTGAAATGCCTTGGAGAGAAACGAAAAATCCATATTATATTTGGTTAAGTGAAATTATGTTACAACAAACTCAAGTTGCAACTGTGGTAGATTACTATCTAAGATTTATTGAACGTTTTCCTACAATTAAATCTTTAAATAATGCACAAGAAGATGAAGTGTTAAAGCTATGGGAAGGATTAGGCTATTATAGTAGGGCACGTAATTTTCATACTGCCATTAAAGATGTTTATCAAAATCACAATAGTACAGTTCCTAGCGAACCTGAGCAATTTGGTAACTTAAAAGGCGTTGGGCCATATACCAAAGCAGCAGTTATGAGCATTGCATTTAATAAACCATTAGCAACTGTAGACGGTAATGTATTTAGAGTATGGTCGCGGTTAAATAACGACGACAGAGATACTAAACTACAATCAACTAGAAAAGCATTTGAACAAGAATTGCAGCCGTACGTTGAAACCCGGGCTGGCGATTTTAATCAGGCAATGATGGAACTTGGGGCAATGGTATGTACGCCGAAAGCGCCTTTATGTCTATTTTGTCCTGTACAGGATAATTGTGAAGCATTTGAACAAGGGACGGTAAATGATTTACCAGTTAAAACTACAAAGGTATCGAAAAAAATAATCAAACAACATGTCTATATTATTAAAAATAATGAAAATGAATATCTTATTGAACAACGCACGGCGAAGTTATTAAATAATATGTGGGAGTTCCCTATGTATGAAGCTACACAGAAAGACAATATTAATACTGAACTGGCTATGAACATGACATTCTCAGATAAGCCTATTTATAAATTAAAGCACCAATTTACCCATTTACAATGGGATATCGAAGTTTATATGGCCGATGAAGTAATTGATAAACAACAAGTTGAACTGCCTGAGCGTATGCAATGGATTCATTTTGACGATAAAGAACAATACAATTTTCCAGTTAGTATGACTAAGATTTATAAATTTTTAAAAGAACATTGATAAATTCGGAGTTACGCAAAGACTTATGTTATAATCAGAAATGTGAAATTAAGATAAGGTGGTGTGGAGCATGGTTAAAGAGTCCATACCTAAAGAAGGTCAGACGATAAAAATACAAAGTTATAAACACGACGGTAATATACACCGTGTTTGGTCTGAAACTACTATATTAAAAGGTACGGATCATGTGATAATTGGTGGCAATGATCATACTTTAGTTACAGAAAGTGATGGTCGCACTTGGATTACTCGTGAACCAGCAATTGTCTATTTTCATTCGGAATTTTGGTTTAACGTAATTTGCATGTTTAGAGAAGATGGCGTTTATTATTATTGCAATCTATCTTCACCTTTTGTCTGCGACGAAGAAGCGCTAAAATATATCGATTATGATTTAGATATTAAAGTTTACCCAAATGGCAAATATCATTTATTAGATGAAGATGAATATGAGCAACATATGAATCAAATGAATTATTCATCTGATATCGATAAGATTTTACGTCGAAACGTCGATATCTTACAACAGTGGATTGAGCAAAAAAAAGGACCTTTTGCTCCAGATTTTATAAAGGTTTGGCGTGAACGTTATAAGAAAGTAAGAAATTATTAAGCATAATTAATGTATTAAATCTTAATATCCTTTATAGTGTTTTATGGGTTTATTAATTTTACAAAACAAAATTTGATATAATCTTTTTGTTATTTAAAATTTACAAAGCTAAACTTATAACACTATAAATTTAGAATCAGCCTAGTTGAGTTTTCAACTGAGGCTTTTTCATTTGTTACGTAATTATAAAGGGGGAGAATGTCACATGATTCGCAGATATTTAACTTTTGTGAAACCATATAAATGGCGAATCATTGCTACCATTTTAATAGGTATTTTAAAATTTGGTATTCCAATGTTGATACCATTACTTATTAAATATGTGATTGACTATGTTATTAATAACTCTTCAATCACGAATGATGAGAAATTCATGCGTTTAGGAATAGCAATGGGCATAGCGATATTTATCTTTGTCATTGTTAGACCACCAATTGAATATTTAAGACAATATTTAGCGCAATGGACAAGTAATAAAATATTATATGATATTAGAAAGCAATTATATAATCACCTACAAGCATTAAGTGCGCGTTTTTATGCTAACAACCAAGTAGGTCAAGTTATTTCAAGAGTTATTAATGATGTCGAACAAACGAAAGACTTTATTTTAACAGGCTTGATGAATATATGGTTAGATTGCGTAACCATCATTATTGCACTATCAATTATGTTTGTATTGGACTTTAAATTAACACTTGCAGCAGTATTTATTTTCCCTTTCTATATATTAACTGTATATTTCTTCTTTGGACGTTTGAGAAAATTGACTCGCAAAAGATCTCAAGCTTTAGCAGAAGTTCAAGGCTTTTTACATGAACGTGTACAAGGTATGTCCGTGATAAAAAGTTTTGCAATAGAAGATAATGAAGCGGAAAACTTCGATAAACGTAATAAGCATTTCTTAAATAGAGCATTTAAACATACGAGATGGAATGCTAATTCATTTGCAGCAATAAATACTGTGACAGATATCGGACCACTTATTGTTATAGGTGTAGGTGCCTATTTAGCCATTACTGGTTCAATTACTGTAGGTACTTTAGCAGCTTTCGTTGGTTATTTAGAACAACTATTTGGACCATTAAGAAGATTAGTTTCTTCATTTACAACTTTAACGCAAAGTTTTGCATCAATGGATCGTGTATTCCAATTGATGGATGAAGACTATGATATTAAAAATAAAAAAGGCGCACAGCCAATAGAGATTAAACGCGGTAATATAAGTTTAAATAATGTTAGTTTCAAATATAATTCTGATGAAGAGAAAGTATTGAAGGATATTAATTTAGATATAAATCAAGGACAAACTGTTGCATTTGTAGGTATGAGTGGGGGAGGTAAATCCACACTTATTAACTTAATTCCTCGTTTTTACGATGCAACGGAAGGTTCTATTGATATAGATGGAACAAACATTAAACATTACTTAACAGGAAGTTTGAGAAATCAAATTGGCTTAGTACAACAAGATAACATTTTATTCTCAGATACTATCAAAGAAAATATATTACTCGGCAGACCTAATGCAACTGATGAAGAAGTAATAGAAGCGGCTAAAATGGCAAATGCCCATGATTTTATTATGAATTTATCTGAAGGTTACGATACAGAAGTTGGTGAACGTGGTGTTAAATTATCGGGTGGTCAAAAACAACGTGTTTCTATTGCTCGAATATTCCTAAATAATCCACCAATAATTATCTTAGACGAAGCTACTAGTGCACTTGATTTAGAAAGTGAAGCAATTATACAAGATGCATTGAATGTATTAAGTGAAAATAGAACTACATTAATTGTAGCGCATAGACTTTCTACTATTACACATGCTGATAAGATAGTCGTAATGCAAAATGGTGAAATTGTGGAAACAGGCACGCATAAAGAATTAATCGCTAAACGTGGTGCTTATGAACACCTTTATAAAATTCAAGATCTATAGAAAAAAGACTTCGATTTATTATAAATCGAAGTCTTTTTTGTTTATAAGTCGAAATCTTCTTCTAACAATTCAATTTTATTGTCGTCCTGATGATATGAAAAGAAACTAATACGTAGTCTATCTAAATGACGTAAAGTATAACGATATTCTTCAATTGCTGAAATGATTTGCATGATGTTGGCATAAGAATATTCTGTTTGGTAAGGATTTTGAATTAATTCTTTTTGGAAAGCATCCATTAAGTCTTTCTTTTGTGGATTATCTACTGAAGTATCTTCAAAATCAACATCATACTTAGCTTTCTTAGATAAACTAATGAATATTTGTTCATGAAATGCTGTTAATGAATCGATATCTAATTTAATTTGTAATAATAATTCATTATTTAAACTGTGTAAGTCATGTTGGTAACGATTCATACGTTTTAATACCGCATAAGCTTGGCGTGTGACGCGTACAATTTCCTTGAACAATATCTTTTTACGATTTTGAGCGTGAAGTTGCTTTTTAGTTAAAGGTCGTTCTTCTTCGTAATACTCAAATATTTGTTCAAGTTTTAATACACGTTTGCTTATTAAACCTCTATCTTCTTTTATTTGATGATATTCAGAGGTGTCATTTAATACTAATTTAAACCACATAAATATATCAGTCGAAATATTTAGTGCATTATAATATAACTTTGACTCAAATTTCGGTGGTAAAAATATTAAGTTAACGATGGAGGAACTAAGTACCCCAATCATCACTAGTATAAATCTAAAAAATGCAGATACATAAAAGTTACCAGTATGTTGTCCCATAATTATTAATGCAGTTACACTCGCCAACGTAGCCACATGGGCTAAATTAAATCTAAATAAAATAGCTATTAACAATATAACGGTAACACCCATAATGACAAAATGATTACCAAAAGCTGTAACCATTAAGACTGCCAAAACAGCACCAATTATATTCCCATTAGCTCTGTCAGCAATTGTTTTTATCGATCTATAAACGCTAGGTTGCATAGCAACAACAGCACTGACAGCAGCAATGGCTTTCAAGCCTGCCTCTTTAGGTAAAAGAGAAGCGATAGCCAAAGCAAGTATAACTGCTATACCTGTTTTTATAACACGAGCTCCTAGCTTCAAAAGTACCGCTCCTTCGGGATTATATTTAAATAAATCTATTATTATTGTTATACAATGATTAACAACAAAATTCAAGTTTATTTCATTTGGCTAAATGCATAATCGGCAGCTTCTAAAGTATCGTCAATATCTTGTTCAGTATGTTCGGTTGTTAAAAACCATGCCTCAAATTTAGAAGGGGCTAGGTTAATCCCTTGATGTAGCATTAATTTAAAGAATTTCGCAAAGGCTTCGCCATCTGAATTCTCTGCTTGATCATAATGCGTTACTTTTTCGTTAGTGAAATATAACGTTAGTGCACCATAAACTCTATTTATCGTAGCAGTAATATTATGTTTTTCAATTAATTTTAATAAACCATCCTCTAAGCGTTTACCTAAATTATCAAGTTGTTTATAAACACCATCTTGTTCTAATACTTCTAATAATGCAATGCCTGCTTTCATAGAAAGTGGGTTACCGGCCATTGTACCCGCTTGATATGCTGGACCAAGAGGGGCAACATGTTCCATAATATCTTGTCTGCCACCATATCCACCAATTGGTAAACCACCACCAACAATTTTTCCGAAAGCTGTTAAATCTGGATAAACTTTATATAAATCTTGAGCAGCACCGTAATGGAAGCGGAAAGCTGTGATAACTTCATCATAGATTACTAATGTACCATTATCATGAGAAATTTCGTTAATACCTTCTAAGAAACCGGGTTGTGGTTCAACCATACCGAAATTACCTACAATTGGTTCGACTAAAACACAAGCGATTTGGTCTCCCCAATAATCAATTGCTTCTTTATATGCATCCAAGTCATTGTAAGGTACTGTGATAACTTCTTGTGCAACACTTTCAGGGACACCAGCTGAATCAGGAGAACCTAATTGAGATGGGCCACTTCCTGCTGCAACAAGTACTAAATCAGAATGGCCATGGTATTGACCAGAAAATTTAATGATTTTATTTCTTTTAGTATAGGCACGTGCAACACGAATAGTAGTCATTACTGCTTCTGTACCTGAGTTAACGAAACGAATTTTTTCTAATGATGGAATTGCGTCGCGTAATTTTTTAGCGAAGTCAATTTCTAATCGTGTAGGTGTACCGTATAATACACCTTTAGCTGCTTGCTCTTGTATTGCTTTAGTAATGTGTGGATGAGCTTGACCAGTAATGATTGGGCCATAAGCTTGAAGGTAATCTATATATTTATTGCCATCTTCATCGAATAGATAAGCGCCTTTACCTTCTTTCATCATAACAGGGGCACCACCGCCAACTGCTTTATAAGAACGGGAAGGTGAATTAACACCACCCAAAATATATTCATCAGAGAATTTTTGAAGTCTTTCGCTTTCTGTGAATTTCATGTATATCAACCTCTTTTAATTTAATATTTTCAACTATTATCGTATCATAAAACTAACTATTAAAAGAAATAGGTGAGACGATGTTACAAAAAGGACAACAATTTCCAGATTTTGAATTAGAAAATCAAGATGGAACTACAATCTCAAAGAAAGATTTAGCGGGCAAAAAAGCAATATTATATTTTTATCCTCGTGATAACACGCCGACTTGTACTACAGAAGCTTGTGATTTTAGAGATAATATAGAAGCATTTAATGATTTAGATGTACAAGTATTTGGTATAAGTGGAGATTCTAAAAAGAAACATCAAAACTTTAAAGCAAAACATAACTTGAATTTTGATTTACTAGTAGATGATGAATTTGAACTTTCTAAAGCTACTGGCGTTTATCAATTGAAGAAATCATTTGGAAAAGAATCAATGGGTATTGTTAGAACTACTTTTGTTATTGATGAAAAAGGCGAAATTATAGATGTGATCGAGAAAGTTAAAGTTAAAACACAGATGGAAGAATTGAAAAGCATACTGGGGTGAATTTATATGAAGGCAGTAAGCTTAATAAGATTAGGTGATAAAGAAGAAAGATTACAAGAAGCTTTACCTAATGTTGAATTTGTATTTACTAGCGGTATGGATGAAATTAATGAACAAGACAAAAAGGACTTGGACATATTATTTGGCGTTGATAAATTAACGGAAGCATTTTTAGATGAGTGTCCAAACTTAAAATGGATAGCTTGGTATGCCACAGGGGTAGACAAATTACCTCTAGCGTATTTACAACAAAGAAATATTATATTAACAAATAATAGAGATGCACATGTCATACAAATGTCTGAATTTATAATCGGCTATATATTAGCAGACTATAAAAATATGCGTACTTCATATAGAAACCAAGTCAATAGACATTATGATAGTAGATTAATAAGCAAAAATTTAAATGGACAAAATATTTTATTTTTAGGAACAGGTAGTATAGCGCAAAGAACTGCGCAACTAGCTAAAGCGTTTGGTGTCAAAGTTATAGGTATAAATACAACAGGTAAAGAAGTTGAATACTTCGATGAAACATATAACATAGAAGAACTTCATAACATAGTTGGTTTGGCAGATATCGTTATTAATACGTTGCCACAAACACCAAGTACTGTTCACCTATTAACAAAACGCCATTTTCAATTAATGAAAGATATCGCATTATTTATAAATGTTGGGCGTGGTTCCATAGTTGAAAATGATGTAATCATTGATGTGTTGAAAAATAATATTATAAGACATGCGTATTTAGATGTATTTGAAAACGAACCCTTAACTGAAGATAGTGCTTTCTATGATTTAGACAATATCTCTATAACAGCTCACATATCAGGCAACAATACTGAATTTAGTGATGTAGTAACGGATACATTTATTAAAAATTTGAAAGCGTTTCTCAATAAGGATGATGTAATTGAGAATAAAATTGATACAAGTAAGGGCTATTAACCATTATTAGTCTAATAATATTGACATTTTACTCTTGTAACAGTTATATTAGTATTAAGTAATAATAATTATTATATAGAAAGATGGTGAGGGAAATGAGTGCAGAAATGGAAAGCATTGAACATCAACTTGAAGATTCAATTGCTTCATTAAGAACAGCTGGTATAAGAATAACTCCACAGCGACAAGCTATTTTAAAATTCTTGATAGCTGCAGAGTCACATCCAACAGCTGACGAAATATATCAAGCACTGTCACCAGATTTTCCTAATATAAGTGTTGCTACAATTTATAATAATTTACGTGTTTTTAAAGATAAAGGTATTGTAAAAGAATTAACTTATGGAGATTCATCAAGTAGATTCGATTTTAATACACACAACCACTATCATGTGATTTGTGAAAACTGCGGTAAGATTGTTGACTTCCATTACCCACAATTGGATGAAGTAGAACAACTAGCTCAGCACGTAACTGAATTTAATGTATCACACCACCGTATGGAAATTTATGGTGTCTGTAAAGAATGTCAAGACAAAGGATACGAATAAGATTTGAAGAGAGGAGCATTTTCCTCTCTTTTTTTTTATATTAATGGAAAAATTAAGGTAAAAACGATAATATTATTACACAAAAATTACTTTTAATACATTTAAACGACAATAGGTTAACGATTAAGTAATTATAAACTAAATTTATTCTTTATTTTTATTGACGTTGTTTTAGAAACTTGATACTATATAAAAGTCGTCAAAACAAGCACCGAATAATGACTCAAATTTTCAAAAAAGAAAATGCTTGTTAGTGTAAATTTGGTACTTGTGTAACAGGCGAAAGCAATATAGAATAGTAAATGTTGAGTTAAGAACAAAATAAAATTTCTTAAATTAATTAATAAATTTATTATTGACTTAACGAAATATTAATGTTACAATAGTTTCTTGTAACGCAACAAATGAACATTGAAAACTGAATTGCAATATGTCAACGTTAATTCCAAACGCAACGATATAATCGTTGGTTTAAACGTGTTAGAGATAACACACAATTAGTATTTATGAGCTAATCAAACATCATAATTTTTTATGGAGAGTTTGATCCTGGCTCAGGATGAACGCTGGCGGCGTGCCTAATACATGCAAGTCGAGCGAACAGATAAGGAGCTTGCTCCTTTGACGTTAGCGGCGGACGGGTGAGTAACACGTGGGTAACCTACCTATAAGACTGGAATAACTTCGGGAAACCGAAGCTAATGCCGGATAACATGTAGAACCGCATGGTTCTACAGTGAAAGATGGCTTTGCTATCACTTATAGATGGACCCGCGCCGTATTAGCTAGTTGGTAAGGTAACGGCTTACCAAGGCAACGATACGTAGCCGACCTGAGAGGGTGATCGGCCACACTGGAACTGAGACACGGTCCAGACTCCTACGGGAGGCAGCAGTAGGGAATCTTCCGCAATGGGCGAAAGCCTGACGGAGCAACGCCGCGTGAGTGATGAAGGTCTTCGGATCGTAAAGCTCTGTTATTAGGGAAGAACAAGTGCGTAAGTAACTGTGCGCACCTTGACGGTACCTAATCAGAAAGCCACGGCTAACTACGTGCCAGCAGCCGCGGTAATACGTAGGTGGCAAGCGTTATCCGGAATTATTGGGCGTAAAGCGCGCGTAGGCGGTTTCTTAAGTCTGATGTGAAAGCCCACGGCTCAACCGTGGAGGGTCATTGGAAACTGGGAGACTTGAGTGCAGAAGAGGAAAGTGGAATTCCATGTGTAGCGGTGAAATGCGCAGAGATATGGAGGAACACCAGTGGCGAAGGCGACTTTCTGGTCTGTAACTGACGCTGATGTGCGAAAGCGTGGGGATCAAACAGGATTAGATACCCTGGTAGTCCACGCCGTAAACGATGAGTGCTAAGTGTTAGGGGGTTTCCGCCCCTTAGTGCTGCAGCTAACGCATTAAGCACTCCGCCTGGGGAGTACGACCGCAAGGTTGAAACTCAAAGGAATTGACGGGGACCCGCACAAGCGGTGGAGCATGTGGTTTAATTCGAAGCAACGCGAAGAACCTTACCAAATCTTGACATCCTTTGACCACTCTGGAGACAGAGCTTTCCCCTTCGGGGGACAAAGTGACAGGTGGTGCATGGTTGTCGTCAGCTCGTGTCGTGAGATGTTGGGTTAAGTCCCGCAACGAGCGCAACCCTTAAGCTTAGTTGCCATCATTAAGTTGGGCACTCTAAGTTGACTGCCGGTGACAAACCGGAGGAAGGTGGGGATGACGTCAAATCATCATGCCCCTTATGATTTGGGCTACACACGTGCTACAATGGACAATACAAAGGGCAGCTAAACCGCGAGGTCATGCAAATCCCATAAAGTTGTTCTCAGTTCGGATTGTAGTCTGCAACTCGACTACATGAAGCTGGAATCGCTAGTAATCGTAGATCAGCATGCTACGGTGAATACGTTCCCGGGTCTTGTACACACCGCCCGTCACACCACGAGAGTTTGTAACACCCGAAGCCGGTGGAGTAACCATTATGGAGCTAGCCGTCGAAGGTGGGACAAATGATTGGGGTGAAGTCGTAACAAGGTAGCCGTATCGGAAGGTGCGGCTGGATCACCTCCTTTCTAAGGATATATTCGGAATATCTTCTACGAAGATGAAACGGGATAACGTAGACATATTGTATTCAGTTTTGAATGCTCATAGAGTGTTCAACACGAGAATGGGCCTATAGCTCAGCTGGTTAGAGCGCACGCCTGATAAGCGTGAGGTCGGTGGTTCGAGTCCACTTAGGCCCACCATTATAGTTGCAACATCAAATATTTGGGGGCTTAGCTCAGATGGGAGAGCGCCTGCTTTGCACGCAGGAGGTCAGCGGTTCGATCCCGCTAGTCTCCACCATTTATTAAATTGTACATTGAAAACTAGATAAGTAAGTAAAATATAGATTTTACCAAGCAAAACCGAGTGAATTAGAGTTTTAAAAAGCTTGAATTCAAACTAAAATAATCGCTAGTGTTCGAAAGAACACTCACAGATTAATAACATTTTGGGTTTTGAGTTAAACATTGCGTTTGACTTCGATAGATGTTTTCAAAAGAAAACGTTTGTCAGTCAATGTGTTGCAAGCGTTTGACTTAAAAACAAAAAGATTAAGTTATTAAGGGCGCACGGTGGATGCCTTGGCACTAGAAGCCGAAGAAGGACGTTACTAACGACGATATGCTTTGGGGAGCTGTAAGTAAGCTTTGATCCAGAGATTTCCGAATGGGGAAACCCAACACGAGTCATGTCGTGTTATCAACATGTGAATACATAGCATGTTAGAAGGCATACCCGGAGAACTGAAACATCTTAGTACCCGGAGGAAGAGAAAGAAAAATCGATTCCCTGAGTAGCGGCGAGCGAAACGGGAACAGCCCAAACCAACAAGCTTGCTTGTTGGGGTTGTAGGACACTCTATACGGAGTTACAAAAGTTATTGTTAGACGAAGTATCTGGAAAGATACATCAAAGAAGGTAATAATCCTGTAGTCGAAAACGATAACCCTCTTGAGTGGATCCTGAGTACGACGGAGCACGTGAAATTCCGTCGGAATCTGGGAGGACCATCTCCCAAGGCTAAATACTCTCTAGTGACCGATAGTGAACCAGTACCGTGAGGGAAAGGTGAAAAGTACCCCGGAAGGGGAGTGAAAGAGAACTTGAAACCGTGTGCTTACAAGTAGTCAGAGCCCGTTAATGGGTGATGGCGTGCCTTTTGTAGAATGAACCGGCGAGTTACGATTTGATGCAAGGTTAAGCAGGAAATGTGGAGCCGTAGCGAAAGCGAGTCTGAATAGGGCGTTGAGTATTTGGTCGTAGACCCGAAACCAGGTGATCTACCCATGACCAGGTTGAAGTTCAGGTAACACTGAATGGAGGACCGAACCGACTTACGTTGAAAAGTGAGCGGATGAGTTGTGGGTAGCGGAGAAATTCCAATCGAACCTGGAGATAGCTGGTTCTCTCCGAAATAGCTTTAGGGCTAGCCTCAAGTGATGATTATTGGAGGTAGAGCACTGTTTGGACGAGGGGCCCTTCTCGGGTTACCGAATTCAGACAAACTCCGAATGCCAATCAATTTAACTTGGGAGTCAGAACATGGGTGATAAGGTCCGTGTTCGAAAGGGAAACAGCCCAGACCACCAGCTAAGGTCCCAAAATATATGTTAAGTGGAAAAGGATGTGGCGTTGCCCAGACAACTAGGATGTTGGCTTAGAAGCAGCCATCATTTAAAGAGTGCGTAATAGCTCACTAGTCGAGTGACACTGCGCCGAAAATGTACCGGGGCTAAACATATTACCGAAGCTGTGGATTGTCCGTAGGACAATGGTAGGAGAGCGTTCTAAGGGCGTTGAAGCATGATCGCAAGGACATGTGGAGCGCTTAGAAGTGAGAATGCCGGTGTGAGTAGCGAAAGACGGGTGAGAATCCCGTCCACCGATTGACTAAGGTTTCCAGAGGAAGGCTCGTCCGCTCTGGGTTAGTCGGGACCTAAGCTGAGGCCGATAGGCGTAGGCGATGGATAACAGGTTGATATTCCTGTACCACCTAAATTCGTTTTAAGCGATGGGGGGACGCAGTAGGATAGGCGAAGCGTGCTGTTGGAGTGCACGTCCAAGCAGTAAGACTGAGTGTTAGGCAAATCCGGCACTCATAAGGTCAAGCTGTGATGGGGAGAGGAAATTGTTTCCTCGAGTCGTTGATTTCACACTGCCAAGAAAAGCCTCTAGCTAGAATATTAGGTGCCCGTACCGCAAACCGACACAGGTAGTCAAGATGAGAATTCTAAGGTGAGCGAGCGAACTCTCGTTAAGGAACTCGGCAAAATGACCCCGTAACTTCGGGAGAAGGGGTGCTCTCTAGGGTTAACGCCCGGGAGAGCCGCAGTGAATAGGCCCAAGCGACTGTTTATCAAAAACACAGGTCTCTGCTAAACCGTAAGGTGATGTATAGGGGCTGACGCCTGCCCGGTGCTGGAAGGTTAAGAGGAGTGGTTAGCTTCTGCGAAGCTACGAATCGAAGCCCCAGTAAACGGCGGCCGTAACTATAACGGTCCTAAGGTAGCGAAATTCCTTGTCGGGTAAGTTCCGACCCGCACGAAAGGCGTAACGATTTGGGCACTGTCTCAACGAGAGACTCGGTGAAATCATAGTACCTGTGAAGATGCAGGTTACCCGCGACAGGACGGAAAGACCCCGTGGAGCTTTACTGCAGTCTGATATTGAAATTCGGCACAGTTTGTACAGGATAGGTAGGAGCCTTAGAAGCGTGAACGCTAGTTTACGTGGAGGCGTTGGTGGGATACTACCCTCGCTGTGTTGGATTTCTAACCCGCACCATTGATCATGGTGGGAGACAGTGTCAGATGGGCAGTTTGACTGGGGCGGTCGCCTCCTAAAGAGTAACGGAGGCGCTCAAAGGTTCCCTCAGAATGGTTGGAAATCATTCACAGAGTGTAAAGGCATAAGGGAGCTTGACTGCGAGACTTACAAGTCGAGCAGGGTCGAAAGACGGACTTAGTGATCCGGTGGTTCCGCATGGAAGGGCCATCGCTCAACGGATAAAAGCTACCCCGGGGATAACAGGCTTATCTCCCCCAAGAGTTCACATCGACGGGGAGGTTTGGCACCTCGATGTCGGCTCATCGCATCCTGGGGCTGTAGTCGGTCCCAAGGGTTGGGCTGTTCGCCCATTAAAGCGGTACGCGAGCTGGGTTCAGAACGTCGTGAGACAGTTCGGTCCCTATCCGTCGTGGGCGTAGGAAATTTGAGAGGAGCTGTCCTTAGTACGAGAGGACCGGGATGGACATACCTCTGGTGTACCAGTTGTCGTGCCAACGGCATCGCTGGGTAGCTATGTATGGACGGGATAAGTGCTGAAAGCATCTAAGCATGAAGCCCCCCTCAAGATGAGATTTCCCAACTTCGGTTATAAGATCCCTCAAAGATGATGAGGTTAATAGGTTCGAGGTGGAAGCATGGCGACATGTGGAGCTGACGAATACTAATCGATCGAAGACTTAATCAATTTAAATGTTTTGATTGGTAAAATGATATTTACTTACTATCTAGTTTTGAATGTATAACTTTTATACATCATTGTCTGGTGACAATGGCAAGGAGGTCACACCTGTTCCCATGCCGAACACAGAAGTTAAGCTCCTTAGCGCCGATGGTAGTCGGATTTACATCCCGCTAGAGTAGGACGTTGCCAGGCAAGTTATAATGGAGAATTAGCTCAGCTGGGAGAGCATCTGCCTTACAAGCAGAGGGTCGGCGGTTCGAACCCGTCATTCTCCACCATTTTACTTAATTACATAATTAGCCGGCCTAGCTCAACTGGTAGAGCAACTGACTTGTAATCAGTAGGTTGGGGGTTCAAGTCCTCTGGCCGGCACCATGTAAGAGCCATTAGCTCAGTTGGTAGAGCATCTGACTTTTAATCAGAGGGTCAGAGGTTCGAATCCTCTATGGCTCACCATTACATGCGGGTGTGGCGGAATTGGCAGACGCACTAGACTTAGGATCTAGCGCCTTACGGCGTGGGGGTTCGACTCCCTTCACCCGCATTTGCAGAAGTAGTTCAGCGGTAGAATACGACCTTGCCAAGGTCGGGGTCGCGGGTTCGAATCCCGTCTTCTGCTCCATTTTATTTTTTGTGCCGGGGTGGCGGAACTGGCAGACGCACAGGACTTAAAATCCTGCGGTAAGTAATTACCGTACCGGTTCGATTCCGGTCCTCGGCACCATCTTTTGTAAAATATGCGCCCGTAGCTCAACTGGATAGAGCGTTTGACTACGGATCAAGAGGTTATGGGTTCGACTCCTATCGGGCGCGTTAATATATTTTACGGGAAGTAGCTCAGCTTGGTAGAGCACTTGGTTTGGGACCAAGGGGTCGTAGGTTCGAATCCTGTCTTCCCGATTAAAATACCTATATGGGGGCTTAGCTCAGATGGGAGAGCGCCTGCTTTGCACGCAGGAGGTCAGCGGTTCGATCCCGCTAGTCTCCACCATATAAAACATATTTAACGGCGGTGTAGCTCAGCTGGCTAGAGCGTACGGTTCATACCCGTGAGGTCGGGGGTTCGATCCCCTCCACCGCCACTAAATTTTATTTTGAATTATATTTAGGACCTTTAGCTCAGTTGGTCAGAGCTAACGGCTCATAACCGTTCGGTCGCAGGTTCGAATCCTGCAAGGTCCATTAAATACGGAGGAATACCCAAGTCCGGCTGAAGGGATCGGTCTTGAAAACCGACAGGGGCTTAACGGCCCGCGGGGGTTCGAATCCCTCTTCCTCCGCCATTTATTTTTCAGCAATATAATTCAATAAAATTATTTATTAATACGGAGGAATACCCAAGTCCGGCTGAAGGGATCGGTCTTGAAAACCGACAGGGGCTTAACGGCCCGCGGGGGTTCGAATCCCTCTTCCTCCGCCATTAATTATTTTTATTACCGCGGGATGGAGCAGTTCGGTAGCTCGTCGGGCTCATAACCCGAAGGTCGGTGGTTCAAATCCGCCTCCCGCAATTACATATTTTTGGTCTCGTAGTGTAGCGGTTAACACGCCTGCCTGTCACGCAGGAGATCGCGGGTTCGATTCCCGTCGAGACCGCCATTATGGTTCAGTAGCTCAGTTGGTAGAGCAATGGATTGAAGCTCCATGTGTCGGCAGTTCGACTCTGTCCTGAACCATTTTTTATACAAGCCGGCCTAGCTCAACTGGTAGAGCAACTGACTTGTAATCAGTAGGTTGGGGGTTCAAGTCCTCTGGCCGGCATCACATGGAGGGGTAGCGAAGTGGCTAAACGCGGCGGACTGTAAATCCGCTCCTTCGGGTTCGGCAGTTCGAATCTGCCCCCCTCCACCATCTATAATTTAATAGGGGCATAGTTCAACGGTAGAATAGAGGTCTCCAAAACCTTTGATGTGGGTTCGATTCCTACTGCCCCTGCCATGGCGGTTGTGGCGAAGTGGTTAACGCATCGGATTGTGGTTCCGACATTCGTGGGTTCGATTCCCATCAACCGCCCTTAATATTAATGGGCTATAGCCAAGCGGTAAGGCAACGGACTTTGACTCCGTCACGCGCTGGTTCGAATCCAGCTAGCCCAGTTAATTGGCGGCATAGCCAAGTGGTAAGGCAGAGGTCTGCAAAACCTTTATCACCGGTTCAAATCCGGTTGCCGCCTCCATGTGATATGCGGGAGTAGTTCAACACTTAGAACAGGTTCCTTCCCGGAACAAGGTATAGGTGCAAATCCTATCTTCCGCTCCATTTAATTTAATAACTCATGCGGGAGTAGTTTAACTCTTAGAACAGGTTCCTTCCCGGAACAAGGTATAGGTGTAAGTCCTATCTTCCGCTCCATTTAATTTAATAACATATGCGGGAGTAGTTTAACTCTTAGAACAGGTTCCTTCCCGGAACAAGGTATAGGTGTAAGTCCTATCTTCCGCTCCATTTAATTTAATAACATATGCGGGAGTAGTTTAATTCTTAGAACAGGTTCCTTCCCGGAACAAGGTATAGGTGTAAGTCCTATCTTCCGCTCCATAATTGCTTCCAATGGGAAGTTTTTTATTTATCTATTGAGCCGGTGTGGCGGAATTGGCAGACGCGCGGGACTCAAAATCCCGTTCCTTCATTGGAGTGTCGGTTCGAACCCGACCACCGGTATATTCTAACAATCATAGAGTATCAGTATTTTTAAGAAATCCCATAACGACGGGGTTTCTTTTTATTTTTTCTATCATTAGAAATCATTAAATATAAATATTTTGGTCACTGTGTGGTCACGCGAGCCAATTTTTATGTTACGTGTCCAATTGCGTGACCAGAAATCTTTGTAAGTTAACGACCACAATGGATAGGGCGATTTATAAATTTTCCATTAGCTTTACAGTGCGTTCTTTATCTTCTTCCAAACTCTCTTTAAGTAGATGACCATATTTATTAAGTGTGACTGATATATCTGAATGACCTAGATACTTAGAAATGTAATAAATATTAATGCCTTTATATATTAAATAAGAAGCTACCGTGTGTCTAAAAGCATGGCTGGTTATTTTTCTTTTAATACCTAAATTCGTACACGCTTCTTTTAAAGATTTATTTATAGTAGCATTTGTAATTTGTTTCCCATCATAAGCAAATAAATATTTATTAATATGAGTAGGGCGTTTATTTGCATAATTAATGAGTATTTTAATTAACTCTTTAGAAACAACCACATGACGAGGGGCAGTCCTATTTTTTGTACCATTTAAAAATATTTCGTTTTTAGTTTCGTTTATATCTTCGCGTTTTAAATTAATACAATCACTATAACGACCACCAGTTTCAATCATGAGTAGTATAATATGTGTGGATGCTGATAAATGGTGCGTACGTGCTTTATAATATTTTTTCAATGCCGTTAGTTCTTCGATATTTAAATATTTATCTGTTTCTTGTTTATTAGGTGCTTTAGTAGACTTAACTGTAATATCGAAAGTAAAATTTTTAATGAGTAATCCATCGTAAATAGCATTTTCAATCACTTTCTTACACAATGCGTGTATACGTCCTAACTGGTCTTGTGATAATTCAGATTTATATTCGGTTAAAAACTTTTGATATTGTGGTCGAGTTATTTTATTAATAGGGGTGTCATCAAAATACTCGAATATCTTTTCGTATATACGATAGTTATCTTTATATGTTTTTGCAGATATATAAGGTTTTTTATAGGTTTCTATCCACTCTAGTGTATATTGCGAAAAAGCAATTTTATTATCTAGATCAATACCTTTTGATGCATCGTTATATCTTTCATTACCTGCGTATTCTGCTTCTCTCTTTGTTCGAAATCCACCTTTTCGGTAACGTTGCTCATTATATCTGAAGTCGTATTGCCATTTACCATTGCGTTTAGTTATGTTCATCAGTATTCCTCCTTAAAAAAGATAAAAATATATAGGGCACTGTAGGAGTGCCCGTTATTTATTCGCTATAGTTTTAAGTAATTCTATAATTTCATTATTTTGTTTAATTAATTTTTCATTTTGCTCGCATAATTCTTTGTTATCTTTTAACATATTATCCATTAATTTAATTTGTGCTAAGTTTGTATCTAATTGGCCTATATTCGTATTTATAATTGTATTTTGATAGGGGTTACCACTTATTTTTGCCCAACCACTTTGAAAACTATCCAAATTACTTTTATAATTTCCATCGATTAATAGTTTTTGAGTTTCTTTTGTTAAATTTGTTAATCCTCTTCTTGCCATGTAGCCACCCAATGCAGCTTTAGCTTCTTTAAATTCAATTTGTTCATCGTTTAAATTATCAAATTTTTTGTTTACTTTCTCTTCTTTTCTTAAATTCTTCTCAACTATTTCTCTACTTTGTTCTTTTTCTCTCTCGTTAATACGATTGCTTAATTCAGAGAACCAGTTTCTATCACTCAAACTAATAGGAGTATCATCAAGATAAAATAATACTAAATAATCCTTCTCATTTCGAGTTAAAGATTTGTAAGTTTTCAACTCTTCATCGCTTAATGTTTTCTTATATTTACCTTCATTCCAACTAACTTTAGTTTGCTCTTTAAATGTAATCATTTTTTCTCTCCTTTATCTTTTATTTCATCCTGTCTTTTCATTTCTCTAGCCAAACCTTCCATAGTAAAAACAGGTATTTTAACTTTAATTTCACCGTTAACATCTATAAATTTTTCGTTTTTAATTTCCATATTAACCACTCCTTATTCAAAAGATTGATAATTGTATATAACTTTACCTATTACTTCTATTTCATCCAAACTATCTAAATTGAATGTGTTAGTTTTAAATTCGTCAGAATAGCTACTAGGATCTAAATGTAACTTAGTTTCTGTACGACGAACACGTTTTACTGTGTATTCACCGCCTAACCGCAAAACTAAAATATCATTGTTGTTTAACTTATGGTCTTGATTAATTCTATAGTCATGAACGATTATGTATGAACCATTAGCTAATATTTTATTCATACTATCTCCATTTACTTGTAAAGCGATACATTCTTCAGGGTTGCGACCTTTATATACAAAAGAGGGAGTTCTAACTTTTGAGTCTTCTATAGAAACCTCTTCAAAATTACCAGCAGACACTTTGCCAAAATAAGGGATTTCAATTTCTTTATCTAATTCTGGCATATCTATAATTTCTACTTCTCCTAATAAGTAACTTTTAGAAACATTAAATAGACTAGAAATTTTTTCAATCATACCCATTCTTGGTTCGTTTTTACCATTTTCCCACATTCTTATTGTACCTTCAGAAACATCTAATTTTTTAGCCATTTCTACTTTTGACAATCTGTTTTCAAGACGTATTTCTTTGATTGAATTTTTGAAAGCCATTTTTAAAACCTTCCTTTATATGTAGTTCGTATCTTATATATTATTATACTATGAAAAATCGTAATTTCAACACTTAAAATACGAAAATTTAAAATAAATATACGAAAATGAATAAAAAAATTACTGTAAATACTTGTAATCGAATTTAAAATGCGATAAACTATAATTAACTTAAAAAAAGGAGGTATACAAATGACTAGTTCAGCTGAAGGTTTAACACTCGAAGAGTGGAGATCTAGAAAAAAAATTACTCAAGCAGATTTTGCTAAAAAAATTGGAATATCACCATCCACTTATAATATTTGGGAAAATAATCCAGAAATTATAAAACCTAAAGATGCATTTAGGATTGCAGGTATTCTAAAAGTCTCAATCGATGAGATTATTTTTTTAAAAGACAAATCGTATTTTAAATACGTTTTAGTCGAAGAAAAACAACCAACTTAAAGGAGGAAACGGAATGAACATTCAAGAAGCAACAAAATTAGCGATGGAAAATGGAACAGCTATTTATCGCTCATCACAGTTCGACAGAGATGCTGAGCCAGGGAGCACAGTTGAATTTATACCAACTAACTCACATGGCTATATAGTAACTGTACCCAATCAAAAAGCCTTCACACCAATGTGGCAACCAATGGCAGAAGACTTATTAGCAAATGATTGGGAAGTGGTAGGGGCAGAAAATAAAAAACCTCAAACTACTCATGGTAGTGAGCAGAATGAGGAATCAAAATTTGATTTAGGCGTAGATGTAAATCTTAATCTTTAGAGTAAGGATAAAAACTATAGAGATACATTAATAAAGCCATTACAACTACGATTAGAGACCTTTCAACATGCAAAGAATTATCATTTATAAAATTTATTAGAAAGTTACCTGCATCAGTAGTAATTGCAAAATGCCCAGAATTTTTAACATAGACGTTGTAAGGGAGTGCATTTTTATCCAAGAACATTTTTTCAAACTTATTATCGTTTGCTTGATATTGATAATTTTTTACTGGATTGGTCGTATTGATGGTTTCAACCAAAGTAGAAATAGCAGTTGGATTGATATAAAGATTTCTAATAGCCTTTTGAGCTTGAAACACTATCTCATCATTAAACCTATAAGTATTCTTAAAAGAATGTATAAGTTCTTGAGAAAATAATCGCTTAGGCATTATTGCTGAATTAGATGATTTCATTGCTTTAGCTAAACCTGTTTGCAATCTTAAAAAATCATTAACAGATTCAAAGTTATTTTTATTTAACAAGCTTAAAACTACAGACGACTGTATATCGGAATACTTTTTAGCATTAAAAGCTATGCTTCTTAAATTTTGATCATGCTTATTAGTTATATTTTGCGCATAATTTGTTTTCAGTTTTAGGTCACTAATTATTTTCTGTAATTCAGAATTGATATATGGATTACTCATTAATTAAACACCACCCACTATCGCAGTAGCGATAACAACATTATACACGAAAGGAGTGATTGAGATGACACAACTTACAGTAACGATACCACCTGAATTTGTATTAATAACTACAGATGAACATACACAGTTATTGATGAATCAGCAAAAAGCAATTTGGAGTAAGAAAGACTTTGTCGAAAATTCACCGTTCAAATCTGAAACAACAGTCAACGAAAGAATATTGGATAAACCAAGATTTCGGAAAATATTAGAACGTGAAAATATTGCAAGTTATCCAGGTAATGGTCGTAAGAATTGGTGCTTTGATGGACCTAAAGCATATGAGTTTTTAAGAAAGTATCGAGATGAATTTTAGAAAGGAGGGATAGGCATGAACAAATCATTTTATATTGCATTCACAGCGTGGATGGTATTTACACTAGTTTTAATGCTCATCGGTGTTTACTTCACAACAGCAATATTTGTAGGGACATTCATTGCAGCATTGACGTATGCGTTCTTTGATAACTATTTTTTCGAAAATAAAAAGACTGCAAAGCGCGCCAACGCTTAACAGTCAGAAAGTATATTTGTGTAATTAGACAACACAAGTATACCACCAAAACTAGGAGGTAGACAAGATGTATTACGAAGTAGGTACTACAAAGAGTAAAAAAATAGAATTATTAGGGTTCAAATTTAAAATCAATATTTATAGAAATGAAGATAGTATCGATGTCACATTAGTCGATGAAAACAATAAATTTATTGATGCTATTCAAATCTACGAAGAATATGCAGGATTAACCACTGCTCAGGAAATACTTGAACAAGCAGCATTTAATTGGATTTATGAAAATACAAGTGAAACAGATCGCATTATGAATCGAGTGATGCAGTGGTGAATGAAACAGTAACTTATATTATTCGTCACAGAGATATGCCGATTTATATCACTAATAAACCTACCGATAGTAATTCGGATGTTAGCTATTCAACAAATAGAAATAGAGCAAGAGAATTCAACGGTATGGAAGAAGCAAGTATCAATATGGATAACCACATAGCGATTAAGAAAACAGTAACAGAAATAACTGAATACGAGGAGGTTAATGATGAGTTTTCAAATTAAGTCTGCAAAAAACATGAACAAAAATACTGATACATTTTTAATTTACGGTTCCCCTGGTAGAGGGAAAACACACACGATTAATTTCTTATCTGGAAAAACACTTTATATCAGTATAGACAAATCAGAACGACCACTTAAAGGTAATGAGAACATTGACATTTTAGACTTTAATACCCATGAAGCTTGGCAGGAGTGGGGAGATTTAACTATATGGTTAAACGACCAAGATATTAGCGAATACGACAATATTGTTATTGATAACATTTCAGAATTATTTAGATCCATGCTAGCAAATTTAGGTCGAAATGGTCGTAATAACCGTACTCCTGAAATGGCACATTACCAACAGGTCGATTTTTTCACAATAGATAGTTTTCGTTTCTTACAAAATTTAAATAAGCGACTAGTGTTTCTGGCGTGGGAAACGACAGCAGAACATTACACAGAAGGTGGACAACAATTTACAAGAACAATGCCTGATATCAGACATACAATTCGTGACAACGTTGCAGGTTTGTGCCAAGTAGTTGCACGATTAGTTATCAATGAAAAATCAGGTAATAGAGGTTTTATTTTACAACCTAGTAATACAGTTTGGGCTAAAAACCAATTATCCCAAGATGAACATTGTAAACAAGATGAATTGTTCCAATTAGGAAGTGGTGAAAGTGACTAGGTTCCAACTATTCGATTATCAACTTGAGTTAGTTGATAAGGCAAGAAAGTTATTACCTAAAAATCAAGGCGTATTAATACAAAGTCCACCAGGTAGTGGCAAGTCAGTAATGATTGCAGAAGTAGTGAAGAAAGCAGTTCAAAAAGGTGGTCGCATATTATTCATTGTTCATCGTAAAGAATTGATAATGCAGATTACTAAAACTTTAACTACGCACGGTGTGGATTTAAATCATGTAGATATACTCTCAGAAAAAAGAGCGAAAAATATACTCGAACAATTAACACCACCGACAATTATATTAACTGATGAAACACATCATAGTAGAGCGAAGACTTATACAGAAATATATGAGCATTTTCCACAAGCACTGCGTTTGGGGTTTACGGCGACACCTTGGCGATCAAATGGTAAAGGGTTCACTGATATATATAACGAAATGGTCGAAGGTCCAAGTGTTGAGTGGCTTATTAACAATAGCAAATTAGCAGATTATGAATACAAAAGTATTGTAATGGCAAATACTTCTAAACTAAAAAAGTCATCAACAGGTGACTATACAAAGAAATCTATGGATGAGGCTATACCTAAAGCGATTTACGGTGACATTGTTGCTAACTATAAAAAATATGCTTACGGTCAGAAAACTATACTATATGCCCACAGTGTTGAATCTAGTAAAGATATAGCTGAAAAATTTCAAAGCCAAGGCATCAATGCTGTTCATGTAGACGCTAAAACGAAATCTGTTGAACGTGAACAAATCATGAATGATTTTAGAAATGGCACTATCAAAGTTTTATGCAATGTGGATTTAATTAGCGAAGGTTTTGATGTTCCAGATTGCACTTGCGTAATCCTAGCAAGACCCACAGATTCATTGGTTTTATTTATGCAGCAAGCTATGCGCTCAATGCGTTATCAACCTAATAAAAAAGCATTGATTATAGATCACGTCGGAAATTATGCGAGACATGGACTTCCTGATACAAAGCATAATTGGAAAAAATATTTCAATGGTTTTAAGAAAAAACGCAATCAACAAGAAAATAACGAATTAGGTTTAACATCATGTGATGAATGTTTTGCAGTCTACGAAAACACATTACCTGCATGTCCCGAGTGTGGTCATGAAAACGAAACAGAAAAAGAGAAATCAGAATTAAACAAAGTAGATGCTGAACTTACAGATATTAAACCTTTTAAAGTAGATTACACACTCAAACGATATAGCAAAGACAATATATCGCAATCAGATTTAGAAACATTAGAAGATTATTATTTATACGCAAAAGCAAATAACTACAAAGAAACATGGATTAAATTTAACTATCCAGAATGTTCAAGAATGAACTTCCCGCAATTTTACGCACAGATTAAACCATTAAGAGAAAAATATAAAAATTAAAGGAGAAATTAATTATGACATTATTTACAACAGATTATTCAAATATCGAGGAAAACAATCAAGAATTTGGACCACTTCCAGAAGGTGATTACGAAGTTATTATCAAAAATGCAACAGAACGTTCAACACCTAACGGTAAAGAAGAAACGCAATTAACTTTAGTAGTACGTAACGATTTAACAAAAGTACCTGAATTAGCAGAACAAAAAGGTAAATACGCTAACCGACACATCTTTGTTGATGAATGGAAACGTACGATTGACGGTGAATACAAATATAAAATGGATAATTTCATGCACTATTTAAATGGTGTAGGTGTTCCAGAAGGAACAAAAGTAGAAAGCTTTGAACAATTACTTTCTATGTTCCGTGGCAAACCTGTAAGAGTTTTCGTTAAGCAAGAAGAAAATGAATACAAAGGCAACAAACAAACAGTAAATCGTGTAGCACCATGGAATTTTAAAAATACCAAATACCCACAAGTGAATCATGAGTGGAAAGAAAAAGATAAAGACAGTAAACAATCTACTAACCCGTTCGAAGGTGGTGCAGATATTAACGATGACGACTTACCTTTCTAACATTCCAGATGAATTAAAACAACTTAATAACTGGTGCGTTTGGAAACTTCAAGAACGCAATGGTAAAAAAACTAAAATACCTTTCAATGCTGAAACAGGAGAATTTGCGAAATCAAATGATAAAAGCACTTGGTCAAGTTATGAAACAGCAGTTAATGCAGAAGGTGTCGACGGTATAGGGTTCTTCTTTGAACCCCCATACCTTGGCATTGATATAGATAAAATTGATGATGATCTTCACAGATATAAACAAGGAGATAAACTCGACAATATCGTTAGTGAATTCAACGAAGCATTTAAAAGTTACACAGAAGTAAGTCCTAGTGGCACAGGATTACACATAATTGTTAAAGGTAAAATACCGGGCAGTCGTAGACGTAAAGGTAACATTGAAATGTACGACAGCGGCAGATTCTTTACTATGACTGGCAAACGTATTGGTAAGTATACAGAAGTAACAGAAACATCTGAACGCGTATTTAAAACAATTTATGATAAGTATCTACCTGATAATACAGTTAAATATCCAACACAGAACAATTACCAACAAAATATCCACAACTTATCAGAGATTGATGTAATCAATGAAATCTACAAATCAAAGCAATCAAAATTATTCGATGACTTAATGAAAGGTAATTTTGAACCTTATTATAATTCTCATTCTGAAGCAGATATGGCACTTGCAAATATTCTAGCATTCTGGTGTGCAAAAGATTATTCCCAAATGGATAGTATATTCAGACAATCCAATCTATATAGAGATAAATGGGATGAGAAACGTAAGAACTCCACATACGGAGAACAGACATTATTCAAAGCAATCAATGAAGCAAATAACATTTACACACCAAAAGAAGAAAAGGAACCGCTGCGTTATGCATTAAGCCACATCTTTGATACTAAAAAAGAAGAAGTAGATTATCCAGTACGTAGTTATGATGATACAGGCAATGCAGATCGTTTTATCGATAGATACGGTAACTTGTACAAATTCAGTTACGTAGAAAAGAAATTTTATATCTACGATGGTACTAAGTGGACCTTAGACGATAGAGGTTCAATACGTAAGCTCATTGATGAAATGATAGAAAGCATGAAAAAAGAAAAAGTAATACACAACGAAGATGTTACGGAAGAAGAAGCTAAAGAGTTCTTCCAGAAATTTTATAAAAAAACACGTGGTACCCAATCTAAGAAAAATATCACAGATGAACTAAAACATCGTAGACCTGTAACACCAGATAGCTTCGATAAAGATAACATGCTGCTCAATGTAGCTAATGGATATATCGATTTAACTAGTCGTGAATTATACAAACATGACATCAATAAAATGTTTTCTCAAATTACGAATACTGATTATTCAGAAAAAATGCAACCTGCAGTATGGTTAGATTTCTTAAACGACATCTTTGCAGGAGATAAAGAAGTTATTCGATACATTCAAAAAGCATTAGGTTACTCCTTAACTGGAAGTACAAGAGAACAAGTGATGTTCATACTTCACGGTAAAGGACGTAATGGTAAAAGTATATTCGTTGAAACCATAGCAGAGATACTTGGAGATTACTCAAACAACATGCAAGCAAAATCGTTAATGGTTAAGAAAAACGACAATGTAAATACAGATATAGCTAGATTGAGTAAAGCAAGATTTGTTACTTCATCAGAACCTAACGAAGGTTTCAGATTCGATGAAGGACTAATTAAGCAAATTACTGGTGGAGATAAAGTTACTGCTAGATTCCTATACGCAGAAGAATTTGAATACACACCTAAATTCAAGATATGGGTTTCAACAAACCATAAGCCAATTATTCGTGGTACTGACGACGGAATATGGAGACGCTTAGTACTAATACCATTTGAAGTTCAGATACCCGAAGAAAAAGTCGACAAAGATCTAAAGTATAAATTACTTAGAGAAGCACCTGCAATCTTAAACTGGATGACTGAAGGTGCATACATGTGGATGCGAGAAGGATTAGAAATGCCAGAGAAATTAAGAAGTGCCGTTGCTAGCTATAGAACTGAAATGGATGAATTACAAGAATTCGTCAATGATAAATGTACCATTATTGACCAAGGTAGAGAAAAAAACAAAGACTTATATAACGCTTATGTTGATTGGTGTAATGAAACTGGAAATTATAAGTTAACTTATAAAAAGTTCACCGAAAAGATGAAAGAGAAGTATAAGAATAAAAAAATGAATGACGGTATTAATTTCTTTGGGATTGAATTGAAACAAAAGTATAAAGGGTTAGAAGAAGTTTTGAAATAGTGACGAAGTGACGGAGAGAGTGACGCAAATTTCAATGCATAAAGATTCGATAAACATTGATACAACAGTACTTTCAACATTATTTTTTCAAAGAGTGACGCAAATTTTTACAAAAGTATAATACGTAAAATAAAGAAACCTAATTAATATAGATAAAGTTTTTAAGATTTTGCGTCACTACGTCACTTTGAGTATCTAAACCCTTGTAGTTATGGGATTTTAGATTGAAAATTATCGTCACTTTTATCGTCACTTAAACAAACTTAGCGGAGGATAAAAAATGATAAAACAATTAATTAATAGCAATGAAGATTTGAAAATAGTAATCGAATTTCAAGATGAAGACGGATATACACTTAAAGATTTTGTTCGTATTGAAATGTGGGCATTGTATGAAAATGGTGATATTGCTCCTATGGTTTTAGGAAAAGAAGGATTAATAAATGGTAAAGAATTAAGTACATTTAGAGGCTTTCATATTGTATGAAATCAGAGCAAACAATACAAAATGAAATAATCATTGCTGTAAACAAATTAGGCCATAGATTGTGGAGAAGTAATGCAGGCAAAGTTATTACAAAAGATAATCGTGTAATTCAACTTATGCCTAAAGGCTTCCCCGATACAGTAGGTTTTCGTAAATCAGACGGTAAATTTATTGTTATTGAAGTTAAGACTGATAAAGGAAGGTTAAGACCTGAGCAAGAAAAATTTAAAGCATTTGCAGAAAAACAAAATATTCTATACGGGATAGCAAAAAATGTGAACGATGCAATCAAAATCATAGAAGGTGATCTAAATGGAAGAAACAATCAAGATTAAATATAACGTCGAGTTTGAAAAGACAATTACATTTCCAGCTCATCCTAATGACGATAACTGGGAACTGGAAGAACAAATACACAATCACATGCAAACAAATAAAGATGAATATACAGATGGCAAGGTTCGTTGGATAGAGGAACCGACCATTACTGACAGGGGGATATGAGAATGATATTTAAAAAACGTAAAAATTATAAAGTGCAGGTAGAAATTAACTTAGAGGATTTTAATGAATTGGTAAGTAGTGTGCATTCTACGATAGACCAACTAGATAACAATATTAAGAAAACACAACATTTAAGAAGTGAAATTCATCGACTTTCTCAAAAACTAGACAAAGATATAAAACGCATTAATAACTATAAGTTCAAAACTAAAGTTAAGAATGTGGAGGTTAAGAAATGATATTTAAAGGCGAAGAAATTTCATTAAAAGGATTAGCAAGAAGAACAGGTATTAGTTATGGCACGTTGGAGTATAGATATAACCATTTAGGATTACGTGATGATGACTTACTGAATGGCGTACCTTATAAGAAAAATGCTGCATTAACGTATAACGGTGAAACACACACTGTATCTGAAGAACTTAAAAAAACTTTATATAAAAAAGGATTAAGCGTGAAACTCGTTCAAAAAAGATTAGATGCAGACTGGGATTATGATTTAGCAATAAATTTAAGCAAAGCTTACGTTACTGTGGACAATACAATTTGCTTACAAATTAAAGTTAATAAGCACTTTTATCATTTCCCTTATGATGAGTTACTGGACTTATATGAGGACGAAATTACCGTAAGAGGACTTATTAATAGTTTAAGAAATGGCAATGACATTTACGACATCGTACCGACTGGCACTGTTGTTTATATCAATGGTGTAAAACAAACAGGCGAGCCTGATGTATTCGATGAAATGGAAGATGAATATATCGAGAAAAAAGTACAGGCGTACAAGGCAGAGCGTCAACGTGAGAAGAAAGCACATCTGTATAAGGTACCACAGAAACATAATGAAAGTAAGTATGCGAAGTATCTGTGGGAAAGCTACACATTCAAATGTAAAGAGGTGGCTAGATGAGTGAAGTTAATCGTTTATCGAATTTAAGCAACGGAAGATGGATAGAATTTGTTAACAAGATGGGACAAACAAAATTAGGACGATTTGAAAGCATAGTTAGAACAATACATGACTATAAAATAAAAGGAAAAGTCATAAAATTTAATGGTGATATAGCCTATATTGACGAAAATACAGATTGGATACCAGTAAGTTATGAAAAACAAGAGGAGTTGGAAAAGATGTATACAAATGACTTACAACAACGTAAACGTAACGACACGGTAAACCACCCAGCGCATTATACTTATGGAGATATAGAAGTCATAGACTATTGCGACCAAGTGTGTAAGCAGTATCCACCTGAGTTAGCACCTTATGTATTTAATGCTATCAAATATTTAAGTCGTTCAAATATGAAGAATGGCCGAGAGGACATTGATAAAGCAAAATTTTATGTGCAACGACTTTTTGATAAGTGGGAGGGCTAATAATGGCGGATATACTAACTAAAATTAATGACTTACTTGGTATCAAAGAGAGTTATAAAGCACCAGACAGACTAATGGAAATATTATATATGGATAAATCAGAGCGAGATAAGTATTTTATAGACTTCTTAAACGCCTTTGACAAAGATGTAACTTACGACTGGTTCCATGATTACTTTCAAGATGAGCATGCAGATAGAAGAAAACAAAAACAAGATTTTACACCTCAATCAGTTAGCAAACTATTAACTCAAATGGTAGGCAGTGAAGGTAATACTTATTATGAACCGGCAGCAGGCACAGGTGGTATTGTTATCGAGCGTTGGAATTATGACAGAATGAATCACAGTCCATTTGATTATGAACCTAGATATTATTACTACACGGCAGAAGAATTGTCCGATAGATCGATACCATTTCTATTATTCAATATGTTGATTAGAGGTATGAATGGGACTGTTGTTCAATGTGACGTCCTAACTAGAGAAGCAACTGGTGCTTTCTTCATACAAAATGATGCAAATGATTTTATGGGTTTCTCAAGTTTAAATCTACTACCTTATAACGAAGATACAGAGGAAGAATTGAATATAAAATTTACTGATAAAAAATACAAACCTATTAAGCAAACAAAGGAAATACCTAAATGGTTGCTTGCCGATACTGAGATAACAGGAATGGGGAGTACATCATGAGATCCACATACTTCACTAACAAGCATTACCTAACGAAAGATAACCGACGTATTGCCCACATACATATTGTGGGTGATGCGTACACAGTATGTGGGCATTATAGAAAGTTTACTGAATTTAAGCGACGTACGTTTGATAAAGCAGCATTTGAACAGTTTTGTAGCGATAGAGGATTAAGTATAGAGGAGTGAGAGAAATGAAGATTAAACAACAGAAAACGATGACAATGAAAGAATATTTACATTACGTTATAGATAACACAGAGCTATCAGATATAAGTAGATATTACAGTTATAATTCAGATGGAGAGCATGGAGATGTAGAAATAAAATTATATGACTTAGATAATAAGACAGATACAGTATTAAAAGAATTTACTGAAGATAAAGAACTAATGGTTGTTGTTAGTGAAGAAACAGATGTTACAGAGAGTACAGTGCTACCCAAATTGTTAATTATATTAAAGAGTAACCAGCTAATTTTCCAAGACGACAATGGTAAACAACGTGCATTTACTTATAAAAGCACTTCAATAAAATCTATGTTATACAAAGCACAATCTCAAAAAGATAATGTAGATACAATTCATATCGTAAATGACGATGGAACGCATACGTTAATCTGGACACACGATAAAGGACTGGTGGAGTAGATGATACTTAAATTTAGAGCGTGGTTATCTTCCGATGAAAGATTTGCCAATCGTAGTTTAGAGTTAACTAACGATTATTTTGAGTATTTACTAGAGGAGTGATGGCGAATGAGTGAACCGACTAGAGGTGACTTATTAGAATTTATGAAAAAACATGGACCTGAAAACGTAGATTCAATAACAGATAAAGATAGTGCGATTAAACATTTTAGAACTTCAAGCAAAGTATATAAACAGCAACGCGACCAATACAAAAACGAACGCAATACTTTAATCGACGACGTAGCCATATTAAAGGCTAACAACACGAAATTAGAACAAGAGTTAGCAGCTGCATTAAATGGAGAATTAGCCACCTATGACGAATTACAAAATTATGTGTTGAAATTACAAAGTGAATTAGCAGAATACCAAAGACGAGATGAAGAATTTGAGAACATCGTAGAGAGAGCAATAGATGTTGCAGAAAGTTATAGTAATGATAACGATCGTTTAATCAGACGCAACCAGAAACTCGAAAGCTACGTGCGTATGTGGGATAAACTTACCAAATGGAAGCAAGGGAAGTTAGCAGAACGTTGTAATAATGATTTATTACATGAGTTGAGTTATACGATGAATGAGTTGGAACGAGATATGTATAAGGGGAGAGATAAATAATGACCGAAGAAATAGAAGTAACGGTGACTCAACCACTAACAGAATTGCAGTTAACTAAAGATAGCAGTGTGCAAGCTATTCCATTAACCAATGAAGCCTATAAGGCACAGGTTAATACGTTAGATAAATATTATAATGGGAGAGATATTTAAATGGAAATCAAACTATTAAGTAATAACGCAACAATGCTAACACGTAATAACTTAGACGCTGGTTACGACATTTACGCAGCAGAAACAGTAATACTTGAGCCACAAGAGAAAGCACTCATTGCTACAGACTTAGCTGTTAATATTCCAGAAGGATATGTAGGATTACTAACAAGCAGAAGTGGTGTGAGTAGTAAGACACACCTTGTTATTGAAACAGGAAAGATAGATGCCGGTTATCAAGGACATATGAAGATTAATATTAAGAATGATAATGCAGATGATGGTGCAGAAACTATTTTCCTAAGAGATATATCGGACGAAAAGATATTTGAAGAAGAACGTAATATATATAAACGTGGCACATATCAAATCAACAAAGGCGACCGACTAGCACAGTTAGTTATCGTACCTATATTTACCCCAGAGTTAGAACCAGTTAAGGAGTTTAGCAATGAAACAGCAAGAGGAGAAAAAGGGTTTGGAAGTACAGGATACTAAAGACATACTACAAAAAGTTAAAGAGGTGTTGAGGAAATGAGAGAACAAAGCAAAATTATATATCGTGGTTGGAATAAAGAAATTTTCATTTTACAAGGTAAGAATATATCCGATTGTACTTTAGTTCGTATAGTAAGTAAGTTTTCTGAATTATACACAGAATATAACATTGTAGTTATTCCTAAAGAAGTGGAGTTTGAAATTAAATGACCCAACACCTAATACGCACACTAACAGATTCAACCGGTCACACTTTCACTCATATTACACAAGCACGAGAGAATGAAACGTTTACTGTGGTTGAGGCAGAGAGTAAGGAAGAGGCTAGGGAGCAAGCGAAGAAACCTAAAGGGTTATTAGAAATCAAACCATCTCCATTCAATAATAGTCCAATCAGTAGAGCATTATCGAAATCTCAACGAGGACCAAGTAGAAGAGATATAGAACATTATGGAGAATAAAAAGGACAGTGAGTAAATGAACAAATACACATTACGTGAATTGATAGATAAGAATGGTGTAACACAAACTGAAATTGCGAAAGCTATAAATAAAATTCAGTGTCCAGTATGTGGAAGTTTCAACACAGAATATGATTACTTAGTAGATGCAGAAACTAAAAGAAATTTAGGTATAGGCTTCAAATGTAATGAGTGCAAATCATACGGAATATATTAATAGAAAGGGCAGTGAACAATGTTAATAACCTTAATCATTCTCATAGCTCTTATGATAGGGGTAATAGAAATAATTACTCAACGGTACGTAGAAAAGAAACCTGCCAGTGATGAATTGAAAGAATATTTGAAACATAAAGCAGAGGAGAATAGAAAGGACAGTGAATAAATGGAAAATTTAATAGTAGGAGCAATGTTCATTGTTACTGTCATCTGCTACACCGTTTATAAGATTGACTGTAACCATGTGAATAAGCCTAAAAATAATTATCCTACTGGTGGATTAAGTAACCATAGAAGTTTAGAAAAACCAAAGAAAGCTAAAGGTACGAAGATACCACTCAGAAGTAAAACAGTTAATCATGAACGATTCACTGAAGAAGAATTGATGGCAATGTTCGGTAAAGACTTTAGAAAGGACCGTAAGTGATATGCAAAACACAGATGACAAGGTGTTAACCGTTGAAGCAGAAATAATGCTAAAGGAATCTAAGATGCAAGGGGATAAACAGCAAGCGTTGTTAGGTGTTTTAGAAAAATATGGATTGAGTAAAGTTGAAGCTATGAAGGCTTTATTGGAATTAACTAGAATAATTGAAGATGTGGAGGACTAACCAATGAAAAATAAAATGAACTTAAGTTTAACCATTGAGAACATGAACGAACTAACTTTATTAACTAAGAGAGTAGAGCGTGCAACAAAAGAATTGAGACAAGCTATAAAAGAACTTAATAAATTCAAACTTAAAATGAATATGGAAACGGAGGAAAAATAATATGGTAACAATAATAGCAATAGGTTTATTAGCATTAGCAATAATAATTAATACAATTTCAATATGGCATGTAAGTCGAAGCGAAGAAAACAGTAGCAGTTTTATATCAAGCAGTCCACTAAGTGAACATACTTCATATGAGACGAAAAGCCGTATTAACAAATTAGAACAAACAATTGAAGAAGCTCAACCTTTCATTGATAAATACAAAAAAGAACGTAAGCAAAACCACTGGAAACAATACAATGATTGGAAAAAAAATAACGACTATGATGGTAAATGCGCAGAATGCCACGGTCAAGATTTCGAATTAGATACAAATTACAAATACACTTTTCAAGGCGATTGGTGTTGGGAACCATCTAAAGAATATCCTAAATCAGCAGAATACAAATGTAAAACGTGTGGAGAAGTCGTAAGCCAATGGGAATACAAGGAGGACTAATCTATGAAATACATTAAACGCATAGTATATATTGTATCGCTACTAGCACTATACGAACTAAGCAAATACGTTACGAACGATATTATCATACGCTTAACAGCTAACGATGATATAGATGCACCGTGCGACTACGATATTGATAGTCATGCAGATTTAAACGGAGTTCATAACTATAATGCGGGAGGTAAGTAAATGCGTAAGTCTACAATCAATTACTTAGAATCCGAACTCATTCAATATAATAGTACACAAAAACGTATGAATGATTTAAGGGAAGAAATACAATATCCTTGGCAAGAACATGATGAGAATATAGGTGGAGGGCAGAGTAATACTATTAGTAGCACAACAGAATGCAGAGCAACAAGGTTAGTTACTGATAGAAGGTTAGCACATATGGAACGTGTATCAGAAGCTATCACTAATGTGTATGACAATGCAGCACAAGTAGAGCGTGACCTTATGGACTTGATGTACTTCGATAAGCCAAGGAAGTATACAGTAGATGGTGTGATAGATAGATTGAATGTAAGTAGAGCGACGTTCTTTAGATTAAAGAAGCGAGTACTGTGTAACTTAGCAGATGAGTTAGGAATTATACATTGATACTTATGTGAGACTTTTGGCACGTGTCAAGGTGTTATTATGATAGTATCAGATATTATATATTCAAGGCATACCACATAAGTGGTGTGTCTTTTTATTATGAGGTGACACATGGAAGTCATAGACTACAATACATACAAGGTACGCAAGTCTTTCTATAATAGTAAGTCATGGCAAGAGGTACGAGCCTATGTACTTCATAGAGATAGCTATGAATGCACTTGGTGCAAAGAAGAAGGTCGAGTGACTACTAATGACTTAGAGATAGATCATATTAAAGAGCTGCAAGATAGACCAGATTTAAAATTAGAACCTGATAATCTTCGTACATTATGTATGGCTTGTCACAATAAAAGACATCAACGCTTTCAATATGGAGGTAATCAATTTAAGCCGAAAGAAAATAAATGGCAAGATGAAAAATGGTAAGTAAGAATAATATAAAAATTTTATAAGATATATACTATCGAAATAATATAACTTCATTATATAAATAATATGCTTTTAGTATTGTATGATTTTTTTATCTAATATTTATTTTAATACCCCCGGGTTGAATTAAATGCTTTTATTTTTTATCTCGGGAGAACGGCGAGTAGGCTCGACTTTGCAAAAATTTGAAAAATAATCACATATAACCCTATACCCCCCTACCCCTATATGTAGAAAGGAGTGAGAACATGGAATTAAATGACAAACAACGTAAGGAACGTGACAAGCTAGTCGCAAAAGAAGAAAAAAGATTGCTTGAGATATATAAAGAGTTACCAAATGAAAAATTGAAAGTCGCACAAGGGCTTATTAAGCAAGCTGCGCGTAATAGAGTTATGCTCAACTACATGTGGGAGGATATACAAGATAATGGCGAATATGATTTATTCCAACAATCGCAAAATGTACCTGCATATGAAAGAGAACGGCCTGTCGCACGCTTATACAATACCCGCGACCAATCTTACCAACGCGCTATTAAACAATTAACTGACTTATTGCCTAAAGAGGCTAAGCCGGTTGAAACAGATGAACCAGAAGATGATTATGTATGATCCGTAACAAGTATGTAGATGAATATATTAATCAATGGCGTGAAGGTAAGATAATTTTAAATAAAGAACGTATTGATTTAATCAATTATTTGGAAAGCACAGTGCTAGTAAAAGATAATGTACATTTCGATGATGAAAAGATAGAAAAGTGTATTCGGTTTATTAATAAATGGTATTTTCCAGTACAACCTTTTCAAAAGTTTATTATTGCTTTCGTATTCCTTATAGATGATGAAATGGATACACCATACTTTACTGAAATTGCATTATTCATGGGTAGAGGTGCTGGTAAGAATGGATTTATCAGTGCGATGAGTGATTTCTTAACTACACCTATCCACGGTATTAAAAAATACGACATTTCGATTGTAGCGAACAGTGAAGACCAAGCGAAAACATCATTTAATGAGATTTACGATGTGTTACTTGAAAATAAACGTAACAAAACAGGTGAACGTCCAAAAGCACCGTATGAAGTGAGTAAAACAGAAATCAAAAACCGTTCAACAGGTTCTATTATTAAATACAACACTTCGAATACGAAAACTAAAGATGGTGGTCGTGAAGGTTGTGTTATCTTCGATGAGATAGCAGTTTACGAAAGACCTGACATGGTTAACGTCAAACGTGGTGGTTTAGGTAAGGTACCACATGATAGAACATTTTATATTTCAACTGATGGATATGTTCGTGAAGGATTTATGGATAGTATGAAAGATAGAGTGCTTGAAGTATTAGAAGGTCGTAATAGTGAAGATAGAATTTTCCCTTTCTATTGTAAGTTAGATGATGAAAAAGAAATCGATAACGAAACAATGTGGGAAAAATCTAACCCAATGCTTCACCCTCCACTCACTGGATATGCAAGAAACTTAAAACGTAAAATCAAAGAGGAATATAATGTCTTGCACATTAATCGTTCTAACAAACCTGAATTCATGACGAAACGAATGAACTTACCGGAATTAGACCCTGAAAGCATAGTTGCACCATGGGATGAAATTAAAGCAACAAACAAACCATTCCCTAATTTAGAAAATAAAGCCTGCATTGGTGGTCTCGACTACGCATTAGTTAGAGACTTTGCCAGTGTGGGCTTATTGTTTAGGGATAATGACCAATATTATTGGAAAACACATTCATTTATACGTCGTGAATTCTTAGAAACGACACATCTTGAACCACCCATAGAACAATGGGCTGATGATGGATTATTAACGATTGTCGACGATGATGTTATAGATATTTCATACATTGTGAATTGGTTTCAAGAACAACAAAGTAAATACAATCTAACAAAGGTAATATCTGATAACTTCAGAACTGATATTGTAAGACGCCCTTTTGAAGACGCTGGCATACCTTTAGAGGTTATTAAGAATCCAACTGCAATCCATGGATTACTTGCACCTCGTATAGATACGATGTTTGCTAAAAAAAAAATTGCATTCGGGGATAATCCTTTGATGCGCTGGTTTACTAATAATGTGGCAGTCAAAATGCAACCTGATGGTAGTAAGAAATATATTAAAAAAGACGAAGTTAGACGTAAAACAGATGGATTTCATGCCATGTTACATGCGTTGTATCGTGCGGATGAAATTTTAGAGTATGATCAACCATTTATTATGGCAGATATTGCATTTTAATTAGAGAGGGGTGATGAATTGAGTATATTTGATAGGATACTTGGAAAGAACGAAGCTATAGAGTTTAGTTATGACTTTGAATTATTACGGGAGACGTCACACAAAGCTTATGTAAAACGGTGGGCACTAGATACTTGTATTAATCACATAGCTAGAACGATTAGTCAGACAAAATTTGAAATAACTGATGGCGATAGTAAAGATGCATCGTCTACTACACATTACAAATTAAATGTAAGACCAAACACGGATGAGAGTGCTGCGACATTTTGGCAAAAAGTTATTCGTAAACTCATTTATGATAATGAAGTGCTTATTGTAGTTACTGATTCTAAGGATTTAATTATTGCTGATGATTTTGTGCGAGAAAAATACGCTTTATATGACGATATTTTTGACCATATTATGGTAGGCGAATTCGAATTTGAGCGAAGTTTTAAAATGAGTGACGTTATTTACTTAGAATACAATAATGAATCAATTAACAATATGTTAAGTGGTTTGTTTAGTGATTATGGTGATATATTCGGAAGATTGATTAAATCTAATCTTATGAATAATCAAATTAGAGCAACGTTAAGTACAGATGCAAACTATTCATTGAATAACCAATCACAAAAATCAATGCAAGATTTTATTAATAAAGCTTATGAGGCTTATGCAAGTAATGATATTGCTATTGTACCTATTCAAAAAGGTTATGAATATCAAGAGCATACGACGAGTAATAGTAAAAATACGTCACAAATCGATGATTTAGCTAAAGTACCGAACCAATTATTAAGCTATGTGGCACGTAATTTAGGTATTCCCGTAGGACTTATAAATGGCGATACAGCCGATATTGAAGCTATGACTGATAATTACATGAAGTTTTGTATTAAGCCAATTATTGAGAAAATAACAGATGAATTAAATGCCAAGTTATACAGTGAACGAGGCTATAAAGAAGGCAAACGTATTAAAGCCATATCGATAGATCAAAAAGGACCGCTTGAAGTGAGTGAAGCAGTAGACAAACTCATTGCAAGTGGTTCTTTCAATAGAGATGAAATTCGTGTGCTCACTGGTTTTGAACCAATAGGTACAGAAGAAATGCAAAAATTTATTATCACTAAAAACTATCAAACTGTGGATGAAGCAAACACTGGTAGTGAAGGAGGTGATATAGATGGCGAACAACGAGATTGATATCTATGGTTTTATCGACAATACAACTGTTGAAGGCATGACAATTAGTCCGCAAACAATTAAAAATCAGTTAAGTGAAATGAAAGATGAAGATGAAATCATCGTTAACATAAACAGTAACGGTGGCGACGTGTTTAGTGGTGTGGCTATTTACAATATGCTACGTAGACAAGATGCTCACATCACTGTGAATGTCGATGGTCTTGCTGCTTCTATTGCATCAGTGATTGCTATGGCAGGTGATACGATTAATATGCCGAATAATGCAGTTATGATGATTCACAATGCATGGACGCAAGTTACTGGCGATTCGAGAGCCTTTAAGAAACAAGCTGATTCCTTAGAGAGAATTAATTCTGTCGTATTTAATAGTTATCTTGATAAGAACCCTGACATTGATCATGCGCTTCTTCAACAATATATGGACGAAGAAACATGGTTTACAGCTAATGATGCAAAAGATGTTGGACTTATTGACAATATAACTGAAAGTACAAGAGTTGCTGCGGCAGCGACATCTACAATGATGGGAGGTGAGCATTTCATGAGCAAATACCGTAACGAAGGTACAGAACAACCTAAAAAAACTGATGAACCTACAGCAGATGACGTAATGGCGATTTTACAAGAGATTAAATCAGATGTTAAAGCTGTACGTGAAAAAGTAGAAGGTGAAGACGATTCGAAAAAAGAAGATGACCCTCAACCACAAGCACCACAAAACAGCTTTGCTAGATTATTTAACATGCAAACAAAATAAAAAGGAGGCCAATTATTATGGCAATTGATTTAGAAAACAAAGAACAGTTTCAAAACTCGCAAGAGTTATTGAAACAATTTTCAAACATGAATCCAAAAGCTTCTGATGAAGAAGTGAAAGAAAAGTACACAGAATATATGAACGCATATAGCGAGGATTTAGCGAACGCTATCCGTAAAGATATGCAAAAAGAACAAGGTGATAATTCAGTTCTAAATTCACGTAATGTGAATCGTTTAACGAATGAAGAAAAGAAATTCTATAACGCATTAGTATCTGAAGATCACGTGAATACTGATACAAACTGGAAAGATGGAGAGTTACTACCTGAAACAGTTGTTGACCGTATTTTTGAAGATATTGAATCAGAACACCCATTATTAAACCATATCAACATTCAAAGAACAGGTTTAAAAACGCGTGTGATTCGTTCAGTGCCTGAAGGTCAAGTAGTATGGGGGAAAATCTTCGGTGAAATCCGTGGACAACTTGAAGCTACTTTCTTCGAACAAGATGTAACTCTTGGTAAAGCAACTGCATTTGTTGTTGTTCCTAAAGACTTAAAAGATGCTGGCGTGCAGTGGGTTGACCGTTATGTACGTTTACAAATTAAAGAAGCCTTTGCAGTAGCGATTGAAAAAACAGCTATTCAAGGTTTAGGTAAAGCTCAGGACCAACCTGTTGGATTAATGAAAGAAATTAATCGTTCAAATGGTGCTGTTTCTGATAAAGCTGTAGCAGGTACTTTAACATTAAAAGACCCTGATACATCTATTAGAGAAATTGGCGATGTTATCAAAAATCTTTCAACTAAAGAATTTTATGACAAAGACGGTAATGTGAAAACATCTAAAGGTGCTAACGTATTAAACAATGTGGTTATTGCGTTAAACCCTGCAGATTATATCTATACTGGTGTTGCATTTATGCAATTACACAATGGTAGTTATGTAAGCCCAATTCCATTTAACATGACATTCGAACAATCAGAATTTGTACCTCAAGGTAAAGCTGTAGCGTTTGATAAAACACGTTATAACTTCTATGCAGGTAGCGAAGTGATTGTACGTGAATTCGACCAAACATTAGCATTAGAAGACATGGACTTATATACTGCAAAACAATTCTTATATGCAGAACCAGATGATAATAAAACATCATTTGTATACGATGTTGATTTCTCTACTCTAGGCGCACCTAAAGCAACTGATGCTAGTCCACAAGCTTAATAAGGAGGCAGTAATTAATGGCTCAATTCAAAGTTAAAAAAACTTATGAGGACCTCGAAATTGGGCGTGTGTTAAAACCTAAAGAACAAGTCGAAATGACTGTTAAACGTTCTGAAGAAGTTGAAAAGACACTCGCCGACAATGGTTTCGAAGGTCCTTTTTTAGAACGCGTTAAAGAAAAGAAGTGATTTAAATGATACAACAAGAACACGTTGATCAATTTAAAGCACGTAATCGTATCTTTTATGATATGGAAGATGAACGTATTAAGAACGATTTAGAGATGTCTTATATAGATATAAAAAATAAATGTGGTTTTTTCGACATTGACGAACTTTCTCTAGGTCGTGAACTTGTTTATGAACGTACACGTTATGTTTTAAATGATAAGTTGGAAGAATTTAATGATAATTTCTTATCGAGTATCGTACAATTTCAAATTACTAATATGGAGGTGTTTGATGATGGCGCAAACACGTAGGCAATTTATAACAGGTGGCGAAATGCGTACACCTGTTAAATTTTATAAAGCAAATACTGACGATGAGTTTATGCCAGGTGAATCTGTGAGCGAACTTTATTATCAATGTTTTGCGAATGTCTATCCACCATCTGAAAAAGACCTCAACGTTACAGATAACCAAGCAAGCATTACGATGGTTACTTGGTTTCCTGTTGGTTTAGAGATTACGAATGATATGTATTTTGAAATTGATTTACCACGATACAAGCATAAGCAATATAATATCTCACTTGTGGAAGATGATACGGATAATCACTATAATATAAAAATTGTTGGAGAGTTAGCAGGATGAGTGTAGATATTCGAGGTACCAAGTCAATGCTTGAACAAATAAAGCGTCAATATGGCGAAGAAAAAATGCTCAAAACAAAAGATAAAGCATTGCGTAAAGGTACAAGATTCTTTGTGTCTGTATTGCATGAACAGTTTCAAGTGTTTAGAGATACAGGGGCAAGTATTAAAGAAATATCACAAACTGAACCTTATAACATCTACGGTGATATTCGTATGATTAAAGTGTTTTGGGAAGGGCCTATGAGCCGTTATGCTATTGTCCATTTAAATGAATACGGAAGCGTTAAACATCCTGCCCCAAGAGGTTTAGGTGCTATCGCTAGGACAATGTATATAACTGAAAAGCCATATAAAGAAATAATTAGAGAAGTATTGGAGGCGGAATTGTAATGTTCGACATGTTGAAAACTTTAAAACTTTATTTAGCCAAAGACGCAACAATTAATCAATATTGCAAAAACCGCATTCGTGCTTATACGATACCTGAAACGGCAGATAGGACGGATACCAATATACTGATTATTCCTTTAATTGCGCCCACCCCAAGCACCTACGCAAGCGATAAAAATTTAACAACGGATTATTTATATCAAATCGATGTACGTTCTAAAAGTTATGAAGAAACAAAGTTAGTTTCTGAAGCAATACGTTTAGTTATGAAAAGTATTGGTTTTGGACAACAAGACGGTACAGATGAATACGATAGTGAACTAAAAGCTTATTTTGAAACACGTCGCTATCGTGGTAATCCTTATACAATAGATGAATTACGACATATAGACAAAGATATTGAGCCTACGTTAAATACGTAAGGCTATTTTTTATATATAAATTTAGGAGGAATTATAATATGGGTAAATATAATGCTGCTACTGGCTTAGGCAAAATGTATTACACAGTATTAAAAGAACAAGACGGCGTATTAACACCAGGTGAAATTAAAGATGTTGATTACGTTCAAGAATTAGAAATTGAGTTTGGTGAAGATTTAGAAAAAGCATACGGTTCAAATAAAGTAGCTGAAATTGCAAAATCAGCTGGTGAAACATCATTAAACTTAACATTCCACAAGTTACCTATCGATGTTCAAAAAGACATTTTAGGTTTAGTATCACATTCTGAAAAAGAAGATGTGTACGGATTTAGTAATGGTGGAGGCATTGACTACGTTGCTGTTGCGATTCCACGTACGATGGAAGATGGATCTATGGAATGGTTTGGACTTTCACAAGGCGTATTCACTCGACCTAAAAAAGAAGGTAAAACAAAAGAAGATAAAGTGGAATTCGGTTCAGATGAAATCGAAGGACAATTCATGGAACGTCAAATCCCTGGCTTTGAGGACGCTCAATCAGTAATTATGGCTTACGAGCCTAAAGGGGTAAATGAAGGTCGTGACACAGTATTCAAATCAATCTTTGGTAAAACACTAAGCACTAATGAAGACCAAGGACAAACTTCAGGCGCTGTGACTGCACCACAAGCATAAATAATTTAAGGCGACTTTAACCGGTCGCCTGTTTTTGTATACAAAAATAAAAAATCTAAATTAATCGGTCGAATATAAAACCTGATGAAAAAGGAGAAATAAAATTATGGCTAATAAATATGTAGAATTACAAAACGAAAAAGGCGAAACAAAAAGATACCAACAAGCACCATTCATTAAAGGTAGTGTGGCACGTAAAGGTATGCGTATTGGTAAGAAAGCACAAAAATTAGAACATCCAGAAAATTTACCAGAAGACTTTGAAGACCAATTCTTTGATGAATTATATAGCTTCGTAGCAAATGATTTATATGCAGGTCAATTTACACCAGAAGAATTTGAAGATGGTATTGATGTGCATGAAGTTGTTAACGTTGCAATGAAACAATTAACAAGTGTTATGGGTGTTGACGAGGGAAAGACAGCGAAGAAGAAATAGACGATTCAAGTCTTTCTGATGAAGATTTTACTTTTGAAAAACAGTCTGAACACCTAGATAATCTTTACCTCTATCTTATGGAAGAATTGGGATATAAATTTCACGAAATCGATGAAACAGATATATACCAACTTACACGTATGATGATGAAAGGCAAAGAGAACAACAGCAAAGTGACAAAAGTGAAGTCAAATGAAAGCTTGATTGGTGCGATAACAGGACGAGATCCTCGCGACTAATCAAGCTTATTTTTTTGAAATATTTTAGGAAAGGAGAGTGAATACATGGCTGATGAAATTAAAGGTTTCACGATTGATCTCGGACTCGATAGTTCTGATATAGACAGAGGACTTGCTAACTTAGAACGTAAGTTAAAAACAGCAGATGCACAAATGGAATCGAACTTATCTACATTTGATAAAGCTGAACGTTCAATTGATAAGTATGAAACAGAACTTGATGGCTTGAACAAAAAACAAGAACAACAAGCTAGAATTAATGAACAAGCACAAAAGAAACTAGATCAATTACGTAATGCACAAGATAAAACAACACAAGCCTTAAAAGAAGCCGGGGCACAAGTTGAAGCAACTAATCGTAAATATGGTCGATTAGAAAATGAGTTTGTTCAAATCAATAATAAGTTAGATGCGCATAAAAAAGCTGTTAAAGATGCACAAAATGCACAAAAAAGTGAACAGAACACTTTAACTGCAATGACGGCTGGAATGAAGAATGCGAAATCTAATGTAGATGCATTATCTGATGAACTTAATCAACTACAAGCTAGTGGTAAAGGTTCCGAAAAAGAAATTGAGCAATTAAAAAATAAATTAGCAAGTGCTCAAACTGAACTAAAAACGTTCTCTAATTCTGTTGATAATTCTAAGCGTAAATTGAATGAATCGAAAATGGCAACTGCTCAAGCTAAAAGTGAGTTAGAAAAATTTAGTAACGAAAATAAAGAAGCTGCAGCTAATGCTAAAGCAGCTATGGACGTAGCAGCAAGAGAAGCCAAAAAAGCAGAGAATGCTTATTCAAGCTTAGAACGACAAGTTGGTCGCTTACCATCTGAAATCGATAAAGCTGAAGCTAAAGTTTATGAAGAAGCTTTAGCATTTAATGTGCTTCAAAATCGTATTGATGAAACTACTGACGAAATGCGTGCTTTAAATCGTGAACAAATGCTATTATCTGCTACATCACGAATGATGGGCAATGCATGGGGTGGCGCAAATAGTGCGATGAGTAAAATTGCTAACACATTAAGAAGTGTGGGAGAAATTACTCAAGGAACTATCGCAGGCATTGTTATACAACAAATTAGTTCTATTGTTCCTATAGCTGGCGGTGCAGTTAATGCGATTGCCGGTATTGGTGGTGCCGCAACTGCCGCTGCAGGTGGTGCCATTGGTATGGCTGGTGTATATGGTACTGCTTTAGGTGCAGTTTCATTATTCGCCGGTCAAGCTAAGACTGCTTTATCTATGTTGGAAGATGGACAAATCGCAGTTACAAGTCAAGTACGTAATTATCAAACTGCTTTAAGTGGTTTGAAATCACAGTGGCAAGGTATCGTGCAATCTAATCAAACTGCAATCTTCAATACGATGGCAAATGGTATTAATATTGCGCGTACTGCTATCACACGATTAACACCATTCATTACACAAACAACTAATCAGATCGCAAGGACTTCAGCTAAAATGCGTGATTGGGTAACATCTTCACAAAACGCTCAAAACGCATTTAAAATGATTAATAATATTGGTCCTCCGATATTCCAAAATGTACTTAATGCAGCTATGCGCGTAGGAGACGGATTAACAAACATATTCACTCAATTTGGACCATTGTTTAGTTGGGTTGGCGCTGGTGTTGAAAGCTTAGCTAATAAATTTAATGCTTGGGCGAATAGCGCATCCACAAATAATGGTATTGCACAGTTTATTAATTATACGAAAGTGAATTTACCTATAGTTGGACAGATATTTGGTAATATCTTTGGTGGTATTATCGGATTATTCCAAGCGTTTAGTGGACAATCTCACACAGTATTACAAGCCATGCAAAGTGTGACTGCAACATTTAGAGATTGGGGTAAAAATCTTAAAGGTACAGAAGGATTTAAAAACTTCATTGCTTATCTTAATACAAATGGGCCACATGTATGGCAATTATTGAAAAACCTAGGTACGATTTTTGTTTCATTAATACAAGGTATGGCGCCTGTAGGTGCTATGATGCTTAAATTGTCTATGACAGTAACTGGTTTTGTTGCTTCTATGATGCAAGCACATCCAATGATAGGTAAAGTCGTTGGCGCTATGACGGCACTTATAGGAACTGCATTATTAGTAGGTAAACCATTCTTCATTTTACGTGGTGCTTTACTAGGTGCTACTGGTGCAACAACTTTATTCGGTGAAGCTGGTGCGTTAGCTGGATTAAGAATGAAAATAGCGTCAGCTGCAACTGCAATTTGGAGAGCAATGATTATCTCTACAAGTACAGTCATGAATGTTTGGCGAGGTCAAGTTGCGCTTACTACAGTTTTAACTGGTAAGTATTCAATGGCAACTAAATTGGCAGCCTTAGCTACACGAGGTCTAGGTTTAGCTATTCGCTTTATGAGTGGTCCAATTGGTTGGGTTATTACAGGTATAACTGCATTAGTCGCAGCTATCATATATCTGTGGAAAAATAACGCTACATTTAGAAATGCAGTCATTCTTGCATGGTCGGCTATTAAAGCCACTGCTATTTCCGTATTTGGTTTCTTAAAAGTTTATATCGTAACTGTTTGGAATGCGATTAAAACTGCATCAATTATGGTATGGAACGGATTGAAATTAGCAGCGATTAATACTTGGAATGGTATTAAATTCGCAGTACAACATCCGATTCAGTCACTCAAATTAATACTAACTGCATTGTGGACTGGTATAAAAATGGGTGCTATCGCCATTTGGAATGGAATTAAAATATCTGCAATTGCTATTTGGAATGGTATCAAAAACGGCGTAATGTTTGTAGTTAAACACTGGAAACAAATTCTATTTGCTCAATTCTACATCATGAGAGCCGTAATACCGGCAATATTCAGAGTTATTAAAACTGTTGTTGTTAATGTTTGGAACGCCATGAAAAACACTGTGGTAAGAGTTGCTAAAGCACTTTGGAACGGTGTTAAAGCTACATTCCATGCATTAAGCGTAGGTGTTCGCACGATATTTAACGGAGTTAAAAACTTTGCTTTTAAAGTTTGGACTTCAGTTAAAAACGGTGTAATTTCACGCGCTAAAGCTTTATGGACAGGCGTAAGAGTTGCTTTTAATGCGCTTAACAAAGGCGTGCATGCAATTTTCAATGCCGTTAAGAATTTCGGACTAAAATTATGGACGAATTTCAAAAATGGAGTCGTTTCAAGAGCGAAAGCATTGTGGAACGGTGTACGTGCTACATTTAACACATTGAACAAAGGCGTTCATAACATTTTCAATGCTGTGAAAAACTTTGCATTAAAATTATGGACAAACCTTAAAAATGGTGTAATTTCGAGAGCAAAAGCGCTCTGGAATGGTGTGAAAAGTAACTTTAATGCGTTATCTAAATCAGTTCATTCTATATTTAATGCGATAAGAAGTTTTGCTATTAGACTTTGGAACAATTTGAAAAACAAAATAGTAAGTCTCGCTAAAAACATTTGGGATGGCGTTCGTGTAAGATTTAACGGTTTGTTGAATAGTACTAAATCTATCTTTAACAAAATTAAAGGTTTTGCTTTCAACACTTGGAACGCAATCAAAAATAAACTAATTAGTTTTGCTAATGGTATTAAAGATAAAGTTACTGGCGCATTTGGTAAAATGCGAGATAGCTTAAAAGGTATCATAGGTAAAATTAAAAGCTTTATCGGCGATATGGTTGACGGTGTTAAATCCGGATTAAATAAATTAATCGATGGTGTCAACTGGGTAGCCGGTAAATTAGGTATGGATAAATTACCTAAAATTAAACTCCACACTGGTACTGAACATACTAATACGACAACAAATGTTGTGAAAAACGGTAAAATTGCTCGTGATACTTTCGCAACTGTGGGAGATAAAGGTAAAGGTAACGGTCCAGGTGGCTTTAGACATGAAGCAATTAAGTATCCAAACGGCAAAGTTGCTATAACACCTAATAGAGATACGACGGCTTACTTACCACAAGGATCTACAGTATATAATGGCGCACAAACACACGCTATGCTTAGCCAATCTACGCCACAATTTTCTATGGGTACGATGCCTAGGTTTGCTAATGGAACGAAGAAAAAGAAAAACTGGTTTGACGCAGCAAGTGGTCAAGCAGGTAAAGTTGTCGGTAAATTTGGCGCCAAAGCGAGCGATTCTGCACACGGTATTAAAGAAGGTACACAGAAAGCTTTAGAAGGTGCCGGTAAAATAGCTAAAGGTGCATTTAAGAAAATTGGCGATGTTATGGACTATGCCGAACATCCTGGTAAATTAGTCGATAAAGTTATTTCTGCAGCGGGTGTTAACTTTGATTTCATTAAAGGCTCTTTACCAGCCCAAATGATGAAAGGCATGTTTGGCAAGCTTAAAAAAGGCGTAGCAGATTTCTTTTCACAAGGCTTTGATGACCAAGGTGGCGGAGATGCTTCTAAATTGCTACGTTATAAACAAATACAAGGATTCGGAAAATATACAGGTGGCTTATCATTCAATGGTGGACGTCACTATGGTATTGACTTAGCTTATCCAAGTGGTTCGAATGTGTACGCAACTAATGATGGTGTACTTTCATCACTTCATGACTACGGTGGTGGTAATGTTGCAAGGTTGTTAATGAATAAGTTCACATTATACTTCATGCACTTATCTAAAATTTTAAAACATGGTCATGTTAAAGCTGGCGAACTGATTGCTAAATCAGGTGGTACAGGCGCATTCACTACTGGACCTCACTTACACTTCCAAGTTGATAAAGGACGTCAAATGGGTGGCGTAAACAACGCTGCAGCCATTGACCCACTTAAATGGCTTAAAGGTCATGGTGGTGGCGGAACGAAATCAGGTAAAAAATGGGGTTCTACTATTAAGAAAGCCCTAGCAATGAATGGATTACCGACAACTTCTGCCTATGTTAATGCTTGGGCAAGACAAATTGATAGTGAGAGTAGTGGTAATCCAAATGCAACGCAAGGTGTTAGCGATGTAAACAGTGGAGGTAATGAGGCACGTGGTTTAGTACAAGTTACACCAAAAACGTTTGCTTCTATGAAATTTAAAGGCCATGGTAACATAACTAATCCATTAGATAACTTATTGGCTGGTATTCATTGGGCTAAATCCGCTTATGGTAAAAACATGTTAAGCGTTATCGGACACGGTCACGGTTACGCTACAGGTGGATTAATCAAAAAAAGTGGCATGTATAATATCGCTGAAGGTGGTTATCCTGAATATGTTATCTCAACTGACCCTAAACGACGTACAGATTCTATGAAACTACTAGCACTTGCATCTCAAGAAATTGATAAAGGTAAGACAAGTGGTAATAAACGTCCACATCAATTAGGCAAACCTAGTGTTCAATCAAGTGGAAGTGACCCAATGCTTGAAAAAGTTGTTGAAAATCAAAATGTACAAATATCACAATTACAAAACATGGTTGATAACTTAGTCAATTTAGTAAGTGAAACAATACAAATCAAGAATCAACCAAAAGGATTTTCAGAAAGTGATGTAAGTGGTGCTCAAGGTAAAAAAGCTAGAATGAAATCATGGAATGCAGGAATGCAGGTTTAGGAGGTGTTTAATAAATTGGTAAATACAGTAAGAATATTCAATGATGATTTTGACATCAAATTAACTGATATTCCAGGTTTAAAGTTTTTAGATCACGAAGAAGGTGACGTTGAAGTTCAAGCCAATACACTTGAACGTAAAGGTAAAGATGGTGTCGGTGTCGGAACAAGTACATTTGGTCCTTTTAAACTTGTTTTACGTTTCTTCTATAGAGGTAAGGATTTAGCTGATTACAATTTAATGAAACAAAAATTAAGGGGTCTCTTATTTAGAAGGGACCCTTATTACGTTGTACATTCAGAAATGCCAGGGAAAAAATACGCAGTTTATTGTGAAAGTAATGCCATAGCAGATATTTACGATAGAAATGGTACGTTCGAAGTCAGTTTCGTTGTATTCAAAGGCTATTCTGAATCGCTTAAAGATACTTTAAGCGTCGATTTCCTAAATGATGAATGGCAATTTGGTAATGGGCTCATTACTGATAACGACATCAGTTATAGACAGAATGGTAAACGCTTTGTTATCTATAACGGTTCATTTGATACGATTGACCCACTTAATCACAAGTTGATTATACGAATCAAAGCCGACGCACCCAATGGATTTACAATGCATAACTACCACACGAACGAATCGTTTACGTATTACGGTGCTTTACAAGCATATCAAACTTTAACTTTAAATGGTGTACATCCGATTATAGGTAATAATCGTGTGGGCGTAGATACGAATTACGATTGGATAACACTAGCACCTGGTAACAACAACATTGAAATTGAAGGTAACGGTTTATCGAATGTGTATGCAGAATTTGAATTTAATTTTATTTATAGGTAGGTGAGAAGATGAAAGAACTTGTAGTTAAAAATAAAGCTGGAAATTATGCTGAAGTTTTAACCGATTATGATTATGATTCATTTAAATATGAATACGAAAAGAATAACGAACGTTCAATCTCTCTCACTGCTTATAAAGCAAGTGGTAATGAAGATATATTCGATATGTTAGTCAATGAAAACTACATTATCGAGCACGGACAATATTTTGTAATCAAATCCACATCACTTAAATACGATAGTCAAATGGTGCTTAACGACATTGTCGCTAAGCATATTTTTATGGACTTTCAAAATCATTATGTAGATAAGGATATATCAAAAGAAACACTTAACGATACACAAGTTGATGAAACGAATGCACCACAATACACACTAGATACTTATTTATCATTTGGTTTCAAAAATAATAATCTAGGTTTTAGTTATGAGGTCATTGGCGATTTCAATCAAACCGCAGCCGTTTCAGAACTCGGTGGACAAAATGGAATTGAGTTCATTGTTGCTGGTGCAGAATTGTTTAATTATATCTATTTCGCAGATAACAAAAAGATTTATTTCTATACACCCGATACGTTTTATAAACGTTGCCAAATACCTATTATCTATCGTGCTAATTCAGATGAATTACAGTGCGACATTGTAACAACTGATATGAAAACCTATGTTAAAGGTTATGGCAAAAAGAAAACAGCCGAAGAAACGAAGAACTATCAACCAATGAAGCCGAAAGATTTTAAACTTACAGGTACATTTAATAAAGATGGCACTTGGTATTCTGAAACAAGTGGGGCAAGTTATAACAAAACATTTACTTGTAAATGGGGCAACGAAACACTCACATGGACGAATAAACAACTTTCTCGTGGTGGCATGGTTGATGTTTATTTAGATGATAAAAAGATTGGTAGTTATTCACAATATAGTAAACGTTCAAAAACCAATCAGATTGTAATTAAAAAAGGATTAGACAAAGGCAATCATAAGTTTAAAGTCGTTTACAAAGGTGCGAAGTCAGGTGTTGATTATAAGAAAAAGACACCTCGATTTTATATAGGTACAGAGAAAACAACGGTGCTTAATTTAACAGCTGAACTGAAAGGCGAAGATGTTTACCACGTTGTAGATGAATATAAAGCGTCCACATTCGATACATTTGGAATGATGCAAGCACCTACTGTGTTTGATGATAATGCAACGACTAAAACGCAGTTACGTGCAAGTATGTTAGAACAATTGAGTGATAGTCCGACGGTTGAACTTGCTACAAATTACTTAGGTAGCGAAGATGACAAATATTATATAGGTAATGATGATATTGCAGAAAATAATATTGTTCGCTTTGTGCATAAGCCATTGCAATTCAACAGTGATCTAAAAGTCGTAAAACTTACACGCTATCATTCAAAAGTAAACAAACCTGTAGAAGTTGAGTTTAGCAATGCGAAACAAGATATTATCGATATTCAAAATAAAATCAATTTACGTATCAAACGTGCAAATAGTGCAATTGCCAATGGCAGTTGGACGACAGATAAAAATATCCAATATAACTTTATGTCAAATGTCGTAGGGAGTGTGTTAGTCGATGAGTAAAGAAGTACCTATAGTATTTATGCAAGACCCTAGGACTGGAGAAAATTTTTATGTACAAACGGATATAAGTGCTGTAGATGGAATGCCTGACGATTTCGCAGATTATGATTTAGGAGATATACAAGACAATGTTTCTACGATAAATAACAGTTTAGGCACAGTTCAAAGTCAGATAAATAGTTTACAGTCACAAATAAACAGTTTAGTTACAGACACAGGTTGGCAGAACATTAAACTTAATAATGGTATAACTGCATACAGTTCATCAGAAACGCCAAAGGCTCGACTTATATCGGTCAATGGGGTTTCTTTTTTATCGCTTAAAGGTGCTTTGAAAGGATTAACTGCCACAGGAACCATCGGTACATTACCAACAACTATGACAGCGTATGTAAGCGATTCGCGCGGATTTGTACAAAACACAACTAAAGTTAGTAACACATTAAACTTTGCGCGTTGGCGTGTTCAAACCAATGGCAATATTGATTTAGAAGGTGCGACACAATCCACGATAGATAGCACACATTGGTTCCCAATCGGAACAACACTCATGCTTTAAGGGGGAAAATAAATGGAACAATTAAACCTACAAAAGAGTTTAACACTCACACTAGGTCAAGAATTTAGACAACAGTTGCATACGAACTTTGTACGCACTGAAGATTTTGTGAATGAATTAAAGCAATATCAAAATTATCACGAGAACGATGAAGTCAACGCTCATAATTCAGAACAAATTAACCACATCATTAATGGTAATGTTAAAAATGCGCTTGTTGATTTAGATAAGCGTATAAGCAATTTAGTATTATCCAAAGCTAAAAATAGCTTACAAGAAGTTAAAGACGCCCGTGTGGACAATAAAGGCGAAAGCCACGATACATTATACGACCGTCTACGTTCTGACGCATCAGAATATACATTAGATAAAGATACCGTCATGCAATCTGTCGAAGATGCAAAAAACAAAGTGTTAGCACAAGAATTTATGTTTGATATACCTAATCAAGGTTGGCAATACTTAACAAACTTATCACCGTTTACGAATAGTGTTATGCAATCTTTTCACTTAGATAATCGCACAGGTATTTTCTACCAAACACAAGTGTATGGTAGTAACTACAAATTAACGAAAATGAAAACGAACGGTCAACTATTATCACAAATGGAAGTCGTGGGTGGTGGACATGGTACACACAACGGTTATCGTTGGATTGATGATAAGTTATGGATCTATTCATTCATCTTAGATAATGACGGTAATAATAAACTTGTACGCTTTTCTTATAAACCGAATGTCAGTATCAAATACGGTGATTACGATATGGAAGAAGTATTTACAGGGCATAAAGATTTACCTTACATTACCCCTGTCATTAATGAACATGAAGGATTAATCTTATTCCGTATTGAGTACCCTTCAAGTGAGTGGACAACACGCGATGCACGTAACTATATTGAAGTGAGACGTTTGAAAGATATAGACAATCGTGTAGATAAAGTCTTATACCGTATGGACATTCCACTGCGATTAACTGACGGTACGATAGGACAACCAATGCAAGGAATTGCTTTTGACGAAAATAAATTATATTGGTATTCAGGTGATAGTGACCCCGCGATACCTAACTTCATTACCGTATTTGACTACACAACAGGTAAACAACTTTACCAAAAAGCATGTGATATAGGTAAAATTGGTAATGAGTTTCCAGGTAACTTTGCCGAAGCAGAAGGCTTACAAATTTATTACGATATTGAAACAGGTAAGAAAGCCTTACTTGCGGGTGTTACAGTGGGTGCACCGAACTATCGTGCGCATCAAATACATGGGATATTCATGCGTGATGTGTACGATAAATTAACAGCACAAGCGACACCCGTATTGATGACAGAAACGGGTGGTCGAACTAAGACTTATCCTTTATCAGAATATAATCGTTTAGCTGATGTAACTGAACCTGGCGATTATTACATGACAACTGTCGACACAATGAAGCTAACTGATTTCCCAGTACCACCAGAAATGAGAACTGCTGGTTGGTTTTTACATGTATCAGCTTCTAATGTTGCAGGTGATGCACAACAGACACTAATTAGAAATAGCTATACACGTGATTTAATGATATTTAAACGAATGGTATCAACATATCGCTTAGGTGGCGGAGAAATCAGCACAACAAATTGGAACCACATTAAATCGGACTCTGTTAATGGTGCAGCTGAAGGTGTGCCTGATTATATAACGAATATGAACCAACTAGGAGTTATTACTAATAAGCGTTGGTATATAGATACAGAACGTTCAAGTCAGCTTAAAGATCATCCTAACCCTGGAGTTGCGGGTTGGACGTGTGATGTTGAAAGTATTTCATCAAGTACATTTAAAGTAGTTTTATCACGTGTAACAACCGGGGCAGCCATTCAAAAATATGAAGCTTATTTTGATGCTAATAAAAAAGTTAGAAATTCACCTTGGACTTTATTTCAAGGCGTGACAGTATAAAGGAGGTTTTAACATATGAGTATGGATAAAATAGCTAATTTACAACTTGAAACAACAGCACAATATCAAAGTTTAAGTAAACTCAATGTCCAATTTTGGAATCAAGATAGAGAGACGGCAACACTACAATTTAGAATTACTAGAAATGACTATCCTTTAGCTTTAAGTGAAGAAAACGTCAAAGTTTTCATTGCGCTTGAATCAGGGGATAGTTTTTTAGTGGACGATAAATTGGATTTCGTAGATCAATTAAACGGTGTTGTAAGTTATACAATACCTACTTATTTTATGAAAGTGGCTAAAGAAGTTAAAGGGCAAGTTTATGTAACAACATTAGATGAAGAAGAAGTTGTAGTGCAAAGACAATTCACATTTAATGTAGCTAATGATTTAATTGCTTCATTACCCGCCGAAGATAAAATTAGAGAGTTTAAATACTTTTCTGACATGCGCGCAGAAGTCGCAGAAATGATGACGAAGTTAAATAGTGACTTTGAGAATATGAATGACTATGTTACGCAGGTACAAAATACAACGCAAGAAGGTATCACATCGTTAACTAAGTTAATTGATGATAAAGAAAAAGCTTATAATGCTAATCACACTGCTAAGATGAAAGAATTGAATGATAAAGGTACAGAATACAGTACGAAGTTTGATGAAGATAAGCAGTATATGAATGAAAAATTCGAAGCCTTTAAAACTTCTGTCAATGGTAGTGGATTAGTTACGACTGGGCAATCTGCAAACTGGCAGAAATATAAATTAACAGCAGACGGTGGGTATAGAATATATCTTAAAAAAGGTAGTTTTAATAACGTTTTAGATTTAGCTACTGGATATTATGAGACAGTAGTTAATGGTTCAGCTTCTATTCAAGGTTTTCCAACATCAATTAGTGATAGTGCTTTTGTCGAGATTGATGTTATGAAAACAGACAATGCAAGAATGCAGATAAAGGTTGTACAAAGTTCCAATGGTAGAACGTTTATAAAAAATATTCATACAAACGGGGAAGATATAATTGGTTGGAAAGAAGTAGCTTTTATTGATGCTAATAACCCTTACGAAACAACCACTGGCTCACAAGCGAAAGCAACAACAGCCGAAAATAATGCGAAACAATATACGGATACTAAATTCGCGAAACGTAATAGCGTGCTATTTGAAGGTAATGCAAATGGTGTGGGTACACCAATAAATTTAAATGAAACTTTAGATAATTTTATCGTTCTCTACATCTTTGGAGACTTTCCAGGTGGAGAATTTGCGACGTTAGGAAATCCGCAAGGGACACGCAATATTAACCTTAATGTTGATAATATTGTAGGATTAGACGCAACAGGAACTAGCACTTATGAATGTTCGCTATCTAAAGTGAATCGACAACAACTACAAATTAATTCAGATAACTTTATGAACGTTATAGACGGTACAAGTTCAGGAGCGAATGCTAATCGGTTCACTATCCAAAAAATCGTGGGGGTGTATAAATAATGCGTATAACTATAAATGATAATAATGAAATTACAGGTTACGCCATTGTCGGTGGTATTGAAGGTGATTTTGAAGTTGATGATAGCATTGTTCCTCAAGACTTCGCTCAAAACTACAAACCGAAATATTATTTATACCAAAACGAACAAATCGTAGTTAATCCGAATTATGAAGAAGAATTAAATACACCATATGTACCACCTGTGATTACATCAAATGGACCCGATGATGAATTAAGGAGAATGTTTGCGAATATGCAGGAACAACTTGTTCAAGGCAATATGATGGTAGCACAAGTTGCTCAACAAAACGCTGATTTAACACAAGAAATAGTCAACATGACAAATGAAATAGAACAACTTAAAGGAGTGGATAAAGATGAAGATGTTGTTTCCGAAGTTTAATGATATTAAAACTATGTATGGCTGGGGCTGTTACACTAACGATAAAATAAAATGGTTTGTAGACATGCAAGTTATTGATAAAGAAGAATACGCATTAATCACAGGCGAAAAATATCCAGAACAACCACAGGCTTAGGCTTGTGGTTTTATTATATAGAAAGTGGGTGAATCAATGCTAGAAGATAAAAAAGGATTAAGTCTTTTCCAAATGATCGTTGTTGTGTATTGTATTGGATTTGGTATGTACTCTGACTGGCGTGGAGGTTATTGGGTATTTTTTGCTGATAAAGCTGCGTCAGAATCTCCATTATACATGACAATGCATGAAATAATCAGTCTATTCTGGTGGGGTATACCATTCTTAATTTCTGGCATATTATTAATTATTGCTGGATTAATGGTACCTTACCATAAAACGAATAACTGCTTTCTATACTTGTTTACCATAGGGCACATTATTTCTATGGTGTTTTATTATATCTTCACACTCGCAGGCTTCCATAATGCCATTAATATTTTAACACCCGGTCAAAACTTAACATGGGCTGTTATTTCAGGTGTGATGGCGTTTATTGGAGGTGTGTCATTGTGGAATCAAAAGACAATGAAAAAGTAAGTTATTACTTACCACGTCATGAGTTTTTAGAGAAACGTCTTGAAATGTTTAAGTACATTGATGACGGCGATAAACGTGTGGAGAACCAGTTAGAACAGGTTAATTTAAGCTTACACACATTCATAGAGAGTCAAAAGCCTATGCAAGAAACGATGAATGGTTTACTTGAAGAAACCAAATCTATGAATAAAAACATCACAAAACAAGTAAGACGTACGGAAAAGCTAGAAGATGAACAAGAACGCATTAAAGCATCAATCACAACGATGCAAGAAGAACGAACACAAAAAGTTTCAGAACGTAATAAATTGATATTAGGTATTGTAGGAACGCTACTTGGTGCAGGCGGCTTCGTTCCTTTTTTAGCGCAAATATTCTTTAAATAAGTCGACTTCGGTCGGCTTTTTATTATGGAGGTTTTTAAATGGACACAGGAACAATAGTAAGAACAATTATTTTAATAGCAGCATGGATTAATCAAATATTAGCAATCAACCATATTTCGCCTATTCCCGTTGATGAAGTAACAATCAGTTCTGTTATCACAGGGCTAGCTTCATTATGGACATGGTGGAAAAATAATAACTTTACCCATGCAGCAAAGCAAGGCCAAAAGAAAATACATGCAGTTAAGTCAGGTACTGATACTAATGGGCGTATGCCTAGTGGAGATGAATTATAATGCGTACATTAAAAGATGCAATTAAATATTTGAAGTCAATGGAAGGAAAAGCCTGGAACCCAGACCACGCCTATGGTTTTCAATGCTTTGATGTAGCTAATCAATGGTGGTTATATTTATTTGGTCATACACTAAAAGGTATAGGTGCTGCCGACATTCCTACATGGAATAACTTTGACGGTGAAGCGACAGTATATAAAAATAATCCTAGCTTTTTAGCACAACCAGGAGATGTTGTGGTTTTCAACAGAAACTATGGCGAAGGTTATGGCCATGTAGGTATCGTTTTAAGTGCCACACTAAATTCAATGCAAATTTTAGAGCAAAACTGGTTAGGTGGGGCTTATTGGACGCCACCCGAAGTGACGACACGACGTACACATGGGTATGATACTGAAATGTGGTTTGTACGTCCGTTCTACGCTAAAGCAACTGTAATTAATACATTAAAATCAAAAGCTACACCCGTTAAGAAAGCTAAAGTTAATAAAGGTAAGCGAATTATGCTAGTAGCTGGTCATGGATATAACGACCCAGGCGCTACAGGTTATGGCACAAATGAACGTGATTTCATTCGTAAGAACATAGTACCTAACGTAGCTAAATATCTTAAACAGGTTGGCCATACCGTAGCTATATATGGTGGCAGTAAACAAGATCAAGATATGTATCAAGACACTAAATATGGTCAACAAGTCGGCAATTATCAAGATTACGGCTTATATTGGGTAAATAAACAAAAATATGATATTGTAGTAGAATTTCATCTTGATAGTGCTGGGGCTTCAGCACAGGGTGGACATGTTATCATACCAAGTGCATTCCCACCAGATAATATTGATAAAGGATTACAAAATGCATTAAAAGGTACAGTAGGAACAATAAGAGATATAACACCACGTACGGATTTGATGCATTGTAATGTTGCGAATAAGATAAATATCAATTACCGTTTAATAGAATTAGGTTTCATTACTTCTAAACACGATATGGATTACATCACTAAACATTTACAAGCATTTACAAAACGATTAGCCGAAGGTATTAATGGTCGACAAATTAATCAACCGGCAAGTAAAAAGCCAAAAGCGCAAACAAAATGGGTTTGGAAAGGTCGTTTTACACCAAATACTGCCATTAAAGTAAGAACATCGCCTTCATTAAAGGGTGAAGTGGTAAGTCAAGATGTTATGAAATTCACAAAGGTTAAAACGATTAAATTTAATTTTATCGTTAAAGCAGAAGGTTATTGGTGGATTAGTTATACTTCAAAAGGTAAAACTTATTATAGTGCGATATGTAAAATTACTGATAAAAAAGAACGCATTAAAAAAGAAAAGTATTGGGGCAAATTAACGTGGGGTTGGAAATAAGTATGTTACACTAAATCTCTACACAAATAATGTGTAAAATATACGGTAGTGCATAATTAGAGTAGTCTCCTAGGGCTACTCTTTTTTTATAATAATATATATTAATTAAACGCAATTGTTTAAAATAACTAAGTATGTTATAGTTTATAAATCCTAAGTACAATATGGGATTATTTATTTATATCAAAGAGCAGGTTTCCTCCAGACGCTTGCTCTTTTTATTTGTTTTGCCCAATATATTGTGATAAATTATCTGCAGAGGTATAGGGCCTCTTAATTATTCTCTTTTTGATTAACATGAATTTCCCTAAACAGGCTCCCCATAGCCTGTTTCTTTTTGTGTTAAAAATGTAATTGTGTTAGATTGACAATAGAGTTTTGCCAACTCTAACCTTTCATGTTTTAAACGTGTTATACGATTTGCAGACAGGATCCAACGCCCTGTCTGTTTTTATGTTTTGAACAATTCATATTGGGTACAATAATCATACATGCAAAAGTTATCCAACTATTGATTTTAAAAAATAAATCAACTCTCTACCATCCAAGCATGTCACTGGATGAAACTTTGGTTTAAAGGGCAGGCACAAAAGTGCTTGCTCTTTTTGTATATAAATGATAAATTTTATCAAGTTAATATTTTAAATAAACATTAGCTCTGTTCAGGGTAGGCACTTATGTGCTTGCCCTTTTTATGTTAAGGTAAACATACATGCACAAATTCTCTTAGCATAATATAATGTGAGGTTATATTCACATCCTTGCCACCTAAGCATGTCACTGGGTGGTTATTTTTTATGTTCGCTTTTATACAAAAGTTTAAAATAATTTACAAAAAGTATCGATTATAATATATAATATAATAAAGAGGGAGGGATTAATATGAGTGAAGAATTAAAAGAAATTATAAATTGGTTCCTATCAAAAACATCTATGTCCCCAAAAAAATTACAAAAATTACTTTACTATGCTCAATCTTGGACAATAACTTTAGAAAATGAAAAATCTGACGACATAAAAAATAAATTGTTCAATGAAAATTTCGAGGCATGGGTTCATGGGCCGGTAATACCAACTGTATATCATGAATACAAAAAATATGGTTATTCTAACATACCCAAAATTGATGAAAATATTCAATTTGACGAGGATAAAGAAAATATATTACAACAAGTCTTTGAAGTTTATGGTGGGTATAATGGTAATGAATTAGAAAATATTACTCACCAAGAAGAACCATGGCAAAAAGCTAGAACAGGTTTCTCTAGTTTAGAAATATGCCAAAATATAATTTCTGAAAAAGATATGTTTGAATACTATATGAAACAAGCTGAATAAAAATGCCAAAAAGAAAAAACAAAAAAGTTAAAAATAAAAACCAAATTCGACAAAATATAACAAATAGAAAAAGTGTAAAAGAAGACTTCAGGATTGTATTAGAAAACGAAAACTGGCTAAGAACATGTAAAATTGATAAAGAAAATTTTACTAATATGTACAGTGATTATAGATCACTAGCAAAGACTTTAACTAAAGTTATGACAGAGTTATTACCAGATATTGAAAAAAATGGGTATGATATTTTTAATAAACAAAACATCTATTATTCTAGAACCGCACATTGTCATTTAGTAGATAAGAGTAAATTTGAAATTGTACAAAAAATTGTAAACGAAATTAATGATAGAGAATTAGATATTTTTAGTGATGAAGAAAAAAAGTTATGGCAATATGGTATAACTGGAGGAATTAGAATTATTTGCATATACGATCAAGCTAATAATAACGTCCACCCTTTATTCATAGACCCCCATCACTTAATTCACTCTAGTATTAAGTACAATCAGCAAGACGTAATGACAAACCATTTATGTCCTGTCAAAACTTTTAACGAAAATTCTTTTGAATAACCGTATCTTAACTGATGCGGTTATTTTTTATGACTTATATGTTATTTTCTTTTTTAATTATGTTATTAGTATTGCTAAATATAAAATATAATATATAATTTTGAATACATATAAAAATAAAGGAGATAGAAAATTGGAATTTTTAGCAACTATTATAGTAATAGGTTGTAGTTTTTATATTTTTAAAAATTTATTCCTAATTTTAAGCAGTATTGTAGGAGATTTCGTATTTTCAAATAATATTTCAAGGTCTGAAGATGGAAATCAATTTATAGCTATCGTAAGTACATTAGTTATCACATTTTTATCATTAGTCATTATATTGGTTTTAAGTTATACGATTTTTAAAGGGTTTTATTTACTGCCAATAATAGCAATTAGTTTGTATTTTAAATTTGGTACTGATGCTGGTAAGTAGTTATATTAAAATACAATTAGTCTCACCTTAAGGTGGGCTATTTTTTTATTTACACACACGAACACTTGTTCTATCATATAGATGAGGTGATTTTATGTATAAAGGTATAGACTATAATGCTATGGTGGAACGTGCAAAGCAATTAAAGCATACGACAGTACAAGTGACAGACTTAATGAGTGCTGAAGAAAAAGAAATATGGAACAACATGCACGAGGTACGAAAAAGTTCGCTGCGATTAGCATTTGTGCTGTTGTTAATTAAACTTGATTTAGATAGACAGATTGTGTATTCCGTTTACTTGAATGACGATAGAATATTTATAAAATAAACCCACCTAAATGAATAGATGGGTCGAGTTTCTTCCATTATATAGTGTGTAAGCAGATACCGTAGTTCGGGATTTGCTTAAAAATACAAAAGTATCAATATATTTTTGGTCACTGACTGGACACGTTAATTGATGAAACCTAGGCGCACAAAGACTTTCGTAATTTGAACAACCCGACCACCGGTATTTATAATAACGTTGTAACCTCACTTAAAGGTGGGGTTTTTTTATTTATCTATATTTAAATATATAAAAAGCCTCTATATAGAGGCTTTTTGTTTTTATCATGAATTTGATGTTGATACTTTTGTTTTATTTCTTAAAGCTGTTGTTAATACTAATGATAGCCAAGTTAACACAACGATAATTTTTATTGTGAATATAGCACTTGTATTATTTATAAATATTGATGCAAGCGAACTAATATTTGTATAAACTATCAAACCACCAACCCCTATAGCAAGTATGTTTATCGGTAAAGATTTTACTAGCCAAGCTGATAGTGGGGCTGCTATAACACCACCGATGCCTAATACTAAGACTAGGATCCAATTTATTGAAGCCCAATTTAGGAATATTAAAAAACTTAGTGATGAAGATATTGTTACGAAAAATTCACTTGCAGATACCGTACCGATTACATAACGAGGTTCAATTTTTTTACTCGAAAGTAGCAAAGGGGTATTTACTGGGCCCCAGCCACCGCCACCAATCGAATCTAAAAAGCCAGCTATAGCTGCTTGAGGTAATAGTACCAAATTAGATACTTTTTTAAAACCAGCATTTTTGTCTATCTTTTTATCACTTTTGAAAAGAAATTGGTAAATAATATACATACCTAATAGTAAAAGGAATACTGATATTATTGGTTTCATATAGTCTCCATTTACATTACTTAAAAACATTGCGCCAACAAAAGCAGCAATTGAACCAGGTATCGCTAGTTTTAATACTGAAGGTTTATGTACATTATTAAATTTCAAGTGTGATGTACCAGCCGCAGCAGTAGTTAGTATTTCTGAGAAATGAACTGTCGCTGATGCTATAGCAGGCGTAATTCCAAATGTTAATAAAATAGAGGATGCTGAAGCACCATAACCCATACCTAGTGAGCCATCTACTAATTCAGCTAAAAAACCGGCTAAAGCAAATATAATAATTTTTTGCATGATAACACTCCTTTAATCCTATTTTTTATATTCTTATCAGAATACTAGGGATTAATTCCAAAAATTTGAACTCCAACTTTGTTTTTAGTTGAGTTCTGGTAAATACAAATCATATATTAGAATTTTCTGAATTTATATTTAAACATATTACATTTATAAATAATTCGTGTCAATAGTTTATTTTAGTTAAAAATTTAAAAAGAAGAATAAGTTCAATTATAGCCAACTTTAATTTATTTATTTGAAAGATAAAACAAAGCATGAAAGTAATAATACTACCTGTCTTTTATTAGTCTAAGTACATATCTGTTTTTTACAAATATTTTGATTAATTTTACTTTCAATTCAAACTATCTTTCTAAGCGCGCAAGGCTTCTATATAATAGTTTTGAAATGTTTATATAATTTTTTATAGTAATAAATAGATATCTATGTGTTATGTACTCATTTTTACTTTATTGAATAAAGGAGTAAATTATTGTGAGAAGTTATAAAGCACATATTTCAACGAGAAAGAATAGTTATGCTATTCGAAAATTTAGTATCGGTATTGCTTCAATTTTAGTGGGTAGTGCATTATTTTTTGGATATAATCAAGAAAGCCATGCATCATTACAAGTAACAGAAGATAGCAATAGTTCGACTAATAATATTAATGCTGATGTCGTCCAAAGTAGTGGAGCAATAACTAAACAAGAGGGTATTCAAAATACAACTCAAAATGAAAGTGTTGAAAAAGTTAGTAATAATGTTAATGAGGATGCTTCATTAAACAATAATGTAAACCTGCAGAATAACCAATTACTAGCCTCAGAGCAAGCTAGTGAAAATAATAATTTAGTAGGTTCTTCTAAATCGAATGAACATCAAGCATCGGGATCAGAAGTTTCTAGTGATACATCTTTAGAAACGCAGTCAAATAATAATGTAGAAGAAACAAAAGCTAGTAATACATTAAATCAACTAATTTCTAATAACACTCAAAGTGATCTAACTACAACGCTAAATAATAATGAAGCGAGCTCTCAAGAGTCTAATTTTGACACTAAATCAGTAGTTTCTGAAAAGCAAAAAATTTATCCAGCTCAAGTTGTTAGAAAAAATGTAAATGCACATACGAAAGATGTTGATGTTTTAAAATTGATAGAAAATAATAGTAAATATCTTTCTGAAGAAGAACGTAAATTATTTTTACGAATGGCTACGCGGTATTCTTCTTTTGTTTCACGAGATTGGAATCATATTTATAATAAAAATTATAATGGTATATCATCTAATGTAAATATTAGAACAATTGGTTCACAAAATGCACAAAATACTAATAAACTACTTAACTCAATGTATAATTTAATTGAAAGCAGAGATAATGATAATTTTTACGCTGAATTAACCACTGATAGTAAGACAAGTAATCTACTTAATTTTTATAATTTAGACAGAAACATAAGAAATGAAGATGGGCATCCCGTTGCGACTTTAACATTAAGAAAAAATACTACTAATTTAACTGAATATCGTGGTGGAAGATGGTTACCTTGGAAGGTAAGGTATGAACAATGGGGATTGAGAACTAATGAATCACTAGATAAAAAAATAGAAACGGTTGTCGCAAAATATAAATGGAATGGTGTATTACATAATGATGTTTTAACAAGAAATAATAAAGGATTTTATTGGTTCAAAGAGGATGAAGCTTTTAGTGTTAATAAAGCAAATGTTGGTGGAACCATAGATATTATTATTACATTTAAGAAAGATGCAATCATAGATAAATTTAAAGACTTTGCTTGGGGCTATATTATTAGCGATTCAAAAGAGTTAGATACAGTCGCTGGAGCTAATATTGGATTTGAAAAATTAAATTTCACAAAAAATAACTTCGTTACAGTTTTTAATAATAATGTCTTAAATAATTTAAAGCGTAAAGTACAAAGTAAATTGGAAAATTCAACTACTGGGGATAGTGTTAACCAAAATCACTACTTAACTTTATTAAATCGGATAACACAAAATGTAACAAGTAGCGCTGACTATAAACGTGCACTATTAAATTTAAATAATCTATATGACAGATTAAATGTTGTTGAAAATGAAGTCAAACCAGTTGCTACACTTCGAAAAGCGGTTTCTTCTGATTCTAAAATAATTGATGTTTTTAAATACATCGAAGAAAATGAACAATACTTATCTGATGAAGAAAGGAAGTTCTTTTTAAGAACAGCAGTACGAAATACTTCGTTACAACGCAATGATTGGGAAAAATTATATAATAAAGACTATAATACGCTTTCAAGTAATGTAAGTAGTAAGAATTTAACTAATACACAAGCAGAAAATGCTAATAAAACTTTAAATTCATTATATGACTTAATTCAAAATAGAAATAATGATAATTTTTATAAAGAATTAACAAAAGATCCACAAGCAGTTGGACTGTCAAATCATTTTATAGTTAAAAATAATGTGACACAAAGTGAAGGGCATCAACTCGTTGATATTGATTTAAGTAAAAATTCAATTTCATTATCTGAGTATGTAGGCGGAAAATGGTTACCATGGAAAGTGAGATATGAACAATGGGGTCTAAGAACAAATGAATCACTGAATAATAAAATTGAGCAGGTAAAAGTTAAATATCAATGGAATGGTAAAGAATTAGAGAGAATCTTAGAAAGAAATAGCAAAGGATTTTATTGGTTTAAAGAGGACGAAGTTTATGATGTAAATAAAGCAAATGTAGGCGGTAAAGTAACATACCAAATTAAATTTAAAAAAGATGCTATTTTAGATTTAAATAATGATATGGCATGGGGTTACATTATCAGTGATTCTAAAGATTTACAAACTTTAACAGGAGCAAACATAGGCTTTAAAAAATTATCTTTTAGTCATATAAAAAATAATTTTAACCAACAAACTGTTGCTAACCTTAAACAACAATTAATCAATTTTATAAATAAAAATAGTGTGAAATTAACTAATGGACAACAGAGAGTAACTGAAAATTTAAATCAAGTTAACGCAATAAGCTCTGACAATGTAACGAATGATTCTTTGGGTGAAGTTAAACAACAATTAAATGACATATTACAAAATTTCGAACAGAAATTAGTTTTAGCAGATCTTGAGCACAGTTTCGTTAAAATTCCTCCAAATAAACAACATCTTAGACTATATGCTCAAGAAAGTAATGATGAATATTATCATAGTTTTCAATCGGCATTAACTAATCCAGCAAATTCAATTAACTCTGATGGATCGTTAACTATAAAACCCAAAGGTTATTTCATGTATAATTTAAAAGCAATTAATAAACTAGCACCTGGAAAGATGATCAATTTAAAAGTTTTAGTGGGAAATATTAATGATAACACTAAACTTCAGTATAGTGTGCAAAGAAAAGATAATACGTATGCAGTAATAATCACGGATATTCCTAAGACACGTGAAGGCGTATATCAATTATCAAACTTTATTGTTCCAAAAGATGCTGTGAAATTATCATTGCGATTAGATAATAGAACGGGTACTAGCGATGCATACATTAAATCATTCAGTCTAACACCTACAAATAATGATAATTTAAATGATTTATTCACACAAAATCTAATTGTGACACCAACTGCACGCCAACATATAGGGAAGTTTGCAAAAGAAAGCAAGGATAAATATTTCGCAAGTTTCCAATCCTTACACACTCAAACTATAAATTCGTTAAATCCGGACGGTTCACTAACTGTTCTTCCAAAAGGTTACTTTTTCTATAATTTAAAAGCTGTAGAAAAATTAGCACCAGGAAAATCTTTCAATATCCGAATAGGAGCAACTCAGGTAGATAATAATACTAAAATTGAGTATGCAATTTATGATAAGCAAAATAATTTATTAGTAAAAATTACTAATATTCCTAAAAATGAAGACGGTACATATAAGTTAGATAATATTATAGTTCCTAATAATGCAAGTAGAATTGCATTAAGAATTGATAATAGAAAAGGCACGACTAGTGCACGTTTAACAGGTTTATATGTTGTTCCAGTACGAGAAGTTTGAAATAGCTAATTTATATTTTAAGGCAGCCAAAATTGGCTGCTTTTTTTATTAGATTTATTAGATTTTTAATTACTTATTAATTTTTAAATTGACTGATTGCTCAGAAAATGGTAACTTAAAGTTTATTAAATAACTCGGAATAGTATGGATTTAGGGGGAATAGAGTTGAAAAGAATGAAATTAGGCTTTTTTATGGCTGGATATGGTCATCACGTGGCAAGTTGGAGACATCCAGATGTAGCTAAAAGGGGCACAATGGACTTAGAAAGTATAATCGAAAATGTTAAGACTGCAGAACGTGCAAATTTTGATTTTGTATTTATATCTGATGCTTTATTTGTCGATAAAAAGACCCATCCTGATTTAATGACTAGATTTGAACCTATCAATTTAATGTCTGTTATTTCAAGAGAAACAAAAGATATTGGCTTAATTGTTACTGCTTCTACGACCTTTTCACAACCATTCACACTTGCGCGTGACTTTGCTACGTTAGATCATATAAGCAATGGCAGAGCTGGTTGGAATATTGTAACTTCAGGCGTAAACGATACAGCTCAAAATTTTAACGGTGCTCAAAATATGGAACATGATTTACGCTATGATCAAGCTGCAGAATTTGTTGATGTAGCTCAAAAATTATGGCATTCATGGGACAAGGTTACATTTGATAGAGACCAAAACAAGGGTCAATTTATAAGTGCTGAAGAACCTGAAGCAGTTGATTATAAAGGAAGTTTCTTCCAAGTAAAAGGCCCGTTAAATATTGAACGTTCTCCTCAAGGCCATCCGCTAATGGTACAAGCGGGTTCATCAAAAAAAGGTGTTGAATTTGCTTCGAAAATTGCTGAAGTAATTTTCACAGCCCAAACAGATATTGATGCCGCAACAAAATTTGCTGATAACGTAAAAGAAAAAGTTCATGATGCACGAGGTAATAATCAAGAAGTAGTGATAATGCCTGGAATTTTTCCGGTTATTGGAGATACAGAACAAGAGGCTAAGGATAATTATGAAGAATTACAAGAGTTAATCTTGCCAGAAATTGGCCTAGAATTATTATCATCATACTTAGGTGACATTGACCTTAGTGGATATGATTTAAATATGCCTTTTGATCAAATTAATTTAGATTCAGGTAATGGCATTCAAAGTCGAATTGAAATTATACAAGAACATGCACGTAAAAATAATTTGACGTTGGATGATGTAATGAAATCTGTAGCCGGTGCAAGAGGACATCATATTACAGTTGGTACTCCTGAAAAAATAGCAGATAATATGGAAGAATGGTTCGTAAAAGGGGCAGCTGATGGCTTTAATGTAATGCCACCACTTATACCTACACAATTTGAGTTATTTGTTGAAAAAGTGGTACCTATTTTACAAGAAAGAGGCTTAGTTCAAAAATCTTATAATGTTGGAACATTACGTGAAAAATTAGGCTTAAAAGTGAAATAGTAATTTAAACAAAAAACTAAATATATGATACTGGTTCCTTAACTTTTAGAAAACTGGTTCTTTTTAAACTACCAATAATTATAGTAAAATTCAGACAATTATTAATGTGTTAATTAAAGAAAAACTTTAATTACTAAATTAATTGTAAGTATTTGTTTGAACTAGTTATTGGTAGTTTTATTTTTAAACAAAGGGGAGAAGTATCATGAAAATAACGTTAGCACAAACACAACCTGACGTTGGGGATTTAGCTACAAATGTTAACAATATTTGTTACTTATTAACACAGGCCAGTGAAGTTCAGAGTAAGCTTGTTTTATTTCCAGAATTGTCATTATCAGGATACGTTACAAATCAACGAATTTTAGAGTTAACAGCGATTGCCGAAAATGATAATTATATACGTAAAATTAAGCAATCTTGCGAACAAAATAATATAGACACAGTAATCTCATTTCCTGAAATAGAAGGACAGTCATATTATATTACTTCGTTATACATAGATCATAATGGTGAAACTTTAGCTAAGTATCGCAAAACTCACTTATTTGCAGATGAACAAAAGCTATTTAACAAAGGTGAAGATTATCCAGTTTTTAATACGCAATTTGGTAAATTAGGCATGATGATTTGTTATGATTTAGAATTTCCAGAAGTTGCTCGTTTATTAAAACTTCAAGGGGCGGAAATGATCTTAATCTCTACAGCAAACATGCAACCATATGAACACCATCAAGATGTGTATTTAATGAGTAGAGCACTTGAAAATGAAGTGCCTGTTGCAATAGCAAATCAAGTCGGTATTAATGAACCACATCACTTTTTTGGTCATAGTGCAGTCGTCGATCATAATGGGCAATTTTTACTAAAGCTTGATAACGTTGCTCAAGCGCAACATGTTAATGTCAATTTAAATATTGCTAGAGATGCTGATTTAGATTACGTAAATAATTTACATTCTAATATTTATCAAAAACTCTCTTCAGTAAAGGAGAGTGTGTAATATGGAACAAGGTAAACTACAACAGTCTTTATCACTCTATCAAGTAATTATGTTTGGTTTAGCGTATATGGCTCCTATGATTGTATTTGGTACATACGGTACATTATTTGAAACAACAAATGGCTTTGTACCTTATGCTTATTTATTTGCAACAATTGCCATGTTATTTACAGCGTATAGTTATGGTCAGATGGCGAAGGCTTTCCCGTCAGCTGGATCTGCTTATACATTTGTATCGAAAAGTATGAATCGCTCATTAGGATTTATGATTGGATGGACAATTTTACTAGATTATTTATTTTTACCACTTGTTATTTGGTTAATAGGTGCTGAGTATTTGAGTACTGCATTTCCAATCGTACCTAACTGGTGTTGGATAATCATTTTTATCATTGTTACTACATTAATCAATATTATTGGTATTAATACAACGACAACGATGAACTTACTTATCATGGTATTTCAAATATTAGTTATCGCTATTTTTATAATTCTATGTGTATGGAGCGTCGTACATGGTATGGGTGAAGGACATTTAGTTAGTAAAAATGTCTTCGTTTTACCACAAAGTCATATAACGCCTGTTTTAGCTGGTGCCTCCATAGCTTGTTATTCATTCTTAGGCTTTGATGCGGTAACGACTTTAGCAGAAGAAACAAAAAATCCAGAGAAAACGATTCCAAGAGCCATAATGTTAATTACATTAATTGGTGGATTTTTATTTATAGTCGTAGCATACGTACTTTCAATTACAATACCTAATTTCGATGCCATTCAAAATACAGAATCTGCGGCATTTGAAATTGCTAAAATAGTAGGAGGAAACTTCTTATCAGCATTATTCTTAAGTGGATTAATTTTAGCTCAGTTTGCTTCTGGTTTATCTGCCCAAACAAGTGGTGCGAGATTATTGTATGCGATGGGTAGAGACGGCGTATTAAATAAGAAAATATTTGGTTTCGTCGGTAAAAGAAGTCAAACACCATTATTTAACTTAATGTTTATCGGTGTAGTTGGACTTATCGGTATTTTAATGAGTATTAGCACATCGACATCATTTATTAATTTTGGGGCATTTATCTCATTTACGTTCGTTAACCTAGCAGTTATCATTCACTATTTTGTCAGACAACGACAACGTAGTGGCGTAAAATTAATTCCATACTTAATTGTTCCAATCATAGGTGTTATTTTAGACGTTAGTCTATTCGTAAGTCTAGATAAACATGCACTAATTCTCGGTTCGCTATGGACTTGTGTAGGTTTTGTATATTTACTATATATTACAAAATGCTTCTCCAAAGCACCACCAAGTTTATCATTCTAATATAAAAAAGCTCAAAACCTCTTTTGATGGTTTTGAGCTTTTGTTATCTTAATGAATGACTAAATACTTTAATAATTCAATATTGTAGTTTAATAAGTTATATAATATTATTAGTTCTAAGATACATAAAGAGGAGATAGTCTTATGAGTAAAACTAAAGTTGCCCCACAGCAATTTTTTATGAATATTTTAAATGCAGTAGGTGCAGGTGTTGTTATAGCTTTAATTCCAAATGCCTTATTAGGTGAATTATTAAAATTTTTTAAAGAAGGCAATGATTTATTACAAACTACTTATGAAATAGTCGTAGTTATACAATCGTTTATGGCATTTATTATTGGTGTCTTAACTGCGCATCAATTCAAATTTAGTGGTGCAGGTGCAACGATGGTTGGTGTTGCTGCAATGATTGGTAGTGGTGCGGTAAAATTATCAGGAAATGGCATCTCATTAAATGGTATTGGCGATATTATCAATATCATTATTGTTGTGATGATTGCGAGCTTTTTATTTTTAATTTTACAGAATAAATTAGGCTCATTGGAAATGATTATTTTACCAGTATTAATTCCTGTAGTTAGTGGCATAATAGGATTATATACTTTACCATACGTATCCAAAGTGACTAAAGGTATAGGGCATATTATTAATTCGTTTACAGAATTCAACCCAATGTTAATGTCAGTGTTAATATGTGTGGCATATGCCTTATTAATGGTGACGCCAATTTCTCTTGTAGCTATTGCTACTGCAATTGGTTTAAGTGGATTAGGTAGTGGTGCTGCTAATATGGGTATCGTCGCATCTTGTGTAACTTTCTTATTTGGATCTATAAGAGTCAATTCTACTGGAGTGAATTTAGTATTAATTATTGGAGCAGCTAAAATGATGATACCAGTATATTTGAAAAATCTTATCATAGCAGTACCTTTAGCAATTAATGGTATTATATGTGGATTAGTTGCATATTTTATAAATATACAAGGAACGCCTATGTCTGCTGGATTTGGGTATACTGGTCTTGTAGGACCTATCAATGCTTTCAATAGAATGTCTGGGGACCCTACTACAAACATTATACTGCTCGTATTTGGGTACTTCATTATTCCGTTTGTTGCAGGTTTCTTCGTTCATGAATTATGCAAAAAATTTATAAATAAATACAGTGATGAATTGTATAAATTTGAAATACCAGAACAATAATATTAGAACTAGGAAGGTTATAGCTTCAACGCGTGAACTTTCCTAGTTTTTTATATATTTTTATGATTTCTTTTAAAAGTTACGCAAAATCATATTGAATATATTTACGGAATTATGTATAATAATAAAATAATTGAGAAAGGGGTCATTGTTTATGAAAGTATTTGGGAAAATTATGTTGGCAACTATTATTATTTTAAGTTCTATAAGCCTTTATATTAAGCCAACAACACATGCTGCAGAAGATAAGCAGTGGGAAAAAATTAAAAAAAGAGGAGAATTAAGAGTAGGTTTATCTGCAGATTATGCCCCTTATGAATTTGAACATAATGTTAATGGGAAGACGAAGTATGCAGGGATTGATATTGAATTGGCTAAAAAAATAGCTAAAGACAATAATTTAAAATTAAAAATTGTAAATATGCAATTTGATAGTCTATTGGGAGCTATTAAAACTGGAAAAATTGATTTGATTATATCTGGTATGACCCCGACTCCTGAGCGTGAAAAGGAAGTTGACTTTTCGAATCCGTATATGACTGTTACACAAAAAATGATTATTAAAAAAGCGAATGAGGATAAATTAAAAACGCTTGATGACTTTACAAATAAAAGAATCGGTGTACAAAAGCAAACACAACAAGAAACGATAGCCAATGAAGAAATTAACAATGCTCAAGTACAATCTTTAACAAGAGTGCCTGAAGTCATCATGTCATTAAAAAGTGGTAAAGTTGACGGCATGGTTATAGAAGGACCGGTTGCTGAAGCTTACTTAAAACAAAACCCGGATTTAAAATTTGCAAATGGAGTTAAGTTTAAAGAGGGTGAGAAACAGACTGCAATTGCAGTTCCAAAACATTCACCAACATTGATGAAACAATTAAACTCAACAATTAAAGAAGTAAAAGATAAAAATTTAGTTGATAAATATAAAGATAAAGCAGCAGAAGCTATGAAAAAAGATGACGGCAACTTCTTCACTAAATATGGTAGCTTCTTCTTAAAAGGTATAGGCAATACAATTCTTGTATCTATTGTAGGTGTAGTTTTAGGTGCATTATTTGGCGCAATTATCGCATTGTTTAAATTAAGTAAATTTAAACCTCTAAGATGGTTAGCATCTGCGTATATAGAATTTTTAAGAGGGACGCCATTACTCGTACAAGTATTTTTAGTTTACTTTGGATCGACAGCAGTTTTAGGGCTCGATATTTCAGCATTGATTTGCGGTATGATTGCACTCGTGATTAATTGTTCAGCTTACATAGCAGAAATTATTAGAGCTGGTATTAATGCAGTTGATAAAGGTCAAATGGAAGCGGCGCGTAGTTTAGGTCTATCTTATGGCCAAACGATGAAATCGGTAATTTTACCTCAAGCAATTAAAAATATTTTACCAGCTCTAGGTAATGAGTTTGTAACGGTTATTAAAGAATCATCTATCATTTCAGTTATTGGTGTAAGTGAAATTATGTTTAATGCACAAGTTGTTCAAGGTGCATCATTCGATCCGTTCACGCCATTACTAGTAGCAGCAATATTATACTTTGTACTTACATTCACGTTATCTCGTGTTATGTATTTCTTCGAAGGGAGATTAAAAGTCAGTGATTGATATTAAAAATTTAACTAAAAACTTTGGCCAAAACGAAGTGTTAAAAGGGATAGACTTAACAGTTGAACGTGGTGAAGTAGTAGCAATTATTGGACCTTCAGGTAGTGGTAAAAGTACTTTATTAAGATGCATGAATTTATTAGAAACTCCGACTAGTGGAGATGTAATATTTGAAGGTAATAATTTAATGGACAAAAATACTCAACTGGAACAGTTGCGTCAACAAATGGGTATGGTGTTCCAAAACTTTAATCTTTTTCCACATAAAAAGGTCATCGACAATGTATTGTTAGCACCAACATTACTAAAAAAAGGTAATGCTAACGATTTACGTAGCGAAGGCTTGAAACTATTAGAAAAAGTAGGATTAGGTGATAAAGCCGATGCATATCCTGCGCAATTGTCTGGTGGGCAAAAGCAAAGGGTGGCTATCGCACGTGCCTTAGCTATGAATCCAAAAGTATTGTTATTTGATGAACCTACATCGGCTCTAGACCCAGAAGTGGTAGGAGATGTTTTAGCTGTAATGAAAGATTTAGCTAAAGAAGGTATGACAATGGTTGTCGTTACTCATGAAATGTCATTTGCAAGAGATGTTAGTGATAAAGTTGTCTTTATGGCAGATGGCGTAGTAGTTGAATCAGGTACTCCAACTGAAGTATTCGATAATAGACAACATGAAAGAACTAAGTCATTCTTAGCTAGAGTATTATAAGTAAGTTTAAAAAAAGCAGTAATATCTTGTTATGTTAATAATGAGATATTGCTGTTTTATTTTTATGTTTTTATCATGATATTCAATTATTCTATATACATTTGCGATGTGTTACACTATTATATGTATGTTTTTTAAATGGAGTGAGTAAATGGATATTAAGCAATTAAAACAAGATGTTATTACATACGCACATTCGATTGGTATAGATAGTATAGGTTTTACAACTGCAGATCCATTTGATGAATTGAAACAAAAACTTATAGATTATCATGAAAAAGGTTATGCTTCTGGTTTTGAAGAATCGGATATTTCATTGCGCACCGAACCTAAACTTTCATTGCCAACAGCTAGGTCTATTATAGCTATCGCAGTAGGATATCCTAATAAATTAAAAGGTGCTCCTAAAAGCGTAAAAGGTGATAGAAGAGGCATGTTTGCTCGCGCGTCATGGGGACAAGATTATCATACGATAATGAGAAATAGACTAGATAAATTAGCTGAGTATTTAAAAACTAAAGTGCCTGACGTTGAAGTACAATCAATGGTAGATACTGGCGTTCTATCTGATCGCGCTGTAGCCGAAAGGGCTGGCCTTGGTTTTGCTGGAAGAAATGGTTTTGTTATTAATCCCGATTTAGGTACATGGACATACTTAGGTGAAATGCTAGTTAGTATTCCATTTGAACCTGATGATCCACTTATGGACAGTTGTGGTGATTGTACTATATGTGTAGATAGATGTCCTACAGGTGCTTTAGTAGGTGATGGTCAATTAAATAGCCAAAAATGTATTAGTTTCTTAACCCAAACTAAAGGATATATGAAAGACGAATATCGTTATAAAATTGGTAACAGATTATATGGTTGTGATACATGCCAACAAGTTTGTCCTAAAAATAAAGGAATTAATACGCAACATGACGATATCGTATTAGAACCTGAAATCCTGAAACCAAGATTAGTGCCATTACTAAAAATGAGTAATAAGGAATTTAAAAATACTTATGGTCATTTAGCTGGAGCTTGGAGAGGTAAAAAGCCAATTCAAAGAAATGCAATTTTAGCTTTAGCCCATTTTAAAGAAACTACAGCAATTCCCGAGTTGAAAGACGTTGCATTAAACGACCCTAGACCTATGATTAGAGGTACTGCATATTGGGCAATTGGTCAAATATTGGGGGATGAAGCAACTGAATTTATAAATAAACATTATGCTTCTGAAATTGAAGAAGTACAACAAGAAATGATTAAAGGATTAGAATAGGAGAGTTAACCTTATGACGAATCACATCGTATTATTTCAACCTGAAATACCAGGTAATACAGGCAGTATCGCTAGAACTTGTGCTGGCACATATACACATTTACATTTAATAAAACCATTAGGCTTTAGTACAGATGATAAAATGTTAAAACGAGCTGGTCTTGATTATTGGGATAGTGTTAATATCACTTATCATGAAAGTATTGAGGAATTTTTTGAAGCAACTGAAGGTAATTATTATCTATTAACAAAATTTGGGAAAAAGACTTATTCCAATTTTGATTTTTCTAATAGAGATGAAGAACATTACTTTATTTTCGGACGTGAAACGACTGGTTTACCTGATTGGGTTAAAGAAAAGTATCAAGATACTGCTTTAAGAATGCCAATGAATACTAACATTAGATCATTAAATCTATCTAATACGGCATCGATTTTAATATATGAAGCTTTAAGACAACAAGATTTTCCAAACTTAACGTAATTGATATAGTTAAAATAGTGAAATGACAGATAAAGACTTGTATAATTAAATTATCTAGAATGATAAATTATACAATGATGTTAATAATGGTATAAACAATGCGTTTATTAGCTTACAAACTAGGGTAGTAGTAAAGCAATGTAAACGTCTATATTTAATAGATAACAAGGAGTGCAAACACTATGGCAATGAACTTTAAAGTTTTAGAAAATGAAAATATCGTAGCAGAATATGTAGCTGATATTTTAAGAAAACAATTCAATAACAATCCGACAACTATTGCTGGGGTACATCTTGCAAAAGATAATGCGCCTGTTTTAGATGAACTAAAGAAAAATGTTGATACACACGCTGTAGATTTCAGTCAAATTAATATTTTAGATTATGATGACAATAAATCATATTATGAAGCATTAGGTGTACCAGAAGGTCAAATTTACAATATATCATTTAGTGAAGATACAGAGTCATTTATCGGTGATAAAATCAAAACTAAAGAGAATAAAGGTAAATTAATTTTACAAGTAGGTTCAATTGATAGTTCAGGTAATTTAGATGTTAGTATTCGCCAAGGATTATTAAATGCACGTGAAGTATTTTTAGTTGTTACAGGTAGCGATAAAAAAGAAGCGGTGCATAAATTATACGAAGAAAACGGTAAAACAAGTTATGAACCAGCAGATTTAAAAGCGCATAGAATGGTTAATGTTATTTTAGATGAAGCTGCTGCTGAAGGTTTACCTGAAGACGTTCGTCATTATTTTACTGCCAAATTTGCGTAATTTAATACAATGAGTTAGTTATGAGAGGTGAATTATAATGACTCATGAAAATAAACATCAACAACATGAAAATGATGAAAACATTGAAAATGAAATGGTTGATGATTACTCTGATTTAGTCGAATTAGGCAAGGAAATGGAACAAATTTCGGAAGAAAACGATGAAGATAAACTTAACAAAACGCATGATTCAGAAACACGCTCCGATTTAGACTAAATATGATTAACACTATTGATTACGTATCAATAGTGTTTTTCTATTCACAAAAGCAGTCATCATTTTGTTATGCATGTGTTATGATAAAGACATTAAATTGGTTAAGGAGAAAATAAGAATGATAGCAAAAAATTGGAAATACATAATGATCGCAGCTGTCGTTATTAATTTAATTTCAATCAAAGGTTTCCCAATGGCAATTGGAGCGATATATTTACCTATTTTATTCAAAGTAATAAAAATGCAAATTAATTTATCAAAAGGATTAGTAGATAATGTAAATCCTAAAACATTTATTAAATCAAACCAAACAGGTGTTATTATAAGTGTTATTTGTTGTATTGTAATATCAGTTTTATTGATGAAACCATTAAACAATTTTTATAGTAATTTAGATGGAATTTTAGGTGCATTAATAACAATAAGTCCTTTAACGATGATAATAGGGGCTATATTGTTAATATTAACAGCTATTGGCGTTATTCAAGCTGCTAAAAACTTCTATGCTAATACTACAATGACTGACAACAACTAAATAGAAGTACTGAACTAGAACAATTTTTCAAAATTTCATTTTGTCTTATTTGTTCTAGTTTTTTATTTCAATACAATAATTTGACTCTTATCATGAAAACGCTATATTATGTGATTGCCCGACTAATTTAATTAATGATATACTAAAGTTGAACAAAGATAATCACAGGGGGAGAGACACATTATGTCTGTAAGAATTGAACATGATACATTTGGAGAAATAGAAGTACCAGCCGATAAATATTGGGGAGCTCAAACTGAACGTAGTAAAAGAAATTTCCCTGTCGGCAAAGAACGTATGCCTATCGAAGTTGTTTATGGCTTCGCTCAATTAAAAAGAGGCGCAGCTCTAGCTAACCATGAATTAGGTAAATTATCCGATGTTAGAAAAGATGCAATTGTGCATGCTTGTGATCGAATTTTAAATAAAGAGTTAGACGAACATTTTCCATTAGTTGTATGGCAAACAGGTAGTGGTACTCAAAGTAACATGAACGTAAATGAAGTTGTAAGTTTTGTTGCCAATCAATACTTAGAAGAGCAAAACGAAACAGCAGATATTCATCCTAATGATGATGTAAACAAATCACAAAGTTCAAACGATACATTCCCAACTGCAATGCATGTTGCGCTTTATACTGAAATTGAAACTAAATTAGAACCAGCACTAAAATCTTTAAGAGATACATTTAAAGATAAAGAACAACAATTCCAAGAAATTATTAAAATTGGACGTACACACTTACAAGATGCGACACCAATTAGATTAGGCCAAGAAATTAGTGGTTGGAGATATATGTTAGATAAATGTGAAACGTTATTACATGAATCTAAAGCACATATTTTAAACTTAGCTATTGGTGGTACTGCTGTAGGTACTGGAATCAATGCACATCCTGAATTTGGTAATAAAGTAGCGAAATTTATTTCTGAAAATACTGGATATCCTTTCGTATCATCAGAAAACAAATTCCATGCTTTAACGTCTCACGATGAAGTTGTGCAATTACATGGTACTTTAAAAGCATTAGCGGCTGATTTAACTAAGATTGCAAATGACGTAAGATGGTTGGCATCTGGTCCACGTGCTGGCTTAGCTGAAATCTCTATCCCTGAAAATGAACCAGGTTCATCAATTATGCCTGGTAAAGTGAATCCAACGCAATGTGAAATGTTAACAATGGTTGGCGTTCAAGTTATGGGTAATGATGCAGCAGTAGGTATCGCAAGTTCACAAGGTAACTTCGAATTAAACGTTTATAAACCAGTGATTATGCATAATACATTACAATCTATTTATTTATTAGCAGATGGTATGCAAACATTTAATGATAATTGTGCTGTAGGTATCGAACCTATCAATGAAAACATTGATAATTACTTAAATCAATCATTAATGTTAGTAACGGCTTTAAATCCACATATTGGATATGAAAAAGCTGCACAAATTGCCAAAAAAGCACATAAAGAAGGATTAACACTAAAAGAATCTGCAATTCAATCAGGTCACTTAACTGAAGAACAATTTGAAGAGTGGATTAAACCAGAAGACATGGTAGATCCTAAATAATCATTTATTAAATTAAAAACGTTACCGCATTCATTGCGGTAACGTTTTTTTATAAATCTTATTTGTCGTCTAATGATACAGAAATAAGCTCTTGTGTAAGTGGATGTGTAAATTCAATTTGATGACTGTTTAATTTTAATTGACGTAACGTAGAGTTTCCATATAGTGGATCACCTATAACAGGATGTCCAATTTCTGCTAAATGTACACGAATTTGATGAGTACGTCCAGTATCTAATTTTAAATCTAATTCACAAACATTTTCATCTATCATTTTGGAATCAATAATGTGCGTAATCGCGCGTTGGCCAGTCGTTGAAATTCTTCTACGATTTGGATGGAACTTATCTTTTCCAATTGGCATATCTATCGTTTGAGGTTTAATAGGTAACAAACTATGAACGTGTGCTTTATATATACGTTCTATTTTATTTTCTTCTAGCATTTTATCTAATATTTTTTTCATTATTGGATTTTTAGTTACGATAAGTAAACCTACAGTTTCTTGGTCAAGTCGATGTATTGGCTCGACGTAATCACTATCGATTGTATAAATGACATGATTCATTAGTGTGTTACTCTCTTTTAAATCATTCGGGTGAGTTTTCACGCCTTTAGGTTTCATAACAACTGCAATATCATCGTCTTCATAATAAATTTGTGCATATCTATAACTTGGTAAATAATTACTTTTTTCTTCAGGTGTAGGGATATAGACCTCATCACCAGCATATACCTTAGTTGTAAATTTGCTTATTTCACCATTTATTGTTATTTCCTTCGACATATTTAATAAATGTAAATCTTTTTTAGGTAATGTTAATGCTTGAAATATCTCTCTTAATGTTTTGCTATCATAGCTTTGTGGGATTGTAAATTTCATAACTTCCTCCTCAATATTCTTTATTATCATACCATATTCATATCGTTTAAAAAATTAACTTTAAGAAATATATAAGAAAGTTAACGGACTATTTTCAATAATAAATTTAACATTGTATAATGTTAATTAATTGAAAAGTGTTCAAGACTGGGGCGGTAAAATGGAAAAACCAACGCGTTTGGCTTTGCTGAAAGAAATAGCAGAGTTTTTAAATGAAGAGACAGAAACATATGATATGATGCAAGGCGCACTTAAATTTTTAATTAATGGTAGTGATTTTAGTACAGGCTGGATATTTTTTATTGATCATGAGGGCAATCATGAACTTGTTTCTGATACCAATCTACCAGGTGCGTTGACTAAAAATAATTGTCAGTATATGCAAGAAGGTACATGTTGGTGTGTACAAGCATATAATAACGAAAAATTAACAAAGGCTTCTAATATAATTAACTGTTCCCGTATTAATTTAGCCACAAAGGCACATTACGAAGAAACAGATGGTATTACACATCATGCGACAGTACCATTAAGATCAGGACAAGAGCAGTTTGGACTGTTAAATGTTGCGACACCATATACAACAAGTTATAGTGAAGAAGATTTAGAACTATTAGAATCGGTGGCATTTCAAATAGGTTCTGCTATTAAACGTATTTGGTTGACCGACCAAGAAAAAGAAGCGGCACGAATAAATGAACGTAATAGGTTGGCACGTGATTTACATGATTCAGTAAATCAAATGTTATTTTCAGTAAAACTCACAGCACATGCAGCTAAGGCAATGTCCAAAGAAGAAATGTCAAAAAATGCATTTAACACGATTGAAGAAACAAGTCAGCAAGCTGTAAATGAAATGCGTGCATTAATTTGGCAATTAAAGCCGATTGGATTAGAACAAGGCTTAGTTAATGCCTTAAAAAGTTATTGTGAAATGATGCAATTAAATTTAAATGTCCAAGTAGAAGGCTTAATTAACGTACCAAGTTTAATAGAAGAAAATGTGTATCGTATTTTACAGGAAGCAATTAATAATGTGAAAAAGCATGCAAACACAAAGGAAATAGAGCTGACATTAAATCAACATGATAAATATTTATATATTGAAATCGCAGATTATGGTACAGGATTTAATATTCAACATAAGTCACATCAAGTATCACATGGATTGAATAATATGAGACAACGTATAAAAATGATTAATGGTAAAATTAATATTCAATCTAGCAATGGACAAGGCACAAGAATAACATTAACCATTCCAATTTAAGATTGATTGAAAGGAAGAGTAATATGCATCGAATAATACTAGTAGATGATCACCATATAGTAAGACAAGGTTTAGAATTTTTACTATCTACAGTTGAAAATTTAGAAGTTATTGAAGGATTTTCAGATGGAGAATCATTTTTAAATTACATAGCAGAAAATGAATTACCAGATATTGTACTGCTGGATTTAGTAATGCCTAATATGAATGGTATAGAAATTACCGAGAAGTTAAAAACGACATACCCTCAAATTAAAATATTAGTATTAACAAGTTATATTGACGATGAACACGTCATTTCTGCTATCGATAAAGGCGCCGACGGATACGAAATGAAAGATGTTGAGCCTGAGCAACTTATAGATTCAATTAATAGAGTATTGAATGGCGAAAAAATTATTCATCCTCAAGCTCAAAATGTAATAGAAAGTGTTAATAAAAAACCTCATATGACGAATAAATTATCAAAGAGGGAAATTGAAGTGTTGACCGAAATGGTCAAAGGCAAAACGAATAAAGAAATAGCAGCAACGTTATTTGTTTCTGAAAAAACTGTTAAAACACATGTCAGTCATATATTTAATAAATTGCAAGTTACTGATCGTACGAAAGCTGCAATTTACGCGATGGAAAATAAATTAATATAAAAAAACGTAGCCATGTATTGATATTTTAATGCATGGTTTTTTTGTTCTTTGTATATTTATACTTCCCAAAATGTAAAATTACTATATAATAAACAGTAATAACAAGGAGGGATGAAAATGAAAACAAAGAATCTTAGTATTAAAATTGTTATTGCTCTTGTTTTAGGAATTACCGTGGGTTCAATTTGTAATATTTATGCACAGTCTAATTTTGTAACTAGTATTGATAAGTATGTATTTAACGTAGTTGGGCAAATATTCTTGAATCTAATATTTATGTTGGTAGTACCTGTTGTATTTGTATCTATTGTATTAGGGGTTGTAGGCGTAGGGGATCCAAAGTTACTCGGTGGCATAGGAGCTAAAACACTCGCATTCTTTTTATCAACTACTGCTATAGCTATATGTATAGGAATCGCATTGGCTTTAATATTTAAACCAGGTGCTGGACATTCGGATTTACTAAATAGTGAAGATGTAACCAAGTATCAGCAAACTTTAAATAAGCAAAATGAAAGTCAAGATTCCGCTGCTAAACAAACTTTTGATCAGACATTGATTAATTTATTCCCTAAAAATCCATTACAAGCTATGTCGGAAGGTAATATGCTACAAATCATCACTTTCGCAATCTTTATCGGTATAGGTATTATAATGGTAGGGTCCAAAGCACAAGTCGTTCATAGGTTTTTTGAACAATTTAATGAGGTACTCATGTACGTTATTACTATGATTATGAATTTATTTGCACCAATTGGGACATTCGGCTTAGTTGCACACGCATTTACAGGTGCTGGATTTGGTGCCATTAAACAGTTGGGATTATATTTCGTTATCGTTTTAGCTGCACTATTAATTCACTTCTTCGTAGTTTATGGTGCTGCAGTTAGAGTATTAGGCAAACATAGTCCTTTAGCATTCTTTAAAGGATTTCTACCTGCAATTACACTTGGCTTTAGTTCATCAAGTTCAAATGCAGCATTACCTGTATCAATGAACTGTACTAAAAAAATGGGTGTAAGACCAGAAATCGCTAGTTTTGTTCAACCATTAGGTGCCACAATAAACATGGATGGTACGGCAATCATGCAAGGGGTTGCTACAATTTTTATTGCACAAATCTCTGGTGCACAGTTATCAGTACTACAATTAATTACAGTTGTAGTTGTCGCAGTAGTTGCTTCCATAGGTACAGCAGGGGTGCCAGGCGTAGGATTAATTATGTTAGCAATGGTCTTAAATGCTGTTGATTTAAATCCAGCTGCTATCGGTATCATACTTGGTATTGATAGATTATTAGATATGACTAGAACTTCGGTAAATATTACTGGAGATGCCGCTTGTGCTTTAATTATTTCAAAAAATGAAGATAAAAAAATTGAACATGCGCAAGTCCAACATGCACATAGTTAATTGAATATACTGAAAAATAAAAGCCTAACAATTGCTGTTAGGCTTTTTTATCTCACTTTATGAAAAGACTACTGTTTTGTTATTATTTGTAATGATTACTTTGTGAAGTACATGATATTCAACTGCTTGTGCTAGTACAGTTGATTCTACGTGACGACCAATTTTTCTTAAATCTTGAACGCTGTAGCGGTGATTAACTCGAGTAACATCTTGTTCTATAATTGGGCCTTCGTCTAAATCAGAAGTAACATAATGGCTTGTTGCACCTACAAATTTAACGCCACGTTCCCAAGCTTGTTTATATGGGTTAGCACCAATAAATGAAGGTAAAAATGAATGATGTATATTAATGATTTTATGTTTGTGATGACTTACAAAATTGTCTGTAAGAATTTGCATATATTTTGCTAATACAATTAAATCTGTATTATGTTCTGCAACAATTTTAAGTATTTTACCTTCGACAACTGATTTTTCTTCATTGTTTGGTACGTAATAAAATGGAATATTAAGGTTTTCAGCAAAACGACGATTATTTTCATGGTTACTTACAATACATACAACCTCTGCTGGAATTTCTCCACGTTCAATTCTTAATAATACTTCATTAAAAGCATGATCTTCTTTGGAGACAAACAATGCGATTCTTGTATTCTCTGAACTATCAAATAGCTCGAATGAAATATCGTGTTTATGTAATTCTTCTTCTAATACTGGTTTTAATTCTGGTACTTTATCAAATTCAAATCTTAAATATAATTTTCCCTCGTCATCATTATTGTTGTATTCAGTAAAATGATCGAGATGTAATATATTAGCATCATATTTAGCAATTAAGTTTGCTATTAATGAAGTGATACCAACTTTATCTTTACATGTTGCTAATAAAATAAATTTGTCATTCATTGCTTTCACTCCTAATTTACAAAGTAATTCAAATTATAAGTAAAAATATACTAACTGTAAAATTATATCACTCAGATATGAAAAACAGGCGAATTTAAATTTTTGCATGATAAGTATTGTATAATGCGCTATAATATATAGATAGTTATTTTAGTTAAAATGAGTAAAAAGTAAAGAGATATTATATTATAAAATTGAAATGTTAAAGAGGACTATAGATATTTTGGAATTATTGCACATTTCTCAAAATTTTGATTATAGGACACATATGTCACAAACATTTGTAAAATATAATGAAAATTAAATTTCTCTCTTTTATTTTGTTTCATAATGTATTAAGATGTAATTTGTGTTTCAAGAAGCGTGTATTATTGCAATTTCTTGTGTCCGGATAAAATTATTCTTTTATGAAAGGTAGATTAAAGTAATGGATAGACAGAGTTTTACAGATTTAATTCAAACAAAATTCAAAATGGTACGTATTGAGGCGGGCTATACTCAAGATACAATGGCCCAAACAATCGGACTTTCAAAAAAGACATTAGTTCAAATTGAAAAAGAACGTGTTTTACCAAACTGGACAACTTGCGTATCAATTTGTGCGTTATTTAGAGATTCAGACGTACTAAATAGTGCTTTTGGTTGTGATCCTTTAGAAATGGTTCAAACAATATCTAGAGGTCATTGTGCATATCCAAATCATTCTACTACAAGTGATATTTATTGGAATACTGTTGATAGCAGAAATGGTTATATTTTACAAAGTAACAAAGTAAGTGATATTTACCGTGTGTTAAACCAAGAGACGCAACCAATATTTGGTACATCTAAATTAAGAGAAGCTGAAACATATTTTGGAAAAGTTTCTAAAGAGGAACTTATGCACGTATAAAACTAAAATTGTGATAGAAGAATTATTAAATATTGCGAAAACCCATGTTAAATAATTTAATCACAGTCCATCTTATATGACTAAATTACCTTTAATATGATTTAGTAAAAATGACGTTACCACAACTTGTAAATGAAGTGGTAACGTTTTTTAATACTTAGAAAGTGTGATACAACTATTAGGACTAAATGCAATATGAAAGAAAATATAAAGGAGATTACTTATGCATGCACTATTAATCATTTTATTTATGATTGTCATTGGGGCACTCATCGGTGGTGTAACAAATATTATAGCTGTAAAAATGTTATTCCACCCGTTCAAAACATATTATATTTTTGGAAAAAGAGTGCCATTTACGCCAGGTTTAATACCTAAACGTAGAGAAGAAATCGCTTCGAAAATAGGGCAAGTGATAGAAGATCACTTATTAACTGAAGAAGTTATTTATGCTAAATTGAATGCACCTACATCTAGGGCAGCTATCGAAGAGTTGCTCAAAGAGCAAATTCAAAAATTAAAAAACGATAATATAACAATTCAAGATATTTTAACAAAATTAGATATTAAAGATACTCAATTAATTAATGATAAAGCTACAGATTTAATATCTACTAAACTTAGTCAATATTATCAATCTAATTGCAATGAAAAATTAACAGATTTACTACCTACCGAAGTAGAACAACTACTCGATGACAAAGTCGCTCATCTACACGAACTATTATTTGAACGCGCATATATTTATTTAAATTCAGAAAAGGGTACACAAGATATATCATCGATGTTAGAGACTTTCTTTAATGAAAAAGGAAAAATTGTAGGTATGCTACAAATGTTTATGTCTAAAGAAAGTATCGTTGACCGTATTCAAAGTGAGTTAATTAGATTAACGAGCCATCCGAAAGCAAATGCAATTGCTAGTAAAATCATAAATAATGAGTATCAAAACTTAAAACAGCAGCACTTGAATGAAGTACTTGATGATGAAAAATTTGCAGGAATGCAACAGTCAGTGGCGACGTTAATAGTGAATTACCTTAATATCGATAAACAAGTAAATACACCGATTCATCAACTCATGCCTGACTTCATCAATTATTTAGAAGATAGCGTGTCAGTTAAATTGACGAACGTTATTATAGATAATATCTGTCGTCACATTACACCAATCATGCAAAAAATAAATTTAAGTGGTATGGTTGAACAACAAATTAATACATTCGACTTAGATTATATTGAAAGATTAATTATCGATATTGCCAATAAAGAATTGAAATTAATAATGTTATTAGGCTTTATTTTAGGTGGTATTATAGGCGCATTACAAGGTGTGATTGCTATTTTTGTATAACGTCATAAAGTATGTTATTGTTATTACCGATGTGGTTAAAACACATATATATAAAAGGAGTGAAGATCAATGGCAGTAAATTTATACGATCATGCAAATCAATTAGAACAAGCATTAAGAGAAAGTGATGAATATCAAGCAATCCAAAATGCTTACGCTAAAGTAAAAGAAAACGAAGAATCTAAAAAATTATTCGATGAATTCCGTGAAACTCAATTAAGTTTCCAACAAAAACAAATGCAAGGTGAAGAAATCGGTGAAGAAGAGCTACAAAAAGCACAAGAACAAGCTCAACAAATCGAAAATGACTCAAACATTTCTGAATTAATGTCAGCTGAACAAAATATGAGCCAAATTTTCCAAGAAATCAACCAAATCATCGTTAAACCTTTAGATGAAATTTACGCTGACTAAGCGTTAAATTATATTTAATTCAAAGCTACAATGCACTTTTGTGTATTGTAGCTTTTTGTGTGTCGACTGATATGAAAATAATGTGATAAAATATAGAGATAAAAGTACGTGATAAAACAAATTGTGAGCATAAGTAAACGACATATCATTGTTGACACGTTACCTTTAAATACACTCTTTGAACAAAGGAGAACTATAATATATGGTTAAATTTATTCATTGTGCTGACTTACATTTAGATAGCCCATTTAAATCAAGAAGTTACTTAAGCCAGTCAATATTTGAAGATATGCAGAACAGTGCTTATGAGAGTTTTAGAAAGATTGTCGATTATGCTTTAAACGAAACGGTAGATTTTATAGTTATTGCCGGAGATTTATTTGATAACGAAAATAGAACTTTAAGAGCAGAAGTTTTTTTAAAAGAACAATTTGAAAGATTAGAAAAAGAACAAATTTTTGTTTACATATGTCACGGCAATCACGATCCGTTATCAAGTAATATTGGCACTGAATGGCCAGGCAATGTCTCTGTTTTTTCAGAAAATGTAGAAACATACCAAACTATTACTAAAAATGGTGAAGAAGTTTTTTTACATGGATTTAGTTATCAAAATGATGCAAGTTATGAAAATAAAATTGATGCATATCCTACGAGTCAAGGTCAAAAAGGTATTCACATTGGTATTTTACATGGTACTTATAGTAAAACTAATACAAGCGATAGATACACTGAATTTATATTAGAAGATTTAAATAGTAAATTATATCAATATTGGGCATTAGGACATATTCATGAACGCCAAGAGCTAAGTGACATGCCTCAAATTCAATATCCAGGAAATATTCAAGGCAGACATTTTAAAGAACTTGGTGAAAAAGGTTTCCTTTTAGTAGAAGGGGATAATGTTAAATTAGATTCTAAATTTATTCCAACTCAATTTATTAGATTTGAAGAAGCTACTATTGATATTGATAAAACTTCAAAACAAGGTCTATATGAAGCCATTCAATCATTTAAAGATTCTGTTAGAAATCAAGGTAAGTCAATATATCGATTAATGCTAAATGTTAATTCGGATACACCGATACCAACACAAGATCTTGTTCAAGTTAAAGAGATGATTACTGATTATGAAAGAAATGAACACAATTTTGTGTTTGTTGAAGATTTTAAAGTTAATTACAATTACGAAGAAAAACATCCATTAGTTAATGAATTTTCAACAGAATTAATTGACGATAATACAGTATTTGAAAAAGCCATGTCAGATTTATATTTAAGCCCTAAAGCTTCAAAATATCTAGACAATTATACTGAATTCGATAGAAGGTCTTTAGTGGAACATGCAGAGAATCTTTTAAAGACCGATATGAGAGGTGAATAAGTTGAAAATAAAATCATTAGAAATATATGGCTATGGTAAGTTTATAGAAAGTAAGATTGATTTTAATGATACATTTACAGAAATTTATGGTGAAAATGAATCAGGAAAATCAACAATTCAAGCATTTATACATTCTATTTTATTTGGTTTCCCAACTAAAAAAGAAAATGAACCACGTTTAGAACCTAGGTTAGGTAATCAATATGGTGGGAAATTAACTTTAATTCAATCTGATGGTTCAGAAGTGGAAGTTGAAAGAATCAAGGGTAGTGCTACTGGTGATGTAAAAGTTTACTTGCCAAACGGTGCAATCAGAGATGAAGAATGGTTGAAAAATCAATTAAATTATATTTCGAAACGTACATATCAAGGTATCTTTTCATTTAATGTTTTAGGCCTACAAGATATTCACCGTAATATGAATGAAACACAACTTCAAGACTATTTATTACAAGCAGGAGCACTTGGTTCAACTGAATTTACAAGTATGAGAGAATCGTTGAATCAGAAAAAAGATGAAATATACAAAAAGAACGGGCGTAACCCTTTAATAAATCAACAAATTGAACAGTTAAATGATTTAGAACAACAAATTCGTGATGAAGAATCGAAGCTAACTGAATATAAAAGATATGTCGATGATAAAGATAAAGCATCACGTCGTTTGGATAATTTGAAACAAAATTTGGCGCAATTATCAAGGCTGCATAGCCAAAAGCAAAAAGAAGTAGCATTGCATGAGCAAACACAAGAATGGAAATATTTAGAGTCATCACTGAATATAGAACCGGTTCAATTTCCTGAACAAGGTATTGATCGATATGAAGCTGCTAAAATTCAAACTCAAAATCTAAAAAGAGACATTGGTTTAAGAGAAGAAAAATTAACGCAACTAGAGCAAGAGACCGAAAATATTGCTGTAGCTAAACAATCTGACATCGATGCGATTAACAGCTTATATCAACAAGAAAATGAAATAAAACAAAAAGAAATGGAATTAAAATCCATTGAAAAAGAGATTCAAGACAAGGAACGCGAAAAAATTGGCTTGAAATCTAATATAGGTTGGCAAGATGTTTATCATGATGTAGATAGCACAGAAGCAATGAAAAGCCATGTAAATGATCAAATTAAAATAAAACAAGAACAATCTGCTTATTTACAACAATTAGAACGTAGTTTAGAAGAAAATAAAATTGATACTGAAACGAACAACTCTGAATTAAACGCATTAGAAGCTGATATTGTACCTGACGAAACGTTTGAAAAGAAAAAACAACATAGCCAACAGGTATTTGAATTACAAGAGAAAAATAATCTTTTCCAAAAGATGAGAGACGCATTTGAAGTCGAACAACAAGAAAATCAACGAAAACAAAATATGTTAAGAGTAAGTTTAATCGTCTTAGCATTAATAAGTGTAGGATTAACTATCTTCTCATTTGTATCTGCTAACATAATATTTGGTGTGATATTTGCCATTTTAGCCGTTGTGTTCGTCGTAGGCATTTTCTTTGTGAAACAGAGAACGATTGGCCATACTGAAACATTTACGAAAGAAATAGAAGATTTAGAATACCAAATTAATCATTTAGAAAATAACTACGACTTAGACTTTGATTTAGATGACCAATTCAGAATTAGAGAACAATGGCATAATGCTGTTAAAAATAAAGAAGCACTCGAGAAAAAAGAATACTATTTAAAAAATAGTATTGATCAAGCTAGACAATCATTTGATAACGCTCAACAAAATATTGATAACGTTAAAGCTAATTTATATTTATCAGATAAAATTTCAGATGAATTAATCATTGATAGTATAAATACTATGAATAAGATTAAAGAGTATGATAACCATGTTGAAGAATTAAAACAACAACAACAGCAATTAAAACAAGAACTAGAAACGTTTTATAATCATGGGCAAGAAGTTACGAAAGATCAATTAGTACAATTCAATACATTATCTTTCTTCCATGACATTAGACAATGGTTAAGCAGTGCTAGAACAAATGTAGAAAAATATAACAGAAACAATGATCAAATTAATTTGATTTCAAATGAAATTAAACAATTAAAACATCGTTTAGAAGAAAATCAAAATGTTATTTCTGAACTATTTGCATTTGTGAATGTTGCTGATGAAGAAGCATACTATAGACAACATGAGCATCACAAAATTTATCATCAACAATTAAATCGTTTTAATGATTTAACGAAATATCTAGAAAACCAAAACTATAGTTATGAAGATAATTCAAGATTAAGTCAAAAAACGACAGCTCAATTAGCACAAGAAGACGAAGTACTTTCTAAGCAAGTTGATGATTACAATGATCAGTATTTAACTATGCAATCAGAAGTAAGTGATCTTAATTCAAAAATTTCACATATGGAAACAGATAGCACTTTAGCTAATTTAAGACATAGATACCATATTCTAAAAAATAAATTGAATAATGCCGCGAAAGACTGGGCTAGTTTAAGTTATTTACAAACTCTAGTAGATGAGCATATTCAACAAATTAAAGATAAAAGATTACCACAAGTTATTAATGAAGCAACAAGCATTTTTAATCATTTAACGAATGGTAGTTATGTACAAGTCACATATGCTAATGATGATTTAATGGTGAAACACCAAAATGATCAAATGTATTTACCAGTTGAACTCAGTCAATCAACGCGAGAATTACTTTATATTGCGTTACGATTCAGTTTAATCATGACATTAAAACCATATTATCCATTCCCAATTATCATTGATGATGCATTTGTGCACTTTGATAAGAAACGTAAAGAGCGCATGATGGATTACTTACGTAAAATACCGCAAAGTTATCAAATTTTATACTTTACTTGCGTTAAAGATTCAAGCGTACCATCTAAACAAATCGTTACATTAAATAAACTAGAGGAAGGCGGTAAATAATGCGAAATGTAGAAAAATTAAATCCAGGAGATTCAGTCGATCATTTCTTCCTTATTCACAAAGCAACACAAGGTGTAACAGCGCAAGGTAAAGATTACATGACATTATACTTGCAAGATAAAAGTGGCGACATAGAAGCGAAATTGTGGACAGTCACTAAAGAAGATATGAAATTATTACAACCAGAAAAAATAGTGCATGTTACTGGTGACGTTATTAACTATCGTGGACGTAAGCAAATGAAAATTAATAAATTTAAATTAGCTACGGAAGAAGATAATGTTAAAACGCAAGACTTTGTTGATGGGGCACCTTTAACACCAGACGAAATTCAAGAAGAAATCTCTCATTACATGTTAGACATTGAAAATGCGAGTTTACAACGTATTACAAGACATTTAATTCGTAAATATCAAGAGTCATTTTTCACATTTCCAGCAGCGAGTTCACATCATCATAACTTTGCAAGTGGTTTAAGCTATCACGTGTTAACAATGTTAAAAGTTGCTAAATCTATTTGCGATATTTATCCTACGCTAAATCGCAGTTTATTATATAGTGCTATTATTTTACATGATTTAGGTAAAGTTAAAGAATTGAGTGGACCTGTAGCAACGACTTATACTGTAGAAGGAAATTTATTAGGTCACATTTCTATTGCAAGCGAGGAAGTTGCAGAAGCTGCGAGAGAGCTTAAAATAGAAGGCGAAGAAGTGATGTTATTAAGACATATGATCTTAGCTCATCATGGTAAAATGGAATTCGGTTCACCAAAATTACCTCATTTAAAAGAAGCAGAAATATTATTTTTCATAGATAATATCGATGCAAAAATGAATATGTTTGATAAAGCATATAAAAAGACCGAAAAAGGTCAATTTACAGAACGTATTTTTGGTTTAGAAGGTCGTCAATTCTATAAACCAACGTCGTTAGACTAAAATTTAAAATGCAAGGTAGTAGGGCATAGCGTCATGTTATGCTCTATTTTTTTATAATAATAAGGCTACTTACTTTTATATAGAAAGTAAGTAGCCTTATTTGAATTATTGATATTATTGTCCAGTAGACATTGTTGCGTTTCCGCCTGAAGTAGCGCCTGCTGATTGTTGTTGCTGTTGCTGCTGTTGTTGTTGTTTAATTTTTTGTGGATCTAAAATTGAACCTTCAATTGCTTTTTTAATATCTCTGTCTTTATAATCAACTTTGTACTCTTTAAGTAATGATTTATATGCATCTGTAAGTAATTTAGGATCTTTTTGTACTTTTTCTTGAATTAATTTTGATTTAAGTTTACCTTTTTCTTTATCGAAGTCAGATTCTTTATCTGCTTTAATAATATGGTAACCATAATCAGTTTTTACAATTTTAGAAACATGGCCTTCTTTAAGTTTGAATAATGCTTTTTCAAACTTGCTGTCCATTTGGCCTTTGATAACGTAGCCTAAACTTCCGCCTTTTTTAGCTGATGCTTTATCTTGAGATTCTTTTTTCGCAATTTCACTGAATTTATCTGGGTCTTTTTCTACTTGTTTTTGAATATCTTCAGCTTTTTTCTTCGCATCTTTGTCAGATAAACCTTGTTTATCATCTTTATTTTCTTTAACTTTTATTAAGATATGAGAACCTTTTTTAGTATCTTCTTTTATCTCTTTATCAGAAAGGTTTACTTTATCAGCAAGAAGTTGTTTTTGGTATGCTTGTAATTTTTTCTGTTCTTTATAGTCATCTAGTGTCATGTTTTGTTGTTTAAGCATGCTCTCGAATTGGTCTTTGCCACCATATTGTTTTTCTTCTTTACTAATATCTTTATCGATATCTTGAGCATTTACTTTATCTTTATATTTATCAGCTAATAATTTGTTAAGTAAAATTTGGAATGAACTGTTAGCAATTTGTTCGTCTCCTAATTTATCCATAACGTCAGATACTTTAACGTCACCAGCTTTAGATGAAATAAGAGTGTTTTCTTTTGAATCTGTAGCATTATTGCCGCATGCGCCAAGTAAGATTGTACTAGCAGCAACAGGAATTAAGATCTTTTTAAATGATTTCATAGTTGGAAACTCCTTTTGTAATAATAACAACGTAAATATAACATAATATAGCGCTATGACCAATTATAAAGGCAAGATATAGGACTATAGTATTAGGGGATAAGCCAAATTTTCATAAATAAAAACTAAAGATATTATACAACTCATTAAAAATTGAGTGGCATAACATCTTTAGTTTGATTGTAATTATGATTAATTTTAAATTCTATCTTTTAGAGTTTGGCGAGCATCTACCCAATTTAAGACATTAATACCAGTTTGATGCTCTTCAATATAAGAACCTTCATTAGAAAAAATAATAATTTTTAAATATAGAAAATCCATAACTGAGTATCCAACATTCAGTGCTAATACAAACATAAGATAATGGCCGAATTGCGGGAATAACGATGTTAGATATGCACAAGTTGTAGTAATTACAATGAATGGCATAATTAAGTCGATACAGAAATAATACTTATTAACCGGCGTATTAACATAAGTGTTATAAAAAGGTACGCGCTTATGTCTTAATAATTTATATTTTTTAAAAGATTTATAATAGGGCGATAAAAAGATTAAATGTATCGCTTTATGAATTGGATATAAAATTAAAACGATGATTAAAAATATTAAAAAATAACGATCAGTTAATTTAGTATCTGAGAAATAACGCATAATTTCGAAACTGACTAGAAAAGTAATAATTGTCGTTACGAAACTTAAGAATGCAATCCTAGGTAGCCCAAAACGCGCGTTAATATCAATTTGTCGTGAACATAAATACATACGTCATTATCTCCTTGCATTCATTTACTGATTCAATATACTTCCGTATTATCTACCTATTTAAACAGTGCGTCAAGCTAATTTTAATACAAAAAAATAGAGTCGAGAAACAGTGGCATAATAAGACTTTAGGATAGCTATTATCTTATTAAGCAATGACTTCGACTCTATTTATAAAAAGGTTATTACTTTTCTTCTTTATCAAATGCGTGACTGATTTCTTCGCCGCGATTTTGTAAGTTCTCAATGTGAGATTGTAAACGTTCAATATTCGGATTGATATCAGATTGAAAGTTGCCAATTAGTTCTTTAACTTCGTCGCCAATTGAGCTACCAAATTCTGTACTTTCAGATTTAATTTGAGATACATAGTTAATAATATCATTAACATTTTGTTTAATAGTATTTACTTCACGATTAAGTTCAGATTCTGCACCAGTAGGTTGACCAGCATTGCCAGCAAGTTTTTGATGGTTTTGCTTTTCTCTATTCATTAGTACAACGCCAACACCAGTAGCTACACCAGCGCCTAGTCCTAATAAAACTTGAGTTGCTTTCATATATATTCTCCTCATTTCTAATATCTCAATTATTAATATTTTTCCTTACCCTTAAATTATAAGAAGTAAGCATAATTAGTCAAATTGAGCAGCTATTTCTTTTGCAATTTGAGCTTTTAGCTCATCATTGATTGATTCTTCATGTGTTTCCCATTTATAACCAAAACCATCAGTATCATTTTCATAACGAGGTAAGAAGTGGAAATGGAGATGGAATACAGATTGGTCTGCAAATTCTCCGTTATTTTGAATGATATTTAAACCGTCTGGATTAAAGGCCTTTTTGATCGCATTAGCAACCTTCGGTAATGCTACGCCGATATGTTGCATTGTTTCAGCATCAGTTTCAAAAATATTAGGAGACGCTTTTTTTGGTATGAGTAAAGTATGACCTTTTGTCACTTGTGAAATATCTAAAAAAGCATAAACATAGTCATCTTCATATACTTTGAAACTTGGTATTTCTCCTGTAATGATTTTGCTAAAAATTGTTTCAGTCATAAAATCTACACTCCTTATATTCATCTTATGAACTATTATAGCATTCTATAGTAAACTACGTCATATATCATCTATATGTTTATCACTAAGACGTGATTTTTGATACAATATAGTGCATGGAGGTGCCAAATGACAGTAAAAGTTGAAAATTTAACAGGTGGTTATGGTAAAAAACCAATAATTAATGATATCAATTTTGAATTACAAGCAGGTGAAATAGTCGGCTTAATAGGATTAAATGGTGCTGGTAAAAGTACGACAATCAAACACATGCTGGGTTTATTAACTCCAATGGATGGAAAATTAACTATTTCTGGTATCAATATTAATGAAGATGTAGAACAATATAGACGTAAGTTATCTTATATACCAGAATCACCTGTCATATATGATGAATTAACACTAGAAGAACATATTTATATGACCGCTATGGCATATAATATAAGTAAAGAAACAGCAATGGATCGTGCGCGCCCATTACTAAAAACTTTTCGTTTAGAAGACGAATTAAATATTTTTCCGAGCCATTTCTCTAAAGGTATGAAGCAAAAAGTAATGATTATATGTGCATTCATTGTTAACCCGGATTTATACATTATAGATGAACCGTTTTTAGGTTTAGATCCATTAGGGATTCAATCGATGCTTGATTTAATGGTAGAAAAGAAAAATGAAGATAGAACGGTATTAATGAGCACACATATTTTAGCTACTGCAGAAAAATATTGCGATCGTTTTATTATTTTAGATAAAGGTAAAATTGTAGCAGTGGGTGATTTAGATACCTTGAGAAAACAAACAGGATTACATGACAAAACATTAGATGAAATATATATTCATGTAACTCAAGGTGGGGAACAATCATGAATCAGTCAGCACAAGCGCTCTTCAAATCTAGAAAACTAGAAATTGCAAAAGAGAAACAGTATTATAATAAATTTGTATTCAACGGTCACTTCGGTATATTTTTACTTATATTACTCGGAGCGTTCATATTGGGTTACGGTCAGTTTCTAAAGTCTATACCAACAAATTTAAACTTTCCGTTGATCGTAGGTGTCATTTTAGCACTTACATCGTTATTTCCAATCAGAACATTACTAAAAGATGCTGATAGACTGTTTTTATTACCTTTTGAAAAGCATATGACGGAATATATGAAACGCAGTTTAAAGTATAGCTACTTTTTACGCTTGCCTATTCAAATATTAATGGTAATTATTTTCTTTCCATTATTTTATGTGTTGAACCATCAAACATATATGTTTTATATAATGTTTGCTATTTTGACATTGGTGTATCCATTTATTGGATTGATATTAAAGTGGGAATGGTACAAATATAAACTTGAGAGTTGGTCTATTCATTTATTACTATTTATAATTTTTCTTACTGGTTATTATTTAGTATTAGAAGTGAAAAGTTTTACCGCGATAACGACAATCATTATTTTAATCGCGCTTATTTATATTATTCGTTATTGTAATAAAAAAGAGCTTTATCCATGGGAGAAAATGATTGCTTCCGAGGCGCAACATCGAATGAACTATTATAAATTTGTGAATATGTTTACAGATGTTAAGCATTTAAAAGAAACTGCAGTAAGAAGAAGTTATTTAGACCCATTGTTACGTATTCCAAAGCATAAGCATTTTAATGAAAACTATATGTATTTATTTTTATTTTATAGAAGCTTTATGAGAGGAAAAGATGCATTTAATATAATCATTAGATTAATAGTTATCGCTTTAATATTGATGATTTGGTTAAATCAAATGTTTATTTCGGCAATTATTGGCGCGTTATTTATGTATATTATTATTTTACAGATGGCGCAGTTTTATACACAACAAGCATATGGTTTATGGCCTCAAGTATGGCCAGTACCAGACAGTAAAGTTATAAAAGGGTATGAACAATTTTTATATCGATTGATGTTAGTGTTAGGCATAATATTTAGTATTGTCTACATTATCATACAGCCAACACAGTTTTATTTTGCTATTTTATTCTTTATCGTTGGATGGCTAACGATAAATAGCGTTATTAAGAAATTAAAATATCAAGAAACATTACTTAGAGACTAAAAAAGTGGTTATTCTGATTTAAGCGTGTGACGCCGTAATCATGAATAACCACTTTTCATTGTCTTTAATTGTCATCAATTGGATATAAGAAACGTTCGAAGTAAGTTGAAAATTGACCACTAGAACCGAAAAATTGACTTAATGATAGTTTGTCAAAGTGATTGTTAAATAGAGTGGAATTTTTAAAAGTTTCGTAAGTACTTCGTGAACTGAAACCAAAATAAATTTTATAAGTTAAGCCTTCAACAGGTTTTAAGAAGCGATAAGACTTAAATCCAGCAAATTGTGAGAAATCTGCTGATATACCTAATATTGTTTTTTCTAATTGATATGCATGATCGTCAGTAGTTGGAATGAATAGAACTGCATAAAAATTATCTTTATTTAATTCGCCTTCTGATTCTATAACATCATAAACAATAGGTTCTTTTAAAACTGTAGTATCATCAGTTTCTTCTATTATTACTGATGAATCAGAAGTTGAAAACTGTAATAAATCATGGTCTGGGTTGTTAATTCTAATTTGATTTAAGTAACCAAAAGTACCATATGAAGCATACAATTTCATAATTTCTTTATCCCCCTTAGTTAATAAGCATGTGTTAAAGATTATAACAAAAAAGGTATATACACAATACACTTATTTAATTATTTTAAAAATTATGCTTTGTCAATATTATAATAGATTTAAAAAAGAAAACAATAGCCAAAACAATTGTATTTTTACAATTTAAACAGTATGGCATTTTTATGACATTTAAGCAGAAAAAAATACGGCGAGCCGTGCAATATGATATTATAAATAAGAATGATTATAATGTAGGAGGATTTAACGGTGCATAATAAAAATAATACAATACTTAATATGATAAAAGGTCAACATGTTGACCACACACCGGTATGGTTTATGCGTCAGGCAGGAAGGTCGCAACCCGAGTATAGAAAACTAAAAGAAAAATATTCTTTATTTGAGATAACACATCAACCTGAGTTATGTGCATACGTTACGCATTTACCTGTCGATAATTATAATACTGACGCTGCAGTATTGTATAAAGACATTATGACACCACTACAACCAATCGGTGTAGATGTGGAAATTCAATCTGGTATAGGTCCAGTAATTCATAATCCTATTAAGTCACTTAGTGATGTTGAAAAATTAAACGATATAGATCCAAAAAGAGACGTACCATATGTATTAGATACGATTAAATTATTAACGACTGAAAAATTAAACGTACCATTAATTGGTTTTACTGGTGCACCATTTACATTAGCTAGTTATATGATTGAAGGTGGACCTTCAAAAAATTATAATTTCACAAAAGCTATGATGTATAGTGATGAACAAACATGGTTCGCTTTAATGGATCATTTGGTTAATATATCAATTTCATATGTAGTAGCTCAAATCGAAGCAGGTGCTGAATTAATTCAAGTGTTTGACTCATGGGTGGGTGCACTAAATGTACAAGACTATGAATATTATATAAAACCTGCGATGACTAAATTAATTTCTGGAATTAAGGCACAATATGACGTACCTGTTATTTTATTTGGTGTTGGCGCTAGTCATTTAGTTAATCAATGGAATAGCTTACCAATAGACGTCTTAGGGCTAGACTGGAGATTATCTATTAAAGAAGCAAGTGACTTAAATATCACAAAAACGTTGCAAGGTAATTTAGATCCATCTTTATTACTTGCACCATGGGATGTCATAGAAAGTAGATTAAAAGATATTTTAGATCAAGGAATGAATTACGGGCAACACATATTTAACTTAGGTCATGGTGTTTTTCCTGAAGTAAAACCTGAAACACTAAGAAAAGTGACAGAATTTGTACACAATTATACCCGTCGATAAAGGGTATAATCTAATTAATGAGTAATGGTGAACGAATTTTTTAAGTTTAATACAAAGGATGATAAAGCATGGTAAAAACAGTAGGACTATTGGTTATGGCTTATGGTACTCCATATAAAGAGAGCGACATTGAAGATTATTATACAGATATTAGACGTGGTAAAAGACCAACAGATGCTGAATTACAAGATTTAAAAGATAGATATGAATTTATCGGGGGACTATCTCCTTTAGCTGGTATGACTGATAAACAAGCGGAAGCTCTACGAGATGCGTTAAATGAAACTTATGAAGACGTAGAATTCAAACTATATCTTGGACTAAAACACATTACGCCTTATATAGAAGAGGGCGTTAAACAAATGCATGATGATGGTATAGAAGAAGCTGTAACCGTCGTTTTAGCGCCACATTTTTCTAATTTCTCTGTAGGTTCGTATAATAAAAGAGCAAAAGAAGAAGCGGATAAATATGGTATTAAATTAACGCACGTAGAACATTATTATCATCAAGAAAAATTCCTTCAATATTGGACACAAAAAGTTAATGAAACGTTAAATGAAATTCCAGAAGATGAACATGACGATACAGTTTTAGTAGTATCTGCACATAGTTTGCCAAAAGGTATGATTGAAAAATCAAATGACCCTTATCCTAATGAATTACACGAAACAGCAAAATTATTATCTTCACGTTCAAATATTAAACACGTCGCAGAAGGTTGGCAATCAGAAGGTAATACGGGCACACCATGGTTAGGACCAGATGTTCAAGATCTAACACGTGAATTATATAAAGAACATGGATATAAAAACTTTATTTATACGCCAGTTGGCTTTGTATGTGAACATTTAGAAGTTTTATATGATAATGATTACGAATGTAAAGTAGTCTGTGACGAAATTGGTGCTAATTATTATCGACCAGCAATGCCAGATACTGATCCATTGTTTATTGGTGCCATCGTTGATGAAATTAAAAAATTATTTTAAGAGGTAGCGTGATTTTTAGTGGCTAAAAGTGTTGCAATAATTGGAGCGGGTATTACCGGTTTATCAAGCGCATATTTTATAAAAAAGCAAAATCCTAATATTGATGTAACTATTTACGAAGCTACAGATAGAGCTGGAGGAAAAATTCAAACATATAGAAAAGATGGCTATACAATTGAATTAGGTCCAGAATCTTATTTAGGCCGTAAAAAAATTATGACTGATGTAGCAGAAGAAATAGGGTTAAAAGATGACTTGATAACCAATCAAACAGGGCAATCTTATATTTATGCTAAAAATAAACTTTATCCAATCCCGGGTGGCTCTATTATGGGCATTCCTACAGACATTAAACCATTTATTTCTACAAAACTTATTTCGTTAAAAGGTAAGTTAAGAGCAGGTTTAGATTTAATTAAAAAACCGACAAAAATGAATGAAGATATTTCGGTAGGTGCTTTTTTTAGAGACAGACTCGGTGATGAAGTCTTAGAAAATTTAATAGAGCCATTAATGGGTGGTATCTATGGAACTAACATTGATGACTTAAGTTTAATGAGTACCTTCCCAGAATTCAAAAAGCGTGAAGAACAATTTGGCAGTTTAATTAAAGGCATGAAACATGAAAAAGAACAACGTATGAAGCAGCGTCAATTATACCCAGGCTCTCCAAAAGGGCAATTTAAACAATTTCGACATGGTCTAAGTTCTTTTATCGAATATCTGACAGAATATGTAGAAAATAAAGGCGTTAAGATTAAATATAATACAGCTATAGATGATGTTATCGTGTCCCAACAAAATTATAAATTGATTATTGGAGACGACAGTAAAACATATGATGGCATTATAATTGCTACACCACATGAAGTATTCATGAACTGGTTTAAGGAAGATCCAGCGTTAGATTATTTTAAAACGATGCAATCTACAACAGTAGCCACTGTCGTAATGGCATTTGATGAACAGAATATTGAAAACACGTATGAAGGTACAGGATTTGTTATTGCACGTACAAGTAATACTAATATTACCGCATGTACTTGGACAAGTAAGAAGTGGCCATTTACAACGCCTGAGGGTAAAGTGCTAATACGTGCTTACGTAGGTAAACCCGGAGATACGGTAGTCGAAGAGCACACTGATTCCGAAATCGTTAACATTGTTAGAAATGATTTGAGTAAGATGATGAAGTTTTACGGTGATCCAGATTTTAGTATCGTAAATAGATTACCTCATAGTATGCCACAATATCATGTTGGTCATATAAATAAAATTAAAGAGATACAAGAGCACATTGCTACAACATATCCGAGATTACGTATTACTGGTGCGCCGTTTGAAGCGGTTGGCTTACCAGACTGTGTTGCTCAAGCTCAAGAATCTGTTGAAAGTATGTTAGTTGAATTATAAAAAATATAGTTGAGGTGTGCATATATGCCATAAGGTATGTATGCAACTTCAACTTTTTAATATAAATGAGGTGAAAGATATGACAGATATCGTTATTGTACATTCAAAACTAGGGGATGCAACGAATCATTGGTATGACTGGTTACGTAATAATTTACAATTGGAAGGTTATAACGTTACATTGTTTGATATGGCAGATGCCTATTCTAAGCCATTAAAAGCTTGGGTAAAAGCAATGGACGAACAAGTTAGCATAAGTAAAAATGATACATATTTTATTACTCATGGTTATGGCACATTGGCTGCACTTAAATATTTAGAGTTACAAGAAATAGATCCTATAGAAGGTGTATTTATTATTTCTGGTTTTAAAGAAGATGCAACAGCTATTGATGACAATTTATCTGTAAATAATGAGAAGTTTGACTATGAAAATATTAAAAACAAAGCACAACAATTTTATGGTTTATGCGCAAAAGACGATAAATATATTTCATATAAAGAAACACAACGCCTAATGGATATTTTGAATGGTAAATGTAAAGTTACGTCTTACGGTGGTCATTTTATAGATGAAGATGGGTTCTCAACATTTATTACGTTACAAGAAAACATTCAAAAAATAATGGCTAAATAAAGGGAGGGGGCTCTTGAATTTCAAAAATGGGAATGAAGTGAGGGGATGTTTGAGCGTTATATGGGGGTTTTTGGATTAAAATTAATATAAATTCATCACTAAAATTAAAATATTATTGTTATAATCCTTTTTTACACTAAAAAGTTCAGGGAAGTTATTGACTATAGTACAGAAAATTAATATACTTAAAAAGGCTTAAAAAACAGTCGCGTTTTGCAAGTAACAAGTTGAAATTAAACGTTTTTGTTAACAAATAGTTCTTGACTTGATAGTGATAAACATGGTAAGATAATTTGGTAAGCCAATCGTAAAGAATTTAATATTATTACCGCGGGATGGAGCAGTTCGGTAGCTCGTCGGGCTCATAACCCGAAGGTCGGTGGTTCAAATCCGCCTCCCGCAATTACATATTTTTGGTCTCGTAGTGTAGCGGTTAACACGCCTGCCTGTCACGCAGGAGATCGCGGGTTCGATTCCCGTCGAGACCGCCATTATGGTTCAGTAGCTCAGTTGGTAGAGCAATGGATTGAAGCTCCATGTGTCGGCAGTTCGACTCTGTCCTGAACCATTACTTTTAACTTTGGCGGTTGTGGCGAAGTGGTTAACGCATCGGATTGTGGTTCCGACATTCGTGGGTTCGATTCCCATCAACCGCCCCATAATCGTTAACTAGCGGGTGTAGTTTAATGGCAAAACCTCAGCCTTCCAAGCTGATGTTGTGGGTTCGATTCCCATCACCCGCTCCATCTAATATTATTCCACAGTAGCTCAGTGGTAGAGCTATCGGCTGTTAACCGATCGGTCGTAGGTTCGAGTCCTACCTGTGGAGCCATGGCCCCGTGGTCAAGCGGTTAAGACACCGCCCTTTCACGGCGGTAACACGGGTTCGAGTCCCGTCGGGGTCATACAAACAGAAGTGAAAAATCGCTTCTGTTTTTTTATATTCTTATATGGAGAGTTGTCCGAGTTGGCCGAAGGAGCACGCCTGGAAAGTGTGTAGGCGCCACAAGCGTCTCGAGGGTTCGAATCCCTCACTCTCCGTAATTTCGATATTCCTCGTTATTCATCGTTTAACAGAACGTTGATATAACGGGGGTTTCTTATATATCGAGGTTCTTCGTTAAGCACCGTTTATGAAATTCTATGCCAATTTAACGCCAACGTCCTCACATTTTTTATCTCATTACGCCAATGATGTTGGCATTGCTTCTAATGCAGTCATGGCCTTATCTTTCTCTTTTTCAGCAGTTTCATATAACAAGTAAGAGTATACAGCCATCGTCGTTTTTATATTGCAATATCCTAATCGTTTTTATATTGCAATATCCTAATCGTTTTTATATTGCAATATCCTAATCGTTTTGAAATGTAATATATTGCAATATCCTAATCGTTTTGAAATGTAATATATTGAAATATCATTATGAAGTAAATAAAAGCAGTGTATATAGTAGACTTAGATAAGACTTTATTCAGATTTTTTTACTCAATTACAGTTTAATTTTTAGCTTTTCACTTAGAATATAAAATTCTTAAATTAATTGCTGTGGAGAATGTCTACCAGCAAATTGAGATTCAATCCATGATATGTTTTTAATTATTTTTATTGTCTAAAGAGTTAAATCTATGTTCAACATTTGAATACATATTATATACGGATAGCTTTTATTTGAAATAAGTATAAGCTAATGCATATTTTACTAATCAACGCTATATCTTTACTACTTTGGAATATTTAATATACTAGTTAACTTGTTGTAAAGTATTCTATAGATAGAAGATTTATTATATTCAACTTCAAACACTAGCTGCAAATAGTAATAGATGCACCATTTGCAGAAGTTAATGTAAATAATATTCTAAGTCAAACTTCATTCTGCTGCGTTGTTTGCTTAATCGATCTTAATATAGAAAAGAATGCAAACCAATTATTATCATGTAAATGTTTTAGGTGATAAAGATAAACGACAGTAAAAATATATTACAATTCATAACAAAGATTAAACAAGTAAATTTAAGTTAATTAACACAGACAAGTGGCTTTGAAATACCATCAAAATTTTATGATAAAAAGAGGTGGGTAATATGAGTGAATTTATAGAAAGAAAAGAATTTGATCAATTTGAAAAAAGAATTGAAGATAATTTTAAAAGTCTTAATTCTAAAATAGATAGGTTACCTATTACTTTTGAAGATAAAATAGAAAAACATGTTAATAATGCTAAGTTTCGAATCATAATGTGGATAATTGGTACTGCTATTGCAACTGGAAGTTTGATTTTAGGAGTTATAGGCTTAGGTGCTAAAATATTAGGGTTATACTAACACTCATTAGCTAGTGGATGTTTTTAAATTCTATAAAAAGCAATGTAGATATAATTATTAGTACAACTTACAATAAAAAAAGATATTAATGCTTCTGTCATTAGACACATTAAAAGAGTAGAACATAAATTAAAAAATTTTAATTTTAATAAAGCTTTGGATTTATATGAATATGAAAGCCCACCTAAATAAATAGGTGGGCTTTTTTGATGTTAAATATATTTCGAGAAAGTCCTTTAAATATTGATTGTAAAAGATTTATAGAATTCTTTAGTTTAAGATACTTTGATATTCTTCATTCTTCGAAAATTATGTAGTGTAACATCATTTTATTTACTTTTATATGGATAAATATTTACCAATTTGAAGTTTTGTATAGAACTATTTTAAATTAGCAATAAATGTTACTTTCCCTCTAAATTCTTTATTATTCTTCAATTTTTCAAACTTTTAATACCTTTTTCATGTGAATATGAGTTAACTAATTAGATTAAAATATGGATGAATTTGTCCTAATTTTTACAACTATGTAGTTATAAATTTACCATATGGCCTTGTTATCTTCTTTAAATCAATAACTATACATATAATTAAATTCGGACGAATTATTATTAAAAAAGATAATATATATTAATTTGTAGAATATAATAGTAAGGTAGGTTATTAAATTGGAATTCTTCAAAGAAGATACAGCTAGAAAACGTAATAAATATTCGATTCGTAAATTTAGTGTAGGCATCGCCTCTATATTAGTTGGGAGTGCCTTTGTTTATAGCAATAATGAAGCACAGGCTGCTGAAGCAGAAGTAAAAAATAATGTCCAACAAAATGAAACAGCTCAACCTAAAGCACAAGGGGCAACTAATACTGAACAGGTTACTACTAATCAAGAACAAACAGTACAAAGTTTAAATACTGGAAGTAATCAGGATGTTAATAAAAATAGTGCAGGCGGTAATTCAACAACGCAACCTAATAAGCAAGCAACAAATAAAAATGGACAACCTAATGTAGTCAAAGCGCCTGTTCAATCATCTGGAAACGCTCAAACTAACAGTGCAGTCGGAAGTAATACACAGAAATCACAGAATAGTGTAACGCAAAATAATTCCGCGGATGATAAGGAAATCAATAAATTAAAAGAGCAAGTAAACAATAAAATAAATAAACCAAGTGGTAACTCAAGCAGTAATAATCTTGATAACAAAGATTATTACGCAAAATTAGTGACAAAAGCTACGAGTGATTTAGAAGATGCCGCTGAAAAGCATCGCGCGAAATTAACTTTAGAAACGATCAATAAGCGTGTAGATACTGCTCTTAAGGAAGTAAAACCTGTCAATATAGAACAAAAAACAGTGGATCAACATACAAAATATAAAGAAGTATTTGATTATATTAATAATCAAAAGCAACATCTTTCACAGCCTGAATTAGAGTTGTTCTTAAGAAATGCGTCTCGTGTGACTGACTTCCCAGATATCTGGAAAAATTATAACGCGCTATCTGATCAAGCGACTTTAGGTAGATTACCTAATTCTCAAGAAAATATTACGTATCTAAATAAATTACTAACTAATTTACAAGATTTAGTTCAAAATCGTAATAATACTAATTATTACAAAGAGCTTGCTAAGGATAAAGTAGTTAAAGAACTAGAAAATCACTTTAAACTATTGAATATTACTGAAAAAGATGGCTACCAAGTAGCAAATATCGAAATCAAAAGAGATAGTGTAGATATTAATGAATATGAAAATGGTAAATACAAACTTTGGTTGAACCGCTTTGAACAAAGAGGATTAAGAACTAATGAAGCTATAAATAATAAAATTGCTAAAGTTACAGTTACTTATCGTTGGAATGGTCAAGATTATGAAGAAGTTTTAGCTAGAGACGAAAAAGGGTTCTATTGGTTTAGAGAAGATGAAAAATTCTCTGGTGGTAAAAAATCAGTGGGTGGAAGTATTAATTTCCATGTAACGTTTAAAAAAGATATAGTCTTAAACAAAGATACGGATAAAATTTGGGGCTATAATATTAGCGATGGTAACAATGTAGAAACTATTTTTGGAGCTAATATTGGATTTAGTAAAATTAATTTCGACAGCCAAGCTAATGATATTAACACTAAGACATTGACGCAGTTAAAAACTAAAGCGTTAAGTCACATTGATGCCTTAACACAAGTTTTCGATGATAGTAATGATATTAAAGGTTTTAAAGAACAAGTTAATAGTATCAATACTTCACCAAAAAATACAACTGAACTTGAAGAGGCTATCGATAAGTTAACAGAGGTTACGCACAAACTTGTTAAGGGTGCATTAAAGCATAACTTAGTTGCTGTACCTAGTCAGGGACAACATATTGGCCAGTATGCGCAACAAGTTGAAGATGGTTATTACTTAGGCTTCCAAGCATTAAATACTAATCCAGTTAACTCACTAAATGCCGATAGTTCATTAACTATAAATCCAAAAGGATACTTCTTCTACACGCTAAAAGCTGAGAATGAACTTGCAGCAGGTAAAAAAGTCAATGTTAAAGTAGTTACTAGTAAAGTAGATCCTAGAGCCAAATTTGAATTAGGGGCTCAAGATGCTAATAATACTTATATTGGCAATCTAGCGACAATAAGGAAAGTTAAGGAAAACGTTTATGAGTTAACTGATTATACTATACCTCAAGGCGCGAAGAAAATTGTGTTGCGTCTAGATAATAGAAATGGAGTTGACGCAGTTCAAGTAAGTGGATTTAAAGTGATTTCATCTGATCATAGTAATCCTAATGGTCAAAATCTATTGGTAATTCCTGGCAATAAAGAAAACATTAAGGATTATGCTGCTACAAATAGCGACCCATACTTCTTAAGTTTCCAAACGCTTAAAACTGACCCATTAAACTCGTTAAACGCAGACGGTTCATTAACTTTAAAACCAGGCGGTTATTTCTTCTATAATTTAAAAGCACAAGATAAATTAGCACCAGGAAAACAATTTAGTATTAAAGTATTGTCTAATTCTAATAATGCTAATACTAAATTTGAATATGCATTCCATAGCAGTAATGGAGAATATGGCAAAACGATTAAGGCGATAACTCAAACACAAGATGGAGTATATAGCGTTGAAGACGTTGTAGTACCAGACAACGCGACTGATGTATCATTAAGATTAGATAATCGTTTAGGTAAACAAGATGTTGTAGTACAAGGAATTTTTGTATTACCTAAAAAACAATAGTTGAAGTAGTTGTTGATACGTAATATCTACACGTAATTTTAGAATAGACGAGTTAGAATTTTAGCGACTTTATATGTCCTAAAATAAAAAAACAGTAGAAATTCAATTTTAAGAACTGAATTTCTACTGTTTTTCCTATTTAAAGGCCGTTGGTTAAAATTTCTCTTGTTATCCTAGCAAATACGAAAAGCTTCTTTGTTAATAATGTAATGAATATATATTTTATGTAAAACATTTAAAAAATAAATTAAAAGCAGTAGTTAATAAATTATAGTTTTAAATGTAAAATAGGATAATTTCTACCTTGTGCATCTTTTTTTGATTCTTTATATTGCTTGAATCCATTCTTTTGATAAAATTTTAAAGCATTATGATTATCTTTATTAACGTCAACGTATTTTATATCGTTCTCTCTAATTAAATATTGTAATATTTCTGTGCCATAACCTTTATGGAAATGTTCAGGTGCTATAAATAACATTTCTAAATTTTGTTCATTTATACCTGAAAATCCGACAACTTCGTTATCATTAAACCATAAATATGCATCGACATATTTAAAGTAAGTAGGAATTTCTGTTTTTAACGTTAATCTATCAGTTTCTGTTAAAAAATCGTGTGTTGCACATACTGATTCTTCCCATATTTTTAAGGCGGTTGTATAATCTTTTTCATTAAGTGGGTATTTTGTTAGCTTCATATTTTTATCTATCCTTTAAAATTGCTATTTTAATTATAATATATGTAAAAGTTTAATGAAATTAAACTAGGTTATCGAGGTTTTAAAATAAATAATAATAAAGATTGTTTGATTCTTAATTTGAATAAATTTTACTTATATATTAATTTTGAAGCGCTTAGAAAAATTTTGAGAGTTATACTATGATGTATAACTCACATTGATTTTTGTGCCTAAGATGCCACTATTTTTTTTATTTTGAGTTTTTTCTGTACTTTTTATAATAAGTTTCGTAATATAATGCTAAAAATATAGCTATTAAATATAGTGATTTTGTTAGAATTCAATTAAAAAATAGCGCTTTATCATTTAGAATCTAGAAAAGTAATTTTAAAAAAGTAGTAGGTGATACTATGAATAGTGAGTATGTTACAACTTTAGAGTTTGAACATTATCAAAAACATATGAATGCACGATTTGATAACATTGATAACAGTATTAATGAGCTTAAAGAACTTTTAAATGCTACGAACAATGATTTGAAAGATAGAATAAAAAATACCAGATTAGAGACTTTAGAGGCTTTAAATTCTAAAATCGAATCTAGTATTAATAAAATGAAACATGCACAAACGAAATGGTTTATTGTCACTGTTATTGCAACTAGTGCTTTAGCTGGTAGAATATTTGGCATATATTAGTATACTATACAAGTTTTCACTTTATAATTCTTAGGTATCTAATAAAAAGTTCGCATCTTAAAAGGGTGCGTATTTTTTTATTTACTTATACGAACATACGTTCTATTATAGTAAAGAGGTGACTGAGATGAAAATCATTAATAAAGGTATGCCAGAACCTTATTGTTATGAATCTGACTATCGTAAAATACCACGTAAGTACTTAAACCCACGTATTCCCAGAGGGAGAGGTAACGTAAAATGGCAGCCATTTGCTACAATGCCAGAGCAGTTCGCTAGGATAGAGCAATATATGCTTGACCAAAATAAAATAGAAAGACCTATGTTATCAGAAGATCAATTAAATATTTTAAATCAAAAATTAATAGAAAAAATGTTTAATCATCCACATATTGCTTTTAAATATTTTGAAGATGGATATATTAAAGAAATAAATGGATATATTCATAAGGTAGATGTACATAACTGTGAATTGCAATTGTCTATTAACGGTGAGATTACAAAGTTTAGCTTAGTAGATATAGTAGAAATTAACTAAAAAAGAAAGATAGTAAATTATACTGACACATGAAATAGCGTACTAAAAATTATTGTATTAATTTTTATTATAAATCGGTGGGACGTTGCATAATATGATTATTTTCATATATTTTTAGTAGTTTACTTTATGCTAAACATTGGAACAATGCTAAAACTTATTATTATATGATATGACATATTAAATTTATAAGTAGATTTTGCATTAAACTCCTTATTATTTACTTAAAGGCTATAGAATATATATTTTTCAGTAAATATAAAGTAATATTTTAATAGTTTTTATTTAATGTGGGAGGGGGTTAGTGAATGAACAATAAATATTTATTGCTTAATAAGATTGTTGCAGCGAGTATCTTTGCTGAGGGATATTTAATTATTTCAAGAATGTTTTGGAGATAAGTATATACCTAGAGTATAAGACTCATTGTAAGGATTGAAATAGGCTATATAAATGCGAAGGGGACAACAATATTATTTGTATAAGCACAATTTTTAGTCCCACCTAGGCAAGAATGACTAGCATTGAAAGTAGCTTGATATAGGCTCATTCTTAATTAAGTCATCTACTTCCAATGAAAATTAGAGCCTGAAACGATATGTCTCAGGCTCTACATTTATTGATCCCATTTTGAGCGTAAGATACAAGAACAGAAATTATTTTGTGGATATTCAGGTTCAAAGTATTTGATGACGTCTGATTTAATATTGCCAAATGTTGTTTCTGGTTTGTGTTTAAAACCATCATAAAATGCTTTAATCACATCTTTTTTAAAATTACCTCGTGGAAATTTTGTCACTATAGCTTTTCTAATATCATCAGAATATTGGTTCCAGTTGTCACCCATAACATCCATACCTACGCCATGATAAAGTAAGGCTACGTTATTTTCTTTATGCTCTGCAACACCGAGCGTAGTATGCAAAGCAATCGCATCCCAAGCCAATTGTAGATCTCGTTCATCGTAATTATAAGTATCTAAAAATTGTCTTACAGCGTTGGCACCATCAACCTCGAATCTTAAATCATCACTACTATAATGATTTGTAAGTCCTAAATCATGGAATAAAGACGTAATATATAACAATTCTTTATCATATTTTAAATTATCTTGAGTCCCCTTAATTTCACCAAATAGATATACTCGATTTGAATGGTTCCAAATGAGTTCATTTCCGTATTCATGCACAATACCTTGAGCATCTTGAACAATTTTACTGTCTGGTACATTAATTTCATCAATATTATTAATCATATTAAAACGCCCCTTTAAGTAATATATGTATAAATTCCCTTAAAAGACTAACTAAAAACAAGACTTAATAAAGATTGTAGACTAAATTAATTTGAAATTTGATGTATATAGTTAATAGGGACAGTATTAATTAAATAATAGATTTTGATGTATTAAAAACAAAATTTCTTATTACAATAAAAATAAGTAAAATATGCGCTATTGTTCTATATAAAAACACTTTCGACTAAACTCATATTAATATGAATTCAATCAAAAGTGTCTTTTATTATATATGCTAATGATCACGAAAATTAATTATCATTATTATTAAAAAAGGAATCGACTACATCAGCTACATTTTCACGAGAATCGTCTTTTTTAGATTTTTGTTTAAGGTCTTCGTCATCTATTTTTTCATCCATAATACCTTCAATTCTATTTTTTACTTCTCTTCTAGTCCATCCCATTTTTTTAATTTCTTTTTCATAATCCATGCTGTATTAGCTCCTTGGTATTGTTTCTATTAGTTTTTGGAATTGTTCTTAATTTAATTTACATAATTAGAAATTTTATGCTATTAAATAATAAATTATGTTAATCACTCACATTATATTGTATTTTACAAATTTAGTAAATATTCTGCATCAATTTGTAACAAATTAGAGTATTTGTAACTAAATTTTTGGTGAAATGTGCCAATTCGTAGTTGATCTAAAATTAAAAGAAAGGTAGTTTAAAATAAAATTTTTTTACTTTAACAATATATATATTTCAAATATCGATAATAATATTACTCTAAAACTATAATTTTTTTATAATTTGTGTTACTCTCTAATACAAGTAAGTATTCTAAAGGGGCGTTATATTTGAAAAATATAATATTTATAACAAGTAGGTTGGACAAAGATCACGGTGGCTTAACAGCATCTTTGTTAAACAAAGCTAGAATTTTATATGATTATGAAAATATAAAATCTAAAGTATTAACATTTCATGCTGACCATAATTTTCGGGAAACAAGCGCAGAAATTAAACAAAGATATGACTTAGAGGGCAAAGTCGACATTATTAATTTAAATGATTTTTTTAGAACGCAATGTTCAAATAGGGATAAAAAGCAATATGATGTAGATACGGATGGGTTAATCAGTGTTAAGGTGAATGATAATAAAATGGAATACTATCATGAGGGTTTAAAAAAACTTGAGGTCACATATAAAAATGACTTAATTCACGAAGTTAAACATTTTAGTGATAATAGTATATGTGTAAAAAAAGATATTATTGATAAAGATGGTTATTTATATTGGACAAGTTATTATTATGATAATAAACTTTCTCGCCAAGTATTTTATAAACTCGATAAAACACCTATTGTTACAAGAGAGTACGATGCTACAAGTAACAAACAAAAAATAAAAAACGTCGTGTTATTTGAAGATACACCAATTAGGTTTGGCAACTTTGATGAATTTAAAGAATATTTTATTAAACAGTTTATTACAGATGATTACACTTATTTAGTTGGGGAAGCTAGAGCACTTGATCCTAATATAATGAATATTACCGATGCTAGAGTTAGGAAAATATTTATGACACATAGTATTCATTTAAGACCTGGTACTGACGTTATAAGATTAGGAAATAGACAAGTTTTAAATAATTTAAATGATATTGATGCACTCGTATTACTCACTCAACAGCAAAGGCAAGATATCATTGATAGGTTTGGCTATAGAAATAATTATTACGTTATACCACACTCGATTAAAATTTCAGATATTTCGCAAAAAAGAACGCGTGATAAGGTAGTGCTAATCTCACGGTTACATGAAGAAAAAAGGTTAGACCATGCAATTAAAGCATTTAAGCAAGTAGTTAAAGCTAAACCAGAAGCAACATTACATATTTACGGCGATGGAGATGAAAGAACTAAATTACAAAACTTAATCAATAAATTAGGTTTACAAGAACATGTAAAATTAATGGGTTATTCAAGCGATGTCGATGAAATTTTACAGACTGCTGCCTGCTCCATACTTACATCACAATATGAAGGGTTTGCATTAGTGATCCAAGAAAGTATTGCGAATGGTACGCCTGTTATTGCTTATGATATTAAATACGGGCCGTCTGATATGATAGACCACGGAGTTAACGGTTATTTAGCTGAAAATGGAGATATAGAAGATTTAGCATCTTCTATAATAAATTATTTAAATAAATCAACATCCGAGCAACAAAAGTTTTCTGCAGCTGCAATTGAAAAAGCGAGTCAATTTTCTAATGAAAACTTTGCTAAGTCATGGGTGAAGTTATTTGAGCAAACAGAAGAGAACAAAACTGTGTTTAAACCTGAGGCAAAGCTCATAAATATTAATCAGAAAAAGATCAATAAAAATAAATATAAAATAGATATAAAAGTGAAGTTAAATGCTGAAAAAAATGTACAACCAGAATTTATAGGTGTTTTTTATCATAGATCTACTTTAGAAAATAATAAAATATCAAAGTGTGATTGCGTCGATACTAAAGTTACTCAATTGGAAGGGGATTTATTTAAAATTGAAGTACCATTTCATGCTGATAAATATAAAAAGAAAGAAATCTATGATTTATCGCTAGAAGTGAAAGATGAATCACAATATCATAATATTAGAATCGGTAACCAAAGAGAAAGTTTTAATATTCAAAATCTAGCTACTCGTAAAGTTAAGCCATACTATACAAAGAATCACGATAATTTAAGTTTTAAATTATAAAACATAACATTTAAACTTATTAATTCATAATACTTCGCTATGTTAAGTTAAAGTTAGCATAGCGGAGTTTTGTCGTTTATTAAAAGTAAATTATCAAAGAAAGTTAGTAAAAAAGTTAGGCAATATAAGTTGTAGTATTTAAGTAAATAGATATAGATTTATAGCTATTTCTAATTTAAACTCATCAAATTTAGTCTAGAGTAAGATTAATGTTAACAAGTAGCACATGACTACCAAATAATAAATGTTTGAGGTGATGACATGCCTAACAATATTGATAGAAATGAATTTGAACAATATGAAAGAAGAATTGACGAAATGTTTGAAACTTTAAATGATAAAATAAATAATTTACCTAATATTATAGAAGATAAAATGAAATATCAAATTGCGGATATAAAAAATACCCAAATCAAGTGGTTTGTGGGCACTATACTTGTCACGCTTGGGTTAGCCGGGAGAGTATTCGGTTTGTATTAGAGTCTGGGACATAATAATGTCTTCAGGCTCTAATTTTTATTGTCACTAGATGACTGAATTAAAAATGCGGTTATATCAAGATTATTTCAACTCAAATCATCTATGCCGAGGCAGGGCTATAAAATTTTCTTATAAAAATAAGATTTTCCCCGCTCCTTTTTTACTTTATATAAGAGTGATCTTTACCTATTTAACGTGAAATATATATAAATATATAAATTTAGTTTAATATTTTAGATACTTTACTTAAATATTAATATTTACAACAAGGAGTGAAATCATGAAAAAAATATTAATGCTTTTATCTATATTTGTTACTTTACTTTTTGGTGCAGTACCACAGGCACAAGCTAACGACGAAGGTGTTATCGTTACTGATACGACTCAGGGGAATCATTTATTTACATCTAAATTTGAATTCGATGGCATTTGGAGTACAGCGGTAGCGTTATCGCCGACAACGTATTTAACGGCGGGTCATGCAGTTAAATATCAAAGTCAAGAAGCGGAGTTAGGTTATATTTATCCTGCATATTCGGGTATTTTAGATCCATTGTCTTATATGCCAATTACGCAAAGTATTAATTATACCAATAATAAAATTACAGGCGGCAAGGACATTGCACTTATAAAAGGCACTGAACCTTCTAAAAGTATGGAGCACTATTTAGCTGAAAAAGCACCTAAGATTAAAGTGGTTGATGAAATAAGTGATTTTATAGGTCAAGAGGTATATACAATCGGCTATCCTAAAGAAACGAGCGGTAATTACCAAGTAAAAAAAGAAGGTAAAATAACAGCTAAAGGCAATACGTCAGGAGGAAAAACGATTGAAACTGACATCGCGCCGACTGCCGGTGGAGGACAATCTGGTTCGGGACTTTATTTAAAAGAAACTGATGAATTAATTGGTATATTGTCAGGCGTAGGTGGTTCAAGTACATATTTTGCACCTATAACAACTGAAGTAAATAATTGGATTGAAAATAATAAATAATGCTATAAATTATATTGAAAGTTAGATTATTTTACTCAACTATCTACAAAATTTACTAAATTCTTAAAGACTATGTACTTAACGACATAATATAAGTATTGTTGTCACGAAGAGTTACTCGCTCTTCACTACAAAAACTGAATATCTGTATTCATAAACATGATGATAGAATTCAGTTAACACTTCGAGCTTAAAATTTGGAAGGAGGTTATTTATAATGAGTAATAAAATTCAATTATTAGGTGTAGCGAGTTTTTTATATTTAACTTTTAATGGTTATATTTTAGCGTTTTAATCATTATTTTAGCTAATATACTCACATCACATACTATGAGACGAGTCTGGGACATCATATTGTCTTCAGGCTCTTTTTTTGTTGTCAGTAGATGGCTGAATTGAAAATGCACTTATATCAAACATTTTTAACTTTCCGAGTCGAGACTATAAAACTTCTTACAAATAAGATTTTTGTCACGCTCGCTTATTTTTAGCAGCACAAGATGAACAATAGTCAAAAATATACTATTGAATCAATTAGAATGATTGTTATCAAGTATATACGAATGAGCAAAACTTTTTATTTTTACCTATTCCACTCTATTATTTTACTTAAAACTGAAAGTATCTTTTATTAATCATTAAATGTATTTATAATACTGATTTGACTAACGCTAATAAATTTATATTATATAACTTTATTAGATTGTGTTAGGCAAAAATTTAATAATGGGAGTAGGATTAAATTGAAAAATATTCAAGAATTTGCAGCTAGAAAACACAACAAATATTCAATTAGAAAATTTAGTGTCGGTATCGCCTCGATATTAGTAGGAAGCATCTTTTTCTATAATAACAACGCTCAAGCATCGGAGAACCAACCAGTACAAGAAGGCTCACAAGTTACAGAAAGTATTGACGATGATGCACAAGGACAATCTCAGCAACAAAATGACACGGTAGATGCAACAAACAATGCGAATACTAATGCGAACGAGGGTGCTCAAGTTAGTGAGCATAATACCACAGCTGATAACGTTTCTAATAGTGTTCAACAACCTAATGCGCAAGCTACTTCAAGTAGTAGTCAACCGCAAGTGGTACAAGCTCCTGCAGTAAATTCAGCGGATAACAATCAAGGACAAAGTGTTTCAGAAGCACCTAAAGTTTTACAACAAGCTCAAGTGGCTCCAAAAGAAATTGCGGCAAATACAAAAAAAGTTGACGTTTTAAAATATGTTGAAGAAAACAAGCAATATTTAACTGAAAATGAACGTCAATTCTTTTTACGTGCAGTATCTAGAGAAGTACAATTTCCAGATAAAGATTGGCAAAATATTTATAAAGGACAATATAACTCTATCGGTGCTGATGTTAATGATCGTGTAGTAGGAGAGCAAAAAGTAAGAGGAGTTAAAACAGTTGTAGATGCTGTTCAAAGACTAATAGCCGATCGTGATAAAGATAACTATTATACTGATTTAAGATTAGACGATACAGCTAGACGTACAAATAGTTTTACAGTTAGTAATGATATCGTAAAGGATGACGAAGGTAGACAATCTATTAAATTAGGCTTAAGAAAAGAATTTGTGCCAATTTCATACCCACAAGGTGGTAAATGGCATCCATGGAACCATCGTTTCGAACATTGGGGATTACGCACAAGTGAATCGCTAAGTAAAAAGATTGAAGAAGTTAGAGTTCAATATAAGTGGAATAAGAAAGCCTATGATCAAGTGATGACAAGAGACAAAGATGGGTTCTACTGGCATAAAGATGACGAAGCTAACGGCTATAAACCACATTATGGCGGTGGAGTAGACTTTTTAGTCAAACTTAAAAAAGGCGTTATCCTAAACAAGGATGAAGACAAAGCATGGGGTCATATTATTAGTGACGCAAGGCATTTCCATCCTATGGCAGTAGTAAGCTACGAATTTAAGAAGTTTAATTTTGAGAATCAAAATTTTGATAAGAACTTTAACGCTAGTAGTTTAGCGACGCTTAAAGACGCTTTAAATAATAAAATTAATGATGCTCAACGAGGTTTTGCAGACGTAGACGCGAATAAAAATTATTACTTGGGATTAGTTACAGCGGCGGTAGCCAATGTACAAACTGCTGAGCAATATGTTAATGCTAAAGCGAAATTAGCTAACATTGATAAACGTGTAAGTTATGCATTACAAGAAGTTCGTCCAACAACGGTTCAAAATCGTCAAACGGTTAATGCCAATACTAAAGACGTCGACGTCTTAAAGTATATCGAAGCAAATAGTAAATTCTTATCAGATGAAGAACGCAAATTCTTCTTACGTCAAGTTACACGTCATTCAGGTTTCCATAACCGTGATTGGAATAATATTTATAATAAAAATTATGATAGTATCTCTGAAAATGTAAATACAAGAACAGTTGGTGAAAGTAATGTTGCAGAACTTAATAAATTATTAACTGCAATGTACGAGCTAATCGAAAGTAGAAATAACGATCAACATTATAAAGAATTAACAAGCGATCAAGCTAGCCAAGACTTAAATAATTCATTTACTTTAGATAATAACGTAACTCAAAACAATGGCCAACAAACAGTTAAAGTTACTGTAAGTAAAGCTACATTACAATTTTCAGACTATCAAAGTGGCGACTGGTGGGATTGGAAAAAACGCTTTGAACAATGGGGCTTACGTACAAATGAGGCACTTAATAGAAAAATAGATAAAGTCGTCGCGAAGTATCGTTGGAACGGTCAAGATCGTGAAGATGTTTTAGTTAGAGATAGCAAAGGTTTCTATTGGTTTAAAGAGGATGAGAAATTCACAGAAGGTAAAGCTAAAATCGGTGGAGGCGTAGATTTCCATCTAACGTTCAAGAAAGATGCCGTTCTCGACAAAGAGAATGATAAACTATGGGGTTACGTTATCAGTGACTCTAAAGAATTGGAAACAAGGGCTGGAGCTAACATCGGATTTGGTAAAGTTGACTTTACTCCTGTACTAACTACTATTAATACTCAAACTTTGACTAACTTAAAACAAGATTTACTCAACAATATTCAAACCTTAACGCCTGTATTAACTGCAAACGAGCAAAATGCCGAAACATTTAAAACTAAAGCTGAAGCAGTAACTACAAATAATTTAAATGAACAACAATATGAACAAGTTAAAGCGCAGTTAGCGGCAATTACGCAAGAAGTTGCACAAGCGGCACTGAAAAATAATTTAGTTACAGTTCCAACTAATAGAGAACATTTAAGCCAATATGCTAAATTATCAAACGATAATTACTTCTTAAGCTTCCAATCTTTAAACACAGATCCAACTAACTCGCTTAATGCAGATGGTTCAGTGACGCTAAAACCAAACGGTTACTTATTCTATAATTTAAAAGCTGAAAATGCATTAGCGCCTGGTAAACAAATTAACCTAACAGTATTAGCTAGTAAAGTTGATAGTAATGCTAAATTTGAATATGCAGTACAAGGTGAGAATAATAATTATATAGTTGAAGTTACTCAAATACCTAAGATTGGTGAAGGTCAATATAAATTACAAAACTTTACGATTCCACAAGGTGCGAAGAAGTTTGCGCTTCGTTTAGATAACCGTCAAGGTACGACAGATACGCACGTAAATCTATTTACGTTAGTGCCTGAAGATAATCAGAAAAATAAAGCAGAAAACTTATTAGTAATTCCTGATAACTTCCAACATATCGGTAACTATGCTAAATATATGAAAGACGGTCAATTTTTAAGTTTCCAAACGTTAAATACTCAACCGATTAATTCATTTAATCCAGATGGTTCAGTAACGTTAAAACCAAAAGGTTACTTATTCTATAACCTTAAAGCGGAAGGAGAGTTAGCTCCAGGAAAACAATTTAATATTTTAGTAATGACAAGTCAAGTTGATGCAAATACGAAATTGGAATATGGCTTCCACGACCAAAATAATAGATTAAATAATACAGTAACTGCTATTACTAAAACTGATGAAGGTTCATATAGAATAGATAACGTTACAGTACCGCAAAATGCGAAAGATGTCGCATTAAGATTAGATAACCGTACGGGTACTTCTGATACGATTATTCAAGGTGTATTCGTCTTACCGAAAAAAACAACAGAAGTTTAATATATACAAAGGCAACTCGTTAAGAGTTGTCTTTTTGTGTTTATGGAAACAATTTTTAAGGTAAATAGGTATAGAAATTAATATTTAATGGATTGTTGTGTTAAATTAAATTTTGTAAGTTTAAATAGTTTGAACTAAATAAATTGCTTTGACTTTTCATGAATGATACATTTTACATTGTAAATTTAAATAAAAGAGGTAATAAATGATGATAGTTATAACGGGAGCAACAGGTACATTAGGTCAATTAGTTGTGGAGGAAGCATTAAAAGTATATCCGGCAAATGAGTTAGGGGTAAGTGTACGTGATGCTTCAAAAGCACAGTACCTTGCTGATCAAGGTGTCAGTGTGAGAGAAGGAGATTTTAAAAAACCAGAAACGCTAGCGACAGCATTTAAAGGTGCTGATCAGTTAGTAGTTATTTCTGGGAACGGACAAGGTGATGAATTAGTTCAAGCACACACTAATGTAATCAATGCAGCGAAAGAAGCAGGTGTATCAAGATTACTTTATACTAGCCAAATTGGTAGTTCACCAGAGTCACACTTCCAACCTATGGTAGATCATTATAAAACTGAACAATTACTAGATAATAGTGGACTAAACTTTGTATCTTTACGTCATGGTTTTTATTCAGCTAGTGGACAATTCTTCTTTTCACTTGGTATAAAAAATGGTGAATTACGTTTACCTAAAGATGGACCGGTAAATTGGACGACTCATGAAGATTTAGCAAAAGGTTTGGTAGCAATATTACAAGATGAATCATTTGATCAACAAATTCCTATCTTAACAAGTAATCGCGCATTGACAATGGAAGAAATTGCTCAAGAATATACACAAGAAAACTTAACAAGAGTTGTGATTAGTGATGAAGAATTTTATGAACAACTGAATGCAATTCCTAATTTACCTGAAGCACAGAAAAACATGTTTATTGATATATTCCATGCAAGTGTAGAAGGTGATTTTGATAAAGCTTCTCCTTTATTAGAAGAACTTATTGATAAAAAACCAGACGACATAGTGACTATTTTAAATAACAAATAAAATAGCTATAGTGAGATTTAAGGATATAAGTAATAGTTAAATTACAAATAGCAATTTCATATTTATATCTTTTACTTATATGTATATAAATTTTACTTAGATTATAGATTTTAACATTAAAGAAATAATTGTTGATATAATAATTGTAGGTGTTATTACACCATTTATCTCCATTAGTAACACATAGGGTTAAGGGACAATCGCAAAAGCGATTGTCTTTTTTGGTTTTAATATATATAAAATATGTATCTTCTTAAGTACTTAAACTTCTTTATTAAATGCTTTTAATTATCGTTATTTAAAATAAAGCTCTTAATAAAATTGCTGCAAATATTAAGCAATGCTACTGCTCGTCGCTTCTTTTTTACTTTTTATGAACTTAATTTTACTTTGCTTTGCAAAATTAAATTTCATAGTTTAAATAGTGCTATAATGCCAATGTATATAAACATAAAAATATATTATGTTTATATTTACTATTTAATTTCTTATTAATTAAAATAGAAATTAAATATGCTTGTTCGATGTTCTCGAGAATGAAAATAGAAAGAGAGATAGGAGCGTGACATGTTTGGAGACATAAAATTAGAACTCAAATATGACCATTAAATAGTAGTTATAGGAGGCAACATGAATAGTACTTTAAATTTATTAGAAATTAGGAAAATAGTTAGAAAGAACATCGTTTTGCTCATAACTGTGCCGCTTATTTTTTTGTTTATTAGTATCGTCATAACAAATTACTTTATTGATGATAAATATGTAGCGAAAACACAATTATTAGTATATGAAAAAAAGACACAGCCTCTAAACTTTAATAATAAAGTACAAGAAATTCAATCAAATTTACAACTCGTAAATACGTATTCAGAAATTATTAAAAGTCCTAGAATTTTAGACAAAGTTGCTAAAGACAGCAATATAATATATGAGGCAGATGCATTAGCTAAAATGTTAACTGTAACGAATCAGACGGACACACAAATTTTAAATATAGCGATTCAAAGTAAAAATGCCAAAGAAGCTGAGCGTATCGCAAATAATGTAGCAAAGACTTTCCAAAAAGAAATACCTAAGATTATGGATGTAAATAATGTATCTATATTATCAAATGCAAATAATTCTGCTGTACAGGTATCACCTAAATTATTAATCAACGCAACTATTGGTTTTACAAGTGGTGCAGTGTTAACGATTATTATGATAGTAATTAGACATTTAACAGATAAACGAATAAAAAATGAAACAGATGTAAAAGAAAACTTAGATATTCCTGTACTTGGATTAATTCAAAAATATGATTGAGAAGAGGGCAAAAATGTTTAAAAAAACTGTAAAGAATACATCAAATCTATTTGTACATCATAATCCTAAATCTGTGATAAGTGAAAAGTTTAAAACAATTCGATCTAATATAATGTTTTCGAACGCTACAAAAAGTATTTTAATCACGTCTGAAAAGCCTTTATCTGGAAAAACGACAATTTCTTCAAATATCGGTGTGACATATGCTCAAGCAGGTTATAGAACGTTAATTATTGATGGTGATATGCGTAAACCGTCACAACATTATGTGTTTAATTTATCAAATTCTGCAGGTTTGTCGAATTTAATTATTAATAAAGCAACTTTTAAAGAAGCTATTAAAAGCACTGAAATAGAAAATTTGCATGTATTAACGTCAGGCATTGTACCTCCGAATCCGTCTGAATTAATTGGTTCAAAAAGGTTTGTTGAAATTTATAAAACGCTAGAAGAAATTTATGATTTTATAATTATTGATACGCCACCTATTAATGCAGTTACAGATGCTCAATTATTTGCACAAGTAGCTAAACATAGCATTTTAGTTATTGATGTACAAAGAAATGATAGGGATGAAGTGAAAAAAGCTAAAGATTTATTAGATGCTGCGGGAGCAAAAATTATCGGGGCCATTCTTAATAAAGCTTCATTAGACAATACGTCGGATTATTACTATTACTATGGAAAAGATAAACAATGATAGATATACATAATCATATTTTACCTGGTATTGATGATGGTCCGAAAGATATTGCACAGTCAATCGATTTGTTGCAACAAGCTAAGTCACAAGGTATAACAGGCATTATAGCTACGCCACATCATTTAAGTCCAAGATACACGAATAACATTCAAAATGTTAAGTCATTAATTAATGAAATGATGCAAATCCCAGCAATTAGAAATATCGGTATAACTATATACCATGGACAAGAAATAAGGTTAACTGATCAAATTGTAGATGAAATTACGAAAGGGAATATCTCTGGGCTAAATGATTCGCAATATTTATTGATAGAGTTCCCATCAAATGAAGTGCCATTATATACGAAACAATTGTTTTATGAACTACAACTTATGGGATTTATACCTATTATTGCGCATCCAGAAAGAAATAAAATATTAGCTAATGATCTAAATATGCTATTTGACTTAATTAATATAGGTGCTTTGAGTCAATTGACAGCTAGTTCACTATTAGGAAACCTAGGCAAAAAAATACAAAAAACTTCACTCAAAATGATTAGTTATGGACTAGCGCACTTTGTGGCATCTGACGCACATCATAGCGTATCAAGACCTTTTGAAATAAAACAATTATTTAAACATAGAAAATTAAAAAAATTAAATACCAAAATTGAAACGATGTTTAACCATTCGCAATTAATAATTGAAAATTCAACTATAGATAAGCAGCAACCTATTAATGTTACCACCAAGAGATAAATTAACACAAAGTAGAGGTGAATAGAATGACACATTTCAATACTAGACAACGCTTATTCATTCTTACTGCAATAGATTCTCTCATCGTTTCATTCTCAATATTTTTAGGGTATTTTATTTTAAAACCATTCTATGAATTTTATCCTATAAAATTTTTAATATTAAGTTCCGTTATTTTACTCATATCTCATTTTGGGACCGCATATTTTTTCGGTCTTTATCATAGAGCATGGGAATATGCGAGTATTAGTGAACTAATGATTATAGTTAGATCAATTACGACATCAATATTAATTACCGCAACAATCGTGTCTTTAATTTTGTGGACCCATCTATTTATTAGATTGTACTTTATTACATGGATGTTGCATTTAATTTTTATTGGTGGTTCTCGCATGTTTTGGAGAGTTTATAGTAAAAAGGTGATTGGTCAGCCATTAAAGAAAAAGCCAACATTGATAGTTGGTGCAGGCCAAAGTGCATCATTATTGTTAAGACAAATGAGTAATATGGCTATGGAACCGGTGTTGGCTGTAGATGATAATCCTAACAAACAAAAGATGGTATTAATAGACGGCGTGAAAGTACAAGGGACGATAGCACAAATACCTGAGTTAATAGATAAATACAAAATCCAAAAGTTAGTCGTAGCAATCCCATCTCTTGAACAATCTAAACTGGCGAGTATTAATGATATGTGTAACGAAGCTGGAATAGATCTTTTTAAGATGCCCAATATTAATGATGTATTATCAGGGGAACTTGAAGTAAATCAATTGAAAAAAGTAGACGTCGAAGACTTGTTAGGTAGAGATCCTGTCGAATTAGATATGGCGCAAATAGCTAAAGGTTTAACGAACCAAACTGTGTTAGTCACTGGTGCTGGTGGTTCAATAGGTTCAGAAATATGTCGTCAAATATGTAATTTTCGGCCTCAAAAAGTAATTTTATTAGGTCATGGTGAAAACAGTATTTATTTAATTAATCAGGAACTAGTGAATAAATTTAAAAACGCAATAGAAATAATTCCAATTATCGCCGATATTCAAAATAAAAAGCAAATGGCTACAATAATTAATAAATACAAACCACATGCAATCTATCATGCTGCGGCGCATAAACATGTACCATTGATGGAATCAAATGTAGAAGCGGCATTTAAAAATAATGTTATAGGTACGAAGAATGTTGCTGAACTAGCTAAAGCTGCGCACGTTAAAAAGTTTGTGATGATTTCGACCGATAAAGCTGTTAACCCAACTAATGTGATGGGGGCTAGCAAACGTATTGCAGAAATGATAGTGCAGAGTCTTAATGATAATAAGAGTCCGACTCAATTTGTTGCTGTTAGATTTGGTAACGTGCTTGGTTCGAGAGGTTCGGTTATTCCTTTATTTAAAAAGCAAATTGAACAAGGCGGTCCCGTTACAGTTACTCATCCAGACATGACGAGATATTTCATGACTATACCGGAAGCAGCAAGATTAGTGTTACAAGCAGGAGCGCTTGCAAAAGGCGGTGAAATCTTTGTGTTAGACATGGGAGAGCCAGTAAAAATTGTCGATTTAGCTAAGAACTTAATTAAATTAAGCGGGAAAAATAGTAACGACATTAAAATTGAATATTCTGGGATTCGACCTGGAGAGAAATTATTTGAAGAGTTATTGAATGACGATGAGGTACACCCTCAACAAATATACGACAAAATATATATAGGAAAATCAAAAGTATTTGAATCTGCAAAATTATATCAATGTATTAAACAAATAGGATTAGGCGACATCGATATTATAAGTTTTGCTAAAAGAAGTGAAAAATATCTTGAATAAGAATTTTTTAGTTTATTTAGCTGGTAATGTGATTTTCGGCTTTACTCAATGGTTCGTAATCGTCTTAATCATTAAATTTGGCACAAAGTTAGAACTCGGTGCATATACGTATGGAGTAGCTGTTATAGCACCTATACTACTGATGATGTCATATGGTTATAGCACATTAATAGTTACGAAACCTGAACTACAAAAATCAATGATCTATCTCACACGATGGCTCAATATGACCGTTACATTCACATTGTATGGATTATTCGTTTGGTTATTGTCAGATATAACAAGTGACTTATATAAATTAATGGCTGTAATTGCCTTAAGTAAGATTGCAGAAAGTTTAATGGAAATAGATTATAGCTATGCTATTAAGTTAAACAAACATTGGAAAGTCGGGGTTTATAAAATTATCTTTTCACTGTTCCAGCTATGCTTAATCGTGGTGGGTTACTATAAATGCGCTAATTTATTTCTTCCATTATTAATTTATAGTACAACAGTTATTATTTTCGCAACTTACAAAAGTAGAAGGCAGCTTAGCTTCAAAACATTTAATTGGCAACAATTGTTAATGTTAATAAAGTTTGGGATGCCGTTGTCTATCGCTTTGTTTTTATCATCTTTAAACACCAATATACCTAAGTATGCTTTAGAGAATTATAAATCACTTGTTGATGTAGGTATCTTTAGTAGCTTAATCATTTTTTACTCAGCAGGAAATGTTTTTTATTATTCATTGTACAATTTTTTATTACCGCGTGTTGTTGATCGCCAACACAATAGATCATTTTTACAACGACTATTATTGTTGATACTAACGGGTAACGGAGTGATTTTGCTTGGATTAATAATTTTAGAGGTTTGTTTTATAGAATCTGCTATTAAATTAGTATTTAACGCTCAATTTTTAAATTATAAAAGGGAACTTCTTATTATTATAACTAGTAGTTTTGCGGTTTATACCAGTACATTATTAGATTTATTTATTAACACGTTCCAAAAATACACATACAATACTGTTACTCAAATTATTAGTGTGTGTGTAGTGTTTATTGGAAGCATATATTTGATTCCAATTTATTCAGTTTTTGGAGCTGCGTTAACATTTGTACTTTTTGCGATTACCGTTTTTAGTTTGAAATTGCTTATATCAATTTTCATTATTAGAGGAGTTAAACATGGGGATTAAATCAATAATTGTTGCTTTAATTTTTCTTGCTTTATTAGTGGTATCTCTATGGCAAGGTTATGGTAATTTTTTTATTCTGATTTTTTTCAATTTATGCGTTTTATCTTTTATGTTGGTTAAGAGATACGATATTAAATTGATAGTACTTGTTTTAATACAGTGGATTTTATATGCGTTTTTCTTAGTGATTCATCAATATGTGCATATTTTGCCAGGTTCGGGAAACGACGATTTACGCTTTGAAAAATTAGCCGATAACTATTATTATCATTATCTTTTTGCAACCAATGTGGATTTATTTCAGAATTCTAGAGCTTATTCACAATTTTTAGCAGTAATTTATTTTATAGGGAGACCCCATATTTTAATTCCAGGATTAGTAAACATTACCGTACATACAGTAACAGTTATTCTACTTTATAAAATATGTATGCATGTTTTAAGTAATTCAAAAATTTCCATTATAACTGTAACGCTGTATACGTTTTATCCTATATATATATTTACGACTGTAATTACATTAAGAGAAATGTTTATCATTATGTTTATTATGTCATTTTTACACGCACTATTAAAATTATATAAAACAAAAAATATTAGTCATTTCTTTTATGCAGTTTGTGCCATAATCATTGGCTCAATTTTTCACATTGGCTTATTAGGGTTGTTGTTGGTCTTAGCATGTTATTTTGTCGTTATATCTAATGTACATATGACATTTAGAATATTGCTAGGTATTTTGTTTATTACTAGCTTTGTTATTTTTATTGTAAATTCTAACGATGCAAAGGTACAAAATACTATTAACACAGATGACCATACGAAGATTCTAGATCTTAATTCGAGAGCAGATTATATATCTGTAAATGAGGCTAACGGTATACAAACCAAGTTGAAACAAGTGACTTATTTTTTGTTAAAACCGTTTCCGTGGGAGGTTCGCACGCTATCAGACATCATTGGATTATTTGATATTTGTGTGATTTTAGTAGCTACTTTTTTAGCAATACTATTATATAAGCATACTAAAAATAAAATGATTTTGATTGTTTTATTTACTGTTTATGGCATGTTCATCACTTTCGCAATAGGCACGTACAATTATGGAACTGCTCTAAGACATAGGGACAAAGTAGCAATGCTTCTAACTATGTTTATAAATTACTACATATTTTACAAAAAAAGGAGGTAAGACGTGTGGTATTTAAAGTACTAAGGGCCATTAGTAAATTGCTAAAGTTATTACCAGTTAATTGTCGTTACATGCTTTATGAATTAAATACAGGAACAAATTTAAAAATACAAATTGCATTTAGATATGTTATTGTAGCAAGTTTATGCACAAAAATAGGAGATAACGTTTTTATTGGCAAGTATGTTTCTCTTAAACATTTAAATAATATTGAATTTGGAAGCAATGTCAGTATACATGATATGTGTTATATCGATGGCTACGGTGGCATCAAGATAGGTAATGACGTATCAATAGCACACGCTTCTTCAATATTAAGTTCATCACACACTTGGCATAATAACGTTGTGCCAATTAAATATAACGACATTATTAAGGGACCTGTAATTATTTCCAATGATGTTTGGATAGGTTGCGGGACAAGGATTTTAAGTAATGTAATGATAGAAGAAAGAACAATTATTGCAGCAGGCACCATAGTGAATAAAAATCTTCCAACGGGTCATTTAGGTGCTGGCGTACCAATGCAAATTAAAAAGAATTTGGAGGAATTATAGCATGAAGGTAATCATTACCGGAGTAGCAGGTTTTATTGGTGCTCATTTAGCACGCAAGCTTATTGACAAAAACATTATTGTTATTGGTATCGATAATTTAAATGATTATTATGATGTGAATTTAAAGAAAGATAGATTATCGATGATTGGCACAACTAATTTTAAATTTTACCAGCAAGATATTGCCGAATTAGAACAACTGCAAGAAATTTTTAAAAATGAGGAACCTAATGTTGTTATAAATTTAGCTGCACAAGCGGGTGTAAGATACAGCTTAACGAACCCGCATACATATATTGATGCTAACGTAAAAGGTTTTATGAATATCTTGGAATGTTGTCGACATTATCAAATTGAGCATTTAATTTATGCATCTTCTAGTTCTGTATATGGTGCTAATACCCAACAACCTTTCAATGTTCATGATAGTGTCAATCATCCACTCAGTATTTATGCAGCGACAAAAAAGGCAAATGAATTAATGGCACATACTTATAGTTCTCTTTATCAATTGCCAACGACAGGGTTAAGATTTTTCACCGTATATGGACCATGGGGTCGACCAGACATGGCATTGTTTAAATTTACAAAGGCTATCATAAATGAAGAAAAAATTGATGTTTATAATTACGGCAATATGATGCGTGATTTTACATTTGTAGACGACATTGTGGAATCAATTTCAAGACTAGTTGAAATACCTGCAAATGAAAATAAAGCATGGGATAGTGTGAACCCGGATCCAGCAACTTCTTTTGCACCATATAAAATTTATAACATCGGTAATAGTAAACCAGTTAAGTTGATGGATTTCGTTGAGGCTATCGAACGTAAGTTAAATAAAAAAGCGATTAAAAATTACATGGAATTACAACCAGGAGATGTACCTGAAACATACGCAAATGTAGATGACTTGTATAGAGACATTAATTTTAAACCACAAGTTAGTGTAGATGAAGGCGTAGGACAATTTATCGATTGGTATGTAAATTACTATAAATAAAGAAAAGGAATGTTGTCAGTGAAAAAGAATATTGCAGTAGTGGGTTTAGGATATGTTGGACTTCCAGTAGCTGTCGCATTTGGCAAAGAAAATAAAGTAATAGGTTTTGATGTAAATACACAACGTATTGAAGAATTAAATAGTCATATTGATTGTACGAATGAAGTAACTATAAATGAATTAAAAGAAGCAAATATTAAATTTACCAATCATAAAGAGGAACTAACTACAGCAGATTTTATAATAGTAGCTGTTCCTACACCCATAGACGAACACAATCAACCAGATTTAACACCATTAATAAAAGCAAGTGAAACAGTAGGGTCAGTATTACAAAAAGGGACTATTGTCGTCTTTGAATCTACTGTATATCCTGGTGCAACCGAAGAAGTATGTGTGCCAATTTTAGAAAAAGAATCGAAACTTGTTTACGGCAAAGATTTTTATGTAGGATATTCTCCTGAACGCATTAATCCTGGAGATACGACACACCGATTTACGACCATTAAAAAAATTGTTGCTGGTCAAAATGAGACAATCACAAATGAGATGGCTGAAGTATATGAGTCTGTAATTGAAGCGGGTGTTTATAAGGCTTCATCGATTAAAGTAGCAGAAGCTGCTAAAGTCATAGAGAATACACAACGCGACGTCAATATTGCCCTAATGAATGAATTGGCAATTATTTTTAATCAATTAGATATAGATACATCAGAAGTGTTAAAAGCAGCAGGAACAAAATGGAACTTTTTAAATTTCAAACCTGGTCTTGTCGGAGGGCATTGTATTGGTGTTGACCCATATTATTTAACTTACAAAGCAGAATCTATAGGGTATCATCCTGAAGTTATTTTGTCTGGCAGAAGAATAAATGATAATATCGCCAAATTTATCGCTTTAAATATTATAAAAGCATTGATTAAACAAGGTATAACAATTCAAGGTGCCAAAGTTAACGTCTACGGGCTTACGTTTAAAGAAAACTGCCCAGATTTAAGAAACACAAAAGTGATTCAAGTAATTAAAGAGCTTAAAGAATATGGGTTAGAGATATATAGTCATGATCCGGTTGCTGATAAGGTAGAAGCTACGAAAATTTATGGTATTGAGTTACAAGACTTTGAAACACTGCCACAAGCAGATGTAGCAATTTTTGCGGTAGCACATGATTTATACTTACAACAAAAACAAAGTTATTTAAATCTCATAAAAGATAAAGGTGTTATTTGCGATGTTAAAGCTATAATTGCTGACGACGATGTTAAAGCAACCCAATATCTTTGGAGGTTATAATAGTGAGAATTATGCAAATTGCCGCGATAGAAATGACACATAAAAAGTTATTGAAAAATTTAAATGAAACATGTGTGAGACAAGGATTCGACGTTCATTGCGTTAGCAAAATGGAGCACCATTTTGACATGGTAACGAGAAAAGGAATTGTTTATCATAATATAAATATCGATAGAGATATTAAATTAATTAGTAACATTAAAACGGTGTACGAATTAATAAAATTGATGAGACAAGAAAAACCAGATATTGTACATGTACATACACCGGTAGCAGCAGTTTTAGGTAGATTAGCAGCTAAAATAGCAAAGGTGCCGGCAGTTATTTATACGGCACACGGATTTTATTTTCATGATGGTATGCCAAAAAGTGGTTATTACATTTATTATTTAATTGAAAAGATAATGGCTAAATTCTTTACAGATTACTTATTTACGCAAAGTAAAGAAGACTATGAAGTAGCGACAAGACACCACTTCTTGTCACGAAAAAATGCATATCATTATCATTGGATTAGTAATGGGATTGATTTCGAAGATAAATTTAATTATGACAAAGTTAATCAACAAAAGATTAAACTATTAAAGAAAAAGTATGACATTAAAAAAGATGATTTAATCATTACATTTATTGGCCGTCTAGTAGAAGAAAAAGGAATTATTGATTTACTTGAAGCAGTAGAGCGAGTGAAGTATCAAAATATTAAAGTCTTTATTATTGGTGATACCCATCAAAGCGAACGTGATACGATGACTTTTAAAAAGTTAGAAAAATATAAAAAGCATCATAACATTATTTTTACTGGTTCATTAGATAATATCAGCGATTATTTATATTTAAGTGACATATTCTGTTTACCTTCATATAGAGAGGGAATGCCTAGATCAATTATTGAAGCGATGGCAATGAAAAATGCAATTATTACTACAAATATAAGAGGATGTAGAGAAGAAGTTGAAGACAATATTAATGGTTATATTATTCCGATTAATGCACCTCAATATATCGCAACTAAAATTGATACGTTAGCAAACAACCCTGAACTATTAGCTAAATTTAAAAATAAAAGTCATGAATTAGCTAACAAACATTATGATGAAAGGCAAGTTGTACAGAAACAGTTACAAGTATTCGAACAACTACAAAAAGGTGAGTGAACTTAATGAAAAAGAGAGCATTGGATTTCATCATCAGTGTGCTAGGTTTAACATTAACATCACCAATGATTTTAATATTTGCAGTATTAATTAGATTGAATATGGGAAAACCAGTATTTTATAAACAAATACGACCTGGTAAAAACGAAGTACCTTTTACTTTGATCAAGTTTAGAACTATGACGAATCAACAAGATTTAAATGGTGTGTTGTTACCTGATGAATTACGTAAAACAAGATTAGGTTCATTCATTCGAAGTACTAGTATTGACGAATTACCACAACTGTATAATGTACTAAAGGGTGATTTAAGTATTGTTGGACCACGTCCATTATTAATGGAATATTTAACATTATATAACGCTAAACAACGACTACGTCATGTTGTAAAGCCAGGTATAACTGGGCTTGCACAAATTAAAGGTAGAAATGCTTTATCGTGGGAACACAAATTTAAATATGACGTATGGTATGTCAAAAATCAATCTATGAAATTAGATTTATATATTATTTTTATGACAATCATAAAAGTGGTTTTACGTAAAAATGTGAATGCCCAAAATCATGCAACGATGTATAAATTTAAGGGCACGAAATTATGAAGAAAATAATATTAATAGGTAACGGTGGGCATGCCAAAGTGATAAAGGACATTGTAAAAAAATCAGAGAGCTATCAATTGTCAGGTTATCTTGATGATGCAATTGTTCGCAAAAGTTATAGCAATGACATTTTTTATGATAATTTAAGTAATATTAGCAATTATTATCGCACGCATCATTTTATTATTGCTATTGGCGATAATAATAAGCGACAACAAATTGTTCATCGCTTTGCTAACATCAAACTAAATTATGCAACGCTCATTCATCCCACTGCCACTATCGGCTCAAATGTAAAGATAGACAAAGGTAGTGTTATCATGCCGAATACTACTATTAATGCAGATACTATGATTGGCAAGCATTGTATCATTAATACGATGAGTTGTATTGAACATGATAATAAGATTTGTGATTATGTTCATATTGCACCTAATGCCACGTTGACAGGAAATGTAGTTATTAATAAAGGGACATTTATTGGTGCAAGTGCCACGGTTATTCCAAATATTAATATCGGTCAAAACGTCATCGTAGGAGCAGGATCTACTGTTATAAACGACATAGCGGATAATCATACAGTTTATGGCTCGCCAGCGAATAATAAGAGGTGACAACAGCATGAGTAACGACAGAATTTATTTATCTCGTCCACACATGGGTGGTAGCGAGCAACTATTTATCAATGATGCATTTAAGAAAAACTGGATAGCACCTTTAGGAGACAATGTAAATAATTTTGAGAATAAGATGCAAAGTTATACTGGTGCAAAATCAACATTAGCATTAAGTAGTGGGACAGCGGCTATTCATCTTGCACTTATAGAAAGTGGTGTAAAACAAAATGATGTTGTTTTTTGTTCATCGCTAACCTTTTGTGCAACTGCAAACCCTATTTTATACTTACAAGCACGACCAGTATTTATTGATTCAGAGTTAGATACTTGGAATATGTGTCCAAAATCTTTAGAAAAAGCATTAGAAAAATATACCGCGATGGGTCAAAAACCAAAAGCAGTAATTGTAGTGAACTTATATGGGCAAACGGCACAATTTGATAAAATTATAGCACTATGTAATGAATATAATGTTACTTTAATCGAAGATGCTGCTGAGTCTTTAGGTTCTACTTTTAGAGATAAGATGAGCGGGACACTTGGAGATTTCGGTATATTTTCTTTCAATGGTAATAAAATTATAACGACTAGTGGTGGAGGCATGTTGCTGTCTCATAATAAAAAAGCTATAGAGCATGCCTTATTTTTAGCGACTCAAGCGAGAGATGATGCATCTCATTACCAACATAGTGAGTTAGGGTTTAATTATCGATTAAGTAATATTTGTGCAGGAATAGGGCTAGGTCAATTAGAAGTACTTACAGATAGGGTGAATCAGCGACGTGCTATTTTCGAACGATATGCCCAAGCTTTACAATTTACGGAAGTTAAATTCCAAATTGAACTTAATCATACTTTATCAAATAGATGGTTGACGGCATTTGTGTTAACAAATAATGACAATAAGCTGACACCTATGACTATCATTAATAAGTTAGCAGAGCACAATATTGAAGCAAGAAGAATATGGAAACCAATGCACATGCAACCACTATATAATGACTATGATTTTGTTTCTGTAGATGAAGATAATGCCCAAGCTATTTTTGAACGTGGCGTGTGTTTACCATCAAGTTCCGATTTAACAATAGCGCAACAAGATAAAGTTATCGAAATTGTTAAAGATATAATTGAAACACATAAAATGAATAATTAATTTCAATAAAAAACGAGCCAAAAGTCTTATGACTTTTGGCTGTTTTAATCTATCGTATATTGCGCTACTAGTTCCTTTAAATGAAGGTATAGTTCATTAGGGAAAGGTTCTTTATGTGTCTGTGTAGTTTTATATTTTTTTATAAATTCATCTGGAGACATGTTAAACACACGGTGGAAATTTTTCAAAAAAGTAGATTGTGAACGATATCCGTATTCTTTCCATATTTCATTATAATTGGATGTTAACATTTCTACAGCTAATCTATATATTTTGATTTTTCTGATATATTTTATAAGAGAGAGATTCATTGATTCTGAAAATACTCTAGATAGATAACTTGCATTTACATAAAAATTATCTGCTATATCAGCTAATGATAAATCTTCTTTATAATGATTGTTTACGTAATCCAATACCTTTTTAACTAATGGATTAGCATTTTCTAATGTGTTCTCTTTATAATACTGTCCTAAACGTATATAGTTAATCAATTTAATAATACAAATATCAGCATTGAACTGATCTTTCTCATAAATTGCGATTACCGTCTCGAGAAATTCTCTTTTAATAAAATGCTCTATTTTAGATTTATCTAGATAAAGTTGATCCCATCCAAAAAGTGAAAATCGATTAAAACTTAACTTATTGATAGTCAGAGCTATAACTTTACCTGAATTTATAAGTAAATTGGGAGAGGTATAGGGTTCGAGTATAAAAAATTCATGTTTTTGAAATTTACCTAGATAAGCTTTGTCATAAAACGATACATGTCCAGACAATACAAAAAATATATGAATATTATTGAAGCTATCTTTTATATTAATATCAGAATCGTGAATTTGATAATTGTAATCCATAGTATCTCTCTTTTCATAATAGAATAATTGTATAATATAAGCATAGCATGTCTAAAGGTTATTAAATTTACGATAAGTGGTAAAATATTTACTTAAAGTGGTAAAAAGCAGCCGCTTGTAAAGGTAAGATATTTTATATTTTTAGAACGCATTTTAAAAATAGTTAAAATTCTACTCTAAATTCAATTGTTATTAAAAAAGCGCTAATTGATTAAATTAGCGCTCACTTGGAGATATGAATTGAATATTCAAAAGTTTAAAGAGAATAAAAACATCCCTGTAAGATATCATAGAGTAAATGACTACTACTTTAGTTAATTAAAGTAGCTAAATAAAGTATAGCAACATACTAATTAATTGGCTATATCTCTAATGAAGTTAGAAAAAAATTGACAATATAAAGTAAAAAATAGTAGCTAAACTCGAAAAAAAACCACTAATCAAGCGATTAGTGTAAAAATAATAATCTGATTGGGTTATTGGTGCTAATGGTAGAACTGAGATGAATGTATGAATAAACCAATATAAATTCAGATTCTGTTTATTTTTAATTATGAAAGCATAGTACTAAAAACCATTTCGTCTTCCTAAAACAATAAATAGAAGACAGTTAGAAGTATAGCAAATGAATTTAAGGTTTTATATATAATATAGTGAATAGTAAAAATATATAACATTTAAGTAAAAATAAGAATATATTTATTAACCAACTAGAGTAATCTAACTTAAGTAAAATTTAAATGGCATTAATTGATAAATTTATACTGTCACATAATTTAATACTTATTTTTTACAATATCTAGTGCAGATTTTACTTTTTACAAAATATTTAACAAATTTAGATATAATAAAAGTATAATACGTATATGGTGTTAATACACCATTTTACCTCTACTAATAATTTTTTGGAAATTAGGGCAAAGGATGATCATAAGCCTATTATGATATCTTTTGTCCTATTTCTATGTAACTGGAATAAAGTATCAAAATAAATTTTACTTTATCATATCAATTCTTTACTACGTTAGTGATAAGGCACTAAAATAAGTATAAACATGCTACAATAATTTTGTGTGGTGAACACATAAATATTTTCATAAAATATATTCCCTAGTATGAAGTAGGAGCAAGTAATTTCTATGACACTAGATCAAAATAGCGACTTTGATTTAGAAATGGACGAGGCTTGTTCCTCTTTTTTTTGCTAGTTTTTCTCTTTTTTACTTTTTTAATGTTGTTTTTTACATATGTACTTTAACATATATACATTCGAATAAATACAGGCTATATTGGTTGTGAGGTAAGACATAAACATCACGATAACTTTCAGTAGCATGCTGGATTTTACACAACAAGAACATATGTACTTATCTCTTTTTTATTCGCTTTCTCCTAAGCTATTTATTAATATTTTTTATAGTTCATTACAATTGTAGCGCATTGTATTAAACTAGCATATGTTAAGGTAGTTAACCTTCCAAACTACCACGCTCAACTATTTAGTGTTTATTGATAAGCGACTATTTTATAAATAAACCTAAGTTAAAGCACTCTAATTATTGATGATATATCAGTAGTTAGAGTGTTTTTTTGCATCAACGGACATAAAGGCATAAGTATTTAAACACTGCGTATTATATACAAAACAGTTATAATATAAATGATACGGAGGAATGTTAAAGTGGAATTTTGGTTAGAACAACAAGCTAAAAACAAAGGTGATAAAATTTTTATTAACGATGGGCATACACAATTAACCTTTAAAGCATGTTATGACTTATCACTAAAGGTTGCAAATAATTTAGTGGAACTTAACAGAACGAGATTAGGGTTATATATTAACAATAGTATAAATGCCGTTATATTAATTAATGCTGCATGGATAGCTGGCATTGAATTAGCGATGATCAATACTAGGCTAACTAAACAAGAAATTTTAAATCAAATGGCTTCAATCGATGTGGATACAATTGTTTCAACACTCGAGCTTGAGTTAGAAGGTATATCAATAATAGATGGGCAAGAAATGATCACTAAAGAAGATGATAATGATAGAACGCAAAAAGCCAATTTTAATTTAAATTCCATTGCTTCTATTATGTTTACTTCGGGTACGACTGGACCTCAAAAAGCAGTGCCACAAACTTTTGCTAACCATTTAGCCAGTGCACAAGGTTGCAAACAAAGTTTAGGTTTTGACGATAATACCGTGTGGTTATCTGTATTACCTATATATCATATTTCGGGTTTGAGTGTTATTTTAAGAGCGATCATTCAAGGGTTTGCAGTGCGTATAGAACAAAAATTTGATACACAGCGTATGTTAGAAATTATTCGTGAAGAACATCCGACACATCTCTCACTTGTACCTCAAACGCTACAATGGTTACTTGATGCAGGATTGTCACAACCATATAATATTGAAAAAATCTTACTAGGTGGGGCGAAACTATCGAGTCAGCTTATTGATAAGTCATTGCAATGTAACTTACCAATATATAATTCCTTTGGTATGACGGAAACTTGTTCACAATTTTTAACTGCTTCTCCAGATATGTTATCAGAACGTTATGATACAGTGGGTAAACCTAGTGATAATGTGCAAGTAGCTATATCAAAACCTGATGGTAATGGTCATGGAGAACTGCTAATCAAAGGTGACAATGTAATGAATGGTTATCTTTATCCTAGTAATTTAACGGATGTTTTTGAAGATGGTTATTTCAATACAGGTGATATTGCAGAAATTGATGAACAAGGGTACGTAATGGTTTACGACCGTCGAAAAGACTTAATAATAAGTGGTGGAGAAAATATTTATCCATATGAAATTGAATCGATAGCTAAATATTATGACGGTATTAAAGACGCAATGTGTATCGGTATTGAAGATTCCACATGGGGACAAGTGCCATATTTATATTATGTAGCCGATGAAGCAATAGATCATAATCTGTTACACAGATTTCTGTTGGAAAAGTTGGCTAAATATAAAGTACCGAAAAATTTTGAACGTGTAGAACAATTGCCTTATACTTCTACCGGCAAATTACAAAGAAGTAAAATTACTGGTTATTAAGGAGTTACACAAGTGAAAATTATTAATTTAGAGATTTACTATTATAATGAAAACTTTAAACAACCAATTATTACTCCTAAAATAACTTTGTCTGAACGTAAGGCTTTAATTATTAAACTGACAACTGATAATGGCGAAAGTTATTATGGAGAATGTAATGCCTTTGAAACAGATTGGTATTTTGATGAAACGATAGATATTGTTATTAATAAAATAAAAGAATGGTATACAGCAGTTCAAGGTATGTCATTCAACTCTTTCAAGGAGATTAAACAAACCTTAACACAATTAGATGCTTACCCAGCTAGTAGAAGTACGATTGTCATGGCCTGTTATCAAATGTTCAACGATTTACAATCACTCACAGTCAGTTATGGCGCGACGGTAAGTGGTTTGAATAACGAAAAATATAGACAGTTAGTCGAAACGCAACCCGAACGCATAAAGTTAAAATGGACGACTAATATTTTGCATGATTTAGACAAATTAACAACGTTACCATTTGATTTCAATATAGCGGTCGATGCGAATGAATCTTTATCTTTAAGAGCCGTTAATTTACTCGAACAAGTGGCTACATATAATGTTATTTATTTAGAAGAACCTTTTAAATCTTTACAAACTTTAGATAAATCGGGTATTACAGCGCAGTTGGATATTGCTTTAGATGAAAAAGCAATCGAGTTCAATGCAATTGAAAAGGCGATAAATAACCATAATATTAAAGTGGTTATTCTTAAACCATTTCGTTTAGGCGGTATTGATAAGGTAATGGATATTATTAAAAGTTTAGAACACTTAAATGTAAAAACCGTAATAGGTGGTATGTATGAATATGGATTAAGTAGATATTTTACAGCTATGCTTGCCCAATATGTTACATACACGAGTGACATTACACCTGCAGGGTTTTATTTTGAAGAGGATTTCGTTGAAAATATGGGTATATTAAAAAATGGAAGGTTAGTATTTAACCCTCCAGTAGTTGATGCGGCAAAATTAGTGCCTATTTATTAGTATGTTTATGCTCTTTTTTTAAAGGAACCGGATCAAAACCACTTTTGTGGAATGGATGACATTTTAAAATACGTTTTAACCCTAACCATCCACCTTTAAATGGACCATAGACTTCTATTGCCTCTTTGGTATATGCTGAACAGGTAGGATAGAAACGACATGTCGCTGGCGTTAATGGTGAGATGAATTTTTGATAAATATAAATAATAAATAATAAAACTTTTTTCATAATGTTACCTCCAATGGAGCTTTAAACATTAATATTTTAACATATTTTGAGGTGTCTGATGACTATTAAGTATTTAGATAAAGATAATAACGAAGTATATCTTAACTATACAACAGATAAAGATGAGGCTAATGGTCAGCATGTATTGATTATACCGATATATAATAACAAATTATTATTTACTCAACATGATATTAGAGGTATAGAGTTTCCTGGTGGCAAAATTGAGGAAAATGAATCTTCGTTAGCTGCTGCGCAACGAGAATTAAATGAGGAAACAGGCGCAGTTGCGACAGAACTTCATTACATCGCTCAATATTATGTCGCTAGACAAAATTTACCTAGTTTTTATAAAGATGTATATGTTGCTAAAATTGACTATTTAGAAAATAAACAAGATTATTTAGAGACGAGTGGACCTAAATTTTTTAGTAAAGTTACAGATATACCTGAACAACAACGAAGTTTTTTAATAAAAGACACAACCATTTTAAACTGTTTAGAACGGGTGATCGAACTTGGATATTATAAGTAAAAAACGTATGCCAATTGATGTAACGACGCATGTATTTGACGAAATAACTTATGAAGTTGATGGGTTACATGTTAAAGGACTTATGGCGACACCTGCACATGAAGTTAAACGTATAGTGATGTATTTGCGCGGTGGAAAAGGACAAGTAGGTAAAGTAAGAGCTGCGCGTTTATTGCAATTTATTGATCCGACTACTTTAGTCATTGCACCTTATTATCGAGGCAACAATGGAAGCGAAGGAAAAGATGATTTTTATGGTGATGATTTAAATGACGTAACACAGTTACTGTCAATTTTGATTCATCATTATCCTCATGCGTTTGTGCATATGATTGGTTTTTCACGTGGAGGCTTACAAGGATTATTAACTTTTCAAGATTTACCTGTACATAGTTATATTATTTGGGGTGGCGTAACTGATATCCATTTAATGTATCAAGAACGTGTGGATTTAAGAGGTATGTTGCGTAGAATGGTAGGGCATCCGAAAAAAGATATTGAGGCTTATGATAAAAGGGATGCTATTAAGCATATAACTCAAGATGCGCCGCCAATATTAATTATACATGGTTATCAAGATCATCAAGTCGGCATTCAACAAGCACAATTTTTAGCGCAATCTTTAACTGAAATTGGTGCTGTGCATCGGACACTATATCAACAAAGAGAAGGACATGTACCGAGACCCTTTGCATTATCAAAAGTATTAAAGCAACTTAAGCAATGGATGTTAGATATAGAAAATCAACAACTACAAGATAACTACAACGTGGAATAAAATTTATATAATATTAAAACAAGGCTATGCATAATGTCATAGCCTTGTTTTTTACATAGATATTACTTTTTAAAGCCGCCTTTTTCAGCAAGCTCAGCTGTCTCTTCACCGAATTTTTCAAAGTTTTGGTTAAAACGTTCGATTAAATCGTTAGCTTGTTCTTTATAAGCTTCTTTATCGCTCCATGCGTTCATAGGATTTAAAAGTGTTTGAGGGACGCCTTCAATACTAACCGGAATATTTAAACCAAATGTTTCATCTGTCGCATATTCAGCTTCAGTTAATTCACCAGTAATAGCTTTGTTAACCATTTGACGAGTATAAGATAAACTAATACGACGACCTACGCCGTATTTACCACCAGTCCAACCAGTATTAACTAAGTATACATCAACTTCATGTTTATCAATCAATTCACCTAAGATGTCAGAATATACTTTCGCATCTAATGGTAAGAAAGGTGAGCCAAAACAAGTTGAGAACGATGGTTCAGGTTCTGTAATACCACGTTCAGTACCTGCAAGTTTAGCAGTGAAACCACTTAAGAAATGATACATCGCTTGGTCTTTAGTCAATTTAGAAATTGGAGGTAACACACCGAAAGCATCAGCAGTTAAGAATATAATCGTATTTGGATGTGCTGCTTTAGATGGTTTAACAATATTATCAATATGGTCTATTGGATAGGCAGCACGAGTATTTTCAGTATAGTAGTTATCATCGAAATCAATATCACCATCGTTATCAACTACTACATTTTCTAAAATAGTACCATATTTAATCGCGTCGTATATTTGAGGTTCTTTTTTCTTAGAAAGATTAATAGCTTTAGCGTAACATCCACCTTCAATATTAAAGATACCATTATCATTCCAACCGTGTTCGTCATCCCCAATTAATTTACGAGTAGGATCGGCAGATAAAGTTGTTTTACCTGTACCAGATAAACCAAAGAATAATGCTACGTCACCTTTTTCGCCTACATTGGCTGAACAATGCATACTCATAATATTATCTTTAGGTAATAGGTAATTCATTACTGAAAAAATACCTTTTTTCATTTCACCAGCGTATTCAGTACCACCGATAAGGATAACTTTATGTTTGAATGAAGTAATAATAAATGTTTCAGAATTTGTACCATCAACAGCTGGATCTGCTTTAAATCTTGGTGCAGAAACAATTGTGAAATCAGCTTTGATTTCTTCAGCTTCTTCTTTGGAATCAGGTTTAATAAACATATTTTGTGCAAATAAGTTATGCCAAGATAATTCGTTGATAACAGATAGTTTTAATTGTGAATCTTCGTCACTACCTGCGTAACCATTGAAAATGTACAATTCATCACGTTCGTTTAAATAATCTAAAACTTTGTTATATAGATTTAAAAATGTAGTTTCGTCAATAGGTTGATTGATATTACCCCAATCAATATCATCTTTATAAGAAGGTTCAGTTACTATAAATTTATCTTTCGGTGAACGACCTGTATACTTCCCAGTTCGAGCATTAATTGCACCAAGTTCAGTCAATTCACCTTCGTTGTTTTCCAACATCTTATAGTACAATTCGGTTGTTGATAATTGAAATAAAGAAGTTGTTTTTTTATAAATGTTTTCCAGTTTACTTGTGTAAGTATATGTATCTATCGCCATACTTAATCCCTCCAACGCTATTTTTATGTAAGCCTTTACAATAAACGAGTATAACATAATCACTATATTATGCCATAAAAATTATTATAAAATTTGGGATTTTGTAAAATTGACATTACTATGCAGTTTAGGTAGTATAGTTACTAACGGATTCTCTTATCCTGAGAGGCGGAGGGACATGGACCCAATGAAGCCCAGCAACCTCTTCTTTATACATTAAAGAAGGAAGGTGCCAAACCGTTTGCAGACAAATATCGTCTGAACGATAAGAGCGAATGGACGTATTGAGCCTTCTCTCTATTTTATAGTGATGAAGGCTCTTTTTTATTAAGCTCACAAAAGAGAATTTTCGTAATTTAATAACTAAAGGAGCAAATTATGACATACAATAGAAGATTATTCACTTCAGAATCAGTTACAGAAGGACACCCAGATAAAATTGCGGACCAAGTATCTGATGCAATTTTAGACGAAATATTAAAAGACGACCCAAATGCTAGGGTGGCTTGTGAGACAACAGTTACAACAGGTATGGCACTTATTTCAGGTGAAATTTCGACTACGACTTACGTAGATATTCCAAAAGTAGTTCGTGAAACGATTAAAAACATTGGTTATACACGTGCGAAATATGGATATGACAGCCAAACTATGGCAGTGTTAACTGCTATTGATGAACAATCTGCAGACATTGCACAAGGAGTAGATACAGCTTTAGAATATAGAAATGATATTTCTGAAGAAGAAATTGAAGCTACAGGTGCTGGCGATCAAGGTTTAATGTTTGGTTATGCAACGAAAGAAACAGACACTTATATGCCATTACCAATTTTCTTATCTCATCAACTCGCTAAACGCTTATCTGATGTACGTAAAGATGACATCATTAAATATCTACGTCCTGATGGCAAAGTACAAGTTACGGTTGAGTATGATGAAAATGATCAACCTCACCGTATCGATACCATTGTAGTATCAACACAACACGCTGATGACATAGAACTTTCTCAAATTCAAGATGATATTAAAGAACACGTTATTTATCCAACAGTTCCTAAAGAATTGTTAGATGAAAAAACGAAATTTTATATTAATCCAACTGGACGATTTGTTATAGGTGGACCTCAAGGCGATGCTGGTCTAACAGGTAGAAAAATTATCGTAGATACATACGGTGGTTATGCACGTCATGGTGGGGGATGCTTTAGTGGTAAGGATCCTACAAAAGTAGATAGATCAGCAGCATATGCAGCAAGATACGTTGCTAAAAATATTGTTGCGGCTGATTTAGCAGATAAATGTGAAGTACAACTTGCATATGCAATTGGTGTTGCTGAGCCAGTGTCTATTTCAATTGATACGTTTGGTACTGGGAAAGTAAGTGAAAGTGAATTAGTTGAAGCGGTAAGAACGCATTTTGACTTACGACCAGCAGGCATTATTAAAATGTTGGACTTAAAACAACCAATTTATAAACAAACAGCAGCTTATGGTCATTTTGGTCGTACTGATGTATTATTACCATGGGAAAAATTAGATAAAGTTAACCTCTTAAAAGATGCAGTAAATGCATAATCAAGTTGTTATAACTTTATTAGTATTTTTATCGAATGATTAAACAATTTTTATTATAATGGAGATAATGATATATAAAGGAGCGAAATTGTTATGAATTCATTTGGACCAATTCAAATTGGTTTGATTGTAGCTATCGTAATAGCAATTATTTGTTTCATTCTATTTTTAATTGCTTTAAAAAGTAAGAAAAAAGCACAACAAAAAATAGAAGAACAATACCAATCAAAACAACAAAAATTGAGTGACGAACACGCAGAGGAATTAGAAAAAGAAAGAATTAAAAACAAAAAAACTGTGACGAAACAACAAGAAGAATATGAGGCAACAGTTAATTCTAAAGACAGAGAAATTGATGCATTAAAATTATTCTCTAAAAATCATAGTGAATATGTGACTGATATGAGACTTATCGGTATACGTGAACGACTTGTAAACGAAAAACGAATTCGTCCTGAAGATATGCACATTATGGCTAATATCTTTTTACCAAGAAATGAATTTAATGATGCACAACGTATTAGTCATTTAGTATTAACACGTACAGGTTTATATCTTATAGATTCACAATTATTAAAAGGACACGTATTTAGTGGTATTAGTGGTCAACAATTTGACGAACAACCAATGATGTCACAAGTGTTTGATACACTTGATTTAGACAAAAATGAACCACAAACATTAGTTTTAGACCAAAACGATGATAAAAGTTCATTATCATTTGTAAATTACTCAAACCATCTAGAAGCGGTTGAAAAGTTAGCTGGAGACTTACAACGTCAATTAGATTTAAAATACACACCAACTACTATTCTATATTTCAATCCTAAGAATGAAGGTGCAGTAACAATATCTAATTATGCTCAATCTTCTAGTAGCAAAGTTTTAGTAGGCCCTGAACAACTTGATGAGTTCTTTAACAAATTTGTGTTCCACGGTAGAATTCAATACAATGTAGAAGATTTACAAAACATTATGGATAAAATTGAATCATTTAATTAATATTTTTGAGTCTGAGACATAATATTGTCTTCAGACTCTATTTTTTTGACAGTAGATGACTGAATTGAAAACGCGCTTGTAGCAAGTTGCTTTCAACTATAGTCATCTTTGCCGTAGCGGGGTTACAAAATCTTGTTTTAAAATTAAGGTTTATGTCCCGTTTCCATTTTTTAAGCATTTTAATATGATAATAAGACATAATTTATTATGATATGGTTAAGTTAACTTGGAAGGAGTTATTATAATGCAAACAACTAAATTCTATAATGGAAATGAAATGCCAGTACTTGGTTTAGGAACATTTAGAGTTGAGAATAGCGATGAATGTAAAGAAGCGGTGAAACATGCCATCATAAGTGGTTACAGAAGTATAGATACAGCTATGATTTACGAAAATGAGGCCAAAGTGGGAGAAGGTATTGCCGAAGGTCTAGCAGCTACTGGGTTAGACAGAAGTGAGTTATTTATTACCTCAAAATTATGGTTAGCTGATTATGGACGTAATAACGTACAACAGGCGTATGAAACAAGCTTAAAAAAATTAGGCTTAGATTACTTAGATTTATATTTAATGCACTGGCCTGGTACAGATGAAGCATTAATGATAGACACTTGGAAAGGTATGGAAGATTTATACAAAGCTGATAAAGTGAAAAATATTGGTGTGAGTAACTTTACGCCTCAACATATGGAAGCACTATTAGCGCAAGTATCAATTAAACCGGTTATTAATCAAGTTGAATTCCATCCTTACTTAACTCAAAATGAATTAAGAAGATATTTAGAAGTTCAAGGTGTAGTAGCAGAATCTTGGTCACCATTAATGAATGCTCAAATTTTGGAAGATACATTAGTAAAAGAAATTGCATCAGAAGTAGGTAAAACACCAGCACAAGTTATTATTCGATGGAATATTCAAAACAATGTAGTTGTTATTCCTAAATCTGTGACTCCTTCAAGAATTGAAGAGAACTTAGCTGTCTTTGATTTTGAATTAACTGAGGAACAAATAACTAAATTAAACAACTTAAACGAAGATAAACGTATTGGTCCAGATCCAAACGAGTTCACAGGACAATAAAATATTATTGATAAAAAAGCTAGTAACTATAACGTATAAAAATATACGTTATTAGGTTACTAGCTTTTTAAAATAACTTGTATCCTATTAAACATGCTGCGAAGCAACCACCGTATTGCAAAATTGAATAACTAATAAATAATGGTAAATTAGTTTTTGCTTCAATCATTTTTACTAATTCGGAAGCTAAAGTTGAAAAAGTAGTCAAACCACCTAATATACCTGTTACTAAAAATGGATTGATCCATGAAATATGTAAGGCATGTCCTAAAATAATGCCGATAGTGAAACTTCCAATTATATTTACGATAAAAGTTGCTATTGGAAACTGACTTGAAAACTTATTGACACATATTTCAGTTATGCCACCACGAATCATAGCACCAATACCGCCGCCTATACAGACTAATAGTAAAGTTAACATTATAATTTACCTCCTATTTTAACGCCGATATAGCAGAAACAAATTCCTAGAATATAACTACTAATGCCATAAATAAATAATGTAGCAATAGATTGTGCATTGAACATAGAAACTAATTCATATTGAAATGTAGAAAAAGTAGTTAATGCACCAACAAAACCTGTTGTAATACCTTTTTTTAGTTGTGGGTTGTTTCTGAAATATGTGACTGCGAGAGTCCCTAGAAAACCCATCAACAAAGCACCTACAAGGTTTGCTATAAAAGTTCCAATAGGTAAAGTAGTACTTTCGTTATTAATAAAAGATAATAAATACCTTAACAGCGCACCAATGGCACCGCCGAAAAAGATATATACGTATTGCATTTTAAATACCTCCACTTAAAAATAAACACTACAAAAGCAAGTATACTTTTGTAGTGCCCCTTAGAAAATAATGCCAAATGTCGTTAATGCAGCTATAATATGAATAATTATAACGATTAATAATATATATGGCAGTAATTTGCTTAATTTATTTACCCAATCTGTTCTATCTTTTGAATGTTTTATTGCTTTATCTGCTAAAATAATTGCAATAATCAATATAATAGCATTAATAATACTGCTAACGAAAATCAATTTGATCATTGAATTAAATAGTTGACCTAGAAGTGGGTCACGTGTATTGAAATAGAAACTAATAATAATTAACACAGCAGATAAATAAAAATATAGTTTTGAACGTGCCATATTTACCTCCTACTATATATCATTAGATAATAATAACACATAAAACTTAAAATTGAATAGTAATAATCATATACTAAACTACATAATAGAAGATTTGTTCAAATTATTTGTGGTGTATATAAGTAATAATAAACGATGAAATTGTATTATAAATTTGATATTAGATAAGCAAAAAATTAGAATTTTAAGCTTATTAGTGGTATAAATAGGATGAATGGTTAGTAAACCGTTAGAGATAATTTATTATTAAATTATCATTTTAGTCAGGAGGAATAAGTAATGGCAAAATTAAATGTTGAAGTGTTTGCAGATGGTGCAGATATCGAACAAATGAAAGCAGCTTACAAAAATAAAGAGGTTGATGGTTTTACTACAAACCCAAGCTTAATGGCTAAAGCAGGCGTAACAGATTATAAAGCGTTCGCTGAAGAAGCTGTTAAAGAAATTCCTGATGCTTCAATTTCTTTTGAAGTCTTTGCAGACGATTTAGAAACTATGGAAAAAGAAGCAGAAATCTTAAAACAATATGGTGATAATGTTTTTGTTAAAATTCCAGTTGTTAACACTAAAGGTGAATCAACTATTTCTTTAATTAAAAAATTATCAGCTGATAATGTACGTTTAAACGTTACTGCAGTTTATACTTTAGACCAAGTAAAAGAAATTACTGAAGCAGTAACTGAAGGTGTACCAACATATATTTCAGTATTCGCTGGACGTATCGCTGATACTGGTGTTGACCCAATTCCAATGGTTAAAGAAGCTGTTGAAATTGCACACAGTAAAGCAGGCGTTAAATTACTATGGGCTAGCTGTAGAGAAGTAATCAATGTTATCCAAGCTGACGAAGTTGGCGCTGACATTATCACTTGCCCTGGTGACGTTGTTAAAAAAGTAAACAATAACTTAGGTCGTGACATTAATGAACTTTCTGTTGATACAGTAGAAGGTTTTGCGAAAGATATAAAAGCTTCTGGATTATCGATCTTATAAACTAACTATCCTGTTTAAGTCTAGAACAGGGTTATTACATTAATAACTTTGATGATTAGTTGATAAATTGAAATAATCAGTAGCTATAAACTACACAATAAAGATTTAGCGCTAACTTCAAAAGTTAGCGCTTTTTTAATACATAAAAAGTATCATGCAAGATTTTTATGATTGTTAAGATTGAATATTTAGTACATAATCATATATAAAAATATTTATTGTTCAAATTATTTTTAGTGGAGGGGATGAGAGTGAATTATTTACACCGAGTTTATATGAATAACAACGAGTTACACACTTTAAACACACCACATTGTGTAAATATTTTTTTAGTGTTAGAGGGAGAAATTAGACTAAATAAATATTATGAAGAAAAGGTTTATGAAAAAGGACAAGTGTTTATCGTCTTTGATTATGAAGATAATTATATAATCAAAAGAAATGGTATATTAGCGTGTATCTCTATAAATAACCAAAGTTACAATAGATTTTCATTGGCAAATCGTAAAACATTATTCGAAATTGATAATGCAGACACAATGATTATTAAGACGTATATAGAAACGATGAAAGCAATTATAGAAAAAGACTATTTTAATAGTGATATAGGTGTAGTTAAACTAATAAATTGTGCAGTGGCTATATTAACTCATGAACAACAAGAGATGAAAAATAATTCTCAATCGAGTGAACTTATTAAAAACATCGTGCAATTTATAAATGAAAATTATAAACGGCCATTAACTTTATCATCTTTAGCACAAGTATTTTTTGTGAATAGAAGTTATTTATCGCGTGAATTTTCTCGTAAAATGAATATGACATTAATGAGATATATCAAGAAAGTTAAAATTTATAACGTTTCAAGAGAATTGTTAGAGAATAGATCGCCTGATTCAGCATGGCGTGAATATGGATATGCTTCATATAAAACTTTTCTCAATGATTTTAAAAATATTATGGGTACGACGCCATCTGATTTTTTAATAAATCAAAAGTATCGTCAATATACTGTTAGCGAAAGTGATAATAATATTTATGAAATTATAAATACTTATTATCAGGAATTAATAAGTTAATTTTTATAACCTTAAAATAGTGAAAATTATTAACATTCATAAATGTTACTTTTGCATAGATTGAAACACAAATTGTTTTAATATATGATTTAATAGAATAAAAGTTTCATCAAACATAGAGAGGTAACAAAAATGAGCGTAAATATTTTTAAGCAAAAAGTTAGAAAACAATTGTGGTTTTTGAACAAAAAAGAAAAGCAAGAACTAAACGAGGTACTAGAGAAGGTGACAAGTGAGGACGATCAAATTGATACTCGTAAACCAATAAGATTTTCAAACCAATTTTTAAAAGAGTATGTTTTTAAAGAAAAAGTAGTATCTTTTACTAATTTAATTCCATTATTATTAGCTATGTTATTTACTTATATATTACTAATCGGCATATTTATATTTGGCTTTTTAGCAAGTTTATCTTCGGTACAATATTTTATAAAACCCGAAGTACAACTCACAACGACGACCGTTATACTGACGTTCGTGGGGTCTGTGTTATTAATCATTATTAGTTTATATTGTTTTCAAAAAGTTACTGCATTTTTCACTAAAAAGTTATTGGAATATAGACATAATAGAGATTTGTAGGTTAGCTTAATTTTTAGTTAGCAGATATTTCAATGCACAACTTTCTTTCCATTTTTTTAAAACTAAATAAAACTGTTCATCAACCATTAAATAATGGCCGTTTTCAAATTGAATCGTAGATAAATTACGTTTACTTTTGATTCCGATGATAAAGTGCGCATTAATATAATATTGTATTGGTGCGCGCTTTTGTTTTATTGGAAACAGTACAAGTTGTTTGTGAATATAAATAGGTACTAACTTATTTATATCTAATAATCGTTTAGCAACTTTTGTTTGTGTGGTCAAAGATTTATTATGTAATTCTAAATAATAGGTTAAAACATTTTTAATCACTGTTGGGTAAACGTAGTCATGTGTTTTATAGCGACATAAAGTTTGAATCTCATTCCCTTCATGCGTTTTAATAAATAGTAAATCTTGGTATTCTGTCATATTGTTACTCCTTTCCACAATTTAAATAAGAAAAGAATTTATCTTTAACGGATTTTTTATATAATTTTACAGAAGATAATGAACGGTTCATTTGATGCGCAATTTCATATTGTTTATAGCCTAAATAAGCCAATTGCATCCATCTTTGTTCATTAGGGTTTAATATTGATAAAAATTGTTCTAATAATATTTGGCTTTCTGTATTATTTATTGAATCTAATGATTGTATCTGGGTGTGAGCTATATCATAAGTTGTAATTTGACGGTCCGCAGAGCGAAGTAAATCGAACAGATAATAGCGTAAACGGTTATATAGGTAGGAGGATAATGATGGTGATAAAGTAGGGTTGTATTGTGGTATAAGTTGCCACAAGCGTATCAACAATAATTGAAAAAATTCGTCATAGTCATAAGTGATATTGTAGCGATGAAGTAGGTGATGAATAATATATTGATATTGTTCAAGCTCATCCTTTTTTAACATTTTGAACCTCAATTAGTGTAATTACAACTTTTATTTCCGGATATAGCTATTTTATTTCAAAAAACAGAAAGTTTCATTTGCTAAATCGACATATTAAGTGTTAAATATTAGTAATAGATATAATATAATGTTTGTATACACATAAATTAATTGCTTAACTTAAACATATATCACTTTGTCAAAGTTTGTTTGTATTACAAAGGAGGGTAAATATGGACTATGCACATTTAAATTTAGAGCATTTTTTCTCTAGACACGACGATTTAGATATTATTAAAGATAAATCAGATTTTGTAATGATTAATAATATGACTAACGAAATGTTTTATCGAGATGGCGAAGTTGAAGGTCAAATCGATTTGAATCGTTATTATTATAAAAATAGGTCACAAGCGGTAAGTTTTATAATGATGGACTACAATAAAAGTCAAGAGTAATGAAATTAAAATTTCATTACTTTTTTTATGAATATGTAACAACAATTATATTGAATTGTGCATTGTTAACATAAGTGTTAAACTCAATTAGCAGATGTAGAAATTTAAAAATCAATTTCAAACCTAAGAGGTGTAGACATGAAAAAGCATAAAAAAGGCGCTTTATTATCAATAGTAGGATTATTGATAATCTTAGGTATTGTTGCATGTATCGGCTTTTCAATGATTTCTGATCAAATATTTTTCAAAGAAGTTAAACAACAAGAAAAAGTTGAAAATTTAAAAGTAACATTAGAAAAAGCCTCAAAAAAACAAATACATAATTATACAAGTCAGCAAGTATCTAGTAAGGATAATAAATCTTGGCGCGATGCGTCTTCAACAGAAATCAAAAGTGCCATGGATAGTAAAAAATTTATCGATAGTGATACACAAAAATATCAATTTTTAGAATTAGATAAGTATCAAGGCATCGATGAAAATAGAATTAAACGTATGCTGATTGATAATCCAATGTTATTAAATCATACTAATGATTTTATCAAAGCAGCTAAAGATAAACATGTAAATGAAGTTTACTTAATTTCTCACGCTATTTTAGAAACTGGATCAGCGAAAAGTGAACTAGCAAGTGGTGTGGAAATTGATGGTAAGAAATATTATAATTTCTTCGGTGTAGGAGCTTTAGATAAAGACCCAGTAAAAACTGGTTCTGAATATGCCAAAAAACACGGCTGGGATTCACCTAAAAAAGCAATTGAAGGTGGCGCAGGTTTCATCCACGGTCATTTCTTATCTAAGAAAGATCAAAATACTTTATATAGTATGAGATGGAATCCACAAAATCCTGGTGAACACCAATATGCTACAGATATTAAATGGGCAGAAAGTAATGCTAGTTTAATGGCTCATTTCTACAAAAACATGAAGACTGAAGGTAAATATTATAAATATTTCGTTTATAAAGATGATAAAAAACATCAAGACGAAGATAAATAATATCATAAGCTGAGGATAACCATTATCAATGGTTATCCTTTTTTTGTAAAAAAAGATTGATTAAACTACTAGAGCTTAATCAATCATTACGAAATTATTTGGCTTTATTTTTACTATTAAATAACGCAAAAACCAATAATGTAGAAATAAATACTTTAAATACAAATTTCATATATTCACATCCTTAACGTATATTTAATAAAGATAACTATTATTACTGATCAAAATAATGATGCTTTTTTAAAAATTGTTGTGCAACTACTGCCGGTTCGACACCTTTACCATCGGCTTCGTAGTTTAATTTTTGCATTTCTGTTGTCGAAATTTTGTTTTGCAATGAAGCCATAGATTTTTTGACACCTGGATGATTGCTTAATAATTTGTTTGTTGCTAATGGACTAGCATCGTATGGTGGAAAGAATTTTCTATCATCTTTTAATACTTTTAAATGATATGCTGCAATTCTACCATCTGTAGTATAACCTAAAGCAACATCAAGTTTATTATTTTTTAAGGCATCATATACCAAGCCTATTTGCATTGGCTTTAATTGTTTGAAACCAAAACCATAGAACGATTTGAATGGTGCGTATCCATCACCACCACGTTTGATCCAAGTAGTATCTGTACCAACTTTAACATCGTCTTTAATTTTTCTTAAATCAGAAACTTTATGTAAATTATACTTTTTTGCAGTTTCCTGAGTGACCATAAAGGCAAATGTATTTTCAAAGCCATATGAGTTAAAGAAAGTTTGATTGAATTTCTTGTTAAATAATGATTGTGTGATAGACATTGCTTCTTTAGAATCTCTCACAGGCTTATGGTTTAATGCACCTATTAAATCTGTTCCGGTATACCTTGTGCTCGACACATCGGCATTACCATTAATTATTGCATTATGTTCGATAGATGCTGAACCTAAATTATTTATAATAGAGGCTGTATATTTACCATGTGAATCATGTTCTATTTTATCCTTTAACATATAAGCCATTATTTGCGACTCGCTCGTCGCTAGGGCAGTAATTTTAATGTCTTTTTTTGACTGACCACCATTTAATCCTGGAAAATCACAGCCCGTCAAAAATATTGCACAAAATATTAGAAACAAAGTAAAACATTTAAAAAACTTCATAATTCAACCTCTTAACTAATAAATTTTTGTTGAAATAGTGTAAAAATTAATTTAATCACTTTTATAGAATATCATACATTATAAATTTTTTTAACTTCTAATAAGCCATTCTGTTAGTAAATGCTATTATAGATGTAGTATCTTAAAAGTAAGTAATTAACATTGTTATGAGGTGTATGCATGAAAATAGCAATAGTAGGTGCTGGAACTGCAGGCGTAACGTTATTAAAAGAGATGGTTAAATATGATGAGTTTAATGACGTTAGCGTAGATATTTATGATAATAAAGTTAATATGGGACAAGGCGTGCCATTTCAAAATGACAGTGATCAATTATTAATCAATCTACCAGCAAGACAAATGTCTATTAATTTAGATAATCCACAAGAATTTTTTGAATGGTATGAACAGCAAAAAGAATTTAAATATATGAATCCCGAATATTTACCAAGATTCATTTTTGGACATTATATGAAATCATACCTTAACAAATATAATGATGAATATGACAATATTTCATTAATTTCTGAAGAAGTTCAGGAAATTTTTATCGAGTCAAATATTGGCGAAACTGCTTTGAAATATAATATTTGTACTTCGGATGATATAAACTCATGTCGAACTTATGATTGTGTCTTTTTAACAATAGGGACATTATCTTACCATGATCCATATCACTTAAAAGGAACTAAAGGTTACATACAATCTCCTTATCCGACATATAATACGTTAGATGAAGTTGATGATACGGATAGTATTGCGGTCATTGGTACAGGTTTAGCAAGTTTAGATGTTATCAGATACGTGACAGAACATCATCCTAATTTACCGATTACGGTTACTAGTAGAAGAGGGGCGTTACCACGAGTAAGAGGTAATATGCCTGACCTTGAATTTAAATATATTACGCCACACAATTTCAATGAATTAAAACGACAACATTTTGGTACAGTACCACTTGAGGAAGCCATGAAATTATTTGATTTAGAGTGTGAGTATTATAATATTCAAGTCGAAAAAATGTTAGACGTTAATATGCAAAATCATATAGAACAATTAGAATTCGATTTAAATCATCCAGACGAATTAGGAAGTTTTCAGAGTTTACTAGAAGGCATCAAAGAAAATATGAATTGGATTTGGAATAGCTTTTCAAGAGCAGATCAAATTGAATTTTTAAACAAATATCAACGCATTTTAAAAGCTAATTCTAACCCAATGCCACCAAGAACGGCAGAGTTAATTATTCATGGCATCAAAAATAATCTTATAAAAATTAAACCGAATTTAAAAAATGTAACTTATTCAAAGCCTAATTTTAATTTCCAATATGATGATGAAAAAGACACTATTGAACAATATGACGTAGTTATTAATGCTACCGGTTCTAAAACGCATTTAGCAGATTTAGATGCCGATGATCAACTTGTAATTAATTTGGAGAATAGACAACTTATACAAGCACATCCACTTGGCGGAATACAGATAGTAGCGGAAACCAATCAAGTTATTAGTCCGAGATATGGTACATTAAACGACGTATATGCATTAGGTCAATTAACAAATGGTATCAACCAATCAAGAAATGGTGTCATGATGATTGTTAAGCAAGCGGTTGGTGTTGTAAGACAATTATTCAAAAGCTAAAATATCGTTATTTTACATAGTGAATTTAGTATATTACTGTTAAAAAATTCAAAGTTTTAATCCCGACTTAATTCATATGTATTGTAATTGTGACATAAATATAGTATTATAATTTTGTAACTTAGCAGTAGGTTACCTGACTCAATCGATAATTAAAATTTCATAGTAAATTCTTTCGGGGCAAGGTGAAATTCCTAACCGGCAGTATAAAAGCCTGCGACCCATAAATACATGTATTTATGGCTGATCTAGTTCGATTCTAGAGCCGACAGTTAAAGTCTGGATGGGAGAAAGAATGATATATAACAACACTCACGTAGTGTTTATTTTGAGCTACTATCAAATTGGATAAGTATGCTTATTTAAAGTTATAAAAATTCCCACACCTGAAGTCTATCTTTTTTCAGGTGTGTTTTTTTATTTTTATTGAGGTGATTTAATTTGAGTCAATTTTTAAAACATGCAGTTGACCTAGCCAAAATGGTTGAAGGTCAAACTGGAGTTAATCCACCTGTAGGTGCAGTCGTAGTTAAAAATGGCCGTATCGTTGGCCTAGGCGCACACTTACAGCGAGGAGACAAACATGCGGAAGTACAAGCGTTGGAAATGGCACAAGACAAAGCTAAAGGAGCTACAATTTACGTTTCACTAGAACCATGTTCGCATTATGGTACTACGCCACCTTGTGTAGAGAAGATAATAGAATATGGCATTAGCAAAGTCGTTTATGCTGTTAAAGATACAACTTTAATGTCGGATAGTGATGATATATTAAATGAAGCCGGTATTGAAGTTGAGTTTAGCTATAATGAAGAAGCAGCGCAATTATGCAATGACTTTTTCAAAGCGAAAAAGAATGGTAAACCTGAGATTACTGTAAAAGTTTCATGTAGCTTAGATGGTAAACAAGCGAATGATAATGGACAAAGTCAATGGATTACCAATAGATCAGTTAAGCAAGACGTGTTTAATTTAAGACATAAACATGATGCGGTACTAACTGGTAGAGAAACTTTAATAGCTGATGATCCCCAATATACAACGCGCATAGAAAATGGTAAAAATCCTGTGAAAGTTATCTTAACAAGAACAGGTGATATTGATTTTAATTTAAAAATATTTAGTGATGAAACTACGCCTATATTAATTTATACAGAAAATAAGGCACTAACAACTACGCTTCCACAAGTGAAAATTATTTATATGGAAGACAGTAACATCTCAAATATATTAGAAGACTTATATTTACGTGGTGTCGGTAAATTACTTGTTGAGGCAGGTCCAACAATCACGTCCACATTTATAGAAGCAAAAGAATTTAATAAACTCATCATCTACTATGCCCCGAAAGTGATAGGTGGTTCTGGTAAATATCAATTTTATTCTACAGACAATGTTTTTGAATTATCAGAAGTACAAAACTTTGAAATTGTTAATTCTCGAATGCTTGAGAACAACTTAAAATTAGAACTGCGAAAGAAGTGAATTAACATGTTTACAGGAATCGTTGAAGAAGTCGGTACGATTAAGCAAAGTAATAGTAAAAGTACAATTGTAGAATTAACGATTGCATGTCATAAAATCTTAGAAGATGTGCATATTGGAGATTCAATTAGTGTCAACGGAGCGTGTTTAACTGTAACCGAGTTTACTAATGACAGTTTTACGGTTCAAGTTATAAAAGGTACAGAAGCCAAGACATATTTGAATAAATTAAATCAAGGTGCTGAGGTTAACTTAGAGCGAGCAATGAGTGGTAATGGTCGCTTTGGAGGACACTTCGTATTAGGTCATGTTGATGAAGTTGGTACTATTACTAATATAAAAGCTACTGATAATTCAAAAATTGTGTCAATAAAAACAACAACTAAAGTAATTGGTGAAATGGTGCAACAAGGATCGATTGCAGTTGATGGTGTAAGTTTAACGATATTTCAATTGAATGAGCAAAGTTTTGATATTCATTTAATTCCAGAAACTAGAAAATCAACAATTTTAAACGATAAACGTGTCGGAGATGCTGTGCATTTAGAAACAGATATGTTGTTTAAATATGTGAATCGTATTATGAGTAACAATAATTCCACACTAACTGAAGATAAATTAAAAGCTTTTGGCTTTTAGGAGGGGTCTTATGCATTTAGATGATATAGAACAAGCGTTAAGCGAACTTAAACGTGGTAAAAGCATTATCGTCGTTGATGATAAAGATAGAGAGAACGAAGGAGATTTAGTTGCTGTAACAGAATGGATGCAAGATAATACAGTGAATTTTATGGCCAAATATGGCAGAGGTTTAATCTGCGCGCCTATAAGTAAAGATATTGCACATCATTTGGAACTAGATGCTATGGTTAAAAACAACTCTGATGTTTATGGCACTGATTTTACAGTCAGTATCGATCACGTGGATACAACGACAGGTATTAGTGCGCCAGAAAGAATGTTAACTGCGCGTGCATTAATAGATGAACATGCACAACCATCTTCATTTAATAGACCTGGCCATCTATTCCCACTTATAGCTAAAGATAATGGTGTAATGGAGCGAATTGGTCATACTGAAGCTTCAGTTGATTTAGCCAAATTGACAGGTGCCAAACCTGCTGCCTTAATTTGTGAAATTATGAATGAAGATGGCACAATGGCTAAAGGTGATTCATTACAATCTTTTCGTGAACATCATGATTTAGTTATGATTTCAATAGCTGATTTAGTCGAATATAGAAAAGCGCAAGAAACACATATCGAAGCTAAAGCTGAAGTAGCGATGCCTACAGAATATGGCGATTTCAAAATGATTGGTTTTACTACGTCTAGTTCAAGAGATGAATTAGTTGCTGTAATTAAAGACAAACCAAGAGCAACTGAAAATGTACGTATTCATTCATCGTGTCTCACAGGTGATATTTTCCATAGTCAACGTTGTGATTGTGGTGAACAATTAGCTGAATCAATGAAGTATATCGAAGAACATGGTGGTATTATTATTTACCTTCCACAAGAAGGGCGAGGTATTGGCTTAATAAATAAATTAAGAGCATACGAATTAATTGAGCAAGGTTATGATACCGTAACTGCGAATACTGCATTAGGATTCGATGAAGATTTACGTGATTATAAAGATGCAGCAGCAATACTAAAATATTTAGGCGTTGAAAATGTAAATCTGTTGAGTAATAATCCAACTAAGTTTCAAAGTTTAGAAAAATATGGAATTAATATTACTAAAAGAATCGAATTGATTGTGCCAGAAAATGAACATAATCATGATTATATGACAACTAAAAAAAATAAAATGGGTCATCTACTATAGGAGGAAAAAATTATGAATTTTGAAGGTAAATTAATAGGAACGGATTTGAAAGTTGCGATTGTAGTAAGTCGTTTTAATGATTTTATTACAAATAGATTGTTAGATGGTGCTAAAGACACATTAATTAGACACGAAGTACCAGAGGCTAATATAGACGTTGCATATGTACCTGGTGCATTTGAAATTCCATTAGTTGCTAAAAAGTTAGCACAAAAAGGTGAATATGATGCAGTAATAACTTTAGGCTGTGTTATTAAAGGTTCTACGTCTCATTACGACTATGTTTGTAATGAAGTATCAAAAGGTGTATCTAAAGCGAATGATGTAGCGGATATTCCAGTTATTTTCGGTATTTTAACTACTGACAATATCGAACAAGCTGTCGAAAGAGCAGGAACTAAAGCAGGAAATAAAGGTTCTGAAGCGGCAGTAAGTGCAATTGAAATGGCAAACTTATTAAAAACAATTAATGCATAATTAAAATTTAAGTTTGAGATACCAAAATCTCTTACAATAAAAACGTCAATTTCTATTATGATTTTATAGAAGTTGGCGTTTTTAATGCTTAAAGACATTTTTGATATACGTAGAGTTAGTATAAGAGGTGTTTGTGGATGTTACAATGACTCGTGAATGTATATGTAGGTAGCTAAAACAAAAAGAAAGCTAACCCTAATAGGTTAGCTTTTTGTACTAGTTGTAACAGCGATTGTTATTTTTTGCTAAATTTAAATAAAGATACAATACTTCCGGCTACTGCCAATGTACCACCTAAAATTATTCCTAATTTTTTAAGCATTTGTGGGCTAGTAAATTCTTTATAAGCTAATACTAAATTTTGTGGTCTCTCTGCTAATCTACGCATGAAATAGCTAAACCAATCATCGCCAAAAGGTACATATATACAGAAGTTATATCCTTCTCTGGCGATTTCTTCAGCAAGTTCTGTTCTGAAACCGTATAGCATTTGGAATTCGTATTGTTCTTTATCAATATGATTGTCTTTAACGAATTGTTTAACGTGATTGATAATGGCGTCGTCATGTGTTGCGATAGAAGTAACGTGATTGCAATTTAATAAGCGTTTTTCAATTATATCTATGTAATTTTTGTCTATTTCTTCTTTGGTTTGATAGGCGATAAATTCATTTTCTTTGTAAGCACCTTTAACTAATCGTAAACGTAGCTCGGGATATTTATCTATTAAAGCTTCAGCTTTAAATAAATAAGCTTGAATTACTGTGCCTAGATTTTTAAATTCACCTTTTAAACGATCAACAGTTTGGATTACACCAAATAAAGACTCGTATTTTTCAGTATCTATGTTAATATGCATATTATTAAATTCATTTGCTTTTAATAATATTTCTCTTAAATTTTTATAAGCAAGGTCTAAGTCGAATTCTGCACCTAATTGACTAATTTTAATAGACATATGTGCATCTAAATTATTGTCGTAAATAGCATACATAACTTCTAAAATTCGATCTTTAGCTTGAATTGCTTCACCTTCATTTGCAACATATTCACCTAAATTATCAACTGTAACAACGATTCCCTTGTCGTTTAGACGTTGTATCGTCTCCAATAACATTGGTATAGTGTTGCCAGCTACTACTTTTTTTGCACCAAACATGGGTCCTAATTTTTTCGCAGTAGCGTTTAAAAATTGACTATTGGATAAAGCAATAAAGAAATCTTTCACGATTGGCATGTTCATTCCTCCTAACAATAACTCTGTTCTACAACAGTGTATCATGAATTTAATAGTGATGAAAACGTTCACAAATATTTATTATACTTTATATATTACATATTACACAATATTAGCCAATTTGACTATAACAGAAATGATTGCCCTGATTACGGGATAAAAAATGGTAATTTAGTATAATTATTTGATACAATTAAGCTAATGAAATATTACGAGAAGGAGAAGTATACGATATGTGGAAGTGGGAAACTGAAAACGAAGCCAAAGGTGTAATTGTAATTGTACATAACATGTTAGAACATACTGGTAGATATGCCTATTTAATTACTATGCTTCGTCGTAATGGATATCACGTAATAATGGGTGATTTACCAGGTCAAGGTCAAACTTCACGTTCCAATAAAGGTCAAATTAAAAATTTTGACGTATATCATGAAAATGTCTTGGAATGGATTAAAATTGCAAATGAATATAAAATTCCAACATACGTTATAGGTGTCGGTTTAGGTGGATTAATAATGCTAAATCTACTTGAACGTGTGGAAGTTCCGATAGAAGGATTAGCACTAATTTCTCCAATATTAGAATTTCAAAAAAGTGGAAAATCACGTAAGGATAAAATAGTCGCTAACGTTAGTAATATTGCCAAAGATACGCGTTTCAAAGTAGGCATCGACGCCAATGATTTAACACGTAACTCTGAAGTAATCGAAGAAACGTTAGAAGACCAATTAATGTTAACTAAAGTTACGTATCATTGGTATAAACAAGTATGTGAGGTAATGAAAGAAACAGTAACACATTTGACAGATATTAATAAAATACCGCTATTGTTAATGTATGGTACCGAAGACAAAGTTGCCGATACTAAACTTATGGAAGAAATTAAAAATAAAGTGAAGTCTGATGAACTATACTTCAAAGCTTGGGAAGGTTTATACCATGAAGTACACAACGAACCTGAAAGAGATGAAGTGATGCGTTATATACTATCATTTTTAAATAATAGTTCTAGTGCAATGGGTTTTATCATTGAAGATGAAAATAATGTAAATAACTATTAGCGTACTAGATTGGGCATTGAATAAATACGATATTATTATTGTATAGTCAATGTTCAATCTAATTTATTATTATATTATGTGAAAAAAATCACAATAAATGTTGTATTTCTGCTAAGAAAGTGCTAAATTAATATTGTGAAAAAAATCACAATTTAAAGTGATAGGTGTGATCTTATGGAATATACAAAAAGTAATAAAGTAGTTTTAATAGGTGATGGAGCAGTAGGTTCCAGTTATGCTTATACATTAGTAACTCAAGGGATTGTAGACGAACTAGCTATTATAGATGTAAATAAAGAAAGAGTAGCAGGAGATGTAAAAGATTTAGCGCATGCTTCAGCATTATGTGCCAAAAATACTCATTTAAAAGTTGGTACATATGAAGATTGTGCTGATGCTGACATTATAGTAATTACGGCAGGCGTTAACCAACAACCCCACGAAACGAGATTAGATTTAGTAACGAAAAATACAGAAATATATAAAGAAATTATTGCTAATATTATGGCGTATAAATTTTCAGGCATATTTATTATAGCAACTAATCCTGTAGATATTATGGCTTATGTGACAAAAAAACTTTCTGGTTTCCCTAAAGAAAAAGTAATCGGTTCAGGTACCGTACTTGATAGTGCACGTTTTACACATGAACTTGCACTATTAACTAACATCGCACCAGCTAATATCGATGCGCAAATAATTGGTGAACATGGTGACTCTGAATTGGCTGTATGGTCAAACGTACAAATCGCTGGACAATCTTTAAATAATTTTAGAACACAATATACAATATCTGAAAATGATTTAAACCAAGCATTTATTAACACAAAAGAAGCTGCATACCATATTATTAGAGCAAAAGGGGCAACGTGTTATGGTATTGCAATGGCATTAACAGAAATTACTGTTGCTATTTTAAGTAATCAAAATAAAGTGCTAACAGTTTCAAGCTATTTAGAAAATAATTATGGTTACAACGATGTCTATATCGGAGTACCGACGCTAATTAATAGAAATGGTGCTATGAAAGTATATGAAGTTGTGTTAAATACTAAAGAAAAAGAACAATTTAAAGACTCCATATTAATTTTAAAGGATACTCAGAAAAAATTAAGAAATTACTTTATTGCATAATCCTTAAAATAATTTTAAAATGTGTATAAGATTAATTTTAATAAAAAATGTAATTTTTAATAAACGTTAAGTTTACGACTATTAAAAATATGATAAATGATTTAAAATTAATTTTACATGTTTTACTATATATTTTTTATATGGGGGAATTGTTATGGGGAAAGCGTTAGATAATAAGGTTGCAAATGTCTTGAATTTGAACCAAATTCTAGAAGAAATTGAAAATATTTTCAAAAGCATTAAGAAAGAATATAAAATGTCTAAAGAAGAGATTTTAATCTTACTTACACTTTGGAAAGAAGGTTCAATGACTTTAAAACAAATGGATGAATTTGTACACATCAAATCATATAAACGTACACGTACGTATAATGATTTAGTTGAGAAGAAATGGATTATTAAAGAGAGACCTCAAAACGATGAACGTACAGTAATTATTCATTTTAATGACAAGTTAGAAGGTGAAAGGGAACATCTTTTAAACTTTATAATTGGTGAGATTAATTCAAGAAAAGAAAGTTTTCAAGAAAGTATAACTGCAATTTTAAACTTATAGAAAACTTAGGGATTTTGTAACAAAGAATTAAACATAACAGCCTATTTATGCATAAAGTCATAAATAAAAAGATTGCCGTCACATGAAGTGACGGCAATCTTTTTCTGTTTGTTTAACGTTTTTCAATTGCACAAATAAAAGGTGGGTCATTTTGTTGGTTAATAAATTGATATTGAAGGACATGAGCAACTTGTTGATCCAATGAAGTTAAATAATTAAGTACTTGGTCACGTTCAACTTTACCTTCATCATGCCCAGGATAAATAACTAATATAATTATGCCTTCTGGCGCTAAAATGTCAAAAATACCTTCTATGGCAGAAATAGTACTTTCTGGGTGAGTCACAATTTGTTTATCACCTTTAGGAAGGTAACCTAGATTGAAAATTGCTGCATCTACTTGCCCGTGGTATGAGCTAGGAATATGCGCTTGTGCATTAGCGTGACTGTCATGTATAAGTTTGACATTGTCAAAATCCTTAATCTTATCGAAAGTATTTTCAATTGCTTGATGTTGAATGTCAAATGCATATACTTCACCGTTCGGTACTTGCTGCGCTAAAAATAAAGTGTCATGCCCATTACCACAAGTAGCATCAATAACAATGCTTTCTTCGGTTACATGTTCAGATAATAATGTCTTAGCATAGGGTAAAATTCTTGTTAGCTTCATACTTGGTGTACACTTTCATAGTGTTTACCTTGATAAGAGTTACGACGTGCAAGTTCATTATCAATTTCGTTTAAAACTTCCCATTTGTTGACACTCCACATAGGTCCAACCATTAAATCAATAGGGCCGTCTCCAGTAATTCTATGTACAATCATCTCAGGCGGTATTAATTCTAATTGATCACATACTAGATTTGTATATTCTTCTTGAGACATAAACTCAAGCATACCTTTTTCATATTGTTTAACCATTGGTGTACCCTTTAATAAGTGTAACAAATGTATTTTAATACCTTGTACATCCATTTGAGCTACTTCTCTAGCAGTTTCCATCATCATGTCATAGTCTTCGCCAGGTAAGCCGTTAATAATATGTGTACAAATATTTATGTTATGCTTTCTTAATTTAGCAATACCTTCATAATACGTTTGCATATCATGAGCACGGTTTATTAAATCAGACGTTTTTTGATGTACAGTCTGTAAACCTAATTCTACCCATAAATATGTACGTTCGTTTAATTCGGCTAAATATTCTACTACATCATCTGGCAAACAATCTGGTCTAGTGGCAATAGATAATCCTACAACGCCTTCTTCTTTTAAAGCAGCTTCATATTTTTCGCGTAAAACTTCGACAGGCGCATGTGTGTTTGTGAAAGCTTGGAAATATGCAATATATTGTCCATCACTCCATTTTTCATGCATTCTATCTTTAATTTGTCTAAATTGCACTTCGATTGGATCTGCACGATTACCTGCAAAGTCACCACTACCAGCTGCAGAACAAAATGTGCAACCGCCGTGAGCAACAGTGCCGTCTCTATTCGGGCAATCAAAACCACCATCAATAGCGACTTTAAATATTTTTTGTCCAAATTTATTTTTTAAGTGGTAATTCCATGTATGATATCTTTTATCTTCGAATGCGTAAGGGAAAAAATTACCCATTTAACATTTTCCTTTCTAAAATCATTATAGTTAAAGATTTTAACATATTTTGTGTTATATTGTTTACTGTAGTTTTTGAAAAATTAAAAGTAGAGGGGCTTTTAATATGAATATGCCTAGATCAGTATGGTGGTTAGTTATTGGTATGGCATTAAATATAACCGGCTCAAGCTTTCTATGGCCATTAAATACAATTTACATGAATCATGAATTACATAAAAGTTTAACAGTAGCAGGTTTTGTACTACTTATTAATTCATTTGGCATGGTAATTGGAAATTTGTTAGGTGGTACGTTTTTCGATAAATATGGCGGCTATCGAACGATTATGACAGGGACAGTCATCTGTTTGATAAGCACCACGTTACTTAATTTCTTTCATGGTTGGCCGTGGTACGCGGTTTGGTTAGTTTGTCTAGGTTTTGGTGGTGGGTTAATCATTCCAGCAATTTACGCTATGGCCGGTGCAGTTTGGCCCAATGGTGGTAGACAAACATTTAATGCTATATATTTAGCCCAAAACATTGGCGTAGCACTTGGTGCTGCATTAGGTGGCTTCGTTGCAGAAATTAGTTTTAATTATATATTTATTGCTAATTTAATTATGTATGTGTTATTCGCATTTGTAGCAGTGTTTAATTTCAATATTGAATTGGAAGTTAAAGTTAAACCTAATGAAACATTTAAATTATTCTCAAAACAATATAGACCACAGTTTATCTCGTTATTGTTACTATGTGCAATGTTTATAATTTGTTGGATTGCATATATTCAATGGGAAAGTACCATTGCATCATTTACACAACATTTAAATATTTCAATGAGACAATACAGCTTGTTATGGACAGTAAATGGCATATTAATATTAGTAGCGCAACCATTTATAGCACCAATAATTCGACTGTTAAAAGGTAACTTAGTGCGCCAAATGTTCGTCGGTATCGTCATATTTATGCTGTGCTTCTTTGTAACAAGTTTTGCCGAGCAATTTTCAATTATGATGATTGGCATGGTTATTCTAAGTTTAGGTGAAATGTTTGTTTGGCCAGCTGTACCGACAATCGCCAATAAATTGGCACCACGTGGTAAAGAAGGTTCATTCCAAGGTTATGTAAATTCTGCCTCAACAGTAGGTAAGGCATTAGGACCATTGTTAGGTGGCGTTATTGTCGATACATTCAATATTAGTGCGATGTTTATTGGTATGATAGCACTATTATTTATAGCCTTAATTTTTCTTTATGTTTTTGGCAAAAGTTTTTATCGAAAAGATGGAACTTCATAATAGTAACATAACAATTTAGGCTAATTTTTCTACTTGAAAATCGGTGGGTTTTACAATATTATTAATAGAGTATAGGAGTAGTAACTTATTAAACTTTTCTTCAGAGAGCTAGGTTGGTGTGAACTAGTGTTAAGTTTTAAGTGAACTTACCAATCGTAAAAATTGATTTATAAATAACATCTCTAACTATTTAATTAAGTGAGTGCACTTTTAAAGTGAACGAGGGTGGTACCGCGGCTGATGTCGTCCCTTTAATATGCTAAATAGTTTGAGGTGTTCTTTTTTATTGAATAGGAGGAAACATTGTGAATTATAATCATAATGAGATTGAAAGAAAGTGGCAACAATATTGGGAAGAAAATAAAACATTTAAAACGAGTGATAATTTCGGTCAAAAGAAATTTTATGCGTTGGACATGTTCCCTTATCCATCTGGTGCTGGTTTACACGTAGGTCACCCAGAAGGTTATACGGCAACAGATATCGTTTCTCGTTATAAGAGAATGCAAGGTTATAATGTACTACATCCTATGGGATGGGATGCATTTGGTTTGCCAGCTGAACAGTATGCGTTAGACACTGGTAATAATCCAAGAGCATTCACTCAAAAAAATATTAATACATTTAAGAGACAAATTAAAGAACTAGGCTTTAGTTACGATTGGGATAGAGAAATCAATACAACTGATCCAGAATATTATAAATGGACACAATGGATTTTTATTCAACTTTATAATAAAGGTTTAGCATATGTTGATGAAGTTGCAGTTAACTGGTGCCCTGCATTAGGTACAGTATTATCAAATGAAGAAGTCATCGATGGTGTGTCTGAACGTGGTGGACATCCAGTATACAGAAGACCTATGAAACAATGGGTTTTAAAAATTACTGCTTATGCTGATAGATTGTTAGAAGATTTAGATGACTTAGACTGGCCTGAGTCAATTAAAGATATGCAACGTAACTGGATAGGTCGTTCAGAAGGTGCTGCAGTTACATTTAATGTTGAGAGTACTCAAGATAATATTGAAGTCTTTACTACAAGACCAGATACTATTTATGGCGCGACGTTCTTAGTACTTAGCCCAGAACATGAATTAGTTAATAAAATTACGACATCCGACGAAGAAGAAGCTGTAAAAGCTTATCAAGAAGAAGCGGCTAAAAAATCAGATTTAGAACGTACAGGTTTATCAAAAGAAAAATCTGGTGTGTTTACGGGTGCATATGCTACAAATCCATTATCAGGTGAACAAGTTCCTGTTTGGATAGCTGACTATGTGTTATCAACTTATGGTACAGGTGCAGTGATGGCAGTACCAAGTGGTGACCAACGTGACTACGAATTTGCTCAAGCATTTGATTTGCCAATAATAGAAGTAATCGAAGGCGGAGACTTAAGTAAAGAAGCTTACACAGGGGATGGTCCACATGTTAATTCAGGTGAATTAAATGGTTTATATAATGAAGGTGCCATTACTAAAGCGATTGACTTATTAGAAGAAAAAAATGCTGGTACACGCAAAGTAAATTACAAATTACGAGACTGGTTATTTAGTAGACAAAGATATTGGGGTGAACCAATACCGGTTATTCATTGGGAAGATGGTACGATGACAACTGTCCCAGAAGATGAATTGCCTGTGCTACTTCCTGAAACTAATGAAATTAAACCATCAGGTACTGGTGAATCACCATTAGCCAATATTCCTGAGTTTGTTAATGTAGTTGATGCAGAAACTGGTATGAAAGGTCGCCGTGAGACAAATACTATGCCACAATGGGCAGGAAGTTGTTGGTATTATTTAAGATATATTGATCCTAATAATGACCAAATGTTAGCTGACCCTGAAAAACTTAAACACTGGTTGCCAGTTGATTTATATATTGGCGGCGTCGAGCATGCAGTGTTACACTTGTTGTATGCAAGATTCTGGCACAAAGTGTTATATGATTTAGGCGTAGTACCTACAAAAGAGCCATTCCAAAAATTATATAATCAAGGAATGATTCTTGGTGAAGGTAACGAAAAAATGAGTAAATCCAAAGGGAATGTAATTAATCCTGACGACATTATTAAGAGTCATGGTGCAGATACATTAAGACTTTACGAAATGTTTATGGGACCATTAGATGCAGCAATTGCATGGAGTGATAATGGACTTGACGGTTCTCGTAGATTCTTAGATAGAGTTTGGAGATTATTAGTGAATGAAGATGGAACGTTATCTGACCGTGTGGTAGACGATAATGACGGTTCTTTAGATAAGTCATATCATCAAACAGTTAAAAAAGTATCCGAAGACTTCGATACACTAAACTTTAACACTGCAATCAGTCAGTTAATGGTATTTATAAATGACTGTTATAAAGCAGATACGTTGTACCGTTCTTATATCGAAGGATTCGTTACAATGCTAGCTCCAATTGCGCCACACATTAGTGAAGAGCTTTGGAATATATTAGGTCAAGAAGGCACAATTACGTATCAACCATGGCCAACTTATGATGAAACTTTACTTGTTGATAATGAAATAGAAATTGTTGTCCAAGTTAATGGTAAAGTAAGAGCTAAAATTAACATTCCTAAAGATACGTCTAAAGAAGATATGGAAGCTATCGCTTTAGATAATGATAGTATTAAGAGTGAAATAGAAGGTAAAGATATTAAAAAAGTAATTGCGGTTCCGCAAAAACTTGTTAATATTGTAGCCAAATAAATTTAGATTGGAGTTTTATTAATGGAATCTATTACAGTAGATGAATTGAAGAAAAAAATTGTCGATACTAACCCAGTAAATATCGTAGATGTTAGAACTAGGGAAGAAACTGCTATGGGCATTATTCCAGGTGCAAAGACAATACCAATGAATGAAATTCCATCAAATCTTAGTTATTTTAATGAAAATGAAACTTATTACCTTGTATGTAAAGCTGGTGTGAGAAGTGAACGTACGGGTCAATATTTAGAAGAAAATGGTATTAATGTTGTTAACGTCGAAGGCGGTATGGACGCTTGGGGCGATGACGGCCTAGAGGTCGACAGTATTTAATAGTAATTCAAAGTTATAATATACCCGGTTAATGTGTGGAAAAATCATACATTAACCGGTTTAGTTATTATTGACAGATTTAAGTTGAAGATAATTATGAGGCAAGGTTGATATGGCTATAGTGCCATTTATATATTGATATAAAAAATGACAGTGTCTATTAAAGAAGACATTGTCATTTTTTAAATTTATTAGTTTTTGTTTATTGCTCATTCTTAAATTGACCGGCTGAAGTACCTGCAACATGTCCAGTTACAAGGGCGCTTGTAATATTATAGCCACCGGTATAGCCATGAATATCGAGTACTTCTCCACATAAAAATAATCCTTCACTTATTTTTGACATCATAGTTTTAGGATGTAGTTCTTTTAATGACACGCCACCACCAGTAACAAATGCTTTATCTAAAGGTAATGTCCCATTGACTGTGAATTTAAAGCCTTTGAATAGATTAACTAGGTCGGTAATTTTGGCATTAGAAAGATGATGTGACGTTAAATTATCATCTATTTCGGCTTGTTTTAGCATAAAGAGTAAATAGCGTTCCTCGATAAGGCCATGTAAACTATTCTTAATTGCTTTATCAGGCGCTTCTTTAAGTAAACCACGTATTTGTTGTTCGACTTGATCATGGTTTAATTCTGGAAAAACATCTAATTGCATAAATATATCTTGCTTCTTTTGATTTTTTTGTTCTTTATAAACAAATTGACTACATCTTAATGCGGCTGGGCCACTAACGCCAAAATGCGTAAATATCATGTCCATTTGATGCGTAATTCGTGTTTTGCCATTTTTCTTTAACACACTTAATGCAACATCTTTTAGACTTAAGCCTTTTAATTCTTTGGATTTAATAAAGGGTTCTGGTGAGGTAATCGGTACTTCAGTTGGGAACAATTCCGTAATTGAATGACCCAATGCCTCGGCAAATTTATAACCGTCTCCTGTCGAACCAGTTTGAGGCACACTAGTACCTCCTGTTGCAATAACGATAGTATGTGATTGGAATGTTTTTTGATTATCTAGTATAACCGTATAGGTACCATCTTGTTCTACATTAATAGCCGTTACTGTCGTTTCTTCCAATACATCGACGTTATTAATATTCAATGTATTAACTAATGCATCAACAACGTCTTGTGCTTTGTTGGAGATAGGGAACATTCTACCATGATCTTCTTCTTTTAATTTAACTTCTCTGCTTTCAAAGAAATTAATAATCGATTCATTATCAAATATCGAAAATGGGCTATATAAAAACTTACCGTTGCCTGGTATATTTTTAATAATTTCTTCATAAGGTAATCTATTTGTTACATTACAACGACCGCCACCCGAAATTTTTAATTTACGGCCTAATCCTTTTTTCTTTTCAATTAATAAAATATTAGAGTTTTCTTGACTGGCGGCAACTGCTGCCATTAATCCACTAGGTCCTCCACCAATAATAATAGTTTGATACATTGCTATGCCTCCATTAGAGTTATTCTTTATTTAATATATGGATAATAAATTAAACGTTATTTTAGTTTATAAATTTAGGAAAGTAGAACTTATATTGTCTTACTTTTTCATTAGTAACATTATATAAAATATAATATATCTTTACTTATTGCCAACTTTTAATTAAAATTTTCTAGGTACATAGTGAAAGATACGTAAATTTTCGAGAGATTAGTAAACTCATGCATGTACTTATGTGCCACCTAGTGTAATATATATTTATAAGACTATTTTTTATAGCTATGTTATATTAATATTGTTTTGAAAAAATATAGACAGCACGTTATTATGAAGTTTACGATTATTAAATTTAATTTGAGATAGGAAGATACAAATGAGTGAAAGTAAAGAATTGGTCCGAGGCACCTTCCTAATTACACTTAGTATATTAATTACCAAGGTGTTAGGTGTCCTATTTATCATTCCATTTTATGCAATTGTTGGGGGAGAAGAAAATTTAGCGCCTTTTAACTACGCTTATCAACCTTACAACATTGCAATAGCTGTAGCAACAGCAGGAGTGCCTTTAGCGGCTTCAAAATATGTATCAAAGTATAATGCTTTAGGTGCATATAAAGTCAGTCAGAAATTATATAAATCAAGTTTTATCGTTATGACAATAATGGGTGTAGTAGGCTTTGCGCTACTGTACTTCTTAGCGCCTAATATTGCGTCAATAACATTAGCACGTGAAGATGGTGTTAAAGGCGGATGGTCAGTAGCAGATATTACTTGGATTATTCGTATAATTAGTGTAGTTGTTATCTTTATTCCATTGTTAGCTACATGGAGAGGTGTATTCCAAGGTTACAAGTCTATGGGACCTACGGCTGTTTCGGAAGTTACGGAACAAGTTGCAAGAGTGCTATTTATTTTAATAGGTAGTTATTTAGTGTTAAACGTTTTTGGTGGTTCAGTGTTATTCGCCAATGGTGTTGCAACGTTCGCAGCTGCAATTGGTGCAATCACAGGTATTATTACATTATGGTACTACTGGGTTAAGAGAAAGCCGAATATTGATAAAATGGTAGAATCAGATACTACAAATATCGATGTACCATATGGGAAGATGTACAAAGAAATTCTTTCGTATAGTATTCCATTTGTTATTGTGAGTTTAAACTTCCCATTATTTAATATGGTTGACCAGTTTACACACAATAATGCATTGGATTTGGCTGGCGTGCCTCAGAAGATGCATGACTACTTCTTCTCAATATTAAATATGACAACAAACAAAATTGTTATGATTCCTACATCATTAGCATCTGGTTTTGCTGTTAGTTTGATTCCATTCATTACAAAAACATATGCTGCAGGCCAAATAAATGAGATGCAAAGACAAATTCGTGCTTCTCTAGGCGTATTAATGTTTATAACTGTTCCGGCAAGTTTAGGAATTATGGCATTATCTTTACCGTTATATACTGTGTTTTATAGTTATAATACTGATGGTAGCCAATTATTATTCTATTATGCTCCTGTAGCAATTCTTATTGCGTTACTTAGTGTGACGGCTTCAATGCTACAAGGGATTGATAAGCAAAAATTAACCGTTTTTGTAATTATTTCTGCAGTTGTCATAAAAATTATTTTAAATACACCATTAATTTATGCGTTCCATACTGCAGGTGCAATCTTAAGTACAGCCATAGCACTATTATTTGCTATTATTTGTAACTTTATTATTTTGAAAAAATATGCACATTTTAATTTTACAGAAACATGGTTACACTTTAGTAAAATTTTCTTATACGGTTTTATTATGATGATAGCGGTAGAAATTTCATACTTTTTAATACAACTCGTAATTTCACCACAATCTAAAATAGGATCACTTATTATTGTAATTGTTAGTGTTGTCGTAGGTATGTTAGTTTACGGCATTATCACTATGAAAACACATCTAGCAGATGAATTTTTAGGTGAGTTACCAAATAAGATACGTCGCAAGTTAGGAATTATAAAATGAGATTAGATAAATTTTTAGCGAACATGGGGGTAGGCACACGAACTGAAGTTAAAACTTTGTTGAAAAAAGGAAAAGTAACAGTAAATGACAAAGTTGAAAAATCGCCTAAAAAAAATATTGATGCTGAAGCCGATAAAATCTATTGTGAAGGTAAGTTAATCGAATATATTGATAAAGTATATTTTATGCTAAATAAACCCAAAGGTTATGTTTCGGCAAATGTAGACGATCAACATTCGACGGTTATTGATTTAATCAGTAGCTATGAGCATTTAAATATTTTTCCAGTCGGTAGATTGGACAAAGATACTGAAGGTTTGTTACTTATTACAAATGATGGGGATTTTAATCATCAATTGATGAACCCATCAAAGCATGTACCTAAAACTTATGAAGTAATTTCTAAAAATTCTATTACAAAAAATGATATAGAATCATTTAAAACGGGTATTGAATTACATGATGGATTAACCCAACCTGCATTTTTAGAATTTACGGATGATGAATTTAAATCATTTGTAACAATTTATGAAGGAAGGTATCATCAAGTTAAGCGCATGTTTCATGCAATTAACAATGAGGTTCTTGCGCTTAAACGTATAAAGATTGGCGATTTAGCACTTGATAGACAACTAGCATCTGGTGACTATCGTCAATTGACCCCGCAAGATTTTAAATTATTGGGGCTAAAATAAATAAAGAGGTGTGAATTAGATATGGCAAAATTATTTAAAGCAGTATTAGGAATCGGGGGAGCTGTAGCAGCTATCGTATTATCTAATAAAGATAATAGAGACAAACTTAAAAAAGAATATAATAAATACAAGTCTAACCCAGAATCATATAAGCAAAACGCTAAAGAATTCGCTAGCCAAATAAGTGATAAAGCTAGTGAAACAATTAACGAAGTTAAAGAAGATCCAAAAGGTTATGCAAGTAAAGTTAAAGAAGACCCTAAAGGTTTCCTAAACGAACAAAAAGCTCACTTCAAAGGTGAAAAGGGTGAAACTTCTGAAGAAATTCAAGAAGGCCGTTTTGACGATGAAGGACCAAGTAACCCTAGTAACAACTTACATGTAGTTACTGAAGAAGAACTTAAAAATAATAACAATAAATAATGTTTGATTTTTATAGGCTTAATTTGATGTATATCAAATTAAGCCTATTTTTCTTAAGAATTATGACAGTAACTAAAAATATATTAATGTAGCTATGCAACTGTTTTTTTGTGCAATATAACAGATTATTTTTTGATAAATTCTGTCATCTCACTGTAGTTTAATGGTAACATCATGTAAAATGGACTTTAATTAGATTTATAGAAAGAAGTGATCATGTATGTGGAAAGAAAAAGTACTTGAGTATGAAAATCAAATCATTGATGATTTAAAAGGATTATTATCAATAGAAAGTGTTAGAGATGATGACAAAGCTTCTGAAGATTATCCAGTAGGACCAGGTCCTAGAGAAGCTTTAGATTACATGTATAAAATTGCTGAACGTGATGGTTTTAGCACACATGATGTTGATCACATCGCTGGACGTATTGAAGCTGGACAAGGTGATGAAGTATTCGGTATTTTGTGTCACGTCGATGTAGTTCCAGCGGGAGATGGTTGGGATTCTGATCCGTTTGACCCCGTTGTAACATCTGATAAAATTGTTGCGCGCGGAACGTTAGATGATAAAGGTCCAACCATTGCAGCTTATTATGCGGTTAAAATTTTAAATGAAATGAATGTTGATTGGAAAAGAAGAATACATATAATTGTTGGTACAGATGAAGAATCTGATTGGCTATGTACAGAACGTTATTTCAAAACAGAAGAAATGCCTACATTAGGTATTGCACCAGATGCAGAGTTCCCTGCAATACATGGTGAAAAAGGTATTAGTGTCTTTGATGTCGTTCAAGCAGAACAAGCAGAAGACATTGATGAACCAGATTATGAATTACATTCTTTCGAATCTGGACAAAGATATAACATGGTTCCAGATGATGCATCAGCTAAAGTATTAGTTAAAGAAAATATGACTGATGTTATTCAAAACTTTGAACAATTTTTAGTTGAGAATAATCTTGAAGGTGGCAGTACTGTTGATAGTGGCATTTTAGAACTTAACGTTAAAGGTAAAGCGGTACATGGTATGGATCCATCAATCGGTGTGAATGCTGGTTTATATTTACTGCATTTCCTATCTCAATTGAAATTGGATAAAACAGCTGCTAATTTTGTGAAGTTTAGTGAACAATATTTATTTAATTCACACTTCGGCGAAAAAATGGGTATGAAATTCCATACAGACAGCATGGGTGATGTAACGACAAATATTGGCGTTATTAAATACGACAACCAAAATGGCGGTAAATTTGGCATTAATTTACGTTATCCTGAAGGTTTTGAATACGATAAAGCAATGAATAGATTCGATGAAGAAGTTAAAGCGCTTGGATTCAAATTAGATTTAGGTAAAAATCAAGTGCCTCATTACGTAGATAAAAATGATCCATTTGTTCAAAAATTGGTACAAGCATATAGAAATCAAACTGGCGACAACACTGAACCGTATACAATCGGAGGAGGAACATATGCCCGTAACCTTGATAAAGGGGTTGCATTTGGTGCTATGTTTGAAGACTCTGAAGATTTAATGCATCAAAAAAATGAATACATTACTAAAAAGCAATTATTAAATGCGACAAGTATTTATTTAGAAGCCTTATATACACTTTGTGTGGAGGGATAAACTATGACAAAAGTATTAATTAATGAAAAACTTGTAGAAGAAAATGAAGCTAATGTACCTTACAATGATAGAGGTTATAACTTTGGTGACGGTATCTATGAATACGTACGTGTGTACAATAATAGATTATTTACTGCGCGACCTCACTTTGAAAGATTATTAAGAAGTGCAGATGAAATTGGTTTAGAATTAAATTATACTGTCGATGGTCTAATAGAACTTGTACAAGAATTAATTTCGGCTAACAAAGTTGTTACAGGTGGCGTTTACATCCAAGTAACAAGAGGTGTGGCACCTAGAGACCATGCATTCCCTACACCTTCTGTTCAACCAATGATTACTGGTTTTACAAAATCATATGACAGACCTTATAAAAATTTAGAAGAAGGTATTAACGCTGTTACTACTGAAGACATTCGCTGGTTAAGATGCGACATTAAAAGTTTAAATTTATTAGGTAATGTGTTAGCTAAAGAATATGCAACAAAATATAATGCGCAAGAAGCAATTCAACATAGAGGAGATACAGTTACTGAAGGTTCTTCTAGTAATGCTTATGCAATTAAAGATGGTGCTATATATACGCACCCAACAAATAATCTGATTTTAAATGGTATTACACGTAAAGTAATTAAAGAAATTGCTGAATCAAATGATATTCCATTCAAAGAAGAAGCATTTTCTGTTGATTTCTTAAAACAAGCGGACGAAGTAATCGTTTCTAGTACTTCAATTGAAGTAATGCCAGTTGTAAAATTAAATGGTGAAAATGTTGGGGATGGTCAAGTAGGCCCAATTACTAAGAAATTACAAGAAGGCTTTACGAATTATATTGAAAACAATGAAGAAATTGCACAAGAAATAAATCGATAAAAATGTAAAAAGTCAGTTGGAATTGTGGTATAATTTCAACTGACGATATTTTATGATTCAATTAATACATCAAAAGTAAAATGTGACTATTTGTTTATCATTTTTGGTTGAAATAAAGTCGTAATCATTATAAAATCTTTAATGAGCTTAAAATTCCAATTAAGTGTAGCAATCTTAAAATTACAAAAATGTAGCGTTCATTTTATACAAAGTGATTTAAAACATCACCATATTAATAACTGATTAGTATCGTGATGTTTTGAATTACTCAAGTTGTAATGGGACAATTAAATCTCGTGCAAGATTTAATATTACAATTATTAAACTTATATTTTTGTTTCACAATTTATAATATGGCTCTTGAAAAAGGATTTTCTAGGGGCCTTTTTCTTTTTGAAAGTGAGGTGAACGTAGTGGAGCAGTTTTATCAATTAGGGTGGACACTTGATTCAGCGGGTGGTGCTTCAGGTGAAGCTTATATGGCTGAACAAGATGGTCAAAAATTATTTTTGAAACGTAATTCCAACCCATTTATAGCAGCATTATCTGCAGAAGGAATTGTACCGAAATTAGTATGGACGAAACGTATAGAAACAGGTGAAGTTGTAACTGCACAGCATTGGAAAAATGGCAGAGAACTTTCATTTAAAGAAATGCATCAAAAAAGAGTTGCGCACTTATTAAACAAAATACATAATTCAAAGACCTTACTAAATATGTTGAAAAGAATGGAAATGGAACCCATTACGCCAGACATTATGCTTCGTAAAATAAATGCTTCATTATCTAGAGAAGTATTAACACACCACGTAGTTAGAAAGGCACTCACATATTTAGAAGAACATATACCTAATTTAGATCCACGTTTCTTTACAGTAGTCCATGGTGACGTTAATCATAACAACTGGTTGCTATCCGACCACGATGAATTGTATTTAGTAGATTGGGAAGGTGCAATGATTGCAGACCCTGCTATTGATTTAGGTATGTTGCTCTATAACTACGTAGCCGAAAGTCAATGGCCAGAATGGTTAGACACTTATGGAGTTAAAGATACATTTAACTTACAAAAACGAATGAAATGGTATACCGTTATTCAGTCAATTGGTATGATTCAATGGTATGAAGAACAAAAAAGATATAAAGATATGAATACGTGGCTTAAGTTTCTTAACGAAGTAATGGAACATAACGCGTTTATTTAAGGAGTATTAATAATGAGAATGCGATATAAGCCTTGGGCAGAGGATTACTTAAAATCTCATCCCAATATTGTTGATATAGATGGTAGTCACAATGGCAAAATGACCCAATGGTTCGATAAAGAGCAACCAATATATATCGAAGTAGGTTCAGGAATGGGTCAATTTATTACTACGATGGCTAAAAATAATCCTGATATAAATTTTGTCGCTATTGAGCGAGAGAAAAATGTAATGGTCAAAATCTTAGATAAAGTTTTAGAACAAGAACTTAATAATATCAAATTAATTTGTAATGATGCAGGCGAATTAACGGACTTTTTCACTGAAAATGAAGTTACGCGTATCTTTTTAAACTTTTCAGATCCGTGGCCAAAAAGACGTCATACGAAAAGAAGATTAACTTACGCTTCTTTTTTAAGTCTGTATCAAACTATTTTAATAGAAGATGGAGAAATCCATTTTAAAACTGATAATAGAGGCTTGTTTGCTTATAGTTTAGAGAGCATGACTCAATTTGGAATGTATTTTACAAAAATAAATTTAAACTTACACCAAGAAGATGACGAAGATAATATTGAAACTGAGTATGAAAGAAAATTCTCAGATAAAGGTTCTCGTATTTATCGCATGGAAGCTAAGTTTCATAAATAAACAGTAACGTTGTTCATTTTAATGAACAACGTTTTTTTAATGTCTAAAAATGTTAATTATATATATAAATGCGTATAATAAAGTTAAAAGGAACTATTGATAGGAGGCTAATTATGAAATTGGGTCATTTTAATATTCACCAATTAAATGGCGGAATTACAAATATTGATGGTGGGGCTATGTTTGGTGTGGTACCTAAACCTTTATGGACAAAAAAATATAATGTGAATGACAAAAACCAAATAGCATTACCTACATATCCAATTTTAATACAAAATGACGAAAAGCTAATATTAATCGATACTGGTATGGGTAATAATAAATTATCTGACAAGCAAAAGAGGAATTTTGGGGTAGATTATGAGAGTAATATAGCTTCGGATTTAGCAGAACTTAATCTTACGCTCGAAGATATAGATGTAGTTATAATGACACATATGCATTTTGATCACGCTTGTGGTTTAACGACTAAAGATGGTGATGCAGTATTTAAAAATGCCACTCATTATATTCAGCAAGACGAATGGCATGAGTTCCAAAGTCCGAATATTAGAAGTAAATCTACATATTGGGATAAAAACAATGGTAGCTTCCGTGAAAAGCTGATTCTTTTCGACAAAGAAATGGAAGTTTATCCAGGGGTGAAAGTATTCCATACAGGAGGTCACAGCTTTGGGCATTCAATTGTTACCATTGAAAGTGAAGGAGAAAAAGCTGTCCATATGGGAGATATTCTGCCAACAAATGCACATACTAATCCATTATGGGTAACGGCTTATGATGATTATCCAATGCAATCTATTAGAGAAAAAGAGAGATTGACACCATATTTCATTCAAAATGATTTTTGGTTTTTATTCTATCATGATGAAAATTATTTCGCACTAAAGTACGACAAAGAAAATACTCAAACAATCGTTGATTCAATAAAGCGCAAATAAAAAATGAGGTAATGACTAAGTCGTTACCTCAAATTCGTTTTCAATGATATCTATAACTGTACCTGTTTTAGCATCAACGTAGAAATCATAATAAGTAAAGCGATCACTATTAAAAGTTGTGATGCCACCACGGTATACGGTATAAACTGTGTTGTCTTTTTCATATGTAGTAGGTTCTTCTAAAATATATGAACCCACAACGTGCATAAAGTAAGTTTTAACTTCATTGATAACTTTGTTTGGATTTTTAAAGTTATGAGTTAATAATTTTTTGCTTAAAACAAGACTACTAATAAGAATAATACCGAGCATAGGTATAATAATAAGCCATGATTTTTTGTTTAACATATTTAACAACCCCCAAATAATCATAATATTAGTTTATCATAATGCAAATGATATAATAACTATTAAGGAGTGAATGAAAGTGCAAATTGATAAAAATAAGACTTTAGAACGAATGAAAACATTAACTGAATTGCATGGAGCGCCTGGTTTTGAAAGTGATGTCAAAACTTATATTAAAGAACAACTTACACCTTATGTAGATGAGTTTGTATATGATCGTATGGGTGGCATATACGGCGTAAAAAAATCTAAAAAAAATAATAGTAAGCGTGTAATGGTAGCTGCTCATATGGATGAAGTTGGTTTTATGGTAACTCATATTACCGACAATGGCATGCTTAAATTTACTAACTTAGGTGGCGTTGCTTCTGATATATGGCAGGCACAAAGATTAAAGGTTAAATCAAGAACTGGAGAAGAAATATCAGGAATTGTCTCTAACATTCCCAAACATTTTAGAACAGGTTCAGAAGGTGCTCCTAAAATTGAAGACTTAATGTTGGAAATAGGTTGTGAATCAGCTGATGAAGTCCGTGCGAGAAACATCGAAATTGGTGATTCTATAGTGCCAGACACACCTTTTACTCAACTTTCTGAGCATAGATTTAATAGTAAAGCGTGGGATAATCGTTATGGTTGTCTTATTGGTATAGAATTACTAGAATTGTTAAAAGATGTTGAATTAGATGTGGATTTATATGTTGGCGCTAATGTACAAGAAGAAGTTGGACTACGAGGAGCTAAAGCTGCGGCTGAATTAATCAAACCTGATGTCGCTTTCGTGGTAGATTGTTCACCTGCTAATGATATGAAAGGTAAAAACGAATTATCTGGTGCATTAGGTGAGGGGACTTTAATCAGAATAAAAGATGGAACGATGATTTTAAAACCAACGTTCAGAGACTTCTTATTATATGTAGCGTCTACGAATGACATTAATCATCAATACTATATCTCACCAGGTGGTACTGACGGTGGTGAAATTCATAAGGCAAATGAAGGTATTCCAACGGCGGTTATCGGTGTTTGTGCACGATATATTCATAGTACCAATTCGGTATTTGATTATCGAGATTATGAAGCTGCTAGAGCTTTATTATCAAAAAGTATTGAAAGTCTGAATGATAATAAAATTGAAGCATTACAATATCAATAATTTTTGAGGTGGAACAATGAAAAATTTAGAAAACGAACAACAATTTGAAGAGTTGAAACAACAACAAACTGTATTTTTATTTACTGCAGGTTGGTGCCCAGATTGTAAAGTTATCGAGCCAGACTTACCACAGTTAGAAGAGAAATACACTAACTATCAATTTATATCAGTCGATAGAGATCAATTTATGGATATTTGTATTGACCATGGTATTATGGGGATTCCTAGTTTCTTAGTATATAAAAACGGCGAACAGTTAGGTAGCTATATAGGAAAAGAACGAAAATCAATTGCACAAATAGATGATTTCTTAGCTTCATTATAAATTGTAGTAGATGTATGTTAGACTACAAAAGTTATAAAACTATACCCTTAGAACACATATTTTTTCTGTTCCTAAGGGTATATTTATTGTAAAATATATAAAGGCATTAAATTAGGAGTGTTAACTTATGAATGTATTTCTAATGAGAGATAAGTTAAAATCACGTTTAGAACATTTAGATGTTAAATTTAATTTTAATCGTGAAGATGAAACTTTACGTATTTATAGAACAGATAATGGTAAAGGCGTTACGATTAAGCTTAATTCAATTGTAGCTAAATACAAACAACAAAATGACAAAATTATAGATGAAATTGTGTATTATGTAGAAGAAGCGATTGGTCAGATGAAAGATACAAGCGTATCAGAACTAGATGATATTCAAGTTATGCCCGTGTTACGTTCTCCAAGTTTCGATAAAGAGGATAAAGACGGAAACAAATTTGTAATCGATGAACATACTGCTGAAACTAACATTTATTACGCATTAGATTTAGGTAAATCTTATCGTTTAATTGATGAAACGATGTTAGAAGAGCTTAATTTTACTCAACAACAATTGAAAGAAATGGCATTATTTAACGTAAGAAAGTTAATGAATTCGTATACTACTGATGAAGTAAAAGGTAATATTTTTTACTTTATAAATTCAAACGATGGTTATGATGCAAGTAGAATATTAAACACAAGTTATTTAAATGACTTTGAAAAACAATGTGAAGGCGAAATGTTAGTGGCGATTCCACATCAAGACGTCTTAATTGTTGCGGACATTAGAAATAAAACGGGTTATGATGTTATGGCACACTTAACGATGGAATTCTTTACCAAAGGATTAGTACCGATAACATCATTATCTTTTGGCTATGACAGTGGTCATTTAGAACCTATATTTATTCTAGGGAAAAATAATAAACAAAAAAGAGACCCTAACGTTATTCAACGTTTAGAAGCAACACGTAAAGCATATGAAAATAAAGATGGAAAATAAGGAGAATATAGTTTATGAATCTTTTTTATAATAAAGAAAAAGTAGGCGACGTTGCCTTTTTACAAATTGACCCACAAGAAGGACCATTTAATTATGAAACTAAAGGTGATATTGTACAAATCACCAAAAACGATGATGTAGTAGGCTATAACATTTTTAATGCGTCTAACATCGTTAATATTGAGGGTAATGGACATATAAAATTAACTGATGAAATAGTAAATAATTTTAATCAAGCAATAAAAAATGCTGGTTTTAATGATGAATTAGATGCCGATTTATCACCTAAATTCGTAGTAGGCTATGTAGCAACAAAAGATAAGCATCCAGATGCTGATAAATTAAGTGTATTGTCAGTGGATGTTGGAAATGACAAACTTCAAATCGTGTGTGGCGCACCTAATGTGGAAGCTGGACAAAAAGTTGTTATAGCTAAAGTTGGTGCTGTTATGCCAAGCGGTATGGTTATTAAAGATGCTGAATTGAGAGGCGTTGCATCTAGTGGTATGGTATGTTCAATGAAAGAACTCAACTTACCTAATGCACCACAAGAAAAAGGTATAATGGTCTTGTCTGATGAGTATGAAGTAGGGCAACCGTTTTTTGAATAAAATTAGGAGGTAATGTCAATATGAGCTGGTTCGACAAATTATTTGGAGAAGAAAAAGACTCAAATGAAGACTATCTAAATAACAGAAATAAACGTCGTCAAAAAGCTAATCAAAGTGATGAGCAAGACACATTACTTCCTCAGAATAATGATGTATATGATCGCCCTAGAGGTAAATTTAGATTCCCAATGCGTGTCGTCGAAGAAGCTAATCAACAAGATGACAATGTAGACTACACTGCTCATCAAAAAAGCGAAGATACACATCATTATCGAGATGAATCTCAAAATCATAAACAGGTCGATAATAAACGACACAGAAGACGTCGTGAGGACGTGAGTAATGAACAACAACAACGTCAAACTAAAAATGGCGATACACAAAAACATGATTATAAATCTAATGCAAAGAAATCACATGTTAGCATACAAACAGAAGTATTAAGAGCACAATCATCCTCAAAAAATACGGAACATAATACCTCAAGACATTCTGATTTTAGAGCTACTGAAGTGCCATCTGCGATATTTGGTACTAAAAAAAGACGTCAATTAAAGAATGGTGTTATTCCTTCTGAGGATGAAGCGGATACGATTGATGACAGCTATCAACAAACTGAAAAGACTCAAAATACTGACACTGCTACTTCTCAAACAACTACAAATGTTGAAAATGAAGCTACTGAAGATAATCTATTGTCAAATCAGTATGATTCTGATGCAGCAACTAATAATTTTGAAAAAGATGTACATTCAGATGACGTAGAACCAAGTACAGATGCAGTTAATACAACGCCTAAAGCTGCGAAAAAAGACAATACGATTAATATTAATAACTTTTATGCTTCTCAAATCGTTGAAGAAATAAGACGAGAAAGAGAACGTAAAGTTTTAAAAAAACGTCAATTTAAAAAAGCGTTACAACAAAAACGACAAGAACAAGATGATGCAGAAAAAGATAGCATCCAAAAAGCAATCGACGAAATGTACGCTAAACAAGCACAACAATATATTGGTGATAGTTCATTAGATGATAGTGATAAGCATTTACAAAATGATGATGCAACATTAGAACATGAATCTCAAAATGACGAAGAAGACGAATCACTTAATATATCTGATGAACATAATCATTTCAAATATGAAGAAGTTGACTTAAATAACGTAAGCGATGTACATACTGTCCAAGATGAGGACGTAGAAATAAATTCAAGTGAAGCTGAAACGTATAATACGATTGAGGTACCACAAACTTCAGAAGAAAATTATGACGATAATGAAGAAATAGCAGAAACTGATGATGATACGCTTCAGCAAACTGATAATGACTCAGAAACTGATGTATCAGATGCCGAATATCGTGAATTAGGTGAAGGTCATGAAGATCTATCTAAGGATGTTGGTGAATCACAAGACGTAGAGGAACATAATGTACAGTCAGATGAAGATAATGCGTTGGTAAGTGAGCCGGAGTCTGTCGAAAATGACGATACTACTAACGTTGATGAAGGTAAGTCTAGTAGTTTGTCTTCTACAAACATGGATAAGTCTGAGTATCGTGATGTAGAGGTAGCGCATCAAAGTAAAGCACAACAACCGAAAAATACACCAAATAATAAAAACGCTGCGATTAAAAAATCAGCAAAACCATTCAATGTAGTTATGACACCATCAGATAAAAAACGTATGATGGATGCACGTAAGGCTAAAATCGTGAATGTACCTAATTTAGAACCTGAAGTATCTAGTCCATCTACAAATGAAGAGGACGACGAAGATGTAAACATTAACAATTCAATTAATGAAGATCTTAATGCTACTTCGACTTTAAATGAAGATGTGAAAACATATGTTGACTCTGATAATAATAAGGAAGTCGACACGTTAAATAATGATGCTTCAAGTGATATGGTGGACGTACAACATAATAATAATGACAATAATCAAGTGAAGTTAAATAACGACAATGAACAACAAAGTTATGAGACGAGAACAATCCGAAGAGGTCCAAGCTTGAAATTACCTGACGTATCCTTATTAGATAAGCCAGAAGAACATGAAATTGATAATAGTTGGATTGAAGAAAAGAAACAGGAATTAAATGATGCATTTTATTATTTCAACGTACCTGCAGAGGTCCAATCTGTTACTGAAGGTCCAAGTGTTACACGTTTTGAATTATCAGTAGAAAAAGGCGTCAAAGTGTCTAGAATCACTGCTTTACAAGACGATATTAAAATGGCACTTGCCGCTAAAGATATACGAATTGAAGCACCGATACCTGGAACTAGTTTAGTCGGTATAGAAGTGCCAAATCAATCTTCTACAAAAGTTAATATAAGATCAATTATTGATACGGATGAATTTAGAAGTGCAGAATCTAAATTGACTGTAGCGATGGGTTATCGTATTAATAATAAACCGTTATTAATGGATATTGCCAAGACACCTCATGCGCTCATAGCAGGTGCGACAGGTTCAGGTAAATCTGTTTGTATAAATAGTATTTTGTTATCACTTATTTATAAAAACCACCCAGAAGAGTTAAAATTATTACTTATCGATCCTAAAATGGTAGAATTAGCACCATATAATGATTTACCTCATTTAGTTTCGCCAGTAATTACTGACGTCAAGGCAGCAACGCAAAGTTTAAAATGGGCTGTTGAAGAAATGGAACGCCGTTATAAACTATTTGCTAAATATCATGTACGTAACATTACAGCATTCAATAAAAAAGCAAATTATGAGGATAGAATGCCTAAAATTGTTATAGTTATTGATGAATTAGCTGATTTAATGATGATGGCACCACAAGATGTAGAACAATCTATAGCTCGCATCGCACAAAAAGCACGTGCTTGTGGTATTCATATGTTAGTAGCTACACAACGACCATCAGTTAATGTTATTACTGGACTTATTAAAGCTAATATTCCAACAAGAATTGCCTTTATGGTATCATCTAGCGTGGATTCTAGAACGATTCTAGATAGTGGTGGTGCAGAACGTTTACTAGGTTATGGTGACATGCTTTACCTAGGAAGCGGTATGAATAAACCAATTCGTGTTCAAGGTACATTTGTTTCAGATGAAGAAATAGATGATGTTGTTGACTTTGTTAAGCAACAACGAGACCCTGAATATCTGTTTGAAGAAAAAGAATTATTGAAAAAAACTGAAAGTGCGCCACAAGATGATTTATTTAATGATGTATGTAACTTTATGGTACAAGAAGGACATATTTCAACATCGTTAATACAAAGACATTTCCAAATTGGATATAATCGTGCAGCAAGAATCGTCGATCAATTAGAACAACTCGGTTATATTTCAGAATCAAATGGTTCTAAACCAAGAGATGTTTATCTAACTGAAACTGATTTAAATGAATTAAATAAATAAAAAAGGGAGTGTTTAAATGACACATTATCATTTTGTCGGTATAAAAGGTGCTGGGATGAGTTCGTTAGCACAAATCATGCACGATCTTGGAAATGAAGTACAAGGTTCTGACATTGAAAGCTACGTCTTTACAGAAGTAGCACTTAAAAACAAAGGTATTAAAATTCTACCTTTTGACGCAAACAACATTGAAGAAGACATGGTGGTAGTTCAAGGTAATGCATTCCCTGACACACATGAAGAAATCGTCAGAGCACACGAATTAAAATTAGATGTGATACGTTACCATGATTTCTTAGGACATGTTATTGACCAATATACTTCAGTTGCGGTTACTGGAGCTCATGGTAAAACATCAACTACTGGATTATTATCTCATGTTATGAATGGCGATAAAAAAACGTCATTCCTTATTGGAGATGGTACAGGATTAGGTATTCCAGCAAGTGAATACTTTGCTTTTGAAGCATGTGAATATAAGCGTCACTTCTTAAGTTATCATCCAGATTATGCAATTATGACTAATATTGATTTTGACCATCCAGATTATTTTAAAGACATAGATGATGTGGTAAGTGCCTTTCAAGAAATGTCTCATAATGTAAAAAAAGCTATCATTGCTTGGGGAGATGACCCACATTTACGTGGCATTCAAGCTAATGTGCCGGTTTATTACTATGGTTTTTCAACGAATGATGATGTATACGCCGACAACATCCAAATTAGTGAAAAAGGCACTCAATTTGACGTTTATATTAATAATAAATTCTTCGATACATTCTTATCACCTCAATATGGTGACCATAATATTTTAAATGCTTTATCTGTTATCACTATCAGCTACCTTGAAGAGCTTGATATCGATAATATTAAAGAAGCGTTAGAGACATTTGGTGGTGTAAAAAGAAGATTTAATGAAACAAAAGTAGTAAATCAAGTACTTGTTGATGATTATGCGCATCATCCAAGAGAAATTAGTGCTACAATTGAGACAGCAAGAAAAAAATATCCAAATAAAGAAGTCATCGCAGTTTTCCAACCACATACTTTTAGTAGAACAAAAGCGTTTTTACAAGAGTTTGCTGATTGTTTAAGTAAAGCCGATCACACTTTCCTATGTGAAATATTTGGTTCTATTAGAGAAAATTCAGGCAACCTAACGATTCAAGATTTATTGAAACGTATAGATGGTGCACAATTAATAGACGAAGATAGTGTTAATTTATTAGAACAATATAGTGATGCTGTGGTATTATTTATGGGTGCTGGTGATATACAAAAAATTCAGCGTGCATATATGGAAAATCTCGATGTTGTTAATGAATTTTAATATGTTTATGTTAAAATGAGTTGGGTATTAAAATAAAATAACAACATAGTTTACTAGGAGGCGTTTTTAATGGAATGGATTTTACCCATTGCTGGAATTATCGCGGCAATAGCTTTTCTAATTTTAGTAATTGGAATTGTTGCAGTATTAATTTCAGTTAAGAAAAACTTAGATCACGTAGCTAAGACACTTGACGGTGTAGAAGGTCAAGTTCAAGGTATTACACGTGAATCAACTGATTTACTTCATAAAGCTAATCGTTTAACTGAAGATATTCAAGGTAAATCAGAAAGATTGAACTCAGTAGTTGATGCTGTGAAAGGTATCGGTGACTCTGTTCAAACATTAAACGGTTCAGTTGACCGCGTAACTAATTCTATTACGCACAATATTTCTCAAAACGAAGATAAAATTTCTCAAGTAGTTCAATGGTCAAATGTTGCAATGGAAATTGCAGACAAATGGCAAAATAGAAGAAATCGTAGAGAAAGTGCAAACTACAAAACAAGTAGCGTAGCAAACGATGCTAATCATAGCTATACTACTCGCGTAGAGAATAAATAACTTATATACTTACACAAACAAATGCACTTAAATGAGGTTGTTACTTTATTTAAGTGCATTTGCTATAGGAGGAAATCATTATGACATATTATAACCGTGATAATTATGAAAGAAATTTAGAGCGTTATGAAGTTCCTGAAGAGTATAATAATGAAGATAGAAGTAACTTTGTCTATGGCTTTGTAATTGGTGCAGTTATCGGTACGGCAATTGGTTTAGTCACTACGAAATCAAAACGTAATAAAGGTTTTGAACAAAGTACGAGTGAATTTAGATCTAGTATTATTAAACAATCAGAAGAACAACGTCAACAAGCAGAAAATGAAGTTAATAATATTAAATCTTCAGTTAGTAATTCTGAAATTTCAGCTCAAAAGGCTGCTATTCAAGAAGAATCTGCTGAAAACAATTTATCTAACCCAGCAAAACATGAATCAACAGATGATTCATCCAAAACAGCAGCAACTGTAGGCGGTGTAGCTGTCGGTGCCACTGCTGGTACAACAGCAGGTTTAGCTGCAAATAAAGATGAGTCTGATAACGAACAACAATCATCAGAAGGAACGCCTTCTAATAAGGAATTAAGTGCACAACAAAATGCTATCCAAAAAGAATCTTCTCAAAATGATTTAGCAGATCCATCCGTATCAAATGATGATAACAAAACGAATGCAGTAGCTGGTGGAGCTGCGGCAACTGCCGGAGCTGGAGCTGTTGCAAGTAATGCTGGTGACAGCCAAGCTACAACAGACAGTACACAACAAAATGAAGATACTGCGACGTCATCAGAAGATAGTAATAAAGTAAGTGCAGACAAATTAGCTCGTGCTGCAAAAGAAAAGCATGAAGCGATGTTTAACGATAGCGTCGTAGCACAAAATACTAAAAAATTATTACAACCTGAACAACCAGCTGATGGTCAATTTGACGGAGACGTGCCTAATTTAGTTACAAAAAGCAGTAACGTTAAAGACGATGACTTTAAATTAACTGATTCAAAAGCTGCTGCAGCTGCAGCGGCTGGAACTGCAACAGTAGGAGGAGCTGCTGGTGCTGCCTCAGTTGCTTCTGATAACGAAAAATCATCAAATAATGCTAATGCAACAACTAAAGATAATAGTAAGTCAGGTAGTTCTGAGTCTGATTCAGCAGAAAAAAGAGTTGAACAAACACATGAAACAGTAGTTTTCAAAAATGGCCATATCGTGCATGACAAAGCATCTAATAACTTAGCTAATAATAATAGTAAAAGTGAAGCAACAGACAGTAATGTAGAGTCATCAAAAGAAACAAATTATAAAAAGAATAGACCTTCACAAAAAAATTCAGGTGAAAAAGCTTCAAGTAAAATAGATAAGAAGACATTTAATGATTAATGCGTAAGTATATGTTAAGAACACGACTAAGTAAAATATAAGTCGTTGTATTAAAGACAAACCTAACTTAAACGTTAAGTTGGGTTTGTCTTTTTATTTATGAACCAACAACAATAAATTATCACTGACGTTAAAGAATGGATTTGCAGATTAGACAATAATAAAATGTTGCATAAGGTGTATAATTTTCTCTAGCAAATGACTGAAAATTCAGTTATCATAAGAGTTATTCTATTTTAGAAGTCAAAATATAAAATCTATACTTGAACTTCGGATAAGATATTGTTACAATAATTTTCAACATATATTTTACTGCTTTAAAGCAGAATAATATATACAGTTTAAATATTTTCATAGAGGTGAATAAAATGTCAGATAAATTAAAAGAATACAGAGATGAAATTGTTGAAATTAACGATGAAATTCTAAAACTATTATCTAAAAGAGGGAAAATCGCTCAAAAAATAGGGGAAGAAAAACGTAAGCAAGGTACACTTGTATATGACCCTCAACGCGAAAAAGAAATGATTAACGTGCTTTTAGATAATAATGAGGGACCGTTTAATGATAATGTGATTAAACAATTATTTAAAGAAATTTTTAAAGCCTCTACTGATCTACAAAAATCAGAAAATGAAAAACATTTATATGTATCAAGAAAATTAAAACCAGAAGACACTATTGTTCAATTCGATAACGGCGGTATTATTGGCGACGGTAATAAATCATTTGTCTTTGGCCCATGTTCTGTTGAATCACAAGAACAAGTGGATGCAGTAGCAGCTGATTTACATGCTAAAGGTGAGAAATTTATTAGAGGTGGCGCTTTTAAACCACGTACATCACCATACGATTTCCAAGGATTAGGCGTAGAAGGATTAAAAATACTTAAAAACACTAAAGATAAATACGATTTAAATGTAGTAAGTGAAATCGTAAATCCAGCAGACTTTGAAATCGCTGATGAATATTTAGATGTTTTCCAAATTGGTGCGCGTAACATGCAAAACTTTGAATTACTTAAAGAAGCAGGACGCACTAAGAAACCTATCTTATTAAAACGCGGTATGTCAGCTACAGTTGAAGAATTTATTTTTGCAGCTGAATACATTGCAGCACAAGGTAACAACAACATTATCTTATGTGAACGTGGTATCCGTACTTACGAAAAAGCAACTAGAAATACATTGGATATTTCTGCAGTACCTATATTAAAACAAGGTACTCATCTACCAGTAATGGTCGATGTAACTCACAGTACTGGTCGTAAAGACATTATGTTACCAACTGCTAAAGCAGGTTTAGCTGTTGGAGCAGATGGTATTATGGCTGAAGTTCATCCTGATCCATCAGTTGCTTTAAGTGATAGCGGTCAGCAAATGGACTTAAAAGAATTTGATAATTTCTACAACGAAATGAAACCATTAGCAGATATGTATAATAGTAAAAAAATTAAATAATTTTTCATAAATTATTCATCATATACCCTTATTAAATGCTAAATTTATTTTTAGCAGACTAATAAGGGTATTTTTGTGGTAAAAGGTGTCATGGTGGCTTTGACAGTATTGTGACATTAAAACAAATTTATTTGCGTAGAATGCAAAATGTGGTAAACTTTGAAAATGTGATGAAAACAGGATATAATAATAAATAAAACGCTTACAAGGAGGAAGTTATGACTGTTACAATTTATGACGTAGCGCGCGAAGCAAGAGTTTCAATGGCGACAGTTTCACGCGTAGTTAATGGAAACCAAAATGTTAAACCTGAAACTAGAGACAAAGTTAATGCAGTAATTGAAAAATTAAATTACCGCCCAAATGCTGTAGCACGAGGCTTAGCAAGTAAAAGAACAACAACGGTAGGTGTAATAATCCCAGATATTTCTAATGTTTATTACTCTCAATTAGCAAGAGGACTTGAAGATATTGCTACGATGTACAAATATCATTCAATTATTTCTAACTCTGATAACGATCCTGTTAAAGAAAAAGAAATTTTTAATAACTTATTAAGTAAACAAGTTGATGGAATTATCTTTTTAGGTGGTACGATTTCAGAAGAAATTAAAGAGTTAATTAACAAATCTTCTGTACCTGTAGTTGTATCTGGTACGAATGGTAAAGATGATGGTATTGCTTCTGTAAATATCGATTTTAAAACAGCTGCTGAAGAGGTAACTGAGGAATTGATTAACAATGGTGCCAAAGAGTTTGGTTTCGTTGGAGGTAATTATTCTAAAAAAGCACAGGATGAAGTGCTTATTGGTTTGAAAAATGTATTGTCTAAACACAATTTATCATTAAATGAAAATCAAGTATTTAATGGTAATGAAACGTATAAAGATGGTATTCGTGCTTTTGAAGCATTGGATAAATCAAATTTAGATGCAATTTTATCTATTAGTGATGAACAAGCTATCGGCCTTGTACATAGTGCACAAGACGAAGGTGTTAATATCCCTGATGATATTCAAATCGTAAGTTTTAATAATACTAGATTGGTAGAAATGGTGAGACCGCAATTATCTAGTGTTATCCAACCGTTATATGATATCGGTGCAGTAGGGATGAGACTGTTAACAAAATACATGAACGAAGAAGAAATTGAAGAACCAAATGTTATTTTACCGCATAGAATTGAATATCGTGGTACAACAAAATAATATAATTACAGTGAAACCAATCGATTATTAAAATATATTGATTGGTTTTTTATTTTTTTGTGACTTATGTTTTTATTTTGAGCTGCGCTTTCCAACGGGAAAGGCTCGAGCCTGTAGTCTCGAGACTCTTTCTATTCCGTTAGGAGTCTTGCTCAAAATAAAAGTGTGTTAATGAGAATGGAGACAAAAGTGTTCTTCGGATAATCATTTAATTCATCTTTGTTTTTTATTTTAGGAAGTGTGATGTGAGTAATATATTTTGAGCTGTGCTTTCCAACGCGAAAGGCTCGAGCCTGTGGTCTCGAGACTCTTTCTATTCCGTTAGGAGTCTTGCTCAAAATAAAAGTGTATAGATAGGAATGGAAGTAACAAGAGCTAAGTTATATTAATAATTTGGATAGCCATTACATTCATCTTTATTTTTTATTGGGAAGTGTGATGTGAGTAATATATTTTGAGCTGTGCTTTCCAACGCGAAAGGCTCGAGCCTGTGGTCTCGAGGCGCTTTCTATTCCGTCAGGATTTTCGCTCAAAAATTGTCGTTAATGATAATATAAATAGGCAACTGCTAGATAATGTTATAGCAGTTGCCTGTTTTTAATTTTTGGCTATGTAATTGTTAGAACCAAGATTTTACTAAATTAGCGACTTTTAAATTACTTGCGCTGATTTCTGCTGTTCTCGGTATATAAGGATAGTCCTTTAATTCGTCTTTCCAAGTAGTAGATAGTTTACAAGGAGCATATTGTTGCCATTTATTTAACCACTTCTGTGGAAGTTGTCCTTGTGGTTTTGATTCTCCAATAAGTGCTAAAAATACATGTGACCAAGCACGTGGCACGACTTCCCATATATTATAACCACCACCACCAAACATTAAGACTTTACCGTCTGTATATTCATCTGCTAATGCTTTAATAATGTATGGTATTTCATAAAGTGCATCTAATGTGCAACTCATATGAGTCAATGGATCTAAATAATGAATGTCGACCCCATGTACACTTACGATGATATCGGGTTTATACGACTTGACGATGGGCGTGATCGTACTTTTAAAAGATTCTAAATAAGATTCATTTTCTGTGAACGGTTCGAGTGGCACATTAACGGTACGGCCATAGCCTTTTTCATCGCCGCGTTCGGTGTAATGACCTGAACCAGGGAACAAAAACTTCCCAGTCTCATGAATAGAGTAGGTTAATACATCTTCATTTGTATAAAAGCTCCATTGTGTGCCATCGCCATGATGTGCATCTGTATCGATACATAATACTTTGCAATTATAATGTTTAATTAAATATGCGATAGTAATGGCGACATCATTATATATACAAAAACCGTTAGCGCGTCCTGGTAAAGCATGGTGCAAACCGCCACCTAAATGACAGCCATTTGTTAGTTTATTCGACATAATGTCATCGGCTAAATTTAGTGCGCCACCCACAATTCTGGCACTATGCTTGTGCATGTGTTGAAACTGAACTGTATCTTCACCATCAATGCCGTACTTTTTGGCTTCTATGTCGCTTAAAATACCGTGTGAGGCATGCTTCATGGCTTGTATATAATCATAGGCATGAATTAACAATAATTCATCTTCGGTGGCAATTCGAGGTTTCACTATATGACTGGTCTTGAGATAGCCTAAATCTTGCAACAATTCAGTTGTTAATTTCAATCTCATTTGGTTGAATGGATGATCATTTGCGAAACGATATTGAAGTAACTCATTCGCATATACATAACCCGTTGTTTCAATGTTACTCATAAAATTTCTCCCCTTTAAAAGAAAAAGCGATTCATATAGCGAATATCATCAAAGTCTTGTAATTGTTTAATCGAAATACGAGAACCAATTCTCGCCATTAAACAATTTGCTGGATGACTTGTTATCTCTGGATCATCAGTTGCAAAAACTTCAAGGCCCCCATATCCCATTAATTTTTGCATTAATTTTTTATATTCATAAACGTCTAGTCCAGAGTTTTTTAAGTCCCAATGCCAATAATATTCAGTTGTTATAATAATATAATCTTCTACTTCGTCTTGAGACAGACTTAATTTAATTAATTCTGTACCTAAATGCAAATAACGATAAGGCAAACTAATTTCGATAGCACCGAGTTCAATTAGGTATGGTAACTTGCCACTAGACCAACGTTCTAATGGATCTGGATAATGATAAGTGACATAGCCAATAATATGTTGTTTATCTCTTAAAACAAAAATTCTTCCTTCTGGTAATTCGCTAATTTCTTTGATGGCCTCAAATTGTTCATTTGGATATCTAAATGAATGTAAACCTTCATCAAAAGTCATATGCTCTAAATCTTGTATAGGCACTGGTCCTTCAATAATATATTGGTTATTATCAATGTCATATGATTGCTTCACATATGTTTTTTTGTGCTCCATATTTTTTATCCACCACCTTTATATATATTATAACAATTATTATTAATGATTATTATAATTGATAGTATTGTAAATTAACACAATAAAATACACTTTTATTTTTTTGAAAATTGGGTATATTTTAGATATAATGAATTTTGAGAAAGCGATTTCACTTTAAGGGGGATTTCATAATGAAAGTAGATGTATATAAAGGGGAACAAGGAAATTTCAATCTACCAAATTACGAAGAAGTATATAACAACTTCGATTGGAAAGAGGTAGAGAAAGAATTTTCTTGGTATCAAACTGGCAAAATGAACATGGCACATGAATGTATCGATCGCCATGTTGATGACGGTAAAGGAGATAAAGTCGCTTTATATTATAAAGATGATGAGCGTAAAGAAAGTTATACTTTCAGTGATATGAAAGATTATTCTAATAAGGCGGCTAACGTCCTTAAAGATAAGGCAAATGTAGAAAAAGGTGATAGAGTATTTATTTTTATGCCTAGAACACCTGAATTATATTTTGCCTTTTTAGGTATTTTAAAAATTGGTGCCATTGTTGGACCATTATTTGAAGCATTTATGGAAAAAGCGGTAGGTGATAGATTAGACAACAGTGACGCTAAAGTTATTGTTACAACTAATGATTTATTACCTAGAATTCCACAAGATAAATTACCTAATTTAGAAAAAATTATAGTTGTAGATGACAATGTAGATAGTGACTACGTTGATTTCAATAAAGAAATGGAAACGGCTAGTAATGAATTTGATACTGAATGGTTAAACGAAGATGATGGTTTAATTTTACATTATACTTCAGGTTCAACTGGCCAACCTAAAGGTGTATTACATGTACAAAAAGCTATGTTAGTACATTACATTTCAGGGAAATATGTATTAGATTTAACTGACGATGATGTTTATTGGTGTACAGCAGATCCAGGTTGGGTAACTGGTACTTCTTATGGTGTATTTAGTCCGTGGTTAAATGGTGCGACTAACTGTATCGCAGGTGGACGTTTCTCACCAGAAGCTTGGTATAAAATGATAGATGAATTTAAAGTAACGATTTGGTACACAGCGCCAACAGCATTACGTATGTTAATGAGTGCTGGCGATGACGTTATTAAAAAATATGATTTATCATCACTAAAAAGTATTTTATCAGTAGGTGAACCATTAAACCCAGAAGTAATTAAATGGGCATATGATGTGTTTGGTAAACGTGTATTAGATACTTGGTGGATGACTGAAACTGGTGGCCATATGATCGTAAACTATCCTTCAATGGATGTTAAATTAGGTTCAATGGGTAAACCTCTTCCAGGTGTAGAAGCTTCTATTGTGGATGATCAAGGTAACGAATTACCACCAAATAGAATGGGTAACTTAGCATTGAAAAAAGGTTGGCCTTCAATGATGCATTCAATTTGGAAAAATCCTGAAAAATATGATTCATACTTTATTGGTGATTGGTATGTTTCAGGTGATTCTGCATACAAAGATGAGGATGGATATTTCTGGTTCCAAGGTCGTGTCGATGACGTAATTATGACTGCCGGTGAACGTGTAGGTCCATTCGAAGTAGAATCAAAACTAGTTGAGCATGATGCGGTAGCTGAAGCTGGTGTAATTGGTAAACCTGATTCAGTACGTGGCGAAATTATTAAAGCATTCGTAGCTTTAAAACCTGGCTATGAACCTAGCGATGAGTTAAAAGAAGAAATTCGTGTCTTTGTTAAAGAAGGTTTAGCTGCACATGCTGCGCCTAGAGAAATTGAATTCAAAGACAAACTTCCAAAAACACGTTCAGGTAAAATTATGAGACGTGTACTTAAAGCCTGGGAACTAGATTTACCAGAAGGCGATTTAAGTACGATGGAAGATTAATTATAGAAACTTATGGCTATTGAAGTCGTAACAGAACGCTACCTTATATAGGTAGTGTTCTTTTTTATGTGCTTTAACATATAAAAATATGAATATTCTATGTAAGCGCTACCTAAACCGTCGACAAAGTGAGGGTAGTTCGATAATATAAATATAGAGGACTAACTCTCTAATTTTGTTACTGTTTACTATACCAAACTAAGGGGGATTTTAAGTGGCACATTTATCTGATTTAGAGATTGCAAACAATGCAACATTAAAACCTATTACTGAGATTGCTCAAAAGGTGAATATCGACGAAGATGCACTAGAGCAATATGGAAAATATAAAGCAAAGGTTGATATTAATAAGATCAACAAAAATGAAGAAAAGGGTAAGGTCGTATTAGTGACTGCAATGAGCCCTACGCCTGCTGGTGAAGGTAAATCTACTGTAACTGTTGGCTTAGCTGATGCATTAAATAAATTAAAGAAAAAAGTAATGGTCGCATTAAGAGAACCTGCACTCGGGCCAATATTTGGTATTAAAGGTGGCGCGACTGGCGGTGGTTATGCACAAGTTTTACCTATGGAAGATATTAATTTACATTTCAATGGAGACTTCCATGCCATTACTACGGCAAATAATGCTCTGTCAGCGTTTATAGATAACCACATGCATCATGGGAATGAATTGGAAATTGATCAACGCCGTATTGAATGGAAGCGCGTGTTAGATATGAACGACCGTGCTTTAAGACAAGTGAATGTAGGCCTTGGTGGACCAACACAAGGTATCCCTCGTGAAGATGGTTTTAATATTACTGTAGCTTCAGAAATCATGGCTATTTTATGTTTAGCAACAAGTATTGATGATTTAAGAACTAAAATCAGTAACATTACTATTGGCTATACTCGTTCTCGTAAACCAGTAACAGTAGCTGATCTAAAAGTAGAAGGCGCGTTGGCAATGATTTTAAAAGATGCAATAAAACCAAACCTTGTTCAAACGATTGAAGGCACACCAGCATTAGTACATGGAGGGCCATTCGCAAATATCGCGCATGGTTGTAACTCCGTTTTAGCTACGGAAACTGCGAGAGACTTAGCCGATGTGGTAGTTACTGAGGCAGGTTTTGGTTCTGATTTAGGTGCCGAAAAATTCATGAACATTAAAGCAAGAGAAGCAGGGTTTGAACCTTCTGCAGTTGTAGTAGTTGCGACTATAAGAGCGTTGAAAATGCACGGTGGTGTACCTAAAGATGATTTGAAAGCTGAAAATGTCGAAGCGGTTAAACAAGGTATCGTCAATTTAGAACGTCACGTAGATAATGTGAAAAAGTATGGGGTTGAACCTGTAATAGCCTTAAATGCCTTTATTCACGATACAGATGCTGAAACTGAATTCGTGCAACAATGGGCTAAAGAAAAAGGTGTAAGACTAGCATTAACTGAAGTATGGGAAAAAGGTGGTGCTGGTGGTGAATCATTAGCACAAAATGTATTAGAAGTTATCGATGAACCACAATCATTTAAACATTTATATGAGTTAGATTTACCAATTGAAGAAAAAATCGAGACGATTGTAAAAGAAATATACGGTGGTAAAGGTGTTTCATTTACAAGTAAAGCACAAAAACAATTGGCTTCATTTAAAGAAAATGGATGGGACAAATATCCAGTTTGTATGGCTAAAACACAATATTCTTTCTCAGATGATCAAACACAACTTGGCGCACCAAGTGATTTTGAAATTACAATTCGTGAATTAGAAGCGAAAACAGGTGCAGGCTTTATCGTCGCGCTTACTGGTGCGATAATGACGATGCCAGGATTACCGAAAAAACCAGCTGCACTTAATATGGATGTAACTGAAGATGGACATGCGAAAGGCTTATTCTAAGTAATAGACAATATGTTTTAATATATAAAGCACACAGCTCTGTATTATATAGAGCCGTGTGTTTTTTATTAATTATTTGTTCTTAAGTTAGCTTTAATATTTTCTTTTTCTGCTGTTTTAAATTGTTTATGCGTAATTTTATCTTCTACTAACATACGTCTTAATACATAATGCTGTCGGTTTAAGCCGATAGATAATTGCGCTTGTGTCTTTAAAGAACCATCGGAATTATAAGGCGTATAATAATAGGGGCTTTGTAATAAACCAACTATATATGCAGACTCTGCAACGGTAAGATTATTAGGAGATTTACCAAATAAACTAAACGAAGCGGAGGCTATACCTGTAATATTAGCGCCATTATAATCTCTGCCAAATGGGACTATGTTCAAATAAATATATAAAATTTCTTTTTTGGTAAATAGCTTTTCAGTACGCATCGCTAAAACCAATTCATTAGCCTTACGCGAATAGGTTTTCTTATTTGTTAAAACTTGATTTTTGACTAATTGTTGGGTAATTGTGCTACCGCCAGACGAGATTTGTGTGTTAAAGACATCTTGAAATACTGCTCTTAACAAAGCTTTAGGCAATATACCGTTATGTTTAAAATACAAACTATCTTCCGATGACGTTAGTGCTTTAATCACCGTATTGTTTACGCTTTTAGGTCCAACAATTAAAGTGTTATCCGATTGATCGAAAGCTGTTAAAATATCACGATTGCGATTGTGAAGCGCTTCGCTCCCAGGGAAATCCAACAGTTCAGCTTTTAGTTTTTTATCAGACATATGGGTGGCATCTTTTGTTAGATGACTAAAGTATAATACAGATGCAGCCAACACAATGACGCTAATAGACGCCACAATGACGAATAAAGCTACGAATATATGTTTTATTTTTTTATAAATAACTTCAAATTTAGTTAAAGTATTCATATCGTATTGATCGTTTTCCAACTTTGGCTGCACCTCCTGTCAACGAAATCATTATAACACATTTCGATATTGACTTTTAAAATAGCTTTACTTATAATTATATTCAATTCGATATTATTTTGGATTAAAGGAAAAGTAACTTTAATATTAATTTTCAGAGAAATAGTGGTTGGTGCGAACTATTAATTAAATTAAAGCGAATACACCTTATTAATGTTTTAAACATAATCCAACGTTTAAGTTAATGAACGTATCATTAATAAAGTTGTTAGACTTAGAGTTTGGTGGTACCGTGCGCGAGCGCCCTTACATGTTAATGTAAGGGCGTTTTTTCGTTTATCTACAGATTTCATTTAATACTAAAATAATATCTACAGAAAATAGGAGGTTGATAGTATGACAAGTGCATTATTAGAAGATTTAAAATGGAGAGGCCTTATTTATCAACAAACAGATGAAGAAGGTCTAGAAACATTATTAAATAAAGAGCAAGTTTCTTTATACTGTGGTGCTGACCCAACTGCGGATAGTTTACATATTGGCCACTTATTGCCGATGTTAACATTACGCCGTTTCCAAGAATATGGACATCGTCCAATTGTTTTAATTGGTGGTGGCACAGGCATGGTAGGGGATCCATCAGGTAAATCTGAAGAGCGTGTTTTACAAACCGAAGAACAAGTAGAAAAAAATGTGCAAGGTATTAGCAAACAAATGCATAAACTATTTGAATTTGGAACAGACCAAGGTGCAATTTTAGTAAATAACAAAGATTGGTTAGAACAAATTTCACTTATTAGTTTCTTAAGAGATTATGGTAAACATGTCGGTATTAACTACTTGCTAGGTAAAGATTCTATTCAAACAAGATTAGAAAACGGTATTTCATTTACTGAATTTACTTACACAATTTTACAAGCCATAGATTTCGGACATTTGAACAAAGAACATAATTGTAAATTACAAATTGGTGGTTCAGACCAATGGGGTAATATTACGAGTGGTATCGAATTAATGCGTCGTATGTATGGCGATCGTGAGTCATATGGTCTAACAATCCCATTAGTAGTTAAAGCAGATGGTAAAAAATTTGGTAAATCAGAGGGTGGTTCAGTCTGGTTAGATGCTGATAAAACAAGTCCTTACGAATTTTACCAATTCTGGATTAATACTAAAGACGATGATGTTATTAAATTCTTAAAATACTTTACTTTCTTAAGCAAAGAAGAAATTGATAAGTTACAACAATCTCTAGAAGAAGCACCACACTTACGTGAAGCTCAAAAAGCATTAGCAGAAAATGTAACTGAATTCATTCACGGTAAGGCTGCATTAGAAGATGCGCAACGTATTTCAGCGGCTTTATTTAGTGGCGATTTAAAAGCTTTATCTGCTCAAGAATTAAAAGAAGGGTTTAAAGATGTACCACAAGTTGAGCTTAGTCATGCAACGACTAATATTGTTGAAGCAATTGTTGAAAGTGGTATTTCATCTTCTAAACGCCAAGCACGTGAAGACGTAACAAATGGCGCTATTTATATTAATGGTGAACGTCAACAAGATGTAAATTATGAATTAACAACAGAAGACAAAATTGACAATGCGTTTGCAATTATAAGACGCGGTAAAAAGAAATACTTTATGGTTAACTTTAAATAAAGAGAATAGCCATGACACATTAAAAAGCACAACATTCATACTGTGATACAGTTGAATGTTGTGCTTTTGTTTTGTATGAATGTTATCTACTCGAAGGGATTTGCATGATTGTTATCATCACTCGATTGTGTAGATTTAGATGTTGTTTTAAGTTTTTTTAATGTGACGTTAACTTGTTTTGTTTCGCCTTTACGTTCAATTGTTAGTTTTGCTTGTTCGCCAGGCTTTTTGTGTTGATAAAGATAAGATTTTAAATCTGTATCTTCTTTTACCGTTTTGTTATCAATTTTTGTGATAATATCGCCTTCTTTAAGTCCATTATCACTATCCACCTTGGCAACGTAAACACCATCTTTACGGTTAGTATCTAATTTTGATTTATAATTGTCAGGGATTTCACTTAGATTTAGTAAACCGATACCAATAGATGGTCGCTCAATTTTACCTTTTTCAACAAGCTCTTTAATCGTAACTTTAACTTCATTACTTGGAATGGCGAATCCAATACCCTCAACTTGCTCATTTGCAATTTTCATTGAGTTAATACCCACGAGGTTACCGTTAATATCTACTAGAGCACCACCAGAATTACCAGGGTTAATTGCTGCATCAGTTTGTAAGACATTTACTTTGTTAGCTCCTGCAGCCGTCTGCGTATCAATTGTACGTTCACTTGCTGATATAATACCTGAAGTTACTGAATTAGCAAATTCCAATCCTAATGGATTACCCATTGCAAATACGCTATCTCCAGTTTTTACTTTAGATGAGTTTGCAAATTTTATAGCTTTAGTACCTTCTGTATGATTAATTTTTAACACGGCAATATCTGTTAATGCGTCTTTACCAACTAATTTTGCACTTACTTGTTTGTTGTTATGTAGTTGTACTTTAATATCGCTTGCACCATCAATAACATGATTATTCGTTACGATATATGCAGATTTATCATTTTTCTGATAGATGACGCCTGAACCAACGCCGGCTTCTTGTGATTTCGAAGATTTTCCTTCGAGTAAGTCATTTAAGTTTTGTGCTTTTTGCATATTGATGACTCCGACAATTGAAGGTGACACATCGTTAATCATTTTATTAATTGATGAGTGTTGGTCATTTTTACCATCTAATGTATTGCCACCTTTACTATTAGATGCTTCTTGTACTGACGATCCATTGTGTTCCGAGCCAGTATTGTTAAGCAGTTTACCGATACCTAATACAATCATAGCACCAATAATACCAGCAATTAACGCTACTATAATCGTTTTGAACCAAGGGAATTTTGGTTTGTATCTATGCCGTGGTTGTTCATAGCTATAGCTATTTTGTTCTGAGTTGTTTGATAAATTTGTTTGTTGATTATCTTTATTATATTCTGACATGATTTTCCTCCCAATCTATACGCTATGTTTATATTATATAGTTTTTACAATGTTTTGCTAGTATCTTGCAGTACAACTTTAGTCTGAGTGCTATTTCTTAATTTTCTTGTTTGAGGACGAACTAAATGATAAAATCTATTAGGTAACAAAAGGCTAAAAAAGTAGGTGAACGTATGTATAAAGTAATAAGTTCTATTTTATATTTTATAATAGTAAAAGTAAGTAAATCACTAACTGTACATGGTAAAGAAAATATTCCGCAATTGAATAAATACGTTGCTACATGTACACATGAAAGTTATAACGAAGTCATTATGTTAGGGATGTCTATTTTCCCGACACAAATACATTATATGGCAAAGAAAGAACTGTTTAAAAATAAATTATTTGGGAATTTTTTACTTTCACTAAATGCATTTCCAGTAGATCGTGAAAATCCGGGACCAAGTACTTTAAAAAAACCAATTAAGTTATTAAAAGAAAATAAAACGGTTGGTATTTTCCCTACAGGTCAACGTAGACAACTAACTGAAGATGCACCGCTAAAAAGAGGTGCCGTTACAATTGCAATGATGGGTGGTGCGCCTATTTTACCAGCTGCTTATGTTGGTCCTAAAAATATTTTAGGGTTAATTACAGGACATGCACATATTAAATTTGGTGAACCAATAGAAACTAAAGATTTACCAAAATCTATGAAGAGAAATGAAAAGCTAGAATATTTAACAAAACAATTAGAAAATAGTACACGACAATTACAATTGGAATTAAATGAATCTGTTAATAACAAGTAATAACAATTTTTAAAAGTCCAATTTATATAAATACAATTAATAATACGAATTTTAAAAGAGTTATGTTACTATGTAATTGTACAAAGACGTACTGTAAACAGCGACAACCACGTATATTTTGTATACGTGGTTATTTTTTGAGCAATTATAAAAAGGGGGACTATCTATGTTTAATTTCTTACAACGATTAGGGAGATCGTTGATGTTACCCATTGCTGTACTTCCTGCTGCAGCAATTATTGTTGGGATAGGTAATGCATTAAACGCGTTAAAGTTATGGCCCGTTGTTGCTACATTTTTCATGAATGCAGGGACGAGTATTTTAGACCAACTTGGCGTGTTATTTGCGGTCGGGGTCGCATTAGGTATGGCTAAAAAGAATGATGGTGCAGTTGCGTTAGCCGCTGTTGTAGGATTCTTTTTAACTACCACTGTATTAAGCCCAGAAAAATTGGCACCATTATTAGGTATAAAATCATCAAATGTAAACGAAGCATTTACACATATGGATAATGCTAATGTTTTCGTCGGCATGTTAATTGGTTTAATCGCTGCTTATACTTACAATAAGTTTAGCGATACTGAATTACCAATGGCTTTGTCATTCTTTAGTGGTAAGAGATTAGTACCAATATTAACTGCATTCTTTAGTTTATTTTTAACCGTAGCATTACTCTTTGTCTGGCCGTACGTATATGGTGGTATTGTAGCGTTTGGTAAATGGATTATAGATTTTGGTCCAATTGGTGCTTTCTTATATGGTTTCTTTAATCGTTTGTTAATACCAACAGGACTTCATCACGCTTTAAATTCGGTATTTTGGCTTAACATTGCTGGTGTAGACGACATTGCAAAATTCCAAACAGGACAGGGTGCAGTGAAAGGTGTTACAGGTAGATATATGGCTGGTTTTTTCCCAGTTATGATGTTTGGAATTCCTGCAGCTGCATTAGCAATGTATCATACCGCTGAATCAAAACAGAAAAAACGTGTGTATGGTTTAATGCTAGCAGGTGCAATTTCTGCCTTTTTTGTAGGTGTAACAGAGCCGATTGAATTTGCCTTTATGTTTGTTGCACCAGTATTATTTGTAATTCATGCATTTTTAACAGGTCTATCATTATTTATAGCCGCACTGTTCCATTGGACTGCTGGTTTTACTTTCAGTGCAGGGCTTATTGACTACTTATTGTCACTCATTAATCCAAACGCCAATCATCCGTTGATGTTACTCGTTCAAGGTGTCGCATTCTTTATTATTTATTATGTTGTGTTTAGAATTGCGATTAAAGTATTAAAATTAAATACGCCGGGACGAGGAGACAACTTATTACCAGATCCTGCATCAGAAAACGCAACTACAGGTGATACGCCTGAACAAGGAAAAGCGACTAATAAATATTCACATAGCGCATCAGAAATACTATCTGGTTTAGGTGGTAAAGAAAATATTACATCACTTACAAACTGTGCGACTCGATTACGTATGGAATTAAGTGATAATAGTATTATCGACGAAGCAAAAATTAAAGCAGCTGGAGCCGTTGGTGTTACGAAAAGTGGTAAACATAATACCCAAGTTATTATAGGTACACATGTGCAACAGGTTGCAGATGAAATAGAAAATCAAATGAATAATCAATAACTAATATTTAAAGAGCAAATGTGCAATATTCATTTGCTCTTTTTTACATGAAATTGTAGAATTAGATAGTATCAGAATTTTCTGAATAGGAGAGTGGAAGTAAATGAAGTCGGTATTGTTTGATGTTGATGGTGTCTTTTTAAGTGAGGAAAGATGCTTTGATGTGTCTGCTTTAACTACATATGAAATTTTAATGGACAAGGCTTATCTAGGACTTGATACTAACATTGATTTTCAAAATTTAAACGATAAGGACATACAAAAAATAAGAGACATTGTATTTGACCACGATAAGATTTTAGTTAAGTTAAAATCATTAGGGTTAAATTCAAACTGGGACATGCTATTTATAGTTACAGCATTACATTTTATTGAAGTTTGTAAACAGTTGTCACTATCTCAATTAGAAAAGGTTTTAAACGTAGAAACATTTAGCCAACAAACGTTACAAGAAATTGGTGCAAGTGTGTCTAATACCCAGTTAGATTTTAAAGCCCCTTTAACATTTCTAGCTGACGTAGAACCTGGTAAAGATCATATATATCAAGCACTTATAGCTTATGCTCAAAATGTTTTGAATACTTCTCGTACCGAGTTGTTTGAATTAAAGAGTCCATTTTGGCTATTAACACAAGAAGTGTATCAAGAATGGTATTTAGGCTGTAAATTATTTAAAGAAGTAGAACAAAAAGAAAACAGAGCTACTTTTAAACAAGGCTATATTTACGATGAGGTTGTTTTAAGACCTGTAGATGAAATTAAGCAATTATTAAGCGATTTAAAAGATGCGGGTTATCAAATAGCAATTGCTACGGGTCGCCCAAGAACGGAAACGATTGTACCGTTTGAAACAATAAATATTAAAGAATTATTTGAAGATGAACATATCGTTACTGCAAGCGAAGTATTAATTGCCGAAGACTTATACCCAGAGCTAAAACCTTTAGGAAAGCCCAATCCATTTAGTTATTTAGCTACGTTAGATGGTAATGAACAATCAAACTATAAAAAGTTTGCGACTAACCAAGAGAATCGTGTGAATAAGGACGAGGTGTTTATCGTCGGTGACTCATTGGCAGACTTATTAAGTGCTAAGACGATAGGTGCAACATTTATAGGGCCATTAACTGGATTGAAAGGGCAAGATGCAAGAGCAGAGTTAGAATCTTATGAGGCCGATTACATCGTCGATCATGTCGGTGAAATTAGAAGTATTCTATTATAAATTGAATATCCGTTTAAAAATCATTCAGTATTTTGAATGGTTTTTTTATGTTGTATGCATATAATTTGGCTATTAATAAATTGAAGTAATCAGTTGTTAGTAAAAAAGCATACAGTAAAAATACTGTATGCTTAGCAATTAAATATCGTACTCGTTTTGAGAAGGTACATCTAATTGAACACTTCTGATTAAATGGAAGCCATCTATTTTATATAATGCTTCTATTACTTCTTCAGTCACAGGGTGATCCACAGATAAAATAATTAGTGCATTACCACCTTGGTTGGTACGTCCTAAATGCATAGAAGCGATATTAATATTAAATTCACCAAGAATTTGTCCTGTTTTACCAACGATACCAGGTCTGTCTGTATGATTAACAACTAATTGATTTTTTTCAGGTTTGAAGTCAACAGGGTAGTCGTTAATTCTAACAATTCTAGGACCGTAACCATTTAATACAGTTGCACCGATTTTAATTTGTTTATCTTTATTGATTAACGTTAATTCGATGTAATTACTAAATCCGCCGTTTTTAGCATTTTTCTCAATATTATAAGAAACACCTTGTTCATTTAATAACACAAGTGCATTGATTAGGTTTACGCGCTCTGCTAGGTCTTGACTTAAAACAGCACTTACAAGTGTACGCGTAATTAAACTAGTGTCATCAATGGCTAAATCACCTTCGTATTTTATGTGTAATTCTCTTGGTGCTTTTTGTAATAATTGAATACCGACTTCACCAGTTAATTTACTTAATTCAATATATGGTTTAAGTTCTGCATTGGCATCGTCGAAACTCATCTTAGGTGCATTTACGGCATGTAAGACATTACCATTTTCGAAAATATCGATAATTTCGTTGGCAACAGAAATAGCTACCTTTTCTTGAGCTTCAACTGTTGAAGCTCCGAGGTGAGGTGTTACAATAACTTTTTCATGATTTGCTAATGGAGATTCAGTAGCTGGCTCAGTTTCAAATACATCGATTGCAGCGCTTTGAATCTTGTCATGATTTAATGCATCTAATAGTGCTTCTTCATCGATAATACCACCACGAGCTACATTAATAATTTGTAAGTTTGGCTTAGCTTTACTAAAGAACTCTGCACCAACAATACCTTTTGTTTTAGGCGTAAGTGGTGTATGTACTGTAACAAAGTCAGCTTGTTCAGCAATTTCATCTACGCTAGCACGTGTAACTTCTAATTCTTTAGCTTTGTCTTCAGATAGGTAGGGGTCAAAAGCTAAAATTTTCATGCCAAAGCTTTGTGCTCTTTTGGCAACGCCTAATCCAATACGGCCTGCACCTATAACGCCTAGTGTTTTGTTATATAACTCAGTACCTCTATAAGTTTTACGGTCCCATTTTCCTTCTTGCAATGATTTGTGAGCTTGAGGGATATTTCTTGCCATTGATAAAATCATTGCCATTGAATGTTCGGTAGCAGAAATAGTATTACCATCTGGGGCATTAATAACGATAATACCATTTTTAGTTGCTGCGTCTACATCAATGTTGTCAACACCTACACCTGCACGTGCGATTACTTTTAAATTTGTTGCAGCTTTAATAATGTCTTCAGTTACTTGAGTTTGACTGCGTACTATAAGACCTTCGTAATTTGCTATTTCCTCTATCAATTGAGATTCTGATAAATCTGTATTGTTTGTAACATCAAATTTGGGATGTTCATAAAGACTTGATAAACCTTCTGCAGAAATTGGATCTGATACTAAAATTTTATACATAAGCTTTTACTACCTCCATATATTGACTAATTGCTTTACCTACGTATGACTCTCCACGGTGTTCAGTCAGGATAAGTTCTAAAGCTGATACGACTTGTAAAATATCGAATGGGGAAATTTGTCCCATATGTCCAATTCGTAAAATTTGTCCTTTTAGATGGCCTTGACCTCCGGCGATAGTAATACTGAAACGTTGTTTAAGTTGATTTTTAATATAATCTAATTCTTCTTTATCGTTTGGTACAAAGGCTGTAACAGTAGGTGAAGCAAATTCATCTTCAACTAATAACTCTAAATCTAATGCTTTTAAAGCTGCTCTTAAACCGTCTCTAATTGCATAGTGACGATTAATAACATTATCAAATCCTTCTTCTTTTACTAAGTTAGCATATGCATTAACGCCTCTAAAGAGTGCTACGTTAGGTGTGAAAGGTGTAGAGTTTTCAGCAACCGATTTTAAATATTTATTTAAATCTAAATAAAATCTTGGTGTTGTTACAGTACTAAATCTTTCTTTTGCACGATCATTGTACGCGACAAATGCTAAACCGGGTGGTAACATAATTGCTTTTTGACTACCCGAAACTAAAACATCGATGTTATCTCGTTGCATGTTTGCATCGACAGCACCGATACAACTAACACCGTCAACAACAAAATAAATGTCTTCTTTAAATTGTTTTAATGCTGCTCCAAGTTCACCAACTGGATGAACAACTGCTGTTGATGTTTCACAATATTGACAATATACTGCAGTAACATCACCATTAATTGATTTTAAATAATCTATAAAGTCGGGCACGTTGACTGCTTTACCCCATTCAACTTCGAAAATATGTACGTTATTATAATAAGTTTCGGCAATTTGTTTAAAACGATTACCAAATGCACCAGAAACGATAATGACTATGTGATCATCAGTATTTGCAATATTTAACATACTAGCTTCTAAAGCACTCGTACCACTAGAAGTTAAAACTATTACTTCGTTAGCAGTACCAAATACAGGTTTGATAGCTTGGAACGCCTCTTTAGCAATAGCTTCAAAATCACTAGAACGGTGACCTACCATTGGTTGTTGTGTTGCGTGTAAAATTTCGTCAGGTACAGGTGTTGGACCTGGTGTTAACAATAAAGGATGATAATACTTCATTACTTTTCCCCCCGATACTCAAGATTTTCTTAGTTTAGCAAATTTTCTGACAATATAAAAGTGGAAATCGAATATTAGATAGGAAAACTAGTATTTAATTTCGGTTTTGAAAGGGTTTACATTGTTGTTAAATAGGTCTCTTTAAAATTGAATGAATTTTTTAAAAATTTTTATTGTTTAAGTATATTTGGTTGTATATTTACTTGTACATTGCCACGAATAGAATTAGAAATCATACAATTATTGTCTGCAATTTTTAATAATTTTGGTAATTTTGTTTCTAATTGTTCAGGGTTATCGACTTTGATTTTAGGAAAATGTGTTATAGATTCCATTTTGAATTTACTATTTTCAAAGACAGCTGTACCTATAGATTGTTGATCGATAGTTATATTATTAAAACCTGCGCGTTCTAACACAGCAGCAAGTGAAATAATATAGCAAGAAGAAGCAGCGCTTACTAACAATTCATCAGGGTTCGTACCATGACCATTTCCACCTAATTCTGAAGGGATTGAAATTTGTTCACTAATAACGTCTCCAGCAACTTCGCCAACTGCTTCACGACCACCTTGCCATTTTGTTGTTACTTTAAAATCGTGCTTAACCATAATAATAGCTCCTTTATAAAAATATATGTTATTTTTATTTTAGAGTACACGGTATAAGAAAGAAAGAAGAGAGGCCTGAAAAGTGACGAATAACCAAATTAAAGTTGTAGCTCATAGAGGGCTTTCAATAAAATATCCAGAAAATACATTAATAGCTTATGAGGCTGCCTTACAATTAAATATCGACTATTTAGAAATTGATATACATAAAACGGCAGATAATAAGCTCGTAGTAATTCATGATGATACAGTAGACAGAACGTCAAATGGTACCGGTAAAATAAAAGATTACACGTTGGAACAATTACGTCAATTAGATTATGGTAAATGGAAAGGGGAATCATTTAGTGGACAATCTATTTTACAATTTGAAGATGTTCTAAGACTTGCGACTCAATATAATAAAAGGTTATTAATTGAAATTAAAAAACCCGAACAATATTCAGGGATAGAAGAACTGTTACTTACTCAGTTAAAAGACGCTCGAGTAAAACCATCCAACATTGTTATTCAATCATTTAATATGGAAAGCATAGAGAAAATTAATGCGGCTGGTGCAGATTACAAATTAGGAGTATTAATTAGTGCTAAAAAATATTGGTATCGTCGACCTAATTTTAAAAAGATTGCTCGATTTGCTCATTTTTTAAATCCGAACTATAAATTAGTAACTAAAAAATTTGTAACGCTAGCACATAAATATCAGCTTGAAGTAATGCCTTATACAGTAAATGATAAAACGATACATTCTAAACTATTAAAAACAAATATTGATGGCATTATAACAGATGCACCAGACATTTTTTGTGACTGCTAGTCGGTAATGTCTGATGCATTAATTTAACTATTTAATATGCGATAAATCATTTTCGGATTTATGCCAATCTTTTTTCAATAACCCCATAACATGACAATCACTATAGGAACCTCTAGTATAGAAATGTTCTTTTAGTGTGCCTTCGATTTTAAAGTTGTTACGTTCGTATATATGTACTGCTTTCGAATTGTTAACATCCACAAATAAATATATTTTATTTAAATTTAATACTAGAAACGCGTAGTCAATGGCCATTTTAAATGCGCTTTTGGCATAACCTTTACCACTATATTGTGGATCGATAATAATTTGAATTTCGCAATTACGATGAACGAAATTTATCTCTACAAGTTCTACAACTCCAAAACGAACATTATCCTCTTCAATAATAAAACGGCGTTCAGATTCATCTAAAATATGTTTTTTATATAAGGTTTGTAATTCGCTCAGTGATTGGTAGGGTTCTTCAAACCAATATGACATTATAGAATATTCATTGTTTAAATGATGAACAAACTGCAAATCGGTTTCTTCTAATGCTCTAATTATCATTTTTAACACTCCTTTACTCTAAGCATACTCAATAAATCTCAATATGTAAAAAGCCGAGAAAATCTAATAAAGATTTTCTCGGCTTTCGTGTTGAATTTATTATCTTGAGTAGTACTCAACGATAAGTTGTTCATTAATTTCAGCAGGTAATTCACTACGTTCTGGAACGCGGATATATTTACCTTGTAAGTTATCAGCGTCAAATTCTAAGTAATCTGGTACAAAGTTATTGATTTCAACTGACTCAGCAATGATGTTTAAGTTTTGTGATTTTTCACGGATAGAGATAGTTTGACCTGGTTTTAAAGTGTAAGATGGGATATCAACACGGTTACCATCAACTTCAACGTGACCATGTCCAACTAATTGACGTGCTTGACGACGAGTACGAGCTAAACCTAATGAATAAACAACTGCGTCTAAACGAGCAGCTAATAATTGCATGAAGTTTTCACCGTGTACACCGTGTTGCTTAGCAGCAGCGTCGAATGTGTTACGGAATTGTCTTTCAGTAATTCCATATAAATAACGTAATTTTTGTTTCTCACGTAATTGTAAACCATATTCTGATAATTTTTTACGTTGGTTAGGACCGTGTTGTCCTGGTGCGTAAGGGCGTTTTTCTAATTCTTTACCTGTGCCACTTAAAGAGATACCTAAGCGACGAGATTTTTTCCAATTTGAACCTCTAAATCGAGCCATAATAAGACTCCTCCTTCTTTTTTGTAGTTATGAAAAAACAAAAAAGAGTGTTGTATGCTTATTTAGATATATTGTTTTATGTATCTTCACCTCATAGCTATGGTTACACGATACGTCCACGTTGGGAACAACATAGAGCCAAATAATATACAACTGCTAATTTCGTTTATTCACACAAAGTACATTGTACCAGTTTATTACAAAGTGTCAATACAAAATATTGACTAACGGTTTACTTATTATTTAATTGGCTTTCAATAATTGTAACAACTTGTTCTAATTGTTGCTTATCGTTATCATCAAAGCGATTAAGAATAGGGGCATCGATGTCTAAAACACCAATAACTTTGTTGTTAACATGAATTGGTACAACGATTTCAGATTTACTGTTGGCATCGCACGCAATATGACCAGGAAATGCATTTACGTCAGCAACAACTTGAGTTTCGTCTTGTTCAACTGCAGTTCCGCAAACGCCATTACCTATTGCTATGTGTACACATGCAGGGTGGCCTTGGAAAGGTCCGAGAATAAGTTCGTTATTTTCTATTAAATAAAATCCTACCCAATTGATTTGATCTAGATTATCATTTAACAAAGCAGAACTATTGCTTAAAATAGCAATGAGGTTTGATTCATCTTCTATTAAAGCAGTTAATTGCTTTTGTAACATACTATAGTTGGTTGTTTTTATTTCAGTCATAATAGGGAACCTCACTTTACATATAATGATTAATATAGTCACAAATAGTATATTATATACTAGAATGATTCAAGCAGTTAAACTCAAAATGTATGGTCAAAACTCACTTTTGCAATAAATATAAAATATTCTGTAGATTTCATCTATTTTCTATTTTAATGAATGGGTAACTTACGTTATAATTAAAAATGATAAAATAGGAGGAGAAAATATATGGTACTATATATTATTTTAGCAATTATTGTCATTATACTGATTGTTGTCGGTATATTGTTTTATATGCGCTCAAATAAGAGTCGCGTTGTTGAACAAGCTGAAGAAAGAAGATTAAAGGTTGAAGAGCTACCTTATGAAGAAAGCTTGTCTAAATTAACAGAATTAAAATTCGCTGGCGAAACGAAAGATACATACGATAATTATAAAAAACAAGCGAACGACAGCCATGAACAATATTTAGCACCAGTTGATGAAAAACTTCATAATGCTGAAAGTCTTTTAGAGAAATTTAAATTTTCTCAAGCTCAAAATGAAGTTGATGAATCACATGAATTAATGGATCAGTATGAAGAACAGTATAAGAGAACTGATCAAGAAATCGATGAAATCGTAGAACAACATAAATATAGTCACAGACTATATGAAGAATGTAAAAATGATTATCGTGAAATGAAAAGAGATGTTCTTGCAAACCGTCACCAATTTGGCGAAGCTGCAGGTCCTTTAGAAAATGAAATTGAATCTTTCGAACCTGAAATTAAAACATATGAGTCTCTAAAAGAAGAGGGAAATTACAAACAAGCGCATGAACATATCAAAACATTAAATGAAGATATGAATTATCTTAAAAAAGACATGGCTGAAATTCCAGACTTAATTAGAGAGGCTCAAAAAGAATTACCGGGTCAATTCCAAGACTTAAAATACGGATGTCGTGATTTGAAAGTCGAAGGTTATGACTTAGATCATGTGAAAATCGATAGTACATTACAAACATTGAAAACTGAATTAAGTTTTGTTGAACCTTTAATAAGTAAATTGGAACTTGATGAGGCAAATGATAAATTAGTAAATATAAATGATCGTTTAGATGAAATGTATGATTTAATCGAACATGAAGTAAAATCTAAAAACAATGTTGAAGAAACGAAAGAAATTATTACAGATAATTTATTTAAAGCGAAAGACATGAACTATACGTTACAAACTGAAATCGAATATGTAAGAGAAAATTATTACATTAACGAAACTGACGTTCAAAATGTTAGACAGTTTGAAAATGAGATTCAAAACCTTATCGCCGTATACGATGATATTTTACGCGAAACTTCAAAATCAGCTGTTCGATATAGTGAAGTAGAAGATAACTTAAAATACATTGAAAAACACGTTGATGTAATTAACGAGAAACAAGAAAAATTACAAAACCATCTTATTCAGTTACGTGAAGATGAAGCTGAAGCAGAAGATAATATTTTACGTGTACAAGGTAAGAAAGAAGAAGTTTATCGTCGCTTATTAGCTTCTAATTTACCAAGTGTTCCGGAACGATTTATTATCATGAAAAATGAAATTGATAATGAAGTTCGCGAAGTGAATAAAAAATTCAGTGTTCGTCCAATTCATGTTAAACATTTAAAAGATAAAGTATCTAAAGTTGTTTTACAGATGAATAAGTTTGAAGACGAAGCTAATGACGTCTTAGTAAACGCTGTTCATGCTGAAAAATTAATTCAATATGGCAACCGTTATAGAAAAGACAACACTAATGTTGATAAGAGCTTAAATGAAGCGGAACGTTTATTTAAAAATAATAGATATAAACGTGCCATAGAAATTGCTGAACAAGCTTTAGAAAGCGTTGAACCAGGAATTGCTAAACAAATTGAAGATCAAGTTGCGCAAGAACACGCTTGATAAGCAATAAACTTAACTAAAAGACACGAATCGAAAACTTCGATTTCGTGTCTTTTAATTTTTTCAAAAAATAGTATAATGCTCTAGTAGACTTTTTATATAGGAATAACAAGATTAAAATATAACATTCAATGAAGAATTATATATTTTTTAATAGATATGAATAATAAATATTAAGGGAGTGAACAAGGTGATTTACCTCGATAATGCTGCTACAACTAAGCCAGATCAAGACGTGTTGGATACTTTTTTAAAGGTGAATCAAACATTATATTTTAATCCCAGTAGCCCCCATAAAGCGGGCGTACAAGCAGAACAGCTTTTAGTACAAGCTAAACAACAAATTAATACGTTGTTAAATTTAAATAATAAATACGATATCGTATTTACTAGTGGTGCAACTGAATCTAATAATATTGCGCTTCAAGGCATAGCTAAAAAGAAAAAAGCGTTCGCTCCTGAAATTATCACTTCTGTATTAGAACATCCATCTGTATTAGAAGTAGTACGTGCGCTAGGCAATCAAGGCTTTGAAATTAAATTTGTCGATATTACTTCAGACGGAAAAATAGATTTAGAACATTTAAAAAGTTTAATGTCTGATAAAGTAGGACTAGTGACATGTATGCACGTTAATAATATTATGGGTCAAATTCAGCCAATTGCTGAAATCGGACGTATCGTTAAAGCGTATCCTAAAGCGCATTTTCACGTTGATGCAGTTCAAGCTATAGGGAAAGTTCCATTGGAATTCGAAGGCGTACATAGTTTAAGTATGAGTGGGCATAAATTTAATGGCTTGAAAGGGCAAGGTATATTGCTTGTCGAAAATGTGCATCAAATAGAACCGATAATGCAAGGTGGCGGACAAGAATTAGGTGTTAGAAGCGGTACGATAAATTTACCCATCAATATAAGCATAGTTAAAGCTATTAAATATGCTGTTCAAAATCAAGCGCAGTTACATGAACAGTTAACTGCTTTAAATAATGAGTTGAGAACGTTTATAGGAGAGTATAAAGGTGTTTATATCAATTCCCCACATGATGCAGCACCCCATATATTAAATCTTGCATTTCCCGGTGTTAAAGGAGAAGTGTTAGTAAATGCTTTTTCAAAAGACGAGGTAATGTTATCGACTACAAGCGCATGTGCCTCAAAAAAAGCTGAACTCAATGAAGTCCTTTTAGGTATGGGAATTGCTAAAAGAAATATTGAAGGTAGTATTCGACTGTCGTTTGGAGCAAATACAACATCTGAAGATATTGGTCAGTTTAAAGAAACATTTATAAAAGTTTATGAAGAAGTTAAGGAGTTGTTAAAATGACTTATGATCATTTATTAGTTAGATATGGCGAATTGACGCTCAAAGGCGCTAACCGAAAAATGTTTGTTAATCAATTACGAACAAATGTACAGAAATCACTGAAGCCGTTTAACGATATAAAAATAAAAGCAAATAGAGATAGAATGTATATTGAATTAGGTGATACAGCCGATATAGATGGTATAATAGAACGCTTGTCTAAAATATTTGGTATTTATTCTATAAGCCCTGTTATGAAAGTAGAAAAGACCGTAGAAGCAGTTGAACAACAAGCAAGTATCTTTGCTAGCAATTATCGTAAGGGAGATACATTTAAAATAGATGTTAAAAGAGCAGATAAAAATTTCCCGCTTGATACTTATGAACTACAACGTCAAGTTGGCGGAGCCGTTTTAAGAAATAATGAGCAAATTAGTGTAAACGTAAAGCAACCAGATCATGAAATTAAAGTAGAAGTTAGAATAGATGCTATCTATATTTATGATCTAACGGTTGAAGGTGCAGGTGGGCTACCAGTAGGCACAGGGGGCAAGACATTATTAATGCTTTCTGGCGGGATCGATTCTCCAGTTGCTGCTATGGAAGTAATGCGACGTGGTGTAACAATAGAAGCAATCCATTTCCACAGTCCACCATTTACGAGTGAAAAAGCAAAAGATAAAGTGATTGAACTGACTCGCATATTATCTCAGCATGTAGGTCCAATTAAATTACACATTGTGCCTTTTACAGAATTACAAAAACAAATTAATAAAGTCGTACACGAACGATATACGATGACATCTACACGTCGTATGATGATGCAAGTTGCCGATAAATTAGTTCATAAAATCGGTGCACATGCAATCGTTAATGGTGAAAATTTAGGACAAGTTGCAAGTCAAACACTTAAAAGTATGTATGCAATCAATCATGTCACTTCAACACCAGTATTACGTCCACTCTTAACTTTAGATAAAGAAGAGATTGTGAAGAAAGCCAAAAATATTGGCACGTTTGATGTTTCAATTCAACCATATGAAGATTGTTGTACAATTTTTACACCTAAAAACCCTGTTACAGAACCTGATTTTGAAAAAGTCGTAAAATATGAAAGTGTCTTTGATTTTGAAGAAATGATAGATAACGCTGTAGCGAATATTGAAACACTGACAATAACTAAAGATTATCAAAGTGACAAAGAAGCGGAAACTAGCGCGATAATTGAAGACTTATTTTAACCTTAATACACATATATAATAGACAAAGGGGACGACAACTATGGATTGGGATATATCAATTATATTAATTGTCATAGCGTTAGGATTTTTAGCGGCATTTATCGATGCAGTGGTAGGTGGGGGTGGATTAATTTCTATTCCGACTTTATTAGCTATAGGCTTACCACCTTCAATTGCATTAGGTACGAATAAATTAGCAAGCGTATTCGGTACAATGACGAGTGCCATTAGATTTATTAGAGCAAGAAAAGTCGATTTAGCATTAGTTGGAAAATTATTGCCATTTGTCTTTATCTTCTCGATAATCGGTTCGAGTCTGGCAACATTTTTACCGGCAGACTTATTAAAACCAATAGTTATCGTCATACTAACTATCGTGCTGATATATACTTTGATTCGTAAAGATTGGGGCAGTATTCGCACATTTAATAAATTAACGATAGCTAAAGCGATTTTGTTTACCTCTTTAATTAGCATCATTGGTTTTTATGATGGCTTTTTAGGTGGTGGAACGGGTTCGTTCTTACTATTTATTTTATTAATGTTTGGTTTTGATTTTTTAAGTGCTGCCGGGAACGCAAAGGTATTAAATTTTGGATCGAATTTAGGCGCGCTATTATTATTTATTTGTTTAGGGCATGTAGATTACTTTATTGGTATTATCATGGCTTTAAGCATGATAGCAGGTTCATATGTAGGGGCAATGTTTGCTATAAATAAAGGCGTAGGATACGTAAAAGTATTATTCGTTGTCGTCACGGCTGTTTTGATTTTAAAAAATGCGTACGATTATATAGCTCAAACATTTTAATTCAATATAAAATAAAAGAACTTATTTTTATAATAAGTTCTTTTTTTACACTATATTTTAGTATATTGTTTGATATAGTAAGAATATGTAAACAAAGAAACAACAAATCTTAATTTTGGGGTGTATCTTAATGTCTAAAAAAAGAGTGATTGCCATCATTTTAGCTGTAGTTGTTATATTAGGTGGTATTACTGTAAGTTCAATAAGTGCTATCGTTAGTTCCTTTATTTCAAATAGTAGTTCTAGTAGTGGTGATCCGTTTACAGAAAAAACGGAACAACAAGGAAGTTCATCAAAACGAATCGCTCATTTAACACTAAATGGTGAAATTTCAGATGAATCAGACGGTGGTTTATTTGGCGGGAGTGGTTATGATCACGATGCATTTATGAAACAATTAGAAAATGTCAAAAAAGACAAATCTGTAAAAGGTGTCTTATTAACGATTAACTCTCCCGGCGGTGGCACATATCCTAGTGATGAAATTTACAACAAGATTAAACAAATTAAGAAAAAGGGTAAAAAAGTTTATGTACATATGGAAAGTTTAGCTGCATCTGGCGGTTATTATGTTTCTGCCCCTGCGGATAAAATTTATGCAGGACCACAGTCTATGGTTGGCTCAATAGGTGTCATCATGTCTAATGTTGATTATTCTGGTTTACAGAAAAAACTAGGCGTTAAAGAAAATGTTATTAAATCAGGTGCACATAAAGATATCTTGAGCAGTTCTCGTCCTATGACAAGCGATGAAAAAAATATTTTACAATCAATGTTAAACGATAGCTTTGATCGTTTCGTCAATATTGTTAAAGATGGACGTCACATGTCTGAGAAAAAAGTAAGGAAATTAGCAGACGGCCGTGTATACAGTGCGCAACAGGCAAAAGAAAATGGCTTAATTGATAATATTGGTTACCAAAATGAAGCAATATCAGCATTGAAAAAAGATATTCATGCTAAAAACGCGGAAGTCTTTGAGTATAGTGATAGTGGTAATATTTTCTCTACTATATTCAGTGCTAAATCAACTGTTAAACAGTTTAGAAGTGATATAAAAGATATTAAATCTGTTATTACTAATGACTCTAAAGCTAAACCAATGTATTTATACGAAGGGTAGGTGGTTAAATTGACTACACAAATTGAAACTAACGGCACTCAAGAAAGAAATGATATACAATCTACCTCCAATGAAGCTGTATCCGAAGCATTAATACATGAACAAATGGTCAAATCAATATATGCAGGCTTTGGCATACGTTTCTGGAGCTTCCTCATTGATTTACTCGTCATATTTGGCGTACACAGTTTAATTTTAAAGCCTATTTATCATTTTACTAAGATAGATGATATAAAAATTTGGATAAATTATTTTAGTGTTGGCCACATACTAGATGCAATTGTGTTTTATTTATATTTTGTATTGCTCACTCGTTTCTTCCAACAAACTTTAGGGAAAATGATATGCAATATAAGGGTAGAACGTGAGGATCGACAGACTTTGACATGGTCAGACATCCTTTTTAGAGAATGGATTGGTCGCATTGTCTGTGGTGTTTTCGGTAATATATTGTATCTAGTAACAATTTTCACAAAAAAACACAAAGGCATACATGATTATTTCGCAGAAACCGTCGTAATTAAAAATAAATTCGAAAAATTATTTTATTTGAAATAATTTTTATGCAAGGTCAAGTTATAACTGTTTATTTCTCGTAAATAAACAGTTATAATTTTATCATAAGCTAGATAACAAGGAGGAACCTTAAATGACACAAATTACATTTAAGCAAGAGCCAATTACATTAGTTGGTGAACAAGTTAAAGTAGGACAAACGGCACCAGACTTTTCAGTTTTAGATAATGGTCTTAATGAAGTTACATTAGCGAACTATGAAGGTCAAAAGAAATTAATAAGTGTTGTTCCATCAATAGATACTGGTGTTTGTGATCAACAAACACGTAAATTTAATGAAGAAGCTGCACAAGAAGATGGTGTTGTATTAACTATATCTGCAGATTTACCATTTGCTCAAAAAAGATGGTGTGCAGCTAACGGATTAGACAACGTATTAACATTAAGTGACCATAAAGATTTATCATTTGGTAAAAATTACGGTGTTGTTATGGAAGAATTACGTTTATTAGCTCGTTCAGTATTCGTATTGGACCAAAATAACAAAGTTGTATATTCTGAAATTGTTTCAGAAGGTACAGACTTCCCAGATTTCGATAGTGCTTTAGAAGCATACCGTAATATTTAATTAATTTTGTTTTTATAAATTACTTATTAAACAGTTTTATTGACATTACAAACTATACTGTCCATAATTATTTGGTAATCTAAGATAACGTAGTATCTTTAGACAAAAATTATGGGCAGTTTTTTTAGAAAGGACTATTTAACATGGCTGAAGAGCAAACAATTATGGAGCGACTATTCCAAACTTTGGATAACAAAGCGAAAACATTAAATGACGAAAATGGTCAAAGTTTTATCGAAAATCTTGGTTTGGCAATGGAGGACATTTACAAAAATGACAGAGATTTATTAGAACAAGCTACATTGCAAGATAGAAGAAAAGCTTTTCAATTCGCATATTTAAGTTTATTACAAAATGAAGAAATTCAAGCGAATCATCAAATTACACCAGATTCAATTGGATTAATTTTAGGTTTTCTTGTAAAACAATTTATGTCGGATAGTGAAGCCTTACACATAGCTGACTTAGCAAGTGGGGCGGGTCATTTAAGTGCCTCTGTACACGAAGTGATGACGGATGTTACATTAATGCATCATTTAGTAGAAGTGGATCCTGTATTATCTAGAGTTAGTGTTCATTTAGCAAACTTTTTAGAAATTCCTTTCGATGTTTATCCACAAGATGCGATAATGCCACTTACTTTTGAAGATGCTAATGTGGTGATTGGTGATTTACCGATTGGTTACTATCCTGCAGATGAACGTAGTCACGAAATGGAATTAGGATTTAAAGAAGGTCATAGTTACTCACATTACTTACTTATAGAACAAGCATTAGCGGCACTTGAACCTTCTGGTTATGCATTTCTTGTAGTTCCAAGTAATATTTTTGAAGGTGACAAAGTAAAACAGTTACAAAATTTCATTGCAACAGAATCAGAAATGCAAGCCTTTTTAAATTTACCAGCTACGTTATTTAAAAATGAAAATGCACGTAAATCAATATTGATTTTACAAAAGAAAGAAACTAACGTTACTAAGCCTGTCGAAGTTCTGTTGGCAAATATCCCTGATTTCAAAAATCCACAACAATTCCAAGGGTTTTTAGCTGATTTAACAGAGTGGATGAAAACAAATCATCCCGAAAAATAAACTGTAATACTATTGAATTTCAACTGTATTAATGGTTAAATTAATATGGATATTATAACTAAATTGAAAATGGAGGCATTATGCTCATGTCAAAATTAATTTTGGCGATAAACGCTGGTAGTTCTTCTTTGAAATTTCAACTTATTGAAATGCCTGAAGAAAAAATTATAACTAAAGGTTTAATAGAAAGAATTGGTTTAAAAGATTCTATATTTACTATCGAAGTAAATGGCGAAAAAATAGAAGATGTAACTGATATTAAAAACCATGAAGACGCAGTAAATATTATGTTAGAAAGCTTCAAAAAGCATGGTATTATTGACAGTATTTATGATATTGAAGGAACAGGTCACCGTGTTGTACATGGAGGTGAATTATTCCCAAGTTCAGTATATGTTACAGACGAAGTAGAAAAGCAAATTGAGAGTTTAAGTGAATTGGCACCGCTACACAACCCTGCAAACTTAATGGGTATTCGTGCCTTCCGTAAATTATTGCCTGAAATTCCACACGTTGCTGTATTTGATACATCATTTCACCAAACAATGCCTGAAAAATCATTCCTTTATAGTTTACCTTACCAATACTATGAAGATTATGGCATCCGTAAATACGGCTTCCATGGTACAAGCCATAAATATGTATCTCAACGTGCTGCAGAAATATTAGGTAAACCAATTGAAGAGTTAAGAATCATCTCATGTCATATCGGTAATGGTGCTTCTATTGCTGCTATCGATGGTGGTGAATCAGTTGATACTTCAATGGGCTTCACACCTTTAGCAGGTGTAACAATGGGTACACGTTCAGGTAATATTGACCCGGCTTTAATTCCATTTTTAATGGAAAAAACAAATAAAACTGCAGAAGAAGTATTAGATACATTAAATAAAGAATCAGGTTTATTAGGTATTTCTGGTAGTTCAAGTGACTTAAGAGATATCATTGAAGATAGCAGAGAAGGAAAAGAAAGAGCGCAACTTGCATTAGACGTTTTTGCTTCAAGAATCCATAAATATATTGGTTCTTATGCTACACGTATGCATGGTGTAGATGTAATTGTATTTACTGCTGGTGTAGGTGAAAACTCTGATCCAGTTAGAGCTAAAGTATTAGAAGGTCTAGAATTTATGGGTGTTTATTGGGATGCTAAGAAAAATGAAAATATTCATGGTGAAGAAGGATTTATCAACTATCCACATTCACCAGTTAAAGTGTTAGTTATTCCAACAAACGAAGAAGTCATGATTGCTAGAGACGTAGTAAAATTTGGCGATTTAGATTAATAAAAAAAAGACACCACTGCTAAGAGTGGTGTCTTTTTTTTAATTTAATGAGTTTGATACTGTGATCTAAATTCATCTGTAGCAACTTGAGGTTGGAAATCTTCTGGTAATTCTTCTGTGCGAACGACTAGGACGTCACAAGGTGAATGGCGTACAATCGCTTCTGAAACAGAACCTACGATAAAACGTTCTACTGCGTTTAAACCTGAAGTACCACACATAATTAAATCTGCGCCTACATCAGTAGCTAATTTTTTAGGAATAATAGCTTTAGGAGAACCAAATTCAAGTCTTGTTACAACATCAGAAACGCCTGCATTAGTAGCTACTTCTTTATAGCCATTAAGTAAGTCTTCAGAGAAATTTTTAGATTTCTCTGTGAATTGTGCGTCATAAACCTCATATGAAGAATAAGTTCTAGAATCGATAACATTCACAACAGTCAGTTGTGCTTCGTTACGTTTAGCAACATCAACCGCTTTGTTAAATGCCCATTCAGCTTCAAGTGATCCATCAACTGCGATTAAAATATTTTTATATGTTAGCATCGCAATTACCTCCTTAGTTTTCTTATTTATAGTATACCACATTGTCAGAATTTTAAATCAAATTAAATAATAATTTTCTTGAATTTAATGATTGCGCTTTCAATACATTCACGTTACTATATTTATGGAGGTGGGCGAATTGAATATAGGTATCCCAAAAGAGATAAAAAATAATGAAAATCGAGTAAGTTTATCACCAAGTGGTGTTCACGCATTAGTAGAACAAGGACATGAAGTTTTCGTCGAAACTTCTGCAGGACTAGGTTCATATTTTGAAGATGTAGATTATGAACAAGCTGGTGCTAAAATCGTCATGACACAGGAAGAAGTTTGGAATGTGGACATGGTTATGAAAGTAAAAGAACCACTTGAAGAAGAATTCAAATTCTTTAGTGAAGGTCTCATTTTATTTACTTACCTACATTTAGCAAATGAACGTAAATTAACTGAAGCATTAATGGAAAACAAGGTAATAAGTATTGCATATGAAACAGTACAATTACCTGATCGTTCATTACCATTGTTAACGCCAATGAGCGAAGTTGCTGGACGTATGGCAACACAAATTGGTGCTGAGTTTTTACAAAAATATAAAGGCGGTATGGGTATTTTACTAGGTGGCGTGCCTGGTGTATCTAAAGGACAAGTTACAATTATCGGTGGCGGCCAGGCAGGTACAAACGCTGCTAAAATTGCACTTGGTTTAGGCGCTGATGTGACAATCTTAGACGTTAATCCTCGTCGTTTACAACAATTAGATGATTTATTTGGTGGACGCGTTCATACGATTATGTCTAACCCATTAAATATCGAAAGAGCTGTAAAAGAAAGTGATTTAGTTATTGGGGCAGTACTTATCCCAGGCGCTAAAGCACCTAATTTAGTATCAGAGGAAATGGTTAAACAAATGAGAAGTGGTGCAGTAATTGTTGATATCGCTATTGACCAAGGTGGTATCTTTGAAACTACTGACAGAATTTCTACACATGATGACCCAACGTATAAAAAACATGGCGTTGTTCACTATGCAGTAGCAAATATGCCTGGTGCGGTTCCAAGAACTTCTACAATTGCGCTTAATAATGCAACGTTACCTTATGCATTACAACTTGCTAATAAAGGTTACTTAAAAGCATTACAAGACAATGAACCATTATCATTAGGCTTAAACACTATAAATGGACAATTAACTAATAGTAGTGTTGGAGAAGCATTAAATATTCCATCTGCTGCTATTTCAGATGCACTTAAATAAAAATTAAGTATTAGGAATTAGTCTTAATATTAGTTTAATTAACTGCCAACATCGTAATTGAGCGATGTTGGCAGTTTTGTTTAAAACAAAAAATTAATGTGATAGCTTACTGAGCTACCACATTAACTTAAAATTATACAATTTTTGTACCATGTACTTCTTGGAAAGGAAAGGCCGCGATTAATTCGGTAACATTATCTTTCGTCAGTCCACCACCTGGCATTATTTCGATATTGCCACCAGAATTGACAACAAGTTTACCTAAATGATTTAAATTATCAAAAATATTAGTGTCAGATGCGCCACCATGTGTTAATAGTCGGCTAAAGCCCATATCAATTAACTGATGTAGTGCTTTAATTTGTCCGTGAATGTGTATTTGATCAAACGCCATATGACACACAACGTTAGTAGGGTGAGCTAAACGTTGTAATGTTTTCATTTGCCATTCATTTAAAGTATTATCTGACGTCAAACACCCAAAGACAAAATAATCAATATTAAGTTGCTTAAATGTTTGTATATCTTTTTGCATGATTTCAAAATCATACAATTCATAAACAAAATTGCCGCCTCGAGGTCGAATCATCACAGCTAGTTCAACATTATTAGCTGCGCACATTTCTGAGACAATTGCCGTCATTCCGTAACTTGGTGTTGTGCCTCCTACTGATAAGTTATCGCATAATTCTAATCTGTCTGCGCCTTGAGCGATGGCATATTCAACTTGTTGAATTGTTTCTACAACCGCTTCTTTTATCATTTTTCATACCCAGTTAAAATAGTTGTACCTTCGTTGGTAACAAGGATATCGTCTTCTATACGTACACCAGCTACGCCAGGGACATAAATACCAGGTTCCACAGTAACAACCATGCCTGCTTCAAAGACATTTTCATTTGTGCTTGATACATCTTGATATTCGTGTTCTTCAAGTCCTAAACCATGTCCAAGTCTGTGTGGGAAATATTCACCATATCCTGCATCTTCAATAATACCTCTAGCTATATTATCAATCTCTTTAATTTTAACGCCAGGTTTAATCGCAGCGATAGCTTCTGTTTCCGCTTTAAGAACGATGTTATATATTTTTTGTGCATCTTCACTTGGTGTACCAAACTTTACAGTACGCGTCATATCACTACAATAGTTTTCATAGATAACACCTAAATCAAATAGTACAAATTCATCATTTTGTAATTGACGATCGCCAGGTGTACCATGAGGTGAGGCAGCGTGATCGCCAAATAATACCATAGTGTCAAAACTCATTTCGTTAACACCATATTTTTTAATTTCATTTTCAATATGATTAACTACTTGTCGTTCAGTAACGCCAACAGATAAGAATTCTACACCGATTTCAATACATTTATCTGCAAGTTTACAAGCTTCTTGAATTTTGGCAATTTCATCTTCGGTTTTAACGTTACGTAACGCTTTAATTGTAAGGTCAATGTCACCGAATGTTTCAACTCCAAATGCTTGGATTAATTCACGTTGACGTTTAAGTGTTAAATGTTCAGCTTCAACTAGTAACTTTTGAGCTGAAAAACTATATTTTGAAAAAGGACTTTCAGTATCAAGATACCCAACTACTGTACCTTCAAATGGTGATGCTTTTACTTCGTCTACTTCTAATTGAGGACAGAATAAGACTTGTTCACCTTGAGCAGTAACTAAAAGTGATAGTAATCTTTCATGAGGCTCACTTAAATAACCAGTAAAATAAAAGATGTTTAGTGGCGTAGTAATCCATGCAGCATCAGCTTGTTGTGTGTCGATTTCATTAATAATTTGATTAATTTTCATATGTAATTTCCTCCTATTTTGCTCTTCTAATTAATTTTATGTTAGATAGTTAAGTAATTCAAAAATTAGCTATTAAAATTACAATAAAACTATAAAATCATGAGCGTTATTCCTTAGTTATGTATTAATATATTGTTATAAACGTTATATACGTGGTATAGAAGTAAAGTAAATACTATAAATGGGAGGAACTACAAAATGAAATTATCTTTTCATGGACAATCAACTGTTTATTTTGAGGCTAACGGTAAAAAGGGTATTATAGACCCATTTATCAGTGGAAATGAATTATCTGATTTAGATCCAAATAATTTAGAAGTAGATTACGTGATTTTAACGCATGGTCATGGAGACCATTTTGGCGATACTATTGAAATCGCGAAGAAAAATAATGCGACTGTTATTGGCTCTGCTGAGCTGGGAGATTATCTCACTACTAATAAAGGTTATGATAACGTAAGACCAATGAATATTGGTGGGAAAGTAGAATTTGACTTTGGTTCATTAAAATTTGTTCAAGCGTTCCATAGTTCAAGTTTAACTGATGATAATGGAATTCCTGTATACTTAGGTATGCCGATGGGCGTAGTATTAGAATTAGAAGGTAAAACAATTTATCATACAGGCGATACTGGATTATTCAGTGATATGAAACTTATCGCCGACAGACATCCAGTGGATATTTGTTTCGTGCCAATTGGCGATAATTTTACAATGGGTATTGATGATGCAAGTTATGCTATTAATGAATTTATAAAACCAAAAGTAACAGTGCCTATTCATTACAATACTTTTGATTTAATCAAACAAAATCCAGAACAATTTAAACAAGCTGTTAACACTGGTGAAGTACAAATACTAAAACCAGGGGAATCAGTTAACTTATAAATAAAAATAAACGTTATCATCAATTGTGGTGATAACGTTTTTGTGTGTTTAATTATTATATTTACAGACTTTATTATTTAACGATAAGTACAGGAATTTTTGCACGTTTTGCCACTTTGTGACTTACACTACCTAAAACCATCTTTTTCTTGTCGTCGGCTTTTCTATTACTTAACACCACAATTTCGTAATCGCCACTATTAGCATATTTAACTAATTCAGCTTTTGCTCTACCACGTACGATGATTTCATCATGCTTAATACCATATTCATCTAACGCTTGACGTGTAGGTTCTAAACCTTCGCTACGTTTTTCGATAAGCTTATCTAAATGAACACCTGCTTTGATAGAAGCTTGAGCATCTTGTTCATTAATAGAATTGAAAATTGTCACTACTGTATCTTTACCAGCAATATTAGCAACTTGTTGTAAAGCTTGTTCATTTTTAAGTGTAGTATCTACACCTAGTAATATGTTTTTATACATAGTTTATCCCTCCTTAATTTTTATTTTAATAAATAAATGAGAATTAGTGCAATAAAATAAATTTATTTTTTTGAAATATTTTGATATGCACAGGTTAAATATATAAAACATTAGATGTAAAGTACAATTTTGTGATGTTGCATCGCAATTTAAGCTATAAAAAGTTATAATATATAAGTAACTAACAAATTAAAAGAGGTCCATTATATGACAAAACATGAACAAATATTATCATATATCGAATCGTTATCTGTGGGTCAAAAAATATCAGTTAGAAAAATTGCCAAAGTATTAGAAGTTTCTGAGGGTACAGCATACCGTGCGATAAAAGATGCAGGTCAATTAGGTCTTGTTGCTACAATAGACCGTGTAGGTACTGTGAGAATCGAAAAGAAAACACGTGAACAAATTGAACAGTTAACTTTTAATGAAATCGTTAAAATTATTGATGGTCAAGTACTAGGTGGGCGTAATGGTTTAATTAAAACATTATCCAAATTCGCCATCGGTGCGATGGAACTAAATGATTTGGTTAAATATTTAAGTGCGCATACATTATTAATAGTTGGTAATCGTAAAGATGTTCAATTAGAAGCATTAAAGAGAGGAAGTGCAGTATTAATAACTGGTGGTTTTTCTACTTCAGATGACATAATTAAATATGCAGACGAACATGATTTACCAATTATCTCGTCAAACTATGATACGTATTTAGTAGCAAACATCATAAATAGAGCCATGTATAATCAGATGATTCGTAAAGAGATATTAATCGTTGAAGATATAGTTAAACCGATTGATGATTCAACAGTTGTATTTGAAGATATGAAACTCAATGATTACAAAGATAAAGCAAAAGCAACAGGTCATTCAAGATTCCCTGTTATTGATGACAATTGGAAATTGGTCGGCATTGTAACGAGCAAAGAGATTATTAATATGGACGACGATGAAATACTTGCTCAAGTAATGACGCGTTCGCCAATAGACGTACAACTATCTACAACAATAGCTAATTGCGCCCACATTATGATTTGGGAAGGTATAGAATTGTTGCCGGTGACTAATTTGAGCAAAAAATTAATTGGCGTCATTTCTAGAGAAGATGTATTAAAGTCGATGCAATTGATTGGTCGTCAACCACAAGTAGGTGACACGATTAATGATCAAATCGCTAAGCATATACATATTTCCAATGATGTAATCCAAGTACAAACAACACCATTGTTGACTGATCAATTCGGTATGTTAAGTAAAGCAGTCTTTGTGGCTATAATTGAAGAAACAGTACGCTATGAAATGCGTAGATATAAAAAAATAGAAGTTATGATTGAAAACTTAAATATTTTTTATTTAAATACTGTACAAATTGAATCAGAAATAGATGTTCATTATGATATGTTAAATGTAGGACGAAATTTTGCTAAATTAGAAGTGACAATGAAAACAGGCACACAAAACGTAGCTAAAGCAATGATTATGTGTCAGATATTAAATTAATCATTATGATATAGAATGATAAAACCGAAAGGATACGATGAATGATGACAGAGATATTTAATGAGATTATGGAAGAAATAGAACAATATGAAACGATAATTATACATAGACATGTGCGCCCAGATCCCGATGCTTATGGCTCACAACTAGGATTGCAAGGTTATTTAAAAGCTAAATTTCCACATAAAAATATATATGCTGTAGGGGAACGTGAACCTTCTTTAGATTTTATTGGCACGTTTGATGATATTAAGGATGAAGTTTATCAAGAAGCGCTTGTAATAGTTTGTGATACAGCAAATTCTCCACGAGTGAGTGATTCAAGATATAACTTAGGACAAAAGCTAATTAAAATTGACCATCATCCAGCAGTTGATCAATATGGAGACCTTAATTACGTTAACACTGAGGCTTCTTCAACAAGTGAAATCATCAGTGATTTTATTAATTACTTTAATGATTTTTCAATTATCGATGGTTCGATTGCTAGATTGTTATATATTGGTATTGTTGGAGATACTGGAAGATTTTTATTTAACAACACGACACCACATACGATGGAAGTCGCTAGTCAATTATTAACATTTGATTTTAACCATAATGAAGAACTAAACAATTTAGCGGAAAAAGATCCTAAATTGTTACCGTTCCAAGGTTATGTTTTACAAAATTTTGATTTGAATGAGCACGGCTTTTGTAAGGTGATTATCACTACAGAAGTCTTAGAGCAGTTTAATATCGCAGCAAACGAAGCCTCATTGTTTGTTAATACAATTGCTGATATTAAAGGCTTGAAAATTTGGTTGTTCGCAGTAGACGAAGGTAATGAAATTAGATGCCGCATCCGCTCTAAAGGTATTGTGATAAATGATGTCGCAAGTGATTTCGGTGGTGGTGGCCATCCAAATGCTTCAGGCGTTTCAGTCGATAGCTGGGAGACATTTGAAAAATTAGCTACAGCATTAAATAATAAATTATAAGGATAAGAGGTGATAACATTGGTTGCATATTTAAATATTCATTCGGCATATGACTTGCTTAATTCAAGTTTGAAAATCCATGATGTCGTGACTAAAGCAACTAATGAAGGCTATACAGCTTTAGCCATTACTGATACTAATGTGCTGTATAGTTATCCTCAATTCTATGATGCGTGTATAAGCGCTAATATTAAGCCTATTTTTGGCATGACATTATGGTTAACTGATGGATTAACGTCATTAGAAACGGTAGTGTTGGCTAAAAATAATCAAGGCTTAACAGATTTAATAAAATTATCATCGGCAATTAAAATGAAAGATAAGATTGAAACAAGCTACGAGTGGTTATCTAAATATGCTGCTGAATTAATTATTATTTTCAAAGATGTTACTGATGAACACCAAAATATTGTGGAACAATTCAACTCACATGCTGATCTTTACATTAATCATTCAAGTAAAGCGATTATAGATGTTCCAATGGTATGGTTACAAAGTGCCAACTATCTTAATAGAGAAGACGCAAATACGATTACAGCCTTGAATGCGATTCGAGACAATAAAAAATTAGATTTAGTCAATGAACCTATTGATTATCATACGCATGTGTTAAGTGAAGATGAGTTGTTTGATTTAGACGTGCCTAAAGAAGCTTTTGATAATACAGACCATATAGCACAATTATGTACGGCTGAATTGAACTATCACCAAAATCTGTTACCTAAATTTCCTACGCCGGATAATCTATCGTCGAAAAATTATTTAATGCAAATTCTAAGGCAACAACTAGAAGAAAAAGAATTAAATCACAATAATAGTTACCGACAACGATTAAACTATGAGTTTAAAATTATTACAGATATGGGATTTGAAGATTATTTCTTAATCGTGAGTGATTTGATTCATTATGCTAAAACAAATGATGTTTTAGTAGGCCCAGGTAGGGGGTCATCGGCCGGTTCATTAGTTAGTTTTCTATTAGATATTACGACTATTGATCCAATTAAATATGATTTGTTATTTGAACGATTTTTAAATCCTGAACGTGTTACGATGCCGGATATTGATATTGATTTTGAAGATACAAAGAGAGACAAAGTGATTCAATACGTGCAAGAAAAATATGGCGATAATCATGTTGCAGGAATTGTGACATTTGGTCATTTATTAGCGAGGGCAGTTGCACGAGATGTTGGACGTATAATAGGTTTTGATGATGTAACACTTAATGAAGTGTCGAAATTAATACCACACAAGTTAGGTATTACGCTAGATGATGCATATAAAGACGAGGCATTTAAAGATTTTGTACATCGTAATCATCGTAATGAAAGATGGTTCGAAATTTGCAAAAAATTAGAAGGTCTCCCACGTCATACATCGACACACGCAGCGGGAATTATAATTAACGATCAACCAATTTATAACTACGCACCACTTACATTAGGTGATAATGGCATTTTAACGCAGTGGACGATGACTGAAGCGGAAAGAATTGGTTTATTAAAAATCGACTTTTTAGGACTTAGAAACTTATCAATCATTCATCAAATTGTTAAACAAGTTAAATATGATTTAAATATTACAATTGACATAGAACAAATACCTTTTGATGATGACGAAGTATTTCGCTTACTATCTTCTGGTGATACCACAGGAATATTCCAGCTAGAAAGTGACGGTATACGTAACGTTTTAAAGAAATTACAGCCAGAACATTTTGAAGATATCGTAGCCGTTACATCTCTTTATAGACCAGGGCCAATGGAAGAAATTCCTACTTATATAACACGTAGGCACGAACCTTCAAAAGTTGAATATTTACATGCTGATTTAGCACCTATTTTAAAAAAGACTTATGGCGTTATTATTTATCAAGAACAAATCATGCAAATAGCTAGTAAATTTGCTGGTTTTAGTTATGGTGAAGCGGATATTTTAAGACGTGCGATGAGTAAAAAAAATAGGGCAGTACTCGAAAATGAACGCCAGCATTTTGTAAAAGGTGCCGTGAATAACGGATATGAAGAACAATTAAGTAAGCAAATTTTTGATTTGATTTTAAAATTCGCTGACTATGGCTTTGCTAGAGCGCATGCGGTAAGTTATTCTAAAATAGCTTATATTATGACTTATTTAAAAGTTCATTATCCTAATTATTTTTACGCCAATATATTAAGTAATATTATAGGCAGCGAACAAAAGACGGCTGCTATTATCGATGAAGCTAAGCACCAACATATTGAAATTTTACCGCCTCATATAAATTATAGTCATTGGTTTTATAAAGCAACGCCTAACGGTATTTACTTGTCATTAGGGGCAATAAAAGGCGTAGGCTATCAAAGTGTAAAATTAATTATTGAAACCCGACAATCCGGTGGTAATTTCAAAGACTTTTTTGATTTTGCTCGTCGTATACCTAAGCGAATTAAAACGCGTAAATTATTAGAAGCATTGATTTTAGTAGGCGCTTTCGACCAGTTAGGACAAAATCGTGCTACTTTACTTCAGTCAATAGACCAAGTATTAGATGACGTGTCTAGTATTGAACAGGATGACTTAATTTTTGACGTGCTAACACCTAAGACTACTTATGAAGATAAAGAAGAATTACCGGATAAAGTTTTGAGTGATTATGAAAAAGAATACTTAGGATTTTATATTTCGACACATCCTGTTGAAAAGGCATTTAATAAAAAGCAGTATTTGGGTATTTATAAATTAACGAATGCTGTTAATAATAAGCCGATTTTTATACAACTTGAAAATGTAAAAAAAATTCGAACTAAAAATGGTCAAAACATGGCTTTTATTACTATAAATGACGGTAATAATACGATGGATGGCGTCGTCTTTCCAGATGTCTATAAGAAATATGAACAATTATTATCCGAAGAAAGCATGTTAACTGTTAGAGGTAAATTTGAGCGTAGAAATAATAAACTACAACTTATCATTTCTCAAATGAGTAGTTTAGAGACATTTGAACAGGCAATCATGCAAAATGCACGACAAATAGTTATTCGCCAAAATAAAGACATTGCTGAAATAGATCAGCTTTCTACTGAAAAAACTGAACAAAGTTTACCAGTCGAGTTTTATGATGAAACGACTAACAAAATGAATTTTATTGGTTATATAAATAATGATGATATTTCGCAGTTTATTTTACATTTTGACCCAGCAGATATTAGAATTATATAACTTTTACACCATTATAAATTATGATATAGTTAACTGATGGTTATTGAAAATTTACCATCAGTTTTCTTGTGAAATTTAGTGTATATTTTTATTAAGCTATTTTAATTAGAGATTTGTTAGAAACATATATTTATCTCGTTAAATAATTGTTATATAGTTAATGGTGTAATAAAAATATATATAATTACTCAATATATTTGTCTGGGGGCGACGCAAGCATGTCATTAAGAGATGAAGCATTAGAAATGCATAAAAAAAATAAAGGTAAACTTGAAGTAAATGCTAAAGTAAAAGTTACAAACAAAGAAGAACTAAGTTTAGCTTATTCACCAGGTGTAGCCGAACCATGTAAAGATATTCATGAAGATAAAAGAAAAGTATTTGATTATACAATGAAAAGTAATACAGTTGCCGTAGTAACTGACGGCTCTGCTGTACTAGGTTTAGGTGATATTGGTGCCGAAGCTAGTATACCTGTAATGGAAGGTAAAGCAGTATTATTTAAAAGCTTTTCAGGCATAGATGGTATTCCATTAGCTTTAGATACTAAAGATACAGAAGAAATCATTAGAACAGTAAAATTAATTGAACCAAATTATGGTGGTATTAACTTAGAAGATATTTCTGCACCACGTTGCTTTGAAATTGAAGAACGTTTAAAAAAAGAAACTAAAATACCTGTTTTCCATGATGACCAACACGGTACTGCTATTGTTACAGTAGCAGGATTAATTAATGCGCTTAGAATTGTTGATAAAGATTTATCAGATATTAAAGTAGTCTTAAATGGAGCGGGTGCTGCAGGCATTGCTATCGTTAAATTACTTTATTCTTATGGTGTACGTGAAATGGTAATGTGTGATTCAAGAGGAGCAATTTATGAAGGCCGTTCAGCTGGCATGAATGATACTAAAGAATATGTAGCTAAATGGACAAATAGAGATAAAGTAGATGGTAAACTTGAAGATGTTATTAAAGATGCAGATGTCTTTATCGGTGTTTCTGTAGCTAATTTACTATCAAAAGAAATGGTTAAATCTATGGCTGATGATCCAATTATTTTTGCAATGGCTAACCCTGACCCAGAAATCAATCCTAATGATGCAAAAGAAGCTGGTGCAAAAGTTATCGGTACGGGTCGTTCAGATTTTCCAAACCAAATTAACAATGTGTTAGCTTTCCCAGGAATTTTTAGAGGGGCATTAGATGTAGAAGCTACTCAAATTAATGAACAAATGAAAAGAGCTGCCGTTGAAGCAATTGCTGATTTAATTAAACCAGAAGAATTAAACCCAGATTATTGTATCCCAGCACCTTTCGATAGTAGAGTTGCACCATCAGTAGCTAGAGAAGTTGCTAAAGCTGCAATGGAATCAGGCGTAGCTAGAACTGAAGTTGACCCTGAAGAAATTTATAATAAAACAATAAAATTAACCGAAATAAACTCAAAATAATATAATGCTATAAACGTATGATGATAATAATCATTGTCGGTGGTTAAGTGGAGGTTTACTCATGTTTAAAGATTTTTTTAATCGTAGTAGTAAAAAGAAAAAGTATGTAACTGTATCGGATTCGAAACAGAGTGATGTACCAGCAGGTATCATGACGAAGTGTCCAAAATGTAAAAAGATAATGTATACAAAAGAATTATCCGAGAATTTAAATGTATGTTTCAATTGTGACCATCATATCGCACTTACTGCTTATAAAAGAATCGAAGCTATTTCAGATGAAAATACATTTGAGGAATTTGACAAAGGTATGACTTCTGCAAATCCATTAGATTTTCCTAGTTATGAAGAAAAAGTGCAAAAAGATCAGCAAAAAACTGAACTTAACGAAGCAGTTGTTACTGGTACCGCTAAGTTAGAAGGTATAGAATTTGGCGTAGCAGTTATGGATGCTAGATTTAGAATGGGTAGTATGGGTGCAGTTGTTGGTGAAAAAATTTGCCGTATTATAGAATATTGTACTGAGCATCGTTTACCTTTTATTCTATTTTCTGCTAGTGGTGGTGCTAGAATGCAAGAAGGTATTATCTCATTAATGCAAATGGGTAAGACAAGTGTGTCATTAAAAAAACATGCTAATGCAGGTTTATTATATATTTCATATTTAACTAATCCAACTACTGGTGGCGTATCTGCAAGTTTTGCTTCAGTTGGAGATATAAATATTAGTGAACCAAAAGCTTTAATTGGTTTTGCTGGTAGACGTGTCATTGAACAAACAATTAATGAAAAATTACCGGATGATTTCCAAACTGCAGAATTTCTATTAGAACATGGTCAATTAGATAAAGTCGTTCATAGAAAAGAAATGAAAGAAACTTTAGCTAATATTTTAAAAATGCACCAAGAGGTGAAAAACAATGCTTGATTTTGAGAAGCCACTTTATGAAATTAAAAATAAAATAGAATCGTTAAAAGAATCTCAAGAAAAAAATGATGTAGACTTACAAGAAGAAATTGATATGTTAGAGGCATCATTAGATAGAGAAACGCATAAAGTTTATACTAATTTAAAACCTTGGGACCGTGTGCAATTGGCTAGGTTACAAGAAAGACCGACGTCATTAGATTACATCCCATTAATTTTTGACTCATTCATTGAATTACATGGTGATCGTAATTTTAGAGATGATCCTGCTATGATTGGAGGCATTGGCTATTTAAATGGTCAAGCCGTGACTGTAGTCGGACAACAAAGAGGTAAAGATACTAAAGATAATATTTATCGTAACTTTGGTATGGCACATCCAGAAGGCTATAGAAAAGCGTTGCGTCTAATGAAACAGGCGGAGAAATTTAATAGACCTATTTTTACATTTATAGATACTAAAGGTGCATATCCAGGTAAAGCAGCCGAAGAACGTGGCCAAAGTGAATCTATTGCTAGAAACTTAGTTGAAATGGCGTCATTAACAGTACCAGTTATTTCGATTGTTATTGGTGAAGGTGGAAGTGGTGGCGCACTTGGATTAGGTATTACTAACAAAATTCTAATGCTTGAAAATAGTACTTATTCGGTTATATCTCCGGAAGGTGCCTCAGCGTTACTGTGGAAAGATAGTAATTTAGCTAAAATAGCCGCAGAAACTATGAAAATAACGGCTAAAGATTTACAAGAACTAAATGTTGCTGATGATGTTGTTGAAGAACCACTTGGTGGTGCACATCATGATGTTGAATTACAGGCGCAAAATATTAAAGCAAAATTCGAACAATATTTAACTGAATTGAATAAGATGAACGGTGAAGAACTTGTTGAAGACCGTTATGAAAAATTCAGAAATATTGGATCATTTCATGAATAAATTAAAGTGAACCTCTCTAAAATTAGAGGGGTTTTTTTGAGGTTTACTTTATAAATATATTTTTTAATTAGCTGAATAAAATGATAAATAATTAAAACGCTTTCCTATTAAATTTTATAAAAATATTGATAATTAAAACGTTTACATGAATTAATAAACCTTATATTTATGGCACCATATGTGAATTTATGGTATTTTTAAAGTAAGAAATACAAGGCAGAAAGGTATGTCGTCATGAAAAAAATTGCGGTTTTAACTAGTGGTGGAGACTCACCTGGAATGAATGCGGCAGTAAGAGCTGTTGTTCGTAAAGCGATATATAATAATATTGAAGTTTACGGCGTGTATCAAGGATATCAAGGGTTATTAAACGATGATATTAAGAAACTAGAACTAGGTTCAGTTGGTGATACGATTCAACGTGGTGGTACATTTTTATACTCTGCAAGATGTCCAGAATTTAAAGAAGCAGATGTACGTAAAAAAGGCATTGAAAATTTACGTAAAAGAGGCATTGAGGGTCTAGTAGTTATTGGTGGAGATGGAAGCTACAGAGGTGCTCAACGTATTAGTGAAGAATGCTCTGAAATTCAAACTATCGGTGTACCAGGTACAATAGATAATGACATCAATGGTACTGATTTTACAATTGGCTTTGATACAGCATTAAATACTATAATTGAATCAGTAGATAAAATTAGAGACACAGCTTCTAGTCACGCTAGAACATTTATTATCGAAGTTATGGGTCGTGACTGTGGTGACCTAGCTTTATGGGCTGGTATGTCAGTCGGTGCTGAAACCATCATTATTCCAGAAGTTAAAACTGAAATAAAAGAAGTAGCAGAACGTATTGACCATGGTATCAGGCGTGGTAAAAAACATTCTATCGTTATGGTTGCTGAAGGCGTAATGTCAGGTGAATCATGTGCCCAAGAATTAGCGAAGTACATCAATGTTGATGCACGCGTTTCAGTATTGGGGCACATTCAACGTGGAGGTAGCCCAACAGGCGCTGATAGAGTTTTAGCATCGCGTTTAGGAGGTTATGCTGTTGAATTATTGATGAATGGAGAAACAGCAAGAGGTGTAGGCATCAAGAACAACGATTTAACGAGCACATCATTTGATGATATTTTTATAGCAGAAGCGCATAAATTTGATCACAATATTTACAATTTAACTAAAGAACTATCTATTTAATTACTCGGGAGGCATTTACAATGAGAAAAACAAAAATTGTATGTACGATTGGACCAGCATCAGAATCTGAAGAAATGTTAGAAAAATTAATGAAAGCTGGTATGAACGTTGCCAGATTGAACTTTTCACACGGTGACTTTGATGAACATCAAGCACGTATTGACACTATCAGAGAAGTTTCTGCACGTTTAGGTAAAACTGTAGCTATTTTACTTGATACTAAAGGCCCAGAAATCCGTACTCATAACATGAAAGACGGTGCTATTGAATTAGAAAAAGGAACAGAAGTTATCGTTAGTATGACTGAAGTTGAAGGTACTCCAGAAAAATTCTCTGTAACTTACGACAACTTAATTAATGACGTTGACGAAGGTTCTTATATCTTATTAGATGATGGATTAATTGAACTACAAGTTAAACAAATTGATAAAGAAAAAGGCGAAGTGCTTTGTGATGTATTAAATACTGGGGAACTTAAAAATAAAAAAGGTGTTAACTTACCTGGTGTAAAAGTTAACTTACCTGGTATCACTGATAAAGATGCTGAAGATATTAAATTTGGTATTAGACAAGGTGTAGACTTTATCGCAGCAAGCTTCGTACGTCGTCCAAGTGACGTGTTAGACATTCGCAAATTATTAGAAGAACACAAAAACGATACAATTAGCATTATTCCTAAAATTGAAAACCAAGAAGGTATCGACAACATTGAAGAAATTTTAGAAGTATCTGATGGTTTAATGGTAGCTCGTGGTGACATGGGTGTTGAAATTCCACCAGAATCAGTACCAATGGTACAAAAAGATTTAATTAGAAAATGTAACAAACTAGGTAAACCAGTTATTACTGCAACTCAAATGTTAGATTCTATGCAACGTAATCCACGTGCAACTCGTGCAGAAGCAAGTGACGTTGCTAACGCAATTTATGACGGTACAGATGCAGTTATGTTATCAGGTGAAACTGCAGCCGGATCATATCCAGAAGAAGCTGTTAAAACAATGAGAAATATTGCTGTTTCAGCTGAAGCTGCACAAGATTATAAACAATTATTATCTGACCGTACAAAATTAGTTGAAACATCATTAGTTAACGCAATCGGTGTATCAGTTGCACATACAGCACTAAACTTAAGCGTAAAAGCTATCGTTGCAGCAACTGAAAGTGGTTCTACTGCACGTACAATTTCAAAATATAGACCAAAATCAGACATTATTGCTGTAACTCCAAGTGCTGAAACTGCACGTCAATGTGCTTTAGTATGGGGCGTTTATCCAGTAGTAAAACAAGGTCGTAAAACTACCGATGCATTGTTAAATAACGCAGTTGCAACAGCAGTTGAAACTGAAAGAGTACAAAATGGTGACTTAATTATTATCACTGCTGGTGTACCTACAGGTGAAAAAGGTACTACTAACATGATGAAATTACATTTAGTAGGCGATGAAATCGCAAGTGGACAAGGCGTTGGTCGTAATTCAGTAGTGGGTAAAACATTAGTAGCTAATAGTGCAAGTGAACTTGAAGGTGTAGACTTATCAGATAAAGTTATCGTTACTACATCAGTAGACGAAACTTTAGTTCCTTATATTGAGCAAGCATTAGGCTTAATTACTGAAGAAAATGGTATTACATCACCAAGTGCAATCGTTGGATTAGAAAAAGGTATTCCAACAATTGTTGGTGTTGAAAATGCTACAACTGAATTACAAAGCGATAACTTAGTCACTGTTGATGCTAACCAAGGTAAAGTATTCGAAGGTTATGCTAACGTACTATAATATATAAGTAAGTTTTACTAATAATTAACGTCAATCTCTATAAAGAATATAGAGATTGACGTTATTTTTGTTAGTAAGCAAGAAGTGACTTAACATTAAGGTGTATGATAAGAAAGAACTAATAGGGATAAGCAATTACATTAGCATAAACCAAAAAGAAAGCAGCAATGCGACCAAAAACATAAAAAAGCAACTCACTTCACTGAGTTCGTCAGTGTGAAATGAGTTGTTTTTAGTTTGAACTATAAATTTACTTTTTAGTATTTCTAATAGCATTTTTGTATCTAAGATACATAAGGCCTAAAATAACAAGCCAGATAGGTGTAATATATACAGCTCTTCGAGTTTCTACGTTAACAAATAATAAGCAGAATACTAAGAAGAAAAATACTAAGATAGCATAGGCCATATATTTGCCACCAAATAATTTATAGTCAGCATTTTTATGGTTTTCTGGATTACGCTTATGATAATTAATATACGCTACTGTAATTAATCCCCATACTACAAGGAATAATACTGTAGATAACGTTGTAACATAAGTGAATACTTGTGTTGCGTTCGGAATAATATAATTTAGTAAAGCAGCGATTAATAATAAAAATGATGACGCAATAATTGCAATATGTGGTACACCATTTTTGTTTTTATTTTTAAACATAGGCGGTGCTTGATCTTGGTTAGATAAACCAAAAAGCATTCTACTATTTGAAAAGATACCGCTGTTACAAGATGATGCTGCGGCAGTTAACACTACAAAGTTAATTAATCCAGCAGCAAAAGGAATACCTATAAGTGCAAATAGTCTAACGAATGGGCTTTCTTCTGGATTTACTTGTGCCCAAGGAACGATAGACATAATAACTGCTAACGATCCGACATAGAAAATAATGATACGAATCGGCACACTGTTGATAGCTCTTGGTATTGTTACTTTAGGATCTTTTGTTTCACCGGCTGTAACACCAATTAATTCGATACCGACGAATGAGAATAATGCCATTTGGAATGACATCATAAAGCCACTTACGCCTTTCGGGAAAATACCATTGTTATATAAATTAGTCAGTGAGGCATGACCAAATTGTGTTTTGTATGCCATGATAATCATGATTGCACCGACAACAATTAAGGCAATAATTGTAACGATTTTAATAATTGCGAACCAAAATTCTAATTCACCAAATAATTTGGCGCTTAATAAATTAAATGACATTAAGATAAGTACACAAAATAGTGCGCTAATCCAATTGGGTATTTGTGGAAACCAAAAACTTATGTATTTGGCAACGGCTGTAACTTCTGCCATACCAGTTATAATCCAGCATAACCAATAAGTCCACCCCGTAACAAAACCTGCAAAAGGTCCTATATATTCATTAGTTACATCTGCGAAAGATTTAAATCCTGTATTGGAAACCAGAATTTCCCCTAAACCTCGCATAAACATAAATAACATAAAACCAATAATGATATAGGTAAGTAAAATGGAAGGACCTGTTAATGCAATCGTTTGTCCTGCTCCCAAGAATAATCCAGTACCAATTGCTCCCCCTATAGCAATTAGTTGAACATGTCGATTACTAAGTTCTCTGTCTAATACTTGTTTTTTCATGTGCATTTCTCCTTTGTTTATCTAGTATCAATTATGCAATTCAATTAAGGATTTTACAACTATTTTTAAAATTTAATATGTAATTTTACAGGTTATAATTCATATTTAGTTATCATATACGATAATTAAATTAAATTCTTAGATAAATTGAAGTAATAGCTTATAAATATTAGAATATAGATATAACAAACAATATATTTGTGAATTATTTAAAGTAGCGATTAGGTTTAATAAATTTCTTATGAGGTTAATAAGAATTATGGCTTTATATATTCACAAATCATCTTTGATTGGATATAATAGTTTTTGTAAGCCATTTCATAACGAAATAGAAAAGGGGAATTAAATATGGCAAACGTACAAAAAGGCTTAGAAGGGGTTCTAGCTGCCGAAACTAAAGTTAGTTCAATCATCGACAGTCAATTAACATATGCGGGCTATGACATAGATGATTTAGCGAATAATGCTGAATTCGAAGAAATAATCTTTTTATTATGGCATTATCGATTACCAAACGCTGAAGAACTTAAAACTTTAAAAGAAAAACTATTAAGTTATATGGAGTTAAATCCTAGAGTGTATAGTCACTTTAAGGAATATGCTACAGATAATGTGCATCCTATGACTGCTTTAAGAACTTCAGTATCTTACATTGCTCACTTTGATCCTAAAGCTGAAGCAGAAGACGATACAGAAACATTAGAGCGAGGTATTCGCATTCAAGCGAAAATCGCTTCATTAGTAACTGCTTTTGCTCGTGTGAGAGAAGGTAAAGATCCAGTTAAACCAAATAAAGACTTAAACTATGCAGGAAACTTCTTGTATATGTTAAGAGGAGAATTACCTACTGACATCGAAGTTGAAGCATTTAACAAAGCGTTAGTATTACATGCTGACCACGAATTTAATGCATCAACATTTACAGCAAGATGTGCTGTATCATCATTATCTGATATGTATTCAGGTATTGTAGCTGCTGTTGGTTCATTAAAAGGACCTTTACACGGCGGGGCAAATGAACGTGTAATGAGCATGTTAGCTGAAGTTAAATCAGAAGATGAAGTTGATGAATATATCGACAACAAAATCAAAAACAAAGAAAAAATCATGGGCTTCGGACACCGTGTTTATAAAGACGGTGACCCAAGAGCGAAGTTCTTAAAAGAAATGAGCAGAAAAATTACAAATGAAACTGGTCAAAGTCAGTTATTTGATATTTCTGTGAAAATTGCAGACAAAATGAAAAAAGAAAAAGGTTTAATTGCAAATGTAGACTTTTTCAGTGCTACTGTATATCACAGTCTTAACATTGAACATGACTTATTCACACCAATTTTTGCTGTAAGTAGAACTTCAGGTTGGATTGCACACATTCTTGAACAATATGAAGATAATAGAATTATGCGTCCAAGAGCTCATTATGTAGGTGAAGTTAACAGAACTTATGTACCAATTGAAGAAAGATAATAAATAATAATTATTATAGACTAAAATATTCGGAGGTTTTTTGAAATGGCAGGAAACAAAATTGTAAAAAACAACGACGGTTTATCAGTACCAAATGAACCAACAATTCCATATATTATTGGTGACGGCATTGGTCCAGACATCTGGAAAGCAGCAAGCAGAGTTATCGATGCTGCCGTAGAAAAAGCTTATAATGGCGAAAAGAAAATTGACTGGAAAGAAGTATTAGCTGGTCAAAAAGCTTACGATGAAACAGGCGAATGGTTACCTAAAGAAACATTAGAAGCAATCGAAGAATATTTAATTGCTATTAAAGGACCTTTAACTACACCAATCGGTGGCGGTATTCGTTCGTTAAACGTAGCTTTACGTCAAGAATTAGACTTATTCACTTGTTTAAGACCAGTTCGTTGGTTCAAAGGTGTACCTTCACCTGTTAAAAGACCAGAAGAAACTGACATGGTTATTTTCCGTGAAAACACAGAAGATATTTATGCTGGTATTGAATTTAAAGAAGGTACTTCAGAAGTTAAAAAAGTTGTTGATTTCTTACAAAACGAAATGGGCGCTAAAAACATTCGCTTCCCAGAAACTTCAGGTATCGGTATTAAACCAGTATCTAAAGAAGGTACTGAACGTTTAGTACGTGCAGCTATCCAATATGCATTAGATAATAACCGTAAATCTGTTACATTAGTACACAAAGGTAACATCATGAAATTTACTGAAGGTGCTTTCAAACAATGGGGTTATGACGTTGCTCATAATGAATTTGCTGACAAAGTATTCACTTGGCAACAATATGACCAAATCGTTGAAGAACAAGGTAAGGACGAAGCTAACGCTGCTCAAGATAAAGCTGAACAAGAAGGCAAAATTATCATCAAAGATTCAATTGCTGATATCTTCTTACAACAAATTCTTACACGTCCAGCAGATCATGATGTAGTTGCTACAATGAACTTGAATGGTGACTATGTATCAGATGCATTAGCAGCACAAGTTGGCGGTATTGGTATCGCTCCAGGAGCTAATATTAACTATGAAAGCGGGCATGCAATTTTCGAAGCTACTCATGGTACTGCTCCTAAATATGCTGACCAAAACAAAGTAAACCCATCTTCTGAAATCTTAAGTGCCGTATTAATGTTAGAACACTTAGGATGGCAAGAAGCTGCAGATAAAATTACTGATTCAATTGAAAAAACAATTGCGTCTAAAGTTGTTACTTATGACTTTGCACGTTTAATGGACGGTGCAGAAGAAGTTTCAACTTCACAATTCGCAGACGAGTTAATTAAAAACTTAAGCTAATAACTGTTTAAGTTAAATAAAAGACTAGTTATAGTTTGTTTTGTGATGAGCACTCCTTGATTATTCAGGGAGTGCTTCTTTTATATTTCAAATTTTTGTAAGAGCAAAATTAAGTAAATGTTAAGATTATGTAAATCAATGTCAATTGTGTTATTTTTATGACTATTTAGGTTATAATTACGATGTAAATATATTAATGGAGGTACGTTATGTCTCAAACAGTACTTGTAGTTGATGACGAACAATCAATTGTAACGTTGCTTAAATATAATTTAGAACAAGCTGGTTACAATATAGAAGTAGCCTATGATGGTGAAGAAGCATTAGCAAAAGTTAATGCAGTAAAACCTGAAGTAGTTGTATTAGATGTTATGTTACCTAAAAAAGATGGTATTGAAGTGTGTAAGCAAATTCGCGCAGATAAAAATTTAGTGCCAATCTTGATGTTGACTGCGAAGGATGATGAGTTTGATCGCGTATTAGGTCTAGAATTAGGCGCAGATGATTATATGACGAAACCATTTTCGCCTAGAGAAGTTGTAGCACGTGTCAAAGCAATCTTGAGACGCTCTGCGATGATAACGGAGTTGAGTGAAAATACTGATAGCTCTGAGGATATTCATATTGGTTCTATTAAAATAAGACCTGACTTTTTTGAAGTTTACCGTAATGGAGAGTTGTTAGAATTAACGCCTAAAGAGTTTGAATTATTATTATATTTAATTGACAGACAAGGTAGAGTAATTACACGCGAACATATGTTAAATTCAGTGTGGAACTATGAATTTGCTGGTGACTCTCGAATTGTTGATGTACATATTAGTCATTTAAGAGATAAATTAGAAGACAATCCTAAACAGCCAAAACTAATTAAAACTGTTCGTGGATTAGGTTACAAATTAGAGAGACCAAAGGTTTAATGTTGAAATTTCATCAACGGTTATTAATTATTTTATGTACAATAACAATCGTAAGTTTTCTTGCCTTAGGATTTATTGTTACACATGTGATTTATACTACAGTAACACAAAATCAACAACAAATTCTTGACCATAAAGCGACGCATTTTGTAAATTTGTTAAATCAAAACAAACAAAATGAGCTAGCTAAGTTAATTAAAAATGAACAATTATCGATTCAGATTAAACAAAAAGGCAAAAAAACATATTCGCGTACTACGAAGGTCCCAATAAATGCTTCTATTTCAAAAATGACTGCTGACACATCTTTGCGCTATGATAAATTTAAAAAGCAACATCGTTACACGTATGAAACTACTAGTAATAACCACACAGTAATCATTAGTGGTGTAAACAATCACTTACATAATTTGCAAATGAAGATATGGTATTACTTGTTATTAACAGGCATTGTCGTATTACTAGTCATGTTTTTAGTAGTTAGAATGATTAACCGTACATATATTATGCCAATAAAAGAAGTGACATACGCAACGCAATTATTAGCGGAAGGGTATTACCACGTAAGGGTTCCGGAAAGTAACGTGAAAGAAACAAAAGAACTATTTGTTACTACTAATGAATTAGCAAGAAGATTGCAACGTTTAAATAACCAGCAAAAGTTACAATCTAATCGCTTAAAAACAACTTTGGAAAATATACCAAGTTCGATTTTAATGATTGATAAATATGGTGAAATTGTTATAGCTAATAGAACTTATTATGAAGTATTCACGCCTGATATTGTGGTTGAACATCATAGTTATACAGAAATATTAGACGATGACGTTCAAGCATTAATTACGGACGCTTTTAAAATGGAAAAAGCACTTTATCATCAGTTGAAATTAAAAGTGAGTCAAGTGCATGAAAAATATTTTGATACGGCATGTGTTCCAATTTTATCTAAATCTAAAAAGAATTTATACGGCATGGTTATCGTTTTACACGACATAACAAATCTCAAAAAATTAGAAAATTTAAGAAGAGAGTTTGTTGCTAATGTGTCGCATGAACTGAAAACACCCATAACATCTATCAAAGGTTTTGCGGAAACTTTAATAGATGGAGCCAAAGACGATCCACAGTCATTAAATGCGTTTTTAGATATTATACTGAAAGAATCTGAACGTATAGAGACACTTGTTTTCGATTTGTTAGATTTATCCCATGTAGAACAGCAAAGTGAAATTGAAACTACACGACTTAACTTTGCCGATGTTGTACAAAGTAATATTGATAGTCTACAAACCATTGCAGAGAGGAAAGCAATAACAATAAATACAAGCCTTGATGCAAATGTTTTTATTGAAGCAAATCAAGATAAAATTTCACAAGTAGTTATTAATTTAGTTTCTAACGCAATTAATTATTCGCCAGAAAATAGCGAAATTATTGTTAAAGTATTTGAAGATAAACAAAAATCAGTATTGATTGTAAAAGATTTTGGTATTGGTATAAAAGAAGAAGACCAGCAACATATCTTTGAGCGATTTTATAGAGTTGATAAAGCTAGAAGTAGAGATTCTGGTGGCACTGGTTTAGGTTTATCAATCGCTAAACATATAGTAGAAGCACATAAAGGGCGTATCAGTGTTTCGTCTAAACCAAACGAAGGTTCAACATTCAAAGTTATTTTTTGATGATACTTTATAACAAAGTTCCTACAATTTATAGTAATTGTAGGAACTTTTTTGCTTATTAAATTTAGCGTAAAAAGTACGGTATAATGATAGATTATGATAAAATAATAACTAAATTAGTTCTGGAGGTTAACAAAGTGAATAAATTAATTTTAATAGATGGTAATAGTTTAAGCTTTAGAGCATTTTATGCGTTACCTTTATTGCAAAACAAAGCAGGCATCCATACAAATGCGGTATATGGTTTTGCGATGTTATTAGAAAAAATAATTAAAGAAGAACAACCTACGAACTTTTTAGTGGCATTTGACGCGGGTAAAACAACTTTTCGACATGACACTTATAGTGAATATAAAGGTGGCCGACAAAAAACGCCCCCAGAATTAAGTGAGCAATTACCATATGTACGTCAATTATTAGATGCATATGGTATTAAAAGATACGAATTAGAGAATTATGAAGCTGATGATATTATAGGTACGCTTAGTAAAGAAGCACATTCAGCTGGATATGAAACAATTATTGTTACTGGTGACCGAGACTTAACACAATTAGCTAGTGATAATGTAACGATATATTATACTAAAAAAGGTGTTACGGATGTAGACCACTATACGCCTGAATTTATCGCGGAAAAATATAACGGTTTAACGCCTGACCAAATTATTGATATGAAAGGTCTAATGGGTGATGCTTCCGATAATATTCCTGGTGTAGCTGGCGTAGGTGAAAAAACAGCTATCAAATTATTAAATGAATTTCAAACAGTTGAAAATGTTTATGACAACATCGGTAGCGTTTCTGGTAAAAAGTTAAAAGAAAAACTAGAAAATAGTAAAGACGATGCATTGATGAGTAAACAACTTGCTACGATTAATCGTGATAGTCCGATAGCAGTATCGTTAAAAGACACTGAAATGCCATCGAATAATGATGAAACAGAAAAAATTGAATTGTTTAAAAAACTAGAGTTTAAACAACTTTTAGATCAATTAAATGTAGACGGCACAAGCGAGAGCGAAGAGGCACTTGAATTAACTGTGGAACAAGATTTTGCCAATATAGATTTTGCTAATTTACAACAAGCTACTATTCATTTTGAATTAGAAGATACAAATTATTTAAAAGATCAAATTTTAAAATTCGGACTTTTTGATGGTACGCATCATGTCGTTATCGATGCACAAAACATAAGCGAACATAAAGAATTGGTACAATGGTTAGAAAGTAGTGAAACACAAAAGATTGTCTATGATGCTAAGAAAACTTACGTAGCTGCACATAGATTAAATATTGATATTAATGAAATTGTTTTCGATGCTATGTTAGCTAGTTATATTATTGACCCATCAAGAACTATCGATGATGTTCATTCTGTTGTTAGTTATTATGGACAAACATATTTAAAAACAAATGTCAGTGTATTTGGTAAAGGGAAAAAACGCCAAATTCCAGAAGATGAAGTGTTAAACGACTACGTAGCCAATATTGTTCATGCCATTCATAATGCAACAACTAAAATGGAAGAACAACTGGAAGAATATAACCAAGTCGAACTATTAAAAGACTTAGAATTACCATTAGCTAAAATTTTAAGCAAAATGGAAGAAACTGGTATTTATACTGAAGCTAGTGAATTAAAAGAGATGGAAATCGAAATACAAAACAAATTGGATAAATTAATCGCTAATATATATGACTCAGCTGGAGAAGAGTTCAATATTAATTCTCCAAAACAATTAGGCGTTGTCTTATTTGAAACATTAAAATTACCTGTTATTAAAAAGACAAAGACTGGTTATTCTACTGCAGTTGATGTATTAGAACAATTAAAAGGTGAACATCCGATCATTGATTATATTTTAGAATATCGTCAATTATCTAAATTACAATCAACTTATGTTGAAGGTCTTCAAAAAGTAATCAGTGATGATAATAGAATACACTCAAGATTCAACCAAACATTAGCTCAGACAGGTAGACTATCGTCAATAGACCCAAATCTACAAAACATTCCTGTACGCCTTGAAGAAGGACGTAAAATTAGAAAAGCATTTAAATCATCTGATAAAGATACTGTTATCTTCTCAGCCGATTATTCGCAAATTGAATTACGTGTATTGGCGCACATCACACAAGATGAAAGTATTATCCAAGCCTTCAAAAACAATGAAGATATTCATACTGCAACGGCAGTCAAAGTGTTTGGTGTAAGTGCTGATGAAGTTGATAGCTTAATGCGTAGACAAGCAAAAGCGGTAAACTTTGGGATTGTATATGGTATTAGTGATTATGGCTTAAGTCAAAACCTAGGTATAACACGTAAACAAGCAAAGCAATTTATCGATGATTATTTAGATAGCTTTCCTGGCGTAAAACAATATATGACTGATATTGTTAAAGATGCAAAAGCCCAAGGATTTGTGGAAACGCTCATGCATCGACGTCGTTATATTCCAGACATCACAAGTCGTAATTTTAATTTGCGTAGCTTCGCTGAACGTACTGCTATGAATACGCCTATTCAAGGTAGTGCAGCTGATATTATCAAGCTAGCGATGGTGAATTTTGATAAGGCAGTTAAAAATGAATCGTTCAATGTAAAATTATTACTTCAAGTACACGATGAATTAATTTTCGAAGTACCAAAAGATGAAGTTGATGATTTTAGTGAATTTATAGAAAATATTATGGATAATGCATTACCTTTAGATGTACCACTATTAGTTGAATGTAACTATGGTGATACTTGGTACGATGCAAAATAAGAAAGTTGGATTATCATGCCAGAACTACCAGAAGTTGAACATGTTAAAAGAGGCATTGAGCCATATGCTAAAGGACAAACGATAACATCTGTTATTTTTTCTGATAAAGTAAAAGAAGGTAAAGCTGACGGACGAGAAACAATAATAAAAGGCATGTCACTGGATACTTTTAAAACTTTTACAGAAAATTTTGTTATAGAACAAATTGAAAGACGTAGTAAATACATCGTTTTTCATTTAGTTAATGAACACGAACATAGAATTTTAATTAGTCATCTAGGAATGGCAGGCGGATTTTTTATAGTCAGAAGTTTAGATGATATAACTGTTAAAAATTATCGTAATCACTGGCACGTCATTTTTACGTTGGATAATGATATGTTACTGGTTTATTCTGATATTAGAAGATTTGGAGAAATTAGAAATGTACCTTCATTAGAAGCCTACCCATCGTTCTTAGAAATAGCTCCAGAACCTTTCGAGGATGAGGCATTAAGTCATTATCTATCATGGTTTGACCGTAAAAGCTACGTAAAAAAACCTATTAAGCAAATGATTTTAGATCATAGAGTGATAGCAGGGTGTGGTAATATATATGCTTGCGAAGCGTTATTTAGAGCTGGCATTCATCCTAATCGAACGACAAATAGTTTAAATAACCAAGAAAGAGAAATGTTATTTTATTATGTTCGGGAAGTGTTATCCGAGGGTATAAAATATGGCGGGACTAGTGTTTCTGATTATCGACATGCCGATGGTAAGACAGGAACAATGCAATTACACCTCAATGTATATAAACAAAAAACATGCAAAGTATGTGGCAGTGATATAGAAACACAAGTTATTGCAACACGTAACAGTCATTACTGTCCTACTTGTCAAAAATAAAGGAAGAGTGAAATTTATGCCAAAAGTAATAGGGCTTACCGGTGGAATTGCAACCGGTAAATCTACAGTATCAGAAGTTTTATCTGTACATGGTTTCAAAATTGTAGATGCAGATGTTGCTTCAAGAAAAGCAGTCGAAAAAGGTAGTGAAGGATTAGCAAAAGTAAAAGCAGCCTTTGGTGATGATGCTATTGATGAAAATGGAGAAATGGACCGCGCTTATGTCGGTAATGTTGTATTTAATCAACCGGAAAAACGATTAGAATTAAATGAGATTGTACATCCAATCGTCCATGATATTATGGAAAACGAAAAAAATGAGTACCTTAACCAAGGGTATAACGTAATTATGGATATTCCATTATTATTTGAAAATGAATTACAAGATACTGTTGACGAAGTGTGGTTAGTTTATACTTCAGAAAGTATTCAAATTGACCGTTTAATGGAACGAAATAATTTATCACTTGAAGATGCCAAAGCACGCGTACTAAGTCAAATCTCTATAGATAAAAAACGTAGAATGGCAGATCATGTCATCGATAATAGAGATTCTAAGCTTGATTTAAAGCAAAATTTAGAAAGTTTATTAATTGAACAAGGCTATATTGATGAAACTGAGCATCTTTAATATTCGCCATTAGCGTTTTACTTAGAAGCGCTAATGGTAATTTTTAATTTTTTAAAGCAAACGCTTTCATTTTTTAATTAATATGTTATACTAATTTCTATAAAGTATAACATAAATTTGAGAGGTGCATTCGATGACGACTAATATAGCAATTAATGGAATGGGTAGAATAGGGCGAATGGCTTTACGTATCGCACTTAAAAATGAGGATTTAAACGTGGTAGCAATTAACGCTAGTTATTCACCAGAAACTATAGCTCATTTAATTAATTATGATACTACGCATGGTACATACGATTTAAAAGTTGAGCCGACTGAAAATGGTATTAAATTAGGAGACCATGAAATTAAATTAGTATCAGATAGAAATCCTGAGAATTTACCGTGGAAATCACTTAATATCGATATCGTGATAGAAGCTACTGGTAAATTTAACCATGGAGATAAAGCAGTTGGCCATATTAATGCTGGGGCTAAAAAAGTATTACTTACGGGACCATCTAAAGGTGGCGACGTACAAATGGTTGTAAAAGGCGTTAATAATGATAACTTAGATATTAATAAGTATGACATATTTAGTAATGCTTCTTGCACAACCAACTGTATTGGACCAGTTGCTAAAGTTTTAAATGATAAATTTGGTATCGTTAACGGATTAATGACGACTGTACATTCAATTACTAACGATCAAAATAATATTGATAACCCTCATAAAGATTTAAGACGTGCGCGTTCATGTAGCGAAAGTATAATACCAACTTCTACCGGTGCAGCAAAAGCATTAAGAGAAGTTTTACCTGAATTAGATGGCAAGCTACATGGTATGGCACTTAGAGTTCCAACAAAAAATGTATCATTAGTTGATTTAGTCGTTGACTTAGAACAAAATGTAACGGCAGAAGAAGTAAATAATGCATTTAAAGAAAATGATTTACAAGGTGTTTTAGCTACAGAAGACGCACCGTTAGTTTCAGTAGACTTTAATACAAACCCACATTCAGCTATTGTTGATACACAAAGTACAATGGTTATGGGCGACAACAAAGTAAAAGTGATTGCTTGGTATGATAATGAATGGGGCTATTCAAATAGAGTAGTTGAAGTAGCTGCGCAATTAGGACAATTGTTAAATTCCGAAGCGGACGTACTAATTAGTTAAACTTAGATAAAAACGCATAATATAAAAATGTCAGAATTTAGATTCTGACATTTTTTTGTTATAATATATAGTATTTCACAAAAAAATAGTGATGTACTTTTAACTGTGACATCATTCTTTTGTCGTATAGTTATTTATAGTATAATAAAGTCGAATCAACTGAAGAGGGTGATAGCACAATGAAATGTCCAAAATGTAATTCAACGCATTCACGTGTCGTAGATTCTCGTCACGCTGATGAAGTTAACGCGATTCGCCGTCGTAGAGAATGTGAAGTTTGTAATACAAGATTTACAACATTTGAGCATATTGAAAAAAGACCATTAATCGTAGTGAAAAAAGATGGTACACGTGAACAATTTTTAAGCGAAAAAATCTTAAATGGTTTAGTTCGCTCATGTGAAAAAAGACCAGTGAGATATGAGCAATTAGAAGATATCACTAATAAAGTCGAATGGCGTCTTAGAGATGAAGGGCGTGCTGAAATCTCTTCAAGAGACATTGGTGAATATGTAATGAATTTATTAATGCATGTAGACCAAGTATCATACGTGCGCTTTGCATCAGTCTATAAAGAATTTAAAGATGTAGATCAATTATTACAATCGATGCAAGGTATCTTATCAGAAAATAAACGGAGTGATTCATAATGGGTTTGCAATCTTCGGATTTTGGATTGAGACCTCAAGATAACTTTAATGTTATCCGCGATTTTTCCATTAATGAACAACATTTAGATATATTAAATAGACTATTCACTCCATTAGTAGGTCCCAATGCAATGGGGCTTTATTACTATTTAGAGCAATTTGTAACACAAAAAGTTGAAATAGTAACCACACATTATGTTGTAATGAGTGAATTACAAATTAATTTAAGCGAATTTAGAACACAAATGGACTCACTAGAGGCTATAGGTTTAGTCAAAAGTTATGTGCACCATGATAGTAATACTTCATCTTTTGTCTATAAACTTATTCAACCACCAACGGCGTATCAGTTTTTTAGCGACCCTATGTTATCGATATTTTTATTTACCGCAGTGGGCAAAGAACGTTATCATCAGCTAAAAGCTCATTTTGAGGCCGGTACAGCGTTTAACCTTAGCGATTATCAAGAAATAACACGCAAGTTTACCGATGTGTTTTCAGTACCTAACAAGCAGTTTCACAATGATGTTTCTAACATTAAACGTGAGAAAAGTTATGAAGGTTTGAATTTAGCGAAAGTAGACTTCGACTTTGAGGCACTTTATGACTTATTACAGTCGCATTTTATTAGTACAGAAATTATTAACGCTGATGCTAAAGCTTTAATTACGCAGCTTGCTACCTTATATGGCCTAACGCCAGAAGCTATGAAAAGCGTGATTTTAAAATCAATCACGAGCGCACAACAATTATCGTTTGAAGATATGCGTAAATATGCTCGTACTTATTACCAAATGGAACACGAACAAAGTTTGCCATCATTACAATTAAAACAACAAGACATGGTCCAGTCCGAAGACAATGGTCAAGCTGCTGAAGAAGATCGTTTAGAACAATTGAATCGTGTGAGTCCAATTGAAATGTTGACTGCATGGAAAGGCTCTGAAATTAGTTTAGACGAAAAGAAATTAGTTGAAGAGTTGGTCGAAAGAGAACAGTTACCATTCGGTGTGATTAATATATTATTGCAATTTGTTATGTTAAAACGAGATATGCGTTTGCCTAAAAAATATACGTTAACTATCGCGGCGCATTGGAAACGTAAAGGATTAAAAACTGCGCAAGAAGCAGAGCCGTTTGCCAAGAAAATAAACGAAGAAGAACAACAACAAAGATCTCAACGTAATTTCAAACAACCAAGAGCAAATTTAGTTTCAAAAGAGATGACGCCGAAATGGCTATTAGAAAGAGATAATACAAATAATGATCAACAAAAGCAGTCAGAAAATGAAACAACAGCAACAGATGATTCTGAACATGAAAAAGAACGTGCCGCGTTCTTACAACATTTAAAAGAAAGATGGGGGGATGATGACTAATGAAAAGCTTTGAAAATATAATGGGCGAATCAAATGATCTAACAAAACGTATTGCTAAAATCAAACAAGATGTTGTGAATGATAAAGACGTTAAAGCATTTTTAACCGAGCATCAGTCTGAACTTACTAATGCGATGATTGATGAAGATTTAAATGTCCTACAAGAATACAAAGATCAACAAAAACATTATGACGGTCATCGTTTTGAAGATTGCCCAAACTTTGTAAAAGGTCATGTACCAGAACTTTATATCGAGCATAATCATATCAAAATAAGATACTTACAATGCCCATGTAAGATTAAACACGATGAAGAGAAGTTTAATGCTCATTTAATTACCTCCCATCATATGCAACGTGATACATTGAATGCGAAGTTAAAAGACATCCATATGGATGGTAAAAGACTAGAAGCAGCAATGAAAGCAGATGAAATATGTAATGATATAGCGAATGACAAAACGAATGTTAAAGGTTTATATTTATACGGTCAGTTTGGTACAGGTAAATCATTTATTTTAGGTGCTATAGCAAATCAGCTAAAAACTAAAAAAATACCATCTACTATTATTTATTTGCCGGAATTTATACGTACATTAAAAAGTGGATTTAAAGATGGAAGTTTTGAATCAAAATTAGCTACTGTACGAGAAGCGAATATTTTGATGCTTGATGACATCGGTGCAGAAGAAATTACACCATGGGTTAGAGACGAAGTTATTGGACCTATTTTACATTATAGAATGGTGCATGAATTACCAACATTCTTTAGTTCGAATTTAAATTTCAAAGAATTAGAACACCATTTATCAGTGACACGTGATGGTACTGAAAAAACGAAAGCTGCACGAATTTTAGAACGTATTAAAACGTTATCGACACCTTATTATTTAGAAGGGAAAAATTATCGTGATGTTTGAAAAATTAAATAAATGTTGTATAATAAATTTAAATCTAAATTAAAGCGAAATAAATTGAGGACATGATAATTTATTCACTGATATCCAGAAAGTCATTAGCTGATGAGAATATGACTATCATAATAATTTTATTACTCCCTCAAGTACAGTGTTTGTAATGAACACTCGGCTCAAGACCGTTATCTTAAGTAGAGTTTATATTAGGCGATGATAAAACGTTTAATATATTATTTTAGGGTGGTACCGCGAAGACCTCGTCCCTTTTTTAGGGGACGGGGTTTTTTTATTTCGTTTTATGCAGAGTGAGTTCAAAATAGGAGGGTTTAACTATGGAACAAATTAATATTCAATTCCCAGATGGTAATTCAAAGGAATTCGATAAAGGGACTACTACAGAAGAAATAGCACAATCTATTAGTCCCGGTTTACGTAAAAAAGCAGTTGCAGGTAAATTTAATGATAAATTAGTAGATTTAACTAGACCATTAGAATCAGATGGCGCTATTGAAATCGTAACGCCAGGTAGTGAAGAAGCATTAGAAGTGTTAAGACACTCAACAGCTCATTTAATGGCACAAGCATTAAAACGCTTATACGGAGATGTTAAATTTGGAGTAGGTCCAGTTATCGAAGGTGGCTTTTATTATGACTTCGATATGGACGAATCCATTTCATCTGATGATTTTGAAAAAATTGAAAAAACTATGAAACAAATCGTTGATGAAAATCACAAAATTGAGCGTAAAGTAGTTACACGTGATGAAGCGAAAGCATTCTTTAGTGATGACCCTTATAAATTAGAGTTAATTGATGCAATACCAGCAGATGAAAACGTTACTTTATATTCGCAAGGTGAATTCACTGATTTATGCCGTGGCGTTCATGTGCCATCTACTTCAAAAATTAGAGAATTCAAATTGTTATCTACAGCAGGCGCATACTGGAGAGGCGACAGTAACAATAAAATGTTACAACGTATTTATGGTACTGCCTTCTTTGACAAAAAAGATTTAAAAGCACACTTGAAAATGTTAGAAGAGCGTAAAGAACGTGACCATAGACGTATTGGGAAAGATTTAGAGTTATTTGCTAATAATCAACTCGTTGGTGCTGGACTACCATTATGGTTGCCAAATGGTGCTACAATTCGTCGTGAAATTGAACGTTACATTGTTGATAAAGAAGTAAGTATGGGTTATGACCATGTTTATACACCAGTTATGGCAAACACTGACTTATATAAAAAGTCAGGTCACTGGGATCACTACAATGAAGACATGTTCCCAACAATGAAACTAGATGAACAAGAAGAAATGGTATTACGCCCAATGAATTGTCCTCACCACATGATGATTTATGCGAATAAACCACATTCTTACCGTGAATTACCAATTCGTATTGCTGAATTAGGTACAATGCATCGTTACGAAGCTAGTGGTGCAGTATCAGGTTTACAACGTGTACGAGGCATGACTTTAAATGATGCGCATATTTTCGTGCGACCTGATCAAATTAAAGAAGAATTTAAACGCGTTGTTAATTTAATAATAGATGTATACGAAGATTTTGGCTTTGAAAATTATAACTTCCGCTTAAGTTACAGAGATCCTGAAGACAAAGAAAAATATTACGATGACGATGACATGTGGGTAAAAGCTGAGAGTATGTTAAAAGAGGCAGTGGACGAGTTAGGATTAGAATATGTTGAAGCAGTTGGTGAAGCGGCATTCTACGGTCCAAAACTTGATGTCCAAGTGCAAACTGCAATGGGTAAAGAAGAAACTTTAAGTACTGCTCAATTAGATTTCTTACTTCCTCAAAAATTTGAATTAACTTATATTGGAAATGATGGCGAACAACATCGTCCAGTTGTTATTCATAGAGGTGTCGTATCAACAATGGAAAGATTTGTTGCTTTCTTAACTGAAGAAACTAAAGGGGCGTTCCCAACATGGTTAGCGCCAATGCAAGTTGAAATCATACCAGTAAATGTTGATTTACATTATGATTATGCTCGAAACTTACAAGATGAGTTAAAATCTCAAGGCGTAAGAGTAGAAATTGATGATCGTAATGAAAAAATGGGTTATAAAATACGTGAAGCACAAATGCAAAAAATTCCTTATCAGCTCGTTGTAGGTGATAAAGAAATGGAAAATAATGAAGTAAATGTACGTAAATATGGTTCTCAAGATCAAGAAACTGTAGAAAAAGATGACTTTATTTGGAATTTAGTAGATGAGATTCGTCTGAAAAAGCAAAGATAGTGTTGAAACAAATCAATTATTCATGTATATTGATGAGTAGTGAAACAGTAAATAATTAAAATTTAAATAAACTTTGAGTTAGAGGTTGCATTTTTAATCAGTAACTTTTCAATGGCTTGATGGAGCCCAGATTGAAATAGCAAAAGGTAAAAATGCCGAAACACACAATAACCATTATTGTTGTGTGTTGGGTCAGTCATCGATAAGATACTGGACTGTCACATATGTGATGTGCTACCTAGTATGATTGATAACACAGCGGTTGCATATCGGAAGGTATGCAACCATTTTTATTTTCTTTAAATTTACATAGGTTGACATTTACTATAAGAAATTTTTTAATTTGTTTCTTTCAATAGTAAACCTCTAAGCAAGACAGAAAGGAAGCTACTATGGAAAAAAATCAACATGATGGGGTTAAAAGAGGACTAAAAGACCGCCATATTTCAATGATTGCGATAGGTGGCTGTATCGGTACTGGTTTGTTTATGACATCAGGCGGTGCTATTCATGATGCCGGTGCATTAGGTGCATTATTAGCTTACGCAATTATCGGGGCTATGGTATTTTTCCTAATGACATCGTTAGGGGAAATGGCAACATATTTACCTGTATCTGGTTCATTCAGTACATACGCTACGCGATTCGTGGATCCTTCTTTAGGATTTGCATTAGGTTGGAACTATTGGTTCAATTGGGTCATTACAGTTGCAGCCGATGTTACGATAGCGGCGCAAGTTATTGAATATTGGACGCCTTTACAATCATTACCAGCATGGATATGGAGCAGTATTTTCTTAATAATTATTTTTGGATTAAATGCGTTATCAGTACGTGTTTATGGTGAAAGTGAATATTGGTTCGCATTAATTAAAGTTGTTACAGTCATTATCTTTATTATTATTGGCTTATTAACAATCGTAGGTATTATGGGTGGAAAATTTGTAGGATTTGATACCTTTACAGCAGGACAAGGACCAATCTTAGGTCATGGTTTAGGCGGCAGCTTGTTAACTATACTTGGTGTATTCCTTGTTGCTGGTTTCTCATTCCAAGGGACAGAATTGATAGGTATAACTGCAGGGGAATCAGAAAACCCTGAACGTGCAGTACCTAAAGCGATCAAACAAGTATTTTGGCGTATCTTACTATTTTACATTTTAGCAATTTTCGTAATTGGTATGCTTATTCCTTATAACAGCCCAGCGTTAATGGGTGGCGATAGCGATGTTGCAACGTCTCCATTTACACTTGTATTTAAAAATGCAGGTTTAGCGTTTGCCGCATCATTTATGAATGCCGTTATTTTAACTTCGGTATTATCAGCAGGGAACTCAGGTATGTACGCTTCGACGCGTATGCTTTATTCTATGAGTAAAGATAAATTAGCCTTCCCAATTTTTGCTAAAACTAATAAAAGTGGAGTGCCTTATCTATCTTTATTAGTAACTGCGCTTATCGTAATTGCAATTTTTGCGTTACAACATATTAGTGGTGATGCGTACGAATATATCGTAGCTGCAAGTGGTATGACTGGATTTATTGCTTGGGTTGGTATTGCAATAAGTCACTATCGCTTTAGAAAAGCGTTTGATAAACAACACTATGATAAATCGATATTAAAATATAAAGCAAAACTATTCCCGTTTGGACCGATTTTTGCTGGTATATTATGTGTTATCGTAATTATTGGTCAAGATGTCGATTTTATCCAAACAGGTCATTTTAACCTTAATCGTTTTGTAATTACCTATATGGGAATCCCAGTATTTTTTGCATTCTTTATCTACCATAAATTACGTTACAAAACTAAGATTATTCCATTAGAAAAAGTGGATCTTAGACAAGATGTTGATATGGAAGAAATAAAATCGCATAAATAATTAAATATCTGTTGACTTATGTCTTAATCGTTGCTATGATTAATAACGTTGAATACGAAACGAACCAAGTAGAAGCTCCCGCTTCTCACCTGTAGCGACGCAAAGGCAGTTGGCAGGTCAATAATACATGTAGTAAACATGTGTAAAGCAGAGCGGGTGTAATTTATACTCGCTCTGCTTTTTTACTTGGCATAATTTCGTAAATTTCATGGAGGTGTCAACCATAGCTAAAGATCAAACTCAAGTAAACGATAAGATTCGTGCGAAAGAATTAAGATTAATCGGTCAAGATGGCGAACAAATTGGTGTTAAACCAAAAAGTGAAGCATTAGAAATGGCCGATCGTGTAGGTTTAGACGTAGTAGTCGTAGCGCCAAACGCTAAACCACCTGTTGGAAGAATTATGGACTACGGTAAATACAAATTCGAACAACAGAAAAAAGAAAAAGAAATGAAGAAGAAACAAAAAACAATAAACGTAAAAGAAATACGTTTAAGTCCTACTATTGAAGAACATGACTTCCAAACTAAGTTGAAAAATGGTCGTAAGTTCTTATCAAAAGGGGATAAATGTAAAGTTTCTATTCGTTTTAGAGGTAGAGCAATTACACATAAAGAAATTGGACAACGCGTTTTAGAAAAATTCGCTGAAGAATGTAAAGATATTGCTTCAGTTGAACAAAAACCTAAAATGGAAGGGCGTCAAATGTTCATTATGTTAAGCCCTACAGCTGAAAAATAATATTCAAATCACAGGAGGAAATTTATCATGCCTAAAATGAAAACACACCGTGGAGCAGCTAAACGTGTTAAAAGAACTGGTTCAGGACAATTAAAACGTTCAAGAGCTTTCACATCTCACTTATTTGCAAACAAAAACACTAAACAAAAACGTCAATTACGTAAAGCTAAGTTAGTTCATAAATCTGACTTAAAACGCGTAAAACAATTATTAGCTTACAAAAAATAATTAAACAACGTTTACTTATCATTAACATTATAAAGAATTAACATATTTTGAGGAGGAATTTATTATGCCACGAGTAAAAGGTGGAACAGTAACAAGAGCTCGTCGTAAAAAGACGATTAAATTAGCAAAAGGTTACTTCGGTGCGAAACGTACTTTATATAAAGTAGCAAAACAACAAGTTATGAAATCAGGTCAATATGCTTTCCGTGACCGTCGTCAAAGAAAACGTGATTTCCGTAAATTATGGATTACACGTATTAATGCAGCTGCACGTCAACATGACATCAGCTACTCAAGATTAATGAACGGCTTGAAAAAAGCTGAAATTGACATTAACCGTAAAATGTTATCTGAAATTGCTATTTCAGACGACAAAGCTTTCGGTGAATTAGTAACTAAAGCAAAAGATGCTTTAAAATAATAAGTAAAAAGAGATGTGGCGTTTGCTACATCTCTTTTTTATTTTGAGATATAAAATAGATTTGATAAAATAACTACGAAGTCAAACATGAAGGAGATACATATGTCTAAATTCGATGAACGCATTATAGTAGTGCCACGTAATATATTATTTGATGAAGAAAATAATCAATTTAACGGCTTTTTAGCTAACGATAGTACAAAAGGGCAAGAAATATTCGATACACTTAGTCAATACGAAGTTAAACGTAGAGGTGATATGGAAGAAGATCCTAACTACAAACAATTGATTTCATATTGTTTGTTAGAAAACGAAAATAATCAACTTTTAGTCTATGAAAGACTATCTGGCGGCGGTGAAGATCGTTTACATGGTCAATCATCTATCGGTGTAGGTGGTCATATGAACGATATCGTTGGTGCGGATACAATTAATGAAGTATTAAGAACTAATGCGCAACGTGAGTTAGAAGAAGAAGTTGGGCTAGCACCAGAGGAATCACAAAATTTACAATACATAGGCTTTATTAATGATGACACGAATGAAGTGGGCGAAGTACATCTAGGTGTCGTATTTAAAATCAAAGTGAATTCAAATGATGTAGAAGTACAAGAGACGGATACTTTAAAAATTAAATGGGTTGAACAAGGAAGTATCGATAATTACGATGACTTTGAAACATGGAGTTCTTTAATTTTAGAAGCTTTACAATAGAGGTGAATAGCCATGTCAGACATCATTCCTTTTCCGCGTTCGAGAGAAAAGTTAATAAGAGATATTAAAGTTGAATTTAACAATAATCGTTTAGAAAAAGTTTATGAACTTTTCGAGGAATTTGAACAATATTTTGAATTAGATGAAACTCTATCATTGCTAAAATGCGCAACATTACATGAATTAGGTTATTATTTAGAACTTAGAGAAGAAACTATTATTTTATTAAAGCAAGGTTTTAATAATTATGATGAACTTGTATTGTATTATGTTAAAAGCTTAAATAATTTAAAACAATATATTGAAGTTGTTGAAGTTATTAATCAAATTATAGATGAAGTACAGAATCATCAAACGAGAATGGAACTTTTTCCAATAAAAGAATTTGCACTTAGTCAATTAGAGCAATATAACAAAATTGCCGGCGAACAATTGCAACAATTTGATGCTTTATCTTTAAGAGAACAAATCAATACGATTTTAACTTTAATTGATAATAACCAATATAATTATAAAGAAACGGTGGCACACTTAATTAATTCTTTAACTTTGCAACCTAATGTAGTAAGCATTATGTTAGAATACTTAAGGTTTGCACAATATGAAACGCGTATTCAATTAACAAAATTTGGTTATAAGCTTGACGTTGTCCCGAATAATTTAGAAGGATTAGAACATACAGAACTTAAACAGCATATTATTCCTAGCGTTATTCAATTAATGGAAGAAGATGCAACGCAATTAATTAATGAGGCAGCACACGTTATGAATAACCACGCTATATTATTATATCCACTTGATATAAATGACATAGCTTCTTCAGAACAGTGGATTGAGACGTATGAAAATTACTTTAAGTCAATGCTAGGCATCGACAAAGGTGAAGCACATAGTGAAATTAAAAACTTAATTCTAAAACTAGACAATTTAACATAATTAATAAATTACATTATGGGTATACAAACAACATAGTATCAATTCTTAACAAATTATTTTAGCTGTAAAACATCTGGGTTTGTATACCCACTTGTCGTATGGTATACTAATGAAGTTGAAAAATTAAAATAGGATAATCATGGAGGTTTTTATACATGACAGCAACTTGGGAAAAAAAGGAAGGTAACGAAGGAGTATTATCAGTTACAGTTCCAGCAGAAAAATTAGACAAAGCATTAGATCAAGCTTTCAAAAAAGTAGTTAAACAAATTAATGTACCTGGTTTCCGTAAAGGTAAAGTACCACGTCAAATCTTCGAACAACGTTTTGGTGTTGAAGCACTTTATCAAGATGCGGCTGACATTTTATTACCAGAAGCATATGGTGAAGCAATCGATGAAACTGGCATTAAACCAGTTGATCAACCTGAAATCGACGTTCAACAAATCGAAAAAGGTAAAGACTTCAAATTTGATGCTACAGTTGTAGTTGAACCAGAAGTTCAATTAGGAGACTATAAAGGTCTTGAAATTGAAAAACAAAATGCTGAATTAACTGATGAAGAAGTTCAAGAATCAATCGATCATCAATTAGGTCATTTAGCTGAAATGGTTGTCAAAGAAGACGGTGCAGTTGAAGATGGTGACACAGTAAATATCGACTTCGATGGTTATGTAGATGGAGAACAATTCGAAGGTGGCCAAGCTGAAGGTTATGACTTAGAAATTGGTTCAGGTATGTTTATCCCTGGATTCGAAGAACAATTAATCGGTGCTAAAACTGGAGAAGAAAAAGACGTAACAGTTACATTCCCAGAAGAGTACCATGCAGAAGAATTAGCTGGAAAAGAAGCTACATTCAAAACTAAAGTTAACGAAATTAAAGCTAAAGAAGTTCCAGAATTAACTGATGAAATTGCTAACGAATTAGATTCAGAAGCAAATTCAGTTGATGAGTTTAAAGAAAATACTCGTAAACGTTTAGCTGAACAAAAAGAAACTGATGCAGAGAATGCACAAAAAGAAGAAGCAATTAATAAAGCTGCTAACAATGCGACTATCGATATTCCAGAAGCAATGGTTAACACTGAATTAGACCGTATGGTTCAAGAATTTGGACAACGTATGCAACAACAAGGTTTAAATTTAGAAACTTACTTCCAAATTTCAGGTCAAGACGAATCTCAATTAAGAGAACAAATGAAAGACGATGCGCAAGAACGTGTTAAAACAAACTTAACATTAACTGCAATCGCTGACGCTGAAAACGTTGAAGTATCTGATGAAGATATCGATAAAGAGTTAGAAAAAATGAGTGGTCAATTTAATATCTCAGTAGAAGATATTAAACAAACATTAGGTAACACTGACATTGTTAAAAATGACGTGCGTATCCAAAAAGTTATTGACTTACTTGTTGACGAAGCAAAATTAGTAGAACCTGCTAAAGAAGACAAAGAAGCATAAGGTTAATATATTGAGCAAATTGTTTTTTGCTTCAAATGTAAAGCTGTATAATGTAAAAATATTGAGTGGCAGATGCATTAATCATTGATGTATCTGCTTCACTATTTTTATGCAAATATCTTGTAAATTTAACTATTTGCATATTAAAATGCTATCTAGTATAGTCTTTAGGGAATAGGGGTGTAAATAGAATGTTCAAGTTCAATGAAGATGAAGAAAATTTAAAATGTTCTTTCTGTGGTAAAGATCAAGATCAAGTTAAAAAATTAGTCGCAGGTAGTGGCGTATATATATGTAATGAATGTATAGAGTTATGTTCAGAAATCGTAGAAGAAGAATTAGCTCAAGCAGAACCAGAAGGCTTAACTGAATTACCTACACCAAAAGAAATTATGGATCAATTAAATGATTATGTAATTGGACAAGAAAAAGCTAAAAAATCTTTAGCTGTAGCAGTTTATAATCATTATAAACGTATTCAACAATTGGGACCAAATGAAGATGATGTTGAATTACAAAAAAGTAATATTGCTTTAATTGGACCAACTGGTAGCGGTAAAACACTTTTAGCTCAAACTTTAGCTAAAACATTAAATGTACCATTTGCAATTGCAGATGCTACTAGTTTAACTGAAGCTGGTTACGTAGGTGACGATGTCGAAAATATTTTGTTACGTTTAATACAAGCTGCTGATTTTGATATTGATAAAGCAGAAAAGGGCATTATTTATGTCGATGAAATCGATAAAATTGCACGTAAATCAGAAAATACTTCTATTACAAGAGATGTTTCTGGTGAAGGTGTGCAACAAGCATTGCTTAAAATTTTAGAAGGTACTACTGCGAGCGTTCCTCCACAAGGTGGACGTAAACATCCAAACCAAGAGTTAATTCAAATTGATACAACTAATATCTTATTCGTTTTAGGCGGTGCCTTCGACGGTATTGATGAAGTTATCAAGAGAAGACTTGGTGAAAAAGTAATTGGATTCTCTAGTAGTGAAGCTTCTAAATATGATGAAGATGCTATTTTAGAACAAATTAGACCTGAAGATTTACAGTCTTACGGTTTAATTCCTGAATTTATTGGTCGTGTACCAATCGTAGCTAATTTAGAAACATTAGACGTTGAAGCATTGAAAAACATTTTAACACAACCTAAAAATGCGTTGGTTAAACAATATGTTAAAATGCTAGAATTAGATGATGTTGAACTAGAATTTACTGACGGTGCATTAGCAGCAATCAGTAATAAAGCAATTGAAAGAAAAACTGGTGCACGTGGTTTACGTTCAATTATTGAAGAAGCATTAATTGATATCATGTATGACGTTCCATCTTCTGATGGTGTTGTTAAAGTAGTCATTACTGAAGACACAATCAATGAAGAAAAGAACCCTGAATTATATGATAAAGATGGTAATTTAGTAAATAATGAACAAACTTCTGCCTAACTAATTAAATAGATTATTAAAGACCGGGACAATATTGTGTCTCGGTCTTTTTACATAAATAGTTAAATTTTGTTAAACGCATCGCAAAATAAGGAATTCTATACTATAATGAATGAGTTAAACAAGTAGAAAGTGGGTCAATAATGAATATTAATCCTAATGAAATTGAAATATTAATAAGTGCAGTAAATCCATCTCAATATCCAGAGACGGGCTTGAGTGAAGTTGCATTAAGTGGTCGTTCTAATGTTGGTAAATCTTCTTTTATTAACAGTATGATAGGTAGAAAAAATATGGCACGTACTTCACAACAGCCTGGTAAAACACAAACATTAAACTTTTATAATATCGATAACCAACTCGTGTTTGTAGATGTGCCGGGTTATGGTTATGCGAAAGTGAGTAAAAAGCAACGTGCTGCATTTGGTAAAATGATTGAACAGTACATTACACAACGCTCGTCATTAAAGCTTGTAATTCAACTTGTCGATTTAAGACATAATCCTACTGAGGACGATATATTAATGTATGATTTTTTAAAGTACTATGAAATACCAACGCTTGTAATTGCAACTAAAGAAGATAAAATTGCAAAAGGTAAAGTCCAAAAACATCTCGACAATATTCAACAAAAGCTACAAATGGAGCCCTCAGACAGTATTATAAGTTATTCATCAGTTAAAAATAATAAGCAGAAATTAATTTGGCAAGCTATCGAAAGTTATTTATAATTATTATTAACTAACAATTATTATTAACTAACAATTATTATACTGAAAATGATGTATATAAGTACAAATTTGACAAATATTTGAATTTAATAATAATTCTTCTAATTTACATGGGCAACTTGCTTAACTCATGTCATAGTTATGTTATAATTTACTTATTGTAATATGTATGGAGGGCGTTATAAATGCATTTTATTGCGATTAGTATAAACCATCGCACAGCAGATGTAGCATTAAGAGAAAAAGTTGCTTTCAAAGACAATGCCATACACGTAGCTAATGTTGATCTATTTGAAACAAAATCTATTTTAGAAAATGTAATAGTTTCCACATGTAATCGTACAGAAGTGTACGCTATTGTTGACCAAATTCACACAGGTCGCTATTATATTCAAAGATTTTTAGCGCGTTCATTTGGTTTTGATGTCGAAGAAATCAAAGATATGACTGAAGTACACATAGGAGATGATGCAGTAAATCATTTAATGCGTGTAGCTTCAGGATTAGATTCTATCGTTTTAGGAGAAACTCAAATTCTTGGTCAAGTTAGAGACGCGTTCTTTATTGCCCAACAGGAAGCAACTACAGGGACTATTTTCAATCATTTATTTAAGCAAGCAATTACTTTTGCTAAAAAATCACATAATGAAACTGATATAGCAGATAATGCAGTTAGCGTATCTTATGCTGCAGTAGAATTAGCTAAAAAGGTATTTGGTAAATTAGCAAATAAAAAAGCTGTAGTTGTAGGTGCTGGTGAAATGAGCGAATTGTCATTATTAAATTTATTAGGTTCTAATGTTAATGACATAACAGTAGTAAATAGAACGGTTAAAAATGCCGAAACACTTGCAAGTAAGCATGCAGTTAATTATGCTAATATTGAACAATTACCTGACTTATTGACACAAGCTGATATTGTAATCAGTTCTACTAGCTCAGAAGATTATATGATTACGAACGAAATGATGTCAGAAATTGATAATCATAGAAAATTAGATTCATTAGTGATGATTGATATCGCAGTACCTAGAGATATTGATCCAGCTGTAAGTCAACTATCTGACGTATTTAGTTATGATGTAGATGATTTAAAAGGATTAGTCGACGCAAACTTAAAAGAAAGACAGTTGGCTGCTGACTCAATTGCGCAAAATATTCCACATGAGATAGCTAATCACAATGAGTGGGTGAATATGCTAGGCGTAGTACCGGTCATTAGAGCTTTAAGAGAAAAAGCAATGACAATACAATCTGATACGATGGATAGCATTGATAGAAAACTACCAAACCTATCAGAACACGAGCGCAAAATCGTCTCTAAACATACGAAAAGTATTATTAATCAAATGCTAAAAGACCCTATAAAACAAGCTAAAGAGTTAAGTAATGATAAGAAAAGTAATGAAAAATTAGAGCTATTTCAAAATATATTTGATATTGAGGCTGAAAATCCATATCCGGAAAAAAGTAAAAATACTAAATCTGAGGATAAATTAAGTCGAATTCTAAGTTTTGAATAAGCCTATTAAATGGTGATGCTATGCAAGATAGTTTATTTATAAGATTTCATGAAATTATTTTATTCATTTATTTTGTCAGTATTTCTTGTTATTTTTATGATTTTTTTAGAAAAAATTTTAAGATAAGACGTTTAGGGTTTATTACTTTAGGGATTGTTTGGGTATTACAAACAATCTCTTTGTCTTTATTTATCAATCAAACGAGGTCAGTACCATTAAGTAATATCTTTGATATTTTATTTATAATTACATGGTTAATTATTTCGATTTCAATTGTTATTAATGTCATTAGACCTATCGATTTTTCGATATTTTTATTTAATTTGGTTGGTTTTATATTAATTGCATTAAATACTTTCCAACCCATGAACTATTTGGAAAAAGGCGAGAAAATAACTGTTATTAATGAATTATTGATAGTGCATATTAGTTTTGCGACGCTCAGTTATGCACTTTTCGCTTTAGCTTTCGTAAATTGTATTTTATATTTAATTCAATATAATAATTTGAAACAAAAGCGATTTACGCAAAAATATTTCCGCTTAGGTAGCGTGGCTACATTAGAGCAAATTGTATTTTATAGCTCGTTGGTAGGCTTTTTATTATTAATTATAAGTCTGATATTAGGTGCTCAATGGGGCATAAATACTATTGGATTTACTACATTAATTGATAAAAAAGTGATTTTCTCGTTTATCATTGTTATTTTATATGCGTTATATATTTTATTTAGAGTAAAGCAATTACAATCAAAACATAAATTAATATATTTTAATATTGTATTATTTTGTTTATGCATAATTAATCTATTATTCGGTCCAAGTATTTCAAGTTTTCACTAATAAATTCATTGAAAATACATGTTGATATAGAAAAGGTGGAACAGATAAAATGCGAAAATTAGTCGTCGGTTCACGTAGAAGTAAATTAGCTTTAACACAAAGTCAACAATTTATAGATAAACTTAAAGCAATTGATCCTGATTTAGAAATTGAAATCAAAGAAATAGTCACTAAAGGTGATAAAATTGTTGATAAACAATTATCTAAAGTTGGAGGTAAAGGATTATTTGTCAAAGAAATTCAGCAAGAATTATTTGACAATGAAATTGATATGGCAATACACTCGTTAAAAGATGTTCCTAGTGTTATTCCAGACGGTTTGACGTTAGGTTGTATCCCTGATAGAGAAATACCTTTTGACGCATACATTGCCAAAAACCATGTAACGTTAGAAGATTTACCAGATGGTAGTATTGTTGGTACAAGTTCTCTTAGACGTGGTGCACAAATATTAGCAAAATATCCTAATTTAGAAATTAAATGGATAAGAGGTAATATAGATACACGTTTAAATAAGTTATACAATGAAGATTATGATGCTATTATCCTAGCTGCTGCCGGATTAAAACGTATGGGTTGGTCTGATGATATTGTTACGACTTATTTAGATAAAGATACTTTAGTACCGGCAATCGGACAAGGTGCTTTAGGCATTGAATGTCGTGCTGATGATACAGAATTGTTGGAGCTTTTGGCTAAAGTTCACAATGAAGAAGTTGCTAATTGTGTAACAGCAGAACGAACATTTTTAAAAGAAATGAATGGAAGTTGCCAAGTACCAATTGGTGGTTACGCTACAATCGAACAAGATGGCATTATTGAATTTACAGGTCTAATCATGACACCAGATGGCACTGAAAGATATGAACATACAGTTCGTGGTAAAGATCCGGTAACCTTAGGTAAACAGGTCAGTGAAGTATTGAATGAGCAAGGTGCTTACGATATTATTAAAGCATTAAACGAAGAAAACTAACCGTTTGAGGTGAAAAAATGAAACCAGTTATTGTGATGACGCAAACGAGTAATTATACAAATGATAAGGTTGATATTATTCATTTACCGATGATTAAAATTGAACCTATGCTATTTGATTATTCAATTCTTGATTCACATTTTGACTGGCTTATTTTTTCGTCTAAAAATGCGGTTGCGTATTTTTATAAATATTTACAATCATTACAAGTCGATAAGATTGCGGTAATAGGAGAGAAAACCAAAGCTTATTGTGAACGATTAGGGATTCAGGTAGACTATTGCCCCGATGATTATTCACAAGAAGGATTATTACATCATTTTCAAAACATTAATAATCTAAATATTATTATCCCATCGAGTGCACAAGCACGTCCTCATCTACACAATGCATTAAATCAACGAGGTGCGCACGTTATCAAAATAGATTTATATCGGCCAGTACCATTTACCGACAATATTTATAAATTACAGCAATTAATAAATGACGAGCAAATAGATGCTGTAACGTTTGCGAGTTCTTCTGCAATAAGGTATTTTTTTAGTGAAGCAAAAATTAATAATTCAAAAATTAACTATTATGTTATAGGGCAACAAACGTTCAAGACAATTGAACAATTTGGAATCAATGCGCCCATTGCGGACATTCAAACTTTGGACGCATTAGTAGACAAAGTATTAGAAAGTAGGGAGTAAAATGGAATTTGATAGACATAGAAGATTACGCTCATCAAAAACGATGAGAAATTTAGTAAGTGAAACACATATAAGAAAAGATGATTTAATATATCCAATTTTTGTTGTAGAACGTGATGACGTTAAGGAAGAAATACCATCAATGCCAGGTGTTTATCAATTAAGTTTAAATTTAGTTGGCGAAGAAATAAAAGCAGCATATGACTTAGGTGTCAGAGCGATTATGTTTTTCGGTGTACCTAATGAAAAAGATGCAGAAGGTACAGGCGCTTATGACCATAATGGTATTGTGCAAGAAGCGACAAGAAAAGCAAAATCTATGTACAGTGATTTACTAATTGTTGCCGATACTTGTTTATGTGAATATACAGATCATGGTCATTGTGGTGTGATTAATGAACATACGCATGATGTTGATAATGATGAATCACTTCCGTTATTAGTTAAAACTGCTATTTCTCAAGTAGAAGCAGGTGCAGATATTATTGCGCCAAGCAATATGATGGATGGTTTTGTTACGGCAATTAGACATGGACTAGATGAAGCTGGTTATGAAAATATACCTATCATGAGTTATGGCATTAAATATGCATCTAGTTTCTTCGGACCATTCCGAGACGCTGCAGAATCTACGCCTCAATTCGGCGATCGTAAAACATATCAAATGGATCCTGCTAATAGACGTGAAGCTTTAAGAGAATTAGATAGCGACCTAGCTGAGGGTGCAGATATGATGATAGTTAAACCATCATTAAGCTTTTTAGATATTATTCGCGATGTGCGCAACACGACGAATGTACCAGTCGTTGCATACAATGTAAGTGGTGAATATAGTATGACAAAAGCAGCTGCTTTAAACGGCTGGATAGATGAAAAAGCAGTAGTAATGGAACAAATGATTTCAATGAAACGTGCTGGTGCTGATTTAATTATTACTTACTTTGCAAAAGATATTTGCCGTTATTTAGACGAACAATAAGGAGGAAATTTAATGCGTTACGAAAAATCCGAACAAGCTATGGAAGTTGCAAAAGATTTAATGCCTGGTGGCGTTAATAGTCCTGTTAGAGCATTTAAATCTGTTGATACACCTGCTATATTTATGGATCATGGTGAAGGTTCAAAAATATATGATATAGACGGTAATGAGTATATCGATTATGTATTAAGTTGGGGACCTTTAATTTTAGGTCATAAAAATAAACAAGTCATCGAAAAATTACATGCTGCCGTAGATAATGGTACGAGTTTTGGTGCTTCAACTATAAAAGAAAATGACTTGGCACAACTTGTTATTGATAGAGTTCCTTCTATTGAAAAAGTAAGAATGGTTTCTTCAGGAACTGAGGCGACACTTGATACTCTAAGATTAGCTCGTGGTTACACTGGTCGTAATAAAATAGTTAAATTTGAAGGTTGTTACCATGGACACAGTGATTCTTTATTAATCAAAGCTGGTTCTGGTGTGGCTACATTAGGTTTACCTGATTCTCCTGGGGTGCCAGAAGGTACAGCGAAAAATACTATTACAGTACCTTATAATGATTTAGAGGCAATTCGCACAGCTTTCGAACAATTCGGTGATGACATTGCAGGCGTTATTGTAGAACCTGTTGCAGGTAATATGGGTGTTGTACCTCCACAAGAAGGCTTTTTACAAGGTTTAAGAGACATTACGACTGAATATGGTTCATTATTAATTTTTGACGAAGTAATGACAGGGTTCAGAGTAGGTTACAATTGTGCACAAGGTTACTTTAATGTGAAACCTGATTTAACTTGCTTAGGTAAAGTGATAGGTGGCGGTTTACCAGTAGGTGCTTTTGGTGGTAAAAAAGAAATCATGGATCAAATCGCCCCTGCAGGTGATATTTATCAAGCTGGTACATTATCTGGTAATCCATTAGCAATGACGAGTGGTTATGAAACATTAAGTCAATTAACTCCAGAATCTTATGATTACTTTAATCATTTAGGCGACATCTTAGAAAACGGTCTAAAAGAAGTTTTTGCTAAACATAATGTTCCAATCACAGTAAATCGTGCAGGTTCAATGATTGGTTACTTCTTAAACGAAGGACCAGTTACTAACTTTGATCAAGCAAATGCAAGCGACTTAGAGTTATTTGGTCAAATGTATAGGGAAATGGCTAAAGAAGGCGTATTCTTACCACCTTCACAATTTGAAGGTACATTTTTATCTCTTGCGCATACCGAAGAAGATATTAATAAAACAATACAAGCATTCGATACTGCACTAAGCAGAATTGTTTAAATATAATTGAGTAAGAATCCAAATAGTAGCAATGCTATTTGGATTCTTTTATTATTAAAAATTTTAAGCTATTTTATGAATTTCATAATATGATACAATCAACTTAAATCGAATGGAAAATTACGGTATTACAATGAAAGTTGAGAAGAGATATGACTAAGTATTTTCGTAATAATATCATAGTTTTAGTTTTAGCTATTTTAATTAGTTTGTTGTTACATGTAGCACATGTGCTATTGCCTTTTATGTTTGGGCCAATTATCGCAACGATTATTGCTATTAAAATATTACATTTAGAAATAAAATGGCCTTTTTGGCTCAGTGAACTTGGCTTAATTTTATTAGGTGTTCAAATAGGGTCTACTTTTACTAAAAATGTTATTTATGATATCAAAGATGATTGGTTTACGATAATTTTAGTAACTGTATTATTATTATTACTTTCATTATTAATTGCCTTTTTGTTTAAAAAAATAGCACAAGTTAATACAGAAACTGCCATATTAAGCGTAATTCCTGGTGCCTTAAGTCAAATGTTAGTCATGGCTGAAGAAGATAAGAAAGCTAATATCATGGTTGTAAGTCTAACTCAGACGTCTCGAATTATATTTGTTGTTGTATTAGTCCCATTTATTTCATATTTCTTTAAATCACCAGGTGGTAGTCATTCTAGTGGTACTGAAGTACATCATAATTTAACACAAGCTTTGACCTTACCTAGCATACTGACATTAATTATTTTAATTGCTTTAGTTTATTATGTGATGGGGAAAGTCAATTTCCCAACAAAACAAATGTTAGCACCTATTGTCGTTTTAATAGGGTGGAATTTAATAACAGGCATTACTTTTACGTTAGATAATTATATTATTGCAGGGGCGCAAATTATCTATATGATAAGAATTGGTAATCAAATAGCAAACTTATTAGATCAAATGAAAGGGCGCATAGCAGTCGCTATAGCAGTACAAAATGTACTATTAATATTGCTAGCCCTTGTCATGGTTTATGTTATTTCATTATTTACTAATAATATGATTAATGATTTATTTTTAGGTGCGGCTCCCGGTGGTATGAATCAAATTGTACTTGTAGCAATTGAAACAGGTGCAGATGTACCAATGATTTCAAGCTATCACATCTTTAGAATATTTTTTATTTTATTTTTAATTGCACCATTATTAAATTACTATTTACGTTATCGTGCAGCAAAAAACCAACAGTAATCGCTCTTTGTGATTACTGTTGGTTTTATTTGTATTTACTTTAAGTTTTTTGGGTTACTTGGGCATGATTGTAAATGGGCATTATATAAACCAGCTGCTTCTAAAAATGAAAACACAGTGACTGGTCCTAAAAATTTAAAACCATATTGTTTTAGTTTTTTCGACAATTGTGTAGCTGTTTCGTCTACTGTGATGCGCTCACTAGGCTCTTTGTAATTTAAATCATATGGTTTATGATCCACGTATGACCATAAGAACTCACTGAAACTTCCATATTCTTGTTCAATTTCAAAGAATCCTTTAGCTTGGTTCACAATGGCTTCTAACTTTTTTCTATTATGTACAATGTTAGGAAACTCCATTAATGAATCAATATCCTGCTCTGTCATCTTTGCAATTTTTGCTGGATCAAAATCGTAAAATGCTTGTTCATAAGATGATTTCTTTTTTAAAATTGTTAGCCAAGATAAACCAGCATGCTGTGATTCTAATGCCATTAGTTTAAATAATTGTAAACTATCATACATTGGTTGGCCCCAAACATTATCGTGATATTCTAAATAAATAGGATCTTTAGTGCCAAACGCACAAGGATTCATAAATTTCACTCCATTTCATTGACTTATTACTGTTTACATTATACTATAATTAAGTAAATTAAATTAGTCTACTGGGAAGAGTAAATGCCAAGAAATTTTTAGAGAGTACACGGTTGGTGAGAGTGTATATTTTCTAGTGTTGAAGGTAGCCCACATCGAACTTTAGCTGAACTCATTAATGATATGACTAGGTTAAAGCGTGTTTGAGCGTTAATCGAGATTAAGTGCAAGAAACGATAAATTTCTTGAATTTAGGTGGTACCACGGAACATCCGTCCTATATTTATAGGGCGGGTGTTTTTATTTTTAAGGAGGCAATTATATGGAAATGAAACCTAAATACAATCCGCAAGAAGTAGAAGCGGGTCGTTATGAAGAATGGGTAAAAAATGGATATTTTAAAGCACAAGAAGATGACACAAAAGAAACATATACTATCGTTATTCCGCCACCAAATGTAACTGGTAAATTACATTTAGGACATGCTTGGGATACAACGTTACAAGATATATTAACTCGTATGAAACGTATGCAAGGCTATGACACTCTATATTTACCTGGTATGGACCATGCAGGAATTGCGACACAAGCAAAAGTAGAAGCTAAATTAAACGAACAAGGTATCTCTAGACATGATTTAGGTCGTGAGAAGTTTTTAGAAAAAGCGTGGGACTGGAAAGAAGAATATGCAAACTTCATTAGACAACAATGGTCTAAATTAGGTTTAGGTTTAGATTATAGCAGAGAGCGTTTTACGTTAGATGATGGTTTAAGCCAAGCAGTTAAAAAAGTATTTGTTGATATGTATAACAAAGGATTAATCTATCGTGGTGAATACATTATTAACTGGGATCCAGTGGCTAAAACTGCATTATCTGACATCGAAGTTATTCATGAAGATGTACAAGGTAAGTTTTATCATTTCAAATATCCGTATGCAGATCAAGATGGTTATATTGAAATTGCTACTACACGTCCAGAAACGATGCTTGGAGATACAGCTATCGTTGTTAACCCTAATGACGAACGTTATAAAGATGTAATTGGTAAAAATGTAACACTACCTATCGTCGGCAAAACATTGCCTATTTTGGCAGATGAGTACGTAGATATGGAATTTGGTAGTGGGGCAATGAAAGTGACGCCTGCACATGATCCTAATGACTTTGAAATAGGTAATAGACATAACTTAGAGCGCATTAATGTTATGGATGAAGAAGGTAAAATGAATGACTTAGCTGGTAAATACGCTGGTCTAGATCGCTTTGAATGTCGTGAACAATTAGTCAAAGATTTAACTGAACAAGATTTAGTTATTAAAATTGAAGAACATGAACATTCAGTGGGTCATTCTGAACGTTCTGGCGCTGTTGTTGAACCTTATTTATCTACACAATGGTTCGTTAAAATGAAACCATTGGCAGAGCAAGCACTAAACAATCAAGAAACTGACGATCGCATTGAATTTGTTCCTTCAAGATTTGAAAATACATTTAATCGTTGGATGGAAGAAATTAGAGACTGGACAATTTCTCGTCAATTATGGTGGGGCCATCAAATACCTGCATATTACCATAAAGAAACTGGTGAACTATTAGTTTCGGAAACACCACCTACTGATATTGAAAATTGGGAACAAGATGAAGATGTGCTAGACACTTGGTTCTCAAGTGCTTTATGGCCATTTTCAACATTAGGATGGCCAAACACTGAATCAGAAGATTTCAATCGTTATTTCCCTACAAATGCGTTAGTAACTGGATACGACATTATTTTCTTCTGGGTTGCTCGAATGATTTTCCAAGGTTTGGAATTCACTGGACGTAGACCATTTAATGATGTATTACTTCATGGTTTAGTACGTGCAGAAGATGGTCGCAAAATGAGTAAATCATTAGGTAACGGTGTAGATCCTATGGATGTTATCGATCAATATGGTGCTGATAGTTTACGTTATTTCCTTGCAACAGGATCTTCACCAGGTCATGATTTACGTTATTCTACTGAAAAAGTTGAATCAGTTTGGAACTTTATTAATAAAATTTGGAATGCTGCACGTTTTAGCATAATGAATATAGGCGACGAGTTCACTGTTGACCAAGTAGATTTATCTGGAAACTTATCTCTAGCAGATAAATGGATACTAACAAGATTAAATGAAACAATCGAAACGGTGACGAACTTAAGTGATAAATATGAATTCGGTGAAGTAGGTAGAGCGCTTTACAACTTTATTTGGGATGATTTCTGTGATTGGTATATCGAAATGAGTAAAATCCCTATGAATGGCAATGATGAAGCTCAAAAACAAACAACACGTTCAGTGTTAACTTATGTTTTAGATAATACAATGAGAATGTTACATCCATTTATGCCTTTCGTAACTGAACAAATTTGGCAAAACTTACCGCATGTTGGCGAAACAATCGTTCACGCTTCATGGCCAACTGTTCGTGAAGAGTTTTCATTTAGTGAAAGTAAAGAAACAATGGACCAATTAGTAGAAATTATTAAATCAGTGCGACAATCACGACTAGAAGTAGACACACCATTATCTAAAGCTATTCCTATCTTTATTAAAGCTAAAAATAGCCATATTAAATCAACATTAGAAACGAATGCAAACTATATTGATCGTTTCTGTCATCCAAGTGAATTAGTTATTGATACTGATATTACAATTCCTGAAAAAGCCATGACTTCTGTAACGTCTGCAGGTGAAGTAGTATTACCACTTGAAGGTTTAATTGATATGGATAAAGAAATTGCGCGTTTAGAAAAAGAATTAGACAAATGGCAAAAAGAGCTAGATAGAGTGAATAACAAATTAGCTAATGAAAACTTTGTCAATAAAGCACCTGAAAAAGTTATTAACGAAGAACGTGAGAAAAAACAAACTTATCAAGAGAAGTACGATGGTGTAAAATTAAGAATAAATCAATTGAAAGCATAGGAGCCTTTAACATGAATTACCTAGACAGCTTATATTGGATACATGAGCGTAATAAATTTGGAATCAAACCAGGCGTTAAACGAATGCAATGGATGCTAGCCAAATTAAACAATCCACAATTAAAAATTAATGGCATTCATGTAGGTGGCACAAATGGTAAAGGATCTACAGTTGCATATATTCGCTCGGCTTTAGTAAATAATGGCTATCAAGTTGGTACTTTCACTTCCCCATTTATTGAAACGTTTAACGAACGTATTAGTTTAAATGGTCAACCTATTAGTGATGATGAACTTGTGAATTTAGTTGAAATCGTCAAACCAGTAAGTGAAGCTTTAGAAGCGGAAACTGATTTAGGAACTGCTACTGAATTTGAAATTATTACGACGATGATGTTTGTTTATTTTGGTGAATTAAATCCTGTTGATTTTGTAATTGTTGAAGCGGGCTTAGGTGTGAAAAATGATTCAACTAATGTCTTCAACCCTATACTTACAGTATTAACAAGCATTGGATTGGATCATACTGATATTTTAGGCGATAGTTATGTAGACATTGCTAAAGATAAAGGGGCAATAGTTAAATCAAATACGCCAATTATTTATGCTGTAAAAAATGATGAAGCGTTAAAAGTCATTCGCCACAATGCAAAAGTAAATGATGCCAAAGCGATTGAACTAGATAGAGATATTACCGTAGTTTCTGAAGGTGATGAATTTACGTATCGTTACAAAAATTATGAACTAGAAACATTAGCGTTAAATATGTTAGGTGAACACCAAAAAGAAAATGCAGCTTTAGCTATTACTGCATTGCTCGAACTTAATGAAGAAGGTAGTGTCGATTTAGATTTTAATAAAATGATTGATGGCATAGAAAGTGTAAATTGGAGCGGACGTATTGAACGTGTGAAAGATCAACCATTAATGATCATTGACGGTGCACATAATAACGAAAGTGTTGAAGCTTTAATAGAGACAATTAAAGATTATTATCATCTTGAACAGGTGGATATTCTATTTTCAGCTGTAAAAGGTAAACCTGTAAACGAAATGTTAGAACAACTGATGCCAATTACTCAAAATTTATATATTACTGAATTCGATTTCCCTAGAGCTATGACTAAAGAAGATATTAGCGAGGAAATTGATTTCGGTCAGAAGGAACTTGTTGATGATTATGCGTCCTTTATTGAAAATTATGATGGTCATGCATTAATCATTACTGGCAGCTTGTATTTTATAAGTGAAGTAAAAGCAAAAGTGAATTTTTAATAATTTCAACCCGTTTAATTAATAAATGTTAATTAGACGGGTTTTTTATTACTAGAACAATTAATCCCCATAATTTAATTAGTGAGAATTATCTTCTTATCTATACGGTACGGTGCTATAATTTTGAATACTTACTCAACTTGAAATTATATTGGGGTGTAATAAATGTTACTTCAACTTATTCTATGTCCAATTTTATTTAGTTTTTTATATCAAATTACAAATATAAAAGGCCTTGCATTCAAATATTTATTGACGCGTTCAAAATGCGATTTTTGCCAAAAACCCATATCTTACTTGCAACTAGTTCCAATATTTAACTTTATAAGGTCACAAGGCAAATCACTATGTTGCAATCGTCAGCTCAGTAAAAGTTATATTATTGGTGAGTTATTATCATATGTTTCACTTATAATTTTGAATATTACTACATTACCAGTTAACGGTGCTGTGTTGTTATTAATATATTTTAGTTTATTAGTTTTAGCATTATATGATATAAAGACATTTTCCATTCCTATACATATTCCTATTATTGTAATTATAACTTCATTTATTTTAGGGTCTTTTTATCTTCTTCAAGGATGTTTCATAACAATGCTTTTACATCTAATTTTTTATTGTTGTAAAAATTGTATTGGCTATGGAGATATCTTAATCTTCGCATTACTATCTTTTATATTACCATTTTCTATTTTTTTCTTGATATTATGGTTCACCTTTTTAACAGGTGGTTGCTTTTCTATATTTTATATAGCTTTAAAACGATCATTGAAATTAAAACTACCTCTTGTGCCATTTATCTTTTGTGCATTTATAATGGTTGCGCTTTTCTATCCTTTTTTAACATGGGTGGTGATTTAATTGAATATTAAAGATTTAGCTAATTCTGAAAAACCTAGAGAAAGATTACTAGAACGAGGAGAAAAATCTTTATCAAACGCAGAACTTATTGCTATTTTACTGAACACAGGTAGAAAGGGAAGTTCAAGTTTAGAAATTGCTAATGAATTATTAAATAAAGTAACTAATTTAAAACATTTACAGCAATTGTCTATATATGATTTGAAAGAAATCAAAGGTATCGGATTATATAAGGCGATTGTGTTAAAAGCGGCATTTGAACTTGGTATTAGAATGCACTCTGGAAGTATAGAGTCACAAGTGAAAGTTAAAAAGCCGGCCGATGTAGCAAACTATTTAATGGGACAAATGCAACATCTATCACAAGAACATTTTGTTGCACTATTTTTAAACTCCAAAAATATTATCATTAAACAGAAAACAATTTTTAAAGGGACTTTAAATTCTTCAATCATCCATCCACGCGAAATATTTTGTGAAGCTATAAAATGGTCAAGTCACGCAATTATAGTTGCGCATAACCATCCATCAGGAGATGTGACACCATCAACAGAAGATATTAAAACAACAGAGCGATTAATTGAATGTGGTGACATTATAGGTATAGGTTTATTGGATCATATTATTATTGGCCATAATAACTATTTAAGTTTAGTTGAAAGTGGTTATATTGAATAGATGAAACAAACTACTTTTGTTTTGATTAACTAAACATTTTGATTTTTTGTTGCGTTAAATATTTTTAGGTTGACCTAAAAATATTTGTAGAAATCATAAAAATATGCAATAATTTAAAAGTCAAAATGAATTAAGAAAGGCAAGACAATGTTGAAAATATACAAAAAGCTTAAGACATCATTGAAATATTTAGACCTAGGCATTATCTGTTGCTTTATAATCTTGAGTATTATTGGCATCGTGATGGTTTACAGTGCAAGTATGGTTTCGGCTTCAAAAGGTGCATTAACAGGTGGAGTACCTATAGAGGCAAATTTCTTTATGAAAAGACAATTTATTTTTGCGATTTTTGGATTTGTCTTAATTATATTTATTAGCGTTTATTTTAATATTAATGCGTTGAAAAAAAGTAATAGTCAAAAAGTTATAGTGTTAGGAACGCTCTTTCTACTTTTTCTAACCCAGCTGATAGGTAAAGATGTAAATGGTTCTAAAAACTGGATTAACTTAGGTATTTTTAGTTTGCAATCCTCGGAATTCCTCAAATTGTCCGCCATTTTTTATCTTGCTTTCGTTATTGATAAATTATTAAAAAATAATAAAGACTACAAATTAAAAAATTTGATTCCACCGCTTGGTTTATTAGGAGTGGGCTTAGTCTGTGTCCTAATGCAGGGCGATTTGGGCGGTACTTTACTAACTGTTGGTATCATTGCTTCGATATTAACGTATTCTGATATTAAAAATAAAATAAAACTTCAAATTATTGCAATTACAGCGATACCTACAATTATTTACATATTCTATACTTTAGTATTTGATGCTAATACGTTATATCGGATGAAGCGTATAAAAGTAGTATTAGATCCTTTTAAATATGAGAATGGAGACGGATATCAACTAACTAATGCACTAGTATCAATTAGTAATGGCGGTATTTTTGGACGAGGTTTAGGTAATGGTATTTTAAAACTTGGTTATTTACCAGAGCCGCATACAGATTTCATATTTACAGTAATTGCAGAAGAATTAGGTTTAGCAGGCGTCATTTTTGTTTTACTATTATATGCATTTATCATATATAAAGGATTTTTTTACGCAAATAAAACAAATAATAATTTTTATAAGTTAATTTGTATTGGCGTTATAAGTTATTTATTTATGCAAATATTTATAAATACTGGCGGCGTTTCGGGCTTAATTCCCTTAACAGGTGTCACTTTACCATTGCTAAGTTACGGTGGGTCATCAATGCTAAGTGTCAGCCTAGCTATTGGCAGCATGCTGGCTGTTATAAGAGAAATAAAGAAAGATGAGTTAAAAAAATAAATTTTAAAACAACTGAAAGGTGAACTACTATGAAATTAACAAAAAAAGGTAAACTATTTATAATTGCTGGTATTATTTTATTAATAATTTTAGGATACGCTGCATTTAAAATAATTCATTTAAATGCGTCAATACATGATTCTAACGATAATCGTGAAGAGACAAAAGCGACTAAAGAAAAAGTTAAAAATAACAAGCCATTATCTATAGCGATATTTGGTGTCGATTCTGATGCTAATCGAGCTAAAGAAAATATGGGCCAACGTACTGATACAATATTAATAGCATCAATAAATCCAAAAACTAAAAAAACAAAGCTTATTTCGGTACCACGCGATATGGAGGTTCAAGTTCCTGGCGTCAATGGCAAACAAAAAATAGCACATGCATATGCTTATGGTGGACCGCAAAAAGCTATAGCAACACTTAATCAACAATTAAATGTCCCAATAGATGGTTATGTTACTGTCGATATGGATGGCTTTGAAAAAATGATTGATATTTTCGATGGTGTAACCGTGAAAAGTAATGCAACGTTTAGTTATAATGGCTCAAGCTTTAAAAAAGGTGGACTTGTGACATTAAAAGGAGAAAAAGCATTAAACTATGTTAGAAGTAGAAAACAAGTTGGTGCTGGTGGTGACGAGGGTCGTACGGCGAGACAACGACAAGTCATTGATGCTTTAGCTAAATCTGCGAGTAATTCATTTAATATATTTAAATTAAATAAAGTGTTAAAAGTTAGTGAGAAAAATGTAAAAACTGATTTAAGCCTCAGTGATTTAAAAACAATTTATACTGATTACAAAGATAGTGCAAAATCGATTGATAAAATGTCGATCAACGGTCAGAATTTAATTGAATCTGATGGCATTTGGTATTTTGAACCTGATCAAACAGACCTTGCAAATAAAGTTAAAGCGTATAAAGATAATCTAAAATAAATGTCGATAATGGTGATTGCTATATTTTATATGCAATTACCATTATTTTTGTTAAGTATTCAACGTGATATATACGTAATATGCTAATAGACATATCTGAGTAATTTATATAATGATAGGGTAAATAACTTTTAAAGTTTAAACGTTAAAATTTTTACTGGTTGGTGAGTAATACATGCAAAATTATTTAAAATTAACATTACCTATATTTGCAGTAAGTTTAATACTAACATTGATACTTTATGTTCTGTTTGTATTAACTGATTTAATCATGAGTTTTTCTAATGCAGCGTTGCTATTAAATATAGATTTTTTAGTAAACTATAAGTATATAAATATTTTTGAAGAATTATTAATACATTTCTTGATAACTTTAACCATCGTTTTAATGACTTTTTATGTATATCGTAACTTTCAAGATTTAAAAGTCGTATATTTGTGTAGTTTAATGACTGTCTTTATTTTGTTATATCCTATTCTGATTCTCTTATCAAACCGTCAATTTTTTCATTATGACATAGGCGCACATATAGTTTGGTTAATTGCTCATTTTATTTTTATTGTTTTATTGAATTTTAGTGTAAAAAAAATAATTGCCAAGATTTAATAAACATAAAAATGGTTCATATTTTTAAAATAATAGAGGTGCTAAATTATAAAATATACAATAGCATCGAAGTGTATTATAAGTTAATATAGTTAGTGAATTGATTTATAATTGCGAGGGGAGAACAAGAATTAAATGGCAAATTATCAACATAACAATAACGCTAAAAAGTCAAAGTGGAATATAATTGTGATTGTTATTATCATTCTTGTATTTTTATCATTAGTTTTTGCGTTATTCTTTGGCACTTATAGTTTTATCAAAAATAATGTAAATTTTAATATCAATCATTCACATTCAACAAGTGAAAAGGAAAAGGGTAATAGTGAACCTAAAGATGCACCTAAAATAAACGTGTTAACTTCTGAATTCAGTAATAACTTTATGCATGCCGATCAACGTAATGGTTATCATGGCATTACAAAAGGGTTGACTAAAAAAGAAGTTGAAAAGAAATTAGGGCACACGAATCATGTCGTACCTATCGCAAGTGTTAAAGCACACAAATATGGTAGTATCGCAACTTATTACAATAAAGATAATAAAGTCGAGCGTATCTTTGTCGTACCTCAAAATGTATCAATACATGAATTCGAAAATTATCATGGTCAAGCTACGATCTCTTACAATCAAAGTGGTAAGGTATATGATGGCAATCCTAATAATAGTTTTTCTGTAAAAGTATTTACTAATAAAGATGATAAAATTACTGGGATAGAAAATGTCGATCAAATTGCACGATAAAAAGACATTCCTAATTATTTAGTAATAGGCTATCTTTCAATATTATAAAAGGAAACTTTAAATGTTAAACTTAAAATCATTATTTCTACTGTTATTTATAATTATTGCAGTAATCACAATTGTGAGCTTAATTTTAACTAATAACTATACTATGGCACTTATTACCACTGTCGTTTTATTTTTGGTGGTTATAGATTTTATGGTGCGTGCTATTAGAAAAAATAATAATTATAAATAATTAAATTTAAGAGTTTGGGACATAATTCTTAACTCAAGTTAAATAACACCTCATTCTACTGATTTATTCAGTAAAAATGAGGTGCTATTTTTATAATTCACGATTTTGTTCGTGCATGCTTGCCTTGATTTAGGATAGTATGGTTCGAGCCTGTAGTCTCTCACTCATACGATTCCCTCAGGCGTCAGCACGATACAAAAACATTACAAAGTTAATCTTATCTTATTTATATATTGATAGTATATGACTTTATGACTGGATTGAAAATGCGCTTATTTCAAGCTGTTTTCAACTCTAATTATCATTTCTAGTACGGATTACAAATGCTTCTAAAAAAGATTTTTGTCCTGCTCCCTTATACTTACTTATTGATTTGATACTGAAGTTTTGTAATCCCTTCAATCGTTTGAAAAATTATTATATAATAATGTGGTATTTAATTTAGGAGGTTTACATCATGAATCTAGTCATCTTATTAGGTGTATTAGCACCAGTTATATATCTAATGTTAAAAGTCGTATCAAATACAGTTATTAATAAAAAAATCACAATAAACACCGTAGTAATTGCTATGATTGGCATGTTGTTAGCAGCAATTGTCATGGTAGTTGTAAATAAACCCATTCATTTAATTTATTATATTGTAGCAAGTATTTTTGTGGGAATCATATGGGGCGTTATTTTGTGTGGATGTTGCTTTTTTTATCAAAAGTTAAATAGTGCATTTAGTAATAAGAAAAAGGATATGTAATAAAAACAACGTTTCTATAATTTATAATTAGAAACGTTGTTAATAGTTTAAAATTGAATTAAATTGAAATATTGATGGAAATGGTCCATAATCCATAATACTCCTTGGTATCCTAAATAAATACATAAAATAATAATACCAACTGAGATTAGGAATCGTAATATTGATAAGCCAACTTTAAAAAATAAGATGACTAATAATGCTATTAGTATAATTGTTAGAATGCTCATCTTGTTCACTCCCTTTTAGTAATATCTTACATTTTTATAACTACGTAAACATCGGTCCCAAGTTAGGATTTAAATAAGCCTACGGTCTGATTACAAATATAAATATAATAAATTATAATTCATTTGAAAAGGAGGTTATTGAATGAGGTTTATTTTCGGTGTTATAAAAAATATTTTAGCAGTAGTTGCTATTATAGCTATCGTCTTTTTTGCTTTAAAATATGCGCCATTCTTAAAAGAACAAGAATGGAATCCTCTTCATGAAAATAGGCCTACATTTAAAGATAGCCCTGTCGATCCACAAATGAATAATGGCAAACGTTATTCGCTGGAAAGTAATGATTTATTAAATAATGTACCACCTAGTCAAAGTAAAAAGGTTTTCAATTGGGTTGATAAAAAAGAATTTATGTCTGTCTCAGGATTAGAACGTATGGGATATAATGATAAATATATTGCCGGTCAAAGACAAGATAAATTTGTAATCTATAAATTTGGTTCTGATTCTATGCGTGTGTATACTACCGAAATAGAAATGGAACAAGATTTGGCTAAATTAGGACAACACATCAAATTAAAACCACGACAATCATATGAGTAATGCGTTTGAATTTAAAATACAAATGCGTTACCTTTATAGTGTAAATAGAGAAAAGGTTGGTGTCTAAATATGAGTGAACAATCTAAAGAGAAAAAAGCTGACGAACAGGCTAAAGCACAAAACTTATTTGCACGTTGGCGTAAAGAAGAAACATTGTATAAAGAAGACGAGAAAGATTCACAAGATAACGATAAATCGAACACTGATAAGAAAAAAGAAGATTAATAATAAAAGGGACTTGGATAACCAAGTTCTTTTTATTTTATAAAATTTTAATAAACATTAATTGCTTTACTACGCTTTTATTTTTGAATGTTGTTATAATAATAGTAATCATTTTATTCAATGAAGTGGTCCAATGTTTTTAAATAATATCTAGTCGGTTAAAGAAAGTATTTGTGAATATTAAAGTAACACTTTATTTCGCATCATGAGTAATATAAAATGATTAGTGATTATAAAATTATAGTGTGCTAATTGAGGTGTTTAGTTTGTCGAAGTTTTTTAAAAATAACAAATTGGTTGTTATTTTATGTGCAATAATCATATTTATATCCTTAATTGGAATATCATTAAGGTCTCAATCTCAATCGCATGCTGAACAGTATGTTGGAGATTCAGTTTCATTTGGTCAAAGAGTAGTTAGTTATCCTGTCCAATTCGTTACTGGTTATATTGATGATTTATTCGTGAGCAATAAAGACAAAAAGCCATCGAATAAAGAAAAGCAATTGCAGGCAGAGAATGAACGCTTGAAAGCGGAAAATAAAAAATACAAAAAAGAATTGGATATCGAGGATATTTCAAAGTATGATCCTATCTCAAGTACCGTTATTTCTAGAAATCCAGATCAATGGATGAATACATTAGTTATAAATAAAGGTTCAAAAAATGGGATAAAAAGTAATATGGCGGTTATGACGTCAGAAGGTTTAGTAGGTAGAATTTCAAAAGTAAATCAATTTTCTTCACAAGTTGATTTAGTTTCAACAAATACAAGATCAAATCGTTTATCTGTAAATATTCAGCATGATGGTAACAATGTATTTGGTCTAGTAGATCAATATGATGCTAAAAACCAAGAGCTAGTTATTTCTGATATTAATAATAAAGATAAAGTCAAAAAAGGCGATAAAGTTGTTACGAGTGGTTTAGCTGATCAGTTACCAAGTAATTTATACATAGGTGAAGTGACTAAAGTTGAAAATGATAAATACGGCTTATCTAAAGAAGTTAAAGTTAAACCGGCAGCATCACTTTCAGACTTAAATCATGTTTATGTAGCAAAAAGAGATGCCAAATCACTGCCTGATAACGAAAGTGGTGTTAATTAATGAGAGTATTTTACTACTTTTTAATTGGCGTAGTATTATTTTACATTGATACGGTTATTGGCCTAGTTATCCCAATGCATATTGGCAATAAAGACATTATATTTGTACCACATTTAACGTTAATGTACTTATTAATCATTTGTGTATTTCGAAGTTTTGGAGTTTCAATCATATTAGCGATTGTCTTAGGTGCAATAACTGATCTTTATTTTGGTAGTTTTTATGGACTGTATTTGTTTGGATACATCTTATTAGTCGTAATAATGGATTTCTTTTTCAAAGTCTTTTACCGAGACGATTCAATGCTCTTTGTAATTATCTTGTTTAGTACAGTGGTTATGGAAATTTATGTAGCATTAATATATTCGGCTTTAGGGTTAATACATTTTATGTTTATTGATTTTATTTTATTACGTTTAATTCCAACATTAATTTTAAACTTAGTATTATTAATTATTATATATCCATTAATAACTAAATTTTTCAGAAAAACACAATTGAAGATTGACACCAATCACCGCTAATGCTAAAATGCAGTAGTTGAGTAGTTTCAGGCTACATACAATCGCTCGAATTCAGGTATAAGTACAGTAATGTCACCTGATTTTGGCGTGACTTATAATATAGGAGGTGCAAAGTATGTTTGCTATTATTGAAACAGGTGGAAAACAAATCAAAGTAGAAGAAGGCCAAGAAATTTTCGTTGAAAAATTAGACGTTAATGAAGGCGACGCATTCACATTTGATAAAGTATTATTTGTAGGTGGCGATTCAGTTAAAGTTGGTGCGCCAACAGTTGAAGGTGCTACAGTTAGCGCTACAGTAAGTAAACACGGCCGTGGTAAAAAAATCACAGTCTTCACTTACAAACGTCGTAAAGACTCAAAACGTAAAAAAGGACATCGTCAACCTTACACTAAACTTACAATCGATAAAATTAACGCATAATTATGATTACTGTTGATGTAGCTTTAAATAGCGAAGGTCAAGTAACAGATGTAATTATGGACGGCCATGCAGATCATGGTGACTATGGTCATGACATAGTATGTGCAGGTGCTTCAGCCGTGCTATTCGGCAGTGTGAATGCTATTATGGGTTTAACATCTGAGAAACCTGATATAGATTATGAAGAAGACGGCGGTCATTTTCATATACGCAGTGTTGATACAAATAATGAACAGGCACAATTAATTCTTCAAGCTATGTTAGTGTCATTACAAACAATAGAAGAAGAATATCATGAGAATATTAGATTAAATTACAAGTGAGGTGCAATTCAATGTTAAAATTAAACTTACAGTTCTTCGCATCGAAAAAAGGGGTAAGTTCTACAAAAAACGGACGTGACTCTGAATCAAAACGTTTAGGTGCTAAACGTGCTGACGGTCAATACGTTACTGGCGGTTCTATTTTATTCCGTCAACGTGGTACTAAAATCTACCCTGGTGAAAATGTAGGTCGCGGTGGTGACGATACATTATTCGCTAAAATCGACGGCGTTGTTAAATTCGAACGTAAAGGTCGCGACAAAAAACAAGTATCTGTTTATTCAGCTGCTGAGTAATTTGTCTTTACTAACACCAGAAGTTTTAACTTCTGGTGTTTATTTTTTGTTTTATTTTATATAAAACGACTTAATGATATAATGGTGTAGATATTGTAAAATTATAGAAAAAGAGGTGAAAATATGTTTGTCGATCAAGTGAAAATTTCACTAAAAGCTGGTGATGGTGGTAACGGGATTACAGCATATAGACGAGAAAAGTATGTACCGTTTGGAGGTCCAGCCGGTGGTGATGGTGGCGATGGTGCTTCGGTTATTTTTGAAGTGGATGAAGGATTAAGAACTTTATTAGACTTTAGATACCAAAGCCATTTTAAAGCTAAAAGAGGTGAAGGTGGCCAAAGCAGTAATATGCATGGTAAAAATGCAGAGAACTTAATCTTGCATGTTCCACCAGGCACAATTGTTAGAAGTGTTGAAACAGGTGAAGTATTAGCCGATTTAGTTGAACATGGACAACGTGCGACTGTAGCTAAAGGTGGTCGTGGTGGTAGAGGTAATTCACGTTTTGCATCTCCACGTAATCCGGCACCAGATTTTAGTGAGAACGGTGAACCCGGTGAAGAAATCGAAGTAACATTAGAATTAAAATTATTAGCTGACGTAGGATTAGTAGGTTTCCCAAGTGTGGGTAAATCAACTTTACTTTCTATTGTGTCGAAAGCAAAACCAAAAATAGGAGCATATCATTTTACTACAATCAAACCAAATCTTGGTGTTGTAGCAACTCCTGATAATAGAAGTTTTGTTATGGCTGACTTACCAGGTTTAATTGAAGGTGCGTCGGATGGTGTTGGATTAGGTCATCAATTTTTACGTCACGTAGAACGTACAAAAGTTATCGTGCATATGATAGATATGAGTGGCTCTGAAGGTCGAGATCCTTTAGAAGATTATCGAATTATCAATAAAGAATTAAGTGCTTATGAACATCGACTAGAAGAAAGACCTCAAATCGTTGTTGCGAATAAAATGGATATGCCTAATTCTGAAGATAATTTAGCTTTATTTAAAGATGCTTTAAAAGATGAAGAAGTTGATATTATTCCTTTATCAACTTTTACACGTGAGAATATAGATAAATTACTTTATTTAATAGCTAATAAACTAGAAGAAGTTAAAGACATAGACTTTAACGAAGAAGAGGAAGATTTAGGAATAAACCGTGTTGTTTATAAACATACTCCTAATCAAGATAATTTCACTATCTTAAGAGATGATGATGGTGCTTATGTCGTGCGTGGTAAATCAATTGAGCGTATGTTCAAGATGACTGACTTCAATAGTGATCCAGCTGTGCGTAGATTTGCTAGACAAATGCGCTCAATGGGTATTGATGATGCGTTACGAGATAGAGGCTGTGAAAATGGAGATATTGTGAGAATTCTTGGCGGAGAATTTGAATTTGTAGAATAGAGGTGCTCAAAAATGGATAGTAAAGATTATAAAAAGTTTTATTTAATTAGAGAAGATGTATTGCCAGAATCTGTTGTGAAAACAATAAAAATTAAAGATGCTTTAAAAAGTGATCCTAAGCTATCCATATTTGAAGCAGTCAAAAAGTATGATTTATCAAGAAGTGCATTTTATAAATATAGAGATACTATTTTTCCAGTGGACGAGAAGATGGAAACTACTAAAGAATTTACATTAATCTTATATGTTAATGATATCGTGGGTATGTTAGCTGAAGTTTTAAATACCCTGTCTAGATTAAGTTTATCGGTATTGACTATTCATCAAAGTATTCCTATGGATCAGAGAGCAACAATTACTGTCTCTTTAGATGCCAAAGGAACAGATTTAGAAATTGATGACGTTGTAGCGTCATTACAAACGATTGAACATGTATCTAAAGTAGAATTAATAAGTATGACAATATAAGGAAGTGTAAATTTGTACGCATATATTAAAGGTAATTTAACTCAATTATTTCCAACACATTTAGTCGTTGAAACGGCAGGCATTGGTTATGAAATTCAAACGCCTAATTCATATCGTTTCCAACGCTACTTAGATCAAGAAGTGAAGGTTTTCACTTCATTTATAGTGAGGGAAGATGCACAACTGTTATATGGTTTTATTAATGAAGAAGAAAAAGATATGTTTCTTAACTTAATCAAAGTAACAGGTATCGGACCTAAATCTGCACTTGCGATTTTAGCCACAAGTACGCCTTCAGAAGTGATTCAAGCAATCGAAAATGAAAATGACGCTTATTTAACTAAATTTCCAGGCATTGGTAAAAAGACAGCGCGTCAAATTGTGTTAGATTTAAAAGGTAAAGTACAAGTAACTGAAGAAAAAGCTGAAAATCTATTAACACATGATAAAGCTAGCGACACTAACGATGGCGTAGTTAAAGAAGCGATTTTAGCGCTTGAAGCGTTAGGTTATTCTAAACGTGAACTTACTAAAGTTGAGAAAACATTAAGTAAAGAAACTTGTGAATCAGTCGATGAAGCAGTTAAAAGAGGTTTACAATTGTTAGTTTCTTAAAAAAATGGGGTGAACAAAAGTGGATGACAGAATGGTTGATCAATCATTACATGAAGATGAAACATCATTTGAATTATCGTTAAGACCAAAAAGAATACGTCAATATATCGGTCAATCTTCAATTAAAAATAATTTAGAAGTGTTTATTAAAGCGGCTAAATTAAGAGAAGAACCTTTAGACCATGTATTACTTTTCGGGCCCCCAGGTTTAGGAAAAACAACTTTGTCTAATATTATCGCAAATGAAATGGAGGTTAATATTAGAACAATTTCTGGCCCGTCTATCGATAGACCAGGAGATTTAGCAGCAATATTATCTGGGTTACAACCGGGTGATGTATTATTTATTGATGAAATTCATAGATTAAGTAGTGTAGTAGAAGAAGTTTTATATTCAGCGATGGAAGACTTCTTTTTAGATATCGTAATTGGAAAAGGCGATGAAGCTAGAAGTATTAGAATAGATTTGCCACCTTTCACTTTAGTAGGTGCGACAACAAGAGCGGGTAGTTTAACTGCACCATTAAGAGACCGCTTTGGTGTGCAATTACGCTTAGAATATTATAAAGATACAGAACTTAAAGAAATTATAGTTAGAACAGCTGAAGTTTTAGGTACTTCTATTGATGAAGATAGTGCAATAGAATTAGCTAAGAGAAGTCGTGGGACACCACGTGTTGCGAATAGATTGTTAAAACGTGTTCGTGATTTCCAACAAGTTAATGAAGATGAGCATATATTTATTGAAACTACAAAACAAGCATTGAAGCTTTTACAAGTTGATGAAGAAGGCTTGGATTATATCGACCATAAAATGATGCAATGTATTTTAGATCAATATAATGGAGGCCCAGTTGGCTTAGATACAATTGCAGTTTCTATAGGTGAAGAACGCGTAACGATAGAAGATGTATACGAACCTTTCCTTATTCAAAAAGGCTTTATCGAACGAACGCCTAGAGGACGTAAAGCAACACCTTATGCTCACGAACACTTTAGAAATATAAGAAAGAGGTAGTAACATTGGATATTGAAGATTTTGATTATCATTTGCCTGAAGCATTGATAGCACAAACACCATTAAAAGATAGAGACCAAAGTCGCTTATTAGTATTAGGTAAAAATTCTGGTGACATTGATCATCGTCATTTTAAAGACGTTATAGATTACTTTAATCAAGGTGATACTTTGGTGCTAAACGATACACGAGTAATGCCAGCGCGTTTATTCGGTATTAAAGAAGAAACAGGCTCTAAAGTAGAAATGTTAATGCTAACTCAATTAGAAGGTAATGATTGGGAAGTATTATTAAAGCCTGCAAAAAGAATTCAAATTGGTGATAAATTAAACTTTGGTGAAGGTAAAATAATCGCAGAATGTATTGAAACGTTAAACCAAGGTGGACGTATTATGCGTCTTCATTTTGAAGGTATATTACAGGAGCGTTTAGACGAATTAGGTGAAATGCCATTACCTCCATATATCAAAGAACGTCTTGATGACCCTGAGCGTTATCAAACTGTTTATGCTAAAGAAATTGGTTCAGCTGCAGCACCAACTGCCGGGCTTCATTTTACAGATGAATTATTATCACAAATAAAACAAAAAGGTGTGAATGTTGCATTTATTACTTTGCACGTTGGACTGGGTACATTTAGACCGGTAAGTGTAGACAATATAGACGATCATGAAATGCACAGTGAATATTACCAAATGACACAGGAAACTGCTGACTTATTAAACGCTACGAAAGAGAATGGCGGTCGTATCATTTCTGTAGGTACAACTTCAACTAGAACATTAGAAACTATTCGCCAAAACAATAGTCAGTTTGAAGCTGAAAGTGGGTGGACAGATATATTTATCTATCCAGGATTTGATTTTAAAGGCGTGGACGGTTTAATAACAAATTTCCACCTACCTAAATCAACACTCGTAATGTTAGTATCAGCATTTAGTTCAAGAGAAAATATATTAAATGCATATAACCAAGCAGTAGCTGAACAATATAGATTTTTCAGTTTTGGCGATGCCATGTTAATTATTTAGGGAATTGAGAGGAGTAACAAATATGCCTGCAGTTACATATGAACATATAAAAACATGTAAGCAATCTGGCGCGCGTTTAGGAATTGTACATACACCACACGGTTCGTTCGAAACACCTATGTTTATGCCAGTTGGAACTAAAGCTACAGTTAAGACAATGAGTCCAGAAGAACTTCATCAAATGGAAGCTAAAATCATTTTAGGAAACACGTATCATTTGTGGTTACAACCAGGAAATGATATTATTCGTAAGAGTGGGGGATTACATCAATTCATGAATTGGGATGGTCCGATACTTACTGACTCAGGTGGTTTTCAAGTATTTAGTTTAAGTAATTTGAGAAAAATTTCTGAAGAAGGCGTAGAATTTAGACACCATACTAATGGGTCAAAATTATTTTTAAGTCCTGAAAAAGCGATGCAAATTCAAAACGATTTAGGTTCAGACATTATGATGGCATTCGATGAATGTCCACCAATGCCTTCTGAATATAAATATGTTAAAGACTCTATCGAACGTACGACACGTTGGGCTGAAAGATGTTTGAAAGCGCATAATCGTAAAGAAGATCAAGCGTTATTTGGTATCATTCAAGGTGGAGAATATAAAGATTTGAGACAGCAAAGTGCTGAAGAACTCGTTGCTTTAGATTTTCCAGGGTACGCTATTGGTGGTTTATCAGTAGGTGAACCTAAACCGGTAATGTATGATATGGTTGAACATACTGAACAATATATGCCAAAGGATAAACCAAGATATTTAATGGGAGTTGGTTCTCCAGATGCTTTAATTGAATGTAGCATTCGTGGCATGGATATGTTTGATTGTGTATTACCAACACGTATAGCTAGAAATGGCACATGCATGACTTCTGAAGGACGCGTAGTTATTAAAAATGCTAAATACGCTGAAGATTTTGGTCCATTAGATCCAAATTGCGATTGTTATACATGTAAAAATTACTCTAGAGCTTATTTAAGACATCTCATTAAAGCAGAGGAAACTTTTGGAATACGTCTTACTACATACCATAATTTGCAATTTCTGCTTAAATTAATGGAAAATATTAGACAAGCAATTCGTGAAGACCGTCTGTTAGATTTTAAAGAAGAATTTTTTGAACAATACGGACTTAATGTAGATAACCCTAAAAACTTTTAAAGGAGAAATAAAATAATGCAATTAACATCATTAATTTTACCAATTTTATTATTAGCATTAATGTGGTTCTTTTTAATTAGACCACAACAAAAGAAAGCGAAAGAGCATCGTGAAATGGTGCAACAAATTCGTTCAGGTCAACGTGTTACAACTATCGGTGGTATCAAAGGCACTGTAAGAAGTGTTGACGAAACTACTGTAGTACTTACTTTAAATGGTAATGGCACAGAAATTACACTTGAAAAACCTGCAATCAAACAGGTAGACCCATCATAATCAAACACAAAATGGCAGGGATTGTAGATTCCTGCCATTTTTTTATATTTAAGTAATATTACAAAAAATTAATTGAGCATAATAAATGTTAGTTTGTGTATGAGTTGTAATATGTTAAGATATATAGGTCGCTTAAACAAGTTATAGTAGTTTACGTAATGACTTGCACAAATATTAATAATTAAAGTATCCTTAAATCATAAGTTTACAATGAGGTGTTCATGTGAAAAAAAGTAGTAGAATAGTTGCGTTTATTTTACTTGTGGTTCTATTATTTGCGGGAATGGGACTCACATATAAGAACGTAGTTAAGAACGTTAACTTAGGTTTAGACTTGCAAGGTGGATTTGAAGTTCTTTACCAAGTTAATCCGTTACAACATGGCGATAAAGTTGGTAAAGATGCGGTAAAAGCTACCTCTAAAACATTAGAGAATCGTGTCAATAAACTTGGGGTTTCTGAACCAAAAATACAAGTTGAAGATAATAACCGTATTCGTGTACAACTTGCCGGTGTTAAAAACCAATCGCAAGCGAGGAAATTGTTGTCCTCTCAAGCTAATTTAACGATTCGTGATGCAAATGACAAAGTTAAATTAACTGGTAAAGACCTTAAACAAGGTACAGCTAAGCAAGAATTCAAACAAAATACAAACCAACCCGCAGTTACTTTTAAACTAAAAGATAGTGACAAATTCAAAAAAGTAACAGAAGAAATTTCTAAGAAAAAAGAAAATGTTATGGTTGTGTGGTTAGATTACGAAAAAGGTGATTCATACCACAAAGAAAAAACTAAGAAAGACCCTAAATATGTTTCTGCCGCTAATGTAGATAAACCGATCAATTCTGACAGCGTAGAAATTTCAGGTGGCTTCAACGGTGAAAAAGGCGTTCAAAAAGCAAAACAAATTGCAGACTTATTAAACGCTGGTTCATTACCTGTTGATCTTAAAGAAATATATTCAAATTCTGTAGGGGCTCAATTCGGTCAAGATGCATTAGATAAAACAATTTTTGCGTCTATGTTAGGTGTAGCAGTTATCTACTTATTTATGTTAGGTTTCTATCGTTTACCTGGCCTTGTAGCTGTCATCGCCTTAACAACATACATTTATTTAACACTATTTGCCTTTAATTTAATTTCAGGCGTGTTAACACTACCTGGCCTAGCAGCACTTGTGCTTGGTGTAGGTATGGCCGTCGATGCCAATATCATAATGTATGAACGGATAAAAGACGAATTGAAAATTGGTCGAACGCTTAAACAAGCATATAAAAAAGCTAATAAAAGTTCATTCTTAACCATTGTCGATGCCAACTTAACAACTGTTATTGCAGCGGCAGTACTGTTCTTCTTCGGTGAAAGTTCAGTAAAAGGTTTCGCAACTATGCTATTATTAGGTATTTTAATGATTTTCGTTACGGCAGTATTCTTATCTAGATTGCTGTTATCATTATTAGTTTCATCAAACTTCTTTAAGAAATCATATGGTATGTTTGGCGTAAGTAAAAAACATATTCATGACATCAATGAAGGTAAAGACGTACATGACTTAAAAACACCTTATGAGAAATGGGACTTTATGAAACTAGCCAAACCGTTATTATCTTTAAGTGTAATTATCATCATTATTGGTGCAATCATACTATTTATCTTTAGATTAAACTTAGGTATTGATTTCACAAGTGGTACGCGTGTCGATTTTGACGCTACAAACAAAGTATCGCAAGATAAAGTAACCCAAACACTTGAAGATAAAAACTTTAAACCAGATCAAATATCAATTGGTCAAAATAGTAAAAATGTAAGTGTTCAATTTAAGAAAGACTTAAACAAAGACCAAGTTGCAAAAATTAAAGACACAATACATGATAAGTTTGGTCACGACCCAACTGTAAATACAGTGTCGCCAGTAATTGGTCAAGAATTGGCTAAAAATGCGATTATGGCATTAATTTACGCCGCAATTGGTATTATCATTTACATTAGTTTCCGTTTCGAATGGCGTATGGGACTTTCATCTGTACTTGCACTACTACATGATGCATTTATGATTGTAGCCGTGTTTAGTTTATTCAGATTAGAAGTAGATATTACATTTATAGCAGCCGTATTAACCATTATCGGTTATTCAATTAACGATACGATTGTTACGTTTGACAGAGTACGTGAAAACTTGCATAAAGTGAAAGTTATTACTAAGTCAAAACAAATCGACGATATCGTTAATAGATCAATAAGACAAACGATGACACGTTCAATCAATACAGTGTTAACTGTTGTTGTCGTAGTTATTGCACTATTAATCTTTGGTGCTTCAAGCATTTTCACATTCTCATTAGCGCTGTTAATTGGTTTAATTACAGGTGTATTCTCTTCTGTATTTATTGCAGTACCTTTATGGGGCATTATGAAAAAACGACAACTTAAAAAATCAGATGATCATAAGTTAGTAGTTTACAAAGAAAAACGTTCTAACGATGAAAAAATCTTAGTATAATTTAAATGAATTTTACCACTGCGTATGCACTACGCAGTGGTATTTTTATTTTTTTGCGTATTTCTTTAAATAATATTGTCATATTAATGGTCACCGCTTTTTATTTTAATGAATATTTTGTATAATGACTGGTGGAAATGAGGGAGACTCGTATGATTAAACCAAAGTATAATTGGGATTTTAATACACCCGAAAATGAAATTTCAGCAGACACTGCCAAGAAATTAAAATTAACTCCTATTGTTAAACAAATTTTAGAGAGTAAAAATATCGTCGACTATGATGAAGTCGAAGCGCTATTTAATAATAAGGTTATTAATCATGATCCTTGGTTACTAAGCGATATGAAAAAAGCAGTTGACCGAATTAATTTAGCAATCGATAAAAACGAAAAGATTCTTGTATATGGAGACTATGATGCAGATGGAGTTACATCAACGACTATTCTGGTATCTACTTTAAGAGAATTAGGGGCGCACGTAGGTTGGTACATACCAAACCGATTTTCAGAAGGATATGGTCCAAATGAAATGGCCTTTAAGAACGCTTACGATGAAGGTATTTCACTTATTATTACGGTAGATAATGGTATACAAGGACACAAAGAAGTAGAGAGTGTTCAGTCCTTAGGTGTCGATGTAATAATTACGGACCATCATGAAATTGGCAGAACAATGCCAGACGCATATGCCATTGTACACCCAATGCATCCAGAGTTTGATTATCCATTTCAATATTTATGTGGAGCAGGCGTAGCTTATAAATTAGCTCAAGCTTTATTATCTCAACCACCACAGCAATTTTTAGGATTAGTCGCAATCGGTACAATTGCAGATTTAGTTTCTCTAACTGACGAAAACCGATCTCTCGTCAAACAAGGACTTGGTGTGTTAAATGAGCAATGCCCAGTATCGATAAAGGCATTATTAAACCAAGCAGGTTATACTGATGACATTAATGAAGAAACAATTGGGTTTATTATCGGACCTAGGTTGAATGCAGTAGGTAGACTAGAAGATGCAGGTTTAGCTGCCGAATTATTAATGACTGACGAACAAGAAGAAGCCACATTTTTAGCGGAACAAGTTGAGTTTTTTAATCAAGAACGTAAAGATATTGTGGCTAGTATTACTGAAGAAGCCTTAGCAATGGCAGAAGAACAAGTACAGCAACAAGCTAAATTTCTTCTATTAGCTAAAGAGGATTGGCACGAAGGTGTATTGGGTATTGTTGCGTCCAAAATTGTTGAAACATACAGCTTACCAACACTTATATTAAATATTGATGAAGCACAAAATCATGCAAAAGGTTCAGCTCGTAGTATCGAACAAGTTTCAATGTTTGAAATTTTAACTGCCCATTCTGATTTAATTTCCAAATTTGGTGGCCACCATATGGCTGCTGGTGTCACGATGCCTATAGAAAACATTCAAAATTTAGCACAAGGCTTAAATTTATGGATGGAAGAATTAGCAAGTACAACTTCATTAGAACCTTCAAAAAAGGTTGATGTAAAAGTTAATGAAGCAGATATTAGTGTTGAAAACATTCAAGATATTCATAAACTAAGACCTTTTGGTACTGATTTTGAGAGCCCATGTTTCGAATTGTCAGATGTTATGGTGCGTCAATCTAAAGGTATTGGTCAGGACAAGAAACATTTGAAATTATCGTTAGGAGATAGTAATTTACAAGCATTGTATTGGCAAAATGGCCATTTAAGTAATCAATTAAATACTGAACAACCCATTAATATTATTGGTACATTACAAATTAATGAGTGGAATGGCCATAAATCGCCACAATTTATGATCCAAGATTTAGCAAGTAATAAATTACAAATACTAGATTATCGTAGTAAAAATAAGCTAGCTGAGATTAATGATAATGATAATGCTACTGCTTTTCTTATCCACCCGCATAACGAAAAATTAGGAGATAATTATTACTTTTATGGGGAAGCGATACAACATAATTATGAAAAATATGTCTTTAGAGATTTACCGTCAACAATTGATGATATTAAGCATAGTTTGAAAAGTATTAAAGCTTCACAAATATATTTAATGTTGAATCATCAACAATCTATATATTTTGAAGGCATGCCTAAAATGGAAAGTTTTAAGCAATGTTTTAAGGCACTTGCTACAAAAGGCGAAACAAATTTAGCACAAGATGGTATGCATTTATGTGAGTTCTTAAATGTAAAACCTAACATGTTGAAATTTATTTTAAAGGTATTTCTAGATTTAAACTTTATAAATGATGACAATGGTATAATAACAGTTAATAATCAAACGCAAAAACAACCTATCGACGCTAGTAAGTTTTATCAAGCACGACTAAATAGAATAGAAGTTGAAAAAGTTTTATTATATCAAGATATAAAACAATTAAAGCAATGGTTAACAACCGAATTGACTGGTTAAATTAGGAGGATTTTACAATGGATTTAAAGAAATATGTCTCAGAAGTTCAAGATTGGCCGAAAGAAGGGGTCAACTTTAAAGATATAACAACAATCATGGACAATGGTGAAGCTTACGGTTACGCTACAGACCAAATTGTTGAATATGCAAAAGAAAAAGATGTTGATGTAGTAGTAGGACCTGAAGCGAGAGGATTTATTATAGGTTGTCCCGTTGCTTATTCTATGGGCATTGGGTTTGCGCCAGTACGTAAAGAAGGTAAGCTACCTCGTGAAGTTATCAAATATGAATATGATTTAGAGTATGGCAAGAATGTTTTAACTATGCATAAAGACGCGATAGTACCAGGTCAACGTGTATTAATTACAGACGACTTGTTAGCAACAGGTGGTACGATTGAAGCGGCTATTAAGTTAGTCGAAAAGCTTGGTGGCATCGTGGTTGGTATCGCGTTTATTATTGAATTAAAATATCTAAATGGTATTGAAAAAATTAAAGACTATGATGTAATGAGTTTAATTTCTTACGATGAATAAAATGAATGTTTAATAAGCTTTTTGATATGGAAATAATAATATTACTAGGCAATAGGCCTGTAGTGTTATTATTTCTTTTTATTAACGATGAATTAAAATTGTAATTATACGGAATAACAGTATTTATCATAGCAAAACAATTGTGTTTTCAAAGCATTTCAATTATGCTAGATTAAATTTATTATAATTAGATTGTATTTGAACGTCATAACGCGTTTATTTATTTGCAAACATGTAGTATCATATAACTATTATTTGAAATTACATACATAAGTAAATTGAATTAAAAGTTTGTCTACATATAATCAAAAATCATGAACATTTTTAGGTAATTAAAATTAAGTGTGGGGTGTCTTGAGTGAATAATGAATATCCATACAGTGCTGACGAGGTACTATATAAAGCAAAATCATATTTATCAAAAGATCAATATGAATATGTATTAAAAAGCTATCATATTGCTTACGAAGCACATGAGGGTCAATTCCGTCAAAATGGCTTGCCATATATTATGCATCCTATTCAAGTAGCTGGTATTTTAACTGAAATGCACTTAGATGGACCAACAATTGTTGCTGGTTTTCTTCATGATGTTATTGAAGATACTCCTTATACTTTTGATGATGTTAAATCGATGTTCAATGAAGAAGTGGCAATCATTGTCGACGGTGTAACCAAACTAAAAAAAGTTAAGTATCGTTCAAAAGAAGAACAACAAGCAGAAAACCATAGAAAACTGTTTATAGCTATCGCAAAAGACGTTCGCGTTATTTTAGTTAAACTTGCGGATAGATTACATAATATGCGTACGTTAAAGGCGATGCGCAGAGATAAGCAAATTAGAACTTCTAAAGAAACATTAGAAATCTATGCACCTTTAGCACATCGTTTAGGTATTAACACGATTAAATGGGAATTAGAAGATACGGCGCTTAGATATATAGATAGTGTTCAATATTTCAGAATTGTTAATTTAATGAAGAAAAAGCGTAGTGATCGAGAAGATTATATCCATAAAGCGATTAATAAAATAAGTTCTGAAATGGATAATATGAATATCGTCGGAGAAATTAACGGACGACCTAAACATATTTATAGTATTTATCGCAAAATGGTAAAACAAAAGAAACAATTTGATCAAATCTTTGATTTACTTGCAGTCCGCGTCATAGTTAACTCTATTAATGATTGTTATGCAATATTAGGATTAGTACATACACTGTGGAAACCAATGCCTGGTAGATTTAAAGATTATATTGCTATGCCTAAACAAAACATGTATCAATCTTTACACACTACCGTAGTAGGACCCAATGGAGACCCGTTAGAAATACAAATTAGAACGTATGAAATGCATGAAATTGCAGAACACGGGGTTGCTGCACATTGGGCTTATAAAGAAGGTAAGCAAGTTAAAAATAAAACCGACGATTATTATAATAAACTCAACTGGTTAAAAGAGCTAGCTGAAACTGATAATACAACTTCTGATGCCGAAGAGTTTATGGAATCATTAAAATTCGACCTACAAAGTGATAAAGTTTATGCGTTTACTCCTGAAAGTGATGTTATCGAGTTACCTTATGGTGCCAATCCGATAGACTTTGCTTATGCTATTCATAGTGAAGTTGGAAATAAAATGATTGGGGCAAAAGTTAACGGTAAAATAGAACCAATCGATTACGTCTTACAAACAGGTGATATCGTAGAAGTTCGTACAAGTAAACATTCATACGGTCCAAGTCGTGACTGGTTAAAAATTGTGAAATCTTCTAGCGCGAAAAGTAAAATACGTAGTTTCTTTAAAAAGCAAGATCGCTCGTCAAACATTGAAAAAGGTAAGTTTATGATTGAAGCGGAAATTAAAGACCAAGGCTATAGAGTGGATGATGTGCTTACCGACGACAATATAGCTATAGTAAATGATAAATATAATTTTTCAAATGATGATGATTTGTTTGCAGCTGTCGGATTTGGCGGCGTCACAGCACTGCAGATCGTTAATAAATTAACTGAAAAGCAACGCGTGTTAAATAAACAAAAGGCGCTTAATCAGGCACAAGAAGTTACAAAATCAGTGCCGATTAAAGAAGATATAATTACTGATAGTGGTATATACGTTGAAGGCATTGAAAATGTATTAATTAAATTATCAAAATGTTGTAATCCAATCCCAGGCGATGATATTGTTGGATATATTACTAAAGGTCATGGTATAAAAGTACATAGAACAGATTGTCCAAATATTAAAAATGAAACTGATAGACTAATTGATGTTGATTGGGTAAAATCAAAAGATGCTACTCAAAAATATCAAGTAGATTTAGAAGTAAACGCTTATGATAGAAATGGATTACTCAACGAAGTATTACAAGCAGTTAATTCTACGAGTAGTAATTTAGTCAAAGTTTCAGGACGTTCTGACATTGATAAAAATGCTGTGATTAATATTAGTGTTATGGTTAAAAATGTCAACGAAGTATACAAAGTTGTAGATAGAATCAAACAACTGGGTGACGTTTATACCGTAACTAGAGTTTGGAATTAGAGGTGCCACTAAATATGAAGATAGTTTTACAAAGAGTAAAAGAAGCAACGGTAACCAATGATTCAATTAAGCACTCAATTGGTCAAGGTTACTGTTTGCTCGTTGGATTAGGTCGAGATTCAACTGAAGCAGATATCGACGTATTAGCTAAAAAGATTGTGAATGCACGTCTTTTTAGTGATGATGAAGGAAAAATGAATTTAAGTTTATTAGATATAGGTGGACAAATATTATCGATTTCGCAATTTACGTTATATGCTGATGTGCGTAAAGGTAATAGACCTGGATTTACTAAATCTATGCCACCAGAACAAGCTGAACAATATTTCGACAAATTCAATGATGTGTTGCGCAGTTATGGTGTAGAAGTATTAACAGGTGAATTTGGCACTGATATGTTGGTTGATATTTCTAATGATGGACCTGTTACTATTATTTATGAGAGTCAGGATGGCAAAGTTATATGAATAAACTCAATACTTGGTTAACTAAACATCATTTAAAAAATATTCCCACATTTATTGTTGCAGTCGTTTTTATAATCTTTGTTGTGATGTTAATTGCTTTCTTAAATCACAATGATGAAAATAGTAGTACGGTTTATATAACTGAAGATGCAAAATTACTTACAGGTCCCAATGCTACTTACCCACAAATAAAAGCTCTTTATAAAGGACAAAATTTCCATAAAGTTAAAAAAGTCGGTAAATGGATTGAAGTCGAATCCAGAAACGGCAAAGAAAAAGGTTGGGTCGCTGGTTGGCACACGAATTTAGACATAAAGCCAGATAAAACAGCAGACGCTAAACCTTTAAAAGATAAAACAATTGTACTTGACCCTGGTCACGGTGGTAGTGATCAGGGAGCTTCAAGTAGAACAAATAAAAAAAGTTTAGAAAAAGTATACACTTTAAAGACCGCAAAAGAACTCAAAGTATTATTAGAAAAAGAGGGTGCTAAGGTCAAAATGACGAGAACTAGTGATAAATATGTATCGTTAGATGATCGTAATTTAAAAGGTGATGCTTATATTAGTATACATAATGATTCATTAAAATCTTCAAAAGCTAATGGTGGCACTGTCTATTGGTTTAAAGATAGCCAAAAACCTTTAGCAGAAACATTAAATAATAGCATTCAAAAGAAAGCATTGTTGTCAAATAGAGGCGCAAGGCAAGAAAATTATCAAGTATTGAGACAAACTAATGTACCAGCCGTATTGTTAGAGTTAGGCTATATAAGTAACCCAACAGATGAAGCAATGTTGACTGATAAATTACATCGACATATTGTAGAACATGCAATTATAGATGGTTTACGTTCATACTTCTCAAAATAAAAAGGTTGCAAAATAATTATAAACTGGTTATGATTATTAGTGAATTTTATAAATTAACCGTTACGATTCTTGAATATTTTAAATAACAAGGTAGCACATATTGTGTGAAGAGATATAATTCTAGGCTGAAAAATTATACTTAGTTATTTAAAATGAATGAACACAAGAACAGGTGCTCTCAACAAAAGGAGCCGTTTTACGAGCGTTATTCGTGTTAAAGTGGGTCATTTTAGATAACAATTTGGCCAATTAGGGTGGCAACACGGCATTTCGTCCCTTGTATGATTAATCATCATGCAAGGGTCTTTTTTTATTTCAGACAAGGAGAGATGAGTATGATAAATATTCCAAGAGGAACTCAAGATATACTACCAACTGAATCTAAAAAATGGCGTTATATCGAACGTCGTTTAGAAGAATTAATGACTTTATATAATTATGAAGAATTACGCACGCCTATATTTGAAAGCACGGAATTATTCGCACGTGGTGTAGGTGATTCTACTGACGTCGTACAAAAAGAAATGTATACATTTAAAGATAAAGGTGATCGTAGCATTACGTTACGACCTGAAGGCACAGCTGCTGTTGTTAGATCTTATATAGAAAATAAAATGCAAGGCTATGCTAATCAACCAATTAAACTTTATTACTTAGGACCTATGTTCCGTTATGAACGTAAACAAAAAGGACGTTATCGCCAATTTACTCAATTTGGTGTTGAAGCAATTGGTGCTGAAAATCCAAGTATAGATGCGGAAATTTTAGCTATGGCAGTACACATCTATGAGTCATTTGGGTTACAACATTTAAAATTAGTTATTAACAGCATCGGTGATATCGAATCAAGAAAAGAATACAATGATGCGTTAGTTAAACATTTCGAACCTGTAATCGGTGACTTTTGTAGTGATTGCCAATCAAGATTACACACAAATCCAATGAGAATACTTGATTGTAAAGTAGATAAAGATAAAGAAGCAGTAAAAAATGCACCGCGCATTACTGAATATTTAAATGAAGCATCTACTAAATATTACAATGAAGTAAAACAGCACTTAGATCGTCTAGGTATTCGTTACGAAGAAGATCCTAATTTAGTTAGAGGTTTAGATTATTATACACACACTGCTTTTGAGTTAATGATTGATAATCCTAATTATGATGGCGCTATAACTACACTTTGTGGTGGCGGACGTTATAATGGGTTATTAGAATTATTAGATGGGCCAAATCAGACAGGTATTGGGTTTGCATTAAGTATTGAACGCTTATTATTAGCCCTAGAAGAAGAAAATATCGAATTAGATGTAGATAATGACTTCGATTTATTTATTGTTACGATGGGTAAAGAAGCTGATGATTATGCCGTTAAATTATTAAATGATTTACGTAAACAAGGCGTTAAAGCTGACAAAGATTACATGGATCGCAAAATTAAAGGCCAAATGAAACAAGCAGATCGCTTAAATGCAGATTATACAATCGTTATTGGCGACCAAGAGTTAGAAAATAACCAAGTAGCCATAAAAGATATGACAACTGGTGAAAGTGAATCAATACAATTAGATAGCGTAGGAGCATACTTTAATAAATAAGGAGAATATAAAATGAGTAAACGAACAACTTACTGTGGATTAGTTACAGAATCATTATTAGACCAAGAAGTAACATTAAAGGGTTGGGTTCACAACCGTAGAGACTTAGGTGGATTAATTTTTATTGATTTAAGAGACCGTGAAGGTTATGTACAAATTGTGTTTAATCCTTCATTCTCTGAAGAAGCATTACAAACAGCTGAATCAGTACGTTCAGAATATGTTGTAGAAGTAACAGGACTTGTGAAAAAAAGAGAACCAGAAACTGTAAATCCTAAAATTGCTACTGGTCAAGTTGAAGTGCAAGTTTCTGATATTAATGTTATTAATAAAGCAGAAACACCACCATTTTCTTTAAATGAAGAAAATCAAAATGTAGACGAAAATATTCGTTTAAAATATAGATATTTAGACTTAAGAAGACAAGAATTAGCTCAAACATTCAAGATGCGTCATCAAACAACAAAGGCAGTACGTAATTATTTAGACGATGCTGGTTTTTATGACATTGAAACACCTGTATTAACAAAATCAACTCCTGAGGGTGCACGTGACTATTTAGTGCCTTCTCGTGTACACGACGGTGAATTTTATGCATTACCACAATCACCACAAATTTTTAAACAGTTATTGATGATAAGTGGTTTTGACAAATACTACCAAATCGTTAAATGTTTTAGAGACGAAGATTTACGTGCTGACAGACAACCAGAATTTACTCAAATCGATATCGAAATGAGCTTTGTTGATCAAGAAGATGTTATTGAAATGGGCGAAGAAATGCTGAAAAAAGTCGTGAAAGACGTTAAAGGCATTGATTTACAAGAACAATTCCCACGTATGACTTATGACGAAGCGATGAGAAGATATGGTTCAGATAAGCCAGATACACGTTTTGACATGGAATTAATTGATGTATCTGAATTAGGTAAAGTTATGGACTTTAAAGTGTTTAATAGCGCAGTTGAAAAAGGTGGACAAGTTAAAGCTATCGTTGCCAAAGGTGCTGCTGACCAATACACACGAAAAGATATAGATGGATTAACTGAATTTGTAAATATCTATGGTGCTAAAGGTTTAGCATGGGTTAAAGTTGTAGAAGATGGCGTAAGTGGTCCAATAGGACGTTTCTTTGAAGATGATCACGTTGCTACTTTACAAAGCCTAACAGGTGCCGAAGCAGGTGACTTAGTCCTATTCGTAGCAGATTCACAAAGTGTCGTATCACAAAGTTTAGGTGCATTACGTGTGAAATTAGCTCGAGAATTAGGCTTAATTGACGAAAGTAAATTGAACTTCTTATGGGTAACTGATTGGCCATTATTAGAATATGATGAAGAATCTAAACGTTATGTAGCTGCTCACCATCCTTTCACTGCACCAAAAGATGAACATATAGATAAATTGTCTACAGAACCTGAAAACGTGCAAGCTAAAGCATATGACATTGTGTTAAATGGTTATGAGCTTGGCGGTGGTTCAATAAGAATTCACGAAGGCGACTTACAAGCTAAAATGTTCGAAGCTTTAGGTTTCACAGAGGAACAGACAAGAGAGCAATTTGGTTTCTTATTAGATGCATTCAAATATGGTGCGCCACCACATGGCGGTATCGCTTTAGGTCTTGATAGATTAGTAATGTTATTAACAAACAGAACAAATCTTAGAGATACAATTGCATTCCCTAAAACTGCATCAGCTACATGTCTATTAACTGATGCACCTAGCGAAGTATCTGATAAACAATTAGAAGAGTTGTCATTACGCATTAGACATTAATTAGATGCGAGTTTAAATTCTTGCCATTACAAAAAATTGTGGTATGATATATTCATAAGATAGTCATCTGTAATGTTCGTATGTTTGCTTTTTAATTTGGGCCTAACACTCTTTGATCAGGGAGCCCAATGGGTTTTCTTGTAGCGCAAACGCCTCTAGGAGGACTTGCAAAACAAGAAACAGGGCACCCACCTGTATATAGCAGGCCGAATGATCAAGCTACTTATAACTACGGCATATACGGACTCTATCGGTACGCAAGACTTACGTCTTGCGTATTTTTTTGTTTAAATAAAAATTATGAGTAAAAATATGAGTGAATTTCATGTATAATCTTAACTATTAAAATAGAGAAAAAGAGGAGTATTGTTATGAAGCATCAATTTTCAAGAAATGAATTGGCTTATGGTCAAGAAGGTTTGGATTTATTAAAAGAACAAACCGTAGTTGTACTAGGGGTTGGCGGTGTAGGTTCATTTGCTGCTGAAGCTTTGGCAAGAACTAACATAGGTCATATTATACTTATTGATAAAGATGATGTTGATATTACAAACGTAAACCGTCAGTTACATGCTTTAACATCTACTATAGGACAAAGTAAAGTTACATTGATGGAAGAACGTATTAAGTTGATAAATCCTGATTGCAAAGTAACTTCTTTACATATGTTCTATACAGAAGATACTTACGAAGAACTATTCGAACAATATGATATAGATTACTTTATAGATGCGAGTGACACTATTATGTATAAAGTACATTTAATGGAACAGTGTTTAAATAGAGGTATAAAAGTGATTTCAAGTATGGGTGCAGCAAATAAAACAGATCCAACAAGATTTCAAATTGAAGATATTTCTAAAACGCACACTGATAGAATGGCCCGCATTATTCGTCAGAAATTAAAGAAAAAAGGTATCCGCAAAGGTATACCTGTAGTTTTTTCAGATGAAAGTCCAATAATTATTAGAGAAGATGTTAAGGCGACTGTAGGTGATGAAAATGCACCAACTAGAAAAGCGCAAATTCCACCATCTTCTAATGCCTTTGTGCCAAGTGTTGTGGGTTTAATATGCGCAAGTTATGTTATTAATGATATAGTAAAAGATATTCCAGTAACTAGAATAAAAGACAAAGGCCAAGTGTAACTTTTTATAAATTAAAAACCGTTACTGCTCCTCATAAGGGTAGTAACGGTTTTTTTGTGTTATTTTGAATTTTGTTGTTGCGCTTGAGTAATGTTTTCATATATCGATTTAAATTGTTGTTCAGATTTTGAAGTTGTTTTTGGTTCATAATAAATTTTATTTTTAAGTTTATCAGGTAAATACTGTTGTGCAATAAATCCACTTTCGTGACTATGAGGATATTGATAACCTATAGCTCGACCTAATTCTTTTGCTCCTGAATAATGTCCATCTTTTAAATGGTCAGGTATTTGTCCGACATGGCCTTTTCTTATATCTGAAAGTGCTTTATCTATAGATGTTATCGCCGAATTTGATTTAGGTGATAAGCATAACTCAATTACAGCCTGACTTAATGGGATACGTGCCTCAGGGAATCCGAGTCTTTCTGCTGCATCAATAGCGGCTAATGTCCGTTGACCTGCATTAGGAGAAGCTAAACCGACATCTTCAAAACTTATAACAAGTAAACGACGTGCAATCGTGGGTAAATCACCAGCTTCGATTAAACGCGCAAGATAGTGCAATGCGGCGTTCACGTCGCTACCACGAATCGACTTTTGAAATGCACTCATTACGTCATAATGCATATCTCCATCTTTATCACTAAGAAAAGCACCTCGTTGTAAACAATCTTTAGCATCCTGTAATGTAATGTGGCGCATATCTTCATTCACTTCTGAACTTAAGACTGCTAATTCCAAAGCGTTTAAGGCACTTCTAACGTCTCCTTGACTTTGTGTTGAAAAATATTCCATTGCATCATCATCGACTTGTGCGTTATAGCTTTTTAATCCTCTTTCATCGTCCTCCAAGGCTCTTTTGAGTGCTAAGTTCACATCTTCATCAGTTAGTGGGTATAATTCGAATATTTGAGCTCTTGAACGTATTGCTGGATTGATTGCATGGTATGGGTTTGAAGTAGTTGCACCAATCAATACGATTTTGCCATTTTCTAGGTGTGGTAATAAAAAATCTTGTTTCGTTTTATCTAATCTATGGATTTCATCTAATAGCAAAATTACTTGGCCAGACATTTTAGCTTCTTCAACTATAAGTTGCATATCTTTTTTAGTGTTAGAAACAGCATTTAACTGTCTGAATTTATATTGCGTACTCCCAGCAATTGCTTTAGCAATGCTCGTTTTACCAATGCCAGGTGGCCCATAAAAAATCATTGATGATAAACGTTTAGTGTCTACCATTCTTCTAATAATACCTGTTGGACCAACCAAATGTTGTTGGGAAATAATTTCGTCTATATTTTCTGGACGCATTCTTGCAGCTAATGGTTCATTAGTCACGTTGTTTCACACCTTTCTAATTCTATATTAACGCAAAAAATGATACTATGGGAATATATAAGTATTCGATTAAGTGAGGTTATACAATGAAAATTTCAACTAAAGGAAGATACGGACTAACTTTAATGATTTCCTTAGCTAAAAAAGAAGGGCAAGGTTGCGTATCATTAAAATCTATAGCAGAAGAAAATAATTTAAGTGATTTGTATTTAGAGCAACTTGTAGGTCCGCTAAGAAATGCAGGATTAATACGTAGCGTGCGTGGTGCTAAAGGCGGTTATCAATTAAGAGTGCCAGCAGAAGAAATAAGCGCTGGAGATATTATTCGACTTTTAGAAGGGCCTATTACATTCGTTGAAAGTATCGAGTCTGAGCCACCAGCACAAAAACAATTATGGATTAGAATGCGTGATGCAGTAAGAGATGTACTTGATAATACTACACTTAAATATTTAGCAGAATATAAAGAAACAGATAATCTAGACGGGTACATGTTCTATATTTAAAAAAATTAGAATTAATATGTTTATAACTTAATTATTGTGGTATTCAATTAGTATGTACACACTAAGGAGGTTATTATAATGGCTGATGAAAACAAATTTGAACAAGCTAAAGGTAATGTTAAAGAAACAGTAGGTAACGTTACTGATGATGACAAACTTGAAAAAGAAGGTAAGAAAGACAAAGGTTCAGGCAAAGCTAAAGAAGTTGTAGAAAATGCAAAAGATAAAGCTAACGATGTAATTGATAAATTTAAAAAATAATTATTAGATAAACAACAAAGGAGCCGATTAATATGGCAGAGAACTTCTTCGATAAAGCAAAAGAAGCAGCAAAAAATGTATCAGATAAATTAAAAGATACTGATAACGATAAAGCTAAACAAGCGAGTGAACAAATTGATAAATTCACTGGCGGTGGCGACAAAAAAGAAAGTGATCACAAAGATGAACATAAAGATCACAAAGATCACGATAAAAAATAATAACTAAAAAATGCCTACAGCTAATGAGTGCTGTAGGCATTTTTTAGTTATTATTCATTTCTGAAACTAATTTATTCAATCTCTTATATGAATCTAATTGTGCTTCTTGGTCGTAGATATAACTAATAGCCATTAATTCGTCTATATCACCATTTTCCGCAATAAAGTTCTGAAGTTTTTCTTTTACTGTTGCTTCAGAGCCAATAAGAGATTGTGACATACGTTGTTTTGCTAATTCAAATTCTCTAGGTGTTAATAATCCTTGTAAATCATCTGTTGGTGGTTGAACAGGTTGCATTCTACCACGTGTAATACTGACCATGACTTGTGCTTGTGTTGAAGCTAAATATTCGGCTTCTGCATCAGTTTCAGCTACGATCGCATTCAAACAAACAATCATATAAGGTTTGTCTAAAACATCAGATGGTTCGAATAATGACTTATATATTTCCATGGCATCTTGCATCTGTTGAGGGGCAAAATGACCAGCGAATACATATGGTAAACCTTTACGAGCAGCCAAATGAGCTGAATCAGTTGAAGAACCTAAAACATAAAGTGGAACATTTTTATCTACGGCTGGATAAGCACGAACATATCCTTGTTGATTAGCTGGACCAAAATAAGTTGCAAGTTGTTCAACTTCGTCTGGGAATTCGTATACGCCATTATGTTGATCTCGGCGTAAAGCGCTAGCAGTCATCATGTCTGTACCTGGCGCTCTACCAAGTCCTAAATCTACACGATTTGGAAATACGGTTGCCATAGTACCAAACTGCTCTGCGACGATTAATGGTGCATGGTTTGGCAACATGATACCACCAGATCCAACTTTAATAGAATGTGTATGTTCTAATGTATGTTGAATTAGTAATGCTGTAGCCGAACTAACCAAATTAGGGGCATTATGGTGTTCAGCTATCCAATATCTTTCGAAATTAAGCTTTTCAAGATTTTGAGCTAATTTGACCATATCATCAATTGCGTCTTTATCTGTTTGTCCTTCTCTAATAGGAACAAGATTTAGCGCGGATAACTTTATTTCTGTCATTTCAGTATCCTCCTTAGTAATAACTAATAATTGAAAGTATAACAGGCGACTGTGAACTTGCGTAAAAAATTGCTCACTGGTATAATATAGTAAATTTTAACGATAGGTGGCCTTAATAAGACAATGGATAAATCTCATAAGCAAATTTCAACTCAAATTCTTATAAAAAACGCGTGAGATATGTCATTGTCCAAGTTTATTAAAAAATAGGCTGTTATATTTATTTGAAAAGACATGCATATCTCCAAGAGAGCGAGGAATATGTTATGTCTTTTTATTATGCACGAAAACCGTTCGAACCATATGGCAAAACACTAATTGATAATATAAATATAAGTATAGAAGATGGGGAACATGTCGTTATCATTGGTAATAATGGCGTAGGAAAGACCTCATTATTAGCAAAAATCTATGAAACTTATAGTGATAATGCTTACTATATGGAACAAGATTTAACAAACTACAGAGAACTAACTGCGATAGATTACATTATTTCATTAGATTCAAATTTGTATCAGATGAAAATGAACTTAGAAGCCGATTTAAATGCTTTAGCCAAATATATTGAATATGATGGCTATGGCTTTGAACAGAAGATAGTGACTCAAGCGAAGCAATTTAAAATTACTGAAGATACTTTAACTAAACCACTTAAACATTTAAGTGGTGGCGAACAAACGAGGATAGCTATTATTAGAGCTATATTATCGCGACAAACATTGTTATTACTCGACGAACCAACAAACCATTTAGACAATGATATGGTAAAAGATTTATGTCGTTTTATTAATCATTCTACTCAAACCATTATAATGATTTCACATCATCGTACCTTTATTAACAATGTTGCAAGTCATATCATTGCTATTAATAATAAAGAAACCACAAAATATGAAGGTAATTATGATGATTATAAAAATATTACAGATTTAGCCATTAAATCTCAGAACAATGCTTACATTAAGCAACAACAACAGATTAAACAGTTAGAAAAAAATATTCAACGTGTCAAACAATGGCATGAATCATCTAGTGCACAGACTAGTGTGCGAGATCCAGTAGGACAGAAAAAATTAAGTAAACTTATGAAACGTGCTAAAACTAAAGAAACACAAACGCAGCAGCTTATAGCAAATAAGAATGTAACTAAGCCTACTTCGGATAATATTGCTCAAATTAAACTCTATAACGGGCAACAGTTTAACAATAGAAGCCTTTTCCAATTACATCAAATGAGTTATCAAAACGAACATGAAATATTATTTGATAATGTAGATATTACAATGAAAAAGGGGGAAAATGTTTTATTAACTGGACCGAACGGTAGTGGCAAATCGATGTTTGTAAAATTACTTACGGGGCTTATTCAGCCAACAAGCGGTACAATCAATATTTCACCGTCATTAGAAGTAGCATGCTTTGAGCAACAAAATAATAATTTAAACTTTGATAACACACCTATGGAAATGTTATTGGAACTGCCTAATATGACTCGGAGTAGTGCCCAAACAATTTTAAATGCATTTAATTTTGGCCATGATAGTTTATTTGAGAAGATCAGTAATCTTTCTATGGGTGAAAAAAGTAGACTTCAATTTGCATTATTATTTTTTGCAGAACCACATCTGCTTATTTTAGACGAACCAACTAATTATTTCGATATTCACACGCAAGAGTTAATCATGGAGATGTTAAAAGAATTTAGTGGCCAAGTATTATTAATTACACACGATGAATATTTAAAAAGTAAGTTTGCTGGGACACATTGGTATATTAAAGATTGCAAAATAATAAATTCAGCCTTACAACCTAAATTAGATGACGACGTGGATAGCACGTTGTCTTTATTAGAAGATTTTAAACATATAGATGAATTTGGTCATTACCAAACAGACGACTAGAAAAATTAGAAACATGGTGCTATCATTGGACCATTGATAAAATTGTGAGGAGTGTCGAAAAGTCATGGAAGTTTATGCAGATAATGCTGCAACCACACCGGTTAAACAGCCAGTAATTGATAAAATGATGGAACTTTATACTTTACATTATGGTAATCCATCTTCAATTCATAGTATTGGTAGAGATGCACGTAAATATTTAGACGAATCACGTAGAGCAATTGCTCAAATGTTAGGTGCTAAAACGAACGAAGTTATATTTACAAGTGGCGCTACTGAATCTAATAATACAGCGATTAAAGGTATTGCTTATAAGCATCAACATAAAGGTAAGCATCTTATTACATCAAAAATTGAACATCATTCTGTATTACATGTCTTTGAACAACTTGAAAACGAAGGATTCACTGTAACTTATCTTGATGTAGACGAACAAGGCATTATCGACATTGAACAATTGAAAAATGCTATAACGAATGACACAATTTTAGTATCAATTATGTTTGTTAATAATGAAGTAGGTACTGTGCAACCTATGTATGAAATAGATGATATCGTCAAAAACTCAAATGCAATGTTTCATGTTGATGCTGTGCAGGCGATAGGTCATTTGGATATAGATTTTAACGAATTTAGCATTGATTCTATGAGTATTACTGCACATAAATTTGGTGGGCCTAAAGGTATTGGCGTATTATTAGTTAAAGAAGGTACAATGATGCGTTATATGCAACTAGGTGGAGAACAAGAAACCAAGCGTCGTGCAGGTACAGAAAATATCCCTCAAATTGCGGGACTAACAGAAGCATTAAAGCTAGCCACAGATAATTTGGATGACAATAACGTACACTTAATGTCATTGAAAAATTTGTTTTTAGTTAAATTACAAGAAAGATCAGTACCATTTGAAGTGAATGGATCGATGGTAGATACGACTGGTCACGTAGTAAACTTATATTTTCCGTTTATAGATGTTGAAACAATGCTGACATTATTAGATTTGTCTAATATATATGTTTCTTCAGGTTCAGCATGCACAGCAGGATCTACGACACCTTCGCATGTATTAGCGGCAATGTACGATGACGATGAGCGAGCAAAACATTCAGTAAGGTTTAGTTTTAATGAATTAAATACAGAGGCAGAAATCAAATATATAGCGATGGAAATTCACAAAATCTATCATAAATTTAAGGAGGAATAATAGTTGGGCAATGAAAATACACGTGTAGTTGTTGGTATGTCAGGTGGTGTTGATAGTTCCGTTACAGCGCATTTATTAAAAGAGCAAGGTTATGATGTCATTGGCATCTTTATGAAAAATTGGGACGATACAGATGAAAATGGCGTATGTACAGCGACAGAAGATTATAATGATGTCATTGCAGTTTGTAATCAAATTGGTATCCCGTATTATGCGGTCAATTTTGAACAACAATACTGGGATAAAGTATTCACATACTTCCTAGATGAATATAAAAAAGGTAGAACACCAAATCCAGATGTAATGTGTAATAAAGAAATTAAATTTAAAGCATTTTTAGAACATGCACTTAAACTAGGTGCAGATTTTGTAGCAACAGGTCATTATGCCCGCATTAAACGACATGAAGATGGTCATGTAGAAATGTTAAGAGGCGTTGACAATAATAAAGACCAAACTTATTTCTTAAACCAATTATCTCAAGAACAATTATCAAAAGTTATGTTCCCTATTGGAGATATTGATAAAAAAGAAGTTAGAAAAATAGCAGAAGAACAAAACTTAGCCACTGCTAAGAAAAAAGATTCAACTGGTATTTGTTTCATTGGTGAAAGAAACTTCAAAACATTTTTATCACAATATTTACCGGCTCAAGCAGGTAAAATGGTAACATTAAATGGCGAAGTTAAAGGTGAACACGGTGGTTTGATGTATTATACGATTGGCCAACGTCATGGTCTAGGTATAGGTGGCGATGGTGACCCATGGTTCGTAGTAGGTAAAAACTTAGAAGAAAACGTACTTTATGTTGAACAAGGTTTTGACCACGATGCACTTTATAGTGATTATTTAATTGCTTCAGACATCTCATTCGTAAATGATGTAGATTTAACAAATGGCTTTGAATGTACTGCTAAATTTAGATATCGTCAAAAAGATACAAAAGTATTTGTACAAAAAGAATCAGATAATGCAATACGTGTTACTTTTGATGTGCCAGTACGTGCAATTACTCCAGGTCAAGCAGTCGTATTTTATGACGGCGAAGTTTGTTTAGGTGGAGCAACAATTGACGACGTTTATAAAAATTCTGGTCAATTAAGTTACGTAGTATAATAGAAAATTTCAATATAGAGATTGAGAAGTAAATGTTTACTAAAATCAAATGTGTAATGCTTGTAATATGCATTCATTATTTAAGTGAAACATATTATTTCTCATTCTCTTTTTTTGTTAAAAACTATCTAACTATTTTAATATAATGTTATACTAAACTATTAGAAATGGGGTATCGAGCATGGAACAAGAAGAAATTTATAATTATATTAAACAAGGTCAAAATGATAAGGCGTTACAAGCTTTATTTGATAATATAGAAAATAACCCACAAGAAATAGAAAATTACATCAATGCAGGTATATTAATAGCAGAAGCGGGCGAAATTGAACATGCTGAAACATTTTTCCAAAAAGCATTAACAATAGATGCTGAGAACGGTGCTGTTTATTATAATTTAGCAAATGTATATTATAATGAAGGTCGTTTTAATGAAGCTATCAAGTTATATCAAACTGCATTACAACATGCCAAAGATGGTTTAGTGGATAAGATTGACGCAAATTATATGATAGGTATGTCATTTAACCAACTTGAATCATTTAAACAAGCGATGCCATTTTTAATGACGGCAGCTGAAGCGGATGACCGACAAGATGTGGAAGTTCAATTCCAATATGGTTTAGTATTATGTCATTTAGAGATGTTTGATCAAGCAATTGAACAATTAAATTACGTATTAACATTAGACAATGAACACGTTGATGCGCTTTATAATTTAGGTTTAGCTACATATATGAGTACTGAAAACGTTGATGATGCTTTAAATTACTTTAATAAAGCAGTAGCTATTAACCCGGAACACCATATGAGCCAACACGCGATAACAACTTTTAAATCAATTCAAGAGGAGGAGTAAAGCCATGGCTGATTCTACACTGTTTAACTATTCAATGGTTAAAGGCACAGTTGACGCAATTCTATTTCAAAATAAAGATAACTTTTATACTGTGTTAAAAGTCGATACAATTGAATCAAATGAAACCTTTGATAGTATGCCGACAGTTGTAGGATTTTTCCCTGAAGTGGTTGAAGGTGATGTTTATACTTTCAAAGGACAAGTCGCTACGCATCCCAAATATGGTAAACAACTAAAGGCCGAAACATTCGAAAAAGAGTTACCTCAAACAAAAGAAGCCATCGTCAGTTATCTTTCTAGTGATCTATTTAAAGGAATTGGTAAAAAAACTGCTCAAAATATTGTAAACGCCCTAGGTGAAAATACAATTTCAGATATTTTAAATGATGCAACAGTACTTGAAAAAGTGCCTGGCTTACCTAAGAAAAAACAACAACAAATTGCCGAACAAATCGCGAGTAATCAAGAAACTGAGCGAATTATCATTCGACTGCATGACTTAGGTTTCGGTCCTAAGTTAGCCATGAATATTTACCAAACATATCTCGGTGAAACTTTAAATGTAATTGAGAAGAGTCCGTATCAACTTGTTTATGATGTAAAAGGTATTGGTTTCAATAAGGCAGATGTATTAGCTAAAAATATTGGTATTCAATATAATGATCCTGAACGTATTAAAGCAGGTATTCTATATTTACTAGAAGAAGAATGTATTAAACAAGGTCATACTTATTTACCAAGCCAATTTTTAATAGATAACGTCCAGGATATGTTATCAAATCCACCAGCTGAAGAGATAGAAAGAAAGCAAATTGAAGCGCAAATCGATCAACTCGTGAATGATAGTAAATTAATACAACAAGAAGATCAGTTCGCTATTCCAAGTTTATATTACTCAGAAATTAAAAGTGTGCAAAATTTATATCGTAATTTCACATATACAAAGAAATTAAAAGATATAGAAACTTCAGAATTATTGTTAGAAATTGGAGATATTGAAGATAAGAACAATGTCAGCTATGCCGAATCTCAAAGAGAAGCTTTACAAACGGCTATTAATTCTAAAGTAATGTTATTAACAGGTGGACCTGGTACAGGTAAAACTACTGTTATAAAAGGTATTGTAGAATTATATGCTGAAATTCATGGCTTATCGTTAGATTATGATGATTATAAGGAAGATGATTATCCAATTGTATTAGGAGCACCAACGGGTCGAGCTTCTAAAAGATTATCTGAGTCGACAGAACTTGAAGCCATGACGATTCATCGGTTAATTGGGTGGAATCAAGATACACAGCCAGAAGATATATTGGATAATGAAATTAATGCGAAATTAATCATTATCGATGAAATGTCTATGGTCGATACGTGGTTGTTCCATCAATTTATGAGCGCCGTGCCAATCGATGCTCAAATTGTATTGGTGGGGGACGAAGACCAATTACCATCTGTAGGACCAGGACAAGTCTTTAAAGATTTAATTGATTCTAAAGTAATTCCTAGAGTAAATCTTACTGAAGTTTATCGACAACAAGAAGGTTCAAGTATTATTGAGTTAGCACATCGTATCAAATTAAATCAACATGTTGATATTACGCAACGCTTTCACGATAGAAACTTTATAAATTGTTCTACAGAACAAATTCCTGAAGTCGTTGATAAGGTAGTTAATAGTGCAGTTTCAAAAGGATATGATATGAGTGATATCCAAGTGCTAGCTCCGATGTATAAAGGTTCAGCAGGTATTAAAAAATTAAATTCAGTATTGCAAGGTATTTTGAACCCTAAGGATAAAGACACTAGAGAAATCGAATTTGGAGAAGTACTGTTTCGTAAAGGCGATAAAGTATTACAACTGGTCAATCGCCCAAATGATAATATTTTTAATGGCGATATAGGTGTTATAGTTGGCATATTTTGGGCGAAAGAAAATGCGTTAGATAAAGATGTCGTAGTTGTAGATTTTGAAGGCAATGAAATTACATTTACGAGACAGGATTTAATGGAATTGACACATGCATATTGTACGTCTATTCATAAATCTCAAGGTTCTGAATTTCCGATTGTTATTATGCCTATGGTCAAACAATATTATAGAATGTTGCAGAAGCCTATCTTATATACTGGTTTAACTAGAGCTAAACAATCTTTAGTCTTTTTAGGCGATCCACAAGCCTTTGATTTAGGTTTGAAAACGAACGGGCAAGTTAGAATGACGCAACTTTGTTCATTATTACAAGCTTACTTTAACAATGATGAAGATGAAGCACAAGCTGACGCAAAAGAAGTTAACAATAGTTTTGATGCATCTATAGAATTAAGCGAAACAACAATATATAAAATAGATCCCATGATAAATATGGGACAAATGTCGCCTTATGACTTCGTTAATGATTGACACGAAGTTAGAAAATAAATACAATGTATTTAAAGTTTATAAAGAAGATGAGTAAATAACTTTGAACATATAGAGATGTGCTGGTTGGTGAAAAGTACAGTCTGAGTTATTGAACGCTACTTCGTGTCATTGTTAATAAATACTTAATTGAGTGATAAACAAAATGTACGTTTTCCGAAACGCTATTGTTTTGTTTATAACTAGGGTGGTACCGCGAATCGTTCGTCCCTTTTATAGTGGATGAACTTTTTTTGTGCGCAAAATTATTTATAAATGATGTATGTATTAAATTGGAGGGTTATAAATGAAAAACTTAAAAGCAAGTGAGATTAGACAAGGTTTTATAGACTTCTTTGTAGAAAAAGGGCATATGGTAGAACCTTCTGCACCATTAGTACCTATCGATGACGATTCATTATTATGGATTAACTCAGGGGTAGCAACATTAAAAAAATATTTCGATGGTCGTGAAACACCAAAAAAACCTAGAATTGTAAATTCACAAAAAGCGATTCGTACGAATGATATTGAAAATGTTGGTTTCACTGCACGTCACCATACATTTTTCGAAATGTTAGGTAATTTTTCTATTGGTGATTATTTCAAAAAAGAAGCTATTGAATATGCTTGGGAGTTTTTAACTAGCGACAAATGGATGGGCATGGAACCAAGTAAATTATATGTAACAATACATCCTGAAGATACTGAAGCTTATAAATTATGGCATGAAGATATTGGACTTGAAGAAAGTCGTATTATTCGAATTGAAGGTAACTTTTGGGATATAGGTGAAGGACCTTCTGGACCAAACACTGAAATATTTTATGACCGCGGAGACGAATATGGTCAGGAAGACCCTCCAGAAGAAATGTATCCAGGTGGCGAAAACGAACGTTACTTAGAGGTATGGAACTTAGTATTTAGTGAATTTAACCATAATAAAGACCATACTTATACGCCACTTCCTAATAAAAATATTGATACTGGTATGGGTCTTGAAAGAATGGCATCTGTGGCTCAAGATGTACGTACTAACTATGAAACAGATTTATTTATGCCAATTATTGAAGAAGTAGAAAAAATTTCTGGCAAAAAATATTTAACTAATAATGAATATGATGTTGCGTTTAAAGTTATATCAGATCATATTAGAACAATTTCATTTGCTATTGCTGATGGCGCGTTGCCAGCAAATGAAGGACGTGGCTATGTATTACGTAGATTATTACGTAGAGCAGTACGTTTTAGCCAGTCACTAGACATTAATGAACCATTTTTATATAAATTGGTAGATATCGTTGCTGAAATTATGGAACCATACTACCCAAATGTAAAAGAAAAAGCACAGTTTATACAACGTGTTATTAAATCAGAAGAAGAGAGATTCCATGAAACATTACAAGAAGGTTTAGCAATCTTAAACACACTTGTACAAAAAGCTAAGGACAGCGATAAAACAATTGCTGGTGAAGATGCGTTTAAGCTTTATGATACTTATGGTTTCCCAGTAGAGTTAACTGAAGAATTTGCGCAACAAGAAGGTTTATCAATAGATATGGATACTTTTGAAGTTGAAATGCAAAAACAAAGAGATCGTGCACGTCAAGCGCGTCAAAGTGGACAATCTATGCAAATCCAAAGTGATGTGTTAAAACAAATTAATACTGACAGTACGTTTGTTGGCTATGAACAAATGGCTGCAGATTCTACAATAACTGACATTATTAAAGATGGTGAGCTTGTTAATACAGTTGAAGCTGGTGACGAAATTAGTCTTATCTTAAAAGAAACACCATTCTACGCTGTTAGTGGTGGACAAGTTGCTGATAAAGGTACGATAAGTAATGAAAGTTTTGAAATCTATGTAGAAGAAGTAACCAAAGCACCAAACGGTCAAAACTTACACACAGGTAAAGTACAATTTGGTAAAGTAACTACAGGTGCTAAAGTAACTGCAGAAGTAAATCACAACGAACGTCAAGCAATTAAGAAAAATCACAGTGCGACACATTTACTACATGCAGCATTAAAAGAAATTTTAGGTGATCATGTTAACCAAGCAGGTTCATTAGTAGAGCCTGATAGATTACGTTTTGACTTTTCACATTTCGGTCCGCTATCTGAAGAAGAAATCGAAATTGTTGAACGTCGCGTAAATGAAGAAATATGGAATAATATTTCAGTTTCTATTAAAGAAATGCCAATTGACGAAGCTAAAAAAATGGGTGCTATGGCATTATTTGGTGAAAAATACGGTGACGTAGTTAGAGTTGTCGACATGGCACCATTTTCAATAGAATTATGTGGTGGTATTCACGTAAGCAATACGTCAGAAATCGGTTTATTCAAAATTGTAAGTGAATCAGGTACAGGTGCTGGGGTACGTAGAATTGAAGCATTAACTGGAAAATCAGCATTCCTATATTTAGAATCAATTCAAAATCATTTCAAACAATTGAAAAAACAAATTAAAGTAAAAGCTGATGATCAAGTTTTAGATAAAGTTGTACAAATGCAAAATGATGAAAAATCATTACACAGACAGTTAGAACAACGTAGTAAAGAAATTACGGCGTTGAAAATGGGTGACATTAAAGATCAGGTTGAAGAAATAAATGGCTTGAACGTATTAGCTACCGAAGTGGAAGTAGATAATGCCAATGCAATCCGCGAAACGATGGATGATTTCAAATCTAAATTACAAGATACTGTTATTATTTTAGTAAGTAAGGTGGGCGATAAAGTTTCACTTATTGCTACAGTACCAAAATCATTAACTGATAAAGTTAAAGCTGGAGATATCATTAAAGAAATGGCTCCAGTAGTTGGTGGTAAAGGTGGCGGTCGTCCTGATATGGCTCAAGGTGGCGGTACACAGCCTGAAAACATAACAGAATCATTACGTTTTATTAAAAATTACATTAAATCACTGTAACTTGAAGATAGAGTAAGTTAAAATAGTGTTGTACAATTTTTACTATATTTGAAGGAGTGTTTGACGTGGAAAACTTAGATAAAACAATGAAGTTTAGTTATGATGAAATACCTAAGAAAGATGTCAGAACAGTGTTACTAAATGTATATAATACATTAGAAGAACGTGGCTACAACCCTGTAAACCAAATCGTGGGATATTTACTTTCAGGTGATCCTGCATATATCCCAAGACACAACGATGCGCGAAATCAAATTAGACATATCGATAGAGATGACATTATGGAAGAACTAGTGTCAAGCTATCTCCAAGATAGTACGAAAGAATAATTATGTTAACGAAAAAAATAATGGGTCTTGATGTAGGAAGTAAAACTGTTGGTATTGCCATTAGTGATTTAATGGGTTGGACTGCACAAGGCTTAGACACACTCCAAATAAATGAAAAAGAAAATGAGCTTGGTATTGATAAGCTTGTACAAATAGTAAAAAAAGAAAACGTGGGCACAGTTGTTATTGGATTACCAAAAAATATGAATAATTCTATTGGATTTCGAGGGGAAGCTTCGTTACAATACAAAGAACAGCTTCAAGAAGCTTTACCCTCACTTGAAATAATCATGTGGGATGAACGTCTTAGCACAATGGCTGCAGAACGTTCTTTGCTAGAGGCTGATGTATCTAGACAAAAAAGAAAAAAAGTTATCGATAAGATGGCAGCAGTATTTATCTTGCAAGGTTACTTGGATTCAATTCAATAAAAAGGAGAAATTTAAGATGACAGAACATAACAATGCAGAATTACAAATTAATAATGAGGAAGAATTACTAACTCTATATGACGAAGAAGGAAATGAAGTTCTTTACCGCAAAGTTTTAGAATTCTATCATCCTGAATTTAAAAAAGAATATGTCATTTTAGCAGAAGAAGGCGCAGAAGCAGATGACGACGATTTAATTGAATTAGTCCCAATGATTAATGACCCAGATGAAAATGGTGAAGGTGGTAAGTTCTTACCGGTAGAAACTGATGAAGAATGGGATATGATTGAAGAAGTTGTTAATACTGAAATGGATGACGCGTACGACCATGATCACGATCATGAATAATTAACACTTTAAAGAATAAATTCTATTACTTTTTAATAGAATTTATTCTTTTTTTATAATTAAACATACAAATTAAGTTCATACAGTAATTTTTATGAATAGAAATGCAGTCATTGCCTTTTCAATCTTATCTTTCTCAATAAAATATGGTAGAATATTTAAAGTTAAATTATATTTACCGTATGTAAACAACTACTATAAACAAAAACTGTATTTTGTCATTTTAATAATCAATATGATAGACACTATAATTAATTGTTTTAAGATAATATAAAGGAAGTAATAATTTGGAAAAAAATCAAGCTTATTTATTAAATTTACTAGACTATAATTCTACTAACATAGAAGAATTGAGAGCATATGCAGAAGAAAATGATGTGCCTATTGTCGATCGAATGACACTTGAAATGATTAAACAAATAATTAGAATACATAAACCTACTAAAATTCTTGAAATTGGTACAGCCATAGGATATAGTTCAATGCAATTTGCTGCAATTAATCCGCAAATCCAAGTTACGACAATTGAAAGAAATGAACAAATGCAAGCACAGGCATCAAGCAATTTTGAACGTTATAATTTTCAACAGCAAATTCATATGATTCAAGGCGATGCATTAGAACAATTTGACACTGTAAAAAATCAGACCTTTGATATGATTTTTATCGATGCTGCCAAAGCACAGTCAAAGAAATTTTTTGAGTTATATACCCCTTTATTAAAACAAAATGGTGTCGTTATTACAGACAACATCTTATATCATGATTTTGTTGCAGATATTGATGTAGTTAGAAATAGAAATATAAAACAAATGGTCAAAAAAATACAAAAATATAATGAATGGTTAATACAAAACGATTCGTTTACTACTAATTTTTTAAATATTGATGATGGTTTAGCTATTTCAATTAAAGGAGAGTAAGTATGACTGAATTATTAGTGACACCCAAATCTGTTGCTCATATTGCAACCCTAATAGACAAAGGGGCAGATGCTTTTGTTCTTGGAGAACAAAAATTTGGTTTGAGACTTGCTGGTGAATTTGATCGCGATACTTTAAAAGAGGCTGTTGAATTAATACATCAGCATGGTAAAAAAGCTTACATCGCAGTAAATGGTATTTTTCATAATTATCATTTGAACGCACTTGAGGATTATATTTCATATTTACATGAAATAAATGTGGATAGAATAATTTTTGGCGATCCTGCTGTAGTCATGTACGTCAAACAACAAGCGCATCCTATTCCGCTAAATTGGGACGCTGAAGCTTTAGTAACAAACTACTTCCAATGTAATTATTGGGGGGAGAAGGGCGCTAACAGAGCGGTATTAGCTAGAGAATTAAGTTTAGAAGAAATATTAAACATTAAACAACATGCCAATGTAGAAATTGAAGTTCAAGTACATGGCATGACATGTATGTTCCAATCAAAACGTATGTTATTAGGGAATTATTATACTTTCCAACAACGTCAAATGAAAATTGAACGTAATGATGTATCTAAACAATTGTTATTGTATGACGAAGAACGTGATAACAAATATCCTGTGTATGAAGATTATAACGGAACACATATTATGTCTCCGAATGATATTTGTTTAATAGAAGAATTAGATGCGCTTTTAGAAGCCGGTATCGATGCCTTTAAAATTGATGGCGTATTACAAACAGAGGAATATATCAATGTTTGCACTGCTCAATATAGAGAAGCTATCGATTTATATAATGAGGATCCAGAAGCATACGAGGATGAAAAATTTATGCTCGTAGATCCGATTGAAGAAATCCAACCAGAACATCGACCATTTGACGAAGGATTTTTATTTAAGCAAACAGTATATTAAGGAGGAGAATTAAGTGAAATTATTAGAAAAAGCAAATACTTCTATTACTCCTAAAATAAAAAAACCTGAATTACTAGCACCTGCTGGGAATTTAGAAAAACTTAAAATTGCAGTTCATTATGGCGCAGACGCTGTCTTTTTAGGTGGCCAAGAGTATGGTTTAAGATCCAATGCTGGCAATTTCACAATGGCTGAAATTGAAGAAGGCGTTAATTTTGCACGTAAATATGGTGCTAAAATATATATAACAACTAATATTATTGCTCACGATGAAAATATAGAAGGTTTAGATGCATATTTAAAAGACCTGGAAGCAACAGGTGCTACGGGAATAATCGTTGCCGATCCACTAATAATAGAAACATGTAAAAAAGTGGCTCCGTCACTTGAAATTCATTTATCCACGCAACAATCTTTATCAAATTATAAGGCTGTCGAATTCTGGAAAGAAGAGGGATTAGATCGTGTGGTTTTAGCACGTGAAACAGGCGCTATGGAAATGCAAGAAATGAAGGACAAGGTTGATATAGAAATCGAAGCCTTTATTCATGGAGCTATGTGTATTGCATATTCCGGTAGATGTACATTGAGTAATCATATGACTGCACGCGATTCAAACCGTGGTGGTTGTTGTCAGAGCTGCCGTTGGGACTATGATTTACTAGCAGTTGATGACGATGGAGAATTAGATTTATTATATAATGAAAATGATGTCGTGCCATTTGCAATGAGTCCGAAAGATTTAAAATTAATTGAATCTATTCCTAATATGATGGATATCGGTATCGATTCACTTAAAATTGAAGGAAGAATGAAATCAATTCATTACATAGCAACTGTTGTATCTGTATATCGAAAGGTTATCGATGCATATGCTGCTGACCCTGATAACTTTAAAATTGACCCAAGCTGGTTAGTTGAGTTAAGTAAATGTGCGAATAGAGCTACTGCTCCAGCATTTTTTGAGGGTACACCAGGTTATGAGGAGCAAATGTTTGGTTCAGTAGGTGAAAAAAATCAATCTTCTTATGATTTTTGTGGTTTAGTATTAGATTATGATGAAACATCACAAATTGCGACCATACAACAACGTAATAAATTTGCACCGGGCGAAGAAATAGAGTTTTTCGGTCCAGAGATCGATACATTTAAACAAGTTGTAGAGCATATTTACGACGAAGAAGGTAACGAATTAGATGCTGCGCGTCATCCACTTCAAATTATACAAATAAAAGTCGATAAACCTTTATATGCAAACAACATGATAAGAAAGGAAATTGGGTAATGAAAAGTACGACCATTATAGGAATTGCTGGCGGCTCAGGTTCAGGGAAAACAACGGTTACTGACGAAATTATGAAAAATTTAGAAGGTCATAGTGTTGCACTTTTAGCGCAAGACTATTACTATAAAGACCAATCGCATTTATCTTTTGAAGAGCGATTAGAAACAAATTATGATCATCCTTTTGCATTTGATAATGATTTATTAATCGCTAATTTAAATGATTTGAGAAATGATAAGGTTGTCGAAGTACCAACGTATGATTATAAGAACCATACTAGAAGCGATGAAACGATTGCATTTGAACCAAAAGATGTTATTATCGTAGAAGGTATATTTGCACTGGAAAATAAAACATTAAGAGATTTAATGGACGTTAAAATATATGTTGATACAGATGCAGACTTAAGAATATTACGTCGTTTACTACGTGACACTAAGGAACGTGGACGTACAATGGAATCGGTAGTAAATCAATATCTAAATGTAGTGCGCCCTATGCACAATCAATTTATTGAACCTACTAAAAAGTATGCCGATATCATCATTCCAGAAGGTGGCAGTAATAAAGTCGCAATCGACATAATGACAACTAAAATCCAGACATTAGTAAGTAAACAATAGTAATTTTATAGTAAAGGAAGATGACATTATGGAAAACCAAAAACAATATCCAATGACTCAAGAAGGTTATGAGAAATTAGAACAAGAATTAGAAGAATTAAAGACTGTAAAACGACCAGAAGTTGTCGAAAAAATAAAAGTTGCTCGTTCTTTTGGTGACTTATCTGAGAACTCAGAGTATGATGCAGCTAAAGACGAACAAGGTTTTATAGAGCAAGACATTCAACGTATTGAAAATATGATTAGAAACGCACTTATCATTGAAGATACTGGCGATAATAACGTCGTACAAATCGGTAAAACAGTGACATTCGTTGAATTACCTGGTGACGAAGAAGAAAGTTACCAAATCGTTGGTTCAGCAGAAGCTGACGCATTTAACGGTAAAATTTCTAACGAATCTCCTATGGCGAAAAACTTAATTGGTAAAGGCTTAAATGATGAAGTACGTGTCCCTCTTCCAAATGGTGGAGAAATCAACGTTAAAATTGTTGATATTAAATAAGTTATACTTTAAAAAACCCTTGATATCATAACGATATTTAGGGTTTTTAAAATTCAAGTTTAAAAAATGATATACTATTTCATGAAAGTTTGATAAATTTAGTTTAGTTGGGGTAAATATAAAAGTCAGACTTTAAATTTGCTTTAATTGAAATTTACTGAAATGAATTATCTGATAATTTAATTTATTCAAAGGGGAGTAATATTTTGGAAACCAAAATATTGAATGAACAAACAATTATATATTACTTCGAGAACGAAATTTCTCGGACAACATTTAATAAAGTGCAACATGTAGTTACATATATAGAAGAACAGCAACTTACTTCAATTTTAGAGATTGTACCATCTTATCGTTCTATTATGTTAACGATTGATACTACGGTTGACGTGCCTAAAACTGTAATTGCACAGTTAAATATTGAAGCATTAAATTTAAATTCAATATCAAAAGAAATGGAACAAACACGTACTATTAATATTCCAGTGCTTTATGGTGATGAGCATGGCCCAGACCTAGAAGAAGTTGCACAACATAATGATTTAAGTATAGACGAGGTAGTAAAGATACATAGTTCAAATCCATATTTGATTTATCTACTTGGTTTTATGCCAGGGTTTCCATTTTTAGGTGGCTTAAGCGAAAAAATACATACGCCTAGGAGAAATGAACCTAGAACAAAAATACCAGCAGGTTCTGTCGGGATTGCTAACAATCAAACTGGGCTTTACCCAAAGCAATCACCAGGAGGTTGGCAAATTATTGGGCAAACGCCAATTGATGTTTTTAATATCAATAGAGAACCAATGTGTCTGTATCAACCGGGCGATTACATAAAATTTTATAGTATAACACAAGAAGAATTTGAAGATATTAAAAAACAACAACAAAATAATACATTTGATTATGAAAGGTTGGTGACGATTGAAAATGGCAATTAAAATTAAACAACCTGGATTATTCACTACAGTTCAAGACGAAGGCCGTATTGGCTATCAAAATTTAGGATTTTCAATTGCAGGTGCATTAGATCAATATGCATTAAAAATTGGGCAACAACTTATTGGCAATAAAGGACCTGCTTTAGAATGTACTATCATGGGTCCGACTATCGAATTTAAAGCTAATAACACATTCGTTATAACAGGTGCACCTTTTAATGCACAACTTAACGAAACATCAGTACCACACCAGACCGTTGTTCAAGCCAATAAAGGAGACATTTTAAAATTAAATAATGTTGTAGAGGGAGCTAGATGTTACATACTTTTTGGTAAACCTTTAGATATACCACAAGTAGCTAATAGTTATTCCACACATACTCGAAGCCAAATTGGTGGTTTCAAAGGACGCGCATTAAAATCAGGTGATTACATAAATTGTATTGAAAATGATTATGGTCACAATACGTTAGGGCATAAGTACAATGGTCAACTCGTTTTAGATGAAGAAGTAACCATTCATATAGTGGAAGGCCCACAAATTGACGCTTTTTCAGCAACTGCACAAAATGAACTTACGACAAATACGTTTACTATTTCTGATAGTTCTGACCGTATGGGTTATCGTTTAAAAGGGCCAACTATTAGTCCTGAACATTCTGCAGATATAATATCAGAACCTGTTGCATTGGGCAGTATTCAAGTACCTAATGATGGTAATCCAATTATTTTATTAAATGATAAACAAACGGTGGGCGGCTATACAAAAATCGCGAATGTTTGTCAGGCTGATTTAAATGTTTTGGCACAATTGAAACCTGGAAATAAAATACAATTCAAATGGATAACGATTGAAGAAGCTACTGATAAATTAATTGCAGAACAAGAAGAATTTGCAAAAACGTTAACAGCCATTACTGAAACACCACAGTTTGAAATTAATGAAATGAGAAATACTTCATCAAAAATAGCAAAATTATTAAAAGGGGAATAACAATGAATTTAGAGCAAATAGAAAAATTAATAACACTCGTTAAGGAAAATGACGTTAAAAAATTTAGATATAAAGATTATAGTAGTGAAATTGATATAGATTTTACAGAACCACAAAGTGGTGGAAATGCTGTTCAACATACAGCCAATGTATCTTCATCTGAGGGTGCAAATAACGCGTCTCAAAACGAAGAAAGCGCTGAATCAGACAATACTAAATCAATAAATGCTTCTATGGTTGGTACATTTTTCCTACAAGATGAAAAAGAATTAACTAATCCAATAATTGAAGTTGGTTCGACTGTAAACAAAGGTGATGTAATTGGTTATATCGAAGCAATGAAAGTTTTAAATGAAGTTGTAAGCGATGTTGAAGGAACGGTAAGTGAAATCGTTGTGGATCATGGTACACAAGTGGAATATAACCAAACGTTAATTAAAGTGGACTAAGTGTAATTTAGGGGGTTAAGTTAATGTATCGATGTCTAATCGCAAACAGAGGAGAAATTGCAATACGTATCATTAGGGCGTGTCGTGAACTCAATATTGAAACAGTTGCTGTCTATGCTTTAGGAGACGAAAAAAGTTTACACGTGAGCTTAGCGGATCAAGCTGTTTGTATCGGTGAAGCAAACGCTTTAGATAGTTATTTAAACCAAGATAGAATTATAAGTGCCGCAATCAATACTGGTGCAACGGCTATCCATCCAGGCTACGGTTTTTTATCAGAAAGCGCATCTTTTGCTCGTAAAGTTGAAGAAAACGACATTTATTTTATTGGACCGACATATCGTACTATGGAAATGATGGGTGATAAAATAACGGCAAGACAAACTGTTCATGGTGCTGACGTACCCATCATACCTGGTTCAACAGGGGCAGTGGAATCTATCGATGAAGTAGAAGAAATTGCAAAAGATACTGGTTACCCATTAGTGTTAAAAGCAGCTAGTGGTGGAGGCGGTAAAGGAATTCGTATCGTAAAAAGTAAAGAAGCACTGAGCAAAGCATTCAAGGAAGCGAAGAGCGAAGGAGCAAAATACTTTGATGACGATAGAATTTATGTCGAAGCGTTTATTCCAGTAGCAAAGCATGTTGAAGTGCAGGTAGTAGGAGATGGTCAGGACAACTTTGTGCATTTGGGCGAAAGAGATTGTTCTGTACAACGTAAAAATCAAAAGTTAATAGAAGAATCACCATGTTCTGCTTTATCTGAAGAAAGAAGAACACAAATTTGTAACGATGCTGTTAAAGTAGCACGCGCTTCTAATTATAGAAGTGCTGGTACGATAGAATTTTTAGTTACTGAAGACGCTTATTATTTCATCGAAATGAATGCCAGAATTCAAGTAGAACATACTGTTACTGAAATGAGAGCCAATAGAGATTTATTACAAGCTCAATTATATTTAATGATGCAAAATCAGTTACCTTTTACTCAAGATGAAATAGCTTTCGACGGTCACGTAATCGAAGCACGTATTAATGCGGAAGATCCAGAAAAAGGATTTCAACCTTCACCTGGAAAAGTAAAAGGACTACATTTACCACATGGATTTAACGTAAGAGTAGATTCATTACTTTATTCAGGTTATGTGGTTTCGCCATATTATGACTCGTTAGTAGCTAAAGTAATTGTCAAAGCACCAAATAGACAATTAGCTATAGATAAACTTAAAGTTACTTTAGATGAAATGGTAATTGATGGTTTTACGACTACAGCCGATTTCTTATATGCTGTATTGAATTACCCACCATATGCACATGGAGACGCAAAAGATGTAGATATTAAATTCTTAGATAGACATAATATTATTAAGGAGGCTTAATCATGAAAGTAGATTTAAATTGTGATTTAGGTGAATCATTTGGTAATTACAAGATAGGTAATGATGAAAATATCATACCGGTAATAACTTCGGCGAATATTGCTTGTGGATTCCATGCAGGTGATGCTCAGGTTATGAATAATACAGTTAAATTAGCACATGAAAATAATATTGGAATTGGTGCTCATCCAGGACTACCCGATTTACAAGGATTTGGTAGACGCAATATGGATTTATCACCTCAAGAAATTTATGATACCGTAATTTATCAACTTGGTGCAATTTCTGGTTTCTGTGCGATTCATAATGCAAAATTAAATCATGTTAAGCCTCATGGTGCGCTATATCAAATGGGTGCTAGAGATGAAGAAATAGCTCATGCAATTGCACAAGCAGTTCATGATTTTGATGCTTCTTTAATATTTGTTGGTTTATCTAACACATTATTAATTTCTAAGGCAAAAGAATTAGGCTTACAAACTGCGTCTGAAGTTTTTGCTGATAGACGATATGAAGCAAATGGCCAATTAGTAAGTAGAAAAGAATCTGATGCTTTAATCACAGATACTGAAGAAGCCATTAGTCAAGTTATTTCAATGGTTAAAGATCAACAAGTGATTGCAAAAAATGGCGAGAAAATTGCAATTCAAGCCGATACTATTTGTGTGCATGGCGATGGCGCACATGCTTTTGAATTTGTATCACAAATAAGAGAAAGATTCTCGAAAGAAGGTATTTCTATTTCGACTTTAGGAGGATAAAACAATGGGGAAGAAATTAGCAAAAAAAGATGGGGATTTTCAGTTCACAAAAAATCATAAACGTCTATTGTTAGGTTCAGTATTTTTAATGGCTACTTCTGCGATAGGTCCAGCATTTCTAACACAAACAGCTGTATTTACAGCACAATTTGCAGCAAGTTTTGCTTTTGCAATACTGTTATCAATCATTATTGATATTGGTGCGCAAATTAATATTTGGCGTGTGTTAGTCGTTACTGGTAAAAGGGGGCAAGAAGTAGCAAACGATATTGTTAAAGGATTAGGGACTTTTATTTCGATATTAATCGCCATAGGTGGTCTCGCTTTCAATATTGGTAATATCGCAGGTGCAGGCTTAGGTCTAAATGCAATATTCGGTTTAGACGTTAAATGGGGCGCTGCTATTACGGCAATACTTTCAATCGCTATTTTTATTAGTAAAAGCGGTCAAAAGATTATGGATGTCGTTTCTATGGTCTTAGGAGCTTTAATGATTGTAGTCGTTGCCTTTGTTATGTTTAAAGCACATCCTCCTTATGGAGATGCATTGAAGCATGTCGTAATGCCAGAACATCCAATCGCTTTAGTGTTACCAATTATTACATTAGTTGGCGGAACAGTCGGCGGTTATATTACATTTGCTGGTGCCCACAGAATATTAGATTCAGGTATTGAAGGAAAATCATTTTTACCGTTCGTTAATAAAGCTGCCATTGCAGGTATTTTAACAACTGGTGTATTACGTACATTATTATTCCTTGGTGTACTAGGTGTAGTAGTTACAGGTGCAACATTAAGTTCTGATAATCCTCCTGCATCAGTATTCGAACACGTTTTAGGACCTATAGGTAAAAATATCTTTGGTGTTGTGTTATTTGCTGCTGCTATGTCATCAGTAATTGGATCAGCATACACAAGTTCAACATTCTTAAAAACATTGCATAAATCATTGTTTAATAAAGCCAATTTAATGGTTATTGCTTTTATCGTAGTATCTACAATTATCTTCTTATTTGTTGGTAAACCAGTGTCGTTATTAATTATTGCTGGCGCATTAAATGGATTAATCTTACCAATTACATTAGGTACTATTCTAATTGCAAGTAAACGTAAGTCTATCGTTGGCGATTACAAACACCCTAACTGGATGCTTTGGTTCGGTATTTTAGCAGTGATTGTAACAATTGTTACAGGTATTTTCTCACTGCAAAGTTTAGGAACTTTATTCGGTTCATAAGTTTAAAAATCCATATAGTAGTATTTGTTAACAGGAGTAAGATCATTTATTTAAATGGTTTTACTCCTGTTTTTATGTGTAGTACATTGATGTGCGGATGTGATTGGAACATCGAACAGTATAAAAAAGGTTGCTAAATAGTAGATATAAATTTATAATTATTTGATTCTATAATCGAGCTATGTGCTTAAATATGATAAAATGGCAAAGGCTATGAAATTACATCGAGGTGAACTATAATGATAGGTATAATAGGAGCAATGGAAGAAGAAGTTGCAATACTAAAAGATAAATTAACTCAATTAGAAGAAGTGACAATCGCGCATGTGAAGTTTTATAAAGGAAACTTAAATGACGCACCTGTAGTCTTAACTCAAAGTGGTATTGGAAAAGTAAATGTAGCGATGTCTACGACACTATTAATAGAAAATTTTAAACCATCTAAAATAATAAATACTGGCTCAGCTGGTGCTCTAGATGAAGAACTTAAAGTCGGCGATGTTGTCGTCAGTGAGGCTTTAGCATATCATGATGCAGATGCAACTGCTTTTGGTTATCAATTTGGACAAATACCACAAATGCCTGCAGTTTTTGAAGCAGACAAAACACTATTAACACAATCAATCGAAGCGATTAAAGCGTCTAATTTGCCTGCCAAAACAGGACTAATAGTAAGTGGTGATAGTTTTATAGGTTCTAATGAACAACGTATACAAATAAAACAAAATTTTGCTGATGCCTTAGCTGTAGAGATGGAAGCAACGGCAATTGCACAAACTTGTTATCAATTTAAAGTACCTTTCGTTGTGACTAGAGCAATTTCTGATTTAGCGAATGGAGAAGCAGAAATGAGTTTTGATGAATTTTTAAAAACTGCTGCACGTTCTTCAAGTGAAATAGTAGAAAGATTAATTAAAACAATTTAAAAAGGTGATTATCAAAAATGGGAATTTTCAAGAAATATTTTATGCCAAATGAATATGTGCAATCTATATTTCAAATTGATATAGAAAAACTTGCTGCTTCTGGAGTTAAAGGTATTATAACTGATTTAGATAATACATTAGTTGGTTGGGACGTTGAAGCACCGACAGAAGAAGTTAGAGCATGGTTTAAAAAAGCTAATGACTTAGGTATTACAATTACTATCGTTTCTAACAACAATGAACAACGCGTTGGTAGTTTCTCTCAATCTTTAGATGTAGATTTTATTTTTAAAGCGCGTAAACCTATGGGTAAAGCGTTTATAAAAGCGACGAATCATATGCAATTAAAACCAGAGGAAATCGTAGTAATAGGGGATCAAATGCTTACTGATGTATTCGGCGGCAAAAGAAGAGGACTATTCACTATTATGGTAGTACCAGTAAAACAAACGGATGGATTTATTACTAAATTCAATAGAATAATTGAACGTAGATTACTCCAGCACTTTAGAAAAAAAGGCTATATCACATGGGAGGAATATTGATTGTCAGAAACTGAAGAACTAAAATGTATCGGTTGCGGTGCAACATTGCAATCTGAAGATCCAAATGCAGCTGGTTATGTGCCAGAATATAACTTATTTAGAGAAGATGTTGTTTGTAAAAGATGTTTTAGATTAAAAAACTATAATGAAGTACAAGATGTTGGAATGAATAGCGAAGACTTTTTAGATTTATTAAATGGTCTAGCAGATAAAAAAGGTATCGTTGTCAATGTCGTCGATATTTTTGACTTTGAAGGGTCATTTATTAATGCCTTAAAACGTATCGTTGGTAATAAGAAAGTTATATTAGCTGCTAATAAATTAGATTTGTTACCTAAACAAATTAATAAAAGAAGAGTTAAAGAATGGCTGAAAAAAACTGCAAGAAAATACGGTTTAGAAGCTGAAGAAGTTACACTAATTTCTGCAGATAAAGGTTGGGGCATTGAAGAATTAATGTCTACAATCGAGCAAAAACGTAATCAGCAAGATGTTTATATTGTAGGGACAACAAACGTTGGTAAATCTACGCTTATTAATAAACTCATTGAACAAAGTGTAGGAGAAAAAGATATCGTTACAACTTCTCGCTTCCCAGGAACAACTTTAGATATGATAGATATTCCTTTAGATGAAACAACATTTATGTATGATACGCCAGGTATTATACAAGATCATCAAATGACGCATTATGTTACTGAAAAAGAACTTAAAACAATCATGCCTAAAAATGAAATTAAACAACGTGTCTACCAACTTAATGAAGGTCAAACTTTATTCTTTGGTGGTTTAGCACGTATTGATTACGTTAGTGGTGGCAAACGACCTCTCGTTTGTTACTTTTCAAACGAATTAAACATTCATAGAACTAAAACAGAAAACGCTAATGATTTATGGCGCAAACAACTTGGTGCAGTATTATCACCACCAAAAGATAGTCAAAATTTTGATTTAGCAAATGTTAAAGCTGTTAGATTAGAAACTGGTAAAGAAAAACGTGATGTTATGATTTCAGGTCTTGGTTTTATTACAATAGAAGCAGGAGCAAAAGTTATCGTTAGAGTACCGAAGAATGTAGATGTAGTGTTAAGAAATTCAATTATGTAAGGTGTGTTAAATATGAAATATGCAGTAATAGGTAGCCCAATAGATCATTCATTATCTCCAGTAATGCATAATGCGAATTTTAAAGCACTTGGCTTAGAATACGACTATGAGGCTCTGAATATTGATCCTAGTAACTTTGATTCGATAAAAGAAATTATTAAAAAGCAAAATCTCTCAGGTTTTAATATTACAATTCCGCATAAAGAAAATATTATACCTTATCTCGATGAAATAGATGAACAATCAAAAACGGTTGGCGCTGTAAATACAGTGAAAATAAACGACAATAAATGGATTGGTTATAATACGGATGGTATTGGCTATGTCGAAGGGTTAAAAACTGTTTATCCTGACTTATCAAATGCGTATATTTTAATAATAGGCGCGGGTGGAGCAAGCAAAGGCATTACTAATGAATTGATGAAGCATGTTAATCCTAAAATTACAGTAGCCAATCGAACACTTAGTAGATTTGATAATTGGCAAATGAATATTAATAAAATCGGTTTAAATGATGCAGAAAAAGCATTATCTGAATTTGATATCATAATTAATACAACGCCCGTCGGCATGAATAACAATAGTGATTTAGTGATTAATTTGGATAATCTAGCACCTCATACTTTAGTGAGTGATATCGTTTATATTCCATTTAAAACACCCATTTTAAAAGCAGCAGAAGCAAAAGGAAATCCAATACAAAACGGCTTAGACATGTTCGTAAACCAAGGTGCAGAAAGTTTTAAAATTTGGACAGATTTAACACCAAATTATGACGTTATGAAAGACACGGTATTAAACCATTTATAAAGGAGCTATTATATGTTAACGGGTAAACAAAAAAGATTTTTAAGAAGTAAGGCACATAATGTTGATCCAACTTTCCAAATTGGTAAAGCTGGTATTAACGACAATATGGTCGAGCAATTAGTTGATATTTTAGAAAACAGAGAATTAATTAAAATACACGTATTACAAAATAATTTTGAAGATAAAAATGATTTGGCACAAGAAGTGAGTCAAAAAACGAATAGCGAAATCGTACAAGTTATCGGGTCAATGATTGTTCTTTACAAAGAATCACAAGATAATAAAACAATAGAATTACCATAATGACTAATTCTATTGTTATTTATGGTGGCCAATTTAACCCGATACACACTGCACATTTGCTAGTCGCAAGTGAAGTGAATAACTTATTAACACCAGACAAATTTTATTTTATGCCGAGCCATATGTCTCCGCTCAAAACACATGAAGATTATCTTGATGCACGTTATAGAGTGAAAATGATTGAAAACTCAATTAAAGAACTTGGATTTGGTGAACTTTGTTTAGACGAAATCGAAAGAGAAGGACAAAGCTATACGTATGATACAATTACGCGTATTGTTAATAAAAATCCAAATAGTAAAATTTACGTCGTTATCGGTACCGATCAGTATGATCAATTAGATAAATGGTACAAAATTGATGAACTAATGCAATATATTACATTTGTCATTGTGAATAGATATAAGGAAACACAAGAGGTAGAAGATAATATGATAGCCATTAATATCCCACGTATGGATATTAGTTCTACAATGATTAGAGAACGCGTTAAAAATAAACAATCTATTCAAATTCTTGTCCCTCAAAGTGTTGAACAATATATTAGAGAGGAACGATTGTATGAAAATTGATAGTGCTGTTGAATTAGTTAAAGAAAAGTTACCAGAAAAACGTTTTATACACTCAATGAATGTGGCGAAGACAGCTGTTAAGCTTGCAGAAATATACGATGGTGACCCACAGAAAGCTGAATTAGCTGGTGTTTTACACGATTATTGTAAATATGATGATTTGGGGACTATGTATCAAATCGTTACTCAAAATGGCTTAGACAGTAATTTATTGAGTTATGGTTCTGAGATATTACACGGGCCAGTGGCCGCCGTTATTATGAATAAAGACTATGGAGTCAACGATGAGGAAGTTTTATTAGCCATCAAAAACCATACAACTGGCCGTGCGCAAATGACTAAAACTGAAAAATTAGTTTTTATTGCTGATTATATTGAACCGGGTCGACAAACACCTGGCGTTGAAGAAATAAGAGATTTAGCATACAATCAAGGTAGTTTAGATAAAACAATTTATGAGATATCTAAACGCACAGTACTACATTTGATTAGTAAGGATATAAACGTATATGACGCTACAATTGCTTGTTTAAATTATTATAATTATAGTGATGAAAGAATAAAGGATGATTAAATGAATTCAGATCAATTATTAAAATTAGCCATTCAGGCTACAGAAGATAAAAAAGCAGAAGATATAATTTCAATCGACATGCGAGGAATCAGTGATATGACTGATTATTTCGTTGTTTGTCATGGGAATAACGACCGTCAAGTTCAAGCTATTGCAAAAGCTGTAAAAGACGCTGCGCACGAAGCTGAAATTGAAGTTAAACGTATGGAAGGATATAACGAGGCGCGTTGGGTATTAATAGATTTAGCTGACGTTGTTATCCATGTGTTCCATAAAGACGAACGTGATTATTATAATATCGAAAAATTATATCAAGACGCACCAATCGAAACTTATAGACAGGCAGTTTATTAATTATGTCACAGTATGAAGGCTTAAGTTTATTTTATGATCAATTAACTTTTGACCAACCTTACGAGTCTTGGTTAAAAATCGTTGAACATTTTGCGCCACATCACCATTCTCTATTAGATATAGGATGTGGCACAGGAAACTTAACAACTTTATTGACGCAGTTTGATAACGTCACAGGTATGGACCTAAGTGTAGATATGTTATCATTGGCTGCAAATAAAGCTCATAATATTAATTGGATCGAAGGAGACATGACTGATTTCACATTAAATTCAAAATTTGATGTCATTACTATCTTCTGTGATTCATTAAATTATTTAGCTGATTTAGAAGATGTTAAGGCGACATTTACAAATGTCTATCAACATTTAGAAGATAACGGTGTATTGATGTTTGATGTGCACACGATAAATAAATTCGACTCATTGTTTAATAACCAAAGTTATATAGACGAAACTGATGAAGTATTTTTAGGTTGGGATGCTATTAGAGGTGAAGAGCCCTATAGTGTTTGGCACGATATGTCTTTCTTTATGAAGCAATCCAATGACTTATATCAAAGATTCGACGAAAGTCATTATCAACGAACATTCACCGAAGATACTTATAAAAAATTATTAAATGACATTGGTTTTACTAATATTACTACTTTTGTAGATTTCGATATTAATAACCATGATGAAAATGGAAATAGACTATTTTTTATCGTAAATAAATAAAGTAACTACACTTCTTTACACGTGTTTATCTGTAAAGGAGTGATTTTTTATGTCTCAATGGTTAGTACAACTAAGGTCAGCTTTATTAAAGAAACGATATTTAATTTTTATATTTTGCCTAAGTGTTATAGCAATTATAATTTTAGCTTTCTCAAGCTTTGGTAAAACAAATATATCGCATTATTCTAATATAGAGATGAAAAATCAGCATGATAATTTAAAAAAGCATACAACTATTGCTGCACAACAAAACACTAAAATTAAACAGCCTGAAATTATATATGTAGATATCAAAGGGGCAGTTAAATATCCCAACGTTTATCAAATGAAATCCACTGATAGGGTAAAACAACTTTTAGATAAAGCTCAACCCACTAATGATGCCGAGTTATCTACAGTTAATCTTGCTGAGAAATTATTAGATCAAAAATTAGTGATAATACCAAGTAAAAATGATAAAGTAAATGCATTAAATACTAATTTAACTTCTACTCATCAACCACCTAATAAAAACGCTAAATCACCAGTTAATTTAAATACAGCAACCATCGATGAACTAAAATCAATCAATGGTATTGGAGAGTCTAAAGCTCAAGCTATTATTAACTATAGAGAACAACATGGGCAGTTTGATAGTATTGAAAAATTAAAAGAAGTCAAAGGTATAGGCGCGAAAACATACGAAAAATTACAAGCAGAATTCACATTATAAATGCATTGTATTAAAATTGTCTTATTAGTTATTAAATTTAATTGGAGGCTTCAATATGGACAGAATTAAATGGGACGAATACTTTATGGCTCAAAGCCAACTATTAGCATTACGATCAACTTGTGAGCGATTATCAGTAGGAGCTACAATTGTTAAAGACAATAGAATTATCGCAGGTGGTTATAATGGCTCCGTTACTGGGGAAGTCCACTGCATAGATGAAGGGTGCTTAGTTGAAGATGGGCATTGCATTAGAACTATTCATGCAGAGATGAATGCACTATTACAATGTGCTAAACAGGGCGTGTCTACAGAAGGTGCAACGATTTATGTGACGCATTTCCCTTGTTTAAACTGCACTAAATCTATAATACAAGCTGGCATTACGACGATTTATTATGCGGAAGATTATCATAATCATGCTTATGCATTAAAATTATTAGATCAACAAAATATTGAATATAAAAAAATTCCATTTAACCCTGAACACGTAGCGCAATATTTATTAAATAAATAGCACATGTTTTATTTTGCTTTAGCATTTTTAGTTGGCTTATTGTGGTTACATAACGAAATATTAGCGATAACATTATTTGTAATAATTATGTTTAGTATGTATAGAAAAAAATGCAGTTGGTCTATGATAGGTATCGTTCTTATCATACCAATAGTAAGCTTTACATATTTTGAAAAACATTTTGTACAAACATTTCAACAACGTACACATATATTACAGAATCCAAAGATAAACCAATATGTAACATTTGTAGCTGTACATCAATCTAACAAAAACAGTATTAATGGCACTTTAAAGATTGATGATAAAAAGTATCGTTTTTTTCACTTTAGCAATGAACCATTGAACATTGACGTAATTAATAATCGCACATGTCCTGTAGATGGTTCATTTAAGCCTATTACTTCTTCAGTTTATCGTCCTTTAATAATCAATATAAAACATATCAATATAAATGAGTGCATACCTACGCATAAAACACTATTAACTGCTTTTAACGACCACAAATATTATTTATACCATAAAATTAAAAGTTCAGGTCTTCAACAATACGATAAGATTATAGCTTTATTATTAGGAGACGTAACCTTTTTACCTAAGAACCTACTAGATGCTGTTAAAGTTATAGGAATTTATCATTTAATGGCGGTGAGTGGGTCTCATATAATAGCCATCGTTGCTATGCTTTATTTTATTTGCATTAGATTGGGATTACCGATTCCTTTCATAAAAGTAGCCATTTGCATCATTCTTCCTATATACGCATGTTATACAGACTTCGCTCCAAGCGCATTAAGAGCTATCACAATGGTCATAATAGTCACATTATTGCCTCGCTTTTTATTATATAGAGCTCTTGATGTGCTAGGTAGCACATTTATTATACTTTCTACAATAAATCCTCAACTTGTCTATGACATTGGTTTCCAATTTTCTTTCCTTATAACGCTTTTTATTCTACTATCTGCACCATTATTAATTCAGCATAATAAAGCAATTGCGCTACTGTTGTTAAATGTTATAACATTTTTAGGAAGTTTTATGATAAGTAGTATTCATTTTAATCAAATTCAATGGATTGGCCTCTTTTCAAATATTCTTTTTATACCGTTATATACTTTTATATTTTTTCCATTAGCAATATTTTACTTATTTTATATTCATGTACCAATATCATTTCAATGGGTACCATTAATAGTTGATAATATATTTATTTTTCACGATAAGTTGGTCCAATTTTTTATAATATTTAAGAGTATACGTTGGTTTGTTCCTGAATTGAATCATTTTGAAGTTACACTATACTTTCTATTTATTTTAGTAATTTTAAGAGCGCTTGTATTAAGAAAATTTATACAGACAGTAGTATTATTTACTATATTTGCATTCGCCATAACTTATTTAACTAGAGATTATTCGGCTCAGCTCACTATGTTTGATGTGGGTCATGGAGATGCATTTTTACTGAAAACTACAAAAAATAAGACACTTATGATCGACACAGGAGGCAAACATGTAGACGATAAAATACACTATATTGGTACTTTATCTAAATATAAGATTTTACCTACGCTGAAGAAAAAAGGGATTAAAAAAATTGATTATCTTATCATTACACATCCACATAATGATCATATGGGTGAATTGGAATTTTTATGCCAAGACTTAACATTCTCCAATATAATAATTAATAAGCAATCATTTACACAACAACAACTAGCATATATCAATACATTAGCTACCATTTATAATTTTAAGATTGTTGATTTTCATTCATTGAACAAAGTCTACCTTGATCAATTTTTTATAGAACTATTAGATGCTACAATTCCGCAATCTGATGATCCAAATAAGCAGTCCATTGTGACTTTAGTAAAATATAAAGACTATAAATTATTGTTTATGGGTGATGCAACTAGCGACAACGAACAAATATTGCTATCTAAATATGATCTTTCAAATATTGATATTTTGAAAGTAGGGCATCATGGTAGTAAAACAAGTAGTAGCGAATCATTTATTCAGATCACAAAACCACGAATTACTTTAATATCTAACGGACAAAATAACAGATTTCAGTTACCACATATGCAAGTATTGAATAAGTTAAAAATAATTAATTCGAACGTTTATGACACTGCGCAACATGGACAAGTTACGATAACTTTAAATAAAGAATTAGCAATAAGTACTGAAAAATAATGAAACCTTCTAGAGTGTAGCACTGACAAATGATATAATTAGTAGTGTTTTTAGTTGTGAAAGGATGCTATTTTAATGAGCGAGAATATTATTACTATATATGGTGAAGCACCTGAACTTATAGAGAAGAAAAGTAATGAAATTATAGCTAAATATTTGAATGAACCAAAAGATGACTTCAATTTTATTAAGTTTAATTTATATGAAACTGAAATAGCGCCAATAATTGAAGAATCATTAACGATGCCTTTATTTTCTGATAAAAAAGTCGTATTAGTACAAAATGCGTATGTTTTTACAGGAGAAAAGCCACCTAAAGATATTAATCATAATATTGATCAATTACTTGAATTTATTAATAAATATGATGGTGAAAGTTTAGTTATTTTTGAAGTTTATCAATCTAAACTTGATGAACGTAAAAAATTAGTTAAACAGCTTAAGGCCAATACTAAACTTATAAAAATTGAACAAATGTCTGAAGAAGATATAAAAAATTGGATTAAACAATCCCTTCATGAAGAATATAAAGATATTAAACAAGATGCATTAAATTTATTTATCGAATTAACAGGCATAAATTTTAATGTAGTAAAACAAGAATTAGGAAAGTTAATATTATTTTTAGGGGATAGACCGACGATAAATAGACAAGACATCTCTCAAATCGTCAATAGAAGTTTAGAGCAAAACGTGTTTTTGCTAACAGAGTATATTCAAAAAAATAAAAAAGAAAAAGCCGTGCAACTCGTTAAAGATTTAATAGTTATGAAAGAAGAACCAATTAAATTATTAGCTTTAATAACGAGCAATTATAGGCTATATTATCAAAGTAAAATATTGAGCCAAAAAGGTTACAGTGGGCAGCAAATAGCCAAAACGATAAATGTACATCCATATCGCGTAAAATTAGCGCTTAACCATGCTCGTCAGTATAATATCGATGATTTATTAAACATTATAAACAGCTGTGCCGAGACTGACTACAAATTGAAGTCCTCATACATGGATAAAGAGTTAATTTTAGAATTATTTATATTATCACTTTAATTAAAAAAAGGTATAAAAAAAGTTCAAGCATAGGCTTGAACTTTTAATTATTTAGCAGCTGACATTAATGATGATTTAATACGATCAGCTTTGTTTGAGTGGATTAAGTTGCGTTGCGCAGCTTTATCTACTTTTTTAATTGCAAAGTTTACTAATTCTGATTTGTTATCAGCATTAGTTTCAATTGCTGATTTTGCTCTTTTAACTGCTGTACGCATTTCTGATTTTTGAGTCACGTTTTGTGTTTCAGCAGATTGTGTTGTTTTAACACGTTTTACTGCAGATTTAATGTTTGGCATGAGTGTCACCTCCTAAAAGTGAGCTTAGCTATCAAATTTTATTTGATTACAACAAAAAATATTTTATCAAATCAGTAACCTTTGTGCAATCATTTATTTAATGATAGTGACTTTATTTTTGATTTAAAAATAATAATTGGAAACTCTGACAAATATCTTTATAATGAATATGTTACACATAATATCATTATAAATACAAGTTTTTCAACGAGGTTTGCATTTATAATATAAAAACGTTATTCTGACAAAGATGTCTTACATAATATACGGGTTAGAATTATGAAAGTGAGAATGATAATACATGGATAAACAAGAACGATTCAATAGACGAAAAAATATTAGAAACTTTTCTATTATCGCACATATCGACCATGGAAAATCTACATTAGCAGATAGAATTCTTGAAAATACAAAATCTGTAGAAACAAGAGATATGCAAAATCAGTTATTAGATTCAATGGACTTAGAAAGAGAACGCGGTATAACGATTAAATTAAATGCTGTACGTTTAAAATACGATGCTAAAGATGGGGAGACATATACCTTTCATTTGATTGATACACCAGGACATGTCGATTTTACATATGAAGTATCTAGATCACTAGCTGCATGTGAAGGCGCAATTCTTGTTGTAGATGCCGCACAAGGTATTGAGGCTCAAACGTTAGCTAATGTTTATTTAGCTCTAGATAATGACTTAGAGTTATTACCAGTCGTAAATAAAATAGACTTACCAGCTGCTGAACCTGAAAGAGTAAAACAAGAGCTTGAAGATGTTATTGGTATCGACCAAGATGATGTCGTACTAGCGAGTGCCAAATCAAATATAGGTATTGAAGAAATACTAGAACAAATTGTAGAAACAGTGCCACCTCCAGAAGGAGATCCTGAAGCACCATTAAAAGCACTTATTTTTGATTCTGAATACGATCCTTATCGAGGCGTTATTTCATCAATTAGAGTTGTTGAAGGCGTAGTTAAAGCAGGAGACCGTATCAAAATGATGGCTACAGGCAAAACTTTCGAAGTTACTGAAGTAGGTATTAACACTCCAAAACAATTACCAATCGACGAATTAACAGTTGGAGATGTAGGTTATATTATAGCGAGTATTAAAAATGTGGACGATTCACGTGTTGGGGATACAATTACACATGAAGATCGTCCTGCAGAAAAACCATTACAAGGTTATAAAAAAATGAATCCAATGGTTTATTGTGGTTTATTCCCAATAGACAATAAGGATTATAATGATTTAAGAGAAGCATTAGAAAAATTACAATTAAATGACGCATCATTAGAATTCGAACCAGAATCATCACAAGCTTTAGGTTTTGGTTATAGAACTGGTTTCTTAGGTATGTTGCACATGGAAATTATTCAAGAACGTATCGAAAGAGAATTCGGCATTGATTTAATTGCAACTGCACCTTCAGTAATTTACGAATGTGATTTGAAAAATGGTGAAACTGTCTCAGTAGATAACCCAGCCCAAATGCCTGAACGTGATCGCATTGAAAAAATCTTTGAACCTTATGTTAAAGCTACGATGATGGTACCAAATGATTATGTTGGTGCTGTTATGGAATTATGTCAACGTAAACGTGGTAATTTCGTAAATATGGATTATTTAGATGATATTCGCGTTAATATTGTTTATGAAATTCCATTAGCCGAAGTTGTATTCGACTTCTTCGACCAGTTAAAATCAAATACTAAAGGTTACGCGTCATTTGATTATGAATTTATCGAAAACCAAGAAAGTGACTTAGTGAAAATGGATATTTTACTAAACGGCGAAAAAGTAGACGCTTTAAGTTTTATCGTTCATAAAGATTTTGCGTATGAAAGAGGCAAAGCTTTAGTAGAAAAACTAAAAACCTTAATACCACGTCAACAATTTGAAGTGCCTGTTCAAGCTGCAATTGGTCAAAAAATTGTTGCACGTACGAATATTAAATCTATGGGTAAAAACGTGTTATCTAAATGTTATGGTGGCGATATTAGTCGTAAACGTAAATTATTAGAAAAGCAAAAAGCCGGTAAAGCTAAAATGAAGGCAGTAGGGAATGTTGAAATTCCGCAAGACGCTTTCTTAGCAGTACTAAAAATGGATGAAGAATAAAACTAATAATACTCGACTTGAGTTCCACTAATTAATATCGATAAATAAAGCAAAGACAAAACTGTCTTTGCCCCTATAAAAGAATAGCAGTGGCTGACTGAATTGAAACGACGCGTTATACGCTTGTTTCAACTCTAGTCAACTGTGCGTGGGTGGGACTACGAAATCATTTAGATTTCTGTCATCGATATCTCGTGGTTGTACAAAATAAAGCAAAGACAAAACTGCCTTTGCCCCTATAAAAAGAATAGCAGTGGCTGACTGAATTGAAACGGCGCGTTATACGCTTGTTTCAACTCTAGTCATCTGTGCGTGGGTGGGACTACGAAATCATTTAGATTTCTGTCATCGATATCTCGTGGTTGTACAAAATAAAGCAAAGACAAAACTGCCTTTGCCCCTATAAAAAGAATAGCAGTGGCTGACTGAATTGAAACGGCGCGTTATACGCTTGTTTCAACTCTAGTCATCTGTGCGGGGGTGGGACTACGAAATCATTCTGATTTCTGTCCCACTCCCTTTCTTATTAACAATAATTATTATAATAGGAGGTGTTCCACATGAAGGTGAAGAGTGCGTATATTCATATTCCGTTTTGCGTTAAAATTTGTACTTATTGTGATTTTAATAAGTATTTTATTCAAAACCAACCTGTAGATCATTACTTGGATTGTCTAATTAAAGAAATGGAAATGAGCAAAACAAGAAAGTTACAAACTATGTTTGTTGGTGGAGGGACACCTACCGCGTTAGATGTAAATCAATTAGAAAAGTTATTAAAAGCGATTAATAATATATTTACGATTACTGGTGAGTATAGTTTTGAAGCTAATCCTGACGAGCTGACTCTTGAAAAATTAGAATTATTAAAACGTTACGGCGTGAATCGTTTATCAATGGGTGTGCAGACGTTTAATCCTAAACTATTAGATGTATTAGGTAGAAGTCATAAGACTGAAGATATATATTCGGCAGTCGATAATGCAAGAGCTGTCGGTTTTGAATCAATTAGCTTAGATTTAATGTATCAATTGCCTCAACAATCGTTAGAAGACTTTAAAGAAAGTTTAGATTTAGCCTTAGCCTTAGACATTGATCATATTTCAAGTTATGGCCTTATTTTAGAACCACAAACTCAATTTTATAATATGTATCGAAAAGGTAAATTGACTATGCCCAATGAAGATGTTGGCGAGGCAATGTATGAATATTTAATAAAAAGAATGAACGAAAGTGAAATGCATCAATATGAATTATCCAATTTTGGTAAAGTTGGCCATGAGTCAGAACATAATAAAGTTTATTGGAAAAATGAAGGCTATTATGGTTTTGGTGCAGGAGCAAGTGGTTACGTCAATGGTGAACGTTATACAAATGTTAACCCAGTAAATCACTATATTAAAAAAATCGAAAATAATGAACGTCCAGTATTACATGCCACTAAGCCAACTAGAACGGAACAAATGGAAGAAGAAATGTTTTTAGGTTTAAGAATGAATCAAGGAGTTAGTATTTCACGCTTCCATAAAAAATTCGATATTTCTATTAATGAGATCTTTGGTCAAACACTTTCTGATTTATTAAATCGAGGATTAATTAAACAAAATAATGATTATTTTTCATTAACTGAACGTGGCAAAGTCATAGGGAATGAGGTTTTCGAGGCTTTTTTACTTAGTGTGTAAATTTTTAATATTTTTCAATGCTTTAACATTGACTTACTTTGACCAATTTGATAAATTATAATTAGCACTTGAAACAAATGAGTGCTAATGAGGTGAAAACATGATTACTCATAGACAATTGAGCATTTTAAATGCCATTGTTGAAGATTATGTCCATACTGACCAACCCGTTGGCTCAAAGTCTTTGATAGAGCGACATAATTTAAATGTTAGCCCTGCTACTATTAGAAATGAGATGAAACAGTTAGAATCTCTAAACTTAATAGAAAAGACACATACGTCTTCAGGAAGATCACCTTCCGAACTAGGGTTTAGATATTATGTTGATCAATTATTAGATCAAACATCTCATCAACAACAACAAAAAATCCAACGTATTAGAGAAATATTAATTGAACATCAATATAATATTTCGACTGCTTTAGATGCTTTCGCAAATGAATTGTCTATTGCTTCACAATATACTACGTTGGTTATGCGTCCGAATCATAAACAAGATATTATAAGTAATATTCACTTAGTCCGTGCTAATGATTATTTAGTAGTAATGGTTGTTGTGTTTACGTCAGGTCATGTTGAACACTTACATTTAGCTACTCAAAGTCGTTTAGACAATGATGAGTTAAACAAAATTTCAAATTTTGTCACTGCTAAATACAATGAGTTGTCCACATACCACTTCGAAAATGATTTAAATTCATTTACACAATCTGTAAATGAACGCAAATTTATTCGAGATATGCTAGAGACATTACAATTACATTTTGATAATCAAAGTAATGGCATTTTTATGGGTGGAAAGGTTAAACTAATTGATGCGTTGAATGAAACCAACGTCTCATCAATACAACCTATTTTACAATATATTGAGTCTAATAAAATAAATGACTTACTCAATGAAATGTCAGGTTCGTCTATTAATGTCAAAATAGGACATGAAATTGACGAAAGCTTAAGTGATATTTCTATCGTTTCAAGTGATTATCATATTGATGATAGATTAAAAGGAAAAATTGCGGTAATTGGACCAACTGCAATGAACTATCAAAATGTAATACATTTACTAAATAAGATTTGGTAATTAATATTTGTATTGGAGGGCAGGAAATGACTGAGAATAACGAATCAGTAAGCAACAATCAAGAAACAGAAGAACAGACATCTCAAACGGCAAACCAAAATCATGAAAATGATGCTGCCGACAGTGTTGCTAATGAACAAACACAAGATGCGAACGATAACCTGCAAGACAACGAGACAGAAACAACTGAAACAGAAGAAGCACAGGTTGATCCTAAAGACGCAGAAATTGAAAAACTTCAACAAGAAGTTCAACAAAATGAAGAAAAATATTTACGTTTATATGCAGAATTTGAAAACTATAAACGACGTATTCAAAAAGAAAATCAAACAATGAAAGAATATCAAGCACAAAGTGTGCTAAATGATATTTTACCAACAATTGATAACATTGAACGTGCATTACAAATTAATGGCGAAGATGAACAATTTGTTTCACTTAAAAAAGGTGTCCAAATGGTTTATGATAGCCTTTTAAAAGCACTTCAAGATAATGGTCTAGAAAAAATTGAAACAGAAGGCCAACAATTTGACCCAAATTTCCATCAAGCAGTTATGCAAGATAACAATGATGATTTTGAGTCAGGTCAAATTACTCAAGAATTACAAACAGGATATAAATTAAAAGATCGTGTACTTAGACCTTCAATGGTTAAAGTAAATGAATAAAATTTAATTTTACAATAAATATATTATATAACTAACAGGAGGAATATTTTTATGAGTAAAGTAATAGGTATTGATTTAGGTACTACAAATTCATGTGTTGCTGTATTAGAAGGTGACGAACCTAAAGTTATTCAAAACCCTGAAGGTGCAAGAACTACTCCATCAGTAGTTGCATTCAAAAACGGTGAAACACAAGTTGGTGAGGTTGCTAAAAGACAAGCAATCACTAATGCTAACACTATCCAATCAATCAAACGTCATATGGGTACTGACTATAAAGTTGATATCGAAGGTAAATCTTATACACCACAAGAAATTTCAGCTATGATTTTACAAAACCTTAAAAAAACAGCTGAAGATTATTTAGGCGACACTGTAGATAAAGCTGTTGTAACAGTTCCAGCTTATTTCAATGATGCTGAACGTCAAGCTACTAAAGATGCTGGTAAAATTGCTGGTTTAGAAGTAGAACGTATCATTAACGAACCAACTGCAGCTGCTTTAGCTTATGGTTTAGACAAAACTGAAAGTGACCAAAAAGTATTAGTATTTGACCTTGGTGGCGGTACTTTTGACGTATCTATCCTAGAATTAGGCGATGGCGTATTCGAAGTACTTTCAACTTCAGGTGACAACAAACTAGGTGGGGATGACTTTGACCAAGTTATCATCGATTATCTAGTATCTGAATTTAAAAAAGAAAATGGCGTAGACTTAAGCCAAGACAAAATGGCATTACAACGTCTTAAAGATGCTGCTGAAAAAGCTAAAAAAGACTTATCAGGTGTATCTCAAACACAAATTTCTCTACCATTCATTTCAGCTGGAGAAAGTGGCCCATTACACTTAGAAATTAACTTAACTCGTTCTAAATTTGAAGAGTTAGCTGATAGCTTAATTAGAAGAACTATGGAACCAACTCGTCAAGCTATGAAAGATGCTGGATTATCAAGCTCTGACATTGATGAAGTTATTTTAGTAGGTGGTTCTACAAGAATTCCAGCAGTTCAAGAAGCTGTTAAAAAAGAAATCAACAAAGATCCACACAAAGGTGTTAACCCAGACGAAGTTGTAGCTATGGGTGCTGCAATCCAAGGTGGCGTAATCACTGGTGATGTTAAAGACGTAGTATTATTAGACGTAACTCCACTTTCATTAGGTATCGAAATCATGGGTGGACGTATGAATACTCTAATCGAAAGAAACACTACTATCCCAACATCTAAATCACAAGTTTACTCTACAGCTGCAGATAACCAACCTGCCGTTGATATTCACGTATTACAAGGTGAACGTCCAATGGCATCAGATAACAAAACATTGGGTAGATTCCAATTAACAGACATTCCACCAGCTCCACGTGGCGTACCTCAAATCGAAGTAACATTCGATATCGACAAAAATGGTATTGTAAATGTTACTGCAAAAGACTTAGGTACAAACAAAGAACAAAACATCACTATCCAATCAAGCAATACTTTATCTGATGATGAAATCGATCGTATGGTTAAAGATGCTGAAGAAAATGCTGAAGCAGACGAAAAACGTCGTGAAGAAAGTGATCTTAGAAACGAAGCTGACAGCTTAGTATTCCAAGTTGAAAAAACAATCACTGACTTAGGCGAAAATGTTTCTGAAGAAGATAAATCAAATGCTGAAGAGAAAAAAGAAGCATTAAAATCAGCACTTGAAGGTTCAGACCTTGACGATATCAAAGCTAAAAAAGAAGAATTAGAAAAAGTAGTTCAAGACTTATCAGCTAAAGTATATCAACAAGCTCAAGAACAAGCGCAAGCTCAACAAGGCGAACAAGGACAAGCTCAAGACGATAACGTTGAAGATGCTGATTTTAAAGAAGTTAACGATGACGACGAACAACAAAAATAATTTGAACTATGCAGCACAAGTCGTAGTTAATTAAATAAGAAATCCAATTGCTTAGCCAAAATAAGTCAAAGTCAATTGCACATTGGCTTTGACTTTTCTTTTTAATTAGTTACAATTCAAATAATAACTAGAGGGAGAGATAAACTGTGGCCAAACGAGATTACTATGAGGTCTTGGGTGTAAGCAAAGACGCATCAAAAGACGAAATTAAAAAAGCTTACCGTAAACTTTCTAAAAAATATCACCCTGATATTAATAAAGAAGAAGGTGCAGACGAAAAGTTCAAAGAGATTTCAGAAGCTTATGAAGTACTAGGCGATGAAAATAAAAGAGCTAACTATGATCAATTCGGTCATAGTGGACCACAAGGTGGCTTTGGTGGTCAAGGATTCGGCGGTCAAGACTTTAGCGGTTTCGGCGGTGGCGGATTTGAAGACATCTTTAGTTCATTCTTCGGTGGCGGCCGTCAACGTGACCCTAATGCACCTAGAAAAGGTGACGACTTACAATACACGATGACAGTTACTTTTGATGAAGCTGTATTTGGTACTGAAAAAGAAATTTCTATCAGAAAAGATGTCACTTGTCATACATGTGATGGTGAAGGTGCTAAACCTGGTTCTAAGAAAAAAACTTGTCACTATTGTAATGGTGCTGGGCATGTGTCAGTTGAACAAAATACTATATTAGGCAGAGTCAGAACTGAAAAAGTTTGTCCAGTCTGTGAAGGTTCAGGTCAAGAATTTGAAGAACCTTGTGAAACTTGTCACGGTAAAGGTACAGAAAATAAAACTGTTAAAATTAAAGTTACTGTACCAGAAGGTGTAGATAACGAACAACAAATTAGATTAGCAGGAGAAGGTACTCCAGGTGAAAATGGTGGTCCTCACGGCGATTTATATGTTGTATTCAGAGTTAAGCCTTCAGAAAAATTCGAAAGAATGGGCGATGACATTTATTACAGCTTGGATATCACATTCCCACAGGCTGCTTTAGGTGATGAAATCAAGGTACCTACACTAAAAAGTAGTGTAATGTTAACGGTACCTGCTGGAACACAAACTGGTAAACAATTCCGCTTAAAAGATAAAGGTATTAAAAACGTACATGGATACGGCTACGGAGATTTATTCGTCAACGTCAATGTAGTAACACCAACTAAAATCAATGATCGTCAAAGAGAACTTTTAAGAGAATTTGCCGATATTAATGGCGAAGAATTATCTGAACAACCATCAAATTTTAGAGATAAAGCTAAACGTTTCTTTAAAGGAGAATAATTTATTATGCAGTGGACCGAAGTTTCCATAACAGTTAATCACGACGTAGCTTCTTTAGTTAGTAACATATTAGAAGATTATGGCTCTAACGGGGTCGTTATTGAAGATTCAAATGATTTAAATCATGATTTTGAAGATAAATTTGGAGAAATTTATAATTTAAGTAAAGATGCATACCCAGATGCAGGCGTAAGACTTAAAGCATATTTTAACGAGATGAAATTCACCAATGATTTAAAAACCAATATTATCAATTCAATAAAGTCACTTGAGTCATTAAACCGTGATGTTTTTGATTATCAAGAAAATAATATCCAAGAACAAGACTGGGAAAATGAATGGAAAAATTATTTTCATCCATTTCGAGCGTCTGAACGATTTACTATTGTCCCAAGTTGGGAAGATTATCAAAAAACAGATTCAGATGAATTATGTATTGAACTAGATCCTGGTATGGCATTTGGTACTGGTGATCATCCAACTACTAATATGTGTTTAAAAGCTATTGAAAAATACGTCGATGCTAACGATAGTGTGATTGATGTTGGAACTGGTTCAGGCATATTAAGTATTGCTGCGCATTTGCTAGGTGTTAAACGTATCAAAGCTTTAGATCTAGATGAAATGGCAGTTAAGGTAGCAGTTGATAATTTTAAAAAGAACAACTGTGAAGATTCAATCGAAGCTGTACCTGGTAACTTATTGACTGAGGAAACTGAAAAATTTGATGTAGTTATAGCAAATATTTTAGCTCATATTATTGATGAAATGATTGATGATGCTTATAATACTTTAAATGAAGATGGTTATTTCATTACTTCTGGTATAATAGAAGAGAAGCACGAAGAAATAATCGAACACATGAAGCGTACAGGTTTTAAAATCATTTCAGTAAACCATGATAACAGTTGGGTCTGTATTGTGGGACAGAAAGAGAGCGAATAATTTTGCAAAGATATTTTTTACACCAAAACGCTGATCTTAATCAGCGTTTTTTTATTACACAAAGCGATGATATTCATCATATTTCTAAAGTTATGCGACATCAAATGGGCGACGAAATTATAGTTACTTTCAATGAACAAGTAGCTTATCAATGTGAAATTATAAACATTGATAATGAAGGTATAGAAATTAAAACTGTTCAACAGTTAGATATTAATACCGAATTACAACAAGCTGTTACGATTTGTAGTGGCCTTATAAAAGCCGATAAATATGAGTGGTTATTACAAAAAGCAACTGAGCTAGGTGCACACCACTTTATCGCCACAACGATGGATAGATCTGTGGTTAAGTTAAATGCTTCAAAAGTAGAAAAAAAATTAGATAGATGGCAAAAAATTGCTAAAGAGGCAGCTGAACAAAGTTATAGGTTAATCATACCTAACGTTGAATATGTGTCGAATTTACAAGTTTTATGTGATAATATAGATAAATATGATTATGTACTTGTAGCATATGAAGATGCAGCGAAGAATGGTGAAACCAATAATTTTAAAACTTTATTACAACGATTTGAACCTAATGCAAGCGTGTTAGTAATTTTTGGACCAGAGGGTGGATTCTCCGAGAATGAAATTAAGTTGTTAGATAAAGTAGGCGAACAAATTGGTTTAGGACCAAGAATTTTACGGGCAGAAACTGCACCATTATATGTGTTAAGTGCGATAAGTTATCAAAAAGAATTATTGGGGTGATATTTATGTCCACAGTTGCATTTCATACTTTAGGTTGCAAAGTAAATCACTATGAGACAGAAGCAATTTGGCAATTATTTAAAGAAGCTGAATACGATAGAGTAGATTTTGAAACGAATGCTGATGTATTTGTTATTAATACGTGTACAGTAACAAATACTGGAGATAAAAAAAGTAGACAAGTTATTCGTCGTGCAATTAGACAAAATCCAGAGGCAGTCGTTTGTGTAACAGGTTGTTATGCACAAACTTCACCAGCAGAAATAATGGAAATACCTGGTGTAGATATTGTTGTTGGTACACAAGATCGTACAAAATTAATTGACTACATAGAGCAATATAAACAAGAGCGTCAACCGATTAACGGTGTGGGTAATATTATGAAAAATCGTACTTATGAAGAATTAGAAGTACCTTATTTTACAGACCGTACTCGTGCTTCATTAAAGATACAAGAAGGTTGTAATAACTTCTGTACTTTCTGTATTATTCCATGGGCAAGAGGATTAATGCGTTCACGTGATCCAGAAAAAGTTGTAGAACAAGCAACACAACTCGTTGATTCTGGTTATAAAGAAATCGTCTTAACTGGTATCCATACTGGTGGCTATGGTCAAGACTTAAAAAATTATAATTTGGCTCAATTGTTACGCGATTTAGAAACTATCGATGGATTAGAGCGTATACGTATATCATCTATAGAAGCAAGTCAGTTAACAGACGAAGTTATCGATGTTATTTCGGCATCAAACAAAGTTGTGAGACATTTACACATACCTTTACAATCTGGCTCTGATTCAGTGCTGAAAAGAATGAGACGTAAATATTCTATGGCTCATTTTTCAGAGAGATTAACAAAATTACACGCAGCATTACCAGGTTTAGCAGTAACAAGTGATGTGATAGTTGGTTTCCCTGGTGAAACTGATGAAGAATTCCAAGAAACATATGATTTCATTGTTGATCATCACTTCTCAGAATTACACGTCTTCCCATATTCTCCTAGAATTGGTACACCAGCGGCTAGAATGGATGACCAAATCGATGAAAACATTAAAAATGATCGTGTACATCGTCTCATCAATTTAAGCGATCAATTGGCTAAAACTTATGCTTCTAACTTTGAAGATGATGTCTTAGAGGTGATTCCAGAAGAAGCAGGTAGTGAAGAAGGTACTTTAGTTGGCTATGCAGACAACTACATGAAAGTTCAGTTCAAAGCTGACGAGTCATTAATTGGTCAACTTGTAAAAGTTAAAATCACTAAAGCAGATTACCCAATTAATGATGGGGAGTTACTTCGTGTAATTGATCATGCTACAAATAAGTCAGAACATAAACTTTTAGTATAAATTTGTAAATTTTACTAATTGACCGTTAAAGTTAGATATATTATACTAATTTATACATAGTTAAACTATGTATTAAAAGTAAAAGTTTCGTTGATATTTGGAGGGAGGGAAATACAGATGTCTAAAACAGTAGTCCGTAAAAACGAATCACTTGAAGATGCGTTACGTCGATTCAAACGTTCTGTTTCTAAAAGCGGTACAATTCAAGAAGTGCGTAAACGCGAATTTTACGAAAAACCAAGTGTTAAACGTAAAAAGAAATCAGAAGCTGCACGTAAACGTAAATTCAAATAATTAATAGTTTCGTTGACTCCCTCAACAATATTAATTATATATAGTAACCACAGTTGATATGCTCAACTGTGGTTTTTTTATTTTCTCGAGTCTTTTAGAAGCATAAAAAACATAGCATTTGTAGTTGTTGAATTCCCCATAACTGTATTAATGACTGCCTGTTTATTGTATAATTAATATGAGAGCGGGGTGAAATCGTGAATTTATTATCTAATATACATACGTTGAGTTTTATGACCTCAATCCAAAGCCACAGTTGGTTAGATAACTTGGCTAATTTTATCGTAAGTCCAGTAATAGCTTTGATATTAACTTGTGTTATATTTTTAGGTCTTCTATATCAATTATATTCTAAAAGGATCAATATTATTGGTATTATTGCTACACTAGCAATGCTAATTTTCTTTTTAGGCTTCTTAATTAAAGGTGATGTTAATTTAATTACTGTGATTCTATTTAGTATCGGTGTGCTATTCGTAATTATCGAACTATTTATTGTAGGTGCAATTATTGGCATCATTGGTTTAACATTAATAATATTTAGTATTATTACATTGGGCGATAATTTAGTTTTCATGATAGGTAATGTTGTAATAGCATTAATTTTAGCAATCGTCGAGTGGGTGATATTAGTGAAAATTTTCAAACGTAACATACCATTTTTAGATAAAGTTGTACTGAAAGATTCTACTAGTGCTGAATCTGGTTATACTTCTCATGATGACCGCTCTTATTTAGTTGGTGAAACAGCAGTAACAATGACTGACTTACGACCAGCTGGTATTATCTCAATCAATAATGAACGTATCGACGCAGTTTCAGACGGCTCATTTATTTTACGCAATAAAAGTGTGAAAATTCTTGAAGTTGAAGGTACGCGTGTTGTTGTGAGAGAAATTTAAAATTTAAAGGAGAAAACATATGCTAATTAGTATAGGTATTATCGTAGTAATAGTTATTATTGCATTATTAATATTGTTTTCATTTGTACCTGTCGGTTTATGGATTTCAGCCATAGCTGCCGGTGTTAAAGTAGGAATTGGTACTCTTGTAGGTATGAGATTAAGAAGAGTATCACCAAGAAAAGTTATCGCGCCATTGATTAAAGCGCATAAAGCTGGTTTAAATTTAACTACGAATCAATTAGAGTCACACTATCTTGCAGGTGGTAATGTTGATAGAGTAGTTGATGCAAATATCGCGGCACAAAGAGCAGATATTAATTTACCATTTGAACGTGGTGCTGCTATAGACTTAGCAGGTCGTGACGTGCTTGAAGCTGTTCAAATGTCTGTAAATCCAAAAGTTATCGAAACTCCATTTATTGCAGGTGTTGCAATGAACGGTATCGAAGTAAAAGCAAAAGCTCGAATTACAGTACGTGCTAATATTGCTAGATTAGTAGGTGGTGCTGGTGAAGAAACTATCATCGCGCGTGTTGGTGAAGGTATCGTTTCAACGATTGGTTCAAGTCAACATCACACTGAAGTATTAGAAAATCCTGACAATATTTCAAAAACTGTACTAAGTAAAGGTTTAGACTCAGGTACTGCATTCGAAATACTATCAATCGATATTGCTGACGTTGATATTAGTAAAAACATTGGTGCTGATTTACAAACTGAACAAGCACTTGCCGATAAAAATATTGCACAAGCTAAAGCCGAAGAACGTAGAGCAATGGCAGTAGCGCAAGAACAAGAAATGAAAGCTAAAGTTCAAGAAATGCGTTCTAAAGTTGTTGAAGCCGAAGCAGAAGTTCCACTTGCAATGGCCGAAGCATTACGTTCAGGTAACATCGGTGTTGGCGATTACTACAATCTAAAAAATATTGAAGCAGATACAGGAATGCGTAACGCAATTAATAAACGTACGAACAACAATGAAGACGAATCACCAGAAGAATAAGGGGTGATTAAATGAGTATCGGTATTATCATTTTTGCTATATCTGTGATAGTTACTATTATAGGTGCAATTAAAGATAATAGTCATAAAGAAAGACAACGTCAACAAACACCAAAAAAACAACAAGAAACGCAACAACCTCGTGGTAAAAGTTTTCTCGAAAAACTTGAAGAAACTTTTAATGAATTAGAAGGACAAATGGAGGGCAAACCTCCTGGTCAAACAACGCCAGAACGACAAACATCAGAAGTCGAACCACAACCAGTGACTGAAACACGTGCTGAAAAGATGGAAACACCAACAGCTTCTTCACAATCCACTGAAGATAGTGCTGCAGACAAAGAAAAAGTTCGACAACGCAAACAAGACGAAGAACTTCAAAAAGAACTTGAAGCTAGCGTTTTTAATGATTTAGAAAATGTACGTAATGAAATTGATCGTGAAAAAGAAAAGCAATTACAATTAATGGAAAAACGTGCACGTGCAATTATCAATGATAAATACTTATCTGAAAGAACAAAACGTTTTCGTTTAAAACAACTTATCAATGCCAATGCTATGCATGTCAATGGCTCTTCTGATAATATACGTTTTGATGACGATGAAGTCGTTAATGGTATTATTTGGTCAGAAATCTTAAGTAAACCTAAACGCGTTTAACATTAAAACACTCTATCAAAGTGAATATACTTGATAGAGTGTTTTGCTATGTTACAGTATAAAATGCTATGTATATCTAATCCTTATAATGCACATTAAAATAACTTATTAAGGTTACATGTTATAATATAAAGGTATTTAATATATAGACAACTTTTGAAGTATCATCCTTAGTACTTATAGACAATTTATGTTTATTATTTTAAAATTTAAAGGACTTAATTACTAAATAAAAGAAAATTTATTTGCAAAGGAGCGCCTATATGCCTGGAATTATTTATATTGACGATATCAATGAAGCTCAAGCCCTCATCGGAAATAACGATGAACATTTGGAAGCTATTGAAGAAGGATTTGATGTCGTCGTACATGCTCGCGGTCAAGAAATTGCTGTTAAAGGAAATGTATTGGAGCATGTAGAACAAGCTGAATCAGTATTAATTAATTTATTGAAAGTGATTCAACAAGGCATTAATATATCTCTTAAAGATGTTGAGTCAGCTATAAAAATGGCTCATAATAACACAATTGATCAATTAATAGATTTATATGAAGATGAAATCACTAAAGACGCATTCGGTAAGTCTATTCGAGCAAAAACGATGGGACAAAGACTTTACATTAATGCAATGAATAGAAATGATTTAGTCTTTGGTATTGGACCAGCAGGAACTGGTAAAACATTTTTAGCAGTAGTTTATGCAGCAAAACAATTGCGTAAAGGAAATGTTAAACGAATCGTTTTAACAAGACCTGCCGTTGAAGCTGGTGAATCTCTTGGTTTCTTACCAGGTGACTTAAAAGAAAAGGTCGATCCATATTTAAGACCACTATATGACGGTTTGAATACAGTTTTAGGGAGAGAACAATCTGCACGCTTTATTGAACGTGGCATTATTGAAATTGCACCTTTAGCGTATATGCGTGGTAGAACGTTAGACGATGCCTTTGTCATTTTAGACGAAGCACAAAATACCACTCATGCCCAAATGAAAATGTTTTTAACTAGATTAGGGTTTGGTTCAAAGATGGTTGTTACCGGAGATCCAACACAAGTTGATTTACCTCCCGGCGTTAAAACTGGATTAAAAGAAGCGACTACAAAATTAAATGACGTAAAAGGTATCAGTATATTAAAACTTGATGCTAGCGATGTTGTACGCCACCCATTAGTCAATAAAATTATAGACAAATATGAAGGAGATGAATAGCCATTGTTTACTATAGATTTTAGCGATCACACTTCAGAAGTTAATGATGCATGGTTTACGCAAATTGATGAGCTATTAACTTTTGCTAAAGAACAAGAAAATATTAATGATGAAGCTGAATTATCAGTGACCTTTGTCGATAAAAATGAAATTCAAGATATTAATAAAATGTATCGTGACAAAGACAAAGTAACCGACGTTATTTCTTTTGCATTTGAAGAAGAGGATGCCGAAATTGTTGGTGCAGATATTCCTAGAGTACTGGGTGATATTATTATTTGCACTGATGTAGCTAAAGAACAAGCCGAACAATATGGACATTCATTTGGGAGAGAACTTGGCTTTTTAGCATTACATGGATTTTTACATTTATTAGGATATGACCATATCGAACAAGATGATGAGAAAGTCATGTTTGGTAGACAAGATGAAATCTTAAATGCTTATGGTTTAACAAGAGATAAGTGATATTATGGGCAGATTTAAACATGCATTTGCAGGTTTGTTAACTCTGTTAAAAAAGGATCATAATTTTTTCATTCATATAATTTGTGCATTGCTAGTTATTGTCTTAAGTTTTATCTTTCGACTTTCAGCAATAGAATGGATAATTATTATTATAGCTATTGGCATAGTATTAATAAGTGAAGCTATAAATACTGCAATAGAATTTGTTGTAGACTTAGTAACAGATTCTTATGCGACATACGCAAAATATGCAAAAGATATTGCTGCTTTTGCCGTGTTAATTGCTTCAATAGTAGCGCTACTGCTTGGTTTAATAATTTTCATCCCTCATATTATAAATTTAATACAGTAATTGCTTAATTTGTATTATACTTAAAGTAAATAGTGCAATATTTTGAGGGGGATGCTATTTTATGACATATAATAATGATTATTTTAATGAAGTAAGAAAAGCACAACAAAATGCATACGTTCCGTACAGTAAGTTTAAAGTAGGTGCTTACTTACGAACGAAAGACGGCAATGTATTTTATGGCGCAAATGTAGAAAATGCAGCTTATCCAATGGCTATTTGCGCAGAACGTTCTAGTTTAGTAGCCGCTATTTCAAATGGCTATAAACCAGGAGATTTTGAATCAATTACAATCACTGTAGATGCTTTAGAACCATCATCTCCATGTGGTGCATGCAGACAAGTATTAAAAGAGTTATGCGATGATGACATGCCTGTCTATATGACTAATCACAATGGAGACATGATTGAATCTACTGTGGACAAATTACTACCACTTGGTTTTTCAGGAAAGGATTTAAATAATTAATGGAACATAAATCAGGATTTGTATCAATTATAGGTAGACCTAATGTAGGTAAATCTACATTCGTAAACAGAGTTATTGGACACAAAATTGCAATTATGTCTGATAAAGCACAAACAACTCGTAACAAAATTCAAGGTGTTATGACTGAAGAAGATGCACAAATTATCTTTTTAGATACACCAGGTATTCATAAACCAAAACACAAATTAGGCGATTACATGATGCGTGTCGCTAAAAATACATTATCAGAAATTGATGCTATCATGTTTATGGTTAATGTAGATGAAGGTATTGGCCGTGGCGATGAATTTATAATGGAAATGTTAAAATCTGTAAAGACACCTGTCTTTTTAGTGTTAAATAAAATCGATTTAGTACATCCAGATAAATTGATGCCAATAATTGAAGAATATCAAACGTACATGGATTTCACTGAAATAGTACCTATGTCTGCATTAGAAGGACATAATGTCGATCACTTTTTAGGTGTACTTAAATCTTATTTACCTGAAGGACCAAAATATTATCCTGATGATCAAATCTCTGACCATCCCGAACAATTTGTAGTCGGTGAGCTTATTAGAGAAAAAATCTTACATCTTACTAGTGAAGAAATACCACACGCAATCGGTGTTAATGTAGACCGTATGGTTAAAGAAGATGAAGACAGAGTGCGAATTGAAGCTACGATATTCGTTGAACGTGACTCACAAAAGGGTATTGTCATTGGTAAAGGTGGTAAAAAACTTAAAGAAGTTGGTAAACGCGCGCGTCAAGATATTGAACGACTACTTGGCTCAAAAGTATATTTAGAACTATGGGTTAAAGTTCAAAAAGATTGGCGTAATAAAGTGAATTTTATTCGTCAAATGGGTTATGTAGAAGACCAAGATTAATATAAGGATTGTGAGTTAACTTGTTAATCAAGCAAAAAGGAATAGTTATTAAATCAGTAGATTATGGCGAATCCGATAAAATCATTACAATCTTAAATGAACATGGTGCTAAAGTGCCGTTGATGGCTCGAAGAGTTAAAAAAAGTAAAAGTGGATTACAAGCTCATACACAATTATTTGTGTATGGGTTGTTTGTTTATTCAAAATGGAAAGGCATGGGGACAATAAGTTCAATAGATGTTATAGAACAAAATTATAATCTGAGATTAGATATTTATGAAAGTAGTTTTGCGAGTCTATGTACAGAAGTGATTGACCGTGCAATAGAACCTGAAGATGTATCTAAATCGAATTATGAGCTTTTACATTTCGTGTTATCCAAAATTAATGAAGGGGTCTCGGCACAACTAATGTCAGTTATTGTTTTATTAAAAAATATGACTCACTTTGGTTTTAATGCCATTTTCGATAGATGTGTTGTTACGGATAGTAAAGACCAATCTAAACTCGCTGCATATAGTTTTAAGTTTGATGGGGCGATTTCAATGAATGTCTTAGATAGAGATCCACATGCACTCAAAATATCTAATAAAACATTATATCTTTTAACTTTATTACAGCAAATGCCAATTGCTAAAATGAACTCTTTAAATATCAATGATGCTATAGTAGATGAGATGTCCGAATTACTTATTATGTTATATCGAGAATACGCCGGAATGTTTTTCAAAAGTCAAAAATTAATAAATCAATTACATCGACTTGATGATCAACGTGAATAAGTCTAGGACAGAAATATTCTAGAAAGTAATAATATAGTGAAAATCCATTTTCTTTAAATTGTTCAATTACCTTACTACTATATATTTCAGTGTTTTTTCTCCACTCCAATGTAGACTTGTTAGCACTTGCTTCAATCTTAGCACCATATATGTATAGACTCTACAATATGATTTATACAATGTGCAATATCATTTTCTGGAATCAATACTTCAATATCAAGTGGTAGCGTTATTTGAGACATGTTATAATTTTTTTACATAAGGCACCTCGTTAATTTAGTTTAGTGATGTTTATTAAATTATACGAGAGCGCTTTATTTTTTGTATAAAATTGGAAATTTGTAACGATTTTGTAAAGTGCTGACGCCTGAGGGAGTCGTATGAGTGAGAGACTACAGGCTCGAACCATACTATACTAAATCAAGGCAAGCATGCACGAACAAAATCGTAGATTATAAAAAATAACACCTCATTTTTACTGAATAAATCAGTAGAATAAGGTGTTATTTAATTCGAGTTAGGAATTATGTCTCAGATTTTTTTATAACTACAAGGACCGCTTTATGCTAGTACGTGTTGAATATTAATTATTTTAGTAGCAAACAAATATCAAAAACAAAAAAATAGCCAATCAACGCGTTAAATTAGCGCGTGATTGGCTATTCATTATGATACAAAAGCAAATCTTATTAATTAAAATTTAACTTTTTCAGCTAAGAATGCTTCTAATTCTTCAATTGGCATACGAATTTGTTCCATTGTATCTCTATCTCTTACAGTTACTTTTTGATCTTCTAAAGAATCAAAATCGAAAGTAATACAATATGGTGTACCAATTTCGTCTTGACGACGGTAACGTTTACCGATTGATTGTGATTCATCAAAATCAATTGAGAATTTAGTACTTAATTGTTCAAAGATTTTAATTGCTTCGCTAGATAATTTTTTACTTAAAGGTAATACCGCTGCTTTGTATGGCGCTAGGGCAGGGTGGAAATGTAATACTGTTCTAGCATCTTTACTTCCTTCAACACCTTCTTCATCGTATGCATCACATAAGAATGCTAATGTAACACGGTCAGCACCTAATGATGGTTCGATACAATAAGGAATGTATTTTTCGTTTGTTTCTTGATCATGGTAAGTAAAGTCTTCACCAGAATGCTCACTATGTTTTTTCAAGTCGAAATCAGTACGGCTTGCAATCCCCCATAGTTCACCCCAACCGAATGGGAAACGATATTCAATATCTGTTGTTGCATTTGAATAGTGAGATAATTCGTCTTCATCATGATCTCTTAAACGAGTGTTTTCTTCACTTAAGCCAAGATCTTTTAACCATTCGCTAGCAAATGTTTTCCAATAGTTTTGCCATTCAATTTCTTCGCCAGGTTTACAGAAAAATTCTAATTCCATTTGTTCGAATTCACGTGTACGGAAAATAAAGTTACCTGGTGTGATTTCGTTACGGAAAGATTTACCGATTTGACCAATACCAAATGGTAATTTTTTACGCATAGTACGTTGAACATTTTTGTAGTTAACGAAAATACCTTGAGCAGTTTCAGGGCGTAAGAATAATTCGTTTGTTGAATCTTCAGTAACACCTTGGAAAGTTTTAAACATTAAGTTGAATTGACGGATATCAGTCCAGTTAGCTGTTCCACTTACAGGACATACAATGCCTTCTTCATCAATAATGCGTTTCATTTCATCAAAGCTTAAACCATCAGCAACAAAATTTTCGTCACCTTTTTCGTTTAACATGTAATCTTCAATGATTTTATCGGCACGATATCTAATTTTACTATCTTTGTTGTCAATCATTGGATCATTAAAGTTCCCTAAATGTCCAGACGCTTCCCAAGTTTTAGGATTCATTAGGATAGCAGCGTCGATTCCGACGTTGTATGGTGATTGAGTAATAAATTTTTGCCACCATGCTTTTTTAACGTTATTTTTTAATTCTACACCCAGTGGACCATAGTCCCATGTGTTTGATAGTCCTCCATAAATTTCACTACCAGGAAATACAAAGCCTCTATGCTTTGCTAATTGAACTACAGTATCCATATCTTTTGCCATTTTCAATTGCACTCCTTTTTTACATAAAAACGCCCCAAGACAACGAAAAATAAACATACTTCATCATTGTCTTGGGACGAGTTATACTTTAATCACATTAAATGTGTTTAATATTATAGTTTTTAACCCGCGGTTCCACCCAAATTAGTGTAGTCACTCGCTTTTAATTTGATTCATAAATTTTTATTTATATGTGCCATTAAATAGTTGTTAAGCTCTCACTATCCTTAACTCGCTTACAATCTTTATTTTAATCTATAGATACTCTATTAGCAAGTAATTATATGTATTTGTAGCTTGAGATAAATCAATGTATAATTAAAGTGTATGAATAAAGGGGTGAATCACAATAGAACTGAGTAAAAGACAACAACAAATAGTTGAGATTGTTAAAAACAATGGCCCAATTACGGGTGAACATATTGCAGAACGTTTAGAATTAACTCGAGCTACACTAAGACCTGATTTAGCTATACTAACAATGTCAGGCATATTAGAAGCAAGACCACGTGTTGGTTATTATTATCCTGGAAAACCAAAGAATAAATTAATATCTGAACAATTGAAAAAATATGTCGTCAAAGATTACTCATCACATCCAGTTGTTGTTAAAAGTGAAATGACTGTTTATGACGCAATTTGTACAATATTTCTTGAAGATGTAAGTACTTTATTTGTTATTAATGAACAAGGTGATTTTATCGGTGTATGTTCTAGAAAAGATTTATTAAGAGCGTCTATGATAGGCGAAGACATACATACAATGCCAGTCAATATCATTATGACACGCATGCCAAATTTAAATTATATATTAGAAAACGAACGCGTAATTTACGCCGCAAATTTAATGATCGAGAAAGAAATAGATTCATTACCTATTGTTAGTAAAAAAGACAACGGTAACTTTGAAGTAAAAGGTAGAATTTCTAAAACTACGATCACGAAAATTTTTGTGTCATTATTTAACGAATAGGTGGTATTTAACATGGAAAAAATTAATTTAATTGTTGCTTCTGACTCTGTAGGTGAAACAGCCGAATTAGTAGCAAGAGCCTGTATATCGCAATTCAATCCTAATCAATGCGAACATGAGATTATACGTTATCCTTATATAGAAGCGTTAGAGAATGTCGATGAAGTTATACAAGTAGCTTTAGATACGCAAGCAATCGTAATCTATACACTTGTTAAACCTGAAATCAGAAAATACATGGAAGCTAAAGTAAATGAATTAAGTATCCAGTCTGTCGATATTATGGGTCCACTTATGAATATATTATTAGATAGAATAGACGAACAACCTTATTTCGAACCTGGTTTAGTTCATAGATTAGACGAAGCATATTTCAAAAAAATTGATGCAATCGAATTTGCAGTTAAATATGATGATGGTAAAGACCCTAAAGGATTAGCTACTGCTGATATAGTACTTTTAGGTATTTCTCGAACATCTAAGACACCACTTTCTCAATATTTAGCGCATAAAAGCTATAAGGTGATGAATATTCCAATTGTTCCTGAAGTTACACCTCCAGACAATTTATTCGAAACAGACCCTTCTAAATGTATTGCACTAAAAATAAGTGAAGAAAAGTTAAATAGAATTCGTAAAGAGCGTTTACGCCAATTAGGATTGGGTGATAGCGCTAGATATGCAACTGAACAACGAATTAAGGAAGAACTGGATTATTTCCATGATTTAATTGATAGAATTGGATGTCCAGTTATCGATGTTTCAGACAAAGCAATTGAAGAAACTGCAAACGATATAATTAGCATCATTGAGCAAAATAATTTCAAAAAGGACTAATAACATTTATAATTATATAATTAATGTTTAATAAGGTGATGAACTTTGCGAATCGAACAATCTGTTATTGATGAGATTAAAAATAAGACTGACATTTTAGACTTAGTCAGTGAATATGTGAAATTAGAAAAAAGAGGGCGCAATTACATTGGTTTGTGTCCTTTTCATGATGAAAAGACGCCTTCATTTACTGTTTCTAAAGATAAACAAATTTGTCATTGTTTTGGTTGCAAAAAAGGCGGTAACGTTTTTCAATTTACTCAAGAAATTAAAGATATTTCTTTTACGGAAGCCGTACAGGAATTAGGTGCACGTGTTAATATTACCGTTGATACACAACAGGATAATCAATATCAAAATGAGGGTCATCAAATAGCGTCAGATGATTTGAAAATGATAGAAATGCATGAATTAATGCAACAATATTATCATTACGCCCTTAAAAAATCAGTCGAGGGTGAAGCAGCATTAGCATATTTAAAAGATAGAGGATTTACAGATGAGCTCATCGATGCACGTAAAATAGGCTATGCACCCAATAATTCTCACTTTTGCCATGATTTTTTAGAGAAAAAAGGATATGATATTCAACTTGCTTATGAAGCGGGCTTACTATCTAGAAACGAAGAAAACTTTAGTTATTATGATAGATTTAGAGACCGTATTATGTTTCCGTTAAATAATTCTCAAGGTAGAACTGTAGGCTACTCAGGACGAACTTATACAAACCAAGAACCAAAGTATTTAAACTCCCCTGAAACACCTATCTTTCAAAAGAGAAGGTTGTTATATAATGTAGATTTGGCACGTAAAGCAATTCGTAAAAATGATGAAGCTATCTTATTAGAAGGTTTTATGGATGTAATTAAGGCCGATCAAGCTGGTCTTAAACAAGTTATTGCGAGTATGGGGACACAAATTTCTCAAGATCATATAACTTTTTTAAAAAAGCTTACAAACAATATAACTTTAATGTTTGATGGTGACTTTGCAGGTAGTGAAGCCACATTAAAAACGGGTAATAATTTACTTAAACAAGGCTTCAATGTTTTTGTTGTTCAATTACCTAAAGATATGGATCCTGATGAATATATTGGTAAACATGGTGAAGAGGCATTCAATCATTATGTTGAACATGAAAAAAAAGCATTTATTCTTTACAAAGTAAATATGCATCAAGAAGAAATAGAAAATAATGACTTGGCTTATGAAAAATATTTAAAAGAAATAACGAACGATATTGCCTATATGTCTTCCACTATTTTAAGAAAAAAAGTTATCCAAGATGTGTCTGAAGTGTTTAAAGTCAATTTAGATAGTCTAAACAGTGAAATAGATAGTCAACAGTCTTATCATCAAGCACCATCTTATCAAGCACCGTCAGTACCACAATTTGCCAATTTGTCTAAAGAACAAAAAGCTGAGCGTGCTTTGCTCAAACATTTTATGAATGATAAAGATACTTTTTTAAATTATCATCAGTTAATTGAGCCTGAAGACTTTACAAATGAGTATTTTAAGCGTATATTTATTACTTTACGCGAGTTTTACGCAGAGAATGATTCGTTTAGTATAAGTGACGTATTACAGTACATCGAAATTTCGGAAATTAAAGAAGCATTTATATCATTAGATAACTTTATGATAAATGAAGAACCGTATGAAAACGAAATTGATGATTATATTAATACTATAACAAAATACAGAACCTCTGAAACGATAGAGTCGCTTAACAACAAATTAATAGAAGCTACTAGATTAGGGGATCAAGCTTTACAAAAACAATATTTAGAACGAATAGTAAACTTCAATAAAAATAGAATGAATTAAATATAATAGTTAAGTATCATTGCATATTTGACTATTGCTGGATTAACAATGTTTAATATGTGTCTTATTTGGAAATGAGTAGTAGTAATAAGCGTTCGTAATGATTATTATTACTAGTTGATATTATATTCGGGAGGCCTTTTCATGTCTGACAATAAAGTTAAAGTAAAAAAACAAACCATCGACCCATCTCTAACTTTAGAAGATGTTAAAAAACAATTGATCGAAAAAGGTAAAAAAGAAGGTCATCTTAGCCATGAAGAAATTGCAGAAAAACTGCAAAACTTTGAAATGGACCCAGACCACATGGATGACTTCTTTGATCAACTAAACGATAACGATATTAGTTTAGTAAATGAAAAAGATAGTTCAGATACTGATGATAAAATTAACCCAAACGATTTAAGTGCGCCTCCAGGTGTTAAAATTAACGATCCAGTGCGTATGTATTTAAAAGAAATCGGGCGCGTTAATTTATTAAGTGCACAAGAAGAAATTGAATTGGCTAAAAAAATTGAAGAAGGCGATGAAATTGCTAAATCAAGATTAGCAGAAGCAAACTTACGTCTTGTTGTTAGTATCGCTAAAAGATATGTAGGCCGTGGCATGTTATTCTTAGACTTAATACAAGAAGGTAACATGGGACTTATCAAAGCAGTAGAAAAATTCGACTTTAGTAAAGGGTTCAAGTTTTCTACTTACGCTACGTGGTGGATTCGACAAGCAATCACTCGTGCTATTGCTGACCAAGCTAGAACTATACGTATACCAGTTCATATGGTTGAAACGATTAATAAACTTATCCGTGTACAAAGACAATTACTACAAGATTTAGGCAGAGATCCAGCACCAGAAGAAATTGGTGAAGAAATGGATTTACCACCTGAAAAAGTACGTGAAATCTTAAAAATTGCACAAGAACCAGTTTCATTAGAAACACCAATCGGTGAAGAAGACGATAGTCATTTAGGTGATTTCATCGAAGACCAAGAAGCACAAAGTCCATCTGACCATGCTGCTTATGAACTATTAAAAGAGCAATTAGAAGACGTACTTGATACATTGACAGACCGTGAAGAGAATGTCTTAAGATTACGTTTTGGTCTTGATGATGGTAGAACTCGTACACTTGAAGAAGTAGGAAAAGTCTTTGGCGTTACTAGAGAACGTATTAGACAAATCGAGGCTAAAGCATTGAGAAAATTGAGACATCCAAGTAGAAGTAAACGTCTTAAAGACTTTATGGATTAATAATTGGGCTCTTTTGTACAACTACGTGCAAAAGAGTCTTTTTTACATTTATTAGAGGGGTAACGCAATGATTACTATTAATAAACGATTACAAAAAGTGAGTGAATTTATTAAAGGCGAGTATCTAGCTGATATTGGTTCAGATCACGCTTATTTACCTATTTATGCAATAACAAATAATATTGTTAGCACTGCAATTGCAGGTGAAGTAATAAAAGGCCCGTATGAAGCATCGATACAAAACGTTCAACAGTACCAACTTGATGATGTAATAAGTGTTAAATTAGGAGACGGTTTATCTGTATTAGACGATAATAATAAAATAGACTCTATTACAATATGCGGCATGGGTGGACCTTTAATCACGAAAATATTGACAGAAGGTAAAAACAAATTAGCTAACCATCCGAGACTTATTTTACAAAGTAATATTCAATCATATCCAATTAGGTTATGGCTGGAACAATCAGGATATACTATTACGAGTGAAGAAATAATGGAAGAAAAGAAACATATATATGAAATTATTGTCGCAGATAAACTAGATAATGATATGATACTTACTGAGCAAGAACGTAAATTCGGACCATTACTATTACAACAAAAAAATGATTGTTTTATAAAAAAATGGACACATGAATTGCAAGCGTTAAAAACAATAGCGCAGCAATTAGATGCATCAACACACCGTGATAGATTAGCAGAAGTAGACACAGAAATTAAATTAATTAGCGAGGTGCTAAATTATGAAAATTAATACATTGTTAACTATTATTAATAAGCATGTGCCACTAAACACTGCGGAAGAATGGGATAATGTTGGTTTATTAATTGGAAATAATGACAATGACGTTACCGGTATATTAACAGCTTTAGATTGTACCGAAGATGTTGTAGATGAGGCAATAGCGGAAGACCGTAATACAATAATTTGTCATCACCCGCTTATTTTTAAAGGCGTTAACAATATCGTAGAAAACGATGGTTATGGTGTAATTATCCATAAATTAATTAAAAATAATATTAATTTAATCGCTTTACATACTAATTTGGACATGTATGAACACGGTGTAAATAAAATGCTTGCCGATAAAATTGGCTTAACCAATCTATCCTTCTTAAATGAAGAAACTTATGAATACTACAAAGTACAAGTTTTCGTACCTGAAGAAAATAAAGAGGCATTAAAAAATAAACTGAGTGAACATGGCTTAGCTTCCGAAGGGGATTATGAACACTGTTTCTTTGAAAGTTCAGGCACAGGTAATTTCAAACCTATTGGCAATGCAAACCCACATATCGGCAATATTGATGAAATAGAAGCCGTTCAAGAAGCAAAAGTAGAATTCATGATTGAACTTCATCAAAAAGCATTAGCGCAACGATTAATTGAACAATATCATCCATATGAAACGCCAGTATATGATTTTATAACAATGACAAAAGTTGCGTCACATGGTCTAGGTATGATTGGTGATTTGGATAAGCCTGTTAACGCTAAACAATTTGCACAATCGGTTAAATCTAATTTATCTATTCCAAGCGTTCGTTTTACAGGGAATATAGATACCACTATTAATCGTGTAGCTATCATCGGTGGTTCAGGAATTGGTTTTGAATATCAAGCACAAGCTTGTGGTGCAGATGTTTTTATTACAGGAGACGTAAAACATCATGATGCGCTAGATGCGAAAATTAATGGCATGAACATATTAGACATTGATCATTATAGCGAATATGTTATGAAAGAAGGATTATTACAATTATTGCATACTTGGCTTAGCGATCATGATACTAAATTTAGTATTAAAGCTTCAACGATAAATACAAATCCTTTTGAATACCTTTAATAAACGAACTAATAATAAACTTATTCAAATTTAATAGCAGTTGCTTTATAATGAATAAGATGAACTTTAAGGAGGGCCAAAACGTGGCTAACCATCCATTTGAAAATTTTAATTTACAATCAGAACTTATAACAGCAGTAAAAGATTTAAACTTTAACAAACCAACAGAGATTCAAAGTCGAGTTATTCCTAAAATCATTAAAGGTACAAGTATAATCGGACAATCTCAAACAGGTACAGGCAAGTCTCATGCTTTCTTACTACCATTAATGCAACGAATAGACAGCTCAATTAACGAACCTCAAGCAATAATCGTCGCGCCAACGCGTGAATTAGCACAACAATTATTCGATGCAGCAAGTCATCTTGCTAAATTTAAACAAGATATATCTGTAAAATTATTTATTGGTGGAACAGATATTGAAAAAGATCGTCAACGTGCGAAAAATCAACCACACTTAGTAATCGGTACACCTACAAGAATTAATGATTTAGCAAAAAACGGTGAATTACATGTACATCTGGCATCTTATTTAGTCATCGATGAAGCTGATTTAATGATTGATTTAGGTCTTATTGAAGATGTAGATTTAATCGCAGCACGCTTAGAAGACAATGCTAGTATTGCTGTATTTAGTGCAACAATTCCAAAATCATTACATCCATTTTTAAATAAATATTTAGAAAATCCAGAGTTTATTGAGATAGAAAAACCTTCTCAAAACAAGGATAATATTGAATTTTATTTAATACCGACTAAAAGTGAAGATAAAGTTGATAAAACTTTAAAATTAATGAACGTTATTAATCCGTATTTAGGTATTATATTTTGTAATAGCCGTGATAGTGCGAATGAATTAGCAAAACATATAACTGAAGCAGGTGTTAAAGTAGGTATGATTCATGGTGGTTTAACGCCACGTGAAAGAAAACAACAAATGAAACGTATTAGAAATCTTGAATTTCAATATGTGATTGCCAGTGATTTAGCTTCTAGAGGCATTGATATACCAGGCGTCAGTCATGTTATTAATTTCGATGTTCCTAATGACATTGATTTCTTTACACACAGAGTTGGACGTACAGGACGTGGACAATACCACGGTGTAGCAATCACGTTATATAGTCCAGATGAAGAAGAAAACATTGGCCTAATTGAAGAACGTGGATATAAATTTAATGATGTTGATATTAAAGACGATGAACTTAAACCTATTAAGGCTCATAACAAGCGTAAAGTGAGAAAGAAACAAGATGATCACTTAACGAATCAAATTAAAAATAAGGTTAAGCGAAATAATAAGAAGAAGGTAAAACCTGGTTACAAGAAGAAATTCAAACAAGAAGTTGAAAACTTAAAACGTCAAGAGCGCAAACAATATAGTAAACGTCAAAATAGACTAGCCCGCAAAAATAAAAAAGGATAGGTGATTATTATGTTATTAGGCTCTCATGTTTCAATGAGTGGTAAGAAAATGCTAGAAGGTTCTGCAGAAGAAGCACATAAATTTGGTGAATCAACATTTATGATTTATACTGGTGCGCCTCAGAATACGCGTAGAAAACCAATCGAAGATTTAAATATTACTAAAGGTCATGAAGCTATGGAAAAATATGGCCTATCAAATATAGTCGTACATGCACCGTATATTATTAATATTGCTAATACTGAAAAGCCACATGTTTTTAATCTAGGTGTAGAATTTTTACAAAATGAGATTGCACGTACTGAAGCTATCGGCGCTAAAGATATCGTATTACATCCAGGCTCACACGTTGGTGCGGGAGCAGATGTCGGTATCAAAAAAATCATCGAAGGTTTAAATGAAGTATTAACGCAAGATAACGATGTACGAATCGCCTTAGAAACAATGGCTGGTAAAGGATCAGAAATCGGACGTAGCTTTGAAGAATTAGCTCAAATTATTGATGGTGTGCACCATAACGAACGCTTGTCGGTATGTTTCGATACTTGTCATACTAATGATGCAGGATATAATGTCAAAGAAGATTTTGATGGTGTTATTAACGAATTTGATAAAATTGTTGGTATCGGTAGAATTAAAGTTTTACACGTAAACGATAGTAAAAATCCAATTGGCGCACATAAAGACCGCCATGAAAATATTGGCTTCGGCCACATTGGTTTCGACGCGTTAAACTATATCATTCATCATGATTCATTCAAAGATATTCCAAAAATATTAGAAACACCATATGTTGGTGAAGATAAAAAGAACAAAAAACCACCATACAAATATGAAATTGAAATGATTAAAAACCAAAAATTTGATCCAGATTTAAAAGATAAAATATTACAACAATAATAGAAAATCAAATTAAAGGTAGTCGCACGCTAAGTAATTGGGCAGTAGCTAATTACAATACGTGCGTCTACTTTTTTTAATTAAGTCGTAAACATTACTATTTACATAATTGTTTTCACATTGTATAGTATTAGTCGAGGTGAAATCATGACTACGCCAGTATTCGAATTAAAAAAATTAAATTATGCTTTTGATAACAAAAAAGTGCTCGATAATATTAATATCAAAATTAATCGAGGTGAGTTTTTAGCAGTCGTCGGCCCAAATGGTGCTGGGAAATCGACATTGTTAAAATTAATTTTAGGTCTATTACCGTTGCAAAGTGGCAAGATATTTGTAGATGGTAAAGATTATAAAGGAAAACAATCTATGTTAAAAATTAGTTATGTATCACAGAAAGCACTTGCTTTTAAATCTGGTTTTCCTGCTAGTGTTAAAGAAGTAGTGCTTAGCGGTCTAACTAAACGTAAAAAATTAATACGCTGGTTCAATAAAAATGACGAGCAAAAAGTGCATGCAGTCTTGAAGCGTTTAAATATTGAACATTTAAGTAACGCTAACATTGCAGAATTATCTGGCGGACAGCAACAAAGAATCCTAATTGCTAGAGCCTTAATCAGTGATCCAACAGTTTTAATATTAGATGAACCGACAAATGGTATAGATGCAAAACATGTTAATGATTTTTATAATACTTTAAACCAACTGAAAGAAGAAGGCGTAACAATCATATTAGTAACACATGATATTGGAGTAGTAGCAGATACTGCAACCGAAGTGGCGTGTCTGAATAAACATTTACATTTCCACGGTTCTACCGAAGAATTTAAATCCCTAGATGAAGTACAAATTTCTAAAATCTATGGTCATCCAATTAAATTCGTAGATCATCAACATGATAGGGAGTGTTGTACAAATGATTGATGCGTTACTGAACTTTGACTTTATGAGGTATTCTCTATTAAGTGGTTTACTTGTTGGTTTTATTGCGCCACTTATCGGTGCTTTTATTGTAGTACGGAGATTATCATTAATTGCAGATGCATTAAGCCATGTGACGCTCGGAGGCATCTCATTTGGCATGTTTTTAATTACAGTTTTACCTGCATTAACTTTTATTAATCCGATGTGGTGCGGTATTTTATTCGCGATTATAGGTGCCATATTAATCGAAAAACTAAGAACTTCTTATAGTAATTATCAAGAAATCGCGATTCCTATTATTATGAGTGCTGGTATAGCGCTAAGTGCTATATTTATTTCATTAGCTGATGGTTTTAACCAAGAAATTGTAGGGCTATTATTCGGTTCTATTAGCGCCGTTTCATTAAGCGATTTATTAACTATCGTGGCAATTGTGGTAATTGTTTTAATATTTGTATTAGCCTTTTATAAAGAACTATTTATATTATCTTTTGATGAAGAATATAGTAAAGTTATAGGCATTCCAAAATGGATACAGTTTTTATTTATCGCTATCGTAGCTATGGTTATTTCAGCGTCAATGCGTGTAGTCGGAATATTATTAGTAAGTGCATTAATAACACTTCCTGTAGCCATTTCAATGAGAATTACAAAAGGATTTAAACAATTGATAGTATTTAGTATAATTATCGGTGAAATAGCCGTAATAGTTGGACTAACATTAGCCTTTTATATTAACATATCGCCTGGTGGCGTTATCGTTGTACTATTAGTGTTAATGCTAGCTTGTACCATGATGTATCAAAAATTAAATCTTCGACAAAAAAAAGGAGTTGAAGAAGATGAAAACTGAAGAAGCAATTCAAATTCTTAAACAAGATGGTCATAAATATACAGATAAACGTCGTGACATGCTTAATATTTTTGTAGAAGAAGATAAATATATTAATGCCAAACATATACAACAACAAATGGATACAAATTATCCGGGTATATCATTCGATACTATATATAGAAACTTACATTTATTTAAAGACTTAAATATTATTGAAGGCACTGAACTAGATGGTGAAATGAAATTTAGAATTGCCTGTACAGATCATCACCATCATCATTTTATTTGCGAACGTTGCGGTGATACTAAAGTAATTGAATTTTGTCCTATGGACGCGATTCAAAAACATTTACCAAATGTTGCAATTAATACACATAAATTAGAAGTTTATGGTATTTGTGAGAAATGTCTTTAAGTATTAATTAATACATTATAACGAAGGGCTCATCTTTTAAAAGGTGAGTCTTTTGTATTTACCTTGATAATTTGAACATGCTTGTAAGCGAATATTAATTGTTGGTTAATGTAATTATTAACTAAATGTATGAAAATGCTCGTTAATTCCATTCAAAATATAGTCCATTAGTCTGAATTACTATTAAACTAATATTTTATAAAGGATATATGTTTAAAAATTGCGAATTTGAGATATACTAGAAGAGTAACAAAGATGACAACTTATTAATTACATGTCTGATTAAAATGATAAGCATTTTAATTGTTGTCATATATAATAATTGTTATGCTTTACTTAACATTAATTAGGAGGATGATTATTTATGGCTTTTGAATTACCAAAATTACCTTATGAGTTTGATGCGTTAGAACCACACATCGATAAAGAAACTATGGAAATTCACCACGATAAACACCATAACACTTATGTAACAAAATTAAACGCAGCAGTTGAAGGAACTGAATTAGAATCTAAGTCAATTGAAGAAATTATTGCAAACTTAGACAGTGTTCCTGAAAACATTCAAACAGCTGTTCGTAATAATGGTGGGGGACATATTAACCATTCATTATTCTGGGAATTATTAACTCCTAACTCTGAAGAAAAAGGTACTGTAGTAGATAAAATTAAAGAACAATGGGGTTCTTTAGATGCATTTAAAGAAGAATTTGCTGATAAAGCTGCAGGCCGTTTCGGTTCAGGTTGGGCATGGTTAGTAGTAAATAACGGTAACTTAGAAATCGTTACTACACCTAACCAAGACAATCCATTAACTGAAGGTAAAACACCTATCTTAGGTTTAGATGTTTGGGAACACGCTTATTACCTTAAATATCAAAACAAACGTCCAGATTACATCAGTGCTTTCTGGAACGTAGTTAACTGGGAAAAAGTTGACGAATTATACAATGCAGCTAAATAATTCTATTTAGTATATGGCAGCCTTTAACGAGGCTGTCATTTTTTTAATTAAAATTATAGAAAAATAAGGTAATTTAATATATCATTTGAAGAGAGAACTATTGAATAGAGGTAGGTTGATTTGTTAAAACGTTTAAAAGAAAAATCAAATGATGAAAAAATTAGAAATACAATGAATAAAAGAGTTAGCTTTGTGTTTGGGCTAATTGTTTTTATTTTTGCTATTGTCGTACTCCGATTAGGTTATCTACAAATTGCCCAAGGTTCTCATTATAAACAGCAAATTAAAAATAGCGAAAACATAACTGTAAATGAGTCAGTACCAAGGGGTAGAATTCTTGATAGAAATGGTAAAGTCATCGTAGATAATGCGTCAAAAATGGCTATTACATATACACGTGGCAAAAAAACATCACAAGATGAGGTATTATCCACGGCACGAAAATTATCTAAACTTATTCATATGAAGACGGATCAAATTACTGATAGAGATAAACAAGATTATTGGATACAAAAGCATCCAAATAAATCTAAAGCTATGATGAAACATGAGCAAAGTCTATTAGATGATGGTAGTATTTCTCAAGAACAATATGATGATACTTTACATAAAAAGATAACATCAAAACAATTAAATAGTTTAACAGATAAAGATTTACAAGTACTGGCAATTTATCGTGAAATGATGTCCGGTTCTACTTTAAATCCACAAATCATTAAAAATGATGATGTGACGAAGAAAGAATATGCTGCTGTTTCACAAAAACTAACACAGTTACCCGGTGTGAATACAAGTATGGATTGGGATAGAAAATATCCTTATGGCGACACTTTAAGAGGCGTTTTAGGTGATGTTTCAACTTCTAAAGAAGGTATTCCAAAAGAATTAACAGATAAATATTTATCTAAGGGTTACTCACGTAATGATCGTGTCGGAAAATCATATTTAGAATATCAGTACGAAGATATTCTAAAAGGTAAGAAAAAAGAAATGAAATATACGACAGATAAATCTGGAGATATTATCAATTCTAAAGTTGTAAACCCTGGTTCTCGTGGTGATGATTTAGTTCTAAGTATTGATATTGATTTACAACGTAAAACAGAAAAATATCTAAAAGAGCAAATTAGTAAATTACGAAGCCAAGGCGCTAAAAATATGGATAACGCTTTAATGGTTGTGCAAAACCCTAATAACGGTGATATTTTAGCTATGGTTGGTAAACAAATCCATAAAGATGGCAGTATGACTGATTATGATATTGGTACTTTTACTTCCCAATATGCCGTAGGTTCATCAGTTAAAGGTGGAACTTTATTAGCTGGTTATCAAAATAACGCGATCAAAGTAGGCGAAAAAATGGTCGATGAACCATTGAAATTTGCCGGCGGTCTACAAAAACATTCATACTTTAACCAAAATGGTAGAGTTACGATTAATGATAAACAAGCGTTAATGCATTCATCAAACGTATATATGTTTAAAACTGCACTAAAAATTGCAGGTCATCCGTATATGCCTAACATGAATTTACCATCAGATATCACTGTGGCCGGTCAAAAATTACGTAAAGGATTAAACCAAGTAGGGCTTGGTGTTAAAACTGGAATCGATTTACCAAATGAAACTAGTGGTCAAATAGAACCTTTAAATAATAATCCAGGTAATTATTTAGACTTGGCAATCGGTCAATATGATACGTATACACCAATGCAATTGTCACAATATGTGTCTACAATTGCCAATAATGGTTATAGAATACAACCTCATATTGGACTAGAAATTAGAAATGCAACAAATCAAGACACACTTGGTCCCGTTAAACAAAAAATTAAAGGAAACGTCTTAAATAAAGTGAATAACACAAACGCACAAATCAATGAAGTTCAACAAGGTTTCAAAATGGCCTTCAATGAAGTGCCAGGTACAGGTTATGAAAGTTTCCATAATACAGATGTGCCTTCAGCGGGTAAAACAGGTACAGCTGAAGTGTTCCAAGATGGTAAACCTAGAGTTAACTCAACTTATATTGGTTATGCACCAATAAACAATCCTAAATTAGCATTTTCAATTGTCTACACAAACCAGCCAGTACCAGAACCATGGTTAAATGGCGGTGATGTAGGTAGAGATGTTATTAATAACTATTTTAAAAATAAAGAGAAATAATAACTTTAGTATTAAAATATGAACAATCAAGATATAAAAGAGCGATATAAAGCATTTTAATTAAAAATAAATACTTTTCAATTTTTCAAGTAAGTGGTATGATTAATAGGTCGTATTTTGAAAAGGTAAGGAGGAATTAGCATGCGCGTAAACGTAACATTAGCTTGCACAGAATGTGGAGAAAGAAACTACATTACAACTAAAAATAAACGTACTAATCCTGAACGAATCGAAATGAAAAAACACTGTGCTCGTGATAACAAACACACTATGCACCGTGAAACAAAATAATTCGTCTATAAACTAGGTTCTTATGAACCTAGTTTTTTTATTTTGGCTAGAATAAGTACCAGTTGAATGACATTACAATTGAGAAACGTTATAATATTGTCAGTATGGTTACGAAGAGGGTGAGCATTTGACTAAAGTTGAATTGAGAAAACAGATGCTAAATAAAATGAAATCATTTTCTAGCACGGGTAAACAAGCTGCAGATAGTTCCTTGGCCGATCAATTATTTGATACTGAGGTTTATCGCAAAGCACAAACTGTTGGTATAGTGTTATCGATGCCACACGAAGTGAATACATACAATATAATTAGACATATGTTCGAAGATAACAAGCAGGTTTTTGTTCCGGAAACAAACTACAAACTTCGTTCTATGATTTTCAAAGAAATCACTGATTTTGCTGACATTGAATTAGATAGCAAAGGAATTAATCATGTGGTTGCCGATAATGAAACTACAGAGAATTTAGATTTATTAATCGTACCTGGTGTGGTTTTTAATCATCATGGCTATCGTATTGGCTATGGTGGTGGATATTTCGATAAGTTTTTAGCAAATCATAAACAAGATACAATAAGCTTGATTTATGATTTTCAAATTGACGCATTTGAAACTGAGGACCACGATCAACCAGTTGATACTTTAATAATCGCTACAACTTAATAATGGAGGCACAAATGGTTACAGAAAAGCATTTTTGGAAATGCAGTTATTTTTGGATAAAATACTTTAATTTTGAGTTAGTGCATCACGATGAAAATAACCAAGAAGTGTGGCTTGCTCATAAAAAGAAAAATGAACTTGTTATTTTTAATTACAACATTAAATCTGCTCAAGAAATTCGATTTACTAAAGATAAAATAAAAGAACATAAACAAGATGTCTCAGAATTTTTGACCTTTGAACCAAAAAAAGTGACGCTCTATTTTATTACAGAACACAACTTTACAGATGAACAATTAAATGAGTCGGGTCAAACGACTTACACCGTTAAAATAATAAGGAATGAGCAATCACTTGAACGGATTATGCCTAATTTATTTGTTAAAACGATATATAAACAAGATAATAAAAAGCATACATTATCATATTTTAAGAAACGTGTTCTAAATACAAATCCTATTGAAAAACATATGTTAAAGTTTGCGCCAATTACATATGCCTTAATTATCATTAATGTCATTATTTGGTTATCGATGATTTTGTTTTTCAATCATTTTACACAATTAAGTTTATTAGACGCCGGTGGTTTGGTTCATTTTAATGTTATTCATGGAGAATGGTATCGTTTAGTGACTTCCATCTTTTTACATTACAACTTTGAACATATTTTAATGAACATGCTAAGCCTATTTATTTTTGGTAAAATAGTAGAATCTATAGTGGGTCATTGGCGTATGCTTGTCATATATTTGTTTGCAGGGATATTTGCTAACTTTGCATCATTATCATTTAATATTACGACGGTGTCAGCCGGTGCCAGTGGCGCAATATTTGGTTTGATAGGCGCGTTGTTTGCTTTTATGTTTATTAGTAAGAACTTTAATAAAAAATTAATTGGTCAATTACTTATTGTATTAGTTATATTAATCGTAATTTCATTATTTATGACTAATATTAACGTTTATGCTCATATCGGCGGCTTGATCGGTGGCTTTTTAATTTGTTTATTAGGGCATTATTTTGTTAGTGATAAAAATAAATTTTGGATTGTATTAGTTATTTTGTTAATTCTATTCGTAGCTGCCCAAATTCGTATTTTCACTATTAAAGAAGATAATATTTACAATACAATTATTACTAACGAAATGACTCAAGGTAATTACAAAGAAGCACAAAGCATGGTCAAACATACCATCAAAAAGAATTATGCGGATGATGAAACATATTATTTAAATGGATTAATTACAACGACATTAAATTCTAGAGCAGAAGGTATGGCTGACTGGGAGAGAGGCTTAAGATATTATCCTAATTCAGGTATTTTGAATTATGAGCTTGCTATAGCAAATCGTGCATTGGATGATAAAAGCAAGGCACGTAAATATGCTAAAAAAGCACTCAAAGCCGACCCCCATAACCATGATTATTTAAATTTAACAAAAGAGTTGAAAGATTAAATGAGACAAAATCTTAATAACTTTTATGATGTTTTACAATTGTTAAAACAATTTGGTTTTATTATTTATTTTAAAGACAAAGAAGATATGTATGAAATGATTGAACAAGAAATTTCTCAATTATTCCAATATGAATTAATATCAAAAGATGATTACATTAAATGCAAATTAATTATAAAGCAGAGAAGGATGAATAGATAAATGAAGAAAATCATATTAGCTGCAGACGTTGGCGGTACAACTTGTAAATTAGGTTTATTTGATGAAGATCTAGAAAGATTAGAAAAATGGTCAATTGAAACTGATACTACAGATTCAACAGGATATACGTTATTAAAAGGCGTTTATGATTCATTTGAAGAAAAAGTAGCAGCATTCGGATATAGTTTCGAAGATGTTATTGGTGTAGGTATTGGTGTACCAGGTCCAGTAGATTTTGAATCTGGAATAGTAAATGGTGCTGTCAATCTTTATTGGAAAGGTAATGTGAAAGTTAGAGAAATATTCCAACAGTTCGTTTCATGCCCTGTTTACGTAGATAATGATGCAAATGTTGCTGCATTAGGTGAAAAACATAAAGGTGCTGGTAAAGGTGCAGATGATGTTGTAGCCATTACTTTAGGTACTGGATTAGGTGGCGGTATAATTTCAAATGGTGAGATTGTTCATGGTCATAATGGCTCAGGAGCTGAGATAGGCCATTTCAGAGTTGACCATGATCAACGCTTTAAATGTAATTGTGGCAAGTCTGGTTGTATCGAAACAGTTGCTTCTGCAACAGGTGTCGTTAATTTAGTTAATTTCTATTACCCTAAGTTAACTTTTAAATCATCTATATTAGAATTAATTAAATCTAATAAAGTTACAGCAAAAGCTGTTTTTAATGCTGCTAAAGCAGGCGATCAATTCTGTATTTTCATTACAGAAAGAGTCGCTAATTATATCGCTTACTTATGTAGTATCATTAGTGTGACAAGCAATCCTAAATACATTGTTTTAGGTGGAGGCATGTCCACAGCAGGTTTGATTTTAATCGAAAATATTAAAACTGAATACTATAATTTAACATTTTCACCTGCACAACAAGGCACTGAAATTGTACAAGCAGAATTAGGTAATGATGCCGGAATTACAGGTGCTGCAGGATTAATTTATACGTATGTCTTAGAGAAGGAAGGTATTAAATAATGGCAATTGTTGATGTTGTTGTAATTCCAGTAGGTACTGAAGGACCAAGCGTAAGTAAATATATTGCAGAAATTCAAACTAAATTAAAAGAGTATAAAAAAGCTGGTAAAATAGATTACCAACTTACACCAATGAATACTTTAATCGAAGGCGAATTAGCTGACTTATTAGAAGTCGTGCAAGCAATTCACGAACTACCTTTCGATAAAGGATTAGATAGAGTTTGTACAAATATTAGAATTGATGACAGACGTGATAAATCAAGAAAAATGAATGATAAATTAGCATCTGTAGAAAAACATTTAAATTCTAATGGTGATAATAATGAGAATATCTAGTTTAACTCTAGGCCCAGTTGAAACTAATTGTTATTTTATCGAGAATGAAGACGGTATAATAATTGTTGATCCAGCAGGCGAAAGTGGACAAATTATTAAAAAAGTAAACCAACTAAATAAAACTGTCAAAGCGGTATTACTAACGCATGCGCACTTTGACCACATTGCCGCTTTAGATGATATTGTCGAAAAATATCAAGTTCCGGTTTATATGAGCGCCATTGAGTTTGATTTTTTAGTTAATACCGAAAAGAATGGCTCAGCAAAATTTAAACAATTTGGCTTACCAGAAGTCGTCAGCGACGCTAAGCCACAATCCTTAGAAGAAGGCAAAGTTAATTTAGCCGGTTTTGAATTTGAAGTGTTACATACACCAGGACATTCACCTGGTAGTTTAACTTTCGTATTCAATGACTTTGCTGTAGTAGGCGATACTTTATTTAAGCAAGGTATTGGTCGCACTGATTTATATAAAGGGGACTATGAAACGTTAGTTGACTCAATACAAGATAAATTATTTGAGTTAGAAGGCGATTTACCATTATTCCCTGGTCACGGTCCATATACAACCGTTGACGATGAACAATTTAATCCATTTTTACATGGTTAGAAGTAATTTAGTCACCTCTTACGTTTATTAAAGTAGGAGGTGACTTTTTTTGAAACTATTGTTCAATGAATTAATTAATAAAGCTATTAACCAAAATAGTTCTGACATTCATTTTATTCCTACTGATAATAATGTGTTAATTAAATTACGAGTACAAGATGATTTAATTCAACATCAAGCTATTACTAAAAGTTTATATTTAAAACTCTTAACTTTTATGAAATATCAAGCAAATTTAGATGTATCGACGAGTCACATAGCTCAAAGTGGTAGGTATGTATACAAATATAAAGAGCTATATTATCTCCGAATTTCAACATTACCGCTATCACTTGGTTTAGAAAGTTGTGTTATTCGAATTGTGCCACACTACTTTAACGAACAGCAACAACCGTTAAATTTGCCTTATTTATATGATTTTATGAATAAAAAGCAAGGCTTGCTACTATTCACTGGACCAACAGGTTCTGGGAAAAGCACTAGTATGTATAATATGTCGATGTATGCTAAAGAGCAACTTAATTTAAATGTTATTACAATAGAGGACCCTGTTGAACGTATTATTAATGGTATAACTCAAGTTTCAGTAAATGAAAAAGCTGGTATTAATTATCAAAATACGTTTAAAGCTATATTACGCTGTGATCCTGATGTAATTTTGATAGGAGAGATTAGAAACCAATCAATCGCAAAAGAAGTCTTACATGCAAGTTTAAGTGGCCATTTAGTTTTAACAACGATGCATGCGAATAATTGTAAAGGAGCATTATTACGATTGTTAGAAATGGGTGTCACGCAACAAGAATTATCACAATCAGTACTCTGCATTACAAATCAAAGACTTGTTACTTCTAACGACAAAGAGAGATTTTTAATAGCCGAGCATATGAATAATAATGATATTAATTATTTCTTTGAACATAACTATAAGTTGCCCGCAAATTTTCAAAGCCTACCAAAGGAATTAAAATCTTTGTCAGAAGAGGGGGTAATTTGTGAGGATACTTACCAAAAATATATTTAGACCGTATAACCAAAAAATTATATCAGCCCAAGAACAAATAGAATTTATAAGTAGATTAAATGATTTAATAAACCATGGCTTTACTATTTCCGAAGCGTTTAGATTTTTAGTTAAACAAACAACATTTCGTAAAGATATTATTAAGGAGAAAATTTTAACAACAATAAATTCAGGTGCAAGTTGTCATCAAATATTAAAATCATTAAACTTTCCTCAATCAGTTGTTATGTTTATTTACTTTGCAGAACTTTTTGGGGATTTATCTAGCTGTTTGACTCATGTACAAACTTTTTTAGAACGTAATTATCAAGCGAAGAAAATGCTTCTCAAAACGATTCAATACCCCATAGTATTAATCACAATTTTTATTATTATGCTTATTGCAATAAACTATACGATTATTCCTCAATTCAATGACCTGTTTAAAACGATGGAAGTCAAACTTTCACCACTACAACAATTTATGAGCCTCTTCATTACATTTTTACCTGTTATATTTATCTATACAATATTAATACTTATTATTTTAACTGTTATTTTTTGGATGATATATCATCACCTGACAATACCTCAACAAATTAAACTTATGCAATTTATTCCAATTATTAAACACTATTTTAGTCTATTCAAAACATATAGATTAGCTTCAGAATTCTCGTTGTTTTATCGTCATGGCGTCACATTACAAAATATAGTTAAGTTATATAACTTACAAGAAGACGATCTTTATTTAAAATATTTAGCTGAACAAATCGCTCAAGGCACTCAACAAGGTGATACGTTAGGAACAATTTTATCTAATATTTCTTGTTATCAAGCAGACTTAATCACGTTTATTACACAAGGTGAGCAAAGTGGAAAATTAGGTTTAGAACTACAATTTTACAGTACGATTATCAGAACTAAAATCGAACAAAGAATGCAACGCCAAATCAAAATTATACAACCCGTAACTTTTGTCATATTAGCTTTTCTAATCATTGCACTTTATTTAGTAATCATGCTACCTATGTTTGAATTAATCCAAACTATTAAATAACTGGAGGTTAGAAATGAACAAAATTAAACATTTTAAAGCATTTACTTTAATAGAAATGCTTTTAGTATTACTCATAATTAGTCTACTTTTAGTATTAATAATCCCTAATATTTCAAAACAATCTAAACATATTCAGACAACAGGATGTAAAGCACAGCTAAAACTTATAGATAGTCAAATTCAAGCTTATACATTGAAATTTGGACAACCACCTAACACTATAGATAATCTAGTAAGCGAGGGATTCATCAAGGATGAACAAAAATCTTGTAAAAATGGTCAAACAATAGCAATAAACAATGGTGAGGCTGTTGCAAGCTAAGCCAGCATTTTCTTATTTAGAATTAATCATTGTTATGCTCATTCTGTCCACTATGCTCTATTTACAATTCAATAATAAAATTCAATCTTCGTCTTTTTATTCGACGGATAATCAAATTAAACAGCTAATTACAGAAATACAGTATTTAAAATCTAAAGCAATTAAAGAGGAGCAATCAATTGTATTAATATTTAGACCAGATAGTAATTCAATAAAAATTATCGATGCACAACATAATATGTATCAGCCATTATTAATAAAAAATGGCACTATTCATCCGTATACTAACCTTAAATATATAACTTTTGACAAAGATGGTCATAATCATCAATTTGGTTCACTCTATGTTCAATTAAATCATGCAATGTATAAAATTATATTTCATATTGAAAAAGGAAGAATCCGATATGAAAAACTATAATGGTTCTGTGCTACTAGATGCACTATTTTCGTTTTTAATGCTTAGTACTTTATGTATTACGTTACTTCCACTATTAAATATTTCTAATAATAAATTGAATGATCAACATAGTGATTTAGAATTAAAGCGAGTTTTATACAACAAACTTATTAAGACGCCAAAATTACCAGAAAATACTAATTTTAATCAATATATAATAACGAATCGCGATAAAATGATTTGCATTAAAAAGGAGACGACTAATAAAAAAGTATGTTATCAACAAAAAAGTTAAAGCATTTACAATGATTGAAATGATGCTAGCCATGTTAATTATGTTAATACTCGTTCAATTAATACCATTCTTATTAAAGACTATAGTTATATTTAACACTAACATAACTAGCGTCGCCGATATTGAATTAGAATTTTTCCTAAGAGACATGATTAAAGATTATAAAGAAACAAATAAGGTCACGATAGTAAACAATAGCAATATCAGATTTCAGAAAGATGATACGACATATTATTATAAATTCAAAAACAATAAAGTTATTAAAGAAGTTAATAACAGTGGCAACATCACTATGTTATATAATGTTATGGCTTTTAACGTGACTGAGTTAAACAACGATAATTTTTTAATAGATATTAAACTGCAAGACAAAGGTGAAATAATTGAAAAAACATTATATTTTTAAAGGTAATGGCTATTTCTATCCTTTTGTGATGAGCTTTTTTATGCTATATTTATTTTTAATATCATTTTATATTATAAATTATAGTTTGAAATTGAAGACACTATCGAACATAAACGATTATTACGATAATCAAATTCAAAGACAACTAGTGGAGGAAGAGTAATTTCATGGATAGCAGTATAACACCAATTGTTTTAATAGGTTTTATGGGTACAGGTAAAACAACGCTTGGCCAATACATGGCTAAATCTAACCATCTTTCTTTTGTGGATTTAGATCATTATATCGTTCAACAAGAACACCAAACGATACCCGAAATATTTGATTCGATAGGTGAACAAGGTTTTCGCCAACTAGAAGCTAAATATTTGAAAGATTGCTTAGCTTACTACGATATCATTTCTACTGGTGGAGGTATTATAGAAGGCGACGAATCTTATCAATTATTAAAAAATGTTAGTAACGTGATTTGGTTAGATTGTGATATTAATATTTTATACGACCGTATTAAAAATGATCAAAATCGTCCCAATGCGAATAATAAAACACTTTCCTCACTAAATGACTTGTATTTAACTAGAGTTTCAAGATATAATGAAATCGCATTCATCAAAGTCATCAGTGATATGACTTTAAATGAATTACAAACAACTATAATAGAACGCTTAACAAGCGATTGATCAGTGTTGGAGAGAATGACAAAGTTTGGATGTCATCGCCGAAGGTGCAAGTTTAACGAAACTCTCAGGCAAAAGGATAACACTGTGACGCATTCCTGGATGAAGAAACAGGGTAGCTTTAATTAGCTATCCTGTTTTTTAATATATAAATTAGGAGGTAGCATAATGACGAATGACCTAAAAAAAACGCCGCTTTATCAAACTTTTGTTGATAGTGATGCAAAAATTGTAGAGTTTGGTGGATGGGCTATGCCTGTACAATTTTCAAGTATTAAAGATGAGCACATTGCAGTAAGAACTTCTGTAGGTATCTTTGATGTCAGTCACATGGGAGAAATATTAATCAAAGGTACAGAAAGTGCTCAATTTATCCAATATATTCTTTCTAATGATACTGACCAAATAACAACTGATAAAGCACAATACACTGCTTTATGTAATGAAAATGGTGGTGTTATTGATGATTTAATCACTTATAAACTAGATCAAGATACATTTTTATTAGTAGTTAACGCTGCTAATACTGATAAAGATTTTGATTGGATTAAATCTCATGCTAATGATTTTGATGTTGAAGTAGAGAATGTTTCAAATCAATATGGACAATTAGCTGTACAGGGACCTGAAGCTAGAAAACTAATACAACAAGATGTAGATTTTGATCTTTCATCAATGAAACCATTTGATGTAGCTCATAATGTTTCTTATTTAGGTAAAACTATTATGCTTTCTCAATCCGGTTATACTGGTGAGGATGGCTTTGAAATTTATTGTGAAGCAAACGATTGTGTTATTTTGTGGAATCACTTTATCGAGCATGGGGTTACTCCGTGTGGCTTAGGTGCAAGAGATACATTGCGTTTAGAAGCCGGTTTACCGTTACATGGACAAGATTTAAGCGAAACAATTACACCGTATGAAGGTGGCATAGCATTTGCAGCAAAACCACTGATTGACGCTGATTTTATTGGGAAATCTGTTTTAAAAGAACAAAAAGAGAATGGTTCTAAACGTAGAACTATCGGTATCGAAATGATTGATAAAGGTATTCCTCGTACTGGATATGAAGTTTTAAATCTTGATGGCAATCAAATCGGAGAAGTTACTTCTGGAACACAATCACCACAAAGTGGTAAATCTATTGGGTTGGCAATAATTAACAGAGATGAATTCGAATTAGATAAAGAAATACTAGTGCAAGTTCGTAAACGTCAAGTTAAAGCTAAAATTGTCAAAAAAAATCAAATTTCTAAATAACTAAAAAGGGGTGTCCGCAGTGAGTCATCGTTATATTCCATTAACTGAACAAGATAAACTAGAAATGCTAGATGTCATAGGTGCAAAGTCTATTGATGAACTTTTTGGAGATGTACCAAAAGACATATTATTAAATAGAGAATTGAAAATTGATGATGGGGAGTCAGAAACTTCTTTATTTAAAAAACTTAATAATATCGCTAAAAAGAATGTTACTAAAGAAACACATACTTCTTTTTTAGGTGCCGGTGTATATGATCATTACGCTCCTGCAGTAGTAGATGCAATGATTTCTAGATCAGAATTTTATACTGCATACACACCTTATCAACCGGAAATATCACAAGGGGAATTACAAGCAATTTTCGAATTCCAAACTTTAATTTGTGAATTAACTGGTATGGATATAGCAAACTCTTCTATGTACGATGGTATGACTAGTTTTGCAGAAGCTTGTATTTTAGCATTTAGTCAAACTAAAAAGAATAAAATCGTAGTTTCTAAAGGGTTACATTATCAAGCACTTCAAGTATTAAAAACATATATACAAACACGTGCCGAATTCGAGTTAGTCGAAGTTGATTTAGATGGCACAATAACTGATTTAGCTAAATTAGAAGAAGCTGTAGATGATGATACCGCTGCAGTTGCAGTTCAGTATCCAAACTTCTACGGCTCAATCGAAGATTTAGAAAAAATACAATCCTTTATTAATGACAAAAAAGCACTATTCATTGTCTACACAAATCCAATTTCTCTTGGTTTATTAACGCCACCTGGTGATTTTGGTGCGGATATTGTAGTTGGCGATACTCAACCATTTGGTATACCAGCTCAATTTGGTGGTCCACATTGTGGTTTCTTTGCAACGACTAAGAAATTAATGCGTAAAACGCCTGGTCGTTTAGTAGGTCAAACTGAAGATGAAGATGGCAATCGTGGATTTGTATTAACGTTACAAGCACGCGAACAACATATTAGACGTGATAAAGCGACTTCAAACATCTGTTCAAACCAAGCACTCAATGCATTGGCATCGTCTATTTGTATGTCAGCTTTAGGAAAACAAGGTTTACAAGATATCGCAGTTAGAAACTTTGAAAATGCTAATTATGCCAAAGATCAATTTAAGAAGAATGGGTTTGAAGTGTTAGAAGGTACTTCATTTAATGAATTTGTCGTTAAATTTGATCAACCTATTGCTGAAATTAATGCCAAATTAGTTGATGAAGGTTTTATTGGAGGCTTTGATTTAAAAGAAGTTGACGCAAAATTAGATCAACACATGTTGGTGGCAGTAACTGAATTAAGAACTAAAGCTGAAATAGATACATTTGTTGAGAAAGCAGGTGAAATCAATGGTAGTAAGTAAATCCACTCCATTAATTTTTGAACGTTCTAAAAAAGACCGCTATGCATATACATTACCTAAAAAAGAAATAGAGAGTAACGCTGTTGAACAGTTACTTGATGAAAAATTTATTCGTAAAAACAAAGCTGAATTTCCTGAAGTATCTGAATTAGATTTAGTTCGTCACTATACTGAATTATCAAATAAAAATTTCGGCGTAGATTCTGGCTTTTATCCACTAGGTTCTTGTACGATGAAATACAACCCAAAAATCAATGAAAAAGTTGCACGTATTCCTGGATTTGCTGAAGCACATCCATTACAAGAGGAATCACAAGTGCAAGGATCATTAGAAATAATTTATAATTTACAAGAAGAATTAAAAGAGATTACTGGTATGGATGAAGTGACGTTACAGCCAGCTGCTGGGGCTCATGGTGAATGGACTGCGTTAATGATTTTTAAAGCATATCACTTAAAAAATAATGAAGGTCATAGAGAGGAAGTTATAGTTCCAGATTCAGCGCATGGTACAAATCCTGCATCTGCAGCATTTGCTGGTTTCAAAGCTGTAACAGTTAAATCTAATGAACGTGGAGAAGTCGATGTAGAAGACTTAAAACGTGTTGTAAACGAAAATACAGCTGCAATTATGTTAACCAACCCAAATACGTTAGGTATTTTCGAACAAAACATAATAGAAATTAGAAACATTGTACATGAAGCAGGTGGCTTATTGTATTATGATGGCGCTAATTTAAATGCGATTATGGACAAAGTAAGACCTGGTGATATGGGCTTTGACGCTGTACATTTAAACTTACACAAAACATTTACAGGACCACATGGTGGCGGTGGACCAGGTTCAGGACCTATAGGTGTTAAAAAAGAATTAGCTAGCTTTTTACCTAAACCAATGGTCGTAAAAGAAAATAATACGTTCAAATATGATAATGATATTAAAGACTCTATTGGTCGAGTTAAACCATTTTATGGTAACTTTGGCATTTATTTAAGAGCTTATACTTATATTAGAACAATGGGTAATATAGGTTTAAAAGAAGTTTCAGAAGCAGCTGTGCTCAATGCTAACTATATTAAAGCTCGATTAAGTAAACACTTTGCAATTCCTTACGAACAATATTGTAAACATGAATTCGTGTTAAGTGGTTCTAAACAAAAAGAACATGGCGTACGTACATTAGATATGGCTAAACGACTATTAGACTTTGGTGTGCATCCACCAACAATATACTTCCCATTAAATGTCGATGAAGGCATGATGATTGAACCAACAGAAACAGAATCAAAAGAAACATTAGATTACTTCTGTGACACAATGATACAAATTGCAGAAGAAGTTGAAAACAATCCAGACATTGTGTTGGAAGCACCACATACGACTATTATAGATCGTCTAGATGAAACTAAAGCTGCACGTAAACCAGTACTTAAATTCGAACGATTAGAAGAAGAAAAATAATAACAAGTTACTTAATTATGACGGTTTCTATTAAATTTAAATAGAAGCCGTCATTTAATATTATTTTAAGTGTTTATGAATTTAGTGAGTAAATTTGCTTCAAGTAACAGTTTAAAAATAAAATAAAAAAGACTAAGTTATTGTAATATAACTCAGTCTCAATAAATTATGTTCAAACTATATCTAATCTTTTTAAATTAACCATTTAAGTGGTTTATTTTTTTGATTTAATTTTGCCTGTCCATTTTTTATAGCCACCTTTTAACATGTAGATGTCAGTGTAGCCATTCTTTTTCAAGATTCTTGCGGCACGATAACTTGCTATTCCATTTGCATCACAAAGGTAAATAGGTTGGTCTTTTCTTAAACCTTGAAATCTTTGTTTAAACATTGTAATAGGTATGTTGCGAGCTCCAACAATGTGCCCATATTCGTAATCAACTTTTTCCCTTACATCAATAACTTGAGCTTTTCTTAAACCATCATGAAAATCATTTTGATTTAATTCTGTAACTGCTCTTTTATTGATTAATTGGTTGATTAACATATAAGCAATGATAATAATTATTAATGCTAAAGCTATAAACCAAAAGTTACTCATCTTGCATCCTCCCTATTTTCTCGATAATATATATTATAAGACTGTTAGAACGATTTATCAAAAGATATTTTTTAAAAATATTAAAGTTTTGTAACCGATATCATTAAACAGTTCCTATACTTTTTAAATATGATTGGAGTTTTTATAGTGACTGAAACATGGCATTTTATTAACACTGGTAGTAACGACCCATATTACAACATGGCAATGGACGAAGCTTTATTGAATTTTGTTTCTAGGGGCGAAATTGATCCAGTTATTAGATTTTACACTTGGAATCCAGCCACATTATCTGTAGGTTATTTCCAAAGGTTAACAAAAGAAATTGATGTCGACAAGGTTAATGAGAAAGGTTATGGCCTAATTCGACGTCAAACAGGTGGTAGAGGAGTATTACACGACAAAGAACTTACTTATAGTGTGATAGTGCCTGAATCACATCCGAATATGCCATCGACCGTTACAGAAGCATACAGAGTGATCTCAGAAGGGCTTTTAGAAGGATTCAAACAGCTAGGTTTCGATGCTTATTTTGCAATACCACGTTCTAAAGAAGAACGTGAAAAATTAAAACAACCACGAAGCGCTGTATGTTTCGACGCGCCAAGTTGGTACGAATTAGTTGTTGAAGGGCGCAAAATTGCTGGTAGTGCGCAAGTCAGACAAAAAGGCGTTATTTTGCAACACGGTTCATTATTGCAAGATGTTGATATTGATGACTTATTTGATATGTTCATCTTTAAAAATGACAGATTAAAAGAGAAAATGAAACAAGCATTTGTAGATAAAGCTGTAGCAATCAATGATATCGCTACTAAACATATCACTATTCCAGAAATGGAAGAAGCTTTTGAAGCTGGATTTAAAAAAGGCTTAAATATAGAATTCAAACCATTAACTTTAACGTCTGAACAACAAAATGAAGTAAACGAACTTATAGAAAAATATAAATCTGATGAGTGGAATTACCGTAAATAATAACATTAAAAGAGAACTTTACAAGATTGATGTAAAGTTCTCTTTTTAATTTACTTTAAAGTTTTTAACGTTTTCTATGCTGCTTTTTAGCTTTACGTACTGCTTTTTTATATTTTCTTTGATCTTCAGTTAAGAAGAAGAAGTAATATATACCATAAATGATTGCAGCTATTATAGCGAAACTGACGAGCATTTTCACAAGACCAAAAACAAAATCATCTAAATTCATAAATAGTCCAAATGCTGCAATCGCAATAACTATATAAAATAAAACTCGTTTCATTTAATTCCTCCCAAATTACTTCAAGGCTAATTACTATTTATATTAACATTTGAAAGAGCATGTTGTCCTTTTTGAATCTTTTTCTTATCTTTTGCAGCATAACCATCTTTAATCGTTTCTAATGCACTTGTAAGTTTTTTATCTAAATTTTTAATACTTTTATCAGTAGATTTGTCAGACGATGACATTTCTCCTTTATCAATGTTTGTTGAATAATTAGAATAAGCTTTATCTGCATCATTTGTTACATTTTCAATTTTCTCTTGAATTTTGTTGTCACCTTTATTTTTGGTAATATCATCTTCAATATTTTTATAATTTCTAATCACTTCAGTAATATCATCATAATAGTTAGAAGATGCTTTCAAATAGGATGCTTTGTTTTTATTGCTTTTAGCTTTTTTAACGTCATCTTTATCTTTTTTCAGAGAACTTATTTTTTCATTTTGAGATGAGATTTGTTGATTTAAATCTTGAATTTCGGATTTTAACTTATGATTTTCATCGTGTAATTTACTCGATTTTTTCTCTAATGGGGCTAAATTTTGACTACCACATCCTGCTAATAACGATGTAGCCGCTATGATTGAAATGATTTTCTTTTTCATTATTATCTCCTAGTTTAAAAACTATAATTATTGTATGTATTTATGCTATCATTTTAATGTATAAAGAAAAAATGTACAAATTTATCGAATAGGGGGATGTATTATGAGTAGATTAAATCAATTGAATACATATATTGAAGAAAAACATTTAGATGGTGTCGTAGTACTGTCGGACTTTAATAGACGTTATTTATCAGGTTTCACTGGTACGAGTGGCGCTTTAGTTATTACCAAAGACCATCAATACTTAATTACTGACTTTAGATATATTGAACAGGCAACATCACAAGCAACTGAATTTAAAATCATCGAACAAACTGGTGGTTTAATTGATGAAGTCAAACAACAAATTAAAAATTTAGGACTAGAAAACGTTGGTTTTGAAGGAAATTTAGTAAGCTATGATACATATTTACAATTAAGTAAATCTAGCGTTAGTCTAATAAGCATAAGTGGTGCTATTGAAAAAATTAGAGAAGTTAAAGATGATAATGAGATAGCAATCATTCAAAAAGCAGCTGAAATTGTAGACGAAACATATGAATATGTATTATCTATAGCTAAAAGTGGTATGACTGAACAAGAGTTAAAAGCCAAATTAGAAAGTAAAATGCTAGAGCTTGGTGCAGAAGGTACTTCATTTGATACGATCGTAGCTTCTGGTTATCGTGGCGCATTACCACATGGCGTAGCGAGCGAAAAAGTAATCGAGCAAGGAGAATTAATCACACTAGACTTTGGTGCTTATTACAAAGGTTATTCTTCAGATATAACACGTACTTTTGCTATTGGCGAACCAGACGAGAAAATGAAAGAAATTTATCAAATCGTGTTAACTGCTAACCAAAAAGGTATAGAAGCTGCAAAAGCTGGAATAACAGGTAAAGAATTAGATGCCGTTGCTAGAGACTACATTACTGAACAGGGATACGGTGAAGCTTTTGGACATTCATTAGGTCATGGTATTGGATTGGATGTTCATGAAGGTCCAGCACTATCTAAAAAATCTGATAGCTTATTGCAACAAAATAATTGTGTTACAATTGAACCTGGCATTTATGTTGATGGTTTAGGTGGAGTTAGAATCGAAGATGACATTTTAATAACAGAAAATGGTTGTGAACTCTTTACTAAATGCACAAAAGACCTTATTATTTTATAGAAGAGCGTAAAGTTGAGGAGGAAACTGAATGATTTCGGTTAATGATTTTAAAACAGGTTTAACAATATCAGTAGATAACGGTATTTGGAAAGTTATTGATTTCCAACACGTAAAACCGGGTAAAGGTTCTGCGTTCGTACGTTCAAAACTACGTAACTTAAGAACTGGAGCTATCCAAGAAAAAACATTCCGTGCAGGCGAAAAAGTAGAACAAGCTATGATCGAAAACCGTCGCATGCAATATTTATATGCTGATGGTGATATGCACGTATTTATGGATAATGAAACTTTTGAACAAACTGAATTAGCAGCAGACTATTTAGCAGACGAATTAAAATATTTAAAAGCTAACATGGAAGTTCAAATTCAAAGTTATGAAGGCGAAACTATTGGTATCGAGTTACCTAAAACTGTTGAGTTACAAGTAACTGAAACTGAACCAGGTATTAAAGGTGATACAGCAACAGGTGCTACTAAATCTGCAACTGTTGAAACTGGTTATACTTTAAACGTTCCTTTATTCGTTAATGAAGGTGACGTACTTGTAATTAATACAAGTGATGGTAGTTACATTTCAAGAGGATAAAAACTACTTAATATAATATTAAAACCTTTCCAATCGAAATTAGAAGGTTGGAAAGGTTTTATTTTGTAAAAAATACATAGACGGCACATTTTAAAGTGGTAAAATTACTTTAAAATGTTGTTCTGTACTTATATATACTTGAATTGATATTTTCACTCGAGTAAAATAAACAAAGTAGATGAAAACATTCTGAAGGAGTTATTTTTATGAATTTTAAAGAGATAAAGGAATTAATAGAAATTTTAGATCAATCGAGTCTAACTGAAATTAACATTGAAGATAAAGGCAATGTAGTCAACTTAAAAAAAGAAAAAGAAACTGAAATAATCACTCCACAAATATCACAGCAACCAATGCAACAAGTAGCTCCTCAACAAGAAATTGCTACTGCACCTGCTGCGGCTAATAATGTCGACAACACTGCGAATGGCGCTGCGGATACGAGTGGTAAAACAATTAACGCACCGATGGTTGGGACTTTCTATAAATCACCATCACCAGAAGAAAGCGCATATGTACAAGTCGGAGATTCAGTTTCAAATGATACGACTGTATGTATCTTAGAAGCTATGAAACTATTTAATGAAATCCAAGCCGAAGTTACCGGGGAAATTGTTGAAATATTAGTAGAAGACGGTCAAATGGTAGAGTATGGCCAACCGTTATTTAAGGTGAAATAATGAAGAAAATATTAATAGCAAACCGTGGAGAAATTGCTGTACGCATTATCCGCGCATGCCATGAATTAGGACTACAAACAGTTGCTATTTATTCTGAAGGGGATAAAGATGCATTACATACTCAAATTGCTGATGAAGCATACTGTGTTGGTCCTACCCAATCTAAAGATTCATATTTAAACATACCAAATATTCTTTCTATCGCAACTTCAACTGGTTGTGATGGCGTACATCCCGGATACGGTTTTTTAGCTGAAAACGGAGATTTTGCTGAGTTATGTGAAGCTTGCCAATTACAATTTATTGGACCAAGTTATGAATCAATTCAAAAAATGGGTATTAAAGATATTGCTAAAGAAGAAATGAAAAAAGCGAATGTACCAGTAGTACCAGGTAGCGAAGGTCTTATAAAGTCTATTGATGATGCTAAGAAAGTTGCTTCTGATATTGGTTATCCGGTAATTATTAAAGCTACTGCTGGTGGTGGCGGTAAAGGCATTCGTGTAGCTCGTAATGAAAAAGAACTAGAAAACGGCTACAAAATGACACAACAAGAAGCTGAAACTGCTTTCGGCAACGGTGGATTATATTTAGAAAAATTCATCGAAAACTTTAGACATATAGAAATTCAAATAATTGGCGATAAACATGGTAACGTTATTCATTTAGGTGAAAGGGACTGTACAATTCAGCGTCGTATGCAGAAATTAGTCGAAGAAGCACCTTCACCAATTCTTTCAGAAGAAAAGCGTGAAGAGATGGGTAATGCCGCCGTCAGAGCAGCCAAAGCCGTTAACTATGAAAATGCCGGCACTATAGAGTTTATATTTGATTTAGATTCAAATAATTTCTACTTTATGGAAATGAACACGCGTATTCAAGTGGAGCATCCAGTAACTGAAATGGTAACTGGTATTGATTTAGTTAAATTACAATTAAAAGTAGCAATGGGTGAAGCAATTCCATTTACTCAAGAAGACGTTACTATTAATGGACATGCTATGGAGTTTAGAATAAATGCTGAAAATCCATACAAAAACTTTATGCCGTCACCTGGTAAAATAACACAATATTTAACTCCTGGTGGTTTTGGTGTACGTATTGAGTCAGCTTGTTATACTAATTATACAATTCCACCATATTATGACTCTATGGTAGCGAAACTTATAGTCCATCAACCTACTAGAGAAGAAACGATAATGAGTGCTATTCGTGCATTAGAAGAATTTGTCGTCTTAGGTATAGATACTACGATTCCTTTCCATATTCGTTTATTAAATAATGATATCTTCAGAAGCGGCGAATTTAATACTAAGTTTTTAGAAGAACATAATATCATGGATACAGATGAATCTAACTAGGAGGTCTGTATATGGTAAAGATTTCAGAACAAGCTCAAACCAATCTAGGTGAAATAGAAATATCAACAGAAGTTATTGCAAGAACAGTGAGCATTGCAACTTCACAAATTGATGGATTACATGGTCATTTTAAAGAGCTAAAAAATGCTGATTTTGACACAATTACTCAAAGACAGTTAAATAAAGGTTTAAGAATTGCAATTGAAAATAATTCAGTTTATGTCGATATTTATTGCGCTTTTGAATATGGCGTGAATATTGCTGAAACTGCAAAAAATATTCAACAATCTGTATATAATTCTTTAAAATCACTAACTTCTATTGAACCAGAACAAATAAACATACACATTTCACATATTGCTACTGAGCAAGTGAATAACAACAAATAATAGTTAACAGTTAAATAAAAAATAAGTCTGTATGAAAGTGTTATAGATTGTTCTACATGCTATAATCTTTGCAGACTTCTTTCTTAGTATTAACTTAGACATTAACTTGACTTAAGGAGCATAACATGAGTAGAAAAGAATCAAGAATGCAAGCCTTCCAAACGTTATTTCAAATTGAAATAAAAGATAACTCATTATCAATTGAAGAAGCAATAGACTTCATTAAAGATGATAACGAGGATTTAGACTTTGAATTTATTCATTGGTTGGTTACAGGCGTAAAAGATCATGAACCAGTGTTAGATGATAAAATCCAACCCCATCTAAAAGAATGGACAATTGATAGATTATTAAAAACCGATCGTATCATTTTAAGAATGGCGACATTCGAACTATTAAACAGCTCAACACCACAAAAAGTTGTAATTAATGAAGCAGTAGAACTTGCAAAACAATTTAGCGACGACGACCATTATAAATTTATTAATGGTGTTTTAAGCAATATTGAATAAAAGAGTGATAAACTATGGCCGATTATTTAAGTGTTTCTGCATTAACTAAATATATAAAATATAAATTTGACCAAGACCCACACCTTCAGTCTGTTCTTATCAAGGGCGAATTGTCTAATTTTAAGAAACATTCAAGCGGTCATATGTACTTTAACGTAAAAGATAAAAACAGCGTAATTAATGCTATGATGTTTAAAGGTGCTGCGAACAACTTAGATTTCGAACCCAAAGAGGGCGACGAAGTTCTTATTGAAGCACGAGTATCTGTTTATGAAAGAAGAGGCAATTATCAAATATATGTCAATAAGATGCAAATTGATGGTATAGGAAATCTTTATCAAAAATTAGAAGCACTTAAGAAAAAATTAACTCAAGCGGGTTACTTTAACCAAGAACATAAAAAGACGATACCTAAATTCCCTAAAAGAATAGCTGTGTTAACTGCAGGCACTGGTGCAGCAATAAGAGATATTCATTCGACTATTAACAGTCGATATCCACTAGTCGAACAAGTACAAATTAATACGTTAGTTCAAGGCGAACAATCAAAACAAGATATTATTGAAAAATTACAATATGCAGACACATTAGATGTAGATACTATAATTATTGGCCGTGGTGGTGGTTCCATAGAGGATTTATGGAACTTTAATGAAGAGGAAGTAATTAAAGCAATTTTTAATTGTGACACGCCTGTAATTTCAGCCGTTGGTCACGAAACCGATTTTACATTGAGTGATTTTGTCGCAGATGTTAGAGCAGCCACTCCTACACAAGCTGCGGTAATTGCTACACCTGATCAACAAGAACTGTATCAACAAATTGCACAGGTTAAATTATTTTTAACGCGTAATATTAATCAGTTTATTCAGCAACAGCGCAAACAATTAGAACATACGTCTTCATACTACAAATTTAAAACACCATCATTACTTTATGACCAACAAATTCAAAAACGAGATGACCTTGAGAAACAATTAAATGCTTCCATCACAATGTTGATTAGTCGTTCTCAGCAACGTTTACAATTACTGGATAGTAAATTTAATTTAAAAAAATTCAAATTAGATATTGAAAGATATCAAAAAGTTACTTCTCAGAAACAACAAGAGCTCGTTAAAGTTTTAAAAAATAGTATTAGTTTAAGACAGCAAAATCTCGCTAATAAATTAGAAAACTTAAATACTTTAAGTCCTACAAATACAATGTTACGTGGGTATACTATAGTTAATAAAGAACAACAGGTAATTACAAGTACTAAAGATTTATCAGAAAATGATAGCATCGTTTTAACCATGAAAGACGGTACTGTTGATGCAAAAGTACAGAAAGTTAGGTGCGAAGATGACGAATAAAAAGCAAAGTTTTGAAGAAATGATGGAAGAACTTGAATCAATCGTTCAAAAGTTAGATAACGAAAATGTTTCGTTAGAAGAATCGTTAGATTTATATCAGCGTGGAATGAAATTATCAGCATCATGCGAAGAAACATTAAAAAATGCTGAAAATAAAGTGAATGAGTTAATAAAAGAAGAAGATGACACAGACGAGGAACAAAACAATGAAAAAATTGATGGATAAATATATTTCTGAAATCGATGCTGCAATAACTCACGCTATAACTACATCAAATTTAGGAACTAACTTAGAAGAAAGTATGACTTATTCCCTAACTGCCGGTGGTAAACGAATTAGACCTGTTTTACTTTTATTAACTTTAGATATGCTAACAAATGATTACAAAAAAGGACTTGCACCAGCGTTAGGTGTGGAAATGATTCATACATACTCATTAATACATGATGATTTACCAGCTATGGATAATGACGATTACCGTAGAGGTAAATTAACAAATCATAAAGTTTATGGTGAATGGAAAGCAATTTTAGCTGGAGATGCGCTATTAACTAAAGCATTTGAAGTAGTTTCTCACGACGAATTATTATCTGATAGTGTTAAAATTAAATTAATCAAACGTTTGTCATCTGCTAGTGGTCATTTCGGTATGGTAGGTGGTCAAACCTTAGATATGCAAAGTGAGAATACAGCAATTGACGTTACAACTTTAGAGCAAATTCACCGTGCTAAAACAGGCGCACTTATTTCATTCGCTGTAATGGGCGCAGTAGATATAGCACAACCAGATGAAAAAGTTGCTCGCGCGTTAAGCGATTACAGCGACCATATTGGTTTGATGTTCCAAATTAAAGATGATTTGTTAGATGTATACGGTGATGAACAAAAATTAGGTAAATCTGTAGGTAGTGATATCGAAAATGATAAAAGCACTTATGTTTCATTATTAGGTTTAGAAGGTGCCGAACAAAAATTACAATACCATACGGATGCTGCATATAACTGTTTGACCCAATTACCTGATCAATATGATACTTCATCTCTTAAATATATTATTGAATTATTTATCAATAGAGAATCATAGTATTTTAGGTTGAGATTATAGGCGATTATACAAGAAATATTATTTTTACTATATTTCTTGTATACAATGTTTTAATATTAGATTTATGCATGCTATTAAAATCTAATAAACGTCATTATGCCTATGTAATCTTAACCTTTTTGTGTGACTTTGTATTAAAAGAACCAATTTTATACATGTAATATTCATGTAAGTTGCATATTACACATTGATACAACATTATTTTACATAGTCAAAAACTGCATTTATTATGCTCTAACACAATTAACTGTAAAATTTCATAAGAAGATTACTGCTAATGTCTTTAGTAGTAGATAAATCATGCTTATGGTAAAATCAATGTATAAATATTCGTAATTAGAGGTGTTTGTTATGGCAAAAAAATCAGTAAGGCATATAAAAATAAGAGAAATAATCTCAAATGAAAAGATAGAAACACAAGATGAATTAGTAAAGCGTCTAAATGACTATGAACTAAATGTTACGCAAGCAACTGTTTCTCGTGACATTAAAGAACTACAGTTAATTAAAGTACCTACACCGACAGGCCAATATGTTTATAGTCTTCCAAACGATAGAAAATATCATCCTTTAGAAAAATTAGGCCGTTATTTAATGGATTCCTTTGTAAATATAGATGGTACTGAAAACTTACTTGTCCTTAAAACTTTACCTGGTAATGCGCAATCCATCGGTGCAATTTTAGATCAAATAGCATGGGAAGAAGTTTTAGGCACTATATGTGGCGATGATACTTGTCTAATTATATGTCGTGATGCTGATGCAAGCGAAAATATCAAAACTAGAATCTTTAACTTATTATAGTTTTAGGAAGTGATACAACTATGTTACAGACCTTATCAATTAAGCAGTTTGCAATAATTGACGAACTTGAAATTAATTTTAGTGATGGCTTGACAGTGCTTAGTGGTGAAACTGGCGCAGGTAAATCGATCATAATTGATGCGATAGGTCAACTTATTGGAATAAGAGCATCTTCAGATTTTGTAAGACATGGTGAAAAAAAAGCAATTATAGAAGGAATATTTGATATAGATAATAGTAAAGAAGCAATTACAATTCTTGAAGACTTATCAATTGATACCACGGAAGACTTTCTCATCGTTAAACGTGAGATATTTAGCACTGGAAAGAGTATGTGTCGTATCAACAACCAAATTGTGACGCTACAAGATTTAAGAAAAGTAATGCAAGAATTGTTAGATATTCATGGCCAACACGAAACACAAACACTTCTAAAACAAAAATATCATTTACAATTATTAGATAACTATGCTGAGGGTCGTTATGAAAATTTATTATCTGACTACACGCAAACATATCAAGCATATAAAACTAAGAAAAAAGAATTACAAGATTTAGAAAATGCCGACCAAGCATTACTTCAACGTTTGGATTTGCTTAAATTCCAAAATGACGAGCTGAAAGAAGCGAATTTAGATGAAAGTGAATCTGAGCAACTTGAGCAAGACATTAAACGAATTCAAAATTCAGAGAACCTAAGTCTCGCATTAAATAATGCACATATTACATTAACAGACGAACATGCTATAACTGATAGACTGTATGACTTAAGTAATCAATTAAGTGCCATAGACGAAATCTTGCCAGGCAAATACGCTGAATTAAAAGAAAATGTTGATCAATTTTATTACACGCTAGATGATGCTAAGCATCAGTTATATGATGAATTAACAAATACAGAATTTGATGAACAGTATTTAAATGAATTAGAATCTAGAATGAATTTATTAAACAATTTAAAACGTAAATATGGCAAAGATATTCCTGAACTTATTAAATATCAAGAAAAGATAGAACATGAGATTAATAAAATCGAAAATTATGAAGAAAGTACTTCACAACTACGTAAAGATATTGAAGCTTTATATAATGACGTCATTGCTATTGGTAAAAAACTTTCTACAGAAAGACGCAAAGAAGCACAAACTTTACGAGACCATATTGTAGAAGAAATTCAAAATTTACAAATGAAAGATGCCAATTTGGAAATTTCTTTCAAACCTTTAGATGAACCTAATAATGAAGGTATAGAATTTGTTGAATTTCTTATTAGTCCAAATAAAGGTGAACCTCTTAAAAGCTTGAATAAAATTGCTTCTGGTGGTGAACTTTCAAGAATTATGTTGGCTCTGAAAACTATTTTTGTTAAATCACGAGGACAAACTGCAATTTTATTTGATGAAGTAGATTCAGGTGTGTCAGGTCAAGCAGCACAAAAAATGGCTGAGAAAATGAAAGATATTGCTCAACATATTCAAGTTATTTGTATTTCTCATTTACCTCAAGTCGCATCGATGAGTGATCATCATTTATTAATTAGCAAAGCATCAAATGATGACCGCACAACTACAAAAGTAAAAGAGCTTTTAGATGATGAGCGTATCGATGAAATTGCACGAATGATTTCAGGTGCTAGCGTAACAGATATTACGAGACAAAATGCCAAAGAAATGTTAGAACAAAATAGTAATTAATTAGTATTTCTTATTCTCCTTATAAAACGTAAATTACTAAAGTTTATCTCGTTTACGTTTTATAAGGAATATTATGAAATTAAATTAGTACCTAGTACTAATTTTTCACTAAATGTTACATCTCACATACTATAATAAAACTGAAAAGTTTAGTAAATTAACTTAAAAATGTATATTTCTCGCTCCCCTTAATAATATATTTAAATGTTATTATTTTTATATAATGAGCGTATAAGTTAAACTATAGTAGGTACGAAATAGAAATTAGAAAACTTTTTAAAATTAGTTAAGTAACCGTTGTTGCTCATTTTAAGTTGAACACATTAAAACTTATAAAATTAATATCATTGAATTTATAAATGATATCTTATCAACAACGTTAAGTTAGGAGCACAAAAATGTCAGAAGAAAAATATGATTTAGTGATTTTAGGAGGCGGAACAGCGGGCTATGTTTCAGCTATTCGCGCATCACAACTTGGTAAAAAAGTTGCCTTAGTCGAAAATAATTTGCTAGGAGGCACTTGTTTACATAAAGGATGTATTCCTACTAAAGCATTACTAAAATCTGCAGAAGTGATGGATACAGTTAAACGCTCAAGTGAATTTGGGATAGATGTTGATAATTTCAAACTTAATTTCAAAAATATTCAACAACGTAAAAACGATATCGTTAATCAAATGCATAATGGTGTAAATCACTTAATGGATCATAACAAAATCGATGTATTTAATGGCACTGGACGAATATTAGGTCCATCTATATTTTCTCCTCAAAGCGGTACAATATCGGTCGAGTATGAGGATGGCGAGTCAGATTTAATTCCTAATTCAAATGTACTTATTTGCACAGGGTCTGAACCTATCTCATTACCATTTTTACCATTTGATCACAATACAATCTTATCTAGTAGTGACATTTTAGCATTAGAACAATTACCTAATACTTTAGCTATTATCGGCGGTGGCGTAATAGGTTTAGAATTTGCATCGCTAATGAATGACTTCGGTGTTGAAGTTAGCGTTATAGAAGCTGGCGAACGCATTTTACCGACCGAAAGTAAAAATATAGCCAATACTTTAAAATCCGAATTAACAAATAAAGGCGTTAAATTTTATGAAAACACGCAATTAACAGAAGAAAAGGTTACAGTTGATAACGAGTCAGTGACATTCAATTTAGAAGATTCACAACTCACAGTGGATAAAGTACTTGTTTCTATAGGACGAAAACCTAGAACTGAAGATATTGGATTAAATAACACTAAAATAAAAACAACTGATAAAGGACACATTATTGTTAATGAATATCAACAAACTGATGATAAACACATATATGCAGCTGGGGATTGTATAGGAAAATTACAATTAGCTCATGTAGGTTCAAAAGAAGGTATGATTGCCGTTGAACATATGTCTGATCAACAGCCATTACCGTTAGACTATAATAAAATGCCACGTTGTGTTTATACGCAACCCGAAGTTGCTTCTATAGGCTTAAATATTGATGAGGCAAAGCAACAAGGATACAAAGCTAGAGCATTTAAAGTGTCATTTAAAGCTATTGGTAAAGCAGTAATCGAAGATACAAATAACCAAAATGGTTTTTGTGAAATCGTGATTGATCAAAATGAAGAAAGTGTTTTAGGACTAAATATGATTGGACCGCATGTTACAGAATTGATTAATGAAGTATCGTTACTACAATTTATGGATGGTTCCACACTTGAACTTGGTTTAACTACTCATGCGCATCCGTCATTATCTGAAGTATTAATGGAATTAGGTCTTAAAGTAGAAAATAGATCAATTCACGTATAAAGGAGGAAATTTCATGTTTGATTATAAATCAGTGGGTCTTAATGAAGACGACTTAAAAGCAATGTTTAAGTGGATGGATTTAGGACGTAAACTGGATGAACGTTTATGGTTGTTAAATAGAGCGGGTAAAATTCCGTTTGTGATTAGCTGTCAGGGACAAGAGGCAGCGCAAATTGGTATGGCATTTGCTATGCGCGAGGGCGATATTTCAGCTCCTTATTATAGAGATTTAGCTTTAGTGACATATTTAGGTATGACGCCATTAGACACTATGCTATCTGCGTTTGGTAAAAGAGACGATATAAATTCTGGTGGTAAACAAATGCCTGCTCACTTTAGTAATAAAAAATTAGGTATTTTATCTCAAAGTTCACCAGTGGGAACTCAAGTACTTCAAGGCGTCGGTGCGGCGCTATCTTTAAAAATGGATAAAAAGCAAAATATTGCAATGTGTACATTAGGTGAAGGCACTTCAAACCAAGGTGATTTTCATGAAGGCTTAAACTTTGCTGGAGTACATAAATTACCTTTTATTTGTGTGATTGAAAACAACAAATATGCAATTTCCGTTCCAGATAGTTTACAATATGGTGCTGAAAAATTATCCGATAGAGCTATTGGTTATGGTATACACGGCGAACACGTAGACGGTAATGACCCAATTGCTATGTATAAAGTAATGAAAGAGGCACGTGATAGAGCGTTAAATGGTGACGGTTCTACACTAATTGAAGCGATGTGCACACGTATGACTGCCCATTCATCAGATGATGACGATAGTGGTTACCGTCCGCAAGAAGAACGTGAAGGACTAAAATCAGAAGATTGTAACGTCAAATTCAAGTCATTTTTATTATCTGAAAATATAATTGATGATGAATGGTTGGCTCAAATTGAACAAGAACATAAAGAAATCGTTAACCAAGCAACTAAAGAAGCAGAAAAAGCACCTTATCCATCACCAGAAGAAACTTATAACTATGTTTACGAAGAAGGGAGCTTTTTAAATGGCTAAGTTAACTTATTTAGATGCGATTCACAATGCTTTAGATCAATCTATGGAAAAAGATAAAGATGTTTTTATTCTTGGTGAAGACGTAGGTAAAAAAGGCGGCGTTTTTGGCGTAACTTTAGGTTTACAACAAAAATACGGCATCGAACGTGTTATTGACACGCCATTAGCCGAATCAAATATCGTTGGTACAGCTGTCGGTGCAGCTATGTTAGGAAAAAGACCTATTGCAGAAATTCAATTTGCTGAATATATTTTACCTGCAACTAACCAAATTATGAGTGAAGCTGCCAAAGTTAGATATAGATCAAACAACGATTGGGATTGTCCAATTACAATTAGAGCTCCTTTTGGTGGCGGCATACATGGTGCCTTATACCATTCACAAAGTGTAGAAAGCATTTTTGCTTCAACACCAGGATTAACGATAGTCATTCCATCGTCACCTTATGATGCTAAAGGCTTATTATTGGCTTCAATTGAATCTAATGATCCGGTATTATATTTTGAACATAAAAAGGCTTATCGTTTATTAAAAGAAGAAGTTCCTGAATCATATTACACTGTGCCTATTGGTAAAGCAGATGTTAAGCGTAAAGGCGACGATATTACAGTATTTTCATATGGTTTATGTGTTAATTACTGTATTCAAGCAGCAGACATGTTAGCCGAAGATGGTATAAATGTAGAAGTTGTAGATTTAAGAACAGTTTATCCACTAGATAAAGAAACAATTATTGATCGTGCTAAACAAACAGGTAAAGTACTATTAGTGACTGAAGACAATTTAGAAGGAAGTGTAATGTCTGAAGTTGCTGCTATTATTGCAGAAAATTGCCTGTTCGATTTAGACGCGCCAATTATGCGTCTTGCAGGTCCAGATGTTCCATCAATGCCATTTGCACCAACAATGGAAGATGAGTTTATGATTAATCCTGACAAGATTCAAACAAAAATGCGTGAGCTTGCAGAATTCTAAGGAGGCACCAACAATGGAAATAAAAATGCCTAAATTAGGTGAAAGTGTCCATGAGGGAACAATAGAACAATGGCTAGTATCTGTCGGCGATACAGTTGAAGAATACGATCCAATTTGTGAAGTCATCACAGATAAAGTAACTGCTGAAGTACCTTCTTCATATACAGGTACCATTAAAGAAATTACTGTTAACGAAGGTGAAACAGTTTCTGTTGGTGAAATTATTTGTCATATGGATGTTGAAGGCGAATCTAGTGATAACACTAGTGAAGAAGTTAGTAGCAATGAACAACCACAAAATGATACTAAACAATTTACCGAAAATAGTCTAGATAATAAACAAGATGAAAACGCGCCTAAAAACAATGGTCGTTATTCACCGGTAGTCTTTAAATTGGCATCTGAAAATGAAATTAACTTATCACAAGTTGTCGGTACAGGCTTTGAAGGTCGTGTTACGAAAAAAGACATCGAAAAAGCAATTAAAGAAGGTACAGCAAAAGAATCTTCTCACTATGTTAATGCAAAAACACCACCAGTTAACACACCAACAACAATAGGCACTCAAGAACCTGGTTCATCTATACCGGTAAATGGTGTTAGAAAACAAATTGCACAAAATATGGTAAATAGTGTAAATGAAATACCACATGCGTGGATGATGATTGAAGCAGATGCAACAAATCTTGTTAAAACACGAAATCATCATAAAGATAGCTTTAAAAATAAAGAAGGCTATAACTTAACGTTCTTTGCTTTCTTTGTGAAAGCAGTGGCAGAATCACTTAAAGCTTATCCATTACTTAATAGTAGTTGGCAAAATGATGAAATAGTAATTCATAAAGATGTAAATATCTCCATCGCCGTCGCTGATGAAGATAAACTTTACGTTCCAGTCATTAAAAATGCTGATGAAAAATCTATTAAAGGTATCGCACGTGAAATTAACGACTTAGCACAAAAAGCACGTTATAAAAAATTGCGTTCTGAAGATATGCAAGGCGGTACATTTACTGTTAACAATACAGGTACGTTTGGCTCTGTTTCATCAATGGGTATTATCAACCACCCACAAGCGGCTATTTTACAAATAGAATCTATTGTAAAAAAACCAGTTGTAATAGATGATATGATTGCTATTCGTAATATGGTTAATTTATGTTTATCTATCGACCACCGTATTTTAGATGGCTTACAAGCTGGAAGATTTATGAATTATGTAAAAACACGCATTGAACAATATGCAATTGAAACTACGAGTATTTTTTAAAAAAGTTACAAAATGATCAATATTTTAAAAAGTCTTACTTACTTTTAAGAATAAATTGTAACGTTCGGTAATCATTTTAAAGAGGGGTAATAAAATCTTTTTACGCAATTAGATTTTAACCTCTCTTTTTTCGTCAAACCAACATGTTGAAGTATAAGTAATAAATTAGTAGAATGAAGATACCAATTTAGAAATGAAAGGTGACCTTAATATGGATTTAAATTTTGATTTATATATGAATGATGTTGTGGATCAAGCAAGAAATGAAATGATAGAAGCTGGTTATGAACAACTAACTAGTGCTGAAGAAGTTGACGAAGTATTACAACAAGATGGAACAACTTTAGTAATGGTTAACTCAGTATGTGGTTGTGCGGGCGGTATGGCTAGACCAGCTGCAACACACAGTTTACATTATGATAAATTACCAGATAGACTTGTAACTGTTTTTGCAGGACAAGATAAAGAAGCCACACAAAGAGCTAGAGAATATTTTGAAGGTTACGCACCATCAAGTCCATCATTTGCACTAATGAAAGATGGCAAAATAACTCAAATGATCGAACGTCATCAAATCGAAGGACATGACGTTATGGATGTCATCACTCAATTACAAAATTTATTCGAAGAATATTGTGAAGAACGATAGAGAGGCATACCAACATGTTGAGTTTAAATCCATACAGAATAGGATTTAGAACGATTAAAACAGCAATTGGCATGGCACTAGGTATAATTATCGCTAAACTATTAGGTCTTGATAATTTTGCTTCTAGTGCCATTTTGGTAGTGCTTTGTATTAAACATACTAAAGTACATTCTTTACAAGCGATTGTCTCACGTTTTGTAAGCTGTACTTTAATTTTAATCTTAGGGTCTATTATCTTTAGTTTATTAGGACAACATGCCATCGTCCTAGGCATAATCGTTTTATTTTTTATACCGTTAACCGTGGTCTTTAAAGTACAAGAAGGTATAGTAACAAGTTGTGTTATTTTACTTCATGTCTTTAATGCACCAACAATAGATTTCCATTTGTTTATTAATGAAATTGAATTACTTATTGTTGGATTAGGCATTGCATTCTTAATGAATTTAATCATGCCAAGTCTTGACAAAAATTTAAAAGCATATAAGAAAAACATAGAAGATAGTTTCACAAAAATATTTATTTGTTTTAGTGACAAATGTGATGATTTGCAACACCCACTCGATATACATTTTTCAGAAATTCAATTAACGATTGAAAAGGCAAAATCGTTAGCATTTAGAGATGTTAAAAATCATTTTGGACGTAATGAAAATTCATACTATCATTACTTTGACATGCGTGAACAACAATTAGATTTAATTCATAGAATAGAAATCATGTTAGAAAACGTTGAATTTAAAGATGAGTTACTGACAAAACTTGCTCAATTATTTAAAGAAGTTGCTGAAAATGTGAATAGTAATGATTATACAGCGCTTAGATTACATTCATTATATGAAATCAGACTACAACTTGATAATTTAGAGTTACCGGATTCTTACGCATCACTCAAAACACGCGCAAGTCTTATACAGTTGTTAAATGAATTAGAAAGTTATTTACAAATTAAATCCGATTTTGGATCATTAAAAACATATAGCGAAGCAGCTTCTTAATTTAGGAACTAAACGTCTTAATTGATGTTTAGTTCTTTTTAATAGCAAAAAAAACTATCGTTAAGATGATATACCTACCGATAGTTTTGTATTAAATTTATTTTGTTATGATTTTACATATCATTATCACAATTTTAAAAGTAAAAATTTAGTAAGACGTTATACACAAATGATTGTTTATACTACATATTGACGTAGTTTTATCCCATAATTGGTGCAAGACTTGATAAAATCAATGCAATAACTACGGCAACTAACATGACAATAATAATTGTTTTTAACACTTTATTACTCAATTGTTATTCCTCCATATGATTTTTTATTAATCAAACCACAATATCAACTAATGACATTACATATTTTATTATAATTCCAATAAGAATAAAAGCAATCCACTAAGTTTGTTTTTAACTAGAAAGTTAGCTACACTTTATATATTGAAACTAAAGTAAATGTATTTCTTAATTTAATTTTAGAAATATACTATTTTTATGGGAGTGTCATGATGGTAAATAACGATAGATTATTAGCAACATTTTTAGAGTTAGTGCAAATTGATTCCGAAACAGGGAATGAAGCTACAATACAGCCAATCTTAAAGAGAAAATTTGAACAATTAAATCTTCAAGTAGAAGAGGACGATGCTGGTAAATATGATTATTTAGGTGCTAATAATTTGATATGTACCTTACCAAGTTCAGAAGGTTATGAAAATAGTGATAAAATCTATTTTACTAGCCATATGGATACAGTAGCACCGGGCATAGGTGTCAAACCAACAGTAGCTGAGGATGGCTATATTTATTCAGATGGCACTACGGTATTAGGCGCCGATGATAAAGCAGGATTAGCCGCAATATTAGAAACAATACAAGTTATAAATGAGCAAAATTTACCGCATGGACAGATGCAATTCGTCATAACTGTTGGTGAAGAGTCTGGTTTAGAAGGTGCAAAAGTTTTAAACTCATCTTTATTAGATGCCGACTACGGTTATGCTGTAGACGCAAGTTCTCCAGTAGGAACAACAGTTATTGGAGCACCTACGCAAATGAAATTATCTGCAACAATTTACGGCAAAAAAGCACATGCAAGTACACCAGATATGGGTGTAAGTGCCATAAATATTGCAGCTAAAGCAATTAGCGAAATGTCATTGGGACGCATTGACGATGAGACTACTGCAAATATTGGCCGTTTTGAAGGCGGTTCAGCGACAAATGTCGTAGCTGATGAGGTAACGCTACAAGCAGAAGCACGTTCACATTCTGAAGATAAAATTAATCAACAAGTCGCTCATATGAAACAAGTTTTTGAAAACACAGCAGAATCATATGGTTGTACTGCGTCTGTAACTATTAAAGAAAGCTATAAAGGCTTTAAAGTTGATGCTGAGGCTAAAGTTGCAAAAATTGCAGCTCTTAGTGCTAGTCAACTAAACCTAGACCCACAAACCAAAGTTGGTGGCGGAGGTTCTGATGCTAGTATTATTAATACTTATGGCATTCCTTCCGTAATATTAGGCGTAGGTTATGAAAATATTCATAGTAAAAATGAAAGAATGGAAATCAAGTCATTACAACTATTAACACAACAATTATTAAAGATAGTCGAATTAACGCATTAACATAGTAAAACTGTTTAAGTGATGTAGGAGACGCTTTGTGATACAATTAGTTTGTAAACTTTAATTAAGAGAGGTTAGTAATATGACACAACAAATTGGTGTAGTAGGTTTAGCAGTAATGGGTAAAAACCTTGCTTGGAATATTGAATCACGTGGTTATAGTGTTTCTGTATTCAACCGTTCTTCTGAAAAAACAGATGAAATGGTCAAAGAATCTGAAGGTAAAAATATTCACCCAACATACTCAATTGAAGAGTTTGTAAATTCATTAGAAAAACCCCGCAAAATCTTATTAATGGTTAAAGCTGGACCAGCAACTGACGCTACAATTGATAGCTTATTACCATTGTTAGACAATGATGATATTTTAATTGATGGTGGTAATACAAATTACGAAAACACTATCAGAAGAAATAAAGCACTTGCTGAAAGTGGCGTTAACTTTATCGGTATGGGCGTTTCAGGCGGAGAAGTTGGTGCGTTAACTGGACCATCATTAATGCCAGGTGGACAAAAAGAAGCATTCGATAAAGTAAGCGATATTTTAGAAGCTATTTCGGCTAAAGCTGACGACGGTGCACCATGTGTTGCTTATATCGGACCAAATGGCGCTGGACATTACGTTAAAATGGTACACAATGGTATCGAATATGCTGACATGCAATTAATTGCTGAAAGTTATGCAATGATGAAAGATTTACTTGGTATGTCACACGAAGAAATTTCTCAAACATTTAAAGACTGGAATGCTGGCGAACTTTCTAGTTACTTAATCGAAATCACTGGTGATATCTTCACTAAATTAGATGAAGGTAGCGATGAAGCACTAGTCGAAAAAATCTTAGATACAGCTGGACAAAAAGGTACAGGTAAATGGACTTCAATCAATGCCTTAGAATTAGGTATTCCATTGACTATCATTACAGAATCTGTATTCGCTAGATTTATTTCTTCAATTAAAGAAGAACGTGTTAATGCTTCAAAACAATTAAATGGACCAAGTGCAAACTTCCAAGGTAATAAAGAAGAATTCTTAGAAAAAATACGTAAAGCTTTATATATGAGTAAAATTTGTTCATATGCACAAGGATTTACTCAAATGAAAAAAGCTAGTGAAGATAACGACTGGAACTTAAAATTAGGCGACTTAGCTATGATTTGGAGAGAAGGTTGTATCATCCGTGCACAATTCTTACAAAAAATTAAAGATGCATTTGATAACGATGCTAACTTACAAAACTTATTATTAGATCCTTACTTCAAAGACATCGTTACAAATTATCAAGATGCATTACGTGATGTTGTAGCTACTGGTGTACAAAATGGGGTACCAACACCAGGATTCTCTGCAAGTATTAACTATTACGATAGTTACCGTTCAGAAAATCTACCAGCTAACTTAATTCAAGCGCAACGTGATTACTTTGGCGCTCATACTTATGAACGTAAAGACCGCGAAGGCGTATTCCATACACAATGGGTAGAAGAATAATAGGTAATTAGTAAAGTACAAGGCATTCTCATATTGAATGCCTTGTTTTTTTATTAATTTTAAAGCAAGCGTTTACATTACTGTTTTAGAAAAGGTAAAATCTAGAGTATAATTAATATATACATACTTTAAAAAATTCTGTGAAGGAGAATGATCATGCAAAGTAAACAATGGTGGAAAGAAGCTGTAGCTTATCAAGTGTACCCCCGTAGTTTTAATGATTCTAACGACGATGGTATTGGAGACTTACGTGGCGTAATTAATAAATTAGATTATTTACAAGATTTAGGCATAGATGTTATTTGGTTAAGTCCAATGTATAAATCGCCTAACGATGATAATGGTTACGATATTAGCGATTATCAAGATATTATGGGTGAGTTTGGTACGATGGAGGACTTTGATGAATTACTAACGTCCATTCATGAAAGAGGTATGAAATTAATTTTAGATTTAGTAGTCAATCATACTTCTGATGAACATCCTTGGTTTATAGAATCTCGATCTAGTAAAGATAGTGCAAAACGCGATTGGTATATATGGAAAGACCCTAAACCTGATGGCAGTGAACCGACAAATTGGGAAAGTATTTTTAACGGTTCTACTTGGGAATATGATAGTAAGACAGACCAGTATTATTTCCACTTATTTAGTAAAAAACAACCCGACTTAAATTGGGAGAATCCAAAGGTTAGGGCAGCTATTATTTCAATGATGAATTGGTGGTTTGATAAAGGGATAGATGGCTTTAGAGTTGATGCAATTACCCATATAAAAAAATCTTTCGAATATGGTGATTTACCAGCAGATAATAATGAACAATATGTGCCGGCGTTCGATGTAGCAATGAATCAACCGGGTATACACGATTGGTTACAAGAGTTAAAAGAAAACAGTTTATCGAAGTACGACATTATGACTGTCGGTGAAGCAAATGGCGTGACACCAGATGATGCAGATTTATGGGTAGGGGAACAAGAAGGTAAATTTAACATGATTTTCCAATTCGAACATTTGGGCTTGTGGAATACTGGTGATGTTAAATTTGATGTTTTATCATATAAACAAGTATTAAACCGTTGGCAGCAACGATTAGCAAACAACGGCTGGAATGCCTTATTTATAGAAAATCATGATCAACCACGTAGGGTGTCTACATGGGGCGATGATCAACAATTTTGGTATGAATCTGCTACGAGTCATGCTATCGTATATTTTTTACAACAAGGTACGCCTTTTATTTATCAAGGCCAAGAAATAGGCATGACCAATTATCCATTTGAGAATATAGAAACTTTTAATGATGTTGCAGTTGTAAATGAATATAATATTGTAAAAGAGCAGGGCGGCGATGTAAACGCCTTATTAAACAAACATAAAATGGAAAATAGAGATAATTCCCGCACACCAATGCAGTGGAACGACGAACCTTTTGCAGGCTTTTCTACTGTAGAACCTTGGTTCCCTGTAAATCCAAATTATAAAAATATCAATGTAGCAGAGCAACAAAAAGATAAACACTCAATTTTAACTTTTTATAAAGATTTAATTAAACTAAAAAAATCTGATGATTTATATACTTATGGTAATTTCGAATTAGTTGATGCAGATAATCCAAAAGTTTTTGCATATACAAGAACTTTAAATAATAAGCGTGCTTTAATTGTAGGTAATCTATCAAATGATACATCTGCACTTAACCTAGATATCACTTTTGATGATTCAAAAATTAAATTACACAATTACAATTCCGCTATTGATTTAAATCATTTAAAACCTTATGAAGCATTTGTTATTCATTTAACTTAATTGGCATTGATGTTAGTAAACCGTAATCGCTAAAGATAGCGGTTTTTATCTTTGTAGTCATGTTATTACTTTACAAACATCCTTTTATAACTATACTAATAACTATCAACAACATAGAAAATAAATAATTTAAATAGCAATATAATAAATAGTATAAAACATTGAATGATGATGAAAGTAGGACATTTTAATGAAAAAATTTGCCATAGCTATACTGATTACAATGACTATGTGTCTAGCAATTGTGTTGAGTATTTTAATAGAAAAGCGTTTGCCATTAACAAACTTCACATCACATAACAATACACGACATTTTGAGGCATCTAATGGTTTATCTGGCCGCTATCATATCTATCCAGCTATACACGCTAAAGGCGTTCTATTATGGCTTCACGGTGACGGTGCATATGAGTTCAAATATCCTAATTCCAAAAGATATTTAGGTGGAGAATTAGGTATTAAAGAAATTGCACGACAACACAATTTAACCCTTATCGTTCCTAAAACACCATCAAAGGATGAGACATGGTGGACAAATGGCGTACCAAATAGTATATATTTAACTGAGTTAATCAATTCTATACCGAATCATCAACATTTATGGATCTGTGGATTCTCAGGTGGTGCTGAAATAACAACGTATTGGTTATTAGAAAAATTACCAAATATGAACGTTAAATCTGGTGGTGCAATTATTTTTAGTGGTGGCGGTTCACCTAAAATTAAAGGTATAACGCATACTTTACCGAAAGATAAATATGTAAAACAATCTTATCCTCTTACTTGGCTTGTAGGCGAATACGACGATGGTACAACGAGCAGTGACAATTTCAATGCGTTAAAACTTAGTAAACAGGGGTATGATTTTTATCGTCAACAGGGATGGGATACTAAACGTTATATCATTCCTAAATTTCATCATGTTCTTACCAAAAATAATCGTGGCATATATGGTCAGTTATTACATAATCATTTAAATTAATAAATATAAATAACGAGCACGTAAGCTTATTATAAGTTTACGTGCTCGCTTTAATTATTGTTATAAATCATTATAGTCGTCCTGATTTACTGGTAACCATAATTGAACTTTAGTGAAACTATCATCAAAAGAAATATCAAAAGGATATACTTCTACGTATAAACTATCTCTCTCATATGGTAATGTCATTTGAAGACTTGTTTCAATGTAATACCATGCTTCATTTGTAATATAATCAATCTCACCTTGTAAATTAAATTTAGCATATTGTCTTTCAGGCAAATAACGGCTTTCTAAATGTTCTGGATAGCGATCACTAGGAACGCCAACAAAAATTTCAACGCCATATTCTAAAGGACAACTAATAACGAAAAGTTCATGAGGACTTACATTATTATAACGTTCTAATTCCTTTATCTTACCATCAATCAATAAATCTTCCAAAATGTCAGGAATTTTAAAAGGATTATCTATATTAGCAGCATTGATAAATTCTGCATATCCCACTAGGTTTATACCATTGATTGTTTCTAATCTATATGAATAAGGTGATTTTTCTGTAGTAGTAATTTTTAAATATTGTCTATTTTTGATATTTAACTGTTCTTTTTTTGCATTCGCTTGTAATGGTGAAATGCCATGGTATTTACTGAATTCATTTGCGAAATCATTGGCGGTTGGATAATGATATTTTTTAGCAATATCTACCATTCTATTAGAACTGGTAATCAGTTCTTGTGCCGCTAAAGTCATTTTACGTGCAAGTGCATATTCAGAAGGTGACTGCCCGACAATCATTTTAAAACTTTGATCTAAATGATACGGTGAAAGACCAACGTAATCACTAAGTTGTTGCATATTAAATTGCTCTAGCAAATGATCTTCGATATAAACAATTGCTTGTTGTATTTGCTTGATAACGTCCAAAACTTCCACTCCTATAAATCTAACAATGTAAACATAAGAAAACTAAACAACAAAAGCTTTATGTTTCACTCTATTTAATATTATTATAGATGTTTCTTAATAGTTTACACCATTTCTTCACATCTGACATCTAAAGTGCTACTTACCGTTTAAGGGTTACACTTATTTATGATTTAAGTTATATAATAACACAAGTGAAAGACAATAAAAAAGCGACAGTAACAGTGTACTTTCACACTATTACTGTCGCTTTAACAAATACTATTAATTAATGAATATCTTCCCACCAATGGAAGCCATCTCTACTTAATAGTAAGTCACTTTCTAACGGACCATTTGTACCCGCTTCATAGTTAGGGAATTCTGGTTCTGTTTTATCCCAGTATTCTTGAATCGCATCAACAAATTTCCAAGTTGATTTTAATTCTTCCCAGTGAGTGAAGTTTGTTGCATCACCATTTAGACAATCGAAAAGTAAGTTTTCATACGCATCGACAGTGTTCATTTTATCTTGAGCACTCATAGCATAAGATAATTGAACAGGTTCTGTTTCAATACCTTGAACATTCTTTTTAGCGTTTAGATGTAGTGACACACCTTCATTAGGTTGAATATTAATAACTAGTAAATTAGAGTCTAGTTTTTTATCTGTTTCGTAATATAAGTTCATTGGTACTTCTTTAAACTCAACTACAACTTGAATTGTTTTACTCTTCATACGTTTACCAGTTCTAATATAGAATGGCACGCCAGCCCATCTAAAGTTATCGATAGTTAATTTACCTGATACAAAAGTAGGGGTTTTTGAATCTTCTGCAACACGGTCTTCGTCACGGTATTTTTTTACTTCTTGTCCACCAATGACACCTTGATCATATTGACCTCTAACAAAGTTTTGGCTAACTTCATCTGGTTCTAATTTTCTTAGAGATTTTAGTGCTTTTACTTTTTCGGCACGAATATCTTCACTGTGTAAGCTAATTGGTGCTTCCATAGCTAATAGAGCTACCATTTGTAACATATGGTTTTGAACCATATCTTTCAGTGCACCACTTGTTTCGTAATAACCACCTCTATCTTCAACACCTAGTATTTCAGAAGAAGTAATTTGAATGTTTGAAATATATTTATTGTTCCATAATGGTTCGAACATTGCATTAGCAAAACGTAATACTTCGATATTTTGTACCATATCTTTACCTAAATAATGGTCGATACGATATATTTCTTCTTCTTTAAATGAACGACGTAATTGTTCATTTAATTGCTCTGCTGATTTAAGGTCAGAGCCGAATGGTTTTTCAATAACTAAACGTTTAAAGCCATCAGTATTAGTTAAACCTGATGATTTTAAGTAATCGGAAATTTCACCAAAGAATTTTGGCGCCATAGCTAGGTAGAATAATCTATTACCTTCAAGTTTAAATTCTTTATCTAAGTTATTACTAAATTCTAATAAAGATTCATAACTTGCTTCGTCACTAACATCATGTCTATGGTAAAATACATGTTCCATAAATTTATCTAAATGTTTAGTGTTTTTTACATGTTCTTGAATTGACGACTTCACTTGACTACGGAAATCATCGTTCGAAATGTCTCTTCTACCTATTCCAATAATTGCGATTTGTTCATTTAAATTTTCTTGTTGATATAAATGGAATAACGATGGAAATAATTTTCTATGGCTCAAATCACCCGTCGCTCCGAATATAGTAATTAAACAAGGGATGTTCTTATTTCTAGTACTCAAGATAAAAACCTCAATTCTTTTTAAAATCTTACTTAATTATAGAACAATTATTACCATAGTTCATATAATTTTGCTTGAAAACAATTTCCTCTTTATTATAACATTATTCTTTATATATGCTAAAATATGTTCAAGAAGAGGAGGCTCATGCATGGAAATAACTTTTTTTGGTACCAGTGCTGGATTACCTACAAAAGAGCGTAACACCCAAGCAATTGCACTTAATTTGGAACCTTACTTAAATAACATATGGTTATTTGACGTAGGTGAAGCAACTCAACATCAAATATTACATCATTCTATAAAATTAGGTAAGGTTAATCATATCTTTATTACTCATATGCATGGCGATCATATTTTTGGGCTTCCTGGTATTTTAACTACTCGTTCATTTCAAGGTGGGGAAGGTAAACCTTTAACTATAGTTGGACCAAAAGGCATCAAGGAATATGTTGAAACAACGTTAAGAGTTTCGGAATCGCGGTTAAATTACCCATTAACTTTTATCGAAATTGACGATCATTTTGCATATCAACATAATGGCTTTACGGTTACAGCTAACTTATTAAATCACGGTATAACCTCATATGGTTATCGTATAGAAGCACCTTATACACCTGGTAAAATTGATGTAGCAGCGTTAAAAAATATCGGGTTAGAACCTGGGCCAAAATACCAAGAAATAAAAGCTAATGACACATTTGAATACGATGGTTTGATTTACGATTCAAATGACTTCAAAGGAGAACCTACGCGAGGGCCAATCGTTGCAATATTTGGAGATACAAAACCATGTACCAATGAATATTTAATTGCAAACGATGCAGATGTTATGATTCATGAAGGCACTTATTTAGAAGGCGACAAAACATTAGCTAATAATTATAATCATAGTCATATTGAAGATGTCTTCGAATTAATGGAACGTGCGAATGTTAAATATGCTCTTATTACACATATTAGTAATCGTTATACTTTTGAAGATGTGGAACAAATTTATAATGAATTAGTTAATCAGCGCCAACAAACAAACTTTAAATTCGTTAGTGATTTTGACTCTTATAAGTTTTAACCTTAAAATTACATATTTTTTATGCATTAAAATAGAGATAGCTGTATTTATTACGGCTATCTCTTTCTTTAAATATTATTATAAATTTTTAATCATCATCATCTTGGTTAGATAATTCAATACTTCTATTTACAGCAGAACGCAGACAATCTTCGAAAATACCTTCGATATCATATTCAGATAATGCATTTAATCCAGCTTGCGTCGTACCGCCTTTAGAAGTAATGTTTTTACGTAACTGTCCCATACTCAATTCTGATCTTTCAATCATTTTACTCGTACCTATAATTAAGTTTCTAATTGATTCTTCTACTTGGTCTTTTTCTAATCCTAAGCGTGTACCAGCCGTTACATATTGTTCGAATACGTGGTATAAAAATGCTGGTCCGCTTCCTGTTATTGCTGTTACTTGATGTAAATTGTCTTCTGGCACTTCAATTGCAGAACCGAATGCATTAATTAAATTATCAACTTCATCCTTAGAAGTAGCACCAAAATTACTTGAGAAACTTATACCTGTTACAGAATGACCAACGTGTGCATTTGTATTAGGCATAATACGTGCTATAGGATTTTTAGTATCTAATTGCTCTCTAATATAATCCATCGGTAAACCAGCCATAATTGAGATAAATTTATTTTTATCAGTAATATAAGGTCGAATTCTTTCTGCTAACGACTCAAAATCATATGGTTTTGTACCAATAAAGACGTAATCAGCTTGAGCAAGCAATGCTTTGTCATCGTAACTATAATTTACGCCTAGTTCTTGTGCGTAATCCTTTAAAGCTTGCTCATTTGATCTATTTGTTAAATAGATATCATTAGAATCAATAACATTTGAATTAACTATTCCCGTAAAAATAGCATGTGCCATATTACCTGCTCCGTAAAACACTAGTTTCATGTAGAATCAACACTTCCTTATTATGTGATGTTTCCATACTAACATAGTTGTATTATTTTCCTAATGATTATATGTAATTATTTACAAAGATAAAGAATAAATTTATACTATTAAAAATATTAATTAGTAGTGAGGTGTTATTTTTGCAACGGCAACATTATATAATAACGGGGGCAACAAGTGGTTTAGGATTGGCTCTCTTAAAAGCCTTATTACAAAAAAATGTACAAGTAACTGTATTGGCACGCAATCCTCAAAAGATTACACAATTAACGCGTACGGTTAATTCAAAGCAGTTAACTATTATTAACTGTGATTTGCTTAATCTTGATGATATAAACAACATTCCTTTACAACTACCTAACACTAAAATAGATGGTTTAATATATAGTTCAGGAACTGGGTATTTTAAATCGTTACAAGCACATACTATTGAAGAAATATTAGAAACATATCAATTAAATATTGTTAATTTCAATGTCTTGTTTAAAGTGTTATTACCATACTTCACAACCAATGCTTCTATAGTTGGCATTGGTAGTCAGGCAGCATATACTACTCAAGCTTATGCAGCACATTATGGTGCTAGCAAGGCCGCATTTATTCAATTAATGAATGCATTACGCTTAGAACATCCATCGTTTCACGTTATGACGGTCAATACGGGTCCTGTTAATACACCTTTTCACAACCATGCAGATCCGACATTAAAATATGCTAAAAAATATCAACGTATAATGCTAGATCCTACACGATTGGCTCATGATATTATCGATGGTATAAAGAAACACAAAACAGAGATTAATAAACCAAGTTGGATGCATTTAATGCTCAAAATTTACAATTTAGCACCACGTACGGTTGAACGACTATTTCCTTTTGCTTTTAAAAATAAAAAATAAAATAAAAATCCCAACAATTCAATATTGTTGGGATTAATTTTATAGAGTTTATTTTACGTGCTGTGTATATTGTAAGTTTTTCACGCGTTCTCTTGCCGCTTTTAATTGTTCGTTACCAATGGCTTGAGCCGCTTCGTAATTTTTAATATTCTCTTCAAGTTGAGCAGGGCTGCTAGCACCTACAATAATAGAACCTAATGCTGCTTGTGATTTTAAATATTTAAATGTTAAAGCTGTCAAATTATTTTCTACTTCTTTAACTGAAGCAATTGTTTCTCCTAATTCTTGGTAAGTGTAATCAAAGATACCTTCATTAAATTTATTGTCTAATGCTTTACTACTATTAGCAGTTAGAAGTCCTTTGAATACTGGTCCACGAGCTAAAATTTTCACGTTGTTAGCATTAACTTCATCAACTAAATCCTCTGGTCTATTATCAATAAGATTGAATTGCGACATTAACGTTTCTATTTGACTATGTTCTAAATAATATCTTATTACATTAGGTCTTATAGAAGAAATGCCATACGCACGAACAATACCTTCTTGTTTTAACTCATCAAAAGCACTAATTGTTTCATCTAAAGGATCATCAATCGTACCACCATGTAGTTGATATAAATCTAGCTCATCTAATCCTAAATTTTTCAATGAATCTTTTACTGCTGATTTAATATATTTTTTTGATGGATCCCAAAATGTTGAACCATCATCTTTTAAATGATTTCCTACTTTTGTACCGATGACAATATCATCTCGATTTTGGTATTTTTTCAATGCCTTACCGACGATTTTTTCATTGATTCCTTTATCGTAAATATCAGCTGTATCAAAATAAGTGATACCTTGATCAATTGCACTTTCGATAATTGATTCGGCCTTATCATATTCAGTACCAAGGCTCATACAACCTAATCCTACTTCAGATAATTCAATGCCACTTTTCAATACGTTCTTTTGCATGTTGTTTCTCCTTTCGATACACTAATGAGATAAGATAAAGAGGCGTACAAATTAAGTAATAACTTAGTTTGTAACTTTTTATATTAATTCATAAATGAATTGTGTATGACACCTCCATTATCAATATACCAATCTTAACAGTATCTATAAAATATTTAAAGGAACGTGATTACCATGAACTTATATGAAAAAACTACAAATAAAACAAGTATCTATGAAGGGAAAATTATAGATTTAGAAGTACACGATGTTGAACTACCAAATGGTGAAACTTCTACGCGAGAAATAGTATTACACAATGGGGCAGTTGCTGTATGTGCATTGACGCCTGACAATAAAATCGTATTAGTTAAGCAATTTAGAAAACCACTAGACGATACTATGTTAGAAATACCAGCCGGTAAATTAGAAATAGGGGAAGAAAGAGAAGAAGCGGCTAAGAGAGAATTAGAAGAAGAAACTGGTTATAAAGCAAAATCATTGCAACTTATTACCGATATGTATGGTTCACCCGGGTTTACAAACGAAAAAATCTCAATATATTTAGCAACAGAATTACTTCCAGGCGAAGTTCATTTAGACGAAGATGAATTTATAGAAATTCACGAATTATCAATTAGCGAAGCTCAACAAAAGCTCTTAAACAATGAAATCAACGATGCTAAGACTATTATTGCAGTTCAATATCTATTACTTAATTATAATCATTCTAAATAGATAATAGAATTAACTTGCGAATTTTATCAATTATTGGTATTTTAGATATGTATCATTAATGTAAATTAAAATGATTATAATTATTAGTAGGGGAGTGAGGCTTCCGTGGAAGAACGTTTAAATCGCGTGAAGCAACAATTACAGCAATCATCATATAAATTAACTCCACAAAGAGAAGCAACTTTAAGAGTTTTAATTGAAAATGAAAAAGATCACTTAAGCGCTGAAGATGTTTATTTAAAAGTTAAAGATAAGGCACCTGAAATCGGTTTAGCCACAGTATATAGAACATTAGAATTACTAGCAGAATTAAAAGTTGTCGATAAAATTAATTTCGGCGATGGCGTAGCTAGATTTGATTTACGTAAAGAAGGCGCCAAACACTTCCATCACCATTTAGTTTGTATGGAATGTGGCAAAGTTGAAGAAATCGAAGAGGACTTATTACCTAAAGTTGAAGAAAAAGTTGAACAAGACTTTAACTTTAGAATATTAGACCATCGTCTAACGTTCCATGGCGTTTGTTCTTCCTGTCAGGCTAAAGGAAAATAATGACAGATTGAAGTTTATGAGGTGGCTATATGGAAACCATAAAAAACGAATACTTAAAATTTATTCAAATAGAAAAAGGGCTTAGTTCAAATACAATTGGAGCGTATCGTAGAGATTTAGATAAATATGTAGCGTATTTAAACGAGCATAAAATTGACCATATTGATTTCGTAGATAGACAAACGATTCAACAATGTTTGGGCTATTTACACGATCAGGGTGCATCCGCTAAGTCTCTAGCCCGTTTTATTTCGACTGTGCGTAGTTTCCATCAATTTGCATTAAGAGAAAAATATGCAGCTAAAGATCCAACAGTATTAATTGAAACACCTAAATACGAGAGAAGGTTACCTGACGTTCTAGAAGTTGATGAAATTGTAGCTTTACTTGAAACACCGGATATTAGTAAAAATAACGGTTATAGAGATAGAACGATGTTAGAATTATTATATGCAACAGGTATGCGTGTTTCTGAGCTTATTCAATTAGAAGTCGAAAATGTCAATTTAATTATGGGCTTTGTACGTGTCTTTGGTAAAGGAAATAAAGAACGTATCGTACCTTTAGGTGATACAGTGATTGATTTCTTAACTAAATATATAGAAACCGTACGACCACAGTTACTTAAAAAGACAACAACTGATGCATTATTTTTAAACTTGCATGGTAAACCTTTGTCCAGACAAGGTATATGGAAAATGATTAAACAAACAGGTATTAAAGCTAATATTAATAAAACTTTAACACCACACACATTAAGACACTCTTTTGCTACACATTTACTTGAAAATGGTGCTGATTTAAGAGCAGTACAAGAAATGTTAGGCCATTCGGATATTTCTACCACACAATTATATACACATGTATCCAAATCACAAATTAGAAAAATGTATAATGCTTTTCATCCAAGAGCTTAAGATATTGTACATTTATAAAACCACATGCCTTCTTGAGACATGTGGTTTTTTACATTATTTAAATAACCGATTGTTTTTTTGTATAGACGCTTCTCTTGCTTGGATTACTTCGCTACGATCTCTTTTTTTATGATGATGGACAATATAGTCATCATCAATCACATATGGTGTCAATATATAGTTTGGAAACTCTTGTAATATTTGTTGTTCCATCGTCTTTGTAATAGGTAATTGAATTGGTTCAAATGCTTTTTGTTGTTCTATATTGTTGATCATTTGAACAATTAATTTTTGGTAATACTCAATGTTAAGACCTAAATTTTGAGAGCTTTCAGCTTGTGTTATAACTTTATAAGCACGTTGAAAAGAACGTTTAGCACCGACATGATTATGCCGACGATAATGGTAACAGCCTGTTGCAAAAAGTATTAAACTTACGACAGGATCGTTTTTACTAAAAGATGGATTTTCTTTCCAAGCTTCTTCTAAAATATCATGGCAAAAAAAGTAATGTTGTTCTGTATGAAATTGATAATAAAATAATTTTAGTGCATTATCCATAAACTTTCGCTCCAAAAATTTATTGTTTATTACAAACATGGTATAATATTTTAGTGAATAACGCACTTAACTTGCAACTAATATGAGGTAGATAAAATGTATGAAGTAAAATTAGATGCTTTTAATGGTCCTTTGGATTTATTGTTGCATCTTATCCAAAAATTTGAAATTGATATTTATGATATCCCAATGAAGTCACTCACAGAACAATATTTACAATATATACATACGATGAACCAACTAGAAATCAATGTAGCGAGTGATTATTTAGTAATGGCTTCCGAACTATTAATGATTAAAAGTAAAATGTTGCTACCTCAAAGTGATGAAACTGAGGATTTCGAAGAGGACCCGCGTGAAAATTTAGTTGGGCGTTTAATAGAATATCAAAATTACAAAGAATACACTGAAACTTTAAATGAGAAGAAAGAAGAACGTGCGCATTATTTTTCAAAGCATCCAACTGATTTATCTCACTTAGAACAAAATGAGACTTGGGATCCTGACAATACGATAGATTTAACAGAATTAATAATTGCGTATCAACGAGTCAAAAACAGAATGGAACTTAATACACCAAAGGCAGTTAACATACATAAAGAAACTTTTACGATTCAACAAGCTACTTCTCAAGTACAGCAACGTTTACAACAGGAGAGCTCTTTTAATTTCTTTAGTTTGTTTAATTTTTCAGAACCTGTGGAAATGGTAGTCACACATTTTTTAGCAATTTTAGAAATGTCTAAATCTGGTGTTATCAATATAGAACAACAAAAAAGTTTTGAAGATATTAATATTATAAGGGGCGTAAATTATGGCATTAATGCATAACGGCATCTTAGAAGCACTGCTGTATACTGCAGGTGATGAAGGTATAGAAGAACGACAATTACTTGAAATATTAGAGTATGATCAATCAACTTTACATGAACTCATTTCAAACTACGAATCTCCCGGTTTATTGATTCAAAAATTTGGTACTACATATGTGCTAACGACAAAAAAGGAAGCTTCAGAATATGTAGAAAAATTAGTTGAACAAAAAGCCAACATGAAAATATCACAAGCAGCTATGGAAGCATTATCTATTATTGCTTATAATCAACCGATTTCTAGAAGTGATATTGAAATGATTAGAGGTATTAATTCAGATGGTGCTGTAAAAACATTAATTGCCAAAGGGTTAGTGGAAGCTAAAGAAGAAGATGCTTCACGTAGCCACCAACTGTATACTACAAATTTATTTTTAAATGTATTTGGTATTGAAAATATCGATGATTTACCAACAACTGACGAAGAAGATGAAGAAATCGAAGCGTTCTTCAGCAATTTAGTCAATCAAAAAGGAGAAAATAATGAGTAACGAAATGGAAAGATTACAAAAGCGTATCGCCAATAGTGGTTATACATCTAGACGTAAAGCAGAAGTATTAATAGAAGAAGGTAAAGTAAAAGTAAATGGCGAAACAGTGACTGAATTAGGTACGAAAGTAAAATCTTCAGATACTGTTGAAGTCGAAGGCATTAAACTAGAACAAGAAGACAAACTATATATTTTATTCTATAAACCAGCGCAAGTCATTACAAGTGTTTCAGATGACAAAGGTCGTAAAGTAGTGACTGACTATTTTAAAGAACTTGATACAAGAATTTATCCTGTAGGTAGATTAGATTACGATACTTCAGGTTTATTGTTATTAACTAACGATGGTGATTTTACTAATTTAATGACGCATCCACGTTATAAAATCAAAAAGAAATATGTCGTCAAACTAAAAGGTTATTTAATGCGTGAAGAAGTAAAAGCGTTAGAAAAAGGCGTAAAATTAGAAGACGGTGTAACACAACCAGCTACAGTTAAAATTAAAAACCAAGATAAAGAGAAATCTACTACACTAGTAGAAATTACCATTACAGAAGGTCGCAATAGACAAGTGCGTCGTATGTTCGAATATTTCGGTCATGAAGTTTCAAAATTACAAAGAATAGAATTTGGTCCTTTAAACTTAACAGGTTTAAATGCTGGTGAAGGCAGGGTATTAACACCGCATGAAGTAAAAACATTACGTCATTTAGCGGAGAATGGTTAATAATAATAATTGTACTCGATTGAAATTGAGAAAAATTTCACAAACATTGAGTATTTTAGTAAGAGATACGCAAAGTGCTATGCTATACTAAATATAAATAGAAATTGCAAACATGTGTGGGAGGTATTTATATTGCCAAATCAAATTCTTGTCGTAGACGATGAAGATAGAATTAGAAGATTACTAAAATTGTATCTTGAAAGAGAATCTTTCGAGATTGATGAAGCCAGAGATGGTAAGGAAGCATATGAGAAAGCAATGAATCATGATTATGCATGTATTTTGTTAGATTTAATGTTACCTGAAATGGATGGAATAACTGTCGCATCACGTTTAAGAGAGCATAAAGAAACGCCTATTATAATGTTAACAGCTAAAGGCGAGGAAACTAATAGAGTAGAAGGATTTGAAACAGGTGCAGATGATTATATCGTAAAACCATTTTCACCTCGTGAAGTCGTATTACGCCTAAAAGCACTATTAAGACGTACTCAAGTAGCAACAAGCGAACAGAGTGAACCACATGCTAAAGATTTAATAGAATTTAATCATTTAACAATTGATAACGATGCACATCGCGTATTAGCAGATGAAAAGCAAGTCAATTTAACACCTAAAGAATATGAGCTATTGATTTTCCTAGCTAAAACACCAAATAAAGTGTTCGATCGAGAACAACTATTAAAAGAAGTTTGGCATTATGAATTTTATGGTGATTTAAGAACGGTTGATACACACGTAAAAAGATTAAGAGAAAAACTTAATCGTGTATCTGGCGATGCAGCACAAATGATACAAACTGTTTGGGGCGTTGGCTATAAATTCGAGGTAAAATCAAATGATGAATCGGCTGAATAATGTAGTCATAAAACTGTGGTTAACTATAATCTTTATAGTAACGACAGTTTTAATTTTATTAAGTGCTGCATTGATTACTTTTATTCAATCATATTTCACTCAAGATACCGAAAAATCACTGTTACAAGATGCTAAACAAGTCAGTCAATTAGTCAATGAATCCAAAAATAAGGATACCGCTATTGAATACAGTCATAAGTTAATCGAAGGTCCAGTTGGATTAATTATATTGACTGATAAACAAATGACTGAACCTAAACATAATAATGTCAAGCAGCAAATGTTTCATGTTATAAAATCAGATTCTAATTACGACAAAGTTTTTGATAAAGGGCAAAAAAACTCGGAGCATGTTAATGTTAAAGTTAACGGAGAGCAACGTACTTATGTATTAATTGGTTATCCTACTAAACCAATTAATAATGATGTTAAAAGTAAATATAGTGGTGTTTTCATTTATCAAAACTTAAAAAGTGTCGATGAAACAAACAATGTTATTACAGTGATTATCTTAATCATTGCGGTCATCTTCTTGGCCATTACAACAGTATTTGCATTCTTCTTATCATCGAGAATCACTAAACCTTTACGACAATTAAGATCTCAAGCTATAGAGGTTTCGAAAGGGCAATATAAACAAACAACAACCATCACTTCTAAAGATGAGATTGGCGAGTTATCACGTGCGTTTAATACGATGAGTTATGAAATCCAACGCCATGTCGATGCACTTTCATCATCTAAAAATATTAGGGATAGTTTAATCAATTCTATGGTAGAAGGTGTAATTGGATTTAATGATAAAAAAGAAGTTATATTATCCAATGATATGGCGCAAAACATCATCCAATCTATGGATAAAGATTCGCTTGCTAAATTAGATGCTCAAAACGAATTAACGTTCAAGAAAAAAATTACTCAGTTCGAAGAATATGAAATAAACACACGTTATTTTGTTATTATTATGAGTTATATTAAACAAATTCAACCTGATGGTCGTAGTGGCATCGTAGCAATTATTCGTGATATGACTAACGAACACAATCTTGACCAATTGAAAAAAGACTTTATCGCAAACGTGTCACATGAACTACGTACTCCAATTTCTCTACTTCAAGGATATACTGAATCTATTGTAGATGGTATCGTCACTGAACCAGAAGAAATTAAAGATTCACTTTCAATCGTGTTAGACGAAACTAAACGATTAAATCGATTAGTTAACGAATTATTAAATGTAGCACGTATGGACGCAGAAGGCCTTTCTGTGCATAAAGAACATCAACCTATAGATAACTTATTAAATAAAATGCAACAAAAATATAAACAACTAGCTACTGATTTACAACTTAATATGCAATTAAACCCTCAAACAGATGGTCACGATTGGTATTATGATTCTGATAGAATAGAACAAGTATTAACCAATCTTATCGATAATGCGACACGCTATACTGAGCCAGACGACACTATCACTATCGACTATGGAGAAGATGAATATACCGACATTTTATATATTCAAGATACAGGTACTGGTATTGCGCCAGAACATTTAAAACAAGTATTTGATCGTTTTTATAAAGTCGACGCCGCTAGAAAAAGAGGTAAGCAAGGTACTGGTTTAGGTCTCTTTATTTGTAAAATGATTATTGAGGAACACGGTGGTAGCATTGATGTTAAAAGTGAATTAGGTAAAGGTACTACATTTATTATAAAACTACCAAAATAACTAATTGTTAATTTAAGCAAACCCATATTAACTCTCTCTACGTTAATATGGGTTTTTATTATTATATTATTTTCATAATCATACTTAAAAAATAATATAATAAACAGGCTTTATTAAAAGGTACTAAACTATTGTTATTTATAAACCAATAATGTGACATAAATAGTGTTTTCATGCTAATATAAATTTCAATCAATAATTTAACTTAAAAAAGAGAAGACGAGGATATATTGATCAATTTTATCCTTTTATTCTATGTATATTGAATTGGGAGGAGAAAATTGAATATGCAAAACAATCAAAAAAAATTGATTACAATTAGCATGTTAAGTGCAGTAGCATTTATTTTAACTTTTTTAAAGTTTCCGATACCATTTTTACCACCTTACTTAACATTAGATATCAGTGACGTTCCCGGTCTTTTAGCGACATTTACGTTAGGTCCAGTTGCTGGATTAATCGTTGAGTTTATTAAAAATTTACTCACATTTTTATTTAATATTGGAGACCCAATAGGACCATTGGCAAACTTCTTTGCTGCTGCTTCATTATTACTTGTTGCTTATGCTGTAACTAAAAACAAACAATCTACCAAGTCACTAATTATTGGATTAACTAGTGGTACTATCGTTATGACTATTGTTTTAAGTATTTTAAATTATTTTGTACTTTTACCACTATACGGCATGATTATGAATTTAACTGACGTCGTTCATAATGTAAAAGTAATTGTTGTTTCAGGCATTATTCCATTCAATATTATTAAAGGGATAGTCGTGTCTTTAATATTTATTTTACTGTATAAAAGATTAAAAAAAGTATTGAGTTAATAGGGAAGAAACATGAGCCTTAGACATTAACGTGTCTTCAGGCTCATTTTTTCATATTGGCAGTAGATGACTGAATTGAAAATACGCTTATATCAAGCTTCTTTCAACTCTAGTCATCCTTGCCGGGGTGAGACTACAAAACCTTTTTATAAAAATAAGATTTTTATCCCGCTTTCTTTTTGTACAAAAAAGAGAACGCAATACATTACGTTCTCTTACTTAGTATATTAATGATGTTATAATCATTTATTCAAATTTTAAAGGATCGCCATCAAATGATTCCTCTTCAATTTTAATTGAGTCTGTAGGACAACCATCAAGTGCATCTTCCATATCCTCATATAACTCTTCAGGCACTTCAGCCGTTCCTTTGTTGTCGTCTAGTATAACGTAAGCTATACCTTCATCATCGTAGTCATATATATCAGGGGCAGCGGCACCACAAGCTCCACATGCTATACATGTATCCATATCAACTATTGTATATTTAGCCAATTTCTTCGCCTCCTTTGACAAAAATGCTACACTAATATCACAATTAATATTGTAGTCATCGAGTTTCTATTTTTCAAATGTTTTTGTTTACAAAATAACAAGGAGTTACCCATGTATAATATAATAAATTTTGTGCAAGCACAGTCCCACGACTATAAATCACAAAAAAGCATATATAATATTATCACAGGCAAAAAGTCACATCAAACCTTTTTTGATGCTGCCAGTCAAAATCTACTATCATTATATCATAGCTTACCTAACTTAAAATATCCGTCGTTTGAGCGATTTTCAAATGACGACAGTGATTTTAATGAAGATTGTGCACTCATTACGCATCCAAGATACACATATGACAGTTTAATTAATACGTTCAGTGCTATTCAATTACTTACACAAACTGTTTCAAATTTAAATCATCATCAAAATCATTTTATTCCAACGTCTCAACATCAATTTATTCAACAACGTGTAAAAGAAGTTTTCACTTATATAAAAATACATAATTTACATAACGACTTTAAAGACGAGTTAACTCAATTATTTACTACACTGTATCAACAACTCGGCCAAACATATTTACATTATTACCTACAAGGTTTTGAAGAAAGTATGTATACAAGACAACAAGTAAGTTTGATTGAAAATATACCTCAGCATCATTTATTAGAACTAGAATATATAGAATTAGTTTCCCTATTAAGTTTAATAGAAGATAACCAAAACTTTAAATTATTGAGTAAACTCATTATATTACCGTCGCTATTAAACAAAACACAATTAACATTAAACGGCTTAACTCACGGACAATCTATCGAGACCATTCAACAACAACAAAATGTTAAAATCAATACTATAGAAGATCATTTATTAGAACTTTTTATTAAAGGTTATATACATGATTATTACTCATATTTTAGTGAAGAAGATATTGAGACATTTAGTCCATATTATGCCACACATAGAGATGAACGTTTACGCTTATTTAAAGAACAATTTCCGAATTATAGTTATTTCCAAATTAAATTAATGATAGTGGGTATAGAAAGAGGTGATTTAGTTGTTACATGATGCACTCAAAAAGTGGTTTGGCTTTGATAGTTTTAAAGATGGTCAAGAAGCCATCATAACAAGTGTCTTAAACCATACTAATACTTTAGGCATCTTGCCTACAGGTAGTGGTAAGAGCTTGTGTTATCAACTTCCCACCTATATAAATCAAAAGCCAACTTTAATTGTGTCACCATTAATTTCATTAATGGACGATCAAGTCATGCAAATGAAAGTAAATGGCGAAACATCAGTAAGTTGTGTTCATTCAGGCATGGATGAGCAAGAAAGACAATTTAATTTATCAAAAATTAAATCTAGTCGCTTTATCTTTTTAAGTCCTGAATTTTTATTACAACCATTTAACACTAAGTTATTAAACCAACTCGATTTAGGATTAATCGTGTTAGATGAAGCACACTGTCTGTCAGAATGGGGCTATGATTTCAGACCGCATTATGCGTTAATTGGTAAGATAACTCGCCAGTTTCCCAAAGCTACTATCTTAGCTTTAACAGCAACGGCACAACCATATTTACTTAATGATATAAACCATATGTTAAATACTAAATTTACGGAAATTAAAACAACGATGAATAGAGACAATATTTCTCTCTCACATCTAAACTTTGATAACGATGAAGGCAAGTTAACTTGGCTTTTAAATTTCATTCAACATTCTGGACCAACCATCATCTATGTTTCTTCTAAAAAAATTTGTTTAACTTTAGCTAAAGCAATATACAATGAAGGATACTTAACAGGGATTTATCATGGGGATTTGACCTATCAAGAAAGACACACCGTGCAGCATCAGTTTATAAATAATGAAATTCCTATTATTGTCGCTACAAGTGCATTTGGAATGGGGATTAATAAGAAAGATATTAGAACTATTATTCATTTCCACTTACCGACAAGCCCTTCAAGTTATATGCAAGAGATTGGCAGAGCAGGGCGTGATGGGGAAATTAGCCAAGCAATCAGTTTATATCAACCTGATGACAGTTTTCTATTAGACACATTACTTTTTACTGATAGTATAACTGAAGATGATATAACTTTATTTGAATCAGGTGACTTAATTGATCCTGTTAAAGTTGAAATGCTAACTATACTTAATGACTATTATTCGATAAATGAGCTAACTACAATTTTTAATAAAGCATATCAAAGGAAACAAATCGCCTATAAAAAAATGATTGGCTATAAAATGCTAGATTCATGTAGACGTCAATTTTTACTTAATTATTTTGGCGAAAATGATTTTGCAAAACCGTTGAATTGTTGTGATAATGACTCAGATTTAAAAAATTTAACGATATATAATAGAAAAAAAGTAAAACGTAAAATGAATTATTATGAAAAGTTACAGAATTTATTTAATTAATGCACAATTACTTTACTTCACTTTTTAAAACAAGCTATAATACAATCTATAAAAGGATATTTATTGCATTTTTATTTATTTCACATACATATTTACCACTGAGTAGGGTATAACTTTGTATAAAAAATTAATAGGAAGGATGATGATTTTGTCTAATAATAATTTTAAGGACGATTTCGAAAAAAATCGTCAATCAATTGATCCAACTGATCACAACGACAAATCAGAAGAATCGATTGATCAAGAAACAGAACAACATGCTGATAAAGCTAGCGAAAAAGCAAATGAACAATTCCCTCCAAGAAACGCACAACGTAGACAGCGCAGCAGAAATACTGCTACTAATCAGCCAGAAAAAGAGCAAGATGCTTCACCTGATGAAGTACATAATGAACACGAAGAAAGTGCGCATGAACAACGTGAAGATGAGGATAATAATCATCACGATGAAGATTCACATAGCAATACCGGAAAAGGGGTTGCAGGTGGCGTATTAGGTGGCTCTGCCGTAGAATCTTCTAAGGATGCAAAAGCTTCAAATCGTGATAATGAACAGGATGCGCATAAAGCGCAATCATCTGAAGATGATACTGATAATTCAAATTCACAAGATGAAGAACATGTTGAAGATAATCATTCTAATAAAGGCAAGAAAGGTGCTGCCGTTGCTGGTGGAGCCGCTGCTGCTGGCGCAGGTGCCTATGCTGCCAAAAAACATCATGATAAAAAACATGACAATGAAGAAAATCATCATTCAAGTAAAGAAGATGACAAAGAAAGTAAAGATAACAAAGATAATGATAAAGAGAATGCAGATGAACATTCTAGTAAATCTAAAAAAGCTGGTATAGGTGCTGCCGCAGCAGGTACTGGAGCCGCTGCCGCTGGTGGAGTCGCTGCTGCAAAAGGTAGTGGAGCTGGTTCAAATAATGGCGGTACTGGAAATAACGGTGGCAATGGAAACGGCGATGACAACAATGATAATAACGGCAAGAAAAAAGGTTTCTTAGCTAAACTGTTACCAATTCTAGCTGCATTATTAATATTAGCTGCTATCGCTATATTTGCTGGTATGGCATTAACTGGTGGTAACAATGGCAGTGATAAATCTGACGATAATAAAACTGCACAAAAATCAGATAAAGATTCTAATAAAGATAAAAAATCTGATAGCGATAAAGATAAAAAGTCAGATAGTGACAAAGACAAAAATTCTAGTGACGATAAAGCAAATAAAGATGGCAACAACAGCGATAGTAACAGCAACGATAAATCTGATAGTGACAACGGCTCATCATCTGATAATCAATCTGCTGATGATAACAACTCAAATTCAGATAGCAACAGCCAAGACCAAGATCAACAGAATAGTCAAGACCAACAAGGTGATCAATCACAACAAGATCAAAACCAAGGTCAACAAAATAGTCAATCTCAACAAAATTCTAATTCAAGCCAAAATGCTTCTAGTAATAGCAGTTCACAAAGTAATAGTCAAGGCCAACGTACACATACAGTAGAAGGTCAAAACTTATACAGAATTGCAATTCAATATTATGGTGAAGGTACACCAGAAAATGTTGAGAAAATTAGAAAAGCGAATAACATTCAAGGTAATGACATTCATAATGGTCAACGCCTAGTAATTCCACAATAAAACGAACATATTTTAGAGGCCAATCATTTTCACAATGATTGGCCTTTTTTTATTTAATATCGCTACATAAAAAACTAAAAATACAATTTTTAATCGGTTTAAAGAGAATTTACAAATTTTCAATATCTAATGTTTGGAATTCATTACATAATTGGTATAATATATTGGTGATTAAAGGAGGCATAAACATATGCAAACGGTAGAAAGTATCATCATTGGTGGTGGACCATGTGGTCTAAGTGCTGCCATAGAACAAAAGAAAAAAGGTATTGAAACGTTAGTTATTGAAAAAGGAAATGTGGTTGACGCTATTTATAATTATCCAACACATCAAACTTTCTTTTCATCAAGCGACAAATTAAGTATCGGAGATATTCCGTTTATCGTTGAAGAAAGTAAACCTCGTAGAAATCAGGCGTTGGTATATTATAGAGAAGTAGTAAAACATCACCAATTAAATATAAATGCCTTTGAAGAAGTGCTAACAGTAAAGAAAATTGATAATCGTTTTACTATTACAACTACAAAAGATGTTTACGAGTGTAGATTTTTAACAGTTGCGACAGGTTATTATGGCCAACACAATCAATTAGAAGTTGAAGGCGCCGAATTACCTAAAGTTAAACACTATTTCAAAGAAGCACATCCTTACTTCAATCAAAATGTAGTCATTATAGGCGGTAAAAACTCAGCTGTAGATGCCGCATTAGAATTAGAAAAAGCGGGTGCACATGTAACTGTTATTTATCGAGGTAATGAATATCCTAAAGCAATAAAACCATGGATTTTACCAAATTTTGAATCTTTAGTACGTAACGAAAAAATTGATATGCTATTTAATACAGATGTCGTTAAAATAACTGAAGATACAGTTATATATGAGCAAAATGGTCAAACATATGAAATACCAAACGACTACGTATTCGCAATGATCGGTTATCATCCAGATTATGATTTCTTACAATCAATTGGTATTGATATTAATACGAATGAATATGGTACTGCGCCGGTTTATAATAAAGAAACATATGAAACTAATGTAGAAAATTGCTTTATCGCAGGTGTTATCGCAGCAGGTAACGATGCTAATACTATATTTATTGAAAATGGTAAATATCATGGTGGTATTATTACGCAAAGCATTCTTTCTAAAAAACAAACACCGCTTGAATCATAATAAAAGAGATTGTGTCTTACTGAGACACAATCTCTTTTTATAATTGGGATTCAAAATATGTTTTTAACTGTTGAGACGATAAACTATTACTTAAACCAACTAATAACTTCAAACGTGCTTTAGGCCCATTTAATCCATTAGAAAAGATGACGCCTTTTTCCGCCAACGTTACGCCTCCACCTTTATATGCATAAATTGGACCTACAATACCATTAAATGATCTAGATACTAGTACAATAGGTATATTTTTATCTAAACAAGCTTGTAAACCTTCTAGACAAGTAGGTGGTAAATTCCCTTGTCCTAAAGCTTCTATAATAATACCATCTACTTTGTTTTGACTATGAAAATGCAACACATCACTATTCATACCCATATAAGCTTTTACTAGAGGAATATTTAATTCGTGGTTAATATTAGTCAATACTTTCTTAGCGAAAGGTTTATGGTGAAATTGCACACTATTTTTAGTAATAACACCTAACGGGCCGTGATTGGGACTTTGGAAAGTATTTGTATTAGATGTATGTGTTTTAGTGACGTTACGAGCAGTATGTATTTCATCATTAAACACAACCATTACGCCCATGTTTTCTGCAGCGTCCGTCGTCGCAACTCTAATAGCAGCAATAAAATTATATAATCCGTCCGAACCTATTTCATTAGAAGAACGCATCGCACCAGTAATTACAATTGGTTTAGAAACTTTTAATGTTAAATCAAGTAAATATGCTGTTTCTTCAAGCGTATCAGTGCCGTGAGTAATAACATAGCCATCATATAATTGTGCTTCTTCTGCATTGTCGATAACTTGTTTTAGATGTTGAACATCACTAATTTGCATATGAGGAGAAGGAACATTAATAGGTGTTATTTCTGTAACTTCAGCATATTGACCGATTAATTGTGCATGTTTCGTAATCGGGTTTTCGTCATTTGTTATTACTTTATTTGTTTCATCTTGAGACATACTAATTGTCCCGCCCGTATGAATAACGAGAAGTTTTTTCATGTATACTTTCCTCCTAGTTTTAAAATACATATTTATGATAAAATATTATTCATAAAACAACAAGGAAGGGTTTCTTACAATGAAATTAATAAATATCGCTTTAGATGGTCCAGCTGCAGCTGGTAAAAGCACAATCGCTAAATTAGTTGCTGCAAAATTATCAATGATATATGTCGATACAGGCGCTATGTATCGAGCAATCACGTACAAATATCTACAAAATAACAAAGATGATGATTTTACTAACTTAATTAATAACACTACATTATCTTTAACTTATGATGCTGAAAAAGGACAACGCATCATTTTAGACGATCAAGATGTTACGGACTATTTAAGAGAAAATGATGTGACAAATAATGTATCTTATGTAGCTTCTAAAGAACAAGTACGTTCATTTGCCGTTGAAAAACAACAAGAACTCGCAAGTAAAAAAGGTATCGTCATGGACGGTCGTGACATTGGTACCGTAGTATTACCAAACGCAGACTTAAAAATTTATATGATTGCATCAGTTGAAGAACGTGCAGAGCGTAGACAAAAGGATAACGAATTAAGAGGTATTGACTCCAATATCGAACAACTAAAAGAAGAAATCGAAACACGCGATAATTATGATATGAATCGTGAAATTTCACCTTTAAAAAAAGCAGAAGACGCAGTTGAACTTGATACAACAGGTAAATCAATCGAAACTGTAACTAATGAAATTCTAGCGATGGTTGAACAAATAAATTAATTCAAACAGTCCGAGTTATTATAACTATTTAAAAATATTGGTCGCTACGTTTAGTTATACTTTGATGTAGGGTATAAGATAAATATCTATCAAATAAATTTAATTGCGGTGGTTAAAATTTATTACAATTCAGTTGAAATTTTAATAATTGAGATATTTGACCATTTTAAATTTTAACTATTTAAAATACCGTGCGAATTAAAGCGGTATTCCTTGACAATTTAGTGACTTTGTAAGATGTTATAATTATGTAGTGTAATAAGGAGGCAGACAAGATGACGGAAGAATTCAATGAATCAATGATTAATGACATTAAAGAAGGTGACAAAGTTACCGGCGAAGTACGTTCTATTGAAGACAAGCAAGTCATTGTAGACGTTAACGGTGGCAAGTTCAGTGGTATCATTCCAATCAGTCAATTATCTACACACCATATAGATAGCCCAAATGACGCTGTGAAAGTTGGCGATGAAATTGGTGCTTATGTGACTAAGATAGAACTAGACGAAGAAAATGAAACTGGTACTTACATTTTATCTAAACGCCAACTTGAAACAGAGAAATCTTACGAATTTTTACAACAACAATTAGACAACAATGAAACTATTGAGGCCAAAGTAACTGAGGTAGTTAAAGGTGGACTCGTCGTTGATGTTGGTCAACGTGGCTTTGTTCCAGCTTCATTAATTTCTACTGATTTCATTGAAGATTTCTCTGATTTTGAAGGACAAGTATTAAAACTTAAAGTTGAAGAACTTGATCCTGAAAATAATCGTGTCATTCTTAGTCGTAAAGCTGTAGAAGAAGTGGCAAATGCTCAGAAGAAAGACGAGTTATTACAATCACTTAATGAAGGTGACGTTATCGAAGGTAAAGTTGCTCGTTTAACTAATTTTGGTGCATTTATTGATATTGGCGGTGTAGATGGACTTGTTCACGTGTCTGAATTAGCACATGAACATGTTAAATCACCTGAAGACGTTGTAGCTATTGGTGATGCAGTTAAAGTTAAAGTTAAATCAGTAGATAAAGATAGTGAAAGAATCTCATTATCAATTAAAGATACTTTACCAAGCCCATTTGAATCTATTCAAGGACAATTCAATGAAGGTGACGTTATCGAAGGTAAAGTTGCTCGTTTAGCTAACTTTGGTGCGTTCGTTGAAATTAAACCAGGTGTTCAAGGCTTAGTACACATTTCTGAAATAAGCCATAAACACATTGGCACTCCAGGTGAAGTATTATCACCAGGTGATGATGTAAGTGTCAAAATCCTTGGTATCGATGTAGAAAACGAACGTATTTCACTTTCTATCAAAGCTACGCTACCTAATGAAGATGTGGCTGAAAGTGACGATGCAACAACAAAAGCTTATCTAAGTTCAAATGATGAAGACGAAGACAATCCAACTTTAGGAGATGTTTTCGGAGATAAATTAAAAGATTTTAAATTTTAATAACTACTATATTTAATCTTGCCTTATTTATTAAGGCAAGATTTTTATTTATGTGCAAATTTTTACATAATTTATAACAGCTATCAAAATATCTTTTTCTTTATGTTTGCCATATGATAAAATTATAGAGATTCAAAATAGAGAGGAAGTTAGTTTATGACTAAACCTATAGTTGCAATTGTAGGCAGGCCAAATGTTGGTAAATCTACAATTTTTAATAGAGTAGTAGGTGAACGTGTTTCCATCGTAGAAGATACGCCAGGCGTAACTAGAGACCGTATATATTCTACTGGAGAATGGTTGACACATGAATTTAATATTATTGATACAGGCGGTATCGAAATAAGTGATGCACCTTTCCAAACACAAATAAGAGCACAAGCTGAAATTGCTATTGACGAAGCCGACGTCATTGTATTTATGGTTAACATTAGAGAAGGACTAACACAAAGTGATGAGATGGTCGCTCAATTGTTATACAAATCCAAAAAACCGGTTGTTTTAGCGGTAAATAAAGTAGATAATCCTGAAATGCGTAATGAAATTTATGACTTTTATGCTTTAGGATTTGGTGAACCTTATCCAATTTCTGGTTCTCACGGACTTGGATTGGGTGATTTATTAGATGCCGTTGTCGAACATTTCAAAGAGGAAGAAGAAGATCCATACGATGACGAAACAATTAGATTATCAATCATTGGTAGACCAAATGTAGGTAAATCAAGCTTAGTTAACGCCATACTTGGTGAAGAAAGAGTTATTGTATCAAATGTCGCTGGAACAACACGTGATGCGGTAGATACTGAGTATTCTTTTGATGATCAAGATTATGTATTAATCGATACAGCAGGTATGCGTAAAAAAGGTAAAGTATATGAATCTACTGAAAAGTATTCCGTATTAAGAGCGCTTAAAGCGATAGAACGTTCTAACGTTGTTTTAGTCGTTATCGATGCAGAACAAGGAATCATTGAACAAGATAAGCGTGTAGCTGGTTACGCTCATGAAGAAGGAAAAGCAATCGTTATTGTAGTCAATAAATGGGACACTGTCGAAAAAGAAACTAATACAATGAAAAAATTCAAAGACAAAGTTCGCCGTGAATTCCAATTTTTAGATTATGCTGAAATTGCATTTGTTTCTGCTACAGAACGTCAGCGTTTAACGACACTATTCCCATATATTAAACAGGCTAGTGAAAATCATAAAAAGCGTGTCCAAAGCTCTACTCTAAATGAGGTTATTACGGATGCCATTTCAATGAATCCAACACCTACAGATAAAGGGCGCAGACTGAATGTCTTTTATGCTACTCAAGTAGCAATCGAACCACCAACGTTCATCGTTTTCGTTAATGATGTTGAACTTATGCACTTTTCTTACAAACGCTATTTAGAAAATCAAATTCGTGATGCATTTGGATTTGAAGGTACACCAGTGCATATCGTGGCTAGAAAGAGAAATTAAACACGGAGGGGAAATCGATGACTAATATTACTGTATTTGGTACTGGAAGCTTTGGTACAGCTTTAGCAAATGTTCTTGCTGAAAATGGCCATGACGTTTTAATGTGGGGAAAAAATGAAAGTACCATTAACGAAATAAACACAAGTCATAGCAACACAAAATATTTAAAAAGTGCGCAACTAAGCACTAAAATTATAGCTACACACAATCTTCAACAAGCGGTAGAACATGCCGATATTTATTTAATCGCACTACCAACTAAAGCTATTCGCGAAGTCGTTTCAGAAATCGATCAACTTTTAACAACGTCTAAAGTATTTATTCACGTAGCTAAAGGTATCGAAAATGGTACATTTAAACGCGTTTCTGAAATGATTGAAGATTCACTAACACCTGCACACAATGGTGGCATTGGTGTATTATCTGGTCCAAGTCATGCTGAAGAAGTGGTAATTAAACAACCAACAACAGTTGCAGCATCATCTAAAAACATAGAAATAAGTAACTTAATACAAGACTTATTTATGAATGATTATTTACGTGTCTATACGAACAATGATTTAATCGGTGTTGAACTAGGTGGCGCATTAAAAAATATTATCGCCGTCGCTAGTGGAGTCATAGCAGGTATGGGCTTTGGTGATAACGCCAAAGCGGCATTGATGACTAGAGGCTTAGCAGAAATTAGTAGATTAGGCGAGACATTAGGTGCTGATCCAATGACTTTCCTTGGTTTAGGAGGTATTGGCGATTTAATTGTTACTTGTACTTCTACACATTCTAGAAACTTCACATTAGGTTATAAATTAGGTGAAGGTAAATCTGTTGACGAGGCTTTAAATGAAATGAATATGGTTGTAGAAGGTATTTATACGACTGAATCTGTTTATCATCTAGCTGAAAGTCATCATGTAGATATGCCGATTACCGCTACTTTATATGGGGTTTTATTCGAAAACAAACCTGTTAATGAAAGCGTTAAATACCTAATGGGACGCGAAAAGAAAGCTGAATAACGGTGTAAATTTACAATATAATGTCTAATTTCCTTAAATTATGATAAAAAACCTATAATTACAACGTTTTTTGCATATAAATCATTGCAGTGGCAATAATCGTTGTGTTAAAGTCATAGCATAATGATATTAAAATATCATTATTAACCCTAGGGGAGGTGAATTTGTAATGAATAAAACAGATTTAATCAACTCAGTTGCTGATCAAGCTGATTTAACAAAAAAACAAGCAGGTTTAGCTGTTGACGCAGTATTCGAATCTATTCAATCATCACTTGCTAAAAGTGAAAAAGTTCAATTAATCGGATTCGGTAACTTTGAGGTACGTGAGCGTGCTGCACGTAAAGGACGTAACCCTCAAACTGGTAAAGAAATTGAAATCCCTGCAAGCAAAGTTCCAGCATTCAAAGCTGGTAAAGCACTTAAAGACGCAGTTAAATAATTCTTTACTTACACAAAAGCCCTTTTTTAAAAGGGCTTTTCTTTTTGCCTTTATTAAAAAATTTACATATTAAAATGAAACTAAAATCTTTCATTCACTAATTAGTCAAATACTTTAATACATACATATACAATGAATTGCGTTGTTAATGTTATAATTTATATCTATGGAAAACATAATTTTATAGTAAACTTTCAATATTTCTTGTTAACTCAATCATCCTGCATTTTATTTTTTAACATATAATGTTAATATGAATATTGATTACAACGTGAGGTGTAAAGATGGAAACGACATATAGAATATTAGAAAATCAAATTACGCAACGGTTGGCTGGTATAAATAATTACGAACCAATACATATAAACCAAGCCTTAAGTCACTATTTAGATTCGTACCAATTGCCAATGAAAGCTAAATTAGCTTGCCTCACAATTGACACGGCTATGCGCCATTTAGATACAACTTCAGCAAATAATTTATCGAGACACTCTATTTTAATTGGTGATTTATTGAGTGCTCATTTTTATACGCTATTAGCGGAATTAAATGAACCTGCATATCAAGATAAAATAAGTAAAGCAATCGTTACAGTAAATGAATTAAAATCTTCTATACAACATCAACAATTGAACATAGAGGAATTAGTTAATGCCATTGTGAAGATCGAAACGATTTTCCCATATATTACTGCGGATTACTTTTCTGTTGAAGTTTCTTTAACAGAGTTAATTAAACAACTTATTCCTTCAATCGTTGAGAATCCGCCAATTTATTTAAATAACTTTTCTCACGATAGGTTAGTTGAACTGCAAACTGAAATTGAAGCTCATTATATATAAAAGAGGTAATAAACATGACTGAAAACAAAGCTAAAAAAGAACAAGTACACACGGTATTTCAAAATATTTCAAATAAATATGACCGATTAAACAATATTATTAGCTTCGAACAACATATTATTTGGAGAAAACATACTATGAAAGAAATGAATGTTAAGCCAGGAAGCAAAGCGTTAGATGTTTGTTGTGGCACTGCGGACTGGACTATTGCATTGAGTAAAGCAGTCGGCAACAATGGGCATGTTACTGGCGTAGACTTTAGTGAAAACATGTTAGCTGTTGGTGAAGAAAAAATTAAAGGCTACAATAATATTAAATTAGTTCATGGTGATGCAATGAATCTTCCATTTGAAGATAATACCTTCGATTATGTAACGATTGGTTTTGGTTTACGTAACGTCCCAGATTATCTAGCTACTTTAAAAGAATTAAATAGAGTATTAAAACCAGGTGGTATGGTTGTATGTTTAGAAACGAGTCAACCTACAATGCCTGTATTTAAACAATTTTATAAAATGTACTTTAAATTTGTTATGCCTATTTTCGGTAAAATATTTGCCAAATCTAAGGACGAATATGAATGGTTACAACAATCAACATTTAACTTCCCTGATAAAGAAAAATTAAGACGCTTGTTCAATCAAGCTGGTTTTAGCAATTTAAAAGTTCGTAGCTATACAGGTGGCGTTGCTGCAATGCACCTTGGCTATAAATAAATCGAAACAACCAAAGGTGATTAACGTGGCAAAGTTGAACATGAACAACGAAATCAAGAAAATAGAAAAGTACTTACAACAAGCGATAAAAAGTAATGATAAAGTTTTGGAAGAGGCCGCTTTTCATTTACTATCATCAGGGGGCAAACGTGTTAGACCAGCTTTTGTTATTCTAAGTAGCCAATTTGGTAAAGGAAATGAAAGTTATACAAATCGTGTAGCGGTCGCCTTAGAGCTCATTCATATGGCGACTTTAGTACATGATGATGTCATTGATAAGAGTGATACGCGTAGAGGACGTTTAACCATCTCAAAAAAATGGGACCAACAAACGGCAATTCTTACAGGGAATTTTTTACTTGCTCTAGCTTTGGAACATATTTCATACATCCCTGACCAACGCGTTCACAGTGTTATTTCAAATGCGATTATTGATGTATGTAAAGGGGAGTTATTCCAATTCCAAGATCAATTTAATAGCCAACAATCCATTACAAATTATTTACGCCGCATAAATAGAAAAACAGCTCTTCTTATACAATTATCTACAGAGGTAGGTGCAATTTCTTCAGGTGCGGATGAACAAACTGTTCATCGTTTAAAATTTATTGGTCATTATATAGGCATGAGTTTCCAAATCGTTGATGATATTTTAGATTTTACGAGTACAGAGAAAAAGTTAGGTAAACCAGTAGGTAGTGACTTAATGAATGGGCACATTACTTTACCTGTATTATTAGAAATTAGAAAAAATCCAGAATTTAAACAACACGTTGCGGCTTTGACTCCAAATAGTCCCAAAGAAGATTTTAACTATTGTATAGATGTGATTAGAAATTCTGACAGTATTAACGAAGCTCAAGCCGTTAGCGATAAATATTTAAATAAAGCCGTAACCCTTATAAATTCGCTTAATAATAAAGAAGCACAAACTCTATTTAACAAATTAATTCAAAAAATGAGTAAAAGAAATGTGTAACATTTGTGAAAAGCATTGAAAGCGCTTTTACATACTGGTATTATAATATTGTGTTGTTAAATATGTCATACTATTTGAATATTTTTAACACAATATATTGATACATAAACACAGGGGGATTTACTCACAATGGAAAGAACATTTTTAATGATTAAACCTGACGCAGTTCAACGTAACTTAATTGGAGAAATTATTTCTCGTATAGAACGCAAAGGACTAAAACTTGTCGGCGGTAAATTAATGACAGTTGACAAATCTTTAGCAGAAACACATTATGCTGAGCATGTTGATAAACCATTTTACAACAACTTAGTATCATTTATTACTTCTGCTCCAGTATTTGCGATGGTAGTTGAAGGGGAAGACGCTGTTCATGTAGCACGTCATATTATCGGCTCAACAAATCCGTCAGAAGCTACTCCAGGTACAATTAGAGGCGACCTAGGTTTAACAGTTGGCAGAAACATTATTCACGGTTCTGATTCTGTAGAAGCTGCGACTAAAGAAATAAATTTATGGTTTAATACAGACGAATTAAGTGATTATGAACAACCACGTAATCCATGGTTATATGAATAATAATTTTACTAATTAATTTAGTTTAATATATGAGGATGACTTCGAAATGATATTTGAGTAGAAGTCATCCTTTTTATATTTTAATAATACTAGCGATTCATCTAGTGAAAGCTAATATAAAATACTTTTAATTTTACTCATACACTTTAATCATGTTTTACTTAAGTTATAATAGTTAGAATATTTTCACATTAAATAAAGGTTTTAACTAAAGGTGAAGATGCTTTGTCATACATTAATGTCTATTGCATATTAACTATGATTTAAACAAAACTTATCAAATCGTAAAAATACTATTAATATGACTATATTTATGTGATAAGATATAGAACATATTATAATTTAAAGCACTAAAGAACGGAGAGGTTATTAATGAGATATTTAACATCGGGCGAGTCACATGGACCACAATTAACAGTTATAATTGAAGGTGTACCAGCAAATTTAGAAATCAATGTTGAAGATATAAATGAACAAATGTTCAAACGACAAGGTGGCTATGGTCGCGGTCGTCGTATGCAAATAGAAAAAGACACTGTAGAAATTGTATCTGGTGTACGTAATGGTTATACATTAGGGAGTCCAATTACTTTAGTCGTCAAAAATGATGATTTCACGCATTGGAGAAATATAATGGGCGCTGATCCAATTAGTGACGAACATCGTGAAAATATGAAACGTGTCATTACTAAACCAAGACCAGGACATGCAGATTTAATAGGTGGAATGAAATATAATCATCGCGATTTAAGAAACGTATTAGAACGTTCTTCTGCACGTGAAACTGCTGCTCGTGTTGCAGTAGGTGCAGTATCAAAAATACTTTTAAAACAATTAGACATCGAATTTTATAGTCGTGTCGTAGAAATTGGCGGCGTTAAAGATCAAGGTCTGTATGATTTAGAAACAATTAAAAATGGTGTAGATAAAAATGATGTACGTGTAATTGATGAAAGTATTGCGCAAGATATGCGTGACAAAATCGATGAAGCGAAAAAAGCAGGCGATACATTAGGTGGCGTAGTGCAAGTTGTTGTTGAAGGCTTACCTGTAGGTATTGGCAGTTATGTACATTATGACCGTAAATTAGATGGCAGAATCGCACAAGGCGTTGTAAGTATCAATGCATTTAAAGGTGTAAGTTTTGGTGAAGGCTTTAATGCTGCAGAAAAACCGGGAAGTCAAATCCAAGATGAGATTTTATATGATGAAACAAATGGCTATTACAGAGGTTCAAACCATTTAGGTGGATTTGAAGGTGGAATGTCAAACGGCATGCCAATTATCGTAAACGGTGTAATGAAACCTATTCCAACACTTTACAAACCTTTAAACTCAGTTGATATTAATACTAAAGAATCATTTAAAGCTTCTATAGAACGTTCAGACAGTTCAGCCGTGCCAGCTGCAAGTGTAGTAGTTGAAAATGTAGTCGCATTTGAAATTGCTAAGGCATTACTAGAAGAATTCCAATCAAATCATATTGAACAATTACAAGATCAAATTAAAGAACGCCGTTTACTTAATATTGAGTATTAAGACTAATCATTTAATTTAAATCATGAATAGGTGAGTATATGAAACTAGAAACTACGTATCAATCTAATAATTATCCTATTATCGTAGAACGTAATGCATTAAAACAACTACATCAATATCTGGATTCATATAAGGATTTAGTATTAGTTGTAGATGCAGAAGTGAACCAATTATGGGAAGATGTATTAAGTTTTATAACAACAGATTACGATGCACATAAAATTGTAATCCCATCTGGTGAAAGTACAAAGACGTTATCATTTTATGAAGAAACAATCGAGTCTTTGCTAAGCAAACATTTAACTAGAGATACGTGTCTAATTGCTGTTGGTGGGGGGGCTACTGGCGACTTCACAGGCTTTTTAGCTGCAACATTATTACGTGGTGTAGATTTTATTCAAGTGCCTACGACTATTTTGGCCCATGATTCAAGCGTGGGTGGCAAAGTAGGTATTAATTCACAGCACGGTAAAAATCTAATCGGTGCATTTTATCGCCCTAAAGCGGTTATTTATGATTTGAACTTTTTAGATAGTTTGCCTTATAGCGAAGTTATAAGTGGTTACGCTGAAGTTTATAAGCATGCATTATTAAATGATAAAGATGCTGTAACTGCGTTAGAAGAGCAATACAATAATAGCGAAAGTCTACATCAACTTACAGACATTGATTATTACATTTATAAAGGTATTGAAACGAAATTAAATATTATTATCCAAGATGAAAAAGAAAGTAACGTTCGTAAATTTTTAAATCTTGGGCATACTTTCGGGCATGCTGTAGAGTATAATCATAAAATACCGCATGGTCACGCAATCATGATAGGTCTAATTTATCAATTTATCGTCTCAAACAAACAACTAAATACTAATTTTGATATTCAACATTTTATCAATTATCTTAATGCGCTAAATTATCCATTAGATCTTATTAAAGAATTTAATTTTGATATTTTATATGATTTGATGCTTAGCGATAAAAAAAATGACTTTGAAGGTGTACAAATGGTATTACTTGAAGATTTTGGTAAACCAGTAGTGCAACACGTTAATAAGCAAGTACATGAACAAGCTTTCGAAACTTTACAATCATATTTTAAGTAGGTGACTATATTGAGCAACAGTGAAACAATAAACATAAATGGTCCTTTAGTGGGCGAAATTGAAGTACCTGGAGACAAATCTATGACTCATAGAGGTATCATATTAGGGGCGTTAGCTAAGGGAAAAACAACGATATATAAACCTCTATTAGGTGAAGATTGTTTACGCACTGTAGAAATATTCAAACGTTTGGGCGTTGATATTACAGTGACTGACGATAAAATCTCTATAGATTCTCCAGGATATGAACAATTCAAAACACCTCACCAAGTACTTTATACAGGCAATTCCGGTACAACAACACGTTTAGTTGCAGGATTACTTTGCGGTCTTGGTATTGAATCTGTATTATCCGGTGATGAATCCATAGGTAAAAGACCTATGGATAGAATTATGAAACCTTTAACTTCTATGGGTGCACACATTACAGGTATTGATGATAACTACACGCCATTAATTATTAAACCAGCTAAAATATATGGCATAAATTACCAAATGGAAGTGGCTAGTGCGCAAGTTAAAAGTGCTATTCTTTTTGCCAGTCTATTTTCACAAGAAATTACGACTATTGAAGAAATAGATATAACACGTAACCATACTGAAACGATGTTTAAACATTTCAATATACCTATAGAAGTGAATGGCAATAAACTTCATACACAACCTAATGCTATCAGTCATATTAAACCCGCTGATTTTACTGTACCAGGAGATATTTCTTCTGCCGCATATTTTATTGTAGCAGGTTTAATCACGCCGGGAAGTGATGTTACAATTCATAATGTTGGCATTAACCCTACCCGTTCAGGTATTATAGATATCGTTGAAAAAATGGAAGGGAACATTGAATTATTTAATGTCACTGAAGGACCAGAACCCACTGCATCAGTTCGAGTTCAATACACGCCTAATTTAAAAGGCATTCATATTGAAGGTGACTTAGTACCTAGAGCAATTGATGAAATGCCTATCATTGCTTTATTATGTACTCAAGCAGACAACAGCAGTGTTATAAAAGATGCCGAAGAATTAAAGGTTAAAGAGACAAACCGTATTGATACTACAGCAAATATGTTGAATTTATTAGGTTTTACATTACAACCAACAAATGATGGTTTAATTATACATCCTTCTAAATTAGAACAAACGGCTACTGTCGATAGTTTTACTGACCATCGTATCGGTATGATGTTAGCAATTGCTTCGCTATTAACAACTGAGTCACTTACGATTGAACAATTTAATGCAGTTAATGTGTCGTTCCCAGGATTCTTATCAACATTAAAACAATTAGAAAACGAGGGATAATCTATATGCAAGATATCTACAAACTCATAGACGATATCAATGTACAAAAATTGGATAATTTAGATACTCGTGTTAATGATGCATTAAGTTCTACAAATGATGATGCTTTATTTATTTTAGGTGAGACTTTATTTAATTTTGGTTTAACACCACAAGCTATTGAAGTTTTTAGAACGCTTTATAATAAATATCCAGATGAAAGTGAACTATTAATTTATTTAATCGATGGACTGATAGCCGAAGACCAAACTGATGAGGCTTTGGAATATTTAACAGAGGTTGAAGTTTCACCAGAAAAATTAATGCTGGAAGCCGATTTATATCAACAACTCAACATGTTAGAAGTAGCAATAGATAAATTAACTGAAGCGCGTGAATTACAACCTAACGATCCAATTATTCATTTCGCATTGGCAGAAATATTATATTATGATGGCCAATACTTAAGAGCTACCTCAGAATATGAGACAGTACTTGAAACAGGTGAATATGAAATTAATGGCGTTAATCTATTCTCACGTATCGCTGACTGTAGTTTACAAAGTGGTAATTATAGTGATGCTATTAAAATGTTCGATGAGATAAGCGACGATGAAATGAACTCTGAAGATTACTTTAAAAAGGCGATTGCGTATGATAAAAACGAATTGACGCAAGAAGCAATTAAATTAGTTCAGACGCTATTATCTAAAGACCCAGACTTTTTACAAGGGTACTTTTTCTTACAACAACTTCATGAACAAGAACATAATTTTGCGGATGCCATCGAAATCGGTAAAGAAGGTTTACGTCTAAGCCAATTTTATAAAGAACTAATGGTAACGACTGGTAAGCTTGAAATAGACCATGGCGATGCAAATGAAGGTGTATCACTATTAACGCAAGCATTAGATGTAGATAATTCTTATCAAGAACCTTTACTTATTCTTAGTGATTTATTTAGAAGTGAAGAAGATTATGAATCACTAATTTCACTTTTACAATATGTAGATGAAGAGGATCTTGACCCAGTATTTATGTGGCATTTAGCTTATGCCTATGGACAAGAAGAACGTGATAAAGAAGCGCAACATTTCTTTAATCTCGCTTATCCAACTTTACAAACACAAGCAGAATTTTTAAGTGATTACTATTACTATTTAATTGAAATCGGTCAGATTGATACTGCTAAAACGATATTAAATCAATTATTAGAAATTGAACCAAGCAATGAAACTTGGCACGAAGAAGCGCAACGTATACAATAAGCTAAATCTAAAGTGAGGTGAGCGCTAATGACAACAAGTTTAAATCAAATGAAAATTAACTTTATTGAATATTTATTGTTCCAATATGAATTTAAATCTAGAATTAGCGTTTGGGTTTTAAACTACCTTAAAAGCTCACCTCAACATATAGATAACATTCACTTTGTTTACGAAACAATTCATAATCATAATACATTAGATATATCAACTAAAGCTGCCAATGAAGAAGCGATTACTTTAAAAACTACAGATAGTATTCTTATCAATAGCAATGAAATATTTACTTTCATTGCTAATTCTAATTTATCGCTAGATATTAAAATCAATTTTGCTAAAAACAGTAAACGAGAACGACGACTGGATGAATTGTTGGTTTATCAATTACTAAAGTCGCCATACTATGCCGTCTATATGAATGATATTTTTACGATTCCATTGTCAACACAACATGAATCATCAATTATTCAACATTTACAAGACAATATTGATTTAAGTTTACAATTTAGACAACCAGAACAATTTTATCAATTATCACAAATTCTAAAGTTATTTAAATCTAGAAATTCAAATTCTTAGAGGACCGTCCTATGTCTATAAAAACAATAATTAACGCGTTAATTTATAATAAAGTAGTATTATGGATATTATTAATATGCAATTTGGCAGGAACGATTTATGGTTATATTTGGTACGATACGCAATTAAGCGTAACAGATTGGCAGTTCGTCATTTTTGTACCAGATAGCCCAACCGCTTCATTATTCTTATGTTTTGTTATCTTAGCTTTTATATTTAATAAAAGTAATTCCGTTATTGAAGCTTTAGCTTTCGTATCTTTATTTAAATATGGTGTGTGGGCTGTTTTAATGAACATTATAATGTTTATCGATGAACGTCAGGTCTTCTTAAATGGCTTAATGTTAATCTTCTCTCACGGTATAATGGCATTAGAGGCGATTATCTTTTATCCTCGAATGAAAGTAACACTAATAGGACTTATTATTGGAATGATTTGGGTATTTCATAATGATGTTATAGATTACATTTTTAAACAATATCCATATTATCCATTTATCGAACAACATCTTAGCGCCATAGCATATTTAACTATGTGGTTAAGCATTATCTCAATATTATTATATTTATGGCGTGTTTTTAAGAGTAAAACATTTGACCATTTTTAACGTTGACAGTAAAATAAGAATACAAAGGAGTGAGGATTTTTGTCTTTAATATCTTATATTATATATATTGTTATTTTAATGCTCCTGCCATTGTGGGCGCAGCACAAAGTCAAATCAAACTATGAAAAATATTCACAAGTTAGATCCACGAGTGGTAAGACAGGTCAAGAAGTTGCATTAGAAATCTTACATGCGAACGGCATTTATGATGTTGACGTCGTAGAAGGTGAAGGCTTCTTAACAGACCATTACGATCCTCGTAAAAAGGTCGTTGTATTATCACCAGCCAATTTTAATAGACCGTCAGTAGCTGGAACAGCCATTGCGGCACACGAAGTTGGACACGCGATTCAACATGCACAAGGCTATTTCTATTTAAGATTTAGAACAGCATTAGTACCATTGGCTTCTATTGGTAATTCAGTAGGATACATCGCAATTATTGCCGGTATTATTTTAACAAGTATGCAAAGTGCGATAGGTACTACCGCTTTATGGATTGGTATTGCATTTATGGCTTTCGCAGTATTATTCTCTATCGTTACTTTACCAGTAGAGTTTAATGCTAGTAGCCGAGCAATGAAACAAATTACTAAGTTAAACATTGTTAATGAAAATGAATACAAACACGCTAGAAAAGTATTATCTGCGGCAGCAATGACATATGTTGCATCAACAGCAGTTGCTTTAGCAGAACTTGTAAGATTCATTCTTATTGCTAGATCTAGTGATTAATCATTTTTATAGTAGCACATCTTTTCGACTGAAAAGATGTGCTTTTTTCTTATACTATTCCATAAAATTTAATGCCATATTGATGTTGCATCATTAATGCATAGCGCTTTAATTTAGTCTATACTATATAGGACATGATAATACAAAGGAGCGATTAAATTGAAATCAATGACAGAAATGCAAAAAGAAGTCGATGCGTTTATTGGTCAATTTAACACTGGCTATTTCTCACCGTTAGCAAATTTAGCTCGCTTAACAGAAGAAGTTGGAGAGTTATCTAGAGAAATAAATCACTTATATGGTGAAAAAAAGAAAAAAGATAGTGAAGATGAAAATACAATTAAAGCAGAATTAGGTGACAACCTATTTGTGTTACTATGTATTGCTAACTCATTAGATATAGATATGACTGAAAGTTTTAATGAAACGATGGATAAATACAACAAACGCGATAAAAATCGTTACGACTGATAGAAAGGGAGTGAGCTCCTGATGAAAATTGGAATTACTTGCTATCCATCTATGGGTGGATCAGGCATCATTGCTACAGAATTAGGCATAAAATTAGCCGAGAGAGGCCATGACGTACATTTTATTACTTCTAACATCCCATTTAGGATTCGTAAACCACTACCCAACATTACATTCCACCAAGTAGAAGTTAATCAATATGCTGTATTTCAATATCCTCCATATGACATAACACTCAGTACTAAAATAGCAGAAGTCATAAATGAATATGATTTAGACTTACTACATATGCACTATGCCGTGCCTCATGCTGTTTGTGGTATCTTAGCCAAACAAATGTCTGGCAAAGATATTAAAATAATGACGACATTACATGGTACAGATATCACAGTGTTAGGATATGATCATTCGTTAAAAAATGCTATTAAATTCGGTATCGAAGAGAGCGATATTGTTACGAGTGTAAGTAAATCATTAGCCGCACAAACGCAAGAAATTATAGAAACATCTAAAGATATTGTACCCATCTATAATTTCGTGAGAGAAAATGAGTTCCCAACAATAAGAAATACTAATTTAAAACAATATTACGGTATTGAGGAAGATGAAAAGGTTATTATCCACGTCTCAAATTTTAGAGCCGTTAAACGCATAGACACCGTGATTGAAACATTTGCTAAAATTCATAAACAAATGCCATCTAAACTATTATTAATTGGTGATGGACCCGAATTAATGGATATGAAACAACTCGCTAAAGATTTAGACGTCGAAGAACACGTTATCTTTTTAGGTAAGCAAGATTGGGTAAGTGAGTTTTATCAATTAGCTGATTTAGTGTTATTATTAAGTGAAAAAGAAAGTTTTGGTCTAACGCTTCTAGAAGCAATGAAATCTGGTGTTGTGCCAATTGGTTCAACCGCTGGAGGTATTAAAGAGGTAATTAGACACGGTGAAACTGGTTATATAGTAGATATTGGTGATAGTACACACGCAAGTGAATACGCACTTAAACTATTAACTGACGCGACATTATATAATAAATTACAGCAAGCAATGCTAAAAGATATAGAACAACGATTCTCATCTGATTTAATTACGGATCAATATGAATACTATTATAGACAAATGTTAGAGGGTAATCATGACTAATATATTATTTGAAGATGCTAAGCCTATTATAAAAAAAATAAAAGAACAAGGGTTCGAAGCATACTTTGTAGGTGGTTCCGTACGAGATTATTTAATGAATAAAGACATTCATGATATCGATATCACTACAAGTGCTACGCCAGATGAAATAGAAAGTATTTTTCCTAAAACAGTACCCATTGGTAAAGAACATGGTACGATAAATGTATTATTTAATAATAGCAGTTACGAAATAACTACATTTAGAACCGAAGAGGAATATGTAAATCATCGCAAACCTAACGGCGTCGTTTTTGTTCGTGATTTATACGAGGATGTTAAACGTCGTGATTTTACTATTAATGCCATCGCAATGGATGAAGAATATACTATTATTGATTACTTTAACGGTAAAGCAGATATTGAAGCAGAGAATATTAAAACTGTCGGTCATGCTGAAGAACGATTCGAGGAAGATGCACTTAGAATTATTAGAGGTTTAAGATTTCAATCCCAATTAGCATTTACATTAGACAATAAAACATTCGAAGGTATGCAATCAAAAATTCAAAATATCGAATATCTCTCTATAGAACGCATCATCGTAGAATTTAAAAAATTGTTCTCTGGTAAAAATGTGGCTGTAAGTTATAACAATCTTATAAGATTAAATGCATTTGCTTACATTCCATTTTTTAGCAGCTATAATATGACTAAAATTAATATAAACGAGCCGCTTCCTTTTAATTTGTTTATCGCATTAATTCAACATAAGTTAACGAATGATAATGCGCAATTATCACATTTAAAAATAAGTAATAACGAAAAGAAGGAAATCCAAACGTATAACAATTTATTAAATTCTCTGCAAAATATTAATACAAAACAACAACTTAAATTACTTATTTATGATTATGGGTTACACTATAACTTAACAATTTTATCTTACAGTGAAACATTGAAGCTAAATGAAATTACACTACCATCACCAATTATTTACAATGAGCAACTTATACGTGAAGTCGCACATGAAATGCCTATTAACAATAGATCAGATATAGATATTTCTGGTAAAGACTTGATTGACAGTCTAAAACAACGAAGTGGCCCATGGATAAAAGAAGCATTGAGAAATATTGAAATTGCGATAATTGATGGTCAATTAACGAATTTTAAACCTAAAATTTTAGAGTGGGTGAAAGAACATGTCAAAATATAGTCAAAATGTCATTCATATTTTATATCAACATCAACTTGAATATGTATCTGGACAATATATCGCTGAACAACTTAATATCTCGCGAACTTCAGTAAAAAAAATTATCGACCAACTCAAAAATGAGGGATGCGATATAGAGTCGATAAATCATCGTGGGCATCGACTTATTACGTTACCTGACAAATGGTATGAAGGGATCGTAGGACCATTAATTCAAGAACAAAGTCTTTTTAATAATATAGAAGTCCATGAATCTATTAATTCTACACAACTACAAGCTAAGCAACAATTGGTTGGAAATAAAGAATCCTTTTTAATTTTAAGCGACGAACAAACACAAGGTAAGGGGCGTTTTAACAGACCTTGGACTTCTGCCAAAAGTAAGGGATTATGGATGTCGATTGTTTTGCGCCCAGAAGTAGCATTTTCAATGATCACTAAATTTAATTTATTTATGGCTTTAGGTATTCGAGATGCTATTCAACAATTTTCTAACGATGAAGTAAAAGTTAAGTGGCCGAATGATATCTATATTGAAGGCAGAAAAGTCTGTGGCTTTCTAACTGAAATGGTTGCAAACAGTGATGGTATAGAAGCGGTTATATGTGGTATTGGAATTAATATGAATCATCACGCCGAAGATTTTGTTGATGAATTAAAACACAAAGCAACTAGCATCGCATTGCACAGTGATGACAAAATAAATCGTTATCAGTTTTTAAAATCACTTATCACTAATATAGAATATCGTTATGCTCAATTTAATACTAAACCATTTGAAGCAATTCGTGATGAATACATAGAAGCTTCAAATATTTGGAACAAAGAGTTGAGATTTACCGAGAACAATATTCAGTTTAATGGTAAAGCAGTGGACATAGATAACGATGGTTTTTTAATTGTAAAAGACAATACTGGCGAAACAAAAAAATTAATGAGTGCTGATATAGAAATATAAACAAAGAAAGGAGGAAATTATAATGACCGAACCATGTTACGCTGTAGTCGACCTAGAAACTACAGGGAACCAATTGGATTTCGATGAGATAATACAAATTGGTATTACTTTCGTACGTGAAAACAAAATTATCGGTACATATCATTCTATGATAAAAACAGATTTAGAAATTCCTCCATTCATTCAAGCACTAACATCGATAGAAGAAGATATGTTGAAACAGGCACCATATTTTCAAGATATAGCAGAGGATATATACAATCAACTCAATGATTGTATCTTTGTTGCTCATAACGTGGCATTTGATTTGAATTTCATCCGTAAATCATTTAAAAACTGCGGTATTAAATATAAGCCTCGTAAAGTTTTAGATACATTAGAGCTATTTAAAGTAGCATTTCCTACAGATAAAAGTTATCAACTAAGCGAACTTGCAGAAGCTCATGACATTCCTTTAGATAATGCACATAGGGCGGATGAAGATGCAACAACTACGGCTAAGTTAATGATTCTAGCTTTTGAAAAATTTTCACAATTACCGTTAGATACGCTTAAGCAATTGTATTATCTAAGTAAAAACCTTAAATACGATTTGCATGATATTTTATTTGAATTAGTACGTGCGCAGCAAACTACGGATTTACCACAACATTTTGCCAAATTTGAGCAAATCATTTATAAAAAGCAAAAAGATTTTAAAATGCCACACTTAGATTATCATGGCACTTTAAAAGAGCTATATACGAATATTATTGAGCGTTTAGATATGACGTATAGACCACAACAACTTTATTTAGCAGAAATTATTTTAGAACAACTAATGCATAGTAGTAAGGCAATGATTGAAGCCCCATTAGGCAGTGGAAAATCATTCGCTTATTTATTAGCAGCCTTAATGTATAACATTGAAACTGGCAAGCATGTTATGATTTCAACGAATACCAAATTATTGCAAAATCAATTATTAGAAAAAGATATACCTATGATTAAGCAAGCTTTAAATTTCAAGGTCAATACTACGCTCATCAAGAGCAAAAATGAATATATTTCGTTAGGTTTAATTAGTCAAATTTTAAAAGATGAATCAAGTAATTACGAAGTAAGTATATTAAAAATGCAATTATTAATATGGATTACCGAAACAGACACAGGTGACATTCAAGAGTTAAATTTAAAAGGTGGTCAAAAAATGTATTTTGACCAAAAATTAGAAACTTATGTACCTGTGCGCAATGATATTCATTTTTATAATTTTATTAAGCGTAATGCACATAACATTCAAATAGGTATCACCAACCATGCACATTTAATACATTCGTCACCAGATAATTCAATTTATCAACTATTTGATGATTGTATTATTGATGAAGCGCATCGATTACCCGATTATGCCTTAAATCAAGTCACAAACGAATTAAGTTATTCAGATATAAAATATCAACTTGGATTAATTGGCAAAACAGAAAATGAAAAGCTTTTAAAATCTATTGATACGCTCGAACAAAAGCGTATTTTAGAAAAACTTGATATACCACCAATTGATGTTTTTGGACTTAAAGTTACGATAAACGAGATTCATGATTTAAACGAACAACTTTTCGATACTATTTTCAACACCATAAATAATTCAGACGTGCATGATGACGATATGAACAAACTTCATTTTGTATACCATTTTGATAGCGAGCCGATTATTAAAGATTTATCAACAATTATTCATAAATTAAATATGTCTTTAGAATTCTTCAATGGTATGAGTCACAAAATGATTAAGTCAGTTAGAAAACAACTGTTATATATAAACGATCGTTTTAAGGCAATTGAACAAAGTTTAAAAAACAAACATACTAGTTATTTATCTATTAAAAACTTGTCACAGAAATCGACAATTAAGTTACATGTAAAAGATTATAACGTTAAAGATGTTTTAACGTCTCAAGTGTTGAATAAGTTTAATGCCTTAACATTTATCTCTGGTACTTTAACTTTTAATCATTCATTTGATAATTTTAAAAATTGGTTCAATGAAGACGTATCATTCAACACATATGAGATTGACAATAACGTGCATAACGCAAATCAAACTACAGTGTTTATTCCTAATGATGTTGCGTCATACAACTATAAAAATATTAATGATTATGTTTCTTCGATAATTAATTATGTGACCGAATACGTCAATGTAGTAGAGTCAAAATGTTTAATACTCTTTACTAGTTATAGAATGATGCATCTCGTGCAAGAATTATTAAACGAATTACCTGAATTTGAAGACTATGTCATACTCACGCAGCAACCCAACCAAAATTATAAAATCGTACAACAATTTAATAGTTTTGATAAAGCCATTCTTTTAGGTACGGGTACATTCTTTGAAGGCTTTGATTTCCAATCAAATGGTATTAAATGTGTAATGATTGCGAAACTGCCATTTATGAATCAAAACAATACGAAATTTTGGTTAATGGAATCAGAATTTACATCTACTTTTAAAGAGTACGTATTACCCGATGCCGTAACGCGGTTCCGACAAGGCATTGGGCGTTTAATCAGAAGTGAAAATGATAAAGGTATACTGGTATCATTTGATGATAGATTGATTAATAGTAATTATAAACACTTCTTTGAACAATCATTAGAAAACTTCAGGCAAAACAAAGGTGATATAAAACAATTTCATCGTTTGTTAAATAAAATTAAAAAGTAACATCGTGCTACATTTAATTAACTAGATGTTATGTAATGATTTTGTTAAAATATATAGGGATAAATTAATTATAGGAGACTGGTTATGAAGACAACAATTAAAGAAGCAAAAAATTACCTTAACCAAGAAGTGACAATTGGTGGTTGGCTACACAATAAACGTTCAAGTGGTAAAATCGCTTTTTTACAACTTAGAGATGGTACTGGATTTATGCAAGGTGTCGTAGTGAAGGCAGAAGTTTCCGAAGACACATTCCAATTAGCTAAAAATATTACGCAAGAATCTTCACTTTTTGTTACTGGCGAGATTACAGAAGATACGCGTTCTGACCTTGGTTATGAAATGCAAGTTAAATCAATCGAAGTAATAGACGAAGCGCACGATTATCCTATTACGCCAAAAAATCATGGTACAGAATTTTTAATGGACCACAGACACTTATGGTTACGTTCTAAAAAACAACACGCTGTTATGAAAATTAGAAACGAAATTATTCGTGCGACGTACGAATTTTTCAACGACAATGGATTCACAAAAATTGATCCACCGATTTTAACAGCAAGTGCACCAGAAGGTACAAGTGAACTTTTCCATACTAAATATTTTGATGAAGATGCATTTTTATCGCAAAGTGGTCAATTATATATGGAAGCAGCAGCAATGGCACATGGTAAAGTCTTTTCGTTTGGACCAACGTTCAGAGCTGAAAAATCTAAAACACGTCGTCATTTAATCGAGTTTTGGATGATTGAACCAGAAATGGCATTTTATAATCATGCAGATAGCTTAGAAGTACAAGAACAATACGTGACACATCTTGTTCAGTCAGTATTAAAAAATTGTAAAATTGAACTTAAAACTTTAGAACGTGATACAGAAAAATTAGCTAAAGTTGCAACACCATTCCCAAGAATTACTTATGATGATGCTGTTACGTTCTTAAAAGAAGAAGGCTTCGACGACATTGAATGGGGCGAAGATTTTGGTGCACCTCATGAAACTGCAATCGCTAATCATTACGATTTACCAGTATTTATTACGAACTATCCAACTAAGATTAAACCTTTCTATATGCAACCAAATCCTGACAACGAAGATACAGTGTTATGTGCCGATTTAATTGCACCTGAAGGTTATGGAGAAATTATTGGTGGATCAGAACGTATCAATGACTTAGCGTTAATGGAACAACGTATTAACGAACATGAATTAGACGCCGAAAGTTATAGTTATTACTTAGACTTACGTAAATATGGTAGTGTGCCACATAGTGGTTTCGGTTTAGGCTTAGAACGTGCCGTAGCATGGATCTCTGGCGTAGAACACGTAAGAGAAACATCTCCATTCCCAAGATTACTAAATCGTTTATATCCATAAAATATAAAGCAAATTGTCCAGTCATCATCATAACGGCTGGACTTTTTTATCACTTATTTAATTTTGAAAAGGAGGAAACTGGATGAATGCCTATCAACTAAAAACAAGACCGGTTGTTATTCGTAAAGAACTCCTTTATCATTACAACGAACTTGGCATTAATGAAACAGAGTTAGTAATTTTGATTAAATTACTCTACGCTGGTGAAACTTCGAATAAGCAGCCATCAATCGAGTCGTTACAACAGGGCACGTCTTTAGAAGCTAGACAAATAACTGCAATTATTCAAAATTTAATTCAACGTGATTTATTAAACCTTAATGTGCGTAAAGACGAAGAGGGCAAATTCACTGAATATATGGATTTAGATCCTTTTTATGATAAACTAAGTTCAATTTTGACTCAGACTGATATTACCCAAAAGACTGAACAAAATGAACTTGATTTTAATCAATTATTCCAAAATGTCGAACAAACTTTTGGAAGACCATTGTCACCATTTGAAATGGAAACATTAAATCAATGGATTGACGTAGATCAACATGGCTTAGATGTAATTCAAGCTGCGTTAGATGAAGCGTCTAGTCAAAACAAATTATCATTTAAATATTTAGACCGTATTTTATTAAATTGGAAGAAAAATAATGTGAAGACGATTGAAGATTCAAAAAAAATAAGTCAACAATTTAATCAACCTCAAATGAAACATACTGTGGAAAATATTCCAAAAGTTGATTGGCTAAATGGAGGTTCACCAGATGATAAGTAATAAAAAGGCTTTAAGTATGATAGACGTCATCGCTGAAATGTTTCCAAATGCCGAGTGTGAACTGGTGCACGACAATCCATTTGAACTCACAATTGCCGTGTTGCTATCTGCACAAACGACAGATAATGCAGTCAATAAAATCACTAAGCCACTTTTTGAAAAATATAAAAGCCCAGAAGACTATTTAGCGGTAGACATTGCTGAATTAGAAAATGATATTAGAACAATTGGCCTATATAGAAACAAAGCTAAAAATATTAAAAAGTTATGCCAATCATTGTTAGATAAATTTGATGGCCAAATCCCTCAAACACATGCCGAATTAGAAAGCTTGGCCGGTGTAGGCAGAAAAACTGCTAACGTAGTAATGAGCGTTGCTTTTGGTGAACCATCACTAGCAGTAGATACACATGTCGAAAGAGTATCTAAGCGACTTGGCATTTGTCGTTGGAAAGATAACGTAAGACAGGTAGAAGACAAACTTTGTAAAGTAGTACCAAGAGAACGTTGGAATAGAACACATCATCAACTCATATTTTTTGGTAGATACCATTGTCTGGCACGCAGCCCTAAATGTGATATTTGTCCACTTTTTGAGGATTGTAGAGAAGGCCAAAAACGTTATAAGGCGACATTGAAAGAAGCGTGATAAATATGATTACTAAAGATGACTTTAATAGTATAGAAGCAGAGTTGGATTATTTTGCACATCATAAACAACTAAAATCTGATAAGGCAAAACCATACTTAGATCAATACTTTGATTTAATTATTGATTATTTTAAACAAATAAATAACATTCAGTCGTTAAATTTAGATGAAGTTGAACAACTACCTGTCGTTCCTATGAATTTTCAAGAACGCTATCAATATATGCAGCAAAGAAAATATCATTTTATGGGTTATCGTCAAATGAAAACTTTAAAATCTGAATTAATAAAAATGAATGCATCTTATCAAATAAGACAAAAAAACTCCGGTCTCAATAATTGAGACCGGAGCTTTTATTATTTAGTTAAAAGTAAATAATTTAGTTAACGCGTTGGCGCTTCTATTTGAAGTAGAGTTGCCTTGTTGTTGACTTGAGTTATTATTACTTTGACTATTTGAATTGCTTGAATTATTGCTAGAACTATTACTGTTTGAACTTGATGAGCTTGAGCTACTGCTACCACCTTGACCAGTTGGTTTGTTATCAGTAGTGTCGTCATCTTTATGGCCTTTAATGTACAAGCTATCCTTATCATCTCCACCAACAGAATCTGGTTTTTTGTAATCAGCACCATCTTTTGGATTAATTTGAGACATGACGTCTTTTAATAAGAATTGAGGATATTCTTGTTCAGTATGACCAACGAATGAATTAGTACCACCTTGTTTGACTTTATTGAAGCCCATCCACACTGACATTGTGTATTTAGGTGTAAATCCATTTATCCAAACATCTTTTGCTGCGTCATCAGGTAAGTTGTACTGTTGATAAGTTTCTTGACCATAAGTACCTGTACCAGTTTTGGCAGCTAGGTTAATGCCTTCTACACCATGACCATATGCTGAACCATATGCTTCGAATGTACCTTTAAGGATTTCAGCAAGCATGTAAGATGTAGAGTCTTTCATAGCTTTATGGCTAGTGTGATCGTATTCAATCGTATCGCCATCTTGTTTAACAACTTTTTTAATAGAGTGTGCATTGTTATAAGTACCACCATTTGCAATTGAAGCAAATGCTGAAGCTAATTGTGTAGGTGAGAATTCAGAAGCTGAACCACCAAGTACTTCAGAAGGGCCAATGTCACTACTATAATCTAAGCCAACTTTTTTAGCGAAGTTCTTCGGTGCGTCTTTACCAGCGTCTTGGATTGTTTGTTGCCAAGCTTTTAATGCTGGGATATTGAAACTTTGTCGTAACGCATCATAGATCTTAACTGTACCGTGACCTTTAGTGTCATAGTTTCTAAATGTTACACCGTCTACTTGATAAGAGCTTTCGTCTTTAATCGCGTGATTAGTTGCCCAGTTCATATTTTCTATAGCTGGACCGTATGCTAAGAACGGTTTTAAAGAAGAACCAGTAGGGTGTGCATCAGTTGCTTGGTTTCTATCTACAATATCTTTATAGTTACGACCACCAGAAATTGCTGCTAGTGCACCTGACTTACTGTCTAAGATTGAAGCACCAACTTGTTGGTCACTATTTTTGTAGTAGCTACCATTATTAATGCGATCTTGTAATGTTGATTGAGCATCTTTATCCATGTTTGTATAAATCTTGATGCCGCTGTTTAATACAGAACCTAAATTTTTATTTTTGAATTCTGGATTATTCATTAATTCTGATTTAACAAAGTTAATGTACGAATCATACTCTGGATGCTCATTCTTATCTGTAACTTGACGTTGTTTGTCAGTACGTTTAACTAAGTTATCTTGAAGTGACGTATTTTCAGCCTCTTCTTTTTGTTTCTTAGTTATTCTATGGTGATAGTGCATTAGATAAAGTACCGTATCTTTTCTTGATTCTGCTTGTTTAGGGTGATCATAAATGTTGTAAGTGTTCGGTACTTGAGGTAAACCTGCTAAATATGCTGATTCAGCTAGATTTAAATCTTTTAAATCTTTGTTGAAATAATATTTAGCTGCAGCTTTGACACCGTAAACACCGTCAGAATAATAAATTTTGTTTAAGTATATTTGGAATATTTCATCCTTACTATACTCTTGTTCTAAACGGTAAGATAAGTATGCTTCTTGTGCTTTACGTGCGATAGATTTTTGGTCTGTAAGAAATGAACGTTTAACAACTTGTTGTGTTAACGTAGATGCACCTTGTGAACCAAAACCACCTGTAAGGTTTTTCGCAACAGCACCGAATAGACGTTTATAGTCTAAAGCACCATGATCATAGAATCTATTATCTTCAGTAGCCAATACTGCACTTTTCATGTTTTTTGGCACTTCATCAAGATCCACATGAGCACGACGTTGGCCATTATCAATTGTTTTAATCAAATTGCCGTCTTTATCATAAATTTTAGCTGGGATAGGGTCTTGTAATTTCGACTCAGTAAATGCTGGCGCTTTCCATGCATAATAAGCGAATAACAAAATACCTACAAGCGCTAAAACGATAAACGCAATGATTAAAAAACCAATGATTTTAATGACTGTACGCTTGATATTTCTATTCTTTTTTTTCTCGGACTTTCCATTGTTGTTTGCATCGGAAGTCCTCTTGTTCTCCGTCATACGCGGTCCTCACTTTCATCTAATATCAACTTATCAACTGCTTTGAGATAATTCAATCGTGGTTGATACTGATAAGGAATATAGTAACCATTTTTTCTAAATTCTTCAACCGTTATAGACTTTTTAATGTTATTTTTATATCTATCCCAAAAAAATTCAAATTTAGAATAGGGCAAAAGAAAGACTTCATCTAGCGATTTGAAACGTATTAATAAAAATACGATGCCTCCTTGTTTATAACAAGCTTTCATATGTTTAACTTGATGTTCATGAATGTTACTTAGTGGAAAGGAAGTTTTATTTTTAGTTTCTTTTGCTTCAAAGTCTACGTAATGGCCACTATATAAGCCATTATAATCGGTTGTAGATGGTGTCCTAAAATAAGCCTCATTAATCACGGCTTTACTACGCCTAGGATAGTCGACGTTTACAATTTGAACAGGTGTTGGTTTCTTATGTATTACTGCAACACCGTGTTGTAAATAATAAGTATTGCTCTTTTCAATATCACCTTCTAGTGACATACCTCTACCACCATAGTCAATGTTACTAGATTGCGTAGATTGTTTACGTCCGACCTGAGCCTTATTTCTATTAATAAATGGTTTGCCATTAGGGTAATTCATGTTTTTCACCACACTCGTCTCAAATTCAAAATACTTCTTTCTATAGTATATGAACTCAAGTGATTATACTATCTCGTGAGAAAGGTAAACATGTATGTGTGTAGCACTACATACATCCTTATACATTTTAACGCTCTTTCTAAAATTAAACAATCATTCTAAGAAGTAATATCATAATTTTAATTTAAATATAATTTCACATTATAAATGACTCAAAATGCCTTTTATGGTAAATTTATTGTGTAGGAGGTTATCTCATGCCACAATTTATTGATGACTTAATAAATGATGTACAACTTATGCAAACGCGTTATGAGATTGCCAAAGAAGAAGGGGATTATGATTTTTATGAGGTAGTTAAACCTTTTACAATTCATATCGATAATTTACTCACTCAAATTAAAGCACATGAAACCGAAATATTAAGTCTTTCTTATATGAACAAACAGAAATTTGAAATTTTAATTTCTAATATAGAAACGTTGTCGGTTGAGTGCCATTTTAAAAGGACAAGCAGGAAATTGTTTATGGAAAAACTAAAGGCTGTGCAATATGATTTAGGCTATATACACAGAAGTGAGTTACCATTATGATTAAAACAATTTATATCACCGGTTATAAATCTTTTGAGTTGAATATTTTTAAAGATGACGCCCCTGAAGTATATTATTTAAAGCAATTTATCGAACATAAGTTAAAACAATTGATTGACGAAGGTTTAGAATGGGTATTAGTACAGGGTCAACTCGGTATAGAACTATGGGCAGCCGAAGTAGTATTATCATTAAAAGCTACTTATCCTGAGTTAAAACTAGGTATTATTACGCCATTTTATGGTCATACAGAAAGATGGAACGATGTTAACAAAAGCAAGTATATGCAAATAGAACAGCAAGCTGATTTTGTAGACAGTGTTTTCCATACTAACTATGAGGGACCACATCAATTCCAACAGACCGATCAATTTATGTTGGACCATACAGATCAAACAATTTTAATTTATGACGAAGAACAAGAGGCAAGCCCAAAGTTTTTTAAAACGAAGTTAGTTGAATTTAAAGATAAAACAAACTATACTTGTGACATAGTGACGTTTGATGAATTGACAGAGTTCATTAACGATTTACAATGGTCTCAAGAACAAAGTTTTGAATGAGGTGGAGAGAAAAATGTCAGATGTTTCATTAAAACTATCAGCAAAAGATATTTACGAAAAAGATTTCGAAAAAACGATGACTCGTGGTTACAGAAGGGAAGAAGTTGACGCATTTTTAGATGATATCATTGCAGATTATCAAAAGATGGCCGACTTAAATAATGAGGTAGTAAAACTTTCCGAAGAAAATAGTAAACTAAAAAAGGAACTTGAAGACTTAAGATTACGCGTTGCGACAACAAGACCACAAGAAAATAAAAACTTCTCATCAAACAGTAACAACAACAATAACAACAGTAACAATAACGTAGATATTCTTAAACGTATTTCTAACTTAGAAAAAGCAGTATTTGGTAAATAAACTTACTATGTAACTGCAATTAATGAGTTTCAGTACATACTAAAGTAGGTTTTGATTTTTTCAAAACCTACTTTAATTTGATTGTTTAACTTTAAATAAAATGATACAATCTTAAAGATGGTATTTTGGGTAATCGCTATAGCGATATAGAGGAAAGTCCATGCTCACACAGTCTGAGATGATTGTAGTGTTCGTGCTTGACGAAACAATAAGTCAAGGCATTAATTTGACGGCAACGAAATAACCTAAGTTGTTTCAATATGGTTAAAATAGTTTGAAAGTGCCACAGTGACGTAGCTTTTATAGAAATATAAAAGGTGGAACGCGGTAAACCCCTCGAGTGAGCAATCCAAATTTGGTAGGAGCACTTGTTTAGCGGAATTCAACGTATAAACGAGACATTCTTTTACGATTAAAAGAAGTGTAGACAGATGGTTACCACCTGCGTACCAGTGTAACTAGAACACGTTATGAGTACAACGGTACAGAACATGGCTTACAAAAATATCATCACTAGTTGCAAAGCTCTCCCATATAGGAGAGCTTTTTTAATTTTAAAAATAATATCAATATTTAATATAAAAGTTTAACTTATATCTATTTAAAACAACTTTTGATACGATAGAATATATACTTTTTTAAGGAGAAACAATATGTATAAATTATTAGCTGTATGTCCTATGGGACTTGAATCAATTGTAGCTAAAGAAGTTCAAGAATTAGGCTATGAAACAACAGTAGAAAATGGAAAAATCTTCTTCGAGGGTGACGAAGCTGCGATTGTTAAATGTAATTTATGGTTAAGAACTGCAGACAGAGTCAAGATTGTCGTTGGCCAATTTACAACAACAACATTTGATCATTTATTTGAACAAACAAAATCTTTACCATGGGAAGCTTTTATAGACCAAGATGGTAGTTTTCCAGTGCAAGGTAAAAGTGTTAAATCAACATTGTATAGTGTTCCAGATTGCCAAGCGATTGTTAAAAAAGCAATTGTTGAACGTTTGAAATCTGCTTACAACGAAAGCGGTTGGCTGAATGAAACAGGCGCTAAATATCCGATTGAGGTCTCTATTTTAAAAGACAAAGCATTATTAACAATTGATACTTCTGGTTCCGGTTTAAATAAAAGAGGATATAGACTTGCACAAGGCGAGGCACCTATTAAAGAAACTTTAGCAGCAAGTTTAATTAGATTAGCTAATTGGACTGGCGACACACCGTTAATTGATCCATTTTGTGGTTCAGGTACTATCGCAATTGAAGCGTGTTTAATTGCGCAAAATATCGCGCCAGGTTTCAATAGAGATTTCGTTTCGGAGTCATGGGATATCATTCCAGAAAATTTATATAATGATATGCGTAATGAAGCAGAAAATGAAGCCGACTATGACCGACAAATTGAGATTTATGCTTCAGATATCGATCCAGAGATGATTGAAATCGCTAAAAGAAACGCCGAAGAAGTAGGTTTAGGTGATATCATTCAATTCACTGTTAAAGATGTAAATACTTTAACAATTGATACGGAAGATCCTGTTGCCTTAATCGGTAACCCACCTTATGGTGAACGTATTGGTGATAGAGCCGAAGTAGAAGAAATGTATAGATATATTGGCAAGCTAATGAACGAACACCCATATCTATCTACATATATCTTAACGAGCAATAAAGAATTTGAATTCTTAACAAACAAAAAAGCTACAAAAAGAAGAAAATTATTTAATGGTTATATTGAATGTACGTATTTCCAATATTGGGGAGCTAAGAAACCGAAAAACTAAATAAATATAAGCGGAGGTGTTTACATGAATAATGAATTTAAAAGAGGGATTTTATTTGCCTTCGCAGCGTACTTCTTTTGGGGCGTTTTGCCAATATACTGGGACTTAATACATGGGTTTGGCGCCTTTGAAATATTAGCATATAGAATTGTCTTTTCTATGATTTTCATGGTTTTAATTGTAATTATATCTAATAAGACAAAATCATTTATTAACAACGTCAACCAACTTATTAAACAACCTATACAGCTTATCGCCATTATTGCAGCTGGATACGTAATTACGATTAACTGGGGAACTTTTATTTGGGCCGTAACTAATGGACACGTTTTACAATCTAGTTTAGGATATTATATCAATCCACTAATCAGTATTTTACTAGCCTTTATATTTTTAAAAGAACGCTTCAATAAATTTGAATGGATCGCAATTATATTAGCCTTTATCGGCGTCTTATATATGACATTTGAAATAGGCGAATTTCCATATGTTTCATTATTATTAGCTTTTTCATTCGGTTTATATGGTTTAATTAAAAAATTAGTTCCGATAGATGCGATTAGTAGTATTACAATTGAATGTATCGTGACTGCACCAGCTGGGATTATATATTTATGGTATGTCATACAACAAGGACATAATAGTTTTGGCATGAATATTTCTTCATTATGGATTGTCTTTTCTGGTGCCGTAACTGCAATACCCCTTATACTTTTTTCTGCAGGTGCCAAACGTATACCGTTATCATTAACTGGTTTTCTTCAATACATCGGTCCTACACTTATGTTTGTATTAGGCGTCTTTGTTTTTAAAGAACCATTTGATATCCATCAATTTATTACGTTTATCTTTATTTGGTTAGGTATTATTGTTTATAGTATTTCACAATACCTAAAAATTAAAAAAAGTAAAAATCCAGTCATTCAATAATTTTATACACATTGAAGCAAGACGCTTACTACATTAACTAAAAGTAAGTGTCTTGCTTTTTATTAAACTCATAAATAATTATTTCTATCAATTCACCTAAAATAATTTATTACATCGCGATGCATATCAATTTAAACACTTCAGCGTTAGCGTCATAAGTTATTTCATTTTACTAACGTTGAGAATTGTACAATAATATAATAATGCCAACATATCGCTAACACTTTAAATACAGTGTTTAAATAGAGTTTAATACTAGAATAATTAGCTCAACTGTATTATGGTAAATGTAATGAGAAATATAGTGCTTAAAACCATACAGTTTACAAAATATATTGTTAAAATATTAAAACTAAGTGTTAGCTATCAATTTTAAAGTTAACTAATTTTTTAAGTAGGAGTGAGATAATGAGAAGAGTATTAATATTAGGAGCAAACGGAGCAGTTGCCAAAGCTGCTATCAATTCATTTTTAGAAAACACTAACTATACGTTACGACTCTTTTTAAGAGATGCTAATAGATTACCGGACTATGCATCAGATCGCATTAGAGTCCGCGAAGGGGATGCAACAAATTACGAAGATGTCGAAAAAGCGATGGACGATGTAGATTTCGTAGTAGCTAGTTTATCAGGGGAATTAGATAAAGAAGCTACTGTCATTGCTAAAGCTATGACAAATAAAAACGTCAAACGATTAGTATTTGTTACAGCACTAGGTATTTATGACGAAGTACCTGGTAATTTTGGTGAATGGGTCAAAGACCAAGTTAGCGACAAATTAAAAGTTTATCGTACAGCAGCTGATATCATTGAATCTTCTGGCTTGGATTACACAATCTTAAGACCAGCATGGCTAAGCCATAAAAATGAAATCGATTATGAAACAACTGCTAAAAATGAACCATTCAAAGGTACTGAGGTCTCACGCAAAAGTGTTGCGGCAGTAATTGTAAACATTGCTAAAGATCCTGAGTTATATCTCAATGAAAATATTGGTATTAATAAACCAAATAGTACTGGTGATAAGCCATCTTGGCTATAAAAAACCATATCACCAATTCAAGTCCGTATTATGTAATCTTGCGAAAGTGATTATATATGCGGACTTTTTATGTTTAAATAGACATTAGAGTTAAATAAGCAAAATATTATAAACTATAATGTAAGTGATACTTTAGACAAAGGTTAATTTGTTATACAATATAAATAATTATAAGTAAGTTTTAAAGGAGACTTTGGCACATGGGTAACACAGAGCAACTCGATATATTATATAAATTAAAAAAGGAAGTAGAAAAATCTAGCAACGATAGACTTATTCATATTATTAATCAAGTAATTAAAAAGGTTTATTTAAATCAATATACAGCAACATTTGTAGGTCATTTTTCTGCAGGTAAATCAACATTAATTAACTTATTATTAGAACAAAGCATTTTACCAAGTTCTCCGGTACCTACAACGAGCAACACGGCAATTGTTTCTGTCGATGACGAGCCAGGTCTTATAGCAAATTTAAGTAATAAGCAATATACTCAATTAGACTCTTATGATGAAGTTAAACAAATGAACAGACAAAACGTTGACGTAGAATCTATCGAAATTAAATTTCCTTCAACTAAATTCAATAAAGGCTTTACTCTACAAGACACGCCAGGGGTAGACTCAAACGTTTCGACACACCAATCCAGTACGGAACAATTTATGTATACGTCTAATGTGATTTTTTATACAGTAGATTATAACCATGTTCAATCAGCTTTGAATTTCCAATTTATGAAACAGCTGAACCAAGCAAATGTACCCATTGTTTTTGTTATTAATCAAATTGATAAACATAATGACGAAGAATTGAATTTCGATGATTTCAAAAAGCGCGTAGAAAAATCAGTCAACGAATGGGATATTAATTTAGATAAAATATTTTATGTTTCAAAATATGAAGACCCTAATAATGAAATTAATGCGTTATCTGATTATCTAGTCGAAAAAGATAGTCACAGAGAAACACTTGAACACTATGTAGATCGAATAGTTAAATTTATTACTGACGAACAACTATCTTATATTCAAAATGAAATTCAAGATACGTTAACGCAATTAGATATCGAAGAAGAAGATTTTGACCAAGCCTATATTAATTTCCAACAACATCAAGAAGTAAGTGAAGAAGCGCAATTATTAAATGATTCAGATAAGTTATATAACTTCTTATATCAAAAAAGAAAAGATATATTAGAAAATGCTTATATTATGACGCATGATACACGTGAATTAATTAGAAACTATTTAGAAAGTTTAAGTAAACAATTCAAAGTAGGCGGCTTATTTAATAAAAAGAAAAAGACGTTAGAAGTTCAAGAAGAGCGACTGAATTTAGTAGTAGAACAATTACAAGATAAGGTGAATCAACAGATTAGACAACCATTAAGGGAAGATATGTCTTTTTTAACAAGATTCATTAATTCTTCTGAAGTCAATGACGCTATTCTAAATCAACATTATGTAATAGAGCCAAGTCTTGTTCAAAAACTTTATAAAGAACAAATCAGTATTAGTAATCAATACGTGTTAACATTTTGTGATGAAGTATTAAAAGCGATACAGCAATTTATAAAAAAAGAGTCTGATCCATTATTTAAAAAAGCCATAAATTTATCTCATGCGTCTGAAATCAATGATGAATCTCAAGATGATTATAATGATTATGAGAATTTTATCGCTTTACGTAACTTAAGAGAATCTTTAACTACACGAAATTACAGACATTATTATATTCATATCGATGATTCTCTAGATAAATTAATTGATCGTAAAGAAATTACGTTTGAATTATCTGAGACAGAAGAACAACAAGAAAATCATGCACAAACTCAAGCGCAATCTTCAGTTGCTAAAGAAGACCAAACAAGTAAAATTAAACAAGGCTTATCACTAATTGAACAAATTCCATTATTTGAACAAACTAAACAAGATATTGCTAATACCATCAAACGTATGGATAACAAAGTTGTGAAAATAGGTGTATTCGGTACATTTAGTGCAGGTAAAAGTAGTTTAATTAACGCATTATTAGGTGGTAACTATTTAGTTAGTTCACCAAACCCTACGACTGCTGCCATGACCGAAATTTCATATGGTGAAGATAGTGAAATTACATTAAAATCAGAAGCGCAATTACTAGAAGAACTGAATAGCGTTTATGAAGTTACAGGTCAGTCTTTCGAAACGATTCCATCATATATTGAATCTGTAAATGACAAATTAAAAGGGCAATTAGAAAAAAATCAACTTGCTTTTGTTAATGCAATCGAAAAACACTATAATGACTATCATGCAAAAATTGCGTCAGGCTTAACTCATAAAATTGCCAAAGATGAAATTAAAAAGTGGAGTGCAGAAGATGAGTATGCTACTTTCGTTAATACTGTACACTTAAAATTACCATTACCATGGTTAGAAGATAAAATTATTGTCGATTCATTAGGTTTACATTCAAATAACCAACGACATACGAATGAAACAGAAAAAGTATTAACATCATCAGATTTAATATTATATGTAAGTTACTTTAACCATGCCTTTACGGATAACGATAAGAAATTTATTGAACATATGAAAGACATGAATCAATTAAATTCTAATCAAGCTTTCAAAATGATAATTAACGCGGTTGATTTAGCTGAAAATAATGACGATTTAACTGCAGTGTATGACTATGTGAGAAGTGCCTTACTGCAAGTCAATATGGACCCAACAATTTATTCGGTTTCTAGTAGAGAATCGCTTAAGGGAAATGATGGTGAGATGAAATCATTACGTGATGATATTGAGCATTTCACGGTCGTAGAGTCAAAATATATTCTTCAAGATCAAATGCTTAACCAATTACAACATGTTTCAACTGCATATGAACAAATGATTGATGAATACGATACGAATAAAGCCCAAATAGAAGAAAGAACGTCTAAATTACGTAAATATGATGGTAAAAATGTTATTCAACCTTCATTAATGCAAAATGTTAATAACAGTACTGATAATGAAGTTGATGACCAGCTATATCATTTAGTAGAACGTTTAAAAATTCAATTACGAGACGAAGTACGTTCAGTCTTTAATAGTCAAATGACTAAAAGTAGTGACTTTAATGAAGAAAAGAAAAAAGCGACGAAAATTTATTTAGACCAAATTCACCAACGACTATATTTAGAACAGTCATTACTTGTTGAACGTATTAAAAAGTATTTTGAAGAACAGTATATTAATGAGATGGCACCAATCAAACAAAAATTAGAAAATTTACATGTCTTTATTACACCAGAAATCGATGCAACATTTTTACGTTTAGATGAGCCGTATTTAAGAGTTGATTTCAATGAAATGTTATCACTATTACCAAAATCATTAACAAAGAAAAAATTAATTCAACCAAATGTACAACAACAAATCCAAGATGACATCACTGAAAGTACAATATCACAATTACAACCAAAAATTGCTGATTTAAGAGAAGGACTTAACCATGTAGTAACAGATATGTCTGACAAAGTTTATGACATAAACGAACAATTAGAACAAGAAATACAATCTCAAATTCAAGAATTGCTATCATTTAAACTTGATGACGAGTTAATTAAATCATTAAAAGCGACAAATGATGATTTAGCACAAATTTTGTAACATAAAGAAAGAAGGCTACTATAATGTCTAACAAAGTTTTACTCGTTGATGGGATGGCTTTACTATTTCGTCACTTTTATGCAACGAGTTTACACAATCAATTTATGAAAAATTCTCAAGGTATTCCTACAAATGGTGTGCAAGGGTTCGTACGCCACGTTTTTACAGCGTTAAATGAAATTAATCCTACACATGTAGCTGTTTGTTGGGATATGGGGCAACAGACATTCAGAAATGAAATGTTTGAAGGTTACAAACAAAATAGACCTGCACCACCAGAAGAATTAATTCCACAATTTGATTTTGTCAAAGAAGTATCAGAGCAATTCGGTTTTGTTAACGTAGGTGTGACTAATTATGAAGCGGATGATGTAATAGGAACATTGGCACATCATCTTTCCGAAGACAACGAAATTTATGTTGTGACTGGCGATAGAGATATTTTGCAATGTATAAATTCAAACGTTGAAATATGGTTAACGAAAAAAGGATTTAATATTTACAACCGCTATACTCTAGACCGCTTCGTTGATGAGTATGGTGTCGAGCCAAAACAATTAATAGACATTAAGGCCTTTATGGGAGATAGCGCAGATGGTTATCCGGGAGTAAAAGGTATTGGTGAAAAAACAGCAATTAAGTTAATACAACAATACGGTTCTGTAGAAAATGTTATTGCAGCAATTGACGAATTAACGGCTGGACAACAAAAGAAAATCAACGCAGACTTAGCTAATTTAAAAATTTCTAAAACATTAGCTCAAATTCACACAGAGGTGCCATTAAATATCGCACAATTATTGCCAGCAATGCAATTTGGCACATCATTAACAAATGCATTAGATGTGTGTAAAGAACATGAATTGTATGTGTCTGGTAAATATTTAGCCACACATTTCAAATAATAAAAAAGAAGCGGTAATGACAAGTTACGTCATTTCCGCTTCTTTTCTTGTTGTGTATTTTTATATAGTGCTTGTTGAGCATGATGATTTGCTTCTTTATTTTGATTACGGGGAACCCATTTAACAAACATTAACTCAAACTTATTTGCAAGGGCTAATGTTTTATTCAAGTAAGGTTTGAATTTATCATTTTTTACTTGCTCTCTATTAACACTATCTTCTATTAATTTTGAATCAGTAAAAACTAAAGCATTGTCTATTTTCAAATCAATTGCACAATGCAATGCGAACTCGAATGCAGCCCATTCAGCGCTATGATTATCTAATATACCTAAATCTTTTTCAAATACGTAGCGTTCGTCTTCTGTAACGATTACGACAGCACAACTACTTAATCCAGGATTACCTCCAGTTGCTGCATCAAAATATATTTTAGCCAATGTATACACCTCTTAACATAGATTATCTTTATTTTAGCAAATTACTAAATATGATAATAATTAACTTGCATTAAGAATTGATCTACTATTATTATCTTATGATAACGTAATACAAATTAGAATAACTAAAGTAAAACGTAAAGGAGATACTAATGAAAAATTTATTTATAATTCATGGTTATAAAGCCAATACTGAAAGCCATTGGTTTCAATGGTTAAAATCCTCTATGATGCGATATGGTTATACGACAGAAATTATACCATTACCCAACTCTGCACAACCAAAATACAAGGCGTGGTCACAAACACTAGACGATTACTTAAGTCATAAATTAACTAATGAAACTATAATCGTCGCGCATAGCTTAGGTGTTATCACTACATTAGATTATTTATCACATCACGCTAATGAAACACATATCAAAGGATTGTTTCTTATCTCTGGATTTAATGAGCAATTACCAAATATACCTGAATTAAATCACTTTATTACTCAGACAGATATTTCATTAAACAATATTAACGCGCATACTATAAAGGTAATAGGCGCAACTGCAGATCCAATAGTTAATATAGATGCGACGCGTAGATTGTCTTCTTCCTTAGGCATTGATACCATAGAAATTCCACATGAAGGGCATTTTTTAGCAAGTGAAGGTTATACAACATTTGAATTCTTATTAGAGCAAATTAATCGTTTATTAAATAAAAAAAGAGATTGAATCACTTCAATCTCTTTTGGACTTAATAGCCTTCGTCTTTACTTGTAATTTTGCCTTTACGATACATAGATTTTGCAATATAACCAAAAGGCACGTTAAATATTGTAGATAATAGTTTCAATACGTAAGTTGTAATGAAAATTTCAAATACTGCAGCGTTAGGCATTGAACCTGCAAATGCAATTAAGACAAATAATGCTGTATCTATAATATTACTAAATAAAGTACTACCATAGGCTCTTATAATAAAAGTTCTATCTGAACTGAATACTTTTTTAATAAGTGAGAATATCATAACGTCTAGATGTTGTCCTATAATATAGGCGATAATAGATCCTAATGCGATTCGTGGAACAACATTAAATATTGTTTCTAAAGCGTGTTGTGACGTATCAACTGGGGAAGGCGTAAAGTGTAATGATAATTGCATAACGATAATCATTACTAATGTTGAACTAAATCCTAACCACACAGCTCTTTTTGCTACTTTTCGACCATAAATATCATTCAGGATGTCTGTCGCTAAATAAATTGAAGCAAACATTACATTACCTAAAGTAGCTGAAATAGAAAATAAATCAATCGTTTTGATTACTTGTATATTAGCTATAATTGTCCCTATAGCTACCCAGGCAAGTAATCCGTGTTTCCCAAACACTCTGTACATAATTATTAATAATACAAAGGTAACGATAAAAGTAAAGATACCAAATAACTCGTTAAACATTTAATTTCCTCCTAAATTTTGATTAAGCGGGTGTTTAGAAACCGCAAAATGCAACTTATTAATTTTAATAGATTGCTAAATAAATTGCAATAACGTAAAAAGTCAAACAGGTGATTTTAAATTTTTTACAACTTATATTAACCTTTTACAATGTACAACCTTTTGCATTCAACATTCTAACTTACAAATGCTATAATGTGATTAATTGCTTGTTTTGAACTAATAATAAAGTATTAGTTATATAAATAGCTACACATTTTAAATATTATGTTTTAATACTATAATGATTTATTTAACTATAGGAGTGTGAATAGCAATTCTAACTTATTCAGAAAAAGAAGCTATTGCAGCAATTGATAACTTAATGAATACTTACTGCCATCAATGTATGCTGAAAGCTCATAATAGAAAAGAACATGGTAAAACTTATGCACATCATTTTTGCATAAATGAATGTTCAATCGGCATACAAATTAAACAAATTGGAAATAACTTACAATAGGGAGGTAACATATATGGAAATAGTACGCGTAGAACCTACACCAAGTCCAAATACAATGAAAATAGTACTAAGTGAAAAAAGAGAAGATAATAAATCAAATACTTATACAACAGTAAAAGAAGGGCAACCTCAATTTATAAATGATTTATTAGCTTTAGACGACGTTAAATCAATTTTTCATGTTATGGACTTTTTAGCAGTGGATAAACAACCTAAAGCTGACTGGGAAGAAGTATTACCTCAAATTACCTCTACTTTAAATGACGAGATAGGTGAAACGGAAGAAGCAACGCCAGACGAACATTTTGGTGAAATCCAAGCTGAAGTTTTAATGTTCAAAGGTATACCATATCAAATCAAACTAACTAATAACGAAGAGGAAAAACGTAAGCAATTGCCAGAAGTATATGTAGATAGTATGCTTGCGGCACAAAAAGAAAATGATAATGTTGTCTTTCTAAGAAAGTGGGAAGACTTTGGTATAAGATATGGTGAATTTGATGATATCATGTCAGAAATCAGCGATGAAATTACTGCGATGTATCCACAAGAACAACTAGACAAATTAGTAAGTGATGCACAAGCAACTGACATTGTTGTGCCTGAGAAAGTTTATACTCATGTTACATTGGAAGAGTATAATAGCGCTGAAAATTGGAAAGATAGATTGCGCATGTTAAAACAATTTCCAACACCAACATTAGAAGATTTACCATTACTAGGTAGTGTATTAAGCGATGAAGAAAAAGCGCCATTGAGACGTGAAGCGGTTGTACTTTTAGGTATGCTTGAAGATGAACAAGTGTTACCTTATTTATATAAAGGATTAAATGATAAAAGCCCTGGCGTACGACGCACAGCAGGTGATTGCCTTAGTGATTTAGGCTTTAAACAAGCATTACCAGAAATGGAAAAGGCACTAGATGATCCACAGAAAATAGTACGCTGGAGAGCGGCAATGTTTTTATTTGATGAAGGTGGACCAGAACAGTTAGATAGCTTGAAAGCACACATCGATGATAATGCCTATGAAGTTAAATTACAGATTGAAATGGCTATTTCTCGTATCGAAAATGGCGATGAGGCACTTGGTTCTGTATGGAAGCAGATTGCCAATAGAAACAATAAATAGCACGCAAATCTTATTATTATTTTAAACTTAGGAGTGTATTAATATGAACGCTTATGAAGCATATATGAATGAGTTAGCGACACAAATGCGAGAAGAATTAACTTCTCATGACTTTGTTAGTTTAGAAACACCAGACGCAGTTAAAGAACATATGGATAATGTACCAGAAGATGAAACGACATTTGTCGTAATCAATTCAACTTGTGGTTGCGCAGCGGGATTAGCACGACCTGCAGCAGTTACTGTTGCTGAGCAAAATGACAATAAACCTCAGCACAAAGTTACTGTTTTCGCCGGTCAAGATAAAGAAGCGACTCAAGAAATGAGAGATTATATACAACAAGTACCTTCAAGTCCATCTTATGCACTATTTAAAGGGACTGAACTTAAACATTTTATTCCGAGAGAACATATTGAAGGTCGCGACATACAAGATATCTGCATGGATATTAAAGATGCATTCGATGAACATTGTTCATAATAATTAAAAAATTAAATTATTATAATAATTTTTCGCGATTGGCAAGTAAAGTCAATCGCGTTTTCTATATAATTACTTTAAATCGATGACAATATGCAATATTATTAATACTAAGTAGCTTATTATTGAGAGGAGCGTGAATTTAAATGTTAAATGCTTTTGACAAAGCTTATCATGATTTGTGTGAAGAAGTATTAGAAATAGGAAAATCAAAAGATGATCGAACACATACGGGTACAATTTCTAAATTTGGACACCAGTTACGTTTTGATTTATCAAAAGGTTTTCCGTTATTAACAACAAAAAAAGTATCATTTAAATTAGTTGCTACCGAATTATTATGGTTTATTAAAGGTGATACGAATATAAAATATTTACTACAATATAAAAACAATATTTGGAATGAATGGGCATTTGAAAAATACATTAAGTCAGATGACTACCATGGTCCAGATATGACAGATTTTGGGCATAGAGCTCAAAGTGATGAAAACTTTAACGCGCTCTATAAAGAAGAAATGGCAAAATTCAAACAACAAATATTAGAAGATGATACATTTGCTGAAAAATACGGGGATTTAGGTAACGTGTATGGTAAACAATGGCGTGATTGGCAAGATAAAGATGGGAATCATATTGATCAATTAGCTAATGTTATCGAGCAAATTAAGCAAAATCCTAATTCACGTAGACACATTGTTTCAGCTTGGAATCCTGCAGAGATTGATACAATGGCCTTACCACCATGCCATACAATGTTCCAGTTTTATGTGCAAGATGGTAAACTGAGCTGTCAATTATACCAACGAAGTGCCGATATCTTCTTAGGCGTACCATTTAATATAGCAAGTTATAGTTTATTAACACATTTAATTGCAAATGAATGTGGTCTCGAAGTAGGCGAATTTGTTCATACTTTCGGTGATGCACATATTTATTCTAATCATATGGATGCAATAGAAACACAACTCGAGCGTGATAGTTTCGCTGCACCAACGATTAAAATTAATAGCGATAAATCTATCTTCGATATAAATTATGAAGATTTGACGCTTGAAAATTATGAATCACATCCTGCAATAAAAGCACCCATAGCGGTTTAACAATAGTAATTAAACATTTATAAAGGAGGATATTATGACACTTTCGATATTAGTAGCCCATGACCAACAACGTGTTATAGGTATAGACAATCAATTACCATGGCATTTACCCAACGATTTAAAGCATGTTAAAAAATTGTCTACTGGCCATACACTCGTAATGGGTAGATCAACATTTGAATCTATTGGCAAACCGTTACCAAATAGAAAAAACGTTGTATTAACTAGAAATACTTCATTTGAAGCTGAAGGTGTAGACGTTATACATTCCATTGATGAAATCTATGATTTAACCGGTCATATTTTCATCTTTGGAGGACAAACTTTGTTCGAAGAAATGATTGATGTCGTTGATGATATGTATATCACCGTTATAGAAGATAAATTTAATGGCGATACATTTTTCCCTCCATACACTTTTGAAGACTGGGAAGTTGAATCTTCAGTAACAGGTACACTAGATGATAAAAATACAATACCACATACATTTTTACATCTAGTTCGTAAGGCACAATAAGGAGGATAAACTATGGCAAAATTAAAAATTGTGACAGATTCGACTTCTGATTTATCTAAGCAATATCTTGAAGACAATGATATACACGTTGTCCCACTTAACTTGACGATTGATGGAGAATCTTATATTGATCAAGTTGATATATCCTCCGAACAATTTATTGAAAAAATAGAGGCTGATGCTGATGTTAAGACAAGCCAGCCTCCTATCGGTAAATTTATAGAATTATATGACGAACTTGGTTCAGACGGTTCTGAAATTATTAGTATCCATATGACTTCTGGTTTGAGCGGAACGTATCAAACTGCTGTGCAAGCAAGTCAAATGACAGAAAGTAAAGTTACTGTCATTGATTCAAAATCTATCTCTTATGGCCTAGGCTATCAAATTAAACAAATAGTAGAGTGGAAACGTGAACAATTAGCCGTTGCAGATATTGAAAAACAAGTCATTGAATTACAAAAAAATATTAAACTCTATGTAGTCATTGGCCAATTACACCAGCTAATAAAAGGTGGTCGAATAAGTAAAACAAAAGGTTTAATCGGAAATATGATTAAAATCAAACCAGTGGGTACTTTAATTGATGGCAAAATTGAATTAGTCCATAATTCACGCACACAAAATTCAAGTATTCAATTCTTAAAAAAAGAAGTTGCGCAATTTGTTGAGAATCATAATATTAAAGCAATTGGTATAGCTCACGCTAATATTATGCAATTTGTTGATAAAATAAAAAAACATTTTTCAGAAGAATTCGATTTTAGTGATTTTGATGTAAATACCACTACACCTATTATTTCTGCACATACAGGACAAGGTGCAATTGGATTAGTCGTATTGAAATCTTAACTATTATATATTGATTAAAGGCTATTTCTTCAAACATTTTAATAGCAAATTTCTTAATTTATTGTTAATTTTATGACAAGATATATTTTAGGAGGCTTATTATGGCATATGCAACATTAGCCGGAGGATGTTTCTGGTGTTTAGTTAAACCATTCACATCATACCCAGGCATAAAAGATGTAGTCTCAGGATATAGCGGTGGAAACATTGATAATCCTACCTATGAACAAGTAAGTACAAATCAAACTGGTCACGTAGAAGCAGTGCAAATTACTTATGACGCAGACATTACAACATTTGAAAATATTTTAGATATATATTTCAAAACATTTGATCCAACGGATAATACCGGCCAGTTTTTCGACCGTGGTGAACATTACGAACCCGTTATTTTTTATCATGATGAGGAACAGAAAAAGGCTGCAGAACATAAAATTCAACAATTAAATGAGCAGCAAATTTTCGATAAACCGGTTATTACACCAATCAAACCATATAAAAACTTTTATCCAGCAGAAGATTACCATCAAGATTATTATAAAAAGAACCCGTTACATTATGAACAATATCAACGCGGTTCCGGTAGAAAAGCGTTTATAGAAAAGCATTGGGGGGAACAAAATGATTAAGAAAAGTAAAGATGAATTAACAGAAATGGAACATTTAGTAACACAAGAAGATGGTACAGAACCACCATTTCAAAATGAATATTGGAACCATTTTGATAAAGGCATTTATGTAGATAAATTATCTGGTAAACCATTATTTACTTCTGAAGAAAAATTTGAGTCGGATTGTGGTTGGCCAAGCTTTTCAAAAGCTTTAAACGATGAAGAAATCATCGAACTCGTTGATAAATCAATGGGCATGATTAGAACTGAAGTTAGATCAGAAGATTCTAATAGTCATTTAGGTCATGTCTTTAATGATGGACCTAGAGAGTCTGGTGGTTTGCGCTACTGCATTAACTCTGCGGCAGTACAATTTATCCCTTATGATAAATTAGAAGAATTAGGCTACGGAGATTTGTTACCACATTTTAAAAATTAAGGAGCGGATTAATTATGTTTAAAAAATTATTTGGTAAAGGTCAAGAAGCTAAAAAAGAAATTGAAATTTATGCGCCTATTACAGGTGAATATGTAAAAATAGACGATATTCCAGACCCTGTTTTCGCACAAAAAATGATGGGTGAAGGTTTCGGCATTAAACCAAGCGAAGGTGAAGTTGTATCTCCAATCGATGGTAAAATCGACAATGTATTCCCAACAAAACACGCAATTGGCTTAAAAGCTGAAAACGGCTTAGAGTTATTAGTGCATATCGGTTTAGATACAGTTCAATTAGATGGCGAAGGTTTCGAAATATTAGTCGAAAGTGGCGACACTGTAAATGTAGGTGACCCAATTTTAAAATTTGATAAAGACTTTATCCAAAACAATGCTAAATCTACAACATCTCCTATTATTATTACAAATTCAGATCAAACAGCATCTGTTAACTTTGCAGAAGCTACGAACGTAGTAAAAGGTGACACTAAAATTGTAGATGTGACAATGAAATAATGAAAAATTATTCATTTTACCAATTCGCATTAACAGTTAGAGGACGTAAAAATGATAAAGGCGAATTAGCAGAACAAATTTTTGATGATTTGTCTTTTCCAAAACACGAAAAAGATTTCAATATTCTTTCGGAATACATTGAAACTCACGGGGATTTTACAGTATCTATGTCTGTTTTTGATGATTTATATGAAGAATATTTAGAATGGTTACAATTCTAAATAGCGATATTATTTGAGATTTACATTATATTTATACTATTATATTACAGTAGAATAATTGGGGCTGGGGTAAATCTATTTAGGTTCTATCCCAGCCACTTTTATTTTTTAGCAAATTTATGTTTAATATACATAAGCCATTAGGAAGTGATGAAATGACAGAAAATAATGAAGAACAACAATCTGCTAAACAGCAAAAGAAAAAGGTTAATTTTAAATTAAGTTCTTTTATATTAATGTTAATAGGTATAGTCGTATTAACAGTCGTTATTACTGTTTTTGCCACGATAGCTATAAGTCATTGGGCAAGTGGACTAAATAGCGAACAGCGTGCTTCTGTTAAAAAAATAGAGCAAGCATACAAAACATTAGATAAAGAATATTATAAACCTACAGATTCAAAGAAACTTTCAGATGCAGCCATAAAAGGAATGGTAAGTAAATTACATGATCCATATTCTGAATATATGACGAAAGAACAAACCAAATCATTCAACGAAGATGTATCTGGTGACTTTGTAGGTATTGGTGCAGAAATGCAAAAGAAACATAATACAATACAAATTACAAGTCCGATGAAAGATTCACCTGCAGAAAAAGCTGGTATCAAACCAAAAGATGTCGTTACTAAGGTCGACGGTAAATCAGTTGAAGGTAAACCATTAGAAGATGTAGTAAAGAAAGTACGCGGTAAAAAAGGTACTACTGTAACGTTAACGGTTGAACGTAACGGTCAATCACATGATATTAGTATTAAACGCGATACGATACATGTTAAAAGTGTAGAATATAACAAGCATGGAAATGTTGGCGTATTTACTATTAATAAATTCCAAAGCGGTACTGCTGCAGAACTTAAATCGCAAATTATTAAAGCACATAAACATGGTGTGAAAAATATCGTGTTAGATTTAAGAAATAATCCTGGTGGTTTACTTAATGAAGCAGTTAAGATGGCTAATATCTTTATTGATAAAAATAAAACTGTAGTTTCTTTAGAAAAAGGCAAACATACTGAATCGATTAAAGCACCTAATGATGCACTAAAAGAAGCAAAAGATATGCACGTAGCTATTTTAGTGAATAAAGGTTCAGCCAGTTCGTCTGAAGTCTTTACAGGTGCGATGAAAGATTATCATAAAGCCAAAGTTTATGGTACTACGACGTTTGGTAAAGGTATTGTTCAAACAACGAAAGAATTTAAAGATGGTTCTTTACTCAAATACACAGAGTTAAAATGGCTAACACCACACAAACATTATATTCATGGAAAAGGTATAAAACCTAACGTTGAAATTAAAGAACCTGCCTATCAGTCTCTTACTGTAATTCCAAATAATACTACTTATCAACTTAATGATGATAATAAAAATGTAAAATCATTAAAAATTGGTCTCCAAGCTTTAGGTTATAATGTAGATAATAAATCTACAAAATTTGATTCTGAGTTACAACAAGCTGTTAAATCATTCCAAGAAAAGAATAATTTATCTACGACAGGTAAGTTTGATAAATCAACCAATGATAAATTCACGCAGCAATTAGTTCAAAAAGCTAATAAAGATGATTCTGTATTAGATAAAGTAATCAAACAATTGAAGTAAAATATATAATAGTGAGGTGTAACAATATGATTAGAACTGCAACAAAACAAGATTTAGATAGTGTTATGTTACTAGTAGAGGATGCTAAATCCGTGATGCAACAAGATAATAATAATCAGTGGGATGAACATTATCCTTTATCCGAACATTTCGTTGACGATATAAATAATGAATCATTGTTCGTCCTTGAATCAAACGATAAAATATATGGCTTTATTGTGGTCGACCAAAATCAATCTGAGTGGTATGATAAAATTGAATGGCCAATTAATAGAACGAATGCATATGTTATACACAGATTGGCGAGCTCTCCCGATTATAAAGGTGGCGCCACTGAATTATTCGATTTTGCCGTTAATTTAGCTGAAGACCACGGTGTTCATATGTTAATCACTGATACTTTTGCATTAAACTATCGTGCACAAAGTTTATTCAGAAAATTTGGCTTTACTAAAGTAGGAGAAGCAGAAATGGATTATCATCCTTTTAATAAAGGCAAACCATTTTATGCATATTATAAAAAATTAGAAGAATAGAGGTTGTATTATGTCAAAGATTGCATTTACCGGTGGCGGTACTGTTGGACACGTTTCAGTCAATTTAAGTTTAATTCCAACTGCAATTGAAAAAGGTCATGAAGCCTTTTATATCGGTTCTAAAAACGGTATTGAAAAAGAGATGATCGCATCACAATTACCTAATATTACTTATCATAGCATCTCTAGTGGTAAGTTAAGACGCTATATTTCTTTAGAGAATATTAAAGACGTATTCAAAGTATTAAAAGGTGTGCTTGATGCTCGTAAAGTATTAAAAAAAGAGCAACCTGATTTATTATTTTCGAAAGGTGGATTTGTATCTGTACCTGTTGTAATAGCAGCTCGTTCTCTTAAAATACCCACAATAATCCATGAATCAGATTTAACACCAGGATTAGCGAATAAAATCGCCTTAAAATTTGCCAAGAAAATTTATACTACATTTGAGGATACAGTTAAATATTTACCTCAAGATAAAGCAGATTTTGTCGGTGCAACAGTGCGTGAGGATTTAAAAAGTGGTAATAAATCAAGAGGTTATCATTTAACTAACTTTACTAATGACAAAAAAGTGTTACTTGTTATGGGTGGCAGTTTAGGTAGTAGAAAGTTAAATGACATTATCCGAGGCAATTTAGACGGTTTATTAAAAACTTACCAAATTATTCATTTAACTGGTAAAGGATTACTTGATGAACAACTACAAGACCGTGAAGGTTACTGTCAATTTGAATTTGTTAAAGATGATTTAACTGATTTGTTAGCTATTACTGATACGGTTATTAGTCGTGCTGGAGCAAATGCGATTTATGAATTTTTAACATTAAAAATACCAATGTTATTAATACCACTTGGTTTAGATCAATCTCGTGGCGACCAAATCGATAATGCGAAAAACTTTGCCAAAAAAGATTTTGGTAGCTACATTATGGAAGATGAGTTAACAGAAGATAAATTAACTAAACAATTAATTAATATTGAAAATAATAGAGCTACAATTATAGAACAAATGAATTCCTATAAAGAAAGTTACACAAGACACGACTTATTTGATAAAATCATCAAAGATGCATTGCAATAACTCAGGGAGGGAAGGTGCATAACAATGTCACGCTGGAAACGTATTTCATTACTAATTATTTTCACTTTAATATTTAGCGTGATTGCATTTTTCCATGAATCACGACTGGGTAAATGGATTGATAATGAAGTTTATGAGTTCATTTATTCATCTGAGAGCTTTATTACAACGACGATATTATTAGGATTTACAAAAGTCGGCGAAGTTTGGGCAATGGTATGCTTATCATTATTATTAGTAGCATACTTAATGTTAAAACGCTACAACATCGAAACGCTATTTTTCGTTATAGCGATGAGCTTATCTAGTACTTTAAATCCACTACTTAAAAATATTTTTGACAGAGAACGTCCAACGTTATTACGTCTAATTGATATTTCTGGTTTCAGTTTCCCAAGTGGACACGCTATGGGGGCAACAGCTTTTTTCGGTAGTGGCATTTATATCGCTAATCGTGTCATGAAAGATAAAGCAAAAGCTTTTACAATTGGTTTATGCGCTTTATTTATAATTATGATTTCGGCATCACGCGTGTATCTAGGCGTGCATTATCCTACTGATGTAATAGCTGGCATAATTGGTGGGACTTTCTGTATAGTATTAAGTACACTTATATTAAGACATAAACTGCAAATATAATGTTATATTATTAACACGCACACAGATGATTGAAAATCTGTATGCGTGTTTTTTTATAAAACTATATACAATAGAAAATAACTAAAGACAATACAAAAAACCGGTTTTACCGAGGTAAAACCGATTATATGTTACGTTGACTCGCAACGTTAGTCTTTTACGGGCATATAAAAGGGGATATTTCTGAAAATGATCATTCCATCAAAGAACGAAATGTGTGGGGGGAATGTCTTTTCGGAATTGATAATCATTTTCAATTACATTATACATCATTGAGAATCATTGTCAATTAAATTTCAGTAATTTTTTTAAAACTTTTTATCACTATAATGGCTAGTCGTAATTCACCTTCATTGAAATTAATAAGTTACTTCAAATTAAGTTCATAAATTGATAATATATGATAGATATAACCTATTATTAAATAACAATTTTCCTAATATCATAGATAAGGAGTTAGTTGCATGACAAAAATTTTAATTGTTGAAGATGAGCAAAATTTGGCACGTTTTATAGAATTAGAACTACAACACGAAAACTATGACGTTGACATCGAATATGATGGGCAGCAAGGCTTGGATAAAGCTTTGAGTAATACATATGATTTAATTTTATTAGACTTAATGCTACCTAGCATTAACGGTTTGGAAATTTGTAGACAAATAAGACAATCTCAAAATACACCCATTATTATTATTACAGCCAAAAGTGATACCTATGATAAAGTAGCTGGATTAGATTATGGTGCAGATGATTATATTGTAAAACCTTTTGATATTGAAGAGTTACTTGCTCGTATACGTGCTATGTTACGACGACAGCCTAAAAAGGACGAAATTAATATAAATGGTTTGGTTATTAACAAGGAGGCTTTTAAAGTTACAGTAAATGGTGAGCCATTAGGCTTAACAAAAACTGAATATGATTTACTGCTATTGTTAGGAAATAATATCAATCATGTGATGCAACGTGAACAAATCTTAGACGATGTTTGGGGTTATGATAGTGAAGTTGAAACAAATGTCGTAGATGTCTATATTCGCTATTTGCGTAATAAATTAAAGCCTTATGGTATGGATAACTATATTGAGACGGTTAGAGGCGTAGGTTACGTGATAAGACGATGACTAAAAGAAGACTAAAAACCCAATGGATGATAATAACGACGACGATTACTTTTTCAACAATATTAATCTTTAGTATCATCATCATATTTTATGTCAGCAATGCACTAAGACAAAATGAGATTGCAGAAGCCGAACGCAGTTCTAATGACATCAATAATTTATTCGAAACGAAACCCATTGATCATATTTCACCTTTAGATCTAAACGCTTCTTTAGGAAATTATCAAAAAGTTATGCTTTTTAATAATAATGAAAAATTAAAACTAGAAACATCTAATGATAATTCGATTAATTTTTCACCCGATTTACATGTACATAGTTTCCATCATCAAGAAATAAAATCTGACCACGGTGTCAATTATTTAATTATTACTAATAAAATTGATTCTCAAAGCTTTAGCGGTTATAGTGTCATTGTTCATTCATTAAAAAATTACAATGCCTTGGTGAATTCATTATATTTATTCGCTCTAACATTTGGCATTATTGCTACTCTATTAACTGCGATGATCAGTTACATTGTTTCTTCACAAATAACAAAACCACTGATAACTATGTCTAATAAAATGAGACAAATACGCCGTGATGGTTTCCAAGAAAAATTAGAATTACCGACTAGTTACGAAGAAACCGATCACCTTATCGACACATTTAATGCCATGATGGCGCAATTAGAAGAGTCATTTAACCAACAGCGACAATTTGTTGAAGATGCTTCACATGAATTGCGTACACCGTTACAAATTATTCAAGGGCACTTAAACTTAATTCAAAGATGGGGCAAAAAGGACCCTGCAATTTTAGAAGAATCATTAGATATCTCACTAGAAGAGATGTCACGGATTACAAAATTAGTAGAAGAATTATTATTATTAACGAAGGAAAATAATTCAGTTAATGATAGAGAAATTGAAAGTGTCGATATTAATAAAGAAATCTATTCTAGAATTAAGTCTATGGAACACTTACATCCAGATTATACTTTTAACTTCGAACCTTTTGATAAACCATTAAATATTAAAATAAATCGTTACCAATTCGAACAAATATTAATAATTTTTATTGATAACGCCATTAAATATGACCAAAATAATAAATTTATTCAAATTCAAACTAATTTAAAAAACAAACAAATTTCTATAGAAGTCACCGACCACGGTATGGGTATTCCAAAAGAAGATATTGAATTTATCTTCGATAGATTTTACAGAGTTGATAAATCACGCGCGCGTAATTTAGGCGGCAATGGCTTAGGATTATCAATAGCTAAAAAAATAATTGAATATTATAACGGTACGATACAAGTTGATAGTGAAGTAGGAAAATATACTACTTTCAAAATCACTTTTTAGTTTAGACAATAATTGTTACAATACAAATATAATGTTGTGCACTAGTTATAAGCAAAGCTTGTAAGTACAAAAATGTTAAATAAACCATTATTTATTAATAATTAATGGTTTATTTTTTATGACAATTTTATAGGTGTTATAAAATTATATCTCAAACTATTTTTTTATATTTTACAGGCTTTTGGTGCTTTTATTTCAATAGATTTAATGCTATTATTGGTGTGTAAGCGTTTCAACTATTTTGTGGAGGGTGTAAAATGAGCAACGAAAGACAGGTTTCCGAGGCACCTGTAAATTTCGGGACAAATCTTGGCTATGTACTTGATTTGTACGACATCTATTTAGAAGATCCATCTGCAGTTCCTGAAGATTTGCAAGTCCTTTTCAGTACAATTAAAAACGGTGAAGCAGACATCGTAACGAAAGCAAGCGCCGATCGAGGCGATGCAAAAGGTGATAGCACGATTAAACGTGTTATGAGATTAATTGATAATATTAGACAATACGGGCATTTATTGGCAGATATTTATCCGGTTAATCGTCCTGAAAGAAAACATGTACCAAAGCTAAACATTGAAGATTTTAATTTAGACCAAGAAACATTAGAATCTATCTCGGCCGGTATTGTTTCAGAGCATTTCAAAGATATTTATGACAATGCATATGAAGCAATTGATCGTATGGAAAGACGTTATAAAGGGCCAATAGCTTTTGAATACACGCACATTAATAACAACAAAGAACGTGTTTGGTTAAAGCGTCGTATAGAGACACCTTATAAAGCCACACTAAATGAAAACCAAAAAATTGAATTATTCAAAAATCTTGCACATGTTGAAGGTTTTGAAAAATATTTACACAAAAACTTTGTAGGTGCTAAACGTTTCTCTATAGAAGGCGTTGATACACTAGTACCTATGCTACAACAAACTTTAAGATTAGCTGGCGATGAAGGAATTCAAAACATTCAAATTGGTATGGCACACCGTGGTAGATTAAATGTGCTAACTCACGTGTTAGAAAAACCATATGAAATGATGATTTCTGAATTCATGCACACTGATCCAATGAAGTTCTTACCTGAAGATGGTAGTTTGCAACTAACTAATGGTTGGTCTGGAGACGTTAAATACCACTTAGGTGGCGTTAAAACTACAGACTCATATGGTATCGAGCAACGTATATCATTAGCTAACAACCCAAGTCATTTAGAAATTGTTGCACCAGTAGTCTTAGGTAAAACGAGAGCAAGCCAAGATGACACTGAACAAGCAGGGTCTGTAACGACAGATTTCCATAATGCGATGCCAATTCTTATTCATGGTGACGCTGCTTATCCAGGTCAAGGTATTAACTTTGAAGCAATGAACCTTGGTGGTTTAGAAGGCTATTCTACAGGTGGTACTTTGCATATCATCACGAATAACCGTATTGGATTCACTACTGAGCCAGAAGATGGCCGTTCAACTACTTATTCTTCTGATATTGCTAAAGGTTACGATGTGCCAATTATGCATGTTAATGCCGACAATGTAGAAGCAACTATCGAAGCCATCGAAATCGCTATGGCATTCAGAAAAGAATTTCATAAAGATGTAGTAATTGACTTAGTAGGTTACCGTCGTTATGGCCATAACGAAATGGATGAGCCATCAATTACTAATCCAATACAATATCATGAAATTCGCAAGCATGATCCAGTAGATGTATTGTACGGAAAACAATTAGTTGAAGATAAAATTTTATCTGAAGATGAAATGAATTCAATTATGGATGAAGTACAAAAAACATTACGTTCAGCTCACGATAAAATTGATAAAAGCGATAAAATGGACAATCCTGATATGCAACGTCCAGAAAGCTTGGAAAATCCATTACAAGGTGACGACAAAGAATTTAGCTTTGACCATTTAAAAGAAATCAACGATGCAATGTTAAATTATCCATCTGGTTTCAATGTGATGAAAAAGTTAAATAAAGTTTTAGAAAAACGTAGAGAGCCATTCGAATCAGAAGAAGGCTTAGTAGATTGGGCACAAGCTGAACAATTAGCATTCGCAACAATTACACAAGATGGTAAACCAGTACGATTAACTGGACAAGACAGTGAACGTGGTACATTCAGTCATCGACATGCAGTATTACATGACCCTGAAACTGGTGACACTTATACACCATTACACAATGTTCCAGATCAAAAAGCGACTTTTGAAGTGTATAATTCACCACTATCAGAAGCAGCTGTCGTTGGATTTGAATATGGTTACAACGTACAAAACAAAGACTGTATGACTATTTGGGAAGCACAATATGGTGACTTTTCAAATATGGCACAAATGATTTTTGACAACTTCTTATTTAGTTCAAGAGCTAAATGGGGTGAAAGATCAGGATTAACTTTATTCTTACCTCATTCATTTGAAGGTCAAGGTCCTGAACACTCTTCAGCAAGATTAGAAAGATTTTTACAACTTGCTGGTGAAAATAATATGACTGTTGTTAACTTATCTAGTGCTAGTAACTATTTCCATTTATTACGTTTACAAGCAGCTAACTTAGGTACACAATCAATGAGACCACTTGTAGTAATGTCACCTAAAAGTTTATTACGTAATAAAACTGTAGCTGACCCAATATCAAAATTCACTTCTGGAAAATTCGAACCAATCTTACCAGAGGAACATGATAAATCAGCTGTTAAAAAAGTTATTTTAGCATCTGGAAAAATGTTTATTGATTTGAAAGAATATTTAGCTGATAATCCAAACGAATCCATTTTAATCGTTGCAGTAGAAAGACTATATCCTTTCCCTGCTTCAGAAATTGAAGCGTTATTAGACGATTTACCAAACTTAGAAAATGTCGCTTGGGTACAAGAAGAACCGAAAAACCAAGGCTCATGGTCATTCGTTTATCCTTACTTGAAAGAGTTAACAATTGATAAATATGATTTAAGCTACCATGGTCGAATTCAACGTTCAGCACCAGCTGAAGGTGATGGAGAAATTCATAAACTCGTACAAAATATGATATTAGAACAAAGCACAAATAATAACTAGGGGGAAGTTAGGCATGCCAGAGGTAAAAGTTCCAGAATTAGCAGAATCAATCACAGAAGGTACCATTGCAGAATGGTTAAAACAAGTAGGAGATAGCGTAGATAAAGGTGAAGCTATCTTAGAATTAGAAACAGATAAAGTTAACGTAGAAGTAGTTTCAGAAGATGCGGGCGTACTTCAAGAAACTCTTGCTAACGAAGGCGATACTGTTGAAGTAGGTCAAGCAATTGCTGTTGTAGGCGAAGGTGAACCTTCAAATAGCGGTAGTAGCGAATCACAAGGTTCTTCAGATAAAGAGGCAAGTGCATCTTCAGATGACAAAGCTGAAGCTTCTAACGATCAACAACCTGCAACTTCTGAAGTTTCAGAAAGCAGTAGCAGTGACAATGGCCAACGCGTAAATGCGACACCATCTGCTAGAAAATATGCACGCGAAAAAGGTATTGATTTAAACGATGTTGCTTCTAATTCAGGCGATGTTGTGAGAAAAGAACACATCGACCAAAGTCAAAACAAACAAGCTTCATCAAGTAATGCAGCTGATTCAAGTAAAAAAGAAGAAGCAAAAGCACCAGCAAATCAAAACCCTTCAAAACCAGTTAGAAGAGAAAAAATGTCTCGTCGTAAGAAAACAGCTTCTAAAAAATTATTAGAAGTATCTAACAACACTGCAATGTTAACTACATTCAATGAAATCGACATGACAAATGTTATGAACTTACGTAAACGTAAAAAAGAACAGTTTATTAAAGATCATGACGGTACAAAACTTGGATTTATGTCATTCTTCACAAAAGCAGCAGTAGCAGCATTGAAAAAATATCCAGAAGTTAATGCTGAAATCGATGGCGATGACATGATTACAAAAGAATTCTATGATATCGGTGTAGCAGTTTCAACTGACGACGGATTACTAGTACCTTTCGTTAGAGATTGTGACAAGAAAAACTTTGCTGAAATCGAAGCTGAAATTGCTAACTTAGCAGTTAAAGCTCGCGACAAAAAATTAGGATTAGATGATATGGTTAACGGATCGTTCACGATTACTAATGGTGGTATCTTTGGTTCAATGATGTCAACACCAATTATTAACGGTAGTCAAGCAGCAATCCTAGGCATGCACTCTATCATCACACGTCCAATTGCAATTGATGCAGACACAATCGAAAACCGTCCAATGATGTACATTGCATTAAGCTATGACCACAGAATTATCGACGGCAAAGAAGCAGTTGGATTCTTAAAAACAATTAAAGACTTAATCGAAAACCCAGAAGATTTATTATTAGAATCTTAATTCACAAATAAAATAGTTTATTAATCGAAAACACAACGGCGCGCAACGTCGTTGTGTTTTTTATGTATTTATTCATTTATCTTAATTTCTCCCAAAATCCCCCCAAAGCATGATTTTTAATAAAGAAGAAATTTTAACCCAAATAAAAAACCGTTATACGGTATACTGCAAAAATGTTATATAATGTGGCACTTATTCTTTTATAAGATATGACAATACACTTATGTATCGTCATAACGTATTAAAGTTACTGAAAAAACAGTAAATTCATTCTGAAAATGGTCAGAGTATATAGCTATTAATCAAAAAAGACTAATAGCAATAAGGAGGGCTGAATATGAAAAACAACGGGACGTTAGAAAATATTAAAGTAGAATTAAAAAACGGTAAGTGCTTATTTTATAACGTACGCTTATACGATACTGAAGTAGGACGCGTAAACCACAATGAAGCTATCGAAGTTTTACCGTATCTAAAAAAATTAGACGAAAATATAATGATTTGTTTAGATATTAGCAATAGAGATTTAAGACAATTAGGACTTAACGCAAGACCTATGGTAGAGCCAATGCCTGCATTTGCAGAGCATAAAAAACGTAAGTAAGGAGTGTTTGTTTGTGGCAAGAGGTAAAACCAATTCCGAAATATTAAATAACAAAGCGTTTAATGAGCCTATCGAAGTATCTTATGGCAAAGATATAGATAACACGAAAATAAAACTGAATCACAGAACGCCTATAAGTCCACCTACAATATTGGATAATAGCAATCAAACGCAAGTCATTTACGATAAATAAAAAAGGCGAATAAATGGAATATATTAACGCCCTCAGAAGAAGCAACGTTACGCAAACGTTTGCGAGAGCAAAGCCGTAACACACGCCAACAAGAAAGCGCGAAAATAGAGCGTGGCAATGGTACAAAAAAGCAAATTACGACTCGTAAGATATAAGTTATTGCCCTGCATTAAAAATTAGTGCAGGGCCGTTTTGTCACTATATTTTATATGTGAAAATTAATTTATCCAATAAATGACAATTAATGAATTCTTACCTATATTATATTATTAATTAAAGAATTTGGTTATACTAATATTAGAATAGATGCTAAAGGAGCTTATAAATGATCCAAGAAACATTAGAAATATTTAAGCGAGGAACAAAAATTTTAAATATCCTTCAAGATGAAAAAAGACAACAAATTCTTGTTTTATTGTGTAGAGAAAAACAATTAACAGTTAACCAGATTACTTTATTATTACCCATTTCACGTCCAGCTGTTTCTCACCATTTGAAGTTAATGTTAGATGCAGGTATTTTATCTGTCAGTCAAGTAGGACTTGAGAGATACTATAGTTCAGATTTAGAAGATACTTTAGATTGGTTAAAAGAATTAACTTCTTCTCTCGAAGCAGATCTTGCAGATTAGTTTAAAATTTTGAGCATTATGTTTAAATGTTTAAACATATGGATATATATATTAGTATTATTCCTTATTGGAATGTAAACTTAGCAGTAAAGGAGATTTATTATGAATAAAAAAATAGTTTTAGAGTCTGCCGCACAAAAATTTAGTGATGCTAACAAGCCACATCCACGCATTTATGAATTAGCCCCTGAAGATGGTCGAAATTTACTAGAAGAAGTACAAACATCCCCAGTGGAAAAATATGATGTAGATATTGAAGATACAAATTTTTCAACTGAAAAATGGGGGGATATTCAAGTCCGTTTTATTCGCCCGAAAGGAAATAAAGATAAGCTTCCAATAATATATTATATACATGGAGCTGGTTGGGTTTTTGGCAGTGCAAAAACACATGACAAATTAGTAAGAGAATTAGCTGTAAGAACAAACTCTGTAGTAGTATTCCCAGAATATACACGCTCTCCAGAAGCTAAATACCCAACAGCAATTGAACAAAATTATGATGTATTGCAACAACTAAAAGACGTATCTGAAAAGAAAAATTTTGATATCAATAAATTAACAGTTGCAGGTGATTCAGTTGGCGGTAATATGGCTACTGTAATGACTATCATGACAAAACAATACGGTGGATTGCCAATAAAACAGCAGTTGTTATATTATCCTGTAACAAATGCAGAATTTGATACAGAATCATATAACCAATTTGCTGAAAATTACTATCTTACTAAAGAAGGTATGCAATGGTTTTGGAATCAATATACAGCGGATTCTAAAGAAAGAGCAGAAATCACTGCATCTCCGTTACGTGCTTCTATTGAAGATCTTAAGGGACTACCGCCTGCTATGATTCTAAATGCAGAAGCTGATGTATTACGCGATGAGGGCGAGGCTTATGCAAATAAATTAAGAGAAGCTGGCGTTGAAATAGCTCAAATACGTTTCCAAGGAACAATTCATGACTTTGTTATGGTGAATGACTTGGATCAAACCAGTGCAACTCGAGAAGCTATGGATATTTCAACATCTTGGATTAATAAGAAAAACAATTATTAATATTTCTATTAAAACAAATGATTAACGTGCATTCCTTGCATTATCATTTAGTGAATCAACAATATGTTGATTCACTGTTTATATAAAAATAAGAGATTAAAGGAAAGAGTATATAGTGCAGACAATACTAGGAAGTAATGGACAAATTGGACAAGAAATTGCTAAAGAAATTTATAGTAAATATACTAAAAACATACGGTTGGTAAGTAGAAAACCTAAAAAAATACACGATACTGATGAAGTGGTCCCAGCAGATTTGATGAAATATGAGGATACTTATAAAGCTATTGAAGGCAGCGATATTGTTTACTTTGCTGTTGGTTTACCATCTAATTCAGAAATGTGGGAAAAACGGTTTCCTATAATTATGGAAAATGTTATTAAAGCATGTCAAGAAACGAACAGCAAATTAGCGTTCTTTGATAATACTTATATGTATGAAAAAAATGATAATGTGCAAGTAGAAAGTAGTCCATTTAAAGCAAAAGGACGTAAATCAAAAGTACGCGCTGAAATGGCTAACATGTTATTATCAGCTATGAAAGATGAAACAATTGATGCAGTCATTGGTCGCGCACCAGAATTTTATGGGCCAGATTTAACTCAAAGTATAACGAACTCTATGATTTTTAATCGCGTTAAAGAAGGCAAACGAGCAATTGTTCCATTGAGTGATTCTGTTCTACGTACACTTATATGGACGCCTGATGCTAGTCGCGCATTAGCATTGCTTGGTAATACACCTGATGCTTATGGAGAAACTTGGCATTTACCTACAGATTCTAGCATTACCTATAGAAATCTTATAAATAAAGTTGAAAATATTATTAATAAAAAAGTTAACTATACTGTGCTTCCAATGTGGATGTTTAAAGTAGGAAGCCTATTCAATAAACAAGTTAAGGAACTTGTTGAACTTTTACCTAGATATAAGTATGACAATATATTCAAATCACAAAAGTTTAAAAAACAATTTCCTGATTTTAAAACAACAACATTTGATGAAGGTATCAATCAAGTATTTTCCAAAAAGTAATTTTGTTTAAAAACAAAGGATTTTAATAATGAAAAAGATAATGATTGTAAACACAAGTAGTAATCAGTTTAGGGATAGCAAGAAATCTACTGGATTGTGGTTTGGAGAACTCGTTCATTTTTATGACTGTTTTAACAATAACAATTATGCAATTGACATATTTAATATAAAAGGTGGCGACACTCCTATTGACCCAGTGAGCTTAAACACATTCATGTAAGACCGTGTAACCAAAAAGTATTACAAAGATCAACATTTTATGAATTTGTTAAAAAATGCGCAGTCAATTGCTTATGCAAATTCTAAAGAATATGATGTTATTTATTTTACTGGTGGTCACGGTGTTATGTTTGACTTTCCTGACAACCAATTTATACAAGCTGCAATAAATGAAGTATATAATCATGATAGTATATATTCTAGCTAAACCCAGAAGATTTATTATTAGAATCTTAATTCACAAACAAAATTGTTTATTAATCGAAAACACAACGACGTGCAACGTCGTTGTATTTTTATATATTTATAGTAGTGTTATTATTTTAATTAAGGATTTTAAGTAGTCATTAGACTTTAAAATGCTATAAATAAGATATAATAATTTTGATTTCTTTGAAGTGAATTTTCATTAATTAACAAAGGGGATTTGACGATGAACGAAATAAAAGTTGTTTATGGCTTAGTTAAAAATGAAAATGGTGAAATATTATCAGTTCATAACATAAAGCATAATACATGGAGCTTACCAGGTGGCGCTGTTGAAAAAATGAAAGTTTGAAGGATGCAGTAATTAGAGAATTTTTTGAAGAAACAGGTTTCGATATAGAGGTGGAAAATATAGTTGCAATTAACGAAGGTAAAATCTTGAACCATAATAATCATGCTTTATTTATAACATTTAGTTGTAAAATAGTAGGTGGGACTTTAACTAATAATTCCCCAGAAGAAATATCAGAAATAAAATGGCTAAAAAGTAATGAAATTGATAATTATATCAAATATTATCAATCTAATATTATAGAGTTATTTAATAATAAAGCTGATTATTTTTATGAAGGTGAATTCGAAATATAATATTTCGAATTCAAAAATTTTGTAAAAAAATGACTGAGTTTTTAAATTTTTTCTGTGTAGAATCTCTATCTGATACTAATCCCAGGAAAGTATCCGCATAAAAAAACTGCCCACAAAGTTCAATACTTTGTCGACAGTCTGAGACAACGAGTGCATCGACTCACTGTCTTTTATATATTAACCAATAAAAATTAAAACAATACCTGCAATAAGTAATATAATAGAAAGTAACTTTTGACTTCGTTGAACTAAATCACTTAATAATACTAAAGCGATACCGACAACTAATAACTGATTATTAAATGTTGTTATTCCCATAAAATCACCGATCATCATAATAACACCGTAGACTAATACACCGACTAGTAATACAGTACATACTATTGATAAAACCTTTGCGAATTTCATAATAAAACTCCTTCATATTTATAAAAGACAAAAACCAATATTTACAAACAATATTATAACTTAATTACTATCGATACTTCTAATCATTAGATTAACATTTGGAAGTTCATAATTTGTTAGATATACTCAATACATAATTCGATAAATGATAGCAGAGAAGGTTTAATATGACACAACATTTAATAGCATTTCACAATGTTTCTAAAACAATAAATCGTACTACGATAATTAAAAATTTTTCATTAACCATTCCGCCAAATTCCACTACCTACATACAAGGAACTAATGGCATCGGTAAAAGTGTAACTTTAAAATTAATCGCTCAATTAATTAAACCAACTAAAGGAAAATTAAAAGTACACGGTACAATAAGTTATATGCCAGATGTTTTTCCTAAAAATAACAAAGTTACAGTTAATGAGTTTTTAACTACAATCTACAAAATCGAAAACGCTAAAAGCGTACATAATATGGATAAAGCACTCGCTTTCTATTATGACAAATTGAATTTAAGTCAGTTTAAAAATAAAAAGTTAATCGACTTATCAAAGGGGACATTACAAAAAGTAAATATAATCCAAACCTTATTAAAAGATGCTGATATTTATATTTTTGATGAACCATTTAATGGATTAGACCAGCAAACGCTAAATAACTTTGTTCAATTACTTAAAAAATTAAAGGCAAATAAGGCTCTAATATTAACGTCTCATGAATATGACATTGCTAATGACTTAGCAACACATATTTTAAATTTAAATAACGCTACATATACTGCAAATCAATCATTTCATCAATCTAATGTTAAATACGTAACAATACCTTATGCTAATCATTTACCACAAGAGTCACTTCAATATATTGAATTTAGCGAAACCTACGACAATAAAATGACGCTCACAGTAAAAAGTGCTGATAGTAATACATTATTAGATATATTGATAAAAAATAATCACACAATACTAGAAGTTAGGGAAGAAAGCTTATGTTAATGTCTTTTTTATCGTATCAAAACAAAAAATTTTTACGTTCTTATCATTATATTGCTCCGTCACTTTGTTATTTTATTTGGTTAATGATCAACTATATGTATCGTAATTTACCAATTTTACCAAGTTATGCAATAAGCATGATTGTCTTAATGCCGATTATGACATGGATTACCATAGTCTGTTTTAACAAAGATTCAATAAATGAGCGTTATTTATTTCAAATTCATTTGTCTTCAAAAATAAAATATATACTGTTTAAAAGTATTTATTTGTTGCTATTTAGTTTAATATTTATCATTATTGCCATAATTTTACCAATTATTTTAGGTTCATTTATACATAAGATTACTGTAACTATAATTGTAATTAGTTTTTTAGTACATATATGGGCAGCTGTCTTTGGTATTTTGATAGGTCTAATAGTCCAAAATTGGTTTTTAATGGGGAAAAAATATGCATGGCTCATAACTATTTTTATATTACTAATTACCATACTTAAAACTACATTAATAGAAAAATTTTCTGCACTTAAATGGGTCTTATGGATTTTCCCACCCCTCAATAGCTTTATGACACAATTAAAGAATGGCACGTTAAATTTATTTGAACCACATTTTATACTATTAAATATATATTGTTGTGTATATACTTTGATAGTAACCTTAATCATTGTATTCACTTATAGAAAGAACGGCTGAAACAATTATTAATTAAACAGGAGTTTTAACACTGAAACATATAATTTGTAAAGATTTTGCTTCGTGCTGACGCCTGAGGGAATCGTATGAGTGAGAGACTACAGGCTCGAACCGTACTATACTAAATCAAGGCAAGCATGCACGACAAAATCGTAGATTATAAAAAATAACACCTCATTTTTACTAAATAAATCAGTAGAATGAGGTGTTACTTAATTTGAGTTAAGAATTATGTCCAAACTCTTATTTCGAGAATAGATATTATGAATTTGCAAATACAATAATTTCTATAATTGCTATGACTAAAAACACTACGAAAATAATGCCATATACTTTTTTGTTAGAAGCTTTATTAGCATCATTAGTGCGTTTTTGAGACTTGTTTGGAGAAGCCGTTATTAACACAATGAATGAGTACACGGCTATTAATACCGTTATACCGAATAGAATCCAAAAGCCCATGCTAAATACCTCCCTAGACTTATAAATGCTCAATTATAAGTTCTTATACTTTATTCATAACTATATTTTAATACAATTATTCTATATAGCCAATTTGTTTATTAATATTTTTAAAAGAACTAAAATCAAAAACACTTGACCGTATAAATCAGCGTTAAAATGCGTTATAATAAAATGAAAACAATTGTATAGAGGTGTCTTATTAATGAATGGTCTTAGAAGTGTTACTACAGGTACTAATGATTTACAAAAAACCAAAACATTATTTAGCGATATACTCGGACTTAGCGTAGAAGAAAAAAATGGCGCATTAAGATTTGGTGACGCTGAACTTAATTCGGGAACACGCATACATTTTGTAGAAATTCCTAACTATCATTGTACAAATAATCATATTGATAGTATTGGCTTACGTATACCTACTGATGAAGGTATTGCAGAATATCAATCAATATTAGATAATGCAAACATTGACTATAGTGCTACGACAGATTTAAATGGACACCAATATTTTCAATTTAAAGACCATAATGGTCAATCATTTGAAATTTATTCAAATGAGCATAATACGGGCACTCCACTTGGTATGCCGACATTTGACAGTGTTGTTAATCCTTTACACCAAATCCAAGGCTTAGGACCTGTTATAGTAAAAGTAAACGAGCTTGTTTTAACACAATCTATTCTAACTAAAGTTTTCAGTCTAGAACATTTTGCTGAATATTTACCTTATGACGATGCACCACAAAAGATTCAAGTCTTTAAAATTGGTGATGGTGGCTTAGGTGGGGAATTGCACATATATTCAGCCGAAGATGATGTTAAAATGCCGGAACACGGTATAGTAGAACAAGTAGAATTTGCAACTGAGTCGCCAGAAATATACCAAAATGCAGTTCAACAATTAGAAATAATTGGTATTCCGTATCAAACTCTAGATCAAGGCGAATCAAAATCTTTAAGAATATCAGAAAATAGCGGTATTACATTTATCTTAACGCTAGAAAACATTAAATAATGAAAGGAACTTTTTTATGTTACATGAAACTTGGAAAGACAATACACCATTAAAAACTGTAGAGGTTGTTCATACTGATGCACAAAAATTTAAAGTTTCTAATATGTTAACTATCGGTAAACAATACGATGTAATCAATGAAACAGAAGAATATTATCAAATCGTTGATAATTCAGGTCTTGTCGGTGGTTATTACAAAGAATATTTTAAAGAAGTGTAATCTCAACACTATCAATTTATAAATTTATACAGACTAGGGCAGAACATTCATGTATTTGCCCCAGTCTATTTTTAATTTTTAAAGCTATTTAAGAAAGGAAGGAACAACATGACAAATATGCAATATATCAATGCAGACGAAAGTGTATATAACGACGCATTATCATTATTGAAATTAAATAAAAATTTATTATTAAAAGGACCAACTGGTTCTGGTAAAACAAAATTAGCCGAAACATTAAGTGAAACGTTAGAACAACCAATGTATCAAGTGAATTGTTCCGTTGACTTAGATGCTGAAAGTTTATTAGGTTTCAAAACGATTAAGACAAACGATGACGGCCAACAAGAAATTGTGTTTATTGATGGACCAGTAATTAAAGCGATGAAGGAAGGTCATATCTTATATATAGATGAAATCAACATGGCTAAACCTGAAACTTTGCCCGTATTAAACGGAGTATTAGATTATCGTCGTAAATTAACAAACCCATTTACTGGTGAAGTGATTAATGCAGCGCCTGGTTTTAATGTAATAGCAGCTATAAACGAAGGTTATATTGGTACATTGCCAATGAACGAAGCATTAAAAAACCGCTTTGTAGTTATTCAAGTTGATTATATTGATGGTAATATTTTAGGTGATGTCATTAGACAACAAAGTCAATTACAAGACGAAAAATTGATTACTCAAATCATAAAATTCAATGAAGATTTACGTACGATGACAAAGCAAGGCCAAATATCTGAAGAGGCTGCGAGTATTAGAGCTTTAATTGATTTAAGTGATTTGGCAACGGTTATGCCTATCGAAAGAGCAATTAAACGTACAATAATAGATAAATTAGAAGATGAACGTGAACAACAAGCTATTATCAATGCGGTAGAATTAAATTTTTAGTGAGGGATAAATATGAGCGAGCGTTTTATTAAATTTAATGATGAACAATTAGACGCAAAGCAAGTCATGATGCTACAAGACTTAGCACGTTTACTACTTAAAAGTGAACAAACGCAAGTTAAAATACAAAAGTTCCCTTATTATGATCCACAAAATGACACGCTAATTACGAGTTCATTTTGGTCGCATCGACCTAAACAAATTGAAACTACAGGCTTAAAAACTGACGTCATATTAGCGGCATATGGTTATAAGCTGATGGATATAGACGTAGTAAATGATGTCATCCGTGATACAAACTTTACTCACACTAAATTTTATCAGCAATTATTTAAATTGTTAGAAGATAAACGTGTGATAAGTGAAATAGTGAAACAACGGCCTACTACAGAAAAAGCATTGTCATTAAGAAATGAGATTCGTACAAATTATATAAAGTCTCAAATCAATGTCTATAAAACAAAAACAACTTATACCGATTTGTTATTTTTAAATCTAACTTATTCAATACTTACGGAGAATTTTTATGATGTTCCTCAAATACATCCTTCTATAGATGATATTTTATTAAATATGTATCAATACTTGCCTAATGTATTTAATTGTGAAAGCTCTGAAGATAATCAATTTTTAGCACAGCGTATTATGTTTCAAATCGATGATATTTTAAAAGAAGATATGTTAAATGAATATTATCATCTACCTAAACAAGTATATGCGGCAATGGAAACGATGACTTTCGATGAGTTGAAAAGAACTGATGCGAGTAAAGTAGATGGAAATAATAATGAGAGCGATGAAGAACCTGAAAGTGAAGAAATTGAAAACAAAGCAGCAGATAGTCAATCTTCAGGTGGTGCTTATTTAGAAATGGAGCTGCACGAAGGTGAAAATAGCGACACTGCAAGCGACAATGACACCGATCGTGAAGGTGATGCTAGTGATGATATGACAGATATGCAAACCAAAAAGGGTAAAGGTACAAATAACACTATAGATAATTCAGAAGGAAGTGCTTTAGGTGCTAAGAGTCCATTTGCTTTAACTGGTATTAATGAGAACGTTGAGATTGATTGGCGTGTCCCAGATATTAGACCAGAATACGTAAAAACTTATCATGATGTAGAACAATCAGTGGGTATTGAGACAAAAGATTTAATTCAAATTATCAAAAAAGCGATTGATCGTGAATATACTGATGAGCGAAACAACCTGACTAAAGGACGATTACAAAAGAATTTATTAAATTGGTTTGTCGATGATCAATATAAATTATTTTATAAGAAACAAGATTTAAGTCAGACATTTGATGCTACATTCACATTACTCGTTGATGCGTCCGCAAGTATGCAAGATAAAATGGAAGAAACGAAAAAAGGCGTCGTATTATTTCATGAAACATTAAAAGCATTGAATGTAAAACATGAAATATTAGCATTTAATGAAGATGCTTTTGAAGCTGATGATAGAAACCAACCAAATATTATCGATGAAATCATTCATTACGATAAGTCTACTTATGTTAATGATGGACCTAGAATTATGGCTCTAGAACCCCAAGACGATAATAGGGATGGCGTCGCAATTAGAATTGGGAGTGAGCGATTACTACAACGTTCACACAAGCAGAAATTTTTAATCGTCTTTTCTGATGGTGAACCTTCTGCATACAATTATAGCCAAGATGGTATTCTTGATACTTATGAAGCTGTTGAAACAGCTAGAAAACTGGGCATTGAAGTCTTTAACGTCTTTTTAAGTCAAGACCCAATTACAGAAGATATAGAACAAACTATCCATAACATTTATGGTCAATATTCTATCTTTGTGGAAGGGGTAGAACACCTGCCTAGTCACCTTTCACCGTTACTTAAAAAATTATTATTAAAATCATTTTAAACATATCTACTTATAATTTAAAATATTCTGAAAGTTATATAGACTAAATGTCTACAACCATGATAGAATAATGAATATTATATTTTTGGTAAACTGAAGGAGTATTAATTATGAACAAAAATACATGGATAATAGGTTTCACGTTATTTGCAATGTTTTTTGGTGCGGGTAACCTTATTTTCCCCCCAAACCTAGGTTTGGATAGCGGTCATTACTTTTGGCCATCAATTTTAGCATTTTCACTAACTGGTATTGGTTTACCACTATTGGGAGTAATCATTGGAGCTGTAGATAAGCAAGGTTATATCGGCTCTTTAAATAAAATATCACCTAAATTTTCTGTTATCTTTTTAATTGTCATTTATTTAACAATTGGACCGTTATTTGCAATACCACGTACTGCATCAACGTCTTTTGAAATGACAATTACACCGATCGCACATACAAGTAGTAATCTAGCATTATTTATTTTCACTGCTATTTATTTCTTAGTCGTTTTATATTTATGTATCAATCCTAATAAAATGGTTGACCGAGTTGGTTCATTATTAACACCAATACTATTACTAACTATTTTAGCGATGATTATTAAAGGCTTTGTTGATTTCGGTGGAAATGGTCCAAGTAAACCAGCTGAAGCTTATACTTCAAATCTTGCAGGATTCTCACAAGGTTTTACAAATGGTTATTTAACGATGGATGCTATAGCTGCTATCGCATTCTCAATGATCGTTGTAAATGCTGTAAAAGCAACAGGTGTTACGCACGCTAACAAAATTTTAAAACAAACTGTTATGGCTGGTGTTATCGCTGCCGTTGCATTACTATTTATTTATATCTCACTTGGTTTCATTGGTAACCATATGGATGTATCTCAAGCTAAATTAGACAGCTTGGCTGCTAAAGACCAAAACGTCGGTACATACTTATTAACTACAATTGCAGGCGTAGGTTACGGTGTATTTGGTAAATATTTATTAGGTATTATTGTTGCACTTGCTTGTTTAACTACAGCATGTGGATTGATTGTATCAGTATCTGAATACTTCAATCGAATTTTCCCAAAAATTCCATACAAAGCTTATGTAATTATTTTTACAATCATTAGTTTTATATTAGCAAACCAAGGATTGAATTCAGTAATTAAGATGTCAGTACCAGTATTGAGCGTTGTTTATCCGATTGCCATTACTTCTGTACTTTTAATCTTACTTGCTCGACTATTCCCAACAAAACCCATCGCTCAACGTATACCAGTTGCAGTGGTAACAATTGTAGCTATATTAAGCATAATAGACAGCCAAGGTTGGATTAAAATAGGCTTTATCCAAGCATTGCCTCTTAAACAATATTCATTAGAATGGTTCCCAGTAGCCGTAGTATTTACAATTATTGGTTATATTGTTGCTGTATTTGTTAAAAATGAAAAACAAATCGTTTACGAAAAAGAATAATGTAATATGCTTTTATATAACAAACTAAGAGAGTTAAGCCATATTATGGTTTAACTCTCTTTTTTATAATTGTATTTAATTAATTGACATGTAACGTAAGGGGAGAGTGAGTTAAAAAATAAATTATAGTCGCACAATATTGAATAATTTGTTAAGATTGCAAACCAAAATTAATTACCACATTAAAAAGCCATTCGAAAATATAAATATCGAATGGCTTTTATATTGCTAATATATTATTGCTGTTTATTATCTTTTAAGTCTAACAACTGTTGTTTTAATTCGCCTTCAAGTTCAGATAGTTCACCTTCAGCTTGTTGGCGTTTTTGACGTCCTTGTTTTTGAATTTGTAAAGTTTGTTCAATTGTTTCTATAATGTCGCTTTGCGTTGTTTTTAATGTTTCAATATCTACCACGCCACGTTCATTTTCTGTAGCAGTGTCTACAGCGTTTTGTTTAAGCAATGAGGAGTTCTTAAGTAATAAATCATTCGTAGTATCAGTAACAGCTTTTTGAGCCGATACAGCGTTTCTCTGACGCATGAGTGTTAAAGCGATAGACATTTGATTTTTCCATAAAGGGATACTCGTTAATATTGAACTTTGAATTTTTTCTGCCAGTGCTTGGTTCACATTTTGAATCATACGAATTTGTGGTGCGGTTTGGAGCGCAATTTGGCGCGATAGTTGTAAATCATATATACGTTTATCAAGTCGTTCGACAAATTGACTCAAATCAGCTGCTTCTTGAACATCCATTTGATTCGTAGATTGCTTTGCTTTTTCTTGTAATTTTGGTAAATCATGCTGTTCAATTGCATGCTTTTTCTGTTTTGCTGCTTCAATATATAAGGTTAAATCATCAAAATAGTCTTTGTTTTGATTATATAATTCGTCTAACATCTCAATATCTTTTTTAAGATTACCTTTATGCTTATCTAATTCAATTGAAATACGATCTATTTGTGAGCCCACAGACTGCATTTTTGAAAAGACTTCGTTTATAGACGCTTTTGTTCTTTTAAAAATTCGTTTTAATTTGGATTGATTTTCAGGATTCAATTCATCAGGGTTCACTGATTTCAATTTAGACATTAAACTATCTAATGTATCACCTACAGGCCCTACGTCAGAAGTTCGCACATCGTTTAATATACGATGTGAAAACTGTGACATATTGGATTGCGCTTCCGTTCCAAAATTTAATAATGCGTCATTATCCATAGGCGTAATCGATTGGCTTAACTTTTGAATTTTCTGTTGTTCTACTTGAGAAAATTGTTGTTGTTTACTAGTGAGGATTTCATGTTCATTAGTTGTTTGCTCATCGATATATGAGTCAAACGGATGAGCATTAATATAATCTTGTTCTCTAGACATAATAGTTCGCTCCGTTTCTAAATATTACAGTCATTAATTATTTGCGTCTTTTTTGTTCCATTTTATTTAATTCCATCTCTATATCTAACTTTTGATAATCATCTTCATTAATTCTTTTCAAATCTGCTATCAATGTACGATTAACTTCATCCAATGTGATACGTGTTTGTTCGAGTTTTTGCTTTTCTTCCTGTGATTTTTTAGGAGATTTAGATAGTCTTGTATAAGATTCTATTAAGTTTAAAGCATTATCTATATGAGAGTAAAAGAAACTTTCTACCAAGAAGAATTTTGCTGGTTGTTGTTTGACAGCAAAATAAATTGCTCTCGAGATGCGATATATATCACTGACTTGTCGGAAGTCTTTAATAGATCTTACGTTAATAAAAACCTTTAATATACGTCTAATTTTATCCTGTGCATGGTTTAGTTGATTATTGACATAATGATAATCTCTGCGAGACAACCCAATTTCATGCAAGTATTTTCTAGAAGAGATGCGTTGGGTAGGGAAATAAATCCCAAAGAAAGCAGCAATTGAAATTAACAAGTCAAAAATAAATTGTATATCTAGAGCAAAGATACAAACAAACCATACAATAACAGCAATCGGAAAAGCGACAACAGTCCCCAAGACACGAGAAATATTGTATCTCAAATTTCATCTTCCTTTTTAATTTTATATTGTTTTAAATTTTTTCAAATCATGATCTATATCTAAGTCTTCAATGTTGTAGTCATCAACTTGGGAAGAAGGGGAAGCACCTTTAATTACAGCTTCTGTAAATGCTGCAATATCTTCCTCATCGCCTTGAGCATAGATGTCTACAAAATCTTCGACATTTTGAACTGTACCGGTAATATTATATTTTAGTGCTATTCGTTCTGTATAAAAACGAAAACCAACACCTTGTACTATCCCAAATACTTCAATGTGTTTACGTTGCATACAAAATCACCTCTTAATGCTATTATACGCAATTTAAGCTCACAAAACTAATATTTAACATGCACGCTCATATCTTTATCGGTCAAAAGTATGAGACGTAAAACTTGATTTTAGACGTGATAAAGTTAGAATATTACACACGAGATAATTTTCTGGAAGTATACTTATTTACTTTTGGTTAATAAATCATTCAGATAATAAATTCATTATATTTACAAGCTTTGTTTAAGTTTGTTGTAATTATAAATGTATTAAAGTCATCGTAATGGGAGGGATGCATGACATGTGGTCGATAACTAAAATAAGGGCTGATTATGAAGGTTGGTGGCTATTTAGTGATTGGACTGATAATATAGTAGAACGTGATGATTTTGAAACTTATGATGAAATGATAAATAAATATCAACATACAATTCGTAAATGCAAAGAAGATTATGATAATTATTTAATAGGTAAATACAATATACATGCATTTTATAATAATTGTGATTTAGGTTTTTGTGAAGATTGTGATGAAAACTTACAAATATTCTATAGTTTTATTGTATTAAATAATAATAATGTTTATTATGATCTTCCAATAATTCATTGAATCGATTTTTTCAATAATGTATTGCATTTTAAATTAAATTCACGTATACTAGCAATTAAGCAATAGTTTTATTCCATATTGCAAAGAATATTGTCTGTACAGCAACAACTGTGAAACCGTATTTTTTGTAATATGCGAATAACGCATATTGAAAGAATTTTAGTCTTGGAGGTTTCACAATTATGAAACAAGGTACAGTTAAATGGTTTAACGCTGAAAAAGGATTTGGTTTTATCGAAGTTGAAGGAGAAAACGACGTATTCGTACACTTCTCAGCTATTAACCAAGAAGGTTACAAATCATTAGAAGAAGGTCAATCAGTAGAATTTGAAGTAGTTGAAGGCGACCGCGGTCCTCAAGCTGCAAACGTTGTAAAACTATAATCATAGATTTAGTTTATTGACTAATTAAAGAACCTTGTTGATAAGGTTCTTTTTTTTGCTATTTTTATATAAAAAAGAGTTAAAAAAACCGTTACTTTTAAATTAAAAGTAACGATTTTTTTATTATTTAGTATCATTAATAATTAATTGTCTTAATGATTGTCTTTTTATAACTTCTCTTGCTTTCCCATCTTTTAAGAAAAATACAGAAGGTTTTTGCATTTGATTATAATTTGAAGCCATAGAATAATGGTAAGCACCTGTTGATAAAATGGCTAAGTAATCTCCTCTTTGAACAGAAGAAGGTAATTTGGCATCTTTAATAATGATATCTCCAGATTCACACAATTTGCCTGCAAGCGTTACTGTTTCATCTGCCTCCTCATTTCTATTTACTAACAATGCTTCGTAACTAGCGTCATATAAAGCAGTTCTAATGTGATCGCTCATACCTCCATCTACAGAAACATACTTATTTACATTAGGTATATCTTTAATAGTACCAACTTCGTATAATGTAATACCCGCTTCACCAACGATAGAACGACCAGGTTCTATACCAATTTCAGGAATAGGGTAGTTTACTTCTTTAGCAATTGTTTTAATTGCAGTCGTAATTTCTGCGATACCGTCTTCAATAGGGAAGCTTACATCTCCCTCAACGTATTTAATACTAAAACCGCCACCTAAGTTTATTAGTTCAACTTTAATATCTTGTTCGCTTAACCAATTTATAACCATTTTAGCAGTTTCAATCATGGCTTCGGTACCTTCAATTTGAGAACCGACATGGAAGTGAACACCTTTTAAATTTAACTTATCAGCATTATTTACCGCTTCCACACCTTTAATTGCTAAGCCATGTTTAATAGATAAACCAAATTTACTATCTTCTTGACCAGTTTGAATAAACTCGTGTGTATGAGCTTCTACACCAGGATTTAAACGTAATACTACATTGACTGTTTTAGAGGCATATTTATTAATAATATCAATCTCATCTAATGAGTCAATAACGATATAACCAACTTTATTTTCTAGTGCATATTGAATTTCTCGCTTTGTTTTATTATTGCCGTGAAAATGAATATGACTAGGATCAAAACCAGCTTCAAGTGCTGTATATAATTCTCCTTCAGATACTACGTCTAATTCTAAGTTTTCTTCTTCAACGAGTTTAACCATTTGAATACAAGTAAATGCTTTTGAAGCATATGAAATATTATATTTTAAACCACTTTGCTTAAAAGCTTCATGATAGCGTTGCATCTGTGTTCTAATTTGTGTTTCATCGTAAACAATAGTAGGCGTGCCAAAACTTTGTGCGACAGTTTTAAGGCTCGTGCCTCCCATCGATAGTTCACCGTATGCGTTATATTCTACAGTCATAATTATCTATACTCCTTTATTAATGAATCATGGTTCATTGCGCTTAATTGTTCTGAGTTTGCCCCCACACCTTTAAACGTAAATTCATCGACACGTATATCATTATTATATAGTATTACTTCATCTTGTGCATTTATCGTCTCATCAACTTCTACAAACATATGACTCATCATTAAAGCTCTAATAGGATATCGTTTACCATTTATAATTGCTTCATGCTGTGCACGTGCTTTTAATATTCCGTCGCCATAACCGATATCGACAACTGCAAGCTTAGTATTATCCTTAACTGCTTCAAAAGCAAAACTATAGCCACAATATTGTCCTTGTTGCACTTCTCTAATTTGAATTACATTTCCTTTAACGGTTAACGATTGCACAATGTCTTGTTCAGACACGGTACTATAAGGTCTAGAACCATATAACGCAATTCCTACTCTTGCATGCGTATGTTGCGGTAATATACCGTCTTCACGGTAATAACTAGCACTGTTTTGTGCGTGTATCATATTAAATGAATAACCTGCAGCAAGCACAGTATCTACGACTTGTAACCAGGCTTCTTTTTCTTGTTCGTAATCGGGAACGCCGAATTCATCAGCGTAACCAAAGTGAGTCCACAGACCATTAATAATCATTTTCTCAGTATTTGTATTACTGTGATGATGTTCTAACACTTCAATGATCTCATTTATATTTTTCAATCCAGAACGGTGTAATAAATTTTCATATTCTAAATGAATTTTAATACCTGCTAAATCTTCATAATGATCGTAATAATACGCTAGGGAAGGTAAAGTCATTTCAATATCATATGTTCTTAATGGTTCAAATTCATAGACGGCATTCATTAAAAATATCGTTGCATTAGGTGCGATTTTTCTCACTCTAATAGCTTCTTTCAATGAAGTGGTACTAAAAGTGTCAATACCTGCTTTTAAAAATTGCTCCACAGCAAATTCTAATCCATAATGGTAAGCGTTATTTTTAACGACTGCCATAATATTATTTTGTTGTTTAACAGTTTGGACATTATTTAAAAATGTTTGTTTATCTACAGACCAAATTGCCGTCATCTCTTACACCTCATCATAATTAAATAGTATTTGTTGATAATAATCAGCGACTTTAATTAACATATATTCATTAAAATTTAAATGTGAAGTATGTAAGCCGGTTACATAACCTTTAACTTCATCTTTAGTTCCAACAAACACAAAATAACTTGGTGCTAATTGACTATAGAAACTAAAATCTTCCCCAAAAAGATAAGGTGTTGTTTTATCTATAACTTTTAATTCAGCATTTTTTAATGCATTTTCTACGTTATTTCTTAATTTAGGGCTATTATAAGTAGGCGGGTAACCTTCGGCAAAGTCTACTTCGCATTCAACATTAAATAATAATTTTACACTTTCCGCTATTTTAAGCATTTGTTGTTTAACAATAGCTAAATCATTTTCATCGTATGTACGAATTGTACCTTCTAAATAGCCATTACTCGGTACAGTATTAATCGCTTCACCGGCTTCGAATCGACCCATATGTACTATATTTCTTTTCAATCCGTTTAAATGATATTGCTGAATATTACCAACTTGAGCTAAAACATGTTGTAACGCTTCACCACAAGAATGACCTTGTTCTTTATCGGCAACATGACTTGATAGACCGTTTAAATAAAAACGATATTCTGTAGCACTTGCCGTTATTTCCTCATCTCGAATCGCAACTGAACCTTCCTCAACAAATGGCATTACGTGAACACCAAATACAGCTTCAATAGGGTAGTTTTCAAATGCATTAGCTTTGATAAGTCTATTGGCACCACCGCCAGTTTCTTCAGCCGGTTGGAAAATAAAGACTACGTTTTGAGGTAGTTGTCCTTGATCTGACCATTCTTTACAACGACGAACAAATAACATTAATGCAGTCGTATGACCATCGTGTCCACATGCGTGCATAACATTGTCATTCAAACTTCTATAATCAACATCATTTTCTTCAAATATAGGTAGGGCGTCTATATCAGCACGGAAGGCGATTGTTTTAGCACCATTACCAGGTAAATAGGCAATTAACCCCGTTTCTAAGGGACGCTCATACGCTACGCCTAGTTCATCTAAAAAAGAGGCAATATATTTTGTCGTTTCAAATTCATGTAAACTTAACTCTGGATGTTGATGTAGATAACGTCTATGTTTTGTTACAAATTCTTGTTCATTCATCATTATCATTTCCTTTATAAATAAGTTAGTCTCATTCTGTAAATAATTATATGTATAAAATTTTATAATAAAAAGAGGAGGTAGAAACAGTCATTTTATAAGATACATAGTGACTTTATTGTCAATGTATCTTATAGTATCAGTTACTGACGTGTCTCAGTCCTCCTATTAAAGCTAATAACTATAAATTAGTTATTTAAATTTCTTAAAGCAGATACGATTTCACGTTTTGAATCTTCTACTTCACTTGTTTGTTTAATTACTTTTGCTGGTGTTCCAGCTACTACAGCTCCTGCAGGCACGTCTTGTGTTACGATAGCACCAGCTGCAACAATTGCGCCTTGTCCAACTGTAACACCTTCAAGAATTACTGCATTAGCACCAATTAACACATCGTCTTCAATGATAACTGGAGAAGCACTTGGTGGCTCAATAACACCTGCTAGCACTGAACCAGCGCCAACGTGTACATTTTTACCAGTCGTTGCTCTGCCACCTAAAGTAGCGTTCATATCAATCATTGTACCTTCGCCAACAACAGCGCCAATATTAATTGTAGCACCCATCATTACGACAGCACCATCTTCAATAGTAGCTTGTTCTCTAATAAATGCACCTGGTTCAATACGCGCATTTGTGTTTGTTAAGTCTTTTAATGGAATAGCTGAATTACGACGATCCATTTCAATTTCTAATTCTTCTATGCTGTCTTTGTTATTGTCGTAAAATGTTTTCCATTCGTCTGCTTCACAAAAAATCACTTTTGAATCTTCTGAACCGAATACTTTAAATGATTCAGGGAAAGTTGTATTCGCAAAGTTACCATTTGCATATACTTTTAAAGGTGTTGATTTTTTTGCGTCACTAATATATTGAATAATTTCTTCTGCTGATAAATTTTGTACCATAATGTTATAAGCTCCTTAATGTTTATAAATTATCAAATGTATAGAAGTCATTTGACTTGTTGATTAATCTTTCCGCTGCACTAATGGCTCCATTAGCAAAAATATCTTTTGACTGCGCACGATGAGTAATTTCGATTGTTTCATCGATGCCAGCAAATAATACTTCGTGTTCACCTACTATAGTACCACCACGTTTGGCATGAATGCCAATTTCTTCTGGCTTTCTTTTTTCTGTGTTTTCATGGCGGTCATATACAGGCGTCGTTTTATCTCTTAATGATTCAATGACATCATATAATTTAACTAAAGTGCCACTTGGCGCATCCACTTTTTTATTATGATGTGCTTCTGTTAATTCTATATCATAGTCTTGTAAGAGCGGTACTGCCGCTTCTAAAATTTTAGTAAGTGCATGTACACCGTAGCTCATATTAGCACTAAAGAATACAGGCATTCGTTTACTTAAGTCTTGTAATTTATTAATAATAGTCTCTTTTTCACCAGTAGTTGCAATAACTAAAGGCAGTTCAAAAGAATCATCTAATAATGGTAATAATAATTCAGGATTTGAAAAATCAATGGCTACATCAGCATCAGTTGCTTCTGAAATTTTGTCAAAAGTAGGGTAGGGATAAGATTTACTGCTGTCCCTAACTACAACACCAGTGATTTCATGTCCTTTTTCTTCAGCTAATCTTGCTACACGTTCGTTCATAGCACCATAACCGATTAGAAGTATCTTCATGCGTTGTCACCTGCTTTGTATTGATTATATGCATCTTCTAGAGCTTTTCTATCATCATCCTCTAAAGTAACTAAAGGAAGGCGTACTTCATAATTTCCAAATCCTTCAACAGTTGTTAAAACTTTGATAGGGATTGGGTTTACATCAACAGCAAGTGCATCTAATAGTGTGCCAATAGGTTGATATAATGCTTCAACATCGCCATTTTGTTGACTTGTTTCGTATAAATTTTGAATAGCTTTAGGAATAACGTTAGCGATTACTGAAATAACACCGTGACCGCCACCATTGAAATAACGAACGATATTATCATCATTACCACTATATAAAGCAAAATTATCTAAGTCTAATTTTTGTTGCAATGTTGCTAAATAGTCAAAATCATTTGTTGCATCTTTTAATGCTACAATATATTCATTTTTGCTTAATTCAACTATTGTGTCTGCTTCGATTGTCATATTCGTACGAGAAGGGACATTGTATAATACGACTGGCAATTTCGCTGCATCAGCAATAGTTGTAAAATGTTTAATTAATCCACGTTGATTTGTTTTGTTGTAATAAGGTGTGATTAACATAATCGCATCAGCACCAAGTTCTCTCGCTTTAACAGATGCTTGTATAGATTTTTGTGTGTTATTTGTACCTGTACCAGCTATGACAGGAATGCGGCCATTAACTGTATTCACAACTTCTTCTAATACTTGGTTTTTTTCTTCTTCAGTTAAAGTAGGGTTTTCTGCTGTAGTACCGTTAACCACGATTGATTTTGCATCGTTATCTATTAAATAATTCACATGTTTTCTAAGGGCGTTATAATCAATTTCATTATGTGTGAATGGGGTAGTTAAGGCTACACCTACACCTTCAAAAATATGTGCCATATTATTTAACTCCTTTCAGACTCATTACTTGTTCTAAAATTTGTACGGCATTAAGTGCTGCACCTTTCAATAAGTTGTCTGAAGTACACCATACATGGAAAGTATTATCTAACGTATCATCTTTACGAATACGTCCTACGAAAACTTCATCTTTACCTGTAGAATGAATGGCTAACGGATATTCGTTGTTTGCTGGGTTATCTACAAGTACCACACGATCATCTTGATCGAATAACTGTTGAATTGCTTCTACTGAAGTTTCTTTATTCAATGTAACGCTCATATGCACGCTATGACTATCTTGTACTGGGACACGTACACAAGTTGCTGTAACTTTTAATGCGTCATCTTTTAAAATTTTGCGTGTTTCGTCGATCATTTTTTGTTCTTCTTTAGTATAACCATCTTCTAAAAAGACATCGATATGTGGTAAAACATTGTTATAAATTGGGTGTGGATATGCTTCAGGATCTTTACCATTCGCACCTTCAGCTAAATCTTGTTTACCTTTAACACCAGAACCTGATACAGCTTGATAAGTTGTATAAGCAACTCTTTCAATACCATAAGCATCTTGTAATACTTTTAAAGGTACGACTGATTGGATTGTTGAACAGTTCGGATTCGCGATAATTTTACGATTTAAAACAGGTTCATTAACTTCTGGCACGATTAAATCAATACCTTCAGTCATTCTCCATTGACTTGAATTATCTATTACAATTGCTCCTGCTTGTTCGATAATAGGAGAGAAGTGGGCGCTTGTACTTCCACCTGCACTCATTAATACGAAATCAAAATGTTCGCTCGCCGCTTCTTCAGTTAATTCTTGTACAATGTATGTTTTACCTTGAAATTCAACTTCAGCGCCAGCTGATCTAGCTGATGAAAATAATACTAATTCATCAAAAGCTACATTTTTTCTATCAAGTGTTTCTAACATTTTTCTTCCTACTAAACCTGTTGCTCCTGCTACTGCTAATTTTGTCATATTATATACACTCCAGTATTTTAATTTTGTAAAAATTCTGTATCATTTTATTATTTAAATATCGAATGCTTCATATAAATTTGCAACTGCACGCTCACCATTAAAGGCGTCGATAACATAAGAAATACTAATTTCAGATGTTGTCGTTTGGTAAAATGGAATATCGTTTGCAATCAATGTCATAAATGCTTTTGAAGCAACACCTGACATGTCTCTCATTCCAGAGCCAATTAATGAAATTTTAACGTATTCTTCATTTATCTTGAAGTCTAAAGCGTTAAAATCTTCTGACAACTTCTCTAGAATGTTCGTAATTTGAATTGCGTCTGTATCTTTAATTGTAAATGACATCTGTAAACCTTCTAAGTTTACGATTTGGGATATCATATCTACATTAACAGAACCTTCTTCTAGTTTAGTAAATAATTGTGTTAATAATTTATTGTCCGGTAGTGGGTAACTAATTGTTACGTGCATCATATGTGTATCCAATGCCACGCCTGTTACTGCTTTTTTCTCTAATAAATCTGATTGTGCCATAATCCATGTTCCTTTCACATTAGATAAAGTTCTTCCTAAATAAATAGGTATATCATAATTGTTTGCAAGTTCTACACTTCTTGTCTCTAATACACCTGCACCAAGCGCGCTCATTTCCATCATTTCTTCATAAGAAACGTAAGAAAGACGTTTGGCTTGTTTATAAACTCTTGGGTCAGTAGCATAAACACCGTCAACATCAGTGTAGATTTCGCAAGGAGTTTGATTACTCGCCGCTAATGCTACAGCAGTTGTATCTGAACCACCACGACCTAACGTCGTTAATTCAAATGAATCATTGATACCTTGGAAACCTGCTACCACAAGTACATCGTTCGTTTCGAACGACTTGTTAAACGTTTCAGGATTAATTTCTGCTATACGACTTTTCAAATGATGGCCAACGGTTTTTATACCTGCTTGATAACCAGTCATCGCCTTAGCATTTACGCCTAAATCGTTTAGCATCATGGAAAGGTATGACACTGTTTGTTGTTCACCCGTAGTTAATAACAATGCCAATTCTTCATCTTTAGGGTTTTCAGTAACTGCACTGACATTTTCCATTAATTGATCAGTGGTTTTACCCATGGCACTTACGACAACAATAAGTTGTTCACCGTTATCAACTCTATGTTTCAACATTTCCGCAATATTTCTAATTTTCGTAAAATCGCTGACGGACGAACCGCCAAACTTTAAAACACTTCTATTCACTTACTTTATCCTCCTCAAATGACTAGGGGAGAATCACAAATCATATAAAAAAAGAACAAGTTCGGAATGCGAACTTGCTCGTAATTTATATACAAGTGATGCACTCCATTATTTTAAAATAATGACAGACTCTTAGCTCTTAACCATAAAGTCCAATGAACGATAAGCTGCTATTATCGTCACTTCGGCATCTCACCCTTTCAAAATTAGCTACTAGCAGGTAGTTTGTTCTAAGATTTACTAATGATTGATGCGCCTCATCTAATTCTTATTAAATTGGTTATGTTTCACATTATACATATAACGTTAATAGCTGTAAACCGCCAACTGTGAATTTTTTTAATTTACTGATAATTTAAATCTATTAGACAATCCAAACCTTCAATAAAATTAAAATTTTACGCTATTTTTAATTAAAACTCTTCATATTCAGCAGGATCTTGGTCTTTACGTCTACCATCTTCTTTAGAAAGTAAATCTATTTGTGTTAAATCTTCACTTTCTAAATAGAAATCAAATACGTCTATATTTTGTAACTGTCTAACATTTGACGCTGATTTAGGAATAGGGACTACACCATTTTGAATATGCCATTTTAAAATAACTTGTACTGTCGTTTTATTGTATTTATCAGCTATTTGTTGAATAACTTCATGATTCATAATATTAACATCTCTACCTAGAGGACTCCAAGCTTCGACGATAATGCCTTTTTCTTGATGATATTCAAGTACGTCTTTTTGGTTAAAGAATGGATGAAGCTCGATTTGGTTTACTGTAGGTAATACACCAGTTTCTTTTTCTAATGTATCAATATGTTCTGGTAAGAAGTTACAAACACCAATCGACTTAACTAAACCAGCTTTTTGTGCATCGATTAATGCGCGCCAAGCTTCGACGTATTTGCCTTGTTTAGGGTTAGGCCAATGAATTAAATATAAATCAATATAATCTACATTTAGACGATAAATAGATTCTTGAATTGCCACCATCGCAGAATCATAATCATGATAACGACCTGGTAATTTAGATGTAACTATAATTTGGTCTCTAGATACGTGACTATATTCTATCGCTTTACCAACAGTACCTTCATTTTCATAATTATAAGCAGTATCTAATAAACGATAACCATTATTTAATGCATTTACAATTGCATGTACACCTTGAGTTCCGTTTAACTTATATGTACCAAAACCTAAAACCGGTAATACTTGTCCATCTAACATATTTAAATTTTCCAATGTATCGTCCTCCAATATTCAAGTTAAAAGTTATTATATAATTATATTTTTAAAATTGAAACTAACTTGCTTTTATACTTATCTTTTTATAAAAGCAAGTGGGGGAGAAAAAATTCAAATACATCTAAAAACAATGATACACCAACTAAAAAAGCGAGCAGGTCAAAAATCTTAATTTTATAAGAAGTTTTTTGTAGACCTGCTTTAACTAGGATGACTAAAGTTAAAATCAGCTTGATACAAGTGAATTTTAAACTCATTTTACAATATAAAATAAAAGAAATTAAGATTAGCACTGCAATGATTTTATATCGTGCTGACGCCTTGGGGAAGCGTATGAGTGAGAGACTACAGGATTGAACCATACCTCAGGCAAGCATACACGACAAAATCGTAGGGAGAGGGACAAAAATCTTATTCTTATAAGAAGATTTTGTAGTCCCACCACTGCAATGATAACTAGAATTGAAAAAGCTTGATATAAGCCCATTTTCAATTTAGACATCTATTGCCAATAAAAAATGAACCTGAAGACAATGTAATGTCTCAGGCTCCTATAATTAAATATATTAAGCGTTCTTTAATACGCCAGTTTCTTGTAAATATGCTTCATATGAAATTTCTTTTGAAAGTCCACCAGGTTGATTTAAATCAATGACACGATTTGCAATTGTGTTAATGAATTCAAAGTCATAAGAAGTAAAGATAATTGAACCTTTAAATGATTTCAATCCATCGTTTACTGCTGTAATACTTTCTAAGTCTAAATGGTTTGTTGGTTCATCTAATAGCAATACATTTGCACTAGATAACATCATTTTACTAAGCATACAACGGACTTTTTCGCCACCAGATAAAACACTAGCTTTTTTCTTAACTTCTTCACCACTAAATAACATACGGCCAAGGAAGCCACGTAAGAATGTTTCAGTCTGTTCATCTTCAGGTGCATATTGTCTTAACCAATCGACTAAATTCATATTTACGTTCTCGAAGTACTCTGAGTTATCTTTAGGGAAGTAACTTTGTGAAGTTGTTACACCCCATTTAACAGTACCTTCGTCAGGTTCCATTTCACCAGCTAAAATTTTCAATAATGTAGTTTTAGCAAATTCACTGTCCCCAATTAACACGGCTTTATCATTAGGATTCATAGTGAATGAAACATTGTCTAAGACTTTTTCGCCATCAATTGTTTTAGAAACATTGTCGACAAATAGTAAATCATTACCAATTTCACGTTCTGGTGTGAATTTTACAAATGGATATCTACGTGAAGAAGGTTGAATATCATCTAATTCGATTTTTTCAAGTTGTTTCTTTCTACTTGTAGCTTGTTTTGATTTAGATGCGTTGGCAGAGAAACGTGCTACGAAATCTTGTAGTTCTTTAATTTTCTCTTCTTTTTTCTTGTTTTGTTCTTGTGCCATTTTCATTGCTAATTGGCTTGATTGATACCAAAAATCATAATTTCCGACATAGACTTTAATTTTACCGTAGTCTAAGTCCGCAATATGCGTACATACATTATTTAAGAAGTGTCTATCGTGAGAAACAACAATAACAGTGTTATCAAAATTAATTAAAAAGTCTTCTAACCAACTTATTGCTGGAATATCAAGACCATTGGTAGGTTCGTCAAGAAGTAATACGTCTGGTTCACCGAATAAACTTTGTGCTAATAGGACTTTTACTTTTTGATTGTTTTCTAATTCAGACATATTTTTATCTTGTAAGTCTGCGCTTATACCTAAACCTGAAAGTAGGGAACCTGCATCCGCTTCAGCATTCCAACCGTTCATTTCGGCAAATTCACCTTCAAGCTCAGCTGCTTTAATACCGTCTTCATCACTAAAATCAGGTTTCATATAAATTTCGTCTTTTTCTTTCATAACTTCGTAAAGTCTTTCGTGACCTTTAATTACAACATCTAAAACACGTTCATCTTCGTATGCGAAGTGATCTTGTTTTAATACTGCTAGACGTTCATTTTTTCCCATTGAAACATGACCCGTTTGAGCATCTAATTCTCCAGATAGTATTTTAAGAAATGTTGATTTACCAGCACCATTTGCGCCAATTAATCCGTAGCAATTGCCTTCTGTAAATTTAATATTTACATCTTCGAATAGTTTACGATCGCCAAAACGTAAACTTACATCAGTAACTTGTAACATGCGCTTACTCCTTTTATCGTTATTCTAACGGACAAATTATAACATACTTAATCACTAGTTTCGACCTTTGTTAAATGTGTTAATGCTTGATTATCGATACCATGTTATAATGTATAAGAATAAATATGTGCGAAGGAGACAAATATGGCACGAGACGAAAAAGATATAGTAGGCACGATTGAATTTTTAGAAGTTGTCGGCTTACAAGGTTCTACTTATATGTTAAAAGGACCTCACGGTGAAGAAGTTAAATTAAACCAATCAGAAATTAACGAAGAAGACGAATTAGAAGTAGGTGAAGAATACAGTTTCTTCATTTACCCAAACCGTTCAGGTGATTTATTCGCCACTCAAAATATGCCTGACATTACGACTGATAAGTATGATTTTGTCAAAGTATTAAAAACAGATAGAGACGGTGCACATGTCGATGTAGGCTTACCGAGAGAGGTATTAATCCCATGGGAAGATTTACCAAAAGTTAAATCTTTATGGCCTGTGAATGGCGATCAATTATTCGTTACATTGCGTATTGATAGCGAAAATAATATGTTTGCACGTCTTGCTACGGAAACAATAGTAGAAAATACATTTACCCCTGTAAATGATGATAGTAAACAGAACGAAATTATTGAAGCACGTCCATATCGTTTATTAAGAATTGGTAGCTTTTTACTTTCTAAAGATGGTTATAAAATTTTTGTGCATGAATCTGAACGTAAATCAGAACCACGTTTAGGTGAATTAGTAAAAGTTCGTATTATTGGTCATAATGATAAAGGTGAACTCAATGGTTCATTTTTACCATTATCACATGAAAGACTCGATGAAGATGGTCAAATCATCTTTGATTTATTAGTAGAATATGACGGGGAACTGCCATTTTGGGACAAATCAAGCCCTGAAGCTATTAAAGAAGTCTTTAATATGAGTAAAGGTTCATTTAAAAGAGCAATTGGACATTTGTATAAAAACAAAATTATTAAGATCGAAACTGGCAAAATCGAATTAACCAAAAAAGGTTGGAGTAGGTTAGAGGACTAATCTATATATACTTAACAACACGTTTTTCAATATCTGAGAAGCGTGTTTTTTTGTGTTTAATAATTTATAAAATCATTTAATAAACCAAACATATAATGTTTACAAAACATTTACACTAACTAAATTTGTAATTAATAAACTACCTGTAACATAAGACTTGTAAAACAAACTAAAAGTAACTTTATCTATTTAGGAGGATGTTTCAATGAAAAAATGGCAACTAATCGGTTCAACGGTAATTGGAGCTTCGTTATTATTAGGCGCTTGTAGTGGGAGCAATGGTGCTAGTAAAGGTAGCGATGTTGAAGGAAAAGTGAAAGGCGATGGCTCTTCAACAGTAGGTCCTATCATTGAAAAACTAAATGAAAAATTTGCGAAAGATTATCCAAAGGTTACAGTTTCAAATAGTACGGCAGGTACTGGTGGTGGATTTGAAAAATTTATTGCAGGTAATACAGATTTCTCCAACGCTTCTCGTCCGATTAAAGATGAAGAAAAGCAAAAGCTTAAAGAAAAAGGGATTAAGTATAACGAATTCAAAATTGCTCAAGACGGCGTAACGATTGCCGTTAACAAAGACAATGATTTCGTCAAAGAGTTAGATAAGAACCAATTAAAAGAAATTTATTCAGGTAAGGCCAAAACATGGAAAGATGTTAATTCTAAATGGCCAGCGAAAAAAATCAAAGCATTTTCACCTGATCAATCTCACGGTACTTACGACTTCTTTACCGAAGAAATTATGAACAAAGGTGATATCAACGCAGAGAAAAATGCAGATACTAATACAATCGTACAATCAGTAACTAAAAATAAGCAGGGAATTGGTTACTTCGGTTATAACTTCTATGAACAAAATAAAGACAAGTTAAAAGAAGTCAAAATTAAAGACGCTAACGGCAAACTAACGGAACCAACTAAGAAAACAATTCAAGATGGTTCATACGCATTAAGCCGACCTTTATACACATACACAAACGAGAAAAAATTAAAAGAGAACAAAGGATTACAAGCTTTCACTAAATTCTTATTAAAAGATCAAGGTAAAGCAGCCGAAAGCGCAGGATTTGTCGCATTACCTAAAGAAAAATACACAGAACAACAAAAGGAATTAGACAAAATTATAGGTAAAGACAACGACAAAAAAGATAGCAAAAAATAAGCGCTATTAATCACGGAGATGTCATAAAGCATCTTCGTGGTTAATGCACTTTTGAGAGCACGACGGAACAAGTGAGGTGCATTATGGTAAATAATGATATATCTGTTAGAGAATTAATCGCTAAAAATAATAAGCGTAAAAAAGGGATAAGCGATAAAGTTGTTCCCGTAGTATTAGGTACGATCGCATTTATTTCAATTTTAACGACAATAGGTATCGTGTTTACGCTATTGTCAGAAACTTTCACATTTTTTTCAAGAGTTTCTTTATCTCAATTTTTACTCACTAGTGAATGGAATCCTTTTAGTTCAACGCCAAAATATGGTATTTGGTCACTAGTATTAGGTACTTTAAAAATAACTTTAATTGCTACGATTGTTGCAGTACCACTCGGCTTGGGAGCAGCGATATATTTAAGTGAATATGCTTCAAATCGTATGCGAGCTATCATTAAACCAGCATTAGAAATATTATCAGGAATACCAACAATCGTTTTTGGTTTCTTTGCTTTAACCTTTGTCACACCTTTTATCAGAGAAATCTTTCCGTTTATCGGTAGTTTCAACTCAATTAGTCCCGGAATTATCGTCGGCATTATGATTATTCCACTTATTTCAAGTATGAGTGAAGATGCAATGTCATCAGTACCACATAAAATGCGAGAGGGTGCGCTTGGATTAGGTGCTACTAAGTTCGAAGTATTAGCTAAAGTAATTTTACCTGCAGCCACTTCAGGAATTATGGCATCCATTGTCTTAGCGATATCTCGTGCAATAGGTGAAACGATGATCGTGTCACTTGCGGCAGGTAGTACGCCTTCAGCATCATTAGACCTTACATCATCCATTCAAACTATGACAGGTTACATCGTTCAAGTAGCTACAGGTGATGCTACGTTCGGTTCAGACGTTTATTACAGTATATACGCTGTAGGTTTCACATTATTTATGTTTACACTCATCATGAATTTAATTTCTCATTGGATTACGAAGCGATTTAGAGAGGAGTATTAATATGGCTTATCAAAAAAATGACCTCTACATTTCACACAATCAACGATCGCTTATTAATCAAAGCAATGTCGAAAAAAGATATGCACGCAGATTTAAAGTAAATCGATTATATAAGTGGTTTGTCTTCACATGCACGATGATTGGTGTATTGGTGTTAGCAATATTAATTATGAATACATTTTTCAAAGGCGTTAGTCACTTAACACCATCATTTTTTACAAGTTTTTCATCATCAACGCCTTCTATGGCTGGCGTAAAGGGTGGATTAATTGGAACTGTATGGTTAATGATAACAATTATTCCAATTTCTATCATTCTAGGAGTAGGTACTGCAATTTATTTAGAAGAATATGCTAAAAAAAATTTATTTACCAAAATTGTTAATATTAGCATTTCGAACTTGGCAGGTGTGCCTTCTGTAGTTTTTGGTATTTTAGGCTTAACAATTTTTGTTAGAGGTATGGGTATAGAGTTTTTAGCCCTCAGTAATTCTATTATTGCCGCAGCCTTAACTATGTCATTACTTATATTACCAATCATTATTGTAGCTAGCCAAGAAGCAATAAGAGCAATTCCAAATTCTGTGAGAGAAGCTTCTGTAGGTTTAGGTGCTACAAAATGGCAAACGACAAAAAATGTTGTCATACCAGCTGCACTGCCAGGTATACTAACTGGTTTTATTTTAGCTTTATCGCGTGCATTAGGGGAAACCGCACCATTAATTTTAATTGGTATTCCAACTGTATTACTTGCATTGCCGTCAAATATCTTTGATCAATTCCAAGCATTACCGATGAATATATATAATTGGTCAAAATTACCACAAGAAGAGTTCCAAAATGTTGCATCTGCAGGTATACTTGTATTGTTGGCCGTATTATTATTAATGAATACTATAGCTATATTAATTCGTAATAAATATAATAAGAAGTACTAAATATATATAATTAATATTTCAGTTATTTAAAGGAGCAATTTTTATGACTACTAATCCTAAAATTAAAACAATTGATAATGCTAGAATTCAAAAACAACAAAATAAAAGCATTATCAACAACAAAAGTACTTTAAAAAATCAATCAACGAATAAAGCAAACATTGTATATTCCACAACAAATTTAGATTTATGGTACGGCGAAAATCATGCATTAAAAAATATAAATTTAGATATTGAAGAAAATACAGTTACAGCTATAATCGGGCCATCAGGGTGTGGTAAATCAACTTATATCAAGACACTAAATAGAATGGTTGAGTTAACACCGGGCGTTAAAACGGCAGGTAAAATATTTTATCGCGACGAAAATATCTTTGACGCTAGATTTTCTGCTGAAAAGTTAAGAACTAATGTAGGAATGGTTTTCCAACAACCGAATCCATTTCCTAAATCAGTTTATGACAATATCACGTATGGCCCTAAAATACACGGTATAAAAAACAAAAAAGTATTAGATGAGATTGTTGAAAAATCTCTACGCGGGGCAGCTATTTGGGATGAATTAAAAGATAAGTTGGATACAAATGCTTATAGTTTATCAGGAGGACAACAACAACGTGTCTGTATAGCACGTACATTAGCTATTGAGCCTGACGTTATTTTAATGGATGAACCAACTTCCGCTTTAGATCCAATCTCAACTTTAAAAATTGAAGAACTAGTTCAAGATTTAAAAGAAAAATATACAATTATTATCGTTACACATAATATGCAACAAGCTGCACGTATTTCAGACAATACAGCTTTCTTCCTTAACGGTTACGTTAACGAATATGACAAGACAGCCAAAATTTTCTCTAATCCTGCCGATAAACAAACAGAAGACTATATTTCTGGTAGATTCGGTTAATATATAATGACAATTATTAGAAATAAATATGAGTCTGAACTTCAAGATTTAAATAAAGATTTACGTCGGTTGGGTTTACTTGTCTATCGCAATATAACGTACGCATTACAATCATTAAGTGAAACAAATAGAAACTATGCAAGACAAACCATCGGTAAAGATGTAGATATAAATGATTTAGAGACTGAAATTAACGAAAAAGTTATCATGTTAATAACAAGACAACAACCTATAGCGGCAGACTTACGCTTAATGATTGCCGCACTTAAAATCGCTTCAGATTTCGAAAGAATAGGCGATAATGCTATGAATATTGCTGAAATAAGACTCAGAACACATTTTACTGATCCATATGTACTTACACGTTTAACAACCATGGGCAAATTAGCATTACTAATGATTGAAGATTTGAATCAAGCAGTTAAAAATAAAGATATTACATTAATTTGTGAAATTATAGAACGTGATTCAGATATTGATGATTTGTACAGAAATATTGTTAATACAACGTATTTAATCGATAACGATCCATTTGTAGCTGGCCAAGCGCATTTGGCGGCACGTTATTTAGAACGTATTGGCGACCATATTAGTAATATTGCCGAGAATATTTACTATTTCCATACTGGTGAACGCTATGAAACAAATCACGATTAAAATACCAATATAAAAAGCCTGTAATAGTCACATTTAAACTATTACAGGCTCTATTTTATTTTTATGCCTCTAACTCGTCTGTTAATGTTTCAAGTTCATCTACTAATTCTCCAATATAATTAATAGTAGAACGTAACGGTTGGTCTGTACTAATATCAATGCCTGCCGTACTAGCAAGTTCGATAGGAGATTTACTACCTCCAGCTTTTAATGTTTCCAACCATGCATCAACTGCAGGTTGTCCTTCATTTTTAATTCGTTGCGCCATAACTGTGCCTATAGTTAAACCAGCAGAATAAGTATAAGAATAGAGTCCCATATAGTAGTGAGGTTGTCTCATCCAAGTCAATTCTGCTCCATCAGTTAATTTCACAGCATCTCCAAAGAATTCACTATAAACATTACGCATAATTTGATTTAATACTGGCGCAGTAAGTGATTCACCATTATCAACGCGTTTATAAACTTCTCTTTGATAAGCTGCTTCTAATAAATGCGTTACCATATTATGGTAATACGTTCTAGAAATCATTGAGCCTATAACCCAACGTTTAAAACGACTATCATTACTATTTTTAAATAAATAGTTAGACATTAACATTTCATTCATCGTAGAAGGGGCTTCAACAAAGTACATTGACGCTTCAGATTCTAAATAATTTTGGTGTTGTTGAGCTAATGTAAAATGACCAGCGTGTCCTAATTCATGCGCTAAAACGAATGTTTCTGCCATTTTGCCTGTCCAAGAAATAAAGACATAACTATGGGTAAAGTATGGACTTGCACAATATGCACCAGTATCTTTACCTTTATTTTGTGCAAAATCAATCCATTTATCTTGATATGCAGTCTCTACCATTTTTAAGTAATCATCGCCCAGAATACCTAGCGCACCATAAATATATTCTTTAGAATCTTCAATAGAAATATCAGGTTCATAGCTTGGATCAATAGAAATTTTAAGGTCTTCAAAGCGCATTACTTCTAAACCATGCACTCGTTTTAACAATTTCGCATATTTTTGCATAATCGGTGCAAGTTCGCTCATTATGACATCAATTTGACGATCATACATCTCTCTAGTAACATCTTGCTCTTGTAATAAATAATCAATTACAGAGTCATAACCACGTAAATCTGCTTCTATTTTTTCTTGTTGTACTTTCATATTGTATGTTGCTGCAGTAGTATGTTGATATTTCTTTAAGGCATTGCTAAAAGTTTCAAAACTTTTTTGTCTAAACTCTGGATTCTCATTATCTTCATACTCATTTTCAAAAGTAGCATAATCTAATGGGTAAGTCGTACCATTATGTTCAAAAGACTCAAATGGTATATCAAGCATTTTAGTAATACCATACAATTCAAATGGCGCCTCAAGAGTAGGTGATAGACTTGCTAACGCTTCTTCCACTTTAGGGTCCAATTGATAAGGTTGGCGATTTTTTAATTTAGTAATGAAGTGTGGATACTTCGTCTTTTTATTGAAATCATTTAATGTTTCTTCCGATAACTGTAAAATTTCGGATTCAACAAAAGCTAATTGACTGATAATCTTACCAAACGTCGTATTAAATTTTGAGCTTACAGTTTGAGCTGCTTCATCTGATGTATCTACACTTAAACGTAATTCAGCATAGTTTGCCATACGGTCAACTTGAATTAAAATTTGCGAATAATCATCTAAAGCATTTTCAATTACTTTAGGATTAGATAGTTGATTTTCAAATTGTTCTCTAAACTTTTTAGCTTTCTGTAACGTTTCATCAACGGTAGCATAAAATGCTTCGTCAGAAGTAAAAATATCAGTTACGTCCCATTTTTGGTTATCTGGAACATCTTTACGGAATGGTAGTGCATTACTCATTCATAATTCCTCCCCTTAATTCATCTTAAATAGTATTATACATCAATATAATATAGGAAATACAACGTTTGCATTTAAAATAGCCAACAACAGAAACAATATATATCTTAACCGTTTTACACTAAATACTGCCGAAGTCCTTTTACAACAAAGCTGATTTCATATAATATAGAGGCATGTAAAAGTAAAAAACTTTAATGTAAGGAGCAATTTTATGAGTATTTTTGATATGCCAAACTATCTTTGGATTACTATAGTGGCTGCATTACTACTTACTGTATTTTGTAATTTAGTATTAAATAAATGGTTTGCACCAGCTATTATTACATTTGTAGTGTTAGGCATTGCTGCATTTTTCATTCCAAATTTTGAAAACATTGATTATCAACCATTGCTTGGCTATGCAGCATTTCTTGCAATTGTATGTCTAATTGTTAGCTTTCTATTATGGTATTTCACACGTGATTGGCGTAGAAATCGTCGCGATAAACGACTAAATAAAGAAATTAGAAAGCGCGGGGGCATTCCTAAAGAAGAAGTTGAAGAATATACCCGTCGTAATAACAAATAAAATAAGGCGTTACAGACTGAATATTAATCTGTAACGCTTTATTTTATTTAAAGGCTTTTTTAACATCTTCCATTTGGTCTATGGTTGCTTGTACGCCACCTTCATTGAAGAACCATTTATTAGCTTCAAACAACGTAATTTCGTTATTTTTTACCGCTTTAACATCTTGGATAACTGGATTATGTAATGATTCAGGTAATTCATTTGTTTTAGCATTTTTCCCTCTATTTATCACAAATATTTTATCTGGATTTTTGCGAACTAAATACTCATAAGAAATTACAGCGCCTTTGGAATTAGCTTTCATATCTTTATCAGCATGATTAATGCCTAAAGCTTCATTTAAAAATCCGCCAAATCTTCCTGATGAACCAAATGCCTTAATGGATTTATCATCGACATTTAAAAATAACACTTTATCATTATTAATGACTTTTTTAGTTTCTGCTAACTTCTTATCGAGTCTAGTGTTGATTTTATTAACCGCATTTTCTTTGTTAAATATTTTACCTATAATTAGAGCATTATCTTTAACAGATTCAATATAATTGTCGTAGTGGGGGCTTACAAATATAATTTTGGCATTAGGCGCAGCTTTTTTCATTTCATCCAAAGTGGCGGTATGCGCTTGTCTAAATGATGCAAAAATCACTTCAGGCTTCGCTTTTGCCAAATTATCATAATTAGGGCGGCCCGGATTACCTAAATTTAAATATTTATCGTCTTTAAATTCTGCTAAACTAGTAGGTAAGAATGAACTGTTTTGACCTTTAGATATTGCAACTATTTTATCTTCTAATTTAAGTGATTTCATGGTGTCTAATGCACCATAATCCATGACTGCAACGCGTTTTGGATTGATAGGGACCTCTATCGTTTCTTTTTTTATAGTACCTCTATTATGATCATTGTTTTTGTCCTTAAATTCATATGCATGTTTAATACTTACAGTTTTTGATTTCTGTTGATCTTTTGATTGTGTAGCATTGCCACAACCTGTAATAAATATCGTTACAATCAATATCATAATTGCAATACTTAGTTTTTTCATGATGTAATCCTCCTTAAACATAATCATAACTTAATTGAAAATAGTTATCAATTAGTTTTTTTAAAAACAGAACTACATAAATGATTATACATAGTTAGATAAACGAACAAGATTCCAATAATAAATATAAAACTACAGCAAAGACTAAAATATATAAATACAACATGAGCAATTAAAAGTACTAAATATGCAACTACATAAACTAAAACTATATGCAGCGAAGTATTTAGCAAAAACGATTTATAGTTTATGAACGAAGTATTAAAGCTATAGACACAATAAGCATCACAAATATGAAAAAAAGGACATGTAACAATATATTTGTCTTCTATGGATAACTTCCTATAATATATATTATGTAAACTAAAATGAAATTCAAATATGTAGTTACTAATTAACTATGTAATAACGTCTTTATATGAAATATAAGCATGCTGCACTATATACAGCTATTTAAAACTGTGATTAGCAAGTCTTCATTGATTAACTTATTATATAGTTTATAGCAACTAACTTATTTACAGAGTTCTCTTATAGATCACATTTAAGTAAAATATCTACACAATTTACGACTTATGTATTTAGCGTATTTATGGTTCCATTTATATACGTTACATATGTGTAACTTTAATGGATAAGTATCCACGATCTAAACTTTAAATGCTCAGAAATCAAAATCTCAGTGTCTTAAAATTATTTTAATATCAATCATTACAGTTATTTATAATAATTAGCTACAAAAGTCATAATTGAGTATAGAATAGCTGTAAACACTAAATTATAAGCAAAAATAATAGATAAAATTATTGAAACTTTGCTTGTAATGGTTTATTTCCTTAAACAACCGAACTAATTTGCTAAAACTACAATAGTTTACATAATAAAATTACTGTTACTAATGCTATAGTGAAATACACTATACATTCTTAGTTTACATAACATATTTATACACTACTATATAAAAAAGCACTCACTTTTGTAGTGAGTGCTTTTTTATATTTAACGCTTTAATTTCTTACGTACATTGTTTAATGTATTAAATAACTTATATTTCGTTTTCTTAATCGGCTTGTAAAAGTCTCCAATTAACTCTTCTATTTGTACATTAAAGCCACGTTTAAATCTGTAAACACCGTAGTCTTCACTATTTTCAGTGAAATCTCCAGACAGTCCATAGAAATTATAACGGTCGTATCCATGGTCAAAGCAATAGTTTATCATAAACCAATGCATCATATATGGACCCATAAAACGGTTATATTTTTCAGAAGAACCACCAGAGAAATAGTTAACTTCATATGCATTTGCAAAAAATACGCCCGAAGCTAAGTTTAAAATAGCACCATCAGTTTGTCTTAACTCACTATTTTGTAATAATTCTTTTTTATCATGCTCTATTTGTCTATCTAATTCAGCAATTTTTTTCAATTGTTTGTCAGATTTTTGTTCTTTTTCCATCATTTGATCACGACGGTTTTCTTTTTCAGTTAATGCAGCTTGGATGCTATTAATATTTTCGTCTAAATCGATGTATGCTAATGGTACTAGCACTTTATCACCATAATTATCGATGAAATTATAGAAATAATCGTCAGTTTTTGATACGAAACCAGCACGCTCTTCAGTTTCTCTATAGAGTTCTAAGAAAATATGGAATTCATCTCTTTCGAGAAATCTTACTTTTATACCATTGTTAATCGCTTTATTAATATTACGTTTTCTTTGGCTATCAAATTGCTTTTTCAATGATGCTGGTGTTTCGCCGTCTAAATTTAATACACCCATCCAACGTACTTGACTAGATGTATCATATTCAGTAGTGAAACCATGATGTTCGTATCCATGTGCTTTGAACAAATTAACTAACGCATCATTATTTATTTGTTTTGATAGCGGGTTTATATCTTTATCATAAATTTGATAAATCCAATAAGGGTCCATTTTGACATATAAACAGTTATGATGCTGTAAATAATTATCTAATTCACGTAGATAATAATCTACTAAGCCTAAATCGCTATAATCCATCACTGGGCCACGATTTGAATAATAAACATAACTACCCATAGTAGGGATTTTTGAGAAAAGACTAGCCGCGATAACTTGATTATTATCATCTTTTAAGCCTAATAGGACAACTTGGAACCCATCTTCTTCCCTCGTAGCAATACTTTCCTTCACTTGAAAATAATGGCTTTCTAAAGATGGATTTTGTACAAAATTGTCGTATTCTTTAACAGTTAACTCTGTAAATTTCATACTAGCTTAGTTCCCTTCTAATTAGTGTTTACTTGTTTCTATCTTTTAATTTTTTTAGCATAGAGTATATTTTATACATAGGTTTATTGATTGGTTTAATAAAGTCACCTACATATTCAACAACGTCAGCATTAAAACCTTTTTTAAATTTAACTACGCCGGCATCTTCAGCATCTTCAGTAAAGTTACCGCTAATTCCGTAGAAATTATAACGATCAATGCCATGTTCTAGTGCATAGTTAATCATCTTCCATTGAATAGCATAACTGCCCGCAAAATGTCTAAATTCATTAGACGTACCACCTGCATAATATACAACTTCAAATGGGTTAACAATAAAGAACGCAGCAGAAATAGGTAATTCATTACCGTGTTTAGCTTGAAGTGATTTTGCTTCTTCAATTTTTTGTTCATTTGCTTGTACTTGTTGTTCTAAATTCTCTTTTTTATTATGCGATTTTTTATTATCTGGGCGTTTTTCTATATCTTTAAGTGCTTTATTTAAATCTTTTTCTAACACATTACCTTCTGATTGAAGTTCAGCAATGTAATCATCAAAGTCTATGTAAGCTAACGGAACTAATACACGATCTTTATAATGTCTTAATCGGTTATAATAGAATTTATCTTCTCTATCAAAGAAATCTTTAGATTCAGAAGTATCTTCCATAAATGAACGGAAAATAGGTAATTCGTCTTCCCCTAGGAATCTTACTTTAACACCATTTTTTTGCACTTTTTTAGTATTACGTTTACGTAAACTATCCATACCATTCAAAACATCTTTTGCTGTTTTGTTTTTTAAATCCAATACTGAATGGAAACGGATTTGGATAATTGGATCAAAACCAGTCATAAATCCTTGATGCTTATATCCTAGTTGTTTAAATTTATCGAAAATCCAATTATTGCCCGCGTTTTCAATAAATTCACCGTCATGGTTTAAATATTGATATGGTAAGTAAGGGTCTACTCTAAAGTATAATGCATTGTTTTTCTTTAAGTATTTGTCTAGCTCGTTAAAGAAATAATGTACTAATTCTTTGTTATCAAAGTCTATTACCGGTCCACGGTTAGAATAGAAATATTTGAAGAATTTCATTACAGGCACTGCTGTTAATAAACATGCAGCAATAACTTCATTATCATTATTTTTAACACCAACTAAATGTGTTTCTGTACCTTCAGCGATTTTAAGTTCATAATTACCCACCATCTGTGTAAAGTGGCTATTATTCATTTTATCTGCAAATGCGCCAAACTCAGTTGACGTTAAATTGGTAAATTTCATATTTGTTTACTCCTAATTCATCATTAATTCATCCAAGTGATTCTTTTAAATCTTGTTTATTATACAATATTAATAAATAAAACAAAATTAATACCACGGATTTTCACTGAACTAATTTTAATTTTTTAATATATATGTAATGTACATTCACTATTTTCATTATACCATTTATATAAGCTTAACAAACAAAAAGAGTTGGATTCAAAAATCCAACTCTTAAAAATTAAATTATTTTTGTAATGCATCTCTAAGTGCTTCCCCTAAAGCTTCACTTGATTGAGGGTTTTGACCTGTAATAAACAAGCCGTCTTCTTCTACGTGAGACACGAAATTATCTTTAGTTATAAATTTCGCACCTTGTTTTTCAAGTTCAGTTTGAGTTAAGAAAGGCACTTTTTCTTCAAGGCCCATTGCTCTCTCTTCCTCATCAGTAAATGAAGTAAGTGTAACGCCATTTACTAAGAAGTTACCACTATTATCTTTCGCACCTACAAATGCGCTTGGTCCGTGGCATACAGAAGAAATAAATTTATTTTGATCTTTAAAATCAGCGATTAATGATGCCAATGCTTGATTGTGACCAAAGTCAAATACTGTACCATGACCACCAGGTAAATAAATCGCGTCGTAATCTTCAACTTTTATATCTTGAATACTTGGTACATCTTTAATCTTCTCAACAAAGCTTGCATACTTATTTAATTCATCGTTTTGAGTAGAATTGTCATCTATTGGTACAGAACCACCTTCGATAGATACTAAGTCTACATCAATGCCCGCTTCAGTTAATACTTCATAAGGTACACTTGCTTCTTCTAACCAAAGACCTGTTTGTGAACCATCATCATAATGGCTTCTACTCGTTAGTACAAATAATGCTTTTTTACTCAAATTAAGTCACCTCTATAATTGACATATATTTTATGGTTCTTAATTCTACAGCGTACGGTATCATAAATAAAATATTATGCTTATTGGTCTAACGTGTTTCGTATACTTTGTAAATAGTTAACCGTATTATCAAGATTGTCATTTTCAAAACGTCTCACAATTTCACTACCGATTACTACACCATCTGCCACTTCCGCAATATCTGAAACATGGTCCGGTGTTCTTATACCAAACCCAGCTACCACAGGTACGTTGGCAATTTCTTTAAGACGTTGAATTTTTTCTTTTAATTGTGGATGAAATTTACCATTTTCTCCGGTTGTCGCATTCATCGTTACGGTATAAATAAAACCTTCGGCACTCGCTGCAATTTTATTAATTCTTTCATCAGCTGTAGTCATCGCCACTAAGGAAATGACTTTCACTGAACTATCTTTATGTCTCGCCTTAATTTGTTCAACTAATTCGTAAGGTAAGTCTGGAATAATTAACCCGTAAACGCCTGCGTGCTCACAAGCTGCAAAGAATGCATCCTCACCATAATGATTAATAATATTATAATAAGTCATTAATACGTAATCACTATTAATTTCTTGTTGATGTTTTGTTAACTCATCCAAAATAATTTGAATGTTCATGCCTTCTTGTATCGCCTTATTTCCAGCTTCCATAATAACGGGACCATCTGCGACCGGATCTGAAAAAGGTATTCCTATTTCTATTATGTCTGCGCCTGCTTCACTTAATGTTTTAACATTTTGAATAAACTTCTTGTTCCCCATTACATAAGGTATAAATAGTTTTGACATTAAGCTTCACCTCTCTCTTGCATATACTTTCTTATCGTTTCCATATCTTTATCACCACGACCTGATACTGTAACTACAAGAATTTCGTCTTTAGCCATTTGTGGTGCAAGTTTTTCGACGTAACTTAGCGCATGTGCACTTTCAATTGCTGGAATGATACCTTCTAATTTAGTGAATTTAACTAATGCGTCCATCGCTTCTTTATCACTCGCTGTCGGATATTGAACTCTACCTATATCCTGATAATATGAATGTTCTGGTCCTACACCCGGATAATCTAAGCCTGCAGATATAGAATGTGCCAATTGCACTTGACCATTATCATCTTGAATAAGATACATTTTTGTACCATGCAAGACTCCTGCTGAACCTTTATTGATTGCTAATGCGTGCTTATCTGTATCTTCACCTTCACCAGCTGCTTCAACACCGTATAATTTTACGTCATCTTTAATAAATGGATAAAACGTTCCGATAGCGTTTGACCCTCCGCCAACACAAGCGACAACAGCGTCTGGTAATCGTCCTTCAGCAGTTGTTATTTGTTCTTTAATTTCATTTCCTATGACACTTTGAAAATCTCTTACCATCGTTGGAAATGGATCTGGTCCTAACGCAGAACCTAAAAGATAATGTGTATCGTCAACGTGACTGACCCAGTATTGTAACGCTTTATTTACCGCATCAGACAATGTTCCTTGACCTTCTTCTACTGATTCCACTTTGGCACCGAGTAATTCCATACGGAAAACATTTAGTGATTGTCTTTGAATATCTTCTTTACCCATAAATACAACCAATTCCATGTCAAACAATGCAGCAACTGTGGCGCTTGCTACACCATGTTGACCGGCACCTGTTTCAGCTACTAGTTTTTTCTTGCCCATACGTTTAGCTAGTAATGCTTGTCCTAAAGCATTATTTATTTTATGCGCACCAGTATGATTTAAATCTTCACGCTTCAAGTAAATTTTTGCGCCACCTAGCTCTTTAGTATAAGCATCTGCATAAGTTAATGGCGTTGCTCTGCCTACATAATCTTTTAAATAATAGTCAAGTTCTTGTTGAAATGATGGGTCTTCTTTTGCCTCTTTATAAGCTTGTTTTAATTCAATAATTGCTGGCATCAAAGTTTCTGGTACATATTGGCCGCCATATTCGCCGAAAAAGCCAAATTCATCTGCTTCTGTTTGTATATTTTTATTCATTATTATCTCCCTCTTTTACTAATTCAATAATATCTTGCATTTTAGTTATATCTTTTCTGCCATTTGATTCTATACCGCTAGCAATATCATAACCGCTATGATTTAACGCTAATTCGTTAATTTTATTAATATTGTCATAGTTAATGCCACCAGCTATTAAAAAGTTATAACCTTTAATATTACTTAATTTTTCCCAATTAAAATGTTTACCAGTACCGCCGTAGTTTTTTGATGGTGTATCTATAATAAATAAATCTATATCATCGTTATATAGTGCTAATTGTTCTAACAATATATTTTCATCTTGTGCTGGTAATGCTTTAATAATTTTTAGTTGTGGATGTAAAGTACGTATTTCTTTTATTAAATCTAAAGATTCCATACCATGTAATTGAATTGCAGTTAATGCAGTTTCAGCTACTAAATCGTTAATTTGTTCAATGGTTGGGTTAACGACAATCACGACAATTTCTTTATCATTTGGAATACTTTCTGTTAAATGGCGAATTTCTTCTACAGTAACAAAACGTTTACTTTCAGCGTAATGAATGAAACCTAATGCATCGCAGTTTAAATTTTCAGCTAGCTTTACATCTTGCAATGTTCTAAAACCACAAAATTTTAATTTCATGCTTTAGCCTTTTTCAATTTTAAACTAGGTAAAAATTCGCTTAAGTTATCGCTTTTCATTAACGATTCACCAATGAGTAAACCATCTATTTTAGAATCGACAATCGATTCAACGTCCTCTACTGTATGAATGCCACTTTCAGAAATGTAATAATAACCATCTTTACGTTCTTTTAAAATTTCATTGGTATGTTGGACATCTGTTACAAAACGTTTTAAATCACGATTATTAACCCCAATAATTTCTGGATCTAATTTATAAGCACGTGTTAATTCTTCTTTATCATGGACTTCAACTAATGCTTCTAAATTTAAAGATTGCGCATAATCATAAAGTTCTCTTAATTGTTCGTCTGTTAAAACATTGACGATTAATAAAATAATAGATGCCCCTGCTTTTTTTGCTACGTCGATTTGAATAGGATCCACGACGAAATCTTTACATAACACTGGAAGATTTGTTTGTATCGTTAGACTTTGTAATCTTTCATAACTGCCACCAAAGTATTTTTCATCCGTTAAAATAGATATGGCATTTGCGCCATTGGCTTCATAGTCTCTAACTTGTTGTTCTAAATCTTTAGGTGGTAATTCTGGTAATGATGGACTTTTGGATTTTATTTCAGAAATTACGACTAACTCCTCTGAATTATCCATGCTCTCTTTAAAGGTTGGCTTTGAATGTACGTCTACCTCTTTAAGCTCTTCTAATTTCTTGTCATAATAGCCATTCGCTAATAATTCTCTTTTATATTCTACAATCTCATCTAGAATAGTCATACAATTGTCCTCCCATTTTTTTATATTGTTCTAATGCTGCGCCATTAATAATTAACTCTCTTGCTTTATCAACGCCTGCTTGTATCGTTTCGACTTGTTCAGACACATATAGTGCGATACCAGCGTTTAATATTGCGACATCTCTTTTCGCTGATTGTTCTTTACCACTTAATATATCTAAAGTAATTGTTAAGTTTTCTTCTGCTGAGCCACCGATTAATTGGTCGTTTGACGCATACTCTAAACCTAAATCTTGTGCGTTTAATGTGTAATTTTTAATCATACCGTCTGATATTTCATAAATAATATTTTCTCCAGATAATGTAGCTTCGTCCATACCGTTTGCACCATGTAAGACAATCGCTCTTTTTCTTCCTAAATCTGCTAAAGTTTGAGCAATCTTATCAAGTTTCGTTGCGTCGTAAACTCCCATGACTTGATAATCTAATTTAAACGGATTAATTAGCGGCCCCGTAATATTAAAAATTGTTGGTGTCGTAATCATTTTTCTAATAGGTTGAATGTTTTTCATTATTGGATAAGTTTCCGTTGCACTTAAAAATGCCAATCCTTTGTCATCAATATATGCTGCTGTTTCTTCCACTTTTTGCGTTTTAATATTCATCACATTTAACAAGTCAGTGCTACCTGATGAAGATGTCACACTTTTATTTCCGTGTTTAATGACCGGCACGCCTGCACTTGCAACGATAAAAGAAACTGTTGTAGAGATATTAAAACTATTTGAACGATCTCCACCCGTACCGCAGACACAAATGCTTCCTTTATATTGTGGCTGTTCATCGTACATACTGTTGATTAAACTTCTAGAGATAAAAGTGAGTTCACTTTGCGTAAATTCCCTAGCCGAGAAACGTTGTAACATATCTAATTTTTTGTCGTCAGAAGTATCATCAGCTATAAGTAACTGAATAAAGTTTGTCATTTCAGTTTGATTTAGCGGGTCTTGCTGTTGTAGTTTTGTTAATAGTTCCATCTTGGTTGACCTCCCCTGCTATAGTTAAGAAATTATTAATAATATGTTCACCAAATTCCGAAGCAAACGATTCGGGATGGTATTGAATGCCATAATGTTTATTTGTACGATGTTCAAATGACTGTATACAATCCGGTGTTTCACCTGTAATGATTAATTCGCTCGGTAAAGATTGTGGATCACTTACTAATGAATGGTAACGCATAATGTTAGAATATTCTGACACTCCTGTGTATAAATTTGTATCTTTAATGATTTTCATGCTATCCACTTTACCATGTTTTATTTCATCGCCTTGAATAACTTTGCCACCGTAATAGCACGTTAATGCTTGCGCGCCTAAACAAACACCTAAAATAGGTTTATCTTTACAATGTTCTATTATATTTAATAAATGATTATTGTCTAACGGGTGCCCTGGTCCTGGTGAAATAATCACTGCTGTTACATCTAAGTTATAAACATCTTCGTCATCAGGATATTTCACGATGACGTCATTTTGTTTCGCTATAATATCTACTAAGTTATAAGTAAAAGAATCATAATTATCAACTACTAAAATCATGGCGATACCTCCAATAAACTTTTAGCTTTTAGTTTCGTTTCAGCTAGTTCCTTTTCTGGCGTTGAATCATAAACGACACCACAACCTGCTTGAACATTAACGTATTCATCGTCAATCATCATCGTTCTAATAGCTAATGCAAAATCTAAATCGTGATTGCAGTTAATGTAACCAATACCACCACTATATACGCCTCTTTTTTCTGGTTGTACTTCATATATTCTTTGTATTGCTCTTAACTTTGGCGCTCCCGATACTGTACCGGTCGGTAATAAACTTGCAACGACTGACATTGGTGAATAGTTAGCTTTTAATTTACCTGTCACTTCACTGACGATATGCATAACATGTTCATAGCGTTCAATTGCCATCAATTTTCTTATTTCTGAAGTACCTGCTAAGCTCACTCTGTGAATGTCATTTCTACCTAAATCTACTAACATACTATGTTCACTTAACTCTTTTTCATCTTTTATTAATAACTGCTCATTTTCAACGTCTTCTTCCTTTGTCGCCCCACGTTTAATTGTTCCAGCTATAGGATTTGTAATCACTGTATCTCCGTGTACTTTAACAAAACTTTCAGGAGAACTTCCTACAATAATTGGTTCTTCCATATTAATAAAATACATATAAGGACTTGGATTTTGACGTTTTAACTTTTGATACATTTGATACGCTAAAGTTTGTAATTGATTGTCAAAACGATGTTTGTAACTATAAATAATTGATGGTACGACTTGGAACATATCACCTTGTTGAATTAATGTTTTTAAATAAGCTACCGTATCCATAAACGATTGTTCAGTCATGTTAGTTTCGATTGTTTTATCTTGTTGTTCAAAATTTACTGTTTCAGGATAAATTGATAATTCTTTTAATTCCGCAATTCTATGATTAATATTTTCTTCCATTTCATCTGCACTACGGTTTGAAAATAGATTGGATGCTACTACATATAAATATTCTTTATAATGATCAAAAATGTATACATCTTCTACCATGTAAAAATGAGCATCGTGTTGTCGGTGATCTTGCAATGCGATTTGTTGTAAAATTGGGAATTCGTGTCTTACTAAATCAAAACTACAAGAGCCAACAAAGCCAGAAACAAATGGAATATCTTGTAACTCTTCATCTTCAACGTCCGCTTTATATTGATCTATATAGTCTTTCATTTTTGCATATGGCTGTTCATTTTCCACTACTTTATTATCTTTAGTTTGAATATTTAGTGTGTCATTATCTAAAGTTAATGAACCATAAGTATCAAAAATAACGAATGAATAACGACCTTTAAGCTGTGATTGATCTGCACTTTCTAAGATGATTTTTTTATCTCTTAATCGAGCGAATGCTTCTGGTGTAACTTCAGCATTTAACTTTTTAAATTTTATTTGCATTACTTTTCCCTCCTAATAAAAAAAACGCCAACATCCTTAACTTTCATAAGGACGCTGACGCGCGGTGCCACCTGTATTAGTTTGATTATTTAAATATCAAACTCTCTCATCATCAATATTTAACTTTACTTCAACAAAACCCAATTTCGAATTATATGAGTGTTAGTTTTCATCAACCACTAACTTTCTGCAAGCTACTCAATACAATCTACTACATTTTGTTTGCTAATTTTTAATTTTTATTTATCAATATAAAAAAGACACCACAATAAACGCATTTCTGTAAGGACGCGTTACCGTGGTGCCACCTTAGTTAACAATAATTGTTCACTTTAAATTATAATATTGTATTTAAAAGCCCAATTCGTCACATAAGTTGTGCTAATTCCCATCAACCATTAGCTTTCTTTGTGCTACAAGTTTATGTGCTACTTAATTCTCTTAAATGTTTTGCTTTAAAAGTAATTAATTAGCATAATAACCTGATTATTTTTATTTGTCAAATAAAAGTTTATTATTCTTTAATCGGTGATAAGCAATATGCATATAATAATTGAGCTGTAGCTTCTAATGATTCTATATGTGTACGTTCCATAGCATGTGATGACTCGATGCCTGCACCAAATAGTCCATGTCGAATATTAGCGCCAGCTCTTAATGCTGCCGAAGCATCGGAATTATAATATGGATATATATCAACTTTATAAGGTATATCATTTATTTTACATAAATTTACTAAGTGTTCACGTAAGGATTTATGATATGGCCCCGAACTATCTTTAGCACAAATTGATACCGTATATTCATCTGAAGTTTGGCCGTCACCTAATGCTCCCATGTCAAAGGCGATGTATTCAACGATTTCGTCGTCGATAGAGGCGTTTGCACCATAACCTATTTCTTCGTTATTTGAAATATAAAATTGTGTTGTATGTGGTAATGTCGTATTGTCAGCTTTCAATTTCTCTAACAATTCCATAATCATAGCAACGCTAGCTTTGTCATCTAAATGTCGAGATTTAATATAACCTGATTGCGTTACAACTGTACGTGGATCAAAGCTTACGAAATCCCCCACTGCTATGCCCAAATCCTCTGTTTCTGCTTGACTATTGACTTTCTCATCTAGACGTACTTCCATATGTTCGGCATCTCTTGGAATTTCGTTATTATTTCTATAGACGTGCACGCTAGTTTCATGCATACAAATAGTACCAGTATATGTTTGGCCATTACTCGTTTCTATTTCACAATATTCACCTTCAATAGCATTAAAATGAAATCCACCAATTAAACTTAATGCTAATCTTCCATCTTCTTTAATTTCTTTTACCATAGCGCCTAACGTATCGACGTGCGCAGTAATACAACGTTGTTGCTGTTCATTACTACCCTTTACTGTAATTATTAACGCACCTTTATTTGTAATTTCAGTTTGATAACCTAATTTTTTTGCATGTGAAGCAACATAATCAATTGCTTTTTGTGCATTACCTGATGGACTGTTAATTTGTGTTAACTGTGATATTGTTTCAAAAATTGAATTTGCCATTTCACTTTACCCCCTTATGTTATATTTATATTTTAACTTTTTAACGTTTAAATTGATACTTATTGCATATTCAATGCGGCTACTATACACTATTATTATTCTGAAAACTTAGACAGAGGTGCTTCGACATTATGAAACACATACTTTTTGTAGGCTTAGGCCTTATTGGTGGTAGCTTAGCTAGCAATTTACGTTACTATCATGATGATATTGAAATCACAGCTTATGACGCAGATCCGTCTCAATTAGATAAAGCATTGTCTATTGGTATTATCGATCATCAAGCAACGGATTACCAAGCTAGCGTAGAACAAGCTGACATCATTATTTATGCTACGCCTGTTCAACAAACAATTAAATATTTACAAGAATTGCCTGATTTCAATACTAAGCACGGTGTCATCGTAACAGACACAGGTAGTACGAAATCAACAATTCAACAGTACGAAACGTTTTTATTAGCACATCATATTCATTTAATTAGTGGTCATCCAATGGCTGGTAGTCATAAATCTGGCGTGTTAAATGCAAAAAAACATTTATTTGAAAATGCTTTTTATATCTTAGTGCACAATGAAGCGGCAAACGATGAAGCGGCAACGACAATCCAACAATTATTGTCGACGACAGATGCTAAATTTATTTCTACTAACGCCGAAGAACATGATTTTGTTACTGGAATTGTCAGCCACGTGCCACACATTATTGCATCTGCATTAGTTCACTTAAATGCCAATCATATTTCTGATTCCGCTTTAGTAAAAACTTTAGCGGCTGGTGGTTTCCGCGATATTACTAGAATTGCTAGTAGTAATCCAATTATGTGGCGCGACATTACCATTGAAAATAAAGCAACAATTCTTAAACTATTAAAAGAATGGAAAAATCAAATGTCTAGTATTATTGAGTTAATAGAAGAAGATAATCCTGAAACATTATATGATTTTTTCAATGATGCTAAATTATACAGAGATGAATTACCCCTTAAATCACAAGGTGCACTATCTATCGAGTATGATTTATATGTTGATATTCCGGATAAACCGGGTATGATTAGCCAAGTTACAAGTATCTTAAGTTTACATAATATTTCTATAAGCAACATAAGAATATTAGAAGTTCGCGAAGATATTTATGGCGCATTACGTGTAAGTTTTAAAAGTCCTGAAGATAGAAAGCAAGGCGCTGAAGCATTGAGTGATTTTGAAACTTATATCGCATAATCAAGTTCATTAAATAATTGCACTACAAGTTAAGGCTGAGGTCTCCTTTGGACACCCCAGCCTTTTTTATTTTTGCCCTTTTTCAATTGTTAGCAGTCTTTCTTTCATGGCCTCTCCACCTCTATACCCTCGTAACTGACCGTCTTTACCTATAACACGGTGACACGGTATAACGATTAACAATGGATTTTTAGCAATTGCTGTTGCAACAGCTCTAATTGCCTTTGGTCTACCAATAGCTGTTGCAATTTCACTGTATGTTCGAGTTTCACCGTAAGGAATTTTTAATAGTTGCGTCCATACTTGCCGTTGAAATTCAGTGTACTGATAGTCCATATCTATGGCGAATTCAAATACTTGTCTTGTGCCATTAAAATATTGACGCAGTTCTTGCAAGTAAGTTGTTAAATACGCTTCATTTTCTTCGATATTTACTTCTTCATGAATGGTTTGACTTAATATTTCATCACTATCTATTGTACTGATAAAACTTAATCCACGCTGTGTGGCGTAAACTTTTAGAAACACATCATTAAACTGTATTTTCGCGGCATATAATTTTTGCATATTACTTCCTCCCTACTTTGTAATTACTAAATATTAACATTATCGTTTGTAAAACTCATTAGTATTAATGGTTTTAGTAATTAAAGAGCAAGATTAGGCTATTATTTTATGTTACACTTTTTGCGAGGTGATATTATTGAGTAAACTTAATCTTACACAATCGAGATGGAATGATATAAAGAATAATAATAGCAATGCCGACGATCAGTTTATTTATGCTGTTAAATCTACGATGATTTTCTGTAAACCATCATGTTCTGCCAAATTACCCGTGAAAGAAAACGTAACGCTGTATAACGATTATAATGATGCTATAGCAGCTGGTTATAGACCTTGTAAAAAATGTAATCCGACAGGTCATTTTACCGATAAAGAAGAATGGTGTATACAAATTAAAAATTACATCATTCGCCATTACCACCAACCTGTATCGTTAGAGGAGTTGGCCAATCATTGCCATGGCTCTCTTTATCATCTATCTAGAGTATTTAAAGACTTAGAAGGAATGACAATCATGGATTATTTGCATCTTGTCAGAACCACTGAAGCTAAAAAATTATTAGCCGATCAAACGTTAGATTTAAATACTATTGCACTAGCTGTTGGTTATAAAACTGCTTCTCAGTTTATAAAGAAATTCAAACTCTATTTTCAACTCACACCACATAAATTTCGTCAGCAATATACTAAGTTATAATTTTTGTCGCAAGGCTAACCTTTGTACGTCTATTATTACATCTTATGTCCAGCCATTAGACCTAGACGACCATGTTTTGTTCCTGCATCCGTATATGATACTGCCCTTGAAACAATGCCTTTACCATACTTATTATGCAAATTATCGATTGTTTTAGCTAATTTTTCAGTTCGTCTACGTTCATATTCATCAATAAACAAGTCTAACTGTCTATTGTGCTCATCTACAAAATTTGTCAGAGAAATGCTTAGGGTACGATACAATGCTGATTTATCACATAATTGATCAGCAAATTTATCAACGACAGCAATGATGTCATTTTCTAGATTTGTTGGTGAGCCTAACGTATATTGCTTACTTACGCCACCTTCATCACTGTAACCAAAAGAAAAATGAATCGTGCGCGCTAATTGATTGCGTGCCCTCACACGGCTCGCTACATCCTCAATCAACTCTTTCATGACAACTTTTGTTTCCTCGTATTTATAATCACGCATCAAAATTTGACTCTTACATATTGATGGATTACCAGCAGTATATTTTTCTCTAATTTTACTATGGTCAATACCATTCGCGTGTAAATGTAAATCAACGCCTACAATTCCTAAATCTCTTTTTAAATATTGATAAGGATAATTGGCTAAATCTCCAATCGTAAAAATACCTCTTTTATTTAATTTCTTTTCAGTTCGTCTATTGATCCCCCAAAATTCGCTTAATGGTCGAATAGGCCATAATTTATGTGGAATATCTTGATATCGCCATTCTGCTATCTTATCTTCAGTATGTTTGGCCTCAATATCCATCGCCACCTTACTCAATAAAACATTTGAGCCTATTCCTATAGTACAGTCAATGCCCGTTTCTGCTTTTATTTCTTTTTGTAATCTCTCGCAAAATGAACGTATGGTCGTACTAAATCTATGATAACTATCCGTGACATCCATAAAAAACTCATCAATGCTATATTGATGTAAATCTTCCGGTGGGATATAACGTAATGCAATTTGTGAAATTTTCACAGAAACCTCTAAATATTTTCTCATACTTGGATTAATAATATAAATATCATTTCGATGTGGTATTTCAAATAATCTTGATCCAGTTTTAATACCTAATGCCTTTAATGCAGGTGTCGCAGCTAAAACAACTGACCCTTGATGTTTGGTATCAGCGACGACTGCTAATTTAGTTTCCATTGGATCCAATCCCTTTTGTAAGCATGAGACACTCGCAAAAAAACTCTTTTGGTCGATACACAAAACATCTCTCTCTTCTAACAAATTATAATCATACATATAACTAACCTCCCACAAAACAGAACGTGTGTTCGGTTAAATTATAAAATATTTCCTCCCATAAATCAAATAGTAATTTGCCAACAAATTCTAAATTAATGGTAATAAACGTTAAAAAAGTAGACATAATAATAAACTAACGCTATTTAATATTAATCTATTATTTTTTTGGATTAAGTTCTAAACTAATTCGTGCTATACTTTGTTCAACTCATAAAAAGGAGGCTTTTATATGCCGATTGTCAACGTGAAATTATTAGAAGGTCGTTCAGACGAACAACTTAAAGATTTAGTATCAGAAGTAACAAATGCTGTAGAAAAAACGACGGGCGCAGACAAAAATGCAATCCATGTTGTTATTGAAGAAATGAAAGCTGCTCACTATGGTGTAGCTGGCGTAAGAAAAGCAGATCAATAATATTTAACAACTGTTGTTACATACAAATAAAAAATCCCGAGCTACAGTACTCAACACTGTAACTCGGGTTTTATTAGTTATTCAAAAACGCTTTAGCTGCTTTTTTATTCGCTGCTTTATCTATTTGTAAAGCACTACCATCTGTTGGAGATTGATAATCTTGGTACGAATTTTGAATAGGTAACGTTTTAGATTTTACATCTTTATCGCCACGTAAACCAAAATTCAATCCAGTTTGAATTAAAGCAGAATCTGGCATGTTTGTATTTAAGTAACCTCTTAAAATACCAGCCACTTTCGGTAATTTAGGTAAAGTACCCGGACTAACTAATTGTTTCTTCAAGGTCTGCATAACTTGTTGCTGACGTCGTACACGACCAAAGTCTCCTTCAGCATCGTGTCTGAAACGTGCGTAACCAAGTAATTCTTTACCATTTAATTTATGTTCACCTTTTTTTAATGATACGCCAATGTTAGCCGACATATCTTTCTCGACATCTATTGGCACACCATTAGGTTCTAACTCATCTATCATTTTTTCAAATCCAGTAAAGTCTAAAATGGCATAATATTCTGGGTCAATGTCTAAATTCTTTTTCAATGTTTGTCTTAATAATTCTGGACCACCAATTGAATAAGCAGAATTAATCTTATGTTTACCATGACCAGGAATATCTGCATATATATCACGCATAACAGACATCATTTTCATCTTTTTATGAATATAATCATATTGGGCAATCATAATGGAGTCAGTTCTAGAAATACCACCTTGTTCCTTATCTGCTCCTAGTACCATGATTGTAATTTTTCCATCATTTTTAGCAGCACCATTAAATTTATGCTGTTTTAAAGTTTTCCCATGATTTTTGGCGTATTGAATACCTGAATTATAACCATGTACTGCATACCCAATTAAAATGGCAAGAACAATTACAATAATTAAAATAATAAAAGGTAATTTTCTAACTTTCTTTTTCTTTTTTGTGCGCCTCGGCGGAGGCGTGTGCGATGTTTCTTCATTGCTTATCTCTGTCTTATGCTTATCTTCGCTCATATATTATCAACCTTATATCTTCAAAATTACGAATCTATGTACTATAATTAATACATATTAAAGTTATATAAAATTTGTGTAAAAATCAAGTACTTTCTAAATAAATCAGACTTAGGGCCAATACGAAAGGATGTTAAACATGAATATAAATAAGGCGTATTTCGCCGGAGGTTGCTTTTGGTGCATGGTGAAACCTTTTGATACATTTGAAGGGATAGAAAAAGTAACTTCAGGGTACATGGGTGGTCATGTTGAAAATCCAACTTATGAGCAAGTAAAAACAGGTAAAACTGGTCATTATGAAACGATTGAAATCGAATATGATGTCGCGTTATTTTCTTATAATAAATTATTAGAAATCTTTTTCTCAGTCATTGATCCTACAGATGATGGCGGTCAATTTCAGGACAGAGGTTCTCAATACCAAACGGCAATTTTTTATACAAATGATCATCAACAGCAACAAGCAAAAGCATATATAGAGCAAATGAAAAATACAATAGATAAAGACAAAGCTATTGCCACTAAAATTTTGCCTGCTACGCCGTTTTATAAAGCTGAAGACTATCATCAAGACTTTTATAAGAAAAATCCAGAACGCTATGCTGAAGAACAAGAACAACGACAAAAATACAATAATTAATGCATAAAGAAGGTAGCCAAAAATAACAATTGGTTACCTTCTTTGTGTCACATAAAATTTAATTTTTACCAAAAAATATATAAATAACCACTAAATGATAAAATGTTACAATATATTCAAAACACCTTTAATAACGGTGTTGAAAACGATTTCTATAATTGATATATTATGCGTATGCCAACCTATCAAATGGTTAGGCAAACTTCATATAGTTAGTTTATTATAGTTAAATTTAATGATAGTATTCTGTACAAACATTATTACGTAAGCAATGATAAAAGCAGAGAAACGTGTATAACTTTAAGCACGTTTCTCTGCTTTTCTATAGAACTAGTTTAAATTTTTAGGTTTTTTACGAATAACACGCATAACTTTTAACATACTTAACCATAGTGAACGATGCTTACGATACACTAAAAATCTTGCTTCCCATTCAGGTTTGAATTTTTCCTTATATCGACGTAAACCTTGGAAGCGATATAAACCATTAAAATGTTCAAATACACGGCCTGCAATACGTTCGCCAGTATATGAGAATGGTACCTGCCCTACATTTGATAATGTGGCCATGCCCATATTAAAACGTTTATATCCTTGTTCTTTAGACCATAACAGCATGTGTAAGTACAACGCATCCATAAGCGGTAATTCTATCTCTGGGTCCCAACGAATTAAATCCACCGAAATTGTTTCTTTATAATAAGTTGGCATAACGCTACAAAATGCTATTGGCTGTTGGGATTCATCTCTAATAATACCAATAGGTGCTTTATTTAAATAGTCTTCAGTAAAAGAACCTACCGAAAAATGCATCTCTTGACGCCCTTCTAACCAATTGTTAATAATTTCTTTTAAAGAATTTAACAACGTGCTATTAAATGGTGGTATCAACACTTCAAAAGTCATATTCATATCACTTAACTTATTCAATGTCGCACGTAAACCACGTCGTTTTTTACCAGCAGTCGTAAATGTTGCTAAATCAATCAATGCTTCTTCACCTAATTTGAAAAATTGATTGCCAAAATTATGATATAACGATAAATATTTTTCTGAAACTTGATAGAAAATAATATCATAGCCGATATAATGCGCATTACTGTAAAAATCAATGAGTAGACTATTAAAGGTTTTCTCGTCTCCAATTGGATCACCTAAAATGACATAAGCATTATTAATCGTACGGTACATTAAAAAAGCTTGTTGGCTATCATCGACGAAAAATTGCTTATCGCCACTATACATTAAATGACTTAAATAGTTCCCACCGTATGTTTCAACAATATTTTCACATACTGAAAATTCTTGATAATTCTCTTTAAGCTTAATTTTACTTTCAAAGTACCAAACGATACCACCTACGAAAATTGCAATAACTAACACAGTTATCCAGAAATAATATCTTAAAATTGAAGTATCCACTTCTAATTTATAAACGTCCAACGTATGAAGTGTTTGATAAATTACAATATGATTAACAAATAGCACACAACCGCTAATTAAAAACATATAAATTAGTTTCACATAACTGAATTTTCTTTTTAATATTTTAGAACGCTTATAAAACACGACAAGCAATACAAACATAACTGCTAACCATGTTAATAAGATAAATGAGGCATATGTGTATATCGTTACTAAGGCAATTAACAATAACGAAATAATTGAAAATAAAATCGCCCTTTTAGATAAACTATAAACGCCTATCACATTTAAAAATAGTAATAAACAAGCACATGTATGCACAGAAACGATAATATAATATACATAATGATTAGTGGCATACAAGCCATCATAAATAATAGTAATATTATTTAAAAAGAATAGAATACTTGTAAAGAATAGCAAAATTGCAATCGCGAATGATGGAATGCGTGATAAAAAATCTTTTTGATATGACTTAAATAGAGAGCCAAAATCTTGCATAGGCACAAAAATTTTAGAATCCTCAAAATAACGTCTTGCTGTCGTTTTAAATTCAAAGATAGATAAAATTAATGCAATAAGTAATGGGAAGAAATAATAAACAAAACGATATAATAGCAACGCTAAGACAATTTTTTCTTCTCCAATATTTAAAGATTTTAAACCTAAAATAATAACTAAATCAAAAGCACCAAAACCACCCGGAATAAAACTTACTAATCCTGAAATTGCGGCAATAATAAAGACGCCCATAAAAACATTGAATGGTACATGTACATTTACGATAAGCAGTGCTAAATATAAAACTAAGGCGGCAGCAAACCATTCACAGCTAGATACTAATGTGCAATATAAGCCTAAAAATTTCTGCTTTGCTTGAACAGGTTTAGCTATCGTGAAAATAATAAAAATTGGTAAAAATAAAGCTACGACGTAAAGCGCCCATTTAACCCAAGGGAATGACTCAAATAAATGTTGTACATTGAAAATATGAATCACAACAAATATAGACAACAAACTTAACCCTGTTAACATAGATATTAATACAACAGAGATCGTTTGAACTAAATATTTTTTCTCATTTGTATAATTCTTGTACACCAAATATCTGACAGTTGCACCGATAAAGCCACCAAAGCCAATAACGGCATTGAAGGCATTAATAATATAACCAATACGAATGGTTTTCCAAATAGACATCGATGTTTTAAGTGATTTATTTAAAATAACATCATAGATGGATAAAATAATCATTGATGCTCCACCACTTAAAAATAGTAACACTAACCAAAAACGATCAATTTTACCAAATGCGATAAATGTTTGTTTGAAATTAATGTTTACTAGTTCTTTATGCAAGTTAAAAACAACGATAACGAGTAATACTATAGCGAATATTACTTTAAGTATCGTGAAAATTTTACTTCTTAGCTCTTTAGTCATAATTATCCTTCAGCCCTCAGTCATTCTTATAATTTATAAAAAATATAGCACATAATCTTAGTTGTGTGTATATAAAACCGACTTCTAACAAAATTGTTATATACACACATATTACTATTAATTTAAATTTGTCAAAAAAATCTATACAAATTATTTTTTTATTAATATATAAATATCAATAAATCTTAGACAGCAAACAATTATACGACAAAAAGAAATGCTTGGGACATAATTCTTAACTCGAATTAAATAACACCTCATTCTACTGATTTATTCAGTAAAAATGAGGTGTTATTTTTTATAATCTACGATTTTGTTCGTGCATGCTTGCCTAGGGTATGGCTCGAGCCTGTAGTCTCTCACTCATACGATTCCCTTAGGCGTCAGCACTTTACAAAATCGCTACAAACTTCCAATTTTATACAAAAAAAATAAAGCACGCTCGTATAATTTAATTAATCACGACAAAAACCAAATTAACGAGATGCCTTATGTAAAAAATATAACAAATCTCAAATAATTCTACCACTAAATATTGAAGTATTGATTCCAGAAAATGATATTGCACATTATGTAAATCAAATTGTAGAGACTATACCTAATGAAACATTCTACGAACTTAAACACTCACGTGGTGCATCTTCTTATCACCCTAAATTAATGTTAAAGATCATACTTTATTCTTATACACAATCTGTTTTTTCTGGAAGAAGGATAGAAAGCCTTCTTAAAGATAGTATACGTATGATGTGGTTATCACAGAACCAAACACCTTCTTATGGAACAATAAATCGCTTTAGAATTAACCCAATTATGGATAAATTACTCCAATCATTGTTTATTAATTTTAGAACTCAATTGGTGGAACTTAATCTTATTGATGAGCATAGTCTATACATAGATGGTACTAAGATTGAAGCAAGTGCTAACAAGTATACATTTGTGTGGAGAAAAAACACTGAAAGATATAATAGTAAAGTAATAGAACAATCTAAAGAAACATATCGAAACGCAATTATTAATGAAGTGATTCCAGAATTAAATGAAGAAGAAAACGATGAAATTTCTATTAATACATTGAAAGATTTAGAAAATACATTAGAACAAAAAATCGAAGATTTAGATGATGAGATTTCGTGCACAGAAGATGTAAAAGAACGAAAAGCATTACGTACAAAAAGAAGTGAGATAAATAGGACTAAGAAATCTTTAAGTGATAATATAGACAAACAGGTTAAATATAAAAAACAATTAGAAATATTAGGTGAAAGAAATAGCTATTCCAAAACTGACCATGATGCAACTTTCATGAGAATGAAAGACGATCATATGATGAATGGGCAATTGAAACCAGGTTATAATTTACAAATCGCTACAAACTCACAGTTCGTTTTATCATATGATATTTTCCCGAATCCCACAGATACTAGAACTTTAATCCCGTTTTTAAATAACATCAAAAATAACTATTTTGATTTACCTGAGTACATTGTTGCAGATGCTGGTTATGGTAGTGAAGAAAACTATAAAAATGTATTAGATTCGTTTAATCGAACACCACTCATAACATATACTATGTATCTAAAAGAACAAACGAAGCTATATAAAGAAAATGCATTTAACACTCAAAATTGGACTTACGATGAAATAAGATATGTCATTACGGGGGGAATCCAAAGTAAAACGCGAACTTGAAATTGCCTTAATGGCAACCATTATAAGAAAAATGGTAGCTCTAAGAGCTACCAAAAAGACTTTAAAAATGAAATACAGTGGAAATTCAATTTTACTAATGAATTTCCACTGTATTTTTACTTTCTAGAATATTTCTGTCCCGGACCCTTTTTACTTCGATTTAACTATCTAATAAATTCTTTTTCGTCGTCTTTGAACTCATATTCACCAGCATCATCACTATAATATTTGTTATAGCGACGTTTAAATAAGAAGTAAATATGTGATACAAGTACTTTTAATATTGCGTATGCTGGGATACCTAAAATAACACCAACAACACCTAGCAAGTTACCTGCACTTAATAATATAAAGATAATTGTTAACGGATGGATTTTTAATGTTTTACCCATAATGTTAGGTGAAATAAAGTGACCTTCAATAAATTGCACTGCTGTCCATACGATAATAAGCTTTAAGAGCATTATAGGCGATGTTATTAGTGCAATGATAATTGCTGGCGAAATAGCAATTGTTGGTCCTAAATACGGCACTACGCTTGTTACAGCGGCAATACTTGCAAGTACTAAACTGTAATCTAAACCGATGATTGAATAACCAATGAATAATAAAATACCAATACAAAATGACACGATAATTTGACCTTGAATATATGAACCAACTTGCACGCTCATTTTTTCTAATAAGTCATGATAATCTTTTCTAAATTTTGGCGGTATAATATTTGTTGAAAATTCTTTGAAACGATGCCCATCTTTTAACATAAAGAATAGGACGAATGGCGTTGTTACAATTACTACACCAACGTTTACTAAAGTTTCTGCAAAGTTTTTGATTTTTGAACTAAAGCCATTTGTGTAATCCGAAATCATATTTGGGATTTTTTTAGAAAGTGATGTTAAATGGCTTTGAATCTGGTTATGATAATCCGCCACGATAGAATATTTCGTTACACTATCAAAAAACTGATTTACTTTGCTCACGTAATGTGGGAAATTGTGACCAAAACTTTTTACCTGAACTCCAATTAAAGGTATAAGTAAATTCACTACTAGTGTGATGATCCCTATAATTACTAAAAATAAAATTGATACACCCCATACACGAGGAATATTGTAGCGTTCCATCAAATTAACGATAGGATTAAATAAATAGAACAAAATTAAAGACACAATAATCGGAGCCACAATAGTATTAAATACGATGATAAATGGTTTAAATATATAAGATACTTGATCAAATATAAATATAACGATACCAATTAAAATCAACATACTTAAGCCAAAAATTAAATCTTTACCGCCTAAAAACTTCATAAAACGTGTTTCAGTAAAGTTTAAGTTCATTTTATTTTTGGACTTACTTTCATTATTTACTTTTTCTTCATTCGACATAAAATTCACCATACCTTACTTGTATTGATGTCGTTTGTATACGACTTGAAAATATTTAATATAAATATTGATATTCCCATTAAATACTATTATCAATAATATCACATGACAGAAATACTAAACATATTTTACATTAATAGCAATGCTAAAGTTTAAGTTTAAACGAAAAGCATAAAATAACACTTTTTATAGCAGCAACTATTATGATTCACTATGATGCATAAAATGATAAATATGTAATGTTAAAAAGACTATCTCACTCTCATAAATTTTATTATCCAATTCTTGCTGCAACATCTTCATGACTTTTAAAGCAATGTTATAACACAATGAATAATGAGACTTTAGTAATTCATCAACAATATGTGAGCAACGTTCACGCTCATTACGTTGAATACGCCTGATTAGAAAATGGATATGCCTAATAAAACGTTGATATTTTAATGATTGTCTATCTATTTCAAATTGTAAATCATGTTCTATAATAAATGTCGCCTTATTTATTAATTCATTAATAATCGTCATTTCTCTCAATGATAACATTTCCGTATTCGAAGCGATGTGTAAAGCTATAAACCCAATTTCATCTTCAGGAAATGTTATATTTAGAGCCTCATTAAGTCTTGCTATTACTCTTTCAGCGATAATATATGCTGCATTGTACAAATGCTTTATTTCTGACACAAAAGGATTCGTAATATATTGCTGTTGTTGAATACGTTTATATGCAAAAATAATATGATCCGTTAAACTAACTACTAATTTTTCATCATCGATAATCAATTTTGAATTTGTAATTATATTTACTGCTTCAATAATAGCCTGCAAAGTATAATCATCAGTCATTGAGACGAGCGCCTTATAATGACTCAGATGTGATTGTTGAACTAATTTATATACTTTTTCAATTGATTGAGGTTGTTTAACATACATCCCCGGCTTTTTATTAAAGCCTATACCTTTACCGATTAAAATTACTTCTTGGTCTTCGATGCTGCAAATAATAACATTGTTGTTTAAAGATTTTTTTATAAGGTAATGGTCCATGCTTTTCACCTTTCTTTAATATCAATAAGATTATATATGGAAAGGCATTAAAAGAAAAGTTTAATTTTGTATGAATTAACGCGTAGAAAGAAAAAAACTACAAGATAGTAATAATAACTATCTTGTAGTTCAAACATATCAATATAATGATTTATCTTTTTTATTCATGCCCCAGCTTTCAATACCAAATAAATTGATTTCTAATTGTTCTGGTTTGAATACTGGTTTCTTACCTGCTTTACGTTGTGCTTGATAATCTCTCATTACAGCAAGTGCAATGTTAGATAAACCAATTATCGAAATTAAGTTGACAATAGCCATTAATCCCATAAATAAATCGGCTGTATCCCAAACAGTTTGTGTTTTAACTACAGCACCGACAAATACTAACACGACAACTAAACATCTGAATATAAATAAAACAACTTTATTTTTTGATAAAAATTCGATATTTGATTGACCATAATAATAGTTTCCGATAACTGATGAATAAGCAAATAGCGTAATAGCTACTGTTAAGAAAATACCACCTGCACTACCTAAGTGTTCATTTAATGCAGATTGAGTTACTTGCACACCTTGAGGTGCACTATCTCCGAATTTCAAACCACTATATAATAAGATCATGATTGCAGTAGATGTACATACAAGCATTGTATCGAAGAATACACCTAATGATTGAATAAGACCTTGTTTTACAGGGTGAGGCGCAGCAGCAGTTGCGGCAGCATTAGGTGCAGAACCCATACCGGCTTCGTTTGAGAATAAACCACGTTTTACACCTTGTAAAATAGCGGCACCAACTGCACCACCACCTACTTGTTGCACGCCAAAAGCACTTTTAATAATTGTCATAATCATTGGAATGATTTGGTCATAATTCATTATTAAGATAACCAATACTAAACCAATATAGATAATCGCCATAACTGGCACGATTACTGAAGAAATTCTAGCGATACTACGTACACCACCAAAAATAATGATAGCCGTAAATACTGCTAAAACTAAACCAGTAACGACGGGACTAACGTTATATTGCGTATTTAAAGATTCAGCAATTGTATTAGACTGAACTGTATTAAATACAAAAGCAAAAGTTACAGTAATTAATATTGCAAAGACGATACCTAACCATCTTTGATTTAAACCTTTAGTTATGTAATAAGCTGGTCCACCACGGAAACCACCATCTTTATCTGGAACTTTATAAACTTGCGCTAATGTTGCCTCGATAAAAGCACTTGCTGCTCCGATAAATGCAATTAGCCACATCCAGAATACTGCACCTGGACCACCAAGTACGATAGCTGTAGCCACACCAGCGATATTTCCTGTTCCTACACGTGAACCTGCACTGATTGCGAAAGCTTGGAATGGTGAAATACCTTTCTTACCATTTTCTAATGTTTCCGGTTTTTCACCAATAGCACGAAACATTTCTGGAATCCAACGTAATTGGACGAATTTTGAACCGATTGTAAAATAAATACCAACTGTAATTAATAAACCTATTAAATATTGCGACCAAATTAAATCGTTTCCGGTCTCAATAATGACTTTAAACCAACCGGGAACTAAACTATCAAAATCACTCAAAGTATTAAATCCTCCTTAGCTAATTATTACTTTATAAATATGTATATAGAGATTTATAATGAGTACTCACAAAATATAGACAATCAACAGTAGCTATAAAAACACTGTTGATTGCATTTTGTGGTATTTCACTATAAACCTCTAATTTATGTTGACTACATTTAAATATCTATAATGTTTTTATTTTATCATTATATTAGAGTTTTTACTATAATTTTTTTAATCTATTCAACAATTAACTGAATAAGTTCACCAAATTCATTTGTATCAACGATAAATGAACCGTTCGTATATTGCTCAGTTAAATGAATATCTTTGATATAACCTTGCTCTTCATGAGAATTAGAATACACCTTATAAATCGTATCGTCAGGGCTTGTAGTTTGCGCTGACACAATACGGTGTGGTGCTTTTTTCAATTCTTTTAATAATGTAATACCTCTTTGAGCTCGTTTAGCATGTTGTAAGACGTTATAACTAATGCGTTTCAACGCACCACGTTGTGTGGCCATTAATATTGTATTTTGATCATTTACAGTTTGAGTTAACACTACAAAGTCTTCATCTTTAAGATTAATTGATTTAACACCTGCAGCGCGTAAGCCAGTATCTGATAATTCTTCAGAAGAATAAGTTAATGACATGCCTTTATTTGTAAGTACAGTAACCATTTGATCTTCTTCGACACGCATAATATCAATTACTTCATCATTGTTTTTCAATTTCATCGCAACAAGTGGTTTGTTATATCTAGAAGTTTTAAACAATGAAACGTTACTTTTCTTAATCATGCCATTTTTCGTTGCAGTAATGTAATATGCACTATCTGGGAATGCATTCTCACAGTGAACGTCTATAACAAATTCATCATCATCAAGTGGTACAATTTGTGACACATGTTGACCTAAATCTTTCCATTTTATATCAGATAATTTATGAACAGGTATAAATAAATATCTACCTTTGTTCGTAAATACAAGTGCCGTATCAAGTGTGTTGGTTTCCATATATTTTAATATACTGTCGCCATCTTTCACGCCGATTTCTTCAATACCACTCGCGTTAAAGCTACGTAATGATGTACGTTTAATGTAACCGTGACGTGTCACACTTAGCATAACTGTTTCGCTTGGTACCATAACCTCTTTATCTATTTTAATTTCAGAGATTTCTGCTTCTATGACTGATAAACGATCAGTTTTAAATTTCTTACGTATTTCAGTTAATTCTTCTTTAATTACGCCAAGTAAAGCATCATGGTTGTCTAAAATATGGCGTAATCTCTCTATTGTAGCTTTAAGCTCATCATGTTCATCTTGTAATTGTACAATATCCGTATTTGTTAAACGGTATAGCTGCAACATAACGATAGCTTCAGCTTGTGCTTCTGTAAAGTCGTATTCGGTTACAAGATTTTCTTTAGCGTCTTTTTTATTTTTTGAATTTCTAATTAATTTAATAACTTCGTCTAATATAGACAATGCTTTCATTAAACCTTCCACAATATGCATTCTGCTTTCAGCATGATTTAAATCATATTGTGTACGTTTAGTAACGACATCAATTTGATGGTTTAAGTAACTATCTATAATTTCACGAATGCCCATTAGTTTAGGACGACCTTCACTAATAGCTACCATATTAAAACTATAAGAAATTTGTAAATCCGTATTTTTGTATAAATAGTTAAGTACGGCTTCGCTATTCACATCTTTTTTCAATTCAATAGCAATACGCAAACCTGTTCGGTCAGTTTCATCACGTACTTCTAAAATACCATCTACCTTTTTATCGGCACGTAGTTCATCGATTTTTTTAACTAAACTACTTTTATTTACTTCGTACGGTATTTCAGTGACTGCCAATTCTTTACGTCCATTTCTCAACTCTTCGGTTTCTACTTTAGAACGTACGATGATTTTTCCTTTACCAGATTCGTATGCTTTTTTAATGCCATCGATGCCTTGAATAATACCACCTGTTGGAAAGTCTGGTCCTTTTACATATTTCATTAATCGACTAACTGTAATGTTAGGATCATCGATATATTTTAAAGTAGCCTGAATCACTTCACCTAAATTATGAGGCGGTATATCTGTCGCATACCCAGAAGATATACCTGTACTACCGTTAATTAGTAAATTAGGTAATCTTCCTGGTAAAACCATAGGTTCTGTAGTCGTATCGTCATAGTTAGGCATAAACGGCACAGTTTCTTTATTAATATCTCTTAGTAATTCTTCAGAAATCTGACTTAATTTTGCCTCTGTATAACGCATCGCTGCCGCTGGATCATTATCGATACTACCGTTATTACCATGCATTTCAATAAGTACATGGCGTAATTTCCAGTCTTGACTCAAACGCACCATAGCATCATATACCGAGGAATCACCATGAGGATGGTACTGACCAATAACATCTCCGACTGTTTTGGCACTTTTACGGAAATTTTTGTCATAAGTATTACCACTTGAATACATAGCATATAAAATACGACGTTGCACTGGTTTTAAGCCATCTCTTACGTCAGGTAGTGCACGTTCTTGAATAATATATTTACTATAACGACCAAATCGGTCGCCTATTACATCTTCAAGTGATAAGTCTTGAATTACCTCACTCAATTTATTTCCTCCTCTTCTTGCTCATCATGTTCCAAAATTTGTATTTCACTATTATCTAAAATACTTTGGTCTTCTTGTAAGCCAAATTCTACGTGACTTTCAATCCATTCACGTCTAGGTGCAACTTTATCACCCATTAATGTTGTAACGCGTTTAGATGATCTAATTTCATCATCTACTTGTACACGAATTAATGTTCTTGTGTCTGGGTTCATCGTTGTTTCCCATAGTTGGTCAGGGTTCATTTCACCTAAACCTTTATATCTTTGTAAAGTAAATCCTTTACCTAATTGCTTTTGTAATTGTTCTAATTCGTCGTCAGTCCATGCATATTCAACTTTTTTCGAGTTGCCTTTACCTTTTTCAAGTTTATATAGAGGTGGTAACGCAATAAATACGCGCCCTGCTTGTACTAATGGCTTCATATATTTAAAGAAAAACGTTAATAATAATACTTGAATGTGTGCTCCATCCGTATCCGCATCAGTCATAATAATAACGCGATTGTAGTTACTATCTTCTAATTTAAATTCATTACCTACACCCGCTCCGATAGTGTGAATAATCGTATTGATTTCTTCATTTTTAAATATGTCTTCTAGGCGTGCTTTTTCTGTATTGATTACTTTACCTCGTAAAGGTAAGATAGCTTGATATTTACGATCTCTACCAAGTTTCGCCGAACCACCTGCTGAGTCACCCTCAACTAAGTACAATTCTTTCTTCTCGGTATTTTTACTTTGTGCAGGCGTTAATTTCCCTGACAGTAATGTATCCTTACGTTTGTTTTTCTTACCTGAACGCGCGTCTTCTCTAGCTTTTCTGGCAGCTTCACGTGCTTGTTGAGCCTTAAGTGCTTTCTTCACTAGAGATTTAGACAATTGCCCTTTTTCTTCTAAATAATATGGTAATTTATCGGCAACAACAGAATCAACGGCACTTCTAGCTTCAGGCGTACCTAATTTTGATTTTGTTTGTCCTTCGAATTGTAATAATTCTTCAGGAATACGAATAGAAATAATCGCCGTTAATCCTTCACGAATATCATTACCGTCAAGATTTTTATCTTTAGCTTTTAATTCATTTATTCTGCGCGCATAATCATTAAATACGCGTGTCATTGCTGTTTTAAAACCAACTTCATGTGTACCACCATCTTTAGTACGCACGTTGTTAACAAAACTTAAAATACTTTCTGAATATTGGTCATTATATTGAAATGCTACTTCCACTTCTATATTGTTAGCTTCGCCTACAAATGTAGCTACATCATGAAGTACCTCTTTACCTTCATTGACATAAGAAACAAACTCTTTAATACCTTCTTCATAATGATAAACTTCTTCACGCTCTTTACCTTGTCTATTATCAGTCAAAATAATTTTTAAGTTTTTTAATAAAAAGGCAGATTCTTGTAATCTTTCACTTAATACGTCAAAATTAAATGAAGTAGCAGATTTAAATATTTCTGGATCTGGTTTAAATGTAACTTTAGTTCCAGTTTTCTTTGTTTTACCCTTTTTAACTAGCCCACTAGCTGGTTTACCGCCGTCCTTAAAATCTTGTTGATAAATTGTACCGTCTCTATGTATTTCCACACTAAGCCATTCACTTAACGCATTTACAACGGACGCACCAACACCATGCAAACCTCCTGATGTTTTATATCCGCCTTGTCCGAATTTACCCCCTGCATGTAGTACAGTGAATATTACTTCTACTGTCGGTTTTCCAGAGGCATGTATACCTGTAGGCATACCACGACCATTATCTTCTATTGTAATACTCTCATCTTTATTAATAGTTACTGAAATTTCATTCCCATGACCATTCAATACTTCATCGACGGAGTTATCGACAACTTCATACACTAAATGATGTAATCCGCGTTTATCGGTTGAACCAATATACATACCAGGTCTCTTTCTAACAGCTTCGAGTCCTTCTAGTACTTGGATAGAATCATCCGAGTAATTATTTTGCTTATTCATTGCCAATCGTTTCGCCCTCCTACAAACGTACGTTCGTTTTTAAAACTATACAATAGTTATTCTTATATAAATTTGCGTAAATTGCAAGCGTCAAAGTGATAATTCAGTAACAAATCATGCATATATTTCAATTTTTATTCGTCTAATTATAGGTCATGTGGTAAAATAAACGTAACGTCATTAAAGGATGTGTAAATGTATATGATGATAGTAATTATGTTAATTCTAAGTTACCTCATTGGTGCATTTCCAAGTGGCTATGTGATCGGAAAGTTATTTTTTAAAAAAGATATTAGACAATTTGGAAGCGGAAACACTGGTGCAACAAACAGTTTTAGAGTATTAGGCAAACCAGCTGGTGCTTTAGTTACATTTTTAGATATATTTAAAGGTTTTATCGTAGTATTTTTCCCATTATGGTTGCCTGTCCATGTTGATGGCCCAATAAGTACATTTTTCACAAATGGCTTAATCGTTGGTGCATTTGCAATTTTAGGACACGTATACCCTATCTATTTAGGTTTTAAAGGTGGTAAAGCTGTAGCTACAAGTGCTGGTGTAGTATTTGGCGTTAATCCAATTTTATTATTAGTATTAGCAGTCATTTTCTTCGCAATTTTATATTTAACTAAATATGTATCATTATCAAGTATAATTGCATCAATTTGTTGTATTATAGGCGCGTTGCTTATTCGAGATTATATTTTGTTAGTAGTCAGTGCATGTATTGGTGTATTGCTAATCTTTAGACATAGAACAAATATAGTAAGAATATTTAAAGGCGAAGAACCTAAGATAAAATGGATGTAAATAGTCGATAAACTATTAACTTTTTAAGTAACAATCAGTGTTTAAATGTGAGGTAGTCATGTAAATCAACATGCTCTATAGGTTAAAGCGTTATTTAAAATCTTCACCGATTTTAAATAGCGCTTTTTTATAATTGTATATGTTATAAATTCACATTAGTAATTTTAACTACTAACACGTATTGAATTCTGAGGCATATATCAGAATTTTGTTAAAAATAATATGCTATACTGGAATTATCATATACATAAATGGGTATTATAGTACAGTATCAAGATTAAATTTGTAAATTCACCATGTAAGTTTTCACTTACAAAACGAGAGGAGACTTTTATTATGAAAATAGAACTTTCAGACAGAGCGGTAAAATGGTTCAAGGATGAACTTGATTTACCAGAAGAAAATAAAGTCTTACATTTTTACGTACGCTATGGTGGCGAAATACAATTAAAACAAGGATTTAGCCCTGCATTTAGCGTCGACAAAAAAGATGATATTGAGATTGGTTACGAGAATAACTTTGATGAGTTAGATGTTGTCATCTCTGAAAAAGACTTATGGTATTTTGAAGATGATGATTTATATATAGATGTAGACGAAGACTCAGAAGAAATAATTTACAATATTAAATAAAGTAAGAGCCGCTATTAGTTATTAATAGTGGCTCTTTTATTTGGATTACAATCCATTAATGACTTCTCTTGTTTCATCAGCTTTATTTAAAGCAGCAACTTCCTTATATGTCGCATGCCATTCAGGGAACGTTTTATCTAAACGAATAGGTTTGAAATTGGACTTTTTAATACATGTTAAAGTCGTTGAACCTGTAGTTGCTAATTCACCAGCTTCATTGTATATTTCATAACAATACAATGATCTAAGCGGCGAATATTTTTCGATCCAAGTTTTAATTTTTACCTTTTCTGGATATGTAATTGATTTAATATAATTAATATTTAAGTCCGTTACAGGAGAAATGATGCCACTATCCTCCATATCCTTATAACTAAATCCTAACTTTGTTATATAGTCCGTACGAGCGACTTCAAACCATGTAGGATAATTTCCATGATAAATAAATCCCATTTGATCTGTTTCTTGATATCTTGATTCTATTTCTGTAATTGTATAAATCATTAAGCCGACCTCTTTTCAAAAATTCCTTAACCAAATCATATCATAACAAAAAAGGCTATGTGAGCATATTAACTCACATAGCCTTAGTATTAACGAATAAATTATTCAGCTAATTTATTTCTTAATACAAGTTGTAAGATACCGCCATTACGGTAGTAGTCTATTTCAACTTTTGAGTCAAAACGTGCGATTGCTTTAAATTCAATAACGTCGCCGTTTTCTTTTTCAGCTTTCACATCAACTAAATCATGTGGTTGCACGTTTTCGTCAACATCCACTGAAATTGCTTCTGTACCATCAATACCTAGGCTATCAGCTGATTCGCCATCTTGGAATTGTAATGGTAATACACCCATCATAACTAAGTTTGAACGGTGAATACGTTCATAACTTTGAGCGATAACTGTTTTAACACCTAATAGATTTGTACCTTTAGCAGCCCAGTCACGTGAAGAACCCATACCGTAATCGTTTCCTGCTAATACGGCTAATCCAGTACCGTCTTCTTTATATTTCATAGCAGCATCAAAGATTGGCATTTGTTCGCCCGTTGGCCAGTAAGTTGTAAATCCACCTTCTGTACCTGGTGCTAATTGGTTTTTAATACGGATATTCGCAAATGTACCACGAACCATTACTTCATGGTTACCACGACGTGAACCATAAGAGTTAAATTCACGAATTGGTACATCATGATCTAATAAATATTGCCCTGCTGGTGTATCTTTACCGATAGCTCCGGCTGGAGAAATATGGTCAGTTGTAACAGAATCTCCGAATTTACCCATTACACGTAAACCATTTAATGGTTTAATATTTTCAGGCTCTTTTGATAAACCTTGGAAGAATGAAGGGTTTTGGATATAAGTTGAATTTGGATCAAAATCATATAATGGCTGATCAGTTACATCGATTTCATTCCACATTTCATTGTTGTTATAAACAGTTTCATATTCTTCTTTGAATAATTTAGGAGTTACAACGCTATCAACTGTATCTGCAACTTCTTTAATTGAAGGCCAGATATCGTCTAAATATACATCTTCTCCATCTTTACCTTTACCTAAAGGTTCATTTTGTAGATCAATATCAACAGTACCAGCTAACGCATATGCCACAACTAATTGTGGAGATGCTAAGTAGTTAGCTTTAACTAAAGGATGGATACGTCCTTCAAAGTTACGGTTACCTGAAAGTACTGATGTTACTAATAAATCTTCTTTAGCGATAGCCTTTTCGATTTCTTCAAGTAATGGACCTGAGTTACCGATACAAGTTGTACAACCATAACCAACAAGGTTAAAGCCAAGATCATCAAGGAACTCTTGTAAACCTGAATCACGTAAGTAACCAGTAACAACTTTTGAACCTGGTGCTAATGAAGTCTTAACATATTCAGGAACTTTCAAGCCTTTTTCTACAGCTTTTTTAGCTACTAAACCTGCACCTAACATAACGTATGGGTTAGATGTATTAGTACAAGACGTGATAGCTGCGATAGCTAAGTCACCAGTAGTCATTTTAGAAGTTGAACCATCTTTGAATTCGATAGTAGCTTCTTTATCAAATTCGCTTTCATCTAAGCCGTGACCTTGGTTACCTGCTGGTGCAGTTACAGATTTTTCGAATTCAGTTTTCATATCACTTAAGAAAATTAAGTCTTGAGGACGTTTAGGACCAGATAATGAAGCTTCAACAGTAGATAAATCTAATTCAACTACGTCAGTGTATTCTGGTTCTTCTTTTTCAACGTCGAAGAACATACTATTTTCTTGTAAATATTTTTTAACTAATTCGATGTGGTCGTCAGAACGTCCAGTTAAGCTCATATATTTTAATGATTCGTCATCAACTGGGAAGAAACCACAAGTTGCACCATATTCTGGAGCCATGTTTGCGATAGTCGCACGGTCAGCTAATGGTAAGTGTTGTACACCTGGACCAAAGAATTCTACGAATTTACCAACAACGCCTTTTTTACGTAACTCTTGAGTTACACGTAAAGCTAAGTCAGTTGCAGTAGAACCTTGTGGTAATGCATTTGTTAAACGTACACCAATAACTTCTGGAACTGGGAAGTATGATGGTTGACCAAGCATTCCTGCTTCAGCTTCGATACCACCAACACCCCAACCAAGAACGCCTAAACCGTTAATCATTGTTGTATGTGAGTCAGTACCAACTAAAGTATCTGGGAATGCAACATCTTCGCCTTCCACGTCACGAACGTGTACTACGTTTGCTAAATACTCTAAGTTTACTTGGTGAACGATACCAGTTGCAGGTGGTACTGCACTGTAGTTATTAAATGCTTTAGTTGCCCAGTTTAAGAATTGGTAACGTTCATAGTTACGTTCAAATTCTAATTTCATGTTACGTTGTAACGCATCTGGATTTGCATAGCTATCAACTTGTACTGAGTGGTCGATAACTAAATCAACTGGAACTTCTGGGTTGATTTTATTTAAATCTCCGCCTACATCGTTCATAGCTTTACGTAAAGATGCTAAATCTACAACTGCTGGTACACCAGTGAAGTCTTGTAAAATAACACGTGATGGTTTGAATGGAACTTCTCCATCTGAACCGTTTACAAAATTTGCTAAACTTTTAATGTGATCATCTGTAATTACAAAACCATCCTCTTGTCTTAACACTGATTCGAGTAAAACACGAATAGAGTATGGTAATTTTGAAATTTTAGTTAATCCTTCTTCTTCTAAAGAATTTAAATCATAGTAAGTATATGATTTGCCTTTAAGATCAAACGATTTTTTCGCTTGTGACTTAAGATTAGAAGCCATATTAATCCCCCCTGATATATTTATATATATAATATGCCGTTAGTTAAATTGTATTATTATATAACGCTTAAAACAACTACATATATGCATATTCCTGCCCAAATTAGATTTGATTTTTCAATAAGACGTTATAAGTATTACTTATCACACTATCAAAGTGCAATAAGTTATCTTTATTAATTGATAATCATTATCATTTCATTTTAGACATAAAAAAACTGGGAATATAATTATTCCCAGTCAAAAAATTATTTTTCTTCAGAATTTCTATACGCTTCTCTACGTTCGATAATATCATCTTCATATTCTTCGCTTTGTAGTTCCACGTAATCTCTCATTCTGTGTTTATTAGGTGTTAAAGTTAATCCTAAGAATTTACGTTCGTTGTTTGCGTCTTTGTAGAACGAGATCATCATCATTATAACGACAAACGAGAACGGTAAGGCACTAATAATGGCGGCACTTTGAATTGCATTAAGTGCTTCTGCACCATTACCTCCACCGGCAAATAATAATACGAACGCAATTAGAGATTGTGCAATACCCCAAGTTACTTTAACTACGTTAGATGGCTCTAATGAACCATAAGAAGTTTGCATACCTAATACGAATGTTGCTGAATCGGCTGATGTAATAAAGAATGAACCGATTAAGATTAACGCAATAATAGATAATACGATACCTATTGGTAAGTGATTAAACACACCAAATAATTGCGTTTCAGCTGACATTTTGAATAATTCAGGATGTTTTTTTCCTGTTTCAATACCTAGTACACCAAAGACGCTGAACCAAATGAAACTTACGATAGCCGGTACTAATAGTACGCCACCGATAAATTCACGGATTGAGCGACCTTTAGATACACGTGCGATAAAGATACCTACGAATGGGCTCCAACTTAACCACCAACCCCAATAGTAAAGTGTCCATTGAGACATCCATTCACGTTTTTGAGGGTTTTGAGCGGCAGTATCAAATGTATTAAGTAAGAATGAATTAAGCAAGTTACCTACTGAACTTGTCATCATGTTTAAAATTAATACAGTTGGACCAAGAATAAGTACGATTACCATTAAGATTAAACCTAAACTAATATTTAAGTTACTTAAATATTGGATACCTTTACTAATTCCTGACCAAGCACTCATGATAAATAAGATTGTGACAACAACGATAATAATTGCTTGAACCCATACATTATTTGGAACACCAAATAGATAGTTAAGTCCACCATTGATTTGTAGTGCACCCATACCTAATGAAACGGCAACACCGACTACAGTAGCAAACACTGCTAAAACGTCGATAATTGTACCTATTGGGCCTTCTACTTTGTCCCCTAATAGTGGACGTAATGTTCTAGAAATTAACCCAGGTTCACCTTTTCTAAATTGTGCATATGCTAATGCAAGTGCAACTACACCATAAATTGCCCATGCATGGAAGCCCCAGTGGAAGAACGTTGAACGTAAAGCTTCAGTATATGCAGCTTTCGTTTCAGGACTTGCTGATGGTGGTGCTGCAAAGTCTGCCATTGGCTCAGCTGCACCGTAGAACACTAAACCAATTCCCATGCCGGCACTAAATAGCATTGCGAACCAAGAGATGGAATTAAACTCTGGTTTATCATTTGGTTTCCCTAATTTCAATTTACCTATTGGACTAAAGATTAAGAAAATACAGAAGAAGACTATAATAGTTGTTAAAATAAGATAATACCAACCTAGCTTATCTGTAATCCAAAGTTTAATAGTATTGGTTACATTCCCAAATTGCGCCGGGAAAATAGCGCCGATAAGTACTACTATTGCGACAATAATAGCACTATAAATAAAGACGGGAGAACGTTTATTACCACTACTAAGTTGCTCAGAAGATTTCATAATTATTAACTCCCTTCTAATTAAATTGTATTAAATTTTAAATCTTCATATTAAAATAAATGAAGCGCCATGTATTAGGATATCAAAAGTGTATTTAATTATCAAATTAGCTTAAAGTAGCATTTAATTGTACTTGCTTATATTATTTCTTAAAATTATATTGTATTCACGATTAATTTATAATACAATAAATTTAACAAATTTATTTAAAAGTGAGGTAATATGTATGTTAAGAGAATTTAAAGAGTTTGCCTTAAAAGGTAACGTTCTAGACTTAGCCGTTGCGGTAGTAATGGGTGCAGCTTTCAACAAAATTATCACTGCGTTAGTTACATACATTATCATGCCATTAATTGGTTTGATCTTTGGTACAGTTGATTTTGCAAAAAGCTGGTCGTTCATGGGCATTAAATACGGTATGTTTATTCAATCAATCATCGACTTCTTAATCATTGCATTCGCATTATTCGTATTCGTTAAAATTGCTAATACATTAATGAAAAAAGAAGAAGAAGTAGAACTTGAAGAAGAAGCTGTATTACTTACTGAAATTAGAGATATATTACGTGAAAAAAATTAATTCATTAATTATTAAGTAATATTTTCTTTTTAAAAAGATAGAGCGCTGAATTTTCATTCAGCGCTCTATTTTTTTTGTTCATCTACTTCAAATATTTTTAAGCTTGCATGACAGTTATAATTTATTGTTGTTTAAATTGCGTATAGCTTTGATACTGATCTGTTTTCACTTCTAAAATCAATGGGATACGTTGTTTTAATTCACTCACATGTGAAATAATGCCAACCATCCTGCCAGACGATTTCAAACCTAGTAAAGTATCTAACGCAGTTTCTAAGGTTTCTTGGTCTAATGTACCAAACCCTTCATCGATAAACATAGACTCCAACACTATACCTCCAGCTTCTTGTTGTACTACTTCGCTTAATCCTAATGCCAGTGCTAAAGATGCTTGGAACGATTCTCCTCCAGATAAAGAACTAATATGTCGTGCTTGATTGGCATATGCATCATAAACATCTATTTCCAATCCACTGTATCCTTGAGAAACTTGAGTTCTTCTTTTTAATTGATAACGTTGACTTGTCATCATAGCTAGACGTTGATTTGCTTGAGCTAAAATACGTTCTAAATAGTAAATCAACACAAAATTCTCTAGCGTTAATTTTTGAGGATTTTTACCAGACACTACTTCAGCTAACTGGAAAACCTCTTGTTGCGTTTTCAATTCATTATTTAAAGTATCCACAATCGACTTAATATCAGCTATTTTTTGTTTATTAACTTTCACTTTATAACTGTGTTGATTGACTTCAGTAGTAATTTCATTTAATTCATCTTGTTGCTGTGCTAATTGAGTCTTTAATGCATCAAGATCCTTTAACTCTTTATCACGCGTAGTTGATTCTAGCTCTTTGAATAACGTTTCTGCGGCTTGTTTATTTTTATCATGGTTTTGAACTTGCTGCTCTATTTCAGCTTTCGTGTCAACTTTCGCTATAGCTTGTTCGACTTGTTCCATGCTATTAAAGCCAATACGTGACATTTCATTTTTTATTTTTAATTCTAAATCTGCCAACTCCTTATCTAGCTCACTAGCTTGCTCAGTTAGATATTGATGACTATTTTCTTCTATTGAATATTGATTGTTATTATTATTAATTTGTTGTTCAAGAGCATTAATTTGTTTATCATAATCTGTTATATTATTTTGCTTACTCTCAAATTCTTTACGAAAATCAGCTATATTATCAAAAGTGGTAGTAGACTCGAAATCATTAATTAAAATGTCGTTTTGCTTAATAGCGGATTGTTGCGTTTTAATATCAATTTCCAACTTATGAATATAGTCCACTAATTGTTGGTGTTGTTCTTTCAATTTATTTACTTTATCTATTTGGTTTTTCAATTCTTTTCTTGTCTGATGTTGTTCATTTAATTGCACTTCAATTTGAGAAATATCTTCCACTTTTATATCTTGGTTATCAAAACTTTGTTGTTGTTCATTTAATTGCTCTAAAACTGTTTCAAGTTGAACTTGTTGTGTTTTAAAGTGTTGTATTTTTTCATCTAATTTAGTTAACTGTTGTTGTTTCTCTAGTATAGCGTCAAAATTAATATGCTGTTGTAGATTATCTACTTCATGTCCACAAATAGGGCAAGTATCTCCTATTGCTAAAACAGATTGTATTTGCGCAATCATTTCTTCTTTATTGTTTAATTGCAATTGTCCTTGATCAATATTTTCATATTCAGCTGTTAACTTCGCTAATTGATCTTTAGCTTGTCCCAACGTCTCACTATTTGAAGCAATTTTAGAAGTTAAATGATCATATTTATTTTTGTTTTCTTGCTTAACTTTGTTTTCTTTTACTAGATTATCCAACTTATAAATCTCACTATCTATAGCTTCTAAATTTTCATAACTCGGTTTATCATCTGCTAATTGCTCTTTCAAATCAGTTTGTTTCGAACGTTCTGTTTCTAAAAGTTCAGTCGCTTTTTCAAGCTGTTTTTTTAATTTTGAATTATCATCATAAGCTTGTTTATATTTAGTTAAATTTTGGTAAAAAGAGTTGGTGTTTTCAACAAACTTACGTTCTGTCTCAATAGTATCTTCTGATTGTTGTATATGTACTAACTGTTCTTTTAAAACAGTATTCTTTTGTGTTAATTCATCCTTTTTTGAAGTTACTTGAGTAATTTTCTTATCATTGCTTTGTTGTTTGGAAATCAATGATTTCTGATTATCTATAAATGTAGCTAAAGTTTTAACTTCGTTTATTTCATTTAAAGTGTTACGTAATTCATTGATACGTTCATCTTCTTGAGCCAAAGATTTTAATATATTACGTTGTTCTGCTAATTTTTTTAGATTTTCTTGTAATTGTTCATTTTGATCTACATCCTGTTGTGTGTGCTGAACTTTGTTAGCTATAACCTGTTGTTGTTCTGCTAATTTATGATGCAATTCATCGCCTATCTTTTCAAACTCAGGCAACACTTCAATTAGTTTATCTGTTTGTCTTACATTCATTTCTTTTATTTCCATAAGATGATTGTCATCATAACTGTTTAAATCTAACCAGTAATTATCTAGTTGAGCATAATTTTTTTCGATATTTGTTCTAATTTCTTTAACATCATCAGCGAGCAGTTTTTGAATTTCTTCAAATCTCTCGCTATCAAATAAAGTTCTTAAAATTTCTTGCTTGTCTTTACTGTTTGATAGTAAAAATCTTTTGAACTCACCTTGTGGTAATATAAATAATTGACGAAATTGTTCGGCATTAACACCTAATAATGACTTCAATAATTGATTACCTGCATTGATTTTACTTTCTCTTAATTCATAATCCCCATTAATAAGTTCACAAATCTCTAAACTACCGTGTGTTTTAGTAGTATTACCTTCTTTTAAATAAGAACCTTTTCTTGCTACATAAAAATGCTCATTGCCTAATCTAAATTCAAATTCGACACTCATCGGTTGTTTATTATCTGCAAAGTGACTTCTTAAATCACCTTCTTTACGGTCTTTAGTAGAGGCTTCTCCAAATAATGCATATACTATCGCATCAAAAATCATTGTTTTACCAGAACCTGTTTTACCACTAATTAAAAATAATTCATTATTTTCAACTCGAGTAAAATCTATATATTCATCTAAGAAAGGTCCGAAATTTTTAAGTTTTAAGGCAATTGGACGCATTTACTTGTTGCCTCCTTCCGATAATTTATTAAGTATTGCTGTAATTTTATTTTTTTGCGTCGTCGTTAATTCGGTACTCGTAATATCTTCGTAAAAATTATTAATAATCGTATTATCGTCAAGTTGTTCAATAGCTTCACGTCGTTCCAAATAAGTATGTTCGAAATCAAAAGACATATTAGTTAGTGCCAACGTATTTGGATAAATTTGCTTTAAATACATCATTGGATCTGTTACGTGAGACATATTTTTCAATTTAAAATGTAAATAGTTCTCTTTATTTTTAATATTGATTTTTTCTTGAATTGCATCTTCATAATTACCTTCTACGACTTCTAAGACACGTAGTGGTTCCAATGGTATGAAGGTGTTTTTAATATGATCATTTTCAACAATTACGCTGCGGTATCCTTTTTGCTGAGACACTTCGGAAAAAGAATATTGTAGCAATGAACCACTATAGCTAATATATTCAGAGTCTATGCTAAATGGATGATGAAGATGCCCTAACATCACATGATTAAAATCTTTAAATGAAGCTCTATCAACTGATTCTACAGTGCCAATAGTTAACGGCCTTTCAGAGTCAGAACGTTTACCACCTTGTACAGTCATATGCCCGATCAACATATTAATTGCGTTCTTATCCATTTCTTTAGACATATGTGCTAGACATAAGTCAGTGGCTTGTTGATGTGTTTCAACTGTTTCATGTTGAAAGAAATGCTGTACTTCACTAATTGTCGCAAAAGGTAAAGTATAAAAATTAATATTATTTATTGTAATTGGTGAGCTCATATAGTCTAATTGCGTTCTTATATATACGTTAGACTTTTCAAACCATCTAGCCCCATAATTCAATCGTTCTTTACCATCATGATTACCGCTTGTAATAATTAACGGTATGTTTAGCGATAAATTTAATTCATCAATTGTGCGTTCTAGCAATTGAATGGCTTCTTTACTAGGATAACTCGTATCGTATACATCACCAGCGATTACGATGACGTCTGGTTGTTCTTGTTTCATTGCAGTAATAAATTGTTCTAAAATATATGCTTGATCTTTCAGTAACGACTTACCATTAAGCATGCGTCCTAAATGCCAATCTGCAGTATGTATAATTTTCATTTCTTCACCTCATATAACAGAACGCACGTTCTGTGTATTCTTCAATATTTTATCATATTGGTTATAAAATGAAAAATACCGCCTATCCTATTTGATAGACGGTTTGAAAATTAATTTATTATTTGTTTTTTTACTTTCTTAAATTTATACAACATTGCTAATCTCCAAGGCACTATCATACAAAACGCAAGTAAGAAAAACATGCCTGCTAATTCGCCAGGATCGATTTTATTACTAATAAAGATTTTTATTAATGTTCTAATTAATAATAGTGAGATTAAAATAACTGGAAAGGCTTTAGAACGTTTCATATATATTTCACTGCCTTTTACTTCAAATCTTGAAGTCCATATTAATATAGTTGAAAATAAAACGCCTAAGATTAGACATTCGAGCATTTCCATACCTGACAATCTAAAATAAGGTACTACATACATTAACGCACCAGTTGCCATAAAAAACGGCGGTAAAATAATTTTCTTTTCATTAACAGGAAAGTTTTGAGCCTTCATTCTTACGATTATTACGACGACGCCCATCATAAAGGCAAATATTATCGAAAATACTAAATACGCCAAAATTACACCTTCTTTAATAGTCTACAGCTTATATTCACAAACGATATTATAACACTATATAGTCAAATAACCAGTAATTCTAATTCAAATTTACTTTAAATAGCTAATTAACACAAAAGCCACTACTTTATTAATTATTTGCCACATAAAAAATAAGCCTTTTACAAGGCTTATCATATATTTCTAAACTGTTTACATTGTAGCTGCTGAATTCATGTTATTAAGTGTTTGTCTAAGATAATTCATGTCATGAGTTTGTATCGCTTTATTGAATTCCTTGAATTCAACATCATTGCTAAAGTTAATATGAGCACATGATAAACGATCTAAAACTTCCTTGTCTTCCATATCAAAAGCATCTTTCATAAATTATTAGCCTCCCTTTATGTGTTTGATTATATAACACATCTAGAAGTCATTCAAATATTTTCTGAAAAATCTAACAATTCAAAGACTTTAAAAGCTTCGTTAATCGTTATAGCGACTAGCGATAAGAGAATTTTAAATTTTTTCTAATTTTTTTAAATCTAAGATAATTTAACTATTAAAATTTTAATTTAGCTGTTTTTAATTCAATCTTTTTACCCTTAACTCACCTTCAACAACTTCAATTAACTCTTTATCTGTTTCCACGGAAATTGGTAGTATTTTAGCTAATTTATTTGAAAACAGCCATCTTCGATCAGTTTTTGTTAATAATAAGTAATTAGATTCATTATTATTGAAGATAAAATTCAAACTATCTTCATCAATATAGTTAGCTATATTTCTAAAGTCATAATTTTTCAAAGTGGTCATTGATTGCTCTAAATTATCAATGACTAGTCCAATTTCACTAATGCCGAATATTTCTCGTACAGTAAAATGATTGGCTTGTGTCTTATTGCGATGTTCATTCCTCGCCATAAATTCCACTATATTGTATGCTGGATCATAAAAATAAAGCGACTTGGCATCAAATCCACTAAAATAAATTTCATTTTGCCCTTCTTCAGTTAATAAGTCAACACGTTCCTGTAGCCATACTTTAACTTCATTAAACATTTCGGGAGGTATATCAAAAGCAAAGTGGTAGTATGGATTTTCAAGTGCTCCACTATATTTAACGATTAATTCACTACGGCCTACCGAAATTGAAAAATAGTCATTTGTATCTTGTTTTAACTCAAAACCTAAAAAATCGACATAAAAAGTTTTAACTTCTACTAATTTATTTGTATAAATAAGTACTTTATTTATTTTCATAGCAAATACCTCCTTGCTAATTTTAGGGACTGTATTTTTTCTTACCTTAACATTTCTTATGTTTTAAAGCTTGTATATCTCATTATAAAAAAACTGATACTTACCTTATAAGTAAGTACCAGTTTAAAATGACTTATTATTTAGACTTTTTCATGTTACTGTCCATATTTTTATTCATCATTGTCATCATTTGATTAATTTTCTTTTGAGATGGTTTTTGACCCATTTGCATCATCATCATACGTAACATTTCTTCATTAATTGGTGGGTTCTTTTTGAAGTAATCCATCATATACTTTCTTGCTAGGAAGAAGCCACCTACTAAACCTATGATTAGTGCTATTACGATTAAAATAACTGCTAACCAAATTGCCATTGTTTCACCCACTTTCCTATCCTTATGCATTTTACTAAAATATATATTTTATTTCAAGGAAGTTTCGCCTCAAATATATTCAACCTTAAGTATTATATCAATTTTAATTTAGATTTGTAAACATACATTAGCTTAAGTATTAACAATTTATTATTAATGAAAAAAGACATAAGAGCCGCGCTCTTATGTCTTTAATAATTTTAATTATAAGAGATTAATTAAAATGTTTGGATTTGATTTAAAATATTTTCTTTAGTGAAACCATATTTTTCTACTACTAAGTCACCAGGAGCACTAGCACCAAATGTGTCGATACCGATAACTTTACCTTCAGTACCTACATATTTATGCCATCCTAATGATGAAGCCATTTCGATAGCTACACGTTTAGTAATTGATGATGGAATAACTGATTCTTTATATTCATCTGATTGTTGATCGAATGCGTGCCAGTTAGGCATAGATACAACACGTACACCCTTACCTTGTGCATCTAGATCTTTAGCTGCCTCTACAGCTAGGTTAACTTCTGAACCAGTTGCTAATAATAAGAATTCAGCATCTTTTTCAGATTCATATACAACATAAGCACCTTTACGTACGCCTTCTTCAACTACCTCTTTAGGTAAATCTAAAGCTGTTAAGTTTTGACGAGTTAATACTAATGATGTAGGTGTTTTTTCTGATTCTAATGCTACTTCCCAAGCTACACGAGTTTCGTTACCATCAGCTGGACGAATAACGTTCATATTTGGAATAGCACGTAATCCAGCTAATTGTTCAACAGGTTCGTGTGTTGGACCATCTTCACCAACTGCAATTGAGTCGTGAGTGAAAATAAATGTTGAGTTAAGACCCATAATTGCTGATAATCTTAACGCAGGTTTTAGGTAGTCACTGAATACGAAGAATGTTGCACCATATGGATGTAATCCGCCGTGTGCAGCCATACCGTTAACAGCAGCTCCCATTGCAAATTCACGTACACCAAACCAAATGTTTTTGCCTTCAGGAGTTGTTGCACTAAAGTCATTAGAATCTTTAACGTTTGATTTGTTTGAACCAGCTAAATCGGCTGAACCACCAAAGAATGAAGGAACAGTTTTACTGATTGCTTGGATAACTTCACCAGAGTCAGCACGAGAAGCACCACTGTGGCCAGCTTCATATTCAGGTAAAGCATCTTGGTAATTTTCTGGTAATTTACCACTGATAGCTAGTTTGAATTCTTCGCCTAATTCTGGATATTTAGAAGCATATTCTTCAACTAACTTGTTCCATGCTTCTTCGTTTTCATTTGCACGTTTTAACATGTTTTCTTGGAAGATTTCGTAAACTTCTTCTGGAACATTAAAACGTTGTTCAGGATCTAAACCATAATTTTCAAGTGCAAGTTTTCTTTCGTCTTCACCTAAAGGAGCACCATGTACACCATGTGTGCCTTCTTTATTTGGAGCACCAAAGCCGATAACTGTTTTTACTTCAATTATTGTTGGTGCATCTTGGCCTTTAGCTTTTTCGATAGCTTTATCGATTTCATTTAAATCATTACCATCTTTAACTAAGATGTGGTTCCAACCATATGATTCAAAACGTTTTTTAACATCTTCAGAGAAGGCTTTATTTAAATCGCCATCAAGTGAAATATCATTTGAATCATATAATACGATTAATTTGTCTAATTTATTATGACCAGCAAATGATGCTGCTTCATGAGAAATACCTTCCATTAGGTCTCCATCTGAAGCAATTACATAAGTGTAATGGTCAACAACTTTAGCATCATCTTTATTGAATTTACCTGCTAAATGTTTTTCAGCTAAAGCTAAACCAACTGACATAGCTAAACCTTGTCCGAGTGGACCAGTAGTTACTTCTACGCCATCAGTATGTCTAAATTCAGGATGACCTGGTGTTTTAGAACCCCATTGTCTAAATTGTTTTAATTCTTCTAGTTCTAAACTTCCTGATACATGTAATAAACTGTAAAGTAAAGCAGAACCATGACCTGCAGATAATACAAAGCGGTCTCTGTTAAAGTAATCTTTTGATTGGGGATTGAAATTCAAGTGGCGAGTCCATAAAGTATACGCCATTGGTGCTGCGCCCATAGGTAAACCTGGGTGTCCTGAGTTTGCTTGTTCAACAGCATCGATACTCAAAGCTCTAATAGTATCAACAGCTAATTGGTCTTTTTTATTAAACATCTAAACGACTTCCTTTCTTAAGTAGCATAACACAATTACTATTATAACTTATTTATCTATTAATTTAAAAAAATAAGATTAGTTTTTGTTATTATCTTGTTCAGTTTCATTTTTTTCATCTAATTTCTGTTTAACTTTATCAGGAGTAACATCATTACCCTCTGGATCAATGACTCTTGTATTTTCAATTTGTTGTTTGAAACCTTTTCTAAATGATTGTAAATATGCTTCTCTAAGCTTTGATTGTTCTTTAGCTTCGGCTTCTGTTAAACCTGTTTCTTTTTTCTTTTTTGCTAATTCGTTAATTCTATCAATATCAACTTCTTTATTACTCATAGCAATACCTCCATGCTTTGTTACTCTTAACAAATAGTACCAAAAAAGTGAACGAAACTAAATGTTTTCGCTCACTTTACTATTTCTGTCTATATTAGAATGTTATCGAATAATTGCAATTGTTTGGTTCGGTGTATGTTCGTCATTTTTGTCACTGTTTTCATCATCTTTTGCTTTGTTCGCTAACGTTCCCTTAGATTGATTTGTTATTTTATGGTCTGTCATTTCGTACGTTTGTTCTGATTTATTGTTAAAATCTACTGATAGCAAAAAGATTGTGCATAGTATCATAGTGGCTAAAAGTACGATTAAATAAGTTTTATATTGGTTTATATATTGTTTAGTCATTATCTCCACTCCTAGAACGTTTGTTTGTATTATTAATTTATCAGAACGCTTGTTCTATGTCAACATAAAAACGAACAAACGTTTGTAAAAGCATCAAAACCATGCTATAATTAAGACAAATTAATTTAGGGAGTGCCTATTATGAGAGAATTAACTAAACGTCAAACAGAAATTTTCGACTATATTAAGCAAATCGTTCAATCTAAAGGATATCCACCTAGTGTTCGTGAAATAGGAGAAGCCGTAGGTCTTGCTTCAAGTTCAACAGTTCATGGACATTTATCTAGATTAGAAGAAAAAGGTTACATTCGTCGTGATCCTACTAAGCCACGTGCTATAGAAATTGTTTCTGAATTATTAGGAGAGCCTGTTAACACTGAAGAAACGATTCATGTACCTGTCATTGGTAAAGTAACTGCAGGTATTCCTATTACCGCAGTAGAAAATGTGGAAGAGTATTTCCCTTTACCCGAACACTTCACGTCAACACATAATAGCGATATCTTTATTCTAAACGTTGTTGGAGATAGTATGATTGAAGCTGGTATTTTAGATGGAGATAAAGTTATTGTCAGAAGTCAAACTATTGCCGAAAACGGAGATATTATTGTAGCTATGACAGAAGAAAATGAAGCTACAGTTAAAAGATTTTATAAAGAAAAAACACGTTATAGACTACAACCAGAAAATAGTACAATGGATCCTATATATTTAGATCAAGTAACAGTACTTGGTAAAGTTGTTGGCTTATTTAGAGAAATGTAATTTACACTAGACACTCTCATAAATTTAAATATCTTGTTATCTAAACAATAAAAATAAGCGATTGCGTATATACGCAATCGCTTATTTTTTCTCTAAGACGTCTTTAATTCTTTCTAATATATCGTCTTTTTTCTTTTGCTTTTTAGTTTTCATAAGCATCTCATCCTTACAAAGTAAAGATACCCCGAAAAAGTTTTGCTAAACATTAATTGGTATAATTTTCAGTCCAATATGGTTGTTTATCAGAATTGAATGCTACACCTACGCCAAGCTTATTGTAGGTCGGGCGCAAAATATTTTTTCGATGACCTAGTGAATTCATTAATCCTTCGTGTGCATATATGCTATCAACTTGACCGTAGGCTAAATTCTCTCCGGCTGCATTAAAATCAATGTTGTCTGACTTAAGTCTATCGAACGGTGAATTACCATTTAAGTCTGTATGATCAAAATAATTTTGCTTCGCCATATCTTTACTATGTTTTCGTGCAGTATTAGATATAGCGGCATTATAAGTTAAAGTTGATAAGTTATGTTGCACACGCTCAGCATTAACAAGGTCAAAATTTTGTAGCTCGAAACTTTTTTGTAAATCATCTGATGGCGCTCCATATTGACTACGCAAACGATTTTCCATTTGATTACTTACCAATAATATTGATGTTAAATTATTATCATTGTGTTTGTCATAAAATGCTGTTGTATATATATTATGTTTTTTAAAGGTATCATATTCTTTATTATCAATTTCGTATAGTACGTTACCTTTACGCTTTTCAGTAATTGGTTTTCCTAACCGTTGACGCACTACATTTTTAGGAGAACCATATTTTATCTGAGATTGCGATGATATTACGTTTTGGTTCGTATATAAACCATTAACTTTATTATCAATGTAACTAACCATAACAAAATCATGATAGTCTTTTGTATGATAACTATACCATTTCGTACCGTATTCGTTCGTTGTTATCCTTTGTGCTTTACCTATTTTACTTTCAACCTGTGCTTTGGTCATATTCATTTGAATATTATTTAACGCAAATTCCTGCTTACTTGGAACTTTTAATTCATTATTAGCAGTATTGCTATTATTCGTCCAAGCATCTACTTTTGTTCTTGCTTGCTGTTGGATATGCGTCATAAAGTCAGGTTCTTTAATAGGTAAAACAATTATTAACCCTAGAAATAGAACAATATAAAATAATAGTTTTCGGATGTTTAACACCTACTAAAAATTAGTCTCTATCACCATTAAAAATAGAGTTACGTACAATGACATAATCTACTTTTCTTAATGAAGTTAAGTCTTTACCGCCTGCATATGAAATTGAACTTTGTAAATCTTGTTGCATCTCTACTAAAGTATCTTTTAAAGAACCTTTATGTTCAACAAACATTTTTTTACCTTCGACGTTTTTGTGTTCACCTTTTTGGAATTCAGAAGCACTTCCAAAGTATTCTTTGTATAGTTTTCCTTCTAATTCAACTGTTTCACCAGGTGACTCTTCGTGTGCAGCAAATAATGAGCCAACCATTACCATAGATGCTCCGAAACGTATAGATTTCGCAATATCACCATGTGTTCTTATACCACCGTCAGCAATAATTGGCTTACGAGCAGCTTTACTGCAATGATTTAATGCTGATAATTGCCAACCACCAGTACCAAATCCTGTTTTAATTTTTGTAATACATACACGTCCAGGTCCAATACCAACTTTAGTAGCATCTGCGCCTGCATTTTCTAGCTCACGTACACCCTCAGGAGTACCAACATTACCTGCAATAACAAATGTATCTGGTATATGTTTTTTGATATGCTTGATCATATTAATTACTGAATCAGAATGACCATGCGCTATATCAATTGTAATGTACTCTGGAATTACGTTTTCTGCTTTAAGTTGTTCAACAAAGCCAAATTCACGTTCTTTAACCCCAACTGAAATTGAAGCAAATAAACCTTGTTCCTGCATTTTATTAATAAATGGAATTCGTGCATCTTCATCAAAACGGTGCATAATATAGAAATAATCGTTTTGAGCAAACCATTCAGCTAATGATTCATTCATAACTGTTTGCATATTAGCTGGAACTACAGGCAACTTAAATGATTTAGGCCCAAATTGAATTGTAGTATCACATTCTGACCTACTATTTACTATACATTTATTAGGTATAAGTTGGATATCTTCATAATCAAAAATTTTCATAATACATAAACCCCTAACATTTTTATTAAAACAACTATTTAATGGTAAGTTTTTCAGCAAATTAATGAACGAATCGTAATTTTAACTATTAAAAATAACGATTTTTACGAACAATCAATTATGCTATCTAGTACCAATAGATAATATACATTGTTTTATATCAAATGTAAACGGACTTTAGTTCGAAATTACCAACTAGATTTTTTAACGCCGGGGATTTGACCTTTATGCGCATGTTCACGAAATGCAATTCTAGACATTTCGAATTTTCTCAACACACCTCTAGGTCGGCCAGTCACCTTACAACGACGCGTTAAACGAGTTGGCGAAGAATCTCGTGGTAATTTACGTAATGCTTCATAATCACCTTTCGCTTTCAATTCTTTACGCAATTCATAATATTTATTAACGAGTGCTTCTCGCTTTTGCTCTTTTGCTATTTTAGATTTTTTTGCCATTGTTTTCCTCCTTTCAAATCGTAATAGTTACGTTTTAATATTATCATAAAATTTATATTTCGCAACTATGAAGTTTCAATCTATACATTATTATTTTGAAAAATATCTTTATCTAATTGAGTTAACGCAATTTTTAAAATTGATTTATTGCGCTAAATAGCAGCTTATGATAAAATCTTAAATCGTAAGCATTACTAATTAAAGAAAGGATGTTATATTTTGCGCGTAAACATAACTTTAGCTTGCACTGAATGCGGCGATCGTAACTATATAACTACGAAAAACAAACGTAATAATCCTGAAAGAATTGAAATGAAAAAATTCTGTCCTAGATTAAACAAATATACGTTACATCGCGAAACGAAGTAAGAGCATTTATTTAGTCTTATCTTTTTTAATACGACAAAAATCACCACTTTTGTGGTGATTTTTATTTTGCTTAACAAAACCATCTATTATATAGAAGAAAAAAGTTTCATTTGTAATAGAAAATTATTGAAGCTTAAAATCATAATAAAAATGAAAGTATATAATCTTGAAGCATATTCATAGTAATAACAAAAACAGCAGTTATATAACTTTGTAAATAGTAAGTGTTTGGGACATAATTCTTAACTCAAATTAAATAACACCTCATTCTACTAATTTATTCAGTAAAAATGAGGTGGTTTTTTTATAATATACGATTTTGTTCGTGCATGCTTGCCTAAGATATTGCTCGATCCTGTAGTCTCTCACTCATACGATTCCCTCGAAGCAATATAAAGAAAATGAATTTAACACTCAAAATTGGACTTACGATGAAATAAGATATGTCATTAAAGGGGAAATCCAAAGTAAAGCGCGAACTTGGAATTGCCTTAATGGCAACAAATATAAGAAAAATGGTAGCTCTTAGAGCTACCAAAAAGACTTTAAAAATGAAATACAGTGGAAATTCAATTTTACTAATGAATGTCCACTGTATTTTTACTTTCTAGAATATTTCTGTCTCGGACTCTTACTTTGTTAGAGTCATTTACGTCCTCAAATACTATTGATATTTAATTTTATTAATCAGCAACTTGTAAGTCTACATCATTAATATCAATACCTAATGCTTTTGCTACACCTTTACCGTAGTTTTCGTCTGCTTTATAGCAATGACGAATATGTCTATGTTGAACTTCTAATGTAGTACCTTGCATTTCGTTTGCTGTATTTTCAAAAATGCGTTCTTGTTGTTCTGCAGATTGTAATCTAAATAATTTACCCGGTTGTTCGAAGTAATTGTCATCATCTTGTCTATAGTCGTATTCATAAGCTTCGCCTTCTACTTCAAGACCTGGTTTTTTATATTCAGGTTGGCTTTCAAACATACCTTCGCTATTAGGATAATAATGCGTACTACCACCTTGGTTATTATCTAAAATTCTCATTTGACCATCTCTACTAAATGGACAAATATTTTCTATGCCTACACCTTTAGGTTGGTTAACTGGAATTTGCCAGTGGTTAACACCTAATCTATAACGTTGCGCATCACCATATGAGAATATACGTCCTTGTAACATTTTGTCAGGTGAGAAATCAAGGCCTGGCACTATGTTAGTTGGCGCAAATGCTGCTTGTTCTACGTCTTGGAAATAATTGTCAGGATTGCGATTTAATTCGAACTCTCCTACTTCAATTAAAGGATAATCTCCTTTATACCATACTTTTGTTAAATCAAACGGATTATCTTTATGGTTACGTGCTTGTTCCTCAGTCATTACTTGGATATACATTTTCCATTTTGGATAATCTTTATTTTCAATCGCTTCAAATAAGTCGCGTTGTGAAGATTCTCTATCGTAAGCAATTGTTTGAGCAGCTTCATCTGGTTGCAGGTTTTCAATGCCTTGTTGAGTTCTATGATGGAATTTAACCCATACACGCTCACCTTTATCATTATACATTGAATAAGTATGTGAACCGAAACCATGCATATTACGGAAACCTTTTGGAATACCTCTGTCTGTCATTAAAATTGTAACTTGGTGTAACGCTTCAGGTAATGAAGTCCAAAAGTCCCAGTTATTTTGAGCACTTCGCATATTTGTTCGCGGATCTCTTTTAACTGCATGGTTTAAACTTGCGAATAACTTAGGATCTCTGAAGAAAAACACTGGTGTATTATTACCAACTAAATCCCAGTTTCCTTCATCTGTATAGAATTTCAATGCGAAACCTCTAATATCACGTTCAGCATCGGCTGCACCGCGTTCACCTGCTACTGTAGAAAAACGCGCAAACATTTCTGTTTGTTTGCCAACTTCTGAAAAGATACTTGCGCATGTATATTTTGTTATATCATTTGTAACAGTAAAAGTACCAAACGCACCTGAGCCTTTAGCATGCATACGTCTTTCTGGAATTACTTCTCTATCAAAATGAGCCATTTGTTCTAAAAAGTACCAATCTTGCATTAATAATGGGCCTCTTGGGCCTGCTGTCATTGAATTTTCTCTATCTGATACTGGAGTTCCAAAAAGACCTGTTAATTTTTTATTATTAGCCATATGTATTCCCCCTCTTTTTAGATAATAATTATTATTATCTACAACTTATTTTAATCTATACCCCCTTTTTAAGCAAGGAAACCAAAATAAAATTAAAATAAAATCAGATTTTTCAGAAAAAAATATTCTTTATTGCTTTAAAGTTATAAAAAAAGAATTGCTAATAGTCTTTAAAACAATTACAATAGTCTGTAAATAAATAAATTAGGAGACTAATAATGGCACAAAATAAATTAAGTCGTGGCCTTAGTTCAAGGCATATTTCAATGATAGCTATTGGCGGCGCAATTGGGACTGGCCTCTTCGTAGCAACAGGAAGTGTCGTCTCTCAAGCTGGTCCAGGTGGCGCCATACTTGCATATTTAATTATAGGGATAATGTTATATTTCTTAATGTCATCTATCGGGGAGTTAGCTACTATATATCCTGTTTCAGGATCATTTAGCTCATATTCAGCGCGTTTTGTTGATAGTTCATTAGGATTTACAGTCGGATGGTTATATTGGGTCATTTGGGTAATGGTTGCTAGTGTTGATATTATCATTGCTTCAAGTGTTTTAAACTATTGGGAAGTTTTCCACTTTTTCTCATCAGTAACGTGGAGCATTATCTTTTTAGTAATATTATTTTTACTCAATATATTTTCCGTTAAAGCATTCGGTGAAGCAGAATTTTGGTTATCACTGATAAAAGTTTTGACGATAATTATATTTATTATTGTTGGAGTACTAACAATTGTAGGTATTTTAGGCGGTAAAACTTACGGTTTATCTAACTATTCTGTAGGCGAGGCTCCATTTGTCGGTGGGATTTCAGGATTTCTTGGCGTACTATTAATTGCAGGTTTCTCCGTAGGTGGTACGGAAGTGGTTGCGGTAACTGCAGGTGAGTCTGATAATCCACATCGTTCTATGCCGAAAGCAATTAAACAAGTTTTTTGGAGAATATTATTATTCTACGTATTATCAATTGCAGTGATTGCAGCTATCATTCCTTATACAGATCCTCTATTGTTAAATAAGAGTGAGTCTGCCAATCAAAGTCCATTCACAATAGTGTTTGACCGCGTTGGTATTGCATTTGCTGCTTCAGTAATAAACGCTGTAATTTTAACGTCATTATTATCAGCAGCTAACTCAGGGCTATATACTTCAAGCCGTATGTTATTTGCTATGGGACAAGATAAGCAAGCACCTAAGTTTTTATCAAGTCTAAATAAAGGGACAAAATTACCTGTTCCTGCTATATTAACAACATTTGTTATTGTTTTTGCGATTATTATGTTAGCCCAAATACAATCTAATATTGTATTTACTTTACTCAATATTATAGGCTCCTTGGTAATTTTCGTTTGGGGTTCTAGTATTTTAGCCCAAGTTAGATTAAGGAAAGCAATTAAGAAACAAAATAAAGATCCAGATGAAGTGTTACCATACAAAGCACCATTTTATCCTATAGGGCCGATTATCGTTATAGTAGCATTACTATTCTTGTTCTTGGGGAATACAATTGGCGCTTTATTAGCTGGTGATATTGCAAGTTTATTAAGAAATATCATTCCAGTCGTTGTATTAGCTATCGTATACTTAGTGCATAAATTTATGTTTAAAACTAAAGTCGTTAAACTAGAAAACATTGATTTAACAAATAAATATTAAGGATTTTATAAATGAGGCATACAAATTCACTTGTATGCCTCATTTATTTAACGTCAATTTAATTTTATATTATTTTAAGTTATCCTAATATATAGTATAATCAAATTAATTATATAGGTATTATGAGGTGGAAAATTATGGTTGGACAAACAAACTTATTTGATGATGTTATGAAACCAGAAGAACGTTTTGTTATCGTAGTTCAAGCATTAGAAAACTTAGATGATAAATTGATTAAACGCACGTTAAGAGAATATAGTAGTCTCACTCACGATCAAATGGAAAGCTTATTTGAACACTTAAAAGATTTATTTTTAGAGGAGTCTTTTACTGACAATCAATCTGCCTTTTCTATTACTGTCTATACCAATTTAGATTACGCTGCAGACCAGGTATATGCGCATGTTAAAAGACATAGAGGCAAACATGAGTGGACGCATACAGCGAAATAAATAAAACAGTATTCGTCAAAAATTCATAATATTTTATTTCAAAAAAGCTAACCCATGGTAGGTTAGCTTTTTTGTTGATTATATTTTTTTATAATAGCTGTTTTAAAGCGTGAGGAATGCCATTTTCGGCATTACTTAATGTTACTTCATCTGCGATAGATTTCACTTGATCATTCGCATTATCCATTGCATATGAACGCCCAACTATTTCAAGCATAGAAATGTCATTAGGACTATCTCCAAAGGCTACAACTTGGGAAAGGTCTATATCTAATTTTTCACACAATAAAGTGACTGCGTTACCTTTAGACACACCTGTTGCCATAAACTCAAGAAAGTAAGGTTTACTTGTAGTAACATCTATATCCTCATTAAAATAGCCATTTAACGAATCTAATGCTTTAACAATATTAGGTACATAGTCTACACCCATGACTTTTGGCACATCTTCTTGAATATATGTTTTAATGTCATCTACCTTTTTCATAGGCAAACCCGTTAATTCGGATTCAATATTCATATATTCGTGTTCACCTTCATAGATGATATGTCCATCTTTATAAGTTAATACAAAGAAGTCATTTCTACGACAATAATCTACAATTAAATCAAAATTTTCTTTAGATACTGGTCTATTCACTTCTACATCTTCAGATGCGACATTTATTGTTTTCCCACCATTATAACTAATGACGTGACTTTGGTGTTTGTCTAGATTTAATAAACGTGCAGTGGGTAACATCCCTTCAGTCGGTCTACCAGAAGCTAAGACAACTTTATAGCCCTCTTCTTGAATACGAATTAAGTAATCTTTCGTTTCTTCACTTACTTCATTCTCATGATTCATTAGAGTATCGTCCATATCCATAACTACTAATTTATAATTTCCCATTTGGTTATTGCTCCTTTCACCTTCTTAACACTATCATACACTACTTTAATGTTTTTGGTATACCTCTTCGGCAATAACCCCGGATTCATTAATAGATAACAATTCTGACTTACAGTTTTCAAATTGCTTTTTTAACGTTCTAACGAGTTGACCACTTTTATCACGACTAATTAACGTCATAATAGTCGGGCCAGCACCACTAATAACTGTTGCATAAGCGTGATGCGTTTTAGCTATAGATTTAACTTCTTCAAACTCAGGGATTAAAAATTGTCTAAACGGTTCATGAAAACCATCTTGTTCCATCATTTTCCCAGCTAGCTCGTAGTTGTGTTGAATTAATGCGCTAATCATCGTATTACTGATGGCACTATTTTGTACTGCTTTTTTATAAGAAAAAGTATCAGGTAGCACATTTCTCGAATCTTCGGTTTTTAATTTATAGGGAGGAATCGTCACAATAACATCCACTTTGGGTGTATCTATGTAAGAAACTTCCGTAACGTTAGTGTCGGCATTATAATAACCTAAAACTAAACCACCATATATTGTAGGTGCTACATTATCTGGATGACCTTCAAATTCTGTGGCCAATTGTAATAACTCATATTTAGATAGTTCAATATCACCAAAGTAGTTCGCTATGTACAACGCACCTACTAAGGCCGATGCAGAAGATCCTAAGCCTCTTGCCAATGGAATTTCACTTCTCATTTCAACGTCTAAATTAGGTAAGGTCACATCATATTTACTAGCTACTTGTTGAGCAATTTGATAAATATAATGCGATTCATCAGTTGGTAATTCATCTACATTTGGTCCAATATGATGAAATCGCCAATGTGATTGATTATTTACTTTAACTTCTAAATATAAAAATTTATTTAGAGCCATACCGATAGAGTCAAAGCCGACACCTAAATTAGCTGTAGATGCCGGGACTTTTAAAGTTAACACATGTTCCATATTAAAGTGCTCCTTTAATATACTTCAATATGCTTTCTCTATCATTTGGTAATGGTTGAATTGGATCATCTAGTAATGAAATAGCAGTATCTGGATCTTTTAAACCATTACCAGTTAACACAGCTACTACTTTTTTACCTTTAGGTAATTTATTGGCTCTATGCAATTTAATTAGACCAGCGATTGAAGCATTACTTGCTGGCTCACTAAAAATACCTTCTTTTGTTGCCATTAATTTATACGCTTCTAAAATCTCTTCATCTGTAACACTATCAATAAGACCATTCGATTCTTCAATTGCATTTGTAGCCTTATCCCAACTTGCTGGATTACCGATACGAATAGCAGTTGCTACAGTGTCTGGGTTTTTAACAATTTTATTTTGAACGATTGGTGATGCACCTTCCGCTTGGAAGCCGTACATGTTAGGCAACTGTGTATCTAATTGATTATGAAACTCTTTGAAACCTTTCCAATAAGCAGTAATGTTACCTGCATTACCTACAGGAATAGCTAAAATATCTGGAGCCACGCCATCTAATTGATGTACGACTTCAAAAGCACCTGTTTTTTGTCCTTCGATTCTATATGGATTCACTGAATTTACGAGTTCAATGTCACCATTTTCAGCTACTTCCTTAACAATTTCTAATGCCTCATCGAAGTTACCTTCGATTGAAACGATTTCTGCACCATACATCACAGCCTGTGATAATTTACCTAAAGCGATTTTCCCTTCCGGAATAACGACGATAGCTTTTAACCCTGCTCTAGCAGCGTAGGCAGCTGCTGAAGCAGAAGTGTTACCAGTAGAAGCGCAAATAACAATTTTTTTGCCTTCTTCTTTTGCTTTAGTCATTGCCATGACCATACCTCTATCTTTAAATGAACCAGTAGGATTTGCACCTTCATATTTAACATATAAATTAATGTCTAACATTTTGGATAAGTTTTCACAATGTACAAGCGGCGTTTGCCCCTCGTTTAATGTGATTTTGGGTGTATTTTCATTTACTGGTAAATATGATTTAAACTCTTCTACTAAACCTTGCCATCTTTTCATAATAATTAAACTCCTTCTACTGGGTATACTTTATTAACATCAAATCCTGCATTAGCTATTAATTGTTCAGGTGATTCATCAATGCCTAATACTACGACACTTACCGTATCGTCAGTTCTTTGCTGAACTTCTAAACTTTTATGTAGCGGTAATGATTGTTTAATATCAGCTTCAATTTTATTTAAATCTTGGTTATTTGAATTTAATACTAAATAGAAATTGGATTTTTCTTTAATTGTGACAGTATCTTCATCGTCCATCATTTCTTTCGTTTCATCAGTTTTCAATTCGAAATGAGGTGGCAATGTGTGTAAATCATATTCAAATTGTAATGCAACATTTAATAAGTCACTAACTACTGCACTACCTGTCGCTAAACTACCTGCACCTTTACCATAGAACATTGTTTCACCAACTGCGTCACCAATAACGTAAATCGCATTATATTCGTCTTCTACGGCAGATAATTGATGTGCTTTACTAATTAGAGTAGGTGCTACAGAAGCATTAACTTTACCTTGTTCATAAGTACCTTTACCAACAAGTTTAATTTTGTAACCTAAGTCATCAGCGACTTGAATATCTTCTAACGTCACATCACTAATACCTTTGCGTTTAACGTCAGTCAAGTTAATAACTTGGTTGAATGATAAATAAGACGTGATAACAACTTTTCTCGCAGCATCAATACCTTCAACGTCATCTGTAGGATCAGCTTCAGCAAACCCTAAACGTTGCGCTTCATCTAATGCATCTTCAAAAGATGTTTGTTCACGCGTCATTTTACTTAGTATGAAGTTAGACGTACCATTTAAAATTCCCATAAATTTACTAATATTGTTGGCATTTAATCCATTATTGATAGCGTTAACGATTGGAATACCACCAGCAACACTAGCTTCGTATTTTAGTGCAACACTATTACTTTGCGCTAAATCTTCTAGAACATTTAAATGCACTGCAAGTAAATCTTTATTAGCAGTAATCACATGTTTCTTTTGACTTAACGCACTCTTTAACCAATCAACTGTTGGTTCAATGCCTCCCATAACTTCTACAACTATATCAATTGAGTCATCTTCTAAAATGTCATTTACATCTTCAGTTAAATGATACTTGCTCACGTTAAGCGGTCTTTTCTTAGAAATATCATTTACTAAAATATGCTTGATATTGATTTCCTTGTTGATTGTTTCGATAATTTGTTGCCTATTCTCTTCAATAATTTTTACTACACCTGATCCTACAGTACCTAGACCAAGTAATGCTACGTTCAATTCCTTCATAATTTCATTCCTCCGTTGTTCTTCCATAAAATACAATTGTACACTTGAAAAATACTAGAATATGATATAGTATAAATTCATTCCCAAAATTTGTAAAGTTTGCTAGTTTTGAATTATATTAATATCCTATCATTGTTGAAAACAAAACTAAACAAAATTTTCTGATTTTTTTGAAAGGTTGTAAAATTATGAAAGTAGCTAAATTCGGTGGAAGTTCTGTATCTAATGCAGAACAAATTAAAAAAGTATTGGAGATTGTTAATTCTGACCCTGAAAGAAAGATCACTATTGTTTCTGCCCCAGGAAAAAGACATAAGTCAGATATTAAAACGACTGATTTATTAATCAGGTTATATGAAAAGGCAATTGCTAAATTGAACTATACTTCTAAAAAAGATGAAATAGTTCAACGCTACGCAGATATTGTGTACGAACTTCAAATGGATGACCATATTTTAAAATCCATTAATCAAACATTAGAACGTTATATTGCTACATTAAAAAATAAACCGCCTCGTTTATTAGATGCCCTTCTTTCTTGTGGTGAAGATTTTAATGCTCAAATAATAGCTGAATATAACAACAGTCAAGGTATTCCAACTCGTTATGTGTCTCCTGGTGAAGCAGGCATAACAGTAAGTGACTTACCTCAAAATGCACAAATTCTAGATCAATCTTATGAAGAATTGTATAACTTACGAAATTATAAAGAAAAATTAATTATTCCTGGATTCTTCGGTATATCAAGACAAAATTATGTCGTAACATTCCCTAGAGGTGGATCAGACATTACTGGTGCCATAGTAGCCAGAGGCGTAAGAGCTGATTTATATGAAAACTTTACAGATGTATCTGGTATATTTAGAGCTAATCCGATGATCGTAAAACAACCACTAGTTATCGATGAAATTACTTATCGAGAAATGCGAGAATTATCATATGCAGGATTTGGCGTTTTTCATGATGAGGCTTTACAACCATTACATAAAGACCGCATCCCTGTATTAATTAAAAATACGAATAGACCGCATGAATTAGGTACATATATTCGTCATGACAGAGAAATTAATACAAATAACGTCGTAAGTGGTATTAGTTGTGATAAAGGCTTTACTGTTATAAATATCAAAAAGTATTTAATGAACAGACAGGTTGGTTTTACGCGTAAAGTTTTAGGTGTTTTAGAAGATTATAATATTTCATTTGACCATATGCCTTCCGGTATCGACAGTATAAGTATTATAATGCGTTCTAAAGAAATCGAGAACAAAGAAGAACAAGTATTAAGTGATATTCGTAAACATTGCGACGTCGATGAATTAAGCGTCGAACATGATTTAGCTATTTTGATGATTGTTGGAGAAGGCATGCATCGTATAGTAGGTACCGCTAGTCGCATAACACATGCCTTAGCTGAAGCTAACATTAATCTGAGAATGATGAACCAAGGTGCTTCAGAAATATCAATCATGTTTGGTATTGATGTTGAAGATGCCGATAAAGCAGTTAAAGCAACTTATGAATATTGTTATAACGGTAAATGTATCGTCACATAGCACAAAAAATCCTTTAAATCTTAGTATATGCTGTGCATTAATACTTTTTGATTTAAAGGATTTTATATTGCATTTTTTTCGGAAATAAGTGCTTGATTAATCCGTTCATCTCCAACAACTAATCTCAAGATTACAAACTGATAATAACTTAATGCATCAATAACGTTACGATAATTTGGTAATTGATGATAATCGATTGGGTCTAGCAATTCATACATTAATACAATTTCTGGTTTAATATAATCTACATCCCACTTAATTGAATGAAAGTATATGTGCTTTTCTGGCAAGCGAATATTGTTATCTAAACGAAACATCCACTCATCATTTTTAACATCATAGACGATTACAGTCATAATCATTGTATCCCCATCATATATATTAGCATGTGTAAGCGACTTAAAATCGATTTTAGTAAAGTCTGTACTTTCATGTTGATCATCATATAATTTAATTGTAAAACCTTCAGGTATGTATTTAATTACTTCAGAAAAATAAGTACGTTGAACACTTATATCTATTTTTTTATTTAAGTCAAAAGCATCATGTAAAAACAGTTGCTTAGCTATTTCTCCATTAAATTTAAAATAATTACCAACATTATTAATTAATTCGTCAACGACGGTTTTGACATTCTTAAATTCTCCACTCAAATGATTGCCACCTCCTAAAGTAAGCGTTTTCAATAATTTCATTATATAAGTTGTGTAGTGTTTTTTCAATTGTTATAGCAAAATTACTACTAGATTTGTAGGAATTTATGACAATTCTCCGACTTTATAATATTGCTCTTCATCAAAAGAGGTAATAATTTCGGGATAATTCATTAAATAAATACTATCTGCGCTATTAAACAACGTATGTTGTATTTGCGCCACTTCCTCATAAGTTTGAAATAGTGCTTTGTTCATTTGATAAGGTGCTGATAAATAATATTGTTTAATCTGATATTTTTTAAATGTATCGCATACTGTTTCTCCAATTACTACATGAAACGTACTATTAACCTGACCTGTCGGTATAATAATATTAAAATTTGTATTTTTTGCTGCATAATGAATAATATCCGTTGAATAACTTACTACTGAAATCTTTGTATTATTTTGGTTTAGAGTATCTATGACTCTGTATGACACAGGATGATTATCAAATGCAATAATATCATTATCTGCTATAGTAGCAATCTTCTCTTGTAATACTTTGTCAGACGCACGCATTTGATTCCCCCCTATTGTTCTAACTTTTTAATACTTTTAGCATAATTCAATTAATTAACAAAGTTCAACTACAAAAAGCAAATTACCTAAAAAAATACTATTATTAATAATAAATAGTAAAATATTTAACTTTTTATTAATTTTTGCCATTTCAGTCATTAACTATGCTAATATTATTGATTAATTAGCTATATTTTTTATATAATTACTAAGAGTAGATATACCGTTGAACTAATAATATACAATTATTAAACACTGTTTATTTATATTTTAAATTTTAAGTAGATTAGGATGATAAAGATGTTTCTTACTATTATATTGTTGATAATCATCTTTTTATTGATTATTGCTTTATATCTTGACCACCGGTTCATGCAAAATAAATTAGATACTGAAATTTATGCTAAAACACAATTAGTTAGAAAAATTAGCACAGTAACTAGTGAAAATACAAATTTGCGCAACCAAATGCTTAGCTTTGATGCTAATAACGATAAGCACCATCATGGTATTAGAAAGGCAAAACAAGATTTAACTGATATCATGACTAAACTTGTTGATAATAATCAATTAGCAAAATTTGAAATCATTTCGACGAGTAATTTGGCTGTCAAACATCCATTTTTTGAATACGCCCGTCCTTTTGACTATATTGTTATTACTGAAAAAGGATTATTCAATATCGACGTAAAAAACTGGAAGCAAAAAACGTTTTATCACTTTAATGTAGATCCTGAACAAGAAAACGACAATAACAATGATCTTAGCGATAAAACTGAAGACCAAATTGTTGGCCGTTATATCGCCAATAAATTTCATAGCCAATTTAATTCAACGCGTATGACAAGCTACACATTTATTGAACGTATTAAAAAGCACACTGTTATCTTTGATTTTTATAGCCAAGATCCATACAAAGAAGCAGCTTATAATACTAAAATGTTACAAGAAAAAATTAAAGAAAACGCGCATCACAACATTAAAAACGTTGGTCTGGTTTACTTTACAGATGGTTCAGTTAATCTAATAGATGGACCAACTGAACGTGAAAAATATGTTGAAACTGTTTCTTCAAAATCAAGTCTTAAAGATATTATAGAAGAAACTATAACTTCAGCTGACGAATCACTATCTAAAGAGCAATTTGATAGATTAGTTGCTCGATTTGAAGATTAAATTAAAAAAGCATTGTTATCGTTATTGATAACAATGCTCTTTTTTTATCCGGAATTATGTCACTTTAAACCATAATATTTTAAAAATATTAGTGATTTTTGCTCCAAATATTTAAATGTTTGGATTGTGCATCTGCTTGAGCTTTTTTAAACACATCACGATATTTACCATTTGGTGCAAAATATTTTTCTCTAGCTAAACCCTTTTGAACTAATACTTCATTAAACATCGTTTTCTTGTCTAACCATACGTATGCCAAGGTACGTCCATATCTATCTTTTGGTTCTTTATCGTATTCCAAATATACATCTTTGTTTGTTAAATGTTCTTTGGTAAAATTTGAAGCCGCTTTACCAAATGGTTGCACTGGTGTATTGGGTTTGACTGTTTCAGGTGTATCCATACCAATTAATCGTACTTTCAGTTCATTATTATCCTTATCTTTAGCGACAAATGTATCGCCATCTACGACTCTCTCTACATGGACTTTACTCGTTTTATCGGGACCTTTTTCTGATGTTTTACTATCGTTATTAGCAAATGGTCCACTATGATTTATAAATTGAAAAAACAGTACTCCGATTACGACAACACAACAGATTAATATAGTCACTTGTTTTGAAGATTTCATTGTTGCACCTACTTTACTAAATTAGTACCGATTTATCATATATAATATATTAAAGACCGTCAATAACTAATTCATTTATTGAATAAATAAAGCGTTTTTAAATGAATTTAGCAGTTTAGTGACAATATGATTTTTTGTATCTTTCTATAACTACATCATGTTATAATATCGATTGATAGGAGTTGAATACACTTGAGTATTTTTAAAGAAAATATGATTACAATAATTGCTGTTGTCATCGCAATTATTGTTGGATTAATCTTACAATATCAATTCCAACTACCAATGATCGTTTCTGCTATGTTAGCAATCTTTTTAGGGATTTTCGTAGGATTTATTATTGTAGTGATACAATCCATTATTGCTAAAAAAAATAAGAAGTAATAAAAGAGACAAACTTGAGCATTTTACATCATTATTACGTTATTGATGATGCTAAATCGACGTTTGCTCTTTTTTCAGCTTATATTTAATATTTTGCACTTCTTAAGTTTTAATTCGTATTTATCGGGTAATATTTATTTTAGTTATAAGAATAACTAAAGGTTTTATGGTGACAATGTTTTTCAATTTAGTAAGTGATGATATTACAAAGGGGCCGAACGACGTTCATGAAAATTATTAATCTTTTAAAAGAAACTGAAGATATAAAATACACTGTTCAAACAAGAAAAGGTAACATGTTTGAACATCGCATACCAATTCATACACCTAGTGATCAAGTAAGTAAAATACTTTTTCTAGTTGAACAATATAATGATAAATAAAATTAAACCTTTAGGTCAATCAAAGATGACCTAAAGGTTTTTTATATCCACCCTTTTTCATGGGCTTTCTTCCATGCTTCAAAACGATTTTCAACTGCTAATTTATCAATAATATTGGAAGTATAATTTCTAACGGTACCGTCTGATAAAAATAAAGTTTGCGAAATTTCTTTGCTTGTTAAACCCTTGCCTATTTCCGTTAACACAAGTTGTTCTTTCGCAGTTAAAGGGTTTTTGTCTTTGAACATCGTAGTCACTAGTGAATCGCTATATTCTTTATTTCCTGCCATTACATGGTGCATCGTCTCTACAAGTTCATCTACCGAACGTTCTTTTAATACATATGCATCTACATCATTTGCTACTGCCGATTCAAAATAACCTGGTCTTTTAAATGTAGTCACTATGATAACTTTAATATTTAATTGTGCTTCCCTAATATGACTTAAAATTTCAAGACCGGTCATAGTAGGCATTTCAATGTCTAAAACTGCAATATCAGGCTTATACTTTTGTATATCTTGCCATGCTTCGCCACCATCACCTACTGTTGAGACAATATCTATTTCATCATGGAGTTCCATTAATTGAACCATTGCTTGCCTTAGCATAGATTGGTCTTCTGCTATTATTGTCGAAATCATTGTTCAACACTCCTTGGTATTAAGACTTCAATACATAAACCCTCGTCATTATATGTGATTAACGTGCCATTTAATATATTGACGCGTTCTTGAATACTTTTCAGTTCAAGTTGTTCCACATCATCTACGCCAACTCCATCGTCTTTAATAATGAGTTTCAACTCTTTGTCACCCAATTGTATTTGTCCTTCTATTTTAGTGGCTTGTGCATGTTTTACTATATTATTAATTGCTTCTCGTAATATCATTGCCATTATAGATTGTCTAGTTGTTGATAGCTTTTCAGCATACTCCGCATTACTAAATTCAAACGTTAAATTTGCCTCTCTAAGCATATAACCTACAGTATCTACTTCTTCCTTAAAGGAACTTATTTTGAGATCGTTAATAATCGAACGTACTTTGTTTAATGAATCTTTAGAAATACGATTTACTGCAGTCATTTCTTCTATAGCTTTATCGGGTTTATTAGTAACTAATTTAGCAGCTAATTCAGATTTTAAACTAATACTCGCAAAAACATGACCTAGCGTATCATGAAGATCCTGAGCAATACGTGTTCTTTCTTGTTCAGCAATAAGCATATTAATTTGAGCATTCTTTTCATTCATTTTTATTTTAAGTTTACTTGTTTCTACTCTCTTAAAATTACTAATTGTGATCATTAAAATAACTAAATAATAAACAAATAGCATGAGTGCAGTATCGTATTCGCTAAACCACGTAATTATTAAACACGAAATCATAGTCAACAGCATTAATGTAAATGCTAACGACTTTATGGTCACCTTTAATAAAAAAGGTAACGCAAAAGCACTAAAAAAGAAATATAAACTCATATACGGTGAAACATTATAGACAAAGTAAATAATACAAAGATAGTGAATCAATAAAGATAGCATTAACCAGTGCTTAGATAATACGGTAAATAAAAATAAAAGTGTACAGTAAGAAATTACAAATATTATAAAAATAATTACATAAATCCAATAATCGCCATTAATTTCCATAGTAAACAAAGGTGTTATGGCAAAAATTAAATATACTAAACTCGATAATTCCAGAAATCCTACATTAAAGCGTTTAATCATACTTCCACTTCTCTTCTTTTTCTAATAAGTAAAGCTATTATCAAAAATAGTATACTATAACCTATTAAAATAAAGAAAGCATGGTAGCTAAATGGGTCACCTTTCCCAATATCAAAAGCAACCTTTTTCAAATTATACGTTGGCGTTGCATGTGAAATTTGTTTTAACCAATCTGGAAATTGTGTTGTTGGATACCACAATCCGCCGATAACAGCTAAACCTAAATATAAAATACTGCCAATGCCACTCGCTTTTTGAACATCGTTTAATTGTGCAATTAACACTCCTATTCCTAAAAATGTACTCGCCCCTATCCACAATATGACTCCCGAAGAAATCCATTCAGTTAATGTCATATTAACGTTTTTAAAAAAATGAGCTACGGTAAATATTACTACTATAGAGATTGCAAATTGAATCATGACTTTGAAAATTTTAGCACCATAATATTGATAAGGACGTAAAGGTGTACGGATAATGTTTTTATACCAACCCGTTACCTTTTCAGTTATCATTTCCATTGGAAATTGCATTAAACAAAAGTTTGATAAACTGAAAGCCGTCATGCTATACATATATTCTTTGTCGAATGCTTTTTCAGCATCTTTTGGCAAATCTAAAATCGAAGTGAAAATGATATAAAATATTAATGGTAGTAAGATTGCTAACATTAAATTTACTCGTTTTCTTAACGTTAAGCGTATTTCAGTAAGAAAATATTGTTTCATCATACGTAGTCCTCCTCATTTTTACTAAAAATTGATTCTAATAGACTCGTTTTTGTAATTTCAATTTCATTCAAATCCACTTCTGCCTTTAATAAAATTTGTATTGCTTCATTTACATTATCTGTTTGTATTTGATAACTATCTTTAACTTTAGTTATTTGCTTATTATTAAACTGAGATTGCAAATATTGATGTTTTAAAGGTAATTTAATTACCGAAGTGTGTTGATTTGCTTTTAAATTATTAGGACTATCATTCATAACAATTTTACCTGCTTCAATAACGACAACTTTGTCAGCCATACGCTCTACTTCTTCAATATAATGCGAAGTATATAAAATCGTAACGCCTTGGTCCTTTAAATCATCTACAATATCCCAAAAATGTTGTCTCATTTGCACATCCATCGCGCTTGTAGGTTCGTCCAAAATTAAAAATTTAGGCTTACCGATTAATGCAAGACCAAAATCAAGAATTCTCTTTTGCCCTCCGGATAATTTGTTAGCAAACTCAGACATCTTCTGTTCACCAAAGCGTGTAATATTAGTAAATTGTTCATAAGAAATAGGGTTTTTATACATATTGGCAAATAAATAATATAATTCTTTAACCTTGATTAATTCGGGAAATACTGTTTTTTGAAACATAATACCTAAGTGAGCTTCATTTAATAACGCTTCATCATCGTTAATTGTTCCAGTCGTAGGGTAACGGTCGCCAATAATGATATCTATTAAAGTAGATTTACCAGCACCATTGGGCCCAATTAAGGCAGTGCACATACCTTTAGTGATGTCAAAAGTCGCATTGTTTACTACCGTTTTATTTTTATACTTTTTTGATATGCTATTTATTTTAATCATGCTCTTCACCTCACATTTAAGTTACTTTAATTGTAAAAAATAACTAATTAAACATGTAGTGTATATTGTCATAAATACGGGATGACAAATGTCATATAAATACTAAGTTTACATAATAAAATTATTGTTTTATAAAAAACAAAAAAACCACCAAAGTTAAAAACACTTTGGCGGCATTAGATATGAATATATTAGTTTTTTACTAAAGTTAAAAAAGCAGTGAACTTTTCTTCTGTAGCAGGATATCTTTGTTCTTCAAATTCACGTACTGTCGAGTTTAATAGTTTATAATCTGATACATCATCACTTTTAAGATATTCGTTAATTTTCTTTTCCAACTCTTTTAATGAATCTGCTTCTAAAATTTCTAATTTAACTTCTTGCATGTTCTTCACTTCCTTAAATTATGGTTATCATTTATATACCCAATAAGTTGTGAAATATTCAATAAAAAAACGACCATAGTCTTAACTATGATCGTTTAGATTAAGTGCTAGTCCCCTTTACTTAGCACCTAGTATTGTTTCATGTATTGTTCTCTTTCCCATTCAGACACTTGTGTTCTATAGTAATCCCATTCAATTGATTTAGAATTTAAGAATTGATTATAGATATGGTTACCAAGTGCTTCTTTAATCACTTTGTTTTCACGCATTGATTTAAGCGCAGTGTATAATTGTGAAGGTAAATCTTCGATACCGATTGCTTCACGTTCCTCACGGTTCATTTCATAGATATTTTGGTTTACTGGTTCTGGTACTTCTAATTTATTTTTGATACCGTCTAAACCAGCTTGTAAAATAGCAGCTAATGCCATGTATGGGTTTGCTGCAGGGTCTACTGAACGAATTTCAACTCTTGTTGATAATCCACGTGAAGATGGTACACGGATAAGTGGTGAACGGTTTTTACCACTCCAAGCGATGTAACATGGTGCTTCATAACCTGGAACTAAACGTTTGTAAGAGTTTACTAATGGGTTACATACAGCCGTGAAACCACGTGCATTTTTAAGAATACCAGCAATAAAGTGGTAAGCATCTTTTGTTAATTGCATGTCGCCATCTGGATCAAAGAACGCATTTTCTTTACCGTTAAACAATGATACGTTGAAGTGCATTCCGCTACCATTAACACCAAATAATGGTTTTGGCATAAATGTCGCATGTAGGTTATGTTGACGAGCAATTGTTTTAACAACTAGTTTGAACGTTTGGATGTTATCACAAGCTGTTACAGCGTCTGCATATTTAAAGTCGATTTCATGTTGTCCTGGTGCTACCTCGTGGTGACTTGCTTCAATATCGAAGCCCATGTCTTCTAATTCTAGTACGATATCACGACGACAGTTTTCACCTAAGTCTGTTGGTGCCAAGTCGAAGTAACCACCATCATCATTTAATTCTAATGTAGGTTCACCTTTTTCATCTAATTTGAATAAGAAGAACTCTGGTTCAGGCCCTAAGTTTAAGTCAGTGAATCCTAATTCTTGCATTTCTTTTAGCGTACGTTTTAAGTTCGCACGAGGGTCACCTTCGAATGGTGTTCCATCTGTTTTGTAAATATCGCAAATTAAACGAGCAACTTTACCTTGACCAGCTGTCCATGGGAAAATCACCCAAGTATCTAGGTCTGGATAAAGATACATATCAGATTCTTCGATACGTACGAAACCTTCGATAGAAGAACCATCAAACATCATTTCATTATCTAAAACTTTTTCTAATTGGCTGACAGGAACTTCAACGTTTTTAATAGTTCCTAAAATATCTGTGAATTGTAATCTTAAGTATCTTACATTTTCCTCTTTGGCAAACTTGTGAATATCCTCTTTTGTAAATGTACGTTTTGGCATTATGTAATGTCCTCCAGTAATTTTATTTAATAAATCGTGATAAATCTCCACGATTTATCGGTAAAGCTTCGCGTTGTGGTTTTTGTGTAGTATCCACAATCATTCTTTTTCTAATCTCTTGTTCTTCTGTTGTTAAGTGTGCATGATCATCATTGAAGATTTGTTTAATACCTTTAATATTAAAACCTTTTTCAATTAAGTTTTTAATTTCTAATAGTTTTTCTAAATCATTTAATGAAAACATGCGCTTGTTGCCTTCTGTTCTTGAAGGTGTAATGAGTTCATGTGTTTCGTAATAACGTATTTGTCGCGGTGATAATTCACTTAATTTACTAACAACACTCATAGAGAAGACGGGCATATTTCGTCGCAATGCATCTTTTGACTTCATCTCCATCACCTCTATTTTTGAACTTATAAATAATTTAGCATACTTAACAAAGTAATTCAAAGATATGTCATGTTTCCTAACATATTTACAAAAAGCGTCATTTCAGTACTTCAAAAGACATCTACACTAATCGCTTATAAATTTTTTGAAAATTTCCACATTTTTTTCGTAATAATTCATAATTTCAACATAAAAAAACACCAATTCTTATTAAATAAATTGATGTTCTTTCTATTAATTAATTTTTAAAATTATACTAAGTTATTTTCTTTTAAACGTTCAACTGCTCTTGTAACAGCAATTTTGACATGCTCATATGTTAAACCACCTTGAATATATGCTTCGTAAGGCGGTCTAATCGGCCCATCAGCTGATAGTTCAATAGATGACCCTTGAATAAATGTACCAGCAGCCATAATCACATCATCTTCATAGCCTGGCATATAAGCTGGTTCAGGACTGAAGTGCGCATTTACCGGTGATGCGTGCTGGATACTTTGGCAAAATTGTATCATTTGTTCTTTATCTGTAAATGTTACTGTCTGAATTAAATCAGTTCTCGTAACATTATATTTTGGTGTTGTAGTCATACCGAGCTTATCTAATAATAGACTCGTAAATAACGCCCCTTTTAAACTTTGGCTCACCACGTGTGGCGCTAAAAAGAATCCTTGATACATATCTTGTAGCGTATCTAAAGATGCACCCGCTTCTTTACCAATGCCTGGTGCAGTTAAACGATAACCACAACGTTGAATCAAATCTTTTCTACCAGCAATATAGCCACCTATTTTCGCTAAACCGCCGCCTGGATTTTTAATTAATGACCCTGCAATTAAATCTGCTCCACATTCGATCGGCTCACGTAACTCAACAAATTCACCATAACAGTTATCTACAAAGACAATGACTTCAGGAAATTGTGCTTTGATTAATTGAATTGCGCACTCAATTTCATCTAAATTGATAGATGGTCGTTGATCATATCCTTTAGAACGTTGAATTGCGACAACTTTCGTTTGGTCACTCATATGTTCTAACACTGCTTGGGTATTAATAGCACCATCTAGCAAATCAACCTTATTATAGATTACACCATGTTCTTGTAAACTTTCTATGCCATCGCCATTGATACCAATCACTTCTAACAATGTATCGTATGGATCACCAGTGATATATAGCAATTCATCATTGTATTTCAATGTGCTTTGTAAAGCTAATGTTATAGCATGTGTACCCGAAATGATTTGAGGACGGACTAATGCATCTTCAGCTTTAAAAGTACGTGCATAAATTTCTTCTAAATGATCTCGTCCAAAATCATCGTATCCATAACCTGTTGTCCCTTGTAAATCACTTTCGGTAACTTTGACGGCATGAAAGGCATCTAATACTTTTTCTTGGTTAGTTAGCGCAATTGCTTCAATTGCATCAAAATATGGTCTTAATGTTGTTTCGGTTTCTTTTACTAGTTGCTTAATGGCTGTCATTCACTTTTACTTCCTTCATTTACTTTTTCATAACCTTTAATTTCATATGTTTCTTGTTCCTCATTAAAATTCAATTCGGTAACAAGTGTGTGTTGTTTTAAATAATATAATCTATCCGCTTCACTACTAGCTAATGTTTCTTCGTAATAAGTTAATGTTCTTTTTATTTCTTCAATAAGTAGATTATTAACTACATCGATATCTTGTTTATCTTGGCTAGATACAAATACATGCGGTTTATTAGAAGATGGTTGTACACCTTCATGTAAATCCTTTTTATTAAAAATAATCGCCTGTGGAATTTGTTCCATATTTAAATCTTTTATTATTTTATTTACTGTATCATATTGGGTTTTATATTCAGGATGACTACTATCTACAACATGCAATAATAAATCAGCATCTTTAGCTTCTTCTAATGTAGACTTAAAGGCAGCAATTAAAGTTGTAGGTAATTTTTGAATAAAACCTACCGTATCTGACAAGATAAAATTAAAGCCTTCATTTATTTTGATCTGACGCGTCTTAGGATCCAAAGTAGCAAAGAGTAAATCTTGTTCATACGTACTCTCTTGCGCTAAGGCATTAAACCATGATGATTTCCCCGCATTAGTATAGCCAATTAATGCGACTTGAAAGACATTATTTTGTTCTCTCTTAGCTCTATAGCGTTCACGATGATCTACTACAGTTTGTAATTGATGCTTAATCTCATTCATACGTGTACGAATATGACGTCGATCCATTTCTAACTTCGTTTCACCTGGACCTCTCGTACCAATACCGCCACCTAATCTAGATAAACTTCGACCATGTCCTTGCAGACGTGGCATTAAATAATCTAATTGTGCTAATTCGACTTGCAGTTTACCTTCTTTACTACGTGCACGTAAGGCAAAGATTTCCAATATTAACTGCGTACGGTCAATTACTTTAATATTAAGTTGACCATTTAAAGATTTAGACTGTGCAGTCGTTAATTCGTCATTTGTTACTACCACATCTATATCATTAAACGTAATATAGTCTTTTATTTCTTCTAATTTACCTTTACCTACATAATATTTATTATCAAAGTGTGTTCTATTTTGTGTGAATTGTGCTTTAACATCTAACTTACAAGTAGTTGAAAGTGCTGCTAATTCTTCCATAGTGGATTCAAAATCAAATTCTTCTTCCTCTTGGGCATGCACCCCAACTATAACTGCACTTTCGAGTTTTATTTTTGTATCATGTGTTTTCTGTTGGCTCATGTCATGCACCTCATTTCAAAGTTTTTCTAAGCCATTTTATCATAGTGTGAATATAAAGACTATCATAGTAAATTATGTTAAATTAATATTAACAGAGGTGATAACAATGAGTATTTATGATATTGCGGTACAAAAGACAAACGGTGAAGAATATACATTAGACACTTATAAAGGAGATGTACTTCTCATCGTTAATACAGCAAGTGAATGTGGATTCACACCACAATTCGAAGGATTACAGCATTTATACGAACAATATAAAGATCAAGGTTTAATGATTCTTGGTTTCCCATGTAACCAATTTGGTGGTCAAGAACCTGGTTCTGGTGAAGAAGCTACGCAAAACTGCAAAATTAATTATGGCGTCTCTTTCCCAATGCATGAAAAAATTGATGTTAAAGGACCAAATCAACATCCATTATTCAAGTATTTAACGGATTCACAAAATGGTTTCCTCAATGAAAAAATTAAATGGAATTTCACAAAATTTTTAGTTGATAGAGAAGGTAATGTTATTAAGCGCTTCTCTCCACAGAAGAAACCGGAACAATTAGAAGAAGATATTAAAGCATTACTTTAATTTACATTTTCAGAAATATAAAAGAGGTTATAACAAAGCTGATTTTATACGTTACGCTAACGTAAGCTATCAGTTAAGTTATAACCTCTTTACTTTGACATTAATATTTTGGGGTTACTCGCTATCGTCGATTGTAAAAGTACTAATTGCATGCTTGTAAATCAAGTGTTGTTTTTCTTGTGAAAACAAGCATACTGTTGACTCATCAAAATCTTCGATTACACCTTTAATTTGAAAGCCATTAATTAAAAAGACAATCACGTTTGTCTTTTCGGCTTTAAAGCGCCCTAGGAATTGGTCTTGGTTGTTGTTCTGTGTAGTCATCTTACTAACTCCTTCTGTTTATTTGGGCGGAAACCTCATCTAAGATTAATGAAAGTGACTTCGTCTCTTTATTTAACCAAATCACGTCCAGTTTATTCTTAAACCAAGTCATTTGGCGTTTTGCATAATTTCGTGAGTGTTGCTTTAGCTTTTCTGAAGCTTGTGCTAACGAAACACTCCCTTTTACTACTGGTACTATCTCTTTATATCCAATAGCTTGCATACTTTGACATGATTCATATCCATGTTCAACGAGCTGTTCTACTTCACTTAATAATCCGTTCTCCAACATTATATCTACGCGTTTATTTATTCTGTCATATAATAGGTCACGCGACATTTCCATCCCTAATAATAATGTATCATAATTTTCTGTGAATTGTTGCATTTTCTTGCGAGAACTTAAAAGTTTTTTTGTTTTTAAATAAAATTGGATTGCGCGTAATACTCTTTTTCGATTATTTGGATGTATTGCTGTTGCTGATTCTGGATCAAACGACTTTAAGTAGTCATGTAATTCTTGATTTGAATAATTTTCAAATTGTTGCATTTTCTCGTCTAACTCTTTGGCTTTATCCTCACTAATCGTCTCATCCTCAAAAGCATAATTGTAAATAAGTGATTGTATATAAAGACCCGTACCGCCTACAATGATAGGTGTTTTACCTTTAGCAGTTATCTTGCTTATTAATGTTTGTGCTCTATTTTTAAAGTCGTATGCCGAAAAAGTATCATCTGGGTTTAAAATATCGATCATATAATGTGGAACGCCATCCATTTCTTCTGTCGATACTTTTGCTGTACCAATATCCATACCTTTATATACTTGCATAGAATCTCCACTAATAATTTCACCATTAATTCGTTTTGCTAATTCAATACTAAATTCAGTTTTCCCCACAGCTGTTGGTCCAACGATAACAACGATGAACGGTTTCTGTTGTTGCAAAATTATCACTCACTTTTCTGTATTCTCTGCGCTCTTAAAATTTGTTTATCAATCCATTCAAACATATGGTGCCATATCGTATCATGTTCTTTTTCCAATAAAATTTCATGGCGTTTATTTTTATATAAATGCACCGTAATATGTTTTACGTTGCCACGTTTAAATAATTTACCAAGTTTGTGGATACCTTTTCCGTAATTACCCAATGGGTCTTCTTTCCCAGAAATCATTAGTATCGGCATATTAGGATTCATCTGAGTTATAAATTTATGCTTACTCGTTTTGACAATATATTTTACAGTTTGATAAATCAATTGATTTGAAACTAAAAATCCTGTTCTTTTATCTTTAATAAATGCTTGAACTTGTGCATCATCTGATGACAGCCAATCACTTTTAGTTTTCAGATGTTCAATTCGTTTATTTAATGATTTATACATTAAATTGTTTACCCAGTTTAATCTTTTACGCTTACCACAAATGAGTGTTATACATTTCAGTGCTACTTGTAACGTATAGCCTACAATTTTCGGATAATAACCTGTACCTGTTAAAATCAATCCGTTAATGGACTGAGGATATTTTTGTGCAAACACTCGTGCGATAATTGACCCCATTGAATGACCAATGACAATATATGGTAGATCTTTATAATTGGCACATAAAGTTTGCGCGATTTCAAATGCATCTTCTGCTACTTGATCAAAATCATCTATATGTCCTATGTTCTTTTCAAGTTCTTCTTCATTATGACCTCTATGATTATGTCGAATGACATCATATCCTTGTTGATTTAAAGCTGCTACCAATTCGTCATATCGTCCCATATGTTCTGCCATGCCATGAAAAATATGCACTACACCGATTGTAGACTTTTTAGCCTTATTTAATTTAACTTCTAACGTTGCACCGTCAGCAACAGTTATTTTTAAATTATTTTGTCCCATGTAGTTTGCCTCCGATCATGACTTTAAAGATTATCTTAATTCCATATACAATGTTATTTACCACAAATAATAAGATTATAGTCACTATAGCATATTTAAAACAATACTATTTTGAACTATGCGTTTGTATATACATTTTATAGAACTTAGTACTCTCATACAACAACCACACTCAAAATTTTATCTTCCCTTATGTAATAAAAAAGTTACTCTAGAAAGGCATATCCAATCTAGAGTAACTTTTAAAAATTAAATTTTTACGAAAAGCGAACTGTGTAACTTTATTATTCTTTAACCGCTGGTTGATTGTTACCAGTTTGTGCTTCGTTGATTGCTTTTTCAAGTTCTTTAGTATATAAATCTTTTTGAACTTCGTTGTAGCCTAATAATTCAGCCATTACGTTGATAACTTTTTCTTTATAGTTTAATACATCTTTGATGTTGAAATAAAGTTTACCAGTACGACGAATTAAGAAGTCTGTTGGTTTAAATACCATTTCATTTTGGATTGAGTAAATAAGTTCAGTATAAATATCAAGAGGTAAGCCACTGTCTTGATTTTTAGCTGTTTGTGCAATTTTGAATAAATCTTCAGCATTTGAACCGTATTTAGAAGCAAAGTGACGTGCATTCTGCTCATCAATTTGGTAAGCTTTCGCATCTTCAACTTTTTGTTCAATGAAGTTTTCAAAGTTTGCACTACCACCTACGTCACCACCAGAAATTTTCAATTCTTTAGTAGCACAAGGTTTGAATTTAAGTTTGTATTCTTCTTTCAAGCGTTTAGCTAGTAAATCAACGATTTCTAGAGCCATGTGACGGTAACCAGTAAGTTTACCACCAGCAATAGTTAGTAAGCCTGATTTACCTTCCCAAACTTCGTCTTTACGAGAAATTTCAGATGGGTCTTTACCTTCTTCTAAGATAAGTGGTCTTACACCAGCCCATGATGATTCGATATCACTGTCTGATACGTTTACATCAGGGAACATATAATTAATTGCATCAATTAAATAATCTCTATCTTCTTGAGTTGCTAATGGTGAAGTTTTGTCGTTGTCGTAGAACGTATCAGTTGTACCAACATAAGCTTTACCTTCACGTGGGATAGCGAAAATCATACGTCCATCTTTTTCAGTATCAAAGTATACTGCTTGGCCTAATGGGAATTTAGATTGGTCGATTACCACATGGATACCTTTTGTTAAACGTAATTGTTTATTATTACGTGCATAGTCACCGCTACGTACTTCATCTACCCATGGGCCACTTGCATTGATAACTTTTTTAGCTTTGATTGGGTAAGTTTCACCATCAAGTTGGTCTTCAACATGAATACCATTTACTTTTTCGTTGTTATCATATGTGAAATGCACAGATTTAGTATGGTTAATGATAGTTGCGCCTTTTTCTTCAGCACGTTTCATAACTTCAATTGTTAAACGCGCATCATCAGTACGGTATTCAACATAAGAACCGCCACCTTTAAGGCCGTCTTTTTTAACTAATGGTTCTTTTTCTAAAGTTTGTTTTTTGTTTAACATTGTTTTACGTTCAGCTTTTTTAACGCCTGCTAAACGATCGTACATAGTTAAACCAATAGCAGTAGTAAATTTACCCATGCTACCACCTTTATGCATTGGTAATAACATACGTTCAGGTGTTGTTACGTGTGGACCATTTTCATAAACGATTGCACGTTCACGACCAGTTTCAGCTACGACACCAACTTGTAGTTGTTTAAGGTAACGTAATCCTCCGTGAACTAATTTAGTAGAACGTGAACTTGTACCTTGGGCAAAGTCTTGCATTTCTACTAATGCCACTTTCATACCGCGGTTACTAGCATCTAAAGCAATACCAGCACCTGTGATACCACCACCGATAATTACAACATCGTAATTATCTTCTTTTAAATTTTTCTTAATCTGTTCTCTTTTTAGTGTAGATAAACTCATAAACTGAGCGCCTCCTATAAATTAAAAAAGTAGAGACCTATCCTATACATATATTATTGTACGAACAGAGTCTCTACTTCTCATGTGTATTATTAACTTACCCACATTGTAGCATAGTTAATTATTAAAAGTCTAATTATATTTATTCTTCGTCTAATTTAAAAACTTGTGTTGCTTCAACAGCTTTTTGCCAGCCTTTATATAATTTCTCACGTTGTTTTTCTTCCATCTTAGGTTCAAATTTTTCTTCAAGTTTCCAACGATTAGCAATTTCATCTTTACTACTCCAGAAACCTACAGCTAAACCTGCTAAGTATGCAGCACCTAATGCAGTTGTTTCATTGATTTCTGGTCTTTCAACACCAACGTTTAATAAGTCAGCTTGGAATTGCATAATAAAGTTATTTTTAACTGCGCCACCATCGACACGTAAGTTATTAACTTCAATTTGAGAGTCACTGTTCATAGCTTCTAGAACGTCACGAGTTTGGTAACATAGTGATTCTAGTGTTGCACGAATAAAGTGTTCTTTTTCAGTACCACGAGTTAGACCAAAGATAGCACCACGAGCTTCGGCATCCCAATATGGTGTACCAAGACCAACGAATGCTGGTACAACGTATACGCCTTCAGATGATTCAACGCGTTCAGCATAGTTTTCAGTTTGTGGTGCAGAGTTAATCATGCGTAAACCATCTCTTAACCATTGAATTGCTGATCCTGAAACGAAGATTGAACCTTCTAGTGCGTAATTGACTTTCCCGTCTAAACCATAAGCAATTGTTGTTAATAAACCATTTTTAGATACTACAGCTTCTTCACCAGTGTTCATTAACATGAAACCACCTGTACCGTAAGTGTTTTTAACATCACCACGGTTGAAACATGCTTGACCAAATAGCGCAGCTTGTTGGTCACCGGCAATACCTGCGATTGGTACTTCATGTCCAAAGAAATGATAATCAATAGTTTTTGCATAAACTTCACTTGATTCTTTAACTTCCGGTAACATACTTTCAGGAATTTCTAGAATATCTAATAATTCTTTATCCCATTCTAAGTCATGGATATTGTAAACTAATGTACGGCTTGCATTAGTGTAATCAGTGATATGCGCTTTTCCACCTGATAATTTCCATACTAACCATGAATCGATTGTACCGAATAATAGATCGCCATTTTCAGCTTTTTCTCTAGCACCATCAACATTATCTAAAATCCATTTAACTTTAGTACCTGCAAAGTAAGGGTCTAATAATAAACCAGTTTTTTCACGGAATTTATCTTCTAAACCTTTATCTTTAAGCTCTTGACAAATACCTTGAGTTTGACGAGATTGCCAAACGATTGCGTGGTAGATTGGTCTGTTTGTTTTCTTATCCCATACGACAGTAGTTTCACGTTGGTTTGTAATACCAATACCTGCAATTTGTTCTGGGCTTATATCGTTTTCGTTAAATACTTCTGCAATGACTGCTAAAACAGAAGTCCAAATTTCGTTAGCATCGTGTTCAACCCAACCAGATTTAGGGAAGAATTGTTTGAATTCACGTTGTGCAACTCCTTTAATCGTACCGTCCTGATTAAATAAAATTGCTCTAGAACTAGTTGTTCCTTGGTCTATAGATAGAATATATTTTTCCATAATAGTCTAACTCCCTTTCTCAATATCATCTCTTATACGTTCAATAACCATTTTAAAGTTAAATAAATCATTATTAAAGATTTTTGCTATAAATTCTTTTTTTCATAATTAAATTAATATTATCCCATTTACTGTAACATGCGCTTTGACTTAATTAATAAATAGATTCAACATCTTTTTGTTTATTGCTTTTGTTCAATACTAAACCTAATACTAATGCAACGATAACTACGATAAGACCAATCACTGATCCAGCATCAAAGTCACCTTTGTAGAATAATCTATAAACTACTGCACCAAGCATACCGCCTGCGATCGGTCCTAAAACTGGAACGATTGCGTATCCCCAATTTGATTTCCCTTTACCAGCGATTGGGAAAATAGCATGTGCAATACGAGGACCAAGGTCACGTGCAGGGTTAATAGCATATCCTGTTGGACCACCTAAACTTAAACCAATTGCAATGATTAAACCACCAACAATTAGTGGGTTTAGACCGTCAGCAATTTTGTTAGTACCGATATATAATAATCCTAAAGTAAGAATCATAGTACCAATAATCTCACTGATAAAGTTTGCAAAGTAGTTTTTAATTGCAGGTGCGGTAGAGAAAACACCTAACTTCGCATCTTGATCTTCTGTAGCTTTCCAATGTGGTAAATACATTAACCATACAAGCATACCACCAAAAATACCGCCTAACATTTGGCAAATTATGTAACCTGGAACCATACCCCAAGCAAGTTGTCCATCCATTGCCATTGCTAAAGTTACTGCTGGATTCAAGTGTGCACCTGAAATATCGCCTACTGCATAGGCACCCATTGATACTGCAAGTCCCCAACCTACTGCGATAACTATCCAGTCAGCTCCAAAGCCGCCTGTTTTTTTCAAATTGACGTTGGCACAAACGCCACCACCAAATAATACTAAAATTGCTGTTCCCAAAAATTCAGCAAAATATACACTCATAGAGATTCCTCCTAAAAAAAGACAAAGAGACTTCTACAAATTAAAGCCAGTTGAACCACCGGTTTTCTCACTTGTAGAAATCTCTCATCTCTGTTCTAATATTAACTTGATTTAATCTTACACTTATATTGTAAGCGTTGTCAACAAATTCGTAAAAATTTTGTCACATTTATTTTTTAAATATGCAATTATTCATGTTATAAATTTTTTATTTTACACGTAAATACTGTGATATATCATATGTTAGCGATAATTAAATTATTTAAGATTACACATGCAAAAGACCGTTAAAGTAATTACTTTAACGGTCAGATATTTTACCATAAGCTACGATCGCTCGAAGTGATATATTTTGCACCAGAATTTATTGCCTGTTTTACTTCATCTTGTTCTTTAATTAAACCACCAGCTATTACCTTAGCATTTGTTTCATCTCCAATAACCTTTATGGCTTTACTAGCTATGCCAGGTAATACTTCGACAAAATCAGGTTCTACTCGGTTGATCAACTCAATACTACGGGTTAGTGCATGGCTATCAATAACAAATACTCTTAGTATTGACGTCGTATTCAACGCCTTAGCTTTTTTAATTACTTTTGTTTTAGTAGAAACAATACCTTTAGGTTTATAATTTTGAATAATATATTCACATGCAAATTCATCATGACTCATCCCTTTAATTAAATCAATATGGATATATGTCTCTAAATTATTTTTGTCTAGTAGCTCCATTATGCTTTTTAAATGTCCGATATGTGTATCTAACAGTACACATTCTTTATAATCCGTGTTAATTAGCTTTTCTAAATCCTTCATTGTTCTAATTGCAGGTAAAATATGTTGTTGCATTGGTTATGCCCCCTACATTATTCGTTTGAATAGTCTTTCTAATTCATAATTACTAAAATTAATTATAATTGGTCTGCCATGAGGACAAGTGAATGGATCTTCAGTTTCTCTTAACTGATCTACTAAATCGGCCATTTCATTATTTTTTAAATAGTGATTGGCTTTAATTGATTTTTTGCAACTCATCATAATTGCCGCTTCTTCGCGAATTTTACTAATGTTAACTTTTTTATGTTCTAATACGTATTCAATCATGTTTTTAATAATGTCTTCGGCTTCGACTTTAGGAAACCAAACGGGATAACTATCAACAATATAATCATGACCACCAAATGGTTCTAATTTCACACCTACTTTAGCTAATTCATCTTTATATTGTTCGATAATCATCAGTTCATCTTTTGAAAAATGAAAAGTTAAAGGTATTAATAGATTTTGTACTTCATTAGAAACGTCGCCTATCTTATCTCTAAAATATTCATATTTAATTCGTTCTTGTGCTGCGTGTTGGTCTATCATAAACATACCATTCTCGTTTTGAGCGATAATATAAGTACCATGAACTTGACCTACAACTTCCATGTAAGGTACACGTCTGGATGGAGAACTCGTTACTTTATCTTTAACTTCATCCTCATCATTAAGCGTATCATCCATCGTATCATTAGTTTCAACATCTGCTAAAACTTCTCTTTGCTGTGCTCTATAACTATCTACGTCTTCTTTTATATTATCAGTTGATGTATGCGTCGTTTGAATGTCATTCTGTTCTTTTGGCTGCTTAGTTTCTTCCACACTATCATATGACTGTGTAGGTTGTTCAGATTGTGTCTGTTGCGTATCTTTACGTTGTTGATCAAATTGAATTTTTTGTTGTTCAAATTGTTCTAAAACTTTATTCTTTTTATTGATTTTATCAATATCATTATGCGGAATTAATATTTTATCTTTAAATGCGTGTTGAATCTTTTCAACTATAAGTTTATATAATTGTTCTTCTTTAGATAATCGTACTTCTAGTTTAGTTGGATGCACATTCACATCTACTAATATAGGGTCCATCGTAATATTAATATAACAAATAGGATAACGACCTATTGTTAATAATGTATGATAACCTTCTAAGATTGCCTTATCCAATATAAAGTTTTTAATATAACGACCATTGATAAAAATAGAAATATAGTGTTTATTACTTCGTGAATGTTCTGGTTTCGCAACAAAACCTTCTAAATGATAGTCACTTGTATCACCAGCTATATGCACTAAATCTTTGGCCACTTTCATACCATATATTTCGGCCATGACTTCATTTGTTCTACCAGAACCATTTGTATGAATAATCGTCTTACCATCAGCTACTAATGAAATACGAATATCTGGATGACTCATGGCCATCCTGTTAATAATATCGGTAATTTTACCCAATTCTGTATATAAACTTTTTATATATTTTAATCTCGCAGGAGTATTATAAAATAGTGATTCGACTCTTATGTCCGTGCCTCGTTTAGCTTTTGCAGGCTTTTTATTTAAAATAGCACCATTTTCGGCATAGATTTCATGTCCTTCTTCATTATCGGTACACGTCTTCAAAGTCACCTTTGCTACAGATGAGATACTTGCTAATGCTTCACCACGGAAACCTAACGTTCTAATATGGAATAAGTCGTCATCATCATCTAATTTACTCGTTGCATGACGATGAAATACTAAATCTAAATCATCTTCACTTATCCCAGTACCATTATCTACAACTCTAATAGAAGCTACACCTGATTCTTCTACTTCTATATTAATTTCGGTTGCTTGTGCATCGATAGCATTTTCTAATAATTCTTTTACTACTGAGCCGGGTCTTTCTACCACTTCACCCGCTGCAATTTTATTTGCTAGTGAGGTTTGTAATTCTTTAATTTTACCCACTAAAGCTCACCTCTATTTCAATTGATTTTGTAATTCACTTAATTTAACCAATGCTTCAATAGGTGTCATATTTGATAAATTCATATTTTTAATGGCTAATTCCGTTTCGCTTTCTGCCGGTTGTTGTTCAAACAAGTCAAAGGCAGCTTGTTCAAATTGATTGCTATTAGAATCCACTTCTTTTTGCTCATCAACTTGCATGTCACCTTCATCTTGTGGTGCCTGTTTAGCAACCGATTGACCAGCATTATGTTGTTCAAATTGTTCTAGTATAATTTGTGCTCTGTCTATTACTTCTTCAGGTAAATGTGCTAATTTCGCTACTTGAATACCATAACTATCATCCACTGCACCATCTTTTACCTTATGCAAGAAGATTAGTTCACCTTTATATTCATTTGCAGCCACATGAACGTTTTTCAAACTTGGTAGTGTTTGATCTAAAGTCGTCAATTCATGATAGTGCGTAGAGAATAACGTTTTGGCTTTTGATGTATGGGCTACATACTCAATCATAGACTGAGCTAATGCCAAGCCATCATAAGTAGAAGTACCACGACCGATTTCATCAAAAATAATTAAGCTATGTTCAGTCGCGTTAGCCAATGCTTTTTGCGCTTCTAACATCTCTACCATAAAAGTACTTTTACCAGACACTAGGTCATCGGCTGCACCAATACGTGTAAAAATTTGGTCGAATATCGGTACCACGGCTGAACTACATGGTACATAAGCGCCCATTTGAGCCATAATACTTATTATCGCTACTTGACGCATATAAGTAGATTTACCTGACATATTTGGTCCAGTAATAAGATAAATAAATGTGTCTTGGTTAAGTTTACAGTCATTAGGCACATAGTCATTGTGATCCATCACTCGTTCTACGACTGGATGACGAGAATCTTGTAATTGCAATGTTTTATCTTGACTGAAAGTTGGTCTAACATAATTATACTTTTGCGCAATTTCCGCAAAACTTTGAAGACAATCAAGTTCCGAAATAATTTTAGCTTGTTGTTGTAGTCTTTCAGTATAAGCCTTAATATGTTCACGTAATTCACTGAATAATTGGTACTCTAACTCAATAGCTTTATCTTCCGCACCAAGAATAATATCTTCTTTTTCTTTTAACTCATCTGTAATAAAACGTTCTGCATTTGATAATGTTTGCTTACGGTTATATCCAAATTGGCTTGGATCGAACCCTTGTAAATTCGCTCTAGTAATTTCAATAAAATAACCAAAGACTTTGTTGAAACTAATTTTTAGTGATTTTATGCCGGTACGTTCCCGTTCTTTACTTTGTAATTCAGCTAACCAAGACTTACCATTTTGTGACGCTTCTAAATATTCATCAAGTTGTTTATTAAATCCTTTTTTAAATAAACCACCATCTTTAACGGAAATTGGTGGTTCTTCCACTATACTATTCTCTAATACAGTCAATAAATCATCCAACGGTTCTAATGCTTCAAAATGAGCAGGCATTTTGTCATCAAAATCGTTAAGTAAAGCTTTAATATTAGGAATTTCCATTATAGAATGTTTGAGTTGGATTAAATCTCGTGCATTAACATTACCGTAACTAACACGTCCTACTAGACGTTCAATATCATATACTTGGTTTAAATATCCACGTAACGTATCTCGTTCAATAAAATGCGCAATAAATTGTTCCACAGTATCTAAACGTGCATCTATTTGCTGTTGATGAATTAATGGACGATCAATCCATTGCTTTAATCTTCGCGCGCCCATTGGCGTTTTCGTTTCATCCATTAACCATAGTAACGTGCCCTTTTTTGATTTTAATCTAATACTTTCGGTTAATTCTAAATTACGCTTAGCGTAAAAATCCATTTTCATAAAGTCGACCGCTTCATATTTTGCAACGGATTCTATATGAGACAAATCTCTTTTTTGCGTATGATGTATATAATCTAATAATAATTGTGTCGCAGTGTACATCGTTTCATCTTCTAACTGATTGACGCCATATTTCATATCCGAAATTGTTTCCGACACAGTTATTGTTTCGGTAGTTAAATTGATTTGTCTTTGTAATTGATCAGGTATTGGCTTATGAACGACAATCTCATTAGGATTAATCGTTGTAATTTCATTAATTAAAGTCGCTTCATCATCAAAATGCGTAGCTTTTAATTCACCGGTAGAAACGTCACAATAACTTAGTGCATAACAATCGTTATTATGAACAAAACTTAAAATATAATTGTTTTGCGTATCGTCTACGCCACCGTGTTCCATTACTGTACCTGGCGTTACGATTCTTACGACTTCTCGTTTCACCATACTTTTTGTTAATTTAGCATCTTCCATTTGCTCGCATATAGCAACTTTATAACCATTATTTATCAGTGTTTCGATATAACTATCTGCTGAATGGTATGGTACACCACACATTGGTATCGGATTTTCTTTCTTGGCATCTCTTTTTGTTAACGTAATTTCTAATACTCTTGATGCTTCTTTTGCATCTTCAAAAAACATTTCATAAAAGTCGCCTAGTCTAAAAAATAATAAACAGTCCTGATATTGTGCTTTAATTTTTAAATATTGTTGCATCATTGGAGTTTCATTTGCCATCTCTATAGTTCACAATCCTTTTTCTTCTATATGTAATAGAATAATATTGATACAGTTTATGTATATATGACATTTTTATTATTCTCTATATATTTAACTCTTAAATTTTAACATAAAAATATCTTGAAACCTATTTATGATAATTTATAATACACCATAATATAAGTAAAAAACACGAGACTTTTAATTAACTTTTCCATAACCTAAACAATCTTAGGAAACTCAAAATTAAATGTTAAAATCTCGTGTCGTCTAATATTTATGATAAGAATTTTTTTAATAATCCTTTACGTTTTAAAATCATTAAGATGATGTAGCTTATAACGGAACCGATAACACTTGAAACTATAAAAGCTAACATTAAAGGTTTAACTACAAAGTTATCTAACCCAATAATCCAAGCCACTGGTATACACATTAAGCTACCAATAATACCTGTACCAATAACTTCTCCAACCGCAGCCATAAAAATATGCTTACGATAATAGTAAAATCCACTTGCAAGTAACACACCGATTATACTTCCAGGAAAGGCAAAGGCGCTACCTGTACCAAAAATTAATCGTAACACCGATGAAATAATAGCTTGTGCCAGTCCGAACCAAGGCCCAACAAAAACGGCACATAATACATTGATTAAATGCTGAACTGGAGCAGCTTTAATTGGTCCTAATGGTATAACTACGATACTACTTAACACAACATTTATAGCTATAAACATCGCTGTTAATGTTAATTTTTTTGTGTTCAACTTAGCTTCACCCTTCCCTCTTACGATTCACAATTTATTTATTGTCGTCATTTTCATGCAATCGATTCAATTGATCAGCCATTGTACTAATCATCATTTGCAATAAATCATTGGCTTCATATTGTAATGCTCTAAATTCTTCAACGATGGGCAGTGCATTGATATCTTGCTCAATCCCACTTATTTTACCTTCTGATTGTTTCAAAGCTTCAGTTTTGCCGTAATTTTGCAGATTAACCGATTGTTTTTGATTACGTTTTAACTCTTTCATACGTGCTTCAATATTAACATTGTTATGAATTTGTTGTTCTACATCATGATAATCACGTACCGTATCAAGTGATTGAATTTTTGCTACAATGTCATCTGCTTCAGCTAAAATATCTTCTTTACTATACACTAATGGGTCACCACAGCTTTATTAGTTTCTTCAATAAAAGTACCATTTAATGAATATTGTTTTGCTTCGTCTATTTTTACTTTTACAATTTTACCAATCATAGACTTAGGTGCTTTAAAGTTTACTAGTTTATTCTTTTCAGTATAACCAGATAATACAGTATCATCTTTTTTACTTGTTCCTTCACAAAGAACATTTACTGTAGCACCTTCATATTGGCTCATTGCTTTTTCTGAATAATAACCGACTTTTTTATTTAATATTTGTAAACGTTCTTTTTTGACGTCTTGCGGCACGTTGTCTTTCATTTTAGCAGCTGGAGTGCCGTCACGTTGTGAATAAATATAAGTATATGCATGTTCAAACTCAACTTCATCATACAACGATAACGTTTCTTCAAATTGTTCTGCCGTTTCATTCGGATAACCAACAATAATATCCGTCGTTAACGCTACGTTAGGAATAGCTTCTTTAATGCTATTAACTAATGCTAAATAACTTTCGCGTGTATATTTACGTCCCATAATTTTTAATACTTGGTTATTACCTGACTGTACTGGTAAATGTATATGAGGGACAATATTGCCACCATTCGCAATCACATCGATCATTCTATCAGTGAAATCCCATGGATGACTTGTTGTAAATCTTACACGAGGAATATCAATTTTTGAAATATCTTCTAATAAATCACCTAAACCGTAGTCAAGCCCGTCGATATCTTTACCGTAGGAATTTACGTTTTGTCCTAGTAAAGTGATTTCCTGATAACCTTGACGTGCCAAGTCTCTCACTTCATCGATAATATCTTCTGGTCGTCTACTACGTTCCTTACCTCTTGTAAACGGCACGATACAGTATGTACAGAATTTATCGCAACCATACATAATATTAACCCACGCTTTAATATTACCAGCTCTTACTTTAGGTAAGTTTTCAATGACATCGCCCTCTTTAGACCACACTTCGACAACCATTGCTTTTGCTAAATACGCTTCTTCTAATATTTGAGGTAAACGATGTATATTATGAGTACCAAAAATCATATCAACGTTTTGATAAGATTTTAAAATTTTGTTAACTACTGATTCTTCTTGTGACATACAACCACAAACACCAATTAGCGTTTCAGGACGTTCTTTCTTAAGATGTTTTAAATTTCCTATTTCACTGAACACTTTATTTTCGGCATTTTCTCTTATTGCACAAGTATTAATTAAAATAACATCAGCTGTATTAATATCGTCAGTGGCTTCAAATCCTAATGCAGATAATATGCCCCCCATAACTTCTGTATCATGTGCATTCATTTGGCAGCCATATGTTTTAATTAGGAAAGTTTTCCCTTTCCCCATATTGCGATATTTTTCTTCTATTTGAAAATCATCATTGTATTTAATTGTTTCTTTACCGCGTTTTTTTGCTTCTTTTAAACTTGGTGGCTGATAAACGTGTTCGAAATACTTACTGTAATCTTTTGTTTCTTTCTTAGCAGCTTTTTTATCACGTTCATCTAATATGTTAATTGAAGTATGCTTTCTCTGCTCTTCATTCACTTTACAAAACCCTTTCTATGTCAAAGCACGAACAACACTTCTCTGTGAAGCGTTGCTTATGGCGTGCTAGTTATATGCCGTAAACCATTATTTTATTATATTAAATTTAATATCAAAGTGCAAAATGAATATAAAATTGAAGTGACTTAATCACAAAGTAGAAAATTGAATTACTCTTGGGGTATGTTGTTAAAATTCGTCATATTTACCAGTTAATGTTTCAATCGTTATCCCTTCAGGTACATGATAAAACTTTACTTGGCTAATCGTGCTTGGTACTTCTAGCTCAACCATACGATCATTTAATTTCTGAATCAAAATAAGACATTCATTCATGTCACCTTGAATTGTAGTTTCTAAAGGTCCCACTCTATATGGTAAACCTGAATCTTGTATTATTTTGATTGCCTCATCTACGTAAGGTATAACATCTTCATTGTTAGGCGTTTTAGGTATAATTTGAATACTCATTAATGTATCATCCATAACAATCGCCCCCTCATTAATTTTATTTAAGTTTAACAAATTAAGCGCTTATGAGATAGTTAAAATCGAGTATTGCTTATTTTTTGCTATTAATTATATAGAATAACAAAAAGATTAATATAAATTATTTTAATTGCCCTAATATTTCAGCACATGTATTGGCTAATTCATGCATGCGTGGAGACCAATTTGTTTCATCTTCTCTATCGTATAAATTAAATTTATTATTTTTAAATAGTTTTTTACGTAGTGCAACGGTAATTTCCAATTGTACTCCTTGTGAAGTCGTACTTTGATTAACAAAATTATCTTTATGTATACCTGACATATGGTGAGGTGCAGGTGCCACTGTTATGCCTATATTAGTAAACGCTTGTGCTAGTTTTGCTTTTAATTCTTTATCTCGCCCACCGATATATATAACTTCTTTTGTCCCATTACAACCATGTATTGAAAGTACATGCTTTTTTCGAGGTACCATTTGTAATAATTGTGGTTCATCAAAATGTCTTGAAGTTACATGCAATTCATTATTTTTATTTCTTTTACACCCTTTAAAAGTATAAAATGAAAAATCACCTTTACGCGCTATGAGTTGAGCGAGTTCAGATGTACCACGTTCAATTGCGCCTCCATGAACGGCAGTAATGAGGTTTGGGCTCGAATTATCGATGAGTTCAATGCAAAAATCTTCATTTTCTTGATTGTACTGAAAAAGTTGGGTCATTGACTGATACTTGTCTACCATGGTTCATCTCCCTCCGGGTTTTATTCCACATAGTAAAACCTAGAACGTTTTATTGACAAAACTCGCTCTAGGTTTACTTACATAGTTAATTATACAAATTGTCCAATTAATTCATTAAATTGGTTTTCATCAATCTTAATATCTTTTTTAGCTAAAGGTGTATCGTCTAGTTCTGCGATTTGAGATTCATATGAAGGCGTTTCTGTATCTTGGTATACAATACCTTTTAATAATGACTCATAAGCTAAAACATTTTGCATTGCTTTTTGCTTGTCTGTAACATCATAATCTTCGATATCATCGATGCTAGTCAAGTTCTCTTTAAACCAATCATAAGTGTTTACTTTATTGTAAGTTACACATGGAGAGAATACATTCACAAATGAAAAGCCGTCATGATTAATCGCATCTTCTATCATTTTAGTTAAGCCCTTGATATCGCTAGAAAATCCTTGTGCTACAAATTTTGCACCAGAAGAAATAGCAATTTCTAATGGGGCTACATTTTGTTCGATATTTCCTTTAGGCGTTGACTTCGTTATAAAACCTGGCGCTGATGAAGGTGAAGTTTGTCCTTTAGTTAAACCATATATTTGGTTATCCATGACAATATAAGTCATATTCATATTTCTGCGTAAAGCATGGATCGTATGGCCCATACCGATAGCATAGCCATCACCGTCACCACCAGAAGCAATAACTGTTAAGTCTTTATTTGCCATCTTCACGCCTTGCGCTAATGGTAATGAACGACCATGTATACCATGTACACCATATGCATTAATATAACCAGACAATCGTCCAGAACAACCTATGCCTGTGATAATCGCAACTTCTTCTGGTTCCAGTCCTACATTTGCTGCAGCTTTTTGAATCGCGGCTTGTACTGAAAAATCACCACAACCTGGACACCAGTTGGGCTTCACATTATTTCTAAAATCTTTAAATGTTGCCACTTAAACCAGCTCCTTAATTTCTTTAGCTATTGCTAAACCTTTTTCTTCAATTTCATGAGGCAAGAACGGCGTACCGTCATATTTCGTTTGATTTACTAATTTATCGCCTAAATTTACATTCATTTTTATTATATTTGCAAGTTGACCTTGATAGTTGTGCTCAGCGACAACTACTTTTGATGCTTTATCAACTGCTTCTTGAATAATTTTATTCGGGAATGGATGTAATTGTCTGATCTGTATGTGATTAACTTTGATGTCTTGTTTTTCCAGACGTTCCTTTCCTTCCTGAATAGCACCTTTAGTTGAAATAAAGCCTATATATAAAATATCCGCTTCAGAATGTGCTTCGTCTATTTCAACTGGCTCATTAATCAATAAGTGTTGTGTTTTACGCATACGTTTTTCCATTTGTTGTTGTCGATTGTCTGCCGCTTCACTCGTTTTACCTTCTTCGTTATGTTCAACACCTGTAACGTGATGTATACCACCTTTTAATCCTGGTATTGGTCTAGGAGATACACCGCTTTCTGTTAAAGCATAGCGTTTGAAGTAAGCTTTATCATCTTCATCTCTCTCAATGTCACTTTGTAGTAATTCACCACGATTAATTTCTATCTTATTGTAATCTAATTGTTTCACCGTTTGTTTACCTAATGATAATTGTAAATCACTTAGTACGATTACTGGACATTGATAAGTTTCAGCTAAGTTAAATGCTTCCATCGTTAAATAAAAAGCATCTTCTGCATCTGTCGGTGCTACTACAATTTTAGGAATATCTCCGTGTGTCCCGTAAATCATTTGCATTAAATCTGATTGCTCTTGTTTAGTAGGTAAACCTGTAGATGGACCACCACGTTGCGTATTAATTACGACGAATGGTGTTTCAGTCATACCAGACAGACCAATTGCTTCCATCATTAAGGACAAACCTGGCCCAGCACTTGCTGTAAATGAACGTACACCAGCATAGTTAGAACCAATTGCCATATTAGCAGCAGCAATTTCATCCTCAGTTTGCACAACTGTACCTCCAACTTTAGGCAAGTTCTCTATCATATACTCCATTATTTCTGATGCTGGAGTAATAGGATATGCAGCCATAAATCTTGAACCTGCAGATAATGCGCCTAAACCAATCGCATCATTTCCAATCATATATAAATGTGGATTTTCGTTAGTATTGTCTAATTCGAAGTCACCAGTAACTGTTTCTAATTGTTCTTGCATCAAACGATAACCTTCATTTAATGCTTGTATATTCATTTCTACAACTTTATCGCCTTTCTTTTCAAACATATTCGTGATTAAAGTTTCAAAAGTTGCAGTATCTAAATTCATAAGTGAACAAGTAGCACCCACTGCTACCATATTTTTCATTAATGCAGTGCCCAAGTCTTTGGCAGTTGCAGTAAAAGGTAAATCTATTAATTGTGCTTTGCAATCTTCAGGCTTTTCAGGTTTCGCCTTACTGTCTGCAAGAATAACGCTATCTTCTCGCATTTCGTGATGGTTCACTTCGATAGTTTCTTGGTCAAAAGCTATCAAAATATCTAAATCATCGCTTATCGCATGGACAGGCGTTGTTGATACTCTAATTTTATTGTTTGTATGTCCACCTTTTATACGACTAGAAAAATGTCTATAGCCATATAGATAGTAGCCTTTGCGGTTCATCGCCGTAGCAAAGATTTCTCCAGTTGATTCAATGCCTTCACCTTGTTGGCCGCCCACTTTCCATGATACTTGTGATTTCATATCAACTTGCCTCCTAGTGGTAAAATAGTTCATCTTTAATAATACCAAATAAAACCACCCTATTACTATGTATAGCGCGGTTAAAATTTATTTTCATACTAATGGACGATACTAATTAAACGGATGATCGTCATTAATTAACACACGTTCAATATGTTTAGTCTGTCCGTTTTTATCTAAATCAATAATGACTCCAGACAGTACACTTCTACCTTCTTCTGGAAGTACATGTCTTTGCGGTAGACTCGTAATAAATCTATTGATTACTTCGTCTCTATTAATACCTAAAATGCCATCGTAGTATCCAGTCATACCAACATCAGTAATATAACCAGTGCCATTTGGTAATATTCTTTCATCTGCAGTTTGAATATGAGTATGTGTCCCGACCACCGCACTTACACGACCATCTAAATACCAACCCATTGCATTTTTTTCCGATGTTGTTTCCGCATGAAAGTCCACGAAAATATAGTCCGTTTCTTTTTTCGCTTCTTCAATCAATATATCTGCTTTTTTAAATGGGTCATCTATGTCTTGCATAAAAGCACGACCTTGCAAATTAATGATTGCTAGTTTAATGTCATTTATCTGAATAAAACGCATACCAACACCTGGCGCTTCATCTGGAAAGTTTGCAGGTCTGACCATTCTTTTGGCATCGTCTATAAAGTCATAAATTTGGCGCTGACCATAAGTATGATTGCCCATAGTCATAAAATCGACGCCTTCTCTTAATAATTGCTTATAAATCTTCTCTGTTAAGCCTTTGCCGTGTGCGGCATTTTCAGCATTAACTATCGTGACCGTTGGACGATAATGTTGTTTCAACTTAGTTAAATAAGTACTAATCGCCTCTCTGCCAATTTTGCCAACCAAGTCACCTATAAATAATATTCTCACTGCGAGTCATCCTTTCTCAGTGCTAGTTTAATGCATATTTCGACTTTAGGAAAGTATAATGTAAAAATTTATGTTAGATATTTGTTAGATATTTGCTAGATATTTTGTTTTAAGTTGTGTTCACGTGGTAATTGAAATATTGTAAGCTTAAAATAATTTATTAGGAGATGTAAATAATTCATGTCAATTAATATTGATCCCGAAAATTTTGCAAACTTAGTAGTTTCAGCAAATCCTTCTAAGAGTGATGATGCTGAGGAAGTAGCTAAAGAAAGCTTAGAACTTTATATTAACGCTTATCGTTTAGCGGAACGTTATTCTAATATTTCAACAAATTCTTATGATACAGCTGAAATTATTCAAGAAGTGAAGAAAACTGATTTAGAACTCACATAATTTTATTATTTTAATAATGAATGTATATAAAAAAGGTTGCCATATTGGCAACCTTTTTATTTTGCATATTCAACTGCCCTAGTCTCACGAACAACAGTCACTTTAATATGGCCAGGGTATTGAAGTTCATCTTCAATTTGACTTTTTATGTCCCTTGCTAAGCGATGTGATTTTAAGTCGTCTATAGCATCCGGTGATACAATTACTCGAATTTCTCTACCAGCTTGTATTGCAAATGCTTTATCTACACCATCGTAACTTTCTGATAAAGTTTCTAAACGCTCTAGTCTTCTGATATAGTTTTCTAAAGTTTCTTTACGAGCGCCAGGTCTAGCTGCTGATAATGCGTCTGCAGCTGCTACTAAAATAGATATTATAGATGTAGGTTCTACATCACCATGGTGTGAATGAATAGCGTTAATTACTGTTTCATTTTCATTGTATTTTTTCGCTAATTCCACACCAATTTCAACATGGCTGCCTTCAACTTCATGATCAATTGCTTTACCAACATCGTGAAGTAGTCCCGCACGTTTAGCTAATGATACATCCTCACCTAATTCAGCAGCAAGCATGCCACTTAAATATGCCACTTCAATAGAATGTTTAAGCACATTTTGGCCATAGCTTGTACGATATTGTAAACGACCTAGTATTTTTACTAAATCTGGATGCATATTATGCACATTTATTTCAAATGTAGCTTGTTCCCCTGCATCTCTTATAATATCGTCTACTTCTTTTCGAGCTTTATCTACCATATCTTCAATCCGTCCAGGATGGATTCTTCCATCTGAAACAAGATTTACTAATGCTGTTCTAGCAATTTCACGTCTGATTGGGTCAAATCCTGATAGAATTACCGCTTCAGGCGTATCGTCTATGATTAAGTCGATACCAGTAAGCGTTTCAAGAGTTCTAATATTTCTACCCTCTCTACCAATAATTCGACCTTTCATTTCATCGTTAGGTAAATTAACAACTGATACTGTTGATTCTGACGTATGTTCCGCCGCCAATCTTTGTACAGTAGTTGCTAATAACTCTTTTGCATTTTTATCGACTTTTTCTTTTGCTTCTTTCTCTTTTTCCTTAACAAGTATTGCAATATCTTGTGACAGTTCTTCCTCAACTCTTTGAAGTTGCTCGTTAGCTGCTTCTTCTTGACTGAGACCAGAGATGCGTTCTAATTCTTGTTCATGTTTATTTATTAATGATTGAACACTACTCTCTTTTGCATCTACTTGTTGTTGTCTTTCTTCAAGTTTAGATTCTTTTTGCTCTAAAATTTCATCTTTTTTATCAAGCAAATCAGATTTACGTTCCAAATTTTCTTCTTTTTGAAGTAGGCGAGATTCTTGCCTTTGAAGTTCTCCTCGTCTTTCACGAAGTTCATTTTCAACTTGCTCTTTTAAGATTTGGTTTTCTTCTTTTGCTTCAAGTAGTTTTTCTTTTTTTACATTATCTGCTTCTTTATTCGCCTGATCGATGATATCTTCAGCAGTTTGTCTTGCTTGGATTTGTTTTTGTTGCAACAAATTTCGGGCAATAAAATACCCTACAACAACGCCCAGAATAATTCCTAGCAAAATGAGTAGGAGGCCTAATAAATTCACATAAACACCCCCCTTTTTCTAGGATTTGCGCTTTATATAAAAATAAATATGATTTTATTGAACTATATAATAATCATACAATGTAATTGTACGTTTAAAAACTAAGAAGTGTCAAGGTATCAACCTACAATAATATAATTTCATTTTAAATAGCGTTTTAATAGTATTTAAAAATATCTTAATTACTTTTTATTATAACTAATAAATGAATCATTTATGCTATTAAATAATAATTAAACGTTGCTATAATGCACTTTTCGAAGGTTGCTCATTTATAATTTATCTTAGCTGTATCTATTTATATTCAATCAATAAACTCACCTTATTATCTCAAAAATTTTACGACTTTAATATTCGCACATTAAGCAAAAAAGAGAAGTTTTATCTTCAAGCGATAAAACTTCTCTTTTAATGAAATGCTATATTATATTATTCTTCATCAAATAATGAATCTGGAACGTTATCTTCACTTTCTGATTCTTCAACATCACCATCAAATATACCTAATTTTTCACGTAATTTTTGGTTAATGTCTTTTTTGATTTCAGGGTTTTCTTTAAGGAACATCTTAACATTTTCCTTACCTTGACCCATACGTTCTCCATTGTAAGAATACCAAGCACCTGATTTATCTACGATTTCGTGCTCAACACCTAAATCAATTAATTCGCCTTCTTTAGATATACCTTTACCATACATAATATCTACTTCGGCAACTCTAAATGGTGGTGCAACTTTGTTTTTAACTACTTTAATTTTTGTTCTGTTACCGACAATTTCTTGTCCTTGTTTTAATTGTTCTGCACGGCGAACTTCTAATCTTACAGAACTATAGAATTTAAGCGCACGGCCACCAGGTGTTGTTTCAGGGTTACCGAACATAACGCCGACTTTTTCTCTGATTTGGTTAATAAATACTGCTGTTGTATTTGATTTAGAAATCGCACCTGATAATTTACGTAATGCTTGAGACATTAGACGTGCTTGTAAACCAACGTGTGTATCTCCCATTTCACCTTCAATTTCGGCTTTCGGTGTTAATGCTGCAACAGAGTCGACTACTACGATATCCACTGCGCCACTTCGCACGAAGGCTTCTGCGATTTCAAGACCTTGTTCACCATGGTCAGGTTGAGATAAATATAAATTATCTATATCTACGCCTAAAGCTTCTGCATAAACTGGATCTAGCGCATGTTCAGCATCGATAAATGCTGCAATACCGCCTTTTCTTTGCACTTCTGCAATGGCGTGTAGCGCAACAGTAGTTTTACCAGAACTTTCTGGTCCATAAATTTCAACAATTCTACCTTTAGGGTATCCGCCTACTCCTAGTGCGTTATCTAATGTTACTGAGCCACTTGAAACACTTGAAACTCTGCGCCCTTTATTATCGCCCAATTTCATAACTGAACCTTTACCAAATGATTTTTCCATATTTTTTATTACTGTATCTAAAGCTTTTTGACGATCGTTATCCAATGATGAACCTCCTAAATGAGTTTAATCTCTATTAATTATCTTAATCACATCATACATGGATTATGATAATTTATCAAGCATTTTGCGAATATTTGTTCGCTATTAAATTGTTAAAACTTCATATAATCGAACATGCGTACCTATAATTTAAAAATTACGCCATGCCATCAGTGTTTAATAAAATTTAGTAATCTTATAAGCGCATAATTTGGTGTTCTAGATTTAATTAGGTTTCTAGATTGTGCAATGTTGAATGATTGTACGTGTAATTTATCTTCTGACAATATTCCTAAATAAACTTTACTATCGTCATATAATAATGCAATTCCCATTTCTGTTTCAAATAAATCTTTCACAATCGTTGCGCCGACTGCTAACTGATTATTGATACCATTGCTCTTTGTTATAAACTTATCAGAATGAGGTAACATGCCTTTCAATTTATTTGCATCATTGTAATCTTGCAATCTACTATATAGCTTGCCATCGGTTACACCATCATATATTGCAAACGAATGACCTACTTTTTGCATAACGGCTTGTTCAAGTTTAATATCATCTGAACCATAATAATAGTCACCGATTCGTGTTAAAATTTCTTGCTTAATAGGCGCAATTAAATCATGGCATTCACGCGTAGTTTGTCCATTAGCAGTTAAACGTATATTAACCTCATGTGTCCCAGCCAATGGCGCAATTGTTGGATTACTTTGATCGTCGATTAAATCCATTAGCTCCGTTTCTACGCGAGATTCTCCAATACCAGCAAATCTAAGTAGTTCTGAAAAGATAACTTGTTCTCCATCTAGCAAATGAGGTAATAGTTCATTTTTAGCCATTGGTTGCATTTCTTTTGGTGGACCTGGCAGTAAGGCGATACGTTTGCCATCAGTTTCCACTAACATTCCTGGTGCCATGCCGACCTTATTTTCTAATACTTTTGAACCTTCAATAACTAATGCTTGTTGTTTATTATTAGGCGTCATAACTTGATCTTGTTGTTTAAAATAATCCTCGATATACGTTAATGCTTGGTCATCTGTAACTAAAGAACGACCAAGTATGTTAGCTACTGTATGTTTAGTTAAGTCATCTTTAGTAGGTCCTAATCCCCCGGTTAGAATTACGGTGTCGTTATTATTTAAAGCATTCGTCACTACACGTTCTAGTCGTTCAGGATTGTCACCTACCACAGCATGTTCTAACACACTGTGACCGATACCGTTTAATAGTTTTGATAGGTATTGTCCATTAGTGTTGGCAATTTGACCTAATAATAACTCTGAGCCAACTGCTATAATTGAAACTTTCACAATTCATTACCTCCTTCAATATGTATACAATGTACGTATTAACTATACCCTCTATTATAAAACTAAATTTCTTTAAAAATCTAAGAATAGTAATTGGGAAAATTAAACGCTACGTATGATTAAAATAATTATTTTACCTACTGACTTTTTGTACAATTTAAAAAAAGGCAGAAACCAAATTGATTTCTGCCATAGTTCATAACAATATATTATTTTGCTTTAAATACATCTCTGCCTTTATAGAAATATTCAACACCAGAAAGAATAGTAAAGAATACGCCAATATAAAGGAGTACTTGGCCTAATGGGAAACCTATCCATGTCGCTAATGGGTCACCCAATAGAATCCAAATTAACGCTACCATAGTAACTGCAGTTTTAATTTTACCAAGTTGACCTGCAGCACTTACGAAACCTTGTTCGATTTGTAATAAACGCAGTCCTGTAACTGCAAATTCTCTAGCGATAATAATTATTGCAACGACAGAATTAGTTAAGTCTATTTGTACCAATGCAATAAGTGCAGCAGATACTAATAATTTGTCCGCTAATGGATCTAAGAATTTACCCATATTCGTAACTAATTGCCATTTTCTAGCTAAATAGCCATCGGCAAAATCACTTAATGAAGCTACTATAAATATTATGCCACTTATAATTAACTCGATTCTTACATTATAACCACCGATAAACGACACTGTTCCAAAACCAAAATTTGCCAATGCAAAAATTAAAAATACTGGAATTAGTATAACCCTAAAAACCGTTATCCAATTCGGTATGTTCATATAAAATCCTCTTTTCTATTTATATCTTAACTCGTTGACTTCTTATAATATGATTACCGCTAAAATCCATAGCACGATAGTAATAAGAATAACGGCACTAATAACGACTGCCAATTGCAGTGGTTCTTTATCTTTTCTTCTATATGACGGCGCTTCACCATTAGAAAAAGCATGAATTGCTTCATTGATGTCACTATTTCTTCTATTCGGAATTTCGTCTCTATGAGAATCAATCAGCTGCTCCGAGTCAATATTAACTGCCTTAGCATATTTAATAATGAAACCTTCAGCATAATCAGCTTTTTTTAAGCCGTTAAAATCATTGTTTTCAATTAACTTTAACGTTTCACGTTTAATATGTGTTTTACCTTCTAATTCATTTAGCGTCATGCCCAAACGTTCACGGCGCCCTTTCAATGTCTGACCAATAGTATTCACGGCAAGATTACTCCTTACTTCACTACAATTTTATTAAAAGAAACCAAAACCATCACCGAAGTCACCAAATCCATTTTCGCCAAAATCTAAATTATTTTTTCTTTTGACAGTATTTTTCTTCATTTCTTCATAATGAATTTCTTGGTTTTTATTTTCTCTTAACTCAATTATATAATCAAAATCATTCATTTCGTAATCACTTGTTTCGACAAATAAATCTGGATGTTCAACGACTTTAATCGCTGGTAAATTCATAACTTCTTTCACTAACTCTTGGTGTTTAGAATCTGATTCTCTAGCGGTAACGGCACCATCAATAATGTAAACATGGTCAGAATCATATTCTCCTTTAATCAATGAACTACGCACAGTCTGTTTAATAAGTGTAGAACTAATAAACAACCATCTTTTGTGCGCACATACACTACCAGCAACGATTGATTCTGTTTTACCAACGCGAGGCATACCTCTAATACCTATCAATTTATGTCCGTTTTCTTTAAACAATTCCGCCATAAAATCTACTAACAAACCTAAATCTTCGCGTTCAAAACGAAATGTCTTTTTATCATCGGCATCTTGCTCTATGTAACGTCCATGTCTTACGGCTAGTCGGTCACGTAATTCAGGTTTTCTTAACTTCGTAATAGAAATATCGTCGATTTCGCTTACGATGCCTTCAAAACGGCTAACTTTTTCTAAGTTGTCCGATTTAATAAGTAAACCACGTCGTGCTTGTTCAACACCATTAATGGTAACAATACTAATACCCATCATGCCTAAAAGACTTGAAATATCACCTAATAAACCTGCGCGGTTCATAGTAATTTCATATTCTAAATACCATTCTTTTTTTGTAGTAACTGTCATATTTAACACCCCTTAGTTTTCGAGCAGTGACAAGTTTAAACAATGATACAAACGGACGTATATATGTTTGTTATCGTTTGCATTTAATTATATGGTCATTATAACACTGAATATTAATTTCGTGGAACAAATTATCGGCTTACTTTTATAAATACCAACCACCGTTAACTTTTTGAACGGTACCTGTAACACTTTTAGCAAAAGGATGGCAAAGATATGCACAAGTATGCGCAATTTCTTCCGGTTCAATTAAGCGTTGTTGTGGTAGCTCATCAAGGATATGTTGCAATTCCTCATCACTCCACACCTCAGACATACGCCCTCGTACAATACCTGGAGTAATTGCATTAACCGTAACAGTCGTTAATGCTAATTCTTGACTCATCGCTTTAACAAAACCAATTTGTGCGCTTTTCATTGCCGAATACACTGATTCTAAACTAGCGCCAGTTTCACCCCATATAGATGAAATCACGATAATTCTACCATTATCACTGCGACGTAGTTGATCTACAAAATATTTAGACAATCTTATAAATTCACGTACATGAAGACGATAAGCGTCATCAATTTGTTCATCCTGCATATCTTGAATTTGTCCATAAAGCGCATTGCCACCTGAATATATTAAGCAATCTAAATTATGTATAAAACCAAAAACTTTATTATAATCAGATGTTGCTAATAAATCGCATTGTACAAATTGCACCGCACGATTTTCAAATTGATTGGTTAAGTCAGTTAAATTTGCCGAATTATACTGCACGATAACTTCATAACCTTCATCTAATAAGCGTGTAACGATCGCTTTTCCTATCGAACCAGAACCGCCTATAACCAAGGCTTTCATATTATTTCATCTCCAAACGGCTATCAACCATTTGTTCTAAATTTAAACATTGTTTAGCAGTGTCATTAACACTTTCTAGCGTAATATTTTCTACTATTTCTAACATATCGAATAGGCTTACCCCTTCAAAATGTAATTTAGTATACTGATTGGCAATATATTCTGGTGAGTTTAATCCTGAAATAAATTCTCCAATAAATTGTTTTTTCAACAATTCAAAAGCTTCATTATCTGTTAATTTACCTTGAGATTTTTCTAATTCTGCTAATAATAATTGTTTTAGTTCATCTGGCTTTTGAGTCGCACTTGAAATGATTGAAAAGCTATACGTTGGTTCTAATATAAATTGATAACCAAATGTATCGTCTATCAATTCACTATTAAGTAACGATTGGTAAAAATCTGTTTCCTCACCAAATACAAGTTCAAAAAACAATGTCATTTCTAAATCTTTGCGTACATATTGATCGGCAGAAGCATTTACTAATGGTTTATTTTTAAAACCGAGCATTAATCTTGGTGATTGCAATTTCATTTTTTCTGACACAAATTGTTGATTAACTTCTTCTTTTTCAATTAATGGATCGCGTTGTATTTCAGGTTGTGCTACTTTATCTCTTTTATCTTCATGTTCAGTTACGATATTTAAAATTTGTACTGGGTCGACATCGCCCACCACGAACAACACCATATTAGATGGATGATAAAAAGTTTCATAACATAAATATAAATCATCTTTAGTTATCTCATATATACTGTCGACACTACCGGCAATATCTACTTTAATTGGATGAGTGTCATACATCGCTCTTAATGTGTTAAACATGATTTTATAACCAGGTTGTTCTTGGTACATTTTAATCTCTTCGGCAATAATACCTTTTTCTTTGTCTACAGTTTCTTTCGTAAAGTATGGCGTTTCGACCATCGTGAGTAAACGCTTAATATTCGTTTCAATTTGGTCTGTAGCACTAAATAAATAACTCGTACGGTCGAAACTTGTAAACGCGTTGACTTGCGCATTATCTTCTGCAAATGCTGTAAATAAGTCATCTTCTTCATTTTCAAATAACTTATGTTCTAAAAAGTGAGCAACACCATCTGGAACTGTTATGTATGAATCTTGATTATGAGGTTTAAACTTACTATCTAATGAGCCAAATTGCGTTGTATATGTAACAAATGTCTTTTGAAAGCCTCGTTTAGGAATAATAAAAACGTCTAAACCATTGTCTAATGTTTCTTTGTACACATATTCGTCTATTTGTTGGTAATATTGTTCCTCCATTATGCTTCTCCTCCCTTAGTCAAAATATATATAGTATCTAAGACAGTTGCTTGGGCTAAAGCGATAATTTGGTCGCGAGAAACATTCATTATACCTTCTATATATGTAGACTCTGTCATATCTGACTCGAGTAGCAAGTTATTATTTAAACGTTCTATAATACTTTTAGGTCTATCTTCCGCTTCTCGTCGTTGTGAAATAATCACTTTTTTAGCTAAATCTATTTTTTCATCAGTAAAGTCACCTTGTTGGAACTTTTCAAATTCTTCAATTATCGTCGTTTGAGCAGTCTCGTATTTATCAGAGGCTACTCCACTCAACACAAACATATAGCCATTTTTACTATCAATTTGTGAATGTATTGAATAAGCTAAACTTTGTTTTTCGCGTACTTCATTAAACAATACTGATGATGGGTCTCCACCGAACATCATGTTTAATACGACAAAGGTAAAATAATCTTTTTCTCCAAATTTGCTTGGGAATTTAAAACCCATATTTAATTTCGCTTGATCAATTTCATCATATTCAACTACAACATGCGGTAATTGATTTTTAGGTTTTACTTGAACGTCATTGAATGATTCAAATTTAAATGGCTTTAATTTGAAGTATTTATTTATATTTGAATTAACTTCAGTTTCATCGACATTGCCCACTACGTATACTGCGCAATAGTCATTTTCAATCATAGATTGATATGTATTATATAAAGATTCGTTCGTGATATGTGCTATTTTTTCTACTTGCCCTGTAGAAAGTTGGCTATATGATTGGTCACCAAACATATGTTGAAGCAAATTTAGAAAAGCGAGTTGTGATTTATTATCTTCAACTGCTTCTAATTTTTTAGTTAATAAAGACTTTTCTTGTGCTAATAACGTTTCGTCAAATAAGCCATCCTTAATTAATGGATGCCAAATCATTTCTTTTAATAGTTCGATACCTTGTTCAAATAAAGGCGTAGTATCTTTTAAATATTTCTCGTTAACTAACTCTAAAGATATAGTAATGACATGCTTATCTTTAAATTTAGAAACATAACTATTTACATATGCACCATAAAGTTCAGATAACTTTCTATTAAAAGCTTTATCTGTAGGATACTTTTCGGTAGCCCTCATAAGTATTTTACTAAGTAACGACCTAGAAGTGATCGTCTCATCATCTAATGGAGCCATAAACTTCAATGTAATCATCGTCGTTTTAAACTTAGTTGTCGGTAACACACTTACATGAAAATTATCTTGTGGTTTTATATTTTCCAATAATTTTCCCCACTTTCATTTTTAGTTTATACTCTATTTCTTACCGTTTTAAATTTAACTAAACTACTTTTAAAGTAATTAAATGAATAAAATACAGGTTTATCATTTTGATCATAATGAACTAACTTTAACAACATTAAACCTTCATGAGGCGAAGCATTCAATAAATCAGAGATATGCGGTTCATAACTTATCGCTTCTATTTCAGTTTCAGCATAGCAAATTTCTTTATTAGAATTTTGTTCAATCGCATTTAAAATGGATTGTCGATTTTCTTGATATTGGAAACAGGTTAAATCATCATTCGGAATTTTATCCAAACAATAAACGACAGGAAATTGATCTGCTGTACGTATACGCTCAATAATCGTTACGAGTGTTTTATCTTCAATTTCTAACGTATAAGCATCTAATGAAGTAGCTGGTTTTTCATCTAAACTTATAAATTCAGTACCCGCATTATAACCTTGCTCTTCAATCATTTTACTTATACTAACTAATTCCCCTAAAGGGTAAAGGAAAGGATGTAGTGGTTTAACACTAACACCTTCCTCTAAATTATTAGTTAAAATTTGTTCTGTTATCAATTCATCTACGCCATCGTAGACATCATCTGTTTTAACTTTTAGGTCTCTAGCAATGCTTAAATAACTTGGCAGTTTATCACCATTATTTAATTTACCGGCCTTAATTTGGTTTAAAATCCATTCTTTAACTTTATACACTGAAGTTAATTCCATATTTACACCTCATCGCTATTTAAATCAACTAATATTTGTCTTGGTTTGCTTCCTTTTTGTGGCCCGATTACCTGATTACTTTCTAAATCATCCATCAATCTTGAAGCTCTATTATAACCTATTCTGAACTGACGTTGTAATAATGACGTACTTGCTTTTTGTTGATCTATGACAAATAAGTAAGCTTCATCATAAAGCGGATCTTCACTCTTCATTTCAGATTTCTCTACAGGTTCATCCGGTTCCATCTCTTTAACGTAGTTTGCTTTTTGTTGATCTACAACGTAATTAACGACATCTTGTACTTCTTGTTCGCTTAAAAATGCGCCTTGTACACGCGTACGTATTGAACCTCCATTAGCAACATACAACATATCACCTTTACCGAGAAGTTTATCCGCGCCACCGCTATCAATGATTGTTCTTGAATCGGTTTGTGAACTAACGGCAAACGCTATTCTTGATGGAATGTTATTTTTGATGATACCAGTAATAACATCTACCGAAGGACGTTGTGTAGCGATAATTAAATGTATACCTGCTGCACGTGCCATTTGTGTTATACGTTGAATGGCATTTTCGACATCTTTACCAGCAACCATCATCAAGTCGGCTAATTCATCAACGATAGTGACTATATATGGTAGTTCTGCTTGTTTTTCATCAAGTTCTTCATTTTGACGACGAATATATTGGTTGTAACCTTCTATATTTTTAGTAGAAGAATGTTGGAACAAGTCATAGCGTCTTTCCATTTCAGCAACAACTTTTTCTAATGCTTGTGCTGCTTTATGCGGGTTGGTAACTACAGGTGTTAACAAATGTGGTATGCCGTTATAGACATTTAATTCCACCATTTTCGGGTCGATTAACATTAATTTCACTTCGTGCGGTTTAGCATTTAATAAAATACTCGTAATAATGCCATTAATGCAAACGGATTTACCACTACCAGTAGAACCAGCCACTAATAAGTGAGGCATTTTGTTTAGTTCGACTGTAATAGGATCGCCAGAAATATCTCTACCTAAGCCAACTTCTAGTTTGTTTTCAGCAGGGAATTTTTCGTCTAAGACTTCTTTTAGCGCTACAAGTGAAATTTTATCATTTGGCACTTCAATACCTACCGCTGAACGCCCAGGTATTGGAGCTTCAATTCTGATATCTTTCGCTGCTAATGCTAATGCTAAGTCATTATTTAAGTTCACAATTTTACTTACTTTGACACCTTGTGCCGGTTGTATTTCATATTGTGTAACTGCAGGACCTATCTTAATTTGAGTTACTCTGGCATCAACACCAAAATTTTTCAGTGTAGTTTCCAGTAAACGTCCTTTTTTCTGTACTTCAGTCTTAGAAGTAGATTGTTGTTTCGCAGGTTGCTTAAGTAAACTCAATGGCGGTATCTTATAAGCTACGTTTTCTACTTCTCCTGCATCAGAAATTGAGCCAGAATTATCATAATCAGTATTTGCTTCAGTTTCTTGAGCGTCTTCAGTGTTTGTATCGCGCATTCTATCTTTACGTGAAGGACTAGTAGTAGCTGATAATGCAGGATTATTGTTATCAGACTCATTGTCGTTTTCTTGTAATTTTTGTTGAGCTTTAGTTTCTGAATCATTATGCCCATAAATAGGAATCGCTGATTGTGGTGTTTGTTGTTCGCTCTCAGTTACTTCTGGTAAATCACTCACATCTTTTATATTACTCGCTTCGGCTTCTTGTTCTGCTTTTTTCTCTGCTTTCACTCTTGCTCTAGCTTCTTTTTTAACTTTGTTTTGCTGTCTTTTCTCACTCAATTTGTAAGAAGCAGATTCACTTTTTACTTTAGCGTTATCAAAAAAACTTTTAGCTACATCTCTATGACGATGTTTTAATATCAACACAATACTAGAAATAATTAATAAAATTGTTGCTATAATCACACCAACTATTGATATAAGTGGCGTTAAAATTTCTAGTAAATAGTATCCTAGTAAACCACCGCCAAAATTTGGGAAGTGTGAATGTTCGTAAGATCTATAGACAAATGACAGTACTGGCTCTCTTTTAGATTGGCTTGTATGAGCAAAATGAAATACGATTTGTGTTAATAATAATAAAGTCAATTGTAATACTATCGCGCCAACCGTTCTTCTAGTCTTGGGTATCCCTTTATAAAATGTTATAAATATTGTTGCTACTAATATTAATATATACGTTAAATATCTACTCATGCCAAATAAATAGTTGAAAAAACTATCTAACATGACACCAACAATGCCTAATTGAAAAACAGCTAATACCGTTAAGATTATAACAATTATCGCAAAAATATATTTTAAGGCGTTATCACCTTGTTTGTTTTTACGACTTGCCGTTTTCTTTTTAGTATTAGTAGGTTTTTTCTTAGCAGTTGTTCTTTTTTTCGTTTGTGGCAAAATTCACACCTTCTTTTACTAAATCTATGTATAAGTGCTGTTTAAATTTAACGTGTCACATTGCATTAAAATTGTTTTATTCTAATAATTTTTAAGTAATGCTAACGGAATTTAAACTACACTTCTATTTTATAAATCGCTATTAATGACACAAAGAGGTAGAAACTTTGCGCTATATGATTAAAGCTCAAGTCTCAACCTCTTCAACTATGTGTTAATATTAGATTTCCGAAATCACTGGAATGATCATTGGACGACGTTTTGTACTTTCAAATAACAGCTTACTAATTTGGTCGCGCATATTTTGTTTGATTTCAGACCATTCGATTCTTTTTTCCATGAGTCCTTGTTCTACAATTTCGCGCACTTTTTCTTCAGCTTCATTTAATAGTTCTTCACTTTCACGCACATATACAAATCCACGTGACTGTATCTCAGGACCAGCAGCAATGCGTCTGTTTTTAGGATCCAATGTCACTACTGCAATAAATATGCCATCTTCTGCTAACAAATGACGATCTCTTAAGACGATATTACCGACATCACCAACACCAATACCATCAATTAACACATTACCTGAATTTACTTTTTCATTTAAAATCATTTCTTCGCCGTCATAATTAACAACGTCACCTTTTTCTACTAAAAAGATTTTCTCAGGTTGAACGCCTGCTTCGTTTGCTAATTTGGCATGCGCAATTTGCATTTTAAATTCGCCGTTAACAGGTATGAAGTACTCTGGCTTCATAATGTTAATCATCATTTTTAATTCTTCCATACAACCATGGCTTGATGCATGGATTTTTTTATTATTTGGTAAGACGTCTGCACCAGCTCTCACAAGTTCATTTAACGTATCGCCGATAATAACTTCCATATTGGCAGATGCTGTAATAGCTAAAAATACTGAATCGCCTTCTTCAATATTCATAATTTTGTGTTTTTGTTGTGCCATTTGGCTCAACGCTTCAATTGGTTCACCTTGCATACCAGTCGCAATAATAATAACTTCGTTTTTAGGATAGTTTTCAACTTCATTTATTGGAATGAGTAAGTCTTTTGGTATATCAAAATAACCCATTTTACGTGCAATACTAAAAGAACTTTCAAGAGATCTACCTAAAAATGATACTTTTCTATTTAACTTGCTAGCGACATTCAATACTTGTTGAATGCGGATAAAGTTAGAGGCATAACATGAAACGATTAAACGACCTTTGACTTTAGTAAACGCATCGTACATATGCGATTCTATAACATTTTCAGGCGTATTGTAGCCGGGTTTTTCTGCCTCTGTAGAATCACTAATTAGTGCGAAAACGCCTTCGGCACCAATTTCAGTCATATGTTTTAAATCGGGTGCATAATGACCTTGTAAACTTTGATCGAATTTAAATTCGCCAGTATAAACGATTGAACCATATGAAGTATGGATACACACGCCTAAACTATCTGGAATACTGTGCGCTGTACTAAAGAATGTTACATTAACACCTTTAAAACGCATAACAGATTCATTATTAACTGTATAATATCTAACTTTTTTATCTATATTACGTGATCTCATGTTTTCTTTAACTAAAGCAATCGTTAGTTTTGAACCGTATACTGGCGCATCAACTTGTTCTAACACATAAGTTACCGCACCAATTGCATGCTCATGTCCATGTGACAAGAAGATTCCTTTTAGTTTATGTTTGTTTTCTATAACATATTGAATATCTGGTATAACGATGTCGACACCTAGCATTTCATCCTCAGGGAACATTAAACCAGCATCTAACATAAACATTTCATCGTCTACTTCAACGATATACATATTTTTCGCAATTTCTCCGACTCCACCAAGGGGGATTATGCGAATATTTTTATTTTTTTTCTTAATTAAACTCAAAATTGTACCTCCTAATTTTAATCCCCGACCATATATAATCTCATACTATATTATAAGTTATCTTAGGCTCTATGTACACTATTAAAGTAATTTCCATATCATTCAATTTTTGTATGTAATTTAACTTAATAAATAAAATGAAACTAGTTTAGTCATTTACACACTCCCTTAAAACTATAGTGTGAAATGATTGTTTAAACTAGTTTCATAAATTAATGATATTTAATTATTTACTTTCTAACACTTTGTGAGATGCATTCACACGACCTTGTTTGTCGATTTCAGTTACTTTAACTTTAAGTGTATCACCAATTGCAAGTACGTCTTCTACTTTGTTAATACGTTCGTTAGCAATTTGTGAAATGTGAACTAATGCATCTTTACCGGGGAACAATTCAACAAATGCACCGTATTTTTCGATACGTTTTACTTTAGCATCATAAGTTTGACCGACTTCCGCTTCACGCGTAATGTCTTCAATAATTGATTTAGCTTTGTTAATTGCATCTTGATCTATTGCACCAATAAATATCGTACCATCTTGTTCGATATCTAATTTCACGCCAGTTTCATCGATGATTTCATTGATTTTTTTACCGCCAGGTCCAATAACGTCTCTAATCTTGTCTGGTTTAATGTTCATTGTAACAACTTTAGGTGCATAAGCACTTAGGTCGCTTCTAGGTACATCAATTGTTTCAAGCATATGATTTAAGATAGCCATTCTACCTTCACGTGCTTGTTCTAATGCTTCTTGGATAATTTCTTTAGTTAGACCATCGATTTTGATGTCCATTTGAATAGCTGTAATGCCTTCTGAAGTACCGGCAACTTTAAAGTCCATATCTCCTAAAGCATCTTCCATACCTTGAATATCAGTTAAAATTGTATAACTATCATCTCTAGTTACTAAGCCCATAGCGATACCAGCTACTGGCGCTTTAATAGGTACACCAGCGTCCATCAATGCTAATGTAGAACCACAGATTGATGCTTGTGATGATGAACCATTTGATTCAAGGACTTCACTTACGATTCTAACTGTGTAAGGGAAATCTTTAATATCAGGAATAATTTGTTGTAACGCACGTTCACCTAACGCACCATGTCCGATTTCTCTTCGTCCTGGAGAACGTACCGGTCCTGTTTCACCAACAGAGAAGTTAGGGAAATTATAGTGATGCATAAAGCGTTTTTCTTCTTCAGCACCTAAACCATCAATAATTTGATATTCGCTTAGTGAACCTAACGTGACTACAGATAACGCTTGTGTTTGTCCACGTGTGAATAAACCTGAACCATGCGTTCTAGGTAATAAACCAACTTCAGAATCTAACGGTCTGATTTCATCAGTTTTACGACCATCTGGTCTGATTTTTTCTTCAGCGATTAATCTTCTTACTTCACCTTTAACTAAGTCATTTAATATACCTTTAATTTCTTTAAGTAAAGTTTCATTGTCAGGATCTTCTTCATCGACAAATTGTTCAATTACGGCATCTTTTAAGGCATCTAAATTATCGTCACGTTGTTGTTTATCAAAAGTTAACACAGCTTTTTTCAAACCTTGTTCTTCCGTTAAACGCGTTACTTTGTCTACTAATTGTTCATCTTGTTCTATCGGTGTGAATTCTTGTTTTTCAGGTTGCAAATGATCAATAATTTGTTGTTGGAAGTCGACTAGACGTTGGATTTCCTCGTGTCCGAAAAAGATTGCTTCTAGCATTTCTTGTTCAGTAATTTCACTTGCGCCAGCTTCTACCATATTTACAGCATCACGATGACCAGCAACTTCTAAATCTAATCTAGAAACTTCTCGTTGTTCTACTGTTGGATTAATTACAAATTGTCCGTCTACAAGTCCAACGTTAACACCTGCAATTGGTCCTTGGAACGGTATATCAGAAACACTTAATGCAACTGATGAACCAATCATAGCTGCCATTTCAGGTGAACAATCTGGATCGGCACTAAGCACAGTATTCATAATTTGAACATCATGTTTATAACCTTTTGGGAACAATGGACGAATTGGTCTATCAATAAGTCGTGCTGTTAAAGTAGCATCATCGCTAGGACGGCCTTCACGTTTTTTAAAACCACCTGGGATTTTACCTGCTGCGTACATTTTTTCTTCAAAGTTAACCATTAAAGGGAAGAAATCCACATCACGTGGTTCTTTTGAAGCAACAGCAGTAGAAAGTACTACCGTGTCTCCATAACGTACAAGCGCAGCACCATTAGCTTGCTTAGCTAATTGTCCTGTCTCGATTGTTAATGAACGGTTTGCCCATTCAGTTTTAAAAACTTTTTTCTCTTGAGACATTATAAATCTCCTCTCCTATATCTAATAATCCTATCATATCATTTATTTAAGTAATTTTATATTAGTATATTTAAGTATTATCAACCTATTTCTTATCGAACAACTACTATAATATACTAATTTTTGAGTTATAAAAAAAGAGCAGGATAGAAATCCAATCTATACTAGATTTCGTCGTCCCACACCATAGTAAAAATGACTAATATTGAAAGTGATTTATGTTGAATACACACAATATAGACGAAAATTACCGATAAAACATTTCAGGCCGAGACAAAGTTGTGTCCCGGCCTGAATATAAACGTCTAAAGATTAACGACGGATACCTAATGATTTAATTAATTCACGGTAACGTTGGATATCTTTACCACGTAAATAGTTAAGTAAGTGTCTACGACGACCTACCATTTTTAATAAACCACGACGTGAATGGTGGTCTTTTTTGTGTGTACGTAAGTGAGTGTTTAATGCAGTGATTTCTGCAGTTAATACAGCTACTTGAACTTCTGGTGAACCAGTGTCTGCTTCATGCGTACGATATTCTTTAATAAGTTCGTTTTTGCGTTCTTGTGAAATTGCCATAATCAATTTCCTCCTATTTAATTAAAAAGTATCCTTTATCCGAGCAAAGCGTCGGAGACTCAACTTGCCAAGGTAAAGGTGTTAAAATGTAAATTTTATACATTCGACTTAGATATTATATGATACATCATCGCCAAAATCAACCGATAATAAATATTTAGCCTGTTCTTTATCTTTATGCATTTGTTCAACTAACGGATCGATACCATCAAATTTAACTTCTGGGCGTAAAAAGTGATGCCAATAAACAACTACGCGCTCACCGTAGATATCTTCTTTAAAATCAAATAAATTCACTTCAATTACGACCTGCGCTTGTGAAGGATCGTGGAATGTAGGTTTAACGCCTACATTAGCAACGCCTCTGTAAATTTTTTCTTCAGCACCAATCTTCATACTAACAGCATAAACGCCTTTTTTAGGCAGCACATAATCGCCACTTGGTTGCACATTGGCAGTTGGAAAACCGATTGTTCTACCTCTTTTTTCTCCTTGTACAACTGTACCTTTAATTTGGTAGCGATAACCTAATTCTTCATTTGCTTTAGTTAAATCGCCCTCTTTTAAAGCACGTCTAATTTCTGTCGTTGAAATTTTTTCTGATTCAATTTCTAATTTACTCACTATAGTCGTTTCACATTCATCTAATTCGCTTAGTGTCATCATATTACCTTTACCAAATTTACCAAAAGTAAAGTCAAAACCAGCTATTATTTTCACCACATTATTTTTTAATATGTAGTCTTTCACAAAGTCTTCTGAACTAACATCGGCAAATTTCGAAGAAAAATTGATTACAATACAGTAATCAATGCCATATTGCTCGATTATATCCAATTTATCTTCGATAGGCGTTAAATAGTCTGTTCTTTTACGTTCAGGGTTTAAGACAACTGAAGGATGTGGGTCAAATGTCATAACCGCTTTTTTTAAATTACTTTCTTCAGCTTTTTGAATTAAAGTATCAAATACTTTAGCATGCCCTTTATGCATGCCGTCAAAAAATCCAAAAGCCATAGCTACAGGCTCTTTAATGAATTGATCTTCTTGAATTGGATGTGTAACTTCTATAACTTTCATACAAATACTCCTTTAGTTAAAAACCCGCTTAGGCTTAATTTCATCAGTTTTAGTTGAATGAGGTTCATATATCGCTAATACTTTTTCCGTACGTGCATCTAACATTACTATTTTACCAGAAATTGGTTCATTAAAATCATTAATAGCGAACTTTTGTCCGTTTAATATTTTGTTCTTCATGTCGTCTTCATCAATTTTGATAGAAGGCAAACCTTTCAATCCATATTCTATAGCAAATAATTTTTCCTGTAATGCTTCTTGCTCATGTAATTGTGAGATTTCTTCTAAAGATAAACTTTCATCGATATTAAATCCACCACTACTTGTACGCGTTAATTTAGACATATGTGCCGGCAAGTCTAGCGCTTTACCAATGTCTGTCGCTAACGTTCTTATGTAAGTGCCTTTACCACATTTAACAATTAAATCGAATTGACAATGACCATTTTCATAAACCAAATCACTATTTCTTTCAATTTGGTAAATATTAACTTGTCTTACTGGTCGTTCAACTGTTTCGTTGTTTCTTGCATATTCATATAGCTTTTTACCTTTTACTTTTACAGAAGAATACATCGGTGGTATTTGTGTGATTGTACCTTGAAAAGTTGCTATTACTTCATCTATTTCAGCACTATTTAATGTATTATTGTCTACCTGTTTCGACTCTAAAATATCACCCGTTTGATCTTCTGTGGTCGTGCTTGAACCTAAAGATACTGTAGCATGGTAGGTTTTCCCCATATCCATTATGTAGTCACTAACTTTAGTTGCTGGCCCAATACAAATAGGTAATACGCCATCAACTTCCGGGTCTAATGTGCCAGTATGTCCTATTTTTTTAGTTCCTAATATTTTTCTTAATTTAAACACGACGTCGTGACTCGTCATGCCTCTATCTTTATATACTGGTAAGATGCCATTATACATATTTGAAAACATCCTTTTCTCATATTGTCTAAGCGATAAAAAGCTGGAACTTAAACCATCAATGATTTACGCTCCAGCTTCTCTTTAATCCTTTTTATGCAAGTCTTGAATCATACGTTCAATCTTATTACCATAATCGATTGATTCATCGTACTCAAAGTTTAATTCTGGTACGATACGTAATCTCATACGTGAAGCTAATTCAGTTTTAATAAAACCTTTAGCTTTCTCTAATCCTTTAAACGTATCATCAATTTGTTTTTGTTCACCTAAAACAGTTAAATAAACTTTAGCAATTGAAAGATCGTTTGTAAGTTCAACATCTGTTATTGTTAAAAATCCAATTCTTGGATCTTTTACTTTATTATTTACAATATCCATGATTTCCTGTTTCATTTGTTCGCCTACGCGTTCTGCTCTCATGTTCATCATTTTCACCTCACGATTGTTTATGAGCTAACTTACTTACAAATTATATGATAGTTCGATTATTATCGTCAAACCTTTCATCACAATCTTTATTAATTTTAAAATACATGTCTAGCGCTATTTATTGAAATTTTTTTAAATAACTTTTACAAATTAACCTTACAGTTACGCACTATTAAAATGCCTAACTGTTAAAAATTGTAATAATGTTACAAATACAATTAGTTGTTTCATATAAATTATGCCTAACTGTACATTTTATCTACTTAACTGTATATTTTTTTATCTTCCCAATTCGTCTTTTACTTAATTCTTTTGAGTTTCAAATTAATTATACTTAATTAATACTACGGGCAATATAAATATGGTAATATAAATAATTAGAGTGTAAAAATTTCATTTATGCTGTAATTAGGAGGTATTATTTGAATAAACCTGAAAGGCTTTTGTACATATATACGCGTTTATTAAATGGTAAACATTTAAAGAAGTCCACTTTAGCACAAGCATTAAACATTAACTTACGATCTGTTCAAAGGGACTTTAGTGATATTAACAATTTCTTATATGAAGATGAAGAATGGCGAGGACTTAATGCTAAAATTGTTTATGACAATATTTTAGAAACACACAGTTTACAAACATTTCCAATGAAAATCCGACAACAAATGTTAATTACTTTGTTGTATCAAATTAAAGGAACTTTGCCTGTTGTACATGAAGATATTTATAAATTTATAGAACAATATTCATTTTCCAGTACGAACCATAAAATATTGGTACATAATTTATTGAGAAAATTCCATATCAAAGAAAAGGATTATAATTATAGTTCATTTATTCAAGTTGCACGTTGTATAGATGCCAAATACAATATGACAATTACAACACAATCAGGGACTAACCTATATGTGAGTCCAATTAATATTCATGTCATTGATGATGAATTTTGGATGACCTATGTCAAAGATAATTTAATAGATGCAATTAAATTTGAAGATATAGCTCAACTTAATGAAACTTCTATCAACTATACATTTGCGGATATGACGATTAAAAATATGATTACGCTATCAATTAGTGTAAGTTTTTGGCAATATGTTTCTACAGAATATAATGTTATCTCATCCTATGAAAAAGACGATAAAATAATTGCTCAAATATTAATGTCTAAAGTTGAGTGTTTTGCACTAATTAAAAAATATTATAAACATATTAAATTAATAGCTCCAGATTCCTATAGAAATGAATTGATAAATCAATTAAAAACCATTATTGATCATTATTTATAATAATAAGAGGCAGAACTGATCATCGTTTCAGCTCCACCTCTTCTATAATTGCATTTTACATGGTTACTATTTATTTTTTAATGCTTCCATTCTTTTATAAAAATCTGACTTCCCATTTAATCTTTCTTCTTTTAGTTGTTGATTCCATTTATAGTATTCACATTTTGATAATTTTCTTTTTTGCTTTAACTTTTCACGTTGCTCTCTATAACTTAAAATATTACCCACAGTAAAATATTTATTCTGTTTTGAAGCATAGACAAAAGTATTATCTAACAGCTCTTGTTTTTCTTCTTCTGTAAAAGCTTTACTAAAATACGAGCCCCAGAGTTCTTCTTCTCTTACAATATAAATACGTTTTTTATTATCATGGAACATCATTTTAAATAAATCCGCATTTTGTTGTTGAGACGGTAAAACAGCTAAAGTGTATAAAAAATCTTTAGGCACGCCTGCTTGGTAAGTCGTTTGATACGAAAAATAATTAAAAATCATTAATCGATTAGGATCGATATTAAATTGCTTTAAAATCGAGGAATCTCCATAAAAGTATTTCATAAACCAGATATGTTCATCTTCATAAGGTAAAAATCCTTTTTTACCGTTAAATTTCAAATCGCCTCTAAAGTCTTGTAATATTCTATTACGCAAGTGAATCTTTCTTTGTCCATCGATATTCGGATTATCAGTTCTAAAATCATTTTCTGGTTGTTTATTTAAAATAATAATATCTGCAGTTTCTGGATTGCCAAAATATGGTTGAGGAATCATAGGATTAATTGTACAATTTTCAACCATTATTTTCTTTCTATTTTTATCAACTGTCATTAAGCCATTTGCAAAATTTAACAATTTTTTAAATTTAGGTAATTCCGTAAAATTTTCACCGAATCGTTCACGACAATGAGCAAGGTCCTCTAGATGTAAAAATGCAGTTTCATCGTTATTTTCAGCAATTGCATTTAATGAATTTTCACTATACTCGTAATTATATTGCGCTAAGTATTTACTCCAAAACTGTTCTATATTTGTTAAATACTTATTAGTCATAAATACTCCTCCAACGTTTGTTTACGTGTTAATTATATAAACACACCTAGACACCTGATGTCATTAAATATAAATTGTTGTAATTACAACAAAAAAGTTACACTCCTATTATATTTTAGAAGTGTAACTTTTTTAAGTATAATTATAGAAGTATTATATTATTTATCTTTCAACTTCAACCATTTCGTATGCTTCGATGATGTCGCCTTCTTTAAGATCATTAAATTTCTCAACTGTAATACCACATTCATATCCTTGAGCTACTTCTTTAACGTCATCTTTGTAACGTTTTAAAGTATCTAATTCACCTTCGAATTGTACTACACCATCTCTAATTACACGTACGCCAGCATTACGCGTAATTTTACCATCAGTTACATAACTACCTGCGATAGTACCAACTTTAGAAACTTTGAATGTTTGACGAACTTCTGCTTGACCAATAACTTGTTCTTCAAATTCTGGATCAAGTAGACCTTTCATCGCTGATTCAATTTCTTCAATTACGTTGTATATTACACGGTGTAAACGCATATCTACATTTTCAGCTTCGGCAGCACGTTTAGCTCCACTATCCGGTCTAACGTTAAAGCCGATAATAATACCATTAGATGCATTAGCCAAAGTAACGTCTGATTCATTAATTGCACCTACAGCAGTGTGAATAATTCTAACATTAACGCCTTCAACGTCTATTTTCATAAGTGATGCGGCTAATGCTTCAACTGAACCTTGAACGTCACCTTTAATAATAACATTTAAGTCTTTCATTTCGCCTTGCTTCATTTGTTCAAATAAGTTGTCTAATGAAACGTTTTTACTTTCTTGACGTTGTTGTAAAATATTTTCTTCGTGACGTGCTTCACCAATTCTTCTAGCTTGTTTTTCATCAGAGAATACAACAAAACGGTCACCTGCTTGAGGCACATCGTTAATACCTGTAATTTCAACAGGAGTAGAAGGGCCCGCAGTTTTAATTCTTTGTCCAAGATCATTTACCATAGCACGGATACGACCATACGTATTACCTACTACAAGTGAATCTCCAACATTTAACGTACCATTTTGTACTAATAAAGATGCTGATGGGCCACGCGATTTATCTAATTCAGCTTCAATAACTGTACCAACTGCACGGTTATTTGGATTAGCTTTTAATTCTTGTACTTCTGATACAAGTACAATCATTTCTAATAAATTATCGATACCATCACCACTTAGTGCTGAAAGTGGTACGAAAATTGTATCGCCGCCCCAATCTTCAGGAATTAAACCGTATTCTGTTAATTCTTGCATAACACGGTCAGGGTTTGATGTTGGTTTATCAATTTTATTAACAGCAACGATTGTAGGAACATTAGCTTCTTTAGCATGATTGATTGCTTCAATAGTTTGTGGCATTACACCATCATCAGCTGCAACTACTAAAATTGTTATGTCTGTAACTTGAGCACCACGTGCACGCATAGTAGTAAAAGCAGCATGTCCTGGTGTATCTAAGAAAGTAATAGTTTTTCCTTCATTTTCTATTTGATAAGCACCAATATGTTGCGTAATACCACCTGCTTCACCAGCTGTTACTTTAGTGTGGCGAATAGAGTCTAATAATGTCGTTTTACCATGGTCAACGTGTCCCATAATTGTAACAACGGCAGGTCTTTCAATTGCATCTTCATCGTCAGTTGCATCTTCGAAGTAAATAGCTAAATCTTCTTCATCTACAACTTCTTCTTTTTCAAGTTCTACGCCATATTCATCTACGATAACTTCTAAAGTTTCATCATCTAATGATTGGTTAATATTCGCCATGATTCCTAATAAGAAAAGTTTTTTAATAACATCAGAAGATTCAACATTTAATTTGTCAGCAAGTTCACCTACAGTTATACCGTCTTGATACGTAATTTTAGAAGGTGTTTCTTTTGTTGCTTGTTGCTCTTTATTATTTTGTTTGTTGTGTTTCTTGTTGTTTTTATTATTTTGCTTTTTGTTATTTTGTTTCTTATTATTTTTAGCGTCTTTTTTGTTGCCTTGAGCAGGTTTTTGAGAACTTTGTTGTTTTTTATTGTCTTGTTTTTGACCTTGTTCTTTAGATTGTTGAGCTTGGCCATTATCTTTTTGATTGTTGTCTTTTTTATAAATTTTGTCTAAAGCAACAATTTGGTTGTCTTCTAACGCTTGCATATGGTTAGAAACCTCAACGTTCATTTTCTTAAGTTCATCTATAACATCTTTACTTTTTAAATTTAATTCTTTGGCATATTCGTAAATTCTTTTTTTACTCATATAGTCACTCCTTACGATATTCTTCTATCATTGACAATAACTTTTTTGCAAAACCTTGGTCAGTAATTCCTACGTTAACACGTTCTGCTTTACCTAAAGCTTGTCCTAGTTCTGATCTAGTTCCAAATATACGAAATGATATATGGTAACTTTCACATTTGTTCTTTATTACTTTTTTCGTGTTCTCTGAAGCGTCCTCAGCTATAATGACGAGTTGGATTTTATGTTTTTTTATTTCGTTGATAATGACTGATTCACCTGTCTTAACTTTTCCCGCTCGCATAGCTAATCCCAAAAAATTTACGATTTTCTCTTTCATCATTTAGGTATCTCTTCACGATAAATCAGACGTATTATTTCTTTATAAACTGGATCTAAAGTTTCAGCATCTGATTTAAAGTATTTTTCAAGCACGCCTTTTTGTTGCGCTTTTTCAACTTCATTTACATCTTTAGAAACATAAGCACCACGACCTTGTTTTTTACCTGTCGCATCTGCAAATATTTCCCCTTCTTTATTAATGACGACCCTAATCATGTCTTTCTTAGGATGCATTTCATTAGAAAGGATACATTTTCGCATTGGAATTTTTTTCTTTTTCATAAAGTAATCACTCCAATTATTTATTAAGCATCAAGATTATTGTCTTCATTTTCTTCATCAAGTTCATTAGATTCTGTAACTACTTCGTCTAATGAATTACTAGGATATACGCCAGCTTCACGTGCATCACTTTCTGATTTGATATCAATTTTCCAACCCGTTAGTTTGGCAGCTAAACGAGCGTTTTGTCCACGTTTACCAATAGCTAATGATAATTGATAATCAGGTACTACTACTATAGTAGATTGATTTTCTTCGTCAACAATAACTTCAAGCACTTGAGATGGGCTCAATGCGTTACGTACAAATACTTTTGGATCTTCATCCCATTGCACGATATCAATTTTTTCGCCACCAAGTTCATCTACGACAGCTTCAACACGAGCACCTTTTGAACCAACGCATGCGCCGACTGCATCGATGTCTGGATTATCAGAGTGTACACTAATTTTAGAACGATCGCCCGCTTCACGTGCAACTGATTTAACAATTACTGTACCATCAAAGATTTCTGGAACTTCTTGTTCGAATAAACGTTTTAATAGGCCTGGATGACTTCTTGAAACGTAAATTTGAGGTCCTTTAGTAGTTTGCTCTACTTTGTTTACAAATACTTTAATACGTTCGTTTGGAATGTATTTTTCATTTGGACTTCTTTCTGCTTCAGATAATACTGCTTCAGTGCGTCCTAAGTTTACATAAACATAACGATGGTCAACTCTGTCAATTAATCCTGTTACTATATCTTCTTCTTTATCGATAAACTCATCGTATAAAATTTCTCTTTCAGCATCTCTTAGACGTTGCATAACCGCTTGTTTTGCAGCTTGTGCGCCTACACGTCCAAAGTCACTTGGTGTCACATCTTCTTCGTAAATGTCACCTATTTCATATGCTGGATTTTTAACTAATGCTGTACTTAAATCGATTTCATCTCTGTCATCGAACACTTCTTCTACAACATTTTTTCTTGCTATAACTTTGAAGATGCCTTCATCCATATTTAATTCTACACGTACGTTGCGCGCACTATCGTAGTTTTTCTTGTAAGCAGTAATCAACGCTGCTTCGATAGCATCAATTAATACTTCTCTTGGTATTTTCTTTTCTTTTTCTAAATATTCAGTAGCTAATAATAGTTCATTACTTGACACTATTAACCCTCCTAATCAACTTAAAGCATTACAGAATGACGTGCTTTAGCTATTTTATTTCTTGGTATTTCAATTGTTTTAGTTTTAGCTTTTTCTTTAACTTCCATGACAATAGTATCTTCATTAACCGATTGTAATGTGCCTAACCATTCCTTATCACCCTCGATTGGCGCATAGAGAGAGACAAAGATAGGTTTTGTAATTGCATTTTGGAAATCTTGTTCTTTTTTTATCGGTCTTTCAGCACCAGGTGAAGCAACATCTAAATAATACATTTGTTCTATAGGATCGTTTTTGTCCATTACTTCACTTATTTTCTCGGATGCTAATGTACAGTCATTTAAGTCAACGCCACCCTCTTTATCGATAGAAATACGTAAAAAATGATCTTTACCTTCTTTAGTAAATTCGACATCTACTAATTCAAAATTCAAGTCATCCAAAACGGGTTTAATTAGCGCTTCAACTTCTTGGTCTATTTTACTCATGCTGGCCTCCTTTTTTGACAAATAGAAAAGAGCGGGTAATATGCCCACTCTTCCTGCTTGAGTTTAATCTTTTAACAATAATATTATACCATATGTTCATGATGCGCACAAACGGCATCATTTATTAACGTTTTGCAACAATATAATATACGTATAAATACATTGTTTGTATGCTTGTAAGCTCACTGCTACATATCAAATATAGATAATTGTGCTTTATCTGGTAAGTCTGGTAATGAGCCTAATTCATCTAAATAATCAATAACTTTTTGTGATAAACCAGCTTTTTTGTTTAAATCTTCTTTAGATAAAAATGGTCCTTCTTCCCTAGCATCGACAATACGTTTTGCAACATTTTCACCAAGACCAGGTACTGCTATAAACGGAGGTATTAATGTGTCACCTTCAATAACAAATTCAAACGACTTACTCTTTTCTAAACTTACTGGTTGCATACGATAGCCTCTGTGTGCCATTTCATTCATAATTTCTAGCACAGTCAAAGTATCTTTTTCTTTTTTACCTAAATCCATATATTTAGAATACATGTCTTTGACAGTATTACGTATGCTCTCTTTATCTTTAATCATTGAAATTAAATCAAAGTCTGATGCTCTTACTGTAAAATAACTCGCATAGTAATATAAAGGATGATGCACTTTAAAGTAAGCAATTCTTACTGCCATTAATACATAGGCAGCAGCATGGGCTTTAGGGAACATGTATTTAATTTTTCTACATGAATCTAAATACCAATCGGGTACTTCGTTTTCGACCATAGCTTCTACCATATCATCAGTTAAACCTTTACCTTTACGCACAAATTCCATCGTTTTAAAGGCAAGTGATGGTTCTAAACCGTTATACATTAAATACACCATTATATCGTCACGACAACAGATTACACTTGATAAGTCACAAGTACCTGAACGAATTAAGTCTTGCGCATTTCCTAACCACACATCAGTACCATGTGATAGTCCTGAAATTCTAACTAATTCTGAAAATGTTGTCGGCTTCGTGTCTTCTAACATTTGTCTTACGAAACCAGTACCGAACTCTGGCACGCCGAAAGTTCCTGTTTTACATAAAATTTCATCTTCTGTAACGCCTAACGATTGTGGCGAACTAAAGATGCCCATTGTATCTTTATCATCAACTGGTATGGTTTTTGGATCAATACCTGATAAATCTTGCAACATACGAATCATGGTTGGATCATCGTGTCCTAGTATATCAAGTTTTAACACATTATCATGGATAGAATGGAAGTCAAAGTGTGTTGTCATCCAAGACGCCGATTGGTCATCTGCTGGGAATTGCACAGGCGTGAAATCATAAATATCCATGTAATCTGGCACAACGATAATACCGCCTGGGTGCTGACCAGTTGTACGTTTAACGCCCGTACAGCCTTTAACAAGTCTATCTACCTCAGCACCACGTTTATGAATTCCTTGATCATTTAAAAAGCCTTTAACGAAACCAAATGCAGTTTTCTCGGCTACGGTACCAATCGTACCTGCACGGAATACCTTATCGTCACCGAACAATTCTTTAGTGTAATTATGTGCTTCTGGTTGATATTCACCACTGAAGTTTAAGTCAATATCGGGTACTTTATCCCCTTTGAAACCTAAGAACGTTTCGAAAGGTATGTCTTGTCCTTCTTTGATAAGTTCACTGCCACACGTGTCGCAATTTTTATCTGGTAAATCAAACCCTGACCCTACAGAACCATCATCAAAGAATTCACTCGTTTTACATTTTGGACAAATATAATGTGGTGGCAATGGATTAACCTCTGTAATTTCTGTCATCGTTGCTACGAAACTAGAACCTACGGAACCACGTGACCCTACTAGATAACCATCATCTAATGATTTCTTAACAAGTCGTTGAGAAATTAAATAAATTACTGAGAAACCATTACCTATAATACTTTCGAGTTCTTTTTCTAATCTATCAATAACGATTTGAGGTAAATCTTCACCATATAATGCTTTAGCGTTAGAATAACTCAATTCGCGAATTTCATCGTTTGCGCCTTCCATTCGTGGTGTATATAACTCATCTTTAATAGGAACGACACGTTCAATTTGGTCTGCTAATTTATTTGTATTTGTTATGACAATTTCTTTTGCTAAATCTTCACCCAAGAAATGGAATTCATCTAGCATTTCATCCGTTGTTCTAAAATGAGCTTCCGGCAATGTTGAACGATTCAAAGGATTTCCGGGTTGAGATGCAATTAAAATCTTACGCGCAATAGCGTCATGTTCAAATAAATAATGTGCATTACCTGTTGCAATTACAGGAATATCTGCAGCTTCTCCAGCTTTCATTAAACGATCATATATTTCATGAAGCGTTTCATTATCTCTAATTAATTCTCTATCAATTAAATCTTGATACAGTGCTGGTGGTTGCATTTCAATAAAGTCATAGTATTTAGCAATTTTTTCTACTTGTGTTTGATCTTTTTGCATGACTGCAGTGAATAATTCACCTTCGTCACAAGCAGTACCTACTAATAAACCTTCACGATGTTCGTCTAATAATGATCGTGGGATTCTAGGTGTACGATAATAATATTTTACTAGTGACGCACTCACAATTTTGAATAAGTTTTTTAAACCTTCTTGGTTTTGAACAATAAGGGTCACATGATTCGGTCTAGCACGTTTATATGCATCTTCATTTGTTAAAGATTTATTGATGTCTTGATGATTACTTACATTTAATTCTTCAAGTTGTTTTAACATTTTAATAAACATATATGCCGTTGCTTCGGTATCATAAATAGCTCTGTGATGTTGTGTAAGTTCAACGCCATATTTTTTAGCTAAGAAGTTTAAACCGTGCTTACCATATTCAGTGTTAATTGTTCTAGAGAGTTCTAGTGTATCGATAACACCGTTAGTCGATGGTCCAAAGCCAGCACGCTCATAACCTGTATCAATAAAGCCCATATCGAATGAAGCATTATGTGCAACGAAAATTGCATCGCCTACCCATTCTTTAAACTCTGTTAACACATCGTTAATTTCAGGGGCATCTACTAACATATCATCAGAAATATGCGTTAAATTTTTAATCGTTTCAGATAGTCGTTCATGAGGGTTACTAAAACGTTCAAATTTATCTATAATTTCCCCTTCTTTAACTTTCACGGCGGCTAATTCAATGATTTTGTCATACTGGTTAGATAAACCGGTAGTCTCAACGTCAAAAACGACATACGTAGCATCTTTTAAGTTTCTGTCCGTAGGTTTATAAGCTATCGGTACACCATCGTCTACTAGCATACCTTCCATGCCATAAATCATTTTAATATCATTTTTCTCAGCCGCAGCATGCGCATCTGGGAATGCTTGTACGACATTATGGTCAGTTACAGCAATGGCTTTATGTCCCCATTTGGCTGCTTGTTCAACATAAGCACTAATATTAGGAATACCATCCATTTGACTCATAGAAGTGTGTAAATGAAATTCAACTCTTTTTTCGTCGGCTTTATCTTGTTTTGAAACTTTCTTTATTTCTTCGATGTCCGACATCATCATTACTAAATCTCTGACGAACGTATCTTCCTCTATACGACCTTGGGCACGTACCCATTTACCTACACTTAATGCTTTGAAATGCGCTAAATCATCTTTATTTTTACGAGTGAACATTTTTAACACAAGAGAATCAGTATAGTCAGTTACTTTTAATTCTACGATATGTCTACCACTTTTTAATTCTTTAAGGTTAATATCAAAAATGACACCTTCGACTGCTACTTTAAATTCTTCTTCAATAATATTTTCGATTGGTCGCACGCTTTCAACTTGGATTGGTTTACCAATCTGACATTTACTTACGGCACTTTCGTTATTATCTTGTTGTTTTACTTTTTCAGCTTTCATTTTTTCTAATTTTTCAGTAGCTTCACGCGCACTCTTTTCATCTTCTTCTTGAATATGTGCTTCTAATGATGCTAAATCTTCATCTGAATTATCATTATTTGTTTCAAAAATCACTTTATTAATATTAAAGCCACATTGTTTAAATGCTTTAACTAAGCTACCGTTACACACTTTATCAAAATGATTGCCTTCAACATCATTTTGACAGACAACCTTAATTACTTCACCAGACATAATAAGTTTCTTTTGTTTTAGCTGGCCTTTTACTTTTGGTGATAAGTTAGTTTGGTCAATACAATAATTGAAATATTTTAATGCATGTTCATCTTGATTTGATGTATCTTCAATTTCAAATTGCCATTCTACATGCGCAATAGATTTAAATTCTTCAGTCACGGCGTTAGTAAAAAGTAAGTAATCTTCATATGATAAAAAGCGCGGTAATTTAATTTGAAGCATCCATGATCTATTTTTAGAGGAGACATCTATACGTGTTAATTCTCCCTGTTCTAATATATCTTGGTCTAACTGATTCGCAATTTTAATTTGATCAGCTAGTATTTTAAATTTTTCTTGATTTGTCATTGCCATGACGGTAACCACCTTACTTTATAATACACTGATTATAGACAGCGCTTATCGATTCAATTATGTAACTTTGCATGCTAATAATCTTAATCTCTATAATAAATGCACCATTGCGTATATACAATGATGCATTTGTCAGAAGCAGATAAAATACTAATACATTATAACAAAATATTAATAGCTCTGCTTGTCATGTTATTTAACTTTTTCATATAACGCTTTTGCGTAATCTACTAAATCATCGACGTGAACGTCTTCACTTTCACCTGTATCTCTTCTTTTCACTTCTACGATGCCTTCTGCTGCATTTTTACCGATAACGACTCTAACTGGTAACCCAATTAAATCTGCGTCATTAAATTTAACGCCAGCACGTTCTTTACGGTCATCGTATAAAACATCAAATGAATTTTTCAAGGAAGCGTATAGTTGATCTCCTAATTCACGTTGTTCATCTTTTTTAGGATTTAACGTAATTAAATGTAAATCGAATGGTGCTACTGATTTTGGCCAAATGATACCATTGTCGTCATTATTTTGTTCTACAATAGCACTTAATGTTCTAGAAACACCAATACCATAACAACCCATTAATAATGGTTTAGCTTTACCTTGATTATCTAAAATTGTGGCATTCATAGCTTCAGAATATTTTGTACCAAGTTTAAACACTTGTCCTACTTCAATTCCTTCGGCAAAATGTGCTTTTCCAGAACCATCTGCAAGTGGCTCACCTTCTAAAATAAATCTAAAGTCTCCATATGCATCAACGTTAAAGTCTCTACCAACATTAGCATTCACTAAATGATAGCCGTCTTCATTCGCACCAACTACAATATTATTTAAATCTTGTAATGCATTGTCTGCATAAATTTTAATATCTTTTTCAAATATTGGGCCTAATGAACCTGGATTCGCACCTAATAAATTAACGATTTCTGATTGCGTTGCAAGTTCAATGTTGTCAGTTTCAAAGTAAGACTTTAACTTCACATCGTTAATTTCATGATGGCCACGTACTAAAATCATAATAAATTCGCCATCGACTTTAAAAATCATAGATTTTGTAATTTCATCTAATGGTCTATCTAAGAAATCAGCTAATTCTTGCGCCGTATGTACATTTGGTGTTTCAATTTTAGCTAATGCTTCTACAGGTTGATGTTTTTCATTTGGTTCGTAAAGAACTTCAGCCTTTTCTATGTTTGCCGCGTAATCGCTATTTTCACTATAAACGATAGTGTCTTCACCAATATCACTTAAGGCCATAAATTCATGTGTATGATTACCGCCGATAGCACCAGAATCGGCTAACACTGGACGTGCGTTAATACCTGAACGTGAAAAAATTCTTTTGTATGCTTCATACATATCTTGATATGTTGCATCTAAAGATTCTTCATCGACATGGAATGAATAAGCATCTTTCATTATAAATTCTCTACCACGTAATAAACCAAAACGTGGACGTTTTTCATCACGATATTTTGATTGAATTTGGAATAAAGTCAGTGGCAATTGTTTATATGATTTTAATTCATCTCGAACGATAGATGTCACGACTTCTTCATGTGTAGGTCCAAGTGCAAATTCACGACCGTGACGGTCTGTTAAACGCATCAGTTCAGCACCATAAGAACCCCAACGACCTGATTCTTCCCATAATTCAGCTTGTTGTAACGCAGGCATTAAAATTTCAACTGCATCGATACTTTCCATTTCTTCACGTATGATAGCTTCAAGATTATTTAATACGCGAGTGGCTAGTGGTAAATAACTGTAAATCCCACTAGTACTTTGTTTAATAAGCCCTGCTTTTAATAATAGTCTGTGACTAAGTGCTTCTGCACCGGCAGGAACCTCTTTCATAGTTGGTATAAAGACCTTAGATTGTTTCATACACTTTTACTCCTCTCTCGTTATAAGAAATAGCGTTGAATATCATTCCATGTAACTAAGACCATGATGATAAGGACAAAAATAGCACCTACTGCAATAATTGCTGATTCAACTTTTTTATTTACCGGTTTTCTAAATATTGCTTCATATATAACAAATAATATACGTCCACCATCTAATGCTGGAATTGGTAATAAGTTCATTAGACCTAAGTTAACACTTAATAATGCAGTCCAACTAATTAAATTGATAATACCAGTTTTAACGACAGCATCAACGTTGTGATAAATACCAACTGGACCATTTAACATATCGAATGAAAATCCACCCGTGAATATGCTAGCAATCATTCCAACAATAGCAGTGAAAATAAATTTCCCCGCATGTATTGTTTGTTCGAAACCACTCACTAATGGTTTAAACGCGGAATGCTCAGTTTTGGATTTAAACCCTATAATATATGATGTTTGAGTTTTGGTTTTGCTTAACTTTTGTTCATATTTTTTAGGCGTAACTTCGACTGTTTTATCTTTGCCATCACGTTCTACTGTAATTTTAGTTTTATTACTTTTTATTTTATTTAATTCATCATTAATTTGTTGTTTATCAGTAATTTTTTGATCACCGATTTTTACAATTTTATCACCTGACTGAAGCCCTGCTTTTTGTGCAGGATAATTATCTGCTAACTGACCAATTGTCGTAGTTGGCGTCCCTTGATAATAAGCCAAGCCGATAAATAATACTAATGTAAGTAAAAAATTAAACAAAGGTCCAGCAAATAAAGTTAAAAACTTTTGGTAAGGTTTTTTGTAAGTAAATTGTCTGTTTTTTGGAGCAATTTGAATTAAACTACCATTTTCAACAAAGTATGCTTTATGCGCAATTGAATAGTGATGTCGTTCATCATCTGAACCAACACCTTCAATAAACAAACCTTCTTTAAAATCACATTGTTTTACTTCGATTGCTTCGATTTGTTGGAATTTATGTTGATCATCTAAAATAATGTGTGTAATTTCATCTTGCTCATTTAATTTAATTTTGACATGCATGCCGGGTTTTACTGGCGGTTCTTCTAAACCATCACCAGCCATACGTACATACCCACCAACAGGTAATAAGCGAATCGTATAGAGTGTTTCATTTTTTCTGAAACTGAAAATTTTAGGGCCCATTCCTATTGCAAATTCTGGACACATGATTCCTGCACGTTTGGCGAAAAACATATGACCGTATTCATGTACGGATACTAATACGCCAAAGACGATAATAAAAGCAAATATTGTTACTAAGAAGCTCAATTATATACACCTCGTGTTTGATTAATTTAGTCGCATAAAGTGTAAAAGTCAGCAGTTATTATTTATCTACAATAATTTAAAACTAGTTAGACGTAACTTTTACATTTATCTATGGTTGTATCATTTCATTAGTGTTATTAGGGTTAAGTTTTTATAGCTTGTGAAAAGGAGTTAAGAAATAAATAACTACTCAAATGATGTAGTTATTTTACCTCATTAACTCCTGCTCGACAACTTTATTCCATTATACAATCGTGACATTAATTTGTATGTATATTCTCGCTAGTAGTAATAAATTAGTCACATCATTACGCTTGAATAAGTAAAATATTAACTAATGGTAAGACAAACATAAAGCTATCAAAGCGGTCTAATATACCACCATGACCAGGTAATATTCTACCAGAGTCTTTCACTCCAAAATGACGTTTAAACCCTGATTCTACTAAATCACCAAGCTGTCCGAATGCACTTAGTACAACAGTCCAGATTAGTAATAACCAAACAGCGATATTAAAGTCAACAAAAATCAACATAATAATCGGTACTAATAAACTACAAATTAAACCACCAATAAAACCTTCAATCGTTTTATTTGGACTAATTACTGGCCATAATTTGTGTTTACCCATTAGACGACCGAATATATATGCTCCAGTATCTGTTAACCACACTACTAGAAAGGCATATAAAATATAATGTAATCCTTCAGAACGTGTTGCGTATAAATACATAAATCCAATACCTACATATGCAACAGCCATTAGACAGAAGGCTGCATCCATAAAACTAAATCTATTTTTAGACAATACAGTATAACTTAATAAGATAAAACTAATTGCTATAAGAGATTTAAGTTGGAAATTATCAACCCACGTACCAGCATCTTGAGGCAACATTATAATCAATATTCCAAGCGCACATATAAGTCCTGGAATAGACATAAATTTAATCATGTTCATATTTAATAATTCTTTTAAACCGATAAAAGCAAGTAAATATGAAAATAGCATTAGTATAAATCCGCCCTTTAGTAATATAGGAAGGAAGATAATCAGAGCTATTATTGCAGTTAAAGTTCTAACTTTCATACTATTCTCCTAACTTTATAGTCCACCAAAACGTCGTTGGCGCGACTGATAAATTTTTATACATTTTGTTAGTTCTTCTTTATCAAAATCAGGCCATAGTTTTTCATTAAAGATAAATTCACTATACGAAACTTGCCATATTAAGAAATTACTAATGCGTTGTTCACCAGAAGTTCTAATTAATAAATCCGGATCAGGATAATTATGTGTGAATAAATGATCTGATATTAATTTTTCGTCAATATGATCAGAACTAGCACCTTCGGCTATTAATTGTTCATACAGCGATCTCACACTATGTACAATCTCAGCACGCCCACCATAATTAATCGCAAATATTAATTTCATGCCTGTATTATTCTGAGTATCAGTCTTCGCCTTTTCTATAGCCTTAAGTGTAGACTTAGGTAAATTTTCTAAGATACCTATCGTTTCAACTTTAACATTATTTTCAATAAGTTCGGGTAAAAAAGTTTTTAAGAAGTTTACTGGTAAGCTCATAATATAATTCACTTCATTTTCAGGTCTAGACCAATTTTCTGTAGAAAATGCATAAAGTGTTAAATATTTTAATCCCATATCGCTCGCGGCTTTTGTGATTGATTTTACGGTTTGCATACCTTGATAATGACCTTTAATTCTCGGCAGTTTACGTTGTTTTGCCCAGCGACCATTGCCATCCATTATGATTGCAACATGTTGAGGTATGTTATGTATGTCCAAATCATTATTTTCATGATTTGAAGGTGTTTTATTCTTCTTTTTAAGGTTTTTAAACATGGTATTTCCTCCGAGCATGATCATCTCTGTATATTATAATAGGTTCTTTATACAATTATCTACCATTTTATCATACTAAAACTGTACATTACATAAACAAAGAAAAAACTGTACCAAAGTCTTATTTGATACAGTCCATTATCATCATAAAAACTAATTACTGTAATACAAACTTAAATCGCCCATATTATAATATGTTAGTTTTTTAAACGTCATGAATTGTACAAATCACTTTTGGCACAGTCTTACCATGATTATACTGATAAAATATCTTGTTCTTTTTCTTCAAGTAAATTATCGATTTCCTTAATAGAATCGTCAGTAAGTTTTTGTATATCATCTGTTTGTGATCTTAAGTCATCTTCAGTAATGTCACCGTCTTTTTCTTGTTTCTTCAATGAATCATTACTGTCACGACGAACATTTCTTACTGCTACTTTAGCATTTTCACCGAGTTTTTTAACTTCTTTAACTAATTCTTTACGACGTTCTTCAGTAAGTGCTGGTACAGAGATTCTTATAACTTCACCATCACTTGAAGGGTTTACCCCTAAGTTAGCCGCATTGATAGCTTTTTCAATATTTCCAACAGAGCTTTTATCATATGGAGATATAACAAGTAAACGTGCTTCAGGCACATTGATGCTTGCTAATTGTTGAACTGGTGTTGGTGCGCCATAGTAATCAACAGTTACGCCATTTAATAAATTTGAATTAGCACGTCCGGCACTAATGTTTGCTAATTCTCTTGATAAATTATCGATAGATTTTTTCATCTTACTTTTCGTGTCATTAATTATGTCACTCATATTTTACACCTCTGATTATTTAGTAATTAACGTACCTATTTTTTCGCCCATCACTGCACGTTTAATATTGCCTTCTTCCATGATTGAGAACACATTTAAAGGAATATTATTATCCATACAGAATGATGAAGCAGTAGAATCCATTACTTGTAGGCCTTCTTGTAACATTTGTATGTGAGTTAAATGTTCATATTTAATAGCATTTGCATCAACTTTAGGGTCAGCAGAATAAACACCATCTACATTATTTTTACCCATTAAGATAACATCTGCTTCAACTTCTGCAGCACGTAAAGCAGCAGTAGTATCAGTTGAGAAGTAAGGGTTACCGATACCAGCAGCAAAGATAACAACTCTCTTCTTCTCTAAATGTCTAATAGCACGACGTCTAATGTATGGTTCTGCCACTTGTTTCATTTCAATTGAAGTTAAGACACGTGTATCACAGTCTAGTTGCTCTAGGCTGTCTTGCAATGCTAACGCATTCATAACAGTTGCTAACATACCCATGTAGTCCGCAGTACCACGGTCCATACCTAAATCAGCACCTGTTTTACCTCTCCAAATATTGCCGCCGCCAACAATTACAGCAATTTCACAATCCATTTTTGCAACTTCAGCTACTTGTCTAGCGACACTTTTAATAATCATAGGGTTAATACCGCTACCTTTATCTCCTGCAAGTGCCTCACCACTTAATTTTAAAACAACACGTTTGAATTTTGAAGTATCAGCCATCGTCTTATCCTCTCTATTGAAAATATATGTAAATGATACAAGTAAAGAAGACACGTGAGTTGGACCTATACAAAAGTTTATCTTTTATACTGAGGCACAAAAGGTGTCTTCTTTCTTGTTCAACACTTATGAAAAATTATTTCATTTGTCCTTTAACTTCATCAGCGAAGTTTTCTTCACGTTTTTCCATACCTTCGCCTACTTCATAACGTACGAAGTCAACAAGTTTACCACCTTTAGATTTCAAGTAAGCTTCAACTGTTTGGTCAGGATCTTTAACAAAGTTTTGGTCTACTGCACAAATTTCTTGTAAATATTTACGTAAACGGCCTTCTACCATTTTTTCAACGATATTTTCTGGTTTACCTTCATTTAATGCTTGTTGTTTAAGCACTTCTTTTTCGTGTGCGATTTCTTCTTCGTTTACTTGGTCAGAAGAAACATATTTAGGGTTAATTGCTGCGATATGCATAGCAACATCTTTAGCAGCTTCTTGGTCTGTTGTTCCTTCAACAACGCTTAATACGCCAATACGTCCACCCATGTGTTTGTAAATACCGAAAGCGTCATTATCTGTTTTAGTTCTAACTGCAAAACGACGAATGCTTAATTTTTCACCAATTGTAGCAATTGATTCTTTCATACGTTCGTCAACTGTTTTACCGTCAGATAATTTAGTTTCAGATAATTCTTCTACAGTGTTCACTTTAGTTTCAAGAACTTGGATCGCAATTTCTTTAACTAATTCTTGGAAACCTTCATTACGAGCAACGAAGTCTGTTTCTGAGTTGATTTCTACGATTGCTGCGTCGTTTCCTTTTTGTTCTGCATGTACTAAACCTTCTGCCGCAATACGGTCAGCTTTTTTAGCTGCTTTTGAGATACCTTTTTCACGTAGGTAGTCGATTGCTTTATCGATGTCACCATCTGTTTCAGTTAGCGCTTTTTTACAGTCCATCATACCAGCGCCAGTTTTTTCACGTAATTCTTTAACAAGTTTAGCTGAAATTGCCATTTAATATTCCTCCATTATTTCATAAATTTATTATTTATTTTAAAAAAAGGTGATAAGCCTCATTATCTTATCACCCATTTTACATTATTCTTAGTTTGATTCAACAGAAGTGTTTTCTTCAGTTGATGCTGATTCAGTAGCTTCAGTTTCAGTTGATTCTTCAAGATTAATGTTTTGTTCTGCTGCTACTTCTTCATTAGATACACCTTGTTGACCTTCTAAGACTGCATCTGCCATTTTACCAGTTAATAATTTAACTGCGCGAATAGCGTCATCGTTTGCTGGGATAACGTAATCAATTTCATCAGGATCACAGTTTGTATCCACAATACCCACGATAGGGATGTTTAATTTACGTGCTTCAGCAATTGCGTTACGCTCTTTACGAGGGTCAACTACAAATAATGCTTGAGGCATTGATTTCATATCACGAATACCGCCTAAGAATTTGATTAAACGGTCGTATTCTTTTTTAAGTTCTACAACTTCTTTTTTAGGTAATACTTCGAATAAGCCATCTTCTTCCATTTTTTCAATTTCAGAGATGCGTTTGATACGTTTAGAGATTGTTTTGTAGTTAGTTAAGATTCCGCCTAACCATCTTTGGTTTACGTAAAATTGACCAGCACGTTCTGCTTCAGCTTTAACTGATTCTTGTGCTTGTTTTTTAGTACCTACAAATAAAACGCGTCCGCCATCTTCAGAAATTTGTTTAATGAAGTTATAAGCTTCTTCTACTTTTTTAACTGTTTTTTGTAAGTCGATGATATAGATACCATTTCTCTCAGTGAAAATGTATCTTTTCATTTTTGGGTTCCAACGGCGTGTTTGGTGACCGAAGTGAACACCTGCTTCTAGTAATTGTTTCATTGAAATTACTGCCATGATTAAATCCTCCTAATGGTTTTTTACCTCCACAAAAAGCTCATATAAACACGAAATATATTATTTCGCACCCTTTATACTTCTACTCTTCGTGTGTGTATTGGCTCAATAGCCGTTTACTAATATACCACAATTATAATAACTACGCAATAAATTAATTTCGTCGAATTTCACAATAAAAAAACGACACGCATTATATTTATTACTGTCGCTTTTTTATAAAAGTATATTATTTAATATTACTTAATTCATCAAGGAATTTTTCTTTTTTAACTTTAATAAAAGTACCTTTCATACCAAGTGAACGAGATTCAATAACACCCGCACTTTCTAATTTTCTTAACGCGTTAACTATAACAGATCTTGTTATACCAACTCTATCTGCAACTTTAGATGCGATAAGTAATCCTTCTTTGCCACCTAGTTCTTCAAAGATATGATCAATAGCTTCGCTTTCTGAATAAGAAAGTGAATTAATAGCCATATTTATTGCTGCTTTATCACGTGCTTCTTGTTCTACCTCGTTATGTTTTTCACGTAGAATTTCCATACCGATAACTGTAGCAGCATATTCACCTAACACTAAATCATTTTCAGAGAAATCGTCATGAACACGTCCTAATACTAGTGTACCTAAACGCTCTCCTCCACCTAATAATGGGAAGATTGTTGTTCTGCTATCTTTGAATAAATCTTCATTTTCAGGTGGGAATACTGTAAGTACATCATTGATAGTAATATTTGATTGTGTTTCTTTCACGTCCATTAATTTTTCAGTATATTCACTTGGAATATGACGATTTTCTAGCATTTGAATGATACGTTCATTTTTTAATAGTTCATTTAAACTTGATCCTAAGATTTTACCTTTTCTTGATACGATAAATACATTAGTTACGGTAACGCTACTGATTGTTTGTGCCATATCTTTAAAGTCTACAGCTATACCTTTATGCTTTTGTAATAGTGTATTTAATTCTCTTGTTTTTGATAATAAACTCATTTTTTCTCTCCTTTATCTTTGGTTTTATAGTATAAACGCGCTTAAATCTTTGTTCATTGAAATTGATTTTAGTTTGTCATCAACATACTGTGGTGTGATGTCTACAACTGCATTCGGCATATTAGGTGCTTCGTAAGATAAATCTTCTAACATTTTTTCTAATATAGTGTGTAAACGTCTTGCGCCAATATTATCAGTATCTTGGTTTACTTGATGTGCAATTTCGGCTAAACGTTTAACTGCATCATCAGTAAACTTAACTGTGACATCTTCAGTTAATAGTAGCGCCTCGTATTGTTTAATTAGTGATAATTTTGGTTCGGTTAATATGCTGACGAAATCTTCAACTGACAAGCTTTCTAGTTCTACACGAATTGGGAAACGACCTTGCAATTCTGGAATCAAGTCGCTTGGTTTAGATACATGGAATGCACCTGCACCAATAAATAGCATATGTTCAGTATTTACAGTACCATATTTTGTTTGTACCATGCCACCTTCAACAATAGGTAAAATATCTCTTTGTACACCTTGACGCGAAACATCTTGACCGGAATTTTGATTACTTGTAGCAACTTTATCTATTTCATCGATAAATATAATACCCATTTCTTCGGCAAGTTGAATTGCTTCTTGATTGGCTGTCTCTTGATCAATTAATTCATCTGCAAACTCATCCGTTAATATTTTACGTGCTGTTTTAACAGGTACTTCACGTTCAACTTTTTTCTTAGGCATTAATTGATTCATCATGTCTTGCATTTGTTGGTTTTGGTTGGTACCCAACATACCCATTGCGCTAGGATCTTGTTCAACTTTGATACGAACTTTTTCTTCTTCAAGTTTTCCAGCTAACAACTGTTGCTTAATTTCTGAACGTTTCGTTTTAATTTCTTCAGTTGGTGTTTCTTCTTCATCTTCTTGGTTTTGACCAAAGTTTGGCATATTGCCACCAAATAAAGATTCTAAAGGATTTGAAGATTGGCTCGCTTTTTTCTTCATGCTAGGTACTAGTAACTTAACTAATTTTTCGTTAGCTTTTTTCTCTGCATCATCTTTTACTAATGCTTTTTTCTCTTCTTTTACTAGTCTGACCGCAACATCTACTAAATCTCTTACCATACTTTCAACGTCACGACCAACGTAACCTACTTCGGTAAATTTAGTTGCTTCAACTTTAATAAAAGGTGCACCTACAATTTTCGCCATGCGTCTAGCGATTTCTGTTTTACCTACACCAGTAGGACCAATCATTAAAATGTTTTTAGGTGCGATTTCTTGTTTTTCTTCGTCAGAAAGTAAACTTCTTCTATATCTATTTCTTAACGCTATCGCAACTTTACGTTTGGCGTCTTCTTGACCTACGATATACTCGTTTAATTTTGAAACTATGTCTTTCGGCGTTAATTTTATGCCATTTTCAACCATAGTAATAATACCCTCCATCTCAAATACAATAAGCTATGATGCTTAATTTCGTGTGCGCTAATTATAAATTATTTTCTCTTTAACTAAAATTATGTGTTTTTAAAGTTCTTCTACAACTATTTGGTCATTCGTAAATACGCAAATATCAGCAGCAACTTTTAAACTTTCATAAGCCATTTCTTTTGCGCTAAGATTCGTTGCATGCTTTTTCAAGGCTCTTCCAGCACTCAATGCATAATTACCTCCAGAACCAATTGCTATCAAGTTATCGTCAGGTGCAATAACTTCACCTGTACCACTAACAACAAGGATAGATGATTGATCCATAACAATTAACATTGCTTCTAATTGGCGTAATTGTTTGTCACCACGCCATTCTTGTGCTAATTCAACTGCTGCGCGTTCTAAATTACCACCAAATTGTTGTAATTTAGTTTCAAATTTTTCAAACAAAGTAAAAGCATCAGCAACACTTCCTGCAAATCCTGCTAATACTTTTCCATCATACAATCTTCTTACTTTTCTCGCCGTTTGTTTCATAATTACTTGCTCACCTAAAGTAACCTGACCATCACCGGCCATTGCACAATGTCCATCATGTTGAACTGCAAATATTGTCGTTGCATGAATTGATGTACTCATTCTAATTCTCCTTTTTTGCACGAGGGTGTGCATTTAAATATACTTTTCTCAACTGTTCATTAGAGACGTGAGTATAGCGACCAGTAGTCGACAAATTAACATGTCCTAATAACGATTGTACTGTTCTTAAATCTGCACCTTCATTTAACATATGAGTAGCAAAAGTATGCCGTAGTTTATGAGGGTGTATATCGGTAACACCAGCCGTACGTTTAACTACATCATTCAATACAAAACGTACGCCCCTTTCAGTAATTGGGTCACCTTTCATATTAACTAATAAGAAATTATGATCACTATTTAATTTAGGTTTGAATTGCGATAGATAAGCTTCAATACTTTGCTTACAAAATTCACCAAAAGGTATAAATCTTTCTTTATTGCCTTTACCTAAAACTTTAACGCCTGGTGAACTCATGTCTAAGTCTTGTTCACGAATGTTTACTAACTCAGAAACACGTATACCAGTTGCATATAATAATTCTAATATAACTCTATCTCTTAAACCTTTTTTAGCATCTGACGACACTGTTTTAAATAAAGCTTCCATTTCTTCTTCATAAAAAAAGTGGGGTAAATACTGTTCTTTTTTCGGATGCACTAGTTGAACAAATGGGTTAACAACACTTTCATCTCGCGTCATCCAATATTCATAAAAACTTCTCAGCGTAGAAATTTTACGAGAAACAGTTGTTCTTTTCAAGTTTTTCGAATATAAAAAACTTAAAAAGTTACGCGCATCTTTATATTCAAATGAGTTTAAATCTAAATGTTCTTGTTGCAAAAAGTCATTGAATTGATGAATATCATCATAATAAGACTTTAATGTATGGTTAGAAAATTGTCTTTCAACCTTTAGCATATAAAGATAAGCTTCTTGAATTTGTTCCACTAGAAAACCCCTCCATCATTTTGCATTGTAGCATATTGTTAGAGGGGGCTGCTAAAAATAACTATTAAATTGTGTTCAATTATCAAAATTTTTCGAAGAATAGTCTCTTCATCTTTTAATTATAAAGTTTTTTTATAGTTATCTAAATATGATAATGCTCTATTAGCTAACGTTTCGTAACGTTCTTTTTTATCTTTAATGCGATGTTCTAACGCAGGCAATAATCCAAAATTAGCATTCATAGGTTGGAAGTTTTTTTCATTTTTAGCGTGAGAAATGTAGTAAGCCATACTACCCAACATTGTTTCTCTAGGGAAAATAACTTCTGCCTTATCTTGTAATTTATGGGCCACATTAATTCCAGCAATTAAACCACTAGCTGCACTTTCAACATAACCTTCTACCCCAGTCATTTGACCTGCAAAGTATAAATTGTCTCTGCCTTTAAGTGCATAAGTTTCGGATAATACATCTGGTGAATTAATAAATGTGTTTCTATGCATGACACCATAACGTACGATTTCAACGTTTTCTAAACCAGGAATTAGACGAATAACGTCTTTTTGTGCGCCCCATTTAAGATGCGTTTGGAACCCAACAATATTATATAATGTGCCGGCTGCATCATCTTGTCTTAATTGTACCACTGCAAATGGTCTTTTATCTGTTTTAGGGTCTTCAAGTCCTACTGGTTTCATCGGGCCGAATAATAATGTTTTTCTTCCACGTTCTGCCATTACTTCAAAAGGCATACACCCTTCAAAATATTTTTCTTTTTCAAATTCATTTGTGGGTGCTACTTCTGCCTCAAGTACCGCATCATAAAATCGGTTAAATTCTTCTTCAGTCATTGGACAATTTAAATACGCTGCTTCACCTTTATCGTATCTAGATTTCAAATAAACTTTATCCATATCTATCGTGTCTTTTTCAATAATAGGAGCAGCTGCATCGTAGAAATAAAGTTGATCTTTACCTGTAACGTCGACAATTTCTTGCGCTAACTTATCAGTTGTAAGTGGACCTGTGGCAATAATTGTATAGCCTTCAGGAATACTATTAACTTCTTCATTAAGTACCGTTACATTAGGATGATTTCTTAATGTTTCAGTAATATAACCGGCAAAATCATGTCTGTCTACAGCTAATGCACCACCAGCAGGCACTCTAGCACTATCTGCCGCTTTAATGATTAAAGAATCTAAACGTCTCATTTCTTCTTTTAATACACCTACCGCGTTTGTTAAAGCATTACCTCTTAATGAATTAGAACAAACTAACTCGGCAAATTTATCTGTATGATGTGCTGGCGTTTGCTTCACAGGTCGCATTTCAATTAAATTAACTTTTACGCCTCTTTGCGCAAGTTGATAAGCCGCTTCTGATCCAGCCAATCCAGCGCCAACAACGTTAACTGTTTGCATCATGTATTTCCTCCATTACATTAAAAATAGCAACTACGACAAATTCAATAGCACTATACTATATTTTTGCCGTTAGTTGCTTTAATTTATATCATTATCAATTACTTCGTTAGTAATATTAATATTTTAACATTAAAACGATAAGTTGTAACAATATATTTATTTTTGCTCTGCTTCTTTATAATCACAGTTTGAACAAACCACTTGGCTTGTTTTACCTTTTTTACGTTCTACGAGGTACTCATTACATTTAGGACAATCTCTTCCTACTGGTTTATCCCAACTGATAAAGTCACAATCAGGATATTTTGAGCAACCATAGAACAATCTATTTTTCTTAGATTTACGTTCTACTACTTCTCCTTCTTTACATTTCGGACAAGTAACGCCTATCGATTTAACAATTGCCTTTGTATTGCGACAGTCTGGGAAATTAGAGCATGCCATGAATTTACCGTAACGTCCCATTTTAATAACCATAGGTGCGCCACAAACTTCGCAATCTTCCCCAGCTGGTTCATCTTTAATTTCAATTTTTTCCATTTCTTCTTCTGCACGTTCTACATCTTGTTTGAAACTATTGAAGAAATCTCGAATAACCTTTTTCCATTCGATTTCACCTTCGGCAACTTTATCTAATAAAGTTTCCATATTAGCAGTAAAATCTACGTCGATAATTTCAGGGAAATATTCTTTAACTTGTTCATTTACGATTTCCCCAAGCTCTGTAGGTACAAAACGTTTGCTTTCATTTTTAACGTAGTTACGTTTTTGAATTGTATCGATTGTCGGTGCATAAGTTGACGGACGACCAATTTTCAATTCTTCTAATGTTTTAACTAAACGTGCCTCAGTATAACGTGGAGGTGGTTGCGTAAAATGTTGAGAAGGTTCAATATTTGTCGCTGTCACCATTTCTCCTTCGTTTATTTTAGGTAATTTGTTATCTTGTCCGTCGTCACTATCATCTTTAGCTTCAACATATAGTGTCATAAAACCTTTAAACTTAATTGTTTGTCCATTAGCACGGAATTTCAAGTCATTTTGCGTTAAATCCATGGCTACGGTATCTAATATAGCCGGTGCCATTTGACTAGCCACGAAGCGTTCCCATATTAATTTATAAAGACGGTATTGATCTCGCGTTAAATAATCCTTCATTTGGCTAGGCGTACGCAATGTACTTGTTGGTCTTACTGCTTCATGGGCATCTTGGTCACCTTGACCTTTAGCTTTACGGTTAGAAGTATACTCTTTACCATATGTTTCTTCGATATATTTTTTTGATTCGGCTTTTGCTTGGTCAGATATACGTGTTGAATCTGTACGCATATAAGTAATTAAACCAACAGTGCCTTGTTTTTTCAAATCTATACCTTCATATAGTTGTTGCGCTAACATCATCGTTTTACGTGCTTTAAAGTTTAATTTACGAGCAGCTTCTTGTTGTAATGTTGATGTCGTAAATGGATTTGATGGATAGCGTGTCTTTTCTTTCGTTGTAACTTTAGTTACTTCAAATTGATCGCCATCTAACTGAGTCGTTATTTTTTCAACATCATCTTTATTCGTTAATTTAAACGGTTTGTTTTTTAAATGAAGAAATTTGGCATTGAACTTAGATTTTTTATATCTAAATTCCCCTTCAATTTTCCAATATTCTTCCGGTTTGAAATTTCTAATTTCATTTTCACGGTCGATAACTAAACGTAAAGCAACAGATTGAACACGTCCTGCTGACAAACCTTTTTTTACTTTTTTCCATAATACTGGTGAGATGTTATAACCTACAAGTCTATCTAAAATACGTCTAGCCTGTTGCGCATCAACTAGCTCCATCTCAATTCCACGTGGATGTTTAAAGCTATCTTTTACTGCATCTTTAGTTATTTCGTTAAATACAACTCTATTTTCACTTGTGTCTTCTAAGTCTAATATGTTAGCCAAATGCCAAGCAATCGCTTCACCTTCACGGTCGGGGTCACTTGCTAAGTAAACATTTTTAGCTTTCTTAGCATGTTTTTTTAAGTCTTTGACTACTGGCCCTTTGCCGCGGATTGTTATATATTTCGGCTCATAATCGTTTTCCTCATCTACACCCATTTGACTTCTAGGTAAGTCTCTAACATGGCCCATTGAGGCGATAACTTTATATTTTTTACCTAAATATTTTTCAATAGTTTTAGCTTTTGCAGGCGATTCAACTATGACTAAATTTTCTGCCAAAGTAGTTCCCCCTTGCATATCTAATTTACAAAGATAAATAATAAACGGTCTAATTTGACTTTGTCAATGTTTTTAAATTACAACTCTATTTTTGCAACATATTATATTACACTAATTAAACTAAAAATAAGTAAGAAATGAATAAGAATTTTTATATGTAGTAAATAAATTACAATAACTTTGTTAAAACATCTTATATAGTCAATTTAAAATCATCTATTATATCTTCAGGCTTCATAACAATTTTAGCGCCTTGTTGTGCAGCTATCATGTTCCCCACACTCAGTTGATCATAAAATCTACCTGGTATGACATAAACTTCTCTATTTTGGTCTAATGCACATTCTAAGGTGATGTGTGTGCCAGAATGCATTTCAGATTCTGTAATTAATACCCCTTTAGAAATACCACTTATTAAACGATTACGTAGAGGAAAATTATATTTTTTAATAGGTGTTTGAGGTGGATACTCACTTATCACTAAACCATGTTGTTCAAGTTGATTTCTAGTCGTTCGTGTTATCGCAGGATAATGTCGACAATGACCAAATGCTAATACAGCTACTGCTGGCAAATCATATTGCAATGCTAGTTTAAGTGCACTGTGATCAGCGCCTTTTGCTAAGCCCGATACAATACCAATCTTTTGCTGTAAAAATGCTGGATATAAATAATGTAACGCTTGGTCTGTATAAGCCGTCGCATTTCTCGAACCGATAACGCTAAGAAAAGAAACATTATTAAGCAATTTTGCATTCCCTCTATAATATAAAATCACTGGTGGATTTGCAATTTCACGTAATAATCTAGGATAACAATTGTCATTAATAGAAATAAAATTCACTTTATCCAATGTTAACTTTTCTATTATCTTTTCAACATATAACTTATTAAATAGGGTGACTGCTATGCTGAGTGCTTTACTATGATGTTGTCGAACAAAATGACTTAAAATAGCAGATTGTTCTTCTTTAGAGGCCTCTAGAAAATGTGGTGCAAATGCTATGATTTTATATATTTGAAGTGTCGTAAAACCTGCGGCTAATAATTTTAAATAGGTATACTGGGCCATATAAATACCTCCTCTTATTGACATTATAAAACGTAAGATAAAGTAAACTTATTACATTTTCATATCTTAATTGTTAGCAAAATGTAAGGAGTAATATTTACTAGCCATTTTTTAAATATTAAAAGCATATATAAAAACGCACAAATTCTGGATGTGCCAGAATTTGTGCTAAACATAATATACTATTGTTTTACAGTTAATAATTGTTCATAAATGCCTGCTTCTTTAGCCGCTTCAATTAGAGTAGTTCCAATTTCTGAAGGAGTATCAGCAGTTTTTACGCCACAATCGTTAAGTGTTTTGATTTTTTCTTCAGCAGTACCTTTACCACCTGAAATAATCGCACCAGCGTGTCCCATACGTTTTCCTGGAGGAGCTGTTTGACCACCAACGAATCCGACAACTGGTTTGTTCATGTTGGCTTTAATCCATTCAGCAGCTTCTTCTTCTGCTGTACCACCGATTTCACCAATCATAACTACTGCGTGAGTTTCATCGTCTTCATTAAATGCTTTTAATACATCGATGAAGTTAGTTCCGTTTACTGGGTCCCCACCGATACCTACAGCAGTTGTTTGACCAATACCTTCTTCAGTTAATTGGTGAACTGCTTCGTAAGTTAATGTACCAGAACGTGATACTACACCTACGTGACCTTTTTTGTGAATGTAACCTGGCATAATACCAATTTTACATTCGTCAGCTGTAATAACACCTGGGCAGTTGGGTCCAACTACGCGAGTCTTTTTGCCTTCTGAATAACGTTTTACTTTAACCATATCTACAACTGGAATGTGTTCAGTGATACAGATAGCCATATCTAATTCTGCATCGATACATTCTAAAATAGCGTCTGCCGCGAATGGTGCTGGTACATATATTACTGATACGTTTGCACCTGTTTCTTCTTTAGCTTCATCTACTGTATTGAATACTGGTACACCTTCTACAACTTGTCCACCTTTACCTGGTGTAACACCTGCAACTATTTGTGTGCCATATTCTAACATTTGTTTAGTATGGAAAAGGGCAGTAGACCCTGTGATACCTTGTACAATTACTTTTGTATTTTTATCTATAAATACACTCATCTTAGTGCTCCCATCCTTTCCTTACGCTTCTTTAACAAGCTTTACAATTTTTTGTGCACCTTCAGCCATAGTAGCGGCTGGTTCGATAGCTAATCCAGATTCTTTAAGAATCTCTTTACCTTCTTTAACATTTGTACCTTCTAAACGTACAACTAATGGTAAAGTAAGGTCTACTTCTTTAACTGCAGCTACGATACCTTCAGCGATAACATCACATTTCATGATTCCACCGAAAATATTTACAAAGATACCTTTAACATTGTCATCACTTAAGATGATTTTAAATGCTTCAGTAACTTTTTCTTTAGTAGCGCCGCCCCCTACGTCTAGGAAGTTAGCTGGATTTCCGCCGAAATGGTTAATTGTATCCATTGTAGCCATTGCTAAGCCTGCACCGTTTACCATACAACCGATGTCGCCATCTAAAGCGATGTATGATAAATCATATTTAGAAGCTTCAATTTCTTTTGGATCTTCTTCTTCTAAATCGCGTAATTCTTGGATATCTTTATGTCTAAACATTGCATTGTCGTCGAAATTAACTTTAGCATCTAATGCTAAAACTTCACCGTCACCAGTAGTTACTAGTGGGTTAATTTCAACGATTGAACAATCTTTTTCTACAAAGACGTTATATAAAGAAATTAAAAATTTCGCAGCTTTATTAATTGATTCTTTAGGAATATTAATATTGAAAGCGATTCTTCTTGCTTGATAAGGTGCTAAACCAGTTACAGGATCAATTGTTTCTTTAAAGATCTTTTCTGGTGTCTTAGCAGCTACCTCTTCAATTTCAGTTCCGCCTTCTTCAGAAGCCATTAACGTAATACGGTCTGTTGCTCTATCGATTACAAATCCTACATAATATTCTTTTTGAATATCGCAGCCTTCTTCAATGTAAAGGCGTTTTACTTCTTTACCTTCTGGTCCAGTTTGATGAGTTACTAATTGTTTACCTAATAACTCATTTGCGTAACTTTCTACTTCAGATAGTGATTTAGCAATTTTAACACCGCCAGCTTTACCTCTACCGCCAGCGTGGATTTGTGCTTTCACCACATATACATCTGAGTTTAATTCTTTAGCTTTCTCTACTGCTTCATCTGCAGTAAATGCTACGCGTCCTTCTGGGACAGCTACGCCCATGGAACGAAAGATTTTTTTGCCTTGATACTCGTGGATATTCATTCTCCATCCTCCTCTTAGGTTAAGTGCATTTCAATTATAAAAAATGTAAGCGCTATTGTAAACTGTTTGACGCTAGTTATTTATAATTTATTTTATTTAATAAGAATTATTAACTATAGATTTAATTGGTTCAAATGTTTTTCGATGTTCTTTTATAACGCCAAATTGTTCTATGCCCTTAAGATGTTCTTTCGTGCCATAACCGACATTATTACTAAATCCGTATCCTGGATAAGTGGCGTCAAGTTGGCGCATATAGTTATCTCTATGTTCTTTTGCGAGTACACTAGCAGCGGCAATCGATACGCTTCGTGCATCACCTTTAATGAGTGATTGTTGAGGTATATCTATATCCAATTCCATTGCATCTACAAGTAAATGTGTTGGTTTGTTAGATAAATTTTCTATTGCACGTGTCATTGCTAATTTAGTTGCTTGGTAAATATTTAACTGATCTATTTCTTCCACAGAAGCAACACCAAAAGCATAATCTAACACTTCGTTTTTTAGTCTATACTCTAATTCTTTTCGCTTACTTGCAGATAATTTTTTGGAATCATTTAACCCTAAAAAGCGGTGTTCTTTATTTAAAATAACGGCACAAGTAACGACAGGACCGGCTAAAGGACCTCTGCCTACTTCATCAATACCACATATCAATGCTTGTGGTGCTGATGCCAAAATATTATTTTCAAACTCTGACATGACCGCGTATTGCTCAATCAATGCTTGTTCTTTTTGTAATTGTTTCTTCCTAGAAACGATGGCATTTTGTACACCTTTACGTTCATCTTGTGCAAATTCGCTTTGATCGATTTCTGCTTCTGTCAATAATTGACGTAACGCTGTTTTGACTTCTGCGATACTCAGTTTAGCCAAGATAATCACGCTCAATTTCGCTAAATATATCAAAGGTATACGTGCCTATTTTTGCATTTCTGATTTCATTAATAATTAACTCAATGACCGCTTCATAATCTACTTCATTGCCTCTTTGTAACATGCCGCGTCTTCGACCTATCGCTTCAAACCATGCTAAATTATCATCATCTTGTGCCACATCCACATTGTAATGCTTCACTAAATTATCATAATCATGTTCTTTTAAAAATTCTAAACCATAGATAGCCACTTCATCTAAATGGACAATACTGTCTTTAATGGCACCCGTAATACTTAATTTTTTACCTACTAATTGATCTTCAAATTTTGGCCATAGTATTCCTGGAGTATCTAACAATTGTAATGATTTACCTATTTTTATCCATTGTTGTTGCTTTGTTACACCCGGTGTATTACCAGTTTTAGCAATCGCTCTATTGGCTAATTTATTTATCAACGTAGATTTACCAACATTGGGTATGCCAACTATCATCGCTCTAATTGCACGCGGTTTTAGACCTTTATTACGTTCTCTTTCAAATTTTTCTTCGGTCGCTTTGATTGCAGCTTGTTCAACTTGTTTGAGATTTTTACCATGCTTGGCATCTACAGCAACTGGATAAAATCCTTGTTCTTTAAAATAAGTTTCCCATTTTTCAAGTTCTGCTAAATTTGCCATATCTTTTTTATTTAAAATAACCACTCTTGGTTTTTGTTGTATTACTTCATCAATCATTGGGTTTCTTGAACTATAAGGAATACGTGCGTCTACAAGTTCAAAAACGACATCGACCTTTTTCAATTGTTCAGTCACTTGTCTTTTGGCTTTGGCCATATGACCTGGATACCATTGAATAACCATAACTTTCACCTTTTCTTAGTTTATATTTTCATTTGCACTATATTAATAAGTGTGAGATGTATCTATTTTATTTTAATATGTAACGCTATAATATGATACCATTTCTATAAGTATTTTAAGTTTAGTAACATCGTTAAAGAATGCGCGTAAATTTTTATCAACTTAATTAGTAAATTTGCTATAAAGCAATCTTTATATATAAAATTTTGTCGGGAGAAACAATTATGAAACGAAAAGTACTGTATTTGATTGTCTTTATTGCCATCGCAATGATTGGCCATAGTTATATTATTTATAGATACATACATGATGGCATACTTTTTACAGGGCCAAATGATGGTTTAGAACAGATGATTCCTATACAAATGTTTTTATACGATCATTGGAGTCACGGGTCATGGTTCTATGCATCTGATTTTGGATTAGGTGGCGATTTTTTCACAGACTTAAGTTACTACTTCTCCACTAATATCTTATTTATTTTCAACGTGATTGGTGTCTTTATTTTACAACATGTCATTCATGTCGACACAAATGATGTAGCTTTTTGGACGGCTAACGCACTAGTTATGTCAATATTCAAATCATTTTTAGCATTAATTGCTACATTTGCTTTTGCCAAATATATCATGCTAAATCGAAAAATTGCGCTATTAGCAGCTTCTTTATTCGTTATTTCGCCATTATATTTTAGATTCACTGTATATTGGCCATTCTTTAGTGATATTTTTATTTTATTACCACTACTATTACTCTCGATTGAAAGATATATTCAACAGAGAAAAATTGGTTTGCTACTAATAGTTATAGTGCTATCGCTAATAAATAATTTTTATTTTGCATATTACCAATTACTAGTGGGTATTATTTATTTAGCAATACGACTTATTTTCAAACATCAGCAAGATATTAAATTGCGCTATCGCGATTATATAACACTATGTATTGTTGCGCTTTTAGGTTTAGGTAGCAGTATGTTTTTCTTTTTCCACGGCATTCAGAGTTACTTAGGTAATAGACGAATTCCATTTAACGGGAACGTTGATTTATTTGAGAAGTTGGATAGTAACACCAATATTTTTTACGATAATTATTTAATTGTCATTCTCTATATAACAATACAAGCACTGTTATCTTTCAAATTATATAAACATTTTTATTTTAGATTGTTTGCTATTTTGACAATTATTACGATTATTGCTAGTTTCCTTCCATTTGTAGATCAACTTTTTAATGGGATGTCTGCACCACAAAAGCGTTGGCATTTCTTGTTAGCTTTCAATGCAGCTATACTAGTAGGCTTGTATGTTAAATACTTCAAAACCATGTCGATTAAAGGTTATTGCATTACTTCACTACCCGCCGTGGCCGTTATTTTTTATAGTGCTTGGTCATATCATAATACTGTTGCTTGGGTTTATTTTGTCCCTGTAGTAAGTTTAGTTGGCTTATTAATACTTTTTGTAAAAGAAAGTTATTTTAGAACAAAACTAACAGTAATTTTTATCATTACACTATTTATCTTAAGTTTATTAGTATCTATTGTATTTATTTATAATCAAATATATTTCCCTGACCATCAACAACGGGCAAATAAAAATTATATAAATGAAAGCATGTATAGCTCACCAATGCAAAGAAACTTAGTGGCTTACATGAACAACCATAAACGCGAAGATGAACGTATTGATTGGCGTGTGAACGAACAAGATAATACGCCGATGTATCAACATTTTAAAGGTATTAGTCTGTACTCAAGCATTTTTAATCACAACATTTTAGACTATTATTATGACGACTTAAAAATCAATATGCGTGAAGAATCAGTCAGTCGTTATCAGTCGACAAATGGCCGTCAAAACATTGCTAGTCTATGGTCTGTGCGTTATTTAATGGTTAAAGATTACCAAGATAATGTACCTCGTTATTTCAAAAAAATTAAGCAAGATGGTCAATATGTTATTTACGAAAATAACTATGTCTTACCAGCAGTTAATATTACTAATCATATTTATGACGCATCAAAATTAACTAATCCGATAGATAGAGAGCATGCCATGATTAAAGGTGTCGTTATGAATAATGCAGGTAAAACATGGCAACATCCTGCTCAAAATTTAATCTCACAAAGTAAAATCAAGACAAAGCATATGAAATTATTACCTAAATATCATATTCAAGTTAAAGATAATTCAGGTGAATATGTAATTCATGTCCCTAAGAAAATAACAAAGCGCTATAAAGATTTTTATTTAACACTTAAAGTAAAAAGAGGATTACCTGATAGTAACTATACGGTGAACGTAAATGGTTATATTAACAATCGTTTGTTTAATAACTCAACGTATAAAACAGGCGTCGATACACAATTATATAAAACACAACCAGACAACAATGGCGATATTCATGTCAATGTAATGCCACGTGGTAACTATAAATTAGCAATCAAAAGTTTATATGGAGAAGATTATAAAGATTTAAAATCTGCTGCAAGACGCGACAGTCATATAAACACATATAAAGATATCAATGATGGAATTAAAGTAAACCTCAACCAACATAAAAGCGGCATAGCAAGTATTAATATACCTTATCGCAAAGGAATGCATGCCTATGTAGATCATAAATCAGTCACGCCTAAAAAAATAAACTATATGATGACAGGTGTGCCAGTTCATAAAAATGATAAAACCATTATTATTAAATATCGTCCACCTTATTGGTATACGATGTGTATCTTATCATTTATATTTATAATTTTTAGTTATTGCTTTTGGAAAGTTTATCATAACAAGCATTCTTAATATTTAAATAAAAAGGAGCCTTTGAAATGAGGAATTGTACATGTTAAACCGTCTTTGGTCTAATAAGATAACACGATTTATCTGTATTTTAGTGATGGGGATAATTGTGACTATGCTTATTTTCACCCCATATATTGTCAGATATTTTAAAGATGGCATAATTTTCAGTGGTTTCGGTGATGGTGTCAGACAGATGATGCCATTCCAAATGTATCTTTATCATCATTTTATTCATTTCGATAGCTTTTATGACCATTCCTTTGGTCTAGGTGGCGATTATATAAAAGATCTTTCTTATTATTACACTACGTCACCTCTCACTTATATTAATTTTATTTGTATATGGATATGTAGCCAAATATTTAACCTACATCCTAATAACATTATGTTCTGGCCTGGAAATCAACTTATCGTGGCTATTGCAAAAACTGTAGTTACATTTATGTTAGCTTTTTACTATTTTAATTATTTACAATTTAAAAAAGCTTCTACTTTTATTGCAGCATTATTATACAGTGGCTCAACAATAGTGATTTATTTTAATTTCACTTGGTCATTCTACGGTGATTTATTAATATTTTTACCCTTATCGTTATACGGTATGGAACGTTATTTTAAAGAAAAAAAGTTAGGCTTATTTATTTTTGCAGTCGCATTAACTCTATTCTCTAATTTTTACTTTAGCTATTTCGAAGCGCTAGTGTTATTTGGTTATTTTGTATATAGAGTAATCTGGAAACATCAACAAGATATTGTAACTAGAAAACAAAAAGTAGTGACACTAATAGTTGCTGCCTTATTAAGTTTAATGTCAGCTAGTTGGGGATTTTATACAAGTGTTTCATCATTCTTTGCAAACAACCGTAAACAAAATCCTGATTTCCATATTCCAGCATTTACTGATTTTGAACGCCAAACCCATTTTTTCTCTAATGGCTTTTATATAACAGTTACAATTTTTGCATTAGTAGCATTATTATCGTTTCAATTGTATCGACATTACTACTATCGTTTATTCGCCATATTCACTTGGATTATGCTAATTGGTTCTTTAACACCTTATTTTGATAGTTTATTTAATGGCTTCGCTACGCCAGAGAGACGTTGGATATACGTTTTCGCATTAACTACTGGCGCTTTAATTGGTCTATTTATCCATTATCTTAGAGAGATAACTTTACGTGCTTATCTTTTAGCATGTACGCCAGTCATAATAGCAATCATTATCGCTCATATTTTAATTCACCATGAAAAATTAACTTGGATGTACGTATGTCTACTAATTATGTTATCTCTAGGACTAATTATTGCTCGTAAGAACTTATTAGATAAGCGCTGGCCACTTGCTATAGTAATTGTGTTATTTATGGCTCAACAAGCGATTTTAGTCAACAATCATCGCTTTAATAATTTAAGGAAATATGAGACAACATTTTCAGCATTAAAAAGTCCACAATACCATAATGCTACACTTGCTAAATCAATCCATAAAATAAATGAGTCACATCGACAAGATCCATTCAATCGAATTGATTTTATGACGACTTTTTCACTGAATACACCACTCATCTATCGCTTTAATGGCATTTTATTATATTCAAGTATTATCGATGGAAAAATATTGGATTACTACGATAAAACAATGCAAATTAATATGCCGACAGATACTAATAGCACATATCGCTTGTTATCCAATCGTGCCAATTTAATGGCTTTATGGAATGTTCAAGATCGTATTAAAAAAACGAATGATCCAAACTTACCTTACGGCTTTAAATATACTAAAAAGATTAAGCCGAACAAGCACACGCAATTCTTGCATAGTAAAAATACGATTGATTATCCGAGTGCGCATATTACAAATAAGGTCTATAATACGCGTGACTTAAAGTCACCATTAGATAGAGAGCAAGCAATGTTACAAGGTGTAACTCTAACGAATAATCACAAAGCAAACACTAACTTTAAGCCGAATAAAAATTTATTATCTTCGGCGCATGTATCTTATATCAATGCACATAAAACGAGCAATGATACATTGATAGTTACTAAAAATAATGGTGGTATTCAATATAAGCTACCTGCACATCTAGCTCACAAATATAAAGACATGTATATTTCAATGGACTTAGTATTACAAGCGCCTGATAAACGACATAAGATAGCTTTAAATGAATATTCTCAACAACGCAAAGAACTCACATATAAATATCGACGAGTAGTAAAACCAATTACAATCAGAGTAAAAGCGAATGAAAACTCAAACATTAAACTGCCTAAAGGTAAATATAACTATAAAATACACGGTATTTATGGTGAAGATTATAAAACATTACGAACAAGCGCAAAATCACTTACTAAAATTAAAGTTTCACAACAACGAAATGGCTATACATTGACTAACAATCAGCACCGTAAAGGTTATATTGTACTTCCAATTCCTTTCAGAGATGGTATGAAGGCAAGTGCAGATGGGAAATCTATTCCTGTTACGAAAGGCAATGGTATAATGACTGTGATACATGCCAAACATGGCGAACAGCAAATTAAACTGACTTATCAACCACCACTGCTATGGCCTTTAATATGTATTAGCATTATTGGTATAGTAGCTAGCGTTTTATTTGTAAGATCAGTGAAAAGACATTAATTAAAAGCACTGTTGCTATAAAGATAGCAACAGTGCTTTTATTTATTATTTTAAACTTTATGCTTCGTAAAATTCATTAAAGACTTCGTCTAAATTTGTTTTGGCTTTGTTTATAACATCATCTTCACTCATTATTGAAGTCCCCTCAGCTCGAGCTATATAAAATGCATCGAAGCCCATTATTTCTTCGAACATTTCTTTTAAATAGTAATAAGAGAATTCAAGTGGTGTATAACGATCATTGTTTGTATATACTGTACCACTTGCTTGTAGTAATAAAGCTTTATAATTATCAGTCATTAAACCTACAGAACCATCTTCAGTATATTTAAATGTTTCTCTTGCTAACATAATATTATCCATATAATCTTTCATTCTTGAAGTGATATTAAAGTTATGAAGCGGAGAAACAATTACAATGCGCTGGCATCTTTTAAATTGAGTAAGTAAATTTGACGAAGTATCGGCTATTATTTGTTCTTCTTCTGTTAAAGGTTGATTAGCATTTTGTTTACCCCATATTTTTAATAATTGTGTTTCTTCAATTCTAGGAAGTTCCATATCATATAAATTTAAAACTTCAGGCGCTTCATTAGGAAATGCCGTTGTGAATTTTTCCATAAATAGATCTTTTAATTTAGCCGAAAAAGTATTGTTATTTTTAAAATCAGGATGTGCGTTAATAATTAGTGTGTGCATTAAGATATTCTCCTTTTAATATGATATTATTATCATAAATCTTAAAGGTGTCATTTTACGGCACCATTGAAAGGAAAATTTATGAATAAAGCTGAGCGCTTAAACCGAGAACTCATTTATCTAAGTAATAAACATACTTTTCATTTAAAAGATATAATGGAAGAATTTAATATTTCAAAAAGAACGGCACTTAGAGACATAGCAGAACTTGAAAGTATGGGCGTCGGCCTTTATGTTGAAAGCGGTAGATACGGTGGCTATAAGATTATTAATCAGAATTTGTTAACACCCATTTATTTTAATAAAAATGAAATTTTAGCAATTTTCTTTGCATTAGATGCATTAAAATTACTTTCAAGTACACCCTTCAAAAAATCATATAAGCAAATTCGTGATAAATTGTACTCTACGATTCCTAATAATTTAAAAAGTGACGTCCAAAACACGTTAAATGTGATTCAATATTACAATGCATACCTATTAACCAATCAGATATCTTAGCAGATATTTTAAGTTCAATACTTAATCAAAATACGATAACTATAACTTACACTCAATTTACTTATAAAGAGCTAGAAGTACAAGCTTATGAATTATTATATAGAAATGGAATTTGGTTCTTCGAAGCTTACAATATTACTGAACAAAAATGGGGTATATTTAGATGTGATTACATACAACAAATGGTAATCAATAATGAACAAGAAGTATCACTTTCTAGAGAAAAGTTGGAAGAATTAAAATTTATGGACGAGCAAGCTTATCAAAATATATTTTTTAAATGTGAATTAAATTATGCTGGTGTGGAAACGTTTATGAAAAATCACTATCCTAATATGGAGTTAAAATATGAAAACGATACGCCATTTATCATAGGTAAATATAGTGATGATGAATTAAACTATATGACTCATTATTTATTAACTTTAGGTGAAAATGTAAAAATCATCTATCCCCAACAATTAAAAGAAAATTATTTAAATCAGTTACATGCGATGATTGAACGCTACAATTAATTTCCTATAAAAAGATATAAAAAAAGAGCCTTAAAATTAAGGCTCTTTTGCTTGTAGAAAAGCTGATTAGCGAATTTCTGGAATTCTAGCAGCTTTACCACGTAAATTACGTAAGTAGTATAATTTAGCACGACGTACTTTACCGCGACGTTTAACTTCGATTTTTTCGATTTTAGGAGTGTGTAATGGGAAAGTTCTTTCCACACCAACACCTGAAGAAATTTTACGTACAGTGAAAGTTTCTGAAATGCCTCCACCACGACGTTTAATTACTACACCTTCGAATACTTGGATACGTTCGCGAGTACCTTCAATAATACGTACGTGTACTCTTAAAGAGTCACCTGCACGGAAAGAAGGTAAATCAGTGCGTAGTTGTGATTTAGTTACTGCTTCAATCAATTTGTGATTAGTCATTTTCTATTCTCTCCTTCAACCTATGTTCTTGCCTAGACAAATATATAGCAGCGGATCATAGTGATTTTTCGTGTATCGCACACTTGAATTATGTTAGCACATTGTTCGTAGTTTTTCAATTAGTTTTTAAATTTCTAGACAAAACAATGTAAATCAGTTTTGAAAACCCAAATAGTAATTAAAACTATTCATCCGATGATTTTCTAAAACCATAAAATGGTCTAAATTTATGTTTTTCATAATATGTAGTCGAACTTTTCGTAGCCAATAGTTCAATTCTAGTTGTGGGATATTGTCGACGTGCTTCATTTATTAAAGCTTGCCCCACCCCGTTACTTCTATACGACATTTTAACAAGTAATTCACATATAAATAAAGTAATAAATTGATCTGTAATTGTTCTAATATAGCCTAGCACATTACTTTCATTATCTACAGCAACATAAGCATTTGACTGATTTAAAGCATTTTTAAACGTTGCTTTATGTTCAACAAGATTACGCCAACCTTCTTCACTGTTCAATTTATTAATTTCATCAAAATATTTATCGTCGTAAGGTACTATATTGAAGTCTATTACCATTGTCGTTTCACCCTAAATATTTGATATTACTTAGATGACTGCTTGTTATGATTTTCTATAACCTTTTTATCTGCTTGAGTAAGCTCATAATGTTCTAATAAGTCAGGACGCTTGTCGTATGTTCTAATAATCTTTTGTTCATGTCTCCAACGTTCAATATTGGCATGGTTACCAGATAATAGAACGTCTGGCACTTTATAGTTTTTAAACTCTCTTGGTCTAGTATACTGTGGGAATTCTAATAATCCATCTTGGAATGAATCATCCTCATGTGATTGTTGGTTCCCTAACACACCTGGTATAAGTCTGACGATTGCATCTGTCATGGTCATAGCAGGCAGTTCACCGCCAGTTAATACGTAATCTCCCATAGATATCTCATCAGTAACGAGATGCTCCCTAATACGTTCATCATAGCCCTCATAATGACCACATATAAAGACGAGATGTTCTGACTCACTTAACTCTTCCGCAATTTGCTGACTAAATGGTCTCCCTTGCGGACACATTAATATAACGCGTGTATTTTCATTATGGTCAATCGATTCCATTGCATTAAAGACAGGTTCAGGTTTTAACACCATACCCTGTCCGCCACCGAATGGATAATCATCAACTTGTTGATGTTTGTTTTGTGCGAAGTCTCTAAAATTAATCGTATTAACAGATAGTACATTTTTATCTTGTGCTCTTTTTAAAATCGAATGATTTAACACACCATCAAACATTTCTGGAAATAATGTTAAGTAATCTATGCGCATTAATCTAACAGTCCTTCCATTGGAGTAATTACGATTTTTCTACCTTCAACATCTACGGATTTAACAACATCAGCAATATAAGGTATTAAATATTCTTTATCACCTTTAACCACCCAAACATCATTTGCGCCAGTTTCAAATATTTCTATCACTCGACCTATAGGTGTATCTTGTTCATCGAAAACTGTACAGCCTATAATATCGGAATAATAATACTCATTTTCGGCTAATTCAATATCTTCATGTTCACGTTCTTGAAGTAACACTTCATTTTTTAAATATTCAATGTCATTAATATTATTAATCCCTTCAAATTTCAACATGTGAAAACCTTTATGAACTCGATAAGAGGCAATAGTTAATTCCATAACTTCACCGTTACGTTCAATTGTCAGTACTTCTCCTGGTTGAAAACGGGTTTCAGTAAAATCAGAATTTGATTTTACTTTGACCTCTCCTTTAATTCCATGTGTATTTACTATAGTGCCAACTTCAACTTTCATATTTTTTCCTCCGTAAATAAAACGCTATATATTCAAGTACATTTTAATAAAATAATCATATAAATTATACCATTATGTTAAAACTTTGAATATGTACTATATATAAAATAAATGGAGCGAGAAAAATCTTTTAAAAAATGATTTTGTATCCTCGCCCATGCATAAATGACTAGAGTTTAAAAAAATTGATTCAATCACATTTCCAATTCAATCATCTACTGACAATATAAAAATAGAGTCTGAAGACAATATAATGTCCCAGACTCCTATTTAGTACTAGTTGAAATCAACTTATTTTTGTTCGTCGAATTTTTTCAAGATGCCTTCTCTTGATAAAATGTTACGTACTGTGTCAGTTGGTTTCGCACCATTTTTTAACCATTTAAGAGCTAACTCTTCGTCGATTTTAACTTCAGGTGCATTTACATTGTTAGGGTTATAAGTACCAACTTGTTCGATGTTACGACCATCACGTGGCGCGCGAGCATCAGCTGCTACAATACGGTAAAATGGGTTTCTTTTAGAACCTAAACGTGTTAAACGTAATTTAACTGCCATAATTATTTCTCTCCTTTAAATCTTTAATGTTTTATTTTTCCACAAGCAATAATATAACAGTTTCCAATTACTTTGTAAAGAGTTTTCTCTTTACCATTTATCAAAATGATGAATTTTTCATAATTCCAAGCTAACGATTACTATGTTTTAAAAATATAGTTTTAATAAAAATTACTCTATAATACGTTTGTCTATCAAAGAATTTTTCTTTAAATTTTTATACTCATTCTATTTTTAAAATATTTTACATAAAACTTTTGAGTGTTCCTTTTTGTCTAGTAATTTAAATATATTAACCCTCTAACTCCATCAATGCACCGAAATATTGTTGGCATGTTGTAAAAGTTATAAATGCTAGTAGTTCACTTATTTCTTCTTCTGTTAAATTTGATTTTAGTTCTTCTATTATATAATTAGGAATATTAATTCCAACTTTTAAATATACTTCTATGAAACCAATACAAATCATCGCCTTATCGTCTATCAAATGTCTTCTCGGTTTGCCTTTTGCTTTACAGTATTTACAGCCATTCTCTTGTGCTAACATTCTTCTCATTTCTTCTTTAAGATCTTGACTTAAATAACCATCTTTTTCTAAAACTTCACTTAATTTTGTCCATTGACTCATTATTTCATTATTATATCCTAATAACTTTTGAAATGGCGTTTCTCCATTTTTTGAATAATTGATTATAGTCATCTAAATACCCCTTTTTAGTTAATATTAATATATTAATATAGGTATTTGAATGTTATATTTAAGATAATTTAACTAACTTATTTATTTTTATAAGGAGAAAATAGTCATGGACCTAACAGATGAAAAAATAATAGAGATTTTAGAAAAAGATAGTAAAGTTTCACTTAATCATATAAGTAAACTGGTAAATTTGTCTACGCCATCAGTTCGCGAAAGAATTAATAAAATGAAAGATTCAGGAATAATTAATAACTATACAATTGATATTAATTATGCAGCTATTGGTTATGAGATTAATATTATTATTGAAGTCATAATAAAAAACAATCTATATAGTGACTTTAAAAAATTTATTAATAAGCAACCTAATGTAGAATTTTGCTATAGAATTTCAGGTGATAGTTGCTTTATTTTCAAAGCACATTTCAAGGACATGCAAACAGTCGAACAATTTATTGATACTCTACAATATTATGGTCACAGTAAAACTCATTTTATATTTTCCCAAACCGTTTAAACTTAAAATCTCTTATAAAAAGGCAATTTCTATTTTTAAATTCAATAGAAATTGCCTTTTAACATTATTTATATTTAATCTGAAATCCACTAAATTAAAATGGTAAGTTCATGCCTTTTAACATATTTTCCATTTGTTGGCGTTTGCCTTTTTTACCTTTGCCGCCACCAGAAAATTGTTTCATCATTTTTTTCATTTCGTTGAATTGTTTCATCAAACGGTTAACTTCTTGCAAACTACGACCTGATCCGGTTGCAATACGTTTTTTGCGTGAAACGTTTAGCGTGTTTGGATCATTTCTTTCGCTTGGCGTCATCGATTGAATAATCGCTTTAATATGATCGATTTGTTTTTCGCTCATATTTAAGTTATCTAGGCCTTTCATTTTATTCATACCCGGTATCATTTTCATAATATCGTCTAAAGGCCCTAGGTTTTTAACTTGATCTAATTGTTCTAAAAAGTCATCTAAAGTAAATGAAGATGAACGCATTTTTTGTTCTAAGTCTTTAGCTTTATCTTGGTCTACGTCTTGTTGTGCTTTTTCAATTAAACTTAAGACGTCACCCATGCCTAGAATTCTTGAAGCCATACGTTCCGGATGGAATGGTTCTAGTCCGTCTAACTTCTCACTCATACCAACGTATTTAATTGGTTTTTGTGTCACAGAACGGATAGATAAAGCAGCACCACCGCGTGTATCACCATCTAATTTAGTTAAAGTAACACCTGACAATTCAAGTTGCTCATCAAATGATTGTGCAACATTAACGGCATCTTGACCTGTCATCGCATCGACAACAAGCATAATTTCGTTAGGTTTTGTAATCTCTTTAACGTCTCGCAACTCATTCATAAGTGCTTCGTCAACATGCAATCTACCTGCCGTATCAATAATGACAAAGTCTAAATGTTCTTCTTTTGCATGTTTTATCGCATTGTCAACGATTTGTTGTGGTTTTACTTGGTCACCTTCACTATATACTGGCACATCAATTTGTTTACCTACAGTTTGAAGTTGATCGATTGCTGCTGGACGATAAATATCGGCAGCAACTAACATTGGTTTTTTGTTATATTTTTTACGCATTAATAATGCTAATTTACCCGCAGTTGTTGTTTTACCGGCACCTTGTAAACCAACCATCATCACAACTGTTGGTGGTTTATTCGCCATTGTAATCGTACTATTCTCTCCACCCATAAGTTGAGTTAATTCATCTTGTACAATTTTAATGACTTGTTGTCCAGGTGTTAATGATTTCATAACATCTGAACCTAATGCTCGATCTGACACTGTTTTGACAAAGTCTTTTACAACTTTAAAGTTAACGTCGGCTTCTAATAAGGCTAATCTTACTTCACGCATCATCGTTTTGATGTCAGCTTCAGTTACTTTACCTTTGCCTCGGATTTTTTGCATCGTCCCTTGTAAACGTTCGGACAATCCTTCAAACGCCATATCGATTCCCCTCCTTTTTAATCTATTTGTTCTAGTGTTTTTATTGCTTCTAACACTTTTTCAGAATCATTTATATGTTGTTTTATTTCTTCATACAATGCTTTTCTTTGCTCAAAGTTTTTATAAAGTCCTAGCTTAGTTTCATAATCTTCTACTAAGTCGCCAGTTCTTCTTATATTATCATAAACTGCTTGTCGACTCACTTCAAAAGTATCAGCAATTTCACTTAATGAATAATCTTCTAAGTAAAATAATTGTAAATAGTTACGTTGCTTTTCAGTTAATAATGCTTGATAAAAATCAAACAAATAATTCATTCGTAACGTCTTAACGAGATCATTTTGAGCCATCTGTTGAGCCCTCTTCATCTAATGTTGAACTTTCATCTGTATCTTCAGGAAGTTCATCCACATTTTCTTCAATCATGTCGGCAAATAAGCCATAAACATAACTTTCTGGGTTGAATGGCTGTAAATCATCTAGCTTCTCGCCTAGTCCAACATATTTAACCGGAATATGCAATTCATTACGTATCGCTAAGACGATACCACCTTTTGCTGTACCATCTAATTTAGTTAAAACGATACCTGTAACATTTGTTACGTCTTTAAATGAGCTAGCTTGTGATAAAGCATTTTGACCCGTCGTTGCATCTAAACACAATAATACTTCGTGCGGTGCATCAGGTATTGAACGTCCGATTACACGTTTTACTTTTTCTAATTCATTCATTAAATTAGATTTATTTTGTAATCTTCCTGCAGTATCACAAATTAAAATATCTACACCTTTATTTTTAGCTGCGTTTATAGCGTCATACATTACTGCTGCTGGGTCAGAACCTTCAGCTTGGCTGACGACCTCAACACCAACACGTTCGCCCCAAACTTTAAGTTGTTCGATAGCGCCGGCTCTAAATGTATCACCTGCTGCTAACATCACTTTTTTGCCTTCAGCTTGATAGCGGTGTGCTAACTTACCAATTGTTGTTGTTTTACCAACACCGTTAACACCAACCATTAAAATGACATTTAATCTATCGTCTTCTAAATTCATCACTTCAGAGTGTTCACTATCTTGGTGATAGATTTCTACTATTTTTTCAACGATAACTTCACGTAAATCTGCCGTTTCTTGAATATTTCTACGACGTGCTTCATCACGTAATTCATCTACTAATTGCATTACGGTATTAAAGCCTACATCAGCTGTAATTAACATTTCTTCCAATGCCTCGAAGAAATCTTCATCAACTTTACGGTATTTAGCAATTAAATTATTTAACTGTTCTTGGAAGTTTTGACGTGATTTTTCTAACCCGGCTTTGAATTTCGCACCTAATTGTTGTGCTTCAATTTCTTCAAAGTCTTCAATGGATATCATGCCGTCTTCGTCAAAATCTGCTTCTTTTAATTTTTTAGGTTTCTTTTTGGGTTTTTCCTCTGTCGACTCAACTTCACTGTCATCTGTCAATGAGGTGTCGAGTTGATTTTGTTCTTGTTCTTCTTGTTGGTCTGCACCTGAAAATTTATTTTTTAAGCGTTTGAAAAAACTCATGCTTGTTCCTCCTTCATTACTTCGTCAATCGTATTTAAGTTCACACTCACAAGTTTAGAAACTCCTGATTCTTGCATTGTAACACCATATAGTCTATCGGAATATTCCATTGTACCTTTTCTATGCGTGATAACTATAAACTGCGTTTGATCAGATAAATTATTTAAATAATTCGCATATCTAATAACGTTTGCTTCATCGAGCGCCGCTTCTACTTCGTCGAGTATAACAAATGGTGCAGAACGCACTTTTAATATTGCAAATAACAATGCAATCGCGCTTAGCGCTCTTTCGCCACCACTTAATAATGACAAGTGTTGTAGTTTTTTACCTGGAGGTTGTACTATAATATCAACCCCTGCAGATAAATAATCATCATCAGTTAAACGTAGCTCTGCCTGTCCGCCACCAAATAAAGTTTTAAATACTTCTGTAAAATGACCTTGTACAGCATGGAACGTTTCTTTAAAACGATCTTTCACTTCTTGGTCCATTTCGTCAATAATTTGTTCTAACGTAACTTTAGCTTCTCTTAAATCTGTACGCTGTTCATTTAAGAATGTATAACGTTCGTTGATTTCTTCAAATTGTTCAATTGCATTTAAATTAACTGGGCCAAGTTCTTCAATAGACATTTTTGTTAATTTAACTTTTTTACGTAATGTATCGATATCTTCGTCTAATTCATATAATTCTTTCGCACGTTCAAAAGTTAAATGATACGTTTCACTTAAATGATCGATTGCATGATTAATTAATACATCAAGTCTAGATTGTTCTGATTTAATATCTTGATAGCTATTTTCGATAGATAAGATATCTCTATGTGCTTCTTGTAATAAAGCATCAGTTTCTTCTACCGTCTCATTTAACTGACTTCTTTGTTCTTTTATTTCTGCCAGTTTGGCAGTTAACGTTTCTTTCTCTGCCTTACTATCATCGATATTTTGTTGCACGTTATCAAACGCCTTTTGGCCTGTCATATCTTCAGAATTAAAGAAATTAATTTGTTCTTCAATCTTTTGTTGTTGCTCTGTTGCTGAAGTAAGCTGTTTATTTAAGCGCTCTTCTTCTTGACGTTGACTCTTCAATCTTTCTTTAACTACTGCTAAATCAGATTGCTTTTGATGTAATTGCTGTTGCGTTTGCGTAGTATTTTCTTTACCCTCTTTTGATAATTTAGTATAAACATCAATATCTTTCTCTAATTGTTGTAAAGAGGTTTGAATTTCTTCTAATTTTTGCTTTTTATCTGCTAAAGTTTGACGACTCGTTTCACTTTGGTAACCATCATTTTTTTCAAACTCAAATTCTTCATGTTCATTTTTAAGATGGCTTTCACTTTTCCGTAATTTATCTAACTCTAGCTCATATTCGTGAACGACTTGCTTCACCTTATTATACTGCTGACTCAAATCAAAATAAGATTCGCTTAAACCATCTGATTTTTCTTTTAACGATTTATACTCTTGTTCAAAATTAACTGTCTGTCTTTGATAGTCTTCCAGTTGGTTACGCATAGAATTAAGTTCATCTTTTTGAGCTAAAATACTTTTCGTTTTTCTATCGCCACCGCCTGTCATAGATCCGCCAGGGTTAACAATATCTCCATCTAAAGTAACAATTCTTGTACGGTAACGAATGGCTCTTGCTAATTCATTGGCGTGTTTCAAATCATCAACGATTATGGTGTTGCCTAATAAGTTTTGGATGACCTTTTGATATTTATCATTTGTTTCCACGCCTTCAGCTGCTATCGTTACAAATCCTTCAGATTGTTGTGCAGATTGACGAATATCCATAGCTAATTGTCGTGATTGTACAACATTTAATGGTAAAAACGTTGCACGCCCTAAACCATTTTGCTTTAAGTATTGTATCGCCGCGCGTCCATCTTTTTCAGTATCAACAATGACGTGTTGTAATGAGGCACCTAATGCAGTTTCAATCGCCTTTGTTAAATTTGAAGGTACTTGGATAATTTCAGCCACTGCACCATGAATACCTGATAGTTTTTGTTCTTTAGCTTTCAAAATATGCTTTACACCATTGAAGAAATAACTATAGTCTTCTTGTTGTGTTGCAATGCTATCAATTCGAGATTTTAACTTTTCATTATATCTATAAGCTTGATGTAATTTATCTTCATATTCAGTTTGTTGTTGTTTCGTTGCAGTTAATTGTTTTTCACACGATTTTAGTTCTTTATCTAGCTTATTTAATTCACGTTGCTTTTCATCATACTGTTGTTGCTTATCGTTAATTTCGCTTTGCAATTCTTTTAGTTGGTTATAAGCTTCAAGTAATCGTGAGTCTAATCTAGATTGCTTGCTTTCATTTTCTTGAATCGTATGTTCTAAAAAGCGAATATCGTTATTTACATCAGATTGTTCTGATATCAATGTATAATATTCGTCTCTTATTGCTTCTAATTTTTCATCATGTTGCTCATCAGAAACATAAAGTTGTGATTCAATTTGTTCGATTTCTTTAGTTAATTGTTGTTGCTGCTTACTTAATGAGCTACGCTGCTCTTTTGCTTTTGCAAGTTCTTGTTGTAACTGTTCTATTTGTACAGCTACACTTTCTTGTTCTTCTTCAAAACGTGCATTGGTTTCGGATTGGTTTTTCTTACGTTCTTCTAAAACGTTGAGTTGACCAGTGTATTTTTCAACTTCTTCAGTAGCTTTTACTAACTTATAGTTTAACGATTCAATTGTGTCATCTAATTGCTGACGTTCAGCCTTATACTTAGTAATCGCATTTGAATGTTGAACTTTTTGTGCTTCTTTTGTTTCTTGCTGGCTTTTAAGGTTATTTAAATTATTGTCTAATTTATTAATGTTGTCATTATATTGCTCGATATCATGCACAGTAACTAGTACATCGCTTTTTTCCATTTCTTTAGACAAATGTTTATATTCTTTTGCAATTGCTGCTTCTTCTCTAAGTGGTTCTACACGTCCTTCTAAGTCGTATAAAATGTCTTCAACTCTAGTTAGATTGTCTTCCGTTTGATCTAACTTTTGTACTGAAGCAGTTTTACGTTTTTTATATTTTAACACGCCTGCAGATTCTTCTAGTATCTGTCTTCTATCAATCGGTTTCGCATTCAGAATTTCATCTACTCTACCTTGAGATATAATACTAAAAGCTTCCTTACCTAAACCTGAATCTAAAAATAGATCTACTATATCCTTTAAACGTGCTTTATCATTATTTAAAAAATATTCACTATCGCCACTTCTATAGAGTCGACGTGTCACAACAACTTCTTGCTCATCAATTTGTAGTTTGCCAGATTTATTATCTAATTTTAATTTAACTTCGGCATAATTTTGAGCATTACGATGTTCTGCACCTGAAAATATAATGTCTTCCATTTTAGCGCCACGTAAAGATTTGGCAGATTGTTCACCTAATACCCATTTGATGGCATCAGTTATATTACTTTTTCCACTACCGTTTGGACCTACAATCGCCGTTACACCTTTGTCAAAATGTACGGTCGTATGTTCAGCGAATGACTTAAAACCAAACGTATCTATCGATTTTAAATATACCATGCTATTCTCCTTAATACATTACCAACTCTACGTAAGAGTCTTCACCTATTTGTGCTAAGTAATCGTATCTATTTAAATGCCTTAAACTTTAGTTACCATCGTTTTGTAGGCACTTTCTGCAGCCTTTTGTTCAGATTCTTTTTTGGTCTTACCTTTACCTTCTGCTATAGCTGTGTTTTCTAAGATTACTTCTGAAGTAAATAAACGATGATGTGCTGGGCCTTCTTCTTTGATAAGTCTATAAGTTACATCACCTTTATTTTGTTGGTGTACAAATTCCTGAAATTGAGTTTTAAAATCGATAACACCATCAAGTTCATCATCTTCAGCAAAAGGAAAAATAACGTGCTGAGCAAAATACCATACAGATTCTAAACCTTGATCTAAATATAATGCACCTACAAAGGCTTCGAAAGCATCTGAAACTAATGAAGGTCTCGTACGTCCCCCTGTTTTCTCTTCGCCTTTACCTAGTAAAATTAATTCATTCAACTGTATTTTATTGGCAAATATTACAAGTGAAGGTTCACAAACTATTGTGGCACGCATTTTTGTCAAGTTACCTTCTGGTAAGTCTGGATATTTATCAAATAAGTAGCGTGAAACCGTCAATTCTAATACCGCATCTCCTAAAAATTCTAATCGTTCATTATGGTCTAAACGATTCATATTAAAATCATTAATAAAACTTGAATGAGAAAACGCTTGTTGGTATAACTCAACATTGTTATAAGTTAAGTTTAATTGTTTCATCTTTTGTGCAAACCTATCTTTGAAGTCATTAATTATTTCTGTCTTTTTGTTGTTGCTCAATCTCTTTCCTCCTAAACTTATTAAACATAGTCATACATATATGATTTTACGTTAAAACAAGTTAAAACTAAAGGGAAAACCTATAGTATTTCTTTATCATATTAAGTTGTTTCATATCAAAAATCGAAGTCAATAAAAAATCTGAACCGCAAGGAAACGGTCCAGATTTTGATTTATTATTTTTCAAGACTGTTAATGAAGTTAACAGCATCACCAACTGTGTTGATTTTTTCAGCTTCTTCATCAGGAATTTCAGTACCAAATTCATCTTCTAATTCCATTACTAATTCAGCGATATCAAGTGAGTCAGCACCTAAATCGTCTTTAAATGATGCATCAGCAGTTACTTTATCAGCATCAACACCTAATCGATCAACGATGATATCTTTTACTTTATCGAAGTTTTCCACGTCGATTCACCTCCTTTAAAAAGAATATACATAGACTTTATCATTTTCCCATTTTATGCAACGAAATACAAGCGTTATTTCACCCTGTTAGTCGTTAAATTTCAGAAAACGATGTGGCTAAGTCGTATTATAAAGGTAACTATTATTTTTAACAATAATAGTTCTACTTACTTACATGTACATACCACCGTTTACGTGTATTGTTTGGCCAGTGATATATTTAGCTTTATCTGATGCCAAGAATGCTACAGTATTAGCAATATCAGTATCGTCACCAAATCTTGAAAGTGGAATTTGCTCTAACATTTGTGATTTCAATTCTTCGCTTAAAGCATCTGTCATATCTGAAACGATAAATCCAGGCGCTACAGCATTAACAGTAATGTTTCTAGATGCTAATTCACGTGCGCTTGATTTAGTTAAACCGATTACACCTGCTTTTGTCGCTACATAGTTAGCTTGACCTGGGTTACCTACAGCGCCTACAACACTTGATAAATTAATGATTGAACCACTTTTTTGACGAAGCATTTGAGGCGTTACTTTTTGAATACAATTAAAGACACCTTTTAAGTTTGTATCGATAACATCGTCCCATTCTGATTCTTTCATACGCATTAATAAATTATCACGTGTGATACCCGCATTATTTACTAAAACATCAACTGAACCAAATTGATTTACGACTTCTTTAATCATTGCTTTAACTTCATTACCGTCTGCAACGTTTGCTTGAATTGCAAAACTTTCTACATTTTTAGCTTTAATTTCTTCTACAACTGCTTCTGCTTTTTCTTTACTTCCTGCGTAGTTAACTGCTACATTATAGCCTTCTTCAGCTAATTGTAGGGCTATACTACGTCCAATACCTCTTGAAGCTCCAGTTACTAATGCACTTTTAGTCATTTTCATTCCATCCTTTTAAATCTTCAATAGTTTGAATTGAAGTTAATTTTACGTCTCTATTGATTTTCTTAATCAATCCAGATAAAACTTTACCTGGTCCAACTTCGATAAAATGGTCAACACCTTGGTCAATTAACCATTCTGTAGATTGAATAAATTGCACAGGTGAATATAGTTGCTTAATCATGTTTTGTTTTATTACAGAGCTATCAGTCTCAGGTTGAGCATCAACATTTTGCACGACTGGGAACTGTGCATCATGCCATTCAAATTGCTCAATATATTCTGCAAATTGTTCTTCTATTACTTGCATCATTGATGAATGGAAAGGTCCTGATACAGATAATGGCATAACACGTTTAGCACCTAATGATTTACCTTCTTCTGCAAGTTTGTCTATTAACGTTTTGTGTCCAGATACAACGATTTGTCCTGGAGCATTAATATTTGCAGGTTCGATAATTTCATCATCAGTCGACAATTTTTTACAAATAGCATCCACTTCGTCGTAATTTAAACCAAGTACAGCTGCCATGCTACCGACACCATTTGGGAATGCTTCAGCCATAAGTTGACCACGTTTTCTTACAATTTTTACTGCATCTTCAAATTTTAATACGCCACTTGCTACTAAACTTGAATATTCTCCAAGACTATGACCCATAGTATAATCTGCATTCAGATTATTTAACGCCTCATATAAAGCGACACTATGCGTTAGTAAAGCTGGTTGTGTATTTTCAGTTTGTCCTAATTTATCTTCACTATCAGTAAACATTGTCTCTAAAATATCAAAATCTAATTGTTCTGCAGCTTGATCCAATACTGCTGTAGCATTGCTATCAACGTTATATAAATCATGCGCCATGCCTACTTTTTGTGACCCTTGTCCTGGGAAAATTACAGCTGTTTTACCCATATTATTCACCAACCGTTTCTCTCATAGTTTTAACAATCTCTTGTTCTCCGGCAATTTTAGCCTGTCTAATTGCAGAGTAAAATGCTTTAGCACTTGAACTACCATGTGCTTTTACAACGATGCCGTCTAAGCCAAGTAATACTGAACCACCGTATTCTGCATAGTCCATTTTACGTGTTAAACCTTGTAAATCTTTACGTAAAACTAAAGCTGCCATTTTGTTTTTGAAACTACTTAATAATGTTTCTTTAAACATTTTGCCAAAAGCTTTGGCTACGCCTTCAAGATTTTTTAATATCATATTACCAGTGTATCCATCTGTAACGATAACATCGGCAGCATCTTCCATTAAACCTTTCGCTTCGACATTACCATTAAATTTAAAGTCATTTTGTTCTTCCATTAAGTTAAATGCTTTTTTAGTTAAGGCATTGCCTTTGGCTGCCTCTGTACCAATATTTAATAAACCAACAGATGGTTGTTCAATGCCACGAATCTTTTGAGCATAAATATTTCCTAATTGTGCATATTGTAATAAATGCTCCGCTTTCGCATCAGCGTTAGCACCAACGTCCATAAAGACGAATCCTCTACCTGAAGTTGTCGGTAACGTAACAACTAAAGCGGGTCTCGACACCCCACTAATACGGCCAACAATAAATAATCCAGCTGACATTAAGGCACCTGTATTACCGGCTGATACACAACCGTCTGCTTCGCCTGATTTAACAGCTTCAGCCATGCGAACCATAGAACTATCTTTCTTTCTCTTTATTGCTCTTACTGGTTCATCTTCCATTGTAATTTCTTCGGTACAATGTCTAACTTCAACACGTCCGTGGTTTAAATTACATTGATCTTTATCACCAAATAATATAATTTCTAAATCTTTAAAATCATTAACTGCTTTTTCTACAGCTTCTAGTACAATTTGAGGTGCATCGTCCCCACCCATCATATCAATTGCAATTTTAACCATTTATTTCATCCTCACTTGTATAATACATTTTGAAAGTGCCACCAAAAACTTGTTGCTCTTTAACGTACGATTTCACTTCAATAATATAATATTTTTCTTTATATTCTACTACTTGTGCTTCTGCAGTCACAATATCATTTAATTTAACTGTTTTTATAAATTTAATATTACTTTCTTTTGTTAAAACGACTGGTTTATGTATTAAAGCGACACATAATGAATTGGCTTGAGCAAATAGAACATGTCCTCTAGCAATTAAATTACGAGAAAAAACTGAATCTTCTCCTATATTAATAATAGATACTGCATGTTTATCTGGCTCTACGTTTATAACGTCACCTATGATTTCGCTCCCATCGATCGACCGAATTCTATCATGATTTTCTTTAGCAACATTTTTAATTCGTTTGCGTAATTCCGGTATATTCAAGTTGGTACGATCTAAGCGTATTGTTTGAATACTTACGTCAAACTTTTCACTTAAATCCAAATCTGTAATGAAGGGATTTCGTTCTATTTCTTTTTTAATTGAGTCACGTCTTGCTTGCTTTTTTAATTTCACAAAAACCCTCCTTAATCATTTTTTAGTACCAAGTCTTAAACATTCCTAACATATCATAACACTTTCTATTTTAATTGCTCAACAATTATGTGATTTATTTGTTTGTCTAGCATATCTAATCCTTTATATATTTCAAAATTATCAATATTTATTAAAATTATTACTAATATTTTTTAACTTTCCTTCATATAACCAACTTATTATTGTATAAATTCTTTTGAAAATGTATAATTTAATTAATTTAACGGCAGCTATTGTATATTGCAAAACACAATCAATTAAACTTAGAAACTATTTCAGGGGGACAATATGAAGAAATTTTGGACATGTACAATAGCTACTTGTACGTTACTCGCTTTTTCAACTAACTTTGCAAACGCTGCTGAACAATCACAAACGAACAGCGTCACAGCTGAATCTTTAACTTCAATAAAAAAACAACCAGTAAACAGCGATACATCTGCAGAACACTTATTACAAAACAATGCTACAAAAATTTTAGAAAAATCAACACCAAATGCTCAACAACCCAAATTACCAGAAGCCTTCAATCAATATACTGTGATTAACAGAAAAGAAGATAACACGGGTGGTACACATTATGAATTACAACCTAAAATACATAATATAGTAGCAAGTGATAGCGTTATTAAGGTTCATGTTGATAAGAACGATAAAACAACACTTGTAAATGGAACTTTAAATAAACCATATCTAAATGTTAATAATAAAATTTCCCTTACTAAACAACAAGCTGAGAAAAAAGCATTTGAAGCAATTGGATTAGCGAGAAATCAAGTAAAAAATATAGATGGCTACAAAGTTATAAATAATAATAAATTAGACATTAATAGTGATAAGCAACGTTATGTTTATAATGTAGAAATAAATTATTCTAGTCCCTATGTTGCACATTGGAAAATTCAAGTAGACGCTACGAACGGTGCCATTTTAAAAAAAGATGACATTATTGAAGAAGCGTCTGTAAAAGGTAAAGGCACAGGCGTTAATGGGGATATTAAAAAGCCATTAAACTTAACTTCTGCGAAAGTTAAAGGTAAAACACAATACACTTTAAACGATACATCACAGAAGGCAAAAATGAATACAAAAACAGCAAATAATACAACTACATGGGCTGTGCCTATTACCAATACGACAAGTAATTTTAACAAATCATCACAAAAAGCTGGCGTTGATGCTCACTATTATGCCAATGAAATATATCACTATTATCTTAAAAAATTCAACCGTAATAGTTATGATAATAAAGGTGGCCGCATTGATTCATTTGTACATTACGGTAAAAATTTCAATAATGCCGCTTGGACGGGACAATATATGATTTATGGTGATGGCGATGGCAAACAATTTAAGGCGTTGTCCGCTTCAAAAGATATTATTGCCCATGAATTAACACACGCTGTAACTGCACGTACAGCTAAATTAGTTTATAAAAATCAAACTGGCGCCCTTAACGAATCTATTTCCGATGTCTTTGCATATTTTGTTGACCCGAATGATTGGTTAATTGGCGAAGACGCTTATACGCCTAAAATTAAAGGCGATGGCATACGTAGTATTTCTAATCCTGAAAAATATAAACAACCAGCTCATATGAAAAATTATTACAATGGACCAAATGATAGTGGTGGTGTTCATATTAATAGCGGTATTCCTAACAAAGCTGCATATCTAACGATCAAGGCAATTGGTAAAGATAAGGCAGAACGCGTCTATTACTTAACTTTAACTCGTTATTTAACACCTAACGCAAAGTTCCACGATGCTAAAGTTGCACTTAAAAAAGCTGCAGCACAATTATATGGTACGAAAAGTAAAGAAGTTAAAGCTATAGATAAAGCATGGAATGATGTAGGCGTACTTAAATAAAAACATCTCAGTAACATAAAATACTCGTTCAAAACACATTGTCTTGAGCGAGTATTTTTTATATTTATAATTAATCAAAACTTGTATAAAGTAAATTACGTTCTATAAAATGTCTCAAACGTTCATATTCACTCGAGAAAAAGGCGCCAGATTGAATCAATTCTGCTGCTTCATCTCTTGCCACTTCTAACATTTTATAATCTTCTACTACGTTCGCAACTAAGAAATCAGGTAAACCACTTTGCTTCACGCCAAAGAAATCACCAGGTCCTCTCATTTCAAGGTCTCGTTCACTTAATTCAAAACCATCTGTCGTTTGAGTCATAATATTCATACGCTCAATACCGACTTCTGTTTTTGGTGAAGCAATTAAAACACAATAACTTTGTTGATCGCTTCGTCCTACACGACCTCTTAATTGATGAAGTGTAGATAAACCGAATCGGTCTGCATCATAAATCATCATGAATGTCGCATTTGGTACGTTAACACCTACTTCTACAACTGTCGTTGACACAAGTATATCTATTTCATGATCACTAAAGCGTTGCATCACAGCATCTTTCTCATCGCTAGATAACTTGCCATGTAGTATCCCTACGCGTTGTTCACCATAATAATCTTTCAAAGATTCAAATAAAGCGACGACATTTTGTACGTCTTCTAAATGCTCAGAACTTTCAATTAGGGGACAAATAACATAAGCTTGTCTCCCTTTTTTAAGTTCATTGGTCATTTGATTTAACACGTCTTCATACGCTTCATGTTTCGACCAACTCGTAATAATTGGCTTACGCCCACGAGGTAACTGTTTAATTGAAGAGACATCCATTTCACCAAATACCGAAATCGCCAAAGTTCTTGGAATTGGTGTGGCCGTCATAAATAATACGTTCGTCATCGCACCTTTTTCTCTTAACAATTGTCGTTGATTCACACCAAAGCGATGTTGTTCATCAGTAATAACTAACCCAACGTTATTAAATACAACATCTTCTTGTATCAGCGCATGCGTGCCTATCAAACAATCTATAGACCCTTCTGCCAATTGTTGTAATAACACTTTACGTTTTTTTCCTTTAACTGAACCTGTTAGTAGGGCCACGTTCATCGTGTCACCAAATAAATCGACCAAGCTTTCTGCGTGTTGTTCGGCTAAAATTTCCGTAGGTACCATTAAGGCTGATTGGTAGCCCGAAGTTTTCAATGCATACATACATATTGCAGCTACTACCGTTTTACCGGAACCCACATCACCTTGCAATAATCGATGCATTCTAATCGGTGCTTTTAAATCTCTAAATATTTCGTTAACACTCGACTTTTGGGCATCGGTTAATTCGAACGGCAGATTATTAATAAATTGTTTTACTTTTTCAATATCATAGTCGATTTCAACTGCTTCATCTGAAGTCTTTTCTAATCTATTTAACCATTGCATTCTAAGTTCAAATAAAAACAATTCGGTAAAAGCGTATGTACGTCTTGCTTTTAATAACGATTGTTTATCGGTCGCAAAATGTAAAGCTTTCAATGTCTGTTCTAAAGTTTCAAGCTTGTATTTATCTCTTAAATCTTGAGATAACCATTCATGTATTGTAACTTCATCCAGCACTTGTCGAATCATATCACGTAACGGCTTTTGCTTAATGCCTTCTTTAATTCTATAAACTGGCTCAAACTGTTCATCTTCATTTATGTTCTCTTCATTAAAAAACATTCTATTGCCATTAATTTCTTGCTTGTTACGCAACCATTTCCCTTTTACAATTACTTTACCGTGTAACTCTATTTTCTTTTTCAAATACGGTTGATTAAAAAACACACATTTAACTGCTATATTGTTCACCATTAAATGAACTGTCAATTTGGATTTATTACGACCAAAAAAAGCGACAGTTGGAGATGAGTAAACTTCACCTACAACTGTCACTATAGATTGATCTTCAGCCTCAGTTAAGTCAATTATAGTATTATCTTCATAACGTGTTGGTAGGTATAAGATTAAATCCTCAACTGTATTAATATTAAGTTCATTTAACACTGCCAACCGTTTAGGACCCAAACCCTTAATGTTAGATAATGGGAATGGACTTTCTATTAAATTGACTTTTGACATGATTAATCACCAAATATTTCTTGTTTTAAACGTTGCCCTGTTGGAGTACCTGCAAGTCCTCCGCGTCCTGTTTCTCTTAAAGCAGAAGGCATTGTTTGTCCTATTTTATACATTGCTTCAATTACTTCATCCGTTGGAATTCTAGAAGTTACGCCTGCTAACGCCATATCAGCAGAAACAATCGCATTAGATGCGCCCGCTGCATTTCTCTTAACACAAGGTACTTCAACTAAACCAGCAACTGGATCACATACTAAACCTAGCATATTCTTTAAACAAATTGCAAAAGCTTCAGCTGATTGTTGTGCTGTGCCACCAGCTAATTCAACAGTTGCACCTGCCGCCATCGCCGCTGCAGAACCTACTTCTGCTTGGCAACCACCAGCCGCGCCTGAAATTGAGGCATTGTTAGCCACTACAAAGCCAAATGCGCCAGATGTTAATAAGAAATTTAACATATCTCTTCTTGAAGGATTTAATCTTGGTTTTAGTCCAAATAATACGCCTGGTACTACGCCCGCAGAACCGGCAGTTGGTGTGGCACATATTTTACCCATTGCTGCATTAACTTCGTTTGTTGCAACCGCCTTACTCACTGCGTCTAACAACGTATTACCTGCTAATGATTTTCCTGTAGCTAAATAATTTTTAATTAGTACTGCATCTCCACCCGTTAGTCCTGTAGTTGATGTTACGCCTTCAAGTCCTTCATCTAAGGCATTTTCCATAGTTTGTAAATTTTTATCCATATTAGCATAAACTTCTTCTTCTGATAGTCCAGTTACTTCCATTTCTTGCTCGAGCATTACTTCATGAATCATTTTATTTTCGGATTCACAAATTGCAATTAATTCTTTCACACTTTTAAACATGCTATTCCTCCATTAGGCGTCGCCCATGAGTGAAACAGTCACTACACCATCGACGTTTTTTATTCTCTCTATAATTTCATCATTAATAGCGTCATCTAATTCGCAAGTCATTAATGCTTGATCGCCTTTTTCTTTACGTGCAACTTGCATACTTCCAACGTTAATACTTGAGTCTCCCAAAATATTTGCCACTCGTCCAATCGTACCAAACGTATCTTTATGAAAGACAAGTAACGCCGGATAATTACCGCTAATAGCGATATTAAAGCCGTTAATTGCTATAATTTCTATCTTACCGCCACCTATTGATACACCTTCGACAGAAATCTCTTTGTCGCCATCTCTCATATTAATTATGGCAGTGTTTGGATGTGAACGCTCTTCAGACATTTCGATAAAATTCACTTTCATGCCCTTTTCTTCAGCTGTTTCTAAGCTTTTTGTTAGACGATCATCATCTGTATCGTAACCGAGTAAACCACCTACTAAAGCTACGTCAGTGCCATGACCTCTGTATGTTTCCATAAATGAACCATACAAATATATATCTGCTTGTTGTGGTGTTTGACCAAACAAGTCTCTTGCAACTAAACCAATTCTGACTGCACCAGCTGTGTGAGATGATGATGGACCTACCATTGTTGGTCCTATAATGTCAAAAACGCTTTTATATTTCATAACTATACCCCACAATAATTTTTAATAATTCTAAAGTGTTGCGCTTACATCTTTACGTCCATATTATTATAACAAGCTATATCTCATTTATAAACTATTATCGGTTGAACAACACATAAATAAATAATATACCAGTTCAGCCCTGCAAAATTTATAAGAATGACGCACAATACAACACAAAAATATACGTAATTAAGCTGTAGCCTAATTACGTATTATTTCAATAGCTGTTTTATTCTACTGCAAATAAATATGGATAAACGGGTTGTTGACCGTCATGTTGATCTATTTCAATTTCAGGATATTTCGCTTCTAACCAATCGATTGTTTGTTCAGTATTATCACTCGTAGCTTCTGCGCCTGCAATAATAGTAATAATTTCACTATCTTCTTCAATCATGTTAGCTAACAATGCTTTGATAGCTTCAACTTGATTAGCATGTGTAGCTACAATTTTATCCTCTTGCAAACCAATAAAGTCATTTTCTTTAACGTCCACGCCATCAATTTTTGTATCTCTTACCGCGTAAGTTATAGCACCCGACTTAACAGTTTCAAGTGATTGAATCATACGTTCTTTATTATCCTCTAAGCTATCATTACTGTCTAAATTGAACAGTGCTGCTATACCTTGTGGAATTGATTTTGTAGGTATAACGACTGCTTCAGCATCAACTAAATCTGCTGCTTGTTCACTCGCCATTAATATATTTTTATTATTAGGTAAAATTATCGCACGTTTGCATTGTGTTTGTTCAATAACTTTGACGATATCTTGAGTAGAAGGGTTCATCGTTTGACCACCACTAATAACATTAGTAGCACCCATCGATTTAAATAATTCAGAAATACCTTCGCCCATTGAAATCGTAATTATTGCTGTATCAACCGTTTCAGACTTAGGTTGATTATGTTGTTCTTTTCTTAACACTTCTCTATGTTGTTCTCTCATGTTTTCAACTTTAAGTTTAATTAATTCACCGTATTGTTGTCCATAATTAAATACTTCACCTGGTTTTTCAGTATGAACATGTACTTTGACAATTTCATCGTCATTAATTACGAGTAATGAATCACCAAATTTACTCATATCTTCTCTAAATTCATTTTCATCAAATTCTTTTAGCTGACTATCAAATCGTACCATCATTTCAGTACAATATCCGTACTTTATATCATCCGTACTAATGACACCATGAAAGTCGTGTGCTTCATGAACAATTGGATCTGTTCCAACTTTGGCTTTATTGCTAGCAATTGTTTCACCTTTAAGCGCACTTAAAAATCCTTCATAAATAAGTACTAAACCTTTGCCACCACTATCTACGACACCCACTTCTTTTAACACTGGCAATAAATTCGGTGTATTTTCTAATGATTTATTAGCTGCCTCAACTACATAAGTTAATAATTCAATGCAATCTTCGGTATGTTCCATTTTTTCTAACGCTGCAGCTCCTGCATCCTTAGCAACAGTTAAAATAGTACCTTCTACTGGTTTCATAATGGCATTGTATGCTGTTTTTACCCCAGATTGAATACTTTCAGCAAATTGTTTTGCGTCGATTGTTTCAAATTGTTCTAAATTTTGACAAAATCCTCTAAATATTTGTGATAGTATGACACCTGAGTTACCTCTTGCGCCCATTAACAATCCTTTAGCAAAAGTTTTACCTTGTTCGCCAATATGCGTAGATAGATTTTGCTCAATCGCTTCTTTCCCTGAAGTCATTGTTAAATTCATGTTTGTTCCAGTATCACCATCTGGCACTGGATAAACATTTAGTGAATCTACCAATTCTGCATTATTTGATAAATTTTGCGCTCCTTGAAAAATCATATCCGCAAATAATTTACCATCTATTATACGTACCATTATGTAATGTCCTCCTAATTGTCCTTACCATTATTAATTCTTAAACCTTGTACATGTATATTTATAGCATTAATTTTTACTTTTAAAGATTGTTCTAACGTATATTTTACCGTCGCTTGTACATTACTAGCTACTTCTGAAATTTTCACGCCATAGCTTACAATAACATACATATCAACGTTGATACTGTCATTTGTGCTATGAATAACTATACCTTTAGCATAATTTTCACGGCCTAATATTTCAGCTATGCCATCTCTAACTTGTTGTTTGGATGCCATTCCAACAATGCCATAACACTCAACAACTTTGCTACCAACTACAGTAGCGATAACATCATTAGAAATATCTATGTTCCCGTAATCATTGTTTATTTCCAATGTCATTGTCGTTACCCTCCAATTTGTGTAGTAATTGTTTCGTTTCATTTTTGCTTTGCGTCAATAAAGATATGCAACCGCTAATTGTTACAATATTTCATTTCGCATTATTATAGCATATTTTGTTACATCTAAAAGCAAAATAGTCAATAATATTAAAATTTATTGCTTTGATTTATTAAATATGGTACATTTATCAAGTATGTAGTAGATACGTGTATTTATATTTATTAAAGGAGGTACTTTCATGGGCAAACAATGTTACGTAACAGGTCGTAAAGCTTCAACTGGTAACAATCGTTCACACGCTTTAAACGCTACGAAACGTAGATGGAATGCTAACCTTCAAAAAGTTAGAATTCTTGTAGACGGAAAACCTAAAAAAGTTTGGGTTTCTGCACGTGCTTTAAAATCTGGTAAAGTTACTAGAGTTTAATAAATATAATGCACAATAAAGACCAATCCTTATGTGGAGGATTGGTCTTTTTTATTTGTCATTTATCCGTTGATTGTATCATTAGGACTGCGCCTTCATGTAGTTCAACGACGCCTGATTGCCCATCCAACTCATTAGATATAGTTAATGTAGAACCTTGTTCTAAATTTTGATGCTCTAACGGATATTTAAAATTGATTAATGAAATAGATGTAGGATAATTAACGGGTATAAAGGAAACATATTTAAAGTTTGCTTGCTGTTGTATATTGTAACAACCAGCAGTTAAATATTGTATTACATTTTGTTGATCAATAATAATTATTTTTACATTTAATCGCTGATATTCAGGTTTTTCCAGAATTTGTAATGCGCCCATAAAATGGTCTAACCTACCACCAGTGGCACCATAAATATGAATTTCTAAAAAACCACGTTGTACGGCTTCTTCAACGGCTATTGCTAAATCCGTATCATCTTTTTCTGCTTTAACCGGATTGATGCCAAATTGGTCAGTTAATACTTGTCTTTCTTCATCATTAACCGAATCAAAATCGCCAATCGTAAATTCAGGTTCGATATTATTTTGATATAGAATTAAAGCGCCTCGATCTACGCCACCCCATTTTTCTTCACTTTTATTATTTAATAAATGCTCGGGCGTGTTTCTATCGCTACACAATAAGTTTATATGCATAACATCATCCTTTTAACTGTTTTACTGCATCATTGTAATTTTGATGTCCAAAGAAGTATGAACCAGCAACTAACATCGTTGCACCATTTTCAATAACCTTATCTACTGTCTTATCGTTAATACCACCATCAACTTCAATATCAAATGTTAAATTATTGGCTGATTTAACGCTAGATAGTTGTTTTAATTTCGTTACTGTTGAATCGATAAACGCTTGGCCACCAAAACCTGGATTCACCGTCATTACTAATACATAGTCGACCATATCGATGACAGGTAGAATTGATTCTACTGGTGTACCTGGATTGATGACAACACCAGCTTTTTTCTTAGCATTTTTGATTTGTTGAATTACTCTATGTATATGTGGCGTTGCTTCGACATGAACAGAAATCATATCCGCACCACTGTCTGCAAATAATTCAATATATTTTTCAGGTGATTCAATCATTAAATGCACATCTATAGGTAAAGATGTACCTTTACGAACTGCTTCAAGAACAGGTATGCCTATTGAAATGTTAGGAACAAATTGACCATCCATTACGTCAAAATGAACGCCATCCACGCCTGCTGCTTCTAAGTTTGCTAACTCTTCATTTAAATTTAAAAAATCTGCTGATAATAGAGATGGGAATATCTTTGCCATTTAATATCTTTCCTTTCTGTTACTAATCTCGTTAAACAATTGAACATAATGATCATATCTAAATTGAGCAAGATTGCCTTGAGCCAATTCTTCTTTTACATTACATTTTGGCTCATTAATGTGATTACAATCTCTAAATTTACATGATTCGCCAAATTCATTAATATCTATAAAATATTCTTTTACTTCATTTTTTTGAATGTGGTCAAAATCTAAAGCGCTAAATCCTGGGGTATCTGCAATAAAACCATTACTTCTTTCAAATAACTCAACATGGCGTGTTGTATGTCGACCACGATTCAATGATTTAGAAATATGTTGTGTTTCAAGTTGTAATTCAGGAAAATAATGATTTAACAATGTAGATTTCCCAACTCCTGACTGTCCACTTAATACTGCTAAACCTTCTCCCCATTCATTAAATATTGTGTCAATATTACTATCTTTGCCGATAAATTGAATTTGATATCCTATCTCAGCATAAGTAGCAAGTTGTTGCTGAATGTTTTGTTGTACTTCTGACGTCGCTAAATCTTTTTTAGTAATTAAAATTTGAGGACGTAAATGATATGAATGTGCTATAACTAAAAACCTATCTAATAATTGCGTTGAAAAATCAGGTTCTACTGCACTCATCACGATAATTAAGTGATCAATATTACTCACCGGTGGTCTCTTCAATTCGTTTTTTCGTTCATGTATATGTTGAATATAACCTTCTGTTTTGTTTTCAACATCAAAGTCCACGACATCACCAACTATCGGAGAAAACTTATTTTTTCTAAATAAACCTCGCGGCTTTGTATCATACATTTCTCCTTGTACATCAACACGATATACACCACTTAGCGATTTAATGATACGTCCAGTTTTCAAATTTGCACCTCTTTTCATTACTATTACTTTTCTTATTATAGCAAAGCATAGTTATTTTAAATAATAAATAACCTATAAATAAAACAAAAGAGGTAAGACAAATTTTAATAATGACTATTAAAACTTGTCTAAACCTCTATTTACAATTAAAAATCATATGGAATATCTTTGTCTGACACTACTTTGTCATCCACTCGAACTGTATAACCTGCCGTTTTTCCTTTAGCAATCTTCATCGGAATTTTAATTGTTTTATCGTCTTTAATTTTATAAGTTTGAGCTACCGATGATCCAGAGTTATCTTTATCTCTAATATATACTTTTACTTCTTGGCTTTTATCGTCTTTACCAGTATAAGGTACGACAACTGTTTGCGTATAAGTTTTAGTCATATCTTCATCGTCATCATCTTTACTCTTATCTTTGTCATCTTTTTTATCTGTCTTGTCTTTGTCGTCATCATCTTTTTTCTCTTTACCTTTAGAGACAACAAAGGAGATTGTAGAACCTTCATCGACTTCTTTATCTTTAGGTGACTGACTAATAACAGATCCTTTACTAACGTGGTCGTCATTTTTTTCGGAAGTTACGACAACGTTAAAACCTTTATCTTCTAATTTAGACTGAGCATCTTTAAATGACTTGTCTTCAAAGTCCTCAACGTAAACTTGTTTAACACCTAACGATTCCGTTAATTTAATATTGTTACTGCTTAATTTAACATTATTACCTGCCGCAATATTTTGCTTTTCAATTAATCCTTTGGCCATATTATTTTTTGTATAAGCCCTATCTACTTTTACATTTTTAAAGCCTAAGTCCTTTAATTTTTTAACCGCTTCGTCTTTTGGCACGCCATATAATTGAGGCATTTTAGCCGTTTGTGGCCCTTTGGATAAGACAATATCAACTTTACTATTTTGTTTTAATCTCGAACCTTTTTTCGGTGTCGTTTTAATAATTTTATTTTCACCGTATTTATCACTATATGCACGAGATGTTTCACCTAATTTAAGCTTTTTCTGAGCTAAAATAGATTCTGCTTGTTTCTCTGTTTTACCAGATAAATTAGGTGTTTCTAAATATTTATTACCAAACATTCCCATAGCTACAAAGCTAAATAGACCGCAAAGTAATATAACTAAAATGAAAGCATAAAAAAACTTTTTCTTTTTCGATCTTTTTTTAGGAGGAACAGCAAAAATATGCTCTTCACTCGATTGGAACTTTTGGTGATCCACAATTGGAATTTGCATTGTCTGTTCAATATTATTGTTATCTTCTTGTCTGGCACGCTCTTTGATTTCATTTTTATCAAATTCCATCGTTGTCGTAGCCATATCTTCAGATACATATTTAGCTTCGTTAATGCGATCGTCTGACAAAGCACTCTTTAAATCTTCTTGCATTTCATTAACAGATTGGTAACGATCTTTTTTATCTTTTTCCGTGGCTTTTAATACAACATTACTTAACGCTTGAGGCACGTCCTTGCGCTGGTCAGTAGGGTTTGGCATATCGTCTTGAATATGTTTAATTGCGATGCTTATGGCATTTTCACCATTATAAGGAGGTTTGCCAACTAACATTTCATATAGTACGACACCAATAGAATAAATATCTGTACCACTGTCCGTAGATTCTCCGCGAGCTTGTTCTGGTGATAAGTATTGTACTGTACCGAGTACATGATTCGTTTGCGTCATAGTCGTTTCGCTTAATGCTTTAGCGATACCAAAATCTAAAATCTTTAAAGTTTTATCTTTTTCGATTAAGATATTTTGCGGTTTGATATCTCTATGCACTATTCTAGTTTCATGAGCGTGTTTTATGCCTTCAATAATTTGTTCAGTAAAATTAATGATAGTTTGAATATCTAACGGTTGATGATTCGCTATATATTCAGAAAGCGTTGGCCCATCAATATATTCCATAACTATGAAAAAACATTCATCATTTTCGGTTACGTCATACACATTTACAATATTTTTATGAGCAAGTTGCGTTAAGTTATGTACTTCTCTTTCAAAACGCTCAATTGTTTCTTCTTTTTCATTTGCAGGGATAGAAATAGCTTTTATTGCAACTTTACGCTTTAAAATTGTGTCTTCAGCAAGATAGACAACACTCATCCCGCCGCCACCAAGTTTTTCAAGCACTTCATAACGGTCATTTATTACTTTGCCTATCATACTTTGTCACCTTCAATCTCAGCGAGGACAAAACTTATATTATCATTTGAATCATTAGCTAATGCTACTTCTATTAATTTTGAGCCAATACTATCAATAGAATCGTTATCCTCGATAATTTCTTGAAGTTGATTATCTCTAACATAATCTGTTAGCCCATCAGAGTTTAATATAAGATAATCATAATAGTTAAAGCGTTTAACAAAAATATCTGGTGATACTAATTTATCTGTGCCCATAACTTTAGTAATAATGTTACGTTGTGGATGACTGAATGCTTCTTCTTCAGTAATTTGACCAATCATTACTAGATGATTAACGAATGAATGATCACTTGTAATTTGTTCAACATCTCGACTATTGACTAAATAAGCACGAGAGTCTCCTATATTTGCAACAACGATATAATCGTCAAATACTAATGCACAAACACATGTCGTTCCCATGCCACTATACTCAGGACGATCAATAGATAACTGATAAAGCTCGCGATTAATATTTTTTAACGTCGAACGTAACCAATCTTCAGCTTGATGTGCTTCTATTAAGTTTTCTTCCTCAAAGCGTTGTTGCAATTCTTTAGTTACGAATTGACTAGCCACTTCACCCGCTTGATGTCCACCCATGCCATCGCATAAAACTAATAGTTGTTGATTTGTTTTATTGTAAAATACGCCGCCCGCATCTTCATTGTTTTCACGATATTGACCTTTGTCAGTATAAAATTGTGCTTTTAGCATTTGAACTCTACCTCGTTTCTACTTGTCGTTCCTTAGCTCTTAATTGACCACATGCAGCGTCAATGTCAGATCCTTGTTCTCTTCTAATAGTTGCATTAATACCTAAACGCTTAAGCTCTTTTTCAAATTTGAAAATATCTTCTTTCGGTGTCTTTACATAGTTACGCTCAGGAACGTGATTGACAGGTATTAAGTTAACATGACAATTTAAATCTTGAATTAAATGTGCTAATTCTCTTGCATGTTCAAGCTGATCATTCACTCCACCAAATAGACCGTACTCAAATGTAATACGACGATTTGTTTTTTCTTGATAATATTCTATTGCTTCCATTAATTTCTCAACATTATATGCTCTATTAATAGGCATAAGTCGTGAACGAATTTCATCTTTCGCACCGTGTAAGCTTACGGCAAAATTAATTTGAATATCTTCTTCTGCAAAATCATAAATTCTAGGAATAATACCTGAAGTTGATACAGTTATATGACGTGCACCAATGTTTAAACCATTATCATCGTTAACGATTCTTAAGAAATCCATCATTTCATCATAGTTTTCAAAAGGTTCACCGATACCCATAATAACGATTTGAGAAACACGTTCTTCTGTTTCATCTAATGCTTTTTGTACTGTTAAAACCTGTGAAACGATTTCTCCAGCTTCAAGATTTCGTTTTAATCCACCTAAAGTAGAAGCACAGAATGTACAACCAATACGACAACCCACTTGTGTTGTTACACAAACTGAATTTCCGTACTCATGTCTCATTAATACTGTCTCAATTGTATATCCATCTTGTAGTTCAAATAAAAACTTAATCGTACCATCTTTACTTTCTTGTTTTACTACTGTAGAAAGTGTTGTCATAACGAAATTTTCTTCTAATAATTCTCTTAAATCTTTAGATAAGTTTGTCATTTCGTCGAAACTATTGATACGCTTTTCGTATAACCATTCGAATATTTGTTTTGCTCTAAACTTTTGTTGCTTATGTTCTACCAACCAATCTTGCATCTCGTCATATCTTAAAGAGTAAATAGATTGTTTCTCAAAATCCGGTAAAAATTTATTTTTTTTCTTTTTTTCGGCTGTAATCATAAATTAGCTTTCCTTCCGTCTTATTTTAGTTATAAAGAAACCATCGGAGTTGAAATCTTGGGGTAGTATTTGCATTGTTTTAACTTGCTCGCCTGTTCTCGGGTCTACAAATAGCTCAAATTCAAAGTCCTTATTATTTTTTAAAAATGTATAAATTACATTTTCATTTTCTAGCTGTTCTATTGTACATGTAGAATAAATCAATGTACCGCCAGGTTTAACGTTTGCTTTAACATTATCTAAAATAGCTAATTGTGTTTCGACAAGGCTATTTATTGTTGCTTTATTTTGTTCGTATTTAATTTCTGGCTTATGGCGTAACACACCCAAACCACTACATGGCGCATCAACTAAAATCTTATCATACACTTTATCATATTTTTCTGTGGCGTCGTGTGTATAGCTTAAAATGTTAGATAATCGTAATTTTTTGATATTAAAGTTAATCAAATCAATCTTATGTTCATGAATATCAGTAGCTTCTATTTGCCCTTGATTATCCATTAATTCTGCAAGATGACATGCTTTGCCACCTGGCGCACTACACGCATCTAAAATTACATCTTTTTTTTCAGGTGCTACAATGCCACCTACTAACATTGAACTTTTATCTTGAATTGATACTAAGCCATCTTTAAACATACGCGACTCAATAATTGGTTGACCACTGATATGCAAACAAATAGCAATATGTTGATCTTGTACTACTTCAAAACCATCTTTTTCTAGCCTTGAAATTGCATCGTCGACGCTGATTCTTGTTGTATTGACTCTTACGGTTTGTTTAACTTTCTCTAGTTGAGACTGTGCAATCTCTTCAGTTTTTTCTATACCAAAATGCGTCGCCCAATGATCGACTAACCATTTAGGTAAACTATATTGAATTGCAATGCGTTTTTTAGCATCTGTGATTTCTTCAAATTTAGGTAGCTCACTGCGCATAATATTACGTAAAATCCCATTTACTACATTACCGTTATGTGGGCCACCTTTATATTTAGCAATCTCTACCGCTTCATTAATGATGGCGTGCTCTGGAATTTTATTTAAATAAACATATTGATAAATGCTCATCCATAATAATTGGCGCACCCACCCTTTAATTTTGGTTTGAACAAATGGCTTTAAAAAATAATCTAACGTATATTTTCTCGCTAAAGTACCGTAAACTATCTCAGTATATAAATTTTTGTCAGCCCTATTCATTTCACTATTAGATAGCGTTTCGTTAATAATGATATTGCTGTACGCTTTATCATTTATAATTGCTTGTAACGTGTCAAATGCATGTCGTCTTACAGATACTTCCGTCATGTTAATTCCTTCCCAACTAATGATGTTTGAACACCACTTAAATAATTTGCGGCAAGCATACGTTTTTTACCCGCAACTTGAATATCCGTTAAAGCAATCGCATCTTGTGATCCTGTTCCAACAATAATTGCTTTTTTAGTAGTTTCTATAATTTCACCTGGTTTGCCCTTTTTATTAGTAACAATATGTGCTGCGTATAATTTCATGTTAGCATCGTCCATAATCGTATAAGCTACTGGCCATGGCGATAATCCTCTAATATGGTTATAAATTGCTTCTGCTGGTTGTTGCCAATCAATCTTTTCATCGTCTCGACTAATATTTGAAGCAAAAGTAGCTTCACTATCATCTTGTGGTTGTCTATTATTCGTACCATTAATAATAGCTGGCAATGTTTCTTTTAATAAATCAGCGCCTAAGAAACTTAATTTATCATGCATTGTACCTACATCGTCTTGTTGTTCAATATCAATTGCACGTTGAGCAATAATATCACCTGCATCGAGCTTTTTCGCCATATACATAATTGTTATGCCTGTTTTTGTTTCGCCATCGATAATAGCTTGATGTATCGGAGCACCACCTCTATATTTTGGTAATAAAGATGCGTGTACGTTTATCGCGCCTAATTTAGGTGCTTCTAGTAACTTTTCTGGTAACAATTGACCAAAAGCAGCCGTCACTATTAAATCTGACTCTAATGCTATAAGTTGCTCTAATTCTTCAGATTGCGTTAATTTTTCAGGTTGGTAAACTGGTAGTCCATGTTTCACTGCAATCTCTTTAACTGGCGGTGGCGTCATTTTTTTCTTTCTACCAACTGGTCTATCTGGTTGTGTTACAACAGCTATAACATTATGTTCTGCTATAAGCATTTCTAAAACTGTCGTTGAAAAATCTGGTGTTCCCATAAAAATTATATTACTCATGATTAAAATATGCCTCCATCTCAGATTCAGTCATTAATCGGTCAACACGTTCAGTGAATAACATGCCATTAAAATGATCTACCATATGTAATATCATTCTAGCCACATCATCATAAGCCGTTAATTCAACTTCATTGCCTTCTTTATCATTACTTTTCACGACTATCATCTTACTTCTTGTTACTTCACCATATACATCTGGTATGCTAATCGAACCTTCAAGTTCCGTTACTTTTTCATCTGATTGGCTTACTATTTCTGGATTAATTAACTGTAAAAGTCCGTCTATCTCCATATCAATGATTGCTACTTGTCTATCAATACCAATTTGTGGTGCACATAATGCTGATGCTTCTTGTTCATACATAGTATCTTCTATGTCTAATAATAACTGTTCAAGATCTTTATTATAATCTTCAACAGGACTAATCTTTTTAGACAAAAATGGATGTTGTTTAGCAACCAAACGTTTAATTGTCATTAGTAAGCCACCTCTCAAAATTCATCATATAATTATAACTTATCTTACATAAAATTGCGACCGTTACTAAATTTAACTTTCGTGCAAATTATATTGTCGTCTTTTAATTAATAATATTATGTTTTAGCAATTAAAAACAAGCATCTTCATAAAAGTTATACTTTTACTTAACAATGCTTGTTGTCATAGTTATTGAATATTCAATCTTTCGTATTGTTGCCCATTATTATCAAAATTACTTGGTGTTAACCATTGTTCATATTGTTGTTTAATACTAGGCCACTCACTATCCAACATAGAAAACCATGCCGTGTTTCTATTACGTTCTTTATAAATTTTATGTTGTCTAAATGTCCCCTCATAAGTAAATCCTAATCTTTTCGCACTATTCATAGACGCTTGATTAAAGTCATCACATTTCCATTCGTATCTACGATAGCCCAACTCTTCAAAAACATAGCTTGCTAATAAAAAATGAGCTTCAGTCGCAATACGTGTTTGCTTTAGTGCGTTTGAAAAATGAATATGCCCAACTTCAATCGAGGCATCGTTAGGATTTATTCGCAGTAACGAAAGTTCTCCAAGCGCTACATTTGTATTTTGATCAATTATGGCCATAAAGTATGGATCTTGTGAATTAATTTGATTATTTATATACTGCTTAAATTCGCTTTTGTCCTTAATCGGCTCTTCAGATAGATACGTCCAATTTGGCGCATCATCATCTAAACTAAAATGATTATACAAGTCATCAATATGCTGTTCGGACAACTTTTCTAAACGACAGTATTGGCCTTTTAAAATACTTACTTTAGGATTTGATGGTAAATTAAAAGTGTTTAAACTTTCACCAATAGGTTGATTGAATTGATTATATCTCACTTAGTACACCCTCTTTGTTTGATTAATATTAGTATTTGCTAAATAATTAAACGCTTGGTAATTAAGTTTATTGAAGCGAAAAAAGTCATGTATTGTTAAAGTTTATCATACCTTTTTTACTCATCATAAACTATATTTGACATACTTCTTAACGTAAAGCTAAATTCCAATGAATTATATTGCCAAGCTCATCACTTTTTCTTATTATAAAAGTATCGTGAAGTGTGCAGACAGGAGCTATTGAATAATGATACATATTAAGTCTGTATACAGCATGATAAGTTTCCAAAGGAATTAAAATATATTAGTATATACAAAATTTGTTAAACATAAATTTTAAATTAATTGAATTTTTTACTTAATATAGTAGATAAAGATAAATTTTAAGTATACTACCTTAATTCATCTAAGTTTTTATTGAGTTTATACATACCAAATACAACATTATGAAAATTTTTAAATTAAGATAAATTCATATGCCGTTTTTTATACGTAAACATCTAATGACCAATCATAATATAACCATCTTTATATATAGAGGCCTAGCTTAAGAGTTACGCTAACAAATCTATAACTTAACAAGCTTTTTCAAGAGTCGTAGTATGTTTGATTAATCAACTTACTATGACTCTTTTTATGTGTTGGCCATTGCAGTTTAACAAGTTTCAATAACTAAAAATTTTAATTTACTTTATCCATTTTGTAGGTAATTAAAATAGAGTTAAGGGTGAGTTATATATGAAAAAAGTCAGTGTTATTATGCCAACTTACAATAACGAAGCATGTATTAGACGCTCGATTGAATCTGTTATTAATCAAACAATGAATAAGCAAGATTACGAGTTAATTATCGTAGACGATTGTTCTACTGACAATACGCTAAATATTGCGCAAGAATACGCGCTTCAGCACAATGAATTAATTCGTGTAAAACAATTAAATGTTAATAGTGGAAGTGCTAGTATACCAAGAAATACTGGACTTGAATTAAGTGAAGGAGAATATGTTTTCTTTTTAGATTCAGATGATTATTTACATAAGAAAACACTGAAGGATTTATATAATTATGGTACTAAACATAATAGTGATTTAATAATAGGAAAGTATGGTGTAGAGGGTAAGGGCCGCAGTGTTCCAAAAGCAATTTTTGAAAATGGCAACGTCCCGCAAGCTAATATTATTAAAAATAGCATGTTTTATGCATTATCCGTATTAAAAATGTTTAGAAAAAAAGTCATAACAGACCATAATATTAAGTTTAGAGTAGATGCTAAAACAGCAGAAGATCAATTATTTACGGTCAAATTTTTAATGAATTCAAGCAACTACGCGATAAAAACAGATGTTGATTAATATGTAGTCGTTAATGATTTTGAAAATAGAACACATTTAACATCTAGTCACAGTACCGGTCGTGAATATTTTGCCACAATAAGAGAAATATATAAGGCAATATATAATAGTACAGTTTATACAGACATGGCTACAAGAGATGAATTTGCAGGAAAATACACAACTCGACTATTCAGACACGGTCGCAATAAAAATTTTGCGCTAAGCAAAATGGAATACAATGATAAGCTCGAATGGTTAGAGCATTATTCTGCAATGTTATCTGAACTACCTAGATCTATGGATAACTACGTTACTCAAAGTTTTAATATTAAATTAGAAGCTATTAGACAAAATGATTTACTAGCTGTAATGCTTGCTGATAAATTACTTTAATTCATAGAGAATTTTTAAACATTTTAACACTTTTAATTTATATTGGAACCACGTCATAAATATCATTTAAATATAAGAGTTTTGTAGGTCGTCCTCGTATAGTTGACTAGAGATGAAAAAGCTTAATACAAGCACATTTTCAATATAGTCACTCATTGCTAATGACAAAGAGTCTGGGGATAATATTATATGATGACATTATTATATAAAAATAAAATAAAAGCACTTTCAGTGAATTCACAATATAAAATGAATTTATACTGAAGTGTTTTTTTTTACCAGTCTCACTCCATAAAATCAAAACATTTTAATTTCTTATATAAAATATCTTCATTAGATAACAATGAACAATTATTTTCATGCTTAAATTCTTACTATAAATCTAAAAACATATTACATTATGTATTAATTAAACAATTATCCTATTTTAGAACATTTCTTTATAAATTAAAAAAAGCCACCCGATTAAGGATGGCTGTCTGAGTGTTTGCCTGGAGATACACCCTAGGGCGTATAGTAGACAAACCTTCATAAAATACGCCCTAAGACGTATTAATGTATCATACAATACTTTAATAATTAAAGCTAGCTTTATTTAATTAAATTTCATTAATGAAAAAGCATTATCACTATAAAGATAATTTTTATTGATTTTGTGATATCTTCTAGAAACTCTTTTTAGTTTTGTTGACTAAAAATAAACATTAATAAGCAATACTTTTGAACCCCTCTCTAAAATATTGATGTCTCATTAATTAAACCTAACGAAAATGAAATATATCATTTAAACCAAATTATCAGTGATGAACTTATCAAAAATATAATTTCTAATGATTCAAAGTTTTTTTGTGTAACAAATAAAAAAATAAAAAGTAATAATATAGATAGTGTTATTCTAGGTTGTACAAAATTACCTAATATTATCGCCGAAAATATAACAGATTTAAATTTAGTCGATACTACTCAAACTTTGGCGTATTAAACTTTAGAACATGTTATTAAGCAATAGTTGTACACATAATTATATACAAGTACTATGTCTTAAGAAAATTAATTAAAAACGCTTTGTAACTAGCTGTTACAAAGCGTTTTGTTACATCATCATATGCGGGTTGATATCAATCTTCAATGACAATTTATGTTTTAAATATTCATCATGATAATAATCATCTAAATATTGTAATGCTTCATGTAATGCCGGTTCATTTTTGTATTTCACAAGAATTTGAAAGCGGTACTCGTTATTTATTCTAGATAATGCCGCCGGTGACGGCCCTAAAACAAATGCTTTATCTGATATGTGTTGCACTAAAATTTGATGGATATGCTTAGAAGCTTCCATCACTTTTTTCATATCTTGATGTGCAATTGTAAAATTAATTAAAAAGAAATAAGGCGGGTATTTACCTAACTTTCTATAGTTCATTTCTTTATCATAAAATGCCAAATAGTCATTTAATTGCACGTCTTTAATTGCATAGTGATCAGGGTTATAGGTTTGAATTAAAACTTCGCCTTCTTTATCATGTCTGCCTGCTCTACCAGCAACTTGAGTTAATAACTGAAAAGTACGTTCACTCGAACGAAAATCAGGTAAGTTTAGCATCGTATCAGCATTTAACACGCCAACGAGTGTTATATTTGGAAAGTCTAAACCTTTAGCGATCATTTGTGTACCTAATAATATATCGCCTTTACCGGCACCAAAATCATTTAACAATTTTTCATGTGCACCTTTTCTAGAAGTCGTATCCACATCCATGCGAATGATATTAGCTTCAGGAAATTCTCGCTGTAACAATTCTTCCACACGCTGTGTGCCTGTTCCAACTTGACGAATATGTTCACTTTCACAATTCGCACATAAGTTTGGTGGCGTTTCTTGATAGCCACAATAATGACATTTTAACTGGTCTGCCGACTTATGATATGTTAACGAAATATCACAGTTTGGACATTGTGGCACATGCCCACAGTCTCTACACAACATAAAAGAAGCATAACCTCGCCTATTTAAAAATAGGACGATTTGTTCTTTCTTTTCTAAACGGGTTTGAATTGCGTCTCGTAACTTATTAGAGAACATTGAACGATTGCCTTCGCTTAATTCCGCTCGCATATCTACAATGTCGATTTCTGGCATAGCTTGATTATTAACCCTTGTCGGTAACGGTAATAAATCATATACCTTTTTATCTGCACGTGCATAAGTTTCTAGACTAGGTGTTGCGCTCCCTAAAATCAAAGGGCAATCATGGTACTGGCTTCTCCACTGTGCAATATCTCTAGCATGATAACGCGGATAATCTTCCTGTTTATAAGATGATTCATGTTCTTCATCTATAATAATCATCCCTAGATTTTTAAATGGCGCAAATACGCTTGATCTAGCGCCAACACTCACTCGAGCACGTCCGTCACGGATTTTTTGCCACTCATCATAACGTTCACCTTTTGATAAACCAGAGTGTAGTACTGCAACATCATCACCAAAACGGCGTTTAAAGCGTAATACCATTTGAGGTGTTAAGGCAATTTCTGGCACTAACATCATAGCTTCTCTACCAAGTTCTAACACTTCTTCAATAGTATGCAAATAAACTTCTGTCTTACCCGAACCAGTGACGCCGTGAAGTAAAAACGTTTGTTGTTCATGGGCATTTACTTTTGCTGAGATTGCGTCGAAGGCCTCTTGTTGTGACTCCGTCAAAGCTTGTTTTGCTTCTTGTTCAAAAACGCGCGTTTCAAATGGATCACGTTCTACCACAGTGTCGTATTTTTCAACGTAGCCTTTTTTAGCTAGTGTATCTATGCTTGATTTAGATAGACCCATCTCTTCTATATCTCTTAATAAAACCGTATGATGTCTTTCATCTAGCAAATATGCATATAAATCGTATTGTTTGGCCGATTTTTCAAGCGTTTGTAAAACTTCATCATAGTTATAATCTTCGGTAACTTTAACGGCACGTTGTTTTTTCTTTGTTGTATTTTGCGACAAAATCGTTTCTTCTGTAATGGCACCGCTATTAAGATATTGCACGAGTTCTGTAATATCGTCATTACGTTGCGCTTCTTTATAAAGATATTGACCGTCTTTATTAAATTTACTTAATAACAAAGATGGCATCATTTGCTCATCATTGAGTTTAAAAACTTTAGTATATTTCGCTTTAATTGCGCTAGGTAACATGACTTCTAACATAGAAATACGTTTCGTTACGAAATATTGACTATACCATTCACTTAATTCAATTAATTCAGGCGTCAATTCTGGTTTAATATCTTGTACTTCTTTAATTTCTTTTAATTTTGAAGTATCAAGTTGTTCGTCAGGTGTTTCAGTAATTGACATTACATAGCCTTGAATTGTTCTTGGACCAAATGGCACAATAACTCTCATACCAATTTGAAGAATAGATTGTAATCGTGTTGGGATAATATAATCAAATGTGAAATCAACACTTTTAGACGGTATATCAACGATTACTTTCGCTATCATATTATTGCCACCTTGCTTCAAGTTCATTTAATATTTTATCAGCGAGCGCTTTTTTAGTATCTTTACCAAGTTGAACAGAATCTTTAGTTGCAAAATGCATCGTATAATCATTATTGTCTGAGCTAAAACCAATAGACTTATCGCCTACATTATTAGCTATAATTACGTCGGCATTTTTTTTGACTAACTTTTGTTGCGCATAGTCATCAATATTTTGTGTTTCTGCTGCAAACCCAACTAAATATTGATGTGTTTTGTGTTCACCTAGATATTTTAAAATATCGGGTGTGCGTTTAAACGTTACCGACAATTCTCCATCTTGCTTTTTCAATTTATGATTAAGTGTTTCACTCGGTGCATAATCTGATACTGCAGCTGCCTTAAATACAATATCTAACTGTTCATATCTTGATGCAACAGCTTCAAACATTTCATCTGCACTTTGCACTTTTACTAATTTTATATTTTTAGATTGAGGTTGTGGCAAATGTGTAGGTCCACTGACGAGTGTTACGTTTGCGCCTCTTTTCGCTAATGCTTCTGCTAAGGCATAGCCCATTTTTCCTGATGAACGATTAGATAAGTAGCGTACCGGATCTAGCACTTCAATTGTTGGTCCTGCAGTAACTAATGCATTTTTGCCATTAAATGTACTATAGTCAAGTTCCTCGTCTAGTTGATTATTGTTTATAAATTGTTCTACTTTAGCTAAAATTTGTAACGGTTCTTCCATACGTCCTTTAGCAACATAGCCACATGCTAAATAACCTTCGCCCGGTTCGATAAAGTGGTAACCATCCTCACTTAATGTAGCCATATTTTGTTGCGTTCTTTTATTTTCGTACATATGCACGTTCATCGCAGGTGCGATAAATTTAGGCGTTTCCGTCGCTAATAAAGTTGAAGTCACCATATCATCAGCGATACCATGACTTAACTTAGCAATAGTGTTTGCAGTAGCTGGCGCTACGATAATAACATCTGCCCAATCTCCAAGCGCAACGTGTTGTATTTCTTGAGGATTTTGTTCAAGAAAAGTGTTTGTATAGACGGGATTTCTACTAATAGCTTGGAATGATAACGGAGTAACAAATTCTTGTGCATTATCTGTTAGCATGACGCGCACATCATAACCCGCTTGTGACAATTTACTAGTTAAATCTATAGCTTTATAAGCTGCAATTCCACCAGTAACTGCTAATAATATATTTTTCATTATAAAAGTTACCTCCATATAACTCAATTCGACTAACACCAACACGTTAATTTGATGTTGCAAGTGTTTGATTTTAACGTTCTCTTTTTACTTTCATCGCTAATTATACACAAAAAATTAAGATTATAAAAAAGACACACCTCGAAGTTAAAGGTATGTCTCACAATGCTTTTCGTATTAGCTTAAAATTTAGTTTTGTACGCCATCTGGGTAAACTTTACCTTCAGCTATTTCTTCTAAAGCTCTACCAACAGCTTTTTTTGAGCTATAACGTTCAAGTAATTCTGTATCTTCTACGTCTTCTAATTCACGCGCACGCTTTGCAGCAGTAGTGGCGATTAAATATTTAGAGTTTATTTTAGCAGTTAATTGGTTTAATGGTGGGTATAACATTATTTTTTGGCCTCCAATATCATTTTTCTATATCTTGCTTCTATACGTTCTCTTTTTAAATGTTCTGCTTCTACGATTGATTGAATGCGCTGTTTAGCTAGTTCAACCTCGTCATTAACAACAACATAATCGTATAAGTTCATCATTTCTACTTCATTTCTAGCTTCTTTAACACGACTTTGAATTTTCTCATCCGATTCGGTGCCTCGACCAACTAAACGTTCACGTAAATGGTCTAAACTTGGTGGAGCGAGAAATATAAATAAAGCGTCAGGAAATTTTTTACGTACTTGCTTGGCTCCTTCAACCTCAATTTCTAAAAATACATCATAACCTTCGTCCATTGTATCTTTAACATATTGAACAGGAGTTCCATAATAATTCCCTACATACTCAGCATATTCTATAAATTGGTCTTGTTTAATTAATTCTTCAAATTCAGCCTTTGATTTGAAAAAGTAATCAACACCATCGACTTCTCCAACGCGCATTTCACGTGTCGTCATAGAAATAGAATATTTGTAAGATGTAGATGGATCATCGAATATTTTCTTTCTAACTGTACCTTTACCAACACCAGATGGCCCAGATAGTACTATCAACAAACCTTTCTCATTATCCATTCCTTATAACCTCTCTAAGCTATACTATATTATTTACATATGATACCATAACAAAGCTTTAATTGTATAGCATACTTAATACAATCTTTGCCTGTGACCAAATGATTGCTACATGTTACAATTAAATGAATGACTTAAAATAAGGTGGCTGACTTAAATGGCATATGATGGCTTATTCACGAAAAAAATGGTTGAATCTTTACAATTTTTAACTAGTGGAAGAATCCACAAAATAAATCAACCTGAAAACGATACAATAATTATGGTGGTCCGCCAAAACCGTAAAAACCATCAACTATTATTATCCATACACCCTAGTTTTTCTAGGTTACAACTAACTAATAAAAAATATGACAACCCTTTTGACCCACCTATGTTTGCACGTGTGTTCCGTAAACATTTAGAGGGTGGCTTTATTAAAGAGATTAAACAAATCGGCAATGACCGTAGAATTGAAATAGACGTAGAAAGTAAAGATGAAATTGGCGATACGATTTATCGTACTGTTATATTGGAAATTATGGGTAAACACAGTAACTTAATTCTCGTCGACGACAAACGTAAAATTATCGAAGGTTTTAAACATTTAACACCTAATACTAATCAATATCGAACTGTTATGCCCGGCTTCCAATACGAAACGCCGCCAACTCAAAATAAAATGAATCCATTTGAAGTTACTGGTGCTGAAGTGACTCAGTATATTGACTTTAATAGTGGCAAAATCGCCAAACAATTACTCAATCATTTTGAAGGTTTTAGCCCTTTAATAACTAATGAAATTGTGAGTCGCAGAAAATTTATGACAAGTGAAACATTGCCGGAAGCATTTGACGAAGTGTTATCAGAAGTAAAATCTGAACCTACCCCCGTCTTTCATAAAAATCATGAAACGGGAAAAGAAGATTTTTACTTTATGAAATTACAACAATTTCATGATGACATGACGGTTTACGATTCATTAAACGAATTGCTCGACCGTTATTATGAAGCTCGTGGCGAAAGAGAACGTGTTAAACAACGTGCAAATGATTTAGTGAAATTTGTGCAACAGCAATTGCATAAATATCAAAATAAATTAAGTAAACTTGTAGATGAGCAAGAAGCGACGAAAGAAAAAGATAAACAACAACTTTATGGCGAATTAATTACTGCCAATATATATCGTATTAAACAAGGCGATGAAAATGTAACTGCGCTGAACTATTATACGAATGAAGAAGTAAAAATTCCGCTGAACCCTACCAAATCGCCATCGGTCAATGCACAATACTATTACAAACAATATAATAGATTGAAAACGCGGGACCACGAGTTAGATAAACAAATTGCATTAACAAAAGAAAATATTAATTACTTTGAAAATATTGAACAACAACTTGCACATATTACAGTTAATGAAATCGATGATATTAGAGATGAATTAGCTGAACAAGGCTTTATGAAACAACGTAAACAAAGTAAAAAAAAGAAAAAAACAGAACTTAAATTACAAAGTTATCAAGCAACAGATGGTACACAAATCTTAGTTGGTAAAAATAATAAACAAAATGATTATTTAACGAACAAAAAAGCGAATAAAAGTCATATTTGGTTCCATACTAAAGATATTCCAGGTTCACACGTCGTCATCTTAGATGATAACCCTAGTGATGAAACGATTAAAGAAGCGGCTATGCTGTCTGGTTACTTTTCTAAAGCAGGTAATTCAAGTCAAATTCCTGTAGATTATACAGAAATCAAACATGTGCACAAACCTTCTGGCGCTAAACCAGGTTTTGTCACATATGACAATCAAAAAACATTATTCGTTACACCTGACTACGATCACATCCAAAAGATGAAAAATGATAATTAACACTAATAGAATATTATAAATAAAAAGCTGCAAGCTTGAGTAATACTTCAAGTTTGCAGCTTCTTTTTATTATTGTTTTTCTGGTAGAGCTAATTGGAAGTTAACGCCAAATTTATCGACGATCCAAGTAAATTCTCTGAATGTTGGTGGCATTTCAGTTTTTGGCATTAATATTGCACCACCGCTTTTTAATTTACTAAATAGATGTTCCATTTCCATAGTACTCTCTACTGTCACATATAATGACATAGCAGGTGTCATATCAATATCAACGCCATTTACATTATCTATAGCCATCAATACTTGATCTTTAATTCTAAATATTGCGTGTTGTACGGCACCGGCCATTTCGCCACTGTCTTCGCCATATTTAACTAAAGTTAAAATTTCAGCATCCTCAAAAGTATTAACGTATAAATTTATTGCCTCTTCAGCATTTCCATTAAACATTAAAAAAGTTGTAACTTTAGGTATAAGCATCATTTTACCCCTCTCTACTTTTCTATTTACTTATATCATAACGATATTATAATTATAAATCGAGTTATGCCATTTACAGCTAATTCATATTCATAAAGCCATTGCCTAGCACATCACGTACGTCGTGTATCACTAAGAAGGCATTTTCATCGATTTCACTAACCATTCGTTTAACACGCGTTACTTGTGATTGTGGGACGACAACATATAACATACTCGTTTCTGTTTTACCGTATCCACCTTTACCATTTAATAAGGTAGAACCTCTACCGGTAAAGGAGTTTATCGCATTACTAATATCTTCACTTTTACTAGAAATAACAGTAACAGCTTTTTTAGGATTAAACCCTTCTATAATAAATGAAGTGGCACGTTCTGTAATAAATAACATAATAATTGTGAATAATACATTTTTTAAAGGTAGCACGAGTAAAAATGATAGTACGACTAAGCCATCTAAAATAAAAATACCTTGTGAAGTTTTAACGTCAAAATATTTATTTAACATCTTAGCAATGACTGAAGTACCACCAGCAGTACTGCCCGCTGCGATAATAAACCCACAGCCAATGCCGATGAATACACCACCGAATACTGAACTTATAATAAAATCATGAATACCTAAATTAAAGTCTTCGGTAAACCTTAAAAAGACAGACAATGCAGTATTTGTAATAAATGTGTATACCGCAGTAGCCTTACTTAAAAATTTCCACCCTACTATAATAACTAAAGTGTTAATAATTAATGAGGATATAGCAGGAGAAAATCCTAACGTATATTTAAGCGCTAAAGATATTCCAATCGTACCGCCATCGCCCATATTCGCTCCTAAAATAAAAAAGCTAACGCCAAGTGCGTTAATAAATGAGCCGATTATACAAAAGAGTACATTTTTATAGTGGTCTTTGAATAGTTTTTTCATACGCAGCTCCTAACGATAATTAATTATCCGTAGTTTTTGTTTTGTCTATGTTAAAATATAGATACCGTAATGAGTTAATTATTGATAAAAAGTAGAAAACGTCATACTATAAATAGCAAATAGTTTAGCATAAATATATAAGTATTTATCTACATCTTCTTAAATCAATATTACTTATAAACATGATTTTATGGTCTTTATTTCACAAGCGTTTTACATGCGTAAATATTTTTATGAAATTTCCACTTTTTCAATTATTGGAGGTTCGATATCATGATTTATGTTATTTCATTATTAGTAGCCGCAGCTATTATATTACTAGGTTATATTCTAACGAAAATTTTTATACGTTAAATATTAAAAAGAGAGCGAGACCCAAGTGAAAACTTAGTCTCGATCTCTTTTTTACTATTAAATATGACCTTTGGCTTTAATATCAGATTTTGCTTTTTTAAAAATGTTTTTATCTGAAGCCGAGGATAACCATTCATTTTGATCATTTGTTTTATGTTCATTGCGATAATCATCAGTTTTAGATAAAAATTTGTTTACATGAGAAAACTGTCGGTAAACATCGTGTGGGTTATTTGACATGATATTACCCCCTCTACTTAACATTTTATGCTAAGTTATCTCTCCATTCAACTAATGTCTTAATATCATCTTCTGAAATATCCCCATTATCTTTAGCTACTTCTATTAATTCATTATAGTCGCTTAAAGTGTAAAATGGAACACCTGCTTCATTAAATAATTCGTCTGCTTTGTTCAAACCATAAGTAAAAATAGCAACGACACCTAATACTTCAGCACCTGCTTCTTTCAAGGCATCTACTGCAGTAATTGAAGAGCCGCCTGTTGAAATTAAATCTTCAATAACAACAACTTTTTTACCTTCACTTAATGCACCTTCAATTTGATTTTGTTTACCATGACTTTTACTTTTAGAACGCACATAGTTCATCGGTAAATCCAATACTTCAGATACATAAGCTGCATGTGGAATACCTGCCGTTGCAGTGCCAGAAACAATTTCTACAGTTGGAAATTTTTCTTTAATTAACGCACTTAAACCATCTCTAATTTCAGTTCTCACTTTTGGATAACCTAAAGTCACTCTGTTGTCGCAATAAATTGGTGATTTAATTCCTGAACTCCAAGTAAATAAATCATTGGGCGAAAGTGAAACTGCACCTATATCTAATAACGATTGCGCTATACTTTTTGTCATATTAACCTAACCAACTTTCTTTAATTTTGTGATAACTAGCGACAGGATCGTCACTTTGTGTTATCGGTCTACCTACAACGATATGTGTAGAACCTAATTTTTTAGCATCTTCAGGTGTTGTTACACGTTTTTGATCGTTTGTTTCACTGTCTGCTGGACGTATGCCTGGCGTAACTTTTAAAAATGACGCTCCTAAATGATCTTTTAGCATTGTCGTTTCAAGTGGTGAACATACTACACCATCTAAACCTGCTTTCTGAGCAAGCGTAGCATAATTTAACACCGCTTCATCCATTGACGTCTTAATATTTTGTTGTTCATTCAGCATTTCTTGGCTCGTTGAAGTTAATTGTGTTACAGCAATAATTTTAATATCAGAATTATGTTTGCGAATGCCAGCAACGGCACGTTCCATCATTGTCGTACCGCCTGCTGCATGCACATTCACTAAATCTACATCAAGTTTACTCAATCCTTCCATTGCTTTTCCAACGGTATTCGGAATATCATGCAATTTCAAATCAAGGAAGATATCATGTCCACGTTCTTTTATTGATTTAATAAGTTGTGGGCCTGTTTGATAAAATAACTCCATACCTACTTTCACAAATAATGGCTCATCAAAGTTATCTAAAAAGTTATTTACAGCATCTTCAGTATCGAAATCGAGTGCAATAATTGGTAATTGTTTCATTTAAATTGGTCTCCTTACTGAACGTGTATAAAATTCAAGCTTTATTAACAATCACTCTAAGATAAATTACATATTTGCCATGTTAAATGTCATGCTTTCGATAACATTTGTTAAAGCATTAGCAGTATCTAATGAAGTAAGACATGGAATGCCATTTTCAACTGTTGTTCTTCTAATTTGGAAGCCATCACGTTCTACTTCTTTACCTTTAGTCATTGTGTTAATAACTATTTGAACTTCGCCATTTTGAATACGAGTTAACAAGTCATCTTCGTTACCAATTTTACCTACAACTTCTGCAGGAATATCGCGTTCTGCTAATTTAGATGCAGTTCCTTGTGTAGCTAAAATTCTATAACCAACTTCATGTAATCTGTTAGCAATATCGATGATTTCATCTTTATCCTTATCACTTACCGTAATCAATACAGTGCCATGATCTTTGACTTCAACACCACTAGCTGTTAAACCTTTATACAATGCTTTTTCCATTGTTAAGTCTTTACCCATAACTTCACCCGTAGATTTCATTTCAGGTCCAAGCGTAATATCGACGTTTTTCAATTTATTAAAGCTGAAAACAGGTGCCTTAACAAATACGCCTTCTGAATATGGTTGTATGCCTTCTTTGAAACCTAAATCTTTTAATTTATCGCCGATAATCGCACGCATAGCTAATTGTGCCATTTGAATATCAGTAATTTTACTTAAGAATGGTACTGTACGGCTAGATCTTGGATTTACTTCAAGTACATAAACGCCATCATGTGCAATAACAAATTGGATATTAATTAAACCTACAATGTTTAAGCCTTTAGCTAAACGAATTGTGAAGTCTTCAAGTGTATAGATTTCATTTTGTGTCAATGTTTGAGGTGGATATACTGCGATTGAATCACCAGAGTGTACCCCAGCGCGTTCAATATGTTCCATGATCCCCGGAATAATTACAGTTTCACCATCTGAAATAGCATCTACTTCTATTTCTTTACCAGTTAAATATCTATCTACTAATACTGGGTGATCTGGACTCGCTTTAACTGCTTGATTCATATAATTTTCAAGTTCTTCATCACTATTGACGATTTCCATTGCACGTCCACCTAATACGTATGAAGGTCTAACTACTACAGGATAGCCAATCTCACGTGCATTTGTTAACGCTTCAGCAGGTGAAGTAGCGGTTTTACCTTTAGGTTGTGGCACATCAATCGTATGCAACAATGCTTCAAACTCTTTTCTATCTTCGGCACGGTTTAAGTCCTCTAATGAAGTACCTAAAATTTTAACACCTTTGTTACTTAATTTTTCAGCTAAGTTAATCGCTGTTTGTCCACCAAACTGAACGACTACGCCACTTGGCTGTTCTAAATCAATGATATTCATGACATCTTCTTCAGTTAAAGGTTCGAAATAAAGTTTATCTGAAATTGAGAAGTCTGTAGACACTGTTTCAGGGTTATTGTTAACGATAATCGCTTCATATCCTGCATCTTGTATCGCCCATACAGCGTGAACTGTTGCATAGTCAAATTCTACACCTTGACCGATACGAATTGGACCAGAACCTAATACTAAGATTTTTTCTTTATCAGTCACAATTGACTCATTTTCATGTTCGTAAGTACCGTAATAATAAGGTGTTGTCGATTCAAATTCAGCTGCACATGTATCCACCATTTTATAAACTGGTTGAATGCCATTTTCTTGTCTTAGTGCATAGACTTCTTCTTCCGTCATATCAAATCTATGAGCAATAACACGATCACTGAAACCATAATTTTTAGCAAATTTTAAATAATCAATATCGCCTTTATTAGCTTTCAAGTCATGTTCAATATCGATAATGTGTTGGAATTTATTTAAGAAGAAGTAATCTATTTTTGTTAATTCATGAATTTCTTCCAGTGTTGTTCCTCGGCGAATTGCTTCTCCAATAAAGAATAAACGTTCATCATCTTGGTCTTGTATTCTTTCTTTAATATAAGACAAATCAAATGTCTCGCCATTAGGTAATCCTAAATGGTGTACGCCATATTCTAATGAGCGAATAGCTTTTAATAGCGATTCTTCATATGTTCTACCAATAGCCATAACTTCGCCTGTAGCTTTCATTTGAGTACCTAGAACACGTTCACCTTTTTCAAATTTATCGAATGGGAAACGTGGAATTTTAGAAATTACGTAGTCTAAAGCTGGTTCAAATGCCGCGTACGAAGTACCTGTTACTGGGTTCAACATTTCATCTAATGTTAATCCTACAGCAATTTTTGCCGCTAATTTTGCGATTGGATAACCAGTAGCTTTAGAAGCTAACGCAGATGAACGAGAAACACGTGGGTTTACCTCGATAATATAATAATCCATAGAGTGAGGATCTAACGCTAACTGAACGTTACAGCCACCTTCTATACCTAACGCACGAATAACTTTTAATGACACGTCTCTTAACATTTGATATTCGATATCAGATAAAGTTTGACTTGGTGCAACTACGACAGAGTCACCTGTATGAATACCAACAGGGTCAATGTTTTCCATGTTACAAACCACAATGGCATTGTCATTTTTATCACGCATTACTTCATATTCAATCTCTTTAAATCCAGCGATTGATTTTTCAATTAAACATTGTGTAGCTGGACTATAATGTAAACCATTTGAGACGATTTCATGTAATTCTTCGTCATTATGACAGATACCGCCACCGGTACCTCCCATCGTAAATGCAGGTCTAACGATTAATGGATAGCCTACTTGCTCTTTAAAGTGGAAAGCTTGTTCTACTGTATTAACAATGTCACTTTCAGGAACTGGGACATTCAAATCATTCATTAATGTTCTAAATAATTCTCTGTCTTCAGCTTGTTGAATTGAGTTTAATTCTGTTCCTAATAATTGCACATTATTTGTTTCAAGTACGCCGCTATCGTGCAATTGAATTGCCATATTTAGACCTGTTTGACCACCTAATGTTGGCAGTAATGCATCTGGTTGTTCTTTACGAATAATACGAGCAATAAAATCATGTGTTAAAGGCTCAATATAAACTTTATCTGCTACTTCTTTATCAGTCATTATTGTCGCCGGATTTGAGTTAACGAGTATAACTTTGTAACCTTCTTCTTTTAATGCTAAACAAGCTTGAGTGCCTGCATAGTCAAATTCTGCGGCTTGTCCAATAATAATCGGACCAGAACCTATTACTAATATAGATTTAATATCATTACGTTTAGGCATTTGTCATACTCTCCTTCACTTTAAATTCATTAATCATTTCTATAAATTCATCAAATAAATAGTTTGAATCTGATGGACCTGGGCATGCTTCGGGATGATACTGTACTGAAAATGCTGGTAATTTTTTATGTTTCAATCCTTCAACTGTACCGTCGTTTATAGCAATATGTGTTATTTCTAAATCAGTTTGTGCTAATGAATCTTTGTCGATAGCATAACCATGGTTTTGACTTGTTAAGGCTACTCTACCAGTTTTTAAATCTTTAACTGGGTGGTTGGCACCGCGATGCCCAAACTTCATTTTGAAAGAAGTTGCACCTTGAGATAGCGCAAATAGTTGGTGACCAAGACAAATACCAAAGAATGGTATTTTACCTAAAATATTTTGTATCATTTCAACCGCTACTTGTACTTCTTCTGGATCACCAGGGCCGTTAGATAACATTACACCGTCCGGTGACATTCTAATGATAGCTTCAGCAGAAGTATCATATGGTACTACTGTGACATTGCAGCCACGTGCATTTAATTCTCTAACGATATTTTCTTTTTTACCAAAATCAACTAATACGACGCTGTAGTGATAACCTGTTGAAATATAAGGCGTTTTAGTAGATACAGTAGTCACTTCGTTACGTGGTAATTCTACCGTTTTTAATTGTTCAACTAAGTTTTCAATTTCATTTTTATCATCAGTGAAAGCAGCTTTTAACACACCGTGCTTTCTTATTTTACGAGTAATACTTCGTGTATCCACACCTGAAATACCAGGCACATTATATTCTACTAATACTTCATGTAATGTCTTTTGTTGTCTAAAATTGCTTGGCTTTTGGCTCGCTTCTTTTACAACTACGCCATTTAAACTTAATGCTAATGATTCAAAGTCATCACGATTAATGCCATAGTTACCGATTAATGGATAAGTAAAAGTAATAATTTGTCCTGTGTATGATGGGTCTGAGATTGTTTCTTGATAGCCTGTCATTGCAGTATTAAAAACAATTTCTCCAATTGTTAAATCATCTGAACCTAATTTAAATCCTTCATAATATGAACCGTCTTCAAGTACAAGATAGCGTTTTTGTAACATTACAGTTCCTCCTTAAATTTAACTTCACCCTCAACCATCGTTAACACTGGTGTACCATATACTTGATAACCAATAAATGGCGTATTAGAAGCTTTTGAATAAAAGTCTTCAGCCTTAATTTCTGTTTCTTTATCTAAGTTAATAATTGTTAAATCTGCTAAACTACCTTCTTCGAGCTTGCCATAAGGTAAATCAAATGTTTGTGCAGGTTTTATCGTTAAATAATCAACAAGTTGTTGTAATGACCAAGAGCCATTTTTAACAAAATGAGTATATAACAATGGAAATGCTGTTTCGCTTCCTACAATACCAAATGGTGCTTTGGTCATTGGTTGGTCTTTCTCTTCTTTCGCGTGTGGTGCGTGGTCTGTAGCAATACAATCAATAGTGCCATCTTCTAATGCGTCTAATAATGCTTGTCTGTCTTCTTTACTTCTTAATGGTGGATTCATTTTATAAATTGCATTGTCACCTGGTACATCATCTTCTGTTAATAGTAAGTGGTGTGGCGTTACTTCTGCAGTAACGTGAATGCCTGCTTTTTTAGCATCTCTAATTACACGTACACTTTCTTTCGTTGAAACGTGACATACATGATAATGTGCATTAGCTGCTTCAGCTAATAATACATCTCGTGCGATTTGTACCGCTTCACAAATATTTGGAATACCTGGAATATCTAATTCAGCACTTCTTTTCCCCTCGTGCATAGCGCCGCCATAAATTAAGCTATTGTCTTCACAATGAGCTACGATTGCTTTGTTTACTTTCGCTGCTTCTTGCATTGCTTCATACATCATGCTCGCCGTTTGTACGCCTACACCATCATCTGTAAAAGCAAATGCCCCATTTTCTGCTAAAGCCTTGAAATCTACATGTTCTTTGCCTACTTGTCTTACTGTAATTGATGCATATGGTAACACTCTAACGTTTGCATCATTGGCAATAATATTATTTAATGCGCTTAAATTTTCTACATTATCTGGCACAGGTCTTGTGTTAGGCATTGGACATACAGTTGTAAAACCACCTCTAGCTGCAGCTTTTGTACCTGTCGCGATAGTTTCTTTATGTTCTCCCCCTGGTTCTCTTAAATGAACGTGAACATCAACTAATCCTGGTGCAACGAATTGGCCTTGTGCATCAATAATTTCTACGTCTTGATCCACTTCTATATGTTGTGCGATTTGCTTAACTTGCTTACCATCAATTAAAATCGAACTTTCTTGTAATTCTCCATTATTTAAAACTTTAGCATTTGTAATTAATTTCATATTATTGTTCCCCTTTCGTTTGTAAAACTGCATCTATAACTGCCATACGTAAATACATACCGTTTTGCATTTGTTGGAAAATGCGAGACTTCGGTGCTTCAACTAATGAACTATCTATTTCTACTCCTCTATTAACAGGAGCTGGATGCATCACAATCGCTTGTTGTTTTAATCGATTATAACGTTCAACCGTTAAACCATAAAGTTTATGATAATCATTTGATTCAAAGGATAAAACTTCATCATTATTATGGCGTTCATGTTGTACTCTCAACAACATGACAATGTCTACTTCTTCAATAACATCATCTATATCGACATATGGTGCTTCCAAAGTATCGTCCTTCCAAGAATCAGGGCTAGAGAACATTACATTTGCACCTAACGCACGTAGACTATAGTAATTACTTCTAGCCACACGAGAATTTTTGATGTCGCCACAGATCACAATGTTTAAACCTTTAAACGATTCGAAAGATTCATAAATAGTCATTAGATCAAGTAAACTTTGTGTCGGGTGTTGACCACTACCATCGCCAGCATTAATGATAGGAATATTTATATTACTTAATTCATCATAATATGCATTTTGAAAATGTCTTATGACTAATAAATCTACACCAATACTTTCTAGTGTCTTACACGTGTCATACAGCGACTCGCCTTTTTGTACTGAAGATGTCGTTGTTTCAAAATCGACTAATTTTAAACCTAATTTTTGTTCGGCAACAATAAAACTACTTTTAGTACGTGTCGAATTTTCAAAAAATAAATTAGCTACGAATTGATTACTGTATTGTGGTGTTGTAATATTGTGTGCTTTATATTTACAAGCTTGTTGAATAAGATGAAAAATTTCATCCGTTGTGAGATGTTCCATAGATAATAATTGTTGCATCTTCGGCCTCCTAGTTTACTTTGATTACCTTACGTTGATTGCTTTGGCAAAATTAAGTTCAATATGATACCAGCCAATGCAGCTAACGCCATACCTTCTATTTGTAAATTTACGCCAATCGGTTTGAGATTCAGCATTAGATTGCCTATACCGACAACAAGAATAACTGAAGCGATAACTAAATTACGATTTTGGGCAAAGTCAATTTCACTTTCTACTAACATACGTAATCCACTTGAAGCGATAATCCCAAATAAGAGAATTGAAACACCACCCATTACTGGTGTTGGTATGGATGAAATTAATGCCGTGAATTTTCCTACAAATCCAAGAATAATTGCTATGACCGCAGCACCACCAATAACGTAGATGCTGTATATTTTTGTAATGGCTAACACACCAATGTTTTCACCATATGTTGTGCTTGGTGGCCCGCCAATAACACTTGCGACCATTGTTGAGACACCGTCGCCTATAATTGATTTATCTAGGCCAGGATCTTTGAAGAAGTTTTTACCTACAATTTTGTTAATTACCATTTGGTGACCTATATGTTCACTAACTGTCACAAAAACAATCGGTACCATGACTAAAATTAACCCCAGATGAAACGACGGATGGTAATCTTTAAACGGTAAATAAATATCTGGCAATTGTAACCATTTGGCATTCGCTATTGTACTGAAGTTGACAATTCCCATGAAAGCAGCGACTACATAGCCAGCGATAATACCGATTAATACTGGTATTAAAGAGAGAAAGCCTTTGAAAAATCCTTGTACAATAACTGTTACTAGTAGAGTTACTAACGCAACGATCAAGTAACTTAAATTGTAACCTTTCATGTCACTTGAATTTTCATACATGGCCATGTTTACGGCCGTTGGTGCTAAACTTAATCCTATAACCATAATGACTGGTCCAACTACTACTGGTGGTAATAAACGCATTAGCCAATTTGTGCCACTCAATTTAATCGCGATACCGATGATGACATACATCAACCCACTCATGAATAAAGCCATTAACATATCGCCTAAACTATGAGAATGTAACCCACTAATAATTGGCGTTATAAAAGCAAAGCTAGAACCTAGATAAGCAGGTATTTTAGCCTGAGTAATTAATATGTATAATAATGTGCCAATACCTGAAGCAAGCAATGCTGCCGATATTGGTAATCCCGTAAGAAATGGTACTAGAACCGTAGATCCAAACATCGCAAATAAATGTTGGGTACTTAGAAACGCCCATTGACCTAATTTTGGTCTATCGCGTACATCTAATACGGGTTTGGCTGTCCTTTCAAACATTTCTTCGTTTCTCATAATTTGTCGCTTCCTCTCATAAAAAAATCTCTTTACATATTTCATGTAAAGAGACTAAAAAAGTTTATACCGCTCTAGTTAAAGAAAGTCACAATAAACTAACTCTAACGTTATGTTATAGGTATAAATGCAATCATAGAAAATTTTCTACGATTGTCCCTTTTTCAGTCTCTCGTACTGAGTTAAAAGGTTTATTCAATTACTACTGCATTTTTATTATCAATTTCTTCTAGATAGACAGAAACATCTTCATCACGAGATGTAGGAATGTTTTTTCCTACAAAGTCAGCGCGAATTGGCAATTCTCTATGCCCTCTATCTACTAACGTCGCTAAGCCAATTTTATTTGGTCTAGCATGCTGTAAGATAGCATCTAGTGAAGCTCTTACTGTTCTACCGGTATATAAAACGTCATCAATGATAACTACAATTTTATTAGTAATATCGACACTAATTTCATATGATTTGTCACCATTCGTATCGTTAACTTGTTCTAAATCATCACGAAATTGTGTAATATCAATCGTACCCGTAGGCACTTCACAAGCTTCAATCATTGCAATTTTTTGTTGAATTCTATTGGCTAAAAAAGCACCACGCGTTTTTATACCTAGTAAAACTAAATTATCTGTGCCTTTATTATATTCTAAAATTTCATGTGCAATACGTGTAACCGTTCTTTGAATAGCTGCTTCATCCATAATAATACGTTCTGACATAAGGCACACCTGCTTTCTTTAAATGTTATTAATTGTGATATAAAAAAACCTCATATCTTCAATTGAAGATATGAGGTATTCCCAGAAAAAATTTAAAGTATAAACGAGTATGAATGAGCTCTACTCAATTGGTATCTCAATATATACTTTGTGCATTTAAATACACTACTATATTAATAAATGTATATACTACATTATATAATCAATTTTCTCTTGGTTCATATCTTTGAAGTCTCTCTGGACTCTCAATTAAAGATGACCGATTCCTTATTAAACTGTCACCATTTTACCTTACATTTTATAGCAAGTCAATAAGCAGCTTATGTCGAAACCAACTATTATTCATTATGCATCAGTACGACGTAGCTCTTCTAACAATTGTGTAAATGATTCAGGTAGTGGTGCTTCTCTTTCAATATATTCATTTGTCACTGGATGATCAAAACCAATTATGCCAGCGTGTAATGCTTGCCCATCAAGGTCTAACGTTTTTCTAGGACCATATTTAGGATCTCCTGCTAATGGGAAGCCAATATATTTCATATGTACACGAATTTGGTGTGTACGCCCTGTTTCAAGTTGACACTCTATTAAAGTAAAGTTTTTAAAATGTTCTTTCACGTTAAAATGTGTAATTGCTTCTTTACCATCATCGACAACATCCATAGACTGACGATCATTTTTATTACGACCAATAGGTGCATCAACTGTGCCATAATCATGAGGAATATTGCCATGTACAAGCGCCGTATATTTACGAGTGACTGTTTTATCTATAAGTTGTTCAACTAAACTTCTGTGTGCCACATCATTTTTAGCAACCATTAATAAACCAGAAGTGTCTTTATCAATTCTATGCACAATGCCAGGTCTTACTTCTCCATTGATACCTGAAAGGTTTTTCATTTGATACATTAAACCATTTACCAATGTACCTGTATAGTGACCTGCTGATGGATGCACAACCATACCTTTTGGTTTATACACTATTGCAACATCATCATCTTCATAATAAATATCTAAATTTAAATTTTCTGGAACGATGTCCGCATCAACAATTTCCTTTTCAGTAACTTCGATTGCGTCATTCATTTTTACTTTATAGTTAGATTTAACATCCTTGCCGTTTACTTTAACTAATTTTTCTTTAATCCAATCTTGCATTTGAGTTCGTGACCATTCTGAATTCAGTTCAGCCAACACTTTATCTATTCTCTGACCTACATCAGCAGAATTATCTATTGTAAAATTATGTGTAGTCATTTAATACTCCTATCTATTTTCCCTTTTTAACATCTATTAACAGTGTAATGATAATCAATATGACACCTATCGTTAAACTTGAATCGGCAACATTAAAAATTGGAAAGTTATATCCAAAAATATATGTGTCAATAAAATCTACTACTTCGCCATGAAACAAACGGTCTATAAAATTACCTAATGCACCGGCAAACAGTAAACTTAAAGCTATTTGCATAAATAAATTATACTTCGCCTCTTTAATATAAAAAACGATTAACACGATTAAAATAATAATGGTGATGATAAAAAAGAAACTCATTTTACCACTTAAAATGCCCCATGCTGCACCATTGTTACGATGTGATGTAATATTTAAAAATCCTGGTATGACTTCAAAAGAATCACCTATACGCATAGAAGATGCAATAATAAATTTTGTTATTTGATCTAAAATTAAAATAATAATGGCGATAAATAAAGAAGTACCGATATAATACTGACGCTTCATGATTGTGCCTCCTAAATCACTTTACAACATAATATATTATAGCTTACTCATAACTATAAAAAAAGTTTGAGTTATGTTATTAAGTTTAACTTGCTTAATTTTAAATTAATTATTACATAAAAAGAAGCCATTAAATTAAAATATTTTTCAATTAAAAAACCTAGACAAACTATAAAAAGTAATTTGTCTAGGTCATTGTTTATTTTTAAACTAATGTTTTGACTACTTCTTGGCATCGAGGACATAAATGATCTAGGTCGCCTACAGAACCTAATTCTGTGCTGTAATTCCAGCAACGTTCACATTTTTCACCTTCTGCATGTTCAATACGAATATCACCGTATTGATAAGCAGTACCATTTTCAACGTTAGAAGTAACTTCAACTTGAGAAGTAATAAATAATTGTTCTAAATCTGAAAATTGTTGTAAGAATTCAGAAGGTTTAAAGTTATCATTGTCGCCGATTATAACTTTAGCTTCTAATGATTTACCAATTACCTTCTCGTTACGTGCTACTTCTAATGCACGGTTAACATCATCGCGTAATTTCATCAGTTTATTCCATTTTTCTAATAACGCTGAATCTACTTCTTCTACTTTAGGCATATGCGTTAAATGCACACTTTCTTCAGTTACGTGTGGAATATGAGACCAAACTTCGTCAGCTGTATGCGCTAAGATTGGCGCAAGTAATTTAGTCATATCAACAATGATACGATAAAGAACTGTTTGCATACTACGACGTTTATGTGCATCACGTGCTTCGATATAAAGAATATCTTTACCATAATCTAAATAGAAATTACTTAACTCAACATTAATGAAATTTTGAACTTCTTGATAAATATCAAGATAATCGAAATCATCATAATGTTCTAAAGTATTTTTTGTAAATTCTCTTAATCTATTTAATAGATATTTATCTACTTCTAATAGTTCATTTTCAGGTATCGCATTGACTGCTGGATCAAAGTCGTTAACGTTACCTAACATGAATCTTAGCGTATTTCTAATTTTTCTATAAACATCTGAAGTTTGTTTTAAGATTTCATCAGAGATACGCACATCGGCTAAGTAGTCAACACTACTTACCCATAAACGCGCAATATCTGCACCTTTTTGTTTAACGATTTGATCAGGTACGATAACGTTGCCTAATGATTTACTCATTTTTTTACCTTCGCCATCCATAACGAAACCATGGGATAATAACATTTTATATGGTGATTGCTCTCTAGTTGCTACCGCTGTAGTAATAGAAGAGTTAAACCAACCACGATATTGGTCACTACCTTCTAGATATAAATCTGCTGGGAATGATAATTCCGGTCTAGCTTCTAACACACCTCTATGAGATGAACCTGAGTCAAACCATACGTCCATAATATCCGTTTCTTTTGTAAATTCGCCATTTGGACTTCCTTCGTGAGTGAATCCTTCTGGTAATAACTCTTTAGCTTCTCTTTCAAACCATACATTTGAACCGTGTTGTTCAAATAAATCTGCTACATGATTTACTGTTTCAGAAGTCATGATAATATCGCCGTTTTCAGCATAAAATACTGGTAAAGGGACACCCCATACACGTTGACGTGAAATTACCCATTCGCCACGGTCGCGGATCATATTGTAGATACGTGTTTTTCCCCAGTCTACTTTAAAGTTTGTTTGATCAATTGCATCTAAGATATCAGTTCTTACTTTATCAATAGAAGCAAACCATTGTGGCGTAGCTCTAAAGATAACTGGTTTTTTCGTACGCCAATCGTGAGGATAACTATGTGTAATAAAGTCTAGTTTTAATAAAGCACCTTTTTCAGTTAATAAGTCAGTGATAGGTTTATTCGCTTTATCATAAAATTGACCAGCAAATTCTCCAGCTTCTTCAGTGAACACACCTTTATCATCTACAGGGCTAATTACTGGTAAATCATATTTTTGAGATACGATATAGTCGTCTTCACCATGACCAGGAGCCGTATGCACACAACCAGTACCAGCATCAGTAGTAACATGTGTACCGTTAATAACTAGAGATGTTCTATCTACAAATGGATGTTGTGTTTCTACATATTCTAACTCTGAACCTTTAAATTCTTTTTCAAGTGTAATATTTTCTTCATTCCAACCAATTTGTTCTGCAACATCACTTACTAAGTCTTTGCCAATAATATATTTTTCACCGTTAACATTATATTGACCATAAGTTAATTCCGGATGAACAGTGATAGCCACGTTAGAAGGCAACGTCCATGGTGTAGTTGTCCAAATAATAAATTTAGCGTCGTTATCGACAACGCCTTTACCGTCTTTAACGTCAAATGCTACATAGATTGATGCTGAACGTTTATCATGATATTCGATTTCAGCTTCAGCTAAAGATGATTCACTTGAAGGAGACCAATAAACTGGTTTTTTACCTTTGTAAATTAAGCCTTTATCCGCCATTTCACCGAACAAACGAATTTGAGCAGCTTCATATTCTGGTTTTAAAGTGATATATGGATTGTTAAAGTCACCTTGTACACCAAGACGTTTAAAGTCTTTCTTTTGTAGTTCAATTTGTTCTAATGCGAATTCTTCACATTTTTTTCTGAACTCAGCAACTGACATTTCTTTACGTTTTACGCCTTTTTTAGTCAATGCTTGTTCAATTGGTAAACCATGCGTATCCCAACCTGGCACGTAAGGCGCATAAAATCCTTGCATTGTTTTGTAACGCACGATAATATCTTTTAGGATTTTATTCAATGCATGCCCCATGTGTAATGAGCCGTTCGCATATGGAGGGCCGTCATGTAAAATATATGAAGGATTTCCTTCATTTTGTGCTAATGCTTTGGAATAAATATCGTTATTATTCCATTCTTCTTGAATTTTTGGTTCTTTATTTGGTAGACCTCCACGCATTGGAAAATCTGTTTTTGGCATTAATAACGTTTCTTTATAATCCATTGATTTCACTCCTTGTACTTTGCTAAAAATTTAAAACTAAAAAAGAACTCTAAGTTCAATTAACAGGGACGATTAAACCGCGTTACCACCCTGATTAACTCAACTTAGAGTTCTCTCATAAAAGTCTTTAATTGTTACATAACAGTGATATAAGCAACTTGTATATATTAGGCTCACACCACCCCTAATTCGCTGAATTATACTTCCAGTTACTTACGCGTCTGCTAAATTATTTAGATGTATCATCATCTGATTCTGAAGAAGCAACATCTTCCGCCGTAGTTTGTTGCTCGGCTTCTGCTTGTGCTTTCATCGCTTTTTCTTCTTCGGTTAAATCATTGTCGTGTAAATGATTAATATTCTCTTCTGTTACTTGTGCTGAATCTAAATCATAGTTCAATAAGTAATCCCAGTCTTCGCTTTTTAACAAGTCTAATTGTGCTTCGACTAACATACGGAAACGAGATCTAAAGATTTTAGATTGACGTTTCATATCTTCCGTTTGGAATGATAATCTACGTGATTTTTCGATAGCATCATTAACGATTTGATTAGCTTGCGCTTGTGCTTTGGCAACAGTCGCTTCTGCATCTTTTGTTGCAGCAGCTTTAGTTTCTTCACCAGCTTGTTGTGCTTGAACAAGCGCATCACTTACAGATTGATGAACATCTTTATATGATTGAATGTTCGTTTCTTTATCTTCAATTACTTGTTCTAATTGTTTTTTATCTTCTTTCAAACGTTCAATTTCAGTACTAAGTTGATCTAAATAACTTTCAACTTCAGTAGGTTCAAATCCATTTTTTACAGTTGTAAATGTTTTACTTTTAATTTCATTTGGTGTAAAAGGCATTGGATATCCTCCCTCTATAATACACTATTTTATTTAGTCAGAAAATATGCATTTTAACAATCTTACTTTATCTTTGATTACATATAAATATATTATACATTATTTAAAGAGTGTTTTGTAAGATATATGCACTTTATCTTTTTTCGTTCTGCCGCCTATGTCTGTTATCATTGCCCTGCCGTATCCTTGAACAGATATTAAATCATCACTATCAAGTTGGAAATCAACAGAGTCTATAATCGTATGATTAACTTTTACTTTTTTCTTTTCAATCAATTGTTTAGCTATTGAGCGCGACTTTCTAATGATATCTTTTAATACGACATCAAGTCTTAGTCCACTAACATTTGCTTCAAAATGCTTCCAATTCTCATTAGATTGTATCATATAATTAAATGGAATAGAATTAAGTTCAACCGTCGCACCTTTGATACGCGTTAATTGTAATATAATATAAGATTCTAATTGTTTTGTCAAAGTAAATTGAATACGTTCATTAACAATGATGTCACCTAATTGGTCACGCTCAATACCAAGTGACATAATTGTCCCTAACACATTTTGATGTTGTAACGTTACAAACTTTTGAGGGTAGTCTATTTCAATTAAGCTTATTTCAAAATCTTCTTCTTGAGGTTCAAAGTAACTTGGTGCGATGATTGCACGTTTACGCTCACTATATTGCCCACCAAAAAAAGTAACTTCTAATTCATCGAAACTTCCAATAATTACTTTTAATATATATTGTCCACGTGGATCGAGAAAATTTGTTAACACCGGTGAATACTGATCATTTGCTTGATTACATTTATCCAACAATATATCAATGATTTCATGCTCTTCTTTTCTAAAATGTTGATATATATCTATTTAAATCACTCCTACAACAACATAAAGCACCTCGCGCTACTATACGTTAGGTGCTTTACTCATTCAAATTTAAAACAACACATTTTAATATAAACTATTAAGTATAATTTCAAAAATATTTTGTAAACCTTTTTGGAATAATACTAATGCAATAATCGCTGCAATTGATGAAATATCAATCATTCCGATTGGTGGTATAATTTTACGGAAAGGCTCTAAGAATGGTTCATATATTTTAGCCAAAAATTGTCCAAATGCATTTTCTCGTGCGTTTGGTAACCATGACATAAAGAAATATATAATCATTCCAAAGTAATAAATTTGTACTAAAAGTAAAATAAAGTGAAATATAGTTGCTAATATTTCTGGACTCATTAATTAATAACCTCTATTCGCCTTGTTCCATATTTTCGATGTGATCCGTAATACTACCAGCAACTTCAACGTTATCTGGTGTACATAAGAAGATATCAGAACCTACGCGTTGGATATCTCCACCAATAGCATATACAGTACCACTTAAGAAATCTATAATACGTTTGGCTGAAACTTTATCGATACGTTGTAAATTTACTAACGTAGCACGACGATTTTTAAGTTCATCAGCAATATCTTGTGTATCAGAAAATACGCGTGGTTCAAATAAGCACATTTTAGAGCTTTCTTGCATCGTATTAAAAGTATCTTGTTCTTGATTCATATTAACAACATTCCTTGTATTGTTTTTAGGTGCACTATTTAATTGATATCTACGTTCGTTAGATTGATTACCACGTGTAGATTGTTTTTTAGGCACTGATTGAATTGAACGTTGATTATCTGTGTTGTCATAATTTGCGTGATCGTTATAATTAGTTTGAGACTGCGCTTGTTGTCTGTTTTGTTGTCTATCCGTCGTATTTTGTTGGGAAGGTTCTATTTCTTCTTCTTCCTCTTCTACTACGAAAAATCCGTTAAATAAATCTTTTAAAGCCATGGGGCTCACTCCTCTTTTCCTACAAGTTTAGTCCCAATTCTCACAAACGTTGCACCAACTTCTGTGGCGAGTTGAAAGTCATTACTCATACCCATTGATAGTTCTGAACATGGCGCATGTTTTAAATTGAGTTCATGTATTTCTATTTGTTTTTCTTTTAAGGCTTGAAACAAGTCTTTTATATAATCCTCATCATCTGTATAAGGCGCCATTGTCATAAGACCTACGACTTCAATATTTTCATAATCTTGTAAAGTATTAATAAAGTCATTGACTTCATCAAGCTTTATACCATGTTTCGATTCTTCACCAGAAACGTTGACTTGAATGAAACATTTGATTTTATGTTGTGCACGCTTGTTGATTTCATTTGCTAATTTTAAGCGATCTAATGCGTGAAAGTAATCAACTTCATTTATCACTTCTTTAACTTTTCTAGTTTGAAGTGACCCAATAAAATGAAAAATACAATCGTCAGGTAAAGCTTCTTTTTTAGCTAAAAAGCCTTCTAATCGGTTTTCACCGAAATGTTTTATACCTGCATTATATGCTTCATTAGCACGTTCTATTGTAACATATTTTGTTACTGCAATCACGTGAGGCTGTAATGAAAAACCGCCTTTCTTACTTGCTGCTGAAATTTCATTTTGGATTGCTGTATAGTTTTCCTGTACCGTCACCTAATCACCTCTTACATTATTGTCCAATAAAAGCTAGCATTCTACCAGTATTCCCTTTTTCTACTCTATAAGAGAAAAATACTGTTAATTCTTCAGACGTGGCATATTGTGTAATATAAATATTATCACTTGGCACACCTGCATTTACTAATAATAATTTATTAGCTAGCTTTAAATCTATACCATGTCGGTCATCGTCACGTGTTTCAATATATTTTGATGACTCGATCGGTAATTGTTCAAATTTTTGTTTAATATCATCATTTATTTCATACGAATTTGAAGTTGCAGGACCTATGACTACATTTAATTCTTCAAGATTAAAATCAATTTTCGTTAACATTTCCGCAACGATTTGACCTACTGTACCACGCCATCCTGCATGTGCTAATCCTATAAAATGATTTTGTTTACTATAAAAATATATAGGTACACAATCAGCATAACACATCGTTAATAATACATCAGAATCATAAGTATACATACCATCCACGCCATGTAATTCATCTGTTAATGTGTCAATATTCGTACCTCTATCGTGTTGCGTAATATGTACTACATTATTTTCGTGTGTTTGTATTGGAAAAACCCAATTTTCTCTAGGATAGTTAATAATTTCAGCAAGTTGTTCTTGATGATAAGTTATGTTACTGGGTTCATCGTCAATATATCTTGCCATATTAAAAGCGTCGTTTGGATAGGCACTCTTACCTTGCTCTCTTGTTGTTATGCCAATCGTCACATTTTCACTTTGATTATCTTCAAATAATAATACATGATTGTATTTTTTAAATTTTTCAGTCACGTTTGAAGCCTCCAACAAATTATTCAGTATTTAGAAAGCAAATTACAGTTTGATTTTTATAGTATTAAAAAAGTCATCAGATCGTTAAATCTGATGACATTAATATGGTCAGAAATGTATTCTAGCGACCATATTTATACTTATTAGTAAAGTATAACACTCTCAATTAACGTCTAGTTCTTCTAGAACGTCTTTCTTCTCTATTTCTAATGAAGCTTGGAATGTCATCTTCTTTTGTAGTATGACTTCTGGCTTCACTATTAGATTCAGAAGCTTGTGTTGAATTTGAATTAGATGAAGCAAATGAATCGTCTTTAGCAGAACTTGTTGCACTAGAACCAAATCCAGTGTTTGAAGATTTACGTCCTTGTACTGAAGGTTTGTCTTCAAATCCAGTTGCAATAACTGTCACAACAATTTCATCTTGTAATTCAGGATTAATTACAGTACCGAAAATCATGTTTACATCTTCGTCAGCTGCGTCCTGAACAATATCTGCTGCTTCTTGTGCTTCAAATAATGATAATGATTCTCCACCAGTAATATTCATTAATACGCCTTGCGCACCAACGATTGATGTTTCTAATAATGGTGAAGAAATTGCTTTTTTAGCTGCTTCTACTGCGCGATTTTCGCCAGAAGAAACACCGATACCCATTAATGCAGAACCTTGGTTAGACATGATTGTTTTAACGTCTGCAAAGTCAAGGTTAACTTCACCAGAAACTGCGATTAAGTCAGAAATACCTTGAACACCTTGGCGTAATACGTTATCTGCTTCTTTGAATGCTTCCATCATAGGTGTTGATTTATCAACGATATCTAATAAACGGTCATTAGGGATAACGATTAATGTATCAACTGCTGCTTTCATTGATTCTACACCAGCAGCTGCTTGAGTTTGACGTTTACGTCCTTCGAAACCAAATGGACGAGTTACAACACCAACTGTTAATGCACCCATTTCTTTTGCTATTTTAGCAACGACAGGAGCAGCACCAGTACCTGTACCGCCACCCATACCAGCAGTTACGAATACCATATCTGCACCTTGGATAGCATCTTCAATTTGCTCTCTAGACTCTTCAGCTGCTTTTTTCCCGATTTCAGGGTTAGCACCTGCACCCAAACCACGTGTTAATTTTTCACCAATTTGGATTTTTGATTCAGCTTTAGATAAGTTTAAAGCTTGTCCATCAGTATTAATTGAAATGAATTCAACATTGTTCATTCCGTGGTCGATCATACGGTTAACAGCGTTATTACCGCCACCGCCTACACCGATGACTTTTAGTGTCGCTAAATGATTAAATCCTTGTTCAAATTCTAACATTTATATTTCCTCCTAGTTTAAATGGCCAATCAATCGAATAATGATTTCATCAGTTTTTTAAATTTACTTTCTTCTTGTTCTTTAGGCTCATGATTGTGCTCTACATACTCATCTTCATATTGTTCTTCATGTTCGTCAGTTGACTGAGAAGATGCCGGTGATTTATGTACGTGTGCTGCTTCAGAATCATCTGAAATAGCGCCCTCCTGCTTATTTGACTTTTTCTTAAACCAATCAAATCCGCTAGATTTAGAAGTATTTTCTTTTTCTTCTGACTCAATTACTTCTTCTTCAAATTCTTCACTGCCATGATTACTAATTGTAACATAATCTAATAATTCGTCGAAAGTAATGCTACTAGAAATAGTAGAAATTGCTGAAGAAAATTCTGGTTTTCTAATTCCCATTTGAGATGGTGTATGAATTCTTACTTTTTCACTAACCATATCCTGTAATAATTCTTTAACACCTAATAAATTAGCAGAACCACCTGTAACAACAAAACCACCGTTTACTTTAGTTAAGCCTAGTTCTTCTAATACGTCAAATACACTTAAAAAGATTTCTTCTACACGTGCTTCAATTACATCAGCTAAATCTTTTTGCGTATATTGAACTTCTTCATCACTATCGATTTGGTTCACGTTGAAGATATCTTGACTTGAAGCTGAATCATAAAATGCATGTCCATATTGATGTTTAACTTTTTCAGCTGTTTCATAAGTAGTGTTAAATGCTTCAGCAACATCTTCTGTAATGTCGCGTCCAGCCATTTCTACTGAATCAGCGTCAACTAGTTCTCCACGTTCATAGAATGCTAATTGTGTTACATCTTCACCAATATCAATAACACATGCACCTAATTCTTTTTCAGTTGCAGACAATACAGAATTGTAGTTGTATGCGTCTGAGTAAACGTCTAAAACATCTACGCCACAAGACTCAACACATTTAATCATATTGATTAAAATAGATTGTTGTATTGCTATAACGCCCGCTTCAACTTTTAATGAATGTCTAGCAATCAGTTCTTTAGGGTCTGATACTTCATTGTCGCCATCAACTATAAATTTTATGGGAAATGCATTAATTACTTCAGTTTCTGGCACATCATTTTTTTCACGAATGCCTTCCAATGCACTCTCAATATGCGTACCATCTAACTCAGTATCTTCATAAAATTCTATTTCATTAGTTTCATCATAAACTTCAGTACCGATAATTGGTAATTTTAAAAACACTTCTTTAATATCTACACCTGAAGCAATTGAAGCTTTTTTAATCGTATCTTTAATTGCCTGTTTAGCTATATCAAAATCGTCTATTAAACCATTTTTTATACCACTCGTGTAGGTTTGTCCTGTACCTATCACATTTATTCCATTGTGAAATTTCTCGCCTACAATTGTTTTAACACTTGATGAACCTATATCTATACTTACATAATAATGTTCCTCCATAGATAGGCACCTCCTGACATTAACTATTCTATTTTACACTATGTTTAGTTTACAATACGTTGCCATGCTTGTGAACTATAAACACATGTATTTGTCAAAATTTTTTAATTACTTTCTTTTGAGTTCTTATTAATCTTATTTAAGGCACTTTGCAACTCATCTTTTGCCTTATCTGCTTCTGCTGTACCCTTTTCTACATCTCGATCACTATCTGATTTTGTATTAGATGATTCAGAGTAAGGAATAAATGAAGCACCTACTGTTAAATCTAAATAGCCTGATTTTTCTAATTCACCAGAGTCATTTCGTTTTAATGATTGAGACATTTGTGGGTAATATTTCATTTTGCTAGCAATCGTTTTGATATTACCTAAGATTTGCAAGTTATCCGAAGTATAAAGTTTAATTTGATTTTGCGAATTATCGCTAGGATCATATTTAATTTCAGAAATCATGTTTCGTACATTAGTTGGCATTTTAGCTAGTGCTTCAATCATTTTTTCTTGTTTCCCTTTTTTGAAGCCATCTAGTATTGGACCATCATCAGTAGATGTTCCACTGTAACTATCTAGTTGCTTGCCATTTTCTAAAATAGGGACATAATTATCTTTCTTTTTAACCAATCCTACTATTTTATATTCAGTAACTTTAACAGTCATTTTGTTAGGGAAATGTTTTCTCACTTCAGCATCTTTAATCAACTCATGTTTTTTTAAATTACTTTCAGCTTTTCTAGTGCTATAAGTGTACATTCTAGAATCCGATTTAACATTGATATATTTTTCAATCTTACTTTTGGATACGTTATCATTCCCTACTATTTTGACATTACTAATTTTACTAATAGATGTAAACATATACAGTAAAAATATTATAATCACGAATAGTAAAACACCAAAAATTGTATATTGAATTTGTTTTTGCCTTTTACGTCTTCGCTCTCGCTTTTCTTGTAAATACTCAGAGTCAAAAGTTCTTACTTTATCGGCCAAAGTTTGTCACATCCTTAAAAAGAAGGTAATTGAGCTTTAAAGCTATCAATAAATTGTTGACCACGCTCTTCAAAAGTATTGTATTGATCCCAACTTGCGCACGCTGGAGATAACAATACTACGTCATTCGGCTCTATTATATCTTGAATTTTATTTACTGCATCTTTTATATCTATAGCCTTAATTACATATTTACCTTGACTCTCACCCAATTTCACAAACTTTTCTTGAGTTTCACCAAAAGTAATCATTACACGAACATTTTCCATATATGGAATCAATTCATCGAATCCATTACCGCGATCTAATCCACCGCATAACCAAATAATTGGTTGGTTAAATGAATTAAGAGCAAATTGAGTCGCTAAAGTATTCGTTGCCTTAGAGTCATTGTAATATTTGTTCGTTTTATTAGTGCCAATATACTGCAATCTATGCTCAATACCTGAGAACGTCGTTAAACTAGCAATAATTGCATTAACAGGAACACCAGCAAGTAAAGCTGCTAAAACCGCCGCTAAAATATTTTCTAAGTTGTGCTCACCAGGTAAAACTAAATCATCAGTATGGATAATACGGAAACCTTTAAACACGATGTAACCATCTTTGATATAAATACCATCGACTTCTTGTTGTGTAGAAAAGTATAAAGTTTTAGCTTTCAAAGATTCAGATTCAATCAAATGACGTTGGTGATAGTTACAAATTAAATAATCATGCTCATCTTGATTTTTATAAATTTGCTTTTTCGCATTTTGATAATTTTCTAGTGTCTCATGATAGTCGAGATGCGCTGAATATATGTTAGTAATTATAGCAATATGTGGCTTATATTGTTCTATTCCTAATAATTGGAAAGATGATAATTCAGTAACTAGATAATCATCTTTAGTAACTTCTTGAGCTACTTTAGAAGCGACATAACCAATATTCCCTGACATTCTACCTACCAGTCTACTTTTTTGAAAAATATCGCCAATTAATGAAGTAACTGTTGTTTTACCATTTGTCCCAGTAACACCAATAATTGGTGCTTCTGATATGAGGTAACTTAATTCTACTTCTGTTAATATTTTCAATCCACGCTCTTGCGCTTCTTGTAAAATAGGTACTGTATAAGGTATACCAGGATTTTTAAAAATGATTGGTTCATTATCTAACAATGATAAAGGGTGTTCCCCACCGATAACTTTCACGCCAATATTTTCTAAATCCTTAGCATGTGAATCCTGTGACAAATCTTTTCCGTCATTGACCACTACATTAGCGCCAAGACGAGTCAATAATTTTGCTGCTTCATAACCACTTTTTGCTAAGCCTAATACTAAGACATTTTTTCCTTCTAAGCCTGTATAATTTAGCATTTTAGTGCACTCCAATCCATAAACCGATTAAACCTGTAATAAGTCCCACTGTCCAGAATACAGTTGTTACTTTACGTTCATCCCAACCTACTAATTCGAAGTGATGATGTAAAGGTGACATTTTGAAAATTCTTTTACCTGTTAATTTATAACTTGTAACTTGAATCATAACTGACAATGTTTCAGCAACAAAGACAAATCCAATAAAGATAAGTGAAAGTTCTTCATTTAACATAATTGAAATCGTAGCAAAGATTCCACCTAAAGCTAAACTACCAGTATCACCCATAAACACTTTAGCTGGGTTGAGGTTAAATGGTAAAAAGCCTAATAAAGCGAAAATCATTATTACGCAAAATATTCCAATTGAATTAGCACCATGAACAAAAGACATGATTGCGTACATTACAAAACCAATAATAGATAATCCAGTCGCTAACCCGTCTAATCCATCTGTTAAGTTTACGGCGTTTGAGAAACCAACTTGCCAGAAAATAATAAAAATAACATAAACAATTGATAATTGTAGATCAACGTTAGTGAATGGAATATGAATTCCTGTAGAGAAATTTGCTAATTGGAAAACTTGGCTCAATATGAAAAATATTACTGCAATAACAATTTGAGCTAAAAATTTCTGTTTACTTGTTAGACCTTCATTATCTTTTTTAACCACGATAATATAATCATCGATAAATCCAATCAATCCGAAACCAATAGTTACAAATAACAATAAAATAATTGGATTAGAATTATCCATGAATATAATAGCTAACACAGCAGTTACTATAATACTGATTAAAAATGTTAGGCCACCCATAGTTGGTGTACCTGTTTTTTTCATGTGGCTTCTTGGTCCTTCTTCTCTAATGCTTTGACCAAATTTCATTCTTTTTAATGTCGGTATGAGCAAAGGTACTAAAATTAAAGATATTAAAAATGCAATTATTGCGAGTAAATAAACCATATTGATCTCCTTTTTTATATTATGGGTTTTTACGTTTTGCTGAGTACAAATGCATATGTAAATTTAGTGAGACTTTGAGGTGGAATATTGTTGCTTGTTTATAATAACAACATATATTCCCCTCAAAATTGCCTCATCTAATTTATTAATTAAGAACTACTCGATTTTGAATCTCCACTTATTTTATCAGCTGAAAATTCAACTTCAATCTTATCATTCTTTTTAATTTTTTGTCCTTCTGAGGTTGATTGTTTTGAAACGAAGCCACTACCTTTAGTTGTGATTTTCACGTCAGTTAGTCTTTCAAATGCTAATACATCTTCTTTAGACCAACCTTTCATATTTGGCATCGTTAAATCTCCATCAGAAAGTAATAAAACTTTTCTGTTCGGTAAAATTTTCTTGTTGGCACTCACTGATTGTTTAGCAATCTTTTCACCAGAACCGATTACTTCAGGGTCTAATGATTTGGCGTTTAATGCATCTTCGGCATCTTGTACTGATTTACCTGACACGTCAGGCACCTTACTATATTTAACGTCTGAAGAATCTTTAGTATTTTTGTCATCAACGTTTAAATATTTCAGCGTATTTTTCATAATTGGAATAAATGCCTTACTAACACCCATTTCATAAGCTTCTTGGTCATTTTTTTGTGCTAAACTCATGCCAGCATATACAATGACTTTTGGATCTTTTTTCGGTGCATCACCGATGAAACTAACGAAATATGGATTGTCACCTTTTACATAGCCGCCACCTTTAGAATCTGCAACTTGGGCAGTACCCGTTTTACCTGCGATATCATAACCATGAATTCTATAGTTTTTCGCGTGACTATCATCACTGTTTACTACTTTATCTAATTCTACACGTACTTTTTTCGCTGTGTTTTCAGTAATTGGTTTGCCTGCATATTCCCTTTTACCTTTATAGAAAGTATGGTTACTTACTGGGTTCTTAACGCTATTTACAAACCATGGTTTAACCATATTACCTTTATTAAAGAATGCTGTTTGAGCTTGTAACATTTGCACAGGCGTTACAGTCGTAGATTGACCGAATGCAGACGTTTTTTGTTGCGCAGCATTATCCCAAGCAATACCACCACTTGCTTCACCATCAAACATACCATTAGTAGATTTACCAAAACCAAATTTTTCATACCATGATTTCATTTTATCGACACCTACTAAATCTTGTAAGTGCATCATTAATGTATTTGATGAATAAGTAAATCCAAGCGTCATCGGAATTTTACCCCAACCGACTTTGTTCCAGTCTGAAATTCTAGAGCCCATGATATCTCTATGGCCAGACATATATTTCTTGTTAGGAACGAATTTTCCTTCTTGAATCGCTGCTGCAAGACCAAATGATTTAAATGTTGAACCTGGTTCATATGTGTTTTGATATAAATCATTCGCCCATTTTTTACCAAAGTCTTTACCTGTTTCTGGGTTAAATGTCGGTCTTTGACTTGAAGCTAAGATTTCACCTGTATGTGCATCCATAACTACAGCAAATACATCTTTTGGTTTGTAATGGTCGACCATTTTGTCTAATGCTTCCTCAACGAACACTTGAATATTTGAGTCAATCGTTAAGTGTACATCATCGCCACGTTTAGGCATTTTTTCACGTTTTGTATTCGGCGCTAAATAGCCCCAAATATCATGAATATAAGATAAAGAACCTTTTTGACCGGATAAGTAGCTATCAAATATTTTTTCCACACCCATAGCGCCTTTAAGTTCACCTGTATCAGGATCTTTTTGTGCTATACCTAATAAATGTGACGCAAAGTTTCCATTAGGATAAAAACGTTCAGTTTCTGGATATAAGTTTATACCAGGTAAATTCATTTTATCTATTTTTTGCTTATCTTTATAAGTTAAATCTGTCCCTTTTTGCCCAAATTCAACTTGGAAGACTTTCTTCTGTTTCAATCGTTTTTCGATATCTGATTGAGATAAATCAAGTACTTCAGATAATTTTTTAGCTGTTTTCTTTTTATCGACAACATGCTTAGGTTTATCGCTATCCTTACTCGCCTTCTTATCGACGACAGCAACGACTTTATACCTTTCAACGTCTTCAGCTAAAACTTTACCGTTACGATCGTAAATTTTACCTCGTTCAGGTTGTTGTTGTGTGTTGACTAAATACTTTTCATTCGCTTTTAAAATTAAATCTTCACCGGAAGAATGTCCAGTTAGCATGATATATGAATATCTTAATATCAACGTAAAAAAGAGCAGTCCGAATCCAAGGATGAGTAGGACTGCCCCTATTTTATTTTGTTTTATTGGAATTTTAGGTATTTTTGGTTTTTTAAGTTTAATTTTTCGCTTCGCCATTATTACGCACTACCTTTACATTATCGTTCTTAAGGCTCATACCTTGATCTTTAGCCTTGTCGTAAATGCGTTCGTAAGATGAGTTCTTTTTAATTTCAGATTCTATCGAGCTATTTTCACTTGCTTGTTTTTCAATTTTTGTATCTAAATCTGCAATTTTTCCTCGAGTATCATACGCATCCATTTTCAAAGATAGCATATATATACTTATCAAAGCAATTATTGTTATAAGTCCTATGTATAACATTTTTTCAAACTTAGTTAATTGTACAACTACTTTTCTTTTTACCGACCTCGAACCAGGTTGGGTCGACGGTTGTGATTCTGGTATTTGTTGTGCCGAACCATTATATGGTTCGTATATCTTCTCTACAGCCACTTACAATGCACTCCTTATTTTAAAATTTCAGCGACACGCAATTTTGCACTACGAGCACGATTATTGTTTTCGGTATCTTCATCGGAAGCAATAATTGGTTTGCGGTTAACACGTTTTAATTTCGGGGTGTATGCTTCTGGTATAACTGGTAGTCCCCTTGGTACTTCTGGTCCCTTTTCATATTCTTGGAACATTTGCTTACACAAACGATCTTCTAAAGAATGGAAAGTGATTACAGAAATCCTACCACCAACTTTGACAAGCTCAATCGCTTGTTCTAATGAATCTTCGAATGCAGCCAACTCATCGTTCACTGCTATTCTTATTGCTTGGAAAACTCTTTTAGCTGGATGACCACCTTTTCGGCGAGCTTTCGCTGGTATCCCCTCTTTAATACTGTCTACAAGTTCTAATGTTGTTTCGATTTCTTTTTGATTACGATTTTGTTCTATACGTCTTGCAATTTGTTTAGCAAATTTTTCTTCACCATAACGATGGAAAATTCTGACTAAATCTTCAAACGACCATTCATTTACTACTTCATACGCAGTAAGCTCTTGTGTCTGATCCATACGCATATCTAATTTCGCATCATGATGATAACTGAATCCACGCTCGGGAACGTCTAACTGTGGGCTAGAAACGCCTAAGTCGTAATAGATACCATCAACTTTTTCAATATCTAAGTCATTTAAAATTTGTGGTAATTCTCTAAAGTTGCTATGCACGAAGGTTACTTTATGTAAATGATCCTTTAAAACTATCTTTGCATTTTCTATAGCTGTAGTATCTTGGTCAATAGCAATCAAACGGCCTTCGTCATTCAATTGATTTAACAAATAGAGCGCATGCCCTGCTCCACCTAGCGTACAGTCTACATACACACCATCTTCTTTAATATTTAAATAATCAATGGTTTCTTTTAGCATTACGCTTATATGATGAAACAAGTTAATTCCTCCATTTAAAAATCAAAATCTATTAAATCTTCAGCAATCTCTTCGAAACTATCCTCTGATTCTTCGTAGAAGCCATTCCAAGTTTCTCTGTCCCAAATCTCTATACGATTTGATACACCGATTACTGTACATTCTTTATCTAAGTTTGCGTATTGTCTCAAATTTTGAGGTATGTTAATACGCCCTTGTTTATCAAGTTCTACTTCAACAGCACCAGAAAAGAACATACGCATAAATTTACGTGCGTCTTTCTTTGTCATTGGTAAAGTTTTCATCTTTTCCTCAATAACTTGCCATTCTTCCAAAGTGTAGCCAAATAAACATTTATCAAGGCCTCGGGTGATAATAAAACGTTCATTTAAGTCATAACGAAATTTAGATGGAACGATCATACGTCCCTTAGTATCTAACTGGTGTTCGTATTCTCCCATGAACATTTTTTCTCACCTCACCTTCTCATATATATAATTTACCACATCTTACCACTATCCTCCACTAATTATACAATTTTCACCAAAATTTGTTAAAAAAGACAAAAAAAGACCCGATTCATCAATTGATGAATCAGGTCTAAACGTTGATATATCAAGGTTTTATAACTATATGTTCAAAAGTGTAGGAAAGTGGTGGATAGGTGGAGGGACTGAACACATCTATCCCAAATTCATTCATAATTTGTAATGGATTCCATATTCTTTCTTGTAATCCTTCCATTGGGTGGAGTGAATGATTTAATTCCCTAAAGTGTTTCATGCTAATGTCGTTTTCACGTTCAATATTTAATAAATAACGTTTAATTAAATAATCATATTGCTGCATATGAATATTATTATTTTTTTCCAACAACACTTTATTGTCGTTATTATTTTGTAATTCTTCTTTTAAAGACTCAAAAACTTGCGATTGTTGTTGCTTAAGTTCTTCGATGTTATTAATAAAAGTATCTGATGCATGCGCACGTATAAATTTATCTTTGGCACTTTCTGTACCTTCCGCAATTATTTCTTCTATTGGAAGAGCGTATTTTGATGATAACTTTTCAATTCTTTCATTAATATAACTTATTCTTAATCTAGGAATAACGATAGGCATTTCTATATTTAATGTTTCAAAAACTTCATTTAACTCTGCCCAATATTTTATTTCACTTGGTCCACCTACAAAAGCTATAGTATTGAATAACCATTCTTCCATTAATGGACGTGTGACAACATTATTAGAAAACCTTTCTGGCGACTGTTCTACAATATTTAATAATTCTTCTTTAGTATAGAAGGAATTGGATTTACTTGTTTTAAATTTGCCGTCTTCGAAAGTTAATAATTGTCGCATATTATCTTCTTCGATAAATAAATGCACATTTGTGTCAGTTTGAATCATTTGTTCGAAACCGTGAGATTTTAATTTATCTTGTGCCGACCTAAATGCTTCATCCACCTCATTAAATCGAGTTATTAACTCTTTTAAGAAAGGCTGTTCCAATGTTCTTAAATATTTATCTTGAGCATCAATAAATAATACGCCATATTCTTTAAAAACTTCATGTAATAACGCCTTAAACATTGCTGTCCAACTATCATAACGATCAATTATACTGTGACTTAATGTTAACAATTCTTTGGTATGCTTTGTCTCAGGTTGATGTTTGAAAAATTGATTTAAAGCATCTTTTAATTGTAATTTATTTGGATAATAATTAGACATGCTATCTTCGGGCGGTTCTAAAGTATGGTATTTCACTTTATGTAATTGAGCTTCATGACTACTATATACAAATGTATGATTAACTTCATCAAAGTCATGATCTTCACCGGCTATCCAAAACACAGGTACAACAGGTGTAGCATGATCTTCAGCTAAAGACTGACTTAAAGTTATAATTGAGAATATTTTATGAAAAGTATATAGAGGCCCACCAAATAAACCAGCCTGTTGGCCACCAATTACTACTTTCGCCCCTTCTCTTAATTGTTCAATATTTGAAAGTTGCTGCTGAGACAAAGTTAAATCACTCATATATTGATGAATAACATTTGCAAGTTGTTGTTCCCTACCATTCGTGGATTGTTCCACTTTGTATTTATAATTATCATGGGCCATGGCATCAAATTGATAAAATTTATTTAACGTTTCATCACTATTAGCAAGGCTCGTTATGAATTGATCTTTTTCGTTTAATTTTGTCGTCATACAATCCATTTATAATTCTCCTTATGTCCTATATTCCTAATTAGTATAAAGTTTATACAGCACTTTGACAATTTTACGGCTTACATATAAAAAATTTCTTTCAGTTAAAATATGTTTTGTAAAATATAGCTATTGGTTTTTAATTTAAATTTCAAAATATTATATGTGTAATATTAGTATTTATATACATCTAAAATTGTGAAAAATCATAATATTTAGGGTATAATAGTATATATAAATATAAAGGGGGAAGATGCTATGACAAGCGTAAAGCGTCTTGATATAAACTATAAAACCGATGAATTGTTCGAAGATTTTAGAAACTTCGGTAATAAAGACTTATATATGGTAGATGAACTACGTGGTGAAATGATTGATGCAAGTTCTGAATCTCCATTCTATGGTATCTATGTAGGTGAACGATTAGGTGCAAGGATGGCTCTATATAGAAAAGGCGAAGTCGAAGTAGAACATTTCCCAGAGTACGATGATTATTTAATTATTTGGAAATTAGAAGTCTTAAAAGATTTCCAAGATCGTGGTTACGGCACCGAATTATTAGACTTTGCAAAATCACACGGATTACCTATTAAAGTAATCGCACGAAATCAATCAAAAGACTTTTTCATTAAACAAGGATTTAAAGATTTACAACAAAAAAACAATGAAGACTACGATGTATTAGTATGGGAACCTTAAAAAGGATTGTGTTAGTTCAAACTAACACAATCCTTTTTTATATTGTTACTAACAATTCTTCGAAATGATTAATGGTTAAATCTGCCTCAATATTAGTGTCGTTAATTAGATGTCTAGGATTAAACCAACACGTTTTTATTTTAGCATTGATGCCTCCTAGTATATCTGAACTTAATGAATCACCAACTATCATTGTATTGCTTCGTCGATGCTCACCAATTTTATCAAATACATAATCAAAAAATTCAGGCATAGGTTTTTGATAACCTGTTTGTTCAGATACAAATACGTCATCAAATAAATCTTTAAACGCAGACTTGTCTATTCTTCGTTCTTGCGTCTCTAATACACCATTAGTAACTATATATAAATTAAATTTTTGACTTAACTCTTTTAATGTATTTAACATATTATCAAAATAAGTTAACGGTGCATTGGCTAATTCATCTCTAAAAATATGATCAGCTTGTTCACCATCTACATGGATATTATAACTTTCAAAAAAACGTTCAAAACGTTGCGATAATACTTCTTCTTTAGATAACTTCCCTTTTTGAAAGTCTTGCCAATGTTGTTGATTAACTTTTGTGAAATAATTAAAGTCTTGTGAAGATGCATTAAAATTATAACGATCTACCATTTTATAAAAAGCATATGTTTCAGCAGCTTCAAAATCCACTAATGTATCATCAAAATCAAACAGTATTGTGCCTTCCTTCATTATATATATCCCCCACAAAAACAAACTATATTACTGACTCTTATTTTTTCTATTAAAAGTTCTAATTACACGTACAAACATAGAAATTGTTGGTACTACCATTAACAATAATACAATATAGTACAAATCAACAATAGCATTTTCCCATGAAATTGGAACTAAAAATCCACTTATCATTATACATAAACCAATTAACAAATTAAAAAATACACATGCTATAAATTCTAAAATATTAGCTGTTCCTTTAAAATCAAATGCTCGTTTCCAAAAATTTATATAAAACATTCAATTGTCCTCCAATGAGTTTGTTGTCTTTCTAAATAAATTTTAATGTTATATATTTCAAAGTCTATATTTCTTCTTAAATAAGTAAAAAATTTGGAACAATAAACAAAAAAGGCAACCTTATTAGGTTGCCATAACAGAATGAATGTCCATTTAAATCAAATGTTAGCATTTGATTGCGTATCATTGTTTGAGCGGAACAATGAAACTAGAGAACTTAAGTGTACAAATCTCTTAAATATTTGTAACACACTCGTAATATAACATTAATTAAATAGAAATAAAACTCCTAACGCCATTTAGTAAATTTAAATATATATGACGCGGAACACTATTAAAATTGCATGTATCGATACACGATTAAACTATTTATAATTAAGTATTTATATCTGGAAATATTGCTCACTATTACTCTACAAGTTCAAATTTTTTTATTTGCTTATCTATTTTTTGATACTTTGCTTTTTCTTGTTCTTCAGCTGCTTTATTCATATTTTTATGTTCTTCAACATGATCCGGTCTAGAAACCCAAGCTTGAAAGTCATTTTTATCGTCCCATTTTGAAACAATAACATATTCTAATTTAGTTTTAGTCTCATTTTTCCAGACTTCCGCACCTTTGAATCCTTGAAAGCCTTCAAAGTCTTCTTTAGCATGACTTGCTTTCTCATCTAAAATAGAACGTACTTCAAAATCTTTTGTTGAAAATGTAACTTGTGCAACAAACATTCGCAATCTCTCCTTATTTCAATGTATAACTCAATGTAACAAAAATAAGTTTTTAAAACATATGAAATGCACTATGCTATTTTTTCAAGACTTAGCATCTGTTGCGTATTTATGAACCTACTCTTATTTAATAGCAAAAACTAAGCACTTAATTTAATTAAATAAAAAATCCTCTTAAATTAACATATTATTTACGATAATTTTAAGAGGAAATTTGAATATTAAAAGATTAATTTCGTATATTCACTGTTTTTTATAACTATAGTAATTTAATCAAAAATCAAAAACCATTTAAAAGAATGACTTGCAACTAATTAAAGTGAGTGTGTTTATTTATTATCATTTGAGGAGTTATTATTACCTAAAAATAAACCTAGTACCGCTATTGAAAATGTACTCGAAAAAATACTACCAATGATTGGATGGTTATTTAATATTAAGTAAAATCCACCCCCAATTATTACAATAGCTAAAATAAATCCTAAAGTTCTATTAATCCTATACATAGAATTTTCTCTATTTAATAATCTATTTTCCATTTTCCTACGGTGTAAACTTTCTGCTATACCGTTATCAATTATTTTTTTTGCAGCACCTTTATCTAATTTATCAAAACCCGCTAGTATATCTGGATGTGGAATGGGCCCATTATACATTTCCATAGTGGCAATTACTTCTTCTTTTTTGGGTTCTGGTATATCAGATTTTTTAACTGCTTCTATCACTTCAATGTCTGAACTTTCGTTGCTCATATTATTTTGCATGTTTTATAATTGCCTTTCTCATATCATTTCCAATTGCTGAGAAATCATTATTTATATTATTCCAATTCTTTTTTATGGCCTCATCTTCATCTAGGTTTTTATATGTTTGCGACATTATTATACTTGATGTTTGATGTGATTTAACTACCATTTTAGCAATATAATTAGAAAATCCAATTATCACTTTAGATATATTTTTGCTTAGTTTTAAAATGATATTCATTAAAGTTCACACCTTTCTACAAAACAATTTTAAATACTCTTAAATTTAATATAAACTGGAGTCGCGAAAAATCAAGAAAAATCACACTTTTATAAAAATAGTGCTGATTAGAGTAAAAAATAAGCTTATACATTTTTGTCAGGTTTTAAAATTATTTTATATGCTTTTCCAAATAATCCTTCCTCATAATATACATATTACTTATCTTGATTAATAGGGCCATCCCATGTCCTAATCTACAAATATAATATCTTCCCTCTACTCCTACTGTAACCTATAAAGACATGGTCACTAATTATATATAGTATTAGCGTTTAATATATTAGGTATGTCAACTCAATAAACTTTTGAAACGTTCAATAAAAATCTAAAATTTTTAGTATATTGACTTGATTACGAGGAGCAAAATCACCCAAATGTATACCCAATCATTAATGATTAGAATATATAGAGAAGTAGTAACTACGAAGTTTAATTGGTATGCACGCGCTTTAGGTTTATTTTCAAATCGTTATGAAGGAAATATGCTAATTAAAAATTCAAAAGAAGCGAACACCAAAAATTTATATATTTATTTAAATGAACAAACATTAGAAACCACTTGGAAAGTACACTTATATTTATCTAGTGATATAAAAGATGTTTTATATGATTTTAAAAAAACCAATTTACAAAGTGAATTATAAAGTTTTTAAATTACCAAAAAAGAAAATGTAAAGTTTTCTAAGAGATTAGAGTATGAACAAAAAATCTTTAAGCAAAGAACCTCATATGCAATTCGTTTCTATTCATCTTCAATCGCTATTTTTCCTTCAATCATTATTTTAGAAACTCCACCCAATTTCAATACATTGTCGCTTTTAATATAAACTTTGCCATTTCGGTTTATACATTCACCTTGAGAATTAGAAAATTCTTTATCCTTTAATAAACCATACAAATCATTCATAACAGCAACGCAACCATTACCACTTCCACAAACCGGATCTTCATCTACACCTTCTTTTGGAGCAAACGAACGAACTTCAAAAGTTGTATCTTTATTATCTTCATTTTTACCGAAAATTGTTACACCCGTAGTACCTTCATAGATATAATGTTCCATCAATTTAAAATTAGGTTCAATACTTTTAACGATACTCGCACTTTTTAATTCTAAAGTTAGCCATTCTGCGCCGATATTAATTTTTTTAGAGTGTACTACATCTTCCTTTTCTATCCCTAAACTATCAACTATTCCATCAAACTGTCGCGCCTGTAATTCACTAACATCAGGTTCAGGTAAACTAAAATATGTTTTATCTTTAGTAAAATCTATCTTCACTAAACCTACCCCGCATTCTTGTATGAGATAACTTTTGTTTTTAGGTACAAGACCATTTTGTAATATAGCGAAAGACGAACCTATAGTCGGATGACCAGCAAATGGTAACTCATTATTCGGAGTAAAAATTCTTAATTTGTAATCCGCATTATTATCCTCAGGCTTACAAACAAAAGTTGTTTCAGATAAGTTAGTCCAATTAGCAATATCTTTCATCTGTTTTACCGTTAATTCGTCAGCATCAAATATAACTGCAACAGGATTGCCTTTAAAAGCTTCATTCGGAAATACGTCAACTTGTTTAAAATTCAAATATTTCATAAACAAACCTCCATAATTAATATATAACTAAATTAACATAACCACTTTATTTCAATTGATTTATTGAAGTTTAGTTTTAGTATTCTAACTAATTTCTTGACTATTTATTAAATCGTAACATAATAAATTCGAAGCGAATCAAAATTTTCTTATAAGATGATTTTATCAATATTAAACCAAAATAATGTCAGATTAGCTTTGTAACGACTTGTATCATGCATACGCCTAGGAGGAAGTCTATGAGATAGGCAGAATATAAAAGTGAACATATTCAAAACCACCCGTATAACGGGTGGTTTGTTCTGCAGCTATAAGCCTCTTGTAATTAATTTCTAATATAATTTTCTATTACTTTTTTATTTCTACCAACTGTATCTAGATAAAAACTTTTACACCAAAATTTTCAGTTACCATATCTATACTTCAAATGGGCATGCCTATCAAATATCATTTAGCTACTTTTTCCTTTTAAGTACCCTACAAATTGCAAAAAGCTTAACTTCGGTGGAATACTAACTAGCATATGAATATGATCTTTGCATGCTTCAGCTTCTATAATCTCCACATCTTTTCTTTCACACAATTGTCTTAAAATGACGCCGATATCTCTTTTTATTTTTCCATAAATAATTTGTCTACGATTTTTTGGCGCAAACCCAATGTGATACTTACAATTCCATTTTGTATGTGCTAACTGTTTATGTCTGATGACATTTAATGCATCTCCTCGTATTGTTAATTTTGGTTGGCTGACCAAATATTACTCTAGCATGCAGAGATTCGTTTTTTAATACAACAGTGAAACCATACTGTACCATACGCATAGCGTATGGTTTTAATTACACAAAAAATTAGGCAAGCACTTAAAAGTACTTGCCTAAACTTATCTAGTCTTACTACTGTCTTGCATAACGTGTTGCTTACGTATTTAGGAATCATTGCTGTAGTCCTTGAAGTTAAGTGCGTTTTAACTTCTAGATATATAATATTAATAAATCTATGTGTTGTATATATAAATATATACTTTAGTAAAAAATAAGGTATATAATAGAAAAATTTATATTATAATTTTTCAGTTAATGTAAGTGAACACCAATATTTTTCATTTCTAAAGCTTTCTTTTTTATCAGTTATTTTACAAACAACACTTTATTAGGAGTAAATCCATCTTTCCTACGCCAACGTGCTTTTTCATTTCCACCTATTGATTCACAATAGTAACGGATAGCTATCTTTATGTTATATTGATTATTATCCTTTTTAAAATAGTCCATGTCATTTTTTTTAATAAAGCCTATTCTAACAATAAAATATTAAAAAATTATTTTGCGTCTTTAGGTCTTAAGAAAATAACATGTCATACATATAGTGAATTTTACCAGCTAACAATATATTAGCTTATTATATTTTAAAAAGATTATGTCATAAGAATATTAAAGTTACTTTGGAAGTCTATTACTATTTACTCGAAGAATCTTTTGTAGAAGAAGATAAAAAGGCAGAACAAGCAGTACAAATTTTATAGACTTGGCGTAATTTGGGCGTAGTAGAAGTTTAAAAACGGTGTAAAACGAAGAACATCGATATAAAAAACCGTTAAATCAACGTATTACTTACGTCAACTTAACGGTAATTAACTCATTAGCGTCCTGGGAGGGATTCGAACCCCCGACCGATGGCTTAGAAGGCCATTGCTCTATCCAGCTGAGCTACCAGGACATCACATTTTTGAACACAATAAATATTATATCTAAAGGAGTATTATAAAGCAATACTTTTAAGGGCAAAAATAAAGATGATTTTTCACTATTATAGATTATTTTCCACATTTAGAGCTTTTTGAATATTATTATATTAAAAATAATTTAATAAAAGGTACATTAATAGCATAATCAATGCACCTTTTTCACTATTAAATTTCGAATTTCACAGTCTCAATCACTTGATGATCACGGTTTCGGAAGTTAAGCGTAGCAGCAGTATTATCGTCATTTATAACTAATTCGGCATATGTTTCTTCTATATTACTTCTAGATTGTGAAATACTGCCTGGGTTTATCACATGAATACCATCAATTAACTCATACTTCGCTACATGTGTATGACCATAAAAAGCAAATTGACAACCTTTACTTTTGGCGGTTGCGGCTAATCTTTCACGAGATTGATTGACTTGGAATAAGTGGCCATGTGTAACATACGCATTTATACCATTATCGCTAACTGTTAAATCATTAGGAAATTCTGGATAAAAGTCTGTGTTACCTTTTACTCTTTGAAAGTAACTTAGTTCCGAATCATCATAAGTAAATTCTGAATCTCCTAAATGTAATGCTACATCTACGTCGTCATATTGATTAATAACATCAAATAAAATACCTTTTTCTGTATGATTGTCACTTACAATTATCCATTTTGCCATTAATTTTCACCTTCTAAATAACTTTGTAATTGAGCGATGGCTTTCTTTCTATGGCTGATTTCATTTTTATCTTCTGCTGGCATTTGCGCTAAAGTTTTATTTTTTTCTGTTACATAAAATATAGGATCGTAACCAAAACCTTCTTCACCTATTTTATTAAGTGTGATTTCACCAGTTAGTTCTCCTCTAAATTGTTTAGTTTCTCCTTCAGCAGTCGTCATACTAATAACACAGACGAAACGTGCTTCGCGATTAGTATCATTGCCTAATTTATCTAATACTTTTTCAATATTAGCATCGTCGTCTTTCTCACTACCTGCATATCTTGCAGAGTATACGCCGGGTTCTCCATTTAATGCCGTAACTTCTAAACCACTATCATCTGCTATAACAGTTTTATTTACAGCTTGCGCGCCAGCTTCAGATTTAAGCTTGGCATTTTCTTCAAAAGTCGTACCTGTTTCTTCAACATCAAAATCTTCAACTAAATCACTGATTGGTATTATATTGAAGTTTGGAAAAATAACTTTAAAGTCATTAAGTTTACCTTTATTATTAGATGCTATGACTATATCTTTCATTTGTAACCTGCTCCTCTACATTAACTTTTTCAACTTCTACAGTCATATTTAACCACTCTTTAATAATTCTTTCGATGTGTTCAGTATCTCCTGTAGCAAAAAATTTATGTTCCGGATTTTTCTTGTAGCCAGCGTGTTCGTTACTGAATGTTAGTAATGCACTTACTTCTCTGGCAGTTTCTAATCCTGATGATATAACAGTCTTCGTACCATCAAAATAGTCATAAATATATTTATATAGTAACGGATAATGCGTACAACCTAAAATGACAGTGTCAGCTTTACTGTTACGCCATTGCTTTAAAGTCTGGTGAATGACGATGCTTGTAATGGTTGGATCTTTATAGCGCATTTGCTCTACTAATGGTACAAAACCAGGACATGCAATACCTGTCACTTCTACATTAGGATTAATATTTTTTATATGATGACGATACGCTTCAGACTTAACTGTACCTTCTGTTCCTAAAATTAAAACATTTTGGTTTTGTGTCGTCATTATCGCGGTTCTTGCGCCCGGTTCAATAACTCCAATTACTGGTATCGTTAACCTTTCTTGTAGTGCTTCTAAAGCAACCGCAGTAGCAGTATTACATGCGATGACTAACATTTTAATATCGTATTGCATAAGTTTCTCTACAAGTTGTATTGTAAACTGTTTAACCTCTTCGCCAGATCTTGGACCATACGGACATCTTTTAATATCACCTAAATAATAAATTGTTTCGTTAGGCAATTGTCGTATGATTTCGCTAGCAACGGTTAAACCACCTACTCCAGAATCTATAACTCCAATTGGTTTATCCATAAATGCCTTCATCCTCATAATGTTAATAATTTTTATTGTAGCACAGAAGCTTTAGTATATTCACTTATCAAACTTAAAAATTGAACGAATAACGCAAAAAACCAACATTTGTAATAGCTACAAATGTTGGTTAAATAGTTATTAATAAACTTGATGATCTGAACCAAAGAATGATTTAAACATATGGAATGATGTTTCTCTGTTTAATGCCGCAATTGAAGTAGTCAACGGAATACCTTTTGGACAAGCATTGACACAGTTTTGAGAATTACCACATGCTTGTAATCCTCCACCACCCATTAAAGCTTCTAATCTTTCATCTTTTGTCATTGAACCGGTTGGATGTAAGTTGAATAATCTAACTTGAGAAATTGCTTGCGCACCAACGAAGTCATTATTTTGAGTAACGTTAGGACAAACTTCTAAACATACACCACAAGTCATACATTTTGAAAGTTCATAGGCAGTTTGACGTTTTTTCTCAGGCATACGTGGACCAGGACCTAAGTCATAAGTACCATCGATTGGAACCCATGCTTTCATACGTTTTAAGTTATCGAACATTCTAGAACGATCCACTTGTAAGTCACGAATAACTGGGAAAGTACTCATTGGTTCTAAACGAATAGGTTGTTCTAAGTGATCAACAATCGCTGAACATGATTGTCTTGCTTTACCGTTGATAACCATTGAACAAGCACCACATACTTCTTCAAGACAGTTCATATCCCAAGTTACAGGTGTTGTTTTTTCACCTTTACTATTTACAGGATTTCTTCTGATTTCCATTAAACATGCAATAACGTTTAAGTTTTCACGATAAGGAATTTCGAATTCTTCCATGTATGGTTTAGAATTATCATCATCTTGACGTTTGATAATTAATTTAATCGTTTTTTGCTTATTGCTTTGTTCTGCATTTTGAACATCTTGTACGTCGTTTGCTTCTTTAGTTTCTGCCATGATTATTTACCTCCTTTAGATTTAGACGTATAGTCACGTTTACGAGGTGCAATTAAACTGATATCTACGTCTTCATATGTGAATTTAGGAGCTTGGCCTTTACCTTGGAACTCAGCTAAAGTTGTTTTTAACCATTCTTCGTCATTTCTATCTGGGAACTCAGGTTTGTAGTGCGCACCTCGAGATTCGTTACGGTTATATGCACCAATAGTAATAACTCTTGCTAGTTCTAACATGTTCCATAATTGGCGAGTAAAGAACACTGCTTGGTTACTCCAAGTTTGTGTATCTTCAATATCAATATTATTGTAACGTTCCATCAATTCTTGAATTTTCTTGTCTGTTTCTAATAATTTATCATTTTCACGTACAACAGTTACATTAGCAGTCATAACTTCGCCAAGTTCTCTATGAAGTTTATAGGCATTTTCGTCGCCTTTCATTTGAAGTAACTTGTCGAATTTCTCTTGCTCTTCACGTACTCTACGTTCAAAGATGTCATCACCTAGGTCTTCATAAGAAGTTTCGATGTTTTCGATATATTTAATAGCGTTAGGTCCGGCAACAGTACCACCGTAAATCGCAGATAATAATGAGTTCGCACCTAAACGGTTACCACCGTGTTGAGAGAAGTCACATTCACCAGCTGCAAATAGACCTTTAATGTTAGTCATTTGGTCGTAGTCTACGTATAAACCACCCATAGAATAATGGACAGCAGGGAAAATCTTCATAGGTACTTTTTTAGGATCGTCACCAGTGAATTTTTCGTAAATTTCGATGATACCACCAAGTTTAACGTCTAATTCATGTGGATCTTTGTGTGAAAGGTCTAAGTAAACCATGTTTTCACCATTAATACCTAATTTTTGGTTAACACAAACATCGAAGATTTCACGAGTTGCAACATCACGAGGTACTAAGTTACCATAGTCAGGATATTTTTCTTCTAAGAAATACCAAGGTTTCCCGTCTTTATAAGTCCAAATACGGCCACCTTCACCACGAGCTGATTCACTCATTAATCTTAATTTGTCGTCACCAGGAATCGCTGTTGGATGAATTTGGATAAACTCACCATTCGCATATAATGCACCATTTTGATATGCAATAGATGCCGCTGACCCTGTGTTAATCATAGAGTTTGTTGTTTTACCAAAGATGATACCAGGTCCACCAGTAGCCATAATTACTGCATCAGCACCAAATGACTTAATTTCAGAAGTAGTTAAGTTTTGTGCGACGATACCTCTTGCCATATTATCATCATCTTTAACTATGCCTAAAAATTCCCAGCCTTCAAATTTGTTTACAAGACCATCAACTTCATGACTACGAACTTGTTCATCTAATGCGTATAGTAATTGTTGCCCTGTAGTCGCACCTGCATAAGCTGTTCTGTGGTGTAATGTACCACCGAAACGTCTAAAGTCTAATAGACCTTCGTTAGTTCTGTTGAACATAACGCCCATACGGTCTAATAAGTGAATAATTTGCGGCGCTGCATCTGTCATTGCTTTTACTGGTGGTTGGTTTGCTAAGAAGTCCCCACCATATATTGTGTCATCAAGGTGAACTGCTGGAGAATCTCCTTCACCTTTTGTATTTACCGCTCCATTTATACCGCCTTGGGCACAAACAGAGTGTGAACGTTTAACAGGCACGATTGAGAACAAGTCTACATATGCACCTTGTTCTGCTGCTTTAATTGTTGCCATCAGACCGGCAAGTCCTCCACCGACAACAATAACTTTCTTCTCTGCCATACTATGTCACTCCCCTAAAATGTATCTAAAGACTAATTTAATTTAATATTATAAGAACGCTAAGATTGCACTAACACCGATGTAACTAACTACTAAGAACACGATTAATGATACCCAAGTGAATACTTGTTGTGATTTCTTAGATTGTAAGGCACCCCATGTAACTAAGAATGACCATAATCCGTTAGCAAAGTGGAATGTCACTGATAATGTACAGATTATGTAAAAGATTAACCACCATGGATTTGAAACTATGTCATGAACTAAATCAAAGTTCACTGGATGACCCATAGCTACTTGGATACGTGTTTGCCATAAGTGAATACCAACGAATACGAAAGTAATTACACCTGTAACTCTTTGTAGTAAAAACATCCAGTTTCTAAACTGTGAATAATGTCCTACGTTTTCTTTTGCTGTAAAAGCAATGAAAACACCATAAACACCGTGATAGAAAATAGGAATGTAAATAAATAAAAATTCCAAAACAATTAAAAATGGTAAAGATTCCATGAATCCCGCTGCTTTATCAAAAGCAGAAGCACCTTTAGTTGCTTGATGGTTTACAAGTAAATGTACAAGTAAAAAGCCACCAATTGGAATTACGCCTAGTAATGAGTGTAAGCGTCTTAAATAGAATTGATTTTTCGTGTAAGCCAAAAGGAAGTCCCCCCTGAGAAACAAATAATTTATTTGATTTCTTTTTTCAGCAATTACGAACGTTAACCAAATAAAAATTATTAAGAACAAAAACATGAAACTTACATGAAAACTTGTGTCTTTGTAAGTTCGACGTTTCAATTGTTAATAATTTAAATATCACACTATATAAATTGATTCTAAAATTAAGTGATAATACTTCTCAATTAGAAAACGCTTCCATAATTTAGAAAAAAAAGAAATCTCTTTGCCTATTATTGTAACACTAAATAAAGTAAATTTGGGCATGAGAATGATTCTCACACCCACTTTTTTTGATTTACTAATTATTAAGTGCATCATAAAGGTTTTTAGCAACATTTTTTGGTAAGCCTGCTTTTGTAAATTCTTCAACAGATGCCTCTTTCATTTTTTTAATCGATCCGAAAGTTCTTAATAATTTCGTTTTTCTTTTTGAACCAATGCCATCTACTGTATCGAGAACTGATTGCAGTCCTGTTTTTTGTCTCGTTTGACGATGGAAAGTAATCGCAAATCTATGCACTTCATCTTGAATACGATGTAACAGATAAAATGCTTGGCTATTTTTCTTCAATGGTACGACTTCTGCACTTGCCCCATAAAGTAAATCAGAAGTTTGGTGTTTGTCATTTTTCTTCAATCCTGCCACAGGAATATCTAAACCAAGTTCATTTTCTAAAACATCTATTACTCCACTCATGTGTCCTTTACCGCCATCAACAATAATAAGGTCAGGTAAAGGTGTACCTTCATTTAGTACACGCGTATATCTTCTTCTAACGACTTCGCGCATGGACTTATAATCATCAGGACCTTCCACGCTTTTTATTTTGTATTTTCGGTATCCTTTTTTATTAGGCTTACCGTCAACAAATGACACCATAGCAGAAACTGGATCTACACCTTGAATATTTGAATTATCAAAAGCCTCGATTCGAATTGGTGTTTGAATACCCATTCTATCGCCTAATTCTTCTATCGCTTTAACAGTACGAGATTCATCTTTTGCAATAAGTTCGAATTTATTATCTAACGTAATTTCTGCATTATGATTAGCTAAATCTACCATTTCTTTTTTCTTACCTTTTTGTGGTTGCACAATTTTCGTATCAACAACCGAGTTAATCACATCTTTATTTAAATTTTTAGGGACATGAACTTCTTTAGGTAAAATGTGTTGATTTAATTCATAAAATTGTCCGATAAACGTATAAAATTCTTCTTCTTCTGTTTGTTGTAATGGAATAATCGTAGCGTCACGTTTTATCATATTTCCTTGTCGTACGAAAAAGACTTGGATACACATCCAACCTTTAGATACGCTGTAGCCAAATACGTCTCTAACAGTATAGTCTTTTGAAATAATCTTTTGCTTCTTCGTTAAGTTGTTTATATGTTCAATTAAGTCTCTATATTCTTTTGCACGTTCAAAGTCTAATTCTTCACTTGCTTTTTGCATACGTTCTTCTAAATTACGTAAGATTGTTTTGTCTTCACCATTAAGGAAATCGGATATTTCTCGTGTCATCTCAGCGTATTTACTTTGATCAACTGGATAGACACACGGTCCCATGCATTGCCCTATATGATAATACAGACATAATTTATCGGGCATTTTATCACATTTTCTAAACGGATAAATACGGTCTAGTAATTTCTTTGTTTCTTGTGCTGAATAAGCATTAGGATAAGGACCGAAATATTTTCCAGTTCCTTTTTTTACAGTACGAGTAACGATTAATTTTGGATGTTTTTCTTTAGTTATTTTGATGAATGGATAGCTTTTATCATCTTTCAATAAAATATTATAACGTGGCTGATATTGTTTGATTAAGTTTAACTCTAATAACAATGATTCGGTTTCACTAGAAGTTACGATATATTCAAAATTTCTAATTTCACTAACAAGTCGTGTTGTTTTTGCGTCATGTGCTCCTGTAAAATAAGAACGTAATCTATTTCTTAATTTTTTTGCTTTTCCCACGTAAATAACTTGGTTATTTCTATCTTTCATTAAATAACAACCCGGTTCCATCGGTACAACTGTTAATTTTTGCTTTATTTGCTCTTGATAAGTTTCCATGATTTACCTCCCTTCTTTTACACTAGTCAGTTCATTGTAATGATATATTTCATGAATATACGTATTATAAAACATTATTCAACGTTTATTACAAAAATTAAAGCTGATACATTAATAGTTAATGTACCAGCTTTAAGCATTTAGCTTATAGATGTTTATCGATAACTTCTGCTAAGTTTTCTTTAGGTTGGAAACCAACAACTTTATCAACTGGTTCTCCATCTTTGAACACAATTAGAGTTGGAATACTCATAACTTCAAATTTAGCTGCAGTTGATGGGTTTTCATCAACGTCTAATTTTAAGATATTTGCTTTTCCATCATAGTCACCAGCAAGTTCTTCTAGCACTGGTGCTATCATTTTACAAGGTCCACACCAAGTTGCCCAAAAATCTACTAAATTAACTCCAGATTTAATGTTTTCATCAAAGTTTGAATCTGTTGCTTTTACGATTGCCATAAATGCCAATCCTCCTTATTTTCAAATGATGAGCAAATTATAACAGAATTTAATTTATTCTGCATAGCCCTTGCTCACTATTATTTTAGTTCTACTACCGTAACGCCAAAACCACCTTCGCTTGGCATTCCATTTCTATATGATGCCACACTTTTATGGTTTTTCAAATAGTTTTGCACACCTTTTTGCAAAGCACCTGTCCCTTTCCCATGAATAATATTAACTTGCTGATAATTGCTTAATACAGCTTGGTCAATATATTGGTCTAGTTCATTAAGTGCTTCTTCATAACGATAACCTCTTAAGTCTAAATCCATTTTTATATTTTGTCTATTTTGACGCTTAACCATTTTAGTAGGCGCTTCTTGGGTCTTTTTAGTTTTTTCTAAGTCGCTTAATGGCAGTTTCATTTTAATGATTCCCATTTGTACAATTGCTTCATCATTGGATACTACTTCTAGTACTTCACCTTTTTGACCATAAGTTAATACTTTGACTTCATCGCCCGCATGAATCTCATCCCATTTTTGTTTTTTAACCTGTTGTTTAATATCTTTTGCTTCATATTGATCATCAAGTTGTTTTTTCTTATCTATAAGTTCATGTTCTTTTACGTCGGCGCCTTTTTTATCACGTAATGTTCTTAAATCTTTTAATATTTGATCCGCTTCTTGTGTTGCAGATTTAACACGTTGATTAGCTTTATCTTTCGCTTCATCCATTAAACGTTTTTCATAAGCCTGATATTGTTCGTATTTTTTCTCTAAGTTATCATGTGTTTCTTGTGCTTCTCTCAATAATCTGTCGAGTTCTATACGCTGGTCATCTACGCGTTTAGAATTGCTTTCAAGCGAAGCTATCATTTCGTTAATTTCCTGTTCATCTTGACCAATCATAGATTGAGCTTGTTGAATAATCGTTTTATCCAAACCTAGTTTGCTTGATATGTCAAAAGCATTGGAACGACCAGGTACACCCATTAACAATTTATATGTTGGACTTAACGTTGTTACATCAAATTCAACACTCGCATTCATAACACCGTCTCTATTATAGCTATATGCTTTTAATTCTGGATAATGAGTCGTAGCCATCACTAAACTATTGACGTTGTGTACATAATCTAAAATACTCATAGCAAGCGCAGCACCCTCACTAGGGTCCGTTCCTGCACCCAGCTCATCGAATAAAATCAAACTATCTGCTGTTGCCTCTTGTAGTATTTCTACTATGTTTTTCATATGAGATGAAAATGTAGAGAGTGATTGTTCTATAGATTGTTCATCACCAATATCACAAAAGACATTTTCAAAGATACTTAATTGGCTACCATCTAAAGTAGGTACTAATAAACCTGATTGTGCCATAACAACAATAAGACCAAGTGTCTTTAAAGTAACTGTTTTACCACCAGTATTTGGTCCTGTAATTATCACTGTTGATATATCTTCGGCAAATTCAATCGTATTTGCAACAACGGTATCTTGATCCAATAATGGATGAAATGCTTTAGGTAAATAAACAGTACGTTCTGTATTAAATGTTGGTTTTGTTGCTTTAATTGAACTAGCATAACGCGCTTTAGCGATTAAAAAGTCAATTTGTCCCATTACATTTTCAGCCGTTAAACAACCTTCTGCTTCAGTTGCAACTTCCGCAGTTAATTCGATTAAAATACGTTCTCTTTCAACCGCTTCATCATTTTTCAATCTACTAATTGTATTGTTCATTTCTACAACAGAATTAGGTTCGATATATAATGTTTGACCTGATGCGGATTGATCATGCACGATACCATTAAAATCTTGACGGTATTCTGCTTTAACAGGAATAACATTACGGTCATTTCTAACTGTAACTAACGCGTCAGATAATTTCTTTTGGTTGCTTTGACTTTTAACAATTCTATCAAGATTTTGCTTTATTTTTTGTGTAGTGCTAGCAATCTTACTACGAATGCCTTGCAATTCATAACTCGCATTATCATATAAATCATACGTATCACATTTTTGATGAATGGTTTGATACAAATCCGTTAGTACAGGTAATTGGTCCATTCTACCATGCAAAATAGGATATAAAATCTCTTCATCGTCTTCTAGCAATTGATTATAAAATGTTTTGAATTGGTTTTGCACTTGAATTAGTCGTTTAATTAAATTCAGTTCGCTAACGTTTAATACCCCACCGATTGTTGCTCTATGAATTAATTGTGAAACTTTCGAAAGTCCACTCAAACTAGGCAATCTATGCTTATTATAGATTTGGGATAATTCATCTGTTTCATCAATTTGAAATTGGACCGTATTTAAATCTGTTGCAGGTGACATGTTCTGCGATTTTTCGCGACCAATATCACTAATGGTTTCCTTCTCAACTAAGGCTTTAATTTTATCGAATTCTAAGACATCTAATGATTTCTGTCTCATGTAATCCCTCTATTTCTTCAATTTAATGTTGTTTTCAATCATTGATTTAAATGATTCTCTCGTCATAGTATTTATGACTCTATCTTTATGAACAAATCCTTTTTGCGCTGTAGCTACACCATATTTCATAAATTCTAAATGATCTACGTGATGTGCGTCAGTATTTATTGTTAATTGAACATTAGGATGTTTTTTAACAACGTCTGCAATTAAATCAAGACGCTTTGGATTCGCATTAATTTCTAATATAGTGTTTGTTTCTTCTGCTAATGCACATAATTTATCAATATTAGGTTCATAACCAGGTCGTCTACCTATAATACGTCCAGTAGGATGCGCGATATGTCTTACATAAGGATTACGGCAAGCATTTTCTAAACGTTGCATAATTTCCTCTTCACTTTGATTAAAGCTTTGATGAATCGCAGCAATAACATAATCTAGTTTAGCTAATACTTCATCACTATAGTCTAAACTTCCATCTGGTAAAATATCCATTTCTATACCAGAATAAATATCTATTTCATCGTATTGCTTATTAAGTTCTTTAATTTCTTCATTTTGACGCAATAATCGTTCTTCAGATAAACCATTAGCAACTTTTAGACTTTGAGAATGGTCAGTGATAACCATAAACTCATATCCTTTTTTGATGTTTGCTTCGATCATATCTTTGATGCTAAATGCGCCATCACTATATGTTGTATGCATATGGATATCGCCGTTTATATCATTAAGTGTTATTACGTTTGATAAGTCTTTATCAAATTCACTACCATCTTCACGCATTGCAGGCGCAATCCAATCTACGTCAAAATGTTGGTATATTTCTTCTTCACTTTGATATTGTATTAATTTGCCATCTGCTTGTTCTATACCATATTCACTTATTTTTTCATTTTTATCCTTTGCCATTTGACGAATTCTAATATTGTGATCCTTTGAACCTGAAAAATGTTGTAACGTATGATAAAAAGCTGCTGGTTCAATAAGTCGGAAATCTACGCCGATTGTTTCGTCATCGTAGCTTACTTCAAGTGACACTTTTGTAGAGCCAACTGCGACTTCTTTTTGTTTATTTGGTATTTTAATTAACGCTTCTTGAACTTCTTGGGGTTTAGTAGTACTAATAATGTAATCTAAATCTTTACTAACTTCTTTATATCTTCTAAAGCTACCGGCAACTTCATATTTATCTATATCATCAATAGTATCTAAAAATTCATTTATTTCTGCACTTAATCCGCGCATTTGGTCAATAGGATAATGATCTTTTTTAGCACCTAACGCTTTTACTGCTTCTAAAATATTTTGTTCTGTTTTTTTAGCAAAACCGCTAAGTTCACTCACTTTACCTTGTTCACAGGCATTTTGTAGCGCTTCTTTATCAGTGATATTTAATTCTTTATATAACTTAGCAATTTTTTTACTACCTAATCCTTGTATTTTTAACAATGGTACTAAGCCTGCAGGAACTTCTTGTTCAAGGTCTGCTAAAGTTGTTGATTCACCAGTGTGTCTATATTCATCAATTACTTCGCCAACGCCTTTGCCTATACCTTTAAGTTCTGTAACGTCTTCAATTTCCTCTAAAGGTCGTTCATCTATTTCTAAACTTTGAGCCGCTTTTCTATAAGCTGAAACCTTAAATGTATTCTCACCTTTTAATTCCATATAAGTGGCAATTTTTTCTAATAATTGGATTACATCTTTTTTTGTCATATCAATTCTCCTCATAAAAAAAGGGCAAGACAAGTTAACATGTGCGAAATGCAACAGTATAAACCTTGCGTCTTGACCTCCTGGATAATAAATTTCTCAGTTTCAATAAGCTATTATATTTTTAAAATAAAGTGTGATAAAAATGGTATGTTTAAAATTAACGGTTTAGCTATCAAAGATACTGAAAGTTGTGATTGCACTATGTCATTTGGATAGATTGCTAAAACATAAAGTGCTAAATTCACTACTATTAATGAAGTAATTATACTAACAATCACGCCAACAATTCTACTCCATAGCGTAATATGAGATTGCTTAATCATATTATCAAATACAGCTACAATAGCATAGAGAATCAACTTCACTATGATAGCAATAAAAATAAATGCAATAATATGATAAAACCGTTGTTGCAACTGTTCGAACGGTACGGCAAATTTCATATCATATGCCAACGTTTTCGGAAACGGAACAAACAATTCTAATCGACGTGCAATCATAAGATAGTATGCATTGCTTATAATTAAGGCTACTACTGTACAAGCCCCATGTAATACACTAAAACCAAAACCACGTCTAAAGCCTATAACTGCCATGTATAAAAAAACAAGCGCTACAGCTAAATCTATAATCATTGATTTTCTCTATTTTTATATTGCTGTAATTCTTGTTGTAGTCTATAGTTTTCTTCTTCTAATTGCACTTTTTCATGCATGACGTTCACTGCAGTAAGCACTGCTTTACGCGTCGTATCTAATCCTGCATTTTTACGACCTAATTCTTTTAACTTTTCGTCAACCAAATTTGCAACGTAGCGTATATGTTCAGGATTATCAGTTCCTACTATTGTATAATGTTTATCATTTATGATTACGTTGATTCTATTCTTAAACTCACCCATATGATAGCTCCTACCTTTTATATTATAGTTCGTAGTTATTTAATTAAAATAGCGTTTATCAACTACATATATTAAAAATATTTATCATCAGTCATTATACAATACTGTATAATATTTTGTAAGACCTGTGATTTAATTAGTAAATTCACTTTAATATTATATAATTTTAGAAATCTAAATGTCCAAAGTGCTATCATCATTACTTTATGATAAGATTACTAGTGTTTTTGAAGAAATTTTGCGAAGTGGTGAATAAAAATGAGCAATATCGTACATAAATTATCAGCATCGGAAGTAAACCAATTAATTAAACGGTTAGACTTTGAGACATCTAACCTTCCTCAAGGTATGAAAGCTAAACTCAAATATAAAGGAACGGTTATTTCTATATATAACTCAAATAAAGTGATGTTCCAGGGAAGCAATGCAGAAAGTACAGCAAACGAACTGTTACCTCATGTCAGTTCAAATAATACTACTAAAAGTTCATCATCTACTAAATCGTCTACTAAAAAATCGGCGACACACCCACCTTTTAATAAATATAATTGTATCGGCAGTGATGAAGCAGGCAGTGGAGATTATTTTGGTCCTTTAACTGTTTGTGCCGCATACGTATCTAAAGAACATTGCCAAGTGTTGAAAACTTTAGGCGTTGACGATTCAAAGAAACTTACCGACACTAAAATAGTAGAACTCGCTGAACAACTTGTTACATTTATACCTCATTCATTATTAACATTGGATAATAAAAATTATAATATCAAACAAGCTAGTGGTTGGTCCCAAGTTAAAATGAAAGCCGTGTTACATAATGAAGCGATTAAAAATGTTACTGCAAAAATAGAAACTGACGCCTTAGATTATATCGTTATCGATCAATTTGCCGAACCTAACGTTTATAAAAGATATGCATTAACTCAGCTCCCTTTCGAAGAACGAACTTGCTTTGAAACTAAGGGAGAGTCTAAATCTTTAGCCATCGCAGCAGCAAGTATCATATCACGTTATGCATTCGTTAAAAATATGGATCATCTGTCAAAAAAACTCAATACAACGTTGCCTAAAGGGGCAAGTAACAAAGTAGACTTGAGTGCAGCAAAAATAATTGAACGTTGGGATATCAATGTACTAGATGATATTACGAAAAAACATTTTGCCAACCGTAATAAAGCACTGGCATTAGTTAATAAAAAACACAATTAGTAGCGCAGTAATTATACTAAATTCAACTGCTCATCATTATTAATATGTCTATTTTCAAATGCATCAAATTTTGTTGGAATTTAAAAAACGTCAATTTCTATTAAAATATAGAAATTGACGTTTTTATTTTAATTATAGCTATTAATATCTTAAATTCGTTTACCTATAGTAATATTATCGAATTGTTGCACCATTATTTTGTAATGCTTCTAAAATATCATCATGGACAGCATTAACTTTATCATCAGTTAAAGTTTCTTCTGTATCTAAATAATATAGTCTTATTGCAACAGATTTTTCATCTTCAGCAACGTGTTCACCTTCATAAACATCAAACACCTGTGTATCTTGTAAAATATTGCCACCATGTTGTTTAATTGTTTGGATTAGTTCAGCTGATGGTGTTTCTCTATTAATTAATAATGCTATATCTCTCGCAGCACCAGGGAATCTTGGGATTGGTTCATAATTAATATAACCAACTTGAACAGCCATTAATTTTTCGTAGTTTAATTCAAATACATAAGTACGATTTAAATCATAAGCTTGCTCAACTGTTGGATGTAATTCTCCAACAAAACCTACAACTTCATCGTTTAAATAAATCATAGCAGTTCTACCTGGATGCATACCTTCAATTTCGCCATTAGCATAGTCAAAAGTGATGTCTAAAGTTTCTGCGATTCTGTCTACAACACCTTTAGCGATAAAGAAATCAATTTCTTCTTTTTTATTTTGCCAATCATTTGTTACATAATCGCCAGTTAAAATACCACTTAAGTATTCTACTTCATCCGGCAAATTACCCTTACCATTGTCGAAAAATACTCGTCCTAATTCAAATAATCTTACGTCTTTATTTTTACGAGCAACGTTATAAGATACGGCATCAATTAAATGTGGAATTAAACTTTGACGTAAAGTCGAATGCGCTTCACTCATAGGCATTAATAACTCTGTAGTATCTCTATCTACTAGAGTGAGTTGTCGCGCTCTTTCTTTATTAATTAAAGAATAATTAATTGCTTCGCTCAAGCCCGCGCCTTCTAATGAACCTTTAACAATTCGTGTCTTAGCTTGTCTGTCAGTCAATTTACCACTTGTAACAGTATCGAATACTGGTAATGTAGAAGGAATTTCGTCATAACCATATATTCTAGCAATTTCTTCAATTAAATCTTCTTGAATCGTGATGTCTTTACGTCTTGATGGTACATGTACAGTTAAAGTGTCATTATTATTTTCAGTTTTAAAACCTAATTGCACAAAGATATTAATAATATCGTCTGCACTTAAGTCAAAACCAATAGTATTGTTGACTTTATCTACTGTTATATTTATCGGCGTAACAAATTCTCCTAAGTCACCTTGTGATACACGGTCTTTTAGCACAGTACCGCCGGCATAAGTTTCTAATAAATAACATGCTCTATCTACGGCTTCGTTGACGAATTCAGTCGCAATACCTTTTTCAAAACGGCTTGAAGATTCACTACGTAAGTTTAATCGACGAGATGTATGGCGAATTGATACCGGATCAAAAATAGCACCTTCAACTAACACATTAGTCGTATTTGGTGTTACTTCTGAAAAGTCTCCACCCATTACGCCACCTAAAGCTACAGGTTGTTGGCCGTTAGTAATGACGATATCTCCTGAAACTAAACTACGTTGTTGGTCATCAAGTGTTGTCATCGTTTCATTTTCTTGTGCTTGTCTTACGACGATTTGTTCTGAACCGATTTGGTCTTTATCGAACATATGCAATGGTTGACCATATTCTAATAACACATAGTTTGAAATATCTACAACGTTATTAATAGGTCTAATGCCTGCTTTGATTAAACGTGTTTGCATCCAAATTGGAGAAGGAGCAATTTTAACGTTTTTAACCCCTCTTACACTGTAATAAGGTGTCTTATCTGGGTTTTCTACCGTTACTGACATGCTGTCATGTATTGATTCATCAGCATCTGTAGTTTCCGTTTGTGGTTTTGTCATAGAAGTATTATATAGTGCCGCAGCTTCATACGCCGTACCTACCATGCTTAGTGCATCTGCTCTATTTGGCGTTAAATCAAATTCCATTACTTGATCATTCAAATATAAAGCAGATAGTGCATCTGTACCAGGCTCTACAGTATCAGGGAAAACAAATATACCGTCCTCAAATTGTTTAGGTACTAAATTACTAGCTATACCGATTTCTTGTAATGAACAAATCATACCGGCAGATTGTTGGCCACGTAATTTAGCTTTCTTTATCTTAATGCCACCAGGTAATCTACCACCTACTTTAGCAACGATTACTGTTTGCCCTTCATCTACGTTTGGCGCACCACAAACAATTTGTACTGGTTCCTCTTCACCGATATCTACTGAACAAATATTTAATTTGTCTGCGTCAGGGTGGGAAGTTTTTGAAATTATATAACCGACAACTAAATTTTTAATATCTTGCGTATAATCAATAATATCGTCAACTTCAATACCTGTACGTGTTATTCTTTCGGCAAGAACATTAACAGGTTGATTGACATTAACGTAAGATTCTAACCATTCTTTTGAAATTAACATTATTGCTCACCTCTATCTTCTACTGCTTTAAATTGATTTAAGAATCTCACATCATTTGTATAGAAATGACGAATATCTTCAATACCGTATTTCAACATTGCAATACGGTCTGGTCCCATACCAAATGCAAAACCTGTATATTTTGTAGAATCGTAACCAGCTTTTTCTAAAACATTTGGATGTACCATTCCAGAACCTAAAATCTCTATCCAACCTGTATGTTTACAAACGTTACAACCTTTACCCTTACATTTGAAACATGAAATATCCACTTCTACTGAAGGTTCAGTGAATGGGAAATAACTTGGTCTTAAACGAATTTCTCGCTCGTCACCAAATAAACTTTTCGCTAATAATTCTAAGGTACCTTTAAGGTCACTCATTTTTATATTTTCATCAACTACTAAACCTTCAATTTGCGTAAATTGATGACTATGTGTCGCATCATCTGAATCACGGCGATATACTTTACCAGGGCAAATGATTTTAACTGGTGCTTTGCCGTTTCTTTTTTCCATTGTTCTTGCTTGTACAGGAGATGTATGTGTACGCATTAATATTTCTTCAGTAATATAGAAACTATCTTGCATATCACGTGCTGGGTGTGATTTAGGTAAGTTTAATGCTTCAAAATTATAATAGTCCTGTTCTACTTCATAACCATCAACTATTTCATAGCCTAAACCTAAAAATAAATCTTCTATTTCTTCAATTGTACGTGTTAAAGGGTGTTTTGCACCGATTGCCATTTTTCGACTAGGTAATGTAACATCAATTTTTTCAGTCGCTAACTGTTGTTCTAATTGTTCTTTAGCCAATAATTCTTGGCGTGATTCAATTTCAGTTTCAATAGCTTGTCTCACTTCATTAACTTGTTGGCCATATTGTGGTTTCTCTTCATTAGGTAAATCTTTCATATGTTTCATTAATCCACTAACTGAACCTTTTTTACCTAAATATTTAACTTTAACATCTTGTAATTCTTTTTCATTCGCAGCTTCATTAATATCAATTAATGCTTGCTGTTGTAACTGTGACATTTCTTCAGTTTGAACCATACTTTCTCCTCCTAATTTCGCTCACTTTTTTTACCAATAAAAAAAGACTTTCACCCCTGTAATAAAGGGACGAAAGTCTTCCGTGGTACCACCCAAATTTATGCCTTAGCATACGCTTGTAACGTCTTGATAACGGAATCTAATTCCGACTTAAATTTCTTTAAGTAACCAAAAAGGTGAAAAAAACTATTTGCTATTGGAATAAATTGCAGTCTTTGTTTATTCTCCCTGAACAATAACGTCTAATAGTTTACGTCTTTTTATCGGTTTATATTAAATTTAATGTAGTGATTTGTATTAATTATATACGAATATACTTTACAGGGTCAACCTTTCAAATGATACATTAATATGCTACCAGCAATAGCAACATTTAAACTTTCAGCTTTCCCGTACATAGGTATTGTAATATTATCAGTAACTGCTTCTAGTAATTCAGGTTTAACACCTTCTCCTTCATTACCTAATAAAATTCCAAATTTTTCCTGTTGCTCAATTGATTTGAATGACACAGCATTTTCAAGTGCCGTTCCGTAAATTGGACCATTAAAGTCATTCACAAAGTCAATTAATTCCGCAGTGATAATTGGCAAATGAAACACACTGCCCTGACTTGCTCTTAAAACTTTATCTTGGTATGGATCTGCAGTTCCTTTTTCTAAAACAATTAAATCTAATCCAGCTGCATCTGCTGTTCTTATTAAAGTACCTAAATTACCTGGGTCTTGAATTCTGTCGATAAGTAATACTTGTTGCGCATCATTTTTATCATAAACAGGTTTTTCAATTACTGCGAAAAAACCTTGCGGTGTTACCGTACCAGATAAGGCCTCTGCAACTTTTAAATTAATCTCAAAAGTGAGTTCTGCATATTCTACGATTGCATCATCAACTCTATCTGGTTCAACCATAAACAATTGTTTGATTGCAATATTGCTTTTATACGCTTCTTCAATCAAATGATATCCTTCAATTAGTGCAAGTCCTGTCTTATCTCGTTCACGCTTTTTGGCTAACTTAATTGCCTGTTTAATTTTGTTGTTTTGAGCCGAAGTAATATTTTCCATCATTTATCCTCGTCTTTTTTTATTTAACACGCTAGTGATTGTATATATGAAAAAATCGTTCACAAATTATCAATGTAATAATTAATGAACGATTCACATGACTATAATGAGTCATTTTATAATGTAATTATTTAGATACAACTTCTTCACCATTGTAAGAACCACAGTTTTTACATACACGGTGAGATAATTTGTATTCTCCACAACTTGGGCATTCAGTCATTCCAGGTACTGAAATTTTGAAATGCGTACGACGTTTATTTTTTCTAGTTTTTGACGTTCTTCTTTTTGGTACTGCCATGATTTATCCTCCTTATATTTAAACACAAAATCATTAATGTCAGATTCAATATTCAATTATACTATAGAATACATAAATCTGCTATTGCTCTTCATCATATAATTGGTGTAATTTCTGAAGCCTTGGATCGATTTGCTTAGACTCTGATTCTTCCTGTTCCTTAGCAAGTTCAGCCGCTTGTTCTTCGTCTAAAACTTCCCAACCATTACCTTCGCGCATTATTACTTCACTGTTATCAGCAAAGGCACGCATTGGTTTTTCAATGATGACAAGTTCTTCAGCAATATCTTTTAAATTTATCATTCCGTCAGATGCGTCATGATAATGTTCATCATCTTCACTATCTGCATAGTAGCCATCTAAATCAAATATTTCCTGTGAAGTTGTATCAAGCGGTACTTCAACTGGTTGTAAAGTTCTTGCACAAGGCATTGTATATGTGCCAGTGATATGCATATCTGCAATAACTTCATTTGATTTTACTGTTAACTCACCATCGATAGTAATATCTGATAAATCTATTAAATCCAATGTTTCTTTTAAATGATCAAAGTTAACCGTTTGATGAAATTCAAAAGGTTTATCTTGATATTTTCTTAATTGTGTTATCGACCATTTCATACGGCTTCACCTCTAACAAGCACAAAATTTATTTTAACTTTATAGACATAAGTTGTCAAGATTTTTTCTTAACACTTATGTATCTGATATAATATTAATAATGAATACTGAAAGGAAGAAATGCAAATGAAAAGTGTTGCGCTAATTACCGAGTATAATCCCTTCCACAATGGTCACTTATACCATGCTCAGCAGTCAAAGTCAATGACCCAATCTGATGTATCAATAGCTATAATGAGCGGTCAATTTGTAATGCGTGGCGAACCAGCAATTTATAATAAATTTGTAAGAGCCGAAATGGCACTATCTGCCGTTGACATCGTCGTCGAATTACCCGCCTATGCTTCTATGTCAGCAGGACAATATTTTGCTAATAGCGCAATACAAGTTGCTGATTATCTTGACGCAAATCATTTATCTTTTGGTAGTGAGTCTGGAAACATAAACGAATTTCATAAGACGGCCAACGAAATGAAAGCAATTGAACAATCGCCAATATTTGCGCAAAAGCAAAAAGAAGGTAAAAGCTATCCTCGTATTTTAGGTGAACTGCTTGAGCATAATGAATTATTAAAAGAACCTAATAACACGTTAGGCTTATCTTACATACAAGCCATTAATAATCTTGCTCCTCAAATAACACCATGGACGATACAACGCCATCAAGCGCATCACCATGACGACGGCATTACAAATCATTCATTTGCAAGTGGCACCTCTATAAGAAATGCCTTAATTGCTAATCAAAATGGTTGGCAAAATGTAGTACCTTCTCAAATAGTACAATTATACCGACATCCTAAAGCCGATACAGAATCTTGCTTCCCTTTTATTAAACACACAGTTTTGACTCATGATGCAAACCAACTGCGTCAAATACACACAATGAGCGAAGGATTGGAGCAAAGATTAAAAAAAGTAATTTCAGCATCGACTTCTCACTCTCAGCTTATCGACGCTTTAAAATCTAAACGTTATACACGTACACATATTCAAAGAGTATTAATGAATGTATTATTAAATTTTCAGCAGCATGAGAAGCCACAAACATTAGATGCAGTACATATATTAGGCATGAGCAAGCGCGGACAAGCTTATATCAAACATTTAAAAGCTCAATTTCCTGAGCGCAACTATATAACTAATATTAATAAGCAAAACGCACATCTTTTTAAATATGAAATCCAAGCTACGAATGTATACAACAATATATTTAATAATACAGCCACCGACTTTAATACCCCGGTTATCATTAAAAAGTAAACACTTTTAGCAATGACACTAACACGATTATCTAATCAATATAGTTAGTGTCATTTATTTTTTTATTCAAAAATGCCATCTTCTAAATTTGCCAAATATCAATTTCTAACAAGACCCCTATATAATCTATAACCCTACTACTAACCAACAATAATATATGACCACTCTTATTTTGAGCAAGACTTCTGACGGAAGAGAAAGTGTCTCGAGACCACAGGCTCGAGCCTTTCCCGTAGGAAAGCATAGCTCAAAATATATTACTTACAATCCTCTTCATAATAAAAATAAAAATGAATTAAAGAGTTATCCTAATAACATCGTTGTCTCCATCCCCTTTAACACACTTTTATTTTGAGCTAGACTCCTGACGGAATAGAAAGTGTCTCGAGACCACAGGCTCGAGCCTTTCCCGTAGGAAAGCACAGCTCAAAATATATTACTTACATAACACTTCCTAATAAAAATAATGATGAATGAAATGGCTAACTGAATAAGCACTGTTGTTTCCATTCTCACAAAAAACTCTTATTTTGAGCTTGACTCCTGACGGAATAGAAAGTGTCTCGAGACTACAGGCTCGAGCCTTTCCCGTAGGAAAGCACAGCTCAAAATAATCATAAATAAAAGCCAAACAATATAACGTAATAATATTGCTTGGCTTTAATCATCTTTTATTTTTTAAACTTTTCATTCAATGCTTTAGCAACATGTTTAGGTACAAAATCAGATACATCCGCTTTATAAGCCGCAACCTCTTTTACTACACTTGAACTTATAAATGAATAATTCGTACTAGTCATCATATAAAAAGTTTCAACATCACTATTTAACTTTTTATTCATAGAAGTTAAACGCAATTCATATTCAAAGTCACTTACCGCTCTTAGCCCTCTTATTATTGTTTTAGCTCCAATTTCGTCACAAAAATCAACTAATAATCCGCTAAATTGATGAACAACCACATTATCCAAATGCTTTACAGACTCCTTAATTAACTCGATACGTTCATCTACCGAAAATGTTCCAGCCTTACTACTATTTTTTAAGACACAAATATGTATTTCTTCAAATCGATCCGCACTTCGTTCGATAATATCGAGATGACCATATGTAATGGGATCAAAACTACCTGGGATTACTGCTTTTGTATTAGTCATATGAAACTCCTTTTTTAAGTAACAAAGTATCCGTTAATCCATAATGATAACGTTTAATTGCTTCAAAAGCTGTATAATCAATATCCTCTTTATGATTAAACTCACAAACGATAATACCATTTTCTTTTAATAAATCAAATTTATCAATTCCTACTAAAGCCTCGTCTATCAACCCTTTTTCATAAGGAGGATCTAAAAAGATAACATCAAATTGAATTTCTCTTTTATTCAATGCTTTGAGCGCTCTGTCGGCGTTATTTTTATAAACTTCAGCTTTATCCATGATATCTAAACTTTTTAAGTTCCCCTTTATCACTTGTACAGCTTTAAAGTTTTGGTCTACAAAAATCATTTTTTCCATACCTCTAGAAAGTGCTTCTATACCTAAAGCGCCACTTCCAGCAAAAAGGTCTAAACCAATACCGCTAATTTCATGCAAACTATTAAATATTCCTTCTTTAACTTTATCCATTGTTGGTCGAGTGTTACGACCCTCCATACTTTCTAAAGGTTTACTTTTATGTATACCAGAAATCACTCTCATGGTACTCCCACTTCCAATCCAAATATAAATTTTATATAATGCATTATGCATATTAATTAGGAGGTTACTTATGAAACAGTCTTTTATTTATCTAGGAGAAGGTCTAACTGACCTATTTGAATTTACAACACTTATCGAATATAACTATAAACGTGTTGATGCTGTGGTATTTTTCCATACTCCTAAATCACAAAAACAACTTAGTTCCGTTGCTTTAGTCATGCAACCAACTTCAGAAAATCACTTTCAAGCTATTTACATTATGTTAAATGCAGTAAAGTATCCATACCCACAAAGTAATAAGAAGAACGATATTATCACTGCTAGCGCAAACAACTACAATATTCCGATTAAAGGCGTAGACGTGCAGCCACCCGAAACTTTTCATGATCACGAATTGTACTTTAATTATTTAAAAAGCGTATTACGTCTACAAAACTGGATACCACCATTACAATAAGTAATCGTAACAACGTTAATTTCAATAATTAAGATAGCTCATGCTTCTCTTTTTCATAAACTTTTTTCAAATATTTATAGGGTGAGCCATCAATGTTTCTCACATATTTAAGCTTCATTAATTTGTTAACTACATCGTCAGCGTCCGCTTCATTAACATACAATACAACATACTTCTTTTGTTTATTTGTAGCAACGATGTGGCCAAATTTTCGAATTTGTCGTTCGTGTTTCATATGTTTAAGATAAATAATTAAACTTGTTCTTGAAATTATGTTCATATTCTTCATCACTCCGTTTATTAGCCACTTCATAATATCACGTCTGCATAAAATTATAAATGATATTTGCTTTTATACTTATACACGTTTTGATACGATATTACATATATTTATCCAATTAGGAGGTTAATAATGACGAAATTAAATACCGTACTAAAAGGCGCATTTGTCACTACAATCGGTGTGGTAAGTAGCATATTTTTCATTTCTAAGTATACAATTAAACCTAAAAATAAAACAATTCCTGCATTTTTCACACATCCTGCGCCTTATATTTTTGCACATAGAGGTGGCATGGCCGTAAGACCTGAATTAACAAAATTAGCATTCGATAACGCTATTAATTATAGAATTGACGGATTTGAAACAGATGTAAGATTAACGAAAGATAAACAACTAGTAGTATTTCATGATGCTACAGTTGATCGTACGACGAACGGTTCTGGCAAAGTAGCCGAACATACATTAGAAGAACTTAAACAGTTGGACGCAGGCTATTATTTTTCTGATATTAATAAGCAGTATGTTTATCGTGGACACAAAGATGCAAAAATTTTATCTTTTGCAGAATTATTATCTTTATATCCAAACCATCTTATAAATGTTGATTTAAAAGATGCGCCAAATAGCGAGCAAGGTCAATTAGCGCCAAACATTATGTTTGAAGAAATTATTAAACACAACGCTCAAGAGCGCGTATTAGTTACAAGTTTCCACGAACAACAAATAAAACGTTTTAATGATATTAGTAATGGCGTTGTTGCTATAGGTGCGAGTCAAAATGAAGTTGCCGATGGATTTATAAAATTTATGTCAGGCCTTGGCAATACTTACCAAGGCAATGCCAATACTTTCCAAATGCCACCTAGTTTTAAAGGTATTAGTTTAACTTCACCAAAATTTATTGCTTGGTTAATCCAACGCAATATTATCCCTGGCTATTATGATGTTAACAATATAGACTTAATGCAAGATTTAATAAATAAAGGTGCACATACGATAGTTACCGATAATCCTGAATTAGCCGACCGTTTTAAAGCAATTTCTTAATCAATATATTTTATTTTCAACACACATTTATATATAAGCATAAAAAAGCACTCAAACTTAGTTTGAGTGCTTTTAAATATATTATAATGAGCAGTTACATGACCCACCGGTCGAACAACCACCTGCATCTTTTTGAAAGAACGGATTCCCTGCTTCGATTTTTACATTCTCAGAAAAAGCAAATGCTATTTTAGTAATAATTTCATCTACTAACGTTTGTAACGCCATTTCTTTTTTCTTAAAGTCGACAACTACTGGTAAAGTTTCGTAAGCTCTTTTTCGTTTTCGAGTATCCATCATGACATTTTGATAATCCGGGTGATATTTACCAAAACGCATAACTTCATCATACTTTTCTTTTGATTTTAAAAATGCTTGATATAGTAAATGTGCCTCATCATTATCTGCTAATTCCTTTTCGGCCATTTTATAATCTTGATATAATTCTGACTTAACAATCATTTCTCCTAAGCCTTCAATATCATCTAATACTGACACTGTTTCTTCTGTAATCATCTATAGTACACCTCGCCTTATTTGTCTTTAATAAATATTAACGTATAGTAATCGTCCATTACATCTCCGCCCATTTGATTATATTTCTTATTTAACATTCTTGAGCGATGTATATCTGAGTTCATCCAACTATTAATGAGCGTTGGTACATCATTAAATTCGTAGCCGACATTTTGACTCGTTGAGACGAATGGTACTTGTTTAGCATTTAACTGTTGTTTTAATGCGTCTTCGGTAAATTCAACACTATCTGACCCCGTAGCATCATATAAATTATAAGAAGCTATATTAGAGAGTTGGTTATTTATTTTTAAAGGTTTTAATCCTTTAAGTTTTCTCATTTCATTAGTAACTTCATATAAAGTCATTAATTGATTTGGATTTTGTTCATAAGGTAACGCATCTTCTTTTGGTTTTTTAGTATCTTCTGAATTAACCGTTTGATATGGTTTAAACGTGTTAAGTGCATCACTGTCTAAAAAGCGTACACCGATAATTTTGTTAGATTGTTGGTCTATATATACTTGAGCGTACATTTTACCGAATTTAACTAACGTTTGTGTTTTCATATCTTCGTCTGATAATTCTAAATCATATTTTTTCCCATTAACGTGAATTGTGGGTTCTGGATTTATCGTTAAATGTTCGAATACTGACGACGCTCTGTCTTGTATTTTAAGTGGGCTAACATCGGCATTTTTTCCTGTAGCATACACTGATTTGATAATGTCTTTTTTCGTCGTCACAACATAATATTGATTATTGCCCCTAAACACATAATTTTTAAACCCATTTTGGTATGGATATGTACGATCTGCTTGCCCAAATTTTTTAGTTAAATGGTTAATATTTTTACCCATCCATGTGCCTACACCTTTTTTAGGTATTTTATTTTCAGTATTTTGTTTTTGAGGTTTAAAATCTTTATTTGAAGTAGTATTTTTACTATCTTTATTAGGATTTTCTAATACGTCAAATTTCAACCTAGGTGAATAAAATAAGTAAATTAAAAATATAATTAATACTATTACACCAATAACTTTTATTATTAGTTTGTTCATTTTTCACCCACCTAATTTATCTTATACACATTGTACATGTTTTGTTAATATACAATCAAGATATCTTATTTATACAAATAATTCAGTTTTTAACATTTCTAACTTTACTATTATAGCTTTAATTATAGGGTATACAACCTAATGAGGTGAACAGAATGGAACAAATTAGCATTCAAGGTGCAAGACAAAATAACTTAAAGAATATTTCAATAGATATTCCTAAACATAAAATAACTGTTTTTACTGGCCGTTCAGGTTCTGGGAAATCATCACTCGTGTTTAATACGATAGCTGCAGAATCTGAAAGATTATTAAATGAAACCTACTCTTCATACATACAACATCAACTGACTCAATATGAAAAACCCGACGTCGATTTAATCGCTCATCTACCCGTCGCAATGATTATAAATCAGAAAAGACTCGGTGGTAATTCAAGGTCTACCGTAGGAACGATTACCGATATCTACGCTTCAGTAAGATTACTTTGGTCACGCATAGGAGAGCCGTTTGTAGGCTATTCAGATATTTTCTCTTTTAATAATACAAAAGGCATGTGTGAAACATGTTCAGGTCTAGGTTATGTTGAAGATATCGATTTAAATGAGTTGCTCGATTATGACAAGTCTTTAAATGAAGATGCGATAAACTTTCCTTCTTTTAGACCTGACAGTTGGCGAGGAAAAAGGTACTTATACTCAGGTCTTTTTGACAATGATAAAAAGCTAAAAGATTATACTAAAGAAGAGATGGATACTTTATTATATACCAAACCTAAAAAGCTTAAAAATCCGCCAAGTAATTGGCCACGAACTGCAAAATTTGAAGGATTAATACATCGCTTCAGACGTTCATTTTTATTAAGTGACAATTTTGAAAAAAATAAATTCAAGCAAGATGTAGACCGTGTAGTTACACAATCGGATTGCCCTACTTGTAATGGCAAAAGATTAAATCAAGAAGTGCTAAGTTGTAAAATAAATGGACTAGATATTGCTGACTTTACTAATCTATCCATTAATGATGCTATTGCATTTTTAAAAAAAATTGATAACGATAAAGCTAATGTAATCAAAGCACCTTTACTTGAACAACTTGAAGCTTTAAGAGACATTGGGTTGAACTATTTAACTTTATCACGTCCTACTCCTACACTTTCAGGTGGAGAATCACAACGTATAAAATTAATTAGACATTTAAATAGTCCTTTAAGTGATTTAGTTTATATTATTGATGAACCAAGTATAGGTCTACATCCAGAAGATATTCAACGCATTAATGAAATCATTCAATCTTTAAAAGCTAAAGGTAATACCGTTCTTGTCGTTGAACATGATCCAGATGTGATTCGAATTGCAGATTACGTTGTTGATTTAGGTCCAAAAGCAGGCAAACATGGTGGTAATATTACATTCACGGGCAGTTACGAAGATTTATTGGCTTCAAATACAAGTACGGGTGAGGCACTTAGAAAGCCAAAACATTTAAAAAGCAATCCTAGACCTTTTAAAGAAACTATTGAATTATCACATTTAACTCATAATAATTTAAAAGATATAACTGTAACTTTTCCACAACAAGCCATGTCAGTTATAACGGGTGTTGCTGGTTCAGGAAAAAGCTCGTTAATTAATTCTGGCTTCACATCACGCAATGACGTCAGCTATATTACGCAAAAAGCAGCCCATGCTTCTAGTCGTTCAAATCTATTAACTTTTATGGATATTTTTGATGAAGTTCGTTCATTCTTTAGTGAACACACTAATTTAAAGAAAAGTATGTTTAGCTATAATTCTGAAGGTGCATGTCCACAATGTCATGGTAAAGGTGTGCTCAAAACAGAACTTGCCTTTATGCCGGATTTCACGCAAGTTTGTGATTTGTGCCACGGCACACGTTATAATCCAGAAGTTTTAGAAGCGACAGTTAATAATTACTCTATCGCAGACATACTTGCCTTAACAGTAGATGAAGCACTTGAATACTTTGATCATAATGACAATATCATTGCTGCACTGCAGGCATTAAAAGCTACTGGTCTAAACTATATGACATTAGGACAATCTCTAAGTACGCTATCTGGTGGTGAAACACAACGAGCGAAGTTGAGTAAACATTTAATCGATAAAGTTGAAAATCATATCTTTATATTTGACGAACCAACTACAGGATTACATGAAAATGATATTCATATATTGATGAATTGTTTTGACGACCTTATCGCTGCAAACAATACCATCATATTGATAGAGCATAATTTAACCGTCATGACCCAAGCAGATTGGATTGTAGACATTGGCCCATATGCAGGTGAACAAGGTGGTCACTTACTATTTGAGGGCAGACCTCAAGAATTGTTAAATTACACATCATCATTTACAGCCAAACATTTAAAAAATTATATTACACAAAATAAATAAGCAGATTAAAATCTTATCTCAAAAATAAAAGGCAATTGCTGTTATCTAAACTAGCAATTGCCTTATTTAATATCGTCCCAGCAACATTTCATATTTAACTATATAAAAAAAACCAATCAACATGTATGATTTTCAAACAAGTTGATTGGTTAATTATTGGGCGCAAAGCCTTTTATAGACCTAAAGTTGCCTTAATTAATGACGTTGTTTCTCCACCCGGATATAAAACATAAAGTAACACATATACTGCTACGCCTGTAATCGCTGTGAAGAACCAAATAATAGAAGCGATAGGTCCGACTTTTCTATGAATATTAAACTTATCTTTAAACGCAGTAATAATTTGGACTAAACCAAGAATGCCACCAATTGTAGCCAAATTTATATGAAAAACTAAAAATATCGTATAATAAATTTTAATTGAATCTGGTCCGCCGAAAGCCGTATTTCCTATAAACACAGTTCTTGAAGCATATATAATAAAGAATAATAAAGCTGCTACTGCGGCAGTTAACATTATTCTTTTATGCCCTTCGATGTTGCGTTTCCAAATTTTGCGCCAACCTATTGCAACTAAAATTGCACTTAATACAATGCAGGTTGTACTAATTGTAGGTAAAATAGGTAAATTCATAAGTTCCATCCTTAATAATTAAATTTAAAACATTTCGATTAGAGAAACGATTACTGTTAATACGAAAAATACTACTAAATAGTTTAATGAATAGATAAACATCTTAGTTGCCCATTTAGTATTATCAGTACCCTTTTTAAAACTTGTTAGACCCATGTATAGCCAACCTAAGTTTAGTAAAGTAGCAAGTACCATAAACGTAATACCTAAATCTCTAAATAAAAATGGTAATGGTAGTAAAAATACTAACCAGATAAACATACTCACTCTCGTACGATTGAATCCCTTAACTGATGGTAGCATCGGAATATTTGCTAATGAATATTCATCTTGACGCTTAATCGCTAGAGCGTAAAAGTGTACGGGTTGCCAACAAAAGACAACTAAAAATAATGCAATTGCAGTTACGCTTAAATGACCTTCAATCGCAGTCCATCCTATTAACGGTGGCACAGCTCCAGGAAAACTTCCGATTACAGTATTCCATACTGTGTGACGTTTTGCCCAAATAGAATAAAAAGATACATAACCAACGATTCCTAATAAACCAATTACACCTGAAGGTATGTTAAGTGCAAACAATAATGCCTCTCCTATTAACATCATCCCAAAACTAAGGATCAATAAATTTCTGTCTGAAATTCTGTCGTTTACAGTTGGTCTCTTTTGTTTGCTAGGCATGATGCTGTCAATATCTTGGTCATAATAATTATTCAGTGCACAAGCACCACCCATAATCAATGTAGACCCTAATAGCATCATAATGATTTGAGGTATTGACGAGAGGAAGGAATGATTTGCTAAAACAATTGCAAGCCATGAACCAGCAAATGCTGGAATTAAGTTGCCCTGTACAAGCCCCATTTTAATAATTTGCTGTAACTCTTTATAAGTTACACGGCTCGAAGATTGTGACAAAGTCTGCTCTTTGTTCATAATTTCCCTCCTAATATTTTCATACAATATATATGATAAAGCAAAATTATTTAAAACTCCATATATATTAAAATTTATTTGTGACACTTTAGCGACATTACAAATCGTCATTATTGTGACACAAATTATATATATATTCTTGCTATAATAAGATTAAAGATTATTATAACCTTTCTTATAATTTAAGATGAGATTTTTGCAATAACCGATATAATTACTATAATATATTGTTATTGGAAATTTTTATCTCATAAAGGTATTTTTTGGTGGGGTGTTTATCATTGTTTAAAAAACGAAACCTAAAATGGTTATCGGTACTAGCTACCATCATCATGGCACTAGTACAATTAGGTGGAGCGCTCGTAACTAAGACTGGTTCAGCTGATGGCTGTGGTTCCGACTGGCCATTATGTCACGGCGCTTTTCTACCGCAAAATTTACCAATACAAACAATAATCGAATTAAGCCATCGTGCCGTGTCGGGTTTATCCTTAATCGTTGTAGTATGGTTATCTATTGTTGCTTGGAAACATATTGGTTATATAAAAGAAATAAAACCATTAGCAATTATTAGTATTAGCTTTTTATTAATTCAAGCACTTATAGGGGCAGCAGCAGTAATTTGGCAACAAAACGCCTATATTCTAGCACTTCATTTCGGTATTTCTTTAGTCAGCTTTTCTTCTGTTTTTGTAATGACTTTAATCATTTTTGAAGTCGATCGCAAATATGAGGCTGATGAACTATTTATTAGAAAACCGTTACGTAGTTTAACATGGATTATGACGGGCATTGTATATTTAACAATTTATACTGGTGCCTTAGTAAGACATAAGAAAGCAAGTCTTGCATATGGTGAATGGCCATTGCCATTTCATGATATTATACCTCATACCGAAGGAGATTGGATTAACTTCGTCCATAGAGGTATGGCGTTAATTACATTTATTTGGATATTATTAACATTCATCCATGCACTTAACAATTATCACCAAAACAGAACAATCCGTTATGGTTACACGACTGCATTTATCTTAATTATTTTGCAAGTAACTACAGGCGCATTATCTGTCATCACACATGTGAATTTAATTATTGCATTACTACACGCTTTAATTATCACTATTTTATTTGGTTTAATCACCTACTTCATCGTACTAATGTTACGAACGATTCGTAGTGGTGGTTAATAAAAAATGATAAACGCTATAAACAAATGGAGCCTGGGACATAATTCCTAACTCGAATTAAATAACACCTCATTCTACTGATTTATTCAGTAAAAATGAGGTGTTATTTTTTATAATCTACGATTTTGTTCGTGCATGCTTGCCTAGGGTATGGCTCGAGCCTGTAGTCTCTCACTCATACGATTCCCTTAGGCGTCAGCACTTTACAAAATCGTTACAAATGTCCAATTTTATACAAAAAATAAAGCACGCTCGTATAATTTAATTAATCACGACAAAAACCAAATTAACGAGGTGCCTTATGTATAAAAATTATAACATGTCTCAAATAACGCTACCACTAAATATTGAAATATTGAATACAGAAAATGATATTGCACGTTATGTGAATCAAATTGTAGAGTTTATACATAGATGGTACTAAGATTGAAGCAAGTGCTAACAAGTCTACATTTGTGTGGTGAAAAACACTGAAAGATATATTAGTAAAGTAATTGAACAAATCTAACGAAAATGAATTTAACACATAAAATTGTACTTACTATGAAATAAGATATGTCATTAGGTGGGAATTCATAGTAAAACGCGAACTTGGAATTGCCTTAATAGCAACAAATATAAGAAAAAATGGTAGCTCTAAGAGCTACTAAAAAGACTTTGAAAATGAAATACAGTGGAAATTCAATTTTACTAATGAATTCCCACTGTATTTTTACTTTCTAGAATATTTCTGTCCCGGACTCTGTTTTATAGTTAATTAAATTTGAAAAGTTAATCTACCGCTTCTTTTTCAATTTCGATTAATAAATCACCTGATTCAATTGCGTCGCCACTTTGTACAGTTAACTTAGTAACTACACCATCAAATGGCGCTTGAACAGTTGTTTCCATTTTCATTGCTTCTGTAATTAATAATGCTTGGCCACTCTTCACATTTTCACCTTCAGCAATTTTAACTTCTGTTACAGAACCTGGCATTTGCGCACCAATGTGGTTAGGGTTTAATTTATCTGCTTTAGGTTTTACGCTTGCATTGGCTTTTACATTTTCATCTTGAATATAAATTCGACGTGCTTGACCATTCATGTCGAAGAAAATTGTACGTACACCTTTCTCATCTGGTTCTGTTATAGCTTTAAGTGTAATGATTAGACGTTTACCTGTATCAATTTCGATTTCTACAGTTTCATTGTTACGCATACCAAAGAAGAATGTTGGTGTATCAAGCAATGATACGTTACCGTATTGTTCTTGTGTTGTCATATATTGTTCATATACTTTTGGATACAGCACATAACTAATAATGTCTTGTTCTGTTACTTCTTTAAGTTGTTTTTCTTCTAGTTCTTTTCTAACACTTTCAAAATCTACTGGATCTAAGTATTCACCTGGTCTGTCTTCTAAAGGTGTTTCACCTTTAAGCACTACTTTTTGTAATTCTTTATTGAAGCCATCTACAGGTTGACCAATATCACCTTTGAAAAATGATACTACTGATTCAGGGAAATCTAATTTGTAACCGTCCTTGAGTACAGTTTCTTCATCTAAATCATTTTGTACCATGTATAGTGCCATATCACCAACAATTTTAGATGACGGTGTCACTTTAACAATATCCCCGAATAAGAAATTGACTCTACGATACATATCTTTGACTTCGTTATAGCGATTACCTAAACCTAAACTTTTAGCCTGTTGATGCAAGTTAGAATATTGACCACCTGGCATTTCATGTTTATATATTTCAGTATTTGGTGATTTAATATCACTTTCAAAGTCACTATAGTATTGTCGAACTGTACCCCAATATTGAGATAAGCTTTCCATACCTTCTATATCCGCACGCATATCACGAGGGAAGCCGTTTAATGCATAATATAATGAGTTACCACTTGGTTGACTTGTTAAGCCACTCATTGATGCTACAGCAGTATCAATAACATCGACGCCTGCATCAATCGCTTGTTTATACAGTAGTAAACCATTGCCACTTGTATCATGAGTGTGCAAGTGAATTGGAATATCAACGACTGATTTTAATTCTGCAACTAGTTCGTAAGCTGCCTTAGGTTTCAATAAACCTGCCATGTCTTTAATTGCTAAAATATGGAAACCTTCACGCTCTAACTCTTTCGCCATATTGACATAATAGTCTATCGTATAAATGTTAGAACGTTCTGGGTTTAAAATATCACCCGTATAACAAATCGCACCTTCAGATATTTTACCAGCTTCTTGCACTGCCTCATTCGCTACTTTCATTTGATCTATCCAATTTAATGAGTCAAAGATACGGAATACATCGATGCCTGCATCAGCACTTTCTTTGACAAACTTTTTAATAACATTATCTGGATAGTTTTTATAACCAACCGCGTTAGAAGCTCGTAATAACATTTGGAATAACACGTTAGGTATTGCTTTACGTAATCTTTCCAAACGTTCCCATGGATTCTCTTTCAAGAAATTGTAGGCAACATCAAACGTTGCGCCGCCCCACATTTCAAGAGAAAAGTTATCTTTCATGACTTGCGCCGTTTTAGACGCTATGTTCATCATGTCATTTGTACGAACTCGAGTTGCTAACAATGATTGATGTGCATCTCTAAAAGTAGTGTCTGTAATTAATACATCTTCTTGTTGTTTTAACCAATCGGCTACAGCTTTTGGTCCTTTGTCATCTAATAATTGTTTCGTACCTGATAATTGCGCGATTTCTTTTTTACTAACTTTTGGCGTTGGTGTAACTTCGTATTCAGGTTTTGGTCGTTTTTCTACATTTGGGAAGCCATTTACTGTAATGTTACCAATGTATTCTAACGTTTTTGTACCTCTATCTTGGCTCGGTTCAATTTCAAAAAGTTCAGGCGTATTTTCAATAAATTTAGTTGTATAATCACCACTAATAAATTGAGGATTACGGATTACATTTTTCAAGAATTGTACGTTCGTCTTTACGCCTCTAATACGCATTTCTTGTAATGAACGGTCCATTTTTTCTTGAGCTTGTTTAAAGTTAAGTCCATGTGTAGACAACTTAACTAACAGAGAATCATAATATGGTGAAATTTCCGCACCTTGGAATCCGTCGCCCGCATCTAAACGTACACCAAAACCACCACTAGAACGATAAGCTATAATACGGCCTGTATCTGGCATAAAGTCATTAGATGGATCTTCTGTTGTAATACGACATTGAATCGCATAACCTAATGTTTTGATATCTTCTTGATGAGGCATATTAACACGGTCGCCGAATAATGGTTCACCATCAGCAATTAAAATTTGAGTTTTTACGATATCAATACCTGTGATCATCTCTGTAATTGTATGCTCAACTTGAACACGTGGATTTACTTCAATAAAGAAGAACTCTTCTCCTGAAACTAAAAATTCTACTGTCCCTGCGTTGACATAATCAATTTTATTGGATAAATCTACGGCAGCATCACATATACGTTCTCTCATTTCTTCTGTAAGACCTACAGATGGCGCAACTTCAACGACTTTTTGATGTCTACGTTGAACTGAGCAATCACGTTCATATAAATGAACGATATTACCATGTTCGTCACCGATAATTTGTACTTCAATGTGTTTTGGATTATCAATGTATCTTTCTATATAAACTTCACTATTACCAAAAGATTTTTCGGCTTCTGATTTAGCTCTGTGGAATGCATCTTCTAATTCATCAGCATTACGAACGATACGCATACCTTTACCGCCACCGCCACTTGTCGCTTTAATCATTAATGGATAACCAGCTTCTTCGGCAAATGATTTGGCTGCCTCAAAAGTTTCTACTGGTCCATCCGTACCTGGAATAACAGGTAAATCAGCTTTGATAGCAGTTTCTCTAGCTTTCACCTTATCTCCGAACATATCCAAATGTTCAAGTCTTGGGCCAATAAATTTTATGCCCTCTTCTTTACAACGGCGTGCAAAAGTTTCATTTTCACTTAAAAAGCCATAGCCTGGATGGATAGCATCAACTTCTGCGCGCTTAGCTACTTCGATAATTCTCTCTATATTTAAATAACTATCTGCCGGTCCTAAATCTTCACCGACTAAGTATGATTCGTCCGCTTTATATCTATGTAAAGATCCTTTATCTTCATTTGAATATATAGCAACTGTTTGAATATCTAATTCAGTTGCTGCCCTAAAAATTCTAATTGCAATTTCCCCACGATTAGCTACAAGTAATTTATTTATGTTTTTCAAATCATGGTCCCCCTTAAATTTTTGAATTTTCTAAATAGTTAGATATATAACATTATATCAAAATGCGATGTTTGTATACAGTAAAAAATTATTCTTAGTGTTATTTTATACTAATGTATGTATAATTACTCGTATATTTACAATAGACATACCTTTATCTTATATGAAATTTGTGTGTCTACTATTATATTATAATTTATCAACGCCTTTATAGCACCTATTTATACACTAATAAGTACTTTAAAATAGACATTTTTATGTTTGATCTTCATTTCATTTATTGTATAAAAATAAACAGGCATTACATCTAAAATGTAATGCCTGTTATTTCGTTATCTACGTCTGTTTGTAGGTACAGATCGTATATTATAATTATTTTCTTTTTTATAAGCTTCATCAATTTTAATTTGTTTGGCAGTTATTAGTAATAAGCCCATAGCTATACTTAAACTAATCATAGAAGATCCACCAAAACTAATAAATGGTAATGGCACACCGGTAAGTGGAATTGTACCAGAAATACCACCTAAGTTGACGAATGTTTGACTTCCAATATAACTAGCAACACCGACACAAACTAATTTATAGAAATATGATGATGTTTTATTCGCAAGTTGGAAAGCTCTATAAACGATAAAGAATAGTAAGCAAATTACAAATAATCCACCAATAAGTCCAAGTTCTTCACAAATAATTGAAAAGATAAAGTCTGTATGTGGTTCAGGTAAATAACCTAGTTTCATTATACTATTACCTAGCCCTCTACCAAATAAACCACCATTACCTATTGCTAGCAGTGAGTTGGAAATGTGATAACCAGTACCTGCTTCATTACTAAATGGATTTAGTAAAGTACTGAAACGTGCAGTTAAGTAATGTGGTACTAAGCCAAATAGCAATGCCAAACCACCCACAACTACAACACCAATAACAATCACAAGTAAATATTTAACCGTTTTTTCAACACCAATTCCTGCATAAAATATTATTGAGAAGAATATGATTATAATAAGTAATGTTTGTCCAACGTCTTTTTGTAACAATACTAAGCCAATACAAAATGCTGCTAGTACTATCGGCGACGTTAATAATTTAGGTTGCTTAAAAACTCTCGGTCTTTTCTTTTCAATCATATATGGTATGTAGAGGATTAATGCAATTTTTAACAATTCCGAAGCTTGTAAATTCATAAACCCTAAGTTAATCCAACTTTTAGAACCATTAATATTACTACCAATCACAAGAGTTGCACACAATAACCCTACTATAATGAGCATCATCCATTTTTGAAATTTTGTCTGTTCCAAAAATTTAACATTAAGGAAAAATGCCATAAAGAATACGATTCCGAAACTCATAATAACGTAAAGTAATTGTCTAGAATAAAAATAAGTACCTGATACTGATATGCCACCAGTCAATGTACCTTTTGTAGCTGCAACCATACTCGCACTATAGACCATAACTAAGCCAATCATACATAATAAAATATATGTAACAACTAAAGGATAGTCAATGTACTTTGCATATTTTCCTACATGCCGTAGTATTTGCCTAATATTTTTCATTGTAAATTTCATCCACTTCTAAAATAATATCATTTCTATATACTTAATTTATGTAAAAAATTTGAGCTACGCTTTATTAAGTATAAACTTTGCACGTTTTATTATAGCAACTTTACTGTAAATTCTCGAATAAAGTTGTAATGTATTTTGTAACTTTATAAAAAAAGTGACTAAAAATAAATCAACATACATTTGATTCTTTAGTCACTAACTTGTCTCTATGTAGTTTTAATACAAACGATTAGCTTTTATATCATTAAACAAATACATTTAATACACATTATACGTTTGTAAAAGCGTCATGAAGTTTAGACAATTCTTTTTCTAAACGAAGCATTAAATCTTTCCCTACTTCTTTATCTATTAACTCTAATTGAATGGCAAAATCAACTTCTTTTTGTAAGCCAAACATTTGAGTGTCTAGTACTTCTTCATATAATGGGCATTGAGGTAAAGTAAGATTGTCCATTTGAACTTTAATCAATTGTAAAATCCTGTCAGCATCTTTATTTAACTGGTCATATGCCGCATTATTTAGTTTTTGACTTTTTACCATGACATATTCCCCCTATCAAATGTAACTTTATATTAAAATTCTATCCTACAAAGAATTAAAAAGCAAGTGAATTTATGTATTATACTTCATGAGTTAAGATATGCTAAAATAGTTAAGAGAAATTTTTTACCATTCAATTTGGTAAACTAAAATGGTTAATTTTACAACCATTGATATCATGGTTTTTTTCATTATTTTAAGCTTATGAAATTGTCAGAAAATAAAGTTTATAATATGTCATAAAAAAGACACAATTTCTATCTTTTATTTAATGCTTATCTAAATGGTATAAAATTTTTTACGAGTAATAAATTGATTAGGGAGTGGGAAAATGATTCAAATTAAAGGCGCGGTTAAATTTCCAATTACTTTAGATAGTACAACGTGGATATTCGATGATCGCAAAGTAAAAATTGAAGATTTAGAATCTGGTATTTTTGAAGGTACTAAACCGATAGACTTCGAGGATAATAGAGAATGGAATCGTGCTATTCTTGAAGGACAAACAAATCCACCTACGTTAAATTCTGAAATTAAATATAAGAAAAATGCCATGCTTGATGGCACTTTTGTAATAAATATGGCCACATTTTTCAAAAATGCTGAACCACATAACGATGCTAAATTAATACGTTTATCAAATGATAAAGACTCAATCGATATAGATATCGAATTATTACCATATTTATTTTTCCAATTTGCTAGAGAAGGCAAAAGACTTTATGACGATAATGCGGTTGATAGTTTTATCTATACACCAGAACAAGGCTATTCACAAAAATTCAACTATGTGACTAACATAGAGGTGATCTAATGATGATGACCGTACAATGTATAATTTGTGATACTAAAGTACTCATCGACAAAAATACATTAGAAGCTAAACGTCTCCGTAACGACCCAATGCACACATTTATGTGCGATGAATGTAAAAGTCGTTTAGATTCACCTAAACAACGTAAACAGCATATTAATTATAATTAACGTTTTAAAAACAAGGCCATTGTTATTTATTTAAATAACAATGGCCTTGTTTATTAATGACAAGTCTCAAAATTAATGCATAAAAAGGCCAATCAATCATTGATTGGCTTTTTATTTATTCTTCGTCTTGCATCATTTGTTTAACACGTTTTGATTCTTTTTCACGCGCAGATTTTTCAAGAATTTTCTTTCTTAATCTGATGCTTTCTGGTGTAACCTCTACTAATTCATCGTCATTGATAAATTGTAGTGCTTCTTCTAGAGTTAATACTCTTGGACGTTTCATTGTAACTGTTTGGTCTTTTGTAGCAGAACGTACGTTAGTTTGATGTTTAACTTTAGTAATATTAACTGTTAAGTCATTATCACGGTTATGTTCACCAACAATCATACCTTCATATACTTCAGTACCAGGTTCCATAAAGTTAGTACCACGATCTTCTAAACTCATGATCGCGTATGAACTTGCTTGACCTTGGTCCATTGAAACTAAAGCACCATTTCTTCTGCCGCCAATACGACCTTTGATACGTGGTTTAAATTCTTCAAATGTATGGTTAATAATACCGTACCCACGAGTTTGAGACATAAATTCTGTAGTATAACCGATCATACCACGTGCAGGCACCATAAAGATAATACGAGTTAGGCCATTATCTGTAGTAACCATGTCTAACATTTCACCTTTACGTTGACCTAATGATTCAATAACTGCACCAGTATATTCTTGTGGTACTTCACATTGTACTCTTTCGAATGGTTCACATGTTACTCCATCAATATCTTTTAAAATTACTTGTGGTTTAGAAACTTGTAATTCATAACCTTCACGTCTCATATTTTCAATAAGGATTGATAAGTGTAGTTCACCACGACCAGCAACAATCCAAGTATCTGGAGAATCAGTTTGTGTAACTTTTAAAGAAACGTCTGTCTCTAATTGTTCATCAAGACGTTCTTGGATTTGACGTGCTGTTACGAAATCACCTTCACGACCAGCGAATGGTGAGTTGTTAACTTTAAATGTCATTTCTAATGTAGGCTCGTCAATACGTAATACAGGTAAAGCATCTTGGTGATCGTGTGGTGTCACTGTTTCACCAACGTTGATGTCTTCCATTCCTGATACGGCAATAAGGTCTCCGGCATGTGCTTCTTGCACTTCAACACGGTTTAAACCAAAGTAACCAAAGATTTTAGTAACACGGAAGTTTTTCACTGTACCATCTAATTTAATTAATGACACATTGTCACCTACGCGCATTGTTCCTCTGAACACACGTCCTACACCGATACGGCCAACATAGTCATTGTAGTCTAATAATGCTACTTGGAATTGTAATGGCTCTTCATGATTGTCTAGTGGGGCTGGAATATAATCGATAATAGATTCGTATAGTGATTGCATTGTTTCGTCTTGTTTATCTGACTCTAAACTTGCAGTACCGTTAACAGCAGAAGCATATACAACAGGAAATTCTAATTGTTCATCTGTAGCTTCTAATTCGATAAATAAGTCTAATACTTCGTCTACAACGCCTTCTGGTCTAGCAGAAGGTTTATCAATTTTATTTACAACTACTACTGGTTTTAAATTTTGCTCTAATGCTTTTTTCAATACGAAACGTGTTTGTGGCATAGTACCTTCGTAAGCGTCTACTACAAGTACAACACCATCTACCATTTTCATAATACGTTCTACTTCACCACCAAAGTCAGCGTGCCCTGGTGTATCTAAAATATTAATTCTTGTGCCTTTGTAATCAACTGCAGTATTTTTTGCTAAAATTGTAATACCACGTTCTCTTTCTAAATCGTTTGAATCCATCGCTCTTTCATCTACATGTTCATTTTCACGGAACATGCCTGATTGCTTTAATAATTCATCTACTAAAGTCGTTTTACCATGGTCAACGTGAGCGATGATTGCTATATTTCGAACATCTTCTCTTAAATTAGTCATTCAATAATTTCCTTTCTCGATTAAATTCCCACTTTTAATTGCAACTTAATTATTATATCATATAATTGATTAAAGAAAACAAAAAGGTGTGGTAGGGATGCAACAAAAAAAATCAAAAGCTATATTTTGGGTACTCGCAGTAGTAGCCATCATATTCTTATTATTATTTAGTTTTAGCTTAGCAGCTACAAATGTTCCATTGATGATTTTAACACTTATATTGTTCATTGCAACATTTGGCGTTGGTTTCACTTTAAAAAAGAAATATCGTGAAAACGGCTGGCTATAATAATTTATAGTGACTACTTGTCTAACAAGGTCAATTCACTAAATTATTGCTTTTTAAAAAACTAATCCATGTAGTTTACATGGATTAGTTTTTTTATTTTATAAACACATTTATTATTTGAATCGTTCATGAAGTGCAATCAATGTATCTTTATAATTATCAAAATAATTATGAATTAAATTTTCATGCAAACTTGAATTAGCTACAACGACCGAATTCGGATGTAAAATAGACAATGGTTCGCCTAACATATTCGTAGCTCTTCCATTAACTTCATTTAAAATTATCATTCCACCTGCGAAATCCCACGGTTGCAATCTAGGCGTAATATAGGCACCTAATTTACCCGTTGCAACATAAACAATTTCTAACGCCGCAGAACCATAAGCTCTTGCGCTTCTTGAGTCTTCTACAATCGGCTGTAACATAGGCCCTAATTTAGGTTTAGTTAACCAGTTTGGATTAATACCTATAATACTCTTCTCTAAAATATCTTCTATTAAAGTTGGTAATAAGCGCTCATTTTCATATGCACCCTCGCCTGCTTTACAATGATATAACACGTTATTAATAACATCGTATACAAACCCAGCATAAGGTTCACCATCTTTAAAAATACCAATAGAAATTGCAAAGTTTTCTTGCTGATGCACAAAATTTAATGTGCCATCAATCGGATCCACGACCCATACAACACCACTTGTTTCCGATAGATCATGCCCATGCCCTTCTTCTCCGATAACGGCATGATTAGGATAAGTTTTTTTTATATTATCGAACAGAAATTTTTCTGTTGCTTTATCTACATTCGTGACTAAATCGTTTGGATTGGATTTAGTTTCAATTTCAATTTCTTGTTGCATAATTTTGGTAACATTATTACCCGCTTCTAATATAAGACCTTTTGCAAACTCATATACAGTCATTAAATCATCTCCTAGCTTAAATTGTATTATACATTAAATGCTTCTATAAAAAATGTCATATGCATAGAAAAAGTAAAATAAAATTTTTTCTTCTTTATTTAAAATAAAAAATTGCGTTACGTATAAAGCTAAGGCAATGTTTCTAAACAATGAATATGCTACAATATCAACAACTATAGTTATAATTATGTTGGAGGTTAATATGACTAAATATATATTTAAACCCAAAGATTTCAAAGCATTTACAGTACCAGGATTAGACGACAGAATGGCAGCACTCGAAGAACATGTGCGTCCTCAATTAAACAATTTAGGTGAATATTTCGCCCAATATCTAGAAACTCAAACTGGAGAAGTGTTCTATCCACACGTTGCAAAACATGCGAGAAGAAGTGTAAACCCACCTAAAGACACTTGGGTAGCTTTTGCGACGAATAAACGTGGTTATAAAATGCAACCACATTTCCAAATTGGATTATTTGAAGAACAATTATTTGTAATGTACGGCGTCATGCATGAAGCAAAAGATAAAGCACAACAAGTAAAAGTATTTGAAGATCAATTCAATCAACTTAAAAATCTTCCCGCCGATTACAGTGTAAGTTTAGACCATATGAGTCAAGAAAAAACACTAATTAAAGATATGGATGATTCAAGTTTACAAAAAGCCATTGATCGCGTTAAAAATGTTAAAAAAGGCGAATTTTTCGTTGCAAGAACATTACAACCTGGCGCAGATGATTTAAAAAGCGACAAAGCCTTTATCTCATTCCTAGAAGATACATTCACTCAATTACTTAAATTTTATGCTTAATATTATATTTCATCTTAAATAACATTAAAAGCAGCGCTGTAATAAATACAGGCTGCTTTTTTAATAGATAGAATTTAACTTAATAAATATATGGATCGTCTTTTTTCTTATTTAAATCTTGTTCTGGATTCCATTGCTGTTGATTGTGGTTAGTACCATTGGTCTTACCTTGTTTAATATTATTGTTATTATCTTTTTTAATAAATAACTTAACCGCAACAATTATCCATAACACCATCGCTACTAAATTAGTAACAAAAAGACTAACGACTGCTGCAATGATAAATAGTACACCTGCCAAAACGCGATTATTTTTCATTATTAGCGTTGCAATTATAGCTAGAATAATTACTACTGCTAAAATGATCGTTTGAATCAAATAGCTCATAAATAATAAATCTGGCGAGAAAGTTTGTCCTTGTGCTTGAGACATTTCATTAAACACCTTTTTAAATTCTTTAGTATTTGTGTTTAATAGTAGCACACCTAATAACACGATTAATAAATATAAAATACTTAAACCATTACCAATCCACGCCAATATTTTTTCGGTCTTTCTATTCATAACTTACCTCCTTTTATTCACAATTATTATTTTATCAAAATTACTATATCACCAAAAGACTTATATAACTACTTAAAATAACTACAAATTATAATTTTTAGGTTGACCTAACAATTATTTTTTAATATCCTTGATTTATTACAAAAATTAGTAAGTGGTGAAATTATGACAGAGAGAGATAATGAAAAAAGCCTAAGTGAAATTAATAATACAGTATCCATTAATACTGACGGTAAGTTTAGCCGTAAATTATTATCATTTTTAGGCCCCGGCTTGCTGATTGCAGTCGGTTATATGGATCCAGGTAATTGGATTACATCAATGCAAGGCGGCGCACAATTTGGATATATGCTATTGTTCGTCATTTTACTATCAAGTTTAGCCGCTATGTTATTACAAAGTATGGCGGTACGTTTAGGCATTGCTACCAACATGGATTTGGCACAAGCAACTAAACATTATTTAAATAAACCGTTTACCTATGTATTTTGGATTATTACTGAATTGGCAATTATTGCGACTGATATTGCAGAGGTAATTGGTAGTGCAATCGCATTATACCTACTCTTTGATATTCCATTACTTGTAGGTTCAATTATTACAGTATTAGATGTATTTTTATTACTATTTATTATGCATTTTGGTTTTAGAAAAATTGAAGCCATTGTCGGTACACTTATCTTTACTGTATTAATTATTTTCTTATTCGAGGTATATATCGCATCACCTTCTGTAACACATATGTTAAATGGTTTCGTACCACAGACAGAAATCATTACTAATAATAGTGCTTTATATATCGCTTTAGGTATCATTGGTGCGACAATTATGCCACATAATTTATATTTACATTCATCTATCGTACAGTCTCGTATGTATGATAGAAATGACGACAAAGCGAAGAAAAATGCTGTAAAATTCGCAACGCTAGACTCAAACATTCAACTTATCATTGCATTTGTTATCAATTGTCTATTATTAGTACTTGGTGCAGCATTATTCTATGGCGCTAATACGGAACAATTAGGTGGTTTCTTTGATTTATACCACGCACTTAGAACTGAGCCAGCACTAGGTGCAACTATGGGTGCAATTATGAGTACGTTATTTGCCGTAGCCTTATTAGCATCAGGTCAAAACTCAACAATCACTGGTACAATGGCTGGTCAAATTGTCATGGAAGGTTTTATTAATTTAAAAATTCCAAACTGGGCACGTAGATTAATAACACGTGGTATAGCTATTTTACCAATTATCATTTGTTTAATTGTTTTCAAAAGTAATACAGAAAAAGTAGAACAATTATTAGTATTCTCACAAGTATTTTTAAGTATCGCTTTACCATTCTCTCTAGTACCATTACAATTGGCGACGAATGATAAAAAATTAATGGGCATATTTAAAAATAAACGTTGGGTAAATATCATTAGTTGGTGCTTAATTGTAATTTTAAGTATTCTTAATGTTTACTTAATCGTTCAAACATTCCAAGAATTATAATCTCTATAATTACTTTAAACATAAATTCTAATATTAAAATACGAGAGCTAATCCATAATGGATTAGCTCTTTTATTTATATATAAATTTTGTATATGCTTTCCAAAAACAGAGAATCTTCAACCGCTATTTTATCTAATTTTTAAAGTTATAAATGATGTATTGTGGCTCTAAAAAACTCATAAAAAAGAAAACGTCAATTTCAATAGAAATTGACGTTTAGTCTATAATCAGAAATATTTTATTTCAAACACTTCTATATTATTTTTCTTTTTCGTCTGTAGTTGTAGTATCTTGGTTGTCAGAAGTTTTGTCTGTAACTTCTTTTTCTGTCTCTACGTCATCATGAGATGTCATTTTCTTACGTTCTTCATAATTCATACGACGTTGATTTACAGCACTTGGTTGTTGCTTACGTTTTTCTTTCATACGTTTTCTTAGTTCTTTTTTCTCTTGTTTGATTCTTGATTTTTCTTCGGCGCGTTCTTGTTTAAGACGTGCTTTTTCTTCAGCTTCTTCTTGTTTACGTCTCGCCTCTTCTTCTTGCTGTCGTTGACGCTCTGCTTCTTGACGTTCTAACTCTTCTTGAGAAGGTCCACGTTGGTAATCCGCTTCAGTATTTTCATCTTCTAGAGGAACTTCATCCTCTTGTTGTTTTTTATTTTTATAATTGTATTTAGCTTGTCTTGAAAGAACTTGTGGTTCTTCCTCAGCGTTAGGATCACCATTTACTTGTCTTGCTACCTCAGAACTATATCCACCTCTACGCAATGAATTATAATCTTTAGTTTCTTCTTCATCTGAAGGTGTACTTTGTTGATCAACTGTAGTACTTTCATCAGCATTTCTACGCATTGTACTTGGCTCATCAGCTGGTTGATAATAGCTTGCTTCTTGATTACTTTTACGTTGTTTATAATCATTTTGTTCTGGTTCTCTATCATAACCATGTCTAGATTGAGCATCTCTTTCATAATATCCATTGTCATAATATGCAGGTACTGTTTCAACCTTATCTTTTCTTGCAAACATCATAATTGCAACTATGATGAATAATACAGGAATGATTAATGGAACAAATAATACCATTAAAGGTAAAGTAACAATGGTAGCAATTAAGAATAAGAATCCTGATAAAATTCTAATATTCATTGAAATTAGGGCTAAAAACGAAATTAATAAACAGATTATTAAATATACTATAATCGCCCATACTCCATTTTGTAACCAAATAACTGCTTGTGTTGTGTTTAAATTGTTATTGGCAAAAATTTGTTGTGCAAATTCATTCGCATTCAATGAACTCTCAAGTTTTTGTATTGATGTATCACTACTAAATGATACGAGTGCGATAAACATTGTAGCAATGGTTAAAAGCAGTAAGAAAATCCAACTTAACCATCCTAGTACTTTTTCTGTTAATCGACTTACAGGACGTCTAACTTGCGTAAATTGCTCTCCTGACATGTACTTACAACTCCTTACATTACTAGTCAACCCATTATATCGAACTATAGCAAAAATAACTACTAACTGTCATCTATTTTAATGACATTTTGAAGTTTAAAAATCTTTCGTTATAATCGCTTAACGTTTGTTTACCTAAATCTTGATAAACTTCTAATTTGTGTTGTTCCTTTTTAGATGGATAGAATCGTTTATCATTTTTAACATCGTTCGGTAATTTATTTCTAGCTGCTTTATTTGGTGTTGCATATCCAACCCATTCAGTATTTTGTTTGTTGTTGCGCTCATTTAATAAGAAATTCATAAATTTATAAGCGCCTTTTTTATTTTGTGCTGTCTTAGGAATAACCATATTATCAAACCATAGATTAGATCCCTCTTTAGGTACTACGTAATCAAATTCATTACTATCTTGAACAATTGGTGCAGCCACACCACTCCATACAACAGCTACATTAGCTTCATGTTGCTCTAACATCATTGTTATTTCATCTCCAACGACACCTTTAATTTGTGGCTCTAAATGTGTTAAATCTTGTTGTGCTTCATTTAGATGTTGTGGATTATTATCATTCAAACTATAACCTAATTTATTGAGCGACAGACCCATAATTTCTCGTGCGCCATCTACTAACAGTATATCATTTGCATACTTTTTCTTGTAAAGACTTTGCCAAGAACTAAAATCATCATGTGGATATGCTTTTTTGTTATAAACGATACCTACCGTTCCAAAAAAGTATGGTACGGAATATTTATTATTTCTATCAAAAGGCATATCCAAATAATTTTTATCTAAATTTTTCATATTCGGTATCTTTTGGTGATCAAGCGGTAACAATAAATTTTCACGTTTCATTTTTTGAACGGTATATTCACTTGGAAAGGCAACGTCGTAATTTGTTCCACCGTTACGAATTTTTGCTTCCATAGCTTCATTTGAATCAAAAGTTTCATATACTACTTTGATACCCGTCTCTTTTTCAAACTTTTTAATAAGTGCTGGGTCGATATATTCACCCCAATTATAGACATTAATCTTTTCGCCACTCTTTGATTTATCTTTCGCAGTGAACTTATGACTAATGTATAAGCAAAGCAAGCCAACTACGATAGCAACAATAACTAATTGTAATACGCGTTTCATTATTGTACACCTCGCTTACTCTGTTGTTTTCGTTTTATCATGTGTAGAACAAAATAATAACCAACAACACCTATTAAAATAACGACAAATAACAACGTCGAAATAGCATTTATTTCCATACTTATCCCTTTTCTTGCCATAGCATAAACTTCAACGGATAATACACTAAATCCATTTCCTGTTACGAAGAAACTAACTGTAAAATCATCTAGTGAGTATGTTAATGCCATGAAGAAGCCGCCTAAAATGCCTGGTAATAATTGTGGTAACATAATATTACTTAATACTTGGTACTCATTAGCGCCTAAATCACGAGCCGCATGAAGCATGTTGTCATTCATTTCATAAAGTCTTGGTAATACAATAATAACTACAATGGGTATACAGAATGCAATATGAGATACTAGCACGGTCGTGAATCCTAGACCTAAACCTGTGATATGACCTATCGCTGTAAACATAATTAAAAATGATGCACCTATCACTACATCAGACGACACCATTAACACATTATTTAATGTTAACAGCGATACTTTCATCTTTTTATTTCTTAAGTGATAAAGTGCTATTGCACCCATTGTCCCAATTACTGTTGATACGGAAGCAGCAATTAGTGCAACTGCTATCGTATTAAAAATAACCGACATCAATCTATCATTTTGAAATAATGATTTATAATGTTCTAACGTAAAACCATCGAAATGAATCATATTCCCAGCTGAATTAAAAGAATAAATCATTAGAAAAATGATGGGAGCATATAATAATGCAACTAAAATTCCTATATAAAGTTTGCCATACCATTTCATTTGATTCACCCTTTTCCGTTCGATGATTTAGAATTCGTAATTACTAATATAAAGGCCATAAAGACTATTAGGAATAACGCGATAGTTGACCCCATACCGTAATTTTGAATAACTAAAAATTGTTCTTCAATAGAAGTACCGATATTAATAACTTTATTACCAGCAATTAATCTAGTTATCATAAATAAAGATAGTGCAGGAATAAATGTTACTTGAATACCTGTCAATATTCCTTGCTTCGTTAAAGGCAAAATCACTTTACGAAACGTTGTAAAAGGACTTGCGCCTAAATCTTTAGCAGCTTGCAACAAGTTATTTGGAATATCTTTCATACTATTAAAGATAGGTAAAATCATAAATGGTATATAAATATAAGTAGCTACAATTAGAAATGCTGGCGTAGTAAATAATAAATGCGCTTTAGGCAAATGTAGTATATTTAACAATTGATTTATAATACCATCATGACTGAAAAGTCCAATAAATGCATAAGTCTTCAGTAGTAAATTTATCCAAGTAGGAATAATGAGTATCAGTAACCATAAATTTTGATTTTTGGAAGCTTTAATAAAATACGCGGCTGGATAACTAACGAGTAACGTCAATAATGTGATTGCAATTGCATAAATCACTGAGTCCCAAATCATTGATAAATATTTCATAGACAGTATTTGTTTATAATTACTAAAACTAAAATGACCATTAATATCGATAAAAGAAAAATACACAAGCAATATTACTGGTACGATGATAAACAACACCATCCATAATAAATATGGAATGAATAAAAAGTTAGATATTTTACGCATTGTCTTGCTCCTCATAACTTTCGATTCGTTTATCGAATTCTTCTTCACTTTCACCAGGCACCATTATATGAATAGCTTCAGGATCAAAATAAAGACCGACTTTGCTACCAATATCGGCTTTTTTAGTCGTGTGTATCACCCATTCGTATCCTTTTCTATCTATACAACAAATTTCGTAATGTACGCCTCTAAATAACATTGAATCAACTGTCACTTCAAACAAACCTTGCTCGGCTTCTATTAATGAAATATCTTCCGGACGTATAACAACTTCAACATTTTTACCTGAAGGAATACCCATATCTACACAATCAAAATCTTGTCCATAGATATTAACAACATAGTCACGTTGCATTGTGCCTTTGACAATATTAGATTCACCAATAAAATCAGCAACAAATCGATTAACTGGTTCATCATATATATCGATAGGCGTTCCGAATTGTTGAATTTTGCCATCTTTCATAACAAAAATATAATCACTTAACGCTAATGCCTCTTCTTGATCATGTGTAACAAAAATAAATGTAATACCTAAGCGAGATTGGATTTCTCTTAGTTCATATTGCATTTCTGTACGTAATTTTAAATCTAGAGCAGACAACGATTCATCTAATAATAGTATTTCAGGTTCATTTACAATCGCACGTGCAATTGCGACACGTTGTTTTTGTCCTCCGCTCATATCATCAATACGTTTATTTTCATATCCACTTAATTTAACCAATTTCAAAGCTTCTTTTACTTTAGCTTCAATCTTTGGTTTACTCATTTTTTTGAGTTTCAGTCCAAATGCGATATTTTCAAACACATTCAAATGTGGAAATAGAGCGTAATCTTGAAATACTGTGTTTACTTTACGCTTATTGGCAGCAATATTGGTCATAGATTTATTTTGATAGATAATATCTCCACTATCTGGTTGTTCAAAACCTGCAATTAATTTTAGAATTGTAGTTTTTCCGCAACCTGAAGGCCCTAATAAGGTATAAAAAAAGCCTGATTCAATGTCTATATCTATTTCATTTAAAATTTGTTCATCATTATAACCTTTACTGACAGATTTAAAAGATAATAACGGCTTCATTTCTTGTCCTCCTATAAATATGATGCAGTAGCAACGATGATTGCTTTCGCTGTATGTTCACTACAATTAAACAATCTATGCTTGTCATTTGCTTTAAAATATAACGCATCTCCCTGTTGCGCTTGATAAACTTTTGTTCCGAGTTCTAACGTTATTGCACCTTCCATACAAAAAATAAAAGTGTCAGAGTTAGACGGATTAAAATTTTTATAAGTTGCTTGTGGTTTTAACGTCAGCATCAATGGTTCCATATCGAATTCATTAGATTGCGTAACTAACCAATTTAAAATATAACCTTTATCATATTCGTCATAAACAACTTGTGATTCTTGTGGGTATAAGACCTTTTCTTCTTGCTTTTGTTTAAAAAACTCGCTTGGAGAAGTTCCTAGCACTTCTAAAATGGATAAAAAAGTTTCCATACTTGGCGAAGCATGTTGGCTTTCAATTTGAGAAATGTAACCTTTAGATAAATCGGTGCGTTCGGCCAATTCTTCTTGTGTTAAGTTTTTAATCTTACGTAAATTTTTAAGTTTTATTCCAATATTCATTGTACTCACCCATCAAGTTGTATATATTCCAGTAAAAATTACCAAATAAAAAAGAGCTATACTTTGTTTACTTTTATCAAACTTTTTGTTTAATGCTTAATAAAAATATCAAAGTATAGTTCAAATAACAATACTTATTTTTGATTTGTCGATATATTTTTTTTATCTGGATTTTCTTGTGCATATTTTACTGCTTTAAAACTATTATAGCCACTACCTTTTTCAAATTCTTTAAAGATCTGTTTTTCCTCCGCCTTACCAGGAACGATACTTTTGAATTTGCGATATTGCTCGATAAGATAATCTCTTTCTACTTGTTGTTCATAAAAAGCTTCAATCGCATTAAAAAAAGTAACGACAGTGACCATTTCATCGTTTGTCCAATCTAAATCAATAGGATAATGATATTCCATTTTCACCCTCCTTTAATAAAAAAGGAGCAGGACAGAAATCTTATTTGTATAAGAAGATTTTTTAGTCCCGCCCCGACAAAGATGACTAAAGTTGAAAGACGCATGATACAAGCACATTTTCAGTTCAGTCATACTACTGCTTATATAAAAATAGAGTCTGGAGAAAATATTATGCTCCAGACTCTGTTAACTCTATAAATGTAAGCTGTTAATTACATAGTGTGAATAGGTAAACCTAATGCTTTTTCAGCAGCTTCCATTGACATTTCACCTAATGTTGGGTGAGCATGTACTGTTAATGCTAAGTCTTCAGCATTCATTCCTGCTTCGATAGCTAAACCTAATTCAGAAATAATGTCAGAAGCACCAGTACCTACTACTTGAGCACCTACTAAAGTGTTGTCTTCTTTAAGTGTTAATAATTTTACGAAACCAGTAGTATCGTCTAATGATAACGCACGACCATTAGCTGCGAATGGGAATTTAGAAGCTTTAACTTGTAATCCTTCTTCTTTAGCTTGGTCTTCTGTATAACCTACTTGAGCTAATTCTGGCTCAGTGAAACATACTGCAGGCATACCAATGTAATCTACTTCAGAAGCTTCTCCAGCAATTACTTCAGCTGCAACTTTAGCTTCGTAGCTTGCTTTATGAGCTAATGGTAAACCAGGTACGATATCACCAATTGCAAAGATATTATCGACAGAAGTACGGCTTTGTTTGTCTACTTCTAATAATCCACGATCAGCAAATTTTAAGCCAAGTTCTTCTAAGCCTAATTCGTCTGTATTTGGACGACGGCCTACAGTAACTAATACGTAGTCTGCTTCGATACTTTGTTCTTCACCATTAACTTCGTAAGTTACTGTTACACCATTTTCTGATTCATCAGCTGATTTAGCCATTGCTTCAGTAACGATTTCGACACCTTTTTCTTTCATACCTTTTTTAACAGGTTGAGTCATTTGTTTTTCGAAACCGCCTAAAATGTCTTTAGCACCTTCTAAAATAGTAACTTCAGAACCAAAGTTAGCGAATGCTGTACCAAGTTCAGAACCGATATAACCGCCACCAACAACAACAAGTTTACCAGGAACTTCTTGTAAGTTTAATGCGCCAGTTGAATCGATAACGCGGTTACCAAATTTGAAATTAGGAATTTCAATTGGTCTAGAACCAGTAGCAATAATAGCATTTTTGAAATTGTAAGTTTGAGCGCTCTTGTCGTCCATAACACGTAAGCTGTTATTATCAACGAAATAAGCTTCACCTTTTACGATTTCAACTTTATTACCTTTTAATAGTCCTTCAACGCCACCAGTTAATTTGTTAACAACTGATTCTTTGAATTCTTGAACTTTGTCAAATTTAAGTGATACGCTTTCAGCGATTACACCTAAGTTTTCAGAATGTTGTGCTTCACTGTAACGGTGAGAAGCGTGTAATAAAGCTTTTGAAGGAATACATCCAACGTTAAGACATACGCCACCTAAGTTACCTTTTTCTACGATTGTTACTTTTTGACCTAATTGTGCTGCGCGGATTGCTGCAACATAACCCCCTGGTCCTGCTCCAATTACAATAGTATCAGTTTCAATTGGGAAATCTCCAACTACCATGTTTTACCCCTCCATTAATAATAATTCTGGATTATTTAATAATCGTTTAATATGGTTCATCGCATTTTGTCCAGTAGCACCATCAATTTGTCTGTGGTCGAAACTTAATGATAATGATAATACTGGCGCTGCCACAATTTCACCATCTTTAACGATTGGTTTTTGTGCAATGCGTCCAATTCCTAGGATAGCAACTTCTGGGTGATTAATTACTGGAGTGAACCATTGTCCACCAGCTGAACCGATATTACTAATTGTACAAGTAGCACCTTTCATTTCGTCAGAAGTTAATTTACCATCACGAGCTTTAACAGCTAGTTCATTAATTTCATCAGAAATTTGGAAAATAGATTTACGGTCAGCATTTTTAACAACAGGTACTAATAAGCCTCTGTCAGTATCAGCCGCAATACCAATGTTCCAATAGTGTTTGTGTACAATTTCGCCAGCTTCTTCATTAAATGAAGTATTTAATGCTGGATATTTTTTCAATGCAGAAACTAATGCTTTAACAACATAAGGTAAGAAAGTTAATTTAGTACCTTGTTCAGCAGCAATTTCTTTGAATTTCTTACGGTGATCCCATAAATCTTGAACATCAATTTCGTCCATTAATGTTACGTGAGGTGCAGTATGCTTAGAGTTAACCATTGCTTTAGCAATCGCTTTACGCATAGCTGGGATTTTTTCTGTAGTTTCTGGGAACTCACCTTCAGTAGCTGTTGGTGCTGATTGTGCTGCACTTGCAGATTCTTCAGTACCCTGAGCTTCAGTGCTTTCAGAGGCAACTTGTCCACCGTTTAAGTGAGCATCGATATCTTCTTTAGTTATGCGACCATTTTTACCAGTAGCTGATACTGCTTTAATGTTAACGCCATTTTCACGTGCGTATTTACGTACAGATGGCATCGCTTTAACTCGTTTGTTGTCATCTACATCTTCTTCTTGAGTAGATGCTGATTTAGTTTCAGTAGCAGCTTCTTCTTTACTATCGTCAGATGATTCTGATGATTGTGAAGCACTTTCATCGCTATCGCTACCTTTGAAAGTCATTTCTTCAGCGTCAGGCGCATCGATTTTAACAATTGTGTCACCAACTACTGCAACTGTACCTTCGTCTACTAATACTTCTTCAACTGTACCGCTTACAGGTGATGGAATTTCAACAACTGATTTATCATTTTGTACTTCTGCTAATACATCGTCTTCTTCGATTTGATCTCCAGCTTTAACAAACCATTTTACGATTTCGCCTTCGTGGATACCTTCACCAATGTCGGGTAATTTAAATTCAAATGCCACGTTTTTGTCCTCCTAAGATTTCAATTTAAGTTATTGTGTGGAATTTTACTATGTACTAAACATAGCTTAACATATTTCATTTATAAAACATTAGAGAGAAGTAGAGAAATTTTCATTCAACTACTTCTGACTAGTGTATTAATTAGAATTCTAATGTTGCTTTAGCTTTTTCTAAGATATCATTTTTGTTAGGTAACCAAACATTTTCAGCTTGTGTAAATGGATATACAGTATCTGCTGCAGCAACACGAGCGATTGGTGCTTCTAATGATAAGATAGCACGTTCTGCTAATTCTGAAGCAACTGTTGCACCAACACCAGCTTGGCGTTGAGCTTCTTGTACTACTACTGCACGGCCAGTTTTTTCAACTGATGCAACAAGTGTTTCGATATCGATTGGTTGAACAGTACGTAAGTCGATGACTTCAACTGAATGTCCATCTTTTTCTAATTCTTCCGCAGCTTTAAGTGATTCTTGAACCATTGCACCGTATGCAATAATTGTTAAATCTGTACCTTCTTGTTTTACATTGGCTTTACCAATTTCAACAGTATATTCTTCTTCAGGTACTTCATCACGGAATGAACGATATAATTTCATATGTTCTAAGAATACGACTGGGTCATTGCTTCTAATAGCTGAAACTAATAATCCTTTAGCATCGTATGGGTTTGAAGGAATTACAACTGTTAATCCAGGAGATTGAGCTAAAATACCTTCTAAGTTATCTGCGTGTAATTCAGGTGTATGTACACCACCACCGAATGGCGCGCGGATAGTTACTGGTGCACTTTTTGAGTTACCAGAACGGAAACGAGTACGAGCAATTTGGCCCGCTACAGCATCAAAGACTTCAAATACGAAACCTAAGAATTGGATTTCCATTACAGGACGGTAGCCTTCTAAAGTTAAACCTAAAGCTAAACCACCGATACCTGATTCTGCTAATGGTGTATCGAAAACACGGTCTTCGCCGAATTCTTTTTGTAACCCTTCAGTTACACGGAAAACCCCACCATTAACACCAACGTCTTCACCGAAAAGTAAAACGTTCTCGTCGTTTTGTAATTCAGTTTTAAGCGCATTGTTAATCGCTTGAACCATTGTCATTTGTGCCATGGGTTACTTCGACTCCTTCTCTTTATAAATTTCATATTGCTCTGCTAAGTTTTGAGGCATGTTTTCGTACATGTTTTCCATTAAATCTGTAACAGTTTGTTTAGGTGTGTTGTCTGCTTCTTTAATCGCTGCTTTAATTTCTGATTTAGCGCGTTCGATAACTTCGTTTTCTTTATCTTCAGACCATAAACCTTTATTTTCTAAGAATTTTCTAAAACGGACTAATGGATCCTTTTTCTCCCATTCAGAATCTTCATCAGAAGTACGATATTTAGTTGGGTCATCTCCGGCCATTGTATGTGGACCATAACGATAAGTCATAGTTTCGATTAGCGTAGGGCCTTCACCATTTACTGCACGGTCACGAGCTTCTTTAGTAGCTTGATATACTGCTAATGCATCCATACCATCGACTTGAAGTCCTGGAATACCTACAGCAATCCCTTTTTGAGCAAGTGAAGTTGCAGCTGTTTGCTTACTACGTGGTGTAGAAATTGCATAGTTATTGTTTTGAATAACAAAAATTGCAGGTGCTTTATAAGCAGAAGCAAAGTTAATACCTTCGTAGAAGTCACCTTGTGAAGAACCACCGTCACCAGTATAAGTAATTGCAACAGCTTTTTTACCACGTTTTTTAATACCTAATGCTACACCAGCAGTTTGAACATACTGTGCACCAATGATAATTTGTGGGCTTAATGCATTTACGCCTTCTGGGAAACGATTTCCTTTGAAGTGTCCTCTTGAGAATAAGAATGCTTCAGTTAAAGGTAAACCGTGCCAAATTAATTGTGGTACGTCACGGTAACCAGGTAAAATAAAGTCTTCTTTCTCTAATGCGTATTGTGAAGCTAATTGAGAAGCTTCTTGTCCAGCTGTAGGAGCGTAGAAACCTAAACGTCCTTGTCTGTTTAATGAAATAGAACGTTGGTCAAGGATACGTGTCCAAACCATTCTCTCCATTAATTCAACGAATTGTTCATCTGATAAATCTGGTACTAAATCGTTATTAACAACATTACCGTCTTCATCCAAAATTTGAATCATTTCAAATTGAGATTGAGTATCGTTTAATACTTTCTCTGCATCGAATTGGGCTTGTAATTTCGGAGCCATTCAATTCACCATACCTTTCCCGTATAATAGAAATTCATTTTATCCTATCACATTGTATCACAAAACTGTTTCACTGTTAAACAATTTAAAAAAGTTCTGTTCTACTACAAAAAGGTACAGTTTCAAAACTGTACCAGTATATTATATACAACTGTACTAGTGGATAAAATGTGTCACGTAGCGTCATTTACCACCACTAATGTAAGCGCAATCATTTTTCTGATTTTATTCTCAACTTAATTTACATTAAATTATCGACATCTTGTTTTTCTTCTTTAACTTTTTTCATTGCATTAGAATAATTTTTAAATTGTTTATTCATATCTTTATATGCACCTGAAATAGCATGTGATTTTTTATCAATTTGTCCTTGAGAAGGTTGTCCTTTTGAAGCATATTCAAACATATCTTTTTCTTTATTCATTACGTTTTTATATGCATCTGCGTATTTATCATGTGCTTTATATTTTTCTTTTAATGCAGTATCTAATTGTTTAACTTCACGTTGCTTTTTACTATTACCAATTTTATCAATATGTTTAGCAGCTTTTTTATACTCTTGATGAGATTTGTCCATAGCATTTTCTTCTTCTTTAAAAGTTTGCTGTCTTTCTTTTGTATTATCTATTACTTTTTTAGCAATCTCTTTTTCTTTATCTTCATCTTTACCTTTTAAACTTTGAACTAATTTATTTTTCTTCTGTTCAAGATCATTTAGTTTTTTACTAGATGTATTAATAGATTTTTCGTTATCAAAAGCTTTTTGAATTTGTTTATTATATGCTTTCATTTCGCCTTTATCGGTAGTACAACCAGTTAATAGAACTGTCGAAGCTAATGCGACACCGATTCCTTGTTTTAATTTCATATTAAGCTAATTCCTCCTCTACGTGTGTGTTATATTATATAATATTATAGTATAAATCAAATAGATTACTGTATTTTAATTATTCAAATTTGGTATAGTGAAAGTAAGGAAGGTGTAAGTAAATGTTAACAATGAAAGACATAATTAGAGACGGTCATCCAACTTTGCGTGAAAAAGCTAAAGATGTTGAATTACCATTGTCGGATGAAGATCGCTCAACATTAAAATCAATGCGTGAATTTTTAATTAATAGTCAAGATGAAGAAACAGCTAACAAATATGGGCTACGCTCAGGTGTCGGATTAGCCGCACCTCAAATCAATGTTTCTAAAAAAATGATTGCTGTTTATCTTCCTGATGATGGTAATGGCAATTCATATGACTTAACTTTAGTTAATCCTAAAATCATGAGTCATAGTGTTCAAGAAGCTTATTTACCAACAGGCGAAGGTTGTCTTAGCGTCGACGAAAACATACCTGGCTTAGTTCATCGTAAATTTAGAATTACGGTAAAAGCAACAGATATGGATGGTAAAGAAGTGAAATTAAGACTTAAAGGTTATCCTGCAATCGTAGTCCAACATGAAATCGACCATGTTAACGGTGTTATGTTTTATGATCATATCGATCAAAATAACCCACTACAACCACATGAAGATGCTGTTGAAGTTTAATAAAACGATAGAGAGAGCAATTACATCTAGTAATTGCTCTCTCTTTATGTTTACATAAAATCGTCGCGTCTTTCACTATAAGCTATATGTATTTCATCTAAGCTTTTCTTTAACGCATTTAATTCTTGAATATCAATAAATTCCGGGTCGTGATTATGTTTAATAAAATATTGGTCTTGATTTTGTGTATCGACAATCTCTTCATAATTAAAAAACATAATTACTTGTTCAGTTCTCACTTCAAACGTAACGCCTTTAAAAATTTTGTCATCTCGTTGTTTTTCACGTTTCACATCTTCAATAATTCTACTTGTTTGATCCAAACTAATCACCTTAATTCTATTTTGTCTCGAATTTCAATTACTACTTGCCTTTTAGTTATATTATTTCATGATAAATAAATTTCTAGATTTACTCAAGACTAATGTTAAAAATTAACTAAACTTTCAGTTTATTATCATTTATAACTTTATGATGTTCATTTTTTTAAAACATAAAATATAGTTAGTTGCTCATGATAAACTGCTTTATTTATTCATTAACATCATGTAAAATAGGAAATAACTAGAATTAGATTAATATTGATTACATCTATTCTTATACTGAACGAAATTAACTTCCCTAGAAACATACTGGGCAGAAAGCTTGTATGTTCTTTTATATTCAGACACTTTGCCTAATTTTACAAATTTGGTTCTATTCATTTTTGTATGTGTATTCGACTAGGGTTTTTATTCAATAATATTAAATATTTAGAGATAGCAATAGGAGGAAATATAGATAATGGCAGTATTTAAAGTATTTTATCAACATAATAAAGACGAAGTGGTAGTTCGTGAGAACACACAAACAATTTACGTAGAAGCACAAACTGAAGAACAAGTAAGACGTTATTTAAAAGATCGTAATTACAACATTGAATTTATTACTAAATTAGAGGGCACACATTTAGAATATGAAAAACAATCAGATCACTTCAATGTGGAGCAAGCTGAATAATGAAGCAAATCAATAAAAATGAAGTAGCTGTATATGCACTTGGTGGCTTAGGTGAAGTAGGTAAAAACACTTATGCCGTCGAGTACCAGGATGAAATAGTTATAATTGATGCGGGTATTAAATTTCCTGATGACAATTTATTAGGTATCGATTATGTCATTCCTGATTATACGTACTTAGAACAAAACCAAGATAAAATCGTTGGTTTATTTATTACACATGGACATGAAGACCATATAGGTGGTGTGCCCTACCTGTTAAAACAAATTAATGTACCTATTTACGGTGGTCCATTAGCTTTAGGATTAATTAGAAATAAATTAGAAGAACATCACTTATTAAGAACTACAGAATTAATCGAAATAGATGAACAAAGTGTGATTAAATCAAAACATTTTGAAATTTCATTTTATTTAACAACACACAGTATTCCTGAAGCTTATGGTGTTATTGTTAATACACCGGAAGGTAATATTGTTCATACTGGTGACTTTAAATTTGATTTCACACCTGTTGGTGAACCGGCTAATATTGGGAAAATGGCTAAATTAGGTGACGAAGGCGTATTATGTCTGCTTTCTGATTCTACAAACGCCCTCGTCCCTGATTTCACATTAAGTGAACGAGAAGTCGGCCAAAATGTCGATAAGATTTTCAGAAATTGTACGGGCCGTATTATATTCGCGACTTTTGCATCTAATATATACCGTGTTCAACAAGCCGTTGAAGCCGCGATTAAATATGGTCGTAAGATCGTTACTTTTGGTCGTTCAATGGAAAATAACATTAAAATTGGCATGGAGCTTGGATATATTAAAGCACCACCAGAAACTTTCGTAGAACCAAATAAAATTAATAGTATTCCTAAACATGAACTATTAATTTTATGTACTGGTTCTCAAGGTGAACCCATGGCCGCTTTATCACGAATAGCTAATGGTACACATAAACAAATAAAAATCATTCCTGAAGATACAGTTGTATTTAGCTCATCACCTATCCCAGGTAATACGAAGAGTATTAATCGTACAATCAATTCGTTATATCGTGCTGGTGCAGATGTTATTCATAATAAAGTATCTAACATTCACACTTCTGGTCACGGATCTCAAGGTGATCAACAATTAATGTTACGTTTAATTAGACCTAAATACTTCTTACCTATCCATGGTGAGTACCGTATGCTTAAAGCACATGGTCAATCAGGTATTGAATGTGGTGTCGATCCAGATAATGTCTTTATTTTCGATATTGGCGATGTTTTAGCTCTTACACATGATTCTGCTCGCAAAGTCGGTCGCATTCCATCAGGTAACGTATTAGTTGATGGTAGCGGTATAGGCGACATCGGTAATGTCGTTATACGTGATCGTAAGTTATTATCAGAAGAAGGTTTAGTCATCGTAGTCGTTAGCATTGATTTCAAAACAAACAAACTACTATCTGGTCCAGACATTATTTCACGCGGCTTTGTTTATATGCGTGAGTCAGGTCAATTAATTTACGATGCACAACGTAGAATCAAAACGGATGTAATTTCTAAATTAAATCAAAATAGTTCGATACAGTGGCATCAAATAAAATCTTCAATCATTGAAACATTACAACCATATTTATACGAAAAAACTGCAAGAAAGCCAATGATTTTACCTGTAATTATGAAGGTTAACGAAGATGAAGATAGCAAAGCTAACTCTAGCAAACCACAAAAAGAACGTAAACCTTCAAATGCGAAAAAAGCACCTAAAGAAAATAAAGAAAAATCTCAGAAACAACAAAATAATACACAATCAAAATAGCATTTGAATTTTGCTACAAAATATATAAGGAGTATAGTTATCTACAATAGATAGCTATACTCCTTTTTATAGGTAATAAAAAAAGAGTGCTGAACTAATATTCAACACTCTTAAAAGCGTATAAGATTATCTTACAACTTTCATTTCAAAACGATTCAAGTCATTATCATGACCAATCATTATTAAAATATCGCCTATTTCTATATTTTCATTTGGATCAGGAGAAACTAGTATATTTCTACCACGTTTAACCGCTATTATACTAATACCAAATTGAGCTCTAATATCCAACTCAATAATCGTTTTACCTGCCATCTTTTCACTTGCTTTAATTTCTACAATTGAATGCTCATCTGCTAATTCTAGGTAATCTAATACACTCGCACTCGCTACATTATGAGCAATACGACGACCCATATCACGCTCTGGATGCACAACTGTATCGGCACCAATTTTATTTAAAATTTTCGCATGGTAATCATTTTGAGCTTTAGCTGTTACTTTTTTAACACCTAATTCTTTTAAAATAAGTGTCGTCAATGTACTAGATTGAATATTTTCACCAATTGCAACGATAACATGATCAAAGTTTCTAATACCTAAACTTTTCATTACGGCTTCATCTGTTGTATCAGCAACTACTGCGTGAGTAGCAATTTCACTATACTCGTTCACACGCGCTTCATTACTATCAATTGCCATAACGTCCATATCTAATGCATTTAATTCTCTAACAATACTACCGCCAAAACGGCCTAATCCTATTACCACATATTCTTTATCCATATGCGTCCTCCATTAAAAAATAAAGGCGTGAAAAGAGTCACTCACATTGTTTAACAATTTGTTAACCCTTCTCACCCTTTTGTTAATATTGAGACTTTTTGCCTTCTACATATTCTTTGTCGAAAACAAATAACTTCAATAATAATATTAACGATGGAACTAATAAAAGTAAACCACAAATAAATGCGATTGTTAATGCCATCGCCATACTATCATTTACCACTGCATGTTCGAATTGCACTTGCGGATAGAATATATATGGTAGTTTACTTGCACCATATCCGAAAAAGGCAAAAGCCATTTGTAGGATGACCATTATAAATGCCCAACCATGCGCTTTTTTAATTAGTGTTAATAACATGGCTATTATAAAGCAAATTAGACTAAGTAAGAATAACCACCAATAGTTAAGCACTGCTGATAAAAAATGACCTTCATTTTGAATTCTTAATGATAAAAAGACAAATAGTGATATTGCAATCATCGGTGGTCCCCAGAAAAGGAACCAATATCTTAATAATTTATATGCTCTCGTATCTTTTGCTCTATCAGCATAAAATGTTAAAAATCCTGAAGAGATATAAAGTACAGTGATGACTGCTAAAAATACTACTGACCATGAAAATGGACTTAGTAATAATTCAGTCCAATTCAAGTCAAAGTTTGAACCATGCTTAGTAATATAACCACCTTCAGAAATTGTCATTGCAGTGGCTAACGATGCAGGAATAAATAATCCTGTTAAACCATATAATACTAACCAAGGTAATTTAGAATCTTGGCCATAGTTTTCAAATGCGTAGAATGCACCTCTTATCGATAACAATACTAATGCAATGGAAGCTGGTACTAATAATACTGTTCCAAAGTATAATGCTGAGTCTGGGAAGAACCCTACCATTCCTACGAAAAAGAACACGAAGAACACGTTAGTTACTTCCCATACTGGGTTCAAATATCTAGATATTATATGATTTAACTTTTTATCTTGATTAGTAATCTTAGCGTGTAATGCAAAGAAACCTGCGCCAAAGTCGATTGATGCAATAATAATATAGCAAAACAAAAATAACCACAAGACGATTATTCCAATATAAGAAAATATCATTACTGCTCACCTCTCTCATTTGAAACTGCTGCGATATCTTTATAAGCAGGTTTATTTTTAAACATTCTTATTAGCACATATGCTGATGTTACCATTAGTACAATGTAAAGTAATCCAAACATAATAGTAACGAATGTTAAACCACCTGCTTGTGTAGCAGCTTCTTTAACTTTTAAATAACCTCTAACTATCCAAGGTTGACGACCCATTTCTGTTAAGAACCAACCAAATTCGATAGCTAACATCGCTGCAGGACCAGTGAGTAAGATACCATATAGCATTGGTTTAGCATGCATGAAGCGTCGTAATTTTTTAAAGATTAGCGTCGCTACATATGCCGCAGAAATGATGAAACAAAATACACCAAGTGATACCATCAAGTCAAAGAAATAATGCACGATGAGTGGTGGTAAGTCAGCTTTAGGAAAATCATTTAATCCTTTTACTTTAGTATTAATATTATCGTCTGCTAAAAAGCTTAGTAACCCAGGTATTTTTATTGCACCTGTTACTTGTTGTGTATGTTCATTAAGTGTACCGAAGAAGACCAAATCAGCTTTTGAACCCGTATCAAAATGCCATTCATATGCTGCTAATTTTTCTGGTTGTACTTTGTGTAAAAATTTAGCTGATAAGTCTCCAGCAAGCATTGAACCTAAAGTAAATACTAAGCCTAATATCATCGTTATTTTTAGTGCCTTTTTATGATATTCTGCATCTTTACTAACTTTATTTTTCAACAATTTAAATGCTGCTACGGCAGCTAATATAAATGCCATCGTCATAAGTGCAGTAGCAACTACGTGAAATGATCTCACTAAAAATGATGCATTAAACATTGCTGCCCATGGTTCAACGTTTACCATTCTGCCGTCTTTAACTTGGAATCCTGCAGGCGTGTTCATAAACGAGTTTACTGAAGTAATGAACAATGCAGAGAATGAACCACCAATAATAACTGGAATACTTAAAATTACGTGTGTCCATTTACCTTTAAATCTGTTCCAAGTATATAAATAAATACTTAAAAAGATAGCCTCAAAGAAGAATGCAAATGTTTCCATAAATAGTGGTAATGCTATAACATGGCCACCCATTTGCATAAATGTCGGCCAAAGTAATGACAACTGTAATCCGATAATTGTTCCTGTCACAACGCCGACTGCGACAGTAATCGTATAACCTTTGGACCAACGTTTTGCTAATGCAGTATAACTAGGATCATTCTTTTTAATACCTAAAAATTCTGCAATAGCAAACATTAATGGCATTCCAACACCAATAGTCGCAAAAATTATATGAACGGCTAGCGTCATTCCTGTGAGGAAACGCGCTATTTCTACTGAATCCATAAAATCACCTTTTTTCTGAATTTGTGACAAAAATCACAATATGTTTTTATTATAACTCGCTATTTTCATGGATGGAATTGTTATGGTTCAATTGAATATTGACAAATTAATGACGTGTCACAGACAGTTCACAAACTTGATTTCTTATGTTGTATCTCTTATATTATGGAATAGTATTTCAATTTGAAAGGAATTTGTTTTAAATGTCTAATATTATCATCTATTCACAAAATGATTGCCCGCCTTGTACGTTTATTAAAAATTATTTAACTGAAAAAAATGTTGATTATACAGAAAAGAATATTTCACAAAACTCAACATATCGTAATGAAATGATGGACTATGATGCATTTGCTACGCCATTTATTCTTTTAAATAATGAGCCTATGTACCAAATTGATATGGACAAAATCAACGCTGAATTAAATATTAAATAAAAAGAAGTTTATTAAGTGTTAACACTTAATAAACTTCTTTTTATTTGCTATTTAGTATATTGTTTAACTAATGTTTGAACTTCTTCTGAAGTTGCCGCATTAATTGCACGGTTAGTTAGTTCTTGCATTTCAGACTGACTTAATTCTTTGATTTGACGACGTGCTTTCAAGATTGAAGTAGCACTCATAGAGAATTCATCTAAACCTAAACCTAATAATAATGGTATAGCAATTTCATCTCCCGCCATTTCACCACACATACCAGTCCATTTACCTTCATTATGTGAAGCTTCGATTACTTGTTTAACTAAACGAAGTATCGCTGGATTATAAGGTTGGTATAAGTATGACACACGTTCAGACATGCGGTCTGCTGCCATAGTGTATTGGATTAAGTCATTCGTACCAATACTGAAGAAGTCAACTTCTTTAGCAAAGACATCTGCTAAAGCAGCCGTAGATGGAATTTCTACCATGATACCTAATTCGATATCATCAGAAACTTCAATACCTTCTTGTTTTAAGTTTGCTCTTTCTTCTTCTAATAATGCTTTAGCATCACGGAATTCTTGAATAGTTGCAACCATTGGGAACATAATATTCAATTTACCGTACGCTGAAGCACGTAATAGAGCACGCAATTGTGGTCTGAAGATATCTGGTTGATCTAGACATAAACGAATTGCTCTATAACCTAAGAACGGATTCATTTCATCTGGTAAATTTAAGTATGGAAGTTCTTTATCGCCACCAACGTCTAGCGTACGTACGACAACTCTTTTACCTTCCATAGACTCAATTACTTCTTTATATGCCTCAAACTGTTCATCTTCAGTTGGCAACTGATCTCTACCCATGTATAAGAATTCAGTACGATATAAGCCAATACCTTCAGCGCCATTTTCTAATACACCTTTAATATCATTTGGTGTACCTATGTTAGCAGCTAATTCTACATGACCACCGTCTAATGTAACTGACTCTTCATCACGTAATTTTTGTAAATCTTTTTTATCTTCAAAGAAACGTTCGCGTTTGTTTTGATATGCAATAACTTCATCGTCAGTAGGATTAACAATTACTTCCCCAGTTAATCCGTCAACGACAATCATATCACCTTGTTGAACTTCATCAGTAATAGATTTAGTTCCAACAACTGCAGCAATCTCTAAAGAACGACTCATAATAGCAGAGTGAGAAGTTCTGCCACCGATGTTAGTAACAAAACCTTGGACAAATTCTTTATTTAATTGCGCAGTATCTGAAGGTGTTAAGTCATTACCAATTATAACAACGCTTTCATCAATCATACTAGGGTTTGGTAATTCAACGCCTAATAGGTTTGCTAAAATACGTTTTCTCACATCTCTAATATCTGCAGCACGTTCTTTCATATATTCGTTGTCCATGCCTTCAAAGATAGAGATAAATTGGTCTGTAACTTCAGTTAATGCTGTAGGTGCATTAACTTGGTCATTTTTAATTTTGTCTTCGATTGGTTGAATTAACTCTGGATCATCTAAAACTAATAAGTGCGCGTCAAAAATAGCTGCTTTATCAGCACCTAAATTTTGCTCTGCATTATTTCTAATTTTAGTTAATTCAATTTTTGATGTATTGATAGCATTTTGAAATTTCTCTACTTCAGCAGATGCATTAGCAACTTTCTCATTGTCGAATGATAAGTCTGGCTCAACTAGTAAATAAGCCTTAGCTATTGCCACACCATCAGAAGCAGCAATCCCCTTAATATAATTAGTCATAATTATTCAGTAAGTCCTTCTTTAGATAATACTTCTGTAATTGCATCAATTGCTTCTGCTTCATCGCTACCATCTACATAAATTGTGATTTCAGCATCTTTACCTACACCTAAACTCATAACACCCATGATAGATTTTAAGTTTACTTTTTTGCTGTTATATTCTAATTGAATATCAGAATCAAATTTTGAAGCTGTTTGTACAAGCATCGTTGCTGGACGTGCGTGAATACCTGTTTCATCAATAATTACGTAAGATTTTTGTTCCATATGTGTAAATCTCCTTCATATAGTTAGTATCGTTAGTTTATTATAAAACTTAACATAGTTTTATACGTTTACATTACCAAAAAAGTTATATAAATTCAATTCGTTAATCCCTAGACACGATAATAATCGGAGATTATTTTCAAGTATCATGAAAGCGTTACAATTTAAATATTTTTTTATACTATTGAGCGAATTACTTTTTCACATTTTTCTACGTGGTCTTGCCCTATTTTTTTCATAAAATAATAACTAATTGATGCAGAGATAGCTTGGCCTACGATAGGGAACCATTTTGTTTGTTTAGCAGCGGTACGTTTAGCCACATCTCTAATTACTACTTTCAATAAAGCACTTGAAACTTTTCGACCTACAAATTGACTACCTTGAATTGCAGCAGCTGTATAAATACGTTCTTTTACATCATCGCCTAAATTATTAACTTGTTTATGATCAACACCATAAATTTTATTAATATCTTCAATAATGTCTCTCATTAACTTCAAGTCCACACCAAAGTCTAAACCTGGTATTGGCACAATACTCACACTAGAAGATAAAATAGCTTTTTTTCTAATTAGTGCTTCCGCACGTTCTCTACGATTAGCAATTTCATCATTAGTAGTTGGTAAATTATTTTTAGCATCTATTTCTTCGATATTTAATACTTTATTACCAAATTTATTAGTTAATTTATTTGTAACTTTATTTTTAATTCCCATTTTTAATCTACTCCTTCATTTGTGCACTCAATAATTTAAATACCCTGTTTTCAATAAATTATTTAATTTGCAAGAAGATAGCTTTTAAATATTTGGAAGGTTTGTAATGTGGATGCGTTTTGAAATCTTTAGGTAATCCCATAACTTCTATTAATTCATAATCAACATCGACGTTCTCCAATGTATCTTTTATTACTTTTTTAAATGCTTTTAATGAGAATGTGCTATTGTTTGTACATAATAATAAATTACCATCTGGACCTAAAATATCTAATGCTCCTAAAATTAACTTGTCATAATCTTTAGTAACAGAAAATGTTTTCTTTTTATTTCTAGCAAAACTTGGTGGATCGATTACAATCGTATCGTAAAAGTGATCGTGACGACGTGCATAGTTAAAGAAGTCAAACGTATCCATAACATAAATATATTGAGATTTAGGGTCGATGCCATTCAAGCCAAAATTGTCTTCTGTAAGGCTACGCGAACGATTAGCTAAATCAACGCTTGTAGTACTATTTGCTTCATTAGCAGCTACTACTGAAAATGCACCCGTATAACTAAATAAATTTAAAATATCGCGTTCCTTTGAGAATTTGTCTCTTAACTTTTTACGCACTTCTTTTTGGTCTAAAAAGATACCTGTCATTAAACCATCATCTAAATTCACATTATAAAATGTATTGTTTTCTTCAATAACAATTGGAAATTCAGGCGCTTCACCTGTTACAAAACCACCCGTTAATGAATCATCTTTAAAACGCATTTTTTCATATATAGAGGTATACTCAAATACCGCTTCAATTGCTTTTAATACCAAATATCTAAACTTATATATTCCTTTTGAATACCATTGGATTAAAAGATGACCATCATAATTATCAATTGTTAAACCACCAACGCCATCTCCTTCACTGTTAAATAATCTAAATGCAGAAGTGCCATCTAAATTATAAAAATAAGTTCTTTCTTCATGTGCAATTTGGAATAAGCGCTCGAAGAAACTCGCATTTATGTCTTCATCTTTATCATAGCTTAGTACCCAACCTATACCTTTATGTTGTCTACCAACATAACAAGTCGCAATATACTCTTCTTTGTTTGTTACTAAGTAAAACAAATCCCCTTCTTTTAAATGGTCGTGAGCATAAATATCCTCTTCTTCGATTAATGGATATTGGTTGTTATATTTAGTTTCTTTTCCTCTATTTAAAGTGGCTGTTTTCATAATGTGCCGACCTTTCTTTATTTATAATTTATAGCGCTTTTTATTTTAACATGTTGATTACACTGTAGCACATCACAAATATAAATGTTTAGTCTCGTAATACTTATTAAAATGGCTATTTTGTCTCCCGTTTTTACTTTTAAACACAAAAATACAGCTTAATGGCCTCAATTACATAACCATTAAGCTGCATTAGTATAATTATTTTAATGTCTTAGTTTTATTACAAACGCTACAATAACCGCAATTAACATGATGAATAAGATTGGAGTAATGAATATAGATAACAACAATCCGTGAATCATAATATTGACAAATTCTGTTAGTAATTTAAAGAACAGAATACTGATCATAAATAACTGTAAATAATAAAATTTATCGCGTAAGAAATTCGTAAGTGTAGTTAAAATGTAAATAATAATTGCAAACATGAGCAATAGTAACGTTACCCATTCGATAACATATTGTGTTTGAGAAATTTCCCATTCGCCAGACACAAATAAACTATTTCTGTTATTAAATTCAATTAGTGTAAAGAATAATAAAACTGCACCACATAATAATTCAACATATGCAGTTTTCAACCATTTTGGTTTCTTCATCCAATTTGGTACGTCATCTTCTTGAATGTCTATAATTTCTTTCCATTTGTTTATAACTTTATCTTTCTTATCGCGCATTTTTTGTAAATCAACACTTCTACGTGTTTTACGAGTAAATTCAGTTGTTCTATCTTGAAAGTTTTTCCAATGTTCTTTTGTTTGGTTTGTCATAGAATCTTTACTCATACGAGAAAGTTCTGGTTCTTCTTCACCTAATTCTTGTTTAGTAAGCGGAAGTGATCTTCTTAAAAACAAGAAATTCCATATAGACATTTGACCTAATACCCACATGATTAAAAAGAAAGTATTAATACTCAAAATATCTATTGATAAGATTTCATCGCTGTCTATACGACTATATAGAACGATTTGCGTCAATAGATAAACAATGCCATAACTAAAAATTATCCATAGATAGTGATACTTGCGGTGATTAGGATTCAATTCGTCTTTATAAACGATATATCCTATATGAATAGCGAATGGCACTATAAATAGTACTGCAAAGAAGCTATAAATTTGAGTCATTAAAATTATTGTTATTAGGAAATATAAAATACCTACTACTAAGAAGAATATTGAAATATCATAATCATATTTAGTCGTGCGATATAATGTAAAACCTAAGTAAATAACTAAAGCACCAAATAGAATAATTATAATTGCACTAACAATTGGGAAACTACCTATATAATTACTCGTTACCCTAATAATTTCACCGAAAAATGCATTGATAAAGTCCCAAACATTATGAATATGTAAATCTATCTTATCTTTGCCATTAAGTTTATTAATTAATGATAAATTAAGTAATATAATGACACTTATTAAAATAGACACTATACCAATTACATAGCTATATAATATTTCGGCGTGTTTTTTCAAAAACGACATACCATTCACCTCAAAGTTATTATATACGAACTTAAGAATCTTGTCTTTAATTAAACCGATAAATAAGTCTATAGTATGATATAAAATACACACATTAGACTTTCCACAGTTTGCTTTATTTTAAACAAACTTCAATTACTTAAGAATACCTTATTTATACGATTTCTTGCAACAATATTATAATTAATTTGTTTTAAATTTTGTGGAGGAGGTAAACACATCTGTATAACAACTTTATATAGTAAAAACCCTAAATTGAGGAGTGGTTACCTATGAGTAAAGAAGAAATGCACAAAGACTTAGCTGAACAAGCAAAAAACGCTGAAAATGAATTAAAAGACAAAAACGAAAACAGTACTGATAATCACGAAGAAACGATGAAAAATATTCAAGACTTATACGAATAAGGATGTAATGAGATAAATTTTCATTTACAACCTTGACAAACGACATTAAAAGGCATACATTAAGGTTAAATTAAAACTTAATATACGCACTAGGGGTGTTTTGTAACTGAGATGAGGATTACCTCAAACCCTTTGAACCTGATCTAGATGAGACTAGCGTAGGAAAGTGTACAATTATAATTATTAATTTATTAATGTTTTTGTATAATTATGCCTATAATTACGCACAACTTCTAGTGAGGTTGTGCGTTTTTTTATGGAGGAATGTTATATGTCAAAAGGTTTAAAACTATCAGAAATACTCGTTACGATACTTATTGCTATCGTCTTTTCAATTATTTATAATATTTGGAATTTCGTTTATAAAGCATTTCAAGTATCTGGTCTTCATATAGAAGAAATTACTTATGGTGCTTGGTTTATGGCTGCAGTAGTAGCTTATCTTATTATTCCAAAAGCCGGTATTGCTTTATTAGCTGAATTTGCAGCTGGTGCTGGTGAAACTATTATTATGGGTCGTTTCGATATTGCTACAATGATTTACGCATTTGTACAAGGGTTAGCATGTGAAATTATATTTGCTATTTTTAGATATAAATCTCGCAAAGCTATCGTTGCCATTTTAGCTGGTTTATTAACTGCAATTTCAACATTACCATTAGACTTTGCTTATGGTTACCTAGCATCACTTACAAGCTGGAACTTAATACTATATATTGTTTTTCGTTTATTAGGCGGCATATTAGTTGCCGGACTACTCTCTTATTATATAGTTAAGGCGCTCGATCAAACAGGTGTTACTAGATTATTTAGACCCTCATCAAAAGAAGATTACGATAATTTATAAGGAGCGTTGCACGTGTTAGTAGCAAAAAATTTACGCCTAAAATACCCAAACGCCAACAAAAAGATTTTTGATGGGTTAGATATAACGATAAAGGATCAAGAAAAAGTCCTATTATTAGGTCCATCAGGTTCAGGGAAAAGTACACTATTGAATGTACTTAGCGGTATAGTACCTGACTTGATAGAACTGCCCCTAAAATATGATCAACTAGATAGAGATTTAAATAGTGGTGTTATTTTTCAAGACCCTGACACCCAATTTTGTATGCCAAAAGTCTATGAAGAATTAGCTTTTATTTTAGAAAACAGACAAGTTCCTACAGATCAAATGGATGAAGAGATATTAAAAGCATTGCAATCTGTTGGTTTGTCTGTTGATAAAGATCAGTATGTAAATCAATTAAGTGGAGGCATGAAACAAAAATTAGCAATTGCAGAAACGTTATTACAAAATGCCAATACCTTATTTCTAGATGAACCTACTGCTATGTTAGACGTTGAAGCGACCGAAGCACTTTGGTCTAAAATTAAATCATTATGGACTAATCAAACAGTGCTTATTGTCGAACATAAAGTAGCTCATATATGGGAACACATAGATAGAGTAATTTTATTCGATTATGATGGAAATATTATTGCAGATGAACAACCACACACCATATTAACTAACTATGAACATCTACTAACTGAATATGGTGTGTGGCACCCTAAAGCTTGGGATTATGCACCTAAACCTATCACACAGCCTACTTTAGAAAAGTCAGACTATCAACTTCGTATAGAACAATGCACGATAAAAAGAGACAAAAGAGCGTTGATTAAAGTCAATGAATTAACGATAAATCAAGGTGAGTGGATTACAATCACCGGAGCTAATGGTAGTGGAAAAACTTCCCTACTAGAATCTTTAATGCAACTTATTCAATATGAAGGGAAAATGTATTTTAACAATAAACTTATCCGCAAGATAAAAGATGTTGCACACCATGCCTTTTTAGTTTATCAAAATCCAGAATTACAATTTATTACTAATTCTGTTTACAATGAAATATATGTTCAATATTCAAACTATAGCGATACTGAAGCGCAACAAAAAACAGAAGCTATGTTACAAGAACTAAATTTAACCGAAGTCAAACATCAACACCCCTTTGAACTTTCTGTAGGACAAAAAAGACGTTTAAGTGTTGCTACTGCATTAAGTTCAGAAGCTGAAATTATCTTATTAGATGAACCTACTTTTGGTTTAGATAGTCATAATACGTTTAATCTTATCAAATTATTTCAACAGCGTATTAGCAAAGGTCAAACTATAATTATGGTTACGCATGATCCCGAAATTATAAAACGCTATTCTACACGCAGAATACACGTAGAAAATAAACAACTCGTAGAAATGTTAGGTGAAGTACATGTTTGATTTATGGAAAACAAAATACACCTTCTTAGATGACGTTAATATTATTACGAAATTGGCATTATCGGTTTTATTATTTTTCTTAGTAATATTAATTCACCAATTCGATTTAATGATTTATTTAGCTTTATTAATGGTTCTATTTTTATTGTTTTTTAATGGTATTAAATTAAGAGTCACATTAATATTTATTCTCTTTACTATGATATTTAGTATAGTGTCAGCATTATTTATGATCTTTTATGGTAATGGTACGCATATGCTATTTAAACTAGGCTTTATACAAATTTCAATAGAAAGTTTAATAAGAGGTTTACATCTTTCATTAAGAACAATGACCGTGTCATTCTTTGGTTTATTGGTTGTATTCTCCTCGCAAATCGTCATGATTTTTTATAGCTTAATGCAACATTTAAAAGTTAAGCCCAAGTTTGCCTATGCTTTTATGGCAGCTGTAAGAATGGTACCACTTATGTTAAGTTCATTTGTTCAATTACGAAGAACGTTAAAAATGCGTTATCAAATGATACCTTCGAAAAATCACAAAGGATTAAACCGTTTTAAACATTTGTTAATTCCTATGCTAAGTCAAAATATTAGAAAAGCACATCAACTATCAGTAGCAATGGAGAAAAAAGGTTTTAAAGATGGACCACGAACGTATTACTATTATGTCCCTTTTTCATATAAAGATATTATTTTAATCGTCGTTATGATTGTGTTAGTAGCTTTAGCATTTATATTAGCTCATTTCATGCCTATTACTAGCATTAATGACGTACGAGTTAATAATATTTATTAAACATTCATTTAAAAAGCAAAAACGTCAATTTCTATCTTAACTAGGTAGAAATTGACGTTTATTTTTATCTTATTGCCTTATTACTTATATCATTTCTATAGAATAAGGCGTTGCTTTCTATATTTGCTATACGTTGATATGCTTGTTGTTTAGCGCTAGCAATATTTTCACCTTGTCCTACAGCTAATATAACTCTCCCACCACTTGTTACATAATTATCATTTTGTAACGTCAGACCACTTACAAAATAATTGCCATCTAAAGTGAATCCAGCGACAGTTTTGCCTTTTTCGTATGTGCCTGGGTAGCCTTTTGAAGCAAGCATAACGCCAACAAAAGCATCTTCTTTCCATTTAAATTGGATAGGTTGTTTTTGATCTAGTTCAATAATGTGTTGCATTAAGTCGCTATCCATTCGACTTAATAATACTTGCGCTTCAGGATCTCCAAAGCGTGCATTAAATTCAATGACTTTTGGACCATCTTTTGTAATAATCGCACCTATATATAGTACACCGAAAAATGAATAACCTTCCTCATGCATCGCTTTCGCAATCGGTTGCGCTATCGTTTCATTTGTTTGGCTTAAAATATCTTCACCGATATGTGGAACTGGGCAGTAAGCACCCATTCCACCTGTGTTAGGACCTTTATCGTCATCAAATGCTCGTTTATGATCTTGTGCAATGCAATCAAAAGGTACTGCATAATCACCGTTTACAAAGGTCATTAGTGAAAATTCTTCACCTTCTAAAAACGTTTCGAAAACGACAAGTTCATCTCCATTTTCATAAAATGCTTGTACTGCTTTAAGTGCTTCGTCATAATTTTGTGCAATGATAACACCTTTACCAGCAGCTAATCCATCTTTTTTTAACACAACTGGATAGTCACATTCCTCTATGTACGACAACGCTGTAGCTTTGTTATTAATTTCTTGGTAATCAGCAGTTGGAATATTGTGACGTTCCATGATTTGCTTTGCAAATGACTTTGATCCTTCGATTTGAGCAGCAACTTTATTGGGGCCAAATACTTTGATACCTTCTGCTTGTAGTTTATCTGTTAATCCTTCAGTCAATGGTTGCTCAGGTCCAATAATAGCCCAATCAATATTATTTGCCACCGCAAATTCAACGATTGTTGCATGATCATTTTCAGCTATCTCTTTATGAACTTCTGCACTATTTACCATAGCGTCATTGCCAGGAATGGCATATAAATGGCTAACTAGACTAGATTGATTGAGTTTAAAAGCAAGTACATGTTCTCTACCACCCGAACCTATTACAAGAACTTTCATTTTTTCAACCTACCTTCCATTTAATGTTTAAAGTGACGTACGCCTGTTGTTACCATTGTAATGCCATATTTATTTGCCATATCAATTGATTCTTGGTCTTTAATTGAACCACCTGGTTGAATGATTGCTTTAATACCAGATTGCGCTGCTAGTTCTACTGTATCCCCCATTGGGAAGAAGCCATCTGACACAAGTGCAACATTTTCGTTCATTTCTATCGCTCTTTCGATGGCAATTTTTGCAGAACCTACACGATTCATTTGTCCAGCACCAATACCGACAGTTTGTTTATCATTTGTTAAAATTACTGCATTACTTTTGACTGAGCCAACAACTTTCCATCCAAGTAACATAGCTTCCCACTGCGCTTCTGTAGGCGCAATTTCTGTTACAACTGACATATCTTCACGTTGTACTTTTTTATTATCTTTATCTTGAACAAGATAACCACCTGAAACTGATACAAGTTCTTGCTCATCACTATCGATATGCATACCAATTTCTAATAATCTAATATTTTTCTTTTGTCTTAAAATAGTTAAAGCTTCTTCACTATATTCAGGTGCAATGACTACTTCTAAGAAGATTTCATGCAATTTATTTGCAAGTGTGGCATCAACTTTTCTATTTAAAGCAACTATACCACCAAAAATAGATTGACTATCTGCTTCAAATGCATGTTGATAGGCACTTTCAATATCTTCACCTATACCAACACCACAAGGGTTCATATGTTTTACCGCTACTGCTGCAGGTTGCTCAAATTGTTTAACTAATGCTAATGCTGCATCTGCGTCTTTAATGTTATTATAACTAAGTTGTTTGCCGTGTAATTGCTCTGCGCCACCTAATGTATGCTTATCAGTTGATGTACGTACAAAGTATGCTTCTTGTTGTGGATTTTCTCCATAGCGTAAACTTTCTTTATTATTGTTAAAGAAATCAACGATTGCCGCATCGTAACTATTTGTATGTTCAAATACTTTAATCATTAGTGATTTTTTATAGTCATAATCTAATGTATTATTTTTCACTCTTGCGATTACTTCATCGTAATCTGAAGGATGAACTATAGTAGTCACGTGTTTAAAGTTTTTCGCAGCCGCTCTTAACATCGTTGGCCCACCGATATCTATATTTTCAATTGCATCATCTTCAGTAACGTCAGGATTAGCAACTGTTTCTTTAAATGGATATAAGTTAACGACTACCATATCGACTAAAGCTATATGTTGTTCTTCTAATTGAGCTAAATGTTCTTCTTTGTCTCTATCTGCTAAAATACCGCCATGCACTGCTGGATGTAATGTTTTTACACGTCCATCTAAAATTTCATCGAACTGTGTTAATTCAGAAATTGAATGAACTTCCACCCCTGCTTCTTTTATCGCACGCATCGTACCACCAGTAGAATAAAGTTCATAATCTTGTTCAGTTAAAGCTTTGGCAAAATCTACAATACCAGTTTTATCGGAAACACTTAAAATTGCTTTTTTCATTTTTTGCACCTCTTATTGAATAATTTCAGCGATTACTTCAGGATATAGTTTATGTTCTAATTGCTTAATTCGTGTTTCTAAACTTTCTTTATTATCATCGGGATAAATAGGGCAAGTACGTTGCGCAATTATTTCGCCTGTATCCATGCCACTATCTACATAGTGAACCGTTGTACCTGTTATATCGTCATCACTATTTAAAGCTTGGCCAACTGCATCTTTACCTTTATATTTAGGTAACAACGATGGATGAATATTAAGAATCCTTCTGTCATATGCATTAAGAATTTCCGTACCGATTAATTTCATATAACCGGCTAAGACAATCCATTCAACCTTTTCAGAAGTTAACCATTCTAAAATTTTACGTTCATAATCTTCTTTAGAATCGAAGTTTTTCAATTCGTTAATATGCACGTCTAATTTAAATTGTCTTGCTCGTTCAATACAACTTGCTGTTAATTGGTCAGTGTATAATGCTGTAACTTCTATATTAGGTAACAAACCTTGTTCAATCTGTGTCATAATATTTTCGAAGTTGCTCCCAGAACCAGAAGCGAAAATAGCTATTTTTGTCAATTTAATACCCCCGTTATTTGTATAGGCTCATCGCCTTCCACAATCTCACCTATAACATAAGCGTCTATATCGTACTGTTGAGCAATTTTTATAATTGCGTCGCTATTTTCTTTATCAACTACTAATGTATAACCGATACCCATATTAAATACGTTGTACATTTCATCTGCAGGTACATCACCGTGCTGTTGTAACCACTTAAATATTTTTGGCACTTCATAAGCTGTGGCATCAATTTGAGCAGTTACGCCTTCAGGTAAGGCTCTAGGTATATTTTCATAAAAGCCGCCACCTGTAATATGAGTCATTGCATATACTTTAAATTGATTTAAAATATCAAGGACGGGTTTTACATATAAACGTGTAGGTTCTAAAAATGTTTGTAAATAAGTACGATCCTCATCAAAGTTATCATTTAAATTAACGCCTGAATTAGCGATAATTTTTCTAACAAGACTATAACCATTTGAGTGGATACCACTTGAACTTAATCCTACAAGTACATGACCTGCTTCTACTTGTGAACCATCAATATATGCGTCTTTTTCAACTGCACCAACAGCAAAGCCTGCTAAATCGTAGTCGCCTTCGTGGTACATATCTCCCATTTCAGCAGTTTCGCCACCAATTAAAGCGGTATTCGTCTGTTCACAACCATCGCTAACACCTTTAACGATTTGTTCAATAACTTCAGGAACCACTTTATTTGCCGCAATATAATCTAAAAAGTATAACGGCTCTGCACCTGTAGTTAAAATATCATTCACGCACATTGCTACAACGTCGATACCTATTGTGTCATGTTTGTTATTATCAATTGCTAACTTTAACTTCGTGCCCACACCATCTGTTCCTGAAACAAGTAACGGTGCTGTCATATTTAACTGCGATAAATCAAATGTTGCGCCAAAACCACCTAATCCACCAAATACTTCCTTACGCATCGTGCGTTCTACATGGCTAGAGATTCTTTCAACTGCTTCATATCCTGCATTTATGTTAACGCCTGCATTTTCATAAGCTTTAGACATATTGATTTCCCTTTCTATCAAAATATTGTTTATTGCTAGTTAAAAACGCTTGTTGACGTTCACTTAAATTAGCATTAAAGCGTGCTTCATAGTCGTATAAACCAGCTGGATAATCTCCAGTAAAACTTTCAACACATAAACCACTGTATGGTTCTTCTTCATCGATACCGATTGACTCTATCAAACCATCCACTGATAAATAAGATAATGATTCGGCACCAATATATGTTTTTATTTCATCTGGAGATTTGTGAGCTGAGATCAATTCTGCCGTCGTTGATACGTCAATACCGTAAAAACTTGGGAACATAAATTCTGGAGATGCAATCCTAACATGTACTTCATTTGCACCCGCATCTTTTAATAACCTTACTATTCGTTTACATGTCGTCCCACGTACAATTGAGTCATCTACTAAGACAATATTTTTACCATGCACAATATCTTTAACTGCTGATAACTTGACTCTAACGCCTTGTTCTCTTAGCGCTTGCGTAGGTTGAATAAACGTTCGGGCTACATATTGGTTTTTTACTAATCCCATTTCATAAGGTAAATTTAATTCTTCCGCATAACCTGTTGCTGCTGATAATGAAGAGTTTGGTACACCAATGACCATATCTGCATTTTCTGCTGGGCTTTCTTGCGCAAGTCTTTTACCTGTAATTTTTCTTACAGCATGTACATTTTTACCTGCAATAGTTGAATCCGGTCTAGCAAAATATATATATTCCATCGCTGAAATAGCAGTGGTCGTTGCGTTAGTATATGATTCAACACGTACACCTTCGTCATTAATAACGACATATTCACCTGCATGTATGTCTCTTACAAATTCGCCACCGAGTACGTCAATTGCACACGTTTCGCTTGCCAAGACATATTCTCCTGTTTGTAATTGCCCTATTACTAAAGGACGAATGGCATTCGGATCAACGGCACCATAGAGTGCATCTTTTGTTAGCAAAGCAAACGTAAATCCACCTTTAATTGTGCGTAAACTTTCTTTAAGTGCTTCTTCAAAAGTTGCCGCTCTACTTTTACGTATTAAATGCATGATAACTTCTGTATCTGATGAAGAATGGAAAATAGAACCTTGTTCCTCCAATTCTTGACGTAAACTTTGGGCATTTATCAAGTTACCGTTATGACATACGGCAACGCTCATGTCGTAAAAGTGATATAAAAATGGTTGTATATTTTCGATTCCCTTATTACCAGAAGTTGCATAGCGCACGTGACCAATTGCATGTTCAAAAAATTTTAGTGACTCCAAATTTTGTTCAGAAATCGCTTCTGTTAGTAAACCTAAACCTCTTTCGCCAACTAGTTCTTCATTATTTGAAGCTACAATACCTGCACCTTCTTGACCACGATGTTGTAAACTTTGCAACCCCATATAAGTAAGGTGTGCCGCTTCATTATGATTCCAAATACCAAATAACCCACACTCTTCGTTTAGTCCTTTGTAGTCATACATTGAGCAATTGCTCCTTCCCACACTTCTTTTAGATTTGATACTTTATCTTCCAATACACTATCTCCATTAGAAACAACAAAATTATTATTATCGGTGAATGAACCTATTGCTATCGCTCCCTCTATATTTACAGGTTGATCGTCTTTAACTGCGACAACATAACGTCCTTGAGTTTCACTAAATAATTGTGCATTTGTAAGAGATAATGAAACATCCATACCTAAATCGTAAAACGCACTCATACGTGCTAATGTGATTGCTAAACCACCTTTACCGACAGTTTGTACATGCGATGCTCTACCATCTCGCACTAACTTTTTAACCGCTTCACCTTTTTGCACTTCTTGTGATAAATCTATTTCTTCAGATTCATGGTTAACATCTTTATATAATAATTTTTCTATTTGGCTACCACCAAAGTCATCTTTAGTTTCACCAACAATGTAGAGTTTGTGACCTGCTTTAGGTTGGAAGTCAGCCAAATAATCAATATCTTCAATTAAACCAACCATACCTACTACTGGTGTTGGGAAAATAGAAGTACCTTTGGTTTCATTGTAAAGTGACACGTTTCCTGAAACGACAGGAGTATTTAATATTTCACATGCTTCTGACATACCTTTTGTTGATTCTATTAATTGTTGATAAATTTCTTTCTTCTCTGGAGAACCATAGTTTAGACAATCTGTCATAGCCAACGGTGTCGCACCAACAGCAATTAAATTTCTATACGCTTCAGCAACAACCATTTTGCCACCTTGATAAGGTTGGTTATAAACGTATCTTGCTTCACCATCAATCGTTGATGCAATTGCTTTATTCGTTCCTTCTACTCTTACAACAGATGATTGTAATCCTGATTTCACTACTGTATTTGCACCAACCTGTTGATCATATTGTTCATATAAATATTTCTTTGAAGCTATCGTTGGATGTTTCAATAAATCATTAAATACTTGTTCTACATCGATATTGTCATAGTCATTTTTTTCTTGATTGTAAACTTGTTCTTCTCCTTCTAATACATAAACTGGCGCTTCATCAGAAAGAGGTTGAACTGGAATATCAGCAAACACTTCACCTTCGTATGTTAAAACAAAGCGATCTGTATCTGTTACTTCTCCAATTACCGCACTATCTAATTCGTGATAGTCAAAAAGGTCTAAGAATTTCTGTTCTGTTCCTTTTTCAACAACTAACAACATACGCTCTTGCGTTTCTGAAAGCATCATTTCATATGGTGAAATGCCTTGTTCACGTGTAGGAACTTGTTCTAATTTTAAATGTAAACCACTGCCGCCTTTAGCTGCCATTTCAGATGATGAGGACGTTAATCCTGCAGCACCCATATCTTGAATACCAACTAGCTCATCATATTTAATAGCTTCTAAAGTTGCTTCCATTAATTTTTTTCCGACGAATGGGTCACCAATTTGAACAGATGGTCGTTTACTTTCACTATCTTCACTCAACTCTTCAGATGCAAAAGTTGCGCCGTGAATGCCATCTCTGCCTGTTTTTAATCCTACATAAATCACTGAATTGCCAACGCCTTTGGCAGTCCCTTTTTGCACCATATCGTGATCAATAATACCTACACACATTGCGTTAACTAATGGATTCCCATCATATCTATCGTCAAATTCAATTTCACCAGCAGTCGTCGGAATACCTATACAGTTACCGTAACCACCAATACCTGCAACGACACCTCTTAATAAGCGTCGATTTTGTTTTGCTGATAACTCTCCAAATCTTAAACTATTTAGCAAATTAATTGGTCTTGCTCCAATGGACACGATATCTCTAATGATGCCACCTACACCAGTCGCAGCACCTTGATAAGGTTCTACTGCAGATGGATGGTTATGTGATTCAACTTTAAAAACAACTGCTTGATCATCGCCGATATCTACAACGCCTGCGCCCTCGCCTGGCCCCATTAATACGTGCTCACCTGTAGTTGGAAATTGTTTCAAAAATGGTTTTGAATGTTTATATGAACAATGTTCACTCCACATTACCGAAAAAATACCTAATTCAGTAAAGTTTGGTTCTCTGCCTAAAATGTCGCAAACTTTAGCGTATTCTTGATCGCTAAGTCCTACATCTTTATACAATTGTTCTGTTTTAATTTCAGTTGCACTTGGTTCGATAAATTTAGACATTTTGTTCCCTCCAACTATTCACCATTGCTTCAAACAATTTAACTCCACTGTCTGTACCTAATATTCGTTCTAAAGCTCTTTCAGGATGTGGCATCATACCACAAACGTTACCTTGTTTATTTACTATCCCAGCTATATCTCTATAAGACCCGTTAGGATTATCACTGTAAGTTAGAATAATTTGATTATTTTCTTGCAACTCATCATACATTGCTTGTGTACAGTAATAATGACCTTCGCCATGAGCAACAGGATAAACGACTTCTTCGTTTTGTTCGAATAAATTTGTAAAACGTGTATTATTATTAACAACATTTAGCCTTTCGTTTCTACTAACGAATAAATGTGCATCATTATGTAATAACGCGCCAGGTAAAAGACCGATTTCAGTTAAAATTTGGAAGCCATTGCATACACCTAAAACAGGTTTGCCTTCTTCAGCTAATCGTTTAACCTCTGTAATAATCGGAGCTACACTAGCCATTGCACCAGATCTTAAGTAGTCTCCAAATGAAAACCCGCCAGGAATTAAGACACCATCAAACCCATTTAAAGAAGTTTCACGATAGTCTACATATTCTACATCGACACCTGATTTAACGGCCGCATTGTACATATCACGATCACAGTTAGATCCTGGAAATTTCAATACTGCAAATTTCATTAGGCTTTCTCTCCTTCTTCAACCACTTTGTAGCTATATTCTTCGATCACTGTATTGGCAAATAGTTTTTCACTTAAAGTAACAACTACATTATGTACTGCTTCATCAGTTGCTTCATCTACTGTCATATATAATAATTTACCTACTCTTATATCATTAACTTGAGGGTAGCCTAAGTCATGTACAGCACGATTAAGCGCCTGTCCTTGAGTGTCTAATACTTGTGGTTGTAATGTAATATGCAATTCAATAGTTTTCATTATGATAATGCCTCCAATTTATTTAAAAATGTTTGATATGTTTCAATGATTGAGCCTCTGTCTTCTCGATACACATCTTTATCAAAATTTGTATCACTATATTTGTCCCAAATGCGACAAGTATCTGGAGAAATTTCATCTGCTAAAATAATTTCACCCTCACTTGTAATGCCAAATTCTATTTTGAAGTCAACTAGACGCAGTTCCATCTTGTCCATTAATTGAATTAATTTATTATTAATGTTCAAAGCTTCAGTTTTTAGTTGCTTTATTTGAGTAGCGTTTGCAATATTTAATAATTTTACGTGGTCATCTGTGATTAAAGGATCATTTAAGTCATCATTTTTATAGAAAAACTCGACCAGTGGTTGTTCAAAAATATGCCCTTTTTCAAATCCTAAACGTTTAGTAATCGAACCTGCAGCAATATTTCTAACTACTACTTCTAAAGGTATAATCTCTACTGATGTAACAAGTTGTTCAGTTTCTGAAATTTGTTCAATAAAATGGCTATTGAGGTTTTGAGATTTAAGAAAATTGAAAATATTCGAAGTAATTTGATTATTTAAGCGCCCCTTACCTTCAATTACATCTTTTTTAGCTCCATTACCTGCTGTAACTTCATCTTTGTATTCTACTCTTAAAATACCTTCTTCTGCTGTGGAGTAAATTCTCTTAGCTTTTCCTTCATATAACAACGACATTAGTGGTTTCTCCCTTCAAACTGTTTAATTAACATTGCTTCAGTTTCTTCTATATTATTAGTCAACACTGTCAAATGCCCCATTTTTCTATTAGGCTTTCTATCCGCTTTGCCATAAATATGCACATGCCATTCGGGCGTTGCACTAAATTTAGACTCAAGTAAATCCAAATCTTTTCCTAATAAATTCATCATAATAGTAGGTTTTAAAAGTGTGATATCTCTTGGTAAAACTTGACCAGTTATAGCTAATATATGGGTATCAAATTGTGAGAAATCACATGCTTCAATTGAATAATGCCCTGAGTTATGAGGACGTGGTGCTATTTCATTTACATACAAATTGTTTTGTTGATCTACAAAAAATTCTACTGTAAATGTACCTATAAAATGTATTTCACTTATTATTTTATTAACTTCATTTCTTGCTTCTTGTTCCTTATCAGAACGTGCGGGTACGACAGTTTTAAATAAAATTTGGTCTCTGTGTTCGTTTTCTTGTAATGGGAAGAAAGTAACACTTTGATTGCTACCAATCGTAACTGTTAAAGATAATTCTTGTTTCAATTGTAAATATTGTTCCGCAACACATTCATGTTGCGATATAAGTTGACGCGCTTCATCTAAGAAAGTCTTATCTTTTACTAATATTTGTCCCTTGCCATCGTAACCACCAAATCTTGTTTTAAGAATAAATGGATAACCGAGCGCTTCGACTGCATGTTCAAGTTCATCAGTAGAAGAAACACGTAAAAAAGGAACGATTTGTGTATTTGCTTGTTGCAATGTTTGTTTTTCAGTCAAACGGTCTTGCAACAACTCAATCGCTTCGTATCCTTGTGGGATATTATATTTAGTAACAAGCTCTTTTAATTGAGGTGCAGAAATATTTTCGAATTCATATGTAATTACGTCTGAACGACGACCTAATTCATTTAATGCATCAATATCATTATAATTTGCATTGATGAAGTCATGCGCTACATATTGACACGGACACGCTTTATCTGGATCTAGAACGATTACTTTGTAACCCATTTTTTGTGCTGATTGTGCCATCATTTTACCTAATTGGCCGCCTCCGATAATTCCTATCGTCGAACCAAAATGTAAGTTAGTCAATTTCACGCTGCATTTCCCCCACTTTCTCTTCTAGAGATTGTTTATATTGTGTTAACTGCTGTTCTACGTGTTTATCTTTAATACTAAGCATTCTGGCTGCAAGGATACCAGCATTTTTAGCACCTGCTTTGCCGATCGCTGTCGTTGCTACTGGTATACCTCCCGGCATTTGCACAATCGATAGTAATGAATCTAAACCTTTTAAACTTTTAGATTCTATAGGAACACCAATAACCGGTAAAGTCGTCATTGAAGCAACCATTCCCGGTAGATGTGCTGCTCCACCAGCGCCTGCAATAATAACGTCATACTCATTTTGACGTGCATTATTGGCAAAGTCGTACATTAAGTCAGGCGTACGATGTGCTGAAACAACCTTTTTATCGTACGGTATTTCAAAAGTATCGAGCATTTTGCAGCTTTCTTGCATAATATCCCAATCAGATGAACTACCCATAATTACTGCCACTTTCAATCTGAACACCCTTTCAAAAATTTGAAATGTTAGTACTTGAAGATGTATATTACAGATATAGCATAACAACAAAATCATGTATTTTCAATCAAAAATCGAACTTTAACTGTAATTTTGTATTGAATTTACGTTTTTTGCTTAATATTAACAACTTTTTATGTTATAAAGTTAAGGTAAAGTTTGTTATTCGAAGGAGGAATTATATAATGGTTGCCAAAATATTAGATGGTAAACAAATTGCGAAAGATTATAGACAGAAGTTGAAAGAAGAAGTTGAATCATTGAAAGAGCAAGGTTTCACTCCTAAATTATCAGTTATTTTAGTAGGTAATGACGGTGCAAGCCAAAGCTACGTTAATTCTAAAAAGAAAGCTGCAGAAAAACTTGGTATGATTTCAGAAATCGTACATTTAGATGAATCTACTTCTGAAGAAGAAGTATTAAACGAACTAAAGCGTTTAAATGAAGATGATAGTGTTAGTGGGATCTTAGTCCAAGTTCCTTTACCAAAACAAGTTAGTGAACAAAAAATAATCGAGTCAATTAATCCTGATAAAGATGTTGATGGTTTCCATCCGACAAACATTGGTAAACTTTATATAGATGAACAAACTTTTGTACCATGTACACCGTTAGGTATTATGGAATTATTAAGCCACGCTGACATTGAAATCGAAGGTAAAGAAGCAATTATCATTGGCCGTAGCCATATTGTCGGTCAACCTGTTTATAAATTATTACTTCAAAAAAATGCAACTGTTACAATAATGCATTCAAAAACTAAGGACATGCATAGCCATCTTAAAAATGCAGATATTATAGTAAGTGCAGTTGGTCAACCTGGCATCGTATCGAAAGATGATGTGAAGGAAGGCGCAGTAGTAATCGATGTCGGTAATACGCCTGACGAAAATGGAAAATTAAAAGGTGACGTTGATTATGAGGACGTTAAAGAAATAGCTGGTGCAATCACACCGGTACCTGGAGGCGTAGGCCCAATGACTATTACAATGGTACTTAATAACACTTTATTAGCTGAAAAAATGCGTAGAGGGATTAAATAAATCCATCTTTTACTATATAATAGAGTCCAAGATAAAAATTAGTCTGACTTAACGTAAACGTCAATTTCTATTGAAATAATATAGAAATTGACGTTTTTTCTTGTTTTATTTAATTTAATGCATTTAATTTACATTTTCTTAATTCTAAAATACTTTCTCATATAATATAGAAGTTAATTAACATTTATTAATACAGGTACATAAATCTCATCAACTATGTATATAGTTCCCCTACCACTTTTAATAATATTAATTAACCACCTTATTTTGTTAAAAATTTGTTACATGTATTTACTAGATTCTAATTATAAACTAAACTTTACCTTCTAAGATGATTTTAGGACCATAGTACGATGTCTTATATATAAATATAGGCTATAGTTAATTTAAACTTAAGGTCAGTTTTCATACGGAGGTAAACGTCATGAATAAATTATTACAATCATTATCAGCTATCGGCGTATCTGCGACGTTAGTAACGCCTAACTTAAATGCTGAAGCAACAGATAATTCAATGCCAGAAATAAAAGGTGCTAAAGACACAATTGTAAAAAAAGGAAACGACTATAACTTATTAAATGGTGTGCATGCTTTTGATAAAGAAGATGGTGACCTAACAGATAAAATTAAAGTAAATGGTTATGTCGATACAAATAAAGAAGGTAAATATAAAGTAGAATATAAAGTTCAAGATTCAAATGGCGCTGTCGAAAAATCAGTACGCTATATAGAAGTAAAGTAAAATACATAAAACTTGTGGAACACTCTAATTGATAACGTTTATCAATGGAATGACGCCTTTTGTCATGATTCTTTCAATTTTGACGATTTTCACAAAATGTACACATAATTTTAACAAATCTTTCATCCCCCACCAGACGTTGATTCTGTTGGGGTTGTTTTAATTTTACAATAATTTTTTTACCACAAACACTTGTAAATATCGCGGAATATCTTAAAATTGATGGTAAGCCCTACAATTGTAGTATTAGGAGGTCAAAAAAAGTGTCAAAATTTAAGTCTTTGCTTCTACTATTTGGCTCACTAATTTTACTTAGTGGTTGTTCTAATGTAGAAGTTTTAAACCCAAAAGGGCCAATGGCAAGCGACTCGAAGTTTTTGATTATCTATTCAATTATCTTCATGCTCGTAATTATTGCTGTTGTACTTATCATGTTCGCTTTATTCTTAATCAAGTATAGATTAGGTAATAATAAAGAATCTGGTAAGATGCATCACAATTCATTAATCGAAGCAATATGGTTTATTGTTCCAATTATAATTGTTGTTGCCTTAGCAATACCTACGGTCAAATCATTGTACCAATATGAAAAACCACCAGAGAAAAAGGACGACCCACTTGTAGTTTATGCAACAAGTGCTGGTTACAAATGGTTCTTTAGTTATCCAGATGAAAAAATTGAAACTGTTAACCATTTAACAATCCCTAAAGATCGTCCAGTCGTATTTAAACTCCAATCAATGGATATGATGACAAGCTTCTGGATTCCACAACTTGGTGGTCAAAAATACGCTATGACAGGTATGACTATGGATTGGACGTTAACAGCGGATAAAACTGGAACGTTTAGAGGTCGTAACTCAAACTTTAATGGTGAAGGATTTGCTCGACAAACATTCGATGTACATTCTGTAAGCCAAAGCAAGTTTAATGACTGGGTTAAAGATGCTAAGAAGAAAAAAGTATTAGATCAAGATACTTTCGACAAGCAACTTTTACCTACGACTGAAAACAAAAATCTAACTTTCAGTGGTACGCACATGGCATTTGTGGATCCGGCTGCTGATCCTGAGTACGTATTCTACGCTTATAAACGTTATAACTACGTACAAAAAGACCCTAACTTTAATAGTGAAAAACAAATTAAAGAAGACGTCTTAAGCAAACCGGACAAACCAAAACGTAAACCACAAATTACAAATGCTAACTATGAACGTCATGGTATGAAGAAAATGATTTTACGCAACAACCAACCATATAATAGTGAATTCAAAGATAATGAATCACATAATATGGATGAAATGGAAAAAATCTCTAAAGGAGCTAAAGATAAAAAAGCTTCTGAAATTGAGAAAAAAGACCATGAACATGGAGGTGGACATTAATGAATTTTCCATGGGATCAATTACTCGTTCACGGTAACTGGATGATCACAATGGCACAAATTGGTGCCCCATTTATGATTATCGCTTTAGTGGCAGTAATTACGTACTTTAAATTATGGAAATATCTATACAGAGAATGGTTCACATCTATTGACCATAAAAAAATCGGTGCTATGTATATCATCTGTGCTGTACTAATGTTCGTGCGTGGTGGTATTGATGCGTTATTAATTCGTACTCAATTAACATTACCAGACAACAAGTTTTTAGAGTCTAACCACTATAACGAAATCTTTAGTACACATGGTGTTATCATGATTATCTTTATGGCTATGCCATTTATCTTCGGATTATGGAACGTAGTAGTACCATTACAAATTGGTGCTCGAGACGTAGCCTTCCCTGTACTAAACAACGTAAGTTTCTGGTTATTCTTCTCAGGAATGTTACTGTTCAACTTATCATTTATCGTTGGTGGTTCTCCTGCAGCAGGTTGGACTAACTACGCACCTCTCGCAGGTGAGTTCAGTCCAGGACCAGGTGTTAACTACTATCTAGTAGCAATCCAGATTTCTGGTCTTGGTACATTAATGACGGGTATTAACTTCTTCGTTACTATCCTTAGATGTAAAACACCAACAATGAAATTTATGGAAATGCCAATGTTTACTGTGACGACTTTCATCACAGCTTTAATCGTTATTTTGGCTTTCCCAGTATTAACTGTTGCATTAGCATTATTCACAACTGATAGAATCTTTGACACTGCATTCTTCTCAGTTGCGCATGGTGGTATGCCAATGCTTTGGGCAAACTTCTTCTGGGTATGGGGGCACCCTGAGGTTTATATCGTTATCTTGCCGGCATTTGGTGTTTATTCAGAAATAATACCTACATTTGCTCGTAAACGTTTATTCGGCCATCAAAGTATGGTATGGGCTACAGCAGGTATTGCATTCTTAAGTTTCTTAGTTTGGGTTCACCATTTCTTTACTATGGGTAATGGTGCATTAATTAACTCATTCTTCTCAATTACAACTATGATGATTGGTATTCCTACCGGAGTTAAATTATTCAACTGGTTATTCACATTGTATCAAGGTAGAATATCATTCGAATCACCAATGCTTTGGGCATTAGCTTTCATCCCTAACTTCCTATTAGGTGGTGTTACGGGTGTCATGCTAGCAATGGCAGCAGCCGATTACCAATACCATAATACGTACTTCTTAGTGGCACACTTCCACTATACGCTTGTTACTGGTGTTGTATTCGCTTGTCTAGGTGGTTTAATTTACTGGTATCCTAAGATGACTGGTTATAAATTAAACGAAACATTAAACAAATGGTGTTTCTGGTTATTCATGATCGGATTTAACGTTTGTTTCTTACCACAATTCGTACTAGGTTTAGATGGTATGCCACGTCGTCTATACACTTATATGCCAGAAGATGGTTGGTGGTTACTAAACGTAATTTCAACTATCGGTGCCTTATTAATGGCGGTTGGCTTTATGTTCCTAGTAGCAAGTATCGTATACAGTCACTTCACTTCACCACGTGAAGCTACTGGTGACAACTGGGACGGTTTAGGTCGTACTTTAGAATGGTCTACGGCTTCAGCTATGCCTCCTAAATATAACTTTGCTATCACTCCAGATTGGAATGATTATGATACGTTTGTAAACATGAAAGAACATGGTCGTCACTACTTAGACAACCATAATTATTCAGAAATTCACATGCCTAACAACACGCCAGTCGGTTTCTGGATGGGTATCTTCTTAACAATCGGAGGTTTCTTCTTAATCTTCGAAACAATCATTCCAGCTATTATATGCCTATTAGGTGTATTCGGTTGTATGATTTATAGAAGTTTCCAAATCGATCACGGTTATCACATTCATGTATCTGAAATCGAAGAAACTGAAGCTAGACTACGTGAGGCACGTAGAAGAGAAAGGGAGGCTGTAAGTCATGAGTCATGATACAAACACTATTGATTCACGTTCACACGAAGGTAATCTGAATAAACTTGGCTTTTGGATATTCCTTACAGCTGAATTTTCATTGTTCGGTACGTTATTCGCAACGCTATTAACATTACAACATGGCGGTGACTATGCGAACCAAATGACTACTGAACTATTCGAATTACCTTTAGTACTTATTATGACATTTGCATTGTTAATCAGCTCATATACTTGTGGTATTGCCATTTATTATATGAGAAAAGAAAATCAAAACTTAATGATGATTTGGATGATTATTACTGTCATTCTTGGTGCAGTATTCGTTGGCTTCGAAATTTACGAATTTAGCCACTATGCATCAGAAGGCGTAAACCCAACTATTGGTTCTTTCTGGTCTAGTTTCTTTATCTTACTAGGCACACACGGAGCCCACGTATCAGTTGGTATTTGTTGGATTATTTGTTTATTAATTCAAGTAGCAATGCGTGGATTAAATAAAGACAATGCTCCAAAATTATTTATAGTAAGTTTATACTGGCACTTTTTAGATGTTGTGTGGATCTTCATCTTCACTGCCGTATATATGATAGGGATGGTGTATAGCGGATGAATACTATAGTTAAACATACAGTAGGCTTTATTGCCTCTATCGTTCTGACACTCTTAGCAGTTTTCGTAACTCTATACACATCATTGACGTTAAACGCAAAAATTACGATTATTTTTGGCTTTGCTTTTGTTCAAGCTGCTGTACAATTATTAATGTTCATGCACTTAACTGAAGGTAAAGATGGTAACTTACAAAGTTTCAAAGTAATATTCGCGATTATCATTACGTTAATAATCATTATAGGTACTTATTGGGTAATGCAAGGCGGACACTCTCATCACCTATAATATATTAAAGACTTCTCCTTTACGGAGAAGTCTTTTTTTATTCCTAGTCCCCTTTTATTCACATCGTATCGTTTTAAATATTATAATAGTATATGAAGTTAACTTTACGTGTAGGAGGTAAACAATGAAACAACCAATTATTATTGATACTGATCCAGGTATAGATGACGCCGCTGCGATTAGTATCGCCTTAAACAACCCTCAATTTGATGTCAAAATGATATCAACTGTTAATGGTAATGTAGGCGTAGAAAAAACGACTGCAAATGCCTTGAAGCTAACAAACTATTTTAATAGTGATGTACCCGTACATCGAGGCGCATCTCACCCACTAATCTCAGATATTGTTAGTGCAAGTGATGTTCATGGTGAATCCGGTATGGATGGTTACTTATTTCCAGAAGTTGATTTAGATACCCTTGCGTCTAATAATGCTGTGCTTGCTATGTATGAAACGTTAAAAAATAGTACGGAGCCTATTACTATCATCCCTATCGGTCCGTTAACAAATATTGCCTTGTTGTTAAAAACTTTTCCAGAAGTTAAAGATAATATTAAAGAAATAGTAATGATGGGTGGTAGCGCTGGCAGAGGTAACGTTACGCCGACTGCTGAGTTTAATTTCTACTGTGACCCTGAAGCAGCGCGAATTGTTTTTAATTCAGGTTTACCATTAACTATGATTGGACTTGATGTGGCACGTAGTTCAACGTTAGTACATGCTAAAATTGATAAATTGAAATCATTAAATGAAACTGGCGATATGTTACACCAGTTGTTTTCACATTATCGTGGTGATGATTTCGAATACGGTATAAATATTTACGATGCATATACGATGTTATATTTATTACATCCAGAAAGTTTTGAAGTAGCAGAAGCATTAGTAGAAATTGAAACGGATAGTACACTTACTCGTGGTGCTAGTGCCACCGATTTTAAATCTCCTTATCCTAATAGCACAATCGTGTTATCAATAGATACTGATGAATTTGAAAAATTATTATTCGAAGCATTAGCACACTGTAAATAAAAAAATTCCTAAACAAGTTATATAATATAACTTGTTTAGGAATTTTTGTTTATTAATAGGTATGCCCTACTTGATTATAATCTCCACCTTGTTTCAAAATATTGTTGTAAATATGTTTGATTACAGCTTCATTTTTCACTGATGGATTTTCATAATTAGTGCCAACCACTACTATATATTTATCGTTAAAATAACAAGTAAATACGTGTCCATAAAAACCACCATTTATTCTATTTTTATCCTTATAAGAATAAAAACCATATCGATACGCGTCTGGATATCTTTTTGTTTTACTTTCTTTTATATAAGGCTGGGTTTGATTTTCTGGAAAAACACGATTACGTTGTAAATCTACAATAAATTTACCCATGTCATAAGGAGCCATATATAAGTTTCCTGCACCATAATATTGGTTTAATAATACAGGATCCATTAATTGAGGTTGATTATTAACTTTTTTATAACCAATAGCCATATCATTTTGTGCGTTCGGATCATCATAAAATGCAGTATGATGAAGTTTATATTTATGTACAATAGTTTCGTTAAATACTTTTGCATAAGGTTTATTCAACACAGATTCAATAACCTTTGCTAGTACTAGATAATTACCGTCATTATAGCGATGACGTTTATAAAAGCCTTCTTGAATGCCTCTTTGTTGTATAGCGTGCACCGCATCATCTAAATTATGGAAACTCGTTGATCCTTTATATTTAAACAATCCACTTTTATGCAACATTAAATCAGTTAATGGTATTGGTTTAGTAGTTGTGAACCATGGAATGTAATTCGAAACAGGGTTACTCATATTAATTTTTCCTTCATCTACTAATTTCTTTAACATAATTCCAGTAAAGAACTTTTGAGAAGAGCCAATAAGATACATCGTATTAGCACTGTTATGTTCGTTATTTTGGAAGTTTTTGATACCATAACCTTTGTTAAATTTAATTTTGCCATTATGAAAAACGGCTACTGAACCATTAAATTTTGCTTGTTGCAAGTAATCGTCTATTTCCTGATCTTGTGTGTCTTGTGCATCGAAAACTGTTTTTAATCGCTTCTCTTCTTTTTTATTGTGCGAAATTTGTTGTTGTTTGTTAATTACATTTGTCTTTGGCATAACCGACATATATTGTTTAAAGGCGTACACCCCTATAATAACTAATAAAATCAAAATTGCTGTAGTAACAATAATATATAACTTTTTACCAATGTTTATTTTCTTTTACCTTCCTCTTTGGTGTTATTCAATAAAAGTTTTAACAAATTGTTGTGAAATGTCGTCTATATTTTCTACATTTAATGAGAAATATAATTTAATTTTTGGCTCTGTTCCAGAGGGTCTTAAGGCAATAAAACCTTCGTCAAATATAAATCTAATTAAATTAGTCTTAGGTAAATCAAGCTGAGAGTCTGTTTCACTTTCTTTATCTATTAAGCTTCCTTTTTCATAATCTTCAATTTGACGAATGTTTAGACCACATATCGTAGCTAATTTATTATCCTCTTGTCTAAATTGTTGCATAATGCGTTCAATCTTAGCATTACCTTCTTGACCTTCAAACATAGGTGCTATTGTTTTATCTTTAAAATGACCAATATTGTTATAAATATCGTCTAATATTTCTTTAAAAGATAAACCGTTTTGAGCTAATAAATTTTTATATTTAATAATTAAAGGTACCATTTGAATTGCATCTTTATCTCTAGAAATTGACTGTGCTAAATAACCGTGACTTTCTTCAAACGCTAACAGTAATTTTTCTGAAGATGCTTCTTTCTGAGATAATAAATCTGAAATATATTTAAAACCTGTTAATACATTATTAACTGCTACATTAAGTGATTCAGCAAGCCTTTGTGCCATTTCACTTGTTACTATCGATTTAATAATATATAAATCGGAGTCTTCGACAATTAAATCCTGGTATCTAAGTTTCATTAAAATCAAGCCTATTTCATTTCCATTAAAATAATGATAATTTTGGTTATCATCAATTTCTACAAAGCCGAAACGGTCTGCATCTGGATCAGTTGCAATGACTAACTTAGCATCAGTTTGTCGTGCTAAGTCTATACCTTTATCAAAAGCTTCTACTTCTTCCGGATTAGCGCTCGTTACACTTGGAAAATCACCATCTGGTATCGATTGCTCTTGTTCAATAACATAATTGTTGTAGTCTAAATCATTCAGAATATCACTAAGTAAAGGTAAGCTCGTACCATGTAAGCTGGTCAACACAACTTTCACATTATCTTGTTCGATTTTACCTACTAAATTTTTTACTGCTTGTTTATAACTATTTGTTACCTCATCATTTAAATATTCAATTGTACCTTCAGCGATTAATTGATTGAAATCGCCTTTAGGTATGTCTAATGGCTTATCTATACTGTTAATGTATGTACTAAGTATTTCTGAATCTTCTGGTAACAGTTGGCCACCTTCGTGATTATATACTTTGATTCCATTATAATTTTTAGGATTGTGACTCGCAGTAATCATAATGCCTGCATTGGCTTGTAAATGCCTAACTGCAAAAGATAATTCGGGCGTTGATTTATAACTATTAGATATAATAGTTTGAATACCATTAGAAGCTAACACTGTTGCCATTTCATTACAAAATGCTTTAGACAGATGTCGCGTGTCAAAGTGTATAACTACTATAGGTCGTTTACAATTATTTTTTAAATAATTTGCGAAACCTAACGCCACTTTTCTGACAGTAAAGGCATTTAGTCTACCTGGTCCTATTCCAAAAGTGCTACGTATACCTGCAGTACCAAAAGAAAGTGTATTATTAAATCCTTCCTCAATTTGAGATTCGGATTGTTGTTCATAAAAAGGTTTAACTAAGCTTTCGTCTAATTTATCTAGCCATTGTTGTTTCATTATATGTATGCCTCCTATGCAACGTTAAACTGATTTAAAATTTTAGATATATGTTTAAAATTAAGTTATACTAGTTAGTGAGTTTGTTTACTTATAGTAACCTTTGAAATTATATTTTTCTTTGGTTTTATAACTATAACTACTATATTGCATTATACCGTAATTCATTCAATAAATCATTTTGAATAGATACATGAAAGTAATTTATACCTATTACAAATTTGTATACATAAAATGTTATATAAACTTAGTTGATATTTTTCTTTCAGAGTAATAAAATATTACCTTATAGTACATTTTCTTATTTACAAAATATTAATAAACTTACTAATAACATTAAGTTTTCCCTAAAATAAAATATTATGTACAAAATTTAATAAGTGGGAGCATCTATAATGAATAAAATTTTTAAATATTTTTTGATTTTACTTTCATTGCTATTAGTTGTTGCTCCGATAGTATTCGCTATTATTTTATTTAAAACTTCTCAAGGTGCTTTTGAGAACTCATTTAATAATAGCGATTCGGCGCGTAAATCAAATTTAAGAGATTCGAAAGTAAATGCATCAAAAGAACCTATTTCAATTTTGTTTTTAGGAATTGATGAAAATGACAACAGAAAAAAGAATGGTCAAAGTACAGAACATTCTAGAACAGATTCAATGATACTATCTACTTTAAACACTAAGAAAAAACAAATCAGAATGTTGAGTATCCCTCGTGATACTATCAGTTATATTCCTAAAGTTGGGTATTACGATAAAATTACACATGCTCACGCATATGGTGGCCCAGCAGCTTCAATGGACACGGTTGAAGCGACACTAAATGTTCCAGTAGATTACTATGTTAGAATTAACATGAAAGCTTTCGTTGATGCAGTAGATGAACTAGGTGGCATATATTTCAAAGTCCCTTATTCTATTAGTGAACCGAACATGAATGATACTGGTAAAACAAAAGTGAAAAAAGGTTACCAAAAATTAAATGGTGAACAAGCTTTAGCCGTAGCTAGAACTAGACATCAAGACTCCGACTTAAAACGTGGTCAGCGTCAAATGCAATTATTAAAAGCTTTATTTGCAAAAGCACAAAAATCTGATTCCTTTAATAAATTAGATGATGTTATTAAAATTGTTGGTAAAAATTCTAAACACAACTTAAGCTATAAAGAAATACGAGCATTAGCTTCTGTATATCTTAAAAAAGATGTTAATCTTAAAACAACTCAACTTAAAGGTAAAGACGATTACCTAAGTGGTGTTTATTATTACAATCCTGACATTAAAAACATCAAAGATACTTCTAACATATTAAGAAAAGATTTAAATTTACCAAAAATCACTGATAAAAATGATTTCTTAAACCAACGTGTTATTGATCATTATGGTGATTTAGTACCACAAACCGAAATTGATAAGAGTTTATTACGTAAAAATCAAAACGATACTACTGATGACAATGATAAAAATTCATCTGATAATGCATCTTCATCAGACGATAGCAATAATCAGTCAAACGGTAATGACAATAATAGTAATAACCAACAAAATTATGATCAAAGTCAGCAACAACAGCAAGGACAACCACAACAAGATCAGCAACAAAATCAGCAACAACAGCAAGGACAACCACAACAAGATCAGCAACAAAATCAGCAGCAACAAGACCAGCAACAAGATCAACAACAAGACCAACAGCAAAATGGCGATCCTAATCAACAACAGCAACAACAACCTAATGCTGATCCAAACCAACAACAAGCACAATATTAATTTTATTAGAGAGGAGCACACTATATGACGCGAAAAACTTACGATAAATTAGCTCATATAAATGGTATGTTCAATGTTTTAGAACAACAAATAATTCACAGTAAAGATATGGCACTTTTTAGAAACGAGTTTTTCTATGTAAACCATGAACATCGTGAAAATTATGAAGCGCTACGTATTTATTATAAAGATAGTGATGCAAATCCAGTCGTTGATGGTGCTTGCTATATTGTCGCTTTACCTGAAATTTTTGATAAAGTTGATGTTTTTGAATCTGAATTACCTTTTTCATGGGTTTATGATCAAAACGGTATAACTGATACAATGCAACAAATTAGTGTGCCAATTCAATATTTAATTGCCGCTGCTCTAGAAGTAACAGATGTTAATTTATTTACACCATCTGGATTTACTATGGGAATGAATAATTGGAACATTGCACAAATGCGAATCTTTTGGCAATATACAGCTATAATTCGTAAAGAGGCACAATAATTATTAACCACCCTATCGTTACTAAACGATAGGGTTTTTATTTAATCTTAATAATATTTATGAAAAGAGGCATTAATATGTTTAAAGTAGTTGAAAATCATACAGAATTGGAACAAGCATACGACATTAGAAAAAAAGTTTTCGTTAACGAACAAGGTGTTCCTGTAGAAAATGAATTGGATAATTATGAAGAAGTTGCAACACATATTATAGGATATGACACGGATAACTCGCCTATTGCGACTGCTAGATTTCGCCCTTTTGGTGAAGGCGTCAAAATTGAACGTGTAGCAGTAATAAAAGAACAAAGGAAATCAGGAATCGGTAAAGTGTTAATGCGATTTATTGAACAGGTAGCACAACAATCTGGCTATGAAAAATTAATTTTAAACGCTCAAATTCAAGCCCAACCCTTTTATGATAATCTAGGTTACTCACCTATCGGAGAAATTTTCATGGAAGAAAATATTGAACATATTAAAATGACCAAGTCCCTTTAATATTTTTATTAAATCTATAATCAACCAAATTATTATTTTGTAATATTAAAAAATTGGTATTTTAGAGCAAATATAGATTTATCATGGCTCCAAGACGATTTCTCTTAAATTTTGCACATTACTATTTCATTACAAATTAATGAAAATCGAACAAGATAGTTTTCGGCGTATTATAATTAGATAAATTAATCATTAATAAGTAAAGGGGTAGTAACATGCCAAAAAAATTTAATTACAAAGCGCCTTCAATTATCGCTCTAACTTTAGCAGGAACCGCTTTGACAACACATCATGCGCATGCTTCTGAGAAAACTCAAGATCAAACACCAAACAAAAATGTATTAAACGATGACAATGCACTTAAAGAAAGTGAACAAATCAAAAGTGACGTAAGTAAACCTACTACTAACGTTTCGGGGACACAAGCTTATCAAGATCCGACAGTTATTAAAGCGCAAGATGAGTCTATTAATCAAAACTATGATGCATCATTAGACAACTTACATAATGATTCGACTAACGATGAAAACAGTAATACTCAGTCACCTTCTGAACAAACTCAAGTTGATAGTACGAGTAACACTGAACAAGAAAGTAATACTACTGACGAAGCAAAAGTGTCAGCAACTGAAGATGAGGCAGTACAGACTAAAGAACAAACAACATATATTAAAGGGACAACACAACAAAAGGATGAAGACACTGATAAAGCAGTAGAAACTTCAAATAATGACAATCCAGAAACTTTTGCTCAAGATGAATCAGATACTAAAGACTCAGCTGATTTTAATGTACAAAATTATAATGTTGAGGACAACGATGCTGATACACCACAATTCGTTCAAAACAACACATCAGATGATCAATCATCAAATGTTAAATTGACTGACACTAATGATAATGACATAACTCAATCAAATACAAACAAAGTCAACAAAGACCAACAATCTACTGCTACTAAAGTTGATAATTCTATTCAAAAACCAGAAGCTCAACAAACAACAGCTAATACTGAAGATAGTAAAGCTAAAACAGTTACGCCTGTGAATTCTACTAAGTCTGTTGACACTGTTCAAAAACCAGCGGCTCAACAAACGACTACTAAAGTTGAAGATAGTAAAACTAAAACTGCTGCGCCTGTGGCTGCCGCTCAGTTAAAAGCAGCTAATACAAGTACAACTCAAAAAGCAACAACTACGTCAAGTAAATCAGAAGTTTCAGATCAAAAAGCGACTACATCAAATGGCGCGACAGCATTCAGAATGGCAGTAGCAACACCTAAATTACGTACAGTTGCTGCTACTAATACAACTCAAAAGGCAACTGTAAAAAAAGAAGCAGCAACAAAAGCTACTACTAGTTTACCTAAATATACACCACAAGTTAAATCTTCTATCAATGATTACATTCGTAGTAAAAACTATACTGTACCTAAATATGAAGAAGATATCGCTAGCTATTTACCAAAATATAGTTATCGCAATGGTAAACCTGAAGGAATCGTAATGCACGATACTGCGAATGATAATTCAACGATCCAAGGCGAAGTTAACTACATGAAAAATAACTACAATTCAGCTTTCGTACATGCTTATGTAGACGGCAATAGAGTTATTGAAACTGCCAACACAGACTATTTAGCTTGGGGTGCTGGTCCAGCCGCTAATGATAGATTCATTCATGTTGAATTAGTGCATACTCATACTGCAGACGATTTTGCTCGCTCAATCAATAACTATGCGGACTATGCAGCAACTAACTTACTCTATTATGGATTAAAACCTGACAGTGCAGAATATGACGGTCAAGGTACAGTGTGGACGCATAGAGCGGTAAGTAATTATTTAGGTGGAACTGATCATTCTGACCCACACGGTTACCTACAATCACACGGTTACACATACGATGAACTTTATGATTTAATCAATGAAAAATATTTAATTAAAACTGGTAAAGTGGCAGCTTGGGGCACAAAAAGTTCTGGTAGTACAAGTGGCAACACTGGTGGTAGTACAAAACCTTCCGGAGGTAGCACTGGCACTACTACACCTACAGGTAAGCTAACAGTTTCTAACTTAACTAATACACAAGGTACTGTTAAAACAACCAATAGTGGCCTTTATACTTCAGTTTATGACACTACTGGTAAAAAGAACTCAACAATTAATGGTAAAACTTATCAATTAACTAAAAAAGCAACACTTGGTAGTAAATCTTTCTACCTTATAACTGACAATAAAACGAACTTAGGTTGGATGCAAACTGGTGATATTACTGTTAAAAAACCTGCCGCTTCTACAAGTAGCAAGTTAACAGTTACTGCCTTGAAAAACACACAAGGTACTGTTAAGACTACAAACCATGGTGTCTACACGACTGTATATGATAAAGCAGGTGTTAAAAATTCCAACATCAACGGTAAAACTTATCAATTATCTAAAAAAGCAACACTTGGTAGTAAATCTTTCTACCTTATAACTGATAGTAAATCTAAAACGAATTTAGGTTGGTTACAAACTGGTGATATCACTGTTAAGGCTGCTACTACTGCTAAAACTAAAGCTGCAGTTGCACCTAAACCAGCTGCTAAACCAAAGACTGAAGCTACAACAAAAGCTACAACAAATCAAACACTAAATGTAAGTAAAATTGGCCAAACAAACCCATCAAAACTAGGCATCAAAGCTTCAGTTTATGATAAAACAGCTAAAGATGGCTCAAAATTTGCTGGTAAAACATTTAATGTAACTAAACAACGTAAACAAGGTAATACAACATATGTCCTAATCCAAAACAGTACAAATGGTACACCTATTGGTTGGGTCGATACTAAACATATCAATACACGTAATCTAAGCAAAGCAGCTGCGAAAAAAGGTGAATATGTAGTTAAATCTACAAATAGTGGACTCTATGCGATTCCTTGGGGTACTAAATCTCAAATTATCGAGCCATCAAAAAACCTAAATAACAAGGCTTTTACATCTTCAAAATCAGTATTTGTAGACAAAGACGAATATGTATACGGTACTGTTAACAACAAAACTGGTTGGATTGCTTTGAAAGATTTAGGCGTTAAAGCTAAAACGCCAGTGGTGAAAAAACCAACTACTAAAGCACAACCTGTAGATTATACTAAAGCTAAAAAGCAAAACTTTGATTATGTCGTATATAATAAAACAGGTTATTTCTATAACTCACCTACTGCTAAGACTGCAGGATCATTAAATCAATATTATTCTACAATCTTTGCAAGTTATGAAAAACTCGTTATTAATGGTGTAACTTGGTATCATGGCACATTAGAAAATGGTAAAAAAGTTTGGATTAAAGAGTCTGACTTACGTAAAGAACTAGTTAAATACATCAGTACTGGTCAAACATTAGATCAAGCTGCAGCTAAACAATACAATTTATCATTCAAACCACAAGTGCAACGTGTACCTGGTAAATGGCAAAACGCTACATTAAGTGAAATTAAAAATGCTATGAACACAGCTGTTTTATCTATAGATAGTACTCAAAAATATCAGTTCTTACGTTTAGATAAATCTCAAGATCTTAGTACTGAAAACTTAAATAAATTACTACAAGGTAAGGGTATTTTAGAAGGTCAAGGTGCGGCATTTAAAGAGGCAGCGAAAACATATAACATTAACGAAGTTTACCTTATTTCACATGCCTTACTAGAAACTGGTAATGGTACTTCTACATTAGCTAATGGTGGCGATGTTATAAATAATAAAGTAAATACTAAAGCTACTACTAAGTATTACAATATGTTTGGTATTGGAGCTTATGATAGCGATGCAGTAAGACAAGGCTTTATTCGTGCTAAACAAGAAGGTTGGAATACTGTTAGAAAAGCTATTATTGGTGGAGCTAAATTTATAGCTAATTCTTACATCCATCAAGGTCAAAATACGCTATACAAAATGCGTTGGAATCCATCTAACCCAGGTACACATCAATATGCAACAGACGTTAACTGGGCTAAACATAATGCAACACGTATTAAAGGATTCTATGACTCAATGGGTCAAGTTGGTAAATTCTTTGATGTTAACACTTATATTTAAATCTTATTAAAATAACATACAAGAGGCTGAGACGTTATAATTATGTCTCAGCCTTAACTTTTAAATTCATAATAAAACTTAGTTTTTCGAATTTAAGGTTATTCAATTTATTTAAAGTTACTGTCTAATTACATTGGTAACGCCCAGCAACTTTCATTAGTAATATTTTAAAACGTTGTATATCTTCTTCAGTTAAACCATGGCACCGTGCTTCGATTAATTCAACTCTACTATTTATTATTTGTTGAATTAATAATCGAGACTTTTCAGTCAAAATGATGTCTTTACATCTTAAGTCTGTTTTATTTTGAACACTCTTCAAGTACCCTAATTTACATAGTTTCTTTATCCAACGCGAAACGATAGATTGTTCTTTATTAAGTTTCATCGTTAATTCGTATTGAGATAACTTGGAGTGGTTAAAAACAATAGTTAATAGTTCAATTTGTTCAGAAGTTAGTTCAGTATACTGTCCAAATCTTCTACTAACCAAATTTAATTCATTGCTCGTATGTGTTAAAAGTTTTTCTAGTTGTTTATACAAAGTTGATCATCTCCACTACTTTTATATAATTTTATTATAAAATCGTTTGTACTATCTCTCAACAATAATCTAACTAATACTCAATTTTGTTGCAATACTGGTAGTTTTTATAATAAATTATAGATATTGAGCATTTTACTAAAGGAGCAGAATCATGACACAAATTAAAGAAAGAGATTACTTTTTTGATAATGCCCGTGCCCTATTAATATTTCTTGTCGTATTTGGACATTTAATGGAACCCTATAGGAGTTCAAGTGGATTTATCACATCATTATATTTAACAATTTATAGTTTCCATATGCCTGGGTTCTTATTTATTTCAGGATACTTTGCTAAAAAGGCAGGCCAAGCAGGTTACATAGAAAAATTATCGAAGAAATTATTAATTCCATATTTTATTTTCTTCGCATTCTTCTCTGTCTTTTATTATTTTACAGGAAAAGAGAGTAAATTAACTTTTGATCCATTCGATCCAGTATTTGCGTTATGGTTCTTACTTACACTATTCTTCTTCCATATTATATTGGTTATAGTAAAAGACTATAAGCCATATATTATTTTACCTTTAGTAGTTGTTGTTTCTTTATTAGCAGGTTTCTCTGATGATATTGGGCAATATTTAAGTTTATCTAGAACAATAACATTTTTCCCTATATTCTATTTAGGTTATTTATTTAATAAACATCATACTGCTATATTTAGAAATAAAAAGCTCATTCCTATATCCATTATTATCTTTATAGTCTTTTATTTCGGTTATACAATTCACCCTATTAAATCAGACTGGTTATTCGGAAGAGCGAGCTACGTTTCATTAGAGGACAAAGAAGGCGTGTACAGTCCGATTAAGCGACTGGTTATTTATTGCGGTATTCTACTTTTAATGTTTGCATTCTTTAACTTAACACCGAAACGTAAACATTTCTTTACTTATATTGGCAGAAGAACGATGCAGGTTTATTTATTACATGGAATCTTTATTGGTATTATTAAAGCTTTAGATTTCCATCCATTTAAATCTCCAACTTCTGTGCTAACATATATATATTTACTCATAATGGCAGCAATAATCGTCTACTTATTATCAACGCATTTCGTTGCGAAATGGACGAACCCTGTCATTCATTTAAAACGTCCGGCAGATTATCGTGACTAGTATTTTACCGAATTGTTATACTTCAATCTATGTTATGCTAGAACTAATTTGAATTGTTCAAATGACCTTCTACAGATTGTTGATAACAATTCGGAATTTTTTATTTTTGAGGTGAAATCATGCAACTATCATTAAACGACCAGTCTAAATTTTTACGCGCCCCAAGTATTCGTCAGTTTTCCAATAGAATGAAAAATATTGACGATTGCGTTAATTTGACAATTGGCCAACCAGACTTTACGATGCCACAAGTTGTAAAGGATGCTTATATTAATGCTATTAATGAGGATATGACAAGTTATTCTCACAATAAAGGATTAAGTGAAACAAGACAGGCCGTAAGTAATTATTTTAATAACAAATATGGTTTTTTCTATGACGAAGAAGAAATTATAATCACTAATGGCGCGAGTGAAGCTTTAGATACAGCTTTAAGAAGTATATTGAACCCTGGCGACGAGATTATCATTCCTGGACCTGTTTATGCGGGCTATATACCTCTTGTAGAGACACTCGGTGGCGTTCCAATATATATCGATACAACCGCTACTGATTATAAAGTTACACCTACTACAATTGAGCAGCATATAACGCCACGTACAAAAGCAATTTTACTCAATTACCCAACTAACCCTACTGGTGTTACATTGAGCTATGATGAAGTAAAAGCAGTTGCCAATACATTAAGTAAACATGAAATTTTTGTAATTAGTGATGAAATATATGCCGAAAATACTTTTAATGGAGAACATACGTCATTCGCACAATTCTCTATATTAAGAGACCAATTGTTACTTATAGGTGGATTAAGTAAGTCACATTCGGCTACTGGTATTCGTATTGGTTTCTTAATAGGTCCTTTATATTTAATCGAAAAATTAACGTTTATGCACGCCTATAATTGTATTTGTGCTAATGTACCAGCCCAAGTAGCTTGTATTGCTGCTTTAAATGAAGGCTTAGAAGCACCTCAATATATGAATGAAGCATACATTGAACGTAAAAATTACTTAGTGTCAGAGTTGGAATCCCTTGGCTTCGAGTTGAAAGCAAAACCTGAAGGTGCTTTTTACATTTTCCCTGATATTTCAAAATTTACAAATGATGATTTTGATTTCTGCGTTAAACTACTCGAAGAAGCACATTTAGCCATCGTACCCGGTTCTTCATTTACCGATTATGGCAAAGGCCATGTTAGAATTTCATATGCTTATGACCTCGAAGTACTTAAAGAAGGTATGCGTAGATTGAAAAAATTTATGACTGATAATTATAACTAAATATTATTAATAGAACTTAAAAACATCTCACTAAGTAACCATATACTCAGTGAGATGTTTTTTAACTAGTATTAATTTTCAATCTATTTAGAGTTTATATTAATATCAACGAATTTGCGTAAAATATGCGTATAATCGTTTAAGTCTTCATCTGACATATTAAATTGAAGTAATACATCTGTTATTACTTGACTAAAGTGCTTTTTCAATTCAACACCTTCGTCAGTTAAAATCACCTTAACACGTCGTTCATCTTCTTCAGTACGCCTTCTTTTAATTAAATTCTTCTTTTCTAATCTTTTAATTATAGGACTTATTGTACCTGAATCTAAAAATAATTCATCACATAAAGTTTTAATAAATATAGGATTACTTTCCTCAATATATTGTAAGACGATAAAATTTGGAAAACTAATATCATATTGTTTTAAGTATTGGTTAAATCTACTAACCACTTCTTTATTTGATACATAAAATAAAAAACAAAATTCTCTCTTTATATCATTGTCATAGTCCATTGTTATAACTTCACCTCGTACACTATAATAAAATACGCAATATTTTATGTGTCAATTATTTATTTTTAAAATATAACAATGAATGTATCAAAGTAATAATTTTTTTATATTATTTAATGGCGCGTTATAGTTTTGAATCTATATATATAGCAACTATTTATATATAAAAACAAATATTGCCAAACAAAAAATAAAATAATCGTAATAAATACTTGTCTACATATATAACTACCAAATAATAAATAATTAAATCATAAAAGGTGGCTTATTCTTAGACAAATTGACCATTAATATTTTAGTCTATTTTTGCTAATTAAAATGCACTAAATCATTTTAATTAGCAAAAATAAAATGCCAATTGCTATTTAAATTTCTAGCAATTGGCATTTTTAACTAAATATACTTACATCTTTGACTTATAAAATATATTTTATGGGAATTTAGGGAATTGATCAAAGTCAGGATCGCGTTTTTCTTTAAATGCGTCACGACCTTCTTTTGCTTCATCAGTTGTATAATATAATAACGTTGCGTCCCCTGCCATTTGTTGTAATCCTGCTAAACCATCAGTATCAGCATTCATAGCAGCTTTCAAGAATCTTAAAGCAGTTGGTGAATGTTGCATGATTTCTTCACACCATTGTACTGTTTCATCTTCAATATCTGCTAGAGGTACTACTGTATTAACTAAGCCCATATCTAATGCTTCTTGAGCATTGTATTGGCGACATAAATACCAAATTTCACGTGCTTTTTTATGTCCTACTATACGAGCTAAGTAACCTGAACCATAACCTGCATCAAATGAACCAACTTTTGGTCCTGTTTGACCGAAAATAGCATTATCAGCAGCAATTGTTAAATCACATACTACGTTTAATACATTACCGCCTCCGATAGCATAGCCTCTAACCATAGCAATAACTGGTTTAGGAATAACACGGATTAAACGTTGTAAATCTAAAACATTTAAACGTGGAACTTGGTCAGTTCCTACATAGCCACCGTGGCCACGTTTCTTTTGGTCTCCGCCTGAACAAAATGCTTTGTCACCTTCACCAGTTAAAATGATTACTGAGATACGTTGGTCATCTCTCGCACGGCTAAATGCATCAATCATCTCTTGCACTGTATCAGGAGTAAAGGCATTGCGAACTTCTGGTCTATTTATCGTTACCTTTGCTATCCCATTATAAAATTCGTACTTTATCTCTTTATACTCTCTTATAGTTTCCCACTGTCTAGTCATTTTGCTCCTCCTTAAATAAAAAACCTAATACTATTCTACCAAATTCTTCAGCATCTTCCACATGAACTGTATGTCCAACATTAGAAATCTTGCTAACTTCTGATTGATCTATTTCTTTATTCAAACGTTGACTAATTTCACAAAACTTACGGTCTAGCTCTCCCACGATGATTAACGTAGGCACTTTAATATTATGAATGTCATGCCATAAATTAGGCATATTACCTGTACCATAATCTCTTAAAGCTTGAGCTAAACGATTAGGATCTTGATTCATTCGCATCGTTCTAATACGTCGTTGACTACTTTTATCCAAATCATATTGCGTTTGAAATAAAGGTAATTTTTCCCAGTCATTAACAAATACTTCTAAACCTGCTATGTCTAATACCTTTGCCCGAGCTTTATCAACTTGCTGGCGTTCAACACGATTTTCTGCAGAATCAATTCCTGCAGAAGTGCTTTCTAAAATTAAACCATGCACCGTCATTTTACCATTAAGTGCATAATATAATGCAACTCTGCCACCCATAGAATAACCATGCAAATAAATATCATAATTCGAAAATGTTTCTAAGGTATCATCTAAATAGTGACTAATAGTATTAAAATTCCATTCTTCATCACGTGTCGTTTCATCATTCCCATGTCCAGGTAAGTCTATCGTTAATACATTTACGTCATTATTAAATGATGATAATAAATGATCAAAGCTAGTATGATCACTTATAAAACCATGTAACAATACTAATAATTTATTGCTATCTTTTTGAGCAGGATGAAAATTATAATTTAGCATTAACGATTGCTCCTAACTTGTCATATAGCACTGTATGCTGTTCTTTATTAACATCTCTATCTGTAATGACTTCATAAACATGTGCGCCAATTTGTGAAAGTGATTCATATTTGAAATCCTCAATGCTGTCGATTTTTTTATAAGTAAAATTATAAAGTAATGCTGCATGTTCAAATTTCAAACCAGTAGGCGTACCAAATAAACGTTCAAAATACTCTTCTGCGCTATTTTTTTGAGGTAGATAAGAGAAAATACCGCCACCATCGTTGTTTAACAAGATGATATTTAAATTAATATCATTAAGTTTAGACATGAGTAAGCCATTCATATCATGATAGAAAGCTAAATCACCAATTAATAAAGTAACTTTTTTATGCACAGCCATACCAATTGCAGTTGATACAACACCATCAATGCCATTTGCACCACGATTAGCATATACTTCTGCTTCGCAATCAATATATAAATTATCGACATCTCTAATTGGCATACTATTACTTACGAACAGCGTATCTTGTGCCGTTAACTTATCTAATAAATGCGCAACGTAAGCCGCTTCATCATTTGCATTATAAACATAATCTTTGATTTCTGCTTTCGCTCTTTTTTCCAATTCTTGCCAATAATGTAACCATTGTAAACGTTCCACCGAAGAGACCTCTGCTAATTGTCTAAAGAAATCATTGGCTGATATTTCATAAGAAATATGTGGTGCAATTGGAAACGCATCAGGTCTATCATTATTTTGTACAAGTATTTGATAGGCTTTAGTACGTTTTAACCATTGATTCAACGCTTTCGATATCACTGGTTTACCAACTCGAATAATAAAGTCTACTTCATCATCTAATCCTGCTCTAAACATTAAATCATAAGTGGAAATTACATTAGGATGCTTAATTTTACGTAGCTGACTCAATGGGTCTGCCAAAATAGGTACATCATGTATTGTTGAAAAAGTTAAAATTTGATCGACATCTTCATGTTGCACATCACCAACAATAACTAGCCCACGTTTTTTCTTAATAATAGTTGCTATTTCATTGAGCGTTGCCGTTTTTTGATAATGTGGGACTGGCTTAACGTCAGAAGTTAACATACTTCGTTCTTCTAAGTCTGGCGTTAATGGCTCCCTAAACGGTAAATTAAAATGAATAGGTCCTCTGTGTGGACCGTAGAGATGTTGACTTGCTTTTTGTAATTGAAAAGCAATTGTGTCGCCCATTTTATCTTCATATTCCCCACTATCTGCTATTGGAAAATCGAATTGATATTGCACATAATTTTCGAACATTTGTGTTTGATTAATGGCTTGCGGCGCACCAATGCCTCTTAATTCGTGTGGTCTATCACTCGTTAATACGACCAACGGTAATCTGCTAATCTGACTTTCGGCTATTGCTGGCGTATAATTCGCTGCAGCTGTACCCGAAGTACACAACACTGCAACAGGCTTTTCACTACCTTTCATTAAACCTAACGCAAAAAAGGCCGCACTACGTTCATCGGGATGTATCCAAGAAGTAAGTTTAGGATGGGCTTCAATCGCAATTGCTAAAGGCGTTGAACGAGACCCAGGGCTTATAACAACTTCTCTAATTCCATATGCATATAGTTCAGATGCTAAAGTATAAACTTGTTTTGTTAGCGCTTCTTTATGATTCATCATCTTTATCTACTCCTAAAGCTTTCATCATTGGCGTGAATTTTATTGCTGTTTCTTCAACTTCACTGTCAGGATTTGAATTATTTACGATGCCACAACCAGCATATAATGTTGCACTTTGACCTTTTATCAACATCGAACGGATAGCTACTACAAATTCGCAATTATCATACATATCGATATAACCCACAGGCGCACCATATAAGCCTCTCGTACCAAATTCATGCTCATCTATATATTTTACAGCTCTTTCTTTAGGAAAGCCGCCTAAAGCTGGTGTAGGATGTAAATTATCTAACAAACCTATATATGATTCACTTTTCAAGTCACCTTTTATTTCAGTTAACAAATGGAATAAATGATCGTTAGCTAAAATTTTAGGGCTATCATTATATTGAATAGCATTAACATATGGATTAATATCATGTAAGATACTTTTAACTACAAATTGGTGCTCATTTAAATTTTTAGTGTCATTTAAAAATGCATCGATATTGCGTTGGTCAATTGTTTCATCATGTGAACGACTAATCGTACCTGCGATAGCTTTAGTGTAAAGAACTTCGTCTTCTACTTCCATTAATTGTTCTGGTGTCTGCGAAAAGAAAATACTATTCGCAGATTCTAAAACAACTAAGTAACTATTTTTCTCGCCTTGCATTGCTTGTTTGAGTATATAAGCTATATTAATAGGTTTATCAAATTCAACTAATCTTTTACGTGCAAGTACAACTTTACTTTCGTCGTTTAATTTGGCAATCGTTTCTTTGACTAAGTCACGCCATTCTTCTTTATATATATCTTCAATCGACTCAACATTCCCCATATCTAAATCAATGTGTTTAGATGGTTGAGTCAGGTATTCTACAACGGATTTGAAATACTTAATATCGAAATTTTGTCGTTCTCCTGTATAAGTAACATATGAAATACCATTACTAATCGTTACTAATACTTCGGGTAAGGTAAAATGATTAAGTCCAAATTCATTCCATTCATCACTTTCTTTATGTGCAGAAAATTGAAAGCCTCCACAAATTCTTAAATGATGATAAGTAGAATTAGGATGTATTAATTCAATATCATTTTTATATTTTCCCCATTCTTGAAAAATAGATTGTTTGTTTTGTAAATCGTTTTTTAACTGTTTTATAGTACCGTAACCAAAATATGAAGCTGAGTTGTCATTTTTCTTAAAATAAAAACGATCTCCAGCATATGCTTCGGTTAATTGAAATAACATAGTCGGGTCAAGTTCATGGTCTATTTGAGCTTCGACGGAAACCCAATTACGTTCACTTGCGTGTACCGCTGCGACGATTTCATCTTCCCTGACATCCACACTCATCTCGTTCACTTCTTTCATATTTCAAATTTAACTCATTATTATATTGTAACATCTTTCACAATCTCTGTACTCATTCTTGCTTAAATTAACGCCCTTTAAACTAACGTAAGTTGACCTCTGCATTAACTTCTATTAAAATAACTCTATTAAAGTATATATTTTAGAATAAGAGGTAATTTATTTATGGCATCACAATATCAACAATATTCTACTGTCAGAAAATATTGGCTACTTATGAGACCTCACACCCTAACTGCAGCAGTAGTACCTGTATTAGTCGGTACGGCTTCCGCAAAAATCTTTTTATTAGGTAGTGAAGATCATCTTAAACTTAGTCTATTTTTAGCAATGTTAATCGCATGCTTATTAATACAAGCTGCTACAAACATGTTTAATGAATATTACGACTTCAAAAAGGGCTTAGATGATCATAACTCGGTAGGCATCGGTGGCGCAATTGTGCGTAACGGCATGAGTCCTCGACTCGTTATGAATTTAGCAATAGCATTTTATATTATTGCAGCCTTACTCGGTATTTTCTTAGCAGTACAAAGTTCATTCTGGATATTACCTATTGGTTTAGTTTGTATGGCCATTGGTTATCTTTACACAGGAGGCCCGTTACCTATTTCTTGGACGCCTTTTGGAGAACTATTTTCAGGTTTCTTTATGGGTATGATTATTATTGTCTTATCATTCTTTATACAAACAGGTAATTTCCAAGCCTATGTTTTTTGGATTAGCTTACCAATCGTTATAACTATAGGCATGATAAACATGGCTAATAACATTCGAGATCGCGTAAACGATAAAGAAAAAGGACGTTTCACGTTACCGATTCTTTTAGGAAAGAACAATTCAGTACGTTTCCTAGGTTTAATGTATATTATTGCTTATGCATTAGTAGTATTTCTAGCATTCTTTAGACCTGGTGGTTCAATATTTTTCCTACTCGCATTGCTATCATTCCCAATGCCAATTAAAGCAGTACGTAGATTTAAAAAACATGACACACCAGCAACAATGATGTCTGCTATGGAAGCTACTGGTAAAACAAATACATTCTTCGGCATACTTTATGCTTTAGGTATTTACATCAGTGCCTTATTAGGTGGCATTTAATAGTTATTAATCGACCTTGCAAAAGGTCGATTTTTTTAATTTGCCTGTACTTTATCCCCTTCATACACCATGTGTCTATGATTGTGACCATATAAATTAATATCGCTTTGCGTCTTAAAACCAAATTTATTATAGACATAATAAGCTCTTTCATTATGATAATCGCAATTCAAACTCCATTTAGCAGTTGGCTCTTGATCAATCACATATTGCATTAATTTAGTAGCAACCCCTCTGCCACGGTAATTAGGGAAAGTAGCAATCGTTTCGATATAATATTCATCATCATTAGATTCTTTCATCGGCATTGGTGTACCTAATGCTTTAATATCTTCATCGACATCTAAATCCAACCATGCACGTTCTAATGCTAATTCATCTTTACCTGGATATGCTATTAAACATCCTGCTACATTACCGTCAATTTCATACACCCAAATATTGGAAATATTACCTCTATATTGAATATCGACGATGCTTTTTTGCATAACTTTTAATAATCTTTCACGTTCAATTTGTTTTACCATATCTATTTCTAGTTCTTCCCATATGATATAACATAGTTCTGCAATTGCCTCTTTATCTGATGCTTTTGCTTTTCTAATCATATTATTTCTCCTTTAAATTAATATGCTTTATCATTCATATTATATTATAACATCAAATAAATATTGAAATAATTAACTATATAAAATTCGAAACTTTCAGTAATATTGAACATTTATTGACCACTGTTTAATTAAAACAGTAAACTGTAGTTAATCATTAGAAAGGAATTGTGTTATGAGAGTAAGTAAAGTAACGTATGTATTATTAGCATTTTTATTAGGTTGGATCGGTGTTCATAAATTTTATTCCAATCAAGTTTTTCTAGGCGTATTGCACATCATTTTCTTTTGGACTGGCATACCTTATATTGTCGCGATTATAAGTGGTATCATTACCATTTTCTTTAAAAAAGCCGATAAAGATGGCATGATTGTTTTTTATTAATACAATAATTTTTTGTAATTGTACGACTTAAAGGTATTAATAAGGGGTAAGGAGTACTATATAATTGCTATAACTTAGGAGGTAACTTATGCAACAACTAATACAAAGAATTATTCGCGCACTAGCTGTAGGTTATATCGTTAGAGGTATTAGACGATTAATAAGTAAAAGCAGCAACAGTAGCAAAAATAAAAATGATGACAATAATAAATCTCAATAATAATTAATAGGCTAAACCCATAATAATGTGGTTTAGCCCCTTTTAGTTAAATTCTATAAAAACACATCTTATTTAAGAAAGAAAATCACTATTGTTTGGCTTATTTTCAAGATAAATTATTTTACCATTGCTATCTAATTTAGCGACATCAATACCTTCTTGTGTATATACTCCCGTTTCATATCTATTGCCACAAATAGCCCATTTAGTAGCGTATGTGCCATCTTCGTTTTGTTCCCAACCATTATACATATGTTTTAACTCTTTATTGGAAGCAAAAACTTGTTTAACAAAGTTTTCCCATGCATTTTTACCATTAAAAGTACGTCCATTTAAGACAAAAGTAATATCATCACTAAAAAGCGCATTTAATTTATTAAAACTTTCTTCACTTTCTTTAGCTTCATCAAACAATTTAAAATAATTATCTAATACATCCATCTGTACACCTTCTTTTATTAATTACTGTTTACTATTATATGGATTTAATTATATTTTACAAAACTACTGTTTCATAATTAAAAAAGACACCTCATTAACGGTGTCTTTTCACATACATATTTTAATGATATATTTTACTGCCTTCAGAAATAAATTCTGCAGATTTTTGTTTCATGCCTTCAGCTTTCAATTCCGGACTTTTACGTAAATCATGTGAGATACGCATTGAACAGAATTTCGGACCACACATACTACAAAAATGAGCTATTTTAGCCGCTTCTGCCGGTAATGTTTCATCATGGAATGCTCTAGCTTTATCAGGATCTAATGATAAATTAAATTGGTCATACCAGCGAAATTCAAAACGCGCCCTACTAATTTCATCATCTCGTTTTTGAGCATTTTTCATTCCTTTTGCTAAATCAGCGGTATGTGCTGCAATTTTATAAGTGACTACCCCTTCTCTAACATCGTCTTTATTAGGTAAGCCCAAATGCTCTTTTGGCGTTACGTAACATAACATAGCTGTTCCATAGCTTGCGATTTGTGCCGCCCCTATTGCTGAAGTTATATGGTCATATGCAGGTGCAATATCTGTCGTTAACGGCCCTAAAGTATAAAAAGGAGCTTCTTGACAATAATAATCTTCTAACTCTTGGTTCTCTCTAATTTTATGCATAGGCACATGTCCAGGACCTTCGACCATAACTTGTACATCATACTCCCAAGCAATCGCCGTCAGTTCTCCTAAAGTTTTCAGTTCCAAAATCTGACTTTCATCATTTGCATCATATATTGAACCAGGACGTAATCCATCACCAAGGGAGATTGCAATATCATATTCTTTTAAGATTTCACATATATCTGTGAAATGCGTATATAAAAAGCTTTCTTCATGGTGAGCTAAACACCATTGAGCCATTATAGACCCGCCTCTTGATACTATACCTGTTAAACGTTCAACTGTTGTTGGAACATATCTTAATAACACGCCTGCATGTATCGTAAAGTAATCAACGCCTTGTTCAGCTTGTTCAATCAATGTATCTCTATAAATTTCCCAAGTAAGATCTTCGGCTTTACCATCTACCTTTTCTAACGCTTGATATATTGGAACTGTACCAACTGGAACAGGTGAATTACGTAATAAATATTCACGTGTTGCATGAATATTTTTACCCGTCGATAAATCCATTATCGTATCTGCACCCCAATGGATAGCCCACACTAACTTTTCTACTTCAGCCTCGATAGATGAACTAACTGCAGAATTACCAATATTAGCGTTGATTTTCACTTGGAAATTTTTACCAATGATCATCGGTTCTGATTCTGGATGATTCACATTATTAGGAATAATTGCACGACCTCTCGCTATTTCTGAGCGTACATATTCAGCTGATACGTCTTCTCTAGCGGCGACAAACTTCATTTCTTTCGTAATAATACCTTGTTTAGCGTAATGCATTTGTGTCACATTTTTACCTCGTTGTGCTTTTCGAGGTTTATATTCGAAAGGTGTTTCGACAAATTTCTTATGATTTTCTTTTTTAAAGCCGTTATCTAGGGCAACAACTTTGCGCCCTTCATAAGAATAGGTATCTTCGCGTTCTGCAATCCATTTATCACGTAACTTAGGTATGCCCTTTTCTACGTTAACTTCATATTTTTCGTCGTGATAAGGTCCAGCTGTATCATAAACAATCATTGGCTTATTAGGTGTAGTTCCACTTTCCGTAACGGTAGGCTCTAATTTAATAGACCTAAATGGAACTTGAATGTCCGGTTCATCACCACTAATCCAGACACGTGTACTTGCTGGAAATTGCTTTTTCAATTCAATCTTGTTTTGTTGCATAAAAAAACTCCTTAGCATAATTTATTTTGCTAGGAGACCTGATTAGAAATCGTATGTATAACGAAGTCAACGAACAGTAATAAACACATATTTAATACTGAGTCGTTCTGCTTCCCTACGCTGGTATTAACCAGATCAGGTTCAAAGGGTTGAGACCTTCATCTCTTTCAGCTTTGTTAAAGCACCCCTAGCAATGGATATTAAGTTCTGTTTTTAAACTAACATTAATTCAGTTTTATTACAAACTTATTTATGAAAAAAAAATTTTGAATCTGTAAAGATTAATTTTTTTAGAATGAATTTACGTTCCAACCGTTATCTTACAACGTGTTAAAGAATAAGTTAACACGCCTAAATATTTTTTACTAACAATAGCAAGTTTCAATAAATCGAGAAATGTCTTATCGTTTATTAATATTAACTGGCATTAAAATTGCCAAAAGAAAAAACCGTTAAATCGACGTAAAATTAACGTCAACTTAACGGTTTTTAAATTACGGAAACGGAGTCCTTTGGGATACTTTAGTATATAGTAGAAAAAGGCGTAACTAAAGCATTTTGACTAATTTACTTTCGGAATAAACAGAACTAAATATAACTAAATTGACACATATTTGACACGTAAAACTCCCATCTATTCATTTAGGTGGGTGTTTGCATATCGATTTAAATTTTATGCTATTATCAGTCTAGGAGAAATTTTTCTAAAACTATAGTGAAAGGAAATTTACAATGTTAATAATATCATTAATTTTTATTATATTATCTATTCTACAATTTATCTCAATATTGATAGATATATTTAAAAGACCTCAAAAAATGTTTATCATGAATATTGTTTGGCCTCTTACAGGACTCTATTTCCCCATTCTAGGTATTATTGGTTATTACACTTTAGGCAGAACAAAAATAGATAGACAAACAAATCACAATAAACCATTTTGGCAAAGCGTAATTATTTCTACTACTCATTGTAGCGCAGGATGTTCTTTAGGCAACCTAATTGGGGCTCCGGTTATTTTCTTATTTGGAATAACTTTCTTTAGCAATGAATTAGCTACTACACTAATAATAGAATTTATTTTAGCTTATATATTTGGTTTATTATTTCAATATTTCCATATGGAAATCAAACATGATCATCCATTAGCAGATTTGAAGGATGCTGTAAAAGCAGACACCTTCTCACTTATAGCATTTGAAATTGGTATGTTTGGCTTTATGATAATAATGCGTTTTGCAATTAATAATGCACTTCTACAACCAAATAAATTAGAATATTGGTTTTTAATGCAAATAGCTATGCTTATAGGTTTTATAACAAGTTATCCTGTGAATTGGTACCTTGTCAAAAAAGGAATAAAACATGCCATGTAGTTATTTCTAAAAGATATAAATTTATATAAAAAATTAGCCCACCCGAAGGTGAGCTTGTAAAGAGTTTTTTATGAGTTGGCAAGCGTTGTATGACGCTTAATTTATTATACCACATATATTTTAATATAAACAAAAACCCCACCAAAAGGTGAGGCTGTAATCAATAAGTGGGAGCCCACTACAACTCCTTAATATATTGTAACATAAAAGCGAACATAAAAAAGACCCCCTAATAAAAGGGGGTCTTTGAGACTATAACGGGAGTTAACGTCACACACCTAAGGGTGCGCAACATTTTCCCATCGTCTTTACACACCCTAAGGTGTGCAAAACTAACAATAAATGATTTTTATCTACTTGTAAATAAATATTTGCTAATTTACTTGAATAAACTGTAGCTCATAAATCTCTTTGCTCTCATAAGAATTAAAATTATCAATATGGCCTTTAAGCAATATCTCGTGCTGTTTTCTACTCACATTATGAAAATATGTTAGCTTTATATTCATATCTGACTCATAACCGTTGTTCTCGATAGTTTTATCAAGTTCATCAAAAACCTTTTTATTAATAGGTAACATATACCCCTCTTTACTAGGCAATATGCTAACATATTTAGTCTGTATAACTTCATTTTCTCCTAACAAAACTTCAATAGTGATTTTTTTTGCTGCTCCACCACCAAGATTATATAACTTTAAATGATCTTCATGTTCATTAGAATTCATAATTGTATTTTTTAAATTTAGGTTTTTATTTCCATCTTTTTCTAAAAGAATTTGATTAAATCCTAATGCAGGTAGAAAACTAATTTTCATTTGATAAAGTTGAACTGATACTGATACAAAATAGAATATTGCCATTATAAATGTTCCCATGGAACCAATTGCTGAAATAATATTTATCATATTAAATCTCCTTTATATTTATTTGGAGACAGTAGTAAGGAAGTATTATACTACCCTATAAGATTAAAATTAATCATAAAAAACAACCACCCAGTGACATGCTTAGGTAGCTAGGATGCTAGTGTAATATCACACTATTTTATGTTAAGAGAATTTGTGCATGTATTTTAATTTTATCACACATAAAATAAATAAAAAACAGGACAAGCACCTAAGTGCCTGCCCTTTACACCAAACTTTCATCCAGTGACATGCTTGGATGACGGAGATTTGATTCATTATAAAAGCAATAGTTGGATAACTAGTGCATGTTTAAATATTATACCCTAGAGGTTGTATTTAAAACAAAAAACAGACAGGTCGGAAATCCTGTCTGCAAATCGTATAACACGTTTGAAAATGAAAGGCGAGCTCTAAACCTCTATTTTCAATTTATCATAGTTTATCAATTAATACAAAAAGAAACAGGCTATGGGGAGCCTGTTAAGGGAAATTCATGTTAATCAAAAAGAGAATAATTAAGAGACCTATCGCCTCTTCAAAGAATATATCACAATATATTGGGCAAAACAAATAAAAAGAGTAGGCACGGGACAACGTACCTACTTTTACCTTGAAAATGAATAGCGATTGTATGGCTAATATTATTTTATCATAAAAAAGACACCCCATAAAGAGGTGTAAACAAATGTATTTAAAAATGAGATAAAAATTCTGGAGAAAAAATTATCTAAATTAATTATATCATGACCAAATAATATTAGCTAATTGTATTCAACACATATTACTTCTTAAAAAAGAGCAGCCCTAGGAGACTACTCTAATTATGCACTACCGTAAATTTTTCTACCTATTATCAGGCAAAAGTAGTTTTATAATTTTAATACATTTAGCTAATTGTGTTCCATAATTTTTCATCTAAATGATTAGATGGCGCTGCACCATTTAATGTTCTTATTGGAAGAAAGTTTTTACACAATAATCATATAGTGGAAATAAATTTATAAATTAAAAAAAAGAGCAAGCTACGAGGCTTGCTCCACAAGAAAGTAATTCAAATTAGAGAATGTAAAGAGTTTAAAATAACTCTAAATAAACAATAACATTTTAATTTTAAAATACAAATATTTATTCCACAATTAGGAATTAAAAAATAAGGCATATAAATCATATCATATAAATAAATTTATTCAAAAAAAGACACCTCTTTATGAGGTGTCCTCCGAATTATGAAACACTGAAAATGTAATACTAGTACTTGCACCTAATTTGTAATTTAACATATATTATCTAATAATACAAAAGACACCCCATAAAGAGGTGCCAACAAAAATATAATAGCGAGATAATATCCTGGAGAAAATTATCTATATAATAAGTAAGACACCTCTTAAAGAGGTGCCCCTTATAGGAGAAGATAAAACAAGCAATGTTATACTATATTTCATTTCCCTAATTGCAATATAACATACACATATAATTTTAGCTAATAGTTCCCCATAATGGTCCTAATACATAATTACTACTACCTGGTGTACCTTGTGCCGTTCTAATTGGTACATAGCGTCTACCATTGTAAGAGTCGTAACCTAAGAATACATATCCATCTTGAACCATGACCTCATCATAAGTTATAGTTACACCTGGATTTAACCAACCAGTGAACGGACAAGTAGTAAATGGTCCAGTACTTCTCACCGCTATTCTTGTGCTACCAACAGTAAATGAAGCACGCTCTGTTTTGTAATAGGTATTATAGGCATTAACCTTCCACCCGTCATTATTACTTTTAGTAGCTGGTGTAGAAGCTGAACCTGGCTTATTAGCTACTGTTTTTATAGATGGTGTTTTACCTTCCATATATGCACGGATTTCTTTAATCCAAATATCCTTAAGTTTCTTAATAATGGCGTCTGAGGGTCTGCCTTGCGTTACAGGATTAAATCCAGTTCTCATTGTTAAACTTCTATGAGGACAGCTCGTAGCTGAAAACTCTAAATGCAACCTTACCGTATTACGATTAGCTGGTAACTTCCATTTTTTAAGAAGTCTAGCTACCTCTTGTAATACGACCTGCTCATTAGCCATAAAATTTTTATCTGATGCACTCATAGATTGGCATACCTCAATACCAAAGTAATCATAATTACCTGTACCTTTTTTTACACCATCTCCGGTATGATAGGCAATGCGTTCTGGTTCGATTGCATACCAAATGTGACTTGAATCAGCATAAGCGTGGGCTATGCCGTTATTTAGTCTGTTTTGATTTGCACCTTTAAGACTGTTTTCATATTGTTGAGCTGTAGAACGCCCTGCATCGTTATGAATTACAACGCCTTTAGGATTGTATCCTCTCTTAGCAAAGTTGCTTTGTAGGTTTATATTGTTATGGCTAACACTAATCTTTTTAGCTGGTTTACTTGTAGCTGCTTTAGGTGCTGTTTTCTTAGTCGTAATTGTTTCTTTAGCGTATGGTACTTCGATAAAATGCGTTAATCCATAGTAATTATCCCATCGTGTTAAAGGTTTCTTATTTGCCCAGCCATTCCAATTTTGTTCAATAATATGGAATTTATTTGTGTCGCCTGGGCTATATACAATACCTATATGACCATACTGTGAATAAGTGCCAGACGTAAATACTGCTATCCAACCAGTTTTAGCTACCGTTGATGGTAAGTTTTTATGAATCTTAAATCCTGTACCATAACTTTGATTAATTTGGTCTTTAGCATTTCCCCACGGTCTCACTTTATTGTCTGTTAACCACAATACATAATCAGTAATTAAATCTTGGCATTGTGCATGATAGTATCGATCTACGTCAATGGCACCGACTTCCATAACTCCGAATGATGGGTTATAACTCGTAGGTTTTGTGATACGATATGGGCTATCCACTGTACCTTTTGCATAAGCTTGTAGTCGTTGTTCAATTTGCTTTTTAGTCTTTGTCATTGTCAACACCTCTTTGTCCTAGACCTTCATCAGTATCATCTTCGGGTTGTTCTTCATCTTCTAAATGTTTAGCTTCATCTGGATGCTGACCGCCATCTGTTAAAGTTGAATAAAATTCTACTTCATCACTATCATCAGAAAAATCTTCTCTAGTATCATATTCTTTAGGTGTGAATGTGTTCCCTTCTCTTTGATACTCAACAGGGTCTACTTGCTCATCACGTGGCTTAGCATAGGTTTGAGCGATGCCACTATCTTTTAATCCCTTAGTAGTAGGGTCGTTGATTACTCCAAACGTTACTAATACAGCTAACACGCCATTAATGCCGTTACTGAATTGTTCAACTTGAGCTGTGTAATCTAATCCTAATGCTTGGGTGATATTGTTAATAAAGAGTGCTATTGCCGAAATAATAGCTACCCAAAATGATTTCTTCTTGAAACGAACTTTCCAATTTATACTTTTCATTTGTTTACCTCCATAATAAAAAAGCCGACACTTTGTGCCGACTTATCTGAAAAATTGTGCTACAACGGTTATCACTGCGGGTAATACAACGCCTGCAACGCCTATCCACGCAACAATAACTTGCGTGTTCCCCTTTGTCTTTTCTTGCAATGTCCCCTGTAAACTTTCAATATCCTTTTTATTCGTCTTACTTTCGTATTCTAAATCAGTTACTCTCGTTCCAACAGTAGACAGAGACTCACTCATCTTTTCTAAATGTTTCTCTGATCGTTCTTGCGATTCGAAAGACTTTTCTTGTAATAACGTCTGCCTATCTACTTTACTTAACAGTTGATTGTGTAAATCCGTATGTTTACTGTCTACATCATTAATACGCTGATGTATTTTACCTCTTGAATTTTCCCATTCGTGACGTAAGACATATTTATCTTCTGCCATAAATATCAACACCGCCTATGAAACCAGCAAAACCTAGCCACGCTGTCATAGCTATAAATTGTGCCGGTGTTAGCCAATTGATTGCGTTATATATACTGGCAGATGCCATTAAAAAGTGAATTATCGCACTTCCTGTACCTCCAATAACCATAAAATAATTGGATACATTATTCACTGAACGTTTGCCAAAAAATATACTTGCAATGAGCAAACAACTGCCAAAAATGAGTAGTATAAATCCCCATAGCCAGATAGGCATGACTTCATGTAACGCACTGTAAAAATCGCTTTCATGAATGACTGACTCTTGGTTTACAAACCAGTAAAAACCCCTTATGTCGACGAATACACCTAGTCCAAATAAAGATAATGTTGCAATTCGGTCGGACACCGTAAATGTTTCGTTCATGGACTCACCCACTTTCTATAAAATAAAACCACAAGCCTAAGCCTGTGGTTCTGGATATTTTTCACCAGTAATTAGTGCGTATTCTTCTTTGTCGATGACTTCCATATCAACAAACCATTTAATTTGGTCATTTGTATAACATCCCCAGCTATACATGGTTTTAATATCGTTAAATTTCGGAAACAACATCTTCATCTTTATCCGCTCCTTTGAGTTGTTTTATTTCATTTGTCATGTTGACTATTTCTTGTGTTAAATCAGCATTTTGTTGAGCGACTTGTGCTACCATCATATTGCCTTGAACAAGTTGTTCTTGCATACTAGCAAACATTTTTCTTAGTTCTTCATCTGGTCCATTTGATGTAATCATAGGTGGTATATAAGGTGTGTTGGATGCTTCTTCGTAATTTGGATTAAAAATGATTTGTTCGTTTTGATACAAGTAGTATTTCGGTTTATAGTTTTGTGTAAAGTCATGAGGGATAATCGAATCATCAATCTCAAAATCTCCTTCAATACCACCGACAATGGCGTAACCTGTAATTTCGTTATTATCATTTATAGTTATACGCATTATTTATACACCCCTATAATTTTCTGAATGGTAAATTTGTTCGCATTAGCACCAGACCCTTCACCAGTTAAAATATTCACATAGTTGTCTGAATTGATTTCTAATTTTTGTCTGTTAACTTTCTTCAACGTACATTCATAACTTATTGCGTCTGTTGCGTCCAAACCTACGATATTATCTTTGTTAATATTAATGTTACGTGTTCCTAGTGGGTTACCTAATGCTGCAAACTCGCCACCCGGAAAATCTCCAACAATGTAAAGAACAATAAAATTGTCTAAGGTCTCGCTTAAATTAATCGGTGTACCCACGCCATTAGCATTCCCCTCAAATAATGTATTATTACGTTTCGAAAATTTACCATCGGTATAAGTTTTAGCGTTATTTTCAGCTATTGTTGCTTTAGCTTGTGAGCCAGAAGTAGTTTCAAATGGACTGCTAGGGTCATTAAATGCAACCTTTTTCCATCCCGTATCTCTCGTTCCTGATGTGTGGAAAATTCGATAATATAGTTCTCCATTATAAGATGAGGTCAATTCTATTCTTTTTCTAGTAGTATCGCCATTTGCTGCTGATATATCAATTTGGACATAGGTATTATTTAAACCAGTTGGGAAACCTTGCGCAGCAGCATTATCATCAGAAACTGTTTCATAACTTCCTGGTGCAAGTGTTGTAATGTCTTTAATAGTACCTTTTTTGAGGTATTGTCGCGTTCCATCATCAGCTGTTAACTTATATTTCTGCCAGTTAGCAGACTGTCCAGTCGTAACTAATCCACTACCATTTACTGAAGATTTAAACGCTTCAAACTTCTCATCCATGTATTGCTTATCTTCATCAAACTTCGTACTATATGCGTCGCCTTTATCGTCTAACTCTTTCATTTTAGCTTCATGATTAGCGTTATAAGCTTTCTCTTTATCATCGATGAGTTTCGTTAAGGCTGTGATACCTTGTTGCGTTGTATCTTGTACCTGCTTAACATAGTCATTCATATTTTCAAAGTCACTATTTAATTTCGTCATCATTTCCGCAACTTCGGCACGCATGTCAGAGAATAGTTTAATCTCACGTATTTTGTCTTCACTAGGCAAGTCAATAATTAAGTCGTTAGCTACAGTAAAACTAAATTGTCTTTGTACAACAACTTCCTCATCATCTAATGTTGTTATATAGATTTGTCCTATAACATCTCTAGCCAGTTTCATGAAGTCATTAGGTATTTCATAACTAATAACACCATTTAATTGATCTAAATAGTTGAAATTATCGTCTACTAAAAAACTATCCCCTGATTCAAGCGCGATGAAAACTTTCACGTTTTCTTCACTTAAAGCTAAAGGATAGTTATTTCGTGTAATTTGAAATTGTAATATTGCTGTGCTTTGGTCTTGATTCCAAAACTGAACATTGAGCTTACTTAAACTTTGGTATTGTGCCGTTGTTTCAAGTTGTAAATTGGCTATTTTATCCATAGACATGTAAGATCCCCCCTTATAAGTTTGTGCCTTTGAATTGGGTCCATGGTGATATACGTTCAGGTTTTCCTGAAGATGAGAAGTAAGCAATAATCATCTCAACAGGTGCAACAGATGACACACGCGTTAAGGTCACTTTAAATCGAGCACTTGTTACGTTATCAACGAGACACGTCCACCCAGCAACCCCTGGTAGTGGGAAATCTTGTATTTTGCTACTTGTCGCAGTATCAATGTACCATTGCTTATTTGCTACAATACCTAATTGATTCATATTAGTTATATGGCTTGGTATTGCTTCTGCAGGCCCTCCGATACTTGTATAGCCCATGTGACACCAGTTCGAAGCATCATTTGTACCTGTAAAGTTATTGACTGATACAAGACGCACATATTGCATAATGTCACGAGCGAATGTATTTCTCGTTAAAGTTTGGACCATAACTCCTTGAACGTTAAATGCACTGTTATTTAGGAACCAACCGCCATCACGCATTTCTTTAGGTAGTGGGAAATCCGTTACACGCATTGTGTCGACTGTATTCATGTAGTAATCACCAGGTTCTAATAAATCAGCAATCCTTGTAAAGTTCTCCACAGGGAATGACTTCGTGCGTCCCCCAGTTTCATATGTTGATACAGGTGTGCGTGGTGCTTTTAATTTCTCATATAATCCACGCATGAAAATACCATGTATTTCATGCGCTCGATAGTTACCAGCTCCAACAGTTACACCGACAAGCAATGCTTTCTTGCCTGTATCTCTATCGTGATAAATTTGACAACCTTCAGCTTCTTGGAAGTCACCAGGGTACTCATTCCCTGATTTACCGATATCCACTTTCTTTTGATATAATTGTTTACCAGTTTCTAAATCAAATACTGTAATAAAATTGGGTACATTAGGGTCACTATCGCCTGTGTACCAATACAATTTATTATCATCAAATGTACACCCTTGCATTGGTTGAGTTGGGTCACCAAAACTTGTTAGGTGTTTTGGTATATCCATGCGGTATAACACATTATCCACTTTATTATCTATATCTTCTAAACGTCTAACTTCGACGTAGTTTGCAGATCGTCTAGATTCCCATTCAGATTTTGGATATTGTATTCTAAGCATGATTAAGCCTTCATGTTCATTTATGACAGGTGTCATGTATGAACGTTCAGGGTGCCCAGTAAATACTTCCTCCATGTCATAACCCCCGTAAGTTAAAGTGGTATCAGGTCTATAAGTGAACTTCACTAATGCATTATAACCATCTGGCCGTTGTATATGGGAATAAATCCACGTTTTATTTTCAACTTCATCATGTCTTAAAGCAATCTGTGTACCGTGACCGCCACCTTCGAGTTCCATTTGTGAAATGAATTGACCGTTCGCTTTCATTTTAGTTAACTTATAATTATCTCTATAAGCTTGTGTTTGATAAGCAATATCACAAGTTTCATCAAGTAAAAATGATTGCATTACTGAATTTGTCATTGGTGATAGGTTTGTTAAATATTGGAATGATGAATTAGGTATATCAAACTCAAATTCTTGCGCTAGTATTTGCGCTCTTGTATCTTCAACGGCTTGTATTAAATCTTCTTTATCTATTTCATGCCTGTTTGAATCCGATAATAATCTGTCAAATAAAGTCGCATGTCTTTCGCCTAAAGTATCTAGTCTTGCATCCTTAACTTCTTGCAAACTATTTTTACCCTTAGATAAAACAAGATTGTCGTATCGTTGGTTAATGATTTGTAATCCACGTTCAACTGTTCTAAATCTTTCATCATTAATTTGTGATGAATGGTGGGCATTTAATTCTTCGTTTTTATGATATTTAAATTGCTCTACGAAAGTATTAACGAAATCTTCAGTGCGTAAAAAATTTGTATGCAATTGTTGTCTAAATTCTTGACCTAAGGATGATGTTAAGCTTTTTTGTAATTTTAACATTCGTTTTCCCCCTTATAAAAAGCTTATTTTTGTATTTGTTGTTGCAAGTCATTAATTTGTAATTTCATAGTGTATATATCTTGTTTTATTTGGCTTATTTCTTCGTAAATTGCTGAAAGATTGCTGATTTGGTTATTAATATTGTCCAATCTATTTTGCATATTAGAAATGTCGCCGAGTATATCGCTGTCCGCAAAGTCTTCCAAATTATCTGGCAAACCGTTTACACAGCTTATATCTGTATGAGGAAAATATGGGTTACCTTGTTTATCCAAGAGCGTTCGTGTATCTATTTCAGCCATTTTGTCACTCCTTCATCAATCATCGACTAGTACACTTCCCATAACGTCACTGTAGAAGTCATATGATTGGTTATTATTAACATTCCAATTACCTTGTGCGATAGCGCTATTAGCACGTCGTATGCGCTGATTTGCTCTTGTTTGAATATCTACAATATCTAATTTCGCATTACTGAATTCTATATCTACAGGTTTCTGTGTAAGTGGATGATAACGTGTGAGTTTAACGACCTTTAAATCTGTATTAAAGTTTAACGGTTTGTGTATAAAACGAACAATGTTGTTTTCTTTTACATCATCTTCACCTATGAATACAATGTCATCACCGTTGATTAAGTAATTGGTTGATAATTCAACGGTAGGTTCATCATTTAATTGTTCTTTTAAACCATCCATTAAATCTGTTTTGTTCGTATATTTTTCATCAAATACAGTCGGCGCTCTCATTTCTCCAAATACTTCATAATTTGGTGACTTGTATTCTCCATATACATGGTAAACATCTTTACCTTTTAATACTGCTGTTAAATTGAGCATGGTCGTTTTTTCAGTCCCTACATACATTACAGGCGCCTTTTTCTTGTAATCAACACCTGATTTACCACCTCTAAATATAACTTTGAATGTATGTTTACCTTTGCTTAAATTCTTAGCAATTGTAACCGTATCTGTTTTAGCTGTTTTACGATAAAGTTCAAAGGTATTCATTTTCTTGTCATCTAAATAAACGTCAACAATACCGCCCTTAGATCCTTTCTTACGAGTCCATATGAGCGTTTCATTTCCCCATTTACATGTGAATGTCTTGCTATAACTAGCACCAACTTTTTCTGTAGTCCAAGTTCCTGTTTTATCGAATGTACCGCTATATGATAAATCTTTTGGTTTTATTGGATTATAGTTTTTCGTTTCTGATTTGGTCTTTTTCTTGCCATATCCCTGTATGATTGTTTTCAAATCTGTGGTACTTATATCTAATTTCACATCATCAGAATTACCCCGGTAGACGATAGGAAAGTCTGCACGTTCATAAAATAAATCGGGTGTGTAAAAATATATCTTTTTATTATCTGCAAAGTAGATATAATTAAAGTACTCTGCACCTTCAGTAATGAATTCCAAACCATTTTTGTTACCCAATTCAGATATAGGTGCTAATCGTCTATTGTCTCCAATGATTTCGTATTCAAATCCTAATTTGTTCTTAGCAAAGCCAAAATCTAAAAATTGTTCAAGTGTGTAATTGGGTGCTGTATCTTCATCGCCAGTTTCTGCGTTAAGTTCCTCATCTTCAATATCTTTTTCTATATAATGATTCTGGAAGTTCATAAATATATGTTTAGCTTCCACTTCGCATGTCGTCACTTGTGCGTCATACGCAAGTGAAGTTGATTTAATAACATAATATTGTCCTTGGTAGATGATATAGTTTTCGTTAACTAACATGTCGAAAATATCTTCTGTACCTTCAATTTTTATCGCTGTAAATGTTATAAAACGGTCTCCATTCTTTTCATACTCATATTTAAATGAATCAGGGTCATATATCGCAAACACTTCTGAAAAGTTACCAGCTTTATTTTCAAGTATTAATTCTTTATTTTGCACGTGATCACCTACCTATAGACAAAATTAAATTGAAATTCCGAATAAATATCATTCGTTGTATCACATTTAATCTCAATATTATTCATACCTTCAGCTAATGTTATCCACCCATAATCTGTGTCGAAACCCACACGTTTATTTCCTATAATTGGATGTATACCATTTAATGTTAATGTTTTAGAACTTGTTAAAGCGTTATAATACGTAAACGATTCACCCGTTGTATGATTAATTAATGTTAATCCTCTAGGCGCATCTGCTTTTATTCTGATGATTAATTTATGGTTCAAAGGGTCGATTGTGTCATTACTTCCATTCCATATTTCAAAGCCTTTTTCTTTATGGACGTAAGCAATCGCTTTATCAGTAATTAAACCACCTTCAAATTGCCAGTTATCAGAAAGAAAACCTACATCTAATGTATCTGTAAGCGACTCTGAAAAACCTTTAAATACATTAAAAGTAACTTCAAATGTACCGAATTTTGTTCCAATATCCTCTATAGCATTTTCTTCACAATAAACGTGATATTTAATGCCTGGCATATCTGAATGAACAATATAAAAAGGGTCCCTTCGAAAAAGGATCCCTCTTAGTTTATGTTTAAGTAATCTATAATCTTGTATATCTGCACCACGGTAAAAGAAGCGTAATTTAAGTTTGAATGGACCAAAGGATGGTCGCCCTATTCTCACACCATCGCGCCCTTTAGTTTCTACCGTGTTTGCGCTAATTTCTACGCCATCTTCTGTGGCATCTAAGAATGTTAAATTAGGTAAATCCGTTAACATTTTTGAAAAATCATCGTTAAACATTTTAACTGTTTTAGCCATTAGACGATTGCACCCCCTCTGGCATATGCTTTCATTCTAGCTTTTCGTCCTTGTGCTTGTGATACATCACGTTCATTAAAGCCGGCTTTATCTTCAATACCTCTATTGCTTTGAGCAATTTCCATTAACGCGTCGAGTTGTTTTTGTTGGTTAGCAATCATTTGTAGTAATAATTCTGTGTTGTCGCTACCAGCGTTTACTGTCGTCTTAGGTGTACGCATTTGATTAGGTCGTTTATTATTATCGCGTTTGCCAATATGTTCAGAAGCAATCGCTAATAGTTTCATAGCGTCAGATTGTCTGCTAGGGTCTGTTGGGATAACAAATTCTGGATAGCCACCTTCAGCTAGGTTGTACCAACCACTTGAATTAATTAATCCGCCAGTAGCAAATCTTCTACCTCCAGTTGGACCCCAACCGGTTGAACCCGCAGCCATACGTCGTTTCCAAGCGCTAAGGTTACCACGCCAAGAACTGTTATTGAAGAAAGCAAGCAATTGGTCGTAACCATTCATAATATTTCCATGACCTTTAACTTTATAACTACCAAATGTACCTGGTGTATATTGAAGTAAACCACGTGCTCGGTTGGCACCAGTGTTGATATCATTAATTTGTTGTACAATACCAGCGTCACCACTAGATTCTGTGCTAATTAATTTAATAATGTCATTTAATTCACTTCCTGAAAGGTTAACCTTCATTTGTTTGGCTGCACGTTTTATATCTGGCGCCCATTTCTTAGCGGCTTTTTTACCGCCACCTTTTAATTTTTTTAACCAACCTAGTGGGTCAACAGCAGTGTCATTTCCAGCATGATTACCTTTCATTAATTGGAAATGTAAGTGGGCACCACGAACGTAATTACCTGTATCTCCTGACTTACCAATTAATTGGCCTGCTTTTATTTTCTGACCTTGCTTAGCAATTTGTTTAGATAAGTGCATGTACCAGTTCCATTCGCCCTTACCTGTTTTTATTTGAACAGATTTACCGCCACCATAATCAGTCCATACTTTGTCGGCTTTACCACCTTTTACAGCGTATACGTTTGTACCTATTGGCATTCCAAAGTCAACACCATAGTGTTTACCACCATTAAAGCTTAATCCGCCTGTATAGTTACCGAATTTCTGCCATATATCATGTTTGAATAACCAAGAAGCATCGCCATCGCCACCTGCTTCATCCATCCAGCCTTTAATCATGTTGATAGCGGCATCTTTAAGTTTTCCAAACATTCCCTTCATCATGTCATAAGGTAAGGTAGCCCCTTTAGGTACGCCAAAGGATTTTAGGTTAATGCCAAAAGCATCAGCGATTTTATTGAATAATTTACCGGGTTTCCCCACCCAGTCCATGACATCTCCTACTTTATCGCCCAGCCATTTTTTACCTTTACCTATAGCTTTCGCTGAAGCTTCTAAAGCTTTTTGGGTACCTTCTTTTACGCCATGTGCTGCATCAGATGCTTTTTCTCCAAAAGCGCCTGCTAAGTTTTTACCTTGTTCTAAGATGTTTTGTTTTTTCTTCTTGTTTGTACCATTTGCGAATTTAGGCATACCACTTAACATAGAATGCGTTTGAGCTCCATTCATAACTGATGAACCTTTAGGTAAGAATGCTGTTGTATCTCTGTTAGGTGTAATCGCCATTTTACCATTAGGGTATCTAATCGCTTCGTGTCTAAATCCACCTGGACCATTACCTCGACCTTTATCGCCTACAGTAGCAAAAGTATCACGAGATATTTTGCCATTCTTAACTACGTTCGTTGTCGTATTGGTATGCTCAGTACCAGTGTGAAGTTTAATCTTAGGTAATTTATCCATACCTAATTTACCAGCTACCCAGTTGACACCATCAATGAGTTTGTTTAAACCTTTTTTGACACTGTCGACCATACCATTGATAAGACTTTTAATTTTGCCAATTATACCACTAAGGCCATCTTTCATTTTATTGAAAGTTTTCTTAACTGCGCCCCAAAGTGATGAAGCAATACCAGTCACCTTATCTTTGATAGCGTTCCATAATTTGATCGTGTTATTCTTAACTCCTGTAAATATGGATGCAACACCTTTGCGTAATGATTTAAATGTATTGCTTACGCCAGACCATAAAGATTTGGCTCTTGAAACAACGCCATTTTTAACGTTGGTCCATAATTTGAGTGCAAAATTCTTAACAGCGTTAAATATCGCATGCACATCTTTATTTAAGGCATTAAAGGTTTTTTTAACGCCATTCCAAAGCGCTTTTACAATGGATATTACTTTATTTTTAATTGAGTTCCAAAGTTTGATTGAAAAGTTTTTAACTGCATTGAAAATTGTCGTTACAACACGTTTTAATGTATTAAAGTTATTTCGTGTTTGATTGACATAAGCTTTCACTATTCTTATGACACCATTTTTGAGTGCATTCCAAACTTTTATGACAAATGTTTTAATTCCGTTAAAAATAGTAACCACTATACGTTTCAATAAGTTAAAGTTATTGCGTGATTGATTAATATAAGCCTTTACAATCGCAATGACAGCATTTTTAAGCAACGTCCAAATCTTGATAGCCGCTGCTTTCATCCCATTCCATAAAGCAGTTAACGCTTTATTTAAAGCTTGTATAGGATGTTGTACTGCGAATTTAATTCCGTTCCATATAGCTATAGCAGACGCTTTAATTGCATTCCATACAGCGATTGTTACAGTTTTTATCACATTCCAGATACCTATAATATAAGATTTCAAGAAACCAAATACTGCTATCGCTGCATTTTTTATAGCGTTCCAAGTGTTTATAACAATGTTTCGGAATGTACTATTTGTTTTCCATAAATAAATGATTGCTGCTACAAGCGCAGTAATTACAGTGATAACTATTCCTACTGGCCCAGTCATGAAACGAATCGCTAATCCTAAACCACGTGTAGCCAATGTGGCCGCTTTAGTTACACCTGTCCAAACTGTCATAGCTACTGCAGCAATTTTAGATTTAATCGCTTGTGCTGTTTGTGAGGTAATAAGTGCAGCCACTGCAGCTCTATAACCGTTAGCTATGCCCCTAGCTGTGACAGTAACTCCGTTCCAAATAGCTTGACCTACTGCTGCGGTTTTACTTGCAACATTATGACGTATTAAAAATGATATTAACGTAGACATTCCACTGAACATACTACCTATAGTACTGGTCATTTTTCCAAACACCGTTAATACTGGACCGGCAGTGATTAAGGTTATACCTAGCCATTTAACTATACCTCCGAGCACACTTTGAGTGGTGCCATTGAGACCATTCCACCAATTCATTAATCCTTTAATACCATTACCTATAGTATTAAAAGCGTTCCCTAACTTTTCGCCACTTTCAGCAGCCCATTGTTTAGCGCCTGGTGATTTAAGCATTTTCTCAAACTCATGTAAACCACCTTTAGCCTTTTGGAATGTACTACTAAGGAAAGCTTCACCAATTTGTCCGATGTAGGCTTTACTATTCTGTACCATACCTTTCCACGATTTAGAATAAGCACCTGCCATACCACCGGCAAAATCATCCATAGTACTTAGGAAGTCTTTAGCTGTCACTTCACCATTAGTAACCATAGTTCTAAACTGATCATAAGAAACACCTAAATTTTTAGCCATCGCATTACTGAAACCGGGCATACCTTCTTCAATCATGTTTAATTCTTCAGTCATTAACTTACCTTGACCTTGAACACGGTTGAATATCATTGCCATTTCTGAAACAGGCCTACCACTACCAACTGCAGCATCGCCAACTAATTTGATGTATTTTTCTAAGTCTTTACCTTGTTCTACACCTGCAGCTAATGCGCCTGCAGCAACGTCGGTACCTTCAGCCATAGTGGTCATACCACCATCAATTGCCTTAGCTACTTGGTCTGTGATACTACCAACTTCTTTAGTTGAATAGCCTAGACCTTCTAATTTAGCTTTAGCTGTATCTAATCCAACTAAACGGTCAAAACCTAATTTAGCTGTTAAACCAGCAGCTGCAACACCAGCAACTAATGCAGGTTTCGTAATACTATTAGACAACGAACGACCGACACCTTGCATTTTACTTCCAGCTGCCTGCATGCCCGAACCAACAGATGCAAAAGATTTCCTTATTTTCCCTAGTGCTGAAAAGTTCTGTTGATATTCGGCAGTAACACTGCTTAATTGACCTTTATACATATTGAAAGCGTCGGTTTCTTTATTGATTTGATTAGCTAAATCCAATGCAGCTTTAGATCCTGCACCTTGCTCTGCAACTACTTCGGCATGTCGTTGTTTTAACTGTGACAGGTGTTTAGAACTGCCATCAACTGCAGTTTGTAACTCATTCATACGATTTTTATATGATGCAGCTGATTTATCGCCATATTTAAAGTTATTATTCGACACTTTCATGCTCGTGTTCAAAGCTCTAAATTCACGCTTAACACTAGCTAACTTTTTACTGACATCCATGTCATTAAGGCTTAAATCTATCTGTAAACCTTTAATTCTTTCTGCCATTACTCCACCTCCAATCTATGAGATGTGTTTTAAAGGAACGCGTCCAACATCGATTCCTTTTTCTCAACATCTTTCTTATTACTTTCGTCCACAATTTCCATGAAGAAAGCGAAAGGCATATCTAATATATCGTTAATATCCTTCCCACCTTCTTTCATCATTTGCAACATGATTTTCTTCATATTTGCTTTGTGGTCAGCCCATGTCTGAACCTTTATATCATTTTCGCTAATTCCTTTTTTCTTTCATCATCCATTTGTCCTTGTGCGATAAACTCAATTTGACCACGAAGTTCTTCTATCGCATCAGGTGCATGTAATCGGTCTAATAGGTCATCTTTAGTGAACTGGTTATTATAAATATCGACAACCATATCTAACATTTCATCAAAACCTTCTTTAGAAGATTTGTCATCTTCTCCTTCTCCGTCCATTAAATCTGCAGCATCATAAATTTTACGGAATGGAATTTGTGTTGGTGTAATGTAAGTATCGAATTTAACGTTTCCTTCTGAATCTGTTACTGCGTTACCTTTTTTGTCGATTTGAATTAATTTAATAAAATTACGTTTAGCCATTTATAATTACTCCCTTTATAAGTTGATTTTTTATTTGCAAATAAAAAGAGGGCATTTAAGCCCTCGTGTTAGTTATTCTTCTGATTCTTCCGGTACTTCTGGTTCAGGTTCTTCTACTGCATTAACTGTTACTGTTGCAGTATCAGACTTATTACCATCCTGTGTAGTGACCGTAATCGTTGTTTCACCTTCTGCAACACCAGTTACTGTACCGTCACTTGATATGGTTGCGACTGCTTCATCAGAACTTGCATAAGCTACTGATTTATTGGTAGCAGTTGATGGTGTAACCGTACTATTTAATTGAGTTGTTGCTTCTACATCAATACTTGCAGTTTTAGGTGCAATTGTTACGCCTGTTACTGCAATAGGTTTTGTTTTGAATGCCGGAACATCTACCTTTTCAGATTCTCCATTTTCGTTAGAGAATGCTACTTGGTAAGTACCAGCTGCATAATCAGTGTTAGCTTCGAGGTTGTTAATCGTAACGGATGCTTTACCGTTTTCACCACGTTCAGCACTGCCTACGACTTCCTCGCCTTTATACACGTTTAATGTATCTGCCATTTATTGTTCCTCCCTATCTATATTAAAAGCCCCTATTCTGCAGAAACAACAGCCGACTTGCTATTGGCTGTCACTTCTACATTTTGGGGTATATTAGGGTGTATCTTCGCCTTTATCTTCATCACTGCCAAATACTGCTTTCCAAATAGCGTCTTTCATGACATTTACGCCTTTTTCATCGTGTCCTAATAACATAGCTTTTTCTTCTTCAAAACCAGCTACAGATGCTTGCATAAATTCTGCTTTAGTAGAATCTGAACTGAACTCTACGCCATCTTCTTTAGTATTACCTTCAAGTTCTGGGAATGTGAATAAACCTTTTGGTAATCCAACATATTCACGTGAGCCATCTTCCATAGTTTTAGCGAACATAACAGCCACGTATGGCGGTGTATCATTACCAACTGATACAATGCCATCTTCTGATTTTTCTAATCCAAATAATGCCACTCTATCTTCTAATGGTAATTTATGGAATCCAGCTTCAACTTCAATAGTTCCGTTAGCTACTGCCATCTCTGCTACTTGGTTATCACCGTATGCTTTTTCGATGTCTTGGTCCTTAGATACTGAAATCTCTTGTAAGAATTTGATTCGTTCTGGGTCTGTAACTGCTTGAACATCTTCACCATGCACTTTGTAGTAGAACTCAGTTAAACCTGTGAACGATCTATAGTTTTTCTCTGCCATATATAAACACTCCTAAATTTTAAAATATTGTTTACCTTCAAAGCGTTTTGCTTGATGGTATAAGTTGAAATCCTTAATAAATTCGGGTTTGATTGAGGACGTTTCACCGAACCCCAATCTCTCCCACATAATTCTTTGCAATAAAAAAACGAGCCTATCTGATAGGACTCGTCCGTTAATGCCGTTATTCTGTTTGACGAATACATCAATTTGATAGAAATATTCGTATAATATATTGTCATCGTCGCCAAAGTTAGTTGGTGTAGGTGTATCTAATGGGTCTATGACAATCACTACATCTTTGACTTCTTGTGCGTTGGGATAATCGAAGAATTTAATGTTGTTCTTTTGAACATGTTGCATAATTTCTTCGTTATCAGTTATCGCTTCATATATCTTCATTGTGATGTCATCCATTTACACCCTCCTAGCTAACTCTGCTTTTACTGTGGAAAAATAGGTTTCTCTGCCTTGTCTTAGGGCGTTTTCGATAACACCCTTACCAGCTGTGTTAACCCATTTACCTGCTTTGTCATAGTGGCCAAACTCGTTAAGATGAATAATTCTATAACGCTCGCCTGTACTTCCGTCATTCCAGTGAATTTTAACTTGTCTCACGCCACCTATTGTTTGAGGCTTTGAAACAGATGTCGATTTCACTGATTTACCAGTATCAGCAAACGAACGCATATCTTTAGCGATTATCGAGGCAACAACGCCACCACCTTTAGTCAAAGCGTAATCTACAATCTTTTGCATTTTACGTTTGCCAAATCGGCGTTCGAGTTCTCGTTGTAACTCTTTTTCTCCCTTTAAAGTTGCTCTCATTCTTCTTCACCTACCACTTTGATATAGTTAGGTGTTTTAGCGGGTGCCACATTTTTGACATTAAAAAACAACCCAGCATACATACCATTTTTTATTTCAAACGTTTGATTAACGCTGGGTATGAATTGAGGTTGCGCATTTCTAATATTTAATGTGACCGACCTTTTGCTAAGTTCTAAATTGCCTAACTGTACATCTTTTTGTGTAGGCTCATATAAGCCCGTGTAACAACTGTAAACTTCTTTCCAATCATTCATGCCAGCTTCTGGTCCATCATTAACAATGTCGTAAAATACGACTCTGTAATCTAACTGGTTAAGATTCATCGGCTATCACCTCGATGTTTTCTAAACGCCATTTAGCAAGATTACTTCGTAACGTTTGTATAAGTGCTAATGAAGATGCTGGTACATCAAAGCTTTGTTCGTTAGATGTAATAGAACGATTGTCATTATGATGTGCGACAATGTTTAAAACAGCTAAATTAAATAAAGGATTATTTTCGTAAAAACCTTTATCTTCATCGTTTAATGAAACAGCCGTTTTAACTTCATTAATTGCACCAGGTAAATAGACATCCATAATCAAGTCATCATCGAAATCATGATCTACACGAATCGCTTTTTTTACGGATTCTTTACTTTCTAAATCGAACATCTAAACACCCCTATTCTGCCGTAATAGAAACGGATTTTGCATTCGTATTAACTACGACATTTTGGGGAGCATTAGGGTGTATCTTCGCCTTCTGCATCCTCGCCAAATGTTACGAAGAAACCAGCGTTTTTATCTGCTTGTTTAACATCGAAACGGAACGCACCCATCAAGTATTTACCGTAGATTTCGTTTTCAATCCATTGAACTGAAACGTCTGTACGGTCTGCAAATAACACGCCGCGTTTTACGTCTCCAATAAACGCTTTAGCATCGCCGTTAACGCCTAAAAGGTCATCACGTACCACTGTTACGTTCATACCTAATACAGTGTTACCAGCAGTGTTGATAATGCTGTCTTGTAATAAATAACGACCGTTACCATCTTTTAAAGTGTCTAGTTTTTGATAGAAACTTTGTGTACAGATAATTTGACGGTCGTAACCTGGGTCTAATTTAACGTTGATAATTTCTTTTAAGTCATCCACATTAGCGATTGATGTTGGATTGAATGCTTTAAGCACTGCACCAATTTTTTCGTTTAATGTATTGATTTTTTGTTCGTTGATATTTTCAGACACAATAGCAGTTAAGTTAGCAACTGAATCGTCTAACGCTTCTTGAGAGATTGGAATAGAACCACGGTAAGTGTTAACTTCCCAGTTAATTGTTTCAAATTCTGGACGTGCTAACTCTGGGTTTTTCTCTAGTTCTTCAACTGTGTTGAATTTAGCATTTGCACGTTTTAAGATTGGGTACTTGCCACTTGCAGTTGATACTGAAGTTTTTTGTACTAATTCTGATAAATCTTGTACTGTGTTAACTTCTTTTTCTGGAATATATTTAATATCCTCTGGAATTGTTACGCCAACATCATCAGATTTAACGTTGTCACGTTTTGCTCCTTTAGATTTCATGTATTGTTCGAAACCTAGGATTTCCTCATTAGTTTCTTGATTTTGATTTAATTTCGCCATAGAACGTTTCGCCCCTTCTTTTTTCTTTTTGTCTTTTTCTTCTTCCAACTCGTCTTCTGTAGGTTCTTCTACTTTTTCGATAGCTGGTGCTTCTGGTTTTTCTTCAGATTCGGGTTTATCATCGTCTTTAGGTTTGTCGTCTGTTTTTTCTTCTTCAGACGGTTTATTTTCTTTATCGTCCGATGGTTTTTCCTCTGAATCTTCTTTTTTGTTATCAGTTTCTTCTGCACCTTCATCTTTAGGCGGTACAGATTCTTCTTCTGGTGCTGACGCTTTGATTTCTTCAGATAATTGTTTTAATTCTTCATATTCTTTCTTCTGTGAATCGATATCAGCTTTTAAATTACGTGCAGTTTCTAGGTCTCCCTTTTCGACTGCTTCTTGCGCTTTAGAAACTAAATTATTAATTTCTTTTTGGCGCGCATCTAAATTGTTAGCCATGTTTTTCACTCCTTTTAGTAAAAATGCGCATAAAAAATAGCCTTACGTTTCAAAACGAAGGCTTTCTATATCTAGCGCTATTTTTAATTGTTCTAACTCTTTTGCTTTAGTTAAATCTTGAGAACGTTGTGCAACAATAACCGAGGTATCATCGTATGCTGGCATAGTCACAACACTAATTTCTCTTAACTCTGATATTTGATGTACTACATGTACGTAATCCCCATCTATTTTTTCCCAATGTCTACTACCCTCATTTTTTTGAGGGAGTGTATAAAAGAAACTACATTCGTCAATGTTACCTAATTTTATATTTTCATATATATCACGCCCTGTTGACGTATTCGGTAAGTAACACTTAAATTTAAGCCCTTTGTTGTCAACTTCTAATTCTAAGGTTCCTGATTTCGTCCTTCCGATAAGTTGGCCCCAATCATGGTCCACCAAACATTTGACATCTGATACATCAACTTCATCAAATGCAGTGGGTAATATTTTTTCTCTGTAACCATTAGGTGTCATTTTACTAATAGAATCAAATAACACTGCATACCCCTCTATGACCATATCTTTATACGCATCAACGTTACTGTTCGTCATTTAAACCACCCCCTTTAAGAGTGTTCTTTTCGACTTCTTTATCTATCTTAGAACTTTGATAATTTTCTAATGTAGATAGTGGCGCACGGTTCAAGTCAACAAGTGGTTGGTCACCATGATCTATAGGTTGATAACCAAATACACTTCTTGCTTCATCTGTTGATATAATTCCTTTACCATGCAATTCTGTAATACGTTGCAATTGTAATTCTGGGTCAATATCAATAAGACGAGAAGAATCAAATTCCAATTCATAACCAGAATCAATGAATTTGAATATCTTAGTTTCGAGTTCTGCAATCATCATTTTGAATATTGGATCTAATGTACTTTGCAGATATTCGAGATTAGCTTGTGTAATGGACGTGTTGACTGTTTCGATACCTAATTTAGATACTGGTAATCCAAATGCTTTAGCGACTTGTGATGTACTGAACTTATAACTATTTAAGAAGTTCAATACTTCTGTTGGTACTTGCAATCTTTTAAAATCTTGTGATTCATCAATGACAATAAGCCCACCATTATTTTTCATTTGCTTTTCAATAAAGTTTTCATTCATTTGTTTTAGTTGGTCGCCATTGATATTACCTTTTTTCATGGTTAAAACACCAGTAGATGTAGCACCGTTTTCAAAGAATGTTTTCAAGAAATTCTTAGAGCCTTGAGATATACCAATTTCGTTTGCTAATGCATACAACGGACTGTAACCCACATAACCATCTAACGTGATGTATCTAAAATGCAGTATATCCTCACTAGTAATTTTTACTGCATTACCTTCCACATCCTCACTGACGTTATAAATAACTTCCCCATCCTTTTCTTCAATTCCTACTAAATCGTTATGTAAGAAATGGAAACCAACGGGGAAGTCATTTTTATCACGTATAATCTCAACGAAAGATTGACCGTTGAGTAACATGTTCGCAATGATAATGAATTTGAAGTGCCAGCCTGGTAAGTCTGAGTGAGGGTTGTTATTGAATAAATTCAATACATCATTCATTACTGTGTTCGTCTCATGACCTTTAACTTTTAACTTCGTACTAGCAATATCTGCTGAAATAATACGTGTAGCAGTAAATACGTCACTGTTACGCAAAGCATTAATACCTGTGTAACTAGCATGTGTTCCGTGTTCTTGCCAATAAAGTAATCGTTCTAAATCACGATTCATCTTATCTTGCTTGCTGTTAAACCCTAAATCGAGTAATGGCATCTTTAGTTTTTACCCCTTTCTGAGGTGTTATCGTACGCTTGATTTAACACTCCAGTTAAACCAATTAAAAATAAGCCACCAACAATAAATGCTAATGGTTTCCAAAATATAAATAATCCATAGAATATACTAGTTATTCCGACTATGAATAATATAATCAATAATAATGCGTATAGAATTTTATTCATTACAACACCTCCCTATAAGAACATTGGTATAAATGTTTCAGCGTCCCATTCATGTTCGCCTGCTATTACATAAGCAAATATTGTAGCCATGAGTGGGTCAATTTTCTCTCTATTCATTTTCTTTTCTATCATGATTGAATCATTAACATTCTTAGCAATTGCATTTTTGACCGCTGTATCAAGTAATGGATTTTTATGATGTTTAATTTCTCCATTCATAACTTTTAATCTGAAATCTATATTAGGATTAGATAAAGTTTGTGACCCTTGCCTAATTTCATATAACTCATAAAACCAATTACGACGTTCAATTTCTGCTAACACACCATGTATAGCGTGTGGATCGTAACAAATAGCTTGTACATCTAAGTTGTATCTACTTACATAATTTTCAATATAATCTAATACTTGATTTGTATTGATGATTCCACTAGATAAATCAGTAATCGTACAATAACCATCATTTGCAAGTTGTTGATAATCTATAATATCTCTTTCAATTTTTGCTTGGAGCCCGCCTTTAGTTCCTACGAAAGAGTGAGAGGTTACATAATACTGCTTATTGTTTTCATCTAAGTGAATGAATGAAACTGCTGTTAAATCATCTCCACGTGATAAATCTAACCCAACGTATGTTTTACTATTAGTAATATCAAACTCGGTTTCATTTTTCTTCCAATCATTGAAATCAAGATAAGATTCTTCACTAGCTTGCATCCAATAATTAAAATTTTTAACTAAAATTTTGAACATTTTACCTTTTTTAGTTCCAGTTTCTATTCTTCTTTTCAAATAATCAGATGCTTGTTGTTTCAATTCTTCTGATTCATTAATAAGTGGATTAGATTTAGGCCATAATGTTTCATCTTGCCATTCTTCTTCGTCATCTTGTTCATAAATAACTGTGAAATATCTATCATCTTCATAATCTCCAGATAATATTTCTTTAGCGTAAGGCCATTCATCAACATACATAGGTACATTTAAATTGAAACCAGCAGTAGATATAATAAATATCAAAGATTGATTTAATTGTCCTTGTCCAGATTCGATAAGTTCATGCATTTCATCTGTTTTATTTTCGTGATACTCATCAAGTATTCCTATATATGGTTCAAATCCGTCTACAGCATTTGTTTCTTTTGATAACGGCTTAATATAAGAGTCGTCTTTTAAATTTGTAATTGTATCTCTAGATTTTTTAGTTGCTTTTTCTAATTCTTCATCTTTCACTCTTAAAAAGGACAACTGTTTCCAAATCATTTTAAAGACAATAGATGCTTGGTCTTTACTGTTAGCAGCACAAAATATTTGTCTACCTTCTTTCGGCTCTCTATCAAACAAGAAAGCGTATAGTGTGAGACCAGCAACGATAATAGATTTACCTTGTTTTCTTGCCATACTGATAAAAACCTTTTTAAATCTTAAATTGTCGTCTTTATCAAACCAACCTCTCACAGAAGAAATAATAAACTTTTGAAATTTTGCTAGTTTATGAAAATTACCTTTTGTATCTGGCAAACTTTCTGTAAAGCGAATAACTGTTTTAGCTCTTTTAGTTTTATATATATATGGAAAATTATCATTACCTATTCGATGTAGATCTTTCAAATGACGGATACATGATTGCCTTGTTTTTTTGCCGGCAATGTATTTGCCCGTCAATACAAGTACACAATATTCATAAGCATCATCTTTATATTTTTGAGGAACATCAAGTAATTCCTCTAAGTTATAAGTCATCTTCGTCATCATCTTCATCTAAAGCAAATTCATCGAATATAGATTTCTTATTTTCTTTTTCTGTTGGTACAACAATTCTCATTCTTGAATCAATTGTCATTCCTAGTTGTCCACAAATTGATTTTATTTCTTTTAAAGTATCCATATATACTAAAAATGAGCCGGTTTTCTTCGTGTTTTCTTCGTTTACTGCACCATTTTGTATAACGTCCGCATAAGCATCGTCATTTATGTCTACAAGTTGGCAATACCTTTTAATCATTGTGTAATCTAAATTAGCAATTGGTAGTTGTTCCAATAGTGGCACAACCCTTCGCCATTCAGTTACAGCATTTTCCGTTAAATCAGCAGGTTCAGAATTTATATTTATTGATTCAAATTGTTCTAACCCGTTTTCTAGTAATTTAGATTCTTCTAATTCGCTCTTTGTATGATTTCCTGTCTTAGTTGCGTTTAATTTTCTAGGTCTAGCCATCAAAACACCTCCAATATACTAATTTGAATTTATGAGTTTCTGGAATTTGGTCACAGCGATGTGCGGCTCGTTATATTAGTGTAAATTTTCCATACCCGGTTTTTGTTTCCCCCGCAAAAATTATTTCTGAAAAATAAAATTCTAAAAATTTATTCACCATGAATTTTATTGTGGCAGCTAAAACAAACCGCCTCTAAATTTTCCATATCCAGTCGCTTCGACCAATCCCGTTTCAATTCGATTTTGTGATGGACGATTAAATTCTTGTCATTCACCACACCTTGCTCTAAACATTTCTGACATAAGTAGTTATCACGTATTAACACTTGCTGTCGTAGCTTACGCCAAGCTGTACTATTATAGAAGGAAGTATATTCCTTGTTACGTGAGTTATACCTAATGTCTTGGTTATAACGTTTAGTATTGGCTTTCCTATAGTCTTGCAACTCGCTTTGAGTATATGACTTATTACCAAGTCGAACCTTTGGTTGAACAAACAAATGAATCAACTTCTTTCATTTGAATTTAATATTTAAAACTAATTTATAAATAAAATTAATATTTATTCTTACAAAAAAATAAAAGACAAAACGAAATAAGAAATTATAATCTCAAATCATTTTGTCTTTAAACTTTATAAAATGTTTCATCAATCAAAAGCAAATTAATCTTTAAAGTTTATGATCAACGAAACATTAAACAAACAACAAACAAACTAAATAAGAAATTATAATTATTGTTTCAATTAATCTCTTAAACTAATGAAACCTTTTAAGTTAATTGAATGAATGTTGTTCTATCAGTCAGACACTCAATGTATAAGTGATGACCTTAAACTGTATGACCTAAAAGGGTACTCTTAAATGTAGAGACCTTAATCGCCGCACCTTAATAAGTGGTGTCCTTTAATATGTGTGTCCTTATTATGTGGGTAGATTAAATAGGTGCATACAAAAAGACACGCTACAAATGTAACGTGCCTCGCATAATATAGTACTGGTAAAACATAAGTACCTTAATTAGTACCGTGTTTGAAATACCTTATGCTATCATAATATATCTTTTTAGGGTGGACTTATATAGTCCTAAAGTCCGTTCCTACACATACCCTATATATTCTGCTAACTTAATTAACATAGCATTTCTCCTTCTAAGTATCGTAGTCTTACTTACATAGAATCTATCCGCTATCTGTTCCCACTGATTACAATCTATAGGACAATCCCAGTATCTCAATCTAATCATCTCAAGTGTTTGTTCATCTAGCTCATCTAACAGTCTGTCTACACCTCTAACTATATTGCTGAGATTATTATACTTCTTATCTTTCATCTTCTTTAATACTTCTCGCTCTACTGGATTACTCGTAATATTAGATTTACCACCTTCAGAATTAACTACCTCGTGATTTTCTAATAGCTCATATTCCCTATATCGCAATTGCTTACGATACTGTTTAATGTTTTGTATATAGTCTTCAAGCTTTCTAATATCATATCGTTCAATAGCTATCATCTAATACCTCCAGTTATTTTATGCGTTTATCTAACTCGTCTTTAATATCTCGTACATCCTCATCCTTCAATCGAAACAGTACATCGCCGCGTTCGTTGAATATGATGTTAAGTAAATATGCAACTTCTGCTTCTAACCGTTCGTTCTGATTATCCTTAACCGTATTCAGTATCAATGTGACAATGGCAATGACAGCTAATACAATGCTTGTGATTATCCAGAACATATTACTTACCTCCCGCATTATAGTTATGAACCCCATTCAAATCTGCCTGACTGTTAATATCATAATCACATGGTGCGTCTATCTCATCATTAGCTGTTAAGCGTATGATAATCTCATTCGTTACGTATTTGCTTAGTTCGTATAGTGCCAGTAGCCATACAATATATAGTGTGCGTTTAATGAATTTCATTTACTCACTGTCCTTTCTTATTACCTTTAAAAGTTTGTTATTCTCTATAAAGCATTTAATATTCCTAAACGCTTTACCTACTCGATACTTCATAAGCGCTTCTTCCTCACTCTCTGCATCAACCAGTGTAAACACTTCATTCTCTTTAGCCTTAACCACGTCGTGAAAGACTTCGCCTGTATTGTGTGTAGTTGTTTTGATTAGGAATTGGGTCATTTCCTTAGCACTTCCTTAATTTTAGTTACGATGTCTTTAATATCCTGTTGATCCAAAGCCTTGTTGTCCTCTTGCTGATTCATTACTAAACTCCTTAACCTCCAATAACTCAGGTGTAAATATAGGTACGATAACTAACTGTGCGAGTTTATCGCCTTTGTTGATTTGGTATGAACCACGCTTATATATATTGCGTTCTTCTTCAAATATCTTTTCGTTCGATATATCTCTTAGGAAAATAGTTTCTGCACCATCGTCTTCATTATCATTCTTAATATTAATCTTCATATGCCCTTGATAACCTGCATCTATCTTCCCAGTTTCAATCACTAGATGAGTCTTACTACTTACTCCACTTCTGCTTGTAAGTAATCCCACATAGCCTTGTGGAATATTAACGGCTAAGTCTGTAGCAATGAGTGCTTTCTGTTGTGGTTCAAGTATCACTGTTTCTGCTGCGTATATATCGTAACCAGCGTCTAAGTTATTACGTGTTGGCATTGTTGCGTTATCGCTTAATAGTTTGATTTCTAGGTTAGTCATTTTATTTGTCCTCCATAAACCAATACTGATTATTACCTTGCGCACCAATTGCCTCAATTGCTACTGCTTTATTTAAACAATCTTTGCACAAATCAATGTCTTTTTGAGTAACATAAGGTGTAGTGGATCTTCCTTCTATTTGCTCTGTTTTAAATAATACTGGTAATTTTATAGATTTAATTTCTTCCTCGGTATGCGATGTAATATTATCATCGATTTCTACTTGTTTTTTACATATATCGCATTGTTTAACTTTCATTATTTTTTCAGTCATTTATCTCTCCCCTTATACATATCTCGTTCCAACTCATTCATCGTATAACTCAACTCATGTAATAAATCATTATTACAACGTTCGGCTAACTTCCCTTGCTTCCATTTGGTAAGCTTATCCCACATACGCACGTAGCTTTCAAGTTTCTGATTACGTCGCATTAATCGATCGTTGTTAGCTTTTAATATAGCTACGTCGTCGATAAGTGTGTCACGCTCTTCTTTATAATCATTCACTCGCCATCACTCCTTTTTAAGAAACGTTCCAAGCAATGACCTTCTAAATCAATTTCAATACCCGTTAACTCATATGCCTTGTTTATTACATCCCGTGCTGATTGTGCAGTGTCATCGAAACACTCATCAGTACCACACCATTCATTAGCTATTTGCTCCATGTTGCTAGTGTATTCGACAGCTAGGATATTAATAAGCTCGTCTTTATCGGTTACCTGTTTTATATCGTCTATATCTCTCATCTCTCTCACTCCTCTATACTTAATTCTTTATCACTACAAAACTGTTCAAACTCACTTCTATCAAACGTACGTCGCTTAAACTCAGTAAACCGCTTATAATGCCCGCATACCGTATACGCATCACCCACAATATGCACGTGGGCAATACGTCGGTTATCTTTGGTCAGGTAATGCTTGTTAGTGAAATATGTGGATCTCATGATGTAATCCCCAATTCTGCTTCAATTTCAGCTATACTCACTTTCTCTACGACTAACCTTTGCGAATCATTTCCAACTTCACGCTTAGTTAAATTGCTCGCCATTCTATCAAACGTGTTATTGGCAATCTGCATTTTCTCGAGTATTTCTTGTCGAGTACCTGCACATACAACATCGTCACCTTTATAAACTACATACTCATACGAGGGTCTACGTCCTTTTTTCTTCATTGTCAGCCCTCCCATTTATCAAATATTCGCTGCACATAATATTTGGCTTTATTAATGTCCTCACGACCATTCTTCATATTGGCACGACTTAAATATTTAATAGCGTTGAATACATAAGGTGCTAATTCAGGTGGGTACTGTCTACACACTTGGTCACAGTAATCTATGACTTCTATATCGCCGTACGTATAATGTGCTGGATGGTTCACGTTATCTTTTTCCATCACTTACTCACCCTTTCACCTAATGCAATTTGACAACCATCATCAATACGTACTTTATGTTGTCCCACTAATACTTCGGCATAGGGTTTATCATCGTTATACACAAGCTTTGTTACAGTAGCCGGATATGAAATATTGCTACCAGGCTCAATAAACCAAATGTAATCGTCTAGGTTTAGATCAATTATTTTCATATCAATTACCTACCTTTACTGAATCAGTTAATTCTTTACCATTACTTAATAACTCCATTACTTGCTTTAACTGATACTTGCCTAACATTTCTAATTTATTATCTTCTTCTAAATCTCCTGTACTAATGTTCAAGTTATAATTCGCTTTAGCTAGTAGGTCTATAATTCTAGTGTCATATCTTTTGTTAGCTTTCTTGTTCTCTCTAATTTCGTGCTTTGTGTATAAACTGAAACGCTTCTTAAACTTTTCGAAATCCTCGATTGATATTCTTTTATATAAATTTGCGAATGGCGTATCTGCATAACCTTTCACATTGTAGGAATGAATGTTTAATCGCTTAGCTTTAACTACTTCTTCGCCTTTAGTGTTATATAAATCAAATTCTTTAATCATCTTCATATCCCCCTGTCAGTAATGGTCGGTTCCTCTATCCAACGCACCTTACCATCTGTATATTCTTCTTTATTTGTATGCATGTGATTGTGTATTTGCTCTTCCAGTTCCCAGTTATCATCATTGGGATGAGTTGGAAATGTAATCGTCTTTTCAAACTCGATGTTATATTTAATCTTGATTGTTTCTTCCATTTAGATCACTTCGCTTTCTTTCTCTCTCGTCTAGCCTTGATTAACTCCTCGTACGTAATCCATTCTTTGCCTGTGTACTTTGGCGCTTTACATATCCAAGTTAATTTGACATCTTGATATTTAAATCTGAAAAACTTCGCTTTTAACTTCGCTGCTTCTGTTGGCATACCTTTAACGTCTATAACTTCTAATAACTCACCATCATTCCATAAAGCAAAATCAGCAACATACGTTGTTTTACGCTGTTTACCAAACTTAGGAAGTAGTTCGTATTTTGGTTGTAATTCGATAAAGTTATATTCACTCACTGGCATCATGCGTTGTAAATATTTGTAGTAGTCACACTCAACTTTGCTATCGAATGTGTAACCATCGTATTCAACTTTCTTAGCATTATATTTACTCACTGTTCTTTCACCCCTACATATCAAATATGCTCATCTGATTTTTTAGTTCTCCTGCTCTGAATAAATTGTGATTACCTTTGAATTTTTTAATCTCTTTATCATTCAAATATTTAAATGGCTCGTTCCAGTATCTTATTCCAGCGCAGTTTTTAACGTAGTACAGGTCATTACCTACTGGTTGTACTTCAAATACTATTTCGCTTTCTTGTGTATATAGTGCGTAACCGAACTCTAATATTTCTTGAATATCTTCCATGTTCATATAATCACTCCTCTATATTCATCGAAGATAATTTGCTTATTTGCTTCATAGTCATCATATGGCGTTATAAGCTCATTCTCGAGCAATCTTTGAACAGCATAACCTAACTCTAAAATGCACAATTGAATGGCTGTATTGCCCTTGTACGTGTCTCTATAAAGGTGCCCGAGTAATTGTTGTAATTGTATTATTGTCATGTAAAAAACCTCTGCGTTTTCTTGTAAAATTCAAACTCAATAACACCCGTTTCACCGTCTTTATTTTTAGCAATATTGCACTCAACAATCGATTTACCTGTTTCATCTTCTTGTTGTTCGTAATAGTCATCTCTATAAAGCATCATGGCTAAACTAGCATCAGCTTCAATGCCTCCTGATTCTTTCATGTCTGATAACATTGGTCGTTTGTCATTTCGCGATTCAACGCCACGACTTAATTGTGATAACACAACAATAATTGCACCTGTTTCGTTAGCTATAATCTTCAAGTCACGAGAGAGTTTTTCTACAGCAACACGTCTATCCACTTTCGTATCTGTACTCATCAGCTGTAAGTAGTCTATAAAAATGACTTGAGGTTTATCTGAAGGTTTCATAGCTTGAGCCCTTATATCTTGTGGGGTTGTTGTACTATCGTCATTAATATTGATACCTAATTTAAGTATTTGATCTATAGCACCTGTTAATTTTGTTAGTTCGTCAGGTGTTAAGTCTTGAACGTTTTTTATGCGATTTAATTCAATGCCAGTAATAGTTGCTAGTAGACGTTGTAATACATTTTTACCTGTAGTCTCAATACTAAAGAATGATGTTTGGTAGCCTTGTTGTGCAATGTTCCACAACATGTTAAGCGCAAACCCAGTCTTACCGACTGATGGTCGAGCTGCTATCACAACTAATTGACTAGGCTCAAATCCACCTATTTTGTAATCCATAAGTTTGTATTTTGTTTTTACACGCTGTAAAGGTTCATCGCTATATAAATCTTCTACAAGTTGTGTAGCGTATCGTTGTGTTCCATCTTCTTTTTTAGATGTTATGTTAGTTAGTTCTTTGAGTTGGTCTACCATATTATTAAATGTTGATGGTGTTAGTTCTGATTTAAACTCGTCTGTTAACTGCATTGCTTTAATGAGTTGATAGTTTTGTAATAATTCTTGCTGGTACCGTTCAAAGAAGCCGTAACCTATAAAATCTGATTGATATAATTTACCTATCACATCATTACCTAAAAATGATTTATCTTTAGTACTTTTAAGATATATTTCGTTTAAGTTAACTCTTCCTTGTTCTAAAATGTACTCAAGAAAGTTTCTGAATTGTTCATTTTGAAACATGTAAGGCTTAACCCTTAATTTTTCTAGAAGGTCGGATTTCTTCAACAAACTAGCAATGACTGTACTTTCAATTTCATACTGTTCATTCAACAAAGTCATCACCTCGTCTATCAAATTCAGCTACCTTCTGCCTAAATTGTTCTAATGCTCGTTTACGTGACTCAACGTATTCAGGGTCATTTGCCATTTTCCAACGATGTGATTTTGTTTTATCGTCTGGTTCTTCTTCCTTAAACACTTTGGGGAAATGTCGTAATATGTTAGGTATTTTAGGTGGGTATACATTGCCGTCTTTAATATATTTCTTAGCCATCTTTAGCGATGGTTCATAATCTCCATCTTCGCAAAGGAAATCAATCCATAAGTCTAATTTTTTCTCAGTGAACTCCATATTGTAGACGTTGCTTACTAACTCAATAATTTCGAACGCTTCTTTTTTATTCATCGGCATAACGTCTATCCCCCTAATAATTCTTTACGTTTCTTTTCTAATAGATCATCTGATGGTGTGTTGTCTTTAAAGTTGGTAGTATGTTTACCTTGGTTATAATCATTCATATAACTTTCTTGTGATAAGAATGTCTTAGGATATTTTTGATACTGTTTATCTTTAATTGTTTTAAGGTAATCTTTAGTACCATTCATAATTGTTTCAAAGTCATGCATTTTTAATGCTGTCTTAAATAAACTTTGTGCTTTCTTCTTATCTAGTTTTTTATCATATAAATTCCACCATTGGTCGAATTGTTCTTGCGTAACTTTAGTTGCGCTAGTATTACTATCATTATTAGTACTATCATTATTAGTACTATCATTATTAGTAGTTAGCCCTTTTCGGTTTTCCGTTTTTCCGTTTTCCGATAATCCGTTTTCCGATAATGGCATTTCGGTTGGTTTCTCATAAACACGGTATTCATAGCCTGAAAATACACCATTTATTTGGCGTTTCTGTATGCGGTGTACATAGTTACATTCCATCAATTCTTTAATTCCATTATTGATAGATTTTTGACCGTCGTTCATATGCTTAACTACTTCAGAGGTATAAATTTGCCAATCATCAGGTCTGCTTAAAAAGTAAAGTAAGATCCCTTTAGCCTTAGCACTTAATCTCTCATCAAATATGAACAACTTATTTACTGTTACGAAATCGCCACGTTCTTTAATCGTTCTAAATGTCGCCATCCACTTTCTCTCCTTTCAACATCTTATTCAGCTTCTCGTCTACTTCAATCCAGCTGTCTTTAAGATGGTATTTCTTGTTAAAGCTATCCATACCTATTTGGTGCTGCTCTGTATGGTGGTTTCTACATAGCGCTAGTACTTTGTTGCCGTAATGATTTATCTTGTTCCTGTTACGTCCTCGACCTACAGCTTGATAATGTGCTAAGTCTGCATGTTTACCGCAAATAACACACTTCCTATTGATCGTTGCGTAGTATAAAAATGTTCTATCATTCTTCATTAGGTCACTTGTCTTATAATTAAGTGGTATGTCATTAGCGAATATCCATTCGAGTGCAACGTCAATGACTTCGCCTGCTTGTTTACGACTGCAGTTACTCAATGAGATACGCTTATCGTAGCCATACAGGACAGTTACATATTCTTGAAACATTTCCCTCATATAGTCACGTGGCGTCCCTGTATGAGCCTCTATATCATTACAAAGCGCAAACACTTTACGACGCTGTTTATCCGTTATCTTGAATGGGTCATTGACTAGCACATCGGCTTCTAATTCGTAACCATTGTCGAGCATTAACGTATCTTTATTACCAAGTGATACATCCGAGATGACAGCAGTTATCGAGCCGTCATCTTGCTGGATGTAAGATTTAATTTGAGCCATTTAATCAGTCCAATCAGAAAGGAAGATCGTCCGAAGTCACATCGTTATTGTTATTTGCAAACGGATTATCTTGTTTAGTCTGTTGGTTAGATTGTTTACTATCTAGAAATTCCACTCTGTCCACGTTAACTTTAATTTTTTCTCGTTTGTTGCCTTCCTTATCTTCGAAACGATCTTGTTTTAATTCACCTACAATTAATATCTTTGAGCCTTTTTGACAGTAAGTTTCAATGAGTTCTGCTGTTTTGCCCCATGCTTCGATTTGGAAAAAGTTAGTTTCATCTTTTTTAAAATTACTACGTACACCTAGACCGAATTTCAATACTTGTGATTGTCCCGCTGCTTTCATTTCTAAATCATTAGTGATATTACCTGTTAAAATTGTTTGATTAGTCATTATTTACTCTCCTTCGCTTGTTTGCTCCACTTGTCTAATGTAGAGATCATTGTAGCTATTTGATTATTTGACAGTTGGTTAATGTCCTTGATATTTAGCTGTGCTTTAACTTTCTCTGCTGGTACGTCTTTACCATTTGATTGCATAAGTTGGCTAAACATTTCGATTTCATCTTCAAGCGTCTTAATGTTCTTAGGGTCTACTTTTGAATATTTGTCTTGTTTTTCTTTAGCATCTGCGTCATCTTCATCAGTTGGGATATTGAAGAATTTCATTAAGAAATAACGTTCAGCGTATGTTAAAGCTGTGCCATGTGCTTGTGAAATATCACTTTGTTGACCGAATGCATGGTAACCAATGTCTAATTGCTCCTCTGGTTTGTCAGCGTTTATCCACTTGTAATTGAGGTCCATTTCTACCACAAAATCTATGACTTCATGACCTTTTTTATTTTTGTAACTATGCGTTGTCCATTGTTCGTTTGTAGTGTTAGGCACTAATAGTAAATTGTGTTCAATCATTTTCGTTCTAATACGGTGTAAAATTTGTGAGCCTGATACATAAGAAAAGTTGTAACCTTTAGTATCTTTAGTGAATCCATCTATATTAGCTTTTACATCTGCTATTTTTTGGTATAAATTAAGTTCTTCAGTCATAATCCACCTCTTCGTATTCAGTTGTTTCAGTTACTGTCTTTTTAATTGCAATGTGTTTCGTCATATCAATAATGCTGTTATCTAGTCCGTTAAATTCTCGACTATCTCTTTTATCCGTTGAATATTTGATAGTATCGTTAGATTCAGATGGTTTGTTTGTAATATATAGCTCATCATCTTTTTTCTTAATTAGGTATGTGACTGTCTGTTTCATCAGTTATCAACCTTTCGTTAGCCATGACCTCTTTCATAGCTTTAAGTGCTTGTTTAGCTTCTTCTTGCTTATGCCAATCGTATATATGAATTGAGGCGTAACCTTTCTCGTAGTAATCACTGAAATGTGTAAATGCTATGCCAAGTGTTGCGTCGTCGAATTGTTTAAAAGTGACATGTCCTTCGATGTGTGAATAAGCTAGTTTGATGTTTAAGTCGTGGGACATGTTGAGTAAGCGATGTGTGTTCATATTGACGTCCTCCCATATTTAGTTGTATAGTTAAGTTGTTAAAATTTATTAAATACTCGACTGTGAGCTAACCCCACATTAGCTTGCAGTCTTTTTATTTGCGAAAAAATATTTATCAAAGAATGCATATGTCAATACTGCGAGTACTGTGCCTGTGAATATCGCTGATGTGAAATACACACCAATTAACATTAAAGCTAGTGTGAATACCATCCACGCTGTGAATGCGATATAAAAAGATTTATTCATGCTATCCCTCCTTATAAATTAGATTCTTTTATAAAAATATGTTCTTCGATAAAGTCGATTGCAGGTCTAATTTTGATGTAACGTTTGTTACCTTTACCGAAACGGTACATACATGCTTCTTGGAATGCTTTATTCGAAAAAACTTTATCTTCCAAATCATCTTTAGAAATTCCGCTAACTTTTACAAACTCTTTTGCGTCTGCAAATCCGATATATTCCATCTTTATTGGCTCCTTTCGTGTATAATGTTGTTATCGCTACTGCGATAGTGGGTGGTGTGAAAAATGGAAAACATTGATAATTACAAAACTTATATTTCGATTGCAGGGTTTTTACTGTCTCTTATTAATTTTTGGTTTATATTTTTGAAACAACGTCCAAATTTTAAAGTTAAAATTAAACAAATTGCAGATAGTACTAGCGACTTTTACATAGAATTTATTTTCACTAATAAATCTAATAAAGCTTTGTCTATAACTGGTATAATGGCTAAATCTAAAGACGAAGAATTTAATGGGGTCTACGATATTCAAAATATTATGCCCAGTAAATTCTTTAAAGAACCTCATAGAACCAGCGGTTTACCTTTAAAGTTAGATCCTTATCAATCTATGAAATGTTTTATTCAGTTTGAGAAAAATACTGCAGATAAAGATTTTGACTACGACTGTTTAAAGTTCAAAATTTCAACTAGTCGAAAACCTAAAAATGTTTGCATAACTATCCCCAAAAATTTAGTAATAGAGCAAGAAGATTTATACTTAATGTGATAATTGTAAAAATCAAAATAAATTTATCTTCATCCATGATTTACACCCTTAACACTCTTAATCTCTTCCGCCAAGATGACGATTAGGGGTGTTATTTTTAACGCTTGTTTTAGCTTCATTCCGTTTCCTCCTTTAAGTTGGTTAGATTTCGATTTGCTTTTCAATAACTGGCAAGATGCCTTCATCCTTTAACAAGTCATAAATAAATAATCTTCCTTGTTGTGTCCATTTCGTGCTTACCTTTGAATGTTCTTCATCTAGCGCATATGTGCTTGTCTGCGTGTAACCTTTATCTTGGTATTTAGCGTAGAGTAACCAGATATCACCTTGCTTATACTGAACCCCTAAATCATGTAGCAATGTGTTCAACGCTCTAGCACTCATGCCGTAATCCTTTGCTATCTTGCTGACTGATAAAAGTGATTTATTCTGTAGTACCAAGTCGTAATAAGTAGCTTTAGGCTTTAACTCGCCTATTTGCTGTTTTTGAATACTGTTCTCAAGTTGTAGTTCTTCGTTACGTTCTAAGTTCTCTAATAATTGAGCAACAGCCTCTTTATACGAACCGGGTAATTTATTCTGTAGTGCGTTTTCCATTTCATTAAATTTATTAATGTAAGCCATTTTGAAATCGTTATGACCTTGAATGTTGAACATATACAAAGTGAAACCGTCTTTGGTTAAAAGGTATTCCTTTAATCTTCTACCTGTATTGTCTTTATATTCGCTAGGAATAATTACTGAGCTCACATTTGAGCTGAGCATAATTTTTTCTAAATCTCTAATCACGTTTTTATGTGCTTTGCCTAATTCTTGAGCAATTACTCTACTAGAGACTACTGCACCTAGTTCCGAGTTGTTTTCAATTTGAATTGTTTGTAATTCATTCATTAACTGTTCACCTCTTCTTATCACTTAAAGTGATAGTGATATTAAATTTTTTTGGCCTTGATGTAATCTACTTCCGTATCAAACAACTTAGCCAAAGCATATAATTGAATGCCCTTTAATTCTGTATCGTCTTTCTCCCATCTGATAACAGTGTGTTTAGTGACACCTAACTTATCTGCAACGTCTTGCTGTGTCATTTTTGAATTAATCCTCCAAACTTTGACTGGAAATTCTCTTGGCATTTTTAATCACCTCCTAGTTGCTAAATACAATATTACTATTACTTAAAGTGATATGTCAACATAAAAAGTAATATTTTTTCTTAAAAAGTGATATTACCTATTGTAATAATAGTTTACTTATGGTAAGTTAATATTACATTAAGTAATATTAAAGGAGCAGAAAATATGGAGTATAAAAGCGCTAGAAAAATTTTGTCGGAGAACTTAGAACAACTTATGAAACAAAACAACATTACACAAACAGAACTTTCTGAAGCTATTGGCGTAAGTCAATCAACTATTTCTAATTGGATAAAAGAAGTAAAATATCCACGTATTGGAAAAATCGAAGAACTTGCTGAATATTTCAATGTTCCCAAATCTCGGATTACTGAAAGACAAGCTGTAGTCAATGAAAAACAAGACACAATCGCAGCACACTTTGATAAAGAAAATTTAACAGATGCTGAAAAACAAGAAGTTGAGGATTTTATTAACTATCTAAAAAGTAAACGTAAATAAAGGGTGTATTAGATGGGAAAATATGAGGAATTAGTAAATAAATATAAAGACTTAAATATTATTGAAACTGATATGCTTCCATCATTTCAATCAGGTATGTATTTTAATAACAAAATTTATATTAACAGTAATAGATCCGAAGCAGTTAAGTTAGAAACGTTAGCAGAAGAATTAGCACATCATAAACTCACATACGGGAATATAACTGACCAATCTCAATTTAACAACAGAAAATTTGAAGGATATGCAAGACGTTATGCAATGGAGCAACTCGTTTCATTAGAAGGTATCATAGACGCTTTTAAAAATGGTTGCCATAATTTATATGAGATAGCTAATTTTTTTGAAGTTTCAGCAGGTTATGTACAAAATTGCTTGTCTCATTATAAACGTAAATATGGCACTTATGCTCGATGTGGGGATTATGTAATTCAGTTTGAGCCATTAAGAGTTTTTGAATATAAAAAAATAGATTAAAGGATGGATGTAGAATGACTGAAATGAAAGATTTTATTTATTTAGATATGGATTCCGTATCTAGTATATCAGCCCAATTATTTGAAGGTAATATTACAGAACTTATAGATGAGAAAGCAGTACAAAGAGGAAATAATATTGAGGATAATTACGGAAGTAATGAATCGAAAAGCACAGGTGCAAAAGCAGGAACACATGGTACAGGGGTAAATGGTAATAAAACAAATCAGACTTTTGAAGGTAAAACAATAGAATTTTTTAATAATGATACTTTTAAAACTGGAGTTAAGAAAGCTTATGATGATTTCCTTTATAACAAAGTAAATGAGGTGCTAAAAGAAAATCATGAAATACATTCCTTAGAAAATAGTAATCAATTTGATTTTGTTGATATTGATGATGATTTTAGTGTTTTAGATTTACATACTTCTTCAAGAATATTTGATACTGAGTTACTAAGACAAATGCCATACATTAATAATCGACTTGAACTACCAACTATTAAATATTTAGAAGATAAGTACAAAAGTGCAGATAAATATCTTACAAATCCAGGGTCAAAAAAATTGCCAGGTCATTTTGAAAATATTGAAGAATTGCAAGAATTTCATGAAAGTTTCCATGCAATGTCATTAATGAAAACTTTTAACGAAATGAGCAAACATTTAGCTAGTGTATTAGGGAATAAAATAATCTTTAACAAAGGCAATACAATATTGATTGGTGATAGAGAAAATTTGAGGATTCCAGGAGAAACAATATCACTAGCTAATGAAGTTAAACTAAAAGGTTTCGGAAGGAAAATTACAAGAACAGTCGCATTATCTTCTGTAACTAATTTTCAGAATGTAGAATTTGATAAAGAAGAATTTCTTTCAAAAGGCACTCAAGGCATGCTGATGATTTTTCTAACCTCTGTTTTAGGTTTAAAAGAAAATGACACCTTCGATATAATTCAACCAATTGGATTAGAATTCTCAAAAGTGCCTAGATAGTTCTTTCTCTACATGTTTTTGAACATCTGATTTATGCATATTTTCTTCGTATTCACTTATTTTGTTTTTGGTTTTCTGATAATTCTTATGGTGTGAATCAGACATAGTTTGACGTTCTTTTTCAATTTGAGATATTTTATTTTTAATCAATTTAATCATACACATCACACCCTTTTTAATTATTATAGCATGTTTTTTTTATTTTTACACCATGGGCACCCCCTACCGTGCCCTATATAAAATTTAAATAAAGGGGCAAACTATTCATGGATAATATATTAGTCTATGCAGAGTATATAATAGTTGGGATTATTTTAGCATCATCTCTGCTCTTTCAACGTGTTAGAACATTTAGATATTTTAAAAAGAAAAATAAATAACGCCTAACTGAGTTAGACGTTGAGAGGTGGTGAAATTAATATGCCTGAAAATAATAACAAGCAACAACATAATCCTAAAGAGCCTGGTCACAGTGGTGGTGGCGGACTGGGTCATGAGAAAAGAAATAATGAACCTGTAAAAAAAAGATATAGAAACCACACACATGACCATGAAACATTAAGTGAGTCAAAATTAGAAGAAAAATTTGGAAAAGATTTCAGAAAAGATAGGAAATGATTAATCTTTAAATCCGTAAATTTTATAATAACTTGTCGTATTAGTTTTATGATACACATAATATGAGTCGGCTTTAGCTAATTTTTGATTTGTGAATTTGCTAGTTGTAGAAATTATGAAACTTACATCTAAGTTATTATCAACTTCATGTTTTGCTATTAAACCGTACATAGCTGGTTTCTCAATAAATTCATCATTATAGCATTCAATATAATAACTCATTTTACTATTAGAAAGAACGAAATCAATCGCATGTTCATGTATTAGTGCATTCTTTTGAAAGTCAATTCTAGTTTTATTCATGTGTGATCTAAATATATTTATTAAAAATACATAAATATATTTATTAAGAACGAATATTATCAACATTGCAGATATCAATAAAGCTATTGATATGCTTAACAACTCATTTTTTATAATAATGCCTATAAAATTGTTAACTAATATAAAAATTCCAATACTTACTAGTGAAAAAAGTATAGAAAACATCTTTTTAATCTCTGATTTTTCTGTATCGAAAATAGACAAATAATCTAAATAAATATAACTGAATAATCCTGCAACACCTGAACTACATAGTAATAAAATAAATTCCAACTTCTCACCCACTTTTTATTTTTTATTATAGCATATAACTATAAATTAAACACTATCCCATAGTTTTTCCCTATGGGTATATATTTTTATCTTTTTTAAGGAGGAAGATTAAACATGGCATCATTTACAGTAACAAAACGTAAAAATAAAACATCTACGACTTGGCAATACGATGTGAAAGACTCTAGTTTTAAATCTGGTAAAAAACGTAAGTCAGGATTTAAGACTAAAGCAGAAGCAATTAACGCAGCACAGCAACTTATTAGAGATTTGGAAGATGGTAACAAGATTGAAGATAATAAAACATTTGAAGCATATTACAAAGATTGGCTCATTATAAAAAACAAAAAAGACTTATCTCCTCGTCAATATTATTGGTACGAACGCTCACTCAAATTATTTAATGATTATTTTGGTGAAAATATGTTACTTAAGAATATTAAACGTACAGAATATCAAAAGTTTTTAAATAATTATGGTAAAGGGCATGCTGATGAAACAGTAAGGAAAGTAAATGGTTGTATCGGCCCATGTTTAAGAGAAGCTGTTTATGATGGATATATCAAGAAAGACCCCACTTTCAATGTAACTGTAAAAGGAACTGTTAAGCCAAAAGAGGAACATTTTAAATATATGAGTATAAAGAATTATTTAGATATGATGGAATATTTCAAAAGTAAAAATGAACAAAGTTATATTTTTTTATATTTACTAGCGATAACAGGAGCAAGATATAGTGATGCAATTAATATGACTTATGATGATCTAAATAAGGGAAATGGGATTATACATTTACCAGGAACAAAAACGAAGAATTCTAAGAGAGATGTTGAAGTTAGTCAAAAAGATATTACATTAATTAAATCTAAATTAACTCATCTACCTCGTAGAATAGACGGAAAATTATTTTCATTAAGTCATTCTGCAGTCAATAAATCGTTTAAACACACTAAAGATATGATTGGATTAAATGATGATAATGTAACACCTTATTCACTAAGACATACACATACATCATACTTACTTTCCAAAGGTATCCCTATTGAATATATAAGTAAACGTTTAGGACATGCAACCATATCACAAACACTCGACACGTACTCACACCTTTTAGAAGAACATAAAAAAGAGCAAGGCCAACGTGTCAGAGAATTATTCTCTTGACACATATTTGACACTTACTCTCTTGAAACCCTATTAAATCAAGGGTTTGATACGGAAACGGAGGGATTCGAACCCTCGCGCCGCTCTCGCGACCTACACCCTTAGCAGGGGCGCCTCTTCAGCCAACTTGAGTACGTTTCCAATGGCTCCACAGGTAGGACTCGAACCTACGACCGATCGGTTAACAGCCGATAGCTCTACCACTGAGCTACTGTGGATTAATAGTACTTCTTATCAAGCACAAATATTATTATATCAATTACAGACAATTTTTCAAGTAGAAATATCAAAAAAATATGCGGAACATTTACACTAATTTAATATATTATTCCGCATATTTCATTTTTACATGAGAAATTAATATACTATTTATGTTCAAACAATGAATATTTTGCTAAAGCTTCATAAATATTTAATTGCGGTTTAGTATAATCGATCGGTGCATCTGGATCAAATGTAGTTATCCTTGCTTCTCTATCCATCATATAATAATAGTAAATAGCGTTTAAATATTGATGTCTCATGCTATGTGCAGAAATATCAATCGTTATAAATTGGTTATCAACGAAAGTTACTTTACTCTTTCTATCTTTTAGTGATTTAATATTTTGCACATAATGAATATTGATCCAAGTGTTTTCGTCTTTTCTATCAGAGTGTGTTGGAAAAAAGTATGTGGGAAATAACGGAGTGAATAATATTGGGGGTTTACTAATAATACCTGTGATGCGAATGGTGTCTTCTTTCTTAAAATGATAACTACTACCGTAAAATCGACACGAACGTTCAATTATTTTATGCGCTCTTTCTTTAAATTCTTCTGTTGGTTGCTTATATTTTAATATTCTTGTGCCACCATATTTTCTTTCTTTTGTATCAAACGGTTGAACTACCATGTCTCCTTTCTTAATAACATATTTATTAATTATCTCAAACGCCTCCTTCAATTTTATTGACTATATAGTATATCAACAAAAATATAAAATCAATAAATTATTAAATTATTTTTTCTTTTTTATCATTTTTTATATAAATGAGCTGAATTTTTTCCAGTAAATAATAAATTTAAGTATACTTTTACACCTTTTTCTTTTAAAATGTCAGAATATTCATTGATTTCAAAATTTAATAATTGTATAATTAACTTAAATATATAGAAGGGGTGTGTTGGAGATGAAACATAACACAAATGTAAAATACAATACATTGGAATCATTTGTTTCTACAATTAATGACCTAGGTATCGAACTTATCATAGATGAATCTTTAAGAAACGTTCGAAAAGAGCAATTAGAAACATTAATCGACAAAGCGCTTCAGAATAAAAACGAACAAGACTTTAAACGCTACACAGAAGAATACAAACATCTGGAGGAATTTCTCGTTGGTTAAGTTAAATAGCTCATCATTATTATAAAAAGTCTATTCCCTACTACATTTAATAGTAAGTGAATAGACTTTTTATTTTTTGCTTATGACATAAGTCTGATTAATTCATAACGGTCAATATCCCCAAAATAATGCCGGATATCATATTGTGATAATGCTTCTGCTATACTATCAAAATCATGCAATGTACCTTCTAATGCATGTTCTAACTCAGTAATATCTCCTTCACCGAAGAAATCTCCAAATATTTTTGCATGTTCTATGCGACCTTTTTTAACATCGAATTTAAGCTGCACGAACCCTTTTTCAAACTTTTCTTCTCTAACAAAGTTATATTTAGGATTTTTACCATAATTCCATTCCCATGTACGATATTTTTCATTGCTTAATTGTTCAATGTTTTCCCAATCTTGATCAGTTAATTTATATTCTTCTACATGGTCCGCTTCACCAAAAATAGTTTTTAGAATCACTTTTTTAAATGTATCAATATCGATAGGTTCATCTAAAAATTCAACAATATTTGCGACACGACTGCGGACTGATTTAATTCCTTTTGATTTTATTTTGGCTGGATTCACACGGAGTGCATTTTGTATCTCATTTAAATCACTGTTTAATATCAAAGTCCCATGACTAAACATTCGTGATTTCACTTTAACCATTGCATTACCGGAAATTTTTGCTTGTCCGACTTGAATATCGTTGCGTCCACTCATCTCTGCATCTACACCCAATGATTTTAATGCTTCTACAATTGGTTCTGTAAATTTTTTAAAATTATGGAAACTATTACCATCGTCGTCAGTAATAAAACTAAAATTCAGATTACCAGTATCATGGTATACTGCCCCACCACCAGATATACGTCTAACCACGTCGATATTATGTTTTTCCACATATTCTTGGTTTACTTCTTCGATAGTATTTTGGTTTTTACCGATTATAATAGATGGTCTATTGACGTAAAAAAGAAAATAACTATCATCATTCGGCATATTTTTTAAAACATATTCCTCCATCGCTAAATTGATAGTCGGATCTGTAATATTATTGTTGCTAACGAATTTCATTTTTTTCACTCCTTAACCTCTTAAGTGCCCTTATCTTATTTATGCAATATTTTTATTAAAAATGCCAATTATATACTCGCAAAATGAATATTTCTTTTTAACGTTATTTTATTTCACACGTCTTAATAGTTATTTGTTTATTTGTATTCAAATTTTTAGTACAATATATGCTAGTAAACATTTCTAGGGAGGATTTTACATGACTGTCGCTGAAGTAGGTAATATTGTAGAATTTTATGATGGCTTAAAAGGCAGAGTTGAAAAAATAAATGATAATTCGGTCATCGTTGACTTAACTATCATGGAAAATTTCGCTCAGTTAGATTTACCTGAGAAAACTGTTATTAATCATAAAAGATATAAAATTGTTGACCAAGAAGGATAAAGAATATGAAAAGAATTTCAAATGCATTGTTATGGTATATTATTAGCTTCATTGTATTTCATATCATTTTATACATCATGTGGGGAGAAAAACAAGAATACTGGAACTTATACACTGGTATTATGTTAATTGCAGGCGTGAGTTATGTTTTCTATCAAAGAGACATTAACTCTAAACGCCTTTTATCTTCTATTGGTGTTGGTATTCTAAGTGGTATCGTGCTTATAGTTGTCCAACTTATAATGGCGGCTATTGCTTATGATTTAACTTATGCGCAATTAGTTAAACAGTTAGCACACACTGGTGTTTATTATAAATGGCAAATGCTTATTACATTAATTTTTGTAATACCATGCCATGAATTATATATGCGTACAGTATTACAAAAAGAACTAATCAATTTGAAACTACCGAATTGGCTTAGTATCATCATAACAGCACTTTGTTCTGCGTCACTCTTTTATTACTTGGATAACCTATGGATAGTATTATTTATTTTTATCGTTCAACTTATATTATCTATCAGTTATTTATATACACGCAGAATTGCTACAACAATCATTGCACAAATTGTAGCAGTTGTTATCTTATTAATCTTTAATGGATAATACATAATTTATATTTTAAAAACGTCTCAATTATTTACTAATTGAGACGTTTTTTATATTCGACTCTTAAGTTATATTACTTATAAATGTACTACCTAAGACATCACGTACATCATGTATAACCAAGAATGCCTTCTCATCTTCTTGATTTACTAAATTTTTGATTTTAGTTACTTGAGATTGCGGTACAACTACATAAAGCATACCTGAAGCGTTTTTAGAGTAACCACCTTTACTTGGCAAAATCGTAGATCCTCTTCCTGTGAAAGCATTAATCTTGTCTGCTATAACCTCGTTTTTCTCAGATATAATCGTAACAGCCTTTTTAGGATTAAATCCTTCTATAATAAATGAGGTTGCTCTTTCAGTTACGAACAGCATTATAATTGTGAATAATACATTTTTTAATGGTAAAACCATTAAGAAGGATAATACGATTAAACTATCTAGTATAAAAATAGATTTAGCTGTTTTAAAACCAAAATATTTATTTAATATTCTAGCTACAACGGCAGGTCCGCCTACTGTACTGCCCGTAGATAATACAAACCCAACACTGGCTCCTATAATAGCCCCACCAAATAATGCGTTAATGACAAAATCATCAATACCTAGATTCATATGTTTTGTTAATTCTAAAAATAATGATAACGATGAATTTGAAATCACCGTATAAATTGCTACAGTTTTACTTAAATATTTCCACCCTATAATAATAAGAATGACATTAATAATAAATGATGTTAATGCTGGAGAAAGACCAAGTGAATACTTTAAAGCTAACGATATCCCTACTGTTCCTCCATCACCTAAATTTGAACCTAATAGAAAGCAATTTACACCAACAGCATTGACGAAAGTACCAATTAAACAAATAATAATATTTTTATAATGATCTTTAATTATAGCTTTCATATTTATACCTCCTTTCATACATATATTTCACATTATAAAAAAGCACCTCTAACTTGAGGTGCTTTTAATTTCTAATAATAAAAATTATAAAAGAATATTTATTATTTAAAAAGCCTTTTTTTATCTTTTTTCTTATTTAACTATTGTTCTTCTTTCCACCACAGCGAATCTTTAGGGTTTTCAATAGCTATTTTATATTCTTTTTGGTTCTCTACGTTTGGATATGAACCTTTTAGTGATTTATTAGCTGTGTCTGTGAATAACGTTAAGACAACGACAATTCTTTCAATACTAATAAACAATGTGTTTTTAATAACGATATAGTAAAAATTGTTATATAATTTGTATTTATCTATCACATTTTCACTTTGAAACTTTGTTTATCTTGTATAGCGTAATTGTGGTCTTTTAAATTTCGCGCTATTAAATCATTCATTGTCACATTTTTTGTGCCATGCACGACAGTGTTTTCTAAGTATTGACGGAAATTACGATAACAATAATCAGTCATACTTACGCGATACATATGTTCGAGATTAATATTATGCAATGTCACTCTGTTAAATGGGTCTGCAGTCATATCAACTTCATAATCTATACCTTGCCAAAATGTACATAACGTTTCATCAATAATTGTTACGCTTAGCGTGCCATTTGTGAATTCAATATGTGAATAGCTATATTCCAACATATCTTTAATTTGTTGTCCTTTTAATGTTAAATTAATCGGAATGTCTGGATGCGGATAAGCATTATACAAATCAACGTTTGCTACTTGTCCTGATAATCCTTCTTCGCCACTTTTAGGTAAATGCACACAAGAGATGTCAAAATCATAAACGAGTCTAATGCTGTCATGTAACAATTGTGTAAATGGATGTGGTTTTGTGATAACATCTTCCAAACCATTTACCTTAGCATCGACATCTTGCGCAGAAATAATTTCTTCACTCCAATATTCGACTGCTTTTCTATCATAGTATGTTTCGGTTAATAATGCTTCATCTTCTTCATAATCATTTAAGTCGATAATTTCAGAAGTTATATCTTCTAATTCAAAAGAACTTGTACGCTTTTTAAAATCAACGAGAATGTGAATAAGATTTTTGGCATTTTGGCCGGCTTGAACATAGACAGTTTGGTCATCTTTGCCAATAAAAGTTTGGTGTTGATGGCCAGTGATTAATAAATCTATTACACCAACTTCTTGCATAATTTTTTCTGCCTCATTAACATTTTGTTCGCGTTCGTTAGATGATTTATTTAACTGATTAATACCACCATGGTAAATGACGATTAAAAAGTCTGGCGCTTCTACTTCATGAATATATCGAATCCAACGTTTAGCAGATAATAATGTTTTTTCAATCGCCACATCCTGCTCCATTTCAAAATATTCACGATCCATTAAACCGTCAGAGGTTAAACCTACGATTGCTAGTTTAATGCCCCCTATTTCTTTAATGGTATATGGCGTAGAAAAATATGGTTCACGCGTTTGTTTGTATTCAATATTTGCTGATAGCCATGGAAATCTAGAGAGCGACACAGCTCTAGAAAAAAATGATAAGCCAAATTTAAATTCATTAGGACTTATACCACTAGCATCATAACTCATCGCATTCATTAACTTAATCATTGGATGTCGTTTATACGGAGCAACGACAGCATAATAAAAAGCTGCTAAAGAGCCCGCTAAACTACCACCACTATCTAGTAATAGTACTTCTTTACCTTGTTCTCGCATTTGTTTTACATACGTTCCAGCACGATAAATATTAGAACCGTGTTGTCCATTTAAAAAGTAGCTGTGCATATCCGAAGTCGCAATAATGTCTATAGATATTTTTTCGCTCTGTGTCATATATCTCGCCCCTTTATCAATGCTAGTTTAACATGTTTTCTTATTATTTGGATAGCAACTATAGAGCGTTGTTATATAAAAATAACCAATCAACGCTTTTCTCAATGAACAATCGTTGATTGGCTATTTACTTTAAACTTTTATTATAATCCTAAAAAATTAACCGATTTGTATACGTTCTTTTGGATAATGATATTTATCAGGTTCTCTTCTACCTGCTATCATAATTACGAAGCTAATCAAGCCAACACGGCCAATAAACATTAAGATCATTAAAATAACCTTTGTTGCTCCGTGTACGTTATCCGTTACGCCCAGTGATAAACCACAAGTACCGAATGACGACATAACTTCGAAGAACGCTTGTAAAAATGTTATTTTCCCTTGCTCTATAATTAAAATAAGCACTGTACTAATAAACGTTAAAAATGAAGCCATCGTGAAAACTGCAAATGAACGCTGAATATCAGTAGTGTGAATTTCACGATTGAATGCTTTAATAGATAATTTTTCAGTGTTGTTATTAAAGTTTAATAGGAAGAGTATTAATATCGCAAAAGTCGTGGTACGAATACCACCACCTACAGAACTCGGTGAAGAACCAATAAACATTAAGAATCCCATAATTAGGTTAGTTCCTTCACTAAAATGACTAACATCAATAGTTTGTAAACCAGCACTTCTAGTTGTGGCTGATTGGAATAGTGCATAAAATAAACTTTTGTGCCATGACATATTATGAAATGCATGATTATGTTCAATTAGTAAAATAATAATCACACCAAAAACAAATAAAAACAAATAAGTCACAGTAGTAATTTTTGCAAAAAGTGAAAATCTAAAGTTCGGTATTCTGTTTTTAATATAAGCCTTAATTTCTAATAAGACTGGAAATCCAATGGAACCGAGTATTATTAAAAACATAACAATCGTCTGTACAAAATAATCATTAGCATATGGTATTAAAGATTGTCCTGTAATATCTAAACCGCCATTTGTTGTTGCTGATACGGATACAAAGAGCCCTTGCATAATGGCATATTCTATATTCGGTGTATCTCTATAAAAATAAAATGTTAATAATACTGCACCGATAAGTTCAATAATTAACATTGTTCTTACAATGTCTAATATCAATTTTACAGTACCACTCATCGTATCTTTATTGTTATCTAGCATAATAAGTTGGCGTTCGCGAATACCAATTTTTTTACCTAAAACCACCCATAATAGCGTACCAATAGCCATGACACCAATGCCACCTATATTCAATATAATCATTATAATGACTTGGCCAAAGGTAGAATATGTTTCGGCTATATTAATGGGCGAAAGACCAGTAACACTAACTCCTGATACAGCTACAAATAATGTATCTATAGGATTTACATGTGCACCCGCTTTATGTACAAAAGGTAAATTTAATAATAAAAATGATACGATAATCGCAACTAAATAGTACATCACTATCCCTTGTTGAGGGCTGGATTTCTTAAATAATTGATTGAAAATGGACAAAGCGTTACTTCACCTCAACGTTACTTCAATTTGAGCTTGATATTTTTTAAATTTCCATCGCGATAAATTTGAGCTGATAAAGGTTTCAGGTCATTTTTATGACTGAAAATAATTTGTCTATATCTAAGCGTATCTTCCACTTGTTTTCCATCTAATTTTACTATGACATCATTTTTTTGCAACCCTGATTTATCTGCAGGGCCTTCAGGCTTAACTTCTCCGACTACTACACCGTTGTCTACTTTACTAGGTAAGTTTATTGATTGCTTAGCTGTATCATCTAATTCATTTACACTAGCAATTTTAACGCCTGTATTAGGATAATTAACTTTACCTTTTTTCTCAAGTTGTTCGGCAATTGTTTGAACATGATTTACTGGTATAGCAAACGCCATGCCTTCAACGTTCTTCATGCTTATTTTCATAGATGCAATACCAATTAGTTTGCCATTTCTATTTACAACTGCACCACCTGAATTCCCTGGATTTACAGGGGCATCCATTTGAAATGCATCCATTAAAACATCATAATGACCATCTTTATCGATATCTACTGGCACATGTCTATTTAAACCAGAAATAATTCCTTTAGACACTGAACCTTTGAATTCAGTTCCTAACGGGTTACCGACTACAACAAGGGGTTCACCTAATATTAAATTTTTAGAATCGCCCATTTTTATAGCTTTAACATCTGAATCTTGAGTTAGTTTCGCTTTAACAACAGCAATATCTGACCATTTATCAGTCCCTAAAACTTTACCTTTAACTGCTTTATTTTCACCATATGTAATTTTTTGTTCCTCTTTATCACCAACAACGTGAGCATTAGTAATAATAAAAATGGAGTCGCCCACTTTCTTGTAGACGACACCGGATCCTAACTCACTATCTTTTCTAGCTTCCTTAGTTTCCTTTTGAACAGAAGATGAATTATTGCTGGTATCATTCTCAACAGTTACAACTGAACGAATGGCGCTATTAGCACTTTTCATAGTAGCTGTGTATTTAGGTTTATGATTGTTACTTGATTTAAATAATGCATTGCTATCGTGACCGTTATGATCCACATTATTAAATATTGCGTTCATTAACGTTAACAATAAAATAACACCTATAATAATTAATAGCTTTGCCCAATTTTGAGAAAAGAAGCCTTTCGTACGCGAAGACAAACTGTTTTCCTTAGCATTATTTGATTTCGTGCCGTATGTGTTTGACGAAGCATCATCGTCGGTCTCTTTATAACGTTCATCATCTGAAATAAATTGATTCACACGTGATTGCTGTGATGCTTCAGTGTAAAATGGTTGATCGTTTTCTTTTTTATGGTTGTCTTCCGACACCGTTTCACTGTCATTTAACGAAGTATCGCTTAAGTTTTGATCATCGTTAGACTGATTATTATCAGCCACCGCATCTTTATTAGTTGCAGCATCAATCTGCTTATCATCTGTAACATCATGTTGTTCAGTTACTGGTTGATCTTGTTGTTCATCAGCAGATGATTTGTCAAATTGTTCTTCGTCTGTATCTGCATTTGCAGTATCATTTTTTGTTTCATCTAAATCAGTTGCTGGCACTTTATTACGTTGATTGGCAATTTCTTGTTGATGTTGTATTTCTTCTTGAGTTAGTTTTTCGATACGTGATTTTTGTAAATTCTCTTTCACACGTTCTTTATTGTTTTGTGCTAACGTCGCATCTTTTTGAGCTTGTTGCTGACGGAGCTGTTGTTCTTGTTTTACACGTTGTTCACGTTCTTCATTATGAAAAAACTGGCGGCGTGAGCGACGATACTTACTTCTAGGTATCACCTGTTTTTTATCTTTATCCACCATTATTCCCCCTATCTTACACGCTTCATTAATTTATATTATGACATATAAAGTCAAAAATTTCTGCATTATACTATGTGAAATATTTTTAAAATTGCACAACATCATTACCTTCAACATAATCATAGGATTTTTACATCGGTTGCGCAATATTATTAGTAAATTAGAAGTAATAACAAAACCCTAACAACATTAATGCTGTCAGGGTTTTAAAGAGATATTATTTGTTTTGATTTTTATTGTGTCTCATTGATGATAACCAGCCAATGATTACGAGTAAAATCATAACTGACCAGAATATTGACTGCCATAACATACCATGTGGGAATTCATGTGGTAATACACCAATATCTTTGTGCGCTAATACTAACACGACTAATTTGATACCGACCCAACCTACGATGGCAAAGGCAGCGCCTTCTAGACCAGGATATTTATTGAGTAACTCAACAAACCAAGTTGCAGCGAAACGCATAATAATGACACCAATCATGCCACCTAAGAACATAACAACAAATTGACCTAAATCCATACCACCGAAATGTATGCCAACTTTCGGAATCGTCATTGCAATTGCCAACGCTGCAAGCATTGAATCTATAGCAAAGGCGATGTCTGCAAATTCCACTTTAAATACTGTGCCCCAAAACGCTTTAGGGCCAGCTTTAATTTCTTCTCCATCCTCACCATAATGGTGATCATCGCCGGATTCTTGTTCTTCTTTGTCTTTATGCTTAAAGAATTCATACAGGTTTTTAGAAGACATATATAGTAAATAAAGTGCTCCTGCTGCTTGTATAAACCAGAAATTAGCAATAATACTAATTAAAAATAACGCCATAAATCTAAAAACAAATGCACCTAATAAACCGTAGAACAATGCTTTTTTACGTTGTTCTGGTGGTAAATGTTTTACCATAACTGCCATAACTACAGCATTATCTGCTGCCAATAGACCTTCTAGGAATACCAAAACTACAAGTACCCACAAATAAGGTAAAATCAAACTCGGATCCATGAATTACAACTCCTTTATTTTTGTACATAAAAATAGAGACCTTAGCAATATAGACATAAATGCCGAAAAGCATAAATATATCTATAGCAAAGGTCTCACTCTGTGAATATTCATCCACCCACTCCACCGGAAAGTTATACTTTCGTAATGACGATGATAGTGACTTATATAAATTCAAGATTAATAATTCGCTTGATTTTATTAAAAGTTAAGTTACTCCCCTCTGACTATACAGTCATCGGTCTTTAATTTTGTAAGCTTATTATACACAATGTGATAAATTATAACAAACTATATAGTTTAATTTCTGGAAACTTATCTTCAAACCATCTTGTAGCAAATTCATTTTCGAATAAGAAGACGTATTGGTCATAACGATCTTTAACTAATATAGAACGTGTCGAGTTCATTTTATCTTGAATATCTTCTTCATTCTCAATCCAACGTGCTATTTTACGGCCCACAGGCTCCATAACAACATCGACGTTATATTCATTTTTAATTCTATGTTCAAAAACTTCAAATTGTAGTTGCCCTACTGCACCTAATATAATTTGATTTGTGTGCAACGTTTTATAGTACTGAATGGCACCTTCTTGCACAAGTTGTTCTATACCTTTATGGAAATGCTTTTGTTTCATAACATTTTTGGCAGATACTTTCATAAAGATTTCAGGTGTAAATTGTGGGAGTTCTTGGAAACTATATTTTTGATTTCCTCCAACTAATGTATCACCGATTTGGTAGTTTCCTGTATCATACAAACCAATAATATCACCTGCAACAGCGTGATTTAATGTTTCTTTATCATCCGCCATAAACGATGTTGAACGTGTAATCTTTTGTTTTTTCTTTGTACGTTGTAATGATACATCCATACCACGCTCAAATGCACCACTTACAATTCTCATAAAGGCAATTCTGTCTCTATGTTTCGGGTCCATATTTGCTTGGATTTTAAAGATAAAGCCTGAGAAATCTGTATCAAATGGAGATACAGAAACATCTTCTTTTGTTTGTCTTGCGTTTGGCATCGGTGCATGATCAACATATGCATTTAAAAAGTTTTCTACGCCGAAATTAGCTAATGCAGAACCGAAAAATACTGGCGTTAAATCTCCGGATAATAATGCTTCTTCATCAAAGTTCTCGCCCGCTTCTTCAACTAACATTAATTCTTCGATGGCTTGTTGATAAGCACTATCGTTTGTAATGGCATGATCTTCTTCTAATTCGTAATCGTCATTTAAATGAAGTATGTTTTCTTCATCTCTAAATGGTTCGATTGTTTTGTCTTTACGGTCGATAATACCGAAAAAGTTTTGCCCCATACCAACTGGCCAATTCATAGGGTATGTTTCAATTTCTAATGTTTCTTCGATTTCATCTAATAATTCGAATGGCTCTTTACCCACTCGGTCTAATTTATTAATAAAAGTAAAGATTGGAATACCTCTCATTTTACAAACTTTAAAGAGTTTCAAAGTTTGTGGCTCTATACCTTTGGCACAGTCAATAACCATGACTGCACTATCCACCGCCATTAGTGTACGATAAGTATCTTCTGAAAAGTCTTCGTGCCCAGGTGTATCTAAAATATTAATCTTATAATGATCGTAATCAAATTGCATAACTGAACTCGTAACTGAAATACCACGTTCTTGTTCTACTTTCATCCAATCACTCGTTGCAAACTTGCCACTTTTTTTACCTTTAACGGTACCAGCTTCTCTTATGGCACCACCAAATAGTAATAATTTTTCTGTTAACGTCGTTTTACCGGCGTCAGGATGAGAAATTATCGCAAAGGTTTTTCTCGATTCTATTTCTTCTTTAATACTCATTTATATTCTCCTTTAATACTTCTAACCATTCAATGATTTGATTGGTAATATGTGTAGATTTTTGTTCGTCGAAAATAGTAAATAAATGCATTACAAATTCTTCTTTAATACCTATTGTATCTAATAAAGTAGATACTTCTACAGACCAATTATAATCTGGAATCCCTACAAAATAGACATTATTCTCTTCATTAATATATAAATAAACTCGCGTTTCATCTTTTAAATATCTAATCGCCACTAGGACCACCACCGAATTTTTCATAAGCCGCTTCTAGACCAATTAAATCATCTCTGTGCGGTACTTTAATATGTCCTGGCATAATTTGATACGGTTCTCTTCCTTTAGAAGCAAGTACGACTGTATCACCTGGTTGCGCTATTTCTATCGCATGTTTTATTCCTTCTGCACGATCATCAAATTCTACATAATTATTGTGTGTCGCTCCTTTAGCTAATTCTGCTGTAAGCATTTTTGGGTCATCATTAGCTGGATTATCAGGTGTAAAGATAACATAATCCGCTCGACTTGCAACTCTACCCATCTCAGGTGTTTTAGTTAAATCACGTTCACCTGCCATGCCACATAAAAATATCAATTTTTGTTGCGCAAATGGTTTAACTGCATCGATTAATTTATCCATACCGTCTGCAGTATGCGCGTAATCAATAATTAAATCTATAGGTAGTGATGGATCTAATACTTCTAATCTACCTTCTACTGGTTCTAAAAACTCAACCGCATTAATCACTCGTTCTAAACTTTCACCTTTGCTCCAAACTGCAATAATAGCAGCCATTATATTGGCGATATTAAATTTACCTACATAAGGTGATTTAACAGTATAGTCTCCAAATGGCGTTGCTAAATCGAAAGTCACACCTTGTAAAGTTTCATTTATATTCTTAGCCATAAACTGTGCTTCATTATCTATACCATAAGTAAACACTTCAAATGGTGTTACAGTACGTAAATACTCTGAAAAGTCATCATCATTATTTATAACAGCATATTTATCTTTAGATAAGTCTTCACCTAATTGACTAAATAGTAATGATTTAGCATGACCATATGCCTCCATTGTGCCGTGAAAATCTAAATGATCTTGCGTTAAATTTGTAAAGACTGCAACATCGAATTCTACACCACGTAAACGTCCTAATGACAAACCATGACTCGATACTTCTAGCGTCATTGCTTCAGCTTCAGCCGTTACAGCTTCGTTAATTTTTTTAGTTAATGACACAGTTTCAGGCGTTGTATTTGCCCCTTTAGTTTTTGTTTCATTAATTTGAAAGCCATTCGTACCTAAATAAGCACTACCTTTATTTAACTTTCTATAAATATGATGAATCATCGTAGCAACTGACGTTTTGCCATTTGTACCTGTTACGCCATATGTAATAAGTTGTTGGCTTGGATAATTAAATAGTTCATTTGCTAATAAACTAGCTACGCGTAATGTATCAGGTACGATCACTTGAGTGACTTGCCCAGTAACCGAAACTTCTCTATCAACCACTACGATTTTACAGCCCTGTTCAACCACATTTTGGCAAAATTTATGACTATCTACCGTATATCCTTCAGACGCAACAAAAATACTGTTTTCTGTCGCAGTTCTAGAGTCCGTTGTTATATCATTAACGTCATATTCTAACGTTCCAATTATTTGTTTAACTTTGATTTTTTCGAACAATGCATTCGCATTCACCATCAATCGCTCCTTTAATTCGCTTATAGCCATTATACACTTTTTCACTTCATTTTATAATGATGAATTATTATCATTAAAATTCATCTGTAAAATGCTTATTCTTTCCTATTAATATGTAATTTTAACTTAATATTATTTTACGGTCATTAAATTTGTAGATTTTGTGTCCAAATGATTTTAGCAATACTTTTAATGACAATAATGGTACGCTATTACTAAATTACTTAAAATTCGTACTTAATAGTATGAATTATTTCAATTCATATTGTAAAATGATATAATTTTGACTAAATGTGCTTATTTTCTTTCTCATAACAAAAAATTGCGATAAAATAAAGACAAGTTAAATAAATATAATGGAGGGTGACTGAAATGGTTACTCAAAAGAAAAAATTGTTGATAATTACTGGTTCCTTTGGTAATGGCCATTTACAAGTGACGCAAAGTGTTGTCAATGAACTTAATTCGATGAACCTTGAAAACTTAACAGTCATTGAACATGATTTGTTTTTGGAAGCTCACCCGATATTAACGACTATATGTAAAAAATGGTATATCAATAGTTTTAAATACTTTAGAAATATGTATAAAAACTTTTACTATAGTAGACCGGAAGAATTAGATAAATGTTTTTATAAATATTATGGTTTAAATAAATTAATCAACTTATTGTTAAAAGAGAAACCGGATTTAATTCTATTAACATTCCCTACGCCGGTTATGTCAGTACTAACTGAGCAATTTAATATTAATATTCCAATAGCAACTGTAATGACAGACTACAGAATGCATAAAAACTGGATTACGCCTTACTCAGAAAGATATTATTTAGCAACTGAAGATTTAAAAGACGAGTTTGCTTCTATCGGTATACCACAACATAAAATAAAAGTTACTGGTATACCTATTGCAGATAAATTTGAAGAAGATATAGACAAAGAACATTGGTTAACTCAAAATGGTTTAGATCCAACCAAACCAACTATCTTAATGTCTGCCGGTGCTTTTGGAGTTTCTAAAGGCTTTGATCAGATGATTAAAGAAATATTAGCACAAAGTCCACATTCTCAAATTGTTATGATTTGTGGTAAAAGTAAAGAACTAAAACGTAATTTAGCTGCACAATTTAAAAATTACGATAATGTTCTAATACTAGGCTACACGCAACATATGAATGAATGGATGGCATCTAGTCAATTAATGATTACGAAACCAGGCGGTATTACAATATCAGAAGCTTTGACACGTCAGATACCTATGGTCTTTTTAAATCCTGCACCAGGACAAGAACTAGAAAATGCTCATTATTTCACTGACAAAGGCTATGGCAAAATTGCTTATACGCCAAATGATGCAATTAATATCGTATCAGACCTCACAAATCATCCAGAACAATTAGCAGCTATGGCTAAACATATGGATGAATCTCGGGTTAGTTATTCAACTTATAAATTATGTCGCGATTTATTAGATTTATTACATCACTCTACACAATATGAAGAAGTGTATGGAAAGGTACCTTTATATGCAAAATTCTTCGTTAAATAATTTTAAACAAAGTAACAATTTCATTATTATGCTTGTAATCTTATTTTTAATGGAATTTGCACGTGGTATGTATATATTAAGTTACTTATCACTACTACCCACGGCAACTACTATAGCGGTAGGTATTACATCTACTGCTATTTCTATTCATTTTATTTCAGATGCGGCAACTAATTTTGTTATTGGTTTTCTACTCAAAAGATTTGGCTCTAAAATAGTATTAACATCTGGATTTTTACTCGCCTTTGCTAGTTTATTTTTAGTTATTTGGTTACCAACTAATCCTATCATTTTAATTGCCAGTGCAATGTTACTCGGTATCGCTGTTAGCCCGATTTGGGTTATCATGCTTGCTAGCGTCGAAGAAAAAAGCCGTGGTAAACAAATGGGCTACGTTTATTTCGCATGGTTGTTAGGTTTACTTGTTGGTATGATTACTATGAATCTTATCTTCAAGTTCGATCCAACAAACTTTGCATTTATGATGTCCCTAGTAGTCTTAATCGCATGGATATTATATTACTTCGTCAAAATTAGACTAACAAATTATAATACTCGCCCTGTATCAGAACAATTAGGACAAATTGTAGATGTTACTAAAAAGCATTTGATTTTATTTCCAGGTATCTTGTTACAAGGTGCTTCAATAACTGCTTTAGTACCAATTTTACCTATTTATGCTACGAAAGTTGTCGGCGTCTCTACTGTCGAATATACAATCGCCATTATAATAGGTGGTGTCGGTTGTGCAATCTCAATGTTATTCTTATCTAAAATTATTGATAACAACGGCAAAACATTTATGTATGCCATGATTTTTGGCGGTTTTGTGTTATACGCCATTATGATATTTGCACTTTCTCTTATTACAAATATTTATATTGTATGGGGATTAGCAATATTTATCGGTTTGATGTATGGCTTATTATTACCAGCATGGAATACGTTTATGGCTGCACACATTCACCCTGACGAACAAGAAGAAACATGGGGCGTCTTTAATAGTATCCAAGGTTTTGGTTCTATGATAGGACCTATCGTTGGTGGACTTATTAAAGAATTCACTAAAAGTGTTAATAACACATTTTATTTCTCAGCAGCTGTCTTTTTACTACTGGCAATATTTTATGGTTATTACTTTATTTCAAATAAAAATAAGCAAACACATTAAAAAACGTGTTATACGAAATGTATAACACGCTTTTTTATTCAAACTTATATCGGGAATCAAGCTAAATTAAATGTTTCTTCAACTTCCCATTTTTCGTCAGCATCATTGTATTTAACTAATGATAATTCTTCAATTGTTTCTTTATAATCAATACCAGCTAATTTTAGCTGACCGTATATATCTTCAAATTCTTGGCTAGTCAAGCCTTGTGCAATTGTGAAATGCGGCACAAATGGATGCTCTGCTTTCCCATAAAAATCTTCAGTATTAAATTTATCGAACAATTGTTGTAATGCATCAGTTTTTTCAACTTTGAAATAAATTACGTTATTAGTTGGCGCAAATGTAGATGCTTTAGTCGCATGTACATCGATTGCCGGACTACCTTCAATTCGTTTTTTAATGTCCTCTTTTACCGCTTCATATTCACTATCATCGATAGTAAAATGTCCCTTTACAGTAATGTGTGGCATAATTGTTGCATAATGAGAATCATAACGCTTTCTGTATGCGTTTACCTCATCTTGCAATGCCTTTGACGGAATTAATGCTAATCCTAAAATCATTGAAATTCCTCCTTTGTTTAACATATTACCATTATATCAAATTTTAGAAAATTTCGTTACTTTAAACATCAATTAGTCTAAAAATTTATATATATTTAAAATGAAATATTATCCGACAAAAAATATGTCAACATATCATTTAGCAATGGCTTCCATGATTTCCATCGATGTCCCCCATCAAATTCTTCATAATGATAACTAAGATTATATGAATTTAGTAATTGATTTAATTCTCTATTAGGTGTTAAAAAGTTAGCACGTTTACCATTGGTTGGTAATTCAAAATCTTCTTCTTCTAAGCCTACAGCATGCCAAATAGATAAATTATCTTTAAGCTGACAGCGTTCTAATAATTCAGTAATCACATCATCGTGTTGAGGGCTTAATACGCCAACTTGGCTAAATATTCTTGGATATGAAAGTGCAGTAACCAATGCGACACTTCCAGCCAGACTATCACCAAATAGAATACGTCCATTGCCTACTTTAAATGTAGGGAAATGTTGATCAACATATGGTAGAATTTCTTTCGCCATTGCTTTAATTGTTAGTGGCGTTCTCTCACCTTGTGGATGAAACTCCGCTCTTCTTTTGTCTACCGTTTCATAATGAAAACCAACTATAATTGCACGTTCTACCTTGTTTGCCTCTCTTAACTTTTCATAAGTTCTATGAATTTGACCAAAGCTGAAGAAATCTTTGCCATCAAAACAAAATATCACTTTGTATTTGAATAAAGATGTGTAATCTTTAGGTAAGTAAATAGATAATGTGACATCTCTTTCTAATACTTCACTTTTAAAATCTATTTTATTAATCTTTCCTGCTTGAAATTCGGTCATAAATATAGCGCCTCCTAGATATCTTATCGCTATTGTATCAAGAGACGCTATATTTTAAAATATTCTATTTTTGATTACTTTCCTTTTTTAAACGATTTGGATAATCGTGAAGCCAAAATACTGCGTTTGATAATTTTTTAGGATCTGGTTTATAAATTGCATTTTTACCACTGCCCAATTTTTTCTTCTGGAATTCATAATCTTTCAACGCATTAATAGCTGGTTTATGCAATATCCAAATGGCTATAATATTTAACCAAGCCATTAAACCTACGCCTAAATCACCCATGCCCCATGCAGCCTCTGCCGTTTTAACTGCACCAAATATAGTAGCAGCAATCAAGACAATTCGCGTAACATTTATCCATATTTGAGTGACAGTATTACTTTTATTTCGTGTTAAATAAGTAATATTCGTTTCAGAAATATAGTAGTAAGCTAGTATAGTTGTAAATGCAAAGAAGAATAATGCTATGGCAATAAAGTAAGAACCGATACCTGAGAAGTTAGGATCAAAATGGAAATTACTGCCTTGGAACGCCTTATCAATACCTGCTTGAGCGTACATTGCCGTACCTGTGTAATCTCTACCTCCATCAGACATAGGCTGGAATATGCCGTTATTCTCGATTAATCTAGGTCCACCACTACTCGTAGTGCCACCATCTGTAACATTGTATGTACCTGATAATAAAATAATAAGTCCAGTTGCCGTACATACAAATAATGTATCAACATAAACAGAGAACGCTTGAACTAGACCTTGTTTAGCTGGATGTGAAACCTCTGCCGCAGAAGCTGCGTGTGGTCCAGTACCTTGACCAGCTTCATTAGAATAAAGTCCACGTTTAACTCCAATTTCAATCATTGCACCAACAATACCACCAAATGCTGCCTCCATCCCGAATGCAGATTTAAAGATAAGTGCGAACAATGTTGGAACTTGATCAACATTTATAAAAATAATGATAACCGCCATCAATATATATGCGATAGCCATGAAAGGAACGATAGCAGTTGCCGCATTGGCAATCCATTTAATACCCCCGAATATAATTAAAGCTAACAACACAGCTAACCCAATCGCAATGATCCATGGGTTTAAACTAAAAGCGTTTTTCATAGAACTTGCAATAGCGTTTGACTGCACGCCTGGCAGTAGCAAGCCTACTGAAATGACAGTAACAATCGCGAAAATTAAGCCGTAAATTTTACCAACTTTACCTTTAATTCCATATTCAATATAGAATGCAGGTCCACCACGATATTCCCCTTTTTCTTCACGTTTAAAAATTTGTCCCAACGTAGATTCGATAAATGCACTACTGGCACCTAGAAATGCAGTAGCCCACATCCAGAAAATAGCACCAGGACCACCGATAAATATTGCAGTTGAAACACCGACAATGTTACCTGTTCCAACACGGCCTGCTAATGACAGTGCGATTGCTTGGAAACTAGATATACCAGTCGGTGATTTCTCCCCTTGAAACATTAAGCGAATCATTTCTTTGAAGTGTCTGACTTGGAAGAAACGCATCATTAGTGAAAACAGTATACCAGTAAGTAATAAGCCGTAGACTAGCGCTTTACTCCATACAATACCATTTAACCAAGTTACGAAATTCTCTAACATAACCTCATCCCCTTTATTATATGTCACCTTATGACATATTTTTTATTATTATACACACAAACTATAATCCGCACAATGTATTTATAAAGTTATATTTTTTATAATGAATTTAATAATTTATATTCCGTTTGTGTTATAATTTTGCCACACTCTTGCTAAATAAAAATTAGAATTACATCAATTGATTCTTTTAACAATTATATGTGACTATTTGCTATATTTAAGTAAATTGTTAAAAAATAAATAATTAATTAATAAGCCGAAGTTTTCTATCGATGTGCTTAGTAGTTATGTATTTTCAAATAAAAATTTTATTTTAATCTTTATGTATTTTCGACTTTTGTTCACAATCTATATAAGATATACTTAGCTATAGTAAATTTTTAGGAGGCACCATTTATGTTAAATAAGGTGTGGTTTAGAACAGGTATAGGATTAATCATACTGTTTCTAATCATCAAATTAATTATGGAAGTGCATGTAATTTTCTTACCATTCTTAATTATCATGCAATCTGTACTAATCCCATTTATACTTAGTGGATTTTTATTTTATATTTGTTTACCATTTCAAAAGATCTTAGAAAAAAATAATGTCCCTAGATGGGGCAGTATATTGATTATTTTCATCGGACTTATTATTATCATTGGTATTGTCGTTGGAATCGTCGGACCACTTATAGTTGATCAAATCAATAACTTGATCCAACAAATTCCATCGTTACAACATGAAGTCCAAAATCTAGTCAATTATGCATTGAACCAAATGGAACGATTACCAAGTGATGTCACAGATAGAATTAATAAAGTTGTAAAATCTATGGGTGATAATGTAACTGGTATTTTATCAAATTCATTAGGTTATATTACGTCATTTATTTCAACTTTATTCTTACTCATTATGGTTCCTTTCTTCTTAATTTATATGTTGAAAGACCATGAACGTTTCATTCCTTTTATCGCAAGATTATTTAAAGGTGATAGAAAAGTATTTGCTGTAGACTTATTAAAAGATTTAAATGAAACTTTAAAATCTTATATACAAGGTCAAGTCACAGTAAGTTTAATTTTAGGACTTATTCTGTACATCGGTTACTCTATCGTTGGATTAAAATACACATTACTACTAGTTATGTTTGCAATTGTAGCTAACATGATTCCTTTCTTAGGGCCATGGATGGCCTTTACGCCAGCTGCGATTATTTCAATTATCCAAGGACCAAGTTCATTTATTTGGGTTTGTATTATTACATTGATTGCACAACAATTAGAAGGTAACGTTATTACACCAAATGTTATGGGTAAATCATTAAACATTCACCCATTAACAATTATCGTAGTAATACTAGCTGCAGGTAACCTTGGTGGATTTGCGCTTATATTAGTAGCTGTGCCACTGTATGCAGTAATCAAATGTATTGTACGTAATGTCTTTAACTATCGTCAGAAAATCGTCGATAAAGCTAATAGCAACGTTGTAGATTAGTTGTAATTAAAATAAAGCAGATGACTACTTTGAATTTAAGTAGTCATCTGCTTTTTCTTTTTGAGTTAATTATTTGAGACATAATTTCTAACTTAAATTAAATAACACCTTATTCTACTGATTTATTCAGTAAAAATGAGGTACTATTTTTATAATCCACGATTTTGTTCGTGCATGCTTGCCTTGATTTAGTAAAGTACGGTTCGAGCCTGTAGTCTCTCACTCATACGATTCCCTCAGGCGTCAGCACTTTACAAAATCGTTACAAATTTTCAATTTTATACAAAAAAAGTACGCTTGTATAATTTAATTAATCATGACAAAAACCAAATTAACGAGGTGCCTTATGTAAAAAAATTATGAAAAATAATTGTTTGGGAATACTTCAAATATATGACACAAAACTTGCTTTCAAATCCTGAAATTGAAAAAATCTATTAACAAAAAATTTGATGTAGAACCCGTTTTTGGATATTTGAAAGCTATTTTGGGTTTCAATCGTATGTCATTACGGAGAAATCCAAAGTAAAACGCGAAATAGGAATTGTCTTAATGGCACCAAATATAAAAAAATGGTAGCTCGAAGAGCTACCAAAAAAGACTTTAAAAATGAAATACAGTGGAAATTCAATTTTATTAATGAATTTCCACTCTATTTTTACTTTCTATAATATTTCTGTATCAAACTCGTTTTGATTTTATTATTTGATTGCGTGGAAACCACTATCAACGTGAATATTTTCGCCAGTTACACCGCTTGAGAAGTCACTTAATAAATAAGCTGCTGTTTTACCTACTTCTTCTTGGTCTACATTTCTTTTTAATGGTGCACGTTCTTCAATCTCTTTCAAGATAGTGTTAAAACCGCCTACACCTTTCGCGCTTAAAGTACGGATTGGACCTGCTGAAATTGCGTTAACTCGAATGTTATCAGCACCTAAGTCAGCAGCTAAGTAACGAACGTTTGCTTCTAAACTCGCTTTAGCAACACCCATTACGTTGTAGTTTTGAACGGCATATTCGCCACCGATATAAGTAGTCGCTACGATACTACCACCTTCTGGCATTAACTTTTTAGCTTCTCTACCTACGATTGTTAATGAATATGAACTAATATCTTGAGCTAATAAAAAGCCGTCTCTTGATGTATCTGAAAAACGTCCACGTAAGTCTTCAACATTACCAAAAGCGATTGAGTGATAAACACCGTCGATGTTACCTACGTCTTCACCAATTTTAGCAAAACCGTTAACTACGTCTTCATCATTTTGCACATCAATTTGATACATATGTAGTTCTTTTTGATCTAATTGTTCTACTAATTTTTCTAATTCTTTTTTACTACGCTCTTTACGATAAGTAAAAATTAAATTTGCGCCTAAACTGTCTAAAACTTTTGCTACGCCAAAACCAATACTACGTTTATTTGCAATACCCATAATGACGAAAGTTTTGTTTTCTAAACTAATCATGAGATTAACTCCTTTTAATTATTATTTTTATATAGCAACAACTATTTTTATAAGTGCCTGTGCTATTACTCATAATTAAATGCTTAATTATAACACTATATATTTTAACATTGCTAAGAAAGAATGAACAATTCTTTATTATAAGAAAGATAAAATAATTTGGATGTTTGTATTAATAACAAACATCCAAATAGTAAACTTTTTAATAATATAATTCTAATTCGCGTTTTAATTCGTCTACATATTCTTTCGAACCTGTAACGATTAATCTATCACGATAACGTAATTGCGTGTCACCATGTGGCACGATAGATTCGTTATTTCTAATAATTCTTACGAAAATAATGTCACCATCGAATGGGAAGTTACGTAATTGAATTTGGTCGTATTGATGATTTAACATCGCAATTTCATATAATGATGTTTCTACGTTACTTAATAAGTTAAGCATGTTAGGTGTCTCAATAAGTCCTTTTAGTAAAATTTTATTACTCATATAACTACTAAACACTTCAATACCTTGATCATGTAATTCAGCATCTTCAGAACTAGATTCTAAACGACAAATTACACGCTCAACACCTTTCTCCTTAGCCATTAAAGCAACTTTTTTATTGATTTCATCATCATTTGTAGAACAAACTACAATATTTCGTTTAAATAAGCCAAGTCTATCTAACATTTCAGGCTCATAATCAGCAATTTCAATCATTGAAATTTCATCTGCCAATTTACGTTGATCACTTAAATCAGTTCTATAATAAAGCGATACTTGATATAAATTAGAAGCAAGATTTTGTGCAATTGGTATTGTTAATTGATTTTTGCCAATCATGCTCACTTCGATACGTTTCGTTACTTCATCTGGTATTGGGAACAATTTTTTGAAAATAATCGGCACAATTAAACATGCAATTACTGCACTTAAAATTAAAATACCAGATATTTCAGGCGTTATCGTATGTAGTTGTTCAGCGATTTTAGCTGAAGCAATAACAAGAGACAATGTCGATGTTAAAAGAAATGCCGAAGAAATCGTCGTTTTCTGATCAAACCATCGTCGAATATAAAATACCGGAAGTAATTTTGATACTAAAAATGCAATAAGTAAGATAGGAATAATAACTAATATTGATGGTTCTTTAATTAACGACGGGATATTAAGGTCAACACCTACCATAATGAAAAAGATAGGAATAAAGAAACCGTAACCAAACGAATCTAGTTTATCAACTAAGTCTTCATCAGGTCCCAACAACGAAACAATTACCCCAGCAATAAACGCCCCTAAAATATTTTCTGCGCCTACACCTTCTGCAAGTGCAACTAGTAAAATAATAAGTGCGAAGACGGCTCTAATACCAATTTGTGTCGTACCGTCCATCAACTTTTGTAAAAATTTAGCGCGTTTAAATATACCACCAAGGAAGTAAAATATTATGGCAAATATAACTAAAATACCGATTAGCCATAATGAGCCACTGCCTGTAGCATGAATAGCGCCGTATGCAGTTAATAATATCATCGTTACTAAATCTGCTAACACGGCTACTAATAATATAAATTGTCCTATAGTCGTTCTCATTATATTCATTTCTTTTAACGTTGGCACGACAACACCTAACGATATTGTAGAAATAATAATAACCATTAATAATACATCATCGATAAGACCAAACCATTTAAATAAATACGCTAAAATTACTGATACAATCATAATTAAAGCAAATACCGTAATAGCTAATTGGAAATGGCCAGGCATCTTTTGTGCGTCTGGGTCATTACTATCGGTGTTAGTTGACTTCTTTTTAAAAGCTTTAAAGTCTATTTCTAAACCACTTAAAAACATTAAAAAGATAAAACCTAACGTTGATAGTATTTTTAACATTGAGTCTTTTTCAACCAAATTTAAAAATGAATGACCTATAATGATACCCATGACGATTTCGGCAACAACCACGGGGATAAAATTAATTCTAAGTCTATTTACAAGAATCGGTGTAAAAAATGCTGCTAATACAACGATAACGAGTGATAAAAACTCCATGTTGCCTCCTTAAGTTAAATAAGTCATAAATGATGTCGCTAAACCAAAATAGATTAGCATACTTACAATATCATTTATCGTTGTGATAAATGGACCACTTGCAACCGCTGGGTCAATTTTTAATTTATTCATTACCAATGGTATAACTGAACCAACTAGTGTACCTACCGTCATTGCAATCGTTAAACTCAAACCGACGATAAACGCTAAGAATGGCTGTCTATATATAATGATAATAATTAATACTAAAATTAATGCACATACAAAACCACTTAACAGACCACTACCTGCTTCTCTTAATGCAATTTTAAATTTGCTTTTCTCATCAATTTCACCTGTAGAAATATTACGTACAGAAACTGCTAGTGATTGTGTACCAGAGTTACCAGACATCCCACTGATAATCGGGATAAACGCAGCTAAAAGTGCTACTTGAGATAATGTATCTTCAAATGAGCCTAAAATGGATGCCGTTATCATACCAAGGAAAGTTAGAATAATTAACCATGGTAAACGCTTAGTAGCGGTTTTTAAAACAGAATCATTCGTTGCATCGACGTCAGAGACACCGGCTAAACGAGAGTAGTCTTCACTAGCTTCTTCGTCCATTACGTCTAAAATATCATCGATTGTAATAATTCCTAGTAAATGATCTTGATAATCTAACACTGGCATAGCGATTAAATCATAGTCTCTCATTCTTTGTGCCACGTCTTCTTGGTCCTCTGCAACATTCGAACTAATGACACGTTCGCTCATAATATCTTCAATATAAGCATCATTTTCAGCGATGATTAAATCTCTTAAAGATAATACCCCTATTAATTTTTTATCGTCATTCACTGCGAAAATAACATAGATGGTTTCCGCATCTGGTGCTTGATCTTTTACTTGAATCAAAGCTTCTTTAACTGGCATTGTTGCCTTTAAAGAAATATACTCAGTGGTCATAATACCACCGGCAGTGTCCTCATCATAATGTAATAACGCTTTAATTTCTTTCGCATCTTCTTTATTCATTAAAGTTAATAAACTAACTAACTTTTGTTTAGACAACTGATTCATTATATCTACTGCGTTGTCATATGACATTTCTTCTAATACTTTACTAGCATAAGTAGCATTCATCGTATCAAATAAATCTTCGTATTCTTCTTCATCAATTTCTAATTGATCAAAGAAATCTGCTACTTCTTCAGGAGATAAGACTTCAAAAATACGTTGCCTTATATCATCGTTACTATCCTCAAAGTATTCACTTTGTTCATATGTATGCATAGATAAAAATTCAGTTCTAAATTCATCTATCTCATTATCTAATAATAATTTATCAAGTAATTCTTGATCATAAACTGTTTCATCATCTAATTTTACTGACTCATTTTCGTTATACATATGTCTCACCTCCGTGCTTTATTTTAAATTATAGCATATCAAAAATTGTCATCATCGACATATCACTATCAACTATATTTATTTGCTCATGCGTTATAGGATGTGCAAAGGCAACTTGATAGCACTGTAACAATTGTCGAGGAATGTCTTTACGTGAACTACCGTATAAATCATCACCTACAAGTGAATGCCCAATATGTTGGAAATGAACTCTAATTTGATGCGTTCTTCCCGTCATTAATTTAACTTCACATAAACTATACCCATTTTTTTGTTTTAATGAAGTATAACTTGTGCGAGCATATTTACCGTCAGGTGAAACTTGTCGTTGAATAATGCTTGCTGGATGACGTGCGATAGGCGCTTCGATAATGTTGCTGTCTTGTACATTGCCATGACAAATACATAAATAACGTTTGTCGATTGTAAGTTGCGACATTAAATGGTGGATAAATCCGTGTTTAGTAAAAATAACGATACCTGAAGTATTTCTATCTAATCTAGTAACGATATGCGGTACAACCTCATTATTTTGCCATGTATATGCGTATACTTGTTCCAACAAACTTTCATGTAAATGTTCTTTAGATGGTGCAATATTTTGATGCGCAGGTTTCGCTACAATAATTAAAAAGTCATCTTCAAACAAAATATTTAATGGTGCATCAAATGGTGTGATATTTTCACTTGGAATCTCTTGAGGTAATTGTACCTTTAATTGGTCACCCTTATGCATCATAGCGCGCACAGTGACTTGACAACCATTCACAAGTAAAGCGCCATTATTTTTAATGGCGCTAATTGTTGTTTTTGAATATGAATGACGTTGCAGAAAGGATTTAACCGATTCTTCACCTTGGATGTTATAAACAAAGTGCACTATTCATCGTCTCCACTTGAGATAAATGAATCATGAACCCTTTTCCAAAAAGGAAACGGTCTAAATCTAGCAAAGCGTACTTTTTCATTTGCTACTCTAAATTGAATCGCATTGACATTTTTATGTTTAATACTCACATGATCAATTGTGGTTAAAATCGTGTCATGATTTACAGGAGTGATTAAACAAGTATGGTGTTTAGGTAAGACAAGTGGTGAACCAACCGTTCTGAAGACTCTATTATTTATTGACGCAATTTCTGCTATTTGCATTGCTTCTAGTGATGGATGTATTAACGCTCCACCCAATGCTTTATTATACGCCGTAGATCCAGATGGCGTGGACACACATAACCCATCACCTCTAAAACGCTCAAATTGTTTACCTCTAATATTAACGTCCACAACAAGTGTAGAACCATTTTCTGTTTTCATGGTTGCTTCATTCAAAGCTAAATATCGGGTTTCATAACCATTATTATTATAGCGTACAATTAATTCTAAAAGTGGGTATTCGATAACTTGGAACTGAGAGTTATTAATTTCTATAATTAATTTTTCAACCTCATGTGGTAACCAATCGGCATAGAAGCCTAAATGACCAGTGTGTACACCGACGAAAGCACAACGCGATAACATATGACTATATTGATGAAAAGCTTGTAATAGCGTACCATCGCCACCAACAGAAATTACTATTTCTGGATTTTCAGGATCTTCCACCATTTGAAAGTCTTTCATATGATTAATCATCTTATGCTTTAAAGCGTTTGATTTTGAATCCCCTTTAGACAAAATTGTATAACGCATGCTTACACCCCACTAGTCATTATTGTGCTTCTTAGCTCTTTTTTTTGAATAATATTTTTGAGCTTCTTGTATTTCTTCTTTAATTTCGGACATTTCTTCATCTAACAAATACGCCGCTTCGGCAGCTCTTTCAAGTCTATGTTGAATTTCTGGTGGATAATCTCCATCATATTTATACCTTAAAGTGTGTTCTATTGTTGCCCAAAAATTCATTGCTAAAGTACGAATTTGTATTTCAGCTAAAATATTTTTCTTCCCTGCTAATGTTTCGATTGGATATTCAATTATGACGTGATAAGAGCGATATCCACTTTGTTTAGTATTACTAATATAGTCTCTTTCTTCTATGACTCTAAAGTCTTCTCTTTGTCGTAATAAATTAACGACAATGTCAATGTCATCAACAAATTGACACATCATTCTAAGACCTGCGATGTCATACATTTCTTCATGCAAGCGATCAAAAGGAATGTTACGTTTGTTTGCCTTATCGATAATACTCGTCATAGGTTTAACTCTACCTGTTACGAATTCTATCGGTGAAGCATTTTCTCCTACTTCATATTGCTTCCGTAACCCCTTAAGCTTAATTTTCAATTCATCTACGGCTTGTTTGTATGGAGATAAAAATTGGTCCCATTGATTCATCGTGCTTCACTCCGCTTCACTATAATTCAAATATTTCTTCTACTTTAGCAACAAACTCCTTACCATAGTTTGAATTACCCTCAATATTATCTAATATGTAAGTTAGTTCATTATTAAATTCTTTTAATTCTAAATCGTCATTAACTATAATTTTCTTATCTTTGTTTTCATGTATCATTGACCATGTTTCTTGAACAAAAATTAAATATGAGTATGATTGACCATCATCTAATATATACGCGAAGGCATAGTTATCACTATCAACAAGCATTTGACCTGCTTCTACTAACCCTTCTGTAGATTCTTCTGTATAACAATTTATACTATCTTCTGTTATCTTAATTTCATTAACATAAATTCGCATGCTTGTTCCTCCTTATTCTTACTTAGTTTAACATAATTTACCACGACATAACACGTGACATGACCATTCTATATTATAACTTTTAGCAACTATTTTGACATTAAAAATTATCATATTTTAATGAGTATTGCTTTTAAATTAAAAGCAAATTTTGCATAATATTAGTAAAGGAGTGACAACAATGGCCACAAATAATGAAATTGAATTTAAACAACTATTATCAGCACAACAATATAATCAATTTGCGCAACACTATTTTCCAAATAAAGAACCCTTCACACAAACGAATTACTATATTGACACTCCAGATTTTCAATTAAAGTCACATAAAAGTGCATTACGTATTCGAGTTAAAGATGGTGGTAATGAGATGACTTTAAAAGTCCCTGCCGAAGTAGGATTACTTGAGTATAACTTTGATACGACGATTAATCCTAAAATGAACTATCGACTTACTTTAGATGACTTACCTAATGATATCGAAATTCAACTCAAAAAATTAAATATTGATTTGTCTTCATTAACTATATTAGGTGATTTAACAACTGAACGTTTAGAAACACCGCATGGTCAAGATTTAATCGTCTTAGATAAAAGCACTTATTTAGACACTGAAGACTATGAATTCGAATTTGAAGTCGTTGACTACGATTCAGGCTTAGCAAAATTTAATGCTATTTTGGAAAACTTTGGCATAGCCTACGAACAACCAGCGAATAAGGTACAACGTTTCTTCGATCGTAAGTCTCAAATATCTAATTAACCTTACTATATGTACAGAAGTCGAATTACTTCCAAATGTCAATATTCGTGTTATATTATTATATATATAAATTGAGTATGGTGATGAAAAATGACACAAACACCTTATGAAGTAATTGGTCCAGAAGCATTATACGACCTTATAGATAACTTTTATTCTCTTGTTGCGCAAGACACGAGAATAAATCATTTATTCCCAACAGATTTAAGTGAAACAAGTCGTAAGCAAAAACAATTTTTAACACAATTTCTCGGAGGTCCTAATCTTTACACTCAAGAACATGGTCATCCTATGCTTAAAAGACGCCATTTAGAATTTACCATTACACACTTCGAACGTGATGCATGGTTAGAAAATATGCACCAAGCAATAACAAACGCACAACTACCAGCAGGCGTCGGTGATTACTTATATGAACGTTTACGGTTAACAGCCAATCACATGGTAAACTCTGAAAATTAATTGTAGGTGAAATTACATGACTCAAGAATTAAGACTAATACAAGCGAATAGTCGTGAAGATGCTAATCTTTCACCTGTAAGCAAAATTGAAATTTATTCATTTTTTGACCCATTTAGTCAAGAATGCTTTAAACTTTCAGCTATACTATCTAAATTGCGTTTAGAATACAAACAATATATCCGCATACGACATATATTAAATCCATCTTTACGCATATTGACCAAATGCCAAGCGCAAAGTAGTTCTGATTTAGATAATATTGCTTTAGCATACAAAGCAGCAGAATTACAAGGGAGGATTCGTGCAGAACGATTTATTCATTTACTTCAAAATGAAATTATTCCTAAAAAAGATATAATAACCGAATCCATGGTTAATAATTGTATCTGTAATGCAGGATTAGATAAAGACGTGTTTAAAGAAGACTTGCATAACGCATCGATTAAAGAAAGTTTACAAGTAGATTTGCATATTGCAAGGGAGATGGATATTGAAGAAGCCCCTTCCCTTGTTTTCTTTAATGAAGATGTACATGAAGAAGGATTAAAAGTCGAAGGTTTATATCCATACCATATTTACACTTATATCATCAATGAACTTATGGGCACGTCGATAGAAAAAGAATTGCCACCAAGTTTAGAAACATATATCGAACAACAACAACTCGTTACTAAGGAAGAATTGTTAACGATATACGAATGGCCTGAGAAAGTATTGAATAAGGAATTGAAAAAGTTAGCAATTCAACAAAAAATCGAAAAATTGAGTGCACCTGAAGGAAGCTTTTGGAAAGCTAAAAGTGAAAAGTAGAAGTGCATAATTAAATAGAGCTAATTATTAATATTAATAATTAGCTCTATTTTTTATATTTATACATAAAAAAAACGCCGTGTCTGATTACACGGCGCTAAACAAAGGGGATGGGAGAAATTTTTCACTTCAAACAAAGGGGTATGTTTGTTATGTGATTAATTTCATGTACTTAATATAACACGCCCATATACCCTTTTCAACCTAAAAACTGCAATAAATTTTATTTGTCATAAACTCGTCAAATTGTAAACGAATACATTCATGTTAAGCTTTCATAAGTTTTTCAAAAGCGTCTAATTTTTGTTCAAACACCTCACATGCTTGTTCAATTGGTTCAGGTGTTGTCATGTCTACCCCAGCATTTTTTAGTATTTCTATTGGGTAATCTGAGCTACCTTTTTTCAAGAATTCGTTGATATAACGATCCACTGCAGGTTGCCCTTCTGTTAAAATTTGATGGCTTAAACTTTGTGCTGCGCTATAACCTGTTGCATATTGATACACATAATAATTCATATAGAAGTGAGGAATTCTTGACCATTCTTTGCTAATATTCTCATCGGTTTCAACTGCATCGCCAAAATATTGTTTATTTAATTTTGCATATTCTTCATTCATACGATTAGCAGTTAATGGCTCGCCTGCTTCCTCAATAGCATGAATTTTATGTTCAAATTCTGCAAACATTGTTTGTCGGAATAAAGTAGCTCTAAAACGTTCTAATTCTTGGTTTAACAATAATAAACGACGTTCATCGTCTAAATGTTTGTCCATATAATCACTTAATAACGCTTCGTTACAAGTAGAAGCGACTTCCGCAACAAATATAGTGTAATCACTAAGATTTGAAGGCTGATTTTGACGACTGAAATAACTGTGTGCAGAATGTCCAAATTCATGTACTAAAGTGTATAAATCTGAAACTGTATCTGACCAGTTAAGTAAAATAAATGGATTTGTTAAATGTCCACCTGAAGAATAACCACCTGAACGTTTACCTTTATTTTCATAAACGTCCACCCAGCCATTATTTAGACCTTCATTGACTACATTCATATATGTTTCGCCCATAGGTTGTAGTGCTTTAATCATCCACTGTTTAGCCTCTTCATAGGGCATTTCAAACTTCACGTTTTTCACAAGTGGCGTATATAAGTCATACATTTTCATGTCATCTAAACCTAAAAGTTCCTTACGTAATTCAGTGTAACGATGTAATAATGGTAAATATTTATGAACCGTTTTTACTAAATTATCATACACTTGTTCAGGGATATGATTACGACTTAATGCTGCTTCTCGTGCAGTTTTGAAGTTATGTGTACGCGCATTAAAAATATTTTTCTTAACTTCCCCTGCTAATGTTGCACTTAACGTATTGTTGTATGCACCATATTGCTTATAAAAATTATCGAAAGCTGATTTTCTTAATACGCGATCATCTGACTCTAAACATTTAATAAATGTACCTTGCGTAAGTGGATGACGATTACCTTCACTGTCTACGGCGTCTTCAAATTCTAAATCGGCATTGCTAAACATACCATAAACATTATCAGGCGTTGATAAAGCATCTTGTGCTTCAGTTAACATCTTTTCTTTATCGGCAGATAGTACATGCGGTCTATTTTCATTGATTAGTTGTAAATCAAATTCATAACGTTTTAATTTGTCATTTTCACTAATAAATTGTCTTATAGTAGCCTCATCTATTTGTAAAATTTCTGGTACTAAAAAACTCCAACTTGAACTAAATTTAATAATTAATTGATGTGCTCTCGCTTCAAATCCTGTATATTTATCATTTGCTGTATCTTGGTCTTGTTTTAAATGAGCGTATACGTATACTTTTTCAAGTTTAGCTTCTGCTTCATCTTCCAATGCTAAAGCTTGATAAAGTGTTTCGGCACTATCTCCCAAGTGGCCTTTAAATTGTTCTTCTTGTCCTAAATAAGATTCTACTTCTTTAAAAGCTTCTTCAAAAGCTTCATCAGATTCAAATATTGTAGTTAAATCCCATGTGTATTCAGGATATTTACGCTCTTGTTCTTCTCTCGTTAATTGTTGACTCATAAAGTAAACCTCCTAATATCGATTTATCTTAATTTTCTCATGACAATGCTATTTTTGCACGTCATTACTGCTAAAATTAACAAACTGATGTTTAAATTGTCGTACAAGATTATTAACTTGAGTTTTATAGTCAATATTCGTTTCTGCAAACTGTCTAAATTTGATTGTACTTTTAAATTTTTCGTAAGAATATATATTTAGTTTCAACAATTTATATAGTTGCAATTGCCAACTAATGGGATGTGTTTTTAGGAAGATTTGCTCAGGAAAAATAAAATTCAAGTTTTCACAAACCCATTGATCGCTCAGTTTTAAATTGTACATAATGCTAAGATTCGGTTCTAATACTGAACGCTTTTTCCTACATTGAGTTAAAAAATTCATTCCACATGTACTACTTAATTTATAAGTTATTTTCCTTATATTGTTAGCGTGGCATATTTCAGTTAAGCCATCCACTATTTGCTCACTAATAAATTTATGACCTCCAAGAGCGATGATATTTTTAAAACAATATAAGACTTGTTTTCGAGCATTCCATAAAAATAATTGATATTTATATGGATTGATACAAGCAGATTGAAATGCATTAAGTGATATAACGCTTTTACCGTTAAATGTATCTTCAATAACCCATATGACGATATAGCCTAACTTATTATAGGCACTTGTTCTAGTTTGTAACTGCTCTACTGTAATCGGTGAACATTGGATTTCTAAAATGATTTTATTATTTATTAAAATGTCAGGTATTTGATGACATACTTTTAAATAAGGTTCAATTTGCACCGCCATACCTAAATCTTTAAGAGCTCGTCCCAAACTATACTTTGCTTGATAATGTACATACGACTCTTCCTTATATGTACAACTAATCTCAAAGTGCGCAAAATGCGCCCTTTTATATTTCCCTTGCTTAAGTATTAATTTCTGATAACATAATGGACAATAATAATTACAACATTTCGTGGCATTAGCAGCATGTTCGATCGTGCCTTGTTTCGTCTTACCGTATAACACAACAATCACCTCTTAATGTTACACGTGATAATTGACGACATTACTCTTTATAAAGGCAATAAAAAAAGAGCCAAATGTTTGGCTCTTCTTCATGTTTATAACAATTTATTGTACTGTGTCAGGGAAATAACGACGTACTTGAGAAGTCACGTTATGACTCATAATTACCTTAGCATAATCATTTAAATATACTTCAGATTTATCTGTAGGAGAAGCAAATTCTAATAGTTGGCTATAACTATCATTGATAACTTCTTGGTCTACTGATTTATCAAAGTATATTGCATAATAATATTCATTATTAAGACTAAATAATAAGTCTTCAAACTCAGATACACCGATATTGTTATGATAAGCATAACTAATAACTTCTTCTAAGTCGTTAAATTTCACTATAACTGTGCGTATATTTTGTCGTTTAGACTCGTTTTGTTTTTTACTATTATTATTTGGAGCTTCATTTTTTTGTTCTAATAGGTCTTCTAGACTCTCTTCTTGATCAAATGTTTGTGATAAGATATCACTAACTTGATAGTCCATTTGTTCATTAGCTTCTTCTTCAGACATATTCATTAAATCTTCATTCTTAGATTTAGAAATTGTAACTTCTACGCCTTTTTCAAAAGCATGAACTTGAATCCATAAAGGACCCTCTACGACAAAGTCTTCTTCCTCATTAACTTCTTCCATCATATTCCAAAAAAATTCTTCTCCACGCTTACGATTAGTCCATAAATCTTCACGTTTGAAACCTCTAGCTTCTATGTCGCTATACGTAATAAATAATTTAACTGTTGTATCGTCAACACGCTCTATTCTCATATCATCTCACTCCTTACAGTCGATGAATAGTAATCATATTGTAGTAGAACGTAGTAAGAATTACAATAAATTTGTTTGATTAATTTTTACTATTTTCTATCGATTCCTTATATTAACATATACCCCAAAATATACCAAAAAAACAGCACTCATCATCCCGGTGCTGTTACAATTAGTTACATTATATTGGTGATTTATATTTCAAACTATACAATAAAAGTCATAAAACTACGAATTAAAGATTATAATCATCAAACGTTGTCTTATGACTCCTTATTATATATTAAAATTAATCAACCATACGTTGCGCTTCTTGCAATTGGAAAGTACGGACTTTTCTTGGCAAGAATCTTCTGATTTCGTCTTCGTTATAACCAACTTGTAAACGTTTGTCGTCTAAAATAATTGGACGACGTAATAATCCAGGGTTATCTTGAATAATTGCATATAAGTCTTGAAGTGGAAGTGCATCAATATCCACGTTTAATTTTTGGTAAGTTTTAGAACGTGTAGAGATAATTTCATCTGTACCATCTTCAGTCATTTTTAAAATTTGTTTAATTTCATCAATTGTTAAGTGTTCAGAAAAAATGTTACGCTCCGTATACGGAATGTCATGTTCTTGTAACCATGCTTTCGCTTTACGGCAAGATGTGCAACTTGGTGAAGTAAATAATGTTACCATACATCTCACTCTCCTATTATCATGAATAAAATTCATTGTTTAAATTATTTATATGATTAAGATTTAGTTGAAAACTAATTAAAATTTATATCTTAACCTTACATAACTATATTATACTGCCCTAAGATTAAAATTAAATGAGAAATTCTTTAAATTCTAAATTTTTTTAGAAATTAGTAAAATTTCTTTGTTTAATTTACACATAGAAACACTATGTATTAAGTGTAACATAACTTACAAATGATTGAAATACTGTTATAATGTATAATAAATCAGAAAAAAATAGAAAGTGGGCATCATTAATGGAAACTCTTTTTTCAGGTATCCAACCTAGTGGTATACCAACAATAGGAAATTATATCGGTGCATTAAAACAATTTAGTGAAGTACAAGATAATTACAATTGTTATTTTTGTATTGTTGATCAACATGCCATTACGGTACCTCAAGATCGTTTAAAACTACGCAAGCAAATTCGACAACTCGCAGCAATCTATTTAGCATCAGGCATTGATCCTGAAAAATCAACGCTATTTATTCAATCTGAAGTTCCTGCACATGTACAAGCAAGTTGGATGTTAACGACAATTGCCTCTATAGGTGAGCTAGAACGCATGACTCAATTTAAAGATAAATCACAAAAACAAGTGGACGGCGTACCAGCAGGATTACTTACATATCCGCCACTTATGGCTGCTGATATTGTAATTTACAATACTAATATTGTCCCTGTCGGGGAAGACCAAAAACAACATATGGAATTAACACGTAATTTAGTAGATCGTTTTAATAGCCGTTACAATGATATCCTTATTAAACCTGAAATACGCATGCCAAAAGTTGGTGGCCGTGTAATGAGTTTACAAGACCCAACTAAAAAAATGAGTAAAAGTGATGATAACCAGAAAAACTTCATTTCATTATTAGACGAACCTAATGTTGCAGCTAAGAAAATTAAAAGTGCAGTTACAGATTCTGATGGCGTGATTAAATTTGATCGTGAACAAAAACCTGGTATTACAAACTTATTATCTATTTACTCCAGTTTAACTGATGAATCTATAGACGAATTAGTCGCAAAATATAAAGATTCAAATTATGGTACATTCAAAGCCGATTTAGCAGAAATCGTTAAAGAATTCCTTACAACTTTCCAAGAAAAATATAATGACTATTATAATTCAGATAAATTAGACGATATATTAGATGATGGTAGAGATAAAGCACATAAAGCTTCATTTAAAACATTAAAGAAAATGGAAAAAGCTATGGGCTTAGGACGCAAAAGATAATAAATAATAAGAGGCAAACAATTTTAAAGTTTGCCTCTTTTTTAATTGAAAAACCCTTCGAGAATTATCTCGAAGGGTCATTTTAATTATTTATCTTTTTTCTTTTTACCTGTTTTTCTATCGATACTTTTATCGATGTAAGCATCTTTTAATGTATAATCGCCACCAAATTGATGGTAATGAATACCTTTAACTTGTGGATTAGTTAAATGGGCTTCACCTTTTTGGTATATAGGCGCGATTGGTGCTTCATGTAAAAGTAATTCTTCAGCTTTTTTCATTGCCGCGTTACGTTCTTTCGTTTTCTTCAGTAACGGACCATTTGCCTCTTTAGTTAATTTGTCATATTCTTTACTACCCCAACCAGTGTTGTTTTGTGAATTACCAGTCGTCATCGTATCTAAGAATGTTAATGGATCTGGATAGTCAGGGCCCCAACCAGATAGTGATGCTTCGTAGTTACCTGATTGTTCTCTTGTTACCCTTTGTTTAAATGGTAACTGCTTAATTTTCATAGTTACACCTGGTAAATTCTTTTCAATCTGAGATTTAATATACTCTGCAGAAATTTTTGAATCTGGTGTATCTTCAGTATTAAGTGTAAAAGTAAGATTTTTAATACCTAACTCTTTTTTAGCTTTTGCAAGGTTAGCTTTAGCTGCTTTAGGATTAAATGTTAACGGTGAATTAATTGAATCAGCAAAGTCTTTACCATCCGGTGTTTTAGCAGTTAATTTAGATGTGAAACCATCTACTGGCGCTGAACCATCATTTTTAACGCTATCAACATAACCTTGCTTATCAATGGCTTGTGAAATCGCTAAACGCATTTGTTTGTTTTTAAATGCTGGTACTTCTTTTTGATTTAGTTTAATAAAGAATGTACTTGCTAATAATCGTTTTGTAAGTGCAGGCTTACCTTTATATTTATCTACTTGATCAGCTGTAATACCTGTATCATCTGTAGAACCTGTTTCAAATAATGAAGCGCCTGCTTGTTGGTCTTTAAGAATTTTATAGTTTACTCGATCTAAACGGACGTGTTTTTTGTCCCAGTAATCATCATTTTTCACAAGTTGGATTTTATCTTCAACTCTCCATTCTTTTATTTTGAATGGACCATTATAAACTGTTTTATCAGCTTTTGTACCATATTGTTCACCGTATTTCTCTACCGCATGTTTATTAACTGGCATAAATATACCGAACGTTAATAATTCATCAATATAAGGTATCGGTTTAGTCAATTCTACTTTTAACGTATGGTCGTCTACTGCCTTAACACCTAAATCTTTAACTTTCTTTTTACCCATATTTACTTCTTCAGCGTTTTTAATATCATACATTATGTAAGCATATTCGGCACCTGTATTTGGATTTATAGCTCGTCGCCAAGAATAGACGAAGTCTTGAGCATTTACTGGTTCACCGTTAGACCATTTGGCATCTTTACGTAATTTAATCGTTAACGTTTTACCACCATTTGATTTCTTCGGCATTTCTTTAGCCACACCTGGAATTGCCTTATCATTTTTATCTAATGTATATAAACCTTCAAAGACTTGGTTGAAAATTGTAAAAGATACATTATCTGATACTTGAGATGTATCTAAAGATGCCATATCTTGTGATATAACTTTTCTATATACTTGTCCTTTGTCTGAATAAATACCATTTCCATTACCACAACCTGCTAGAAAAGTTACAAATGCAATTATTATTATTGGTAATTTGAATTTTTTCATCGAACTCCCCCTTCCCCTTTATAGTTGAGTTTGCGTATAATCTGCTGTTAAATTTTTCGCTTCGTCGTTAGTAACAAACACATAATGTCCTGGTGTTATTTCTTGCAATGAACGTTCGTTATTTTTTGCTGCATCTTCTTTATAAACGATTCTTTTACGTTCTTTCTCTGAATCTGGATCTGGTTGTGGAATTGCCGATAATAAAGACTTTGTATAAGGATGTAACGGATTATGATATATCTCATCTGAAGGTCCTAATTCAACAATTTTCCCAAAGTGCATTACCGCAATTCTATCGGAAATATATTTCACCATTGATAAATCATGGGCAATGAATAAGAATGTAATACCATGTTCACGTTGTAATTTTAACAATAAATTAACAACTTGAGCTTGGATTGATACGTCTAAAGCCGAAATCGGTTCATCTGCAATAATAAATTCTGGTTCTACTGCCAATGCACGAGCAATACCAATTCTTTGTCGTTGACCACCTGAAAATTCATGCGGATATCTATTAGCATGTTCTTTACTTAAACCTACCGTTTCCAACATGTCATAAACACGTTTTTTTCTTTCTCTCGTAGAGGAAGCTAATTTATGAATGTCGATACCTTCGCCAACTATATCCATTACTTTTAATCTTGGATTTAACGATGCATATGGATCTTGGAAAATCATTTGAATTTTTTTATTAAATTTTAATAAGTCTTTTCTATTTTTAATCTTTTGAATATCGACACCTTCATATAGGATTTCGCCATCCGTAATATCATTTAATTTAATAATCGCTTTACCAGTCGTTGATTTCCCACAACCTGACTCACCAACTAAACCAAATGTTTCCCCTTTATAAATATCAAATGAAATATTTTCTATAGCGCGAACTTCATTTTTCTTTCCTTCATTGAAATACTGTTTTAGATTTTTTACTTCTAATAAAGTTTCCTTATTATTGACCATCGAACGACACCCTTTCTACCTGTTGAGGCTTATCGTAATTATTAGGCATGCTACGCAAACGTTGTTGCACCATTAAAGGCGGGTCAACATGTGGTGCACGTTCATCTAAAAGCCAAGATTTAACAAAGTGTGTAGGTGACACTTTAAACCACGGTGGCGTTTCTTTAAAATCAACATCCAATGCAAATTTACTACGTCGCGCAAAGGCATCTCCTTTTGGTGGATGTAATAAATCCGGTGGCGTTCCTGGTATAGCTAATAATTCTGTATCAGACCCAGTTGTTAAATCAGGCATCGATGATAGTAATCCCCATGTATAAGGATGCTTTGGATCATAAAATATCTCACTCGCATCGCCAGTTTCGACCATCTGTCCACCATACATAACTGCTACTCTATCAGCAATATTCGCGACTACACCTAGGTCATGTGTAATAAAGATGATTGAAGTATCAATTTTATCTTGTAATTCTTTCATCAAGTCTAAAATTTGCGCCTGCATCGTTACGTCTAATGCTGTCGTCGGTTCGTCAGCAATAAGGACTTTAGGTTCACAAGCTAATGCTGTTGCAATAACAATTCTTTGTCTTTGTCCACCAGAGAATTGGTGCGGATAAGCCCCAAATCGTTGCTCTGCATTAGGTAAACCAACTAAATTTAAAATTTCAAGTGCTCTTTGCTTAGCTTTAGATTTCGTATAATTTCTATGTTTCATCAGTGGTTCCATTACTTGTTTACCAATTTTCATCGTTGGGTTTAATGAAGTCATAGGATCTTGGAAAATCATTGAAATATCTTTACCACGTAGTTTAATAAGCTCTTGCTCACTCTTTTTCGCTAAGTCTTCGCCAAGAAAATCTATCTTACCTTTTTTAATTCTTCCAGTGTCTCCTTGGAATAGTTTAGTTATCGCCTTTGTTGTTACTGATTTCCCAGAACCAGATTCACCAACGATAGCTAAAGTTTCCCCTTTGTCTAAATAAAAATCTACACCTCTTACTGCTTGCACTTCCCCTGCGTCAATGTCAAAGGAAACATGCAAGTCGCTCACTTCTAATATTCTTTCTGACATAATAAATGCCTCCTTTGTTATTTACGCATTTTAGGGTCAAACGCATCGCGTAAGCCGTCACTAAATAGATAGAAGAATAAAATTAATAAACTTAAAACAATTGCCGGTATAAATAATTCGTGTGGGTTAATGAGTAACATAGAACGTCCGTCATTCACGAGTGAACCAAGTGAAGTTTTAGGCGCCGGAACCCCAATACCGATAAAACTTAAAAATGCTTCGAAGAAAATCGCACTTGGCACTGTAAACATAGAAGTTACAACTATTGAACCTAGAGTATTAGGTAAAATATGTTTGAAAATCAATTTAGTTTTTGAACTACCTAATGTTTTAGATGCTAATACGAATTCTTGTGTTTTTAATTTTAAGAATTCTCCACGTACGACACGGCTCATCCCTATCCAACCGGTAATAGCCATCGCTAAAATAATTGTCCAAATTGATGGCTCAAATATCAAGACGAATAAAATTACGACGATTAAGTTAGGTATTGATGCAATGATTTCAATGATACGTTGCATAATATTATCAATTCTTCCGCCAAAAAATCCTGAAATCGCACCGTAGACAACACCGATAAAAATATCTAATATAGCAGCCACGACACCGATAAATAATGATACTTGTGTCCCTTGCCAAGTTCTTGTCCATAAATCTCTACCTAATTGGTCTGTCCCAAACCAATAGTTTTGTTTAACGCCAGCCTCTTTATAAGCATTTACACCTTGCGCGCCTTCACCATCGAATGGTAAAAAAGAAACTTTATCCAACACTGGTACTTTAGGTGGTAAATTTCTTCCTTGCACGTTTTGATCGGCATAACCGTGTGAACTAATCATTGGCCCAACAAATGCTAGGATAATAATTACAATTAATCCAATCATCCCAACTACCGCTAATTTATTTCTTTTTAATTGGCTCCAAGCGTCCTGCCAAAAGTTTTTACTTTCTCTTTGAATTTCAGGTTCTTTTTCTATGTCTGCATTACTACGTACAAAGTCCTCGGCCATAATTGCATTTGAAGCATTTGCCATTACAGCATTTGAAGGTTCATGATTTTCGAAATTATTGTTATTTTCTGCCATTATTTCTTACCTCCTTGTACACGTATACGTGGATCAATCACGCCATATAAAATGTCTACAATGAAGATAGAAACAATGAATAATGTACTAAATAATATAGTTGTCGCCATAATCACTGGAAAATCGTTTGTAGTTATAGAACGAACAAATTGATCCCCTAGACCAGGCACACCAAATATATTTTCAATTGTTAATGTCCCTGTCAAAATTCCTGCTAACATAGGTACGATTATTGTAATTACTGGTATCAATGCATTTCTTAACGCATGTCCGAATAATACTCTCATAGTAGAGTTCCCTTTGGCTCTAGCCATTAAAATATAATCGGAACTTAATACCTCTATCATCTCTGCTCTTATGTATCTCGCAACGGTAGCCAAAACAGTAGCCGAAAGTGCTAATGATGGTAGTACAGCTGTTGAAATGCCTTCCCAACCTGCAACTGGGAACCAATTTAATCTCACTGAGAATGCATATTGCAATAATACGGCTAATACGAATGATGGTACTGACACTGCTATAACTGATATTACGGTGGCTGTATAGTCTACCCAGGTGTTTTGCCGAACAGCAGCAACTACTCCTAAAAATAGACCTAATACAACACCAATAACCATTGCCGAAAGCCCCATTTCCATAGATGGTACCAATCTGTGTTTAACTAAGTCCCAAACTGGTTGGTTATTATATTGGAACGAATTACCGAAATCTCCAGTTACAACGTTTTTCAAATAATGACCATACTGAACTGCGACTGGATCATTCAATCCATACTTTTCATTCAATATTTGTTTTTGCTCATCATTTAATTTTTGGTCATTAAATGGTGAACCTGGCATAAGCTTCATTAGGAAAAAGGTAATTGTAATAATAATAAACAATGACAACACCATGTAACCTAATCGTTTTAAAACATATTTAAGCATAAATCCATCCCCCTTAACTTTTCAAAATTAACATTCCTTTCAAAATTTTCAGAAATATTAATATTATTATATATTTCTTTTACGTATTAATCAATATAGTTTTGCTTCACATTATTAAAGCGGATAATTTATATCAACGATATATTTTTGAGTTAACAGCTTATTTTAACCTTCATATAAAAATCTATTCAGTTTTAATTTGTATTCGGTTACAATTAATATAATAAGGTTTGGGAGGATTTTTATGCAGTTATTTCGTAAATTAATAATTTGGATTTTATTAGCACCACTATTTTCTTGTTTAATATGGATTTTCAGCGATAAATCTTTTATAGATTTTTTAAATATATTATTTTATACATCAGCCGTATTAAGTATCATTACTTTCGTTCTTATAATTGTACAAGATGGTGTATTTGACGTAACAAGTTATGGTTTCCGTAAATTAAAATATCAATTTTCCACAAAAAAGCAACGTGCATCTATGTCAAACGATGACTTTTTCAATCCTCAACAAGTTAAAAAAGACAATTATGTTGTCACATCATGGGTCAAATATGCATTTTTAATCAATTTAAGCTATTTTGCTATTACTATTATTATTAGTTTCTTAATATAAAAAAAGGAGTAACGACATCGCATCGATATCGTCACTCCTTTTTTATAATTATTAGCTTGATTCGTCTATATTAGGATTCATAAACAAGGCATAGTATAGCAAAATAAAGCCTATTAATACGACGGCAGCAACATAGATGGACATCATCCAAGGTGCTAAAAATGCACCAAGTATCAAGCCAAATCTAGCTAAAATTTGTGCTCCATTGTTAGAAACCATATTAAAAGTTGCGTAAGTACTTCTTTGATCGTTTGGGATCATTAAGAAGCGACGTGCGTTTTGTATCGGAGAATAAATCAATTCACCTAACGTTGCTATTATCGCAAATAAACACAGTACCCATACATTATTCGCAGAGGTCAAAATGGCGTATCCAAGCGTATACAATACGATTCCAATTTTAAAAACGTCTTTTTTAGAAGTACTTGCTATCATTTTATTAACGGTAAAAGTTAAAGTTGCCACTACAACTGTATTGATAATCATAATTAACGTAAACATTCGTACGCCATCGACCGTAAAACCAAGTAACTGAAATGGTTCGAATTGTTTTTTTAATCTTACGACAACATAAGAATTTAAGCTTAATTCCGCCATCATAACCATTAAATAGCCTAATGTTAATATCATGTAATACTTATCTTTAATAACTACATGATAGCTTTGTAAAAAGTGCTTTAATTTTGACGTTAAATCATCTTTTTGTTTAAATACTTGCCCTACATGATAAAATTTAGCAAATAAATACCAACTGATTAACATAGCAACTAAAAACAATATAAATAATAGGCGTTTATGACTTAAGTATAACAATGCACCTAACATCATACCGATAGCCGTGCCAATATTAAACATCCAATACATTAATTGATAAACATATTCTCTTACTTCTTCATAAATTGCGTCCATTACGGCCGCTTCGAAAATAGGCTCACTCGCAGCGAACAATAATTCGAAAAGAAAAATCACAATGCAAAATATAACCAACCCAACTCCATCCATCGTTACCGTTATACTTAGAATAATTAAACTTACTGCATACAAAATATGCGCCCAATTTAATACTTTTTTCCGCGACAAATTATCCCCTATATAACCACCAATAAAAGTAACCATAAAGCCAACGATAATATTGATAATTAAAAATGTTCCTGCAAACACAGCATTAACTTTACTCGTTAAATAAAGTGCGATAAATGGCATAATCGCCTGACTCGCAATAATAAGCACAAAATCGGCAAGTAATCTCGTTTTTAAAGTTGTAGTTAAAGTAAAAAATCTCCCCATGTTGTAAACACCTCTATACTGCCTTTTAGTATTGAGCTTATCTTATCATTAATCACTAATTATGAAAACATGCTTAATATTGCACAATCTAATGTCTGCGGATTAATACCACTTTAATGCTACAAAATAAAAAAAGCTTTCCACTAAAAATGGAAAGCTTAAATAATATCAATTATTCGCTAAATTTTTTAAATACTAATACAGCATTATGTCCACCAAAACCTAAACTGTTACTCATAGCATAAGTAATGTCTAAATCTTGTGCTGTGTTAGGTACGAAGTCTAAATCACATTCTGGATCAGGTGATTCAACGTGAATTGTTGGCGCAATACGGCTATCTCTAATAGATAATGCTGAGAATATTGCTTCAATACCACCAGTTGCACCCAATAAGTGACCAGTCATTGATTTTGTTGAACTTACTTTAAGTGATTTAGCAGCGTCACCGAATGTATTTTTAATTGCTTGTACTTCTGTTAAGTCGCCTACTGGTGTACTCGTTCCGTGTGCATTTAAATATTGGATATCTTTAGCTTCGATACCAGCATCGTCAATGGCTGCTTGCATTGCACGTGAACCGCCTTCACCTTCTGGTGCTGGAGCAGTAATATGATAAGCATCACCAGTTGAACCGTAACCTACAACTTCTGCATAAATATTAGCACCTCTTGCTTGAGCTGCTTCTAATGATTCAAGTACAACTATTCCAGCGCCTTCACCCATAACGAAGCCATCACGACCAATTTGGAATGGTCTACAAGCTGTTTCAGGGTCGTCATTTGTTGATAATGCACGACTTGCGCTAAAGCCAGCAATTGCCATATCAGTAATCGGCGCTTCAGTACCACCTGTAATCATGGCATCAGCATCGCCACGTTGTATAATTTTGAATGCTTCACCAATTGAGTTCGTTCCAGTCGCACAAGCTGTAACTGTAGAACCATTAGGACCTTTAGCACCTAAGTCTATTGACACTTGTCCAGTCGCCATATCTGGAATTAACATAGGAACGAAGAAAGGACTAACACGTCTTGGTCCTTTATTTAATAATGTATTATGTGCATTTTCAAATGTTTCCATACCACCAATACCAGCACCAATCCATACACCGATATTGTTAGCATTATCTTCATTAATTTCTAATTTAGCATCTTGAACCGCTTCTCTAGCCGCAACTAATGCATATTGAGTGAAACGGTCCATACGTCTCGCTTCTTTTTTCTCAATAAAGTTCTCAATATTGAAATCCTTTAATTCACCTGCTAAATGTACATTATAAGGATCTGTATCAATTCGAGTTATTTTATCTATTCCGTTAACGCCATTCAAAGCATTTTCCCAAGAAGTTTTGGCATCATTACCAATTGGTGATAATACACCTACACCAGTAATAACGACACGTTGTGCTTTACTCATAAATTTACCTCCTATTTACCCCATCTTAATGTAATGGCACCCCAAGTAAGGCCACCGCCAAATCCTACAAAAACAAGGACATCATCATCTTTTATTTTATTATTTTCTAATTCTTGAGCCACACTTAATGGTATCGATGCAGCAGACGTATTTCCATATTTATCTACAGAAACACTCATTTTAGATTTATCTAGTCCTAAACGTTCACGTGCAGACTCCATAATACGTATGTTAGCTTGATGCGGCACAAACATATCAACATCTTCTGGCTGTAAGCCTGCCTTAGCAACAGCTTTATTTGAAGCCTCGCCCATAATTCTAACCGCGAACTTAAATACTTCACGACCGTTCATGAAAATTTTACCATTTTCTGGATTTAAATATAAATATTCTCCACCTGAACCATCTGAACCTAGTTCATAACTTAATATGCCTCTACCTTCAGATACTTCACCAATTATAGCAGCACCGGCACCATCGCCGAAAAGAATTGCTGTGGAACGGTCTGTCATATCTGTTATTTTAGATAATTTATCGGCACCAACAACTAAAATATTTTTATAATCGCCTGATTTAATAAATTGTTGCGCATTAATGATAGCGTACATAAAGCCACTACAAGCAGCTAGTTGATCCATAGAAGCAACTTTACCTATGCCTAATTTAGTTTGCAACATATTTGCTACAGTTGGAAAAGCATAGTCTCCTGTTGACGTAGCAACCATAATCATATCTATATCTGTCGCTTCAATCCCAGCGTCTTCAATTGCTTTTAAACTTGCTTTGTAAGCCAAATCAGATGTATCTTCATCTTCATTTGCCCATCTTCTTTCTTTTATACCTGTCATTTTTGAAATCCATTCATCTGAAGTTTCTAAAAATGATTCAAAATAGGCATTGTCTACAACATTTTCAGGTGCGTAAGCCCCAAAACCTTTAATACCCACATTCATGGTCGTACACCTTCTTATTTTCGATTTTAATACCAGGTATTAATTTAACATAAATTTTCATCTAAATACAAGAACTTATCTTGCTACAAAAGTAATTATGCTTTATACATTATAAATTACACATCATATTATCTCAAAGTAAAAGTAACAATGTAAGCGATTTATACTATACAAACATCACTCTTTTAATTATAATATAAATATATATAAGTTATTGGAGGCATTACTAATGAAATACCTCGCAGTATTGGTTTGGGCAATCGTATTATTAGAAATGGTTAATTTTGTCTTAAATAGTCTAGAGGGTGGCGGAGCATTAAACTTTGTTACACCTATTATTATCGCTGTTATTTTCACCATTCTTATAATGTTATTTGATTTAGTTATCAAACCTAAGAACAACCAAACTAAAAATGAACATTAAAAAACACCAACATGTTAAACATGTTGGTGTCTTTTTTGTGCTTAAACGTTAGTTGTTTCGTTGTTTTCCATGTCGAAAGTCAATCCATCTTCAGTTAAATCAACTTTTACAACAGTTCCTTCAGGTAAGTTTTCTCTTATCATTTTTCTTGCTAATGGTGTTTCAATTTGAGATTGGATGAAACGTTTTAATGGTCTTGCACCAAATTGTGGTTCATATGCTTCTTTACCTAACCATTCTTTAGCTTCATCTGAAACTTCAATAGATATGCGTTGATCTAATAATCTAATGTTTAATTGTGTTAATAGTTTATCGACAATCATACCCATATCATCGACAGATAATGGTTTGAATAATACTATATCATCCATACGATTTAATATTTCTGGTTTAAAGTATTGATTTAAGCTTTCCATTACAGCTTTTTCAGTTGATTCTGTAATAACACCAGTATCTTTCACATTTTCAAGTAAGACTTGTGAACCAATGTTACTAGTCATAATAATGATAGTGTTTTTGAAATCAACGTTTCTACCTTTAGAATCAGTTAAGCGACCTTCATCTAAAATTTGAAGTAACACGTTGAATACGTCGCTGTGTGCTTTTTCTATTTCGTCTAACAGAATAACGGAATATGGATTACGACGAACTGATTCAGTTAATTGACCCCCTTCATCATGGCCTACATAACCAGGAGGCGCTCCAATTAAACGTGACACTGAATGTTTTTCCATATATTCACTCATATCTATGCGAATCATATGTTTTTCTGAATCAAATAAAGTTGAGGCTAGTGACTTAGCTAACTCAGTTTTACCTACACCAGTTGGTCCTAAGAATAGGAAACTACCTATAGGTCTTTGAGGGTCTTTAATACCTGCACGCGCTCTTACTACTGCATCAGATACTAAATCTACCGCTTTATCTTGACCCACAACGCGTTCGTGTAAAATATCAGCTAAGTTTAAAAGTTTTTCACGTTCTGTTTCAACTAATTTTGAAACTGGAATACCTGTCCAAGCACTTACAATATCGCCTATTTCTTCGTCAGAAACGATTTCTCTTATAATGCGATCATTGTCTTCATTTTGTTCATCTTGGAATGCTGCTTCTAACTCTCTTAATTCTTTTTCTAATTCAGGAATTTTACCGTGTTGTAGTTCTGCTGCACGTTCTAAATTATAATTATTTTCAGCATCTTCTAGTGCTTTTCTACTTTCATCAAGTTCTGTACGTTTTTCTTGAAGTTTTGCAATTTTTTCTTTTTCTTGTTCTACACGAGATGAAATTTCAGATTGTTTTTCTTTTTCGTTAGCTAATTCTTCTTGTAATTCTTGTAAACGTTGTTTACTAGCGTTATCAGATTCATTTTTCAATGCACTTTCTTCGATTTCTAATTGCATTACGCGACGATTAACTTGGTCTAATTCTGTTGGATTTGAACCCATTTCAGTACGAATCGTTGCACAAGCTTGGTCAACTAAATCAATAGCTTTATCTGGTAAGAAACGATCTGTAATATAACGATCTGATAATTCTGCTGCAGCAACTAAAGCGCGGTCTTGAATTCTAACGCCGTGATATACTTCATAACGTTCTTTTAAACCTCTTAAAATAGAAATTGTATCTTCAACATCAGGTTCAGAAACATTTACTTTTTGGAAACGACGTTCTAACGCAGAATCTTTTTCGATATATTCACGATATTCATTTAAAGTTGTCGCACCAATACAGTGTAATTCACCTCTAGCTAACATAGGTTTCAACATGTTGCCAGCGTCCATTGCACCTTCTGTTTTACCTGCACCAACGAGCATGTGTATTTCATCTATAAATAAAATGATTCTACCGTCTGAATCTTTAACTTCTTTAAGTACTGCTTTTAATCGTTCTTCAAACTCACCGCGGTATTTAGCGCCAGCTACAAGTGCACTTAAATCTAATTCAAAGATTGTTTTATCTAGTAATGATTCTGGAACGTCTTTACGTACGATTCTTTGTGCTAAGCCCTCAACTATCGCAGTTTTACCTACACCAGGTTCACCGATAAGTACTGGGTTATTTTTCATTTTTCTACTTAAAATTCTTATAGAGTTTCTAATTTCTTCATCTCTACCTATAACTGGATCCATGTTACCTTGTCGGACCTCTTCAACTAAATCACGTCCATATTTCTCAAGAGCTTCATAGTTCACTTCTGGATTTTGTGATGTCACGTGATTCCCTCCTCTAATTTTTTTTATAATTTCTCTTACTACTTCTGCTTTATTTGCTACTGCTTGTTTTGTTGTGTCGTCAATTTCTATTGCAGCTAACAGTAGATGTTCCATAGATATATAGTCATCATCGTATTCTTTCATATATGATTCGGCTTTAGTCAAAAGTTCATTTGCTTTTGGACTAATGTACTGTCCGTATTGAATATTATCTCCTTGTACAGAAGGATAATTTTTTAATTTATTTTCATATTGTGTTATTAATTGGTCTGTATCAATATTTGCTCTTTCTAAAACATTGTGATATAAACTATCAGTTTCAGTCAATGCTGATATTAGTATGGCTTCAATTTCAATATTTTGTAATTCATATGTTTGAGCTTGCTCAACCGCATTTTGTAATACGCTTTGCACTTTGTAGGTCATTTGATTTATATCCAATATTTTCACCCCTATACAATTAGCGTTAGGTCAAATTATTTTTGACTTTGACTTTCTTTGACCTTGATTTTATTATAGACCCTTTTACATAAAGAATCAACTCGAAAGCACTAAAAATTACATCATTTTTTATTATATTAATTTCCTTATTAAAGCATAAAAAACCGGTAACGTTTATCGTACACGATTACCGGTTTACTATTATTTTTTTAGTGCATTAACGATTAGATCTGTTAACGCATCTACACCTTTTTGTTCTAGATGAATGCCATCTGGGGCAAAGTATTCAGTATGCCCTTCTGAAGTTTCATACCAATTTATTAATTTAACATTTGAATGTTCTTTTGCTGCTTGAGCTAGCAAATCATTCACATGTTGTTCGTACGGTCTAGGAACTCTAACATTAATCAAATAGATGTCTGCCTCTCCTAATCTAGTAATTAATTCATCCAATTGACTCTTACTAAAATCTCCGTTCGTACCCAACTCGAGTACAACTTGATTGCCCTTTTGCGTTTTATCTTTATACTGACTATTTACTAGTGGCAATGCTTCATATAGATTTCTTCCTACCTTGCCATCAATATCAGCATTAGGTACTTTGTCTTTGAAAGTATCACCAATGTCTACCATTACGGAATCTCCTAGTAATAATGGAGATAAGTCTTTTACATCTTTTTTAGATTTTGACTGCTTGTCTGTAACTTCATTATTATCTATACGTTTGGGTTTAACAATTTTCTTACCATTATTAGTTGAATGAAAAGTAGTTTTTTTATGTGCTATATCATCTTTGCCTAATTTATCGAAAGCACCTAAAAATACTAATATCGTTGGTACACAAACACATAATGCAACAATTGTTCTAATTAAAGAAGTCTTAAATAAGTGATTAAAACTAAATATACGGAATCCATGTTTTCTAAAAGGTACTTCTATATATCTGTAAGATATTTCTGCTAAAGCGACAGTTAATATCAAATCCAAAATAAATACATAAAGTGGGTATTGCCCTGCTACGTAATATGAATGGATAAAGCTTATTATTGGAAAATGCCAAAGATATAAACTATATGATCTTTGTCCTATGTATACAAATACTTCATTACCTAATACGCGTGCAAAAGCATTTGAAGGATGTACGGCACTTGCGATAATTAATAACGTGAGTGCTGAAATCAGGTAAAAACCACCATTATAAATCCATGCACTGTCATCTTCCACAGTGAAAAATAAAGTTATTAAAATAAGTAGCGCACTTGTTCCAACAGAACCAATTATTATTTGTAAAATTTTTGGTGGTTGAGCATTTAATTTAAATGGTGGCCAAGCAAAAGCTAAAATCACTCCTAATAATATTGTTTGTAAACGTGTGTCTGTACCGAAATAAACACGTGAATTTCCCGTAGTCATCAGTGAAATTAATATCATCAAAGTTAATGATATTAATGACACAATCCATAATATAAGGGTTACTTTTTTGTAGCTGTTAAATTTAAATAATAACAATACTAATATGAATGGGAAAAATAAGTAAAACTGTTCCTCAATAGCTAATGACCATAAATGTTTCAATGGCATAAATGCAAATTGTTCAAAATAATTTACATCTGTTGCTATGTACCACCAGTTTGACATATAGAAAAGGGCTGCAAATGCATCATGTTTAATTTGGACAATGTGAGATGGTTTAAAAATAAGTGTAGCTATGATAACTGTAAAAATTAATATTAATAAAGCTGGTAATAGTCGTTTTATACGTCTGAGCCAAAATTGCTTTATTTTAATCGTTCCTGTTTCTTCATATTCGCTAAGTAATAAGCTGGTAATTAAATAGCCAGAAATCACGAAAAAGGTATCAACACCTAAAAAGCCGCCACTAAGCCATTGCTTATTTAAGTGATAAATTATTATACCAATGACTGCAATCGCTCTTAATCCATCTAAACCAGGCATATATCGTTTAGGATAACGGTTACGATTTTTAGTTGTCTTGTTTGTTTTCATTAATAAACATCTTTCCTTACAATTTATTGAATGTCAGGCATTTATTGATTGTAATGTTTTTGTAATGAAATTGCAATTATTTTAATGACTTGCACAACCAAAATTTAAATTTTATAATTTTAAACACAAAAAGCTTAGATAATAATCACAAATTACTGCAATTATCATCTAAGCTTTATCGTGTATCAATTAAATAATTATCCAATACCTAATGCTATTTTTGCATAGCGAGACATCATTTCTTTATCCCATGGTGGATTCCATACGATATTTACTTCTGTGTCTTGAATTTCAGGTAATTCAGCTAATACCATTTTTATTTGGTTAATAATTTGCGGTCCAAGCGGACAGCCCATAGAAGTCAATGTCATTTCTACCGTACATAAACCTTCATCGTCTACATCTACTTTATATACTAAACCTAAGTTAACAATATCAATACCTAACTCAGGGTCAATTACCATTTCTAAGGCATTTAAAATATTATCTTTTAAACCTTCATCCATTTGTCTCACCTCTTTGTATTTAATCTTACTTAACAATATATCAAATATCTTACAAAACGCCAATAAAATGCTATGATGTTGTTACATTCTAATATACTTATTTCAAGGAGAAAGTTATGCAACCTTATTTAATTTGTCTAGATTTAGACGGAACGTTATTAAATGATGAAAAAATCATTACGCCTTACACAAAAAAAGTACTAACTGTTTTACAAGAACAAGGTCATAAATTAATGATTGCTACGGGTCGTCCATACCGTGCAAGTCAAATATATTACCATGAATTAAATATGGATACACCTATCGTCAATTTTAATGGAGCTTACGTTCACCACCCTAAAAACAAAGCATTTAAAGAACAACATGAAGTACTTGATTTAAACTTAGCGACAAGTATCATTCAATCATTAAAAGACTATGGCGTTAGTAATATGATAGCCGAAATTAAAGACCATGTATTTATCGAAAATTTTGACCAAAAATTATTTGATGGTTTTTCAATGGGTAATCCTAAAATAGAAACTGGAAATTTATTACAAAATTTAAGTACGTCACCGACTTCAATTTTAGTAGAAGCTGAAGAAGTAATGATTCCTAGAATTAAGCAAATGTTGTCTAGCTTTTACACAGAAAGTATAGAACATCGTCGTTGGGGGTCACCTTTCCCAGTTATTGAAATAGTCGGTAAAAACATCAACAAAGCACGTGGTATAGAAATGTCAAAATCACACTTAGATATTGATCAGCAACATATTATCGCTTTTGGTGATGAAGACAATGATTTAGAAATGATCAAATATGCAGAGCATGGCATAGCTATGGGTAATGGGTTAACAGACTTAAAAAATATAGCCAATGCTACTACATTCACAAATAATGAAGATGGTGTTGCTCATTATCTAAATGACTTCTTTAAGTTAAACATTAAACAAGAACAATATATAAATACTAATGTGTAAATTTAAAACACTCATATTTATTATCGCCAAAATTTATACTCACCATTAAGTAGGAGGTTATTATATGACCGAAATAGTTGTCGTAGGCGCTGTAGCAGGAGGTGCAACTGTCGCAAGTCAAATACGTAGATTAGACAAGGAAAGTAACATTACTGTTTTCGAAAAAGATAGAGACATGAGTTTTGCCAATTGTGGTTTACCTTACTATCTTGGCAATGTCGTCGATTCAAGAGATAAACTACTAGCTACAACACCTGAAACTTTCTATGAAAAGAAAAATATTACCGTTAAAACCCACCATGAAGTTACAGCCATTGATGATGTAAATCAAACTGTAACAGTATATAATCACTTAACTTCAGAGAGCACTACAGTGCCTTACGATAAATTGATTTTAAGCCCGGGTTGTAGCGCAAATAAACTACCTTTAGATAGTGAGATAGTATTTACTCTACGTAATATGGAAGATACTGACGCAATTGACGACTTTATTATCACTAACAATGTTCAAAGTGCCTTAGTCGTTGGTGCTGGCTATATAAGCTTAGAAGTTTTAGATAATTTACATTATCGTGGAATTGATACGACGCTTATTCATCGTTCAACTCAAATCAATAAATTAATGGATCAAGATATGAATCAACCTATCTTTGATGAATTAAATAGTAAAAACATCACTTACCATTTAAATGAAGAAATAAGTAATGTTGAAGGTAATAAAGTTACCTTTAAATCTGGTAAAGAAGCATCATACGACATCATTATTACTGGTGTAGGTATTACACCAAATTCTGACTTTGTTAAATCATCAAATGTACAACTTGATAATAAAGGTTACATCCCTGTTAATGATAAATTCGAAACTAATGTAGATAACATTTATGCATTAGGCGATATTATTACATCACACTATAGACATGTGAATTTACGCGCACATGTACCACTTGCTTGGGGTGCACATCGTGGAGCAGGTATCATCGCTGAGCAAATTGCTGGTAACAGTGATATTCGTTTCAAAGGATATCTTGGTGCCAATATTGTTAAATTCTTTGATTATACATTGGCTAGTTCAGGTATAAATCCACAAGAATTATCTAATTTTGATTATGAGATGCTTGAAATTAATGCCGGTAAACATGCGAACTATTACCCAGGAAATAGTAAAATACACTTACGAGTTTATTTTGATAAACAGACAAGAAAAATTATTCGCGCAGCAGCAACGGGTGTAGCAGACGTAGATAAACGTATAGACATTTTAACAATGGCAATGATGAATGGCTTAACCGTCGATGAACTGACAGAAGTTGAAACAGCTTATGCCCCACCTTATAGTCATCCTAAAGATTTAATTAATCTAATTGGTTACTCCGCGCGTGAAAAATAAAATATTTAAAATCAATTTCTACTTTTTGTAGAAATTGATTTTTTTGTATTTATTTATAAACATTGTTTTATACATTGTCAAAAGCATTATAGATGAAAAAAAAACCAATCAACGCATTTATAAATAAATTACATTGATTGGTTTTTGAGTGGATACAAGCTCCACTTTCTTTTTAATTATAGCCCGAAAAGTTTTGTTATTGGTCCCCATGGTAAAATAACGCCCAATACCATAGTGATGACGATAACAATTATTGTCCACCATAACAAACTTGTAGTTGGTTGCGATTTTTTTCTTTTGATTAATGTAACTTCCATTAAAGCAATTGCTGCAAAACCGCCTACCATTTTAAATGTTAATAACATATGGCCCCCACCATTGCTTCCAGCTGAAAACTCTTGGATAAGTAACCATAATCCTGAGAATAACACCAAAACCATAAATAGTCTTAACAACATATGAACTGGTTTATAGAAAGGTGTTGGTCCTTGCGTCTGCGATAAGTTAAAGTAAGCAGCGAAAAATAAAATAATCGCTAATACCCAACTTAGTATGTGCATGTGTATCATGCTATCCCTCCACACAACTTTATCTTTCTACAGCTATTTTATCATATATCCCCTATTACTCAATCGGTCTTTTTTGATTACTGATGAACAAACGATTATGAGACAGAAATATTCTGGAATGTTATAACTTCTATCCATAAGGCACCTCGTTAATTTGTTTTTGTTATGATTAATTAAATTATACAAGCTTGCTTTTTGTGTGAAAAATTGGAAAGTTGTAACGACTTTGTAAAGTGCTGACGCCTGAGGGAATCGTATGAGTGAGAGATTACAGGCTCGAACCATACTATCCTAAATCAAGGCAAGCATGCACGACAAAATCGTAGAGAGCCGGACAAAAATCTTTTTCAGAAGAATTTATAACCCCGCACTGGTAATGATAATTAAAGTTAAAAACAGCTTGATAGAAGCGCATTTTTCAATTCAGTCATAAAGTCATATACTATCAATATAAAGACAAGATAAGATTAACTTTGTAATGATTTTGCATCGTGCTGACGCCTGAGGGAAGCGTATGAGTGAGAGACTACAGGCTCGAGCCATACTATCCTAAATTAAGGCAAGCATGCACGAATAAAATCATAGATTATAATAAAAAAATAGCACCTCATTTTTACTGAATAAATCAGTAGAATGAGGTGTTATTTAATTTGAGTTAGGAATGATGTCCCAAACTCGACATTAATTATTCTTCTTCAGCAATATAATTTGTTAATGTACCAATGTTATCAATTGTTACTTTTACTTCGTCACCTGGTTGTAAAAACTGAGGTGGATTCATACCTGCACCTACACCAGCTGGCGTACCTGTAGCAATAATATCTCCTGGATGTAAGGCTACATATTTAGAAATTTCTTCTATAAGTTCATCTATTTTTAAAATCATTTGGCTAGTATTGCCATCTTGACGTATTTCGTTATTTACTTTAGTGACGATATTAACGTCTTCAGGTGTTGGTAATTCATCTTTAGTTACGATATATGGTCCAATTGGGCAACCGCCTGTTAAACTTTTAGATAAGAAAGCTTGAGCATGCGTTTTTTGTGCATTACGGTCAGTCACATCATTGATTATAGTGTAACCATAAACATAGTCTAAAGCTAAGCCTTTAGGAATTTTTTCACCATCTTTACCGATAACAATACCTAACTCACCTTCATAATCTAATTGATCAGTAATATCTTTATGATTTGGTATTATGCTGTTATCACCAGTTAATGAAGATGCCGCTTTAGTAAAGACATATAAACGTTGAACTTCATTATTTAATTCATTAGCATGATCTTGATAATTACGTCCAAAAGCGATTACATTATTAGTTGGTGTTACTGGTGGTAAAAATTCTATATCTGAAAATGGCACTTTATAATTATCGCCATTACCACTGTCTTCAGCAGCTACAACTGCTTTTCTAACTTGTTCTTGGAAATCAACTAATTGATTCTGTTGTAAACCATTTAGCAACGTCTTCGGATGAAATTCACCTTCAGCAAAGTCTGCAAATACACGTTTTAAATCCCATGCAGCTTCTTCACGTTTAACTTTAACACCATAGGATGTTTGTCCTTCATGTCTGAATGATAAAAATTTCATTCAATATCAGCTCCTCAACTTTTAACTTACTTCATATTATAACTATAATTCTAAGTAAATAACAAATAAATGAATAGGTTGAAATCATTAAAATTTAACAACGAATCTAATTAGTAACACAACCGTATTCTGTTATTATTCATCTTTCCCTATGTTCAATTTTTTATGCATTAATTTTTCAAAGGAAATGTACACTTAAAAATGCTTTAAATGCTTTATAGGTATCTACGTTTATAAATCAAACTAACATTTATTCATCTACTGATAATTGACCATATTTAAAGAAATATAAATAGCCTTTCACTTCAGTATTTAATATTGTTTCTAAAGTGTTTTTATAATAAGTCATTTGAATTTTATAACGATTTCTTAGTTGTTTACCTATTTCTTCATCGCTCATTCCTCTACGTCTATTAAAAGCGTCTGTTTTATAATCTACAAAATAGTAGAAACCATCTTTCACGAAAATTAAATCTATCATACCTTGAATTATAGAACTATCTTCTTCGTCCTCTGGTACGTGATCTACTCTTCCTTGGTTTACAATGAACGGCAACTCTCTAAATACTGCATCGCTGTGTGCGATAGTTAAATATAAATCGCTGTTAATAAATTGTTCTATTTCTGGAATATTAATGTCTTGTTTAGCATCGTCAGCTATGATGTTTTTACTAATTAAGTCATCGATATATGTCTTCACTTCTTCGGTACTTAAGCGCTCTACTTTAAAAGGTAAATGTTGCATGACTGTATGCATTAGTGTCCCTATTTCATTTGCTTTACGCTTTGTATAATGATTTAAAAAGTTTGGACGTTCATACGTAGTTGAACCAACACGATATTGTCTAACGCGATTATAATCAGTACCTGCTTCTTCAGTTTCGAGTTGTCGTTTCAATTCTGAAACTGATTGTTTAGATGCCTTATGCATATCTTTTTGATATGGGTATTCATAACTTAATTGTTCATGAATTTGCGCTTGTAACGCTTTATCATTCGATGCCTCGTTCGATATATCATGAACAGTACGTTGCGTTGATGTGTCAGCAACATGTTCACTAGCGATGTCTTCATAATTGTGAATGTTAATATTCACGTTTGGTCTAACACTATCGTCTAACGCATTGATATCTCTTTCAAACTGAAGATCTAATGGAATAGCAGTTGATTGATGTTTGGCTAATATTGTGTAAATAAGATCTATCGGGCGCTGAGCTGTCAAACGATAACTCACAGGTAAATAGTCATTAGAAACTGCTACTTGTTCCCATTGTTCTAATTCTTTACTATCTTTAATTCTTCCAATCAAATACAATTGCTCTTTTGCCCTCGTTAATGCAACATAGATAAGTCTCATTTCTTCAGAAATCAGTTCTTTTTCGGCAATTGCCTTTAAAGTAACAGAAGCTAATGAAGGATAACTTACGTTATGTTGTACATCAAAATAATTCATTCCTAAACCATATTGTTGATTCAAAATGACCGGTTTACTTAAAGCGTCTCTTCGAAATTTTCTTGAAAGACCTGAATATATTACAAATGGAAACTCTAGTCCTTTACTACTATGGACTGTCATCATTCGAACTACGTCATCATTCGGTCCAATTACATTTTCTTCACCAAAATCTTTACCACGTTCTATTAATTCATCAATAAAACGGATAAATTGATACAACCCACGGAAACTAGAATTTTCAAATTCAATTGCTTTATTAAATAAACCATATAAATTAGCTCTTCTACCTTTACCGCCAATTAGCCCACTAAAATATTGAATAACAAAATGATCATTGTAAAATTTATCAATCAATTGGTAAACTGGGTGACTTTGACTATATGTTTGATACATAGCTAAGTCGTCCATAAAGTATTGTAATTTTTGTACAAGCTTTTTATTGGCAACTTCATTATTCATATAGTTATGAATCGATTGATAGAAATAATCATAGTTAGGGCTAAACACTCTAATATTAGACAATTCATCTTCAGTAAACTGATAAATTACAGAACGCATTAACCCCACTAAATAGATATCTTGCAAAGGATTATCGACAGTTCTTAAAAATGACAATATCAATCGAACTTCAGTCTGTTCGAAATAGCCTTCTTTACTATTTACGTGGAAAGGAATGTCATGGTCTTTAAAGGCTTGTTGGATACGTCTAGCCTGACTATATGATCTCTCTAAGATAACAATATCTTTATAAGTAGGTTGGCGATACTTGCCTAACTTCACATCATATACTTCCCGTTCGTTCATAATTTGTTGCACGTGTTGTACGATATATTCAGCTTCTTGCTCAGCACCTGTTAAATCAGATTCTCCATCTTCTATTAACATATCTAGATGCAATGGTACATTAGCATCATCAAAGTTGGCACCATAATATAATTGTGCCGCTTCATCATACTCAATTTCACCTACTTGGCTATCCATCATATGCTTAAATAAATAGTTAGTCGTGCTTAATACTTCTTTACGTGATCTGAAATTTTGAGACAAATCAATACGCAAGCCGCTTTGCTCACCTTCGACATTAAAACGGTTATACTTTTCTATAAACAAACTAGGGTCAGCCTGTCTAAATTTATAAATTGATTGCTTAACGTCGCCGACCATAAATAAATTACCGTCATGATCATTGCCTTTTTTAATACACGCTAAAATCTGCTCTTGTACTCTATTCGTATCTTGGTATTCATCTACGAGTATCTCATCTATTTGTGTAGATAATTGTTGCGCTATTTCAGATGGTGTACCATCTTCATTTGTTAATATTTTTAACGCAAAATGCTCATAATCTGCAAAATCAATAAGATTATTACTTCGCTTTTTGCTATTAAATTGTTCGATAACATCGGCTGTAATTTGAGCCAAGTAACTCACACGTGGTTTTAATTGTCGCATATCACTTTTAAGACTCTCTGCATCTCTTGAGAAATAATCATCTTGTACTTTTGTCACTAAAGACTTGTAGTTATCATAATGCGCTTTAGCACTATCATATGCTTCTATATTTAATTCATTAGCTTCTTTTATCTTTTTATTTTTAGCAGGAAAACGCGGCTCAAATTGATGATTCGCAATTAACTCGGTGTTTAATACGCCATCTTCCATTGCTTGAGTTAAAAATTGACGTTCTCTTTGCACAACATCAACTTGCTTATCTACCTCTTCTAGCATCATAAATAAGTCATAACTTTTATTTATTGATTCTTCTGCCGAAGTTAAAAATATTTTAGCCAAGTCGCTAAGCAAATGTAACAAGTTGTCTTGTTGTGTCTCATTGTTATATGGTTCTGCAAGTGAATTTAGCCACTCAAATGGATATGGATTGGCTACACTAAAGTTATATAATTGTTTAATAATTTCTCTGAGCTGTTCATCATTTCTGTCGGATGATAGTTGCTCTGTTAAGTCAACAAAATCAGGATCTAATTTGTCATAGTGTTGTTCTAACACTTCATCAATCGTTTGTTCTAACAGTAATATGTTTTCCGCTTCACTACTCGTTCTAAAGTTCGGATCCACATCTAACACATCATAATGCTGTTGAATTAACTTTAAACAAAAGCTGTGTAATGTTGAAATTTGCGCTTGATGAATTTTGACGCGTTGACTTTTTAAATGTTCATTCGTCGGATCTTCCAAAGAAGCCTCTTTAATTCTATTTTCAACACGATGTTTCATTTCTCGCGCACTTGCATTAGTAAAGGTAACGACGAGCATGCGATCGACATCTAATTCATCACGTAATATACGTTGGATGATACGTTCAACTAATACCGCAGTTTTTCCTGAACCAGCGGCGGCTGCTACTAAAATATCTTGATCTTTAGCATAAATACTTTTCCATTGGTTATCTGTCCATTGTGCATTACTTGGCTTTGTTGGTATATTACTCATTTTGCTCGTCTTCCTCACTTTCTATCTCGACTTGTTGAATTGCTTCAAGAGGATTAATGGTTTCATCTACTTGACGATAACGTTTTTGATCAATCATACCATCAACGTGACAGACAGATTTGTAGTTACAATATTGACATGGTAATGTTTGATTATATTTAAGTGGAGCGACTTCAGTATGACCATCCATAATATTCGTTGCTGTATCTATAAAGTTTTGTTTATTATGTGCAATAAATTTATAAATAGTTGATTCGTCTGCCACTTTACTACTACTTTTAACGGTTCCATCTTTTTTTAATCCTACTGGTACGATGTCAGAAGTAAAACTTGGCTCGATTCTATCATCCAACGCATCTAATACATTTGTGTCACTATTCAATAAACCATTTAATTTAAATGCAGTTAAAAATTCGTTCGTCCGTTTTTCTTCTTGCAATTCTTTCCAAGCTAATTTAATTCGTGGTTCATGAACGTGGAAGTATAATAGGCCACCCGGTTTCGTAACTTTATTCAATCCTAAACGCGTTTTATTTTGCAATACAATATCCATATAAGTCATCATTTGCATTTGCATGCCATAATATACTTTTGTTAAATCTAAAGTCCCACTGTATTTTGACGATTTATAATCAATAATATTAACAAAGCTTTCATCATTTTTTGTGTAAGTATCAATACGGTCGATTTGACCTCTAATATTGATTGGCACACCTTGACGTGTCACTAGCGGTTGCGCATAGAGTTCTTCATTATTTTTAGGATTTTTTCTAAAGCTTGCTTCAAATTTTGTCGGTATAAATTTAGAATGACTGCCTTGATACTGAAGTGCCGTTAATGTCGTTTCTACTATTGCACCAATACGTTGGGATAAATAACGGTAATAAGCCGTTGAGTTAAGCACATTAAATTGAACTTCCGGTAATATTTCCTCTAGTGCTTTTGTCGTCAATTCATGAATTGACTTATGTGTTAATTTGTTAAATTGACCGTTAACTTGCTCTGAAATATATTTTAAAACTTGGTGGAAAATATCTCCTAAATCAAAGTTTTCTAATTTATATTTAGTTCGTTCATTTAAGCGTAAACCGTGTGACGCAAAATGTTTAAAGGGACAAGCTAAATACCCTTCGAAACGCGACACACTCGCATTAATTTTCTCACCATATAATGATTTAGATAAAGATTCACTTAATTGCACTGTTTCATTATCATAAGTTAATGCCGTAAGGAGATAATCTAAGCCCTGATTTAAACGTTGATCATTATGCATAACTTGGTATGTATCTAACCAAGTTTCGGCAACGATTTCATCATCTAACCATGCTTTTAAAGCTTCAAACAATGCAATTTTCGTTTGATGCGGATGCTCCATTAACGTTAAAGGATTCATTTGATGTAAATGATGTATATTTTGAATTTCTAAATTAGTATACAGCGCTTGAATTTGTGTAATAAAAGGACTGAGTTCTTTTTCATCACCGCTTGTACCCATTAAGCTATAAGAAAATGTGACATCTACTTGTGCTCTCGTCATCGCAATATAACACACGAAAGCTTCATCCATTTGTAATATGTCAGCTGTAGGGCTTAGTTCAAGTTGAGATTGCGTTTGGAAATATTTCTTTTCATCATCTGTCATTAATCCGGATGCTTGCACTGATTGAGGTATTACTCCGTCATTAACACCTACAAGATAAACTTTAGCTTTATTATCTACTTTAGCTAAGTCCATTGTCCCTATACTCACTTGATCTATCATTTGAGGAATCATTCTAAACTCTAGCTGTTCTAAACCAATATCTAATAACTCTAAAAATCTAGTTTTAGACATTTGTTGTTCTTTGAACACTGAAACTAAATCATCTAATGTCTGAATAAATCCATTCCATACTTGGTCTAATTCTTCCGCTTCTGTGTGTAATTGTGCAGTATCTAATCTATCTCTTTCTGCCATTAATTGACTTGGTAATTCAAAAGATTCGATTGCTTCATAAAATGAACGTGCGAAATCAACTGCAGTTTGAGCATCTCCTAAACGTTCTTCAAACGCCATTAATTTATTAACGACATTGTCTTTTATTTTAACAACACGTTCAAAAGTTTCACGTTCTTCATCAGTCAATGGTTGGCGTTTAATTCCCATTTTATTAAAACGTTCAATTTCAAAATATTTGTCATCTAACCAACGCTTGCCATATATACCACGTTCTAACACGAAGTTTTCTAAGATACTAATTAAATAATCACTCTGTTCTACAGTTTGAGTTAATACATCCGTTTTAAACAGACGCATCAACGGTTCAAAACGCCAATTCGTTTGCAACACTTCGATTAATGAGCGGAACATTTCCATTACTGGATGATGTGTCATCGGTTTTTTTAAATCAATATGATAAGGGATATCATATTGTGGAAAAATTGACTCTATTAAATAAGCGTAAGATTCATCTCTATATAAAATTGCGATATCTTGGAACCGTCTACCTAATTCCCTATTTTCACGCAAAATTTGGCGGGCCACTTCATTTATTTCTTCACGCATATTAGACGATTCATAGATTTTAAGATGATGCTGTGATTGTAGTGGTTCAAATTGTAAGGCATTAAAATTTTGCTCTAAATGTTGTAAGTCTTTATTCTCAAATCTCTGTTGTTGTGAAAAAGTTTCGACATTTAATGAAATATTGAGTTCTTGAGCGATTCCTTCGATGTGAGTTAAAGATTCTGATGGCTTTCTATATAAACTAAATGGATCTTTATCACCATCTGTAGTCAAAAGAATCGTAACTTGTCGACATTGTTTAACTAACCCTTTAATAATTTCATATTCTAATGTAGAAAAATTGTGAAAGCCATCTATGTATATTTGTGCACGACTTAACCATTCAGATTGATCCATCATAGTGATAAAACGTTGTAACGTATCTTCAGTAGATACATATTGACCATTAATACGTTGCTCTAATTGTTTATATACTAAAGCGATATCCTGTAATTTATGTTGTGTTCTAGTTTGTAAGTTGTTTTCGGCGATATAATCTTCTAGTTGTTGTGGAGAAACTGCATATTTTTTAAAATCTTGAATTTGTTCATATAGTTTTTCACTAAATCCATAATATTTAACTTGTGATTGATATAACTTCAACTCATTTTTATGTTGTTGAATAATATCATAAATCATCATTTGTGTAGCAGCTTTTGATAATTGTTCTTCCATTAAGCCCCCAACTTCTTGAAAGACACGATAGCTTAAACGCTCAAAGTGTAACACTTCAGTCCTTAAACTCCCATTTAACTCTGGATCATTAACAAATGCTTGTTCTAGTTGGAATGTATTTTGTGTTGGTGCGATTAAAACAATAGGATCGCCTAACGGATCTTGTTTCATGTCCGCTTTAATAGTTTCTATCATTTTATGAGATTTCCCTGTACCTGCTCTTCCTATATATGCATTTAATTCCATGAACTCGCTCCACTCCTTTGAGTCATATTTTAACATATCAAGCTAAAAAATAATTGTGCTCTATAGGTATAAAAAAGAAGAATTAGTTAACTTTAAACTTGTACACGTCAACTAATTCTTCATTATTAATTATTTGTTGTAATTCGTATCTGGATCGAAGCCAAATTTAAAATCGCTAAATGGCCAAAATCTAAATGATACTTTACCTACTACTGTATCTTTATCAATTAAACCGAATGAACGACTATCTTTACTTACTTCACGGTTATCACCTAGCACTAATAATTTACCTTTAGGTATTTTATTACCTTGAGCATTTGGTAAATCTTTCGTTTTGAAACTACCTGTAATGTATTCATATTGCTTATGTTTTTCATTGTAGTCTAGATATGGCTCTTTTACTTGGTGACCATTTACATAAAGTTTATCTTTTTTATATTCGATACTGTCTCCTGGTGTTCCAATTACTCGTTTAACGTAGTCATCAGTTTTATTAGCATGGAAAACGATAACATTACCTTTTTTAATATCGTTAAATCTATAGTCAAATAAGTTAACAATAACATGTTGACCATCTTTTAATGTTGGATCCATCGAGTCACCTTTTACCGTATATGACTTTGCGACAAAATTGATAATGAATAATACCAATGCTACTGCCACCACGATTGATATAATCCATTCAGTTATTTCTTTTTTCACGTTTCACACCTCATCTATTTATTTAAAATCTACAGTGAATGCCTTAAATGGGTAATATCGTAAAGATACCTCACCAATTATATCTTTTTTATGAATATAACCAAAATTTCTTGAATCTTGTTTATTTTGTCGATGATCATTCAACACAAAATAATTGTTAGTAGGTACGATATCACTTTCAGAACCTTTAATTTGACGTAAAGCTAAATTATCAATGCTATTGCTTTTTACATATGGTTCATCTACCTGTCTATCATCACGAAGTAATTTCCCATTTTTAAAGACGATAGACTGACCAGGTTCTCCAATAATTCGTGCAACATAAGTATGTCCATTATGATGATACATAATAACGTCGTTGTTTTTCAATAGGTTAAAAGTCGTAGTTATTTTATTAACGATTAAACGATCTCCACTTTTCAAAATAGGAGTCATATTACTATTGTGCATAACTGTTCCCGAAATTACAAATGCTTGTAGCAATAAAACTATAATAATCGCAAAAATAATAGAAATCAAATGATTTATTATTTTTTTCATGGCGTCACTCCTTTGATGAATGCATAAAGTGTTTTTCTACCTTTCTTCCTATAAACCAAACAATGATTACAACAATCACGACAATCGTTATACGTAAAGGATTAGTAAATAATGTAGAAATATCTTTCCCTAACCAACCTACAAGACTAATCATGACTAATTTAGATAATGTTAACACCCAAAAATAATGTACAGACTTTATATTGGTGACGCTAGCGATCAAATTCACTAAAGCACTCGGTGTAAAAGGAAAACAAAACAAAATAAATATTGGTATAACGCCATGTTCATCAATATATTTAATTAATCTTTCTGCAGACTTACGTTGTTTAAGTCGTTTCATATATTTAGAATTAGACAATCTTCTAAAGATTAAAAACATAATAAAGCTACCAAGCACTGTTCCTAACCATGCAAGTATCATTCCTATTATAAAACCATAGGCATTTACGTTTACTATGACAAATACTATCAACGGTAAAATTGGTATAAACGCTTCAATAAATGGTAATAAAAATCCAACAAGATACCCCATGTTTCCAAATGCATCAAACCACTCATTAACTTGTTCAGTCGACATTCAATCAATCCTCATCCCTGCTATTGATATATATTATATGTTTTTTTGTAATGATTTTAAATACTTAACACTTCTTGTATAAATAATTCATGCTGAAGTAGTAGACCTTTTTCATATGTAAGTCTGATAAATGATATAAAAAAGCGATGACATCATCTAGACTATGTAGATTCTATCACCGCTCTTATTTTTATTTATCTATATCTTGCGTTTAATATAATCGTTAAATTATAGACGTTGTTCTAATTCTTGTTTTTTATCTTCAAAACCTGGTTTACCTAATAATGCAAACATATTTTGTTTATATGCTTCAACACCAGGTTGGTTAAATGGATTAACACCTAATTGGTAACCACTCATTGCACATGCAAGTTCAAAGAAGTAAACAACATAACCAAATGTTTCTTCATCTAATTTAGGAATATTCACAACTAAATTAGGAACGCCACCATCTGTATGAGCTAATAAAGTACCTTCGAAGGCTTTAGTATTAACTTCATCGATCGTTTTGCCTGCTAAATAGTTTAGACCATCTAAGTCATCAGCATCTTCTTCAATAGTAATGTTATGTTTTGGATTATTAACTTTAACTACTGTTTCAAATAAGAAACGTCGACCTTCTTGAACGTATTGACCTAATGAGTGTAAGTCAGTAGTATAGTTGGCACTTGAAGGATATACACCTTTATAGTCTTTACCTTCAGATTCACCAAATAATTGTTTCCACCATTCATTAAAGTATTGCATAGAAGGCTCATAGTTGATAAGCATTTCAGTTGTATAACCTTTTGCATATAAAATATTACGGATTGTCGCATATTGATATGCAATATTATCTTCTAAGTTTTCAGAAGAAAGTTCTTCTCTCGCTTTAGCAGCACCTTGCATCATTGTTTCAATATCGATGCCTGCTACTGCGATTGGTAATAAACCTACTGCAGTTAAAACTGAGTATCGTCCACCAACATCATCAGGAACGACGAAAGTTTCATAACCTTCATTTGTAGCTAATTGTTTTAATGCGCCTTTTTCTTTATCAGTTGTAGCAAAGATACGTTTTTTCGCTTCTTCTTTACCATATTTGTCTTCTACTAATTGTTTAAATAATCTAAACGCTACAGCAGGTTCAGTAGTTGTACCTGATTTAGAAATAACGTTTACTGAGAAGTCTTTTCCATCTAAATAATCTATTAATTCTTGTGTGTAAGAAGAAGATAAATGATTACCTACAAATACAATTTCAGGATATTCATCACTATTTCTAAATGATGAAGTAAGCATTTCAATTGCTGCACGTGCACCTAAATAAGAACCACCGATACCAATAACTACGAAAACATCTGAATGTTCTTTAACGCGTTTAGACGCCTCTAAAATACGTGAAAATTCTTCTTTATCATAATCAACAGGAAGATCTATCCAGCCTAAGAAATCATTGCCAGCGCCTGTACCTTCGTGAATAGTATGATGTATTGATTTGACGATATCTTTTTGTTGCTCTAATTCATGCTCGTTAAAAAATTCTAAAGTTTTACCATAATCTAACTGTATATGAGTCATGTAAATTGCCTCCTGTATATTGGGTTCATATATTATTTTACTAACTTTGAAATTAGTATTCAAACAACTAGCCTATCCCCCTACTTATATGACAGGAAAAACTAGTTAGTTAAATTTATATCATATTTTTATAACTTATGCATAAAAATATACATTTTTCTAACGGCTTTATAAAAGCATTGGTATAAATACATATTATTGAAATACTAGAACAAAAAATATCAGAAAACTAAAATATTTGTATATTTATGTAAAATAATGGTTTTATTTTCATTCAGTTTTTGTTATTCTAGTTTTATTAACTTACAAATTAAAAATTATGAATGAGGTGTCCTATATGAAACAAAAAATAGTTTTAGCATATTCAGGCGGTTTAGATACAAGTGTTGCAGTACATTGGTTAATCGAGAAAGGCTACGATGTTGTAGCTTGTTGTTTAGATGTTGGTGAAGGAAAAGATTTAGACGTTGTATACCAAAAAGCATTAGATATGGGAGCTGTCGAATGCCACATTATCGATGCAACAGAAGAATTTAGTCAAGATTACGTTTCTTATGCAATCAAAGGTAATTTAATGTATGAAGGTGCATATCCATTAGTATCAGCTCTTTCGAGACCATTAATTTCAAAAAAATTAGTAGAAATTGCTGACAAAACTGGTGCGGTTGGTATTGCACATGGTTGTACTGGTAAAGGTAATGACCAAGTTCGTTTTGAAGTTTCTATAAAAGCGTTAAATCCAGAATTAAAAGTATTTGCACCAGTTAGAGAATGGGCATGGAGTCGTGAGGAAGAAATTGATTATGCAATCAAACACAACATCCCTGTACCTATCCAACATGACTCACCGTATTCTATCGACCAAAACTTATGGGGTAGAAGTAATGAATGTGGCATATTAGAAGATCCATATGCCACACCACCAGAAGATGCATATGATTTAACAAATGCTTTAGAAAATACGCCAGACCAAGCTGAAGAATTAGTGCTATCTTTTGAAAAAGGTTTGCCAACAGCTTTAAACGGCGAATCACTGTCATTAACTAAATTAATTTTAAAATTAAATAAAATTGCTGGTAAACATGGCATCGGTAGAATCGACCACGTAGAAAATAGACTTGTAGGTATTAAATCAAGAGAAGTTTATGAAACACCGGCTGCTGAAGTTATCGTTAAAGCACATAAAGCATTAGAAACAATTACATTAACTAAAGATGTTGCTCACTTTAAACCAGTTATTGAAAAACAATTGTCAGAGCAAGTTTATAACGCTTTATGGTTCTCTCCATTAACAGATAGCTTAAAAACTTTTGTTGATAGTACACAAGACCATGTTACTGGTGAAGTAAGAATCAAACTTTATAAAGGTAATGCTGTCGTTAATGGTAGAAAATCACCATATACTTTATACAATGAAAAATTAGCTACTTATACAAAAGAAGACGCATTTAATCAAGAGTCTGCAGTAGGTTTCATAGAAATTTACGGTTTACCAACACAAGTAAATTCTATGCTTCATGGAGGTTATCATAATGAGTGAGAAAGCTTGGGGTGGTAGATTTAAAGAAAAGCCTGAAGATTGGGTCGATGAATTTAACGCATCTATTCACTTTGATAAGACTTTAATTAAACAAGACATTGAAGGCAGTATTGCTCATGCTAAGATGTTAGCCAATCAAAATATCATTGCTCCTAAAGAGAGCGATGATATTATTGCAGGCTTGGAACAAATATTAACTGATTATAAAGATGGAAATATTGCATTTGATGTATCGTTAGAAGATATTCATTTAAACATAGAACATGAATTAATTAAACGTATAGGTGATACTGGAGGTAAATTGCATACTGGACGTAGCAGAAATGATCAAGTTGCGACGGATATGCACTTATACACAAAAGAACAAGTATCAACGATTATCGAATTAATCACGTCATTCCAAACAACTATCGTAAATGTTGCAGAACAGCATGTTGATACTATTATGCCAGGGTATACTCATTTACAAAGAGCTCAACCTATCTCCTTAGCACATCATCTTTTAACTTATTACTGGATGTTGGAAAGAGATAAAGGGAGATTCCATGATAGTTTGAAACGAATCGATATTTCACCACTTGGTGCAGCAGCTTTAAGTGGCACCACTTACCCTATCGATCGTCAAATGACACAGGAGTTGTTAGGCTTTAGTTCCTTATATGAAAATAGTATGGATGCGGTTAGTGATAGAGATTATATTGTTGAAACGCTACACAATATTTCGTTGACTATGGTCCACTTATCTCGTTTTGCGGAAGAAATTATTTTTTGGTCTTCAGCAGAAGCTAATTTCGTTACATTATCCGATGCATTTTCAACTGGTTCTTCAATTATGCCACAAAAGAAAAATCCTGATATGGCTGAGTTAATCAGAGGTAAAGTTGGTCGAACTGCAGGTCATTTAACAAGTATGTTAATGACTTTAAAAGGATTACCATTATCCTACAACAAAGATATGCAAGAAGATAAAGAAGGCTTATTCGATGCTGTTCATACTATTAAAGGTTCGCTAAGAATTTTTGAAGGTATGGTTGATTCAATGACCATTAACGTAGATCATTTAAAAGAAACTGTAAACAATGACTTTTCTAACGCCACAGAACTTGCAGATTACTTAGTTACTAAAGACGTTCCATTTAGAACTGCACATGAAATCGTAGGCAAAATTGTATTATGGTGTATACAAAACAATAAATATTTATTAGATGTACCACTTGCTCAATATCAAGAAGCACACCCTTCGATTGAAGAAGATATATATTCATTCTTAAAACCTGAAAACTGCGTTAGTCGAAGAATCAGTTATGGTTCTACTGGTCAAGATGCAGTGCAGCAGCAATTAAAAATTATTAAAAATCAATTGCATTAAAAATAGTCATAGAAGTATTACTTCTATGACTATTTTTGTTTGCTATACAAAACATGCAAGTATTGATCTATTATCAATACTTGCATGTTGTTTAAATATTATGCCCAACCACGGTAACGTGCTGCTTCTGCAGTACGTTTAATACCTACGATGTATGCAGCTAAGCGCATATCAATTTTACGATTTTGAGCTAATTCATAAATTGTATCAAATGCTGTGATTAATTTTTCACGTAATTTTTCGTTAACTTCTTCTTCTGTCCAGTAATAACCTTGGTTATTTTGAACCCATTCGAAGTAAGAAACTGTAACGCCACCGGCACTTGCTAATACGTCTGGTACAAGTAATATGCCACGTTCAGTTAATATTCTAGTACCTTCTGGCGTTGTAGGACCATTCGCAGCTTCTACTACTACGTCAGCTTTAATGTCATGAGCATTATCAGCAGTAATTTGGTTTGCAATCGCTGCAGGAACTAAAACATCACAATCAATTTCAAATAATTCTTTATTTGAAATAGTATCTTCAAATAGATTAGTAACAGTACCGAAACTGTCTCTGCGGTCTAATAAGTAATCAATATCTAAACCTTCTGGATCATGTAATGCACCATAAGCATCTGAAATACCTACAATTTTAGCACCCATGTCATATAAGAATTTAGCTAAGAAGCTACCCGCGTTACCAAAACCTTGAATAACTACACGAGAACCTTCGATTTGTTTGTTTCTTCTTTTAGCCGCTTGTTCAATAGCTATAACAACACCTAATGCAGTAGAACGGTCACGTCCTTGTGAACCACCTAATACAATTGGTTTACCTGTAATAAATCCTGGTGAGTTAAATTTATCTAGAGAACTATATTCATCCATCATCCATGCCATAATTTGAGAATTTGTAAAAACATCCGGTGATGGAATATCTTTAGTAGGCCCAACAAATTGAGAGATTGCTCTAACATATCCACGAGATAAACGTTCAACCTCATGAATACTCATTTGACGTGGGTCGCAGACGATCCCGCCTTTACCGCCACCATATGGTAAGTTAACAATTCCACATTTTAATGACATCCACATTGATAATGCTTTAACTTCTTCTTCATCAACGTCTGGGTGGAATCTAACCCCACCTTTAGTTGGTCCAACAGCATCGTTATGCTGTGCACGATAACCAGTAAAAGTTTTAACAGTCCCATCATCCATTCTTACTGGTATTCTTACTTGTAAAAATCTTAATGGTTCTTTGATTAAGTCGTACATTCCATCATCAAAACCCAATTTGTGCAAAGCTTCCTTAATAATATCTTGTGTAGAAGTAACCAAATTATTATTCTCAGTCATGATTCATTTCGCCTCTTTTTCGTAACTAATGATTTCGCTTTCATAGTAATTGTAACATAACTTTTAGCTTTTTAAAGTGTAATTACTATACTAGATTGATGAACTTTTATGCTATTTAAAAACTGCTTTTACTTTGTCTAATGCGTAGTCAATTTCTTCCTTAGTAATAACTAAAGGTGGTGCAAAGCGAATAACCGTATCGTGCGTTTCTTTACATAGAATTCCTTGCTCTTTTAAAGCTTCACAATAAGGTCTAGCGTTTTCGTTCAATTCAATTCCAATGAATAAACCACGACCTCTTACTTCTTTAATAGCAGGATGGTCAATCTTTTGTAACTCTTCTTTGAAATAGTTACCTAATTCTAATGAACGGCCAGGTAAATCTTCATCTATAATAACGTCTAATGCAGCGATAGAAGCAGCACAAGCTAATGGATTACCACCAAATGTAGAACCGTGAGAACCAGGAGTAAACACCCCTAATACTTCTTCGTCAGCTAGTACAACTGAAATTGGTAATACACCGCCACCTAATGCTTTACCTAAAATATAAACATCAGCCTTAACGTTATCCCAGTCTGTCGCAAATAATTTACCTGAACGACCTAAACCTGCTTGGATTTCATCGGCGATAAATAAAATATTGTGTTCATCACATAATTCTCTAATTTCTTTTAAATAACCTTCTGGAGGTACATTTATGCCTGCTTCACCTTGAATTGGTTCGATAAGGACAGCAGCTGTATTTTCATTAATAGCAGATTTTAATGCTTCAATATCACCGAAATCAACTTTACGGAAACCTTCTAATAATGGACCGTAGCCACGTTGATATTCTGCTTCAGATGATAAAGAAACTGGTGCCATTGTACGGCCATGGAAGTTGCCATTAAATGCCACAATCTCTGCTTTATCTGGTTCAATATTTTTTACTTCATAAGCCCAACGTCTTGCAGCTTTAAGTGCAGTTTCAACCGCTTCAGCACCAGTATTCATTGGTAGTGCTTTTTCTTTACCTGCAAGTTTACATATTTTTTCATACCATGCACCTAAGTTGTCGCTATGGAAAGCTCTAGATACAAGCGTTACTTTATCAGCTTGGTCTTTCAACGCTTGAACTACTTTAGGGTGTCTATGTCCTTGGTTAACAGCTGAATATGCAGCTAGCATATCCATATATTTATTTCCTTCAGGATCTTTTACCCATACCCCTTCAGCTTCCGAGATAACAATTGGTAATGGAACATAGTTATGCGCCCCATAATGATTTGTAACCTCAATGATTTCTTCTGATCTTGTCATGATATCTCCCCTTTAAAGTTATTATGGGCTATAAAGCCACAATCAATCATATCCATAGCATAACGTATTTAACGGATAACTGAAACTATTTTCCTAAGTAAATTTTAGCCTATAATTTTAGTGCGTCTATGTAATGAGAATTACTTTGAATAAACGATATAATAATTTGTATATTTATCTATATGAAATTTATTTTGACACAGTCAAACTTTATTTTTATTCAAAAGTAATGATTATAAAATTATTATTATTTCTATGAATTTCAACCCATTTTGTTAAATATAACACGAGCTATATTTTGAAAATCCGATCCAGTTTTTCGGTTAATAGCCAGTTTAATTTACAGGTTATACATGATAGATAAATAGCAACCTCTTTTATAACTAATCATCTTTAACATGTAGAAACTCGCTTTTGATAAAATAAAAAACAACTTATCTCGGTCTGAATACTTCAGTGAAATAAGTTGTTTTGAAATTTAAATCTATGTTGCAAATCAAAATTGTTATTTATTGTTCATCTTTTCTTGGTAAAGGATAAAATCCAATATTAAATTGCTCCCATAATTTTGGAGGTAATTCATGTTTATCAGTTCTTTCCGGATCGAAGTATGATACAATTTCATCTTCTTTACCGTTTTCGATTTTACCAACAAATTGATAGTCTAATAAAATTTCTCTACCTAAAGCAATTAAGTCAACATTACCTGATTGGATAGCTTCTAAAGCTTGTTCTGCCGTGAAAATAGAACCAATACCAATTAATGGCATACGTCCATCTATCCATTGATGTAATAGTTTAATTCTTTCTTCACCCGCATATTTACCCTCACGTGTTTTAGAATGAACGTCCATTAAAGAAACATGTAAATAGTCTAGTGGTTTTTCAATAAGTGTTTTAACTAATGATTCAGTAATTTCCATACTGATTCCTGGTGATTCTGCTTCTTCAGGTGAAAATCTATACCCAACGATAAATGACTCATCAGCATATTGTTCTTTCGCTTTTAATACTTCATCTACAACTGCAGTTGGGAATTTCAATCTATCTGTTCCCCACTCGTCGGTTCTTCTATTGTAATATGGTGATACGAATTGATGAATAAGATAATGATTCGCACCATGTATTTCCACGCCATCAAATCCAGCTTCAGCTACTCTTCTTGTTGCTTCACCAAATGCTTTGATTGTTTCTTGAATTTCATCTTCAGTTATTTCACGTGCATCATGTTCTTCTTGTTGGCCAAAACTTTTAAGTGAAATTGGTGTAGGTGCAGCTACGTCTCCGCCAGGTGTTAAGTTTGGTAATGCTTGTGCTCCACCATGGTGAATTTGAACGACTGCTTTAGCGCCATTTTTCTTCATTACATGTGCTAATTTTTTCAAACCTTCTAAATCTGTATCATGTGCAACTGAAGGTTGACCAGGGAATGCTTTACCTAAATCAGTTACATTGCTTGCTGCTGAAATAGCTAAACCGACATCTTGTGAACGTTGTTCCATGTAGTTAATTTCGTCTTCTGATGCCGTACCATCATCGTTTGATGAGACATGTGTTAAAGGCGCTAAGACAAATTTATTTTTTAAAACTGCTTTATTAGGCAAAGTTACACTTTCAAATAAAGGGGTAAATCTTTCATTCATATTACTCTTCCTCCTTAATTATTCCATTACTATAGCACGCTATAATTAACGATACTAGCGAACTGCTTATTCATAATAACTCAAAAAATGATCAAGTTGAAATTATATGCTTGTGCATGCATATTAGAAATTAAAAAACTAACACTTCTTATTAAAGTGTTAGTCTCTCAAGACTCTTAGTCTTGTTTCATATCGTCTTTTGACTGTTCTATCCAAACCGGCAAGCGTTCTTTAATTGTTTGAAACCCATATTTTTCAGTTTCTTTGATTTCATCCAATACTGATTGCTTTTCTTTTTTACGCTCATAGTTTTTGAAATAATCATTATCTTTTAATGACAAATTCAATTTACCTTCATTATCTATAGAAATAACTTTAGCTCTAACAATTTGCCCTTCCGATAAGAATTTCTTCAAATTATGCACATAATCATCCATGATTTCTGATATATGGATCAAACCTTCAGTATTATCCGGGGTTTCAACAAATGCGCCATACGGTTGAATGCCAGTCACACGTACTTTAATGTGTTGACCAATTTTATAATGATGATTCAACTTGATAACCCCTTATATCGTTATACTTAACAATCTAATAATAGCATAAATAATAATAATGGACTAATGTTAAGTGAAAAAATTACTTCATTTGGTAAAAAATAGCACCGCTTACAAAATAAGAATCTAAAAAAGCCGAAAACTAAAAGTTTCCGGCTACTTATATTATAAAAGCATTGTATTTATTTTTTTAAGATGTTTGAACTTTATCTTTATTTATCTTCAACATCAATTGAATCGATAGTAATATCATGTAACGGTTTGTCTTGAGGTCCTACTTTAGTACTTGCAATATCTTCTAAAGTAGTTTCACCTTCTATTAATTGGCCAAAAACTGTATGTTTTTGATCTAACCAAGGTGTACCACCTTTTTCAGCATATCTATCGACGATTGGTTGTGGCCAACCTCCATCTGCTAACTGACTTAACATTGATTCAGGTACTTCATTCATTTGAACTATGAAAAATTGTGAGCCGTTTGTGTTAGGGCCTGAGTTTGCCATTGATAATGCGCCATAAATATTAAAGGCTTCTAGAGAAAATTCATCTTCAAATGGTTTGCCATAAATACTTTCGCCACCCATACCAGTAGCTGTAGGGTCTCCACCTTGTACCATAAAGTCATTAATTACACGGTGGAAAGTAATACCATCGTAGTAACCATTTTTAGCGTGAGTAACAAAGTTTTCTACTGTTTTAGGTGCTACATCAGGTAATAATTTGAATGTCATATCACCTTTATTTGTATGCATTACTAATTTGATTTCATTGTCTTTTACTTCGTTATCTAATTGAGGGTAGTTTGTCATTTTAATTCTCCATTTCATGTTAATATGATAATAGTATTCTAACATAAATGAAAGGAAGTATTGTATATGTTATACCGTTTAGCACATAAAACTGGCGTTTACGGCGTTAGTATCTTAGAAGAACAAAACAATCAAATATTAGTACAAGTCGAACAAGTGATTAAACACCCTAAACAAGGTGATTTACATAATCCTAAAGCAACTGAAAATGTCTTTTTCCATGAACGTAAAGCTTTAAGCCAATTCGAAAAGCGTTATACTTCTCAATCTCAATTGAAAGAATTTAACGAAGAACCGCTTCCTTATGTCGAATCATTGCAACTTGCAATTAGTAAATTAGAAGAACGCCTACAACAAAAACAAGATGAACATTCACGCCGTTCACTAGAAAATTTACAAAATTTAAAAGAAGATTATTCTATTCAATATAAAGAAAAATTTAAATAAAAACACTCACTTTCTTCTTATTTAATAGTACACTGAAATCCTTTATTTATAAGCGATTGACGTTTTTCAGAATAGTATTAATCATGTATAATGTTGTTATATACTTTTTTAAGGGAGGAATATTTAATGAGCTTGTTGCATATAGCGGTATTGTTACCGTTAATATTTGCCCTCATTATTCCTTTTGTGTATCGACTACATAAGCGGATTCATTTAGGCTGGTTCGTATTACCAATACCATTAGTCTTATTTATTTATTTCATCTCATACATAACAACAACAATGTCGGGTGATACCGTTTTACTAAAAGCAAACTGGATGCCAAAGTTTGGCATGAACTATGACCTTTACATAGATGGTTTAAGTTTATTATTTAGTTTACTGATTACTGGTATAGGTACGTTAGTCGTACTTTATTCAATCAGTTATTTAAGTCGAAAAGAACAATTGGGGAATTTTTACTGTTATTTATTATTATTTATGGGCGCAATGTTAGGTGTTGTCTTATCTGACAATATTATCGTTCTATATTTATTTTGGGAATTAACGTCATTTTCTAGCTTTTTACTTATCTCATTTTGGCGTGATAATTCAGCGTCTATATACGGCGCACAAAAATCAATGCTCGTCACAGTTTTAGGCGGGCTATGTTTGTTAGGTGGTTTGATTTTATTATCAATAGGCACACACACGACAAGCATTCACGAAATGATTGCCAATGCAGACAATATTCAAACTAGTCCGTATTTTATTTTGTCAATGGTACTTGTGTTAATTGGCGCTATGACAAAGTCTGCACAATTCCCGTTCTACGTATGGTTACCAGATGCCATGGAAGCACCAACACCTGTTAGTGCTTATCTACATTCGGCTACTATGGTTAAGGCAGGTTTATACTTAGTCGCACGTATGACGCCAATTTTCGCAGTTTCTCAAGGTTGGATTTGGGCAGTTACGGTGATAGGACTTGTAACACTTTTCTGGGCTTCTTTAAATGCTACAAAGCAACAAGATTTAAAAGGTATACTCGCCTTTTCAACAGTGTCCCAACTCGGCATGATAATGTCAATGTTAGGTATCGGAGCTGTTAGTTATCATTTTGAAGGTTCTGATAGTCAAATTTATAGCGCGGCATTTACTGCAGCTATATTTCATTTAATCAACCATGCTACATTTAAAGGTGCACTCTTTATGATTACTGGTGCTATAGACCATAGCACAGGTACACGTGATGTTAAAAAACTTGGTGGTCTTGTGACTATCATGCCAATTTCATTCACGCTTACTATAGTTACAGCTTTAAGTATGGCAGGTGTTCCACCTTTCAACGGCTTCTTATCAAAAGAATCATTTTTAGAAAGTGTTATTGAAATCACGCACGTTAATTTATATAGCTTAAATTCTCTTGGTCTTTTACTACCAATCATCGCTATTATCGGTAGTATTTTCACATTTGTATATTCTGTAAGATTTATCGGTCAAATTTTCTTAGGTAGCTATCACGAAGATAAATTACCGAAAAAAGCACATGAATCATCACTATTAATGCTAATATCTCCTATTATTTTGGCTTTATTAGTTGTTGTATTTGGCTTTTTCCCTAATTTAATTACGGGTTCAATTATAGATCCAGCAGTCAATTCAATAAGTAAATCTGTAAGCAAACCAGCAGAATTTCACTTCTTCCATGGTTTCACAGCAGCATTTTTCTCTACACTCTTAATATATGTGTTGGGAATTGTACTTATTTTTACGTTTAGTTATTGGGTACATTTACTACAAGCACAACCTGATAAATTAACTATCAACTACTGGTATAACAATAGTGGCCAATCTGTTCAATCATATTCTAGTAAATTTACAGATACTTATGTTACAGGATTTACACGTAATAACTTAGTAATTATTTTCCTAACTTTAATTATAATGTCAGCAATTGTATTACTTGTTTCACCTGTTTCCATTAATTTTAAAGATGTCAGCAATATTAGAGTATTTGAAGTGGTTATCGTTATATTAATTTGTGTAGCTGCAACAATGATGGTCTTAGCACATTCCAGACTCTTCAGTATTTTAATGGCTAGTGCTATTGGCTACGCTGTAGCAGTATTCTTTATTTATTTTGGTGCGCCAGACTTAGCGTTAACGCAATTCGTAGTAGAAACTATTTCGACAGCGTTATTCTTATTATGTTTCTATCATTTACCAAATTTAAATCGTTATAACGAGTCTAAAAGCTTCAAAACAGTCAATGTCTTAATATCTATAGGCGCAGGTTTAGTAGTAACTATTATCGGCTTAATCGCTTATGGAAATAGACATTTTGCATCTATTGCTAATTACTATAAAGCACACGTTCATGATTTAGCTCATGGTAAAAACATGGTTAACGTTATTCTTGTTGACTTCCGTGGTACCGATACTTTATTCGAATCTTCTGTATTAGGTATAGCTGGCTTAGGTGTCTATACAATGATTAAATTACGTTCTAAGAAAAATACAAGTATTAAAGGAGGTAATAATAATGAACAGACAGAAAAATAATTTAATTTTTCAATATTCAGCTATTGTTATCTTCTTTTTAATCGTCATGTTCGGACTTTCACTGTTTTTAGCAGGACATTATACACCGGGCGGTGGCTTCGTAGGTGGCTTACTTCTATCAAGTGCACTTGTGATTATTGCAGTTGCATTTGATATTAAAACAATGCGCAAAATCTTCCCTTGGGATTTTAAGATTTTAATCGGTATTGGATTATTATTCTGTGTAGCTACACCTATGGCAAGCTGGTTTTATGATAAAAACTTTTTTACTCATAAACCATTTGAAATACCGCTTATTATACTAAAGCCAATGCATTTACATACGGCTACGTTTTTTGATTTAGGTGTTATGTTTGCAGTAATTGGCACAGTTATGACTATTATATTATCGATTGGGGAGAATGAATAATGGAAATATTGATGATATTTGTTTGTGGCTTTCTCACTGCAATGAGCGTCTACCTCATTCTCTCTAAAAGTTTAATACGTATCATTTTAGGGACAACGCTACAAACGCATACGGCAAATTTATTTTTAATCACTATGGGCGGCTTAAAACAAGGTGGCGTTCCGATTTATGAAAAGGGCATCACTCAATATGTTGACCCTATACCACAAGCCCTCATCTTAACAGCAATCGTAATTTCATTTTCTGTAACAGCATTCTTCTTAGTGCTTGCATTTAGAAGTTATAAAGAGCTCGGCACAGATAACGTCGAACAGATGAGAGGAGTGCTTGAAAGTGATAGCGAGTAACTTACTTATGTCAGCACTGGTAATCCCATTATTAACAAGTATCTTGTTAATTTTCCTTGGCAAACGCCCTATTATTAAGCGTTACATTGCTTTAGGTGGCACTTTAATTACCTTGTGCTTTAGTTTAATTAATTTATATCACGTCTATAAAGAGGGTCCTATCAAACTGGAACTCGGTTCTTGGAAGGCACCATATAGTATTGTCTTTGTTTTAGATTTATTCAGTGGTTTACTTATTGTTACAAGTTTAATCATCACTGCTCTAATCATTTTATATTCATATAAAACAGTTGGTATTGAACGCGAAAGATTTTATTATTACTTCGCAATTATGTTTATGATTACTGGCGTGAATGGCGCGTTTATGACTGGAGATATTTTTAACTTATTCGTATTCTTCGAAGTCTTTTTAATATCTTCATACATCTTATTAGTGATTGGCGGTACGCAAATACAATTAAGTGAAACCATTAAATATGTACTAGTTAATGTTACATCTTCAGCCTTTTTCGTTATTGCTGTAGGTATGCTGTACTCAGTCGTTGGTACATTAAACTTAGCAGATATTAGCGACAAACTTAGCCAATTATCACCTAAAGATAGTAACGTCGTAATTATCATATTCGTTGTGTTTATTTTTGTTTTCGCTACTAAAGCTGGTGTTTTTCCAATGTACATATGGTTACCGGGTGCTTATTATGCGCCACCAACTGCGATTATCGCTTTCTTTGGTGCATTATTAACAAAAGTCGGGGTATACGCTATTGCTAGAACAATAAGTTTATTTTTCCGCGATACGTCATCACTCCCCTTCTACCTATTATTATTCTTAGCTATATTAACGATAATATTCGGTTGTCTAGGTGCCATTAGTTACAGTGATATTAAGAAAATCATCCTTTATAATATTATGATCGCTATTGGCGTTATATTAGTCGGCGTTGCAATGATGAATCAAGCAGGTATGATGGGTGCGATTTACTATACACTTCACGACATGTTAATTAAAGCAGGCCTATTTTTCTTAATTGGAGTTGTTTATAAAATAACTGGTTCTTATAATTTGAAAGACTTTAGCGGACTGATTAAACATTATCCAATATTAGGTTGGACATTCTTTATAGCGGCATTAAGTTTGGCCGGCATACCTCCATTTAGTGGTTTCTATGGTAAATATTACATTGTGGAAGCAACTTTCCAAAAAGGATTTTATTTAAGTGGTATTGTCGTCTTACTATCAAGTTTAGTCGTATTATATTCAGTCGTGCGTATTTTCTTAAAAGGATTTTTCGGTCCATCTTCTGGATATGACTATAATCCAAAATTACAATATCGCAGTGCATTAACAATTTCTGTTGTTACCGTCGTACTTACAATCATTTTCGGTTTGTCAGCAGACATATTACAACCAATAATTAAAGATGCAGCATTAACTTTCTATGACCCTAGTGAATATGTATCTAACGTGTTAGGAGGTAAATAATATGGCCATTCAAATATTAGTAAACTTAATATTAGCCATTCTATGGTTCTTCTTAACAGGCAGTTATACGTTAAATAATTTTATTTTAGGTTATATCTTCGGGCTTATTCTCGTAATACTTTTACGCAGCATATTCCCTAGTAGACTATACATTGTAACGCTATATAAAATCGTTAAATTAATCGTCGTATTCTTTATAGAACTTATCAAAGCAAATCTTGATGTTATCAAAATTGTGACTAAGCGCAAAATTACTAATGAGCCTGCATTTTTCACTTATAACACTGATTTAAAAACAGATTGGCAAATCGTACTCTTATCTACGTTAATCACTTTAACGCCAGGTACTATTGTCCTAGGTATTAGTGATGATCGCACAAAAATTTTCGTTCACTGTATTGATTTCAGTACAACAGAAGAAGAAACAGAAGGCATAAAATCATCACTTGAAAAAGTGGTAAGAGAGGTAGGCGAAACGACATGAATTATTCAATCATTATAATTATCGCACTTATCATTGTGTCGTTATCGATGTTAGCAATGCTAATTCGTGTAATTAAAGGCCCTTCTCTTGCCGATAGAGTTGTTGCTTTAGATGCTATGGGAATTCAATTAATGGCCATCATCGCATTATTTAGTATTTTTCTAGGTACAACTTATATGATAGTAGCTATTTTATTAATAGGTATTATCGCCTTTTTAGGCACAGCGGTATTCGCCAAATATATGGATAAAGGTAAGGTGATTGAACATGACGACGATAATCATTAGTATTTCCCTTATATTCGTTATCTTAGGGGCATTAATTAGTGCCCTTGCAGCTCTAGGTATATTACGTTTAGAAGATGTATATTCCCGAGCTCATGCAGCAGGTAAGGCAGCAACATTAGGTTCCATCTTCCTACTAGTCGGCGTATTTTTATTCTTTATCGGTAAAGAAGGCTATGCAAATATGCAGCTAATAATAGGTATCCTATTTATCTTAATTACGGGTCCATTAGCCAGTCATTTAATAATTAAAGCTGCATATAATTTAGAAACACCCTCATCTAAACGACTCAAACAAGATGATATTCCAGAACATTTGAAAGATAAGAAAATATAAATATTTCAATGTCCAAATTACTTAGTACCCTTACTAAGTTAATTTGGACGTTTTTTATTGCTTTTCTTAATATAATCCGTTATTATAAATCGTAATAATTCCTATTTAAATAAGGAGTGTGTTTATGCAACAATGGACTATTATCGGTGGCGGCATTCATGCTGTTACAATTGCTCTCAAATTAAGATCTATAGGGCTAACGCAAAATCAGTTAACAATTATTGACCCACATAATAATTTATGTGAACAATTTGCCGAACGAACAAGTAAAATTAATATGCCCTTTTTACGTTCACCATGCGTACACCATGTACATCCAGACCCTTTTCATTTAAAGCAATTTGTCAAAATAAACCAATATACCAATTGTACTTTAGGAAAATATCAGCGTCCTCAAACTGATATGTTTATGGACCATATACATATGCTAATACATCAATTTAATTTAAATCAATGCCATATATCGTCCTCTGCAATCGATATTTCACGTATTGGTAACCAATGGTCAATATTACTAGATAATAATATGAATATAACAACTGATCATGTCGTCATTGCATTTGGCAGTTATCACGATAAAAATATACCATCAATATTTCATCAACAGCCTGACATTCAACATATATTCGATGATGATAATATTAATTTCGAAAGATGTTCTCATGTTGTTGGGAGCGGTATTTCCGCCGCTCATATAGTAAATAAACTACTAAAACAAGATAAACGTATCGTTCATTTATGGCTAAATAAAACGCTCACGATTCATGATTTTGATGCAGATCCAGGTTGGTTAGGCCCTAAAAAAATGACTTACTTTGAATCTATTACTGATTCTCATCAACGCTTATTATTACTTAATAAAGAACGACATAAAGGATCTATGCCAAGAGAATTGTATTTAAAATTAAAACATTATCAAGAACAAGGTCGATTGATTATCCATCAAGATAAAATAAATGATGTTAAGCACCATCACATCATTACAAACGCTATCGAAATATTTTATGATCATATCATATTAGCCACAGGATTTAGTAACAGCATATATCAATTACCACTTATTAAAAAGTTAATTTTAAACTATCATGCATCAATGGCTAAATGTGGTTTACCACAATTAACAGATGACCTATCTTGGTTACCAAAGTTGCATGTTAGCGGTGCATTAGCTGATTTAAAATTGGGTCCTTTCGCACGTAATATTGCTGGCGGTAGAGAAGCAGCGAAACGCATAGCAACGGCATATAATAGTGGTGTATACGCGAGTTAAAAATTCATATCTAATATTTTAGTTTTCTAAACAGACGCAACACAAAAAAACGTTAGCAGTAATGCTAACGTTTACTTCTATCTTTTAAAATAAATCCAATTTTAGCAATAAGTGCTAAAACTAGTACCGGTAAAGCTCCAAAGATAACTGTCATTAACATAATAATTTTCCTATTTAGATAACAGTTTAATTGCTATGGAATGTATTATCTTAAGTGACATACCGTCTGCTATATTAGGGTAAAAAAAGAAGATCATTTCTAAGAAGTTTTATATAAATACTTAAATAAAAAATACAACTCATTCCAAACTGAATAAATCAGTGAAATGAGTTGGTGTTTATTTTTGAATTAAGTTTTATCTACTTTATACTTGAAACGATACAACTAGTTTTTACGTTCTTTGATTGCCACTGTACCTCTCATGATACAAATTAATCTGTCCGTATCATCTTTTATTTCGATGTTCCAAACTTGTGTTGTTTTACCTTCATGAATAATCGTTGCGGTAGCATAGATTGTACCTTCTACAGTAGAACCGATATGATTAGCATTCATTTCTAAGCCTAAAGGTATATAATGATCGGTATCTATAATATAAGCTGCTCCCATTGAACATGCAGTTTCACCTAATGCTAAACTTGCACCTCCATGTAAGTAACCAAATGGTTGTTTCACTTTATCAGTTACTGGCATAGAAACGACCATTAATCCATGCTCTTGTTTTTCAATCTTCATCTCTAAAGCATCTAACATCGTACTCATATCGCAACTCCCCTTTTATCAACTTATTAATTATAATACCATAGCGGCAATTGTTCCGAAAATGATTAAAGGTACGTTATAGAATATAAAGTTAGGTACACAAGTATCACGCACATGGTCATGTTGCCCATCAACATTTAAACCGGCTGTTGGTCCTAAAGTAGAGTCACTTGCAGGTGAACCTGAATCACCAAGTGCACTCGCTGTACCGATTAATGCGATAAGTGCCATTGTGCTTAATCCTAAAGATTCGCCTAACGGAATAAATAACGTTGCGATAATCGGTATAGTCGCAAATGAAGAACCGATGCCTAATGTCACGATTAAACCAATTATATACATTAATATAATACTAAGCAGTTTGTTACCGCCTGTAATATCACTTAAGCTATGTACTAATTGGCTAATGTCACCTGTCTTATTCATAACCCCGGCAAAACCATTAGCTGTCAATATAACCACACCAATGTAAGCCATAATTTGAATACCGTCGACAAATTTTTGATCCAAATCTTTCCAGTTATAAGCTCCTGAAACAAAGAATGTTAAGACACCTGCTAAAGCACCAAATATCATTGAATCTGTTAGTGTTTGAACTGTAAAAGTAGCAATAATAGAAATGATTGTAATAACAATTACATAAGGTTTTAAAGTTACTTCTGCAATTTCACTTTCGTCTTTATGTTCAATATATTTTCTTGGCTTACGATAATAAATTAAACCTACGATTAAACCTACAATATACCCCATTGAAGGTATTATCATGGCTTTCCAAATCATACTCATTTCTATAGGATGATGTGCTTTCGTAAACCCTTTTAAAATAATTTGGTGGAAAATTTGACCAAAACCAAATGGTAGTAAGACATATGGGAAACATAGCCCAAACCCTATTATCAAGCCAATTTGACGTCTATCAATATTAAGCTCATTAAATAAACTAATTAATGGTGGTATAACTATTGGAATAAATGCAATGTGTACTGGTATTACGTTTTGACTCATAATACTTAATACTAATAATGCAATCATAATAATTACTTTAACTTTAACACGTGACATTTTTGAATTCTCGGCACGTATTGCTTTTATAATTTTTAACACGAGGTAATCAGTAATACCACTATAAGAAATTAAAGCGGCGAAACCTCCTAATAAAGCATAACTCAGTGCAACTTCTGCACCATCTACAATATTTTTACCGAATACTGTCACTATATCTGTGACACTCATTCCGGCTATTAAGCCACCTACTAGCGCACTAATGAATAAACTAATAACTACATTTAATCTACATAAGCATAGAATAATCATTACTACGACAGCTATAACGACTGCATTAAACACAATTTAAAACTCCTTTACCACATTATCGAGCTAAAGCGTTATGAAATTTATATTATCAATCTGTATTACCTTTGTCAACAAAAATAAAACAAATCATAATTAATAAAAAAGTTGAACTACTACCTTTTTTACTTAACACTCTATCAATAATCATTTAATTATTAGTTTAATTTGTATTATCGATATGTGTATAAGCTAGATATAGTTCAACTTATGATTTTATATTATAAACTTCTTAACCACTGTACGATTGTAGGGATCATATAACCCGTTGGACCTTTAGGACCATTAAATGATGCTTTATGCGTCGTAGCTGGCCCAGCAATATCAAAATGCAAATGTGGTGTATCACCAGCGAAATGGCTAATAAATGTGGCTGCAAATAGGGCTTTACCATGACCATTTGTATGATTTACTAAATCAGCGACATCCGTTTGACGAATTAAACGTTGCTCTGTTGCCGTCATCGGTAACTCAAAGACCATTTCATCCGCTTCATAAGCATGTTCTAAAATCGTAGCTAATGGGGCTTTATCATTATTCTTAAATACTGCTGCTTTATCTTCACCTAATGCTGCTACGGCTGCACCTGTTAAGGTAGCAAAATCTAATATAACTTGTGGTTTAAATTGATTTGCATAAAAGACTGCATCACCTAATACGAGTCTACCTTCTGCATCAGTATTTAATACTTCCACTGTTTCACCACTTAACGCCGTGAAAACATCGTCTGGTTTCATTGCTTCACCATTTATCATGTTTTCTGAAGCTACGATAACGCCAACGATATTAATTTTTAATTTAAGTAAACGTGCCGCTTCAATCATGCCAATGACATTTGCAGAACCACACATATCATATTTCATAGTCTGCATACCTAACTTTGATTTAATTGAATAACCACCAGAATCATACGTAATGCCTTTACCTACTAATGCGATAGGCGCTTCATCACTTGAAGCTCCATTATAAGTAAGCGTAAATACGCGCGCAGGATTAATCGAACCTTTACTTACAGCATGTACTAGTCCAAAACCTTCATTTTGTAATTGCTCTTCGTTTTTAACATCCAATTGTACCTCTGTATCTTTAAAATGCTCAGTTAATACTTCTTCATAATAACTTGGCGTTAAAATATTAGGAGGCATGTTACTATAATCTCTTGCTAAATTTATCGCCTCTCCTATTGTTTGCCCTTGTTGCACAGAAGTTATGATGTGTTGGTTCTCACTATGTAAATTAATTACTAATTCATAAGGCGCTTTTTTCGTCGTTTTATAATTATCAAATTCATATATTGAACGCATACTTTGTTGTCCTAACAATTCTGCTATTCTTTCTACAGGCAATTCCTTCGCTTCAAAACTATCAAATAATAATGATGCTGTTGTTACATTTTCAGCTTTTAAAAATTGGAACAGATTGCCAAATACCTTTGCAATATCTGATGACGTCAATTGTTTTAAATTAGCTAATCCAATTGTTACAAGTCGGTATTTTTTATCATTAATTTGTAATTGCGTTTGATATATTTTACCTACCTGACTACCAACTATGTGATCATGTTTCAACTGTGATAAGTCTTCGGTAATGTCTACGCCGTCTACTACAATAGGTTGCGATAATTGATTTAAATGTCCTGCTACACCAACGATTAGTGTTTGATTAAATGCTTTATCCTTTGTGTTAAATTGAATGTTCATTAATATCATTCCCCTTTAATTAAAATAAAAAGCCTATCTTTTTCAGATAGGCTTTTCACACACAGCATATCCTAACTAGATACTACTGTCATATTATTAATTTAACAATTAAAATTTACCTTTTTTGAATGCAAGACCGATACCGCCTAATTTGAATACAGCACGTGTATCGATAACTTTCTTCATGAAAGCAGCTTTTTTACCAGCAATATCTCTACCGTAAACGATACCAACACCGTCATTAGAACCTAATGAACATACAGTACCTCTATCTACGTAAGTAAATTCTTGTGTTGGTTGTCCTTCAAGAATATGTTTGATATTTTTAGCAACATGTTCACCTTGTTGCATAGCGATTTGAGCAGTTGTTGGTAATGGACGTTCTTCACCAGCAGGAATAAACGCTGAACAGTCACCAATTACGAAGATATCGTCATAACCAGCAATTGTTAAGTCTTGTTCATTTACAATTCTACCACGTTTAACGCCGTCGAATGATTCTTCCATTAATTGACTACCACGTACACCAGCAGCCCATACAGCTGTATTTGCTTCTAATTGTTGTTCTTCATCATTAACTTTAACAACGAAACCTTTTTCGTTACAAGCTACGATTGGAGTTGCAATTTTGAATTCAACACCTTTATTTTCAAGGTAGTTAACGGCATGGTTCACAAGGTCATCTGAGAACATTGGTAACATTTTTGGTGCAGCTTCTACACAAGTAATTTTAACTTTACTTTGTTCAACGCCATATTTGTTACATAATTCAGGAATACGGTCTGTTAACTCACCTAAGAATTCAATTCCAGTGAATCCAGCGCCACCTACTAATATAGCTAAATCACGATCATCTTTGTCTTTAGATGCAGCATAATTAGCAAATTTGTCTTCGATATGACGAGCTAAACGGCGAGAAGTTAAAACGTTCTCGATTTGGAACGCGTGGTCTTTCATACCTTTGATACCGAAAGTTTCACTTTCGAAACCTAAACCTACTACTAAAATATCGAAATCAAAAATACCAGCGTCAGTTTCAACTTTTTTAGCATTACGGTCAATTTTAGTTACTTCTGCTTTTACAAAGTTTACTTTATCTTCGTTAATAACACTTTTTACAGGATATAGTAAATCTTCATAGCTAATCGTACCTGCTGAAGCTTCATGTAACCAAGTAGCTTCATAGTGATAATCATTTTTATTGATTAATGTAATTTCTGCTTCATCAGCTGAAATTTGTTTTTGTAATTTAGTAACAGTTTGTAAGCCAGCATAACCAGCACCTAAAACTAGAACTTTTTTACGATTTTGTGCCATTTTATTCACCTAAGCTTTCATAATTTTTATTGCAACCGTCTTTAGCAAGAACTAATTAGAGTAATTCAACTCATTAAAGACAATCTTTCATCCATTAATAATTTTATATTTTTTAAGGTATATTTTCAAGCACTTACATGCACATTGTTTATTTTTTCACAAATTAATTATAAAAAAGTTGGAACAACCTTACTTCAATAGCCAATTTCATCTTTAAAGCTAAAACCTTATAAGATTTAACACGTGACTATCATTGCGTAAAAGTGTTCCAACTTATTAAATTAACAGTCTTCTGGTGAACCTGCTACTTTAGCCGTTCTAAATGAACTACCGCAACCACATGATGCAATGGCATTAGGGTTATCTATTTGGAACCCGCCACCCATTAGCGATTGTTTGAAATCAACTGTTGTACCATCTAAGACTGGTTTGTCATTTTTATCTACTAAAACTTTCAAACCGTAAAATTCATATACTTCATCATTATCGCCTTTTGATTCTTCTGCAGACATACCATAAGTTAGACCAGTGCAACCGCCACCGTTAACTTTAATTTTTAAATAACCGTCTGACATATCATTTTGTTTAAGCATGTCTTTAACTTCATAAGCTGCTGCTTCAGTCAAATTTATAACTGCCATAATGTTTCCCTCCTAGAAAATCCATGTTTCTTCTATATGAGCATATATTTTTTGTAATAAATCGTCTGGTGATTCACCTTCAACGATATCACCATTTACCAATGCATACAAGGTACTTGAACATAATCCGCAATTTTGCAAACACCCATATTCTAGAACATCTACACCAGGATCATTATCAAGTTGGTTATATACATAATCTCCACCTTTCGCCATGTTCGAAATGCAGAATTCTACTATCGGATTCATAATACACCTTCTTATTAATAATCAGTTATAACATTATAACAATTTTCACTACTAATGACTATGTTCTTGCTTTGCTTCATATCATTAAATTTTCAAGCTAACATATTTAGGGGTAAATATTAATAATTTCCGTTGGTTAAATTGATATTTATCAACTTTTTTAAGTCAATAATCATCGTTTTGTTAACAATTTTGATTACTATAATAATTTAATTTCTGTCTAAAATGTGTCTAAGTTATTTGTAGAACAATTAAAAAAAGCATATAATATAGACGAGTTATTTATTTTGAAAAATGAGATGGTCATTTATACCTATTTATTTTTCACCTTAGCAAATAGATTGAAACTTATAGACTTTAATGTATTTTATTCAAACGGGCTGAAATTTAGTACTATGTCTTTTGTTGAAATCTGTAAACACATTTATTATTAGAGGGGTATCAAAATGAAGAATTTAGTTCTATTAGGTGGCGGCTACGGCAACATGCGTATTATGTCTCATATCTTACCAAATGCGTTACCTGACAATTATTCACTTACACTAATCGACCGTATGCCATATCATAGTTTGAAACCTGAATTTTATGAATTGGCCGCGGGTACAAAATCAGATAAAGAAGTGCGTATGAATTTCCCAAATTCTGAACGAGTGAACATCGTTTACGGGGAAATCAATGATATTAATTTAGAGGACCAAATCGTTACGGCCGGTCAAACAAAAGTTGATTATGACGAACTAGTTATCGGCTTAGGTTGTGAAGATAAATATCATAACGTTCCCGGTGCAGAGGAATATACACATAGTATCCAAACATTATCTAAATCTCGTGAAACGTTCCATCATATTAGTGAGCTACCAAACGGTGCTAAAGTTGGTATTGTAGGTGCAGGGCTAAGTGGTATCGAATTAGCGAGTGAATTACGTGAAAGTCGTGAAGATTTAGATATTTATCTCTATGATCGTGGCGAACGTATCTTATCTCGGTTCCCAGAAAAATTAAGTAATTATATCGAGAAATGGTTTAAGAAAAATAATGTTCATGTCGTGCCAAATTCAGATATTAACAAAGTTGAACCAGGCCGTATCTATAACTGTGATGTACCAGAAGATTTAGATTTAATCGTTTGGACAGCTGGTATTCAACCGGTCGAAATCGTTAGAAATTTACCTATCGATATTAGTAAAAGTGGCCGAGTTATTTTAAACCAATATCACCAAGTGCCAACTTATCCTAACGTTTACGTAGTTGGAGATTGTGCCGAACTACCTCACGCTCCAAGTGCTCAATTGGCAGAATATCAAGGTGACCAAATTGCTGATGTTATGAAATTACAATGGCAAAACAAAAAATTACCTGAAAAAATGCCTGAAATTAAAGTACAAGGCTTCCTAGGTTCATTGGGAGATAAAAAAGGATTTGCTTACATTATGGATAGAACGGTAACTGGACGTTTAGCTTCCATATTAAAATCTGGTGTACTTTGGATGTATAAATATCATAATGGTTAAAAAAGAGACTGCTCATTTAAGAGCAGTCTTTTATTGTGCTTCAATTTTATTTACAAATCGAGTTAAATCTCTTAATTGGATATAACCGTCAGCCACATATTCATCATTCATTGTTATAAGCGGATAAAACAATTCGTCTTCTTGAATTTGTTCGATAAAATGTTGATCATGGTCTGATAAATTATCATCATCTTTTTCTATATCGATATATGTGTATTCAAACTGAATGTTTGGGTATTTCCTAGCTAATAATGGTTGTAACCATTCATACGTATTCTTTGAAGTCGGCGCATTGACACAACTTGCACATACATTTTCCGCTCCATACACGACGACACTCACCTTGTTCAAGTTAAATCCCCCTTTAGTTTCAATCATAGATTTTTCTTTCATTTTCTATTATAATAAATAAATGAGTACAAGTTGAAATTTTTTTACTTGAAAGGAGGCATATGTATGCCAACTGAAAACGCAACTATGTTTGATCAAGTAGCTGAAGTCATAGAGAGATTACGTCCATTCCTACTACGTGATGGAGGAGATTGTTCACTAGTAGATGTAGAAGATGGGATTGTGAAATTACAATTACACGGTGCATGTGGTACTTGTCCAAGTTCTACTATTACTTTGAAAGCTGGTATTGAACGTGCTTTACACGAAGAAGTACCAGGTGTTATAGAAGTAGAACAAGTATTCTAACCGACATTAAATATACTAAGAGCGCTCAGCTTAATGAGCGCTCTTTTTTAAGTTGTTATGGTTTTTCATGCATATGATGGTTGATACATTGGTTAATATAAACCCAACCTTTCCATCCAATATGAACAGCATCACTAATAACGAATGGTTCATAATCTTTGTCTGTCATGTCATACAATTTACCTTCACGTGATGTTACAGTGTGATTGATTTTTTTATAAACGCCTTGTCGACGCTCAGAATCGATACCAATATGATCATACCATTTACCATTAGCTGGAATACTTATGTATTGTACATCTGCACCAGCTGCACGCATTGTATCTACTAATAATGCTAAATCCGTAAATTCTGGAGAGTTTTTATTAAATTCGTAATTTCGATTAATCTTTCTCTTATGTGCTTTAATTAAATCCCAATATTTATCTCTAATACCAAATTTATTAGATTTAGTATGTTCACCGCCATATGCTTCTGCATCTTGTCTCATGGCCTTCCACGATTCGTAATTATCATTAAGTGGTTTAACGTTTTCGAGTGGTGATGATGCCAAAGGATAAGCGGATTTAATAGCTTCTATTTTTAGTAATTGATTTTCTTTAAACGAAGAAACATATGAATGCTTTACGTTATCTGGATTTTTAGCTACTTGTCTTAAAAATGGTTTGTTTTCAACATTTTTAAAATGTAATAGTCTTTTCGCATATCGTTGTTTAAGCTCAGGGCTTAAATTAGGTTGTTCAAACAATTTATCTATTTGTGTTTGAGAAATCCTAGCATTAAAATTATCGTTTGTTAATCCATGATTGGTAAACCATTGTGGTGAGATAATAAAGGCTAATTTCTTACCTTTTAAATTATTATATTGAGATGCTAATCCAACGGCATTGATTAAGTCAGTCGAACCACCAGTACCGATTAAATACGGTTGTTGTGGAACGTTCTTACGATTATGCATCACAATTCCAGGATTAAATGGATCGTCTTTACCAAGTTCACTCGATCCATAAATAGGATAGTAATGATTCGATTCGAATAATTTATTTTGAATGAGGGTTCCTTTTAACACTTGTTCATTCAGTGACAATCTTTGATCAGCTACTGCTTTATTTGAGATTAAACCTGCAAACCAACTTGCTGGTAATAATAGGAAAACGCCAAACAATACTAAGCTAACCAAAATTGGAATGTATGGTTTTAACTTCATTTTTGTTGTTCAAGTACTGCAACAATTTTATTTGGTGTCGCCCATTCGTCTCTGTCGAAGTCCATAATAGAAACTTCAATATCTAATTTATTTTGAATCTCTAATAAGAGTTCCACAGTTTTAAACGAATCAATAATACCCTCTTCAAAAATTTCGATATCTGGTTGTTCCTTCACGATGTTATTTTCTGATACATCGGCTAATAAATCTAATACTTGTTCTCTAAATTCCATATAAATTCCTCCTAAAATTAAAACAGTTTACCTGAAAAGATAAGAAAACCAAAAGTTACAAAGTGGAACGTTACAACGATACTCAATGCTTGAGTATATTTATTTTGCCATTTAGGCGGATGTTGTTTTTTCCAACGCTCATAATATCCATAACCTATAAACATCAGGCCATGATATAAACCATAAGCAATATAATGTACTTCTAAACCATGCCAAACCCCCATAATAAAGAAGTTGATGAAAAATGCGATATTCGACATTAAGAGTTGGCTTTTAAACATTCTTTTTTTAGACATATAGAATAGTGAACGCATATAAATACAGTCTCTAAACCAAAATGATAATGTCATATGCCATCTATTCCAAAAATCTTTAATATTTTTTGCTTTAAACGGCTGATTAAAGTTTTCAGGTGTTTTCACCCCGTATAAATAACTAAAGGCGATTGCAAACAAACTATAACCTGCAAAATCAAAGAATAAATACATACTATAGGCATACATATAAAGCCATTTGCCCGTAAAGGTAGTTAATTCTAATGTGAGTGGCGCAACGGCATATTTTTGAATTAAGTAAGCAATAATATATTTATATAAAAAGCCCATCATAATATAATGAATCGCTTTAATTAGTAAGTCATTATATTCTCCACCAGTTGGGATTTTTTTATCATCTTTGACAAAACGTTTATATCTATCAATTGGACCAGATGAAATAGTTGGGAAGAATGAAATAAATTGAATTAATTTCCAAAATTTAACTTCCTTAATTGAACCATCTCGTATTTCCATAAGTAATTGCACACTTTTAAAAGTCACGTAGGAAATTCCTAAAAAGCCAATGAATGATACGACTTTACTTTCGTGTAATATAACTTGGTAATGCCCTAACCATGAACTTTGAATAACTTTAACCAATACTAAAGGTAAAATAGATAAAGTTATCACTACTGCAAATTTTGCGAATGAATTATTCCTCGCCTTCGATTTCCAATAAGTCATTATGATACATACTTGCCATATAATATAAAGAATAAAACTGACAAGTTGCGTACTAATATAGCTAATTCCAAATAAATTATGTTTATGTGAAGAGAAAATAATTACAATCATAAAGAAAGTAGACAAACCATTATATATGTAACTTCTCTTACCCATAAGTCCCAATATGATTACTGGGAGTAATACGATGAGCGCTATTAAGAAAAAGGTAAAAGTGCCATAAGGTATCATGTTGTTGTAACCTCAGCAATTTGCTTTCTATCTACTTTACCGTTCACTGTCATTGGCATTTGATCAATGACTTTGAATTTGCTTGGAATCATATATACCGGTACATATTGTTTCAATTGTTCTTTAATTTCATGAGATAACACATTAATATCAATATTTTGAGGTGTATCTTGCGTTAACGTAATAACACCAATAATTTTTGATACTTTGTCTTTGTTATATACCGGCACTACAATAGCTTCTCGTATTTTATCAATATGTCTTAATTGAAATTCAATTTCTTCTAATTCGATGCGATAGCCGTTCAATTTAATTTGATAATCGATACGTCCTTGGATAAACCATAGGCCATCTTTTTGAACTGCTTTATCACCTGTATAGTAACTTCTACTGTGATCATTATCTTTAAACACTTTTTTACTTCTATCTTCATCTTTATAATAACCAGCACTTACACAGTTACCCGTAATGATTAATTCACCTTCTTCTGTTACATCTAAAGCTGTGCCATTTTTCGGAACTCCTACTGGAAGTGGATTATATCTATCGATGATATCTTTAGTGATCTGAATACTAGTAATCGCAACAGTTGCTTCAGTTGGACCATAAGTATTATAAATTGTTGCATGTGGGAATTTATTATTCAATATTGTTGCCGTTTTATGCGCTAATATTTCTCCACAGAAATAAAATTGTTTCAGTTGTGCATATTTTTGTTCATCAAAATGTGGCAATAATAAACACATTTCTAAAAATGACGGCGTTGAAACCCATACGTTAATATCATTATTTTCAAGTAACTCATTTAACAATTTAGGTTTGTTAATCATATTTTTACTAACTAGGTTAAGTGTGCCTACAGATAATAAACATGGATAAATAGCCATAACAGATAAATCGAAAGAAAATGGCGCTTGATTTAACCATTGTTGGTGTTCACCTGCTTGATTTAACTCAACTACCCAGTCAGCAAATTCATTTAAACTACTGTATTTAATTTGTACGCCTTTAGGTTCACCAGTTGAACCACTAGTAAAGATCGTGTAAGCAATATCATCGCTTGCAATTTGCGCTTCATAATGTTCAACAGTAGTCAGTTGACGTAAAGATTCTATGAAAATTTCTTCGCCAATTGTTAATGTGAGTGTTTCTGAAGTCGTATTAAAAATAAATTGTGGTTCTATTTTATTAATAATCGATGCTACCCTATCTTCAGGCAACGACGTGTCCACTGGTACGTAGCCACAACCTACTTTCATACTTGCTAACATACCTACAATCATGAACGGCGACATATGTCCATATAATAACAGCGGTTTGTTAGCATCTTCTATATGCTTTGCTAATGTGTTAGAGAATTGCTCTAGTTCTTTATAAGTTAAAATGTCGTCATTATATTTGATTGCTGCTTGATCAGGGTGAAATGATGCGTGTTGTTTAACTGTTGTTATGATGTCCATCTCTTTGCTCCTCATTAAAATTCATTATAAATAAAGTTGTTGTGGGTATCGCCTGACCCATATATCAAATATAGAGCGATTAATATTATAAAATACAATACAGTTAGTCCTGCTGTCTTCACAGCACTATATTGCATAAATTTAAGTTTAATTTTTGACATTGTCCACCTCATAATAAAATCAACGATCCATTTTCACAACTTAAATGACAAAATTTACAATCGTTGTCCATCATCATTCTTTACAAATTCATTATACATTTTTTCTTATAACTTTACAATTGTATAAATATTTTACATTGTTGTTATGGCATATATAAAACGCGCTATCGATAAATAAGTGTTACACAATATATTTTATTCAAATATCTTTTTAACATAGTTATAAAACGGTTTCAAATAATTATCTCAAAGGTTTTTACATGGGCTTTACATATTCATATACTTAATTAATATTTCTCAATTTAAATTTTTATTTGTATAGTCTAGTTATACAAAATTTTGTCATAAAAAAACTCGGTCTCTGGTTGTAACATTGTTGTAAACTTTGTAAAGTAATGTCATAAAACAAAAAAAGCAGCTCAACTTTGTAGGTTGAGCTGCTTTACTTAATATTTTATTGATTATCCCCTAACTGGCGTTAAAGGCTCATGTCCGGCTAATACTAATTTAATATTATCTACACATAACTGAATCATACGATCTCTAGTTACAATAGATGCACTACCGATATGCGGTACAATGACAGCATTTTTCATTTTTAATAACGGGTTGGCCATATTAATGGGCTCTTCCCTTAATACATCAAGTCCACACGCCCATATTTGACCTTCATTTAGTGCATGAATAAGTGCCTCTTCGTCAACGACTGCACCTCTACCAATATTAATAAATATGGCTTCTTTTTTCATTTTTTCAAATGCTTGTTTATCAAATTTATCTTTTGTTTCTTCAGTAAGAGGTGCTGTACATATAATAAAGTCACTGTTTTTAAGTAAAGTATCAAACGATACGTATAGCGCACCTAATTCTTCTTCAGCATCACTATGTCTAGAACGATTGTGATACATTATATTAGCTTCAAAACCTTTTAGCCTACGCGCTACTGCTTTACCGATATCACCCATACCAAAAATACCAACTTTGGCTCTATATAAATCTTTGCCTGCTAATAAGTATGGGCTCCAACTTTGCCATTTACCCTCTTGTACGTAACGTTCTGCTTCAACTATTCGACGTGCCACACTTAACGTTAATGAGACACCTAATTCTGCTGTCGTCTCAGTTAAGACATCCGGCGTATTCGTCACAACAATATTATGGTCGTGAGCTAGTTGTACATCTATGTTATCAAAGCCCACCGCCATATTTGCTATAATCTTCAAATTTGGTGCAGCGTTTAAAGCTTCTTCATCAATTTGCTCTGATAAAGTTATAAAACATGCCGTAGCTTCTGACAAAGCTTTTAAAAATTTATCCCTTGGCATTGGCGTATATGCATCATCCCAAAGTTCAACTGTATCAATCGCTTCTAATTGCTCAATAAATTTATCTGGTACTTTTCTTGTAACAATAATTTTACCCATCCCAATCGACCTACCCTTCTAATTCGGCTATAACTTCGTTTAAATCCTTAAATGAGTACGTTGGTGGTTGTTCTTTTTGTTGAATTTCTTCTAATGATGTTACCCCTGTTTGTACATGAATCGTATCAACATTTACGTTAATACCTGATAAAATATCAGTATCATATAAATCGCCTACCATTGCCACTTCATCTTTAGGAAGATTTAGCACAGACAAAGCCATATTCATGATTACTGGTTCTGGTTTGCCAATAAATACTGGTTCTTGTCCTGTTGAAACTGATACTACACTTGTTAAAGCACCGTTTCCAGGCATAAAGCCTCTTTCTTTCGGTATAGAAACATCTTTATTTGTTGATATAAATTTGGCTCCATTGCGTACCCCTAATGTCGCAATGCCTAATTTTTCATAAGTGATAGCTTCATCAAGCCCTATGACTACATAATCCACAAATTCATCATCTTTAAGCTGTAAACCTTTATTGCTTAGTGCAGTTTTTAAACCATTGCCACCAACCATATAAACTTTTGCATCTTGTTGTTCGTTCGCTATGTAGTCAGCCGTAGCTAATGCTGAAGTAATAATATCATCAGCTGTAGCTTTAATGCCTAATCTATTAAGTCTATTAGCAACTTCTACAGGTTCTTTTGATGAATTATTAGTTACGAATAAATAAGGAATATCGTGGTTACTTAAGTAATCTATAAATTCGGCCGCACCGTCTATAATGTCATCACCTTTATACATCGTGCCATCCAAATCTAATAAATACGCGCTATACTGCTTCATTTAAGTTATTCTCCTTTATCTCCAAATGCTGTCACTGGTACGTTTTCACTTTTTAAAAAGTTTATTACTTCTGCGATAAACTGTTGATAATAAGGAATGGCTTGATCAAACAATGGCATTAAATTATTATCTTCAAGTTGATCATAAAAATGAACAAATTGTTTTCTTACATCAATTGTTTGATTAATTTGTTCTTGTGTTTCAGCTGAAATAACTTTTTCCAAAGCTAAAATATCAATAACATCTTTATAGTTTCCTGGATCTCTTAAAATAAATCCATCAATAATCATGTTGCCAATATCTACAGATGATTCAATTAGCATTTGAGCAATACGTTCAAATGCATATGTATTGCCCTTATTATTCTCATAATCCTCGGTTAATTGCTGGATATAATTTATTTTAGTATTTAACTGTTCTTTATTTACAAAGTACATAACCGTCACCTCTCAATACTTTAATAATATCACAATTTTGAAGTTAAATTCATTAGTGGTTATACTTAGAACTAAAGATTTGCAAATATAAAATTAATCATTTTACGCTTAGTAAAATATAGAAAGAAGGTCGTTTTATGATAGACATGTATTTATATGATGATGATGAGACTGCACAGGTGCAATTTGTTGGATTTGTGGGCGAGGAAAGTCGGTATGATTTAATGCTAGTGCAAACCGATCGTCATTTTGGTAAAACCATAGTTTTAAATATGCAAACGAATAAATTTGGCATTATAGGAACAGATGACCTAGAAGAAGAAGGATATATTGCATACATACTAGGTGTTAATGAAGCAGAAGGTAATGAATTACATGCCTTTTTATCAGAAAAAATTCAGTAAAATTAATTAAGCAATGTATTTAACTGCTAAAAAAAGGCAATTTCTATTTAATATTGATAGAAATTGCCTTTTAAAGTATAAACTTAATAATATTTGCGAACTTATTAGTTATTCTTCAGTATTTTGAATTGTAGGTTGGATTTTAACGTCTTTTAATTTATCTTCCGGTGTTTCTTCTACAGATAGTTCTTCATTCGTATTATTTTTTGCTACTTCAGCTGTCACATTTTGCACGATAAAATATGGACACCCGAAGTTACAATACTCTAGTAAGTATTCTTGAATTGTTGAAAAACGTTTGCTTAACTCAGCTTTTTTATTGGAATCTTTGTAGAAACCTTTTAAACGAAGCTGATCGTAGCCGTAATCACCTACTACATAGTCGTATTTGTCTAAAATATCAGAATAGCGCCCAACAAATTTTTCTTCATCAAAACATTCTCTATATTCTTCTATTAGTTCAAACAACTGATTGTTTATTTTTATCATTAGATTTCACCTTGATTTTATATTGGATCAAATATGTTACAACATTAGCTTACTATCGCTGACACATATCTTCACAGGTTAGACGGTAACTAATTATTTTAATTGTTACTATAAAGACTTAGTCCACCATATGTCAAAAAACCATACGTGTAAACTAAGTCTAGATTTAAATCATATTAAATTATTGTTCTGCGTTTAGTTGGGCTTCACCAAGACGTTGTTTTTCTTTAGCCGCTTCGTTTACTTGTTCATCTGCGTGATATGAACTTCTTACAAGTGGGCCAGCCTGACAGTGTTTAAAGCCTTTATCCATAGCAATTTTACGTAATTTACCAAATTCTAATGGTGTATAGTATTTTTCAACTTTCAAGTGTTTACGTGATGGTTGTAAATATTGTCCAATTGTTAAAATATCTACGTCATTGGCACGTAAATCATCCATTGTTTCATAAATTTCTTCGTAAGTTTCGCCTAAACCTACCATAAAGCTAGATTTTGTAGGTATTTCTGGTTGTAATTCTTTTGAGCGTCTTAAAAATTCTAAAGTTCTATCATAAGTAGCACGTGCACGAACTCTTGGTGTTAAGCGACGTACTGTTTCTATATTATGGTTTAAAATATCTGGTTTAGAAGCCATTAATGTTTCTAAAGCTTCGTAATCTCCACCCATATCTGAAGGTAATATTTCAATAGTTGTATAAGGGTTACGAGCACGTACTTTACGTACTGTTTCAGCATATACGTTTGAACCGGCATCTCTTAAATCATCTCTTGCTACTGCTGTGATAACGACGTGTTTTAAGTTCATTAATTCTACTGATTCAGCAACTCTTTCTGGTTCACCTAAATCTAATTCGTTTGGTAATCCTGTTTTAACAGCACAGAATCTACAAGCACGGGTACAAACCGCACCTAAAATCATAAATGTTGCAGTACGACGTTCACCCCAACACTCATGTATATTTGGACACTTTGCTTCTTCACAAACTGTGTGTAAGTTCTTTTCACGCATCATTTTCTTGAGGCCAGTGTAATTTTCATTCGTGTTAAGCTTTATTTTTAACCAATCTGGTTTACGTAATATTTCTTCATTTTTAGTAGCCATAACAACGCTTACCCTCCTGTATAAATATCTCTAACTATTATAACTAACTTTACACCAAATTAAAACGTAATTGAGGCATAAATTAATATTGTAACAATTTCTTCTTAAATATATCTCTTAAAAAGTCCGGCATCAAGTACTCTATTTGTTGATCTTTTAACATTGGAAAATACCTTCCAAAAGTATACATATCAACTGTTCCTAACGTATAAGTATGGTCATCAATAATTTCTTCACCACCGATAAAATAACGATTTTCAGATTCAATAAAACCAACATTATATAGGATATATCCGCCAAAAATATTTCCCCTAAAACCTAAACCTTGTGCTTGAGCATTAATATATTCTTGTTTTTGACTTTTAATTACAACTTCTTTTAACACTTTACCTGAAAGTTTAATTCTAACTGCATTAATTGGATGTGGTAACATTTGGTGAATGTCATATTCAGTAACGATTTTATCGTCTATTGCATTTACTATCAGGCCGGCATTAATGATTGTACAATCCGCACCTGTAAAATATTGTAAACTTTCTGCCAACAAATATGCTGTTTCACTAATGAAGTTTGTTTCTCGTGGTAGAGATACAAGTCTATTTGTAACAGGCTCATCCATTAATGCTTGCCCTTCTTCGGCAAAATGTGTTTCTGTTTCAGGTAATGTCTCGAGAGGATGAATCGTAGCTTCTTTGGACGTTACTTTGTTGTTGTTTATTTCTAAAGTTACTTCCCCTAAATAGTTACCATATTTTCCTGCGGCTGCCATTAATACACCATTATTGACTTCGCCATTTTCAAAATAATGATGCGTATGACTTCCTAAAATCACATCTATCTCGGGAATTTCTTGGCATAATTTTTCATCAAAAAAGACGCCGACATGGCTCATAATAATCAATACATCATATTGACCTTCATTTGCATGAATTTCATCTTTAATGGCTTCTAACGGATTTGTTACAACCCAATCTAATGCTCTATAAAACGGTGTAAAAGGTGCAGTAGCAGCTACAAATAATATACGAACGCCATCGATAGTTTTTATATAAGATGACGAAATATTGTGTGGCAAATTCCCCTCTTTATCAAAAACGTTGGCACATGTCACTGCAAAATTTGCGTCATTATATAAATTATTCAGTGCTTCATGTGATATCGTCATGCCTTCATTGTTACCTATAGTTGCTATATCACAATGTGCGTCATTTAATAAATCTACGTTTCTAATCCCCATCGTTGCCTCTGTCACCGGTGCTGATAAATCTACGTGGTCTCCAATATCTAAGTATAGAGAGGGGTGTGTTAATTGTGGTCTTACTTCAGCTAAATACGCTGAAATTCTTGAATATTCGTGTAGATGACTATGTATATCATTAGTATGATAAATAGTTAATTGCATCTATATCCTCTCCTGATAACTTACAAAGTTACAAATTTAAACTTCAGAAAATACTCTATAATACTTTACTAAAATAAACGTAATTGTTGCGGCGCCAAACCATCATAATCTATACCTAATATTGTCTGATATGTTTTAGCGTTTTTCGCAGCATGCCCTCCAGAATTGTTGTTAAACACGACGTAAACTTCGCTAGCTTTTTGATCCAACACTTTTACTTTATTCGCTAAATTAGTTAATTCTTCTTTGGTATAATCATATAAATAACGTACGTCACGCCACTTTTCATCTGTCATATCTTGTTTGGTCCAACCATGTGTATTACGTCCATGGTATCTCACAAATGCAACGCTATTAGTAATTCTGTTCACTAATGGAATAGAACCTTGTCCTACTTGAGGTTCATCACATACAGAATGGATAATATTTTGCTCTGTTAAAAATGATAATGTTTGTTCTTTAAAATCATCAGAAAACCAAGATTGATGTCGAAATTCAACGCACATAGGAAAAGCCTTTAATTGTTCTCTAATGTACCTTATGTATGTAATATTCTGAGCAGTACAATCAAACCATGGTGGAAACTGAACTAATACCATCGCTAGTTTGTTTACTTGCTTTAATGGTTCTAACATTAGTTTAAATTGGTCTATTAATTCTTGCCTAGACTCTGCGTACTCTTTATAGTCTGCATGTAAAGTTAGTGCTTGATGTATTTTTACTATGAATTTAAATTTTTCGGGTGTTTCTTTAATCCATTTTAAAATATTTCTTTCTGGTTGAATTGCATAATAAGATGCATCAAGTTCTACGATTGGAAAATGACTAGCATATGTTTTTAACTTATCTGATTTTCGTTGTAGATCTTCATATAAAGTATCATGATCGCCCCAACCTGTGAGTCCAATATTTATCATTCATATCACCGACTACATAATACCATACATATAATAATTCATTCACTTGTTTAAGCTTAACAAATCGTTTTCATATATATAAAGCACCACTACACTAAAGAATCATTTTTAGCTAAAAACTATCTTTCAATGTAATGATGCTTATCTAATTATTATTGTAATACTTTTTTCGATTGATTAAGAATGTGTTGCATTAAGTCATCGACACTAACTGCTTGAGCGAGTCTTGGACTTTGACCACTCCATAAATGCGTCATATCGGCATCGCCTTTTTGCGCAGCAGCCTTACGAATCGCATTTGTTAGTTGATTTTGTATAGGATAACTTGGAATGGTATCGTCATAATTATTCATTTCATGAATAAACTCATTATCAATGCCACGAGCCGGCTTGCCACTAAATACAGGAGTAACTACCGTATCTGTTTCCTTACTATGCAAAATAGCGTCACGTAAAACATTATTGGCGCCACTTTCCAACGTAGTTAAAAACGCTGTACCCATCTGTACCGCTTGCGCACCTAATGCCATACTCGCAATTAACCCTCTGCCATCCATAATGCCACCAGCAGCAACTACCGGTATAGAGACGTTATCGACAATTTGTGGTACTAATGACATCGTACCTACGAGTGCGCCATTATTACTCGTGTCTATAAATGAACCACGATGACCACCCGCTTCACTGCCTTGCGCAACAACAATATCAATGCCTGCAGCTTCGTTAGCTTTGGCTTCGTCAACTGATGTAGCAGTCCCTAATAAAGTAATATGGTGTGCTTTCAATTTGGTAATGATTTCTTGATCTGGAATTCCAAAAGTAAAAGCGACAATAGGAACTTGCTTATTGATTATAATGTCTATGGCTTGTTCGAATTGTTGTTGCTCAGTGATATTCACAACGGGTTCTTCTAAATTAAATGCCTTGCGATAAGGTTTAAGCCAAGCTTGCATATGTTCTACGAGTCCATTGTCTATTTCATTATTACTTGGAACGAATAAATTCACTGCAAATGGTTTAGTCGTTAAGTCTTTCACGACATCAATTTCACTTTCCAGTTTTTCACCATCAAAGTAACCAGCACCTATCATGCCTAAACCACCTGCATTACATACCGCAGCGACTAATTCTGGTGTAGTACTTCCAGCCATACCTGCTTGAATTATTGGATAATCTATATTTAAGCGTTTCGTAAGTTGTGTTGATAATTGCATCTCTAACACCTCTCGATTAATGACAAATTAATTTTTCTTTATGTTTGAAGTTAATTTTTCTTCCTCTTCTTCGTCCATTTCATCTTCAATTTCCATTCCAAGCATTTCCTCAATTAAATCCTCGTGAGAAACGATACCATCCGTCCCACCATATTCATCTAGAACAATCGCTAAATGTTTACGTGTTACGGTCATTTTTCTTAATACCCACTCAGCTTTATTATGCTCATTAACAAATAATGGCACGGAAGTATAATCGATGATCGATTTGTCTTGTTCATGATTCCACGCTAATAAATATTTAGAATGAAAGACACCAACTATATTATCAATGTCACCTTCATAAACTGGGTATCTTGTATATGGATTTGATTTTACAGTTTCATATACTTCTTCATAGCTCGCGTCGTCTGAAAATGCCGTTACATTGATTCTTGGCGTAGTATTAACATCATTGATTTTTAATTTATCAAAATCCATTACTCCTTGGATACGTTTGCTTTCCATCTCATTAAATGCACCTTCGCTACCAGCAATGGTTACAAGTTGTCGTATTTCTTCTTTAGAATACTTTTGTTCGCTTTCCTGATTTTTTGTTAATGCGTGATGTATACTATCCGTTAAGCCATTTAGAATCATCGTGATTGGTTTGAAAATCATAGTTATTAATTTTAGTGGACCATAATTAAATCGACCGACAGCATTCGGAATTGATGCCGCAATAGATTTCGGAAAGACTTCGCCTATAAGAATGACTACGATAATCGACAGTATAATTGTTCCAACAATATTTAAGTTATGGTTGATAGCGACAATAGTCATTAGCGCCAAAATCAATAGATTCGCTATTGTGTTGCACACTAAAATTGTCGTAATAAAATCACTTGGTTTATGTAAAAAATCTAGTAATTTTTGTGCTTTTTTATTTCCTTGTTGTGCTTCTTCACTTAATTTAATTTTGTTTATAGCAGTCAATGCCGTTTCACTACTAGAAAAGAAAAACGAGGCTAACAATAAAATGATTATCGATATAACCAAAAAGCATATCCCCTTCGTTACGTTTTATTTGCTGTTTTAATTCTTATTCCCTATGAGGTTTACTAAAAACAACTTTGTTGATGAAATAAATTAATTCTAACACTCATTTTTATTCATAAGAATGTATTTGTACACTATATAGTTTAACACGATAGCTATACTTATTGTTAAACATAACGTGCTATAAAGCGAAATTTATTTATTCTCCTGCTAATAGATTCGTGCATTGTTCAATTGTTATTACGATAAAAAAAGAGGCGTCCTTAGGACACCTCTTTATATTATCAATAGACATTATAATCGATTTATTAACCGATTGAACCTTCCATTTCGAATTTGATTAGACGGTTCATTTCTACTGCGTATTCCATTGGTAGCTCTTTTGTGAATGGTTCAATGAAGCCCATTACGATCATTTCTGTCGCTTCTTCTTCTGAAATACCACGACTCATTAGATAGAATAATTGTTCTTCAGAAACTTTAGATACTTTCGCTTCATGTTCTAATGAGATGTTGTCGTTAAATACTTCATTGTAAGGAATTGTATCTGAAGTTGATTCATTATCTAAAATCAACGTATCACATTCAATATTTGAACGTGCACCTTTCGCTTTACGTCCGAAGTGAACGATACCACGATAAACAACTTTACCGCCATCTTTAGAAATAGATTTTGAAACAATTGTTGAAGACGTATTTGGTGCTTTGTGAATCATTTTCGCACCGGCATCTTGTACTTGGCCTTTACCTGCAAAAGCAATTGATAAAGTACTACCTTTAGCGCCTTCACCCATAAGCACACAGTTAGGGTATTTCATTGTTAATTTAGAACCTAAGTTACCGTCTACCCATTCCATATTACCATTCTCATAAACTAATGTACGTTTAGTAACTAAGTTATAAACGTTGTTAGCCCAGTTTTGAATTGTAGTATAACGCACGTGTGCATCTTTATGAACAATAATTTCAACTACCGCTGAGTGTAATGAACTTGTTGTGTAAACTGGTGCAGTACAACCTTCTACGTAGTTTACTGAAGCTCCCTCGTCAGCAATAATTAGTGTACGTTCGAATTGACCCATATTTTCTGAGTTAATACGGAAATATGCTTGTAATGGTGTGTCTAATTTAATGTTCTTAGGAACATAGATGAATGAACCACCAGACCATACAGCTGAGTTTAATGCAGAAAACTTGTTGTCAGCAGCAGGTACTACTGAAGCAAAGTATTCTTTGAATAATTCTTCATTTTCTCTTAAAGCACTATCTGTATCTTTAAAGATAATACCTTTTTCTTCAAGTTCTTTTTCCATGTTATGGTAAACAACTTCTGATTCATATTGCGCAGATACACCTGCAAGGTATTTTTGCTCTGCTTCTGGAATACCTAATTTATCAAATGTACGTTTAATTTCTTCTGGAACTTCATCCCATGAACGTTCAGCGTGTTCAGATGGTTTTACATAATACGTAATATCATCGAAGTCTAATTCAGATAAATCTCCACCCCACTGTGGCATTGGCATTTTGTAGAAATATTTCAATGCTTTAAGTCTGAAATCAAGCATCCATTCTGGCTCTTCTTTCATATTGGAAATTTCTTTAACGATGTTTTCTGTTAAACCTCGTTCTGATCTGAAAATGGAAACATCTTCTTCGTGGAAACCATATTTGTAATCTCCAACATCAGGTGCTTTCTTAGCCATGTTAATCACTCCTTTTATATATTTAAAGCCTCATCGTGCGAGTTATATTTATTTAAGATTGTAACAAGTTGCATGGTATATTCATCTATGCCACTACCAAGTTACATTAAACATTTGCTAGTTTAATCACCTTAGCGTATTCATGTTGTTTATTCTAGTTTGAATGGCATATTACACTTTGTCAACGTATTACAATGATTATTCTTCTGTTTTACCTTCTTTTTCAACTGTGCCTTTTTCTAATGCTTTCCAAGCTAATGTTGCACATTTAATACGTGCAGGGAATTGTGAAACACCTTGTAGCGCTTCAATGTCACCCATATCTTCAGTAATTTCGTAATCTTCACCAAGCATCATCTTAGTGAATTCTTGGCTCATTTCCATAGCTTCTGCTAAAGTATGGCCTTTAATTGATTCCGTCATCATTGAAGCACTAGACATAGAAATAGAACAGCCTTCTCCATCGAATTTAGCGTCTTTTATAACATTATCTTCGATATCGAACGTTAAATTGATACGATCCCCACATGTTGGATTGTTCATATCTACAGTCATCGTGCCATTATCTAATTTCCCTTTATTTCTAGGGTTTTTATAATGATCCATAATAACTGAACGATATAATTGATCTAAATTATTAAAATTCATATGAGAAAAACTCCTTCGTTTGCTTCAACGCTTCAACTAATTGATCAATATCTTCAGTCGTGTTGTAAATATAAAAACTAGCACGTGCAGTTGATGATTGATTTAACCATTTCATTAATGGTTGCGCACAATGGTGACCCGCACGTACTGCTACGCCTTCTGTGTCGACAGCTGTAGCTACATCGTGTGGATGAATATCTTTAATATTAAAAGTAATTACTCCAGCACGACGATCTTTTGGCGGTCCATATATTTCAATACCATCAACAGTAGACATTTGTTCATAAGCATACTCAGTTAATTGCTTTTCGTGCTTATGAATAGCATCGAAACCTAAATTTTCTAGATACTTAATCGCTTCACCAAGACCAATAGCTTGTGCAATTAATGGCGTACCTGCTTCAAATTTAGTTGGTAGGTCAGCCCATGTTGCGTCGTAATTACTTACGAAGTCAATCATGTCTCCACCAAATTCAACAGGTTCCATTTCTTGTAATAATTTTCGTTTACCATATAAGACACCTATCCCTGTTGGTCCAAGCATCTTATGGCCACTAAAGCTATAAAAGTCGACATCTAAATCTTGCATATCTAAAGCAGAATGTGGTGCAGCTTGTGCGCCATCAACACTTATAACAGCACCATGTTCATGTGCTACTTCAGTTATTGCTTTAACATCGTTAATCGTACCTAATACGTTTGATACGTGAGCGATAGCTACAATTTTAGTATTATCATTGATTGTTGCTTTAACATCTTCGATATCTAGTTCGCCATCAGCTGTCATTGGAATAAATTTAAGTTTAGCATTAGTACGTTTAGCTAATTGTTGCCATGGCACGATATTGGCATGATGTTCCATTTCGGTAACAACAATTTCATCTCCAGGTTGTAAATTAGCATCACCGTAACTACGTGCAACTACATTAATAGATGCTGTTGTACCACGTGTGAAGATAATTTCTTCAAAGTAGCGCGCATTTATAAAACGTCTTACTGTTTCACGTGCACCTTCATAAGCATCAGTAGCTAGTGAACCTAACGTGTGTACACCACGATGAACGTTAGAATTATACTTTTTATAATACTCGTCAAGTACGTTTAATACTTGAACGGGAGTTTGACTTGTTGCTGTAGTATCTAAATAAGCGAGACGTTTCCCATTAACCTGTTGGTTTAAAATAGGAAAGTCTTTAATAATTTCTTGTACATTTAATGATTCGGTCACATTACCCACAGACCTTTCTTAATTAAGAATCTCTGATTAGACCTTAGTTGAAGTTACTAACAAGTACTTCATACAATTTTATATCAATCACTTTATCATAAGGTGACTGTGCTAAGGTTTATTACTTGTTTACTTTTAATTCGATTACTTCACGTAATTGACGTTTAACATCTTCAATAGGTAATTCTCTAACAACAGGGTCTAAGAAACCATGAATAACAAGTCTTTCAGCTTCTCTTTGTGAGATACCGCGACTCATTAGATAATAAAGTTGTTCTGGGTCAACACGACCAACAGATGCAGCATGTCCTGCTTCAACATCATCTTCGTCGATTAATAAGATAGGGTTAGCATCACCACGTGCATTTTCAGATAACATTAAAACACGAGACTCTTGGTTCGCGATTGATTTTGTACCGCCGTGCTTGATGTAACCAATACCATTAAATACAGATGATGCATTTTCACGCATAACACCATGTTTTAAAATGTAACCGTCTGTTTCTTTACCGTATTGAACGATTTTAGAAGTAAGGTTTACTTTTTGATCACCAGTACCTACAACAACTGATTTTAATTCACTTGTTGAACGGTCACCTACTAAGTTTGTAGTATTATCAATAATTTGACTACCTTCGTTCATTAAGCCTAATGCCCAATTAATCGTTGCATCTGCATCTGCAGTACCTCTACGAATAATATGACCAGTAAAGCCTTTATCCAAATAGTCCACTGAACCATAAGTAATATTTGAGTTAGGTCCAGCAATTACTTCTGATACGATATTTAGTTGGTTTCCTTCGCCACTTGCATTTGAAAGATAGTTTTCAACGTAAGTTACTTCAGCACTTTGTTCAGTAGCAATGATTACGTGGTTATAAAAACTAGCATTTTCATCATCGTGTAATACGACATATTGAATTGGATGTTCTACGACTACATTTTTAGGTACATAGACGAAAACCCCGCCATTCATTAATGCTGTGTGTAAAGCAGTAATACGGTGTTCGTCAATAGAAACCGCGTCTTTCATATAATATTTTTGTACTAAATCAGGATGGTTAACTAAAGCTTCTGATAAGCCTTCTACAATTACGCCATCTTTTTTAGCTGATTGAGAAACACGTGTAAAAGCTAATGAATTATTATGTTGGATAATCAAGTTTTCTGATTTATCAACATCGATAATTGCTCTTACTTCTTCAGGTAACGCATCTAAATCATCGTACGCTTCACCTGTTGTTTCAAATTGTTTAAATGAGTCAAAATCCCATCTATTTATTTTAGTTTTATCTGGTTTTGGCATTTCTAAAGTTTCAGTTAATTTCAACGCTTCTCTACGTAATTCCGTCATCCAAGAAGGTTCATTATGGGCTTGTGAATATTCAACAAGTTGCGCTTCAGAAATGTTCAAAGTTTCAGTCGTCATACTATTTTCCTCCCATTAAGATGATTAGTTGTTGCCTTGTTTTGGATATACTGACTAAGAACAATCAGTTATACAAATAAATATGAGTTGAGACTTATTCTGTAGCACCGAACTCTTCTTTAACCCATTCGTAACCTTCTTCTTCTAAACGCTTAGCTAATTCTGGTCCGCCTGATTTAACGACTTTTCCGCCGAACATTACGTGTACTTTATCAGGTGTAATGTAGTTTAATAAACGTTGATAGTGAGTGATGATTAATGAACCAAACTCATCTCCACGCATTTCATTAATACCTTTAGAAACAACTTTTAACGCATCGATGTCTAAACCAGAGTCGATTTCATCTAAGATTGCGAATTTTGGTTCTAACATTAATAATTGAAGAATTTCATTACGTTTTTTCTCACCGCCAGAGAAACCTTCGTTTAAATAACGTTGAGCCATATCTTGGTCGATGTCTAAGAAATCCATTTCTTTATCTAATTTTTTGATGAATTGCATTAAATTGATTTCTTCTCCTTCTTCACGTTTCGCATTAATTGCAGAACGCATGAAGTCAGCGTTTGTAACACCTGTAATTTCTGAAGGATATTGCATAGCTAGGAATAAACCAGCTTTTGCACGTTCGTCAACTTCTAGTTCTAAAACATTCACGCCGTCTAAAAGAACTTCACCTTGAGTTACTTCGAAACTTGGGTGACCCATAATTGCAGATGATAATGTTGATTTACCTGTACCATTTGGTCCCATAATTGCATGAATTTCACCAGTATTAATTGTTAAGTTAACACCTTTTAAAATCTCTTTATCTTCAATAGACACATGTAGGTCTTTGATCTCTAATGTTGATGGCATACATATTCCCTCCGTAATAAATAATATGTTTTCCTTACTAGTTTATAATAATTTTAATCTACAGTCAAAAAACTGCAAACGCATTACATCGTCTAATTATAACGCACTTACTAGCTAATATAAACCTTTTGGCGTGGTATTTTATAATAATTATTATAAAGCAACTATTTTTATTAAGCCTTACTTTCTAAAAGTAACTGATAATGATTAAACGTTTGTTCTCAATGGCTATTCACACTATTTAGCTACTCCATTTAACTTAATATTTATAACAACAAAACAGGTGCTATATACGTTTATTTTCTTTTACTGTGTTCCATTTTGATGGTAGTACAATATTATAAAACACTCCCTTTTCATAAGATAAGGGAGTGTTTATTGCTTTATTATTTAGCTGGTACTACCGCACCGTCGTATTTCTTATTAATGTAGTCTTTGATTTCTTTAGATTGTAAAACTTCCATTAAAGCTTTAACTTTCTTATCATCTTTATGACCTTCTTTAACAGCTATTAAGTTAGCATAAGGATTGTCTTCAGATTTTTCTAAAGCGATTGAATCTTTACGTGGGCTTAATTTTTGGTCAATAGCAAAGTTTGAGTTGATGATTACTGCGTCAGCTTTTTGATTTTGATAGATCTTAGGTAAGTACTCAGCTGATTGTTTGTTGTTAAATTTAATGTCTTTTTTGTTTTCTACAATGTCGCTAAATTTAGCATCTTCAATTTTCACGCCTTTTTTAACTTTAACTAATCCAGCATCTTGGAAGAATTTAATGAAACGACCTTCTTCAGCTGGGTTATTTGAAACATAAACCGTAGCGCCTTTTGGTAAATCTTTTAAGCTTTTATATTTTTTAGAATACACAGCCATTGGTTCTAAATGAACGTCACCAGCTGATTCAATTTTATAATGCTTGTCTTTTTTCTCAGTGTTTAAATATGGTGTGTGTTGGAAATAGTTAGCGTCAATTTCGCCTTTATCTAACAATTTGTTAGGTGTTGTGTAATCGTTGATCGTTTTAATTTGTAAATCATAACCTTTATCTTTTAATAAAGGCTTAGCTTTTTCTAAGATTTCAGCATGTGGTGATGGTGATGCACCTACAGTAATTTTTTTATCATCTCCGCCTTTACCACAAGCTGCTAGTACTACTGCTAAAATTGCAACTAACGCTAAACTTAAAAACTTTTTCATGTTAAGTCCCCTTTCATCTTACCTTTTATCGATTTTATTTGTAGCCCAATCACCAATGAATTGGATAATAAATACTATGATTAAAATTAAAATTGTTGAAACTAAAATGACATCATTTTGGTTACGCGTGAATCCAGTTAAATATGCTAAGTTCCCTAATCCTCCTGCACCAATTACACCTGCGATTGCTGTTGAACCAACTAAAGCAATTGCAGTAACGGTGATACCTGAGACTAATGCTGGCATCGCTTCTGGTAATAGTACCTTTCTTACGATTGTCCAAGTATTAGCACCCATAGACCATGCCGCTTCAATAACACCTTTATCAATTTCTTTGAATGCAATTTCAACTAATCTAGCATAGAATGGCGCTGAACCTATGATTAATGCTGGTAATGCACCAGTTGGTCCACTTATTGTCCCTAAAACTATGCTTGTAAATGGAATGAGTAGCAAAATTAAGATAATGAATGGAATCGCTCTAAATAAGTTAACGACAAATGACACAATCGTATAAAACACGTGCGCAGTTTTGGATTTACTTCTCGCCGATAGGAATAACAGTACTCCTAAAATAATACCGAAAATAAACGCAAAAATAGTCGAAATCACTGTCATGTATAACGTTTCATATGTTGCTTGCCAAACTTCAGGCCATTGTACATTTGGCATTGTTAGCATCTCTTGTAAAATTTCTCCAAATGACTTACCCATGACGTAACACCTCCACTGATACTTGTTGCGACTCTAGGTTTTCTTTGAAAGTGTCGAATTGATTAGTGCCTACATTTGGTAAATGTAATACTAAAAATCCAATTGAACCATTTTTACTATTTTTAATATTGGCTTCTAAAATATTCACATCAATATTATGTGTCTTAGTTATATATGAAACGATTGGTTCTGTAGTATTATTGCCTACAAAGTTTAATCTTACTATGTAATCTCCAGGCTGTAATGCACCTAAGTCATCGATAGATTCGTCAAAGTCATCATTCAAATCGTCTTTAACAAAACGTTTTGTCACTTGATGTTTAGGGTGTTCAAAAACATCATTAACTGTACCTTGTTCAATCACTCGTCCACTCTCCATTACCGCAACTTCATCGCAAATGCGACGAATTACATGCATTTCATGAGTGATTATTACAATAGTTATATTGCTTTGTTCTTTAACTTTCAACAGTAAATCAAGAATTTCGTCTGTCGTTTGAGGGTCTAATGCACTTGTCGCCTCATCGCAAAGTAATACAGTTGGCTCATTTGCAAGCGCACGTGCAATACCTACACGCTGCTTCTGCCCACCTGATAGCTGCGAAGGATATGCGTTTTCTCTTCCTTGCAAGCCTACAAGCTCGATTAATTCTTGCGCTCTCTTTTTTGCTTGTTGTCGTGATACGCCAGCAATTTCTAAAGGGAACGTAATATTGTTTAATACGGTTCTAGACCATAATAAATTAAAATGTTGAAATATCATGCTTACTTTTTGACGTTTTTGACGTAATGCTGATTTAGACAACTGTCCTATATTGTCTCCATCAATAATGACATCACCAGATGTTGGCTGTTCCAAATTGTTTAAAAGTCTAACTAAAGTACTTTTTCCCGCTCCTGAAAAACCAATCACGCCAAAAATTGAGCCAGTTTCTATGTTTAAATCAACATGATCGACAGCAAGAACTTCTTGCTTTTTCGTCTTATAACGTTTGACGATTTGATTTAACTCAATCATTGTGATTGCCTCCTTGTAATGCTCGATAAACTAAAAAATGCTTCCCCTATCTTATCCAGAATAGAGAAAGCAATACATACCCTCTCTCATCTTTTAAAGTTAGTTTAACTTTATGTGAATTGGCACCATTTCTATTAATTAGACGGTTGCCGGGCTTCATAGGGCACATCCCTCCACCTCTCTCGATAAGAGTTACATAATTTAATTATTTTTAATCCTACCATTACACTAATGTTTCGTCAATTATTTTTTTAAATTTTCTAACAAATAAGGAACAGACTGAAAAGCGTATAATCGTTTTAGTTCTGAACCTTTTGACATCACCATTAGAACAGGGACTGATTGAATTTCATGTTGTTGACTAAAATCAGGATGTAAATTCAAATCAATCTTAGTGATTGGTAATTTTAAAATGTCGTTCGCGATATCTAACATTCTTTCTGAAACTTTACACGTACCACATGTAGGTGTATATCCAAAAATTAAATGTTTTTCTTCATTGAAATGTTCTTCTACATTAACTCGTTGTTCTTTTGTTACGTTCATGTTATCAAACTTACCCTTTCAGCTATATTTTCTAATTGTGCTTTGTCTAACTGTTCTTCGTCTTTAACTATAAAGCCATTTTTTTCTAATAACCTAGATAAATAAGGTTTAGGACATCGTGCTACTTCACAATATTGTTTATCTACTTTTATATGTTTACTTTCACTTAAATATCTTTTGAACCAACTACGAATTTTTTCACCTTCATCATCTGAATCAACCAAGATGAATACTTGTTTATCATAAAGTGTGTCAATCATTTTATCAATTTTATCAATACTCATGGTACCGTGAGTGCATATTATCTGTACAGGTTCATCAAGCACTTTGTTTACTTGCAGTTTATCTGATTTACCTTCAACGACAATTACTTTATTTAATAGAGTCATGACATCCACCTTCTCAAAGTCGATTATCTATACTTTACTATACTATTCCACGATGTATTTGTTCATTAAACATGAATTATTATCAAACGACCAAAAATATGCTTACGTTGTAATAAATTTTGTCATAATAATAAAAACTCCTAGATATAAATATCAAGGAGTTCAACTTTTTTATTATTCGCCTATCATTTCTGAATATTGTTCAGCTGATAATAAACCGTCTAATTGACTTTCATCAGTAACTTCTATTTTAACCATCCAAGCTTTCTCGTATGGTGATTCATTTACGAATTCAGGGCTATCTTCTAATTCTTCATTTGCTTCTAAGACTTTACCTGAAAGAGGTGCATATAATTCTGATACAGTTTTAACTGATTCTACGCTACCAAAAGTATCTCCTTCATTAATTTCATCGTCAACCTCTGGTAATTCAACAAAAACGATATCTCCTAATTCATTTTGTGCGTATTCAGTAATACCAATTGTTGCTGTATTGCCTTCAATTTTAACCCATTCATGATCTTTAGAATATTTTAATTCGCTCGGTACTGCCACAAGTATCCCCTCCTATATGATTTTACACTTTTATGATGCCATATGACGATGCTTAAAGGCAACTGTTTATAATAAAAATAAAATAATAAACGACATGTAGTGATAAACATGTGTCTAATATATAAACACCCTACTATTACTTCTGTTGATTACAACCAAGTTTCTTTATAAACTTCTTCATTAAAACCTACTGTTGCTTTATCTCCAGATATAGCTAATGGGCGTTTAACAAGCATGCCATTTTGAGCTAACAAATCTAACTTATCATTGTCTGACATTGAGCTCAACTTATCTTTTAGACCTAACTCACGATATTTTGCGCCGTGTGTATTAAATAGTTTATTCACTTCAATGCCTGTACGTTCAATAATTTCTTTAAATTCACTTTTCGTTGGTGTGTGTTGAACGATATCGATTGGTTCGTAACTAACACCATATGCTTGTAAAAACTTAGCCGCTTTTTTACAAGTAGTACAATTAGGATATTGGTAAAATTTAATCATATTTCTGTACCTCCTATACGTTGTTATCACTAATATAGCAGAATTATATTAAAAACGCTCTTAATTTTAAGCTTAAAGTTTTTAATTAATAATAATTATTCGTTATAATAAAAATTAATAAATTAAAAAAAGGAGCGTTATTATGCAACCTATTAAAACAAATGATGATTTTAACACTACTATAAATAGCGATAATCCAGTAATTGTTAAATTCGAGGCCGGCTGGTGTCCTGATTGTAAAGCAATGGATATGTGGATCGATCCAATACAAGAAAAATATAATGATTACAATTGGTATACAGTCAATAGAGATGAGCTAGAAGATGTTGCCGCAGATAATGAGGTCATGGGTATTCCTAGTTTATTAGTATTTAAAAATGGAGAAAAATTAGCTCATTTACATTCGGCAAATGCAAAATCTCCTGAACAAGTTGAGTCTTTCTTAGCTGAGACATTTAATTAATTTATCCTTTGATTAGATAAATAATTCAAGCCAGAAAACAAATAACAACTCATTTCACTGATTAAATCAGTTAGCAATAAGTTGTTTTTATATAGTTTTACAAAAAAGTAGCCGCTTTCTTAGACGAAAGTGGCTACTGCTCTATTTTTAAGACACTAAATCTTGTACTTACAATTTATATTAATCCATCGTGTAATTACATAGATTATTTACGAATTAAAATTCGGTAATAATATTATGCGTATGACGTGGTGCATGTGGCATGTCATCTTGCATATCCGTTAAATATAAAAAGCCCACCAAACTTTCATCATCTTTAACGCCTAATTCTTTTCTTACTTGTGGCATAAAAATATATGGAGGTGTTTTCCAACATGTACCGATATGCGCTTCATGAAGTAATAGCATTAAATTTTGCGCAAATGTACCAAAAGCTAGATAATTTTCTAAATTTTCTTTTTGTCTTGGATCATCTTTAACGATTAGTGCTAACATACCACCTAATTTTGTCACTGTTTTATAATGATCCTGTTGTTTATCCTTTTGATGTGGAAATGCTTTATCTGAAATTGCTTTACTCATGTCACCTAATCTATCTTTAGCGATATGCACAACACGCCAAGGTTCTCTTAAACCGTGATTTGGTGCATCGGATGATTGTTTTATGGCTTGATACAATGCCTCATCATCGATATGCATATCTCTCTTAAATATTTTGCTACTTCTTCTATTAGCGATTGCATCTTGTAGTTCCATTCTCTATCGCCCTTTCGTTAATGATAACTATTTTCAATTATAAGATACAATCGGCGTATTTTCAAATTACTCGTATATTTTTAATTGTTCTCTTAACACGCTTACATGAACTTGTCCTGGGGCTTTTGGTGTATCTAAACAACCATATGAAACTGTACCACCAAAGACACCTTGTGTCGTACGTGTTACCAATCCTAATTTCGACATCGCAATACCTATCACACGTGGTTTAACTGAATCGGCAGAATCAGACATTGCCATTAAAAGATTGGTTACGTCTTGTTTATTTTTAGGCATGACAGCAACTTTAATATAATCTGGACTCAATGATTGCATTTTATAATATAAATGTTTTAATTCGTCCAATTTAGGTGTTTGTTCAAAATCATGATAGGAAAGAACAACTTCTAAGTCTTTATTTTGGGCTGCTGAAATAATCGTAGCTAATCGTTCTTTATCACTTTTTTTATCAAATTCTATATCTATTAAATCGTAATGACTAACTTCTATTAATGAATTCAGCATTTGATAATACGCATCACCATTTAAATGACCATTCCCACCCTGAATACTTGTTCTATAAGTAATAAGTAGACGTTTATTTAAATCTTTAATTTGTTGTTGAATGGTGTCAATTAAATTAACATCAATGTCATTCCACTGATCAATGCGTAATTCTATAATATCAATATCTTCATTGTACTGCTTTAAGTTAGTAAGTGTTTCTTCGTCTAACTTGTTTTCTGGTGCTATTGTTACAGCAATGTCTACATGTGTCACGACTTTCACCTTCTATTTCTTAATATAATAAGCCATATTTTAGCTTAAATTATACTATAATGACAACTACTGAAACCGGTCTAGTAAAAATATTATTAAAATCGAGTTAATTACTCATGATTGAACTTTCAAAATTTGGGGTACACTTTATATATAACTAGATATGAGGAGGAATTATAATGGCAGTTAAATATGAAACTAAAGCTACAAATACAGGTGGACGTAAAGGACACGTTCAAACTGATGATAAAGCAATAGATGTTGCAGTCATCCCTCCAGATCAAGCAGACGCTGGTAAAGGTACAAACCCTGAACAATTATTCGCAGCAGGTTATGCTTCTTGCTTTAATGGTGCTTTTGACTTAATTTTAAAACAAAATAAAGTACGTGGTGCTGAACCAGAAGTTACGTTAACAGTTAGATTAGAAGATGACCCAGATGCAGAAAGTCCAAAACTAAGCGTCGACATTGATGCAAAAGTAAAAGATGTATTATCTCAAGCTGATGCTGAAAAATATTTACAAGACGCTCACGATTTTTGCCCATATTCAAAAGCAACACGTGGCAATATCGACGTTAATTTAAACGTTGAAGTTGTAAGTTAAGCTTTCGAACAATAAAAAGTTCACTTAACATCAAATACTATAAAAGGCTGTAGCCTTTTATAGTATTTTTTTTATGTATTTTAAATGTATCTCTTAAAATTTAGATATCCCCGCAAATTCATTAATAAATTTAAAGATGAAAGATAGGTTTGTATTAAATATATATATTGTCAAATATTATTAAGTTTTATGTATATAAAAGATTGCTATTGAATAATTTATCCTTTATTATAAAAATAATATTAACTATACATACGTTTAATTCCTAATATAATCCACTTTTTGAAGGAGGGCTACAATGGCTCATTTTCGCATACTAACTAATAGCGATTTAATTACATATCAACAATTTATATCATATGTATTACACAAGAGTGGTGACGTGTTTTCATGGGGGATTTATGACTTAGAACTCTCTTCTGAAGAAAATTTAAAACCTGCATTTGCACCAGATAATAGTAATTGCATTATTATTGGGGCTTTTTCCAATGAACAATTAATTGCTGCAACGACACTATGTAATATTAAAATACATGGTCTTTCACACAAACTGTTTTTAGAAAACATGGGCATCATTGCCGATGATATCGAAGATCGTAAACGATTAGCGGCACAATTAATCGAACAGGTATTTAATTATTGTAAAGAACAAGAAATTGAAATCATCTTAGCTTCCGTTGCTTCTAATAATATTACTGCTAAAGTATTTTTCAGTGATTTAGACTTCGAAGTACTAACTGTAGAACAACATGCTAGAAAGTATAATCAACATTACGTAGACCAACATTGGTTAGTTTATCATTTAAAAGAAATCCCTTCTTAAATGTAGCGATAAATAAACACTTCTTTTATACTCTAAAACAAGGAAATTTATACACTTTAACTTGTAATAAAAATTACAAAAATATATTATTTTATTATGTCCGAATTCAGTAAACACAATTAAAGTATTTAGAGAGGATGTTTAATATGAATCATTCGAGCACTTTATTATCACTGTTTTTATCTTTGGTTACATTGGCGATTCCTCTATTTGTGGTTGCAAATGTTTTAGGTGGTAACATGACAATGGTTGTTGGATTACTATTTATTGCTGGTGTATTAATTTTTAATATTTCCGCCCTTTTAAATGGTGATAAAATAGCGAATATCTTTGCTATCGTAGTGACCCTTTTTTCACTTATTGTTATTCTATATCCCTTTTGGAAAACACTTATATAACAAATACATATTAAATAAAGAACAGTTAATAATTAATGATAATAGTTATTTATTTTTAATTATTAACTGTATTTTTTTATGTTTTAAAAAAACAGGAAAGAATTTTATGATTTTTATGATTTTTAATATCAAAATTTTAATGAAAGCGCTATAATGTAAAAAATAAGGGGGGAGTTTATGTATTTAGCAATTTTAGGTTTTATTATGATTGCAGTTTTTATGATTTTAATTATGACAAGAAAAATGTCAGCTTTAATCGCATTAATTGTAATTCCAACAATATTTGCATTAATCGGTGGTTTTTATGCTGGTATAGGCAAATTCATGTTAGATGGTATTGGTACCGTAGCACCTACAGGTATTATGTTAACGTTCGCTATTCTTTATTTTGGAGTAATGATAGACGCCGGACTATTCGAACCTGTCATTAAATTAATTATTAAAGTAGTTAAAGGGGATCCAGTCAAAATAGCAATAGGAACTGTACTTTTAGCCTCAATGGTCGCATTAGATGGGGACGGTACAACTACATTTATCATCACCGTCACAGCCATGATGCCACTTTATAAAAAAATCGGTATGAGCTATTACATATTATCAACACTAGCTTTATTATCTATTGGTGTAATGAATATGCTTCCTTGGGGTGGCCCAACGGCACGTGCAATTTCTTCTTTGCACTTACAAACTGAAGATGTATTCATTCCAATTATTCCAGCAATGATTGCAGGTATTATTTTCGCATTAGCTGTTGCAGTAATATTAGGTAACCGTTCTAAAAAATATATAAACTCTGCAACAGATATCGATACTGATGATATACAAATGGTCGATTCTAAAGAAGATTCATTGTTAAAACGACCAAAAATGATTATTCCAAATGCAATATTAACTATTTCTTTAATAGTATGTTTACTTATTGAGTTATTACCTATTCCAGTCTTATTTATGGTTTGGTTTGGTGTAGCGCTGTTAATCAACTATCCAAATTTAAGTATTCAAAATTCTGTTGTTAAAAAACATGCTGGTGATGTGTTAGCAGTTATAAGTTTAGTATTCGCCTCTGGTATCTTTACAGGTATTATGGATGGCACAAAAATGGTAGACGAAATGGCACATACATTAGTACAAATAATACCAGAAGCATTGGGCAGTCATTTTGCACTTATTACAGCAATTTTAAGTGGACCGTTCACCTACTTTATGGCTAATGACCCATTTTATTATGGCGTACTTCCAATTTTAGCTGAATCGGCACACCAATTTGGCATATCAAAAGTTGCCATGGCACGAGCATCAGTACTCGGACAACCATTGCACGTACTAAGTCCTTTATATGCAGCTGGTTATCTTTTAGTTGGGATGTTAGATATCGAGTATGGACGTAACCAACGTATCGTAATTAAATGGGCGATAGGATCCAGTTTATTTATGATATTTGTTGCCTTAATTTTAGGTATAATTCCTTGGTAACTAGGACTTTCAAAAACTCAAATAATTTAAAATTAACCTGTTAAAGCTAGGACAACTAATGTTCTAGCTTTTTTCTTTAATCAAAAAATCGCTAAAGTATTTATACTTTAGCGATTAAATCACACATATCTTATTTTTGTTATAACCCTACTACTGCATAAATTAAGAGTTAACACACTTTATTTACAGGTATTTTTTCATTAATTTGTATAAATTTTCGTTTTATTTTAATAGTACATGGGTAAAAGTTAAAGTCGGATTTACAATATTAAGGAGTGTATTAATTATGAATCAAACTAATGATTGCAATTATGTTAATCCTTCTGCCATTTCACTTGATTGGGAATGCTTTATCATAAGCAAAAGTGAAATGTTATTAGATGGCTTACCAAGTGAATTGATTAATACTTGGTTGGATCAAAACATTATTGAACCATTTTCAGTGAGAAATAATGAAATTAACTTTAAAACAAAAGATGTATGGGATGCATTAATTGAACATAACTGGTATTACAATTAATACTATTTATAGTTTACACGATATAAACTAAGCGCTCTATTGGCAGATTCTAACATCTCATGATCTAAATAATGACTATGGAAGTACTTACGTAATGTTGAATGACATGTTTCATTTTTGGGAAAATTCTTATCGCTGCGCACATTATGCGCTAAAGTGCCAAGTGGTGTATCATCTTCTATAAAAGTTATTACAAAATCATAAAATGTCATTAGCATCTACCCCAATTTCATTTATTTTATTAGCGCTTACATTATCTTTATGACAGCCTTTATCTAATCATATCAAATTTAAATTTTTTGTCTATATGTATATCTTACTGTTTTGGTAATATTAATATCAACACATCTGATGTGCCAACGTTTAAAGGCGTATGTAAACATTATTAAAAAATTTTGAAAATTGTATGAACAAAAAACGAGCCTGGGACAGAAATATTCTAGAAAGTAAAAATACAGTGGAAGTTCATTATTAAAATTGAATTTCCACTGTATTTCATTTTTAAAGTCTTTTTGGTAGCTCTTAGAGCTACCATTTTTCTTATATTTGTTGCCATTAAGGCAATTCCAAGTTCATGTTTTACTTTGGATTTCCCCCGTAATGACATATCTTATTTCATCGTAAGTCCAATTTTGAGTGTTAAATTTATTTTCTTTATATTGCTTCGTTTGTTCTTTTAAATACATAGTGTACGTTATGAGTGGTGTTTGATTAAACGAATCTAATACATTTTTTATGGTTTTCATCACTACCATAACTAGCATCTACAACAATGCAATTAGGTAAATAAAATAGTTATTTGTGATGTTATTTAAAAATGGGATTAAAGTTCTAATTTCTTTAGAATGCTTCATTAGGCATAGACTCTACAATTTGATTCACATAATGTGCAATATCATTTTCTGGCACCAATACTTCAATATTTAGTGGTAGCGTTATTTGAGACATATTATAATTTTTATACATAAGGCACCTCTTTAATTTGGTTTAGTGGTATTTATTAAATTATACGAGCGTGCTTTGTTTTTTTGTATAATATTGGAAATTTGTAACGATTTTGTAAAGTGCTGACGCCTGAGGGAATCGTATGAGTGAGAGACTACAGGCTCGAACCATACCCTAGGCAAGCATGCACGAACAAAATCGTAGATTATAAAAAATAACACCTCATTTTTACTGAATAAATCAGTTGAATGAGGTGTTAATTAATTCGAGTTAGGAATTATGTCCCAAGCTCGTTTTTTCTCTATATTTAAACAAGTACATTGCCGTTTTCATCAGCTGGTTTAAATAACGTAATTATAGCGCCTATAATGGCTAAAATGTGTGGGATGGCAGTCCAACAAAATACTAAGAAAATTAAACCCACAACTGGTTTGCGTGCGTAAAATTTATGAACGCCAAAGCTACCTAAAAATACAGCTAATACGATATATAAAACTTTATTTACTTCATTCATCATTTAGTCACCTCCCTAATTACGATTAATTAGAAGATATATTTATATTTTATCTATAATCATTGAAAATTGCTAATAACTTAATGGTTCACTAGTCATATTTTCTTCATTTACGATGTTAGTACTATTATTTACTAGTCAAAATTATTATTTTTATCAATAATGTCACTAAAATGTTGATTCATTTGTCTATTGAACACTTATAATAAATGATAAGATAAATACAATAAATATTCGATTATAATTTAACTTAAATTGTTTGATTTATTAAATTTAAATTATTGAATAAGGAGGTTAATGTTATGAGTTTACATTTCTTAATAGTATTTTGGCTATCTTTCATCTTTTTAGTGGCAGGTATCATTACTTTTATTCTTTTCAAAAGAAAGAAACCTTCTGAAGGTAAAGATTCATTACTTGGAGTAACAGTAATGCTACTCATTTTTGGCATAGTTGGTATATTGTTCAGTCTAATATTTAGTTAACTATTATAATATTTTAAAATTTTCAGAGGTGACACCTTATGCATTTACAAAACTTTCCTCAATGGCAAGTAATAAATAAAAGTACGAAAAAGTTTGCTATACAAGAGGAACAACAAAGTTTATCTATAGTTAGCCCTATTAATGATTATGCTTTCGCTATTTTAAACCAAGTATTTTTCACTATAACTGATAATGAAATAACTGAAGTAACGACAGAAAATAACAGTGATGAACTAACGATTGAAGTAGATAAAGAAAACGCCAGCATAACAATTATCGATAAAAACTGATTATAAAATAGTTGCGCGCCACACTTATGCATCCTAACTGTCTGCTTAGAAGGATAAATTAACACTTACGATTTAAATTATACGACTTACGAATAATTGCCCAAAACTAAGTTGTTACCTATATAATAAAGATAAGTTAAAACAAAGAAGGAGGTAACACTATGGATTGGACAGAAATCGTAGGTGGTATCATCAAAGTTGTCAAAACGATCGTAGATAGTTTTAAATAATCTCATATAACTTCTAAGGAGGGCGTAAACATGGAATGGACTCAAATCGTAGATGGTGTCTTAAACGCTATTAAAGCAATTATAGATATCTTTTAATCATAAGCATAATTTCTTTTTTATAAAATAACTCTAAATATTCTATCGTAATTATTTACTAAAATTTTCTTTACAACTATATGCAGCCCAACATCTTACTATAAGATTGTTGGGTTCTTTTTTATTTTATAACACTACATATTTGTCTATTTTTGTAGAATTCGGGTAATGATTACTAAAGGTATTATTTAATTTAGTGATTGGGCGTGGTTAGAATGAAATATGTAAAAAAAATACTATTACTTGTAACTGGCATATTTATAGTACGCGCATTATTGTTGAATGTTAATGAAACTAGTGATGATAAAATTGAAAACAAAGTCAATGTTGAAGCAAAACGCTAAAGTAAATTACTCTAGCGTTTTTTATGTTAAAATTAATAAAAATCTGTAATGAGTTGATGATATGCACAAATTGAAACATACAATGGAGACCAAACAAGCATACATATATTTCCTCGCGGTAATTATGGGTATCATAATGGGTATTTCTTCCACATCAATTGCTACGTTTTTCAAAGAAATAACCACACCTGCTATCATAATTTTAATGATTAGTATGTTTTGCCAACTGCCATTAAATAGTTTAAAAAGCCAATTTACTAATTTGAAATTTATAATAGTCTTATTATTATCAAACTTTATTTTAATACCAATCTTGGTTTGGCTACTCATAACAATATTTAACATTCATTCTGGCCCCATTCAGATAGGGCTTTATTTAGTTTTACTAATGCCTTGTATTGATTACGTCATCGTTTTCACTAGTTTAGGCAAAGGCAATGCAGCTATGTTGTTATTATGTACACCTTTATTGTTAATAGTACAAATCATTTTACTACCTGTTTACTTCACTATTTTTCTCACACATAACGTAAATAATTATATTGAGGTAACAACATTCTTATTAGCATTTATATTTTTTATTTTAATTCCGTTTATCTTTGCATTGCTTTTACAAAAGTTTAGCCACAACAACAAAGGATTAGATAATTTGAACCATGTAATGAGTTGGTTACCTGTTCCAATGATGGCTTTGGTACTTATAGCAGTAATCGCTTCTCAAATTTCATTTGTATTAAAAGATCTCACAGTTATCTATCAAATTATTCCAATTTATATTTGTTTTGCAATTATCGCACCTATAATCGGAAACCTATGCGCCAAACTATTTAAATTGGATATTGAGTTACGACGCACTATAGCTTTCAGTGCTACAACGAGAAACTCACTTGTCGTATTACCACTCGCCTTAACATTACCGCAAAATATAGCTATTACTGTAACTGCAATTATCGTTACACAAACTATTATTGAATTGATATTTGAAGTGATCTATATTCAAGTCATTCCTAAACTTATAAAATAAGGAGTATGTACCTATGATTAGATACATACTCCTCTTTTAAAATCTTACTTCATTATAATTTAGTATAGTCTTGGCCATGTAACATCCATCTCACGTTATATTTGTCGGTAAATGAGCCCATTTTACCACCCCAAAATTGTTCTTCCAATGGCATTTCTACGTTAATAGTGTCGTGATCTTTTACACGGTCATATAATGCTTCTACTTCTCTTACATCCGCTTCATTATTAATATCATAATCAATTAGTAAAGAAATTGATTCATTTATAGCAGAAGGCTTTCCAAAAGAATCAGAAGCTAATATCGTCGTTCCTGCAATTTTAAAATCCGAATGCATCGTTGCATTATTAGCTTCGTCTTCGGATATTCCAAAATTGCTAGCCTGTTGTGGATCTACGGGCAAACGTTTTACATCAGTTGCCCCAAAAACTTCTTCGTAATATGCGATTGCTTCTTTTGTGTTATCAAATGCTAAATATGGAAATAATGCTGTCATCATTGCACCTCAAATTTTGATATAGTCTATCTTTATTTTTAAATACTACAAGTTTTACCCTTTTTTATTTAAATCACTCATATTAAATTGAAGAAGATCGTAATTGGTTAGGATGGATTATAACTACATATCTGTAAGCGACTTATTGTATTCACTTTTTATTGTGTATATATCGATAAAATAGTAAAATTAATTTAATAAGTTTTATACTTTTTAGTGTACCTATACACCTTTTGATGTTTTGATATACATACGGTGTGGAATACGTCAAATAGTATATACTTATAGTATTTTAACCATACTGACTTAATTATTTAAACTTAATAATTAATATTTAGTTTTTTATTATATTATTTATACTACAAAATTTATCGCAAATAACTAAGTAAGTTTAAAAATTTAGTCTGTTATACAAAACATATTTTTAGGGGTGGACCATTATGAGAAAAATATTGTTATATGTTTTTATAGCTTCTCTTAGCATTTTAAGTTTTAAATTTTTAAATGCAAATGCGACTAAAAACGCATCACCTTCGGACGATCATGATGAAATTGAAGAAGATGAAGATCGTACAGATGACCAATTTTAAATTGTTTTAATTGCCTTCTTATTATATGAAGGCTTTTTTATTTGTCTAATATTTTATACAAAAAAATCTATAACAATGGTTAATCATTGTTATAGATTCAAAATACATTATTTTCTTAATGCTTTTAGTATAAATGATACAATTAAAATTAAAACAATTGCACCGATTAATGCTGGAATAATAGGTACGCCACCTAAAACTGGTCCCCAAGTACCTAATAATTTACCACCTATAAATGAACCAATTAAACCGGCAATAATGTTACCTAAGATTCCGCCTGGGATGTCTTTACCAAGGATTGCGCCAGCTAACCAGCCGATTAATCCTCCGACTATAATCATAATTATAAAGCCCATGACTTAATTCCTCCTAAACATATATTGTGTATAGTATTTCCATATATATGTTACCCTTACAACATTAACTAAAACGTAGTTATAGCAAAGAATTTGAGCATTTTTTTAACCTAATATTGTGAATTTTCCAGAAATGTTGTTCGACACTAATTTTAAAAACATTTCATATGATACACTTTAGTAATTAAATGGCATTAATTAATTTTTCAACATCTTCTTTTTTAGTAGACCAACTTGTACATAGCCTAATCACGATTTTTTCAGGGCTTAATTTTTCCCAAATTTGAAAAGCAAAGTCTTTACTTAACATTTCCATTTGTTGGTGTGAAATTATCGGGAACAATTGATTTGTTGGTGAGTCATATTGCATTGTGACCCCTTTTTGTTGTAATTCTGACTTGAGTAAGTCAGCCATTTCAAGCGCATGACGCCCTAACTGAATATATAAATTATCTTGGAATAACGTTGTAAATTGAATACCTAAAAGTCTTCCTTTTGCTAATAAGCCACCATGTTGTTTCATCATATATCTAAAATCTTGTTTTAAATCATTATGCGTTATAACAATCGCTTCGCCAAAAAGTGCACCTACTTTCGTGCCACCTATGTAAAATACGTCTGTTAATTTAGTTAAATCATTTAACGTTAGATCATTACTATCTGAAGCTAATCCATATCCTAAACGTGCACCATCTACCATTAAATAAAGATTGTTACTTTGACACACATTATAAATATCAGTAAGTTCCTTTTTTGAATATAAACTACCTAATTCAGTAGGTTGTGATAAATAAACTAATTTGGGCTGTGGGATGTGTTCGTGTGTAGCATCATCCCAATAATCCGCTACATATTTAGTAATTTGTGCGGCTGAAAGCTTTCCATTATCATTAGTTAATTCAATAACTTTGTGCCCTGTTGCTTCAATAGCTCCAGTTTCATGTACTGCTATGTGTCCAGTATCAGCTGAAATAACTGCCTGATATGGTCTTAAAATCGAAGCTATAATCGTCGTATTTGCTTGTGTTCCCCCTACCATTAGATGTACGTCAATATCGTCGTTATCACATGCTTGTTTAATTAAAGTTTGCGCACTTTCAGTGTACTTATCAGTTCCATAGCCAGGCAATTGTTCTTCATTAGTTTTATATAAAGCATCTAAAATTGCAGTGTGACCACCAGCAACATAATCATTATCAAATCTAATCATTTTTATTCCCTCTTTCAAAAATAGACATAATTTCCATCATATTTTTATTTATTGTGAAAATTTCTGTTTCATCTAATCCATCAATCATTTGGTTTACTTGTTTATTTGATGCTTCATTTAAATAATCAAATAATTCATTACCTTCAGTAGTCAATTTGATTATTTTACTACGACTATCTGTGGGCGACGTTACTTTCTCTATTAACCCTTTTTTATTAAATCTACTTAATACTCTACTTAAATATCCCTTATCTATATTTAAAGTTTGAACGATTTCATTAGCGATACAATCATGACGAATACCTATCTCGATAATGACCCTTGCCTCAGTAAACGTATAATTACTATCAAACTTATTAGTACTAAAGACATCTAATTTATTTGTGTAATACCTATTAAACTCTCTTATATTGTTAATAATTTCCTTCATGTCACCCTCCTGCTTAATTAATATAACGATTTTAGTTGACTAAGTCAATTAAAATTAACGTAAGTAATAGAATATTTATAATATCAAAATATGGTAATATGGAGAAAATTAACGAGAGAGGTTCGCTACTTATGGAATTATTAATTAAACCAACGACACAACTTACTAATTTAGAATTAATCAATATATTTATCGAAAGAACAAAAGTATTTGTAGTGGAACAAAATGCCGCTTATCAAGAAGTTGATGAAGCTGACAAAGATGCCAAACATGTTTTTTTCAAAGAACAGGACGACATTGTAGCATATACTAGAATTATTAATGATGAGGATGCAGTTGCATTTGGTCGAGTACTCGTGAATGAATCTTATAGAGGTCAAAATTTAGGTAGAAAAATTGTAACAGCAACTTTAGACGAAATTAATGCTAATTATGATACAAAGAACGTTCGTATTTCAGCTCAAGCAAGATTACAAAAATTTTATGAATCATTTGGTTTTAAAGTGGCTTCAGAAGTTTATTTAGAAGATAATATTCCGCACATCGCAATGACATTGAATTTATAAACTAAATAAAAATGTCGCAACTCATGTGATAATGAGACACGACACTTAATTATATTGATAAAATGTTATTTTATATGTTAAAAAAACGGAATAACTTTACTAGCTTCAATAATATCTTGTGTATAGAAAAATTGTTTCCCTTCGCCAGTATAGGCAGGATTAAGGATCATATTAGCTTTAGCATTATAAAGCCATTCCGGATTAATTCCACTATTTAAAATGTCTTGAAACTCTTGGAAATCCTTATTCCAATTTATGTTAAGTTTCATAAAATCACCTCAAGACCATAATAGAACAAACGTTCGCTTTTGTAAAGTGACATATACAATATAATGATATTTTAAATAGTATTGCAGTTAATGTATTATATGTTATATTTTATTTCAAAATTCCGAGGTGATTTACTATGAGTAGAGTTAACGTACCTAAAAAATTAAATTATGGTGACACCATTGCTTTTGTTGCTTTGTCTTCAGGTCTAGCAGGCGAAAAAGGTATTAACTGGAGAGTCGATTTAGCTAAAGAAAGATTAGAAAACATGGGGTTTATTGTTAAAATAATGCCACATACTTTATGCGATAAAGAATTTATTTATAATCACCCAGAATTAAGAGCACAAGACTTAATGGATGCATTTCTCGATCAAAATATAAAAGCCATTATTACAACTACAGGTGGGAACGATAGTATACGTATGCTCCCTCACCTTAATTTTGAAAGTATTGCTTCAAATCCTAAAATTTTTACAGGTTTTTCAGATAGTACAATTACCCATTTAATATGCCAAAAGTGTAATCTAGTTAGTTATTATGGTATTGATGTCTTACATGATTTAGCCGAAAATGTTCACATTCCACAATTCACTTTAGACTATTTTACTAAGGTATTTATGAACAACAAGTTAATATCAAACATTCAAGCTCCTTCAACTATTAAAAAACAGGGTCTTCGTTGGGACTATAATAAAAAAGATATTGAACGTGAAGATATTATTAACTCGCCTTTAGAGTTTTTAAACAGTAACAATATTGGAACAGGAAGATTAATCGGTGGTTGTTTAGAAGTGTTAAATATTGCAAAAGGAACTGTAATATTTCCTAGTTTAGAACATTTCGAAGGAACAATTTTCTTCATAGAAACATCTGGAGTTAAGTCTCCACCTTGGTTATTCGAAGACAGTTTAAGAAATCTAGGAGCTATAGGTATCTTAAATAAGATTAATGGTTTAATAGTAGGTAAACCATTTGATTCTATATATTATGAAGAGTATAAAGAAGTACTATTAAAAATTCTAGCAGAGTTTCATTGTACTGAACTCCCAGTAATTTTCAATTTTCCAATTGGTCATAATGAACCAAAGACGATTTTACCTATAGGTATTACTGCGCAAATCAATCCAATTAGGCATACTTTTTCATTATTGGAACCTACTGTTAAGTAGTAGATCTTCCCTTATAAAAAAATGATATAAAAAGACCCCCAATTAAGGGGGCTGTCGGTTTAAAGGAAGTGTACCTATGCATGCCAAAGGGCACGCACAAGTTACTATAACCTTTAAGCCGCATGCCCTAAGGCATGCAAAGCCATTATATGTAAATTAATTGTTAATGTAAAACAATATTGTTCTATACTGTTTTATTTTCTACACTAATGAATAAAAGTCTTTTATTCATTAGTGTAATCATAAACAGATTAATGAGATAATATGTTTAAATAATATAGTATTTATTAATTACGCATACAGAGGTCTTCTATGTCTATTACTTTAATTACATTTATACTACTAGCTATCTTTCTAGGTGCATTTATACGTACTTACTTCGGCTTTGGCGAAGCTCTAATTAGTATGCCTTTATTAGCAATAATTGGTTTAGATATTAATAGTTCTATATCGATTATAGGTTTGGCAGGTTTAACTGTTGCGATATTTAATATTTTATCTGAACTAAAACATATAAAATACAAAATATTAAGTTTAATGTTATGTAGTAGTATCATCGGTATACCTATTGGCATATATATTTTGCACCATTTTAATACAGCTATAATTCAAGTTTTCTTAGCACTCTTTTTATTGTTATATGGTACTTACGCTTTTTGTAAAAGACAATTCTTTAAAAATAATCGCAAACTTGTATTGCAATCACCTTATTGGAGTACGATTGCTGGTATTATTTCAGGTATTTTAGGGAGTTTATATAACTCTCATGGCGTCCCGATAGTCATATATGCCACATTAAGTAAATGGCCTATTAAAACATTTAAAAGTACGTTGCAAGCTCATTTTCTGCTTACCGCAATTTTCGTCGTTATCGGTCAAGCATTTGGTAATGTATGGACCGATAAGACGATTCCTATTTATTTAATGTCATTACCGTTGTTACTGCTCGCAACAATAATAGGCAGATATTTAACAATTAAAACACCAGCACATCATTTTGAAAAATGGGTTTATTTACTTATAGTGGCGTTAGGCTTATTGCTGCTAGTTTCAATATAAAAACAACTCACCTTATTTGGTGAGTTGTTTTATATTATTTACCCTGTTTCTCTAATATTGCTTTTTTAAATTGTTCTCCTTGTTTCTCTATGGTAATTAAATCACCATAAATAGCTTCGTCTGCTGGATAATAAATTACTCTATTATTTTTAACTGCTTTATTGTTTTTCCATATATCTGATTTTGTAAAATCATTATTTGGTTTTTTACCATCTACTGTAGGTACCATTAAATAGTCTCCAGAATACTCATTAAATTTCTCTTTTGGTACTTTCATAAATCTTTCCTCTGGCATAGCTTTCTTAGCTTCAGGGTCTTCTTTCACTTTAAAGCCATCATATAACGTATCGCTACCTCTACCAAATCGTGCACCGAATTGGTATATATCTTTTTGTTGAATATCCATTATTGAGAATGTCGCATCGTTGCCAATATGTTTTTTAATTTCTTTACCATCTTGTTCTAATTTTTTAGCAACTTCATCTGCTTGTTCTTTAGCTTTTTGCTCTTTATTTACTAATTTTCCGTATTCTATATGTGTTTGTTTATAATCAAATTTTTGTACTTTTATAGGTACGGTCGGTGCAATTTTTGAGAATTTCTTGTTATTTTTATTCTCTTTATATGTAATGATTAAATCTGGTTTTAATTTCGTAACTTCTTCGACATTTTCTGGATCTACTTTTTTCACTTTATCATTACCGATAAATTTAGAATTAGGAAAAGCGTTCGTGATTGCCACTGGCTTAATGCCTAATTTCTTCAGATTTCCATAATTGGCAGTAAGTAAGACTACCCTTTTAGGATTTTTAGGAATATCTATTTTTTTCCCATCTGTCGTCGTATACGTCTTCTTATCCTTAGAACCCTTGTCTTGACTATCTTTGTTGCCACATGCTGCAGTAATAACTAACAAACTTAACATAAGTAATATAATTTTTTTCATGTTTAACACCTCACTTCTTTAAGTATAAGCTTAATTGATAACGATAATCAATATTAATATTTAAAATAACAAATTAATATTGTTTAACTATTTTTCATATTGTCAATTAACGTTCATATTTGGTGTAATTTTTAGCTATTACTACAACTTATATGTGCTATGATTTCACTGTAGTTTTAACTTAAAATTTAATAATTGGAGAACAACAATGAATAAGATAAATAAACCATTATATTATTATCTGATGCTTTTTATATCAACTACCTTTATAGGAGCTTTATTACTATTCTTACCTTGTACTGGTAAGAAGCCTATAGGATTTATTGATGCACTATTTATTGCTTCTAGTGCCTTTACAGTAACAGGATTATCCCCTACTGATATCGGCACACAATTTAACGTATTGGGAGAAACTGTCATACTTCTGCTTATACAAATTGGTGGATTAGGTATAGTGACGGTGACGATGCTCACGCTTATTTTCTTAAATAAGAAAATATCAATACGCAACAGATTTTTAATTATGGTGACGTGGAATATTGATGAACCAGGAGGTATTGTTAAACTAGTTAAGCATTTAGCTATTTACACTTTAATTACTGAGTTTATCGGTTCCTTATGTTTGTGCTTATCGTTTATACCTAAATTTGGCATATCGAAAGGTATTTTCGTCAGCGTATTTACAGCAATTTCAGCATTTAACAATGCAGGATTTGCCTTATTTAAAAATAATTTAATAGATTTTACGAAGGATCCTATCGTTATGGTCACGGTGCCTTTATTGATAATATTAGGCGGATTAGGACATTTAGTATTACTAGATTTAGCGACTTGCAAAAAATTAAAAAAACTGACTTTGCATTCAAAAATAGTATTATCTACAACGGTATTTTTAATTTTATTCGGTGCTCTAACGTTCTTTATTTTAGAAACACATAACACAATGCAACATATGAGTGTCATTGAAAAGATAGGCACTTCATTTTTCCAATCTGTAACTACAAGAACAGCAGGTTTTAACAGTATTGATATGGGCCAAATCAATACTTCAACTGCACTATTATTTATGCTGTTGATGTTTATTGGAGGTGCACCTTTAAGTGCTGCGGGTGGTATTAAAGTTACGACATTTGCGATACTTGTAATGTTTGTAATTAGTACTATCAGAAAGCATAATTATGTAGAATTATTTAATAGAGAAATTCCACATAAACTTATCAAACTAGCTACTGTAACGTTTATTGTATCTTTATGTTACGTCGTTTTAGTCACATTTGTGATAACTGTACTAAATCCAAACGTTCAATTAATTAAAATACTCTTTGAAGTCATTTCGGCTTTTGGTACTGTTGGCTTAACGATGGATTACACAGATAAATATCATGGCGTGACAGAACTACTTATTATTTTTGTTATGTTAAGTGGTAAAGTTGGCATATTAACTGTCTTAAGAGCTTTCGTTACACCAAAAGATAAAAAATATCATTACGCTCAAGGACACATCCATCTCTAACTTTAAATTATAATTTTATTAATCACCCACACTACCTTATATAAGGTAGTGTTTTTATGTGGTGCCAAACAACAAATAAAAAGACACCTGCGACTATCACAAATGTCCATTATTGCTAAATATGCTATAAGATATTACTCAAATTACTTTACGCTAAAACTTGTACTACTTAAACAAACTCTTAAATATTAATTCAATAACATTTTCGATCATTTAAATCACCCCTTCGTACAAATTAATTCGCTCTACTCAACTTGGTCAAAAACTAATTTCAAGATAGTTTCTAATAATCCACCTAGCATAATTTAGCCCCCTTTCGTTTTGTTAATTATTATATTAATACAAATAAATTTAAATTGCTATAATTTACATTTTTCTTTAAATTTAATTAATTATATTTATAACATGTTTTTACAATAACTATAAAAATTTTATTTATATTTACAAAAAAATAAACTTACTTCTTGAGTAAGTTTAAATAATAAAAATCCACCTAGTGACATGCTTAGGTGGCAGGGAATAAAGAAATATTGTTATTGAATGAATAAAACATAACACTGCATGTACTAATTATATTATAGCCTATTTAAAATTTTTTCAATAAACTTGTCTTGTTTGTATTTATACAAATCAATACTAAAGACATTAAAAAAAGGCCCCACTTAAGTAGAGCCTTTTTTGAGCGTTATATAATAATGAGGTAAAGAAAACTGTATGATAATTAAATTGTGAAATTTAAAAAGAGGTATAGCACGCTCAAAACTACACAACGTGTAACTTAGTTAAGGAAGTATTTAGCGTCTATAATAGCTTCCTATAATTAATATAATACTTTTACTTATCGTTGTAAATCTTCATTACGCAGATTATTGCTTTATCACTTGTGATTAATCAGTTAATTTAAAATAGCTTATCATATTTTTAGCTATACGGGCACATGCTTTTCTATCGGCATATTTATACAATTTATCTAGGTTACTTTTATATTTTTTAGGCATTGTCGTGTTGTGAAATTGCGAAATTAACTCCTGTTGATTATTTACGACATCCCCTGGTAACAAGTCCGCAGACTCTGAAATAAAGTCATCACCTAAAATATTTTCAGGTCTGAAATAAACAACTTTCTTATGCATCAATGCAAAGTCTAAACCAACACTTGAATAGTCAGTAACCAAAACTTGGTATTCTGCTAATAAATCTTTAACATTATGATCTTGTTCCGATAAAATATCAACACATTCAGAAGTGAAAAGATGTTTAAAACCTTGGAAATTTCTATGTAAGTAAAACGCAATTTGATAACCTTTTTCTTCAACTAAAGTTTTGACTTCTTCATTATTAATTAACTGTTGAAATTCTTTATAATACGCAGTTTCTATAAATTTCTCATCTAAATACGTACTTAAACCAGATCGCCAAGTAGGCATAATTAATATTTTATGTCGATTTTTAATTTTCTTAACAATGTTTCTACGTTCTTTTATAACATCATCAAATCTTGGCAGTCCCGTGATAATAATTTCATTTTTTTCGAAGCCATAGCCTTGAGAAATGACTTCCTTTTCTCTATCAGAAGAAACGACAAATAAATCTGTTACGGAATCATTTGGTGTTCTACCATATACCCCACTCACGTCTTTAGAACCAATAATACCATGTTGTAAAAACAATCTATTTTTTTGTTTGATATAAAGTAATGCTTTGTTTGTTAGTATAGGTAATAAATATTCTGCTGAATGAGAATGACAAATAACATCCACTTCATTTGCGAGTGCCCAATTTTCCCTTGATTTATAATAAATGACATGATTTTCATATCCTATTAAATTATCTAAATCTTTACTTTCCGGACTAACCATATAAAAAATGTTAAAGTCTTTAGCTAGATGTTTTACCAACCATTTAAAATAAATCAGCCCATTTTCTTGTGCTTTTTCAGGATATTCTAGACATACGATCGTTTTCTTATCATTATTACTTAACTTGACCATTTCACCAGTAATGTAGTCATTATATGTCTCTTTAGGAATAGGAATAAGTCGCATCGATAGATTTCCATATGTCGTCGGATAAGGTCTACAATGCAACATAAAATGATCATCAAAATCTAACCATTGCTCATCATCGACATTGTACTTTTCTTCAGCAGGTAACCTTAATCTAACGTAATATTTAGAAATCTGCATTTCATCAATTCGATAATTAAAACTAATGTCATATACATCAGAATTATATATGTAGTATGGTACTTGTCCCATAAATAATGTTGCTAACTCTTGAATATCAAAAATTAAATTTGCTGAAACACTATAGTCGTTTTTATTTTTTATTATTTCTACTATTACACCATTTGTAGTAATTTCAAAATCTTTATTTCTGACTTTTATTTTGCCAACGATAGCAGTTGGTTTGTAAATACTACAAGTAAATTCAAAATTTAAAATTAATTTATTATCTTTTACAGTTGCTGCTTTATATTCAGCACTTTTATTATGAAAATTTACTAAACTCGGACGTTTATCTAATATGACGCATAATTTGTTGTCCTTAGTTAAATAAATAAAATATGTCTTTTTCCCTTTTTTTATAAAGGTTTTCTCGAAACTATGTATATCATCAGGAATTATTAACTCTTCGTTCGTAGTTGTTGTGAATGCTATAGGTGCATTCTTTTCTGTTAAGACTTCCTGTAAATCTTCAAATTTAATAACAAATCGTGTTTGGTCTGCTGTAAATGTTTTTTGAATATTATTGTTACTTAATGTTATTTCTGATATTTGTAGATCTTCTATAATAAACTGATCATTTTCCACATATATTTTCAATAACTTAACCTCCTTTGCAATATCTAAATTTAATATGTTGATTAATTATTTATAAAATTGTACTATGCTATCTTAAAAATATTATACTATATAAAAATCATCTATAGTATATAAAGTACAAATTATTATTTTGATTAAGTAAGCAACAAGTATTTTGCAAATCAGAAAACCCTTCAGCCACAGTGGCTGAAGGGTTTTAATAAGCTATTATTTCACATTATCAATCATTGACTTTAATAATACGATTTGTCCAAAATGGCGACTAGTATGCAAAATAGAAAAATGAATAGATTCAGCGAAAGTTTTCATATTTAAGTCTAAATCTTTTAATATTATTGGTTCATTTCTATCTTTTTTCAGTTGTTCTTCTAATGTATTAAATATTTTGTCGAATTGATCTTTTAATAATAATTTTAATGATTCAAAAGAAGGCTCATTACCATCAAAATCTTGTGGTGATGTCCCCCATAAAAAATAATTTGCCGCAGATTGTTCCAAAGCATTTTTATCATTAATATTTTCAAATATTAAATAGTCATTTAATAAAATGATATGTCCTAATTGCCACTTAATATTATTATTGGCATTATCGGGTTGAAATGTAGCTTTTTCTTCATCAACATCATTTAAATGTTTTGATAGAAGTTTATATGTTGCTTCAAATTGTTCTCTAATCATTTATAAACGCCCCACTTAACTTAATTTTTAATACTCAATACCTTTAAATTTTAGTAAACTATCGTTTAGCAAATAATGTTTTATAAAATTCTAATATAAGCGTTCAATTCTATGTAATAATGTTAACATTATTACGCACTTTTTCCTAAGTTGCTACATTATTCATGTAATAGTCATAATATACTTCGTCTATAAATCTTTGGATCATCTTGTCTTCAAAACGATAAGCATCTTCTTCTCTTTTGGTCGAATCATAATACCAATCACCATTAACAAATGCATAATAATGACCAATTTCATGCACTAAAATGCGTAATATATTTAAGACTGCATCAAATGATCCTAAGTCTTTCTCGATATTTTCATACTCATAGAAAGATACTTTAATACTAGGATACTGAAATACATTTTGAGGATATTTAAAATAACCGTCACTATTAATTAAGTTTTTGTGTGTGAACTTAATTTTGACTTGAACAGGAAAATCTATTTGTTGAGTAATGAATGCTTCAAACAATTTAACCGCTTCTTTTAATATAAGCGGTTCTACATTATCTGCATTTATCTTCAGACCTTTTTTTAAATGTTGAGAATAACTCGAATTTATATAAATAAACTGTTGAAGCATATGATTTTTTTCATCATACATGGTTCTTTCAAACTGATCGTAACGACTAATATAGTTCTCTACGCTTATATTTTCATTATCTATAATATAAAATTTGCTAAGTTGTAAACTTAAATCATCAAAAATTTCAAATAGCGTGTATACATAACTGTCTAATTTATACTGATTATTACGATGTTCTTCCATAAAGCTTTCTATATTATAAAGTGAGTAATAAATGATTTTATGTTCCATATCTACTTGGCAATCATTTAAATCACCATACGATAATATCGGATAATCATGTACAACAATGCGTATATCCGACTTAAAATCTCTATGCTTATTTAACCATGATGCAAACTGACTAATGGGGACACTGAATTTATGATTTTGCTTTTTCAAACGTAATTTTAATTTAATCATTTATCTACCTTTAACGAGATTGAGCAATTAATTATAAAACTAATATTATTGACAACTTTACTAGTTATTTTTCATAACGCATCACTATTGATTTCGCACAACAGACAGTATGATTAAATAAGAATATCAAGTTTTTATAGAAATAAGGCCGAAATGAAAAGATTCGTAACAAATAGGTCTATACTATACAAAAACTATTGCTTAAAGAAAAAAATTATCGTTTATAATCACATATAAACTGTTGGAATTTTCAATGGCAAATAATACCGATATGTTACTTCAAAATTTATTTATATCATATTATATGACTTTTCTCTGCACTAATTATTGCGGTTGTTTTCATTGAGTTTAACCACCATTAACATAAATTAAATTTCGATGTAGCACGAAGTTTATCTCAGCATACAAGAAAACCCTTATGCATTATGAAACTTATGCACAAGGGACAATCTTTATTCTACAATTTTATTTGCTTTTTTAGGTATTTGAGATTTAGAAACTTCTTTATATGATTTAACTTCTCCCACTTTATATTTTAAAGCTAAATAGTGATCTTTTTTCAATTTTTTAGTGGCTGTATATTTAATTTGCTTATGCTTACCATCTTTATTATATGCTTTAGATTTATATGTGTATTGAGTTATTTCATCATCCAATTTTTCTACTTTAATTGGATTATCAGTTTTTACATAATACGTTTCACTTTGAATTAAAGGGTTCAGGTTAGCTAAATTTCTAGCTGTCGAGTTATCTGTATGCGATTCAGCATATAACTTCCATCCAAAAAGTGCTATGAATATGATGACTATTATAGAAATAATGCTATAAATAAATTTCATGATTCAATTACCTCCTTCAACTACCACCACTTTAACAATACATAACTTTGTTCTCATTTGATTTAGGTAACAATTTGCAGTATCGATGTGACAAAATCGTTATACAAAAGTTTATATATTGATTTTAATACCAACACTAATATTAATTTGGCAAAAAGTTTCAAATCCTAAAGTGAGTATCAAATAAACTACAATAAATACACATACAACAAAGCAAATGTGATTATTGAATTGATTAAAACTATTACTTTAATTCTTCGGTCTAATTTTTCTATTAACTTTTGATAATTTGCTGTTGATTTAATAGTTTCCTTTTTTATCATATAAATTAATAGAGGTAATAAATTCAACAGCATAATACAACATAGCAATAACACGATTACTTACCTCTTTATATTAAGAACCATATCTATATGCGGTATATTATCTTCTAAGTACATTTCTGAAACTTTTTCAAAACCGAAAGAACTATAAAATTTTTCCAAATATTCTTGGGCCGAAATATAGATACGTGTTTTATCACTATTGTCATTTATTTGTTTTATCGTTTCTCTTAAAATTTGTTGTCCATATTTTTTACCACGATAATTTTTAGTAACTAACACTCTGCCAAAACTAATTTTGCTTTGATCTTCGATGATTCTAGTATAAGCAACTATAATTTCACCATCTTTTAAGATAACGTGTTTTGCTTCTGTATCATATTCGTCTATTTCTTGATAAGCACAAGATTGTTCTACAACAAAGACTTTTACACGTGCTTCAAATATTTTCACTAATTCTAAATTTGTTAAATCGCTTGTTTCCTTTACTATTAATTCCATTAATATTCCTCCTTTAAAACAAAAAAAGACACCACTTTCAATCCTCACACCTATAAGATGCGCCCTAGTGGATTGAAAACAGTGTCTTATGAATATCTATCCGGGGATAAATATTCAACACATTTATTTAATTATTTAAGATTATAATAGCAAAACTTTTTGTAAAAGTGAATAGTTATTTTAAATGCTATTTTATATTCAATACTAATTAGTTGCCTTATGAGACGTTTCAAAGCATTGCTTAGACCATTGCAACACCGTAGTCCAATTAACTAACTTTGATTTTATATACTTGTAAATGCTGTTGCTCATATTATGGTTTTGACCAACAATTAGGCTATTCGATTAGCATCAAGGTTTACAATCGTTATGGACATTTATACCCAGAATACATAAAATGAGTTAATAAAACATTTATAACCACTACTTTAAAATAAGGTGGTTTTTGTGCTGAAAAAACATTAAGACAACAACAAACCCCCTCCTACCGCAATGGTTGGAGGGGTTAATTATGTATGGAGACGGCGGGATTCGAACCCGCGTCCAGAGGTCCTGATACAAATCTTTCTACGTGTGTAGTCTATCATTAAGTTTCGCATAATGAGAGGTGATAGACGACCAACATTATGCTAGTTTGATTAATCTCTTCTAGGCAGACTTCAAACTGCAGTGCCTAGCGTATCCTACTAAAGTTGAATCGCGTTAACAGTGCATAGGAAACACTGTTAGGCGATGCAGAGTGCTATTACGCAGCTACTGCTAAATTATTGTTTGATTTGCCAGTTATTATAAACTGAGTGTGTTGTTGCGGAGACAACCCTCCGACACGCTTAATTAGCTCGGGGGACCCCTGTCGAATCCAAGAACGTCCCCTCAATAGGAATTAATGTACTTTCTGCCGATTAATTATTGCATCTAATCTTTTTCAGAAAGCACATTTAATAATATCAAACAATCGCTTGTAGCGCAACAAATCCGCTTAATAACGGGCTTTCATTTCTCTATCAACATCACGTTTTACTGCTTTTTCTTTTAATGCTTGACGCTTATCGTATTTTTTCTTACCGCGTGCAATACCTAATAAGACTTTACAGTTACCGTGTTTTAAATAGAGTTTCAAAGGAACGATAGAGTAACCGACTTCTCTCGTTCTTTCTCCTAGCTTAGCAATCTCACGTTTGTGTAATAGTAACTTACGTGAGCGTCTAGGATCATGGTTAAAACGGTTACCCTCTTCATATGGCGCGATATGCATGTTCTGCAAATAAATCTCGCCACGCTTCACTTGTGCGTAACTATCCTTTAAGTTTGCACTGCCACGTCGGATGGACTTAATTTCAGTTCCTTGTAACACAATGCCCGCTTCAATCGTATCTTCAATATTAAAATCATGTCTTGCTTTACGATTTTCAGCTAATGTACCTGGTGATTTTTTCTTTGGCATTGAGTTTCACCTCTTTGTTGGTTTATTTTTTCTTTTTACGTGCGTGTTTTTTCACTTTTTTGTCTTTGTAAAAAGGTTTGTGTTTCGTATTGCCACCGCTTTGGTTATCGCGGTTACGTTGATTTTTACCTTTACGTTGTTTTTTCTTTTTATTGCCTTTATTATTGTTGCCTTTATTATCGTTATCTTTATTTTTATCTAATGACTTACCACGTGTTTTGGCTTGAATTGTTTTGCCTCTTGCTGGTCGTTGGCTACGTTCATTTTTAGGTAGCGGCATACCTACGATTTGGAAATCAATCATACGCTCATCAACATCTACATTGATAACTTTTATCTGTACTGAATCGCCGATACGGAATACTTTAGCCTGACGCTCACCTATCATTGCCATTTGACGTTCATCGAAATGATAATAGTCATCTGTTAAGTTAGCTACGTGTACCATACCTTCGATAGTATTAGGCAATTCAACAAACATACCAAAGTTGGCCACTGAACTAATGATACCTTCAAACTCTTCACCAATATGTTGTACCATATATTCGGCTTTCTTAAGTTCGTCAGTGTCACGTTCCGCTTCGATTGCTCTACGTTCCCTTTGAGACGTATGATCAGCAATTTCAGGTAACATTTCTTCCCATTTGTGGATTTCTTTATTATCCATAGACTTATCGATTAAATATTTACGTATTAATCTATGCACTATTAAATCAGGATATCTTCTGATTGGTGACGTAAAGTGCGTATAATATTCTGCTGATAAGCCAAAATGACCTAAGTTTGTATCATCATAACGTGCTTGTTGCATAGAACGAAGCATCATGGTAGAAATCACCATTTGTTCTGGTAATCCTTCTACTTCTTGTTGAATTTTTTGTAATGTCGCTGGATGAATGTCCTCACCAGTACCTTTAATCATTAAACCAAAGTTAGTAATAAAATCAAAGAATTGACGTAAACGTTCTGATTTTGGTTGTTCGTGCACACGATAAATAAATGGTACTTCTAATTTATCAAAATGTTCTGCAACAGTTTCGTTAGCTGCTAACATAAATGATTCAATTAAACGTTCACCTTCGCCACGACTACGTACTTGTACATCTGTTGGAATACCATCTCCATCAACAAGTACTTTTGCTTCATTAATATCAAAGTCAATCTCACCACGACGTCTTCTCATTGAGATTAAACGTTGAGATAAGTCTTGTGCTAAATCTAGCATTGGTGTGACTTCACTATATTTTTGACGTGTCGTTTCGTTTTTATCAGTAATGATTTCATTTACTTCGTCGTAAGTCATACGATAATCAGAATGTATAACGCTATCAAATATTTCATGTTTAACGACGTCACCACGTTCATCAAGTTCCATGCGACAACTTAAAGTTAATCTATCAACATTTGGATTTAATGAACAAATACCATTACTTAAACGGTGAGGAATCATAGGAATTACACGGTCTACTAAATAGACACTCGTAGCTCTATCATAGGCTTCTTTATCTAGAGCCGAATCCTCAGTGACATAGTAACTTACGTCGGCAATACTTACTGTAAGTTCTGTATGACCATTGTTTAACTTCTTCACACTGATGGCATCATCTAAGTCTTTAGCATCTGCGCCATCAATTGTTATTGTAAGTTCGTCACGTAAATCTTTTCTACCTTTAAGTTCATTTGGTTCAATTTGCTCAGGTACTTTTTCAGCATCTGCTAAGACATTATCAGGGAATTCAATTTCGATGCCATGTTGGTAAATGATTGATAGTATATCTACGCCTGGATCATTTTTATGTCCTAAAATTGCAGAAATATGACCTTCTGGATTAGAGTTTTCATCTGCATATTTTGTAATTTGGACAAGTACTTTATGACCGTCAACGGCACCTAAATTTTGGCCTTTTGGAATAAAGACATCTTGCATAATACGTTTATCGTCAGGTATTACAAAGCCAAAGTGACGAGCTTCGCTATACGTACCGACAACTTGCGTTACTGAATGTGTTTCGATAGATTTTACTTCACCTTCAGTTTTACCTTTATGGTCGCCTCTTGAATTGTGAAGCTCTACTAATACAGTATCGCCATCTAACGCTCTATTAATTTTTGTTGGGGGAATAAAGATATCATCCATGTCACTATCTTCCGGACGTAAAAAAGCAAAACCTTTTTTGTTTTGACTTAAAGTTCCTTTAATTAGTGAGCCTTGTTTCGTTTTGTTACTTTCTTTGCGTTGATATCTATCCGTTTTTGTTCTTTCTATTAAACCAGTTTGTTCTAGTTCTACGAGCACCTTAATTAAGTCTCTAAATGAGTCGGCACTGTTCAAACCTAAGGCATCTTGAAAGTCAGACACCGACATCGGTTCATAATCTGGTTGTTTAATTATTTCTTCAATGGATTGTTTTAAATTCATCATGCCCCTCCTTTCTCATTGTATATTTGTATTTACATTATTTGGACCAATCTAATGATTCTAAGTAATCATAAATGTCTTCAAATAATTGTTCTTTTTCTTTGTCAATTGTGATGACATGACCTGAATTTTTATACCATTTTATAGATTTTTCATCTGAGTCACTTTCATTGTATATAATATTAGCTGAATCTGTATTTATCATTTCATCCAGTTCACCTTGTACGACAAACAATGGATCTATTACTTCATCAACGTGTTCACGTATACTTTGTATTTGACCTTGTAATTCTTTCAAAGTATCTGTCGGTTTGAATGCAGACATTTCTTTTTCAATTGTTGATTCATCTTTGCCTTCATATTGTTTAAATTTACGTGCATAGTCGAGCACACCATTAAACATTGAACCTTCAGTCTTGATATACATAGGAGAACACATGGTTATAATACCCTTTACATCTCGATTTAAGCTTATATTTAAAGCATAACAGCCACCTAAAGAGATTCCTGCTACTACAATTTCATCATAGCCTTTATCAGCTAGGAAATCATAACCATCTAAGGCGTCTTTAAACCAAACGTGAGGACTTGATTCGAGTATTTCTTCTGGTGGTGCTGCGTGACCTTCATATTGAGGCGCATAACAAGTATAACCCTTTTTCTGTAGGAATCTGCCTAGTTGTCTAACATCGGCTGAATTTCCAGTAAAACCATGTAATAGTAATACTGCACGATTTCCTTCTTCAAAGAAAAAAGGTTTTGGTAGTTTAATTTGCATAATGTTTCAATCCTTTCACTTGCATTAAATACACGCATGATGTTTGTACCCATCTTCTTACTAAATATTTATAATATTCACACCGTCTATTATAAATAAAAAAGTCCGACGATAACATTGTCGGACCTTATATACCCAAATAACTAATGCCTAACATTAACAAGAAGAAAATGACAGACAATACAATTGTTAATCTATGCAAAAATAAGTCGATACCACGTTGTTTTTGCTTTCCAAATAACTGCTCTGCACCACCACTAATAGCGCCTGAAAGTCCATTACTTTTACCTTCTTGGAGTAATACAACAGTTATTAATGCAATACAATCTATTACTAATAGTATTATCATTAACGTGTGCATGATAATTGTCCTCCATTCATTATATACGAAACGCATTATACCATACGTTCGTTTACTTTATCAAATTTCTATCTATTAAATGTGCTCTTTCGTTTAATTGATACTACTAACATATAAATCGCTAATAATGTTGATGCTACCATAACGATTGATAATGGTAAGATGTTTACTGTAGATTTTGCATCAATGATTGCTTTAAATAATGCGGAAATATTTACTAAGTTATATAAAACATTAGATGTAAATGTCGCAAACATAAACCACCATAAATATGTGTGTCGATTCCAAATCGCCACAACACCAGCTAGGTAGGCAAAAACATACATAGTACCAGTAAATTGAAAGCTATTACGAATAGTGCCAATAGCATTTGCTGTTGGTTTTTGTCCATTACTCACTAACAATTGTTTTACCACATGGTCGTCTAATATAACAAATAAGTGGATTGCTAACAAGATAGCAAGAAATAATGAACTATACGCAATAAAATGACCCGTTTTTATAACTCTTGAGTTTTGCTTATCATCCATAGTAACCAAGTGCTCCTTAAAATATTTACACATATTATTATATCAGTTTCACCTATAAAGATGAACTTTTAGCTATATTTCACATAAAATATATTTGTATATAATAAAAAAGCACGTAAGTTTGATTAACTTACGTGCTTTTATGCGTGAACTGTTTAAGCGTGAACTCTTTTAAGCTATATTATTTAGATAAATTGTAAAATGCTTTTAATCCTTTGAATTTAGCAGTTTCGTATAATTCATCTTCGATACGTAATAATTGGTTGTATTTAGCGATACGATCAGTTCTTGATAATGAACCTGTTTTAATTTGACCAGCGTTTGTAGCAACGGCAATGTCAGCAATTGTTGTATCTTCAGTTTCACCAGAACGGTGAGAAACTACTGCTGTGTAACCAGCTTTTTGAGCCATTTCGATAGCATCAAATGTTTCAGTTAAAGTACCGATTTGGTTAACTTTGATTAAGATAGAGTTACCAATACCTTTTTCAATACCTTCAGCTAATTTAACAGTGTTAGTTACGAATAAATCGTCACCAACTAATTGTACACGGTCACCGATACGTTCAGTTAGAACTTTCCAACCGTCCCAATCGTTTTCATCCATACCATCTTCAATAGAGATGATTGGATATTTGTTTACTAATTGTTCTAAGAAGTCAACTTGTTCTTCAGCTGAACGTTTAGCACCATTTGGTCCTTCGAATTTAGTGTAGTCATAAACACCATTTTCGTAGAATTCTGATGATGCACAGTCAAAGCCTAAGAATACGTCTTTTCCTGGTTCTAATCCTACTGCTTTAATAGCTTCTTGGATAGTTTCTACTGCATCTTCAGTACCTTCAAATTTAGGAGCGAAACCACCTTCGTCACCTACAGCTGTTTCTAAACCACGTTTTTTAAGGATTGATTTTAAGTTATGGAAAATTTCAGCGCCCCAACGTAATGATTCTTTAAATGATTCAGCACCAACTGGTAAAATCATGAACTCTTGGAATGCGATTGGCGCATCAGAGTGAGAACCACCGTTAACGATATTCATCATTGGAACTGGTAATTCAGTACCATTGAATCCACCTAAATATTTGTAAAGTGGTTGTCCTAGTAAATCAGCTGCTGCACGAGCTACTGCGATTGACACGCCAAGGATAGCGTTAGCGCCTAATTTACCTTTGTTTTCTGTACCGTCTAATTGAATCATCATTTTGTCGATAGATACTTGATCTAACGCTGAGAATTCACCTTCAACGATTTCAGGTGCAATAATTTCGTTAACATTTTCTACTGCTTTAGTAACACCTTTTCCTAAGTAACGATTTTTGTCTCCGTCACGTAATTCTACTGCTTCGTGTTCACCTGTTGATGCACCTGAAGGTACTAATGCGCGACCAAATGCGCCACTTTCAGTTAATACTTCAACCTCAACAGTTGGGTTACCACGTGAGTCTAAGACTTCGCGAGCATAAACATCTGTAATAATTGGCATGTTTTAATCTCCTTTTTTTCCTAATGTAGTTTAGAATTTTTTATTTTTGCACTTTCATTATAGCTTGATTTAATTCAAATATAAAATGATTAAGTTATTCATGTCCTTATCATTTATTTATAATGAAGCGTACTTACTGTTCATTATAAATTAAGAATTACTTTTAATACAGTTACTTTAACCATTTTCCTCAATTAAGTATTACCTTAATGTTGAATTAATGATTCACCAGTCATGTCTTCAGGTTGGTTAACACTCAATAGATCTAACAATGTTGGCGCTAAGTCACCTAAACGGCCTGTTTCGCGTAAAGTAACGCCGTCTTTTGTTACGATTACTGGAACTGGATTTGTAGTGTGTGTAGTCATAGGTTCATCATTGTCAGTTAATACCATGTCAGAGTTACCATGGTCAGCAGTAATAATTGCATTACCACCCATATCGATAATTTTATCAACTACTTCACCTAGACATTCATCTACAGCTTCAATTGCTTTAATAGTTGGTTCTAACATACCACTGTGACCAACCATATCAGGGTTAGCAAAGTTGAGTAAGATTAAATCTAAATCACCTTTGTTTAACTCTTCGATTAAAGCGTCTTTCACTTCGTATGCACTCATTTCAGGTTTCAAGTCATAAGTAGCTACTTTAGGTGAATCAATTAAGCGACGACGTTCACCTTCGAATTCATCATTACGACCACCACTCATGAAATAAGTCACGTGAGGGTATTTTTCAGTTTCAGCAATACGTAATTGTTTTAAGCCATTGTCTTGAATCACTTCACCAATTGTATTGTTTAAATCTACTTTTTCAAATACAATTTCAGCGTCGACATTGTCATTGTATTTAGTAAACGTTGCGTAAAATAGATTGTTAACTTGTTCAACTTTGAAGCCATCAAACACTTTGTTTGTAAATACTTCTGAAAGTTGAGCAGCTCTATCAGGACGGAAGTTATAGAAAATTACAGCATCATTATCATTAACGCCATTATTTTGATTTTCTACGATAAATGGTTCAACGAATTCATCAGTTAAGCCATTATCATAATTTGCTTCAACGCCTTCTTTGGCAGAGCTATATTTAGGTCCATCAAAGTTACGAATAGCGTTATAAGCTTTTTCTTCACGATCCCAACGTTTGTCTCTATCCATTGCATAATAACGACCAGAAACTGAGGCAAATTTACCAATACCTACTTCTTGGAATTTTTGTTCTGTTTCTTCGATATATTTCAATGCAGATTTTTGATCTACGTCACGACCATCTAAGAATGCATGTACATACACTTCTTCTAGTCCTTGTTTTTTAGCTAATTCTAAGATTGCAAATAAGTGTTTATAATGACTGTGTACGCCACCATCAGATAATAAACCAAATACATGTAATGCAGAGTTATTATCTTTAACGTGTTTAATAGCATTAATAAGCACTTCGTTATCAAAGAAATCTCCGTCTTCAATTGATTTATTAATACGTGTCAAACTTTGATAAACAATACGTCCAGCACCAATATTCATATGACCAACTTCTGAGTTACCCATTTGACCTTCTGGTAAGCCTACGTCTAAACCACTGGCTTCAATTTGAGTCGTTGGGTATTTAGAATAATAACGGTCAAAGTTAGGCTTATGCGCTAATTTAACTGCGTTACCATGTTCACTTTCTCTATTTGCAAAACCATCTAAGATGATTAATGCAGTTGGTTGTTTTGCCATACTATTTCGCACCTTCTAACAATTGTACAAAATCATCGACTTTAAGTGATGCGCCACCTACTAATGCGCCGTCGATATCTGATTCTGCCATGTACTCTTTAATATTATTTGGTTTAACACTGCCACCGTATTGAATACGTGTAGCGTCTGCAACTTCTTGGCTCGTAGCGTCTGCAACTGTTTTTCTAACAAATGCACACATTTCGTTTGCATCTTTAGCAGTTGATGATTTACCAGTACCGATTGCCCAAACTGGTTCATAAGCAATGATAACTTGTTTAAGTTGATCGTCAGATAAACCTTCGATTGCTTTTTTAACTTGGTTGCCAACAACTTCGTTAGCTTTACCGCTTTCGCGTTCTTCGTCTGTTTCACCCACACAAATAATTGGTGTCATACCATGATTAAATACTGCGTGTGCTTTTTTATTAATTTCTTCATCTGTTTCATGGAAGATGTCACGACGTTCTGAATGTCCGATTACTACATATTGAACGCCTAAATCAGCTAATGCTACTGGAGATGTTTCACCAGTAAACGCACCATTGTCTTCATAGTAAGCATTTTGCGCACCGATTTTTAAACCTTGTGCTTTGCCATCTTTGACTAATGTTACTAATGCATCTAATTGGATTGTTGGTGCACAAATAACTGATTCTACTTCGTTTGTATCTGGTAATGCAGGTAATGCATTAACAAAATCTTTAGCTTCTTGAACTGTTTTATTCATTTTCCAGTTACCAGCGATAATAGGTTTTCTCATTATATTACACTCCTATAAGTTTGTTTATGTTCTTATCATAAGCATAGTTAATTCTTGTTGTATTATCAATTTATTTATCAGAGATTGATTCTACACCAGGTAGTGTTTTACCTTCTAAATATTCTAGTGAAGCACCGCCACCTGTTGAAATATGACTGAAGTCATCAGCGTAACCTAATGAAATTGCAGCTGCAGCTGAATCGCCACCACCGATAATTGTATTAGCATCTTTTAATTCAGCGATTGCTTCACAAATACCGATAGTACCTTTAGCAAAGTTACTTAATTCAAATACACCCATAGGTCCATTCCATACTACTGTATGTGCACCTTGTAATTGTTCTTTGAATAATTCAACTGTTTTAGGACCAACATCCATTGCTTCTTGGTCAGCTGGAATATCATCAACAGAAACAACTGTAATTTCAGCGTCATTTGAAAATTCTTTCGCAACTTTACAATCTACAGGTAACACGATTTGATCGCCAGCGCGGTCAAGTAAATCTTTAGCAAAGTCAACTTTATCTTCCTCTAATAGAGATTGACCGATTTCCTTACCTTGTGCTTTAAAGAATGTGTAAGACATACCACCACCGATAAGTACTTTATCAGCAATGTTAAGTAAATTAGTGATAACACCAATTTTATCTGATACTTTTGCTCCACCTAAAATAGCTACTACAGGTTTATCGGGATTTTCAACTACGCCACCGATATATTTAATTTCTTTATCCATTAAATAACCAGCTGCAGTTTCAAGATTAGATGCGATACCTACGTTTGAAGCATGCTCACGGTGTGCAGTACCAAAAGCATCATTAACGAATACGTCGCCTAATGAAGCCCAGTATTTACCTAATTCTGGATCATTTTTAGATTCTTTTTTACCATCAACATCTTCAAAACGAGTATTTTCTACTAAAAGGATTTCTCCTTCGTTTAAATCTTTGATAGCAGTTTCTAATTGTTCTCCACGTGTAGTTGGAACAAATACTACTTCTTTACTTAATTTCTTAGATAAATCAGCAGCTACTGGTTTTAAGCTTAATGATGCTTTATCACTTTCTTCTTTAACTTTACCTAAGTGAGAGAATAATACGACTTTACCACCTTGTTCAGCAATATATTTAATTGTTGGTAAAGCTTGAACAATTCTGTTGTCGTCAGTAATTTCTCCATCTTTCATTGGTACGTTAAAGTCAGCACGTACAAGTACAGTTTTACCTTTCAAATCTAAGTCAGATACAATTTTTTTAGTCATCTAAACTTCCTCCTCTTTGTGGGACAATAAAGTAAAAATAAGCGGAGAAGCGTTTGTGCTCCCCGCTTACTCCTAAGCTTATTAATAAAATTTAACAGCACATCGGCCTTGCTAAATTAAACTATCTTAACTTATTTAGCTTGTGATGCTAAGAATTCTAAAGTACGAACTAATTGAGAAGTGTAAGACATTTCATTGTCATACCAAGCCGCAACTTTAACTAATTGACGGTCACCAACAGTCATTACACGAGTTTGTGTAGCGTCGAATAATGAACCGTAAGTCATACCGATTACGTCAGAAGAAACGATTTCGTCTTCAGTGTAACCAAATGATTCGTTTGAAGCATTTTTCATTGCGTTGTTTACATCTTCAACACTTACGTCTTTTTCTAATACAACTGTTAATTCAGTTAATGAACCTGTTGCAACTGGAACACGTTGTGCGCCACCGTCTAATTTTCCGTCGATTTCAGGAATAACTAAACCGATTGCTTTTGCAGCACCTGTTGAGTTAGGGATGATGTTTTCTGCTGCTGCACGAGCACGACGTTTGTCACCTTTTCTGTGAGGAGCATCTTGTGTGCTTTGGTCACCAGTGTAAGCGTGGATAGTTGTCATTAAACCTTCAACTAAACTAAATTCATCATTTAAAACTTTAGCTACTGGAGCTAATGAGTTAGTAGTACATGAAGCACCTGATACTACTGATTCTGAACCGTCTAATTCGTTGTGGTTAGTGTTGTAAACGATTGTTTTTAAGTCGCCTGTAGCTGGAGCTGAAATTAAAACTTTTTTAGCGCCTGCATCGATATGAGCTGAAGCTTTATCTTTATCAGCAAATAAACCAGTACATTCTAAGACAACATCGATATCTAAGTCGCCCCATGGTAATTTACTTGGATCTGGTTCAGAGAATGATTTAACTTCTTGACCATTTACGCGGAAGCCGTTTTCTTCAACTTCAACTTCTCCAGTGAAACGACCTTGCATTGTGTCATATTTTAATAAGTGTGCTAACATTTCGTCATCTGTTAAGTCGTTAACTGCTACTACATCGATTCCGTCAACGTTTTGAATTCTTCTAAATGCTAAACGACCAATTCTACCAAAACCATTAATTGCTACTTTAACTGCCATTATAATGGCCTCCTTTAAAATGAATATTTAAAAAGCTAAATTACTTTTTATTACTATGATTTGCTATTACTTGTGCTGCACCTTCATCAGTTATTAAAACTGTGTTCTTAGGGGCAATAGAAAGATAGGCTTTTATCGCCTCACCTTTAGATTTACCCCCTGCTACGGCATAAATAAACCTTTTCGATTCAAGGTCTTCCAACTGTAGCCCTATCGTTTTCACTCGATGAACTACATCGCCTTGAGCATCGAAATAATAACCAAATGCTTCTCCAACAGCATTATGATGTTGAAGTTTTGCAACTGTTTCTTGGGGAGATTGTCTTCTCCGAGCCATCTTCAGCGCATCACCTATGCCGTGAACTGTAATATTTGATTCTTTAATTTTTTCTAGCGTATGAATGACTGAAGGTTCATTTAACAATGTATTATAAGTTGTTTCACTTACATTGTCTGGAACATATAACGTTGTATAATCTCCGTTTGTTTGTTGTGCCATACTAGCAGCAATCGTGTTAGCTTGATAAACAACGTTTTCTCCTAGACCTCCACGTGCCGGAACAAAGAATACTTGATAAGGTTGTTTATGCATTGACTCACTTACGTAAGCCATTGTTGAACCACCTGTCACAGACACTACCGAATTTTCGTAAAGACTGTTTTCAAGTAATTGTCCAGCTTGACGTGCTATTTCAATTTTAACTGATCTTTTAGCATCAGAATCGCCTGGTATAACAAAAACATCTTGAATGCCATAACGTTCTTTTATTATTTGCGCTAAATGTTGATCATCAGCAAAAACATTGAAATAACTATTTAATTGTTGAAGTAAAACCTCTCCGTCATGTGTTATTTCCATGCCAGTTGGTTTTACTTTAATTAATTCTTGCTTCTTTAGCACGTCTGTTTCAGACCTAAGCACACGTTCAGTCAAATCCATATGCTCGCTTAAACTACGTCTACCTACAGGCTGAGTCTTAGCAATAGTAGAAAGAATCGAAAAACGACGATATAACTTTTCAACAATTTCTGGAACTAACTTCTGTTGAATTTTTATCAATTCTTTCACTACTAACCTCCTCCGTTTCTTGTTCAAAGGGTCAACTAACAACCATAGGTTGACGTTTTACGTCCCTTGTGGGACAAAAAAATATAACCTCTACATTTGCAATAGTACTACTATATATAAAAAATTGCAAGTATAAGCTCAGTTAGCTAACCACAATTTAATTTTTATCTTCTTAAGGGCTTTAATGACTACATTATTAATTTATACCCCTAATACAAAATATTAATCATTATTTCTACGCTATAGTATCATTTAGCCATTTGCGTTAAACTAACGTTGATAACTACACCATTATATTTTAAAGGTGGGACCATAATGCACCAAAATGACAAACAAGAAATATTAGAACCTGGAGATAAAAATTATAAAGATAATCATCACTTTTCAAACCAATATGATAATCACACTATAAAAGGACATACAAGAGTCTTTAATTGTGGTTGTTTCCCATTAAGTATCGGCTGTGTTGGTTTGATTATAATAATCATAGCAGTATTCCATTTTGTAAGTTATTTATTCTCATTACTCTTTTAAAGCTTTAAGCAAAAATTTAGGCTGAGACACACTTAAATGTCTCAGCCTATTTGTTTTATTAATCGTCTTTATCTGATTGTTTATCTTGAGAGGAATTTGAATTACTTTTCGGTTGTTCTGTTTTTGGTTGCTCAGTTTTAGGTTGTTGAGTCTTTGGCTGCTCTGTTTTTGGTTCCTCTGTTTTTGGTTCTTCGGTCTTTGGTTCTTCAGTTTTTGGCTCTTCAGTTGACTTTTCCTCTGTCTTTGGCTCATCTGTTTTTTCTTCTGTTGTCTTTTCTTCAGTTTTTTCTTCAGTCGTCTTTTCTTCTTTAGTAGGTCGTTCTTTTGTTTGTTGAGTAGACTTACGCGCTCTATTTTGCGTCGTTTGTTGTTGAGTTTGTTGTGTCTGTTGAGTCTGTTGTGTTTGCTGAGTTTGTTGTGTCTGCATTGTCTGTTGCGATTCTTGTGTTTGTTCGTCCGATTGCTCTTTATCTTTTTTCTTTTTCTCTTTATCTTTCTTTTCTTTGTCTTTCTTTTCTTGATCTTTCTTCGCTTTTTCTTCTTCTTTCTGATGTTGCAGTCGTTCATTGGATTTATTTGAATGATCAACAAACGCAAATATGGCAAAAGCTAAGCCACCTATTAAAAGTAAAATGATTACAACACTAATAGCTTTGGCCAAACCACTCATTTTTTTATTTTGATTCGACATAAACTTCCCTCACTTTAAAATCTCTCTAATTTATTTAACTTACTACTATCTTATTACATTAAGACATTATATTTTAACCTATTTATTGCAAAAGTTGAATTAATTAGTTATCAAACAACAAAATAAGTCGTTTTTATACGTATACACTCTAAGATTATACTTATGTTATTACTATACTTATAGTAATCTAAATAGAGGAAGTGTTTCAACATTTAATAGGTTAAATTTTATATAATTTATAATTTAAGGAGTATAACTAGATGACAAAACATGATCCTTTTGAAGAACTTGAAGATAATAAAAATGTTAAAGGACAATCAATTAAACAAATGATGTTAGAAAATGACCATTATCATTCAAAGAAGCATAGTAAGTTCTCGTTTAGCATTTTTATCATAGCGTTATTAATTGTTATATTTGTTATAGGCATGTTTATCATATAAATTTTATAACTTTAAAATTGCGAACTATATTTTTTACAAAACAAATTTTTAACGTCTTTGTTGTAAAATACGTTATACTGGTTTATATACTTCATATAATAATGATAATAACTGAAACTAAATACCTGAGGTGATACAATGAAAAATTATTTAATAACTGGCGGCACTGGTATGGTGGGTACCCAGTTAGTTGATGCAATTAAAGAGAGTGATGCACATATAACTATATTAACCCGTCAAGATAAATCAAGTAATCACCCTAAAATAAGCTACGTTAATTGGTCTAAACCGGAATGGCAATCATTAGTACCAGACATCGATATTGTTATCAACTTGGCTGGCGCTAGTTTAAATAAACGTTGGACTACAAAATACAAACAAACCATTATGTTAAGTAGATTACAATCTACACAAGCATTATATGAACTATTTAAAGATAGAAGCCACAAACCTGAAGTTCTTTTTAATGCTAGCGCAGTAGGATATTATAAACCTGATTTACATCAAACATATACTGAACTATATCGTACATTACCTTTCGATTTTTTATCAGAAGTTGTCTATCAGTGGGAACGTAAGGCAAAACAATTTGAAACATTGGGTACACGCGTAGTAATTGGCAGATTTGGAATGGTACTCTCTAATGAAGGTGGCGCATTACCATTAATGAAACTACCATACAATTTATATGTAGGTGGTAAAATTGGTTCTGGTCGTCAATGGTATTCATGGATTCATTTAGAAGACCTTACTCGTGCTATCTTATTTGTAATTAGCAATAACAAAGCGCACGGTGTTTTTAATTTCACTACACCTATTGCCGAACGCCAAAATTTATTCGGTTATACACTTGGACGTATTATGGATAAACCTCATTACACATGGGTCCCATCCACATTGATTCGCCTCGTATTAGGACAAATGTCCACGGTAGTACTAGACACTCAAAAAGTTATTCCTAATAAATTAGAATCACTAGACTTCAATTTCAAATTCAATAATTTAAAAGTAGCACTTGAAAATTTAGAATATTAAACAAAAAAAACAGCCCTATTAAGGGCTGTTTTTTTATTATGCTTCCGGTTCCATTACTTGGTCAACTAAGCCATATTCTTTAGCTTCATTTGCTGATAAGAAATTATCACGATCTGTATCTTTTTCAATTTGTTCAATTGATTGACCAGTACGTTCAGCTAAAATTTGATTTAATTTAGCACGTGTTTTTAAGATATGGTTTGCTGCAATTTCAATTTCTGTTGCTTGACCTTGAGCGCCGCCTAAAGGTTGGTGAATCATTACTTCAGCATTTGGTAAAGCAAAACGTTTACCTTTAGCTCCTGCTGCTAATAAGAATGATCCCATAGATGCTGCCATACCAATACAAATAGTTTGTACATCTGGTTTAATATGTTGAATTGTATCATAAATTGCGAAACCAGCAGTTACACTACCTCCTGGTGAATTGATATAAAGATAAATATCTTTATCAGCATCTTGTGCTTGTAAGAATAACAATTGAGATACAATTGAGTTTGCTACATTGTCATCAATTTGAGAACCTAACATGATAATACGGTCTTTTAATAAACGTGAGTAAATGTCATAAGCACGTTCACCACGGTTTGTTGTTTCTATTACTGTAGGAATTAAATTCATTCTGTTTCCTCCTTAATTATAACTGTTGAATTTATTTTAACTTAAAAGTCAAAAATGGTCAAAACATAAACTCACCTTTTTTAATTCTTTTCAAAGTCATCATTGACCAATACTTTGAACATTTGTAAACTATTGGTATTGTATATTTTACCCCTCGTAGTGTAATGGATAACACATAAGATTCCGGTTCTTAGAATAGGGGTTCGATTCCCTTCGAGGGGATTAGTAGTCTATAATTATATATTTTTAGAATAAATAATATTCTATCAACTGCATTAATCAACTGGAAGAAACTTTTTCAAGAATAAATTCATTTTCAGAACAACAAAAAATTAAAATTTAAAGGTTTGTCTCCTAAAAAACACAGGAGACAAACCTTTAAAATATAACCTTCAAAAGATTCAAAACAGAATTTACTATTTAATTATCATTAAATAGTAAATGTAAAACATCAATAAACATATCAAACTAGCTATAATAAATAACACACTATATAAAAAATTGTTTATAAAAATTCCTACTATCAATATTAAAGTGCTGAGTAATATACATATAACAGCTACATATATTACTTTATTCTTTTTACCTTTGGGTATCTTATTAGAATCTATAGAAGCTATAATATTTAAATTTTTAGTTGATAGCAAATATAAACAAATTAATAAGATTATCGTCATAATAATTATACTTACTATCAAATTATCTACTATACTTAAATCTATCTCCTATTATAATATTATATTTTCTTGAAACAAACGTTAAACTATATTTCGCCTTTCATAGTAGTAACTTTATTTAATTGATTTTCTTAGATATCTATAAATGATTGTTTATTTCTGTCTATTTAACAATTTGCACTTAATATAACGAATTAACACTCTTAATTCGAGAATAGACTTTTGTCCTAACTACTCTTAATTACTTTATCAATGTGTCTAAATTGATAATTTTATTTCCTAAATCAAAGTATTTTTTGTTATGTGTTGCCATAACTATCGATACGCCTTGGCTATTTAACTGAGTAAATAATTTCATTACTTCATCACTATTATTTTCATCTAAATTACCCGTTGGTTCATCTGCTATCAAGACTTTAGGTTGTTTTAATATTGCCCTTGCAATAGCAATTCTTTGTTGTTCACCCCCGCTACATGTATAAACTTTTTCTTTTAATATCTTTTCATCTAAACCTACATTGATTAACACAGAGTTTATTTTGTCTTTATCTTTTTTCGATATATTTAAAGGTAATGTCAAATTTGTAAATACCGTTTCATTTACCAATAAACCATAATTTTGGTAAATATAAGCTATATCTTCTCTAACTACATGTAAAATATCTTTTTGTTTACTCAATAGTCGGTTATTATAGCTAATCTTACCAGAATCAGGTTTTTCTAATAATCCAATTATATTTAATAAGGTTGTTTTACCTTTTCCACTTTCACCTGATATTACAATAAAATCTTTATCTTCAATATTATAATTAAATGCATCAATAACTTTTTTCGATTTGTAGGACTTACTAATATTTACTAGTTTAATCATCGTCTTTTCCCTTCAATATTAAATTAGCATTTGTTTTATTCAATCTATTAATCAGTACATATATTACTACTGTTTGTATTAATAAAATCATTAAATATATAAAAAGCGTAGTAAACCAATATTTACCAAGAAGCAATTTTAATAAAAATGTATTGGCAATAACTAAAAAACAAATTAGCCACTTATGAATTTGCCAATAACTATAACCTAAATGCCGTTTTAAACTAATATTAAATTGAAAAGATTTAAAATAAACGTTCAATAATGTCACGATAATAAGAACTAGGGAAGCAATAGTTATAATTACCAATGTTACATATTTTAATGTTTCTTTTTTATATTCATTAATAAGATTCACTTTAGAATTATAGATGGATTCCACATTTTTTATTGTATTATCCATTTTAAAATGTTTGACCCCTTTAACTATTGTGTCATATGGTTTATCTAAATTAGATGTAAAATAATAACTAGAAGTTAAATAGTGGCTAAAATGAGCGATGTCGCTATTTCCCATTTCGATGATAGCTATCGGATTAATAACTTCATTGTTCAAATTTCCAATAATTGGATCATATGAGAAATAACCTTTATTGCTTGAAGTATATATAATATTTAGTGATAATCCTTTATTATGGTTTTCATTATCTTTATTAAAGTATTTGTAAAAATAGAATTTCTCTAAATAAATTTCTCTTATTTTTTCCTCATGTTTCTTCAATACGCTTGGCACTAATAAATTCTGAACTTTATCGTCATGTTTTAATTTAGTTGCTACCTCTTCACCTTTCTCCGTCAAGATGTTATGTCGTTGCAAATAATTTTTATCAATAATGACATATCTACTATCAATAGGTAACTCCAATTCACCATTAGCGTTGTTTTCTTTTTGTTCTTTTTCCTCAGAAATTAAGTAATTATTAAAACTAGCAATAAATCCCTTGTTAAATTTGCTATTATAATACGCTTTATATTTCGTATTTTCAGCCTTTTCCAGTTCTTTATCTTTTAATTGTCCAATATAAGTAGCAACTGTGCGATAGATATTTTTAGTATTTTGCCAATGTTTTAATGATATTTGTTGCTTATGATAATTTGTATAATTTACCAATAAATTTTGCGTGGCATTTCCTATAATATACATCATCATAAGCGTTAAAATCATATAAGCAATAGTTAATGCATACTTATTATTCTGGGCTTTATTTTTACTAAACCCTTTATAATATCTAAGTATAGTAATTATTGTTAAAACAATATAAATAATGGCACTAATAATCACAAATGCTCCAAAAACCACTATCACAGTTAAATAATGAAAATCTTTATATAGTATATAATATATTAATACCACAGTTATGAAAGAAAATGTAATCGCAATACCAATATGCTTTTTAAATGATTTAATGATAAATAGCATAATCTGCCTTTTAGAATAACCCAAATCATAAAGAATTTTATATTGCTTTTTATTATTTCTTAAATAATGCAAATAGATAATACTATTAAGCAAAGCAAGCATTACTATCATTAATATAGAAAAAGTATCAAGATTATAATTCCAAAGTGACATATACTTATTATCTTTTTCAGCTATTCCCACATTTTTATTAATTAAATTAATCACTGTTTCTACATCATTTTGATTCCCTTTTAAATAATATTTGCCATCTGTAGCTAATTTAGTATCAAAGAACTTATAGACTTTAATGTTAAATTTACTATTAAAAGTTTTTAAAATATGTTTATTAGATGCTTGTTTCAATAACGACTTGTCTGTAGTGTGTAAAAGTACTTTGTTATCATTAATAAATGTCTCTTGTGTAAACTCAACATTATATTTTTTATGCAGATGGTAAAAATATTTTCTATCTTGTTTACTGAACTTTTTTTCTTCATCTGTAAAATTAAAATAAATTACTGTACTACCATTATTAACAATCTTAAAATACGACAACTCTTTTAATTGATGGATGAATATAAAAGTGATAGCTATTAAAAAAGCTATTATTAATACTGTAAGTAATTTTTTCATGTTTCACCTCTTCATATTTTCCAATATGATTAATACTATTACTTACATTTGTTTTTCTATTAGGCATAATAGCTTTAATCCTAACCACTTTAATATAAAATATTTATCTTATTATTAATTTTTATTATAATCAATAATTGTGTTTTGTAAACATGTTCCCATAAAAAATAAGCCTTCAAAATGATTTGAAGGCTTACATCGTTTACAATTTTATTAACCTTTATATTCTAATGGATCGATTTCATGTTTACGCATATCTGATCCTTTTTCATACAGCGTTACGACTCCAATAATTAATACTACTATAGTTACTAAAAACAATATGTTTTTCTTATTCCCAAAATTCATTACACCACTTATTATTACTAAAAATATAATAGCAATGAATAGAATAAATGCTAAATACATAAATAAAGTACCCATATATTTACTTCCTTCGCGTGTTAATTTAATTTGAAGCATAACTTATTATGCTCTGGAAATTTAAATATCGCAACATAAAGTTTTACAATTTTATGCAACTTATTTTCTTTTTAAATCAAATAAAAAAACTAGCTAGGCAATCATTACCCTATAGCTAGCCATTTTACTAATAATATTCTTCCATAAATTTAACTACAATGAATCTATATTTTCACCGCTTCTTATTTTGTCAGCCATTTCATTTAACTTGCGCAGACGGTGATTTACTCCAGATTTTGAAATTGTACCTGTTGATACCATTTCGCCCAATTCTTTTAACGAAATTTCTTGATGCTCTACACGCAACTTCGCTATTTCTCTTAAACGATCTGGTAAGTTATCTAATCCTATCTCTTGATCTATCAATTGTATGCTTTCTACTTGTTTCATAGCTGCACTTACTGTTTTATTTAAATTCGCAGTTTCACAATTAACGAGTCTATTAACTGAGTTTCTCATATCTCGTACGATTCTAACATCTTCAAATTTAAGTAATGCTTGATAACCGCCTATTAAACTTAAAAAATCGGATATTTTTTCAGCCTCTTTTAAATAGACAATACTTCCTTTTTTGCGTTCCAAATGTTTGGCGTTCAATTCATAGCCATTCATTAACTTAGTTAAGCCTTCTGAATGATTTTCGTATAAAGAAAATATTTCTAAATGATAGGATGAAGTTTCTGGATTATTGACTGATCCTCCAGCTAAAAATGCACCTCTTAAATAACTACGACGCATTTCGTCATCTTCAATGATAGCCTCATCGATTTCATGCGTGAAAATGCCATTTTTTAAAATACCTAAGTCATCTAAAATTTCTTTAGCCTTCATCTTAACTCTACAAATATAGATGTTATTTTTCTTTAATTTCATTTTTTTACGCACTAAAATTTCAACTTCAACGTTAAATATTTTTTTAATTAATGAATAGATTCTTCTAGCCGTTGTTGCATTCTCTGTTTGTACATTAATTACGAATTGTTGATTAGCCAAACTAAGTGCACCATTCATTCTTATCAAGGCACTGAGCTCTGCTTTTGCGTTGTCTATATCAACTTCTATTCTCGTTAATTCATTTTTCATGTCTGATGCAAAGCTCATATGTACTCATTCCTTTTCTTTACTACAAATTATTTCCTATGCTACGCATCACTTACGCTTAAACTTAATCGTTTCCGTAGTATCTAATGCAATTTCATAAATCATTTTTGATAACACTTTATTATTATGACGTACGTAATGTTCTGATGAAATTTCTACTAAGTTATCATGTGAAAACACTTTAATGCCTGCTTTGTCTAATTGTGCTTTATCATTTTTAACCGGACTCGCGTTTTCCTTTTCATATCTGTCTAACACACCTTGATTAAATGTTTCTTCATTACATATCGCATAATCAATAAATTCTTTACCTACATGGTCATGAATAGCTTTAATATGATCATGTGCCGTATAATTATTTGTTTCACCTGGTTGGGTCATAACGTTAGTAACATATAACTTAGGTGCTTCACTGTTAATAACCGCTTCAGCAATACCTTCAACGCATAAATTTGATATTACACTAGTATATAAAGAACCAGGTCCTAGTACAATTAAATCAGCTTCTGATAAAGCGTCTAATGCCTCTGACATTGGTTGTACATGTTTAGGTTCTAAAAAGACATGTTTAATTTTTTTGTTTTGCTTAGGTATATTAGATTCTCCATAGACAATTTCGCCGTCTTCCATAACAGCATTTAGTTGTACACTTGCATTGGTAGAAGGTATAACCCTACCTTTAATGTTTAATATCCTACTTAATTCTTTAACCGCATGCCCAAAATCATCTGTAATGTTAGTCAACGCAGCAATTAGTAAATTGCCTAATGAATGCCCTTCGATTTGGTTTTCTTGAAATCGATATTTGAATAATTCTTCCAACATAGGCTCTGCTTCACTTAGAGCTGATATAACATTACGAATATCTCCAGGTGCTGGAATATTCATTTCATTACGTATTTTACCTGTACTACCACCATCATCTGCAACAGTAACGATAGTAGTAATGTCAATATTATAGTCTCTTAACCCACGTGCCAAAACTGATAATCCAGTGCCACCGCCGATAAGTACAAGTTTAATTTTCTCCATTTTTCTCGCCACTTTCAATATGTGCATCACGGTGATGTACATATACATTATAGTCAAAGCTTTCTCTCAATTCTTCACCAATTCTTTTAGCCAAAGCTACTGAACGGTGTTGACCTCCTGTACAACCCATAGCAATAACCAACTGCGTTTTGCCTTCTTTTTTGTAACCGGGTATCATGTATTTTAATAAATCGATTAATTTTTCGTAAAACGTTTCAGTTTCTTGCCATTTCATCACATAATCATAAACTGGTTTATCTTCGCCTGTTAAAGGTCTTAATTCTTCTACATAGTATGGATTAGGTAAAAACCTAACATCAAACACTAAATCTGCGTCCATTTGAATACCATGTTTAAAACCAAAGCTCGTCACATTGACGCTAAATGGTTCATAATTTCTACTATTAAAATAATCATTTATACGCTTTTTTAATTCTTTCGGTGTGAAATACGACGTATCGATAATATAATTTGCACAGCTTCTAATTTCTGTTAATAAATGACGTTCTTCTTCTATTGATTCTATCAAAGAACGTTGGCCATTTTCATTTAATGGGTGTGCTCTACGTGTTTCTTTATATCTGGAAATTAGACGTTCTTCGCTTGCTTCTAAAAAGATAAGATCTACAATAACGTCGTTTCTACTTTTTATCGCATCTACTTCTTTGACGAAGGATTTAAATAATTCTTTACCGCGCAAATCAATAGCAATTGCTACTTTTTTTAACGAAGGATTGCCTTGTTCCATTAACTCGACAAACTTTGGTAATAAGATAGGTGGTAGGTTATCAACACAAAAGTAACCAATGTCTTCTAAACTTTGAATAACAAGTGATTTCCCGGCACCTGACATACCAGTTATTAATAATAATTCACTTTTAACACTTTCTTTTTCGCTTTTTTGCATCTTCTACTACACCATCCACTTAAATTTTAATTCCTGTATATTACAAGCTGAAAATCAATATACTGTATCATGATACATTTTACATTAAATAGTAGTTTCATCATAGTATTATAATTACAAAAAAACAGCTAAGACAGATTAACCTACTAACTCGTAAGTCAATTATCCTAGCTGTTATTTTATTGATATATGCTTAAACTTCCATTTTATCTTTTAATTCTTCGATATAAGCTTGCACACTTTGTGCCGCGATACTACCGTCGCCAGTTGCTGTAACAATTTGACGCAATCCTTTTTCTCTTACATCGCCAGCTGCATAGATACCTGGCACTGAAGTTTTCATATCTTCATCAGTTAAAATGTAACCTACTTCGTTCGTAATACCAAGATTTTCAAATGGTGCAGTTAATGGTTTCATACCAATATATACGAAAACACCATCAGCATCTAATGTTTCTTCTGTACCATCAATCGTAGAAGCTAAAGTTACTGAACCGACTTTACCGTCTTTTTCATTGATTGTTTTAAGTGTATGGTTCCAGATAAAATCAATTTTGTCATTTTTAAATGCACGATCTTGTAATATTTTTTGAGCACGTAATTCATCTCTTCTATGAACTACTGTTACGCTGTCAGCAAATTTAGTTAAGAATGTACCTTCTTCAACTGCTGAGTCACCGCCGCCAATAACGAATAATTTTTTGCCTTTAAAGAATGCACCGTCACATACCGCACAATAACTAACGCCTCTGCCGCCTAGTTCTTGTTCACCTGGTACGCCGATTTTTTTATATTCTGCACCTGTTGTAATAATAACGGCATGTGCAGTAATTTGACTATTGCCAAGGTCAACAACTTTATAGTCGCCTTTGTCTTCGACTGATTTAATATCACCATATTGATATTTTGCACCAAATTTTTTCGCATGCTCAAACATTTTTGTAGATAAATCAGGACCCGTTACCATTTCAAAACCTGGGAAATTTTCTACTTCTTCAGTATTTGCCATTTGTCCGCCTGGCATACCTCGCTCAATCATAACAGTGCTTAAATTTGCTCTAGATGCGTAAACAGCAGCCGTCATACCTGCAGGTCCAGCACCAATAATAGCAACATCATAATCCACTTGTTCAGTCATTTCATAGCCTCCTATTTATTAATTCATTATGCGAATTATACAGTAATTATTATATTTCTCAAAACTATATGCTTAACAGATAATCTATCGCTTGATTTAAGCGATAGCGTGTTACATCAAACCAATCCATTACTTGTTGTTTCGAAACTTTGCTCTCACTATTTTGATAATAGTTATAAATAAAAGCAGCAACATAATGGCTCACATGCGTTAAATCTATATCTTCTGCGATAATCGCTTCTGCTTGATCAATCCATACAATAAACAATTCTTCGTCATCTTTCAAGCTTTCGATATTATATAGTTTTACTAAACCTCTATGCACGAAATCTAGCTTATTTAATTTCAAATCTTGAATAAGATACGTTAAATATAGTTTTTCATAATCGTTCATACCTTCTAAAATCGACCAGATTTCTTCAGTCAACAGTACTTCTCGACCTTTTAACTGATTGAGTAAAAAGATACCGTAAATACGACGATGACTATCATCATTTAATAATAAAGGTAAGATATGTTGATTAAAGAAGTTTTTGCTTTCTTCAATCTTCCATGGTGCATAACCTACGTCAACTTTTGAAATTTCTTGTAGTTTTGACCAGAAGAATTCACTTTCTTCTCGTTGACCTAAATAGTAATAATTAAAACTTAATGCATTATACATTTGCAAAGATAAAAATTTACCTTTTTTGTATAGTGGCACTAGCAATCTTTGTGATGCATCGTATTCTTTTAAATAACTTAAGACGATACCTAGTTTAAACGTTTCATCTTCATTCATTGGCATCACTTTACTTAATAGATGAATATATTTCTGATATTTCTCTGTTTCATTAATGTTATATAGCAATAAAGTATAATGACACAATGCATGCATATCTGATTTATCTTCAGCAAGCAAAGTTTCGAACATCTCTTTAGCAATATCATATTCACTTAAATATAAATAGCACATTGCTAACAAATTGCGTACGATTCTATGTTGTTGAACTTCGTCCTCTTGTCGCTTAATATAATCTTTCGCCTCTGGCAACCGACCTTGTGAGAATAAGTATTGAAAGATTAATTGCACTGCAAACAATTGACTTTCTAAGTTAATATCGTGCCCAGAATCATATGAAACTTCAAACATATTTTCTAATTCTTCGTGGTACGCTTCGTCTTCAGATATTAATACATAATTAATACCAAACAAGAAAGCCTTGTTTGGTTCGTTCAATTCGATGTTTAACTGACTTAATTGGAAGAAACTTTGTGCAACAAACTCATCTTTAATGATATATTCATAAAAAAGCGTTTCGGCGCGTTGGCCAGCCCCAATTTTTGATAAGCATAACGCATAATTTACGGTTACATCAAAATCTTGAGGTGACATTTCTAGCACTTTACCGAAATATTCAGCAGCTTTTTTATATTCTTGCTGCTGTAATTTTTGATTTCCCATTTTTTTATAAAAGTCCGCATCAAAATTCATTGGGATTATATTGTCATTTTGTGCCATCCATGTACACCTCCTTTTTATTTATCTCTTTGGTTCACAATTTGTAATGGATTACCATATGCTAATGCATTATTAGGTATATCTTTAGTGACGATACAACCTGCCCCAACTTTCACATTGGAACCAATAGTAACACCCGGTAAAACCGTGACATTGGCACCTATCATCGTATTATTACCAATGTAAATCTTCCCAGTGCGAAATTCATCAACTAGAAACTCATGTGTTAACAATACTGTATTATAGCCAACTATACTATTATGGCCAATATGAATGTACTCAGGATACATAATATCAGGCACGACTTTATATGCAAAAGCAGTATGCTCACCAACGGTCATCTTTAATAGATGCCTATACATCCATCTTTTTAACTTTAAACTAGGTAAATAGCGACAAATCTCGATAACAATCGTCTGTTTTAAAACTTTAAATTTACTTACGTGTCGATACATCGTCCATAGCGGATTGATATTTGCGACACGTTGTTTGTTAATATTTCTCACTGCAATCACTTCGCTTTTGTTTTCGGCCAAGATAATGGACCTGCATCTTTATATTGCATTGGATTATATTTTACTCTTCTAAAAATTATAATTGCTATACCAATTATAACGAGTATGACAGACATTAATTGGGCTACTCTAATATGTTCCGTCAACATTAAACTGTCTGTACGCATACCCTCGACAAAAAATCTGCCAATAGAATACCAAATTAAATATAAACAGAAAGTTTCTCCAATTTTCAAATGCTTACGTAACGTAATCAAAATAATGAAACCTAAAATATCCCATACAGACTCATATAAGAAAGTAGGTTGATAATACTGACCATCAATATACATATTTTTAATTATAAATTCAGGAATATGTAGATGTTCAAGTGCAGTACGAGAAACAGGGCCACCATGTGCTTCATGATTCATAAAGTTTCCCCATCTACCAATACCTTGTCCTAGAATAATACTCGGTGCGATAACGTCTCCCATTTGAAATGGGTTATAATTTTTCATTTTACAAAGTATAACGCCTGTAGCAAAACCACCAATTAATCCCCCATGAATAGCAATACCACCATGCCAAATCATCGGAATCTCAATTGGATTTTGTAGATAATAAGGTAACTGAAAGATGACAAAATAGATACGCGCTACGATAAAGCCAAAAATCGCACTCCAAAAAATAATATCCACGAGTGTATCTTTATCATGGCCGATACGTTTGACGCCAGCCTGTGCAATAAAGTATCCAAGTAGAATACCTGCCGCAATAATAATGCCATACCATCTTATCGAAAGTGGTCCTAATTCTATGGCGACTGGATCGATATAACTTAACATCATTGAGGTAAATCTCCTTCGTTGTTTTTATTACTATTGCGCATTATCTCAGCATTTAATCTATCATTAAACTCTTCAGCAGTATTAATGCCCATAATATTAAGTCGATAGTTCATTGCCGCCACTTCTAAAATAACTGCAACGTTACGACCAGGTCTTACTGGGATAGTTTTCTTCGTAATTTCATTATCTAAAATACGTAATGTTTCTTCATTTAACCCTACACGGTCATAGAGTTTATCTTTATGCCAATTTTCTAAATGTATATTCAAACGAATTCTCTTTTCAGTCAGGATTGAGCCTGCACCAAATAATGTCATAACATTGATAATACCTAACCCACGAATTTCTAAAAGATGTTCGATTAATTTAGGTGGCTTACCAATCAATTCGTCTTTACTCACTTCTCTAATTTCGACATTATCATCAGCTACAAGTCTATGACCACGTTTAACAAGTTCTAAAGCTGTTTCACTTTTACCAATGCCTGAATCACCTGTAATCATAACACCAACGCCATATACGTCTACAAGTACACCATGTAATGATGTCGTACGAGCAAGTTCATGTTCTAAAAATGTCGTTAAACGACTCATCAATTGCGTCGTAGCAACCGTAGACATAATTAATGGCGTCTCTAATTCTTTTGCAGCTTCTATTAATTCTTCAGGGGGTTCTAAATCTCTCGTCACAATAATAGCCGGTGTTTCGGGGCGACATAACTTTCTCATTCTACCTTGTCGTTCTTCATCCGGGAGTAAATTATAAAAAGATAATTCAGTAGTACCTAATAATTGAATACGGTCAGATGCATAATGAGAAAAGTAACCTGCCATCTCTAATCCTGGTCTAGAAATATCTGTATTTTTAATTTGCTTATTTAAACCGGCCTCGCCAGCTATCAGTTCAAGTTCAAACCGTTCCACTAGATCTTTAGTAGTTAACATAGGTTCACCTCAATAATATTTTTCCTATACGTATTATGTTCATATCATATCAAAAAGTTACTATTAAACATAATTAAAATATGTGTAAATTGTATGACTGCTCACGTATTAAAATGGTCTATTTATTAATTATATACGATTAGTCACAATAACGTCTAAATATATTAAACTTTTATACTGTAAATTTTTTGTTATTTAAAAATGAGCAATAAAACGTGCCTATCAATTAAAAAATGGCTGAAACATTAAAACATGCTTCAGCCATTTTGCTATAAGTTATTTATTAATTTTGCACACTATCACGTTCTAAGACGTGTTTTAAATATTGACCTGTATAACTTGATTCAACTTGTGCGATTTCTTCAGGCGTCCCTGTAGCGATAATCGTACCACCACCGTCGCCACCTTCAGGACCTAAATCAATAATATGATCTGCCGTTTTAATCACGTCTAAATTATGTTCGATAATAACGACTGTATCGCCATTTTCGACCAAGGTATTTAAGACATTTAATAAACGACCAATATCATCAACATGTAGTCCAGTTGTCGGTTCATCTAAAATATAAATAGATTTACCAGTTGAACGTTTGTGTAATTCGGATGCCAATTTAACACGTTGTGCTTCCCCACCAGATAAAGTAGTGGCAGGTTGACCCAATGTCACATAACCTAGTCCAACATCGACTAATGTTTTTAATTTGCGATGTATTTTTGGTACATTTTCGAAAAAGTATGTTGCTTCTTCAGCAGTCATGCTCAGTACATCAGCAATATTTTTACCTTTATACGTAACTTCAAGCGTTTCACGATTGTATCGTGAACCATCGCATACTTCACAAGGCACATAAACGTCAGGTAAAAAGTGCATCTCTATTTTAATAATGCCATCACCTTTACATGCTTCACAACGTCCGCCTTTAACGTTGAAACTAAATCTACCTTTAGAGTAACCACGTACTTTCGCTTCATTAGTTTGCGCGAATATATCTCTAATATCGTCAAAAACGCCTGTATAAGTAGCAGGATTAGAACGAGGTGTACGTCCTATTGGTGATTGATCAATATCGATTATGCGTTCTAATTGGTCAATACCTTCGACTGCATCACAATCTCCTGGTTTCACTTTTGATTTATTTATTTCTTTTGCTAATGATTTATAAAGCACTTGGTTTACAAGTGAACTTTTACCAGAGCCAGAAACGCCTGTAACAACAGTCATCGTTGATAATGGAAAATCAACATCAACATTTTTCAAGTTATTGCTACGCGCACCTTTAACGCTTATTTTTCTATCTGTAATTTCTCGTCGATGTTCAGGTACATCTATGCGCTTTTTACCACTTAAATATTGACCAGTTAACGAATCTTTACTCTTCATAACTTGTTTTGGTGTACCACTAGCAACAATTTCACCACCGTGTTCACCTGCACCAGGGCCAACATCGACTAAATAATCCGCAGCACGCATCGTATCATCATCATGTTCAACAACTATAAGTGTGTTACCTAAATCTCTCATTTCCTTTAACGTTTCGATAAGACGATCGTTATCGCGTTGATGCAAGCCGATAGAAGGCTCATCTAAAACATAAAGCACACCTGACAATCTAGAACCTATTTGCGTAGCTAATCTAATACGTTGTGCTTCCCCGCCTGAAAGCGTACCAGATGAACGATTTAACGTTAAATATTCTAAACCAACATTAAATAAGAATTTCAAACGTGAAATAATTTCTTTTAATATTTGGTTTGCAATCGTTCTATCTTGATTAGATAGTTCAATATTTTCATAATAATCAAGCGCTTCTTTAATAGATTTATTAATTACCTCACCAATATTAAGTCCTGATACGTAAACAGATAAGGCCTCTCTACTTAGACGTTGTCCATGACAAGTTTCACAAGGTAATTCTGTCATATATTTACTCATCATTTCACGTACATATTCTGATGGTGATTCATGGTAACGTCGATTAATATTATTAATTACGCCTTCAAATTCCATCGTACGTGTTCTAGTTTGACCGTTACGTTGTTTAAAAGTAAATTCTATTTCTTTACCTTGTGAGCCGTTCATTAAAATATCTTTTTGTCTGTCTGTTAATTTTTTGTATGGTTTATCCATATTTATTTTATAAACTTCACATACGCGTTTTAATAGCGTTGGATAAAAATCAGAACTTGTTGGTTCCCATGGTACGATGGCACCTTCATTAAGCGTTAAGTTTTTATCAGGCACTACTAAGTCCATATCTACAGTCAATTTTTGACCTAGACCATCACACGTTGGACAAGCACCAAATGGACTATTAAAACTAAACATTCTTGGTTCTAACTCACCAATTGAAAAACCACAAATTGGACAAGCATGATTTTCGGAGAATTTTAACTCTTCGTCACCGATAACATCGACAACTAAATTTCCTTCTGCTAAACGTAAAGCAGTTTCTATTGAGTCCGCTAAACGTGTTTCAATACCTTCTTTAACAACGAGTCTATCGACAACAACTTCAATGGTATGATTTTTATTTTTATCAAGCTCTGGCACTTCGTTAACGTCTGTAATTTCACCATCGACGCGTACACGAACGTAACCTTTTTTAATAATATCGTCGATTAACTTCTCGTGTGATCCCTTACGATGTGAAACTACAGGAGCAAGCAATTGAATTTTAGTACGTTCTTCTAAATTCAATATTCTATCCGTCATTTGTTGCACTGTTTGCGATTCTATTTCAATACTGTGATTAGGGCAATATGCTTTACCTACACGCGCATATAATAAACGAATATAATCATATATTTCAGTCACTGTTGCTACGATAGATCTAGGATTTTTACTAGTAGTCTTTTGATCGATTGATATTGCAGGTGACAAACCTTCAATCGTGTCTACATCAGGTTTATCCATTTGACCTAAAAATTGACGTGCGTATGCGCTTAGCGATTCAACATAACGTCGTTGACCTTCTGCATAAATCGTATCGAAAGCAAGTGAGGATTTACCTGATCCAGAAAGACCTGTCATGACAATCAATTTATTTTTAGGAATTTCAATATCTACACTTTTTAAATTATGGGCACGCGCCCCTTTAACGACAATAGATGGTTCTTTCATATATTAATGTCACCCTTCTGCTTTTAATTCAAATAACATATCTCTTAGTTCAGTAGCTTTTTCAAAGTCTAAATCTTTGGCAGCTTGTTTCATTTCTTTTTCTATATTTTGAATTGTTTTTTCGCGTTCTTTCTTAGTCATTTTCTTAGGTAGTTCTTTTTGCTGTTGTTCATTCGTGTCATCACTTTCAACAGTGGCACTAATAACATCGTGAATTTTTTTGTTAATTGTAGTCGGTGTAATGCCATATTTTTCGTTATAGGCTGTTTGTATTTCTCGACGACGTTCAGTTTCATCAATAGCATAACGCATTGAGTCTGTTATTTTGTCGCCATACATAATTACTTCACCTTCACTGTTACGTGCAGCACGACCAATTGTTTGTACTAACGAACGTTCTGAACGTAAAAAGCCTTCTTTATCAGCATCTAAAATAACAACTAATGAAACTTCTGGAATATCTATACCCTCTCTTAACAAGTTAATTCCGACAACAACATCATAAGTTCCCATACGTAAATCTCTTATAATTTCAATACGCTCTAATGTTTTAATCTCGGAATGTAGATAATTGACTTTAATACCCGCTTCTTTCATATAGGTCGTCAAATCTTCACTCATTTTTTTCGTTAATGTTGTAACGAGCACACGTTCATTTTTGTCGATACGTTCCTGAATTTCACCCAATAAATCATCGATTTGATTTTCAGTAGGACGCACTTCAATTTTAGGATCTAGTAATCCAGTTGGACGAATAATTTGTTCTACCATTTCGTCTGTATGTTCTATTTCATAAGGTCCAGGTGTTGCAGACACATATACAAGTTGATTTGTTTTTTCTTCGAATTCCTCAAATTTTAACGGTCTATTATCTAAAGCACTAGGCAACCTAAAGCCATGGTCGACCAATACTTGTTTACGTGCTCTATCTCCGTTATACATGCCTCGTACTTGTGGTAACGTAACATGTGATTCATCGACCATAATAAGCCAGTCGTCACCAAAGTAATCTAATAGTGTATATGGCGTTGAACCTAATGGTCTTAAAGTTAAATGGACTGAATAGTTTTCAATTCCTGAACAGAAGCCCATCTCACGCATCATCTCTAAATCATAGTTCGTACGTTGTTCAAGTCTTTGCGCTTCTAATAATTTATTTTCAGATCTTAATTCTTCTAAACGTTCGGCTAATTCATCTTCTATACGTTGGATAGCTGATTTCATCTTTTCTTCACGAGTTACGAAGTGAGAGGCTGGGAAGATCGCAAAGTGTTCACGTTCACGTATAACTTCGCCAGTTAAGTAATTCACTTCTCTAATTCTATCTATTTCATCACCAAAAAATTCAACTCGGATACACATTTCTTCACGAGAAGCCGGGAAAATTTCCACGACATCGCCACGTACTCTGAAAGTCCCACGACGAAAGTCAATATCATTACGTGTATATTGTACATCTACTAATTGACGTAACAATTCACTTCTATCCATTTCCATGCCAACTCTTACACTAACTACTAAATCGCGATATTCATCTGGATTACCTAAACCATAAATACAACTTACACTGGCAATAATGATAACGTCATCGCGTTCAAACAAAGCACTCGTTGCAGAGTGACGTAATTGGTCTATTTCATCGTTAATAGAAGCGTCTTTTTCAATAAATGTATCTGTGGAAGGCACATATGCTTCGGGTTGATAATAGTCATAATAACTAACAAAATATTCGACTCTATTTTCAGGGAAAAATTCTTTAAACTCACTATATAATTGGCCTGCCAATGTTTTGTTGTGAGCGATAATGAGTGTTGGTTTACCAACCTCTTTAATAACGTTACTCATCGTAAACGTTTTACCAGTACCTGTGGCTCCTAGTAATGTTTGATGTCTTTTACCTTCATTGATGCCATCTACAATTTTTTGTATAGCTTGAGGTTGATCGCCTTGAGGTTTAAAATCAGAAGCTAATTTAAATGGGTAATGTTCCATATGTGACACATGCCTCCTATTTATTATCGCATTACATGTCTTTATTCATTAAACTTGTTCGTATTTAACATGTTATTTTACATAATTCTGCATTAGTTACAGTCTATTTTAACAGATTCAGTCACTTTTATACAAACATTTGTTCGTTATTTTAAGTTTACTTTTGTTCAAATAAAAAACAAACATAGGTTGTACGCTATGTTTGTTTACGAATGTATATAGTATAAATGTATATAGACAAAACAATCAATTTTATTGTTTGTTGTATCATTTAATCATAATCATCATCTTTTTTATGAAACTTTAAATTATCTATAATGATATAGCCTGCCAAAATAGATACTACATCGATAAAAATTATCCATTCATTGTGAAAAAATCCCTTTTGAACGGATACGCCAATTAATACTAACGTTAAAATTGTTCCAACCCATTTACTTCTAGTTAATACGCTAAATAAAATGACTAATACACATGGGAAAAATGAAGCAAGTATGTACCATATCATATTATTCACTCATTTCTTTTATTGATAATACTCATCGTTGTATCATATAACTCTGACTTTGGAATATATTTTTCTTGTAACATTTCTGGAATAATATGCTCTATAAAATCTTGCACCGAATAAAGGTGATCAAATTGCATGATAGTTTCTAGAGACATTTCATAAATTTCAAAAAACAATGGCTCTGGGTTTCGTTTCTGTATTTCGCCTAATGTTTCATATAATAAATCAATCTTATCTGCTACTGATAGAATTTGACCTTCTAACGAGTCATCTTTACCTTCTTGTAGTCGTTCACGATAAATATTTTGAAAATGTTCTGGTATTTCTTCACTAATAAATGTGTCGACCATTTCTTCTTCAACTTGCGAGAATAATTTTTTTAGTTCACCACTCGCATACTTCACAGGTGTTTTGATATCCCCGGTAAATATTTCAGCAAAGTCATGGTTTAGTGCTTTTTCATATAAACTCTTCCAATCTACTGTACTACCTCTATACTCTTCAACTGTACCTAAATATTGCGCAATTTTCGTAACTTTAAACGAGTGCGCCGCTACATTATGTTCAAAATATTTAAATTTCCCTGGTAGTCTTATTAACGTTTCTAAGTCGGATAAACGTTTGAAATATTGATGTACACCCATGACACATGCCTCCTCGTATATTTAAATAAAGATTATACTTGTTTCTATTAATTGAAGCAAATGTGATAAATATTGTTAAACAATATATCGTGATTGCTTAAATTAAATTATGCAGTGTTTAGGTGTAATTTTCAAAAATAAAACGACTATAACTAAAATATTCACGCGCTTCGTCATTTCAAAACATAATTTTGCTTTGAATAATTAAACGAAACGTGACCTATTATAGTTATAGTCATAATTTAAATTAATGAATGTATTGATATGCTCCAGTATTCGTAATTGTACGATATGATTTTTGTCCTAAACCTTGCCAATTCATTTCAGAAACGACAATAGAACCATCTTGATTCGTCTTTTCAACGATACCTACATGACCAAATGGTCCCGCAGTTGTTTGAAAAACTGCACCTACAGCTGGTTGATTATTTACTGTAAATCCTTGACTTTGTGCTGCTGAAGCCCAGTTATTAGCATTGCCCCATAACGTACTAATTGATTTGCCTAATTGTTGGCGACGATCAAATGCATAATATGTACATTGACCCCAATCATAATAATTATTATGTCCTGCAAAATTAGTGCTTCGCGTATTGTATGACGGCTGTTGATAATAACTAGATTGACTTGCATCATAATTGTATGGTTGTGTATTTATATTGTAATTACTTGTATATTGTGTAGTGTATGAATTTGCATACCGATTACTAAAATCTGACGTATTGTTTGTAGCTGTAGCTGTTGTATGTTGAGTTGATTGTACTGCAGTTCTTAACTCACTATTAAATGGTGATAAGTGTGCAGAACCTTTTTCCGTGATTGTGATGCGTTGTCCTGCGTGAATCATCTCAGTTACGTTAGGGTTTAACTTATAAATTTTTTCTAAAGAAACCTGATATTTTTTACCTATTTTATATAACGTGTCACCCGTTTTTACCTCTACAATATCTTGGTCTGGTAATAAAAGCGTTGTACCTTTAGCGACATGTGTCGTATTTTCCGCTAGACCATTCAATTTAATAATGTCTGATGTTGTTGAAGCATATTTCTCTGCTAATGTACTAAGTTGAGTTTCTTCCTCAGCAACTTGATGACTCTGACTTGCCGAAGCTGTATGATTTATTAAACCAATTAATGATAAAGAAAAAATAGAACTCGTGATAGTTTTTTTCATGGTGTTGTTCAATCCTTTTTAACCGATTTTGTGATTTTAATATAGCACACTTTTTATAAACACGTGTTACTGTTATCAAGCTGTAATAAAAGCGTTAATTTTACACATATAATTCAAATCAAAAACTATGAAACCATGCATTAAATCAACGTTTACGGAAATCAATCTCATCAATCGGTTAATAAATCTAATTGAAATTTACATATGAAATTATAATATTTTTAAATTGAAAAAATTTTAATGTCTGCGCCGCATTATGATTCAACTCAATAAAAAAGTCGCACCTCAATTAATTATCATCTTAGCGCCATATTTAATAGCTTAGTGATAGTAATGAGATTGCGACTTAATATTTTGTAGTAATTTATTTATTATTTTTCTGCATTCGCCATTTGATTACGTAAATATGCTTCCATGAATGGACCAATATCCCCGTCCATTACTGCATCAACTTTACCAGTTTCTTCATTTGTTCGATGGTCTTTTACCATTGAATATGGATGGAATACATAAGATCTAATTTGGCTGCCCCAACCAATTTCTTTTTGTTCACCACGAATTTCAGCCATTTGTTTTTCTTGTTCTTCTAATTCTAATTGATACAATTTGGCTTTTAACATTTTTAACGCCGCTTCACGGTTTTTAATTTGTGAACGTTCGTTTTGGTTATTAACGACAATGCCAGTTGGATGGTGCGTAATACGGATTGCTGATTCTGTTTTGTTTATGTGCTGACCACCTGCACCAGACGCTCTGAACGTATCAATTGTAATATCGTCTGGATTGATTTCAATTTCTATCTCGTTGTTGTTAAATTCAGGAATTACGTCACAAGAAGCAAATGAAGTATGACGTCTACCTGAAGAATCAAATGGTGAGATACGTACTAATCTATGCACACCTTTTTCAGCTTTTAAATAGCCATAAGCATTGTGACCTTTAACGATAATTGTCACACTCTTCACGCCTGCTTCATCACCCGGTTGATAATCAGCTGTTTCTACTTTATAACCTTGTTGTTCACAATAACGTTGATACATTCTTAAAAGCATGCTCGTCCAATCTTGAGACTCTGTACCGCCTGCACCTGGATGTAATTCTAAGATTGCGTTATTTGCATCATAAGGTCCATCTAGTAATAATTGTAATTCAAAGCGTTCGATTTTATCATTAAATTCCGTGATTTGGCTTTCTAACGCTTCTTTCATATCGTCATCATTTTCTTCTACTAATAACTCGTGCGTAGCTGACATATCATCTAATTCATCAGTCAAACTAGTAAAATCATTAACCACAGACTTTAACGCATTATTTTTATCGATAATGTCTTGTGCTTTATTTTGATCATCCCAAAATGTTGGGTCCGCCATCATTTCTTCGTATTCTTGAATATTTGTCTCTTTTTCCTCTAAGTCAAAGAGACCCCCTAAGTTGGTCTAATTTAGCTTCATAACTATCTAAGTTTCTTTTCATTTCTGATAATTCCATTGTACATCGCTCCTATTAGCGTTTAATTAACATTCTCTTTTTAATAAACTGTTCACTTTAAAAGTATATCATTATATACAAGATTTCAAAACGTTGTCTGTGCTTGATAAAAAACTGGAGTATGTCAACAATATTAACATACTCCAGTTGCGTATTTTATGCGCCGTGACAGTTTTTGTATTTTTTACCACTACCGCATGGGCATGGGTCATTTCGGCCAATATGTTCATCTTTAACATAAGGTTGCGCTTTAGCTTTTTCTTTGCCATCTTCTGCTGAAACATGTTCGGCCTTACCAAAGTCAGTAGATTTATCTCTTTCTACATCATCTTCTACCGTAACGACAGATTTTAAGATATATTTACTAACATCTTCTTCGATTTGTTGCATCATTGAGTCGAATAGCTGATGACCTTCATTTTGATAGTCACGTAATGGGTTTTGTTGACCATAAGAACGTAAATGAATACCTTCTCTAAGTTGATCCATTGTATCAATATGATCAGTCCAGTGTGTATCGATAGAACGTAATAATATCATACGTTCAAATTCGTCGAATTGCTCACCAATTGCTTCTTTTTGTTCAGCTAATGCTTTTTCTACTTTTTCCCATACTAGTTGATAGATGTCTTCGCTATCTTTACCTTTTATTTCAGATACGTTTAATTCATTTTCATTTAAAAATACATCATCGACGTAATTTACGAATGGTTCGTAGTCTGGGTCTTCTTCGTCATCATTAATATAATGTGCAACACTGCGTTCTAGTGTTGATTGCAACATAGAATTTACAAGTTCACTACTATTTTCACTATCGATAATGCTATTACGTTCACTATATATGATTTCACGTTGTTTACGTAATACATCATCATATTCAAGGATACGTTTACGTGCATCAAAGTTATTACCTTCAACACGTTTTTGTGCAGATTCAACAGCACGAGATACCATTTTAGATTCTATCGGCGTTGAATCGTCCATGCCTAAACGGTCCATCATTTTTTGTAATCTTTCAGAACCAAAACGAACCATTAATTCGTCTTGTAATGATAAATAAAAACGACTATCCCCACGGTCACCTTGACGACCAGAACGACCTCTTAATTGGTCATCAATACGTCTAGATTCGTGACGTTCAGTACCAATAACCGCTAAACCACCTAATTCTTCGACGCCATCGCCAAGTTTGATGTCTGTACCACGACCGGCCATGTTTGTAGCGATTGTAACAGCGCCACGTTGACCAGCGTTTGCAACAATTTCTGCTTCGCGTTCGTGGTTTTTAGCATTCAATACATCGTGTCGGATACCACGTTTTTTAAGTAAATTAGAAATATATTCACTTGTTTCAACTGCTACCGTACCTAAAAGAACAGGTTGTCCTTCTTTATGTTTTTCAATAACATCTTCAACAACTGCATCAAATTTACCTTTTTGACTAATATAGATTAAATCTGGCTTATCAATACGTTGTACCGGTTTATTCGTTGGTATTTGTGTAACGGTCATATTATAAATATTTCTAAATTCTTCTTCTTCAGTTTTAGCTGTACCTGTCATACCAGACAATTTGTTGTACATTCTAAAGAAGTTTTGGAATGTTATAGAGGCCATCGTTTTAGATTCGTTTTGAATTTTTACGCCCTCTTTAGCTTCAATTGCTTGGTGTAAACCTTCAGAGAAACGGCGACCTGGCATTGTACGACCTGTAAATTGGTCTACAATTAAAATTTCTCCGTCATTAATCATATAGTCTACATCACGTTGTAACGTTACATGTGCACGTAATGCTGTATTGATATGGCTAATGATTTCAACGTTTTTAACATCATATAAATTATCGATTTTAAACATACGTTCTGCTTTATCAATACCTTGTTCAGTTAACTGCACCGCTTTTGTTTTTTCATCATAATTATAGTCGTCTTCATTTTTTAACATTTTCGCAAATACATTAGCTTGCGTATATAAAGAAGTAGATTTTTCAGCTTCACCTGAAATAATCAATGGCGTACGTGCTTCATCAATTAAAATTGAGTCGACTTCGTCAATGATTGCAAAGTTCAATGGACGCATTACACGTTCTTCGGCATAGTTCACCATGTTATCACGTAAGTAATCAAAACCTAATTCGTTGTTAGTGCTATATGTTATATCATCAGCATATGCTGCACGCTTTTCTTCAGTTGATTTACTGTTTAAATTTAGTCCTACAGATAAACCTAAAAAGTTGTATAGTTCAGCCATCTCTTCACTTTGTGAACTAGCTAAATATTCGTTGACCGTAATAACGTGAACGCCTCGGCCTGCTAAGGCATTTAAATACGTAGGCATTGTAGCCGTTAATGTTTTACCTTCACCAGTACGCATTTCTGCAATATCGCCTTTATGGATAGCAATACCACCCATTACTTGGACACGATAAGGAATCATGTTGAAAACACGTTTAGAACCTTCGCGCACTAAAGCAAAGGCTTCTGGTAAGATATCTTCCAATATTTTTTCTTGTTTTTTAATATCGTCTTCTGCTTGCAGTTTCTCTTGAAATTCTGCAGTTTTATTTCGAATCTCTTCATCAGTTAGTATTGCTATATCCTCTTCTAATGAGAGCACTTTGTCTGCTAATTTACCAAGGCGTTTTATTTCTTTATTATTGCCATCAGCAATCTTTGATAAAAAACCCATTATGTTCGCTCCTTTAGCTTATTAACTCTTTTCCTTACAACAATTTATATTACCACTTATAAGCATAAATTTACACTTATATTACCGTTACTAAAAAATACTTGCTTATTATTTTTATATTTTTAAAATTGCGTTTCAAAGTTATTGTTATGAATCTCTATGAAAGCTATTTTTACTTTCAAATTATTACATATTAACATAACAAAAATTAAGCGTCCAAGATTTAACACATCTTGGACGCTAGAACTATAAATTTAAAATTATTATTCTGATGTTTCGATTAATCCGTATTTACCATCTTTACGTTTGTAAACAATGCTTGTGCCATCTGTTTCACGATCTGTGAAAATAAAGAAATCATGTCCTAATAAATCCATTTGTAGTACTGCTTCTTCAGAATCCATTGGCTTTAAGCTAAACTGTTTAGAACGTATAATTTCGAAATCTGTATCTTCAGAACTATCTTCTTTCACATCATTATTTGGTTCTGTAATTTCAGCGAAAACGTCAGGCTCTCCGCGGTCTTTATGCTTACGATTAACTCTAGTTTTATATTTTCGAACTTGTCTCTCTAACTTACTATTAATTAAATCAATTCCTGCATATAAATCATCGTTACGTTCCTCTGCTCTTAGAGTAACATTTTTAAGCGGGATAGTTACTTCAATTTTAGTTGTTGAATTAGTATACGTTTTCACTTTTACATGTGCAGTGGCATCTGGCACATCATTAAAATAGCGTTCTAGCTTACCAATCTTCTCCTCAATATAGTTGCGAATAGCATCAGTAATAGTGAGGTTCTCTCCGTGAATTTCAAATCTGATCATAGTAATCGACTCCTTTAAAACCACTATATTGGTGTTGTTGCTTAACTTTATAATACCACGTTTATCCTACCGTGCAAACGTAAACACATCGAATTTTCTGATTTTTCTTACAAAAAAATTACACGCTACTTGATGAACGGTAATTCCAGTTGTATAAATATCATCTACAAGTAAAATGTATCTATCGGTGAAATCATGAGTCGTAATAATTTCGAATGGATTAGCTTGTGCTGCTCTTTGCTTTTTAGTTAACGAAGATTGTTTTAATTTATATTGTGCTTCCACACATGATAAGTATGTTACATCCAGCTCATCCAATACAGCCGTCACTGCGTTGAAAGTGCGTTCATTATCTCTGTCTGTCGGAGAAGGTATCGGAATAATATGGTCATATTTATTTTGCGGTAATGTTATTCTTTGTGCAATGACTTCTTTTAATGCGTAATCTTTCATAAATTTATACTGTTGCAGCGTTTTTTTAACCGCACCGCTATAGTTATATTGGCAATAAAGTTGCTCCATTAAGGTATAATGGTGCGTTAGGTACAAACAATCTTTACATATAGAATCATTATTATCTTTACGCTTTAAACATCTTTGACAACGCTCTGCTTTGTTAATTTGAGCTTCTGCCCATTGCACTTTGCAACTTTCGCAAATATTATTGGCGCTATTAAACAAGTTAATAATATCTATTTGGTCTATAAAAGGTGTACGACATTGTAAACATTTAGGCATCGACCCACCCTTTCTTAATAGCTAAATGATTCATATGTTTTATTTTTCTGCGAGCAGCTATCATAGACCAAGAAACACCCTGATGACAAAATAAGACTAAACCATCAAATGCATATAACTTTCTTCCTACCCTGCCTGCAATTTGTATTAAAGCCGAAGTGAGAAACAAATGACTTTCCAAAACAATGACATCTAAATGTGCCATTGTGAAGCCTCTTTCTAAAATGGTAGTTGTAAAAATAACTTTATATTTTCCCGCCCTTAAGTCAGCAATTTTTTCGTATCGCTCGCTATCTTCACTATATACATAGGTCATATCCTCTATATAGGATCGGTATAATTGATACAATTTCTTCATATCAATTATGTTATTAACGAATACAAGTGTTATACGCTTATTTTGTATTTGTTGTTTAAGTAATTGTACTAACGTTGGATGTATTTTATGTGTATAAATTTTTAAATATTTAAATGTGGGGACAGGTAATAAACGTCGGTGATAACGTGCAGGTAATTTTATTTGATTATGTGGAGGGATAGTTTTAAGCAGTTGTTTTGGAGGCGTGGCAGTCATATAAATATGACTATATTTGGGGCATGAAGCTAGAGTGAGTGCTTTCATAAGTATGAGATCCATTGCTAATGGAAAAGCATCTACTTCATCTATAAATACCACGTCAAAATGCTTTTTAAAGCGCAATAATTGTTGCACTGTCGCTACTACAAAATGACCGTTATATTGTTGTGGATGCCCTTCATATATTATATCAATATCTTCATATTCAAATGCTTCTACGAGTCTCAAGCTCACTTCAATTACAACATCTACACGGGGTGACACGACTGCTACATTCAAACCGTGTTGTCTAGCATACTGGATACCTTTAAATATCATTTCTGTTTTACCAGCACCAGTTACAGCATCGAGTAATAAATTTTCTTGCGCCTTTATAGCTTCTACTATTTTATTAGCAGCGTATAATTGTTGTTCGGTTAACGGAAATTTTAATTGATATTGTGCAGTAGATTTTTGTTTAGCACTCGTTGTTATTAGTACTGAATTCACATTATCCATACGTCCTAAAAACAAACAACGTCTACAATAAGTTATCGTCTCATCCCTACATTTTGAATAGTACGAATAAAAATCATGTGTATCATTAGTGCCACATTGTACACATGTCCATAAGCCATCTTTTTTAAAAACGCCCTTACATTTATAGGCTATCCTTTCAGATGTCAGTCGTCGATTATCAGTAATTAATTTTCCGTATAATTTTATATTTATCACTCCTATAAAAAGAGACTAGCACGTTGTTACTATTTGAGTATTTTACTACTCACAAGTATATGTGCCAGTCTTTATCTTAGATTTTATTCTTCTATTATATCTCTACTTACATAGCCTAAGCCTATGCCACCTGAACCTAGATGTGCAAGAATGACAGGTCCAAACTCAGAATATATGATTTTATAGTCTGGATATTTTTGTTTTAAATCATTATATAACCATTCAGTGTCCTCTTTCTTATCTCCACCTATAACGAAAATAGTAAAAGTATCTAGTTCTTTAACCTTCTCAATCACTTTATTTTCAAGTGCAAGCAATGCTTTTTTCTTTGTGCGCACTTTTTCTTCCGGAACAATTTTACCGTCATCAAATTTAAGTACGGGTTTCATTTTTAGCATTGTACCAATCCAAGCTTGTGCTCCAGTAATTCGTCCACTCTTTTGTAGATTTTTCAAATCGTCTACCATTAAAAAGGCGCCTGTGTTTTCGCGCATATCAGTTAAATCATCGATTATTTCTTTTGGTTGTAATCCTTTATTAATCAGTTCAATCGCCCTTAACACATACGATCCTTCAACCATAGCAGCTAATTTTGAGTCAAATGTATGTACCTTAACGCCTTCGACTAACTCTGCCGCTTGTGTAGCCGTTTGATAACTACCACTAATACCTGAAGACAGAAAGACGCCGATAATATCTGTATATCCTTGATCTCGCAATTGTTCATATTTTTTTATAAATTCACCAATTGCAGGTTGGCTTGTTGTAGGTATCGTCTTAGATTTCTTCATACGTTCTTGGAATTCTGGCGCAAAGATCGTTTCATTTTCTATATAGTTATCACCATTATCAAAAGTAACACTTAGAGGAGCTATAGGTATATTATGTTTCTTTAAAATAGACTCACTCAAGTAGCTTGTAGAGTCTGTTATCACAGCTATCTTCATGTCAAACCTCCCAATGTAATTATACTTATCACAATCATACCTTAATTTCTTTTAATTTAAAATCGATTTTACATTTATTTTGATATTGCAAACAGTGTATAATAATTACACAAAATCGTCTTTGCAAAGTTATGCTTTGCATTGTTAATGACTTACACCTATTGTAAGTCATATAACATTATATATTTCACTACATAATTATAATATAGTCAAATAAACTACGGGTGGTCGTACAATGGAACAACAATCAATTATTACTATTAAAAAAGCACATACTATAGAAAATGTTATTAGTAAATCACGCTTTATAGCTCAAATTAAGCCTGTTCAATCAGAAGAAGAAGCAAAGCAATTTATTGCTGAAGTTAAACAACATCACAACGAAGCGACTCATAATTGTTCTGCCTATACCATTGGAGATAATATGAACATACAAAAAGCAAATGATGATGGCGAACCTAGTGGTACTGCCGGCGTTCCAATGCTTGAAATATTAAAAAAGTTAGATGTACATAACGCATGCGTCGTCGTTACAAGATACTTTGGCGGTATTAAATTAGGTGGCGGTGGTCTAATTCGTGCATACAGTGGTGCCGTTAGAGATGTTATCCATGATCTTGGTCGCGTACAGTTACTACCGGCAATACCTACTAAAGTAACAATCGCTTATGATTTGACTGGAAAATTTGAACATGAACTTGCTTCCACTAATTTTATTCATCGCGATACGGAATATACTGATAAAGTAAGCTATTTAATAGATGTATTAGCTACTGAATATGATGATTTCATCGCATTTTTAAACCGTACAACTGCGAGCAACTTCGACATAACCGAGGAAGATGTTAAACGCCTACCATTCGACATTGAAACACCATAACACAAAAAAATTCTGAGATTAATATGTAAGACAGCCCTCTATAAAACGGGTTAGTATTACATAAACTAATCTCAGAATTTATTTTTATCGTTAATCTTGATGTTCTTTTTTCTCTATTAATTTTAATAACGGTCGATATTCATCATCAATTAGACCAGTAAATTCTACTATTAATTCGATAGTTATAACAATTAAAATCAACATCATAATTACGCCCCATGATTGAGACAAATACAATATGATACTAGAAAGACTAAATAAAATCGCTATTGAATAAATAAGTAATACTGTTTGTCTATGTGAATAGCCTAAGTCTAATAATTTATGATGTAAATGTGATTTATCAGCTTGCATAATATGTTGCCCTTTTTTCACACGTCTTATCATAGCGAAAAGTGTATCTATAAAAGGTACCGCTAAGATAACGATTGGGAAAAATAACGACACGAATGTTATATTTTTAAAGCCAAGTAACGATAAAAATCCTACGATAAAGCCTATAAGTAATGCACCACTATCACCTAAGAAAATTTTAGCTGGGTGAAAGTTGAAACATAAAAATCCTAACAATGCGCCGATTAACACACTACAAATCATAATGATAAATATGTTAGCTTGTAATATGGCGATAAAACCTATAGTTGCTAATGCAATTGCAGAAACACCAGACGCAAGACCATCGAGGCCGTCTATTAAATTAATGGCATTAGTAATTGCTACAATCCAAATAATTGTAATTGGTACACTTAAAATTCCAAAATGAATCGTCGGACCAATAGGTAATGAAATAAAGTCAATTGTTACACCATAATAAACAACAACGATTGCTGCAACAATTTGACCAATCAATTTAATTATTGGTTTCAAATCATATATATCATCAATTAAACCGACAAGATAGATTAATACAGAACCAATAACTAGCGGTTTAACCTCCGTTTCAATCGGATGTCCTAACCAGATACCCAGTAGAAAAGAAAACAAAATAACAGTACCACCTAGAACAGATACTGGCTTAGTATGTACTTTTCTAAAATTGGGTTTATCTACAATATCCATTTTTTGCGATACTTTTATGATTATTGGTGTAAGTATTAAACTGACGATCATTGAGAAAATGATTAATAATAATGTATACATCAGTTCACCTTCATTATTTTTAATTCTGAATATTTTCAAATCTTATTACCGATTTATTTATTAAGATACTTTGCTGTTTAGTGTTTTATAATTAACTCACCAACACTGTTTGAATATTGTCATATATACTAGTAGTATCTTCATACTCACCTAACTAATATAACTTATATGTATTTATGAACACAAATACTTATGTATCTAGAAAAATAAAAATATTCTTAATGTCTATTATCAAATTATTTTTAGTTTAATTTATTATATCATTCACAAAGTTCATTTAACATGAAAATATTGCCATGTGATGAAATTACAGGAATATTAATGACAAATTGTAAGTTTTCACTTACAATAACAAAGTGTCTTTTTAAAGGAGCGTAAAAAATTAATGTTTGAAGCTATTGTTTATAATATTGCAGTTACAGTAGCTGGTATATATTTATTCCACCGGCTACAATACTCAGAAAACAAAATTATGGTTTTTTCTAAAGAATATGTATCTGTATTAATGACCATTTTAGCGTTATTATTATCAGCTTATCCTATTCCTCTATTTAATACCTATTATCTCGAATTAACTTTCGTACCATTATTATTTATAGGAAGATATACGAATGCTGTATATACCGTTGCCGCAGCGGTTATTGTGTCATTGGTCAATATTTTTATTTTCGACCATTCGATTATAAGTGGCATCATTTTAACAGTTATTGCGATTATCGTAAGTACAGTAGGTCCATTTTTAAAACAAAGTGACATCATGGCAGTACAAATTCTTAATGGTATCAGTTTAATTATCTATTTAATATTAGCTTTGATTAGTCCTTATGTTGAATTAATGGAAGTATTGTTCTTAATTCCGATTTCATTCGTATTAACGTTAACGTCGTCTATTACCTTTGTCGATATTTGGCACTTCTTCTCATTAGTTAACAGATATGAGCATGAAGACAGTATCGATTATTTAACTGGATTAGGTAACGTTAAAGAATTTGATAGACATTTAAATGAGGTCTCAAGCATAGCAGAACAAAACAACGAAAGTTTAGGTTTATTACTTATTGATATAGATGGCTTCAAAGATGTAAACGATCAATACTCACATAAAGCTGGGGATGCAGTGCTAAGACAAATGGCACAATTACTCATAAACTATGTGCCACAACATTTTAAAATTTATCGTAATGGTGGCGAAGAATTTTCAATTGTACTTAGAGACTATACTTTAGATCAATGTGTAAAATTAAGTGAATCGATTCGTACTGGTGTGGAACAATCATCATTCCACTTACCAGATAAAGCAGTTATTAAACTGTCAGTTTCTATCGGCGTTGGATTTTTAACAAAAGAAGATTATAAATCTCAACGTAAAGTATTCAAAGATGCAGATGATATGTTGCATGTAGCAAAAAACGAAGGACGTAACCAAGTCATGTTTAATCCTATCGTTAAATTATAATTACGGAAACAGCAATTCATTATTTATTATATGGATTGCTGTTTTTTAGGGTACAATATAAATATTGAATTTATTAATTACTAATTAAGATTAGAACCTTGTTGCTGACTATTGAAAGTTGGGTAAAGAGGTTGTAAACTTTCAATTGTTCTATTATCCAAGTTGGAGGTGGCATCAATGTCCGAATCAATCACCATTATTGATGAAAATAAAGTGATTGACCTAGTGCTTATTGCAGGTAGAATACTACTTGAAAGCGGTGCTGAAACTTATCGCGTCGAAGATACAATGAATCGTATGGCCGCAAGTTATGGCCTTGAAGATACATATAGCTTTGTAACTTCTACTGCTATTATTTTTTCGTTGAATAATCGTACAAACACAAGATTAATTCGTATAAGAGAACGAACTACAGATTTAGAGAAAATTGCGCTAACAAATAGTTTATCGCGTAAAATATCAAATAATGAAATAACAATTGATGAAGCTAAAAATGAACTTATTGAATTACATCGTTCATCTTTACAATATTCATTTTACACACAATTTTTTGCAGCAATGATTGCTTGTGGCTTTTTCTTATTTATGTTCGGTGGTGTCGCACATGACTTTATATTTGCAGCTATCGCCGGTGCACTAGCCTTTTTAACTTTTGGCTTTGTGCAAAAATTTATTCAAATTAAATTCTTCTCAGAATTTATTAGTGCCGCAGTCGTCATTACATTTGGTGCCATATGTACAAAATTGGGATTAGCTTTAAACCAAGATACGATAACCATTGCCGGTGTTATGCCTTTAGTTCCCGGTATTTTAATTACCAACGCGATTCGTGATTTATTAGCTGGTGAATTATTAGCTGGTATGTCGCGTGGTGTTGAAGCGGCGCTTACTGCTTTTGCCATAGGTGCAGGCGTAGCCATCGTATTATTGATATTTTAAGGAGGAATGAATCATGGTTTTGTTATATTATTTAAGTCAATTTGTTATTAGTTTCATAGCCACGACGCTCTTCTCCATTATCTTTAATGCGCCTCGTCGCCTATTATTGGCATGTGGTTTTGTTGGCGCTATGGGTTGGATTATATATAAATTCACACTTGATGCAGACCTCGGTAAAGTAATGGCAGCTTTTTTAGGAAGTTTAATATTAGGCGTCATGAGTCATACGATGAGCCGTCGTTATAAACGACCGGTAATTATATTTATCGTACCTGGACTTATCCCGCTCGTGCCTGGTGGTTTAGCTTATGAGGCAACAAGATTGCTTGTTTCAAATAACTATACACATGCCGTAAATACTTTTCTAGAAGTAACCCTTATTTCTGGTGCCATCGCCTTCGGTATATTATGTGCAGAAATAATGTATTACATATATACGCGAATCAAGCAATATTATGGTAAAATGAAGGGCAAAACATATAAAAAATCTTATGATATCAATAACAGAGCTTAAGGGGTGCAAAAAATGAAATCAGAAATAATAGAAAGATTAAAACGATACGTCCAAATTGACACTCAATCTAATCCAGAATCAGAAAATACGCCATCAACTGACAAACAATGGGATTTATTACATTTATTGGAGCAAGAATTACAAGATTTCGGCCTAACTACAGAATTAGACGACAATGGTTATCTATTTGCAACGTTAGAAAGTAATGTTTCTTATGATTTACCTACAGTTGGATTTTTAGCTCACGTCGATACGTCACCGGACTTTAACGCAACTAACGTAAATCCTCAGATTATCGAAGATTATGACGGTCAACCGATTAAACTAGGTCATACAAATCGCATATTAAGCCAAGACACGTTCCCTGCTATGCGTAAAGTTGAAGGACACACATTAATGGTTACTGATGGTACATCGTTATTAGGCGCTGATGATAAAGCTGGTGTTGTAGAAATTATGGAAGCATTAAAATATTTAATTACACACCCTGAAGTAAAACACGGCCGTATTCGCGTTGGATTTACCCCTGATGAAGAAATTGGGCGCGGACCACATAAGTTCGATGTTGAAAAATTCAATGCGGATTTTGCTTATACAATGGATGGTAGTGAATTAGGTGAATTACAATACGAAAGTTTCAATGCCGCTTCGGCAGTTGTAACAACAAACGGCGTCAATGTACACCCTGGTTCAGCAAAAAACGCTATGATTAATGCCATCTTACTTGGCAATCAATTTAATGCTTTGTTACCACAAAATGAAGTTCCAGAAAGAACTGAAGGCTATGAAGGATTTTACCATTTAATGCAATTTAATGGCGATGTAGAAAAAGCTACACTCCAATACATTATTCGTGATCACGATCGCCAACAATTTGAATTACGTAAAAAACAAATGCTAGAAATTGCAGATAATATTAATGCGCATTATGAAGATGACCCAGTACAAGTTTCAATCAATGATCAATATTATAATATGGGCGAAAAAATCGAACCTAATCCGCACGTTATCGATATTCCAAAAAGAGTGTTTGCAAAATTAAATATCGAACCTAACACTGAACCTATTCGTGGCGGTACAGATGGTTCACAATTATCTTACAAGGGACTACCTACACCAAACATTTTTACTGGTTGTGCTAACTTCCATGGTCCATTCGAATATGCTTCTATCGATGTTATGGAACAAGCAGTGTCTGTCATTGTAAATATTGCTGAGGAAGTAGTTAATTACTACGATGAACAATAATCATTAAATTAAATGATTCAATATAAAAGAAACGTCAAACGCTATCGTGTTTGACGCAGACTGTCGACAAAGTCTACGACTTTGTCGACAGTTTTTTATGCGCATACTTTCCCAAGATACAGTTTCAGCCAGAAATTCTACACAGATCAATCTGTGAGAATTTCTAAGGTCTTTAACTCTTACTGTTCCCTCCGGAGTCAGCGCATAAATACTGCCCAATGTAAATTTATTATATGATAATAAGTGTATTAATACATTGGTAGTGATGATGTTGTTAAACAAGTCTATGGATAAAAGAAATCAATATGAAATAATATCAATTTCTGAATTAGTTCCAAAAGCACATTTACTACGTAAAGTTGATAAAATGCTCGATTCGAATTTTGTATATCATCTTGGCGAAGACAAATACTGTTTATATAATGGACGACCCTCAATTGCCCTGTTATTTAAGTTAAAATACTATTAATCTAATGATTATTCGGTATTTAGTCAATGCGTCAAACGATTAAAGAAATTGAAACTACAGTATTAAAAAAACCTTTAAATAATATCGTATCTAATATCATTTAAAGGTTTTGTGTATTTATATAATATCATTTATTCAACATTAAATGGAGTCTGTAATAATTTCAAAGCTTGTATCGTATAATGTCTGATTTGAATACCCATTTTAAAATCAGTGTAACTTTCTGGCATTTCGATAAAGGTATTAAACATTGCCGTAACACCCATCGTTTCAAACTGATCAAATTTATCACTCGTTGCACAAACAGCTATAGCAGGCTTTTGATGTTTCGTCGCTAATTCAGCAATACGAATTGTTGTTGTCTCTAACAACTGGTCATCTTCATTCACACCTTCACCAAAAATAATTAAGTCCGCTTGTTCAATTAATGATTCTAAATGCGTAAGTTGATCTACAAGTTCATGACTCGTTAATATTTCAGCCTGATACAAATGACTTAAAAGAGAAGCGATACCGCCACCAGCGCCACCACGTTCTACTAAACCAATAGCACTATGTAACTCACCTTTTAAAATTTCACTGAAATACCAAATTAAATTATCAATCTCAACTGCTTCTTCACGACTCATATGCTTCGCTTCATAAATCTGCATAATTTCACTTTTCTTGCCATATAATTTACTATCAAAATCTGACATTAATTGGAAATTTACGTCTTTTAAGCGCGGATGTATATTAGAAAAATCAACACTACGTATTTGTTTTAAAATATGTGTACCTTGACGCGTATCGACTTCTACTGCCTCGTCATCATAAAATTTAACGCCTAATGCTTGTAACATACCAGCACCACCATCAAAACTATCAATACCACCTAATGAGATAATGATATGTTCTGATTGGTTATCTAAAGCATTAGCAATCACTTCCCCCATGCCATAACTTGAACGTTCACGTGTAGGTTTATGGCCTTTGAGGAATAAATTCCCTTCAATAACCGTCATATTGTTATCTGTAATGCCATAAACTGCCTCTACTTCATTCATGTCTGCATCGTGTGCCGTCACTCTATATTTCGTCCCTGATTGCCATAAAAATACCGAATCCATTAATTCATGGCGTCCATTAAACAATGGCACTTGCACGATATCAGCTTTTGGTATTTTATTAGCAATTGCCTCTTCCACATATCTATTGGCTTGATAACTAGAAATTATTCCGTTAAATTCATCCATAGCTACTAATACTTTCATTTTTGTCACCTCATATTTAACATAGTTGCACTTTTATTATTTTTTCTTCTAACTCGTTAAACAACTATTGATCCACTAAGTTATTGGTTGTTATTTACATTAATTTAACAGTTATCTATATTGATTTGTTCATTGTTATATTATACATGTAGTATCAAAATATTTCACATCAAAAGAAAAAGCTTGTTAGCCTTTAAATTATTTAGTAAGGCATAACAAGCAAATTTTAATTATTATGTGATTTTTATTCTTCTGCTTTAGCTAATGATGAAACATTAATTTGTTCATGACTAGCGTTCCATATTGCTTTTCCATCTACGAAATAAAACGCTTGTGGTGATTCATGTTTAACTTGTGTTTGTTCTTCAATGTAATCAGATAATTTACGCTCTTGTTGGACTACTAAATAGTATCCATCCATGTCTCTTTCATATAAAAATTTATTGAATTGATCATATGCGTTTGCTGATATTGGGCATGTTTCACTATGCTTAAACACAAAAACATATTTATTTTCATTGACGACTTGTTCAAACTGGTCAATCGAACTCAGCTTTATAGCCATTCTATTCACCTCTAAAAAGATTTAACGCACTATTACTAAATAACAGTGTGTAAGTTATAAGATATTTTCATATCAATGCTTTCCATTATACACAAATAACTTTTTGTTGTTAACCACCTATTTAAAAGTTATTTAATTGTATTTAGACTTTATTTTTTTGAATTCTTTATCGAAATCATCTTGATATTTATCTAAATCTTTACCTTCTTTAGGTAAATGTTTGTAATCAATTGTCGATAATTTTTGACCAATATCTAAAGTCTCTTCTCTCGTTTCATAGTAATTTTGTAAACTATAATACATTTCTATCGTGTGTTTGCGCGCTGCATTAACGTGTTCATCACTAATATTCGTTTGATTCAAATCTTTAATTTGTTTATTAATCAGTGGCATAATGTCATTGTTAATTGACGCTTTTATTTCTTTTGGATTTGAAGTCTGCGTACTCTTTTCTGCTGTTTGTTTTAATTCCTTATTATTGTCTTCTATTTTTTTGGTAATCGTTGCTACATCGCTACTATTACCCGATTTTTCGGCTGTTTTCATATTATTTTCTACGATGGATCTATTTTTTTCAAATAATTTAGTGTAATCTAATATATCTTCGTTAGCCTTAATAGATTGATTACATAAATCCACAAACCTTTTAAGTTCATTCAACTCATAAACTTGTTTCTTTACATCTTTTTTATACGTTTTCTTTAATCCTTTTAATTCACTCGTCTTTGCTTTAAGATCATTTGCAGACTTTTCATACGCTTTTATTTTAGGTACTAAATCACTATTAATTTCGTTTTGTATATCATTAATTTCTTTTTTGTTTTTATCTGTAGTATCAGTCTTTCTTAATGAGTCTAATTTTTCGATATGTATTTTATTAAGTGTCTTTTTTACTTCATGTTCTTTACTTTTCGAATCGTTTAATGACGATTGAAAGTCTTTAAAATCAGCATCATGCTTATTACCACAGGCAGTTAGTATAAAAATGAGACAGACAAATAAGATTAAACTTATGATTTTTTTCATCTTCGCACTCCTTATTACTCGTATTATACATAAACATATTTAACTTGAAAATGATATGTGATATATTATTTCAGAATTTACTAATTCCTTAACAGCATATAAAGGAGCTATGATTACTTATGTATAGCAAAGTTCAACCACTTATAACTGCATCTAACAATCCAGATTTTAAACGACAATATAAAGAGATTCAAGCTGTGTTATTTAATTTATTAGATTCACCAGTTAAATCTACATATCATATAGGTGGTACTAGCCATTTTAGTTATCCAACTGAACCTGTTTTAGATATTTTAGTTGGCGTAAATAACTTGCATGATATTACGGCTTTAGATGAAAAACGTTTAAATTATGAAGGTTTTTACCGTTTACATCATTCATATAAAAAGAAAGTCATTATGGCAAAATTCAATAATTTAATTGAGTTAAAACAAGTTGTTCGCTTACATATATTACAACAAGATAGCGATTTATTCGAACAATATTTAACGGTGCATGATTACCTATCTAATGACCAAAATGTAGCAATGTCATTTGCACAACGTAAACAAGAAATTTTAAATAATGTAGAAACAATACGTGCATATGAAAATCAAAAACAACAAGTCTTCTCTACTTTATATAAACAAATACCTAAAAAATAATTTTAACTTTTACAATTAAGTCTAACTATTTAATTATTACTAAAAATAATGCCTTACAATTTAGCATATTTAGTTAATAGTTGCTATAATAAATAAATGAATTCATTCAGAAAGGATGTTCTAGTAGTGCATAAAGATTCTATCTTAAAAGAACTAGAAGCGCTTGTTCCTGAAAGTATTATTAAAGTTGACGAGCCGCTTAAACGCTACACTTACACAGAAACTGGAGGTAAAGCGGATTATTATTTAACTCCAACTTCTAACGAACATGTACAAGCAATACTACGTTTCGCATATAAAAATGACATACCTGTTACATATTTAGGCAACGGTTCTAATATTATTATTCGAGAAGGCGGAATTAGAGGCATCGTTATTAGTTTATTATCATTAGATCATATTGAAGTGTCAGACAATGTCATTATTACTGGTAGTGGTGCTGCTATAATTGATGTTTCACGTAAAGCAAGAGATAATTCACTTACAGGCTTAGAATTTGCATGTGGTATACCTGGCTCAATCGGAGGCGCTGTATTTATGAATGCTGGCGCTTATGGTGGAGAAGTAAAAGATTGTATCGATTACGCATTGTGCGTTAATGAACAAGGCGATCTTATTACGCTAACAACTAATGAACTAGAATTAGACTATCGTAATAGTATTGTACAAAAACAAAACTTAGTCGTACTTGAGGCTTCATTCTCGCTTACACCTGGCGACAAAACGGAAATCCAAAGTAAGATGGATGATTTAACAGAACGTCGTGAATCTAAACAACCATTAGAATACCCTTCTTGCGGCAGTGTTTTCCAAAGACCACCAGGTCACTTTGCAGGAAAATTAATTCAAGATTCCGATTTACAAGGTTATCGCATCGGTGGTGTTGAAGTTTCTACAAAACATGCCGGCTTTATGGTTAATGTAGATAACGGAACTGCAACTGATTACGAAAATCTTATTCATTATGTTCAACAAACAGTCAAAGCTAACTTCGATATCGAACTTAATCCTGAAGTTAGAATAATTGGTGAACATCCAATAGATTAATAGGAGACATTGTATGGTTAAAGTATATGGTTCTACAGTAGACGATGAAACAAGATGTACACACTATCAAACACCATTAGATGTTATCGCTATTAAATTTAAATGTTGCGATAAATATTATCCTTGTTATAAATGTCATAACGAACATGAATCACATCAAATAGTGCGCTGGGAGTCCTCTGAGTTTGACCAAAAAGCGATACTATGTGGCGTTTGTAAACATGAACTTACAATTAATGAATATATGATGACAGAAACATGCCCAAATTGTAACGCGCATTTTAACAATCGTTGTAAGTTTCACTATCATCTTTATTTTGTAATTTAAATATAAAAAGGTTAGGCTTCCTTAAATGGAGGACCTAACCTTTTTTGCTTAACTAAAACATACTAAGATTAGCTATAAAGAAATCTATGACGATAGATTTCTTCATAGCTATTTTTTATAGTTATTTATTATTTTATTTAGTCTTCAAAGATAAAATCTTCATCTTTTAATGCTTCAACGTTTAACGCTAAAGTATAGCCATCGCCTTTAACTGAGAAGAAATCATGGTTTTTTGTTGAAGTATCTAACGCGTTTTCAATAATTGGGTTAAATTCGCGTTCTTCAAAATATGGTTCGAAACCTAAGTTTGATAATGCTTTATTACCATTGTATCTTACATAGTTTAATACATCTTCTGCAATACCAATTTCATCGTAAAGTCCATGTGTATAGGACACTTCATTTTTATATAATTCATCTAGCAATTTATACATTTCTTGATCTGCTTGTTGTTTTTCACTTTCTGATAACTCATTGCGTAAACTTTGAGCATCCATACCAGTGAATACACCATGGATAGATTCATCTAATAAAATTTTACGAATGATTTCGCCAGAAGTTGTCATGCGTCCTTGTCCAGCTAAATATAGTGGATAATAGAATCCTGAATAGAATAAGAATGTTTCTAAGAAGACACTTGAAACACGTGCCATATATTGATCGAAAATAGAGGCCTCTTTACCCCATAACTTGTGATAGTTCGCAATAATTTTATCTGATTTAAATTTTAAATGTGGTTCTTCAATAACCCATTTATCTAGTAAATAGTTAGTTTCACTAGACGGTAATAACGTCGTAAATATATGTGAATAACTTTTAGCATGAATTTGTTCCATCATTGCCATAAATGAATAAACGGCTTTCTTACGTAAATCAGTCGTATGTAACATAATTAGTGGCATACCATCATCAGCTTGATGTGTATCCAATCCAGTCAAACCAGCTAGAGCCTTTTTAAAAGCGTCTTTTTCAGCATCTGTTAATGTTTTCCAACTTGCGATATCTTTTGATACTTTAAATTCAGTTTCAACCCACATTTGCGAGATGTTTTGGCGCCAAAACATATTCGTCATATCTTCTTGCGTATTCCAATTGACTGCTTTCATAAGTTTAATGCTCCAATCTATTTTTAAAATGAACAATGATATGCAGAGATTAGTATATGATCTAATCCCTGCACCATTGCTTTTTGTCGTTTCTTAATGCTTAGTTAAATTGCACAGCTTGTACACTCTTCAACGCTTAATAATTTATTACGCGTATAATATAGTGACTTAAGACCTTTATGGTGTGCATATACATATAATCTAGAAAGTTCACGTGTAGAAATCTCAGAATTTACATATAAAATAGTAGAAATACCTTGGTCTACGTGAGTTTGTATTGTAGAAACTAAATCAATAAGCTTCATTTGATCAGTATTGAATGCTGATTTGTAATACCACATTGTTTCTGGTGATAAGAAAGGCATAGGGTAAAATGTTTCAGCATTACCGTAAGTACGACGTTCAATTTGATCAACGATTGGCATTACAGAACTTGTCGCATTTTGTACGTAAGAAATACTTTGTGTTGGTGCAATCGCTAGACGATAAGCATGGAATAAACCATGTGTTTCGACTTTTTCTTGTAAAGCTTTCCAATCTTCTGGTGTTGGTATTTCTAAACCGTCAAATAATCTACTAACTTTATCATATTTTGGTTCAAATGATTGAGAAGTATAGAATTCAAAATATTTTCCATTAGCATAATCTGATTTATCGAAGTCTTTGTATACTTCACCACGTTCTTTAGCTATTTCCATTGAACGTTCAAGAGAATAATAGTTCATAATCATAAAGAATGTATTGGCAAAATCTTTTGCTTCTTCTGATTCGTAATTAATTTTATTTTTCGCTAAATAACCATGTAAGTTCATAACACCAAGACCAACTGAATGTAATTCACTGTTAGCTTTTCTAACTCCTGGCGCATTTTTAATATCTGCTTCATCACTTACAACCGTTAATGCATCCATACCTGTGTGTACTGAATCTCTAAATTTACCAGATTCCATCACATTAACAATGTTTAATGAGCCTAAATTACATGAAATGTCACGCTTAATTTCATCTTCTGTACCATAGTCGTTAATTATAGAAGTTTCTTGTAGTTGGAAAATTTCAGTACATAAGTTACTCATTTTAATTTGGCCAATATTAGAGTTAGCGTGGACTTTATTCGCATTGTCTTTAAACATTAAATAAGGATAACCTGATTGCAATTGTGTTTGAGCAATTGTATTTAACATTTCACGTGCATCTTTTTTCTTTTTATCTACATTAGGATTAGCTACAAGCTCATCATAATAAGCATCTAAATCGATATCATCTAATGTAACACCGTATTCATTGTATATCGTATGTGGTGCGAACATATGGAAGTCTTTACCTTCTTTAGCTAATTCAAAGAATTTAGCAGGTACGATTAAGCCAGTTGAAATAGTAGATAGTCTCAAGTCCTCATCAGCATTTACTTTTTTAGTATCTAAAAATTCTTCTACGTCGTAATGGAAAATATTTAAGTATACTGCACCCGCACCTGGACGTTGTCCAAGTTGATCTGCATAACTAAAACCACCTTCTAGTGATTTAGCAACTGGTAGCACACCTTTTGCTACACCTTTGATGCCTTTAATTGCTTCTCCACGTGCACGTAATTTAGATAAGTTAATTGCAACGCCGCCACCAATTTTACTTAATTGTTTAGCTGTAGCATCGATAAAGTTAATAGAATTCAAGCTATCGTCTACTTCAAGTAGGAAACAAGAAACAAGTTCACCACGACGCGCACGTCCAGCATTTAAAAATGTAGGTGTTGCAGGTTGGTAACGTTGTTCTATCATTGCTGAGATAAATTGTTTTGCAGTCTTTTTGTCACCATTTGCTAAATATAAAGATACGATTGCTACGTGTTGGTTGTAGTCTTCTAGATATTGTTGTTTATCGTTTGTTTTCAATGCATAATCTTTGAAAAATTTACTTGCAGACATGTAACTAGCAAATTTGAAATCGAAGCTACGTGCATATTCTGTCACTTCTTCTAGTTCTGCTTCTGAATATTTTTCAAATACATCAAAATAAAAATCATTATCTACTAAATAATGAAGACGTTCAAGTTCAGTATCAAAGTAAATTGTTTTATCTTGAATTTCTTCTAAATATACTGCTAAAGCTTCTTGATCTTTCTCTAAATTGAAAAAGCCATTCTCTTTACGTTTAGTAACTTCATTATTTAATTCAATATGATTGTATTTCTTCTCGTCTATAGTCTTCATAGAATTGCCCCACCTTATCCTTAAATTGTTCTACATCATTGGATGTACCTTGTACTTCAAACTTTATTAATAATGGTACTTGATAGCTTTCAGCTATACTACGTCCGGCTTTGGCAAAATTTTGGCCCCAATTACGATTTCCGCTTGCGGCCACGGCTTTTAATAAGTCACCGTTTGTGTCTAAAAATGACTGTACTGGTTGAGGAACCTCGCCAAACCCTATTGTTCCAGTGACCAAAATGAAAGGTTCATCAATACGTTCTGAACAATTCGTTTGTGTAATTTCCATCGTGTTTGTTAATTCTGCTTTGTTGATAAATCTTCTGACATTACCCGAAAATGAAAAGAATACGACTTTCATTGGTACACCTTCTTTCTAAATCAACATTGAACATTTAAAAATAAAACGTTAATTCACACTAACGTTTTTCAAACACAAAACTAATATGGTAAACACAATATATAGTGTAATTAATTAAAAACTGTCTATATATGGAACAATTAAGGTCTTTAAAAACCTTAATTTGTCATGTTTCCATTAAATTTTCATAATAATTAGTTTGTAATTTTGTATTTTTACAATTATTAATACTGTTTTAAAACACAACATATAGTAGTGCTGTTTTTTAACCAGTACTATATTATGTGTTTAATTATACATAACAAACAATTACTTTTAAAGGCTCAAGAAGTGACAAATTTCTTACTAAACAGCATAAATGGCACCATTTCAACGTTACAAAACGAAAAAAATTTTTTTCTAAAATTTTAAGGGCTTTTAGTTGATTTTTCCTGAAAAATCGCAACTCGTTGGCGCACATAGCTTTAAGCCCCTCGCTTTATTCTTCAATTTTTATTAAATAAATTTATTACTAAATAGCTTTGTAAATTAGTATCGCTAAAGAGAACATTTGTTCGTATAAATATGATAGTATACTTTTATATTTATTGCAAGCGCATGTGTACATTTTAAGATTAACTGTGCTAATATAAATACGTTAAAATTTTAAGAATGAGGCGATATACAGTGAATCCAAAAGTGAAAGGTATCATTGCTATATTAATTTCTGCAATTGGCTTCAGTTTTATGTCTGTATTTTTTAGATTAGCCGGAGATCTTCCTGTTTTCCAAAAGTCACTTGCCAGAAATTTAGTATCATTATTTATACCTTTATATTTCATAATTAAATACAAGCAACCTCTATTCGGTAAATTAAGTAGTCAACCGTTGTTAATTTCTCGTTCGACACTTGGTCTCATCGGTGTGCTTTTAAACATCTATGCAATCGATCATATGGTACTAAGCGATGCCGACACATTAATGAAATTAAATCCATTTTGGACGATTTTGCTTAGTCTTATTTTCTTAAATGAGAAAGTACGAAATTATCAAATTATCGCAATGATCGTTGCTATTGGCGGCATGCTTTTCGTAGTCAAACCAGAATTTTCATCTGCTATGATTCCGGGAGTCGGCGGTCTATTATCAGGTATTTTTGCCGCTAGTGCTTATACATGTGTACGTGCTTTAAGTACGCGTGAAGCACCTTATACGATTGTATTCTACTTCTCATTATTCTCAGTAGTAGTACTTATACCTTTTACACTCTTTACGTATGAACCTATGACTTGGTTACAATTGCTTTATTTAATAGGCGCTGGCTTATCTGCTGCCGTCGGACAAATAGGTATTACATTGGCATATAGTTACGCACCGGCAAAAGATATTTCAATCTTCACTTATGCATCTATTATTTTTACAGCATTTTTCGGTTTAATTATCTTTGGAGAATCTCCAGATGTATATGCCGTCTTAGGTTATATTATAATTATTGGTGCGAGTTACTACATGTTCGAAAAAGCACGACGACAAAATATTGCTGCCGTTAAAGAAAATCAACGTAAGTAAATAATTTTAAAGGAGGTAATCAAATTGGCACAAGGCCGAAATAATGAAGAATTACAAGATATAACACTTTTAGGTAATCAAAATAACAAATATGACTTTGATTATACCCCTGAAGTATTAGAATCATTCGATAACAAGCATCAAGGTCGAGACTATTTCGTGAAATTCAACTGTCCTGAGTTCACATCTTTATGTCCTATCACAGGACAACCTGATTTCGCTACCATTTATATCTCATATATACCTAATATAAAAATGGTAGAGTCTAAGTCTTTAAAGCTATACTTATTTAGCTTTAGAAATCATGGTGACTTCCATGAAGATTGTATGAATATTATTATGAATGACTTAATTGACTTGATGGATCCACATTATATAGAAGTTTGGGGAAAATTCACTCCTCGTGGAGGTATTTCGATAGACCCTTACACAAATTATGGCAGACCTAATAGTAAATATGAACAAATGGCAGAACATCGCTTAATGAACCATGATTTATATCCAGAAAAAATAGATAATCGCTAATAAGCATTCTCCGTAATAAACTTAGTTTATTATGGAGTTTTTATTTTCGTACAAATTTAATAAAAGAAATCATTAATATGTACCCACAAAAAATACACTTGTTTTTTATATAAAAACAGTATAAAATTAGTTCAACTATTTAAGGGGAGTGAACAAATGAGGAAAATTAGTTATACACATGAAGAAATCATGGAAAGTACACCAAGAACAGGATTTTTCGGACATCCGAAAGGACTAAGTACTTTATTCTTTACTGAATTTTGGGAGAGATTCAGTTACTACGGAATGAAAGCAATACTGATTTATTATTTATACTATAGCGTCGCAAAAGGCGGATTTGGTTTAGATGAAGCCGTAGCACTACAAATCGTTGCGCTATACGGAACACTCATTTACATGTCTGGTGCCATAGGAGGATGGATTGCTGACCGAATTACAGGTACACAACATGCCCTATTCTATGGTGGCGTTCTAATAATGATAGGTCATATTTTGCTATCATTACCAAATAATTTAACACTTGTAATGGTCGCTTTATTATTCATTATTGCAGGAACTGGTTTATTAAAACCTAATATATCAACAACTGTCGGCGAGTTGTACGATCGTAATGATGTTCGTACAGACTCTGCATTTACAATATTTTACATGGGGATTAACTTAGGTGGTTTATTAGCACCTTTAATCACTGGATTTTTACAAACTCGAGTAGGATTCCACGCTGGATTTTTAGTTGCAGCTATCGGTATGTTCTGTGGTTTAGTAGTATTCATCATCAGACGTAAAGGTACGTTAGGCCTAGCAGGATTAAACGTACCTAATCCGTTAACAAAACCTGAAATTAAACGTCTTAGTTTATTAACGGGTATAGTGGTTGTTTTATTCCTTATCTATTTATTAGTTCTTAAATTGAACAATGCACTAACGTTAGAAAACTTCAGTCTACTTGTTACTATTATAGGTATCGTATTACCTATTGGTATTATTATAAATATGATAGCAAGTAAAGATGTTACTAAAGATGAAAAATCTCGTGTACTTAGTTATATACCACTGTACATAGCTTCAGTAGCATTTTGGATGATTCAGGAACAAGGTTCTACAGTATTAGCGAACTTTGCAGATAAAAAAACACAACTAGAAATGTCCGCTTTAACAAATGGATTAATAGATTTCTCTATACCGGCGTCATGGGCCCAATCACTTAATCCTATATTTATCGTAGTTCTAGCACCTATTTTCGCTACGCTATGGGTAAAATTAGGTAAGCGTAACCCACCTACTGTACATAAGTTCGCTTACGGTACAATCATTGCCGGTTTGTCATATCTAGTAATGATTATTCCATTAGCTACAGGCGCAGCATTAATTAATCCACTGTGGTTAGTATTAAGCTTTTTACTAATTACAATTGGGGAACTATGTATTTCACCAGTAGGTCTATCTACTACTACTAAATTAGCTCCATTAAGCTTTACGGCTCGAATGATGGCTTTATGGATGTTAAGTAACGCGACGGCTCAAGGTATAAATGCACAACTTGTAGTCGTTTATACAAAGATAAATCAAAGCGATTATTTCATGTACTCAGGTGCATTCGCAGTAGCGATTGGTGTTATCCTTTTAATTATTTCACCTATCGTTAAACGTGCTATGAAAGGCGTTTACTAATATTACAAACTAACGGTCAACCATTTAGGTTGCCGTTTTTTTATTGCGCAATAATTAACATTTTTTATTTTTATTGTTAAAAAACTTATTATTAAAATAAACTGAATTTTTAGAATATTATTATTATTAGAATATTATTGCAATTAATTTTATTTAAGAGTAAAATCCCTTTTATACATAATTGTAGAAGAAAGGTTGGGTGTTTATGCATAACGATAGCACATACAAACAACAGCTTGACGGGATTCCACAGAAAGGATTCTTTGGACATCCAAGAGGATTAGGCGTACTATTTTTTGTCGAATTTTGGGAGCGATTTAGTTATTACGGCATGCGTGCGTTACTAATCTTTTATATGTACTATAGTCTTAAAGATGGTGGCCTAGGTATCGATGAAACAACTGCTCAATCGATCATGGCTGTCTATGGTTCATTAATATTTATGACTTCCGTTCTTGGCGGTTGGGTAGCCGACCGTATTACCGGAACGCGACAGGCAACCATTCTTGGTGGTGTGCTTATAATCATCGGTCATATTTGTTTAAGTTTACCAATTGGACTAACTGGCTTATTCATATCGATGTTCTTTATTATCGTTGGTTCTGGCCTTATGAAACCAAATATTTCAAATATTGTGGGTCGTCTTTATCCAGAAGATGATAAAAGAATGGATGCCGGATTTGTAATTTTCTATATGGCTGTAAATAGTGGTGCCTTAGTTGCGCCATTCATACTAAACCAATTTATTCACGGTGGTAATTTCCATATTGGTTTCTCAATCGCAGCTTTCGGAATGTTCTTAGGATTAATTTGGTATATGTTATTTAATCGTAAAAACTTAGGAGATGTGGGTATGTCACCAACAAACCCATTGACTCAAGATGAACGAAAAAAATACATAGGTATATTCTCTGGAATAATCGCACTTATTATTATTATAGTAGTCATCGCAGCTTTAACGCACACGTTATCATTTAATTTAGTAAGTTACACAGTCCTTGTATTAGGTATAGCTTTACCTATCGCTTACTTCATTATTATGATTCGTAGTAAAGAAGTAACAGACGATGAACGTTCTAGAGTTTACGCATTTATTCCTTTATTTATATTAGGTGTGCTATTTTGGTCAATACAAGAACAAGGTTCAAATGTGTTAAATATTTACGCTATTAAAAATTCTGACATGTCGTTAAATATTTTTGGTTGGCATACGCCATTTGGAATGGCTATTTTCCAATCAATTAACCCATTATTTATTATTCTGCTCGCACCAATTGTTTCAGCCTTATGGAAAAAACTTGGTACAAAGCAACCAAGTTTGCCTTCTAAATTCGTTTTAGGTGCAGCACTAGCGGGTGTTTCTTATTTACTTGTTGCTGTTATTGGGCACGCTTCAGGTGCATCACACTTTAGTGTAAACTGGGTAATCTTATCTTACGTCATTTGTGTGGTTGGGGAATTATTCCTATCACCTACAGGTAGCAGTGCCGCAGTTAAATTAGCTCCAAAAGCATTTAACTCACAAATGATGAGCTTATGGCTATTAACTAATGCAACTGCACAAGCAATTAATGGTACTTTAGTTAAATTAAGAGCACCACTAGGCGATACAAATTACTTCTTATTCTTAGGAATTATCACGGTAGTAATCAGTATTATCATCACTGCCTTTATTCCTAAAATTGTTAAAGGTATGCGCGGTATTAAATAAGAACTATCATTCAACAATATTGGGTGCAACACCATGGTTATTTAAAATAATCGTGGTGTTTTATTATGTGCTTTAAAATATAGTATAATAAGTTTATGCACTACCTAGGAGGCACTTTAATGACGCAAACATACAATCATGGCGTTTTATTTTACCATGAACATTCTGGTATTAAAGATATATACGAAGGCTTAGGAGAAGTCGCTAAATCTTTAACTACTATATGTAAACACTTATCAATACAGTTAAGTGAAGATGAAGGAAATATCATAGAATTTTGTAAATCAATCAAATCACAGCAATATAGTGATGATGTAGATATAATTTTCATTCTTGGTGGCGACGGTACCGTTAACGAATTAATCAATGGTGTGATGCAGCATGAATTAAATATCCCTATCGGTATTATTCCAGGTGGCACGTTCAATGATTTTACTAAAACATTGAATTTAAATAATGACTTTAGAGTTGCTAGTCAACAATTAACAGAAACTACATTAAAATCATATGATGTTATGAAGGTAAATGATCGATACGCATTAAACTTCGTAGGCTTAGGTCTAATAGTCCAAAATGCCCTTAATGTTCAAGAAGGCAATAAAGACCTTTTTGGCAAATTAAGTTATGTGAGTTCGACGATGAAAACACTTGTAGATCCTGTGAAGTTTAATTATAAAGTAAATGTAGACGGTAAAGAACTAAGTGATGAATCATCAATGATATTAGTGGCAAATGGACCATTTATTGGCGGTAACCGCATCCCATTAACGGATTTAGCTCCAGACGATGGCTATTTAAATATATTCATTTTTGATGAGCAAAAATTTAATATATTTACGGATGTCTTTAAACAACGTGATAGTTTAAATTGGAACAATATGACAAAAGGTATAACACATATCCCTGCAAAAGAAATCACTATAGAAACAGACGACACACATAAAGTAGATATCGATGGTGAAATTGCCTTAACGACACCTTTAAATATTCAAATTATTCCTCAAGCCATCAAAATATTAACCGTTGTTGATGAATCAACAAATAATTAAAAAGACTGAAGCGCTGCTTATGCAACGCTCCAGTCTTTTATTATTTATTTCCCAAGAAATAATCTTCTACATCTTCCCAGTTATTAACACGTGCAAATCTATTATCATCAACATTATGAGATGCTGTGTACATAATAGGTTTACCTGTAAAGATACTTAATTGTCGAGGATTATCATCAATTAAATAATCTGCTTTGACTATGTTTTTACGCCCACAAAACACAAAATGTTGTGGATCTAAAAATGGAAAGTGTTGTCTTAACCATTCATATTTGTCGTGGAATGACGTTGGTACGTCCATCGCTGCCGTAGCAATATAAACGTCATAATGGGCAGTTAGTTTTTTAACTGCTTCTTGTGCACCTGCCATCACGTCAAGTTGTCTGAAAAAGCCAGGCTCTCTTAATATTTCAGTTAATAAGCCATCATGTTCAGGCATCGCATGACGTAATTTCTTACCTTCTAACATATCATATGTGATACTTAAGTCCATACGGTCGTTTACACGTTCAATAAGTGACCCCACAGTATCTGCTAATACTTCATCCATATCAATTGCAATTGATTCTCTAGTCATTAATCATTCTACTCCCTTTTATAAGCTATTCTCTCTGTGCCATTATTACTAGCATCAATCACACTTAGTAATCGAAAGATTTTAATACTTCTATCATTTTATCATTTTGTTCAGGAAAACCAATTGTTATTCTAACACCATTTGGGAATGGTCTAGTGATGCAGCCTACTTTAAGAAGTTCTTCATATAAAGCATCTGGACGATTAGTATTGACGAACACAAAGTTCGTTTGACTTGGATAGAAATGCTCGCTTTGAGGAATAGCAAAGAACTTTTCTCTCTCTTTAGCATTATAGTCAGTTATAGATTTAAGATAAGCTTGATCTTCGAATGCGGCTATTGCAGCATATTCTGATAAACGACCTACGTTAAATGGAGGTCTTATAATATTCCATTTTTCTATAGCTTCTTTAGCTGCAATCACATAACCTACGCGCAAGCCAGCTAAACCATAAGCTTTTGAAAATGTTCTTAGTAAAAAGGCATTATCATGTTCTTGTTGTAATGCTAAAGAATTTGGAAAATCATCAGCTGTTACAAATTCAGCGTATGCTTCATCAATAAGTACAGGTATATTACTTGGTGCTTGATTTAAGAAATGTTTCAACTCATCATGTGTAAAATATGTACCCGTTGGATTGTTAGGATTACATAACCATATTAATTTTGTATTTTCGTCCACGGCGTTCAACATACCTTCTAAGTCAAAATGACCATTATTTAAAGGTACTTGTTTTACTTCTGCCGCTTCGACAACAGCATTATGCGTATATTGGCCGAATGTCATTTCACTCGTTACAATATTATCTCCAGGAGTTAGCACCGCTCTTGAAATCATTAAAATTACTTCATCTAGACCTGCGCCAAATAAAATACGACTTTCATCAATATTTAATTCATTACTTATTGCTTCTCTTAATAACGGAGACCCTGTTTCAGGATAGTAATATAATTCATCTAAATGCGCAGTAATCGCTTCTTTCACTTTTGGTGAAGGTCCATGTAAATTTTCATTTGACGCTAATTTATATAATTCTCCTTCAATGCCATAAGCCTCTTTTAGCGCACGTGGCGACAAACCTGGTTGATAAGCTGATAGTTGTTCTATTTGTTTTTTCATCTTGTTGTTGGTCCCCCTTTAGATCTTTTATAATAAAAACTTATCCGTTATTATAACGCTTTAACTGAATGAAAAGCAATAACATCAGCTATTAAACATAAAAAATGAGTTGAACGATCATGTTGCAATCGCTCAACTCATTTCTAGTTATTTAATTAAATGATGCTTTTTCAAATAATTTTTGGCTACAGTATATGGATCTTTATTTTTAACTGTGACTTGATAATTCATTTCTTGCATATCTTCATCAGAAATTTTACCGGCTAATTTATTCAATGGTGCCTTAATTTCAGGATGCTTTTTCAAGTATGATTGTTTAAACATTGGCGCGCCCTGATAAGGTGGGAAAACGTGTTTATTATCTTTTAATGCAACCATATGATACTGTTTTAATTCAGCATCTGTAGAGTATGCATCTATCAGATTAATGTCACCTTTTTGTACGGCTTGATATCTCAATTTAGGTTCCATCGTTCTAACCTTACCTAGGTCTAAACCATAAGCTTTTTTAACCGCTGGATAACCGTCTCCACGGTCATTAAATTCTAAAGTAAAACCAGGTTTAATTTTATCTTTAACTTTGTTTAAATCATCAATGGTTTTAATATTATTTTTCTTCGCGAAGTCTTCCTTCACAGCCAATGTATAAGTATTATTATATTTCATTGGTTTTAACATCGTCATATTATATTTATGCTCTAAGCTTGTTTTAGCTTGATTATATACTTTTGGTTCTTCTTTAGATGTTAACTTCTCTTTTGTTAATTCACCTAATACGGTACCAGTAAATTCTAAATAACCATCTATATCGTCTGATTTTAAAGCGTTGAATAAGAATGACGTTTTGCCCATTCCATCTTTCACATCGACAGTATCATTCGTATTTTCCTCTATAAGAATTTTATACATATTTGTGATAACTGAAGGTTCAGACCCTAATTTACCGGCGATAGTTACTTTATCACCTTTATTGGCTAACATAGGGCCTATAATGACAAGTAATAAGATTACCGCTATAGAAACTAAAGAAATAATTAGTTTTTTGTATGATAGCTTTTGCATAAAACGCAATACTAAATCAAATAAGATAGCAAGTAATGCTGCCGGAATGGCACCAATTAATATGAGTGATGAATTGTTACGGTCAATCCCTAGTAAAATAAGATCACCAAGACCACCCGCACCAATTAAAGCTGCTAATGTTGCAGTACCGATAATAAGTACCATCGCAGTTCTAATACCTGCCATAATTACAGGCATAGCTATTGGTAGTTCAACTTTAGCAAGTCTACGTCCAGGCTTCATACCTATCCCTTTTGCTGCTTCGACTAAAGAAGGATCCACTTCATCTATACCAGTATATGTATTGCGTAATATTGGTAATAATGCATATACGACAAGTGCAATTACAGCGGGTATTTTACCTATACCAAATAACGGAATCATCAATCCTAATAATGCTAAAGATGGTATAGTCTGTAACACAGCAGCGATATTCATAACTATTTCTGATACTTTTTTTGTTTTTGTTAATAATATTCCAAGTGGCACACCAATTAAGGCTGCAATCAGTAAAGCAATAAATGACAGTTGTATATGTTCAAATATTGTCGTTACAAGTTGTCCTTTACGATCAGAGAGCGTTTGAATTAACTCATGCATTAGTTGCTCCCCCCTTTAACTTCTGCTAAATAATTAAACATATCTTCTCGCTTTAAAATATGCTGTTTATTATTTTGTTGATTAGTGACAATGACTGCAGGATGTTGGGCAAGATAAGCATACGCATCTTTAATGGTAGCTTCACCATCGAGTGTTGGATATTCATTCTTCAGATCATCCACTTGTTCAACATCATGGTTAATAACATCACGTAATTTTATATTGCGTGTATCGCGTTCTAAATGGCTACCCATAAATTGTTTTACAAAGTCGCTTTGTGGATTGGTCATAAATCCTTCTGGCGTATCTATTTGTTCAACTTTCCCATCATTCATTAAACAAATCCTATCCCCTAATTTCATTGCTTCCTCAATGTCATGCGTAACGAATACGATAGTTTTCTTAATTTTTTGCTGTAATTCTATCAAGTCGTCTTGTAATTTCTCACGACTAATTGGATCCAGTGCACTAAACGGCTCGTCCATTAAGATTACAGGCGGATCTGCAGCTAAAGCACGAATAACCCCAATTCTTTGGCGTTGTCCCCCAGATAATTCATCGGGTTTACGATTTTTAAATTGTTCTGGATCCATATTTACCATGTTGAGTAATTCATCTATACGGCTATCGATGTCTTTTTGTTTCCACTTTTTCATTTGCGGTACTTGCGCTATATTTTCTTTTATCGTCATATGCGGAAACAACGCAATTTGTTGTAGTACATAGCCTATATCCCAACGCATTTCATAGACCGGATAATCACTAATCGGTTTGTCATTAAAGTATATATAACCACCGGTTAAGGCAATTAAGCGATTAATCATTTTTAAAGTTGTGGTCTTCCCACAGCCTGAAGGCCCTATCAAGACAAAGAATTCTCCTTGTTCTATATTAAAACTTACATCTTCTACTGCTAATTTATCCCCATAACGTTTTGACACGTTATTAAACTTAATCATATCTTCACCTTCAATTTTTATTTCCTAAAGTGCAATTCCACATCATTTATTTTTATATCGTTCTACATATACCCGTAAAAAAAAGTATTAAATATAAAATTTTACATTTCTATATTTCTTTTTATAAAAAACGTTTGCATAGCTAAACTTTCAGTCTAACTACGCAAACGCTTATACGTTATTATTAACTTTTCAAATGTAAGTAAGTTTTTAATTAAATTTGAGCTTTATATGATTGAATCGTTTCTAAAAACTTCGGACAATAATGTTTTAATTTATAGCTACCGACGCCATCAATAGAAATCATATCTTGTTTGGATTCTGGTTTACGTTTAGCAAATTCTTCTAACGTATAATCAGAAAATACGCTAACAGGCGCGATATCCAATTGCTCACTTAGTTTTTGACGTACATCTTTTAATTCATCAAATAACGCTTTATCAACACCTTCAACCGTATTGATACTTACTTTTTCTTTCGACTTACGTTTAAATGGTGTTGTAAATACTACTTTTTCTGCGTTCAACAATGATTTAACGTTACTGTCACATGTCAGAATCTCATCGTTTTCATTTAAATAACCTTTAAAGCGTAATTCGTCGATTAAATGACTTAAATCAGAAGTCGTATAATCTTTCATAATGCCATGCGTTGATAATTTATCATATTCACAATAACGAATATAATCAGTTAGTTCACCGCGTAACACTTGAATAATCACACCATAGCTTTCTTGTTGCTTCATACGTGCAATACAGCTAATAATCATCTTCGCTTCATGCGTCATATCATAAGTTTTATTTTCACGCACACAATTACTACATTGTTGGCATTCTTCTAACTTTTCGTTAGGTTCAAAGTAATGTACTAACGTCGCTTCTAAACATTTTTTAGTTTTCGTATATTGAATCATTTTAGTTAATTTTTCGCCCATCTTGTCTTTATAATCATCGTCTGCTTTAGATGATGAGATAAAGTATTGATGTAATCCGATATCACGTTCACTAAAGAGTAAAATACAATCACTTTTCAAGCCGTCACGACCTGCACGTCCTGCCTCTTGGTAATATGATTCCATATCTCCTGGCATGTTGTAGTGAATAACAAAACGTACGTTAGATTTATCTATACCCATACCAAAGGCATTCGTGGCTACTACGACTCTCACACGGTCATAGACAAAGTCATTTTGAGCTAGTTCTCGTTCTTTATTCGTTAAACCAGCATGATAAATCGTACTATTAACATTATTATCTTCAAGCGCCTCATGTAATTCTTCTACTTGTTTACGCGTCGAACAATAAATAATACCCGCTTCTTGTTTATGCTGACTTACATAATCAATCACAAATTTTTGTCGTTGATATGTAGGGTTTACTTTAAATACTAAATTTCGTCGTTTAGTACTTGTCTTTACTTCATCAGCCTTATTAATATTCAAGCGTGACATAATATCTTTTTGAACTTCTGCTGTTGCTGTTGCCGTTAAAGCTACGATGGCAAAGTCCTGTGGCAAATCAAAAACTTTATAAATGACATCTTGATAGCTTGGTCTGAAGTCATGTCCCCATTTTGATATACAGTGTGCCTCATCAAACGCAACTAATCGAATAGGAAGTTGTTGTAATAGGCTAATAAAATAATCGTTATCAAAACGTTCTGGTGCTACATATAAAAACTGTATTTCACCCTTTAGCAATTGTTGTTCTATTGCTTTTTGTTGCTTTTGAGTCAAACTACTATTTAAAAACGCAGCGCTAATGCCTGACGCTTTTAATTGGTCTACTTGGTCTTTCATTAATGAAATTAACGGACTGATAACAATCGTCGTCCCGCCCAGCATTAAACCTGGTACTTGATAACAAATTGATTTTCCCCCACCTGTAGGTAATACACCTAACACATTACGATGAGATATAATTTTACTTATGATTTCCTTTTGGCCAGGACGGAAGGTGTCGTAACCAAAATAATGTGATAAAGTTGCTTCCATGTTATAAAATCCCTCATTGTTCTTTTAATTCTTCAAGCTCGGCCCATCTAGTAATATCTTCATCATATAGCTGCTGAAGTTGTTGTTGTTCCTCGTTTAATTCTTTGATTTTACCATAATCAGAACTGGCATCTATCATTTCTTGTTCAATATTATTTAATCGTTCTTCAGTTTGATCTATTCTATCAATTATCGTGTCAAACTCTTTTTGTTCTTTATAAGATAAACCTTTTTTACGTTTCGTCGGTTGTGATGTCTTTTGCTTATGTTGCACTTTATTACCAGCACTCGATTTATCTTGCGCTTTTTTATGTACTTCATAATCTTCAAAACTACCAATTATACGTTCTATCTTACCGTCATGAATATACCAATATTCTTGTGCAACTTTATTTAAAAAGTAACGATCATGACTAACAGTGATTACTGTACCCCCAAAAGAGCTAATGTAATCCTCTAAAATTGTTAATGTTTCAGTATCTAAGTCATTTGTCGGTTCATCTAATAATAATACATTAGGTTGATGTACAAGTAATTTTAATAAATATAAACGTTTCTGCTCGCCACCAGAAAGTTTAAATAACTTTTTACCATGTGTAGCACTTGGAAATAAGAAGCGCTCTAAAAGCTGTGTAACTGACACCGTTGTCCCATCTTGTTCACGTGCCATTTCACTTTCTTCTCTTAAATAGTCAATCATTCTGATGTCTCTATCTAAGCGCTCATCGGTTTGTTTGAAGTAAGCCACTTTAACTGTCTGACCAATTTTCAATGTACCTTCATACTGTTGATCATCATTATTTAAAATATTAAGTAACGTTGTCTTACCTACACCATTAGCACCTACGATACCTATACGTTGGCCATTTTGAATAATTTCAGTAACATCCGCAAATAATGTACGCTGATTAATTTGTTTAGTCACATGTTCTAATTCAAATACTTGTTTACCTAATCTAGAATAAGCTAAATTCAGAGACCCTTTATCTTGTTGATGTTGCTCTTTTACGTCTTGTTCTAAATCATTAAAGCGATTAATACGTGCTTGTTGTTTCGTCGATCTAGCCTTCGCACCAGCACGCATCCAAGCCAACTCTTGCTTATATAAAGCCTTTTGCTTTTGTTGTTGTTTTTGTTCTATAAGTTCATTCTCAGCCCTCATCGCAATATAACTTTCATAATTGCCTGGATATGACGTGAGACGACCACGGTCTAATTCAATAATTCGTGTTGAAACCTCATTTAAAAAGTATCTATCATGGGTTACAAACAATACAGTATGCGGATATTGTTTTACATAATTGATTAACCAATTAATTGATTCAAAGTCTAAATGGTTTGTCGGCTCATCTAGTAATAATAAATCTGGTTGTTCTATTAATGTTTTAGCTAAACCTACGCGCTTTTGTTGACCACCAGATAACTCATTTACTTTTTTTGTCGTATCTACAATACCTAATTTTGATAAAATCGTTTTAATTTCAGCATTGTAATCCCAAGCATCGTTTGCATCCATAGCTTCTTGTGCTTGCATCATACGTTGAAAATCTGTGTCACTTTGTGTTTCGCTATATTGTTTAACTGCCAGTTCATAGCGTTGTATTACTTTTAATGTTGTAGTGTCGGAGTTTAATACGGCTTCAAAAACAGACACATCTTCATCAAATGACTGTTTTTGAGATGAATAACGAATGCGATAATCGTTAGGATGATTGATATCCGCTTCAAAATCTTCGTCTATCCCAGCCATTACCTTTAATAAAGTACTTTTTCCTGTACCATTAATACCAACTAATCCAATCTTTTCGCCACTAGAGATTGATAATTGTAAGTCATCAAAAATTATTTTGTCGGCATAAGATTTATGTAAATGTTCAATTTTATATGCTTCCAACATGCAACATCCTTTTAACATCGAATATTCTGATTATCTCTATTAAATTAATTTTCAGTTCTATATATTATACACCTTTTAATAGCTAAATGATACTCTTGCGCCGACATCCATTAGATTTTCCAGTAAAGTAACTATCTATAGTTCATAATTTTTCAGCATTAATTGAAAACCCTATCATTTTTTAATCATAAAAAAAACCAAGACAACTCATGTCGTCTTGGCTAAAAACTATATTATTTTTTCTCTTGTCCTTTAGGACCTGATTTATATTCATATTTTGCTGGATTAACTTTTTTGAAATCTGGATTTTTGTAGAATCTGAATAAATCACCGTTTAAGACATCGTCACTCATTTCTAAATCTTTATCTGTTTGTTGTTTACGTTTTTCGAAGTCTTTCGGTTTAGTAGTCATTGGTTTGTTATCTTTGTTTGAGTAGATTCTACCATTTACATATTTATAATCTTTAGTCACAAAGTCACCATTTCTGAATGGTACTGTATCGTTGTGGTCTTTAGATAATAAGTCAGTACCCATCATCAAGTAGTTTTTAGAATCGATACCTAATAAGTGTAATACTGTAGGCATAACGTCTTGTTGACCAGCATAAGTTTTATCAATTGTACCTTTTTTACCAGGTATTTTCAGCCAGAAACCAGTACGATTTAAGTCTGTGAATTTAGCTGCGTCAATTTTTTCGCCTAATAGTTTTTCCATTGCTTTGTTATGATTTTCAGAAATACCATAGTGGTCACCATAAATCATAATTATAGAGTCTTTATATAGACCTTTTTTCTTAAGATCACCGATAAATTGTTCTAATGATTGGTCTAAATAATTAGCCGTTTGGATATATCCATCTACAGTTGAATCACCAGTGTGTGGTTTTTCAATTGACGCATCTTGTGGTGATAAAGTGAATGGGTAATGGTTTGTTAATGTAATCATATGATTGTAGAACGGTTGTTTTTCTTTCGCTAAGTAATCAACTGATTCTTTAAAGAACTCTTTATCTTTAAGACCTAAGTTTTGGATATTCTTTTGTGACATATCATAGTATGTTGCATCATAGAACTTATCGATACCAAAGTGTCTATAGATTTGGTCACGGTTCCAGAACGTTTTGTAGTCACCATGCATTACGCTAGATGTATAACCTTGTTGTTGGTCTAAAATAGCTGGTAATGATTGGAACGTGTTGTTTCCTTTAAGAGAAAAGGCAGACCCTTGTGGTAAACCATATAAACTGTTGTCCATCATAAACTCTGAGTCAGATGTCTTACCTTGACCAGTTTGGTGGAAGAAGTTTGGATAGTATCTGAAATCTTGTTTACCAGATGAAAGTTTATTTAAGAATGGTGTTACTTCTTGTCCATTTACTCTCTTATTAATTAAGAATGTTTGGAAACTTTCTAAGTGAATTTTGATAATGTTTTTCTTCTTAGCCACACCATAATATTCTTTGTTTGGTGTAGTACGTCTTTGTTTGGTGTAATTTAAGACTTTCGTTAAATCATCTTCGTTAGCCAATGCTTTTTGTTGGCTGTTTTGAATTGTTTTAACACCATCATAAACAGTGAAGTTGTATGGTCCTAAATATTTAACTAAGTATTTGTGATCAAAAGTACGTGATAATAATTGAGGACGATCAGATTCTGCAAATGCTAAATTTAAGAAAAATAGTGCTACTGATGCTGCCATTACTACCGGAACAAACTTTTTACTAAATACACGTCTATCTAACCATTTGTGCTTGAATATCAATACGAATAAATAAATAATCGTATCAATAAAGTATACAAAGTCATACCATTTGAATGATGCAGTTACTGCGCCACCCATTGAATCAACGTTTCCTACTTGGTTTAAAGTACTAAATGTTAAAAAGTCAGAGAAGAATCTGAAATAAACAACATTCGCGTAAAGTAAGAAACTAAGTAAAAATCCACCTATAAAGATAAACCAAAATGCTTTTTTACCTTTAAAGAATAAGAACACACTTAATATTAGTGCTATCAAACTATATGGATTCATTAAAAGAATTAAGTTTTGAACTAATCCTTTAACACCTAAAGAAAAATCAACATAATAAGAAAAATACGTTTTTAAAGTAACAGTTAACACTGTTAGAATAAAAAACGCAAATAGCGTTAATTTCTTCTTGTGTAAACTCATGATCGTTTCCCCCGATATTATCAATTTACAGGACGGAGATTATAATTTCCTATCCATATTAATACATTTAACTATTGCTTTAATAAATAATTAAGCAAAACTGATAACTTATTGCAAAGTTATGTATTACTGTTGGCTAAAGTTACATTCGATGAGTTTAACATTACACTTAACGTTGCATAACACAAGTTGCTATTAAGCCCAATCCAAACTCCTAATTTGATTTAAAGTAATAATTTTTAATTATAGTTAATGACTGAAATAAATTTTTGTTAATGGTTGTAAAAACACTCTAACAATTATAGCGTTTTGTAACCTTTTTGTAAAAAACGCACATAGTTCAATTTATAAATATATAGTAATAATCAACAAATATCAAGTGTTAGGGTGATTTAAACATGAAATACACATCACCTTTATTTATAATTCAAGCCTTCAAAATTAATGTCATCAATAGATTATACTTATTTTTTTCCGCTAATTAATCAGACCACAGACTTAGAAAGCAAAGCGTAATATCTCACTTTTATAAATAATTGTAATGCAAATTGTCCACTGGCTTACATATAAGCATTTAATACATAGAAAAATATTTATATTTTAACATCGATGAACCCTCAACTAATATTTAATAACAATTATCGACATTCATTGAGAAGCAAATATTAACTTGGTGCACAAAAATAGAGATGAAGTTCTAATGTAGAACCCCACCTCTATTTATTTTTGCATTTCGAGCTGCATTCTATATTCTATACCATGGAATAATTGGTTTAACCAGTTATTAAACTTAATTAAATTTTCTTCCGCCGTCTCAACATCGATAAATTGGAATTTCAATTTTTCTCCTTGATGCTTTTGTCCTAATTTAGTTAGATGGTAAGTTGCAATCGTTCCTATTTGAGGATAACTACCTAACGTGTAATGGTCATTTAATAAAATAATTGGCGTACCGTCTCTTTTAACTTGTATCGTGCCACGTTTAACAGATTGATGTAGCGGCATATCTTCGTAATACGCTTTAACAGACTGACCTTCAACTAACATACCTACCCTATTGGCTTTACTCGTGACTTTATATTCACTCAAAGTAAAACGATCTAATGTATCTTGGTCAAAATCCTCTGTACCTTTATTTTTTATAACGTGAAATACATCAGACATATAGTTGAACGACAATGCATAACCATCTATTCCCCAATTGGTTTGTCTCGTATGTTCTAAATTCTCAAATAATTTGTGATGACGTTTAGAATAATTACGTTTCATATTAATTTCGTCACCTTTTTTCAAGCTACGTCCGTGGAATCCACCAATTTTAGCTTTAAAATCTGTAGCGGTTGAACCTAGCCATTCATCTAATTCAAATCCACCACCTACGGCTAAATAGACTCTTGATGTACGTTGTGTCTCAACAAATCGTAAGACATCACCTTTTAACATCAAGTATAATTTATTTGGTAATACGGTTAAATCATCAGTCGTCGCCTTAAATGTCCCACCGCTTAAAGCGATCAATGTTGGTTCAGTAAAACGTATACGAGCCATTCTATTAGTCATTTCAAGTGTTGCTTCATTTTTGTCATTTGCTACAAGTCGGTTAGCAATTTCGTGAGACAAAGTGTCTAAGGCACCACCTGGAATGACACCTCGGTCTTCATAACCTTGTCTACCAAAGTCTTGAAAGCTTGAAAATAATCCTTCTTCCTCTATTATGATTGACATGGTTTGAAGCCCCCTAAATCTATCTCGTTTTCTTTACATGGTATAAATCTTACATTATCGCCAAGTGTAAGCTTAGTAAAATCGTCTTTCTCAGGATTGAATAAAGTTTCTGGCGTATAACCAATAACGAGCCAATCTCCATATGTATCTGTCGTATTAATGCCAGTCTTTTTCCCTTCAATAATAACCGCACCTGCTGGAATAAAGGATTTTTGTTTTCCTGTATGATTAACAAATAAGCGCTCATCCATGCCTGTTAAATAAGGAAAGCCTGGAGAATATCCCATCGTAGATACAAAGTAGGTACAATTTGTATGTCGGTTAATAAAAGTGTCTAAATCAATATTATAGTATTGTAATAGTTGCTCTAAATCAGGCCCATATTCTCCACCGTATATGACTGGAATATTTGTTATCCCTTCAGGTGTATCATCATGAATAATTTCTAACCTAATTGAATAAACTAAGTCTTTCATATATTGAAAAGGTGATTGAATATGATGATGCTTAATCATACTGCGCGCATCATAACAAATCATCATATCTGATTCAGTTGGTACAATTTCTGTTATAAATGGGAAATTGCGTTCTAAAAGATAGGACTTTAATGCTAATAAGTCTTCAGTTAAATCCTTTGATACCTTTTTCTCTATAGAGACTACTATAGCTTGATCCCCTTGACTATATATTTTCATACTTGCACCTCATCATAATTTCTTAATGATAAAAAACATTTAATCCTTTGACTAAAAGTTCAATAATGTCACCAACCAAAAAATAAACTAATACAAATTGTATTAAGCAAAAAACAATAAGCACACAATAATTCACTATCGTAGCATGGTCTTTATGGTTGTGATTAATAACCCACTTAGCAATTATCGTTACTCCAATAATTAATAGTAGCCATAAAATTATCATTATTTTCTCCGTTCGGGTTGTTAGTTAAATTTATCAATATAATTTCTTTACTATAATTTTTGAATCATTGTTGTTCACTTGAGTAATTAAATTTCTAAATAAACTGTATATAGTAATAGTTTACCTTTTTTCTTTATATATTCTATAGATAAATTTCTACATCGGCAACCTCACGTAAACTATTTAATAGAAAAACTTTAATCTCATTGTTTTGTAGTTTACGTACGAAAGTAGTCACATCATAATTTTTAATTTCTAATGAACCTTGTTCTATCAAAGATCTTCTCATCGTGCCACGTAAAAAATCTTGTTCGAATTCTGGCGTATAGCATTGTTCGTCTTCTTTTACCATTATATTACCAATATCAAATTCTAATATTTTACCTTTGTCATCATGTAATAAAATAAGATCTGTAGAATGATCGTGTTGCAGATGATCTCGCTGCGTTGTTTTATGAATAAGGTCTTGTTTATTAACTGCTTTATCTAACTTAACCAAACGAGCAGTAAAGTATTGTTTGTCAGGTAATTCAGCTATTTCAAATGACACTTCTCCTTGTTGATCAATCATTATTTTTAATCGTTTAAGTTGATTAGGATAATTTTCTAAAATGTGACTAATCACTTTGTCCCACTGCTTATTATCAAAATTTATCTTCAATGCTTCGCAAGAATTTTGAATTCTCTCTTTATGTAATGCTAATCGTTTAATTTCATTATTTTCGAGTCTCATCGTTTCAAATAATTTCATTATAAGCACTCCAATATTTTTACTTTGTCATTAAATTCTTTTATTTCTTTATCCGCTTCCGAATCTATCGTTATACCTGCACCTACACCATAAATTGCTTGTTCTCCTATATATTGAATAGTTCGGATTGGTACGTTGAAAATGGACTTACCATTCGGCATTAGCAATCCAATCGTTCCGCAATATACATGTCTCGGTACTTGCTCTAATGATTTAATAAATTTCATTGTATTAATTTTAGGTGCACCGGTAATTGAGCCACACGGGAACAGTGATGCTAATATTTTATTCAATGACGTCGATTGAGGAAGTTGTCCCGTAACCATCGATGTCATTTGAAATACAGTATCATATTTTTCAATATGAAATAATTTGTAAACTTTTACGCTATTTGTTGTTGCAATACGTGCAATGTCATTGCGTAGCAAATCCACTATCATGACATTTTCTGCTTTATCTTTCTCAGATTGTGCTAACGTTGTATATTGCATTTCATCATCAGCGGGTGTAACGCCACGAGACATTGTACCTTTCATTGGTTTACTAACAATAACATTGTCGTTATTGTTAAAAGTTCCTTGTTGAAAGAATAATTCTGGTGAAGACGAAGCTATTTGTAATTCATCAGTATCTATCATTACTGAATAATTTCCATTATTAGCAAGTTGCAATTGTCGATATAAATCGTAAATAGGTCGTTGAATGTTGTCAGTTAATCTTGTAGTGTAATTAACTTGATACGTATTACCGTTAATAATTTCTTGCTGTATACGTTCAATGTTTTTCGTTAATATTTCATTGGATTCTGTAAATTGGAAATTGTGACATTTATCATACTCATATGGTGCTTGTTCAGTTACTTGTGTGACTGAATCAAAAACATAAGCAGCTGCATACACATATGGACCATGAACACTCACCACTGCCATATCTTCATTATAATAATTAGCTGCTTCATAAGGTAAATAAAGTGCTACATATTTATCTTGGCTTTGCATCGCTTCGGCAAACGATACTACAGCCCCTACCTCATCAATGGTCCAAGCTATTTTTTTAGCGCTATAATCTGTACATTCAATATGATACGTTTCAAAATCATTTGCGTCAGTCATATAGCGATAATTAAATTGAATGTGCACAGTGTTCACCTGCTTTCGTTAAAAATAATTGTAACTGTTTATGTCCATATTCACTTGAAATAGATTCAGGGTGATATTGAACTCCATATAACGGTAATTGTTCATGCTCAACTGCCATAATAATTTGTTCTTCATTATAAGCTACAATATTTAATTCAGATGGTATTGATGCCGTATGTGCAATCAATGAGTGATAACGCATAACTTGAAAATTTTGCTTTAAGCCTTTAAAAATACCACTATTTGTATGCGTCAAAGTCGTTACATGACCATGCACTGGTTTGTCACTTTTAATTATTTTTCCTCCAAAATACTCAACGATTAATTGAAAGCCTAAGCAAACACCGAGAATAGGTGTAGTTGCTGCAAAAGTTGTAATTACATAACTTAATACGGGATAATCACTTGGTTTACCTGGCCCTGGCGAGATAATAATTGCTTCAGGTTTTAAGTATTGTAATGCCGTTATATCAACTTGATCCACATCAATGACTTTGACTGGTTGCTGAGAAATATTTTTTGTATAATCAACAAGATTATATGTAAATGAATCTTTATTGTCGATGACGATAATCATATTATTACCTCTTTCATACCATTCTATTGTTAGCCGATTAGTGCTATTATGCCAAATATCAACTTGATTTTACAGTTTAAATATATTATTCTAGTCATCATGTAAATGAATAAACAGAGGTTTCTAGCTGACACCCTCTATAAAAAACTAGACTTAACGCGTCTATCTTTTTATAGAGATAGACGTTTTTTTATGTCTTATTACAGTAGTTACTTTTAAGGAGAGCGAATTTTTAAATGAACGAACAATTACTAGATAACAATAAAGCCATTGTAGTGTTTAGTGGTGGCCAAGATAGCACAACATGTTTATTTTGGGCCAAGAAACATTTTGATGAAGTTGAATTAGTAACTTTTAAATACGGACAAAGACATGCGCAAGAAATCGAAGTTGCACAAGCTATAGCCGAAGAGCAACAACTTAAACATCACGTTCTGGATATGTCTCTATTATCTCAATTAACACCTAACGCTTTAACAGACCCTAATATGGCTATTGAAGCAAACGACGATGAAATTCCAAATACTTTTGTCCCTGCACGCAATTTATTATTTTTATCTTTTGCTGGCGCTTTAGCTTATCACCTTAATGCGAAAAATATAATCACAGGTGTATGTGAAACAGATTTTTCTGGTTACCCAGATTGCCGTGATAGTTTTGTTAAATCTATGAATGTTACTTTAAATTTATCAATGGATAAAAACTTTGTAATTCATACGCCATTAATGTGGTTAGATAAAAAAGAAACTTGGGCATTGAGTGATGATTTAGGAGTTTTAGATTACGTTAGAGAACGCACATTAACTTGTTATAACGGTATTATTGGCGATGGCTGTGGCACGTGTCCAGCATGTAAGTTACGTGCACGTGGTTTGAACAATTATTTGGTTGAAAAAGGAGCGAATAACTAATGTTTCAACAAAATTATCCTCAAGTAAATCATAACTATGTATTCGAATTAAATAAGGACTTTAACTTTTCAGCTGCTCATTATATTCCAAGTGAAGATGCCGGAAAATGTATGCGCACACACGGACATACTTATTTTGTAAACTTAACAATAGCTGGTGATGAACTTGATCACAACGGTTTTTTAGTTAATTTTAGTGATTTAAAAAAACTTGTTCACGGTTCATTCGATCATCAATTATTAAATGAATTGCCAATGTTCAAAGGTAAAAGTCCATCAACAGAAGTAGTGGCACAAACAATTTATGAAATAATACAAAATAACTTAGACGCTCGCTCAAACAAGCCTCACTGCTTACAAGTATATGTTCGTGAAACACCAACTAGTTACGTTGTCTATCGACCAAAGGAGCATCAAAATGGCTAAAATTCCTGTTCTCGAAATATTTGGACCTACGATTCAAGGTGAAGGCAGAGTAATCGGACGTAAGACGATGTTTGTAAGAACGGCTGGTTGTGATTATCGTTGTAGTTGGTGTGATTCTAGTTTTACTTGGGACGGAAGCGCAAAAGAAGATATTCGCATGATGACTGCCGAAGAAATTTATTCAGAGCTATATGAAATTGGTGGAGACATGTTTAATCATGTAACTATTTCAGGCGGTAATCCTGCACTGATTAAAGGTATTCAAGAGCTAGTAGATTTGTTTGAAACAAAAAATATTTATAGTGCATTGGAAACCCAAGGCAGTAAATTCCAACCATGGATGACACAAATCGACGACTTAACTATTAGTCCAAAACCCCCTAGTTCTAAAATGAAACCTAATTTATTAGTCTTAGATGAAGTCATCGAACAATGTAAACATGACACTTTGAATTTAAAAGTAGTTATATTTGATGATGAAGATTATGACTTTGCTAAAATGATTCATCACCGCTACCCATCCATACCATTTTATTTACAAGTAGGTAATCCATATTTAGACGGTGAACACGTAGCGCAACATACTGAAAAACTTTTATCGTTATATGAAGATCTTGTCACTCGTGTTATGGAAAGTAGCGATATGAACAATGTCTATGTTTTACCTCAACTTCATACATTATTGTGGAGTAATAAAAAAGGGGTATAGTCCCCTTTTTGAGCATATTATACTAACTTTTACGCTATGTTATTAAAATATATTCATTTTACAACTACGATTGGCTACTTATACTATTTATCGCAATTAATAATTTATAGTGCTTAATTACTTGGATTGTAGAATGTTTTAATAATGCAAACACTAACAAAAGATAAAAGTTTACAATATTTATTGTTATTAAATGCTTAATGTGACATATATTGGTATAATACTGCAATGAACTATTAATGTAAGGAGACCAAAATGCTAATATCTATTATCATCAACATATTAGTTACAGTCGTCATATTAAGTTTTGACCTGTTTCGCCAGAATTTTAAACAACTTAAGTATAGCTCTATTCTCATTGCAATTACTGTTAATGGTCTTATTAATTTATTTATAAGCGGTGAATATGATTTTATAACATTCACTTTTATATTGTCATTAATTATTTGGACACTATTACAACTGTACATAAATAATAAAGTTCGCGTCTTATTTATTGAAGATCAAAAATTCATAGCAGCTGTACTTACAATTATTTTAAGCACATCTACTATTCTTGCTTACGATACGAGCCACGACTCCTATTATATGTCAGTCCCATATCTAGCACCCACCATTTCATTGATTGGCGCAATATTGCTCTTCTACAGTACATTTAAACCTACTGAACAAGCACAATTGCCCTTTATTAAACGCGTGAAAAATCCAATTTTAGTTGGCCATATACTTTATATTATATCCTTTGCGGTAATGATGTTATTGACACCATATTGGTATGCCTTCATTTTAATATACATCATTTTCATTTTATTTATTTTATGGCAAAAGATATTTAAAAATTAAAATGATTATTTAATTTACTTTAGTGGTATATATAAATAATAATTAAGTTACAAAAAGGAGGCCGATTTTTATGGGCTTTATACTCATGTTAATCGTCGGCGGTTTAATAGGTTGGATCGCTGGTGGCATTTTAGGTAAAGATATTCCTGGAGGTATTCTTGGTAATATAATCGCTGGTATTGTAGGTTCAGCTTTAGGTTCTTGGTTACTAGGTGATTGGGGCTGGCATTTAGGTGGCATCGCTGTCTTCCCAGCATTGATTGGTACAATCATACTAGTAGCTGTTGTGTCATTTGTAATTGGTAAATTACGTAAAAAATAACACATGCATAAATAAGAGTTCGAGACATAATTCTTAACTCGAATTAAATAACACCTCATTCTACTGATTTATTCAGTAAAAATGAGGTGTTATTTTTTATAATCTACGATTTTATTCGTGCATGCTTGCCTTGATTTAGGATAGTATGGCTCGAGTCTGTAGTCTCTCACTCATACGATTCCCTTAGGCGTCAACACTTTACAAAATCGCTACAAATTCACAGTTCTTTTTATCATATGATATTTTTCCGAATCCCACAGATACTAGAATTTTAATCCCATTTTTAAATAACATCAAAAATAACTATTTTGATTTACCTGAGTACATTGTTGCAGATGCTGGTTATGGTAGTGAACAAAACTATAAAAATGTATTAGATTTGTTTAATCGAACACCACTCATAACATATAGTATGTATTTAAAAGAACAAACGAAGCAATATAAAGAAAATGCATTTAACACTCAAAATTGGACTTACGATGAAATCAAAGATGAGTTCATATGTCCTGACAATCGTAGATTGCCATTTAAGAGATATGCTTACCGAATTAATAAGTATAATTACCAACGTGATTTTAAATTATATGAATGTAAAAACTGTAGTAATTGTGACTTATTTAACTTATGTCGAAAAAATGCATATCAAACTACAAATTAAAAAATTATGAAAAAATAATATGTGGGAATACTTCAAATATGACTCAAAAGTTGCTTTCAAATCCTGAAACTGAAAAAATCCACAAAGAAAGATAGATGTAGAACCCGTTTTCGGATATTTGAAGACTATTTTGGGTTTCACTCGTATGTAATTACGGGGGGACTCCAAAGTAAAACGCGAACTTGGAATTGCCTTAATGTCAACAAATATAAGAAAAATGGTAGCTCTAAGAGCTACTAAAAATACTTTGAAAATGAAATACAGTGGAAATTCAATTTTACTAATGAATTTCCACTGTATTTTTACTTTCTAGAATATTTCTGTCCCGGACTCATTATTTAAAATCTTATACTTATATCAGACATGACTAGTGATAACCTATAGTCATTTATTATCAATAGTCGCCTTATTTGATTGACGTCTTGCAGTTTCTTCAAGGTCTTGTGTATAACCCGCATCCATTTGTGCGTCATCTTTAGACTTATCAGTAATATTCGTTGCTAATACGATATATTTAGGTCTTCGTTTTACTTCGTAATAAATTCGGCCAATATATTCTCCGATGATTCCGATAGAAATGAGTTGAATACCACCAAGCAGTAGAATGGCAGCAATAGTTGAGAAATAACCCGGCGTATCTATACCATCAATTAAAATACCGCAAAAAATGTATATAATATATAACAAACTAATAAGAGAAACAAACAAACCTAAATATATTACTGCTCTTAACGGTTTATTGTTAAAAGAAATAAGTCCATCAATTGCATAATTTAATAAATTGCCAAATGACCATTTGGATTCGCCTTCTTCTCGTTCAACATTTTCATAGGTGAAGACTTTTGTATTATAACCAATCCATTCATATAATCCTTTGGAAAATCGATTATATTCCTCTAATGAAGCAATAGATTTTACCGCCCTATTACTTAACAATCTGAAATCACCGACACCATCTTCGAGATTAATATCTACAAAATAATTAATTAATTTATAGTAACTACGTGTCAGTAATTTTCTTGGTTTTTTCTCACCTTCACGATTACGTTTAGCAATGACTTGATCATAGCCATCCAAATAACCTTCTATCATTTGAGGTATGAATTCAGGAGGATGTTGTAAATCCGCATCTATCATAATTACAGCATCACAGTCAGTACTATATTGATAACCTGCAAGCATGGCAGACTCTTTACCAAAATTCCTACTAAATGAAATAAACTTAATGTGTTGGTCTTTATTGGCAATATCTTGAATATAATTTACAGTAGAATCTTTACTACCATCATCGACAAACAGTAATTCATAGTTATATTGTCGTCGTTCACTATCTTGCGCTAACACTTCAGTTAATCGCTCATAGGTTTTTACAATGTTTTCACCTTCATTATAACAAGGTACAATGACCCTTACGTTCATACATTTGCCACCCTCATTCTCTATTTTTACTTACATTTCCAATCCCTATACCATAGTTATAATAAGCCTATTTACACTAACTTCAAAGTTGTGTTCGCCTGTTCTAAAAGTAAAATTGATACTTATAATTTTTTCAAAAGTATATTTATTTTAGCAAATTAAGTCTTATAGCTAAATTAAATCATTCTAGTACCTTTGTTTTATTTCTCAATATTTTGCTTCAGTTATGCAGTTATTTTAACGTGCCGATACGTACATCATTAGGATTCTTACCTTGGCGTTGATTTTTATTTAAACTATCAATTTCTGCGATATCTGTCAGTTCTAAATTAAAGTCTAAAATATTATAATTTTCTTTAATACGTGCTGGGGTTTTTGATTTTGGTATCACCAATCTATTATGTGCTAAATGCCATCTAAGTACTATTTGAGCGGGTGTCTTATCATATGATTTAGCAATATCCACAATTATCGGATGATCTAATAAGCCTTTATTTCTCATTAGCGGCATCCAAGCTGTTACTGCAATATCCTTTTCATCACAATATGCTTGTAACTCATGTTGATTGAAATAAGGGTGTACTTCGATTTGATTGACTGCTGGCGTAACTTTAGTTTCTTTCATTAAAGTTTCTAAATGATGCTGTTCGAAATTACATACACCAATGGCTTTTATTTTTCCTTCTTCATATAACTCTTCCATTACTTTGTAACTTTCAATAAATAGTCCATCTTCTTCACATGGCCAATGTATTAAATATAAATCTAAATAATCTGTTCCTAAATTTTTTAAAGTTTTATTAAAGTATTCTTTTGTACTATCGTAACCTTGATAATCATTCCATAATTTAGAAGTTATAAATAAGTCTTCTCTATCGATATCAGTACTACGTAAAGCTTGTCCTAAAGCTTGTTCATTACCATAAAAGTATGCTGTATCAAAAGCACGATAACCAGCTTCTAATGCACTATGGACAGCTACCTCCATCTCCTCATCGGTAATTTTATATACACCTAAACCAATTTTAGGCATAGGGTAACCGTTGTTTAAATAATATGTGTCATTGCCCATAGCTATTCTCCTCTCAATCAATAAAAATATTAAATTAATACATTTACTATATTTCCAGTTTTTATAAATTTAATCATTACGATTTCACTACAATAATTATTTTTAAGTAAAAATATAATACTACTTTTTATTGTGTATTATTTATTCCACTATATATATCACACTAAATGTCTAAAAATAAAAAAGCACGATAAATCCCTTTAGACAAGATTTATCATGCTTCGTATGTTAGTCTGCGTCTGAATCTTCTTCATCATCAGTGTCAGCTATGCGTTCTTTATTATATTCAATCTTCAATATTACTGAGATAATCTGATGATTTTCAATTTCTGAAATAATCCAACGATCGAATTCGGTATCGACATAATCCTTTTGTTGTAAATTAGTGTTATGTGCTTGTAACCAACCACCAATTGTATCTATATCTTCAGAATCTTTAAATTCAATGTCGAATTGTTCATTTAAATCATCTAACAACACTCGACCATTTATTTGATATGTTTTATCGTCTTTTTTAACGATATCGTTTACTTCGTCGTCGTCAAATTCGTCACGTATTTCTCCAACAATCTCTTCTAAGATATCTTCCATCGTTAGAATACCTGCCGTACCGCCATATTCATCTATAATTAAACTAATATGAACATGTTCACGTTGCATTCTAACTAAAGCATCACTGATACGTGTTGTTTCTGAAATCATCGGTAATTCATGTACAAAGTTGCTTATTTTAATAGGTTGGCCTGAGGCGTACTCAGTTAAAAACTCTTTCACATTTATGAAACCTTTGACATGGTCTTTATCCCCGTCTTCGGTAATCGGATAACGTGTGAACTGATGCTCTTTTATCGTCTCTAATAATTCATCCACATTGAATGGCTCATTCATAGTTATCATTTGAGTTCTAGGGACCATAATATCTTTCGCATGGCGTTCATCAAATGAAAATATATTTTGCATATAAGCCAATTCTGTTTGGTTTATTTCTCCACCGTTATAACTATTGTTAATAATAATTTTAATTTCTTCTTCTGACATTGCGTCATTGTTTGCATCAGGATTCACACCAAACATGCGTATTATCACACGTGCAGAACCATTCATTAACCAAATTAATGGCTTCATAACGATACCAAAATAATAAAGCGGTCTTGAATAGATAAGTGCTAATTTTTCAGTGTATTGAATCGCTAATGTTTTAGGTGCTAATTCACCTAATACAACGTGCAAATACGTTACAACAATGAATGCGATAATAAATGAAATTGTCGTAGTTAGGGGCTCAGGCAAATGTAATAATTCAAACAATGGATGTAATAATTTATCAAAAGTTGGTTCCCCTAACCAACCTAATCCAAGTGATGTTACTGTGATACCAAGTTGACAAGCAGATAAGTAATAATCTAAATTACTAATCATTTTTTTCACAACTTTAGCATTACCATTACCTTCTGCTGCTAATTGTTCAATTTTTGTTGCTCTTACTTTAACTAACGCAAATTCCGAACCTACGAATACAGTGGTCAATGCAATTAAAAGAAAAAATATTACTAAGTTTAATATGGGTACTGTTTCCAATTAACTCCCTATTACTAGGGATTCACCTCCAAATTTTTACGTGTCACAATAGGTGACCGTCTTTGTTTTAAATTTTGATAATTACTAATAATAAAGACTAAATCCTTCCCATTGTAACACCTCCCAAAAAATTGACGTATGAATTACATTTTATCATATCATAACTGTAAGTTGTAACATTGCGTATTAATTTAATAACAATATTTATCACTAATTAAACTCATATAATAATTACTATTATTAGCAATCTTTATACACTTGTATATAATTTGAGTTCAACAAAATATATTAATATTTTTCAAATAATTATACAACAAAAACGTTACCACCTAATCTACTTTAAGTGATAACGTTTTGATTATTTTTAATTTTTTTATTATTCGTTCATAGCTTCTGAAGCTTCTGCTTCTACTTGTGTAACTTTCGGTTTTAATAAACCATAGATAATCGCTGCCACAACTGCACCTATTATTATCGCAATTAATGATTGCAATGCATGTGTGATATCAGTTGCAAAGATAACGATAATACCACCATGTGGCGCTTGTATTGCTGAACCTAATCCTAATGCGATAGCTCCTGCTACACCTGATCCAACCATCATTGATGGAATAACACGTAATGGGTCGGCAGCCGCAAATGGTATTGCACCTTCAGTTATAAAGGAGAATCCCATTACAAAGTTAGGAATAATTGACCCTTTTTGTTCTTTGGTAAATTTCTTACGGAAAATCAACATAGCAATTGAGATTGCGATTGGAGGCACCATACCACCTATCATTGCTGCAGTAATTGGCGCGCTATTTCCTTCAGTCAACGCTGCAGTCGCAAATACATATGCTGCTTTATTGAAAGGACCACCCATATCAATAGCCATCATTGCACCAATGACTAAACCAAGCAACACAATATTGGCACCTGATAGACCATTTAGACCATTTAATAATAAGTTATTTAACCATGAAGCAGGCGGATTAATAACGTATACCATTAATAGTCCAGTTATCGTAACTGACAATACCGGATAAATTAAAGTTGGTTTTAAACCTTCTAAAGATTGAGGTAAACCATTAACTAAACGTTTAACGCCTTGAGTTAAGTAACCTGCTAAGAAACCTGCTAAAATACCACCAATAAACCCTGCGTCACCTGAAACAGCTAACATACCACCTACTAAACCAGCAGCGAAACCTGGTTTATCCGCAATACTTCTAGCAATGTAACCAGCTAAAATTGGAATAATTAATGCAAAGGCACTATTTTTACCAATATTCCACAGTTGTTCGGCGAATGCATTATGTTCAGAACTTTTCGGATCGAATGAATTGGCACCAAATAAAAAGACGATTGCCATCAAGATACCACCAGAAATAACTAACGGTAACATATTCGATACACCATTCATAAGGTGTTTATAAATGGTTTTCCCTATACCTTTGCTATTGTCTTCAGCCGCTTGATTACGTTTACCACCAGACGCAACAAATGGTTTTCTAGATGTATCTTGAGCTAAATTAATCAACGTTTCTGGTCGTTTTATACCATCTGCAACAGGTACTTCTACTACATTTTTACCATCAAAACGGTCTGTTTCAACATGCACATCCGCCGCAACGATAATACCAGTAGCTTTAGCGATATCTTCATCAGTCAGTGCGTTTTTCACACCACCCGAACCGTTTGTCTCTACTTTTATTTGTACACCCATTTGTTTAGCTTGTTTTTTCAATGAATCTCTTGCCATGTAAGTATGCGCAATACCAGTTGGACAAGCAGTTACAGCTAATATATATGGTTCATCTTTTGCTTCATCATCAGTTGATGTAGTTGTAGCAACACTTTGTTGCTCAGCATTTTCTTCTTCAGTTGCTTCATCATCTGCACGGTCAATAATTTGCAGTACTTCTTCAGGTGATTGAGCCGCTAATAAATCTGCTCTAACTTTGTCATCCATCAATATACCTGATAACTTAGCTAAGGCGTCGAGATGCGTTTGTGCGCCTCCTTCGGGAGCTGCAATCATAAAGAATAAATGGGCAGGTTGCATATCAAGACTTTGATAATCAACACCACTTTGCGATTTACCAAAGGCGATAGCTGGTTTATTTACAGCCGCAACCTTAGCATGAGGTATAGCTATACCTTCACCAATACCAGTAGTACTTTGTGATTCACGATTAAATATTGCTGATTTAAATGATTCAACATCATTTAAAATTCCCGCTTCATCGAGTTGAGTTACAAGCTCGTCTATGACTCCATTTTTCTCCGTGGCATTTAAATCCATTGCTATCGTATCTTTTGTTAATAATTCAGTTATTCTCATCTTAATCACTCCCATCAAGTTTGTGAATTTCAACTTGTGATTCTATATTTTTTATTGCTTCACCTTGTGCTAAGTCATCATTAAAGGCTGTTGCTGTCCCTGCAGCAACTGCTAATTTAAATGCAGATGATACTGAGTAACCACTCGTTAAACCAGCAACCATTCCTGCTACTGTACTATCACCCGATCCAACAGTATTTATTACTTTACCTTTAGGAACTGTGGCTTTGAAGCTTTGTTGATGGTCAACGTAAATTGCTCCTTCTCCCCCAAGCGACACAATCACTGATTTTGCACCTTGTGCTAATATTTCACGGCCATACTTAACCACTTCCGTGTCACTGTTAATCGTGACATCAAACATAACCTCTAATTCGTCTTTATTAGGTTTAATAAATAACGGACCATACGGTAGTACACTTTCAACTAAATGTTTCTCAGCATCTACTACTAATTGAGCACCTGTCGATTTAGTAATAGCTGCTATTTTTTCATAAACATCATTTCCTATACTTTTCGGTACACTACCAGCCACGATAACGATATCGTCAGCCGCAGTATTTTTAATCTTTTCAAGTAATGTATTTAATTGTTCCTCAGTAATTTGAGGACCCGGTGCATTGATTTCTGTCTCATTGTCAGTTTTTAATTTCACATTGATACGCGTGTCTTCATCCACTGTGACGAAATCTGTAGCAATGTTGCTGTTTAATAATGTATCTTTAATAAAGTTTCCTGGAAAGCCACCTACAAACCCTAAAGCGGTTGATGCAACATTTAATGTTTGCAGTACTCTTGAGACATTAATGCCTTTCCCCCCAGCAAATTTATGCGTTGATGAAGCACGATTTAAACCATCAATTTGGAAGTCTTTCGAAACCATAATATAATCTATTGATGGGTTAAAAGTTACTGTATAAATCATCGTTTTCCTCCTAATATGTCGTAATGGCGACTAAATAAATCATAATTTTCAATTTCTTTAATTTGTTCTGAAGTGATTATTGATACATCTTGATCAATAGGTACATTGGTGAAAAAGACTTTATTAAATTTAGAGCTGTCAGCAACAACAAATTTATTTAACGCTTGTTTCAAGGCATATTTTTTAACAAAAGCTTCTTGATCATCTGGTGTAGTTAAGCCATAGTTTATATCTATACCATTAATACCTATAAATGCTTTATCAAATCGGTATCGGCCCAGCGTTTCGATAGCACTAGGTCCGACAGTAGCAAACGTATTGGATTTAACTTGACCACCAATCGTTATCGTTTTGATACCATTTTTGATTAATTCTTCAACGTGGGTGAGACCATTGGTTACGACTGTAATGTTATTGCTAGTAATAAAAGGAATCATTTCTAGCGTAGACGAACCTGCATCTAAAAATACACAATCGTTATCTTCGATTAATTCTGAAGCTATTCGACCTATATCTTTCTTTTCATGAAGATTTTGGCTACGTTTATCAATAAGATTAGGTTCTATGACAACTGACTGGTTTAATGTAGCACCACCATGCAGGCGCGTTAACTTCCCTAGTTGTTGCAGCTTAGATAAATCTCTACGTATAGTAGATGCACTACAGCCTATATTGTCGATTAATTCTTGTAATGATAAGAAATCTTTTTTTGAAAGTTCATTCAAAATCAATTCATGACGTTTTTCAGTAATCATCTTCCCACCTCATCTCACGACTAGTATAATGTATACGTTTTCTTAAATCAATCATTTTTTATCAATTTCATTCAAAAACAATCACATTTTTTGTATTTTTAGCTAAATTCATTCAAAAACAACCATTTAACGCCAATCACATTCCAAAAGAAATAAAAAAATAGCAATTCAGTTGTATTACTGAATTGCTACTGCTTTTTAAATTACATTAAACTTATAACCACAATTAAATCGTTATTCTATAATATTGGCAGCTTCTGCTTCTGCTATATAAATCAAATCTTGGCTATTTATTTTAATTTGCATACCGCGTTCTCCGCCGCTAACATAAACATTTTGTAGCTGTAATGCACTTTCATCTATATACGTTGGAAAGTGTTTTTTCATGCCTATTGGTGAACAACCACCTCTCACATAACCTGTAACTTGTTTCAGTCGCTCAAGTGGCAATAACGCTAATTTCTTTTGTTGTGCGGTATGCGCTGCCTGTTTCATATTCAACGTTTCCTCGACTGGAATTACAAATATAAAACATTCATGTTGTGCATTTTCTAGTACTAGCGTTTTATACACAAACTTAGCATCTACACCAACAATTTGCGCAACCGTAGCCCCGTCCATATGTTTATTCGTAACTTCATATTTGTTTAGCTCATAATCGATATTGGCTTTTTCTAATATACGCATCGCATTCGTTTTTTTATGTTTCATGAGAGACACCTTCTAGAAATATTTATAATGTTCCTTCAAACGTTAGATGTCAAAAGCAACAATATTTAACCTCGCTATTAATTTAATCAAGGTTGAGTGATTTAATAAATGTTTTTAACTCGTCACGCATCGACTGGTCTTTTAATGCAAATTCAATCGTCGTTTTAACAAAACCTAACTTTTCACCTACGTCAAAACGATTACCTTCAAAATCATAGGCAAAAACTTGATTATCTTTATTTAAACGTTCAATCGCATCTGTTAGCTGAATTTCGCCACCTGCACCTTTACCTTGTGTCTCTAAATAATTGAAGATTTCTGCTGTAAGGACATAACGTCCCATTATTGCTAAATTCGAAGGCGCAGTGCCTTCAGCTGGTTTTTCAACAAACTTTTTCACTTCATAGCGTCGTCCTTGTTGTGCTATAGGATCAATAATGCCATATCTATGCGTTTCTTCTTCTGGAACTTCTTGAACACCTATCACTGACTTTTCAGTTTGCTCATAAATATCCATAAGTTGTTTGATTGCAGGCGTATCTGATTCAACGATATCGTCACCTAATAATACAGCGAATGGTTCATCACCTATAAATTGACGTGCTGAATAAATAGCATGCCCTAATCCCTTTTGTTCTTTTTGTCTTACATAGAAAATATTGGCTAATTCAGTTGAATATTTTACACGTTCTAATAAATCATCTTTTCCTTTTTCTTCTAAAATCATTTCTAATTCTTTTTGATTATCAAAATGATCTTCTATTGCTCTTTTATGTTTACCTGTAACGATAATAATGTCTTCGATTCCAGCTTTTGCTGCTTCTTCGACTATGTATTGTATTGTTGGTTTATCTAATATAGGCAACATTTCTTTAGGCATTGCTTTTGTTGCCGGTAAAAATCTTGTACCTAACCCCGCAGCAGGTATGATTGCTTTTTTTATCTTTTTCACAAAGTTCACCCATTTCATAATATATATACTTCATTCATCTATATCGTATCATTGATTTTTTATGGAATAAAAAATCACATAAATCTAGTTTGATTTATGTGAATCATAACATTTTTTTAAACGCGTCGGCTACTTCATTGTTGGTAAATTAACGACATTACCTGAATTTGTTACATGTGCTTTTAAGCGTTTGTGATTTAATGGATTAACAAATAAATAAGTCATCCCTTTTGTTGTACGACTAATATTACTTAATGTCGCTTGGGGTGATAATTGGTCTTGCGCATATCTTTGTGCTATAACGCCCATTTCTTGTTTAGACATAGTAATACTTTGTCCTTCAGTTTTAACTGGCTTAAAAGCGTCATCATAAATATGAGCTTTATTTTGAACATCGACTGTCACTCTAAAATAAGTGTTTTGTTTTTTGGCATTTTCAAAAGTGAAAACATAATAGTATTTACCTTTATAATTTTTATCGATGGCATAATCATTATATCGATTATGCGTCTGATTCGTATTATTTACCAAAGATTGGGCCGAACCTAAAGCAGAAGTAAATGGAGGTAATCGTTTGTTTGCTGTTTCATTGTTATTAGATACTTGTGTAGTATTTTGGGCAATAGGAGTAGCATTTTTACCATTGCGCGGATTATTTAAACCTGAAGGTTGAATAGCTGCATCAATTGTATGGTGATATGCAAAAATACTTTCAACTTTATTAACTGCAACATTTTTTACAGTGGGCTTACTACAAATCAATTCATGAACTTTTACGAGCGCATTTTGATTCGTGGCGATAAATAACAGGAAGGCTAGAAAGCATGCTAGTAAAAAAGTTACTAACCCTAGCATTAAATTTTTCATAAGTTACCTCCCCATCACTGATTTATTTTAATAAATAGTAACATAAAAAAAGTGATTATAACGTTAAGTGTAGTACAATTTAAAAAGAATGTAATGTATGTAACATATTTATTACGAATTTAAAAAATTACTATAACAAAATTGTCACAAAACCACTAACATCGTAAATTTCCAATAAAAAAACACTCTTATCTACATTATTAGATAAAAGTGTTGATTAAATATCTTTTTACTTAATTAATTTTTTAGTTAAGCTTTTGCTTTTTTACGTTTCATTCTTAAAGCTTTTTCAATGAAAATTACAATTATCCCTAAAATCATAACGACTACTGACATATATAGTGGAAATTCAAAATTAACATCAAACAATGATCCTGCAACTAATGGTCCAATAAAGTTACCCATACTCGTAAACGTGGAGTTTAAACCGCCCGCAAAGCCTTGACGATCTCCTGCGATATTGGAAAAATAATTCGTAATTGCTGGACGAATCATATCAAATCCAATAAAGACAATGAAACTAACAATCATGATTCCCCAGTAACTTTGCGTTATCGTCAATGCGACCAACACAATTGCAGAATATACCAATGAATATGTTATAAAATTGAGTTCACTGAAATATTTCATAAATTTATCGAAAAAGAACACTTGGAATACTGCGCCTGCTATACCACCACCAGTAATGGCGATAGAAATATCTAATGGTGAATAATGAGCTTTATCCGCAGTATATAATGGAAACAATGTCTCAAATGAAGACAAACCAAAAGCTAATACGAGCGTTAAAATGATTGGCGTTAAAAATACTTTCCAATTTATTTTACTCAATAACTCTGGCTGATAATTTGTAAAACCAGCCGTCGTCGCTTTCTTAGGGTTATGAATAAGTATGATCGATAAAATTAAAGCTAAAATACCACTAAATCCTGCAACAAAGAATGGTAAACGGTGTGAAAATTCGGCTAAAAAGCCACCTAATCCAGGTCCTAAAATAAAACCGGAATTAATAATGGCCGACATATAACCAAAGTTTTTAGCTTTATCTCCTGCTGGTGATATATCTGCTATTAAGCCTGTTACACCTGGCATAACCATACCTGCACTAAAACCGCCTAATATTCTTGATACAATTAGTAAAGTGAAGGAGTGACTAATCGCAAAGAGAAATTCTGAAATTGCGAAAAGTAACAACCCGATACATATAATTAACTTTTTACCAAGTTTATCGGCTAGCGTACCACCAAAAGGTGATATAACCATTTGAGCCAATGCAAAGACAGCTACTAAGACTCCTAAATCGCTCCCTTTTAAGCCTAAATCTTTCAAATATACAGGTAATACAGGAACGATTAACCCTATACCTAAGAAAACTAGAAATATATTAAAATATAAGACGTAAAACTGTTTATTCATAATTCACTCTCCCTACACTCAAATTAAAGGTTTTAGTTGGATTATTATACAACTTATCAACGTGTATATTTTGCATAATATTACAATATTCTATTACAACTATCATAATGAACACAATAGAAAAATTTAAATTTTTTGAGTTATAAACAAAACAACTCTGGGTAATTAATAATTATACAGAAATAAACAAATGGGTGGGAGTTATATGAACTATAAAGTTGATGGTCAAACTATTATCTTAGTATTAGAACAAGGCGAAGACATTGTTGAACAAGTAACTGCAATCGCGCAGCAACAAAATGGTAAATTTGGTACTGTTAGTGGTATTGGAGCTTGCCAAGGCGTAGAATTGAATTTTTATAATCTTGAAACGCAAACGTATGAAAAGCGAGCAGTAAAAGAACCACTCGAACTTATAAGCTTGCTCGGTAATATTTCACATGTTGACGATAAACCATTTGCTCATTTACATGCTACTTTTGGTACAAATCAATATCAAACTTTAAGTGGTCATTTAACTAAAGCAATCGTTTCTGCAACTGCAGAAATTGTCATTACAATGACTGATGTAGATATCAACCGTAAACATAACAGTAAAATTGGCTTGAATTTATTAGATTTATCATCAGATTGATAATTTATAGCCATAAAATAATACAGAGGTGTATGCTTGCTATAATGAGTTGTCGCCTCTGTTTTTATTTGTTTTTTTAAGTATTATGAATTTTAAATGACTTAAAAATAACTTTAAACTGCCTGCTCATAGCTATTACAGGTTAAAAAGAAGTCTGCTATTATATTTCTTTTCCATTGCTTATAAAAAACAAAACATGTATTATTAAATCTCATATTCTCAAACACACTTTATACTATTAGTATATATTCAAAATAGTCGTTTTAGTAAGGAAGGTAAGTCTTATGAACTTTAAATATAAAGTACGATATATAGCACGTATTGTATTTTTATTACTCATAATCATTTCTATCTTAAAAAATAATGTTTATGGGTTTATGACACTCAATCTCTTTTTAGCATATATTCCTTTAGAATTATGTTTATTACTTAAATTGTTTAAACCTAGACGTAAATTTGAATGGCCCCTATTCGTTATCTTTTCACTTATTTTCGTCTTTATGGTGCCAAATACGTTTTATATGATTACTGATTTAATACATTTAAATCAATTCGCTTTTAACTTTTATGCTGGTTTGAATATTATCGAATGGAAATACTTCTCATATTTAGTTGCTGCAGTATTTTTCGCTCTCTATTGTTTAATGTTGATATTCTTAGAAATGAGTACATTCACCCGTTATATGTGGTTAAATCGTACAATTATTCTAATCATGATGTTTTTAAATGGGCTTGGTATATATATGGGCAGATTTTTACGTGTTCATTCAGTTTACTTGATAAACGAGCCATTAAGAATTATCAGAGAGGTATTCGTAGCAATTTTTAACGTAGATACAATTATTTTCGTATTGTTGATGGTTTGCTTACAATTATTGCTTGTATTGTTTATGAAAGGAGTTCGTATGGCAAAATGATCACAAAAATTATAATTTTGTTAGTTATCATTATCTTACTCCAACTCATTATTGGTCATTTTTTACACGAAGTAGGATTTTCACTACTTCATAGTATTATTTTAATGCTATTCCCATTAGGTATAGGGCTGTTCTTCTTGCAATTATTTTATTATGAGCAACGCTATCCAGAATGGTCAGTTCCTTTAAAAGTAAAATTAAGATTAAAATATATGTATATCATTACATTCTTTGAATACGTTGCTGTTTATATTTGCTTATTTTAAAAATTTAAAAACCGGTCATTACCCCATTTTAATAATGGACGTAGTGACCGGCTTTTTATATGTGATATGTGATTTCCATCGCGTTTATATGATTAACTTAGCTATTATTTTTGTCGTATTCTTTTTAACCATTTAAATAATATATATATAACAAGAAGCAATAATAAGACATAAATAATTTTAGAATAGATATCCATATAATTAACGATAACGTGCCAATTGCCACCTACTGTTTGTCCTAAATATATTAAAACAATATTCCATAGTAGCGTACCAATCGTGGTAAAAATAATAAAAATCCATATATTCATTCGCGTAATGCCAGCAGGGATTGAAATAAGACTTCTTATTAAAGGAATAAACCTACAAAAGAAAATCGTCCAATAACCATACCGTTCAAACCACTTAAAAGTTTTTGTTAAATCTTCTGTAGTTACACGTAGAAATTTCCCGTACTTTTGCACTAAATTGTATAGCTTATTTTCCCCAATCCAAGTACCAATACCATAGAGGGCAATAGCCCCAATTACAGAACCAATTGTAGATGTTATGACGACGCCAACAAAAGTTAAGTCAGTTTTTGTCGTCATAAAGCCACCAAAAGTTAAAATGATTTCAGACGGTATAGGTGGAAAAACATTTTCTAAAAAAATTAACCACGCTATACCGAAATAACCATATTGTTCCATAAAATGAATTATCCATTTTTCCATTCATTTTCTCCTAATAATAACTAATTTTTAGAACAAATTATTAAATGAAGCATATAAGTACATCAGTGTACCAAATATTGCGCCTGTTAATACTGTTAGTACCAATGATAGTAACATTGTACGTTTATAATGTTTAACAAATGAGACGAATAGTAATCCGCCATTATATAAGAAAAACAAACCAAATAATGCTAGAAAAATATTTATATCAGGATAGGCAATATTTAGTATTAATATAACTATAGCAAAACCTAAAAATGGAAAATTAATTAAGTTTCGTTGAAATTTTGTTTCTTTCTCTTGATGTTGTTCGTTCTTTTGACTCATTTTCTATTTCTCCTTTTAATTATGGAATATCATGGCCGAGTGACGCAGTATAAATATCAAACCATTCTTGGTCACTTAGCGTAATATTCATTCCTGCAAGCGCATCATCTACTCTACTAATTTGATGTGTACCTAACACAGGCATTACTTGAGACGGGTGTTTATTAAGCCACGCCATGATTATTCCCGAAGTTGTAACTTGATATTTTTGTGCCAGTGATTCAATTTTTGTCATTATACGTTGTGCTTTAGCGTCATCAGCATTAAATAGCTTACCGCCAGCAAGCGGACTCCATGCCATTATTTTAACCTCGTCTTTATACATATGATTGATTGTGCCATCTTCTAACGCGTCGAGCGTGTAAGGAGATAATTCTAATTGATTCAACGTAATATGTAATTTGTCACATACTAAGTGTTTATTTAACAAATCATATTGAGACTTTTTAAAATTAGATACGCCAAATGATTTAACTTTTCCTGCTGTCACTAAATTTTTTAATGCCTCAGTAATTTCATTCGGGTCCATTAATGGTGATGGTCGATGGATAAGTAAAGAGTCAAGATGATCAACGTTCAACTCTGATAACGACCTATTTACTGATTGTTCTATATGTTGCTGAGAATGGTCATAGCGATGTCCATTCGTCCATGAGAATTTGTCTGAAGGTAGTACTATACCGCATTTAGACACTATTTCTATCTTATCTCGAAGTTCTGGAGATAATTTTAACGCTTGTCCAAATATGCCTTCACATGAATAATCGCCATAAAGGTCAGCGTGATCCACAGTAGTAATACCTCTATCTACTAATTCATGTAAATATTTATTTAATTGTTGCGGCGACCAATCCCATGCATTTGCGCGCCAAAAACCTTGTATAATTTTTGAAAAAGAAACATGCTGATTAATTGTAACTCTATCCATCTAAACACATCCTTAATAGCGTTTTGTTAATTACGTAAATTGTAACATGTCTAACTTATTTTTTATTCTCTCAACATCTAAATGTTCTCCGATAATCACAATTGTTAAATTTTTATCACATTCTATCGGTTGATAATTAGGAACACCAAACGCATATTGGAATTCATAAATAGTTTCGGGCTCATCGCGGAATTTTACAAATCCTTTAAGTCTCAATACATTTTCTGGCAAGCGTAAAATAAATTGATAAAATAAACGTCTATCAATAGGACTAGTGAACGTATAATTTAAAGTATTAATATTATGATGGTCACCATGTGTATGTTCAAAATCAATATCTTGTTGGCTAACTGCGTTTAGTTGTTTTTCAGTAACTTGTCCATACTCTGTGTAGAAAATGGCTGCCTTATCGTTAATCGCGCGCAATTGTGTTAAATTTTCACGAGAAGCATCTGCTATCAAATCCATTTTATTTACCAATATTAAGCTACATACCTTTAATTGCTCTTCCATAAGCTGTTTAGTTTGTTGCGTATAGTTATCTCTTGCAACAAATGTCGAAGCATCTGCTATGCCAATAATAAATGGCTGAGCAACTTCATCAATGATTTCAGGGTCTTGGCATGCAGCAACAATTTCTAGTGGATTGGCAATACCAGTCGCCTCTATTACGATATGGTCAGTTTGTCTATTAGCAATAAGTTGTTTCATTTGTATTAGTAAGTCTTGTTTCAAATCACAACAAACACAACCATTTAATATAGGAATGACGTTAATGTCATGTGATAATTGGTTATTCACATCAAAATTACCTACCTCATTGACGATAAGCTGTGGATTTTCATCTCGTTGCAATAAATATTGAATATAATTATCAAGAAATGTTGTTTTTCCACTGCCCAAAAAACCAGTTACAATAGTAACGGCTAGCTTTTCTTTCTTAAAACTTGTCATAGAAATCACTCATTTCAAAATTTAATGTTTGCATAAATAATAAATTAAACCTATAATTAACCTTTTACTTGATAAAAGATTAAATATCTTCTACACTTTAATTACACTTAATATTTTAGCATGGCAAAGTATAAAAGTGTGTTTGCAAATGGAATCTAAACAACATAGACGGATTTAATTCCGATGCACAGAGAAAAATACGGATTAGGATGTCTGGAGGAGAACTTAATGTCTGAGCAACTAAATTTAAAGGAACAATTATGTTTCAGTTTATACAACGCACAAAGACAAGTAAATCGCTACTACTCAAACAATGTCTTTAAAAAGTATAAACTAACTTATCCACAATTCTTAGTTTTAACTATCTTGTGGACTGAATCACCAGTTAATGTTAAAAAGGTCGTTACCGAATTAGCATTAGATACAGGTACTGTTTCACCGTTATTAAAACGTATGGAACAGGTAGATTTAATTAAACGCGAAAGATCAGAAGTCGATCAACGCGAGGTATTTATTCATTTAACAGATAAAAGTGAAGCAATTCGTCCTGAATTGGAAACTGCATGTCAAGACGTTGCAGTAGCATCTTCACTTGATACAGATGAAGCAGCTGAGCTTAATAGATTACTTGGCAAAGTGATAAAAGCATTTACTGAATACGAAAATGAGTAATTAGGGTGCATGCTAAAATATTGTAGAAGTTATAGTAATTGACATCAATAAATGTAAATTTAAATTTGAATAAAGAGGTTAAACAATTTATTGTTTAACCTCTTTATTTTTTTATATTCACACATATTTTTACTGAGCATCATTTAATTTTAATACATCATATAAATAACCTCGTTGTGTTATTAATTTATCATAACTTCCGCGTTCTATAATTTCGCCTTCGACCATAACAATAATCTCATCGAAATAAGGTAATAAACGTAAGTCATGTGTTGCTACAACAAGCGTCTCAGCGTAATCATGAATTAATGACATAATTTTATCTGTATTATAAATATCTAATGCAGTCGTTGGCTCATCCATTATCCATAGATCACTTTCTTTTAATAACAATCTAGCAATACTAATACGTTGCAATTCTCCTCCTGAAACATTGTTACCGCTAAGGTCAAGTTCTTTATCGAGTGGCATGTCAGAAAGCCCAACTAAATCTAACACTTTTCTTATTTCGTCATCACTTCGTTGTGTAAATAAATTATCTCTTAGAGAACCATCAAACATTTGCTGCGACTGTAATAACGCATTGATTGAAGCATATTTTTGTTCATTTTTTATATGATGAATATCTTGTCCTCGATAAGCTATATTGCCTTTAGTAGTTTCATATAGACCTAACATTAAATTCAGTAATGTACTTTTACCAGAACCTGAAGGACCAACAATTGCTACATGTGATCCTTTGTTAATTTGTAAATTAATATTGTTAACTACAGGTAAATGTTGTTGCCAATATTTAAACGTGACGTTATTAAATTTTAGTATTGGCTTGTTGCTGACAGTTTTTGTTATTAAGTTCTCATTACCTTGCTCTACTGGGTGCGCCATTATATTATTAACGCTATCCAATGCATCATCCGTATCTGCTTTAAAATAAGCAACATTACTCATAGGTACAGCTTGCTCAAATAACGTCAACATCATTAACACAATGCTCGTTAAATAAACAACATCCATACTTCCTTTTTGCACTTGAAGCACTCCTAACAGTAATGTGAAAAAGAGTGCTACCATCGCTATCAAATTCAATAAAAAATCATAACGCGTTAAAAACTGTTGCTCTTTATCTTGTGCCTGACTGTAATTTTTCAATGCATGTTGTACTTTATCTTTATAATCGTCAACCTTACTAAAACGATTTAATTCATCATAACCTGCTTTATAATCATAATAATGATCCATAAAGTCTTTTTCAGATGCACGTTTAATTTGTTTTATTTTTCTCGCCCTTTTGGCACTAATCCAAGGCACTATACCTAACGTAATGAGCATACTAATAAAAATAACCGCAGCATGTACATAAGAAAAAACAAACAAGACGATTACGGATACAATTGACGTTAACCCTATAACAATCGGCGGGTAGTATACACGTAAATAAATGTTTTGTAAGGCTTCAATACGCCCTATCATATTAGATAATAATTCTGTGGATTTAAATTTTCTATAAATATCCGGAACAACTGGTATCAAGCCTTTAAAAAACTGAACTCTTACGTTTCTCAACATCGTAAAAGTTGTTCTGTGTGATAATAGTCGTTCAATATATCTAAAAATTGCGCGTAAAAAGCCAAACATTTTCACGGAAACGATAAGCACCATTAACGCAAATAATGGTGCACCGAGTGCGCTTTGTGTAACCATATAACCACTCAAGAAAAACATCGCTAAAGCAACTAAACTGCCAAGCACACCAACGGCGACTGCAAGTATTAAATCTTTATCTATTTTAAAATGAATGCGTGGTTTCATTGAAAATCATCACCTTTTAACTTTACTGCAGATGTTAAGCTATCAATATTTTGAACCTTACCTTGACTAAGTTCAATAATTATATCTGCTTGTCGTATAGTACTGTCTCTGTGTGCAATAAAAATAATTGTTTGTTGCTGGAAATGGCGTGCTATCGCTGCTTGGATAATTTTTTCAGTGCGAATATCTAAGCCTGTCGTAGGTTCATCAAAAATCACTACATCGGGTTGTAGTAATAAGACCCTTGCTAACTCAATTCTTCTCATCTCTCCACCAGATAACATTTCTCCGCCTTCACCAATGTGTGTGTCTATGCCTGCTTCTAATTGACTAATTTTGTCTATTAAGTTCACTTCTGCTAACACATTATTAATAACTTTATCTGCGATTGTGTCATCAAACATCGTTACATTATTTCTAATTGACGTATTAAAAATATAAGGATGCTGGCTTAACACACCAAAGTTAATAGTGTGCTCGTTCGTGTATATTTCACCACTCGCTGGTTGCAATTGTTGACTGATTATTTTAGCTAAAGTGGACTTACCAGCACCGCTTGGCCCTACTAATGCGATTTTGTCACCACGTTTAATCTTCAGATTGATATCTTGTAACACATAATTCGCTGTATCATTGTACTTAAACCAAACATTTTGGAGCGCCATAATATTATTTGAAGATATTACTTGTGGTTCAGAGACAACGTGAGGCTCAGCACTATCTAGAAAATCGAATAACACATCACTTGAGCCTTCACTTTGTTTACCTGTATGGAATGACTGACCTAAGTCTTTAATAGCATTGTAAAATTCAGGTGCCAAAATAATAACAATGGCCGCTGTTTCAAAATTTATATTGTGAAATAACACAAGGCCTAAACCTACTTCCAATGCGACTAAGCCAATACCCAACATGGTAATGAATTCTAGCATCAAACCAGACAAAAAAGCACTGCGTAAAATAATCATAGTTAACGTTCTAAAATGCGTGCTTTCTTCATATAATTCGCGTTCTGTGTGTGCAGTACGATTGAATAACTTCAAAGTGACTAAGCCTTTTACTTTATTTAAAAATTGTTGACTAAATTGATTTAAATAAGTCATTTTATCTTTAGCTTCATCTCGCGTTTTCAATCCAAAAATAATATAAAACAACGGTATAAAAGGTGCCGTAACAAGCATAATTAAAGCTGTATTTAAATGTATAAAGAACATCGCTACAATGATAAAAAATGGTATCATCATTGACTTAAATACTTGAGGAAAATAACTATTAAAAAATGGTAGTATACCGTCTATAATTTCAGTAACTACATTGACTTGGCTACCAATTGGCGTATTCGAATTTTTATCGATTGCCTGTTGTCGAAAATGTTGTGCGACTTTAGAAGCCATTCGGTTACCTAAGTTCAGATTTAACATGTTAAAAGTAGCTCTTAATAATAAAACCACTCCAGTTAAACTGATTAACCCATATATTTGAAAATGCTTATTAATTAATACTTCGTTTAAAACTTTAGCAATAGCTATGTTTTGTATTACAACTGTTAAAGCTAAAAACATGCTGACAATCGCCATGCCTATTAAATATATTTTATATTCCATCGCAATCTTTGTTAATCTTTTCACAAGTATCACCTAAATTACATTATAGTCTCTTTGTTATATTTTTAAATGAATAAGGTTTGTATTTTCCATCAAATTCATAAGGCTTTACATATTTTTGTCACAAACGCTATATATCCTTGATACCTAGAGGATATAAACTTCGTTTAGTATTTTCTACAAACATGAATAGTATTACTATTATTAATATATCTTTACATAATTTCATGATATTATAAGAAAATGAATTATGTAAAAAATTAATAATAGAGATGAAAGTAGGTAACTTATGTTCATTCTTGAATTGATCAAAGGAATTATATTAGGCATTGTTGAAGGTTTAACAGAATTCGCACCAGTTTCCTCTACTGGACATATGATTTTAGTTGATGATATGTGGTTAAAATCAAGCGCATTTTTAGGCTCTGAATCGGCATTTACTTTTAAAGTAGTCATTCAGCTCGGCTCCGTTTTTGCAGCTGCATGGGTCTTTAGAGAACGTTATTTTGAAATGCTTCATATAGGAAAATATAAATCCCAACCTATAGATGGTCTAAGGCATAAACCTAAACGCTTAAATCTATTACACATTTTAGTAGGTATGATACCTGCAGGTGTGTTGGGACTACTATTTGATGATGTTATTGAAAAGTATTTATTTAGTGTTCCAACTGTAATGATTGGTTTGCTAATCGGTGCTGTCTACATGATTATGGCCGATATTTATAGCAAAAAAGTACCTAATCCTAAAACAGTGGACCAAATAAATTATTTACAAGCTTTTATTATTGGATTATCACAAGCCATTGCTATGTGGCCCGGTTTCAGTAGATCTGGCTCTACCATATCGACGGGTGTACTTATGAAAATGAATCATAAAGCAGCTTCAGACTTTACATTTATGATGTCTGTGCCAATTATGCTAGGTGCAAGTTGTTTATCACTAATAAAAAATATTGAATTTATTCATTTAAATCAATTACCTTTCTATATTTTAGGATTTTTAGCAGCATTTGTATTTGGATTAATTACTATCAAATTATTCTTACATTTAATCAGTAAAGTTAAACTATTACCTTTTGCTATTTATAGAATAATTTTAGTAATCATTATTGCTATACTTTATTTTGGTTTTGGTATAGGTCATCATATTACAAGTGCATAATATTTGTGGGACATTATTTTTAACATTAAATGTTATGATTAATGTCCCTTTTCTATTAGAAATGTTAATATTAAAACTTAAGTAAATGAATATTTGTTAATTCATTTGTAGCGTTTATTGTCGTCAGACAAAGGGTAAATGTTACATAGTATATTTATATGGAGGCAACGTTATGGACAAAAAGAATTTAGTGAAAACATTAATTAACGTTTTACCAATCTTTCTCGTTCCACTTGTTTTAGAACGTAAACGTATTAATGAACAACCAGATGTTAAAAAAGCAACTGATGCTACAGTGAAAGCTTCAAAAACGGTAGCACATAAATCTGTTCAGTTCAAAGATGCTGTTGTAGATAAATCAGGTGATGCAAAAGATTATGTTGTTGAAAAGAAACAGCATTTGGACGAAAAACGTCAGCTTAAACAAATTGCCAAAGAGAGCGACCCAGCTTATATAGAAAAACAAGAAGAAAAAGCTGCTAAAGAAAGACACAAAGAAGCTGAGAAGTTAGATAAAAAATTACAAAAACGTATTGAAAAACGTCATAAAGAAGAAGAAAAATTACGTGCAGAGAACCAATCTGAACGCATTAAAAGTATTAAAAAAGCCAACAAGTATATGGATGAAGTTGGCTTAACTCCTGGTAAAGTTGATAAAGAAACTGAGAAAAAAGGTGACAAACTTGCCAAGGAAAATCGTAAAGAAATTAGTAAGTTAGATAAAATTTTACAAAAACGCATCGACAAAAGACATAAAGAAGAAGAAAAAGAGCTGGAAAAAAATAAAAAAGCACGCCTTGCCGAATTTAAAAAATATAAAAATTATGACGCTAAGAGTGTCGTAAAACAAAATAAAGAGCAAGACGAATAAGCTATTTATGACTAGAGTTATAATAGATGGAGATGCTTGTCCTGTTACTCATTCAGTTATTGAAATGACTACAGGGACAGGCATTTTTGTTATCATTGTACGCAGTTTCAGCCACTTTTCTACAGCTATCCAGCCCGACCATGTGCGTACCATTTATGTTGATAGTGGCCCAGAAGCCGTCGATTACAAGATTGTACAAATTACAAAACCTAACGATATCGTTATTACACAAGACTATGGATTAGCTAGTTTACTTCTAAATAAAGTCGCAATTGTATTACATCATTCCGGCCGTCATTATACGAATGACAATATCGACACTTTGCTCGCTCAGCGACACGCTAACGCACAATTTAGAAAAAGCGGCGGAAGAACTAAAGGCCCTTCTAAATTCACTTCTGAGGATCAAGTGCAATTTAAAGTAAAACTAGCACAAATTTTAAAAGATTACATAGAAGAGGAGTAATGAGCATGAAAAAAATTGCAGTATACTGTGGTGCAAGTAAAGGTAACAATCCTATATATGTTAAAGAAGCGTATAATTTAGGAAAATATATGGCAGAAAAAGGTTATGAGTTAATATTTGGTGCCGGTTCAGTTGGCATTATGGGCGCAATTCAAGATGGCGTATTAGACGCTGGTGGTAAAGTAACCGGTGTAATGCCTAAAATGCTTGATGAGCGCGAAATTACGAGTCAAAAAGTTAGCGAACTGATACTTGTTGATTCTATGCACGAACGTAAAAACAAAATGGCAGAATTGGCCGATGCTTTCGTTATGGCTCCTGGTGGTGCTGGTTCTTTAGAAGAATTTTTCGAAATGTATAGTTGGTCACAAATAGGAATTCACCAAAAGCCAATTGCAATGTTCAATATCAATAACTTTTTTGACCCGTTAGCAGATTTATTGTTACATATGATTGACGAAGGATTTATTGACCAAAAATATAAACAACTAGCCCCATTATGTAATACAAAAGAAGATTTACTCACTACTTTAGAACAATACAAACCACTCGGTATACGTACTTATGATTAAAAAAGAATGTAGCTTATTAGCTACATTCTTTTTATTTACTTAACTTTTTATAGTATCTGACATGTTTTTTTAATGGATTATAATTACTTAAATCGGGATACTCAAAGTGGTCGTAAAATTGCATGTTTATTTTTTCCATTACTTTAATAGAGCTAATATTTTGTTCTGCAGTTAGGGCATAAACTTCTTCGATACCTTTTGACGCAGCATAGTCTAACACCGCTTCCGCACCTTCTGAAGCAATACCGTTGCCCCATACTTCAGGTATTAATCTCCAACCAATTTCATAAAACGGCAATTCTTCAAAGCTATATTTACTGTCTGTGGCTATATAATTCACACCTATAAACCCTAGCCAACCTCCTGTTTCTTTCAGTTCGACAGCGAATAATCCTATGCCGTGTTCTTTAATAATCTCGTCCATCTTTTGCATATCTAATTCAGAACGACGATAACTTAATAAGCTAGGAAAGAAACGTCTAACTTGTTGATTTGCATTCATTTGTTGAAATGGTAATAAATCTTCTTCATGCCAATCTCTTAAAATAAGACGATCAGTTTCGATATAAACTGTCATAATTCACACCTCGTTATTACTAATGGTAATGATAGTATTATAAAAAAGTAACGCGTTATGACTAATCATATCGCGCTACGTAATAGTTTTTATAAATAAAATTGCTGTTATGCCTTAGTAATATAACTAATTAACTCTACGTTAACAGCTACTTCTTTTAATCTGTTTCTTTCGCTTTTTGGAGCCGTAAATGTAGCATCTATTAAATCATTTTGATGATTTAATCTATATGTAGCTACGAATGTATCAGTATCTGATTCAAAATTAGGTAAATGTGCAACGACACGTTTAATTTCACCAGTAGAATCTTTTATTTGTCTACCTGTAATATTTTCTAATTCTTTACCTAGTTCAGGTAACGTAATTGAACGACCTTCTAAAATATTAAAATCTTGTTCATGCATGAATACTCCCTCGCTTTCTTCACCAGTCATCAAATTATAGCTATTTATTACGAATTCATTTAAAAGTCTAACGTTAATATTTTACATTTATCGTGATATCTCATAAATCATTTAATCTTGTACTTCAATTTTTATTTTATGACAAGTACATACCCTTTAAAGTTGAAGCTAAAACCCTTACAAATTATTTTACAGGAAACATTGTAACATATTTGTTAATATTAATTAAATAATTTTTCTATTAGTTATACATATATATTTCTAATAGCGTCCATAATTCGTTCGTTTACTTATCTTTCTTTTTATCCGAATCTTTTTTCTTATCACTACTATCGTCACTAGTAGAACCACTATCAATATCCTTTTCTAGTTGGTCTGCTTGATCTTTTAGTTTATCTTGTTGCTTGGATAATTTTTCCTTTTGTTGTTTTAATTCTTTATTTTCTTTCTCTAATTTACTAATGTCTTTTTGTAATGATTCTTTTTCTGCACTTTTGCCACAACCTGATAAAGCGATGGTCGAAGCTAATATTAGAACAATCCACTTTTTCATACGTGAGCTCCTTATCATTATACTATCAAGCATTATTTTACCATTATTTCTTACGTTGTTCATCCATTGTTGTAAGTTCCTTAGACATTATAATTTTTTCCGAACTGTAGCCTAATTTATTATTTAATTGAATCATCGCTTCATTGTCTCTATTTACAGTACCGACAACTTTATAGATATCGTTTTCTATCGCCCATTGTTCAATGGCTTGCTTTAATTCAGTTGCTATTTGTTTGTGCCTATAATCATGCGAAACAAATAGCATTTCAACCACTACTACTTTATCTTTTTTGTGGCAATGACCCCAAATAAAGCCAATTAGACGTTCTTCTTTAACATAACAATATATAACATCATTCATATATTTTATGCGGCGAATAATCATTTCTTCTCGTAAACTTACGGCAAATGTTGTAGGTTTTGTCTTATGTGCTTGCTTCGCCAATTCAAGCTCGTGAATATAAGCTATTTGCTTTATAAACTGTTTATCTTCTAGGTTTAATTTTCTCATATTAGCCTCTCTATATAGTATTGATTTCTGTATTAATATTAGTCATAATTGTGTAGAAATCAATATTCTAATAAAAGGAACCTAAATTCAAATGAAATCTACTGATAAATTAACACGTGAAAATAATGTTAAATCGTTACGCTTAAATAATACAGATAGAGAAATCTTTGAAAACTATATGACTTATGTCAGAGCTGATTTAAGTGTAAATCCACATGATTCAGAAAAAATGTTGAATCGTATCTTAAAACAATTGCTCAACGCCGAAGAACGTGGCATACATGCTATGGATTTCTTTGATCACGACCCGAAAAGTCATGCCAAAAGAGAATTAAAAGCCCTACCTAACGAAACGATAATCAATATTTTTAAATATATCGTCGAACATTTCATTTTATTTGTAGGTATCTTTTGCTTTTTAAAAGGGTTTATTGGTTTCTTTATTGGTGCTAAAAACATTTATTTATATACATTCCCTATTATTTTAATCATCGGCATTTTTATTGTGTTTTTATTTATTTGGATGATTTTCAAAGCAATACAAATGCAATGTTTCAGTAGATCTCAACTCAGTTGGTTAATAACTTATTTCGTTATTATTGTGCTTATATGTACGTTATTTTATGTGTTCTTTATGCCTCAATCTTATTTATCATTTGGACCCCATATATTTATCGGCAATTGGACGTTTATTATCATATCTTTAATTATCATACCGATATCATTATATATTGATCATCATTATTCAAATAAAAACGCCGATACAACTTTATAAAAAAACAGAGGCTCAACGAAGAGTCTCTGTTTTTTATTTTATGCTGTTTGCTGATCTTTTTTCTCAACTTGGATGCTAATTATTAAGAAGACAAGTCCGATAAGTGTTAATATAGGGGCTATTAAGCTTAAAGAAGCAACTGGTAATTGTGTTACCACTACGCCTCCTAAAAATGCTCCTAAGGCATTACCTAAGTTAAAGGCTGATTGATTTAACGTACTTGCAAGTGTCGGAGCGTCTTGTGAAATCAATGTACTCTTAAATTGTAATGATGGACTCATACTAAATCCAATTAAGCCAAAGAAGAAGACGCCGGCTACCATTAAGAAACCGTTCATTTGTACGAAATACAATAGTATAAAGTACAAAATAAATGTTACAAAGATAATTTTTAATGCTTTATTTAAATTCCAATCTGCTAATTTGCCCCCAATAATATTACCAAGTGTTACACCCACACCAAAAATTATTAATATATAAGAAATTAAATTTTCAGCTACATGTGATACATCTATTAAAACTGAGGAAATGTAAGTGAAATAAGCAAACACACTACTAAATCCAAATAGTGTAACTGCTAATGTTAGCCATAAGCGTTTTTCTTTCAATATCTTAAGTTCATTAAGTACTGATGCGTCATTATTAGGTTTTGTTTTAGGTACGAAAAAGATAATACCTATAAACGCACAAACACCAATTATTGCGATTACAACAAAGGTCATTTGCCATCCAAAGTTTTGTCCAATTAACGTGCCAAATGGTACACCTAAAATATTACTTAGGCTTAAGCCCATAAACATTAACGCCATCGCGCTTGCTCTATATGCTGGTTTAACCATACTTGCAGCTAATATTGAACCTATCCCGAAAAATGAACCGTGAGCTAATGACGTTATAATTCTACTTGTTAGCATAACCCCATAAGTTGGACTTAACGATGCTGCAATGTTACCGAAAACAAATATTGCCATTAACACGAGTAACAGCATTTTACGATTCCATTTAATTGTAAGCATCACTAATATTGGTCCACCAATCGCAACACCTAACGCATATCCAGTAATTAATTGCCCTGCTTGGCTTACAGAAACGCCAAAATCTCTAGCTACGTTTGGTAATAGACCCATGATTACGAATTCTGTCATACCTATCGCAAAAGCGCCAATTGCCAACATCCATATTGCTATTGGATATTTCATTTGCAGTACCTCCTATTTCGTTTTTTTGCACATGAATGAGATTATACTAAAAACTAAGCTTAAGTAACAAGTGCATTGCTTAAATATTTTCATAAATTTTTATTTTAATTTTCTGATGTTATATAAAATGCCGGATAAATTAAAAAGTAGCCAAAACCATAATAAGGTTTGACTACTTTTACTATCATATTAAATTATCACTTCAATGAAAAACCAGATTACCATAATAATCATGATTATCGCCTGCGCGATGGAACTAGCTAAAAAGGCAATAACCGACCCGAAACTAGCACTTAACGCTTGTTTAAAGTTAGATTCTAATATTAATTCAACTACAAGTACTGCAATAAACGGAATAATGATAATACCAAATGGTGGAAATACAAAACAACCAACTAGTACTCCGATTAATGCAACATATTCGCTTATTTTAGAACCGCCAAATTTATTAACAAAGTATTTATTCATAATAAAATCTGCAACTAAAATAAATATTGTAAATAACAACATCGAAACATAGAATACCCAAGAAAGATGGCTATTATGAATACCAAATTGATAAATTAGAAAACCTACCCATAACATAAGTACTGACGGGATTATTGGCTTAATTAATCCTATAAATGCTAATGCAAAAGCTATGATAATCAATAACCATATTAAAACTGACATACTATCTACTCCGTAACTTCTTCTGTATATTTGTGATCTTTAGTAAAGAATATTAGCACCATACCGATAAATAACGATATAGCTGAAACATAGAATACATTGCCTAAACCTACCCAATGACTCATAGCCCCACCTAATAAATTACCACACAATTGACCTATTACCATCGCATTTGCGAACAATGTAGATGCATAACCAGGGAATGCAGGTAAGATATCTTGAAAGTAACTAATACCTAATCCTAATAAAATAGCTAAGAAGATAGCCAAGAACACTTGCCCTACTAACATCATTGCTACACTATCAAAAAAGCCGATACTTAGGAAAAACAAGCCGCCAAAAAGTCCGCCAGACATCAACAGAGTTCTTGTTTGTAACTTGGCAGATAAAACGCCTAAGACTACCATAAACGGTACTTCTAAACCTGCACACAAACTAGCTAAATACCCTACATATCGTTCACTTTCTCCTAAATATTTCGTTACAAATAAAGGCATATTCAATGTATACATCCATTGCCCTATATGTAATAAAATAAAAGCTAAAAATGGCACAATTAATGATTTATCTCTAAGCATGTTTGGCGCTGCCGCTTCTACATAATTCGTATCCGTAGTTTTAGGTGCTGATTTAATATCTCTAAAGAAAAGCACCTGTAATATTAAAGTGAATAAAATAATGCCTACTGTGCCACCAAATAATCCTGAATATCCTTTTAGCGCTAATAAACCATTACCAATTAATGGACCAAATAAAAAGCCGAATGAAAACATTGATCGTAATACTGCATTGGCAAACTTCGCTCTATCTTTTGAAGTGGATGCATTGATGGATTCTCTTGCAGAAGCATACATTTGTGGCATCGCAGGTGCAAATAAACCTTGGAAGATTGCGTACATTGCAATAAAAATCCAAATTTCTCTAATATAGAAATAAATACTAAAACTCATAGCACCCATAAAGAGCGCTGCAATAATTAAAAATTTACGATTAATATTTTTCGTATCTGAAAAGCGCGCAACTATGGAATTAACAGTAAATTGACTAATAGCTGCTAATGCCAATAACAGCCCATATTGCGTCGTCGTCATGCCTAAATCATTTGTCGCAAAAAGTACGAGATAAGGGAGAGTGATTGCAATGCCCATACCTAGCAACATCATATTGAATACAAATAATTTATAGTTTTTTATATGTAACAACTGTATAAACATTTATTTACCCTCAATCCTATTTAGCTTTATTTAACGTATTCCATCACCAAATTAATAAACGATTCTACTTGTGGCAGTTGTATCATACTCGCATCATAACTTAAATATGTTGAACGAATTAAAGGCTGTGAGTCTATATCGACACGTTTAAAATCAAATTGTTCTTTATCCATATTTTTCATCATAATTTCAGGTAAAATTGTAACTCCTACACCATTTAGCAGCATTTCTTTACAAGTTGCAACTTGATCGACCGTAATCATAGCATGATAGTCTTGGCCTAAGTGGTTGTTATACCATTCTTTAATTTGATTTATGTATACTGGGTCGGCTTGAAATTCAATGAATGGAAGTTTATTAACTTCATCACGTCTATGATGTGGATGAATAAAATAATGTTCATCATTAAATAAATGTGTATTATTTAAGTTCATTAATTTATTTCCTCTAATAATCATTACGTGATAATCTCTATGGTTGGCCTTAATTTGCTCACTTGAACCGACTTGCACTTGTATTTCAACGTTTGGAAATTGACGTGTATATAAGTTAAGTACTTCTGGTAATAATGTTTGTCCAATTAGAGACGAACAACCTATTGATATAGTACCGTTGACCTCGCCTATGTGTGCTTGCATTTTATCTAAAAATAATCTTTCTTTTTTCAACATTTCTTTGGCATGTTCAATAATCATTGAACCTTCTGTCGTTGTGATTAATTGCTTTTTTGTACGTATAAAAATATCTACACCAAAAGCATTTTCTATTGCCTTTAATCTTTGTGTCACAGCTGGTTGAGAAATATATAATATTTCAGCAGCTTTTCTTAACGTTTTAGTTTCATCTAAAGTCGTAATTAAACGATAATCGTCAATCTTCATAATAACCCCCTAAAGCTTTTCTATATAAGTTTTATTCTTCTTTAGATGATGTGTATTAATTAGTTTTTAGTTAATTAATTACGTTAGCATTATTAAAATTTATTTATAATTTTTAATAACTAAACTTTAAATACTTACTAACGATATATTAACAATTTAAAAAAATGCACAATTCATTCTTCATGCGTTCATATGATTACTGGTTGTGAAGCACTAATCTAGCTCTCAAGATGTTTATTTTCTTTATGCCGTGGGTGCTTTTTATGCTGGGGTTTCACTTTATTAAACTTGTTTGATTTATGTGTAGGCGTTTTATGTTTAATTTTGTGGAAACAGTACATAATTTTTTCTTGCATTTGAGGGAAATCTTTATCAATTTTAATCATTAATTGATGTGCAATAACATATGCCTCATGATATTGCTGTCTTGTTATTTGACTTTGTTCTAGCGCACGCTGTAAATCTTCTTCATCGACTAATTCATACTCACCGTTCGGCAATACTAAAACGTCTAAAAATAAATCTAATGTTCTTGCATTACCTTTTTGCGTAATATTTTTAATATTAATATCAAAATAATATTCTAGCGGATTTCCTTCGCTATCAATCATAACGGTGATACTATAACGCTTTTTTTCCGGTAGTATTTGTAACCACTGATAATTATCGTCTGCTACCGTAATTTTTTGACCGACTACCGAAACTTCGAGTGGTTCACGCACCTTTTTCATAGTAACTAAGCCAATAATACCTTTAAATTTATTATTATTAACTTTTACTTCTACATATTCTCTATCTACGATTCGACGCCAGTGACGTTTATCGATATATTTTACTTTCACTGTCACCAACTCCTTGCTCTTATTATATAAAACTGATTTCATAATGTCATCCATAGTATGAATTAATTGAACGCCAAATTTTAATTGTAACTATTGTACTATATTTCATAGTAATAAAGCTAAATTGACAACCTCTGGCTATTTTGTTAAATTGAAGTATATTTTCAGAAAATTCTATACAACTATTGGGGGAAAGATGAATGACAGTATTACAACGACCATTTCGCGCTGACCATGTCGGCAGTTTGCTAAGACCAGAAAGATTAAAAGAAGCGAGAACACAATTTCAAAATAATGAAATTTCAGCTGCTGATTTGCAAAAAGTAGAAGATGAAGAGATTGTACGCATCATAGAAAAACAACTAGAAGTAGGTTTACATAGTATTACTGATGGTGAATTCAGAAGAAGTTGGTGGCATTTCGATTTCTTAGAAAATTTAGACGGCGTTCAGGGCTACACTCCAGAACACGGATTGTCATTCGAAGGCGTGGAAACACGTAGTCATAATGTACGTATCACAGACAAAGTAAGTTTCAATCCAAACCATCCTCATTTTGAACATTTCAAATTTTTATACGATAAAGTTGGAGACCGCGGCATAGCAAAAGTATCTATTCCAAGTCCTAATCAATTGTTCCATCCAAATATTTTAAACGAAGATCTTTACCCAGATATTAAAGACTTTGCACATGATGTGGCACAAGCTTATCACGAGTCATTGCAAAAATTTTATGATTTAGGCGCTCGCTATATCCAGTTAGACGATGTTTATTGGGCTAATTTAACTTCTGGCACTCAAAAAACACGTGGACGTGACCGTTCTGAAGAAGAAAAGGAACGTGCTAGACAATTAGCATATGCAGTTATTAATGAAGCAATTCAAGGTTTGCCAGAAGATTTATTAATTACAACACATATTTGTCGTGGTAATTATAAATCTACTTGGGCCATCTCCGGTGGTTATGAACCTATAGCACCTTATCTATTTAAAGAGAAATTAGGTGGTTTTTTCCTAGAATATGATGATGACCGTTCAGGTGATTTTGAACCGTTGCGTTATTTCCCAGAAAATCGTGCTGCCGTATTAGGCTTATTTACTTCTAAAAGTGGTGAGTTAGAAAATAAAGAAACAATTCTAGCACGTATTGAAGAAGCTAAAAATTATATTAGTGAAGATCAAATATGTTTAAGTCCTCAATGTGGTTTTGCTTCGACTGAAGAAGGAAACAAATTGACTGAAGAAGAACAATGGAAAAAATTAGCTTATGTCGTAGAAATTGCTAACGACGTTTTTAATACATCAAAATAAGTGCTTTGTTCTATGATGATAATAAAAAACAGCTTCTCAACTTTAAATTGTTGAGAAGCTGTTTTGCTTATTTATTATTTTTCTGCCAAAGCATAACGTTCTATAACGTCGTTTAAATGTGGGTACAATTGTTTTAATTCAGCTTGAGTAAACATTTCGAAGTGATTAAAATCAAATGCTGGTTGACACATACACCCTACTAAAGCGTATCCTTCCTCGTTAGCAATCGATGACGCAAATATCGTACCTTTAGGCACGACATATTGCAATACATCGCCTTCGTCTGTATTCTTACCCAACCTTATACATTTATATTGACCATCAGGATCAATCATATGCACTAATAACGTGTGTCCCTCATGATGGTACCATATTTCATCGGCGTCTATGCGATGGAAATGCGATATATTGTCATGAGATAATAAGAAGTAAATACTAGAATATGGCGCGCGTGTTGAGCCTAAACTATCACCAGTAATTATCTCTCTATAATAACCACCTTCAGGATGTGGTGTTAAGCTCAATTGTTCAATCCAATGCGCAATATTTTGAGTCATTAATTTAACTCCACATTATGGAAGACATTTTGTACATCCTCTAAGTCTTCTAGAGCATCAATTAGTTTTTCAAACACTTCTTGATCCTCAGCAGATAATTCGACGTCACTTTGTGGTAACATTTCGAATTCTGCTACTTTAAATTCTTCTACACCATATTCTTTTAAAGCATCTTGCACTTGTGCAAATTGCTCTGGTTCAGCGTAAACAATTGTTAAATCTTCTTCTTCAACAACGTCTCGTACATCGATATCTTGTTCCATTAGTTGCTCTAAAATATCATCTGCAGCATAACCTTCGAAGCCAAATACTGCCGTATGGTCGAACATATACGCTACAGAACCAGACACGCCCATATTACCACCATTTTTACCAAAAGCGGCTCTTACGTCTGAGGCTGTTCTATTTACATTATTTGTTAAAGCATCAACAATAATCATTGAACCACTAGGACCAAATCCTTCATATCTTAAGTGGTCGTAGTTTTCTTCTCCTGCACCTTTAGCCTTTTCAATCGCTTTTTCAATGATATGGTTTGGCACAGAATACGTTTTGGCTCTTTCTAGAGTTAAGCGTAAAGTTTGATTTGATTCTGGATCAGGTTCTCCTGATTTTGCAGCAACATAAATTTCTTTACCGAATTTCGCATAAATACGACTCGTATTTTTATCTTTTTGGGCTTTTTTCTCTTTAATATTATTCCATTTACGACCCATAATTTCATCTCACTTTCTTAATCCTCAAATTGTAACATTTATATTATAGCGTAAATCACGCTTATTATATAGTTGAAAAGCTATAAACTTTGTATTTATATACCCACTAATTATTTAAACATAAAAAAGACGAGTATGTCGTTAGTGAACAACAAAACTCGTCTCTTCTATATAAATATTTGATTTACTTACATATTATTTTCTGTTCAAGCGTACGGCTAAGTTTAACACGTATTTAATAATGTGTAGTAAGTTAATAAATAAGTTGAAGCCCATTTCTCTAGGTGAGAATTTACCACGCTTCATACGGTTAAAATCGTATAGTGTATATAGTAAGAATAAGAATAAACCAACGATTGTAATAATTGTATGGAATATTGGATTATGAATAAACATTCCTACAATACCTGCAATAACTAATGCTATTAACGTTACGAATAAATATTTACCCATACTAGAGGCATCACCTATTAAGAAATAACCGATAAGTCCAAAAATGATAAATGCAGCTATTGCTAAGATAACGTTTTTGTAGAATACCTCTTCACCTAAATTTTGTAAGTAACTAGTAAATGTGGCATATGCCAACAAACCAACTACAACAGTATAAATATGAGATATTATTAAACCTGACTTACGCGCTCGATTAGTAAATAAGGTAACTAATACTAGCACTAATAGTGCAATAGATAACGGTTTACGCCAAGACATAGGTAAAAATTGTCCAAAATAACAACCGATACCAAAGATTATCCAATAATATACAAAGAATAACCATACTTTACCGTATGCTTTTGCTTGGTCTTTATTTTTCTTCATATTATAATTCTTTGTTTGTTGCGATGCTTCCGCCATGTTCTTCCCTACCTTTATACATATTATTGTTTCTAAATTAACATATATATAAAGTAACACATAATAATAGATGTGTATTTAAATCTTCAATATTTTGTATTACTTAATATTACAAATTTTAAAATTATTAATCCCACTACAATGTAAAATGTCTTATAAAAGGCGCAAAAAGGCACAGTCGAACATTTTGGTAATTTTACACTCATATATTGCTAATATTACAAGTTTATAACATCATACATAAACAACTATTTTTCTGTTAGTATGGTTTGTGAATTAACAATATATGGACGTTCTATGAACAATTTAAATTTACATACATTCATAGAGACATTGAGGAGGAGTAATTTTGAAAAAGTTAGCATTTGCAGTTACTGCTGCATCAGGGACAGCTGCTATTTTAGCAAATCATGATGCACATGCATCTACACAACATACTGTAAAATCAGGTGAGTCACTTTGGTCAATCGCTCAAAAATATAATACTTCAGTAGATGAAATCAAAAAGAATAATAATATTAGTAACAATATTGTATTCCCAGGACAAGTCATTGAAATTGGTGGTAGCGGATCACAAGACTCTAGCTCTAACACAACTTCAAACACTTCTTCTGAGGTGTCTGGCGGTTCAACTCATACTGTTCAATCTGGTGAAACTTTAGCAGTAATCGCTAATAAATATGGTGTTTCAGTTGATGAATTAATGTCAGCTAACAACTTAAACAACTATATTATTCAACCAAACCAAACATTAAAAATTCCTGGCGCAGGTACTGCTGGTGGCGGTGCAGGTGGTGGAGACACTTCTACTAGCCCAGCACCAAGTCAATCTGCAAACAGTTCAAACCTTTATGACTGGGGTCAATGTACTTGGCACGTATTTAATCGTCGTGCAGAAGCAGGCAACCCAATCAGTACTTATTGGTACAACGCACAAGATTGGTATAGTAATGCAATTAACGAAGGTTATACAGTAAATAATAGTCCTAGCGTTGGTTCTATCTTACAAACTAGCGAAGGCCCTGTAGGACATGTAGCTTATGTTGAACGCGTTAATCCAGATGGTAGTATTATGGTCTCAGAAATGAACTATAATACAGCACCTGGTACAGTTGGATACCGTACTATCCCAGCTTCTCAAGTTTCAAGCTATAACTACATTCACTAAGAATGTGAAAACATAATATATTATTAAATACGTCAGAACATCTATTATTGAATGTTCTGACGTATCTTTTTATTCATTAAAAAACCATTGTTACTCAAAGTATCTTTCAACTTTAAATAACAATGGTTTTTAATATATGTCTATTGATGATTATTTACAATTATATAATTAAATTTACAATGTAGAAAATCAATGCAGCTAAAATTGCTGAAATCGGTAAGGTTATAACCCAAGTTATAATCATACGTTGCGCAGTTTTCCACTTCACACCTTTAATACGGTTAGATGAACCAACCCCTAGTATTGAAGATGATACAACGTGTGTTGTTGATAATGGGAAGTGCAGTGATGATGCTACAAATATAGTTAAAGCAGAAGATAAGTCTGCTGCTGCCCCATTTGCTGGTCTTATTTTCATAATATTACCACCAACAGTTTTGATGATCTTCCAACCACCTACTGCTGTGCCTAGCCCCATTGCAGTTGCACAGGCAATTTTTACCCATAATTGTGGTTCAACACTTGAACCTGTTTGAATGTTTGCAACAATAAGCGCTAACGTAATAATACCCATAGACTTTTGTGCATCGTTCGTACCATGTGAGAATGATTGTAATGATGCAGTAAATATTTGGAAAAATCTAAAGTTACGATTTGTCTTTGTTAAATTTGCATTTTTAAATATAACTTTAACAATTGAATAAATGATAAAGCCGACTATAAATGCAATAACTGGTGATAACAATAATACTACGATAATTTTAGTAAATCCTTCGTAGTGTAATACCGCAAATGAGCCTTGCGACGCAATAGCTGCACCCGCGATAGAACCAATTAAAGCATGTGAAGAGGAACTTGGAATACCGTAAAGCCACGTAACTAAGTTCCAAATAATTGCAGCGATAATAGCTGACAACACTACGACAAGTCCATTCTCAAGTTTGAATGGATCTACAATATCCTTCGTGATTGTACCTGCAACACCGGTAAAAGTTAATGCACCAATAAAGTTCATTATTGCGGCAACAAAGATTGCAGTTTTAGGCGTGAGTGCTCTAGTTGAAACGGCAGTCGCTACAGCATTGGCAGTATCATGAAAGCCATTGATAAAGTCAAATAATAGTGAAAATATTACGATAGCTATAGTGACGATTAAAATATATTCCATAAATTAGGACTCCTTAGCTATTTTTCATAATAATTGTTTCAAAATTATTTGCCACGACTTGGCATTTATCAGCAATATCTTCTAAACTTTCATATATTTCTTTAATTTTAATTAATGTAATAGGATCTGTTTCGCTATTGAAAATATGTTTGATAGATTGACGTAAAATACCATCACAATTAGTTTCAAATTCTTTAATGTTAATAGAATGTATACGCATGTGAGATAATTTTTTATCTACTAATAATCCTACAGCTAACTTCATTTCAGCTACTGCTTTTTGGATATTATCAACAAATTCTGCCATATACTCATCAGTATATTCTATTGAGTACATTTCGAACATGCCAGATGTTTCTTCAATTGCATCAAGCACATCATCAATTGCATTACATAAAGATAAAATATCTTCACGTTCAATAGGTGTAATGAATGTTTGATTCAAATCTGAAATCACTTGATGCATTAATTCGTCACCGTGTGATTCATAAGTCTTAATATTGTCCGAATACGCTTTTAAGTCTAAGTGTGTATTAAAATCCATTTTTCCAAATTCAATCGCAGCGCGGTCTAGATTAAACACCATTTCCTCTAGTTGTACCATGAATTTGTCTTTTTTCTTATTAAACATTCAATAAAATCCTCCATTTACAGCGATCGTTAATAATCACCATCAATAAATTTAATAATTTAAAGCCTTAACAGCTAAACATTTGTCCCTCAGTTATTACAAATAAAAATAAATTATATATGTAGTAAATTGTTCATTAAATGAATATTGCATACTACCTATAATACTAACTTTCAGAACTTGTTTTGCCTTATTTGAAAATAGCACAAAATTTACAATACTACAATTGAATTTACAAATTCTTAACATTCATTTCATCAATTTAAAATACAACTTAATTCATTTGACAAAAACCTATTAATTTCGACTTTTACAAAGAAACAAATAGATAAGTTATAACTTAATCTTCTGCATGTTGAGAAAGACGTTTTACAATATCGTTTTGTTCAGGGAACGTAAAGATAACTTCTGTCCCCTTATTTAATTCTGAGTTAATATTAACCGCTACTTTCAGAGCTTTTTTCAATTCATTTACTAAGTAAAGACCAATACCTGACGAAGCAGAATCATTGTGGAATGTAGTTGATGTAAATCCTCTTTCAAATATACGTGGTAAATCTTTAGCACTTATTCCTCTACCTTCATCTTTAATACTTAATGTGACGTGATTATTTACTAGCGTAGCCTCTATGACAATCGTACTGTTTTCACTATATTTAATAGCATTTGATAATGACTGTCTAATCATCATGCGACATAATTTAGTATCAGTATAAATTTTCATCTCAGCATCGATTAATAAATCAAAACCTATACCTCTCGCCTGACTGATAAATCGCGTTAATTGAATTTCTTCTATTACTAGATTTCTTAAAGTTACATGTTCAAAATATAAATCTTTATTTTGAGATTGCATACGTGTTAAATACAGTTGCATATCTAACATAGCGTTAATACGTGACCACTCATACATTAACGACTTCTTGCGCTCACTATCTTGCTCTTTATCAATTAACAATTTCATTGAAGTCACAGGTGTTTTTATATCATGGACAAAAGACGTTAGCGATTGCTCATATGTCTTAATTTGTTGTCGTTGTTGATTTAAGATAGCCTTTTGATTTGCTATATTATTATATAAAAATGTGACGACTTCTCTTTGAAAAGGTGTATCGGCTAAATTTTTATGTTTAATCTCTTCAATTTCTTCATTATTTATAATATGTCGTATAAACTGTGTTTCTTTAATAAACGAAAAGATGAGATACACCAAAGTTAAACCAATATTCAAAATAACTATATATACTACGCTGCCGATATCGATATTGTAATCAATCGCAGCGATGACAAGAATAATGATGTTTAAAAAGATAATCCATAAAATCCATCGCAAGCGTGAAATCAAATACATCCACAACAATTTCACATTACCCATGTGCTAAGTATCCTCTTCCAACTTTAGTTTCAATTTCATTATCCATGCCTATATCTTTTAATTTCTTCCGTAAACGATTGACGTTTACCGTCAACGTATTATCACTCACAAATGCCTCATCATCCCATAAAGCCGTTATAATAGTATCTCTAGTTACGATTTGATTTTGTTTTCGTACAAGCATTTCTAAAATAATCATTTCTGTTTTAGATAACATAATATCTTGATTGTCTTTACTAATAACGTCTTTCGTTAAATCTAACGTAGCACCTTGCCAGTCGATATTTCTTTTTTCTTCAGTACTAAATTCATATACTCTACGATAAATAGCCTGCAATTTAGCTATAAGCACATTCGTATTGAATGGCTTTTGTACGTAATCGTCTGCACCAAGTTCCATACCCATTACTTGATCCATGGGGCTATCTCTTGAAGATAAAAAGAGTATAGGAACATTGGAAGTTTGGCGAATTTTTCTCGTCCAATGGAACCCATCATATTTAGGCAATTGAATATCCATGATAATGATTTTCGGTTTTACTTGTTCAAAAGATGCAACTACATCTGAAAAGTCAGCTACACCTTCCACCTCAAAATCCCATTGATTTAATTCTTTACTTAACTCATTAAATAATGTCTTATCATCTTCTACTAATAATATTTTCACACACGATGCCTCCAATGATTATTTAGTGTATTTCATGTTTTCGCCTAAACGAAGTCGTTGTTGAAAATTTTTAATACGACAATCAACGTCAAAGCCGCGTAACATCATCTTTTGAAATGGTGCTTGTGAAATATAATAAATTGGCCATATCACTTTAGGGATATAGTCATATAAATGAACCATTACCTTAGATGAACCCTTTAAAGATCTAAATTCTAACTTACCTTGCTTTTGGATATTAGGTTTAGTCAGACTGCCACCAACTAAATGCATAGTAATTATATCTTCCGCAGTTTGCACTTTGTGTAATATTAATAATGGCCTATCTTTACGTTTTAAATAAATAAAAAAGTTGTCACCTTCATTGTAGCTATGAATAATTGTTCCCTTTGTTTCGTTTAACCACGACATATACGCTTTTACCATATAATCTAATGTCCAATTAACGGGTAATTGCATATTCATTGCCGTACGTACATCATCATATTTTGACACTTGTAGTTCGGCAGAAACATTAGGTCGTACAACTCTATTTTCCGTTTCTTCTACTGTAACACCATATGCTGATAATCTTTCAACCGTTTCGCGATCAAAACGACTACCGCCGATATAAATAATTTTTGTTATTTTATTAATTGCTGCCGCACGACCAAAATTATCTGCAGCGATAATATTTAAATCTTTTGCAGTAGCGTCTGTTAGCTTTGCCGAGTGCTTAGTAGGATCCAAATAATAAATGGCAATATTCATTCCCTCCATTGCGCTAACAACGTCTTGATAATTATAAATATCTTTTTTTAACCAAATGACTTCTTGCACTTCTTCCTCTTTTGGATATTTAGATAATGTATATAGTTGCGCTTCTGATTTAATTGAAGCTATTAAATTTTTTCCTATATATCCTGTAGCTCCTGCAAGTAGCACTTTAGGCTTCATCGACGCCACTCCTTTTTATTAATAAATTATATTGTTTTGAGAAAACTAAAGATTATCTTTGCAATTTATATTATACTTAATATAAATTGCCTAGAAATGAGGTGTTTAAAACCATGGTCCATCAAATACGAGAAATTGGTATAAATGATGTTCAAGACTTTATTAAATTATTAAAGTCTATATACGATGAGTCTGACTTTATGATATATAATCCAGGTGAATATGCACCATCTATCAATGATGCTTTAAGTAAATTAGAACATTTTATTACTTCTCCTACAAATGCTATCTATATAGCAGAATATAACAGTGAACTTGTAGGTTTTGCTACGGTTACAACGAAAGACTATGAACGTGCAAAGCATGAAGCTAAATTTTCTATGGGTGTCGTTAAATTTTATAGAGAAAAAGGTCTTGGACAATCACTTATTAATTCAGTGGAGGCTTGGTGTTTAAACCATAATATTAGACGTATTGAAGTTACCGTCGTCACTGAAAATGTTGCCGCAGTTGATATATTCAAAGCTACTGGTTATCAAATTGAAGGCGAACTAAGAGACAAACTTTTCATCGATAATAAATATTATAATGAATATGTAATGTCAAAATTATTACTTTAATTATAACATGTTGAAAGGGCATAAAACGCTAAGTTTTATGCCCTTTCTTATTTAATATGGATTTAAATCTACACCATTTGGATTACTGTCTTCATTATTCACTTTTGTTTCAACACCAGAAGAACTTGTGTTACGACTTAAGAATGCTAAAACATCTTTCATATTTTGTTTAGATTCAGGTAACTCTAAATGGAATTGATATTGATGTCTTAAGTGATGTGTTCCATTATAGAAAAGGTCATCTACAGGCACATCTTCTTCTTCTAATTTTTTCTTAAATGCAATATTTTGACTGTAAAATGGGTCTGCATCTCCTACCGATAAATAAGTAGGCGGATAGTTTTTGGTAACTTGATTTATTGTCGACATTTGCGAAATATTTTTAAATTGTTGTTCCCAGTTTCTTTCACCAGTATAACTTTGCATAAATAGTTGAATTCTTGGAAATTCTGTTTGTCTTACTGTCTTCATATCATAAAAACCACCGAAAAATATCGCTGCTTTTATTTGGTCATTATCAAAACGTTGTTTAAAATTCATTTCATCTCGTAATGACTTATTCGTTTGCATAGCCGTATATTGACTCGACATTTGAGCCCCAGCTGAATCCCCGCCAAAAATAACTTGGTCAAAATCAATGGGCAACTCATGCTTGTTTCGTTTAATAAATTGTACAGCTTGATCAATTTGATGTAATTGACTTGGATATTTAAAATCAGGTGCTAACGCATAATTGATATTTACAACAATATAACCTTGCTCTGCTATTTTAGCCAACAATGGGTTTTTATACTGTTTATCACCGGCAATATACCCGCCACCATGCATCCAAAAAATAACAGGTAATTTGTTATCTTTAGCAAGATCTGTTGGCGTTAAAATATCTAACCGACTATTCGCCCACCCTTTACTATATGTAATATTCGTAAACGCATTAACGTTTTTATTGTTAATTTGTACTCTCTCTTTTACTTGTTGCGTATGTTGCTGGTCAAAATGTCTTTTCAACAATAAGCCAACCACTGTGGCAACTACTACAATTACTACAATTGTAATAACAATCCATTTCTGTTTTTTATTCATGACTGACCTTTCCTTTCGGAAGCATTGTACCATATTTATAATTTCTAATGTACAATTTATGGATGAATTCTAATTAACCAATTTTTAATATAAATAATAACTGCTTATTTCTAGTTTGAACAAGAAAAGTAACAATACTCGTCTTTTATTATCACTCTTTTTGGATTTAATAATATAAAACGAATGATAAAAAAAGTAACTATTGCATATTTGACATACAACAGTTACTTTAATTTCAATTTTATTAAATTAACAAATAATAGTTACATGTAATTAACAATTAATCGGCAGTTTTACCACGATTAAGTTCATTAAAGTCTACTACTACGTCATCCATACGTTTAGCTGTTTCTTTCAACACATTACGTGCAACACTATTCGATGGATCAAGTTTCAATATTTGTCTTGATATATCAAAAGCTTTTTTATCTGAAATAACTGGTTCTGGTACAGCGTGTAATAACAACATCTGTAATAAACTTTTAACTTCTTTACCGTCAGTGAGCTTTATGGATGATTCAGCATGATAATAAGCAGAGTCTAAAGCACCTTGAGTTTCACTTAATGGATAAACTAAAAGTAAAAATGCTAAGTCATGCATTTCTGATGTTTCTTCTTTTTTCAACATATCTAATATACATGTATAAAACATCATACTTTCGACTTCGTGTGCGCTAGAAATATAAGCCTCTTCAAATTCCATAAAATCTGCTTCGGACATTAAACTTTTAACTGACTCAAATTCGCCGTTTAAGACATGTTTCTTTATTAAATCTTGCATGGCAATGTCCTCCTATAGTCCAGATTCCTTCTACATTTAGTCTATATTTTAGCACATTTTTAAAATTTAATCATTTGTAATACATTAAATTCTATAAATTTTAGTAAATAACTAGATATATCAGACAAAATATTGATTTATTTTTCGAAAATATTTATTTTGTGAAATTATTCTTCAATTCTTCCAACGTTTCATCGATAGAGCCACCAACTGACAGTTTCACTGCCGCCGTGAAGCTACCTTCTACAATTGGTGCCGTCGCTTTTTCAACTCTAAAATTACCATCATACATATCAATGGCCATATCTAAGTTCATTTCAGCTGAACCAATATCATAGAAACAAATGGCATCTTCTTCAAGGGAAGTTAATGTTTGTTGAATATCATCAAAAGATGTACCAATTTCTCCATTTGTGCCGCCCTGTGCAATTACTGTAACACTTTGTGCCATTTGTGCTAATAATGCCTTTGTGCCTTGTGCGATATCTTCACTGTGACTGACTAATACAATTGCTGTCATAGTTATTCATCTCCTATTAAAGCGTTTAAAATATAAACACTACTTTGTGCGCCGGGATCGATGTGACCTTTAGAATCTTCTTTAAAGTATGCCGCTCTACCTTTAGTTGCAACCATATCTTTAGTATCATCAGCAAATCCTTGTAAAGTTTCTAGTGTCACCTTATTACCTTCATCAACTGCTTGTCTTGTCCGTTCAATCACGTCAAACATTGTTTTTTCATTTAATGTGACTTTCCCTCTTTCAGCTATGGCATCTGAAAATGCTTGTAATAGTTGTTTCAAATTATCTGCTGTAATTTCATCTTCTGCTACTTGCGACATTTTAACAAAACTAAAACCATATAATGGCCCAGAAGCACCACCGATATTTGACATTAATGTCATACCCGTTGATTTTAATACTGAAGCTACAGATTGTGTATCAATCTTATCAGGTAAAGCTTTAAAGCCTCTCAACATATTTACGCCATGGTCACCGTCACCAATTGCACGGTCTAATTCTGTTAAATTGTCTTCTTGCTCTGTAAAAGCATCTACGAGATTTAATAAGTTTTGTGATAAAGTTTGTGCGTCCATCATTGTTCCTCCTTAAATAATCTATTCAAAATAACGGCTTGCTGTCGGTGCTTTCAATGCTATTTTAACTTCCTCAGAATAAGGGGCCAACGTGATTGAAAAACCTTGCATATCTAATGAAGTCATATATTCTCCAACTATCCAATGCTTAACATTTTTACCACGGTTTGATAAGTTTTCTGCTACGTATTTCGTCACTATATCTAATTCAGATATTGGGGTACCACCCATGCCATTAATCATAACAATTAACTCTTTATCAGCTATTTCTTTAACTAACTCACTCGTTAATTTGTCTACAATTTCATCTACTGGTGCGATTTGCTCTTTTGATATACCTCTTTCACCATGGATGCCGATACCGATTTCAATTTCATCTTCTTCAATATCAAAACCATATTTACCTGTAGAAGGAACTAAAGGAGCGGTTAACGCCATACCAATTGTTTTAATGCTCTCTATAAATTGTTGTACTTTTTGTTGGATATTATCAAGATTTTCACCTTGCTCTGCTAAATAGCCGGCATATTTATGTACTAATACTGTACCAGCTACACCACGTCTTTGTGCTTCCTCATCTACAGCAATATCATCTTTGACTACTACCATGGCAACATTGATATCTTCCATTTTCGCCATATCTTGCGCCATTTCAAAGTTCATTACATCACCAGCATAGTTCTTAACAATGAGTAAGACACCATCGCCGTTATCTACCGCTTTAATAGCATTTAATATTTTATCAGGCGTTGGAGACGTAAAAATTTCTCCGCAAACTGCTGCATCCAACATCCCTTGTGCTACGAAGCCAGCATGTGCGGGTTCATGACCGCTTCCTCCACCAGAAACTAATGTTGGGCCTTGTTGCTTTTTCTCTTTTTTAACGACCACTGTATCTGAGATAACTTCGATACTATCTGAAGATACTTGCATACCTGCTAATATATCTTGTAAATAATTTGTTTTATCTTTCACTAACTTTTTCATATAGATACCTCCCTAATATTAACCATTCACTTTATATTATACCCAACTACCAAATGCAAACGCTATCATTTGAAAATAAAAAAAAATCGAATTAAGTAACGTGGACTTAATTCGATTCATATTTATACTGTTTTCGATTTATACATTAAGAATAAGAAATAAGGTGCACCAATAATTGCGACAATTATCCCTGCGGGTATGCCACTCGGTTGCAATATTACTTGACCTATTGTATCTGAAACTACTAATAACAATGCACCAAGGACAATAGATATTGGTAAAAATAGTTGGTGACGTGGACCGACAATAGATTTAGCAATATGCGGTCCCATCAAACCAATAAAACCGATGGCACCAGCTACAGATACTGCCGCCGAAGATAAAATTACTGCAAGTATTAATAGGACAATTCGTTCTGTACTTACTTTAACACCTACACCTTGCGCTATATGTTCATGTACGTTTAATAAATTGAGTACATTAGATTTCATTAATAAGAATGGAATAATAATAATTAGCCATGGCACAAATGCAATAACAAATGACCACTCGTCTCCCCATATATTACCGGCTAGCCATGAAGCGATAAATTCTGATTGATCTTTATCGAATTTAGACATTAATGTTAGTGAACCACCACTTAGAGCAGTTGCTAGACCAACACCTATGAGTACCATACTAGCAGGCGTAATACCTTCACCCTTGTTATAACTAAAAGTAAAGATTAATAAGGCTGTACCTACACCGCCAATCATACTAATAATTGGTAGTACATAGACAAAATTGTCGGCATTGACTTGGCCAATAACGATAAACAGGGCGATAGCAAATCCACTACCTGCATTGATACCTAAAATACCTGGTTCGGCCAATGGGTTACGTGTAACACTTTGTATTACTGCACCACTCATAGCTAATGCTATACCAGCCAATATTGTAATGAGCATTCTCGGCAATCTAAAATCTAATAAAATTAAAGAATCTGTATAGTTACCTTGCCCTAATAAAGTTTTGAAAAAATCACCCATCGACATTTTATATTCACCAGAAGTCATACTCCAAGCGCATGCTAACAATAGTAATACTATTAAAATTATCATTGTTAACCATTGCTTGTGTCTTAGTTTAGGGTTAATCATGAGAAGCGCCCTCCTTTTTTAACTAAATATAAAAAGTAAGGCACACCAATGAATGAAATAATTGCACCCACAGGCGCTTCGCCAAGCATTCTAGCTAATGTATCCGCAACTAAAACTAGCAATCCACCGAGCACTGCAGTTAACGGAATAACACGCGCATAATCTGTTCCTACGATATAACGTACGATGTGAGGGACCATTAGACCAACAAAGGCAATTTGTCCTACCATGGCAACTGCAATACCAGCTAAAATCATAGAAAGGACTAAAGTAGTACCTCGAATTGCAGTCACATTTTGCCCTAATCCTTTAGCTAATGTTTCACCTAAGTTCAAAATAGTTAATTGTTTACTAATTGAAATAAGTATAATGAGTGCTACTAATATAAATGGAGCAGCCCAAAACAGTTGTGGCCAAGTCGTACCAGAGACACCACCAGCGCTCCAAAATGTTAAACTTTGATTTAATCTAAACAATAATGCAATGCCTTGACTTAACGCTGTTAATAAAGCACTTACTGCAGCGCCTGCTAAAATGATTCGCATTGGGTTAAAGCCATCACTACGAGAGCGTCCAATCATTAACACGATAAAACCACCGAGCAAAGCACCTACAAATCCTGCAAACATTAATAATAGAAACGGTGCCTTAGGTACCATTGCATAAGTTAGCGCTAACATAAATGACGCACCAGAGTTCAAACCAATTAAACTTGGATCTGCCAATCCATTCTTTGTTACGCCTTGTATAACGGCGCCAGCAGTTGCCAATGCCATACCTACTAAGATGGCACCAACGTCTCTCGGTATTCGAATTTCGCTAATAATATTATGTTGTTGATTACTAGAGTCATAATTGAAAATCGCTTGCATAATGGTTCCGATATTTATTTTAGCTTCTCCTAATAAAATGGATATAAATAACATAACCACCAACAATATTACGGCAATACTAAAAGTTGTCGTAAAGCTATATTTTTTTCTGTTCTGTGTAGTCATGATTATACCCCTATACTTGCGAATAGCTACGACGACATAAATCATATGTGACTAGCATTGGTTTACCTGTGCGTGGATCTTCACTAATCTCTACATCAATGTTAAAAACTTTCTCTAAAATATCTTTAGTTAAGACATTTTCAGTTGAACCGTCAGCAACTATATCACCATTTTTCATAGTAATAAGGTGATCTGAAAAACGTACGGCTTGGTTAATATCATGCAATACCATTACAATCGTACAACCTTGTTCTTGATTTAACTGAGTAATAAGTTCTAAGATTTCTAATTGATGTGAAATGTCTAAGTAAGTCGTTGGCTCATCTAAGAAAATAATATCTGTTCTTTGTGCCAAAGCCATCGCTATCCATACACGTTGTCTTTGACCACCACTTAAGTCATTGATTGAGCGATCTTTAAAATCATAAGTGCCAGTAACATTTAAAGCCCAATCTATTTCCTTTTTATCTTCTGCAGAAAGACGTCCGAATCCTTTTTGATGAGGGAAGCGACCATATGATACAAGTTCCCCTACTGTTAATCCATCTGCAACTTCTGGCGATTGAGGTAAGATAGCAATCTTTTTGGCAATATCTTTTGTAGATTGAGAGTGAATGCTTTTACCATCTAATATAATATCTCCATTTGAAATAGATAATAGTCTTGATAATGCTTTAAGTAACGTTGATTTCCCACAACCATTTGGTCCGATTATAGACGTAATTTGACCATCTGGTATTGTAACATCTAGATTATCGACAATTACGTTATCGCCGTAACTGATGGTAACTTGATTTCCATTTAAACGTGTCATACATACCCTTCTTCCTAAATAATAAGCATAAAAACTTGGTAGCGACATATTAATAATCGTTATATATAAAAACTAAAATCATTATTTTAATAAGTCAGTAGTAAATGATAATCATTATCATGGTAAATATTATATCATCTTTTATATTCATTGACTATTACAGAACAGCAACAATTTCATTTACCTTTTTAAATCAAAACAAAAAAAGATTACGCCAATTGCTAATATCGGCGTAACCCTTTTTATATTATTTAATGTTCATCGATTAAAAAACCATTTCCATAAACATCACGTACATCATGTATTACGAGGAAGGCATTTTCATCTATTTTTCGAATTAAACGTTTTGCTCTAGTCACTTGTGTTTTAGAAATTACAACATATAAAACATCTTTTTCTTGTTTTGTGAAATAACCTCTACCGTTTAAAATCGTTAATCCTCTACCGACCTTCTCATCAATAACTTTAGCAACTTCATCGGGCTGGCTAGAAATAATTGTCATTGCTTTTTTCGTATTTAGACCTTCAATTACAAATTCCATTACTTTTGTGCCAATATATAATGAAATAACTGTCACTAAAGCACTGGATAATTTAATTTGTGTAAGTGATATTAATACGACAAGTAAATCAAAGAATAATAATGCATATGGTGTGCTAACATCTAAATATTTCGTTGCTATTTTAGCAAGAATCGTTGTACCTGCAGTTGTACCTCCTGCTAGCACAATGACACCAATACCTATACCAACACAAGTTCCACCAAAAATAGCATTCACTAATATATTGTCAGTTTCAACGCGCCAAGTATGTGTGAGTGATAAAAATACTGAAATTAATACAGTAGCTAAAATAGTAAGATACATACTACGCTTACTTAAAAACTTATATCCTAAACCTATTAAAATAGCATTCAGTACAAAGTTTGTAAGACCCGGTGATATATGGAAGCCATAGTAAAGGACGATAGCTAAACCTGTTACGCCACCTTCACCAAGATTTGCCGAAATAATAAATGTATTTACACCCGCTGCAAAAATAAATGATCCTATGACTACTAAAGCAATATCTCTTAAAGTTTTGTTCACATTTTCCAACCTCCCGAATTCATAGTCCAATCAATAAAATAGTAGCAAATTAAACTAAATACCTCAACAGCACTAATTAATACTATAAAACACTTATAATTTAAAAAATTCTGAATTTTCTATTTACTTATGTTTTATACCTTGCTATAATGTTATTTATCTTCTTATTGAAACCCAATAAGAAGCCATCTCCTTTGTGTTGTTTATAGTAACAAACAAAAACAAATTTTTGCTCGAAGTATGTTATAAGTACCTAGTCCTTGCTTTTAACATACATTTAATTCATTTCCCGTAAAAGCCAAGTAACCGTTACTTGGCTTTTATTATGTTGTATTTTATAACATTAAAAAAGCTCGCCATGTAACGATGTTACGGCGAGCTTTTGCTTATTAAATAAGAAAATTTATAATTTTTTATATCGCTTACCAAGCGAATAATCCTACAAATCCGGCAGTCATTAGTGATACTAAGATACCAGCTAGTAATAACATTGGTACATATTCAGAAACGAAATCTGATGTCTTTTTATCAACAATGCCTTTTAACGTACCTACAATCATACCAATCGTAGAGAAGTTAGCAAATGAAATTAAGAAGGTCGTAAGTACCGCACGTCTATGTGGTGAGTATGTACTTATAACATCTTTAATTTGGCCCATGACCACGAATTCATTAGTTACAATTTTCTTAGCCATTTGTTGTGCCACTATCCAAGCTTCATCCCAAGGTAATCCTAATAATAAAGCAAATGGATACATGAAGACACCTAAGATTTGGTCTAGTCCGAAGCTACCTTTTATTCCAACCCAAGTACCAATTACACCTGTTAACGCATTGATTAAGCGATCAATCAAGTCTGATAATGCTACAAAACTAATAACAAATGCGACAATGATTAAAATTAACTTACCAGCATTTAAAACAGAATCACCTAAGAAAGAGAAAAATGGTTGTTTTTCAATTTCATTATTTTTAATGCTGTAAATGACATCATTTTGTTCTTCAACACGTACTGGATTTAAGATTGCCGATACTATAATCGCATTAATAATATTTAACGGTATAGCCGTTAATACTAAATCCCCTGGCACCATAGCGACATATGCGCCTACAATTGCACCGGATACAGAACTCATCGACATCATCGCTACAGTAAGCACACGTGCTTCATTCATTCTTTTTAATTGTTCACTTGAAACTGCTAAAGCTTCAGTATTACCTAAGAACATCATTTCGATACCGAAGAATGATTCGAATTTAGGTTGTCTCGTAATTTTCGCTAACACCCAACCAATACCACCAATCACACGGGGTAGTATATTGAAATACATTAAAATATCAAATAGTGGCACAATTAATAAAATAGGGAATAACGCACTGACTGCCATATCCATATTTTTTTGACCAACCCAGCTTGCAAACGCAAAGCCTGTACCAGCATGTGCCGATTGTATTATCCATGCAATACCGTCAGCGAGTGCATGAACCGCTGCTTTCCCCCATGGGAAATAAATAAAGAACCATGCCAAGATGACATTCACGATAACTAAAATAATAATCGATTTCCATTGAATGTCTTTGCGATTTCTAGAAAAAAGAACTGCGATTGCTAAAAATACAAGCAATCCAATTATGTTAATAATTAAAAACATTTAACCCCACCATTTCATCTATCTTTTAGTTATTTAACTCCCAAAATTTACTAACTTACTTTGATAATAAAATTATGCAAAACATGTAACCCTGTGCACAAATCTCTTACTAGCACTATTCAGCCGACGCCATATGTATTCGCTTACAAAGGGTCCATTAAAAGCTTTTCTTCATTAAATAGTCATCTTTGATAGCAAGTTAATTATAGCATGGTACTACTCGTTATAAAATAAATTTTTTATGATTACTAATATCTTTGATAATGGATTACTTTAGTTTTAATTATTATTTAAATTTTGTGTTGTTACAAATTGCTGGTACTTTTCATGTGATTCAATTAATGATTCATGACTTCCTATACCAGTGACACGACCTTGATCTATAAAGACAATTTGGTCTGCTTTTCTAATTGTCGAAAGTCGATGTGCAATAACTACCGTTGTTCTATTAATCATTAGTTCTTCTAATGCTTCTTGAATTTTGCGTTCACTTTCACTATCCAAGTTTGCAGTTGCTTCATCTAATAATAAAATATCTGGATTTTTAACAAAGCTACGTGCAATATCTATTCTTTGACGTTGTCCACCTGATAGTTTCACGCCTCGTTCTCCTACCAATGTGTCATAACCTTGTTCTAAATTCATAATAAAGTCATCGCAGTTGGCTAATTTGGCATATTTTACTAATTCTTCATCAGAAACTTCGCGATTAATACCATACAAAATATTATCTTTTATCGTACCATTCATCATCGCATTAGATTGCATGACATAGCCAATTTTATTACGCCATTCGGCAAGTGGCATATCGTAAATAGAAGCATTTCCATATGTAACAGCACCTGCATCTATATCGTACATACGTTCAATAATATTAAAAATTGTACTCTTACCAGAACCTGATGGTCCTACGAAAGCAGTAACTTTTCCAGCAGGAATTTCAAAATTCACATCATTTAAAATTGGTTTAACATCATATTTAAAATCAACTTGATCAAAATGCAAAGTACTTCCTTGAATAATATTTGCATTGGCATCATTCATAACTTCTAAAGGCTCTTGCATAATTTCATGTATCCTTGCACTTGCACCCACTGCTTTTTTATAGTCTGTAACCAACGTAGACAAATTGACTAGTGGTGATGATAGTTGTACGACGTAAAATATCATGGCAATCAATGTACCCGCAGATATTGCGCCAGATGAAATACGTAATGCTCCGAAGCCTAAAATGATAGCGATCGTTAATAACATAATTAGGCCTGACAAAGGTTGAATGATGGCTGTGATTTTCGCTTGTTTCAAACCTAATCCATAAATTCGGTTCAAATTACGATGGGCGTTATCCAATTCGTCATCTTCAGTATTTGAAACTTTCACTAATCTCATTTCTGTTAGGACACGTCCTAATAAACCACTGAAATTCGCAATTTCTGCCTGTGTTTTTTTCGAGACATTTTGCATTACTTTACCTAAAGGAATCATAATAATGACAAATACTGGTATCGTTATAAATGTCAATAATGTCATCTTCCAATCCATGATGAATAACATAACAAAAGAACCAATAATAGTAATGGCAGACGGCAAGAGATTAGGTAATTTTTGTGAGATAAACTCATTAATCACTTTTGTATCATCTGTTAAACGACTCATTAACTGACCACTTTCATTTTGGTCAAAAAATGGCATTTTTAGATGTATAATATGTTGCCATAATAGCGAACGTATGGCATAAATTATTTTTTCACCAATTTTACTTAATAAATACAGACCGATACCGCTTAAAATGGCATTAAGTAAAAATACGCCTATAAAAAGTATGATAAAATTCCAATTCATGCTTTTAAAAGAAAAATTATCAACCAATTTCCCTGTAAATGCAGGAACAATCAAACCTGTAATACTTCCTAATGATGAAATAATAACAGCTACGATAATTAATAGCGTTGGCCAATTAATCTTCTTAAATAAATAGAACAATGGATTAGCTTGCATAGCGTTGTGTACCTCTTTTTCTATTAATAATTTTATGCTAGGACTTAAACAGTTAAATCCACTCAATACTATGATAACATTTTTTATTCGGAAAATATTAAATATTGTTATCAACATTTATGTATTAAACTTTGTTGCTTTCTATTACCTATATTCATTTATTAATTTTACCCAGTATGCTAAAATACTTCTATTATTAAAAAAGAGAATATGTTAAGAGGGTTTGTAATTTATGAGAAAGTTAATTCTAATAATGGTAATGCTATTCTTTATATCTACAATATCATCACCATTCGCTAACGCTGAAAGTGAAACTCCGACAAGTATTGCTAATCAATATGGCTACAATGTTTCTGATGCCTATCAACCTAAAGGGGCTGCAAACATTTCGCAAACAGGTCAAATATTATATCAATATAATATTGACCAAAAATGGTACACAGCATCTATGGCTAAACAAATGACAATGTATTTAACATTGTTAGAAATTAAAAAAGGTAATTTGTCGTTAAATGATAAAGTTAAAATCACTGACGATCATTATAGAATGTCGACTTTACCTGAATTGAGTAACACGAAGTTATATCCTGGTGAAACTTATACGATCAAAGAGCTATTACAAATTACTGTTTCTGCTTCTAGTAACGCAGCAGCATTAATATTAGCCGACAAAGTTTCTGGCAATACTTCAGATTTTACAGATTTAATGAATAAAAAAGCTAAAGAAATCGGTATGACTAATACTCACTTCGTAAATCCAACAGGTGCAGAAAATAAACAGCTTAAAGACTTTGTACCAAAACGTTACAAAGATGAAGATAGTACGATGTCTACAACAAGAGACTTTGAAATATTGTCTCAACGCGTAGTGCAAGATACACCATCTATTCTTGATTTCACTAAGAAAGTTGCTCCGACACAACACGGCGTTACATATTACACATACAACCATTCATTAGAAGGTGCCGATATGAGCTTAAAAGGTACTGATGGTTTGAAAACAGGTTCAAGTGATTTAGCCAATTACAACCATACAATAACGACAAAAAGAAATGGTTTCAGAATAACGCAAACTATCATGGGCGCAGGTAACTACAATAAATTTGGTGGCGAAAAACAACGTAACATGATGGGTAACGCTATGATTAATAAATCATTCGATCAATATAAATACGAAAAAATATTGAGCAAAGGCGAACATAAAATCAACGGCAAAAAGTACTTTGTAGAAAAAGATTTGTATGATGTATTACCTAAAAACGCAACTTCAAAAGATTACAAATTCGTAATTAAAGATAAAAAGGTTCATATAGATTATGACCGTGAATTTATCTCAGATAAATATGGACCACCTTCTGTTAAAGTGAAAAAACCTTTAGTACACCAAGCTACAACTATCGTTAAAACAACATGGGATGACCACCCTGTATTAACATTATTAGGCTTAGTACTCATTATTGCTGCATGTGCAATATTAATTTATTTATTAATCGACTTTATTAGACGAAGAAGCAATAAATAATAAGACATAATATTTTAAAAGCAATTTCTATTGAAATAATATAGAAATTGCTTTTTTATATAAAGATATTCAAAAAAGTATTAGACAGAAATATTCAATCATGTTATAACCTCTATACATAAGGCTCCTCGTTAATTTGGTTTTTGTCATGATTAATTAAATTATATGAGCGTGCTTTATTTTTTGTATAAAATTTTAACTTTGTAATGATTTTGCAAAGTGCTGACGCCTGAGGGAAGCGTATGAGTGAGAGACTACAGGCTCGAACCATACTATCCTAAATCAAGGCAAGCATGCACGAACAAAATCGTAGATTATAATAAAAAAATAGCACCTCATTTGTACTGAATAAATCAGTAGAATGAGGTGTTATTTGATTTAAGTTAGGAATTATGTCCCAAACTCTTTGCCTTAGAATTAACGTACAAACCTTACTTTATTTAGCTTCGTCGCCGTATAATTCTTTTTTAATTTGAGTAGTTGAAATACCTTCTGTACGTTTAAGATAAACGACTTCACATTTATCTTTTAGGAAGTCGAATTCGCCTTCCCAATCGTGTCCCATTACGAAGGTATCTACTTCGAAACGTTCAACGTCTTTTTCTTTTTGTCCCCAGCCTTCTTCAGCAATTACGAGATCTACATAACGTATCGCTTCAAGCATTACTTTTCTTTGTTCAAAATTATAGTATGATTTTTTATCTTTGATACGATTGAATTCATCTGAAGACAATGCAACGATAAGATAATCACCCATTTCACGGGCTCTTCTTAATAATTCTATATGCCCATAATGTAATAAATCATAAGTACCATAAGTAATTACTCTCTTCATTATAAATACTCCCTAAAGTTATTATATGTCTAGCCATATTAAAATAAATTATAGCATATACTTTTTATTAATACTAATAGATTAAAAGTATATAAATTTTATCTTTTTAATATTTTTTTTAGCTTCAACTTACCTCTAAACTTAGCTTTATGCGGTAATATTTCGACTTTAAAGCGATAGTAATTGGGACGACCGATACCTACATAATGTAACGTGTTTCGCCATTCTTCATATAATGCTTTAGTCCAACCTCTACATCCTTGTTCGACAACTTTTACAATTCTAAATAATGATTCACCTTCATAATCAGTGCTTTGCATCGCTTTAATATAAGTAGTCACACTATTAATTAAAGCTTCAGTAACTAGATTATTTGAAGTCACGTAAGCTTGTATCAAGTAGCTAACTATAAGTTCGTCCATGCGATAACTATAGTAGCGTCTTACGTGTTCTAATAATAATTCATCCATCACACGTTCTCGCACTTTTAAAGCATCTGCCATATACGCTAAAAAACGTTCTGTACGTTGTTCAGTAACAGATCCTTCAACCTCATTATAGGCGTAGACAATATTAGGCAATAATTGAATATCACTCGCTTTTTTATAAGCTTTAGCGATAAAGGTATGTTCTTCACAAAAAACTACATCCTCGTCGAAACGTAAATCAGCAAATTTGGCGTTGAACATTTTAGCTCCAGGTCCGATAGATTGTAATACTTCTGGACATTGCGCTAGGTTTACTTTTTCAAATTTATTAAGTCCTTTATGTGTTGGAATATGTTGCCATTCGCCATCTTTCCCTCTCCCAATTTGTCCTATCACAATATCGACCGCTTCATCTTTAATATAATAATCAGCCATATAATCGATGCGACTAGGTAAAAATTGATCATCAGCATCTAGAAACATAAACACGTCACTCGTCATTTGTGCTAGTCCGTTGTTACGGCTAACGGCCGCGCCTTTATTCTCTTGATTTATAATTTTTATATTTTTATATTCTTTTGCCAATTGTTCTAGCACTTCTTGTGTCTTATCAGTAGAGCCATCATTAACACAAATAATTTCATAATCGTGTTTTGTATCAATAGATGATACGGCCCTACGTATCGTTTGTTCTGCATTAAAAACTGGAATAATGAAGGCTATTTTCATTTGTTAGTCTCCTCTTCAATAAAATGAATAACGTCTTCCGTACTTTGTTGTGTATTAAATTTATGCCATTCCTTAAATAAAGGTTGGAATTGTGTGTCACCATTTTGGATAAGTTCAATTAATTCGTCCTCAGTAAATGCTTTATAAGTATTAGGTATATCTTTATAAAAGCGATTTAATCCTCTATCTTTATCATAATCATCTTCATCGTAGACATAAAAGATAGCTGGTTTATTTAATAAACTTGCTTCAATTGCTAAAGAACTGTAATCAGTAATAATGATATCTGCCATAATCATAAGCGATTGAATATCTAACGTTGTCTGAGAATTACTCGCTACTGCTGGATGTAATTTGTTTAACAATGTATAGTCATCAAGTTGTTGTTCAAATTTTTGTTTATTAATGTGTCGATTAGCCTTTTGTTTTTCTCTATAAGTTGGTAAATAGACTGCAACCTTACCTTCTATATTATATTCCGTTTTAAGTTGCTGTTGTTGAAGCCTTATATCCATTTCATTATAAGCGCTCAGTCTAGGTAAACCAGTCGGTAAAATTTGGTCATCACGTGCCTCAAATGATTCCTTGAAACATTGTGCCATTGGTTCTCCACCTACTAAATAGTAATCCGTCGCTTGATATACACGACGATATTGTTCAACTTGCGTAGCATTCGATAAATCTACTTGATGATCTGTTAACCCAAAATTTTTCAGTGCGCCTGTCGCATGCCAAGTTTGGATAATCGTTTGTTGGCGTTTCTTTTTATAGCCGCCTAACATTAAATAATATGTGTCTATAACAATAACTTTAGCACTACTTAGTGCACGCATATGTTTAAAAATTTGTTTGTTTCCTGCAGGTATGAATTGTACCTGCTTAAATGTTTTAACTGTTGTGCTGAGTTCAGGTTTAGCAATCACTGTTATATTATAATTTTTGTTCACTAAAGCTTTTATAATCGGCATCACATCTTCGGAAAACGTCATCATAATTACAATGTTATTTTTTTTAATTTTATTTTTAGCAAAGATAATATTTAATATGCCGACGATTAACATATATACCTTTTTTATTACTTGTCTCATTTGCTCCACCACCACTTATATATATCTTGCCCTTATTATATCTATCTTAGCTATAAATTTATAGAAAAAATCCTTTAGCCCAACATAATTCAGACTAAAGGATTACAATAGTTGTATTTATCTGTTCGTTACATAAAGTCAGCAAAATGATCTCTATATTTCACATGTAAAATTGAACCTACTATGAATAAGACGATTACGATAGCGATATTATATACTGCTAATTCCCAATGACTGATAAAATACCAGTCTTTATATAAAATTGCAGCTCTGTAACTTTCTGCTAAAAAGTAAACAGGATTAAGTTGCATCACGTCTGTTACGATACCTTTAGGCGGTACGATCAAGATTGATGACACAAAGAATACAATTCTCATAAATGCTTGCATCGCCATTTGCGTATCACGAATTAGTACACCTAAGGTTGATGTCACTAATGATATTGCTGCTGTTAAAATAAATGCGTATGGCACGTATAATAACAACTGCACTGTGTAAATTGAAGGATGATAGCCTGCAAAATAACAAATAACCATGACGATGGCTAATAATCCAATATGACCATAAAATCTACTAAACACTATATACGTAGGAATAATCGACAATGGAAAATTCATTTTCGCCACATGATTATACTTACTGGCAATAGCCTTTGTACCTTCTAAAACACCTTGGTTCACAAAGAACCACATACTAATACCTACGATTAACCAATAGATAAAAGGCACACCATCATGGGGTGCGTTGCTTCTCATACCCAATCCAAAAACAAACCAATAAACTGCTATTTGCAAACCTGGATTTAAAAGTTCCCATGCCATGCCTAAATAGTTACTATGGTTTGATAATCTTAATTGGAATTCTGCTAATCTTTTTATTAAATAGAAATTTTTAAAATGCTCTTTAAAAACTAACCATACTGCATTCATCTATATAAACCACGCTTTCAAACGATTTACTCTTTTTTATCATCAAAATTATTTAATATTATAAGTTATTCATTACATTGTTTGCACAATAATCGATTATACATTATTTTAGAAAAGGATGTAAACTTACTACATAATAAAACAAAGTTTAACTTAATTCATAACTTAATGTTATAATGATTTTCGAATATTCAAACCATACATTTAATTGTATTTTACAATATTTATTATCTTTAAAGTTGATTTAACCATACAAATTCAGTAAAATTTAACAATTGAAACTGATATTTGTATTCATCGTTCTCACCTACTTTACAATAGGTTTATAAATTTAACAACTCATTTAATATATAATATAATTCAAGGTAATTGGAAATAAGGAAGGTAAAATTATGACTGTATCGGTAAACATTGAACACGTATCGAAAGAATACCGTATTTATCGCAATAACAAAGAACGTATTAAAGATGTTTTAGTACCATTCCATAAAAATAAAACTTTTTACGCGTTAAACGATTTATCATTAACCGCTCATGAAGGTGATGTTATAGGCTTAGTAGGCATCAACGGCTCAGGCAAGTCTACACTGAGTAACATGATCGGTGGTTCACTCGCACCAAGTACAGGTAATATTTCTCGTAATGGCGAAGTGAGTGTTATTGCAATCAATGCTGGTTTAAATGGTCAACTTACTGGCATGGAGAATATCGAATTCAAAATGCTTTGTATGGGCTTCAATAAAAAACAAATAAAAGAATTTACACCACAAATTGTAGAATTTAGCGAACTTGGTGAATTCATTTATCAACCAGTTAAAAAATATTCAAGTGGTATGCGGGCTAAGTTAGGATTTTCAATTAACATTACGACAAACCCTGATATTTTAGTTATTGACGAAGCTTTATCCGTCGGTGACCAAACTTTTGCCCAAAAATGTTTAGACAAAATTTATGAATATAAAGAACAGAAAAAAACAATTTTCTTTGTCAGCCATAACATGAAACAAGTTAAAGACTTTTGTACTAAAATAGCATGGATTGAGGGCGGAAAATTAAAAGACTTTGGCGAATTAGAAGATGTCTTACCTCAATATGAAAAGTTTTTAAACGACTTTAAGAAACGCTCTGCTAAAGAACAAAAACAATTTAGAAGCGAGTTGGACAGCTCACGTTTCGTAGTAAAATAATTAAAAAAAGAGTCTAGGACATAATTCCTAACTCAAACTAAATAACACCTCATTCTACTGATTTATTCAGTAAAAATGAGGTGTTATTTTTTTAATCTGCGATTTTGTTCGTGCATGCTTGCCTAGGGTATGGTTCGAGCCTGTAGTCTCTCACTCATACGCTTCCCTCAGGCGTCAGCACTTTACAAAATCGTTACAAATTTAAAATTTTATACAAAAAATAAAGCACGCTCGTATAATTTAATTAATCATGACAAAAACCAAATTAACGAGGTACCTTATGTATAAAGATTATAATATGTCTCAAATAACGCTATCACTAAATATTGATTACAGAAAATGACATTGCACATTATATGAATCAAATTGTAGAGTCTATACCTAATGAAGAATTCTACAGATACTAGAACTTTAATCCCATTTTTAAATAACATCACAAATAACTATTTTGATTTACCTGAGTACATTGTTGCGGATGCTAATTATGGTAGTGAAGAAAACTATAAAAATGTATTAGATTCGTTTAATCGAACACCACTCATAACATATAGTATGTATTTAAAAGAACAAGCGAAGTAATATAAAGAAAATGCATTTAACACTCTAAATTGGACTTACGATGAAATAAGATATGTCGTTACGGGGGAAATTTAAAGTAAAACGCGAACTTGGAATTGCTTTTTTACATATAATCGTCGAATGTATCTCTATAACGCATATGTAATATAGACCCTACGATAAATATTATAAGCACGAGCGCAAAATTATAAACCGCTAAATGCCAATGCGTAATAAAATACCATTCCCGATGTAATATAGCTGCCCTATAGGACTCTGCTAGAAAGTATATAGGGTTCAATTTCATCACTGTAGCTACAATGGCTGAGTTAGCCGGATATAAAATGGAAGAAACGAAAAAGATAATACGCATAAATGCCTGCATAGCCATTTGTAAATCTCTAATTAATAAACTCAACGTTGACGTCAATAACGCAATTGACATCGTCAACAGTAATGCATAAGGAATATATATTAATAACTGTAAAGTATAAATAGTTGGATGATAGCCACCTGTTAAACAAATAATCATTACCACAACTAATAATAAAATGTGCGCATAAAATTTACTGAATACAGTATAGCTCGGTAAAATAGACAATGGAAAATTCATTTTTGAAACTTGTCGATATTTAGTAGTTATAGCCTTTGTACCGTCTAAAACTCCTTGGTTCACAAAAAACCACATACTTATACCAACTAATAACCAAAATATAAAAGGTACACCTTCCACAGAACTATTTTGTCTAACACCTAACCCAAAAACAAACCAGTAAATTAAAATTTGAAATGCTGGGTTAATTAATTCCCAACCTAACCCTAAATAGTTGCTATGGTTTGATATTCTTAATTGGAAATCAGCCAATCTTTTGATTAAATATATATTTTTAATATGTTCTTTTAACACGATATATACCGATTTCACGCTAAGATACCTACTTTCTTTATTCTCTAGTTGTATTATTTAGCTCTCATTTGTTTCCATACTTTAAATAAAAATATTGGAATACTTTTAGTTCTGCCAAGTCGTTTCCAATCAATGACGACCCGATAAACCCATTCTAAATTTAATTTTCGTATTAGTTTTGGCGCTCTTTTTTTGACGCCGCCAAATACTTCAAGAGAACCGCCTACCCCCATTAGGACAGTTTGTTTAAATTGCTCTCCATACTTTTTAATCCATTGCTCTTGTTTAGGATAGCCCATCGCCACAAAGACATAATCTGGATTAAAGTCTTTTATCATCTCTAAAACATTATTATCATCTAGATCAATGTAACCATGATGATGCGCAAATGTAATATTAGGATATTTAGCAGCTAGATTGTTACGTGCTTGCGATACGACTTCCTCTTTTGAACCTAATAAAAACACACGTTGTTTATTTGTATGTGCCAGTTTCAAACATTCTTCCATCAATTCTATACCAGGCACGCGCTCACTTAATGGTGTCTTTAACAGTCTTGCAGCTTTAACTACGCCTGTACCGTCTGCAATAACATAATCTGCACTATTAATTAAATCACGATAATTTTTATTATTTGATGCATAATCAACAATTTCAGGATTCGCAGTGACGATAAATAAACTTTGATGCTGTTGCTGTTCAAAATAATTTTTTACATTTAGTCTCATATCTACTAGCGTGACATTGTCAAAATAAACAGATAAGACATTAACTTTTCGATTATGTTTGTTTTCCACCATTTTAGTTGGCTCCAATCTAATATCTAATTAAATAATTTATAGTAATTTTAACACATTATAATTTAACATAATATTAAGAGTTACATGTACATATTTCATAGGTCAAAAGTCTAAATGTAATTACTCATCATTTACTATATAATGATAATCAACAATTAATTTTTCAAACACTTATAACGAGGTTCCACTATGGAGAAAATAAATGCATTTTTAAGCTCGACAATACATTTACACATAATATGGGTCATTCTTATTGGTGTCCTATATGTTATTATTCACCAATATAGACATAAACCACTCAACCGCATATTAGATATATATTTTAATTATATCCCGGTGTTAACACATGAATTCGGCCATATTATATTTAACAAATTAAGTGGCGGTAAAGCACGAGACTTTGTCATCGTTGCTTCTCCTAAAGAACGTATGCATACATCACAGCAAGGTTATGCAATAACTCAATCAAAAGGCCGTTTAGGTCAAATCATTACGACTTTCGGTGGCTATGTCATGCCACCTGCTATGTTGTATTTAGGTTTTTTAGCAATTCAATGGCAATATCCAAGCCTATTTATAACGTTATATCTAATTATATTTTGTTATTTTGTCGTACTAACATCACGCAAACTATTGCCTATTATTATTGTTATCGTTTTAGGCACATTATTATATTTTTTAGTGACTAGTGACAATCAACTTATAATGATGAATCTTATTGCCATTTGTTACCATTTTATCTTAGGTGTGTTACTCGGAGAAGTCTTACAATCTTCTTGGACAATCTTCAAATTAACATTTAGTAAACAAGTAACTGAATGGGATGGCTCGGCATTAAAAGAGCTTACAAATATTCCAACATTCTTTTTTAGTCTATTATGGATTATTATAAACCTATCCACTATATATAAATTAGCAAATATTTTTATTTAATAACTACATTTTCTATTGCAAAAAGCATTCAAACAGTACTTAAACACTGTTTGAATGCTTTTTTATAAGAAGTTGTATTTTGATTTACGTGCTAACAGCTATATTGTTAATTTTTTCAGTAATGGGCCATATTATTTTTCAGCGTAAATATGTTCTGCATTGTCATAACTTAAAATGGTAATATTGCCATCTTTTTGAACCATAACTACTTTATTAGTTTCATCTTTATTAATAATTTCAACCTCATCACCAATTGAGATTTCTTTACTTGAAAGGTAAATCAATAATTCAGTTCTATCTCTTACTCTTTTAATATTTACGATGTCCCCAGCTTCAAAAGATAACAAGTTATCAGTATAGATTTCCTTATACTGATTGTCTCTTGGTATAACCCCACCATGAGGACAAGTCGTTGGGTAGTTCAACAATTTATCTAATCGTTCAACGAATAAATGTGAGACGCGATGTTCTAACACCTCAGCCTCTTGATGCACTTCTTCCCAATTGTATTCTAATATTTGTATTAAAAATAATTCAATTAAACGGTGTCGTTTAATAATATCTAACGTATATGACAAACCTTCTTCAGATAACATAACACCTTTATAAGGTTTGGTTTCAACATAGTTTGATTTCTCTAATCTATTTATCATTTCACTAACTGAAGGTGGCTTTATATTAAGATATTGAGATAATTTTTTATTTGAAACGAATGTTACGTCACCTTCATGTGTCAATATCGCCTTCAAATAGTCCTCTTTTTCCTCTGTCAGCATATTTTCACTCCTCATAATCAGTGTCTATATTGTATCACGAAATTTCTTGACATGCTAAAAGTTCGTAGTATATTATAAATTTAATTAGGTTAGCCTAAATTTTTTATTAAAGAAGGTGAAATATGTTAGAAATAAATAACTTAAATCTACATATTGGCAATAAGCATGTTCTAGAGGATATCAATTTGTCTATCCCTGTTACCGGCGAAATAATAGGTATAATGGGACCTAATGGTGCAGGTAAGAGTTCGTTGCTAAAATCTCTTATTGGCGAATTTAAAGCTAGCGGAGAGAAACTATTATTACATAAACCGCTTACCTCATCTTTCAAATACATAACTTACATACCCCAAAAAGCCAATATTGACTTGGACTTTCCTATCAGTGTAGCGGATGTCGTCATATCTGGCGCTTATAAAAATATAGGCTGGTTTAAAACGGTAGATAAAAAGAGTAAAGAACGATTAAATCAATTGTTAGACGTGCTAGAGTTGCAAGATTTAAAATCGCGTCAAATTTCGCAGTTAAGTGGTGGCCAATTGCAACGTGTTTTGGTTGCTCGTGCTTTAATGAATGATAGTGAACTTTATTTATTAGACGAACCTTTCGTCGGCATAGATTTTCATAGTGAGCAACTCATCATAAAGCTTATAAACCAATTAAAGGCTAACAATAAACTTATTTTGATTGTTCATCATGATCTCTCAAAAGCCAGTGAGTATTTCGATCGCATTATTTTACTTAATCGCAATATTCGCTTTTTTGGTCCAAGTCACATCGCGATGCAGCCAGATAATTTAAATAATGCATTTTTAAATCATCAAAATACAGTTACTTCAAAGAATATTTAGGCTGAGGTGGTTACATGATAGAGTTTTTCCAACATTTATTTAGTTATCAATTTTTAAATCGTGCATTGATTATTGCAATCGTAGTCGGCATTGTTTGTGGCACTGTAGGTAGCTTAATTGTATTAAGAGGTTTGGCACTCATGAGTGATGCCATGAGTCATGCCGTTTTGCCTGGCGTGGCATTGTCTTTTGTTTTTGGTATCCCTCTGTATATTGGTGCTTTAGTGACTGGTATGATTGCCAGTGTCCTTATCGGCTTTATTACTACGGGTAGTAAAACTAAACCAGATGCAGCGATAGGAATTAGTTTCACTGCATTTCTATCATTAGGTATTATCATTATTAGCCTTATACATAGTACTACCGATTTATACCATATTCTATTTGGTAATATTTTAGCTATTACATCGTCTTCATTTTGGACGACCATTGTAGTTAGCGTTGTTGTTGTGTCACTCATCATTATTTTCTTTAGGCCTCTAATGATTTCAACATTTGATGATACGTTCAGTAAGATGAGTGGGCTTAACACGACGTTAATTCATTATTTTGTAATGCTGATGCTTTCAATGGTAACGATAGCAAGTATACAAACTGTAGGCATTATTTTAGTTGTAGCGTTATTAATTACGCCCGCAAGTGCTGCATATTTAATCGCAAAAAGTTTACCTTCAATGATGATAATTGCTAGCACTATCGGGGTCATTAGTTCAATAACAGGTATGTATTTCAGTTATATATATAATATACCGAGTGGCGCTACAATCGTACTTTGTGCCTTTATTCTCTATATCTCTATATTTAGTTTTGTAAAAATACGTAATAAGAAAGGACTTGCAACATGAAAAAATTACTTCCTATATTACTACTGTGTATCTTATTTATAGCCGCTTGCGGCAATGACAAAAAAACTTCAACAACAAAGGGCGATGACAAATTAAAAGTAGTTACAACAAACTCTATTATTTATGATATGGCCAAAAATGTAGCAGGAGATAATATCGAATTACATAGTATCGTACCTATCGGTCAAGACCCGCATGAATACGAAGTTAAACCTAAAGATATCAAAGCACTCACAGATGCTGACGTAGTTTTATATAACGGTTTAAATTTAGAATCCGGTAACGGTTGGTTCGAAAAGGCTTTAAAACAAGCGAATAAATCTTTAAAAGATGACGATGTAGTTGCCGTATCCAAAAAAGTAGATCCTATTTATCTTGAGGGTGCTAAAGGCGACAAAGATAAATTAGATCCACATGCTTGGTTGAGTTTGGACAGTGGCATTAAATATACAGAAACTATAAAAGAAACACTATTAGCCAAATCGAAAAAACATAAAGATGCTATTGAAAAAATGGGTGACGAATACTTAACACAACTTAAAGATTTAAACGATGAAAGTCATGACAAATTTAAAGATATTCCTAAAAAAGAACGTACAATCGTTACAAGTGAAGGTGCATTTAAATACTTTGCTAGACAATATGATATTAACCCTGGATATATTTGGGAAATCAACACCGAAAAGCAAGGTACACCTGAGCAAATGAAATCAGCAATTAAATTTGTAAAAGACAATAATGTTAAACATTTACTAGTTGAAACAAGTGTTGATCGTAAAATCATGGAAGGATTAAGCGAAGAAACAAAAAAAGATATTTATGGTGAAATCTTTACCGATTCAATTGGTAAACCAGGTAGTAAAGGTGATTCTTACTACAAAATGATGAAATATAATATCGAAACAATTCACGGTAGTATGCAATAAAGAATAATTTAAGGCTATTCTACCTAACAAGGTGAATAGTCCCATACCGTACTTAACACCTAATACTGCAATCATTAGTACGGTATGGTGGTATTCAAAGCCTTAAATAAACTCCTTAAGCCATCAATAGGTTGAAATCCTCCCCCTGTTGATGGCTTTTCTTTTAAAAAAAGTTAGCAACTTAACCTCAGTTCCAAGCTTTAAATGAGGTTAAACGCTAACTTCTAATTTTATCTATTAAGTTAAACTATCAACGAGTACCATTTCGTCATAGTTAATTGATTCTCTGATTTTTAATGCTGTTGCTTCACTAATATCTTCGTCATCTACTAATTGATTTAATAACTTTCTTTGCTCTTTCAGTGCTGTTAACTTCACTTTCGTAATAGATGTTTCATTCTTCTGATCGAAGAAATTTTTTGGTGCTAAGTTTTCAATTCTTAGTAAATAACCGTCACAAATCATGCCTACTTCTAATTTGTTCTCTTCTGTTGTTTCCTTACTCAATCTACTTACTACACGATAATGCACAGTTCTCATTACATTTGAAATTTCGACAAGGTTATCGACAATAGATAATGAAGAAGCTGCGTTAGTTTTCATACGTGTTTTAATGCGACGTTTTAAAATAAAAGCACGAAATTCAACTTTTAAACGTTGAATAAGTGAAGCTTGTTTATAGATTTGTGTACGTTCAGCATAACGCATGTAGTTATCTAACACACTCGTTGTAATATCGCCATTTTCTACTAAACTATTAAGCGTACTATTCTCCGCATCAAAGGCGATTTTTTGTAGTCTTTGTAATTCTTTCGCATCTTCATCTTCATTTTCTACAGATTTTAAGAATGCAAGTTTGTCGTGATAATCTTTTATAACACTGCCGTATCTGAAGCTCGATTCAATCGTCGACATTTGATTCAAACTATCTATAACTTTTTCTAAAATATAGATGCGCGCTTGCTTATAATTCATGCCTTTTTGTTTTGGTTTAGCTGCTGCTGGCGTAACGAGCAGTACAATAAATTGCGCAACTATTAAACTGATAATAACCATGCCTGAGGCAATGAATAATAAATCATCTCTGAACGAAAATGAATGGTGGTTAGCTAACATGTATGGCAAAGTCAGTGCGATGGCCAATGAGATGGTTCCATGCACACCACAAATTGACATGATAAATGCGTAAGTCCCTCTTTTAGGAGGTACTTCTGAGGTCATCGAGTCCTCTTCATTATGGGTAATCATTTTTTGGAAGGGACTGATTGGTAAGTAAAAATAAGGATATAGTACAAGTACCCATAAAAATCTAAATAAGTAAATTGCTAGTGCAACTAAAAATGTTACGACGATTAAAAAAGCTAGATTATGGGGTTCATTTTTAATAATACGACCGACAACTTCCGGAATTAAATAACCTAAAATAGAGAAAACAAAACCATTTAACACATAGCCTAATATATTCCATGTGTGGTTATAACTCATTTGTAACCTTGTACGTGCTTGTGCTATACGATCACGTTCAAACCCATGTACTAGTCCTGCTACTACGGCAGCTATAATACCAGAAGCATGGAACATTTCTGCAACTAAATAAGTTATAAACGGCGTAATCAACTGAATAAATGTAAACATGTTGACATTTTCTATGCCTCTTCGTGTTAACGTAACTCTCATTCTTACGAAAGCTACCCCGATAATCAGACCAACAATAAATCCACCGATGGACGAAATTAAAAATTGTTCGACTGCACTAACAACAGAAAATGTACCAGTTATTAAAGCCGCTACAGCTATTTTAAAAGATATGATACCCGCGGCATCATTAAGTAATGATTCACCCTCTAAAATAGTCATAGATCCTTTTGGTAATATTTTGCCTTTTGTTATTGCTTGTACAGCTACGGCATCAGTTGGACATAAAATTGCAGCTAGAGCAAAAGCTGCTGCCATAGGTAATTCTGGCCAAATCCAATGGACAAACAATCCAACAACGATAACCGTCGTGACAACTAAACCTAGTGCCATCATTAAGACGGGTTTAATATAACGTCTTAGATGTACTCGAGATACTTGTACACCTTCAACAAATAGCAATGGTGCGATTAATGCTACCATAAATAATTCACTATCGAATTGAAACTGTACGGGAACAGGAGTTACATAAAGCAACATACCTAGAATTATTTGAATAAAGGCTAATGGCACTTTAGGCAATAATGTATGTACAAATGAACTTAATATAACTACTGCTATAAAAATTAATAGTGTTTCAAATATCTCCATAGTTTCACCTCTCTTCGATTCAATATGCGCATCATAATTGCTGAGGTTGAAACAAACATTTCGTGAATACAATACTTAAAAGACTACTATTGATTCACATCATGATTTCATATTTCAAAGTTTTCTCCCAAATACTTTAAAGAAAATTTTTCTAATTTCACACAATTACAAATATACACTATTTTATCACTTTTTTTGTCACTTATTAAATTTAAAGCACTACTACACGGCCGTATATAAAACAATCATAACTAATAATCATTTTCTTCTTTGTATCGTTGTTGGCGCAATTGTTCCCGTTTTTGAGCACGCTCTTTTAATTGTTCAAAACTACTTTTTTCATTAGCGCTTAATAAGATATTAGCATTACCAACATTGTCATTTTTACGATACATATACGCACCTGTACGATATGCTGCTCTTGAAATTAAGTGTCCACCTACTGGTGATGTTAGATTAATAAATACTAAGGCTAAAATTAAACGAACACTTACATAGCCTTGAGCTGAAACAAAGTACACGATTACACCAACTAATGTTAACAACACAGATAAAGTAGAACTTTTCGTTGCAGCATGACTTCGTAAAAAGACATCTTGGAATTTAATTAAACCGATTGCACTAATAAGTGCGATAATACTCCCTAAAAACAACATGATTGCTGCGATGAGGTTAACGATTTCGCTTATTGTTGGCATTGAAAACGTGACCCCCTTCTATATAGCGTGAAATAGATACCGAACTTACAAAGGAGATGATGGCAATTAATAAAATAGAATCTAAGAATGAGAAGGTGCCATATACAACACTCATAACGCCAACGATAGACATTAATATCGCACTTGAAGCATCGAATGCCACTACTCTATCTGCCGTTGTTGGACCTTTAATAAGTCTGAACAAACTAAACAGTAAAGCAATACCAAATACTATGATCGAACTCGTAATAAAAAAGTTTGTTAGCGATGCTATCATTCTGCCACCTCCAATATAAGTCCTTCGTATTGTCTAATACTCTTTAATAACTTTTGTCGTTCTTTTTCCGAAATATCTATAGCATGGATAAAGAATTTCTTTTTTTCTTTTGAGATACGAATCACGGTTGAGCCAGGCGTAATAATGATTAATATCGTTAAAAATGAAACACTCCAATCACTCGTCAGTTTCGTTTCATAAGTGACCAATCCAGGATTCATATCTTGCGTTTTAAATAAAATATAATTGATTGTAGTCATACTTGATGTAATTAACTGATATAAATAAACAGCTAAAAACTTTACTGCTACCCACACTTTTTTTAGATAAAATTCTTGTCCAAAAAAGCGATGTAAGATATAGATGACAATCAACCCAATTAAATATCCAGAGAAGAAAGTTGTTACTTTAAACGCTTCTTCGTCTTGAAAAAGCACCCATAAAAAGGCAATGATGACGTTCAAAACTACTTGTCTCATTATTTCTCCTCCTTCAATAAATGTGGATTTACGAGCTGCTCGTATTTACCTTCATCCATATTTAGATGCGTGGCATTATTTGTCACTTTCAATATCATTGGTGCAGCTAAGCCAATAATGATAACTACAGCTACTAAAACGCCGATTAACGTCGAACGATATCGCGGTATTTTGTTATAGTTGAGTTGTTTTCCAGTTGTCGCACTACCTAAATACATAGTGAAATAAATTCTAAACAAGCTGAACATCGCTATGACACTAGTAATAACCATTAATGTTAAACCAATATAATTGCCATTTTCTATAGCGCCTTGGAATATTAATAATTTCCCAGGAAATCCACTAAATGGAGGTACGCCACCGATAGCAAGTGTAGTGACAACTAATGCAATACCTAGTATAGGTTCTCGTTTAGCTAAACCTTGTAAATAATTATATTGTCGGCACCCTGTTATATATACAAGACTACCAATAACAAAGAACAGTAAGGTTTTCACAACAATATCATTCACTAAATAAAATATTGCGCCATTCACGCCAACGAAGGTATGAGAGCCTAATCCTAAAATAATAAATCCTATCGATAAAATAACTTGGTATGCTGCAATCTTCTTGATGTCTTTATAGGCAATGACTCCAAATGCGCCGATAAGCATTGTGATACAAGCTAAAAATACGAGTAGTGAATGCGTAATATGATCATGCCCATTAAACATTAATGTGAAGAACCGTATTAATGCATAAGCGCCCACTTTAGTCATCAACGCAGCAAATAATGCTGCAAGTTCTGTATTTAATACAGCATAAGCTTTAGGTAACCACATGAACAATACCAATGCAGCTTTAGAACCGAATGCGATTAAAAATACCATAGACACAATTACGATAGCATTATGGTTATCTAGTTCTTTTAATCTTTGGGCTACGTGTGCAAAGTTCAACGTTCCAGTCAACTTATATAAAAGTCCTATACCTAGTAGCAACAGCCACGAACCGATAATATTTAATACGACAAATATAATTGCGGCACGTAATTGTTCAACCGATTGACCTAAAGTAATCAACACGAACGAAGCTAGTAACATAACTTCAAACATAACGTATAAATTAAATAAATCTGCAGTTAAAAATGAGCCAATTACGCCGACCGTTAAGAAAAGTATAAAACTTGGTAAATAGAAGCGAATAGCTCGTTTTTCTGCACGTCCAAAACCGTAAGAAATGATTAAAGTTACAACAAAGCTAGACGTTGTCACCATTAATAAACTTAAAGAATCACCTACAAATTGAATGCCATATGGTGCCTCCCAACCACCAAAATCAAGTGTGATTGGCTTATGGTTTAATACATAAATTAACAAGATTAACGAAATAATTGTAGAAACTGCCATCGTCCCAATTGCAAATATGCGAGATAATAAACTACGTTCACGAATAAATACTAAAATAAAGGCACATAATGCCGGGAGAATAAAAGGTAATATTAATAAATTACTCATCGTTATCCTCCTCTCCACGTAACACGTCAATTTCATCTTCTTTCGTTACGCGGTATGTTCTATAAACTAATACAAGTAAGAAAGCAGTCATTGCGAAACCAATTACAATTGCTGTCAAAACGATAGCTTGTAGCAATGGATCTACAAAATTGTTATTACCTGTACCAATTAAAGGTTCTGCCATATTCTTACCGTAATTACCCATACTCATAATAATTAAATTTCCAGCATGCGTATAAATAGAAATGCCAATCACAATACGTATTAAATTAATTGAAAGAATCATATAAGTACCAATAAATATTAAGAAACCGATAACTAATAATAATATTAAATTCATGAGCGACCACCACTTATCGATAACATAACCGTTACAATAACACCCACAACAGTTAAAACGACACCTAACTCAAATAACGTCACCGTCGTCAAATGCATGTCGCCTAACAATGGCAAGTGAACATGCGCATCAGTTTGATACAGAAACGGTTTACCGAAAAACATTGGTAAAATGGCTGTAGCCATAGACACTAATGAACCTAATACGATTAATATTTTAAAATCTACTGGTACCGATACTAAAACTTGTTTTACATCGAAGGCTAAAAACATTAACAAGAATGCCGAGCTAAATACTAATCCGCCTATAAAACCGCCACCTGGATTATTATGTCCTGCTAAAAACAAATAAAAGCCAAATGTTAATAAAATAAACACTACAATTTTTGTTATGGTACGCAGTACAACATCATTCTCTTTCATCTTGTCCCCTCCGATCTCTAAAGTTAAGTAATGTATAAATACCTAAACCTACTATTATAAGTACGACACCTTCAAATAAAGTATCAAAGGCTCTAAAGTCTCCTAATATTGAGTTAACAATGTTTTTACCACCTGTTAACTTATATGCGTTGTGATAGTAAGTAGATATTGAACTAATAGACTTACCTTGTTGAACAATGAATACTAATGTAACAACAGTTGCAGCCATTATAAGCGACACGATAATTTTAAATAATTCACGTTTTTTATGTACCTTGCCACGTGGTACGTTTGGTAAGCGTGAGAAACTTACGATAAATAATATTGTCGTAATCGTCTCTACTACGAGTTGTGTTAAAGCTAAGTCTGGAGCTTTCATTAATATAAAGAATATCGTTACACAGTATCCTACGATACCGTTTAGGATAACCATCGTTAAACGTTGACGAATAAAAATCAACGCCACCCCAAGTACAAATACTACAATGACCGTAATAACTTCTAATGGCCCAAATTCGCTGACATGTATTTGATGTACCTTAGGGAAACCAATTTGAATAATTGAATAAATCACAACCAATGTAAAAATTAATAACGTCATATTGATGTATTGATTTAATCTGTTATTCATTAAATTACGTATGCTATAACCAGAATATGATTCAAACTGTTTATATGAATCATTGTATAAATTTGATAGTGATATTAACTTGTATTTACCTGCTATTTTTGTCCAATCAACTTTCAATGCCGCAGTTAAACCAACAATGATGACTAAAATACTAAAGATTAGCGGTAAATTAATACCATGCCATTGAGAAATATGTGGCGCGATTTCATCAATCTTTTCACCAATTGTAATGCTTCGTAACGCTGGCAGTATTAAATGCTCACCTACAATATTTGGCACAAAGAAAATAATTGGTAATAAAATCATCATTATCATAGAAGGCAAGGTAAATAAGACTGGTTCATGTATATTTTTCTTAGGTAAATGCGTTTCTTCATACTTACCCCAAAATACTTTCTTAATCATAAACATGGAATATATCATTGTAAAAATACTCGCAACGACGCCAATAGCAACTATTATAATAGTTAATACGCTACTAAAGCCTTTAAGTTGATGCGCATTCACTAAGCCATCAAAAAACATCTCTTTACTTAAAAACCCATTTAATAAAGGCATGCCGGCCATTGATAGTGCAGATAATAACATCACTATATGTGTTATAGGTAATACCTTACGCATGCCAGATAACATTCTTATATCTCGCGTACCTGTTTCATGGTCTATAATACCTACACCCATAAACAAGGCACCCTTGAATAATGCATGGTTTGATAAGTGGAATAAAGCTGCGAATAAAATCATGGCATAAATTTCTGTAAGTTCACCTTTAGTATGACCAGCTATTCCCCCACCTAATCCTACCATCGACATAATCATACCTAACTGACTAATTGTCGAATAAGCTAAAATACCTTTTAAATCATATTGTCTAACGGCATTTAAAGCACCAAAGATCATTGTTATTAATCCTACAAAAGTAACGGCGTAGATATAAAATTGACTCAAACCAAGTAAGAGCGTGAATCTAAATAATAAGAAGATACCTGCTTTTACCATTGTCGCCGAGTGAAGATAGGCACTAACTGGTGTTGGTGCAGCCATAGCTTTAGGTAACCATACATGAAATGGAAATTGAGCCGACTTCGTAAATGCACCGATAAGCATAAGTACTACAATAGCAAGGAATAATGGACTTTGAGCTATTTGATCGCTATGCGCAATAATTTCTGTAATTGTGTTAGTCCCTGTAATTGTGTAAATCATAATAAATGCAATTAATAATGCCAAACCACCAAGTACAGTAATAACAAAAGATTGTATTGCGCCAAATTGGCTATCTTTGTTGTCGTACCAATAAGAAATAAGTAAGAATGAAGATACACTCGTTAATTCCCAAAAAACATATAAAATGATTGTATTATTGGCAGTTACAATACCTAACATACTCAACATAAAAAGTATTAAGTATATATAAAAACGAGGTAAATTATCATGTTGCTTTGAAAGATATTGTGTAGCATAGAAAAATACAGCTAAGCCTATTACTGATATTATAATTGAAAAGAAAATGCTTAAACCATCTAAACGAAATGCTAAATTAATATCAATGGTACTCAGCCAAGGTATGTTGATATTAAGAAAATGTCCGTGAAGCACTTGAGGTAGTTGCCAAATGAAGTAAATTGTTGAAATAATGGGTGCAATGATAGCTATATGTCCTGCATAACGACTCATCTTGTCGTTGGCAAATGTAATAGCTAACAGCACCATAATAATGATTAGAATACTAAATAGGTATATCAGACTCATCGTTGCCCCCCTTTACTGTTATAAATTTAAAGCTATTGTTGTCTTGCTCGCATTTCTAGAAATGCCTATAAATTTCATGGTTTCATATGTTGTCTGATGCCCTAAATATTTTTGAATTATCGATATTGAAATACCCGATTGATAAGCATGATAAGCGAATGTTTTTCTCAATGTAGTCAAACCAATATGTACCATTCCAAGTTCTTCCGCTGCAGCATGAATAATACGGTATGCTTGTTGTCTCGATAAACCTTTATGCGTACGATTTGATTGAAACAGTAAATCGCTTGTCACTAAATGTTCTGTAGAAATAAAGTCTTTTAAATCCTGCTGTAAATCCTCTGGAATCATAATATTTATATTTGTGGCATGTTCTTCTACCCAAAATGATTTAATCAATTGATTTGATGCAATAACATCTGCAACTGTTAAATTTAATAATTCGTTCAATTTCACACCAGTATGTATAGCAAATTTAAACAATAAATAATCTCTTTGAGACTTTGATTGTAATACTTTGTACATCTCCTTAATTTCTACCAAATCTCGTATTGGATCAACTTGATTCATGACTTCACCTCTCGCTTATAAACGTTTCTTATTCAATATTAAATGATATTTAAGTAACATTAAAGTGTTTTGCACTAAGTTTTTAAAATTTTCTGTCTCATTTTACATTTGCTAACGATATATATAGTGAAAGGAGGTTTAAACATTATGAATGAAGTTAGTCAATTAACTGTCGTACTGTCACGCATCGTACTTAATGAAGCTGGTAAAGCTACAAGAGTTTCGCGTCGTTTTGCCAATTTAAATCCACAGGCCACTAATGACCAATTAAGACAATTCAAAGCTATTATCGAACAACTAATTAATGAAACTTTCGATACATTTGAAGTAGTCAAAACAATACATTTACAATAAGGAGGTTAAATTATGACTCAAACATTAGAACTGACATTTACGAATGATTTGAAAAAACCGTTAAAATTGCAATTATCTAAAATTGAACATGACGTTGACGCAACGAAAGTCAGAAATAGTATGGCCGCTTTAATTGATTTAGATATATTAAGAATTTCTAAAAGCAAGCCTACTCAAGTTCAATCCGCTCATTTAATAGATAAAACAATTAGAACGTTATTTGATGTATCTACAACACCAAATTAATCTAATCTAATTACGAATATAAAAATGCCGTTCTTTGGCCTATTCGCCATCGAACGGTTTTCGTATTTATTCTTTCGTTGCCCAAAATAATGAACTACTTGTATAGATATTTTACAAATTTATTATTTCTTCAAATTAATACAATGATTTATCAATTAATATCCTTTATAATCATATTATCGTACAAACGCACAATACATATATTTTTTATCATTGTGTATTATATTTAGAAAGCGGGATTACATGTTTCTTTTATTTATTATGGGTATCGTTGCTGGTATGGTTGTACCCTTTCAAACATCAATCAACTCTAGGCTTAGTTTATACACCAAGTCATCATTTTATGCTTCCACTATCTCTTTTGCTACTGGCACGGTATTTTTAATACTCATTAATGCCATTATTAACCCACAGGCATTTACGCCACATTTTTATAGTGGTCAGTCATTAAGCTATGTATGGTTTGTTGGTGGTGCATTAGGTGTCATCTTTTTAACAGGAAATTTATTACTATTACCTAGACTAGGTGCTTCTTTAACCGTCGTAATGACAATTGCCGGACAAATTATTATGGGCGTGACAATCGATACTTTTGGTTGGTTCGGCGCACCACATGACCCTTTTACAATTTTTAAAGTTATAGGTATTATTATTTTATTTATCGGTATTTTACTTATGAATTATACACGCAAAGCGGCTAATAAAAATAAAACAGCCAACCACTTTTACTTATGGCTTATTATTGGCTTTGTCTTTGGATTTGCACCACCTATTCAAACAGCAATTAATAGTGCTTTAGGTCAACAAATCCATTCCTCAGTCATGGCTGCACTCGTTTCATTTACAATAGGAACAATCTTGCTATTTATTTTGACGCTTATATTCAATAGATCACTTAATATGACGAGCCACAACGAAGTTCAAGGTAAAATTAAGCCGTGGTATTTTATCGGAGGTATCCTCGGCGTAATTTTTGTAACGAGTAATATTATTTTAATGCCTCATTTAGGTGCAGCAGTCACTACCATTGTTGCCATGCTAGGTCAAATGTTGATGGGTGTAATTATCGATCACTTTGGATTATTAGGAACTACCGTGAACAAAATAACACTACGTAAAGTTGCGGGCGTTATAGCTATTATGATTGGAATTATTTTACTACGTTTTTTCTAATAATGTAGACGTAAGACATTTACTTTGCACTTTTAGTAAATGTCTTTTTTTTATACAAAAATTTGGTAACTTTTCATAGTATAATCAACCATAACAATAAACATTATTGAGGTGACTTCTATGAATAAGCATATTTTAATATCAATAATCACTATAGTCAGTGCCGTTATTATTGTAACCTGCTACTTTTTTTATAAGTACTATATAGTGAAAACTTCACATCAACCTGAGATTAAAACGATAAAGGTTCAATACGAACCATCTAAAAAGATTAATGCTAGATATGAATCACAATCGCTATATCATTTTTACCTAGAACCTAAACATGGATATATAAACAACTGGTTAGTAAAAAATGGGACGCAGGTACATAAAAATCAACCACTTTTTGAATATTACAATCCAACTGTTGAAAAAGCTATTGCACTTAAACAACAACTTCTCGCAACATTAAACCACGATTCAGAACATACGCAGGACAACGCTCAGCTCGTTACTTTACAAAATGACATTGCAACACTCCAGCAAAATTTAAGAACTAAAATCAACGCTCCTTTCGATGGTATATTAACTATCAATAACAGCAACCCTTCAACTCCACAATCGTATTTCGCTACACTTTATCAACCGAAATATCATATTTCTGCTAAAGTACCAGAAGCATACATATCCACTCTAAAATTAGGTACTACGCTCAAAATTCACTCCCCACATAACGACCAAATCAACAATGAAAAGATAATTCATATCTCCCCTATACCTAGCAATTATGATACTAATGATAAACAATCACAATATGAATTACGGTTAACAGCTTCTGCAAAACCACTGCTCGGACAACATTGCGAACTTGAAATACCATCCACATCAATTGCTATACCTCAATCTGCATTATTAAATAATAAATATGTTTTTATAAAAAAATCAAATAAATTTGTAAAAAGAGTAATTAAATTTAATAAATCGGGTAATAATAATCGTATCACTGTTAAATCAGGTTTATCACAAGGAGATATAATTGCGGAAAATGCAAATTCACTAAATACCTTGAATTAATTTTAATTTCTAGAACAATATAAGAACTAGACCAAAGAATAGGGATAAACTTTAATTTAAAAGTAATTATTATTTTTTGAATTTTGCTTATTTTCTTATTGAATTACAATAGAAAAACATCATGCTCATTCTTAAACAGTTTTTAGTTTACTTTTTATTTTAATTTAGATATAATTAACTAAATAATACTGGTTTTAATATATTTTATACAAATATATTCTAGCCTTATATTAAGAATAAGTTTTGTATAAACTTTGAATTTTGACAAATAATTATAAAATTGTTACTGATAATACAACTTGAACGGGCTTATAACACGGGAGGAATAAAGAATGGCGATTTCAAAAATAAATGATTGTTTCGAATTATTAGCTATGGTAACTTACGCAGACAAATTAAAAGGCATTATTAAAAAGGAATTTTCTGTAAGTTTCGAGGAATTTGCAGTGCTAACTTATATAAGTGAACACGAAAGTGAAGAATATTACTTAAAAGACATCATTAACCACTTAAACTACAAACAACCACAAGTAGTTAAAGCAGTAAAAAATTTATCGCAAGAAGATTACTTCGATAAAAAACGTAATGAACATGATGAAAGAACTGTGTTGATTTTAGTAAATAAAAAACAACGTAATAAAATCAATGAATTATTAGGGCGCGTTAATGATAGAATCAAACAAGCGAATGATAGTAAAGAAGTTTAATACTTCATTATTTCGCTTATAACTAATAAAAAGAGCGAGTTACCTTCATAGGTAACTCGCTCTTTTTATTTAATGTTATTTTGCAAGTATATCATTAACTATGATTCAATTTTGTCGCATTTATAAATATATTAAATGCGTTTTTAAAATGCATCGGTTCTTCTATATGAGGTGCATGTCCTGACTCATTAAATATATTTAAATTAATATCTGTATGTGTTGCTAAAATAGCTTTCACATTGTTGTGATTAACTAAAGGATCGCACTTCCCGTTAATAATTAATATAGGTACATTTCCTCTTTTAATATTTCCATCATCATGATGCGTCGGAAACGACATTAATGCTCTATTAGCAATAGCGCTACATTCATCTTTTTGTCTGGCATATACTCTCTGTTCTTGTAACCATTTTCGTGCACTTTCTTTCGATTTATAAATATAAGGAAACAATATAATCAAAGCCTCTGCTTTATCAAAACCGACAATTTCATCTTGATGTTCAAACATTAATTTATTGATACCATGCGTACCATTAGTGAAATCAAATGAAATTAATGTTAAAGACAATACTTTCTCTTCGTAGCATTCAGCAAATGTTTTTGCTATAACACTCCCCATTTCATGCCCAATAATATGAACATGTGCAATATCTAATCTTTCGAGAAGTACAGCTAAATCATTAATATGATCCGTTAAATCATAAGCAACAGGTTTTGATGAATAACCATGCCCTCTCACATCATATGTGATTACCTCATAATGTTCTTTTAGTTCGTCTTTTAGATTTATAAAAGCAGCCATATTACCATCTAAAGCATGAATTAAAATAACGGGAACACCTTGACCCTCTCTTGTGTATGCAATCTCGTTGTCGTTATCAATCGAAATTTTATTCATTTGGGTCACCTCCCCTTACAAAACAATATACCCGCATTTATGATACTTTATACTAGTTTATTGCAATTAATCACTATTTAAAACATACTTAAATTTATTATTTTTAATTAATATTGCCTTCGTAGATAGGGTTATAACTACACTTTTGTCACTATATTTCCAAACAAAAAAGAGAACTGAAGTCATCTCAGTTCTCTCTTCCACTAATTTCTCGACGAAATTCTTATTGTGTAGTAAATAATAACGATTAATAATAATACCCAAATAGTAATAGAAGCAATTTGTGCAATTCCAGGATTAATAATCATAGCATCAATTGTTTTCTGGCACAACAACAAGCCAATGCCAGTAAATTCTAAACGTCTGAAATAAATACCAGATATACTAAAAATAATACCTACGAAAAAGATAAATTGATGCGCATAAATCGTTACTGCTACAATACTAAAATTCACGTTGAATGCATGAATAACTACAAGTATCAACGACACTAAAGCAATCGCCAATCCGATATACATCTCAACCTTATTACTATACAAATAGTTTTTATTCGCTATCCTTAAATAAATAACAATGGAAATCGGTAAAATAATTAGACAATATACGATCGCTAAACCGGAAATAGCTTGAAAAGGTACATACTGTTTATCATATAAATATGAAATAAGTACGAAGTTTAAAATGAAAAAGACAATTGGGTTTAGCTGTAACGTAAATAAATTACGCTGAATTGTTAATATGATTTCTGCTGGCGACTTCCCTCTATATTCAATATAATCTTGGTCTTGATCTTCAGATTTTTTAAAATCTTTTTTTAACTTACTTTTAATATCATCAATTAAATTAGGAGAAAGTCCTTTATGGGTAAAATAGTCATTTATATTTTCCACTAATACTTTGTCGTTTACTCGCATTATAATCTCCTTTTCCTTACTTTATTACAAAATATGATTATATTTTTATTTCTCTAATTAGTTTTAAGTTTAACTTAATAGTTATTGTAACAGTAAAACAACCGACAAGTATATACAATGCCGGTTGTTTTATTAAAATATCATTATTAAATAACTATAATTATTGTAAGTCTATACGATATAATTTTATGTTTTTATCTTTTGGTGATGAAGAAGTAAATTGATAAGATAAATTATTATCTTGTATATAACCTATGTTCCCAGTCACATTATTAAAATGTTCACGTGTAGTGGCATTTGTGCTTACTTCTCTTTTTACTGCATTAAATGAAGGGCCAGAAGGTTCATTATATGACATTGATACTCTAGTAATTTTACCTTGATCTTTTTTACCGTCGGCAGTAACGACTAAAGTTCCTTTTGGTTCTTTAAATTCATAGTAATGCTCTTTATGATCGGGTCTATAAGAATATAGTGGTTTTTTATTCGTTTTTAAAACCGTTTGAATTGAAGCACCAATTTTCGCACCTTCTAATGACTTATCACCTTGTTGTAACTGCTTCACATTATGAATTGAGTTACCTGTGGCAGCATCTGCACTTGTTGCACTCACACCTGACAATGTAATACCTGCTACTAATACCGCTGACAATAACTTTTTCATAAGCACTCTCTCCTTTAACTACATACTATTTGTGCTCATGTACAGTATAATATAAAGATTACAAAAACAACAGTAATATTACAGAAATATTTCATATATTACTTACTTTTTCTTTATACAGCCATATTAATATATTTAATAATTATTTAAAACGTTTAATGAAACTATTTACTGAATTTAAAAAATCAGCTTTTTGTTCAACAAACGGATATAGTCCAGACGATTGAAACACTTCAAACTCACTATCTTTAATATAATCAGCGACTTCTTTAGCTTCAACTATCGTTGTTCTTTCTCCATGTTGACCTGCAATAATTTGTGTAGGTGTCGTAACTTTACCAAGATATTCTCTAATATTATTACATTTGAATGAAGCTTTAATAGAGTCCATTTCATTACTCGTTGCTATACCATTTGTATTTTCAACATGTTTTAAAAACTTATTAACTTTCTTTTTGTCGTAATACATTTTAGCTGCAAGGAATTTATGCTGCTTCTCCTCATCCCAAGTGCGAATTTTTTCAGAATATCTTCTATAGATACGTTCTTCCGGAGTGGAATCTTCAATCATCGTAGGATTAATCATTGTTAACGACGACACATAATTTGGATTTGTGGCACTAAATTCTGCAGCAACTGAGGCACCCATCTCATGTCCAATAACAGCACATTTATCTATGTAAAGGTAATCCAACAATTCTTTTACATCATTAGCATAATCTGTAAATTGAATATTATTAGGTTTATCAGAATACCCATGACCACGTAGATCAATTAACACGACTTGATTATGTGTGGCTAAATCATCCTCGATGTTATGAAATACAGTATAATTATCAAAAGCAGTGTGGATTAATACAATCGCATATCCTTCACCTACTGTTTTATAATTTAATATTGTACCGTCATTTGTAGTAAATAAATTCATAATTTTAATTTCCCTTCTGTTCTAATGGTAAAATAGTCAATAATTCTTCTAAAGTTGATATCGTAAAATCTACTTCTTCGGGTAAAGGTTCAATTTCTGCATCCTCTTCTTTAAACCATACACTAACCATACCCATCGCTCGAGCTGGCGCAACATCATTTAATGGATCGTCACCGACATACATTGTTTCTTCTGGTTTAGTATCTAATTTTTCTAAGATATTTTCAAAAATTTTAGGATGGGGCTTTCTATACCCTACTGTTTGAGAAGTAGACATATAATTAATGACATGTTCTATGCCTAACGCATGTAAACGATACTGTTTAATTTTGGATTTACCGTTAGCGATAACGCCTGTAAGATAATCTCTTTTAGTTAATTTTTCAAGCGTATATAACGTATCATAATAAGGAAATACATAACGATAGAAATGCATTTCAAAATCATGAAATAAATCTTTCCAAGTTAATCTATCAACATGAAAATCTTTAATTATCGCTTTATACAATTCCGGCTTGTCGTGATCTTCATCATCATCAAGTTCAATAAATTTATTTTTAAAATCTGCCAGTTGGATACTAACTAAATAGTCATGGAAACGTTCATATTGTTCTTCAATAAACTTGTCTCTCGATTTCTTTCTATCTAGTAAAGTACCTTCTAAATCAAATACGACGGCTTTAATATTTGATAAATCCATAGTCTACCTTCTTTATAGTTAATTTATACATTTCAAGCTAATCTACTGTTTTGGGTTGTGTTACCATCAAGTAAAATAGTACTGGAATTCCAATTAATGCTAGAACAATACTTGCTGGTATTTGATACGTTTGTAAAATAATACCACCAAACCAATCAGCTATTACCATTACGGTTCCACCTATAATAATGTTCAACGTCATTTGTATACCTAGTGAGTAACCTACGTAATATCTGCGAATCAATTGGGGTATAACCATACCAATAAATCCGATAACCCCAACAAATGAAACAATTGTTGCTGTCAGTATCGAAGAGATAAATAGTACAGTATAAGTTAAATTTCTAGATTTAATTCCTAGAGATTGCGCATGCATCTCACCTAATTGCAGTAATTTTATACGCGGCATTAAACTATATAATATTATAATGCATAGAATCAACACAAGCCCTATATAATATATTTCATTATATTCTGCTGAAGAAAATCCACCAAACATATAATTTACAATATTATTCATTTTGCGCTCATTAAAAATGATTAACACATAGAGTAGCGCATTAAACAATGCACCTATCATAATACCCGCTAAAATAAGCGATCTTGTAGGATACCCTCGCGACATAATTGACGTAATTAAAATGACTAATATTAATGTTATCAAACTGAATATCATTGATAATAATGGAATGAACAAGAAGCCTAGTCCTAAAATTACGGCTAAGCCAGAACCAAACGTAGCACCACTAGCTAATCCTAACGTAAAACTATCTGCCAATGGGTTATTTAATAACGTTTGAAACATTTGCCCAGCAAGCGTCAATCCAATACCAGCCAACAATGCTTCAACCACCCTAGGTATTCTCACTTCTAGCAATATTGTTTGCGCCATTGCATGATTAAGACCCCATAATCCCCATACAATACTTAAAATGAAAGTAATTATTAATATGATTAACCACAAATATAACGTCTTATAATGTTGCATCATTGTTCCACACTTTCATTAATGTCTCGATTATTTCTTCTTATTACAATATCACGAGCAGTACATTAACACCATAGCAATAAATGATAAGCATATACATTTTCAACATATATTATGCATAAAAGCATCCGTAACGCTAGCCTTGGCTAATTAACGTTCGGATGCTTATCTTTATTTTATGTTATTTATATAGTGCATCACGTAAAGATTTTAAACCATCATCAATACGAGGTCCTGGACGTGATATTTGGTCACCATTCACAGCTTTAATTTCGTTATTTTTAACTGCATTTGTTTTTTCAAAACCACCACGTTGTTTTACCATTTTTTTATAATCTGCTTCGCTCATACCCATTGTCGAAATCATCACATCAGGGTTCTTTTTAATAATACTTTCCTTGCTTACTTTTTTCCATCCTTCTACAGATGCAAAGTCATTTTTTGCGTGTAATTTCGTTAACATATCATTAAAGAACGTATTTTTACCTGCAGTATAAATTTCAGGTTCGGAAGAAACTTCCATAAACACTTTTTTCTTAGGTTTATCTTTAGGTACTGATTTTATAACTTTATCAACATTGTGACGTGTTTCTTTAACTAATTTATGTGCTTGTTTTTCTTTATGTACGACTTTACCTACTTGTTCAAACGACGCATAAGTTTCTTTTAAAGATTGTGCGTCTTTAATATAAACGACTTTCACACCACTTTTTTTCAATGACTTAAGTACTTTGCCGTCAGTAGATTTTTGACTTTCATGCGCTAAAATTAAATCTGGTTTCGCTTTAAGTAAAGCTTCTTTGTTTAATTTCATAGCGTTAAATTTCTTTTTATTTTTGACGTCTTTAGGATAATCGTCTACCGTCGACACACCAACAATTTTTTTAACTAACCCGAGTTTGTATAAAATTTCAGTATTACTTGGCATTAATGAAATAATTCTATCGTATGATTTGTTTGATTTATCACTTTGTTTATCATTACTCCCGCCACTACATGCGCTCAGTAACAATACAGCTGCAACTATTAAAAATAATAAACTTCTTGTTTTTTCCACTTTATATTCTCCTATTTTTTAGATTAATTTAATAATATCAAACAATTCAAACGATTTCATTGCTATTTTTTAATTAAATTAACTATATAAAAAATATAAAATGATTATCCTTGTTGCTTCACATAATATTTTATCGCAGCTACTAGATATTCATGAAAATTTTCAACTCTATTTTTATTTAAGTTGCGCTGAAAACGTTCATCATTGTTATATGTTTCTGCTACATATATTAAAAATTGTTTATCACAATTAGGTACTTGCTGAGTTAAAATCGTTTCAAGTTTCGGAATAACGCGTGCAATGTCTTCAATACTTTTATTTTCTAATACTAAGTTATTCACTTCATCAAAGAATGCATCAAATTGTGCTTTCGTTTGCTGATTGTTTTGTTCACGTTCTCTTTTATTCATGCCTTCTCTTTGTTGATCAAAAGATTGATAGTATTTGGTATTGCCATATTTTAATTGCGCTTCTTTCATGTATTGTTGGTCCATATTAAACGCTCCTATATTTTCTTCTTCCAACGCTTGTTGTGGTGTGTTTTCAAAGTGTTCATCTAAAAATTGTAAAATATGAGTAAATTTATCTCGTTGTTGTTTCACATTATTGTAGCTTGCTTTTAGCATATTATTTTTGGTCTGTACGTCCGCTTCGAAATATAACTCGATTTGCGCTAACGACAATCCTAGTTCTTTTAAAAAGATAATCGATTGTAATTTGCGAATATTTGCTGAATCATATAAGCGATAACCATTGCTTTCAATATGGTTAGGTATAACGAGCTCGATATCATGATAATAATGCAATGTTCGTTTGCTTATTTGCACGACATCTGCAACTTCTTTAATCGTAAATAATTTTTTCATGTAAGTTCACCTCTTACTTCAAACTATGCACTATTACGTAACGTTACAGTCAATAACTATTATCTAATAAAATAACTTTCTAAAAATTGCAGTTTTTGTTGTTCTTTTTTATTAAAGTATTGCTTACCAAAATTATCTAATAAAGCGTGAAACTCATTAGCATCTTGAGCAGTAAAATGTGCAGGTAATGATACTTGTTTACGCAATTGTTCATAATTATTCGTGCTATTATAGCCCAATTTATAAAATATTCTGCGTGTATAACTGTCTGGAATAAAGACTGGCACTTCAAAAATATAAACGAGTAATACATCCGCCGTTTCATTACCAACGCCTTTTATGTCTAACAAATTATTTCTCAATTCATCTTGATAATATGCTTTAATTTCTTCATATTCATAGTCAAATCTTACCATCCATGTCAGCACAGATTTTATAGTTTGTGCTTTAGCTTTATAAAAGCCACTTGATTTAATTATTTCTTGTAATGCTTCATCAGATAATTGCAATATATTATCTGGCGCTAATTGTGTGTGCTGTTCTAAGTTTTCTATGGCAAGGGCCGCGTTTCTCCAATTTGTATTTTGTACTAATATCGCCCCTAAAACGATTTCTATTTTAGTTCTAGCCGGCCACCATTGTTGAGGGCCCATATGTTTATATAATATGTGATATAACTCTGTTACATTTAACATTATTTGTCCTCACTTTGTAGAAAAATAAAAAGACTAAGACACACTTTGATGTCTTAGCCTATATTATCATATTGCTAAAATATGACTTACATTGATTCTGGTGCTTGAACGCCAACTAAATGCAATGCATTGTGTAACGTTATTTTTACAGCTTCTATTAAAGCAACAAGCGCCTTAGTTTTAGCTTCATCATCAGTCAACACTTTTTCATCGTTGTAGAATTTATGGAAGTGTGAAGCTAAATCTTGGATATAATTTGTAATACGATGAGGTGCTCTATGACTTGCTGCACTTTCAATAGTAGGTTCAAAGTCAGCTACTTTTTTCAACAATTCAATTGCTTTATCGTTCGTAATCAATGATAAGTCTGCGTCTACAGACGGTTTAACACCTCTATCTGCTGCTTGTTTTAAAATTGAACAAATACGTGCGTGTGCATATTGCGCATAGTAAACAGGATTATCTTGTGATTCTTGTTTAGCTAATTCCATATCAAAATCAAAATGAGTATCAGAACTACGCATAGTTAAGAAGTAACGTGCTGCATCAACGCCTACTTCATCCATAATTTCACGTAACGTAATAGCATTACCTGTACGTTTACTCATTTTTACTTCTTGGCCATCTTGCATTAAACGTACAATTTGCATGATTTGAATTTCTAAACGATCACTATCTACGCCAAATGTTTCCATTGAAGCTTTTAGACGGTTAATATAACCATGATGATCTGCACCAAATAGGTCAATTAAAATATCGTTACCACGTTGTATTTTATCGAAATGATAAGCGATATCTGGCAAGAAATAAGTGTAAGTGCCATCTTGTTTTATTAATACTCTGTCTTTATCATCTTTAAAGTCAGTAGTACGTAACCAAGTAGCGCCGTCTTTTTCATATGTGTAACCTAAATCTGCCATTTTATTTAACACTTCAGTAATTTCATTTTGTTCATAAAGTGACGTTTCGCTAAACCAACTATCATAATTGATATTGAAATCTGCTAAGTCTTTTCTTAATTTTTCCATTTCATAAGAAACACCTAGTTGTCTAAATGTTTTAACACGTTCATCTTCTGGTAAATCTTTAAGTTCTGGTTGTTTCTCTGCTAAATCTTTACCAATATTAATAATATCTTTACCATGATAACCATCTGCAGGCATTTCGTGACTCGTATCACCTAATGCTTCAAAATAGCGTGCTTCAATTGAACGTGCTAAATTTGTAATTTGATTACCCGCATCATTAATGTAATATTCTCTCGTTACATCATATCCTGCCGCTTCTAATAAATTACATAACGTGTCACCTACTGCGGCGTTACGTGCATGACCAATATGTAAATCTCCAGTTGGATTGGCTGACACATATTCTACTAGTACACGTTCTTTACTATTAGGAGCTACGCGACCAAAATTATCGCCTTTATTAATAGCTTCTGGTATCACTTCAGTCAAATATGAATTATCTAAATAAAAGTTAATAAATCCAGGTCCTGCAATAGCTACTTCTTTGACGTGTGCTTTTGTAGTATCTAAGTTATCAACGATAGCTTGTGCAATTTCACGAGGATTACGTTTAGCTAATTTAGTTAATACCATTGCGATATTTGAAGCATAATCTCCATTTTTATTATCTTTTGGTGTTTCAATTTTAACTTCAGGCATCTCACTCGCATCAATAAGTTGAGCCTGTTCGATGCTATTTTTAATTTCATCAATAAGTGTCTGTTTCACTTGATCAATTATGTTCATTTTCACTTTGCTCCTTATAAGTAATTTCAAATTGGTATGTGCCCATTTTTTCTTCCTCTTGCCATAGATCATAATGTACTTTTAATTTTCCACCATGGTCCGTTACAAAATGTAAAATAGAGTGTGTACGCACTGTCAATGGTATACGTCCGCCACCTACTTCATATAACGTAAAAGTATCTTCACCTTCAACAAAATGAAGATTCATATTAATATCACCTTTACGTATAATTTTTACGCCCGATTGTTCAATTTTAATCGTAACTTTCACTGTGGCGTCATCGATAACTTCTTGATAACGTATAAATTCAGCGTTACGTTTTGACCAAGTTCCATGAGTTTTAAATGAAAACTTATTCTTTTCATCTAATTGTTTAACCACTTGTTTTGTTTGTATGTCCACATTGTAGTCCAATGCTCGTTTCACCCTAATCTCATTAAAATAATACACACAATTATAGCATAATTTATATATGCAATACAGTTGTGATATTGTCTAGCAATAAAAAGAAGCTAAGTATAAATTAAGTCAGCTACACATAAGAGTTCAACTAAACGTTTATCGTTCGTTGAATATTAGTTATAGCCAAACTACCTTAGCTTTAAAAATTTACTCTAAGATATTTACTTAGCTTCTTGTATTTTATTCTGTTGCTAACGCTTGATGTAATTCTTCGGTAGAATTGTTCCACATTTCAGCATTATGTTGTGCTAAAAATTCTCTTAAGACCTTTTTATTGTCGTCACCAATTTGATCAACAACAATTTGTCGTTTCATTGATTTATCCATCATGTTTACATGTTCAGGCATACTCTTATACCCACGTCTAATTTTTTTGTTAACCATTAAGTAACAAGCTGTTACCCCAGCATAATAAGGTCCGTGTTCGCCACGTTCAGTCGTAACCCAACATAACCAATATTCTTTAGCACCTTCTACATCTACTGTCTCTTTTTCTTTAATCCATTTCACGCCTTTTTCGACGCTAGCACGTGCATGCATACCACCAATATCAATAAATGCCTCTTTGTTTTCTACATCTATAAATACTGGCGCGATATTATCTAAACTAATGGAACCTATATTTGTTCCTTTATGCCCATCAAGCGGGTCATTTTTTATAATATTAAATTTAAAGCCGTTATTTTCAGCCACTAGGTGTGCACCTCCAATATTTATCTTTATCACTTATTGCAATCTTAAAATATCTCGTTATACATAACAATATTTTAGTTCAATTCATTTAAAATACTTATAATTGCGTTACGTACATTATCGTCTGTAACATCGCTAATTAATTCTTTCGGATAATAAAGTTTATAGTCTTCTCGATTAATTCCAGTAATGCTAGAGATGACCAAGGATTCATTACTTATTTCTCTAATTGTGCCATTTCTTCTAAGCAAATGGATCGGTTGGCGGTTAGAACCCGGACGATCATAATCATATGGTAAATCAGTGAATGATTCACTTACGAAGTAATAGTTAGGATCTATTCCTGCTTGTACAAATAAATCAGTTAGTTCCGTTATTGTAATAATTGAACCGTCAAATGGCATATATTTAAATAAGTCTCTATTAATAAATCTACGTGCTAAATCACTTAAGATGGCGTCGTCTTCATTTACCCAGGCTTTTAAATAATATTGCACTACCACTTCATCCAAATCGACATATTGTGCAATAGTTACCGTTTCCTCAAAGAAAGGAATAAAGTCAGTTGGGTACATTTTAAACTGATACCCCTCATTGTAAAGTTGTTTAGCGCGTTTCAAACAGTTATTTAATAATACTTCCCCGCCTCTACTAACAGGATGGAAGTATATTTGCCAATACATTTGATAACGACTCATAATGAAATTTTCTACAGCGTGCATACCACTCTCTTTAATTAATACCTCATCTTTAGATGGACGCATTAATCTCAAAATACGTTCCATATCAAATTGACCGTAAGAAACGCCTGTAAAATAAGCATCTCTTTGTAAATAGTCCATTCTATCAGCATCAATTTGTGAAGATATCATTGAAATAACTAACTTATTGTCATGCGTTTTATTTATTACATCTGCCACTTCTTGTGGAAAAGTTGGTGAAACACGTGACAGCACTTCATTTACTTCTGTTGGACCTGTAATAATAGCTTGAGTGAATGCTTCATGGTCTGTATTAAATATTTTTTCAAAACTATGAGAAAACGGACCATGACCTAAATCGTGCAACAACGCTGCACACAAAGCTAGAGGCGCATCTTTATCATCCCACGCCTCTCTACCAGAAAATGATTCATCTATTAGTCGACGTACGATTTCATATACACCTAATGAGTGACCAAAACGGCTATGCTCTGCAGTATGAAATGATAGATATAAGGTTCCTAACTGTTTAATTCTTCTCAAGCGTTGAAACTCTTTCGTTTTAATCAAATCCCAAATAATTTGATTTTTCACATGAATATATCTATGAATAGGATCTTTAAATACTTTTTCTTCTGGTAATTGTTGTGAAGCATATGTTGAATAAGTCAAATTTGTCCTCCTGTTCACTCACAATGTTAATTTAACGTTTTATACATTAACGCTAAATTCATCGTTTCACCATACATAACATGATTATAAGAGCGTAAAATTTCAAATCCTTTATTTTTATAGAAACTTACGGCTTCTTCATTTTGATTATCAACTTCAAGATAAACTTCGTTATACTGACCTTTGAATTGTGCTAATCCTTGGTCTAGTAACTCTGAACCATAACCGTGATGTTGTGAAACTGGTGTTACGTAATGTGCTGATAAATAAAGTTCTTTTCCATAAATAAAATTGGCAAAGCCAATAATTTCATTATCCGCTTCGACAACGAGGAAAAGTTGTTCTTGTAATCTTTTATTTAAGTGTTGTTCATTATATGAAGCAGCTAACAAATCATTTACTGTTGTAGCTGCGTATATGTTTAAATAAGTGTTATACCAAGCTTTTGTTGCGACATCTCTGATGCCTAAAACATCATTTGGCGTTGCCTTTCTAACTGTATACATGTTGTTGTCCCCCTATGAGATATAGGCTAATAATGTATTTATTATAACATAATTCTAATATGCAAAATATAATATTCAATTAAACTATTGTTGTAAAAGTCCATTAGTAAAAATAAAACCGTTTGTATAATCATGTTATTAAGAAATTGGTGCCATTTTATTTGAAAAAATTAGCAATGATAATTTTTTCAAATAAAAAACTCGGCTCAATTGTGACATACATTATCATTGAACCGAGAGTGTATAACATATTTATATGATGATTGTTGTTTGCATTACCTTATTTTAAAGTTTCTTGCCATTCTCTAGCGCGATTTAAGGCATATGAATCTTTAGTAATATCGCCAGGTCTTTCGGCTGTACCTATGATATAACCTTTTAATTGACCTCCTAAAAACTCTAAAGCGTATTTCATTTGCGAAATACATGGTTTTGCTTTTACTTTAGGGAAATCTCCGCCTACTAATATTAATCTAAAATCTTTCGTAGCCATTTGTTCTTTAAAATCTGAATAACGTTTATCTACCATCGTTTCAGACCAGTGATCAATAAATGCTTTCATCGACGCAGATACACTATACCAATATACTGGTGATGCAAAAATTACTGTGTCACTAGCTAACACTTTATCGATAATTTTTTGATAATCGTCTGGATAACTTTCAATTGAACCTTCTTCGTGTCTCATATCTCTTACTGGATTAAGTTGATATTGCGTTAAATCAATCCATTCATAGTCATGTCCTTCTAATGCAAATCGAGCTAGTTGGGCAGTATTGCCTTCTGGTCTACTACCTCCAAACAAAACTGTAATCATAATATACTCCTTTGTTTTTATTTATTTCACAGGGAATAATTCTTCGATTTGTTTAATTTCGGCATCTGTTAACTTCACATCTACGGCTGTTAAATTATCTACAACTTGATTAGGCTTTTTAGCGCCTGGTATAACAACATCAAGAGACGGCTTAGTTAAGTAATATGCTAAGACAACATGAGCGACATCAACGTTATGATTATCCGCAATACCACGTAGTTTATCTACTTTAGCTAAATTCTCTTTGAATTTTTCACCTTGGAACTCTGGATTTTCAGCTCTTAAATCATCAAATCGTGAGTTTTCGTTATATTTACCTGCCAGTAACCCAGAAACTAGTGGGAAGTATGGAATGAACGTAATATTATTCTCTGCAGTATATTTTAATATATCTTCATTCTCTCTATTTAGTAAATTATATTCAAGTTGCACAACATCTACGTCATTATTTTTATTTGCTTCTTTTAATTGCTCTAATGTGAAGTTTGAAACGCCAATAGCTTTAATTTTGCCTTCATCTTTTAATTCTTTTAATGCTGCAACAGCTTCATCTTTAGGCGTATCATCATCTGGAAAATGAATATAATATAAATCGATATAGTCTAATTGTAAGCGTTCAAGACTTTTCAAAGCTTGTTCTTTTAAAAATTCAGGTTTATTTGAAAAATGTACGTTTTTGTCGTCATCAAAATAATGTGCACCTTTAGTAGCAATTGCAAAATCTTCTCTTGGAAACTCTTTAACTGCTTCCCCAACTAGTTCTTCTGAACGTTCAGGACCATAAATATAAGCAGTATCTAATAAATTAATGCCATTTCTAATAGCTGTACGCACAACTTCCTTACCTTGCTCTTCATCTAAATCTTTATATAAATTGTGACCACCCACAGCATTAGTACCTAGTGCTATAGGGAATACCTTAACGTCTGATTTACCTAATGTAACTTTGTTGACCATTTATAGACATCTCCTTTTAGAAGTATTATTACCTATTCTAACGAAATATAACCAAGAACAATAATAAGATGCCCATAAAAAAATCGTTGCAACATACTTAATGTTACAACGATTAATTATTTTGATTTTTTCGTTGTGCAAGTTTTTCTTTTAACTTGCGGTCTTGTTCTTCTTTACGTCTTTTACGTTCTTCATTACGTTTTCTAAGCCTTTCCTCTTCTTCAGGATCTCGAGGCTTTTCCAATTGTTTTTGGACTTTTTCTATAAGTTCATCTTCAGTTAATGCAGCGATGGGACGGTTATTGACGAAGGCAAAAGTTTTACGACGACCAGGTCCACAATAAGATTGACAGCCTACTTCAATTTCGGCATGTTCATCTAATTTTGTTAATTTTTTAGTTAACGTTTTACAATTGACCGCTTGGCAATCATCACAAATTAAAAACTTATTTTGCACCTTCAATACCTCCTATCAAAAATTTTATCACTCGTAATTTATCGATTTTAACTTTATTTATTGTACTCTTTTTGACCATAATTTCAAGTTTTAATTGAGTATTATGCATTTACACAACATAAATAAATCGACCACCTTTATTTTAAGATAGTCGATTGCATTAACATTGTTATTAAGTCCACCATAAATCCGGTGCAGGTTCTTCAATGTTTACACTATTTAAATTTGTCACTGCTTTTTGAAATCCTTCTTCAATAGACATGATAGGGTCTTCGTGTTCGATGCTAACAACATAATCATAACCATACATACGTAGAGCACTAATCATATTGCCCCATAAACTTGGTGCATGGCCATAGCCTACCGTTCTAAAAGTCCAAGCACGTGTTTTAACCTCGCTATAAGGTTGCATATCTGTTAAACCATACATATTCACATTTTCTTGGTCAATATACGTATCTTTCGCATGAAAATGATGAATTGCATTTTCCTTGCCTAAAATTTTTATCGCTGCAATAGGGTCAATACCTTGCCACCACAAGTGACTAGGATCTAAATTGGCACCTAATGCATCGTTCGTAGCTTCTCTAAGTTTTAATAGCGTATAAGGCGTATGAACTAAAAATCCGGCATGTAATTCAATACCAATTTTCACATTATGATCTTTTGCATATTGAGCCGCTTCTTGCCAATAAGGAATTAATTTTTCTTCCCATTGCCATTTCAACACTTCAGAATACTCTGTTGGCCATGGTGTAACTGGCCAGTTAGGATACTCAGCCTTTTCATCAGAACCTGCAACGCCAGAAAAAGTATTCACTACTGGAACGTCTAATAGCGAGGCTAACTGTACAGTTTTTTTGAATGTTTCTTGTGCTTGTTTCGCCTGTGCCTTGTTCGGTGAAATTGGATTATCATGACAACTTAAAGCGCTTATCGTCAATCCTCGTTGCTGAATTTTGTCGCGGAATTGTTGTCTTAGTTTGTCATCTTCTAATAATGCGTCAACATCACAAAAATCATTCCCCGGATTACCACCCGTGCCAATCTCGACTGCTTTTACACCCGCTTTAGCGACATGATCTAACATTTCTTCAAATTCTTTATCTTGAAACAATACAGTAAAAACACCAATTTTCATTATGCTTCCTCCTTACAACATTATTTATTCAAATTTATAGCTTCTCCTCGTTCATCACTTTGATAAATCGCTTCAATAATAGCATTCACTCTTAATGCTTCTTCTGGTTGCACAATTAATTGTTCATCGCCTAAACAACTATTAACGAAGTTTAGTGCTTGTCTGCGCGCAGCAACATGTTCATTATGTTCAGCTTCTGCTGTTTCAGTAACGAAAGTGCCATATTTTGGAGCATAAGTTTCGAAAGGATAAACATTTAATCCACCATCGACGCCAGAAATACTAATATGCATTTTGTCTTCTTTTATGTTTGCCGACCATGAACATTCGAATTGCATAGATGAACCATCATCGAACGTTATAAAACTCGTTACATGATCATCTACATCAAACGTTTGATGGTTTATGACGCCCCACTCGTTTAATTGATTAGGTATTTTACTTAATCTGTTATACGTTTTGCCTAAGACATTGACAGGATGAACTTCCCCTAGTAACCATAGTGCTAAATCTAAAAAGTGACAGCCGTAATCAATTAAACTACCGCCACCTTGTAATGACTTATTAGTAAAAACACCCCAGCCAGGCACTTTTCTGCGACGTAATGCTTGCACTCTAATAACTAGCGCGTCACCAATAATATTGTCATCTACGGCTAACTTGGAACTGATTGCAGCATCAGTAAATCGATAATGATATCCAATGGCTAATAACTTATTGGACTGTTTAGCTGCCTGAACCATTCGTTGGCATTCGTCTACTTTCATGGCCATCGGTTTTTCGCAAAACACATGTACACCTGCTGTTAATGCACTGACAGTGATGTCACAATGAAATTTATTGGGCGTACAAATTGTTACCGCATCAATGTCATCAAACATTTCCTCGTAACTTTCATACACGTTAGGAATATCAAATTTATGCGCTACAGTTTGTGCTAATTCATTATTAATATCCTGCACACCGATAATTTCTACTTGATCTTCTAATTCTTTGAATGTTGGTATATGTCTACCTTGTGCAATACCACCTACGCCGATAATTCCCATTTTCAATTTTTTCATTAAGCGTTATCTCCATGTTTTGGTTTAATAACTTCTAATGGTTGTGCATTACCATATTGATGTTTAGGCGTTTGAGTGTTTTGTACCCACTTGACGCCATTACGAATGACTTGTTGAATTTGCTCATTATAGTATGTTGGATAAGATTCATGTCCGGGTCTGAAATAAAAGATTTTCCCATTTCCACGTTTAAATGTGGCACCACTTCTAAACACTTCTCCACCTTCAAACCAACTAATAAATACTGTTTCGTCCGGCGCTGGAATATCAAAATGTTCACCATACATTTCTTCTTTTTCCAATTCGATATAAGAAGGTATATTTGAAGCAATTGGATGTGCAGGATCTACAACCCAAAGTCTTTCTTTTTCGTCTGCTTCTCTCCATTTCAAGTCACAAGAAGTCCCCATTAAACTTTTGAAAATTTTAGAAAAATGACCAGAATGTAAAACAACGAGTCCCATACCGTCTAAGACACGTTGTTGTACGCGTGCAACAATATCGTCATTTACTTCGTCATGCGCCTTATGTCCCCACCACACTAATACATCTGTTTGTGCTAAAACGTCTTCGGTTAAACCATGTTCTGGTTCATCTAGTGTCGCTGTTGTAACATTATGTTCTGTAGATAAAAAACTGGCGATTGTTTCGTGTATGCCTTGAGGGTAAACCGCTCTAACTTGTTCATTTTCTTGTTCATGTCTAAATTCATTCCATACAGTAATGTTCACACTACATATCCCCTTTACGAATTAATTAAAGTAAACTGCTTTACCTGTTCGTGCCGATTCATAAATCGCTTCTAAAATTTGTGTAACGACCATTGCTTCCTGTGGTTTAACGACTGGTTCGGTATCGTTTAAGATGCTATCGATCCATGCCTGTGCTTCTATTTCCGCTTCATCTTCTTCCTCACCATCATAAAATGCAACGCCTTTGTTATCTAATTCAACCTTCGTCGTATACAACTTACTAAAATCTTCACCGTTTAGACGCAAACCATCTTTCATATCGGCGCCACCTTCAGTACCTGACAAAGCACACTTTGCTTCGTCTTCGTCTAATGTATTTAACGCCCAACTTGATTCTAAAATAATCGTTGCACCGTTCGTCATTTTAATATATCCAAAAGCGGAATCTTCTACCGTAAAGTCTTTAGGATTCCAAGATCCCCATGCATTAGCTGCATTTTCTTTTTTTCCTAATTTATGGAACGTTGAACCCATAACAGACTCAGGTTCGTAATTGTTCATCATCCATAAAGTTAAATCTAACGCATGTGTTCCAATATCTATAAGGGGGCCACCGCCTTGTTTTTCTTCATCAAGAAATACTCCCCAAGTAGGTACAGCTCTTCTACGAATTGCTTGCGCCTTACCAAAATAAATATCTCCTAAATCTCCACGTTGCGTAACTTTATGTAAATACTGACTATCTGAACGAAATCTATTTTGATAACCGATTGTTAATTTTTTATTATTACGTTCAGCTGCAGCAATCATTTCTTGTGCTTCTGACGTAGATTTAGCCATCGGTTTTTCGCACATCACATGCTTACCGGCATCTAATGCAGCGACAGTAATCTCTTTGTGAGATATATTGGGCGTACATACATGCACCACATCAATTTCATCATTTGCTAATAACTGTGTGTAATCTTTATATACTTGCGCGTTTTCAACACCATATGCGTCAGCCGCTAGTTCTGCCTTGTCTATCTCGATATCACAAAAACCAATTAACTTTACTGCTTCAATTTTGTCTAAACTCGGTAAATGTTTACCGTTTGCGATACCACCACAGCCTATAATTCCTACGTTTAATGTCATTGTGCTTCATCCTCTCACACTATATTAGAAAGCGTTTACATTTAATGATAAATAAAAAAGATTTACTTTATATGTTTATTTAATTTTCAAATTTTTATAATTATATCGTAATATAATTTGTTCTTCTCACCAATAATTTTGACGTAATTAGAATTTATGTATTAATATTAGAATATATTTCCAAAGCATGAAAAAATTTCTATTGCTAGGTGTGACAAATAAATGTTATTAGACCATTTGATTAACCAATATTACGATGATTTGAACGACAATGACTTGCATATTATTAACGTTATGCATAACAATATGCCGCAGTTACCCTCTATGAAAATACAAGAGCTCAGCCAACTTACACATACTTCTATTTCAACTATACATAGATTAGTTAAAAAACTAGGCTTCGAGGGCTATAGTGACTTTAAATTTTATATGAAATTAAAATCACAAGAAAATACAAAGCAAGTCGAAGAAACACATTCAATTATCGAAGATGTACAACGTACTATTGAACATTTAGACATGCTTGATTATGATGCACTCAATAAACTTATTGATATTGCCCCTCTAATTTATATTTTCGGTACTGGTATGGCACAACAAAATGTTGCTCGTGATGCACAACGACACCTATTATCAATTTCTAAAAAGGTTATTTTACTTAATGATGAAAATGAATTAGCTATGGCAATTGATCAAATGGCAAAAGATGATTTAATGTTTATTATTTCATTATCGGGAGAAACGCAAAATATAACGCAACCCGTACATATTTTAAAAGCCCGTCAACTAAATTATGTTTCGATTACGACATTACATGATAATTTTATCGCTCAAAATGCTAAATTTAATATTTACGTTAGCAGTACTCCCCTACAATTTTTCAATAATACTCAATATTATAGTTTTACGCCTTATTATGTTATTTTTGATTACATTGTTCGTACATATCACAACTATAAAATTGCGCAAAAAAATAAGGATTAAACCTTACTTTATGTCTCAACTCAAAAGATAACTTTATCTGAGTTGGGACATATTTGTGTTGGTTCTATCCTTTATTGCCCGTGATGTATATTAAATTCTAACGGTTGTACATCGTTGCGTTGCCATTCATCAAATATAGCATTTTTATTAACGTCACTGCGTATTATTGTAATACCACAGTCGCCGCCACCTGCGCCCGATGTCTTCGCGGCACCACCGTGTGCTTCAGCAATATCACATAACGTTTTTAAATGTGGTGTTTCGATATCAACAGTAGCCTCACGATCCATCTGTTGAATAATCGAACGATTGTGACGGATCATCTGCTGCACACCTTTAATATGATTAGTCTTAAATGCATGAATTAACTTTTCTACACAAGCATGTGATTGTTCTAAAAATTTACCATAAAAAGTAGGGTCAGATTTCAGCCTTTTAACTTCACTGACTAAATGATGAGAAGAAGCTGGAGAACCAGTCCATCCTATCAGAACTTCCATATTTTCTGGCGCTTGAAGTGGTTCAATGTGTAAACCTGGCCAGTTTTTCTTGAGTACTTCGTTAACAGAAGTATCTTCAATTTGTTGCATAACCCATTCATGATCAAATGTACTGTAAGCAAGCCACCCAGTATAAACACTTACTGCAATGTCTCCACAAGAGCTTAAACTTTGTAATTTCATGTTGGCAATAACTGCCAATTTGTAAATATAAAGGTTTGATAATTGCATGTCATAAAATTCATTTAACGCTTTTACTATTGAAACGAGCACAGCAGCGCTTGAGCCGAGCCCATATTTATGACCAGAAGCATCGTCCAAATTACTATCTATTGTTAGATGGAAATGTTTTAACTTAATATTGTTACTGCGCACGTATTGTTCAAATACTTCTATTGCAGTAATGACGTACTTTAATTGTTTTGCCGCATTCACATCAGATAGAACTATATTATCTTCTCGACGTTGGAAGGTAATTGGTTCGTGGTGTAATGTTTTTGAATGTATAGAACTTTGCGTTATATCCGCTTCTTCAATCGTTGCTGTTACGAAACGATCGACTGCTATCAATACAGATTTGTAACCGGGTTCTGTCACTGCATATTCTCCAGCGATATATAATTTACCGGGTGCTTTCACTTGAATCATTTTATCTCTTCCTTATTGTATAATTTCTACTCCAGAACGCGTAATGTCACTTGCTATAATTTTGTCTTGTCCGAAATAACTTTCTAATTGCTCTACTACGTATTGCTTATGTGTTTTTTCGACTAAAATTTTAACATTTGGGCCTGCATCCATAGTGAAATAACAAGGATGGCCTGCCTCCCTACATTGATGAACAATTTCCATTGCTTGATAACTATCCGCAACAAGATATGAAAATGGCGGTTGAGCACCTAGATTTGTCGCATGCATACGTAAGCCGTTAGCTTCAATAATTTCACCCATGCCTACAAAATCTTTATGTGCAATAGCCGTCTTCACATTAGCGATATCTTCATCAACATGGTCTAACCAATATTGATAAAAGCGTGATGTATCTCTAGTTAAAGACATACCCGCACGACTAGATACTTTTTTCGATTTATTATTAATAACTACAAAAATCATAGCTAAATCATCTTCCCAATTGTTCGCATCAATAGGAAAACTATAAGATGAATCATCATCATGTCCTTTTTCCCATTCCACAAAACCACCGAAAATACTACGTGAAGCAGATCCTGAACCTCTACGAGCAAGTTTGGACAATTCACGTTTACCATAATTAAGTTGTAGGGCTTCATTACAAGCTGCTGCTAAAGCGGCATATGCACTTGCAGAAGAGGCTAATCCTGCTGCAGTTGGCACATAATTATCACTTTCTATATAAGCAAACATTGAGGTATTGCTTTTAGCTCGTACCACATCCATATACTTACGGATTTTAGCACTTTCTTTATCATCTACTTCGACACCGTTTAACACTAACTTATCTTCGGTATATGTTTCATCAAAAGTGACTTTTGTTTCTGTATAAAAACGTTCTAATGACACTGATAAACTGTTATTCATTGGTAAAATTAATTGTTCATCAGCTTTACCCCAATATTTAATTAATGCAATATTCGTGTGCGCGCGCGCTTTACCACTTTTAGCCAAGTTGTTTACCCTCCTAAATATTCAATCCATGTATGATGCGCACCAAGATCATGGGCACTTTGTTGTATTTTTTGAGCAGTCTCAAGGTCTTCAGCGAGAAGAATCATACTTCCTCCTCTACCACTACCTGTTAATTTACCAGCTATAGCGCCTTGTTTTTTACTTTCTGATAAAATAAGTTCGATTTTTTCATGACTGACAGTTAAATGTCTTAGACATTCCTGACAAGAATTAAAAATAGTCGCTAACTTATTAAAATTAGAGTCTTTAATCGCGTCACTAGCATCATAAACCATTTTACCAATATGTTCGATATATTGCAGATATTTATCATCGGAATCACATAAATTATGTACATCTTCAACTGATTCTTTCGTCGAACCCTGTATGCCAGTATCTACAATAACCATGTATCCGTTCAACGTTAAAGCTTTTAAATTTTCGACATTACCTTGTTTAAACCATACCGGTTTATTTGAAACAATAGTTTGAGTATCAATGCCACTCGGTTTACCATGTGCAATTCTTTCTGACCAATTTGCTTCAGCAATTAATAATTCATCTGATAATGGTTGGTCTAAATAGTCATAACTTGCTCTTATAAATGCTACCGCAAAAGCAGCACTTGAACCTAGCCCCCGTGAAGGTGGTAAATTTGTTTCAATCGTTACTTTAATAGGTTCTTTGACGTTATGTTTTTCTTTAAACCGTGTAGTTACTGCTTTTAAATGCTCAGGTGCAGTTGCTAAATTACCAGTATAAACATCACTTGAAATATATGATTCTTCATTAGCGTCTCTTGATGTAATTGTTGCACGAACAATCCCTGAAGTGAATGGAATCGCAATAGCTGGTTGTCCAAACGTGACTGCATGTTCTCCAATTAATATTACTTTTCCATTTGCTTCACCATAACCATATTGTGTCATTTATCAATCACCTTTAGACTTTTCTATAATTTATATTTTCATTTATTTAACTTAATAACTGTCATCTTCTAGAAAACTGCAGACTGAAATTATTAAATTTATCTTAGTATTTATTTGAACTTTCAGGCACAAAAATTTCACACATTAAAGTTTATACTCTCACAATTATATTGATCTGTTATCGGGCTAAAGTCATATCTTTATAGTTATAAAAATTAATACCTGCTACTAATTTAATATCATACCACTTTATTATAGAACTCATTCGCAATATATTCAAAAATCTGAGTACTATTTTTTAATAAAAGGAACAATCTACATACTTTATATATATTACTTGGTCTAAATTTATAATTCAATAATAAATAGGCGGTACGCTAATAAATTAGCACACCGGCCTATTTTACCAATTAATAACTTTCTTTCCTCAGGTACTATATATTAGTTATCCATAGCATTATTAATCTTTGCATTTCGCGCAATCATTTTATCAAAATAGCCTTCATAGCGAGACCATTCAACGTCAGTGATGGGTTCCATATTTAAACGGCCGCCTAAATCTTTTAACGCATAAAGCAATTGGAACATAACATCTTGTACCGTAATTTCTCGGTCTAATAATGTTGCTAAGGATGCCATACAATTAGGTTCAATATTAGGATAAGTGAATTTTGTGTCTTGTCCTTGTTTAGCTCTGTCGTAAAATGTTTTCATCATCTGTGCACGTTCAGCACCAGAACCTTCAACACATAAATACACTTGAACTGCTATACCGCCTCTGACACGTCTTTGAGATATACCAGCGAACTTTTTACCATTGATACTTAAATCAAATTTCCCTGGACAATAAGAACGCTCAATTTCGTGTGTTTCTATTTCAACGTCTTCGTCTTCAAACATTTTAGCAACGAGTAGGTACATAACACTAAAAGCTTCATCAATTGTAGTTTCTGTTTTGCCTTTGAAAATTAACGAAATATTTAAAATACCTTGGTCTAGAACGACACCTAACCCGCCAGAGTTTCTAACTATGGCATTATAACCTTGCTCTTCCGTTAAATAACGTATGCCATCACTTAAAAAAGGTAGGCGTGAATCATGGATACCTAAAATAACGACGTGTTGATGAATCCAGGTACGTACGACGTTACTTGATTCTTCTCTTCCTACGCTTTCTGAAAAAGTGTCATCAAATGCAAATGATTGCATCGGTTCTAAACCTGAAGAGTGATCAATGTAACGCCAGTCAACGCCATTGAAATATTTACTTGCTATATCCATTATTGTAGTGATTGAGCCGCTGTAATAATAGAAAGGTTATAAACGTCTTCTGTTGAACAACCACGTGATAAATCGTTAACTGGTGAGTTAAGACCTTGTAATACTGGTCCTACTGCATCATAACCACCTAAACGTTGTGCAATTTTATAACCGATATTACCAGCTTCCAAGCTTGGGAATACAAATACGTTAGCATCGCCTTGTATTTGCGCATCTGGCGCTTTTTTCTTAGCTACTTCTGGTACGATAGCTGCGTCAAATTGGAACTCTCCATCAACTATTACGTCTGTTAAGTTGTCTTCTTTAATTTTTTGTTGGGCTAATTCAACTGCTGTAGAAACTTTTTCAACATCGTCAGATTTAGCTGAGCCTTTAGTTGAGAAACTTAGCATCGCTACACGAGGAGACATACCGAATGATTGTGCTGATTTAGCACTTTCTACTGCAATTTCTGCTAAGTCTTGAGCTTCTAATGTAGGGTTGATTGCACAATCCCCAAAGATATATTGTTTATCATCTTTAATCATAAAGAAGATACCTGATGTTTTAGACACACCTGGTTTTGTTTTGATGATTTGTAAAGCTGGGCGTACAGTATCACCTGTAGAGTGAGCAGCACCACTTACTAGTCCTTCAGCTTTACCAGTATAAACAAGCATAGTTCCGAAATAGTTTACATCGTTTAACATTTCTTGTGCTTGTTCTTCTGTAGCTTTACCTTTACGACGTTCTACAAAAGCAGCAACTAATTCACTACGTAATTCACTTGTAGCCGGATCTATAATTTCTAAATTTGAAATATCTAAGTTTTTCTCATTTGCTAAAGCTTTCACATTAGCTTCGTTTCCTAGTAAAACTGGTGCAACTAAATCACTTTCTTGTAATTGTACAGCCGCTGTTAATACTCTTTCATCTTCACCTTCAGGTAAGACGATTCTTACATTTTTTCCTGAAAGTTTTTGTTGTAATACATCTAATAAAGACATAATAGCCTCCTTGAATATTTATGTTTAGTTATTTTCCAATGCTATTATACGCTATTTTTGTTCATAATTCCATGTCACGAATTTGTAATCATTTACTTATGTTATAACGTTTCCTTTATGATAAAATTTTTATTGAGATAAGATTAATTAATACAAAAGGAGCGATATTAATGCCACAAGCACCAGAAACTTTAGATGGTTGGTATAGCTTACATTTATTTTACGCTATAGATTGGACAACTTTACGCTTAGTCCCAGAAACAGATCGTCAAACGATGGTTGAGGAATTGCAATCATTTTTAACTAAACATGAATCTGCACGCAATAATAATGCCGGAGATCATGCTTTTTATAACATTACAGGTCAGAAAGCTGACATTTTACTTTGGGTCTTAAGACCTGAACTAAAAGATTTAAATGCTGTAGAAAATGAGTTTAACAAATTACAAATAACAGACTATTTAATTCCAACATATTCATACGTTTCAATTATTGAATTAGGCAATTATCTAGCCGGTAAATCAGACGAAGATCCATATGAGAACCCACATATTAAACCTAGATTATTCCCTGAATTACCAACATCAGAATATATTTGTTTTTATCCTATGGATAAACGTCGTAACGAGACTTATAACTGGTATATGTTACCTCTTGAGAAACGCCAAGAGTTGATGTATAACCATGGTAAAATCGGACGTAAATACGCTGGTAAAATCAAACAATTCATTACAGGTTCTGTTGGATTAGACGATTACGAGTGGGGCGTTACATTATTTGCTGACGATCCATTACAATTCAAAAAAATAGTTTATGAAATGAGATTCGATGAAACTACAGCTCGTTATGGTGACTTTGGTAGTTTCTATGTAGGACAAATTATTCAAAGTGAACAATTGCCTTCATTCTTCGCACTTTAATTTTTATAATATAAAAAAAGCGTCTGAACTAATTAGTTCAGACGCTTTTGTAGTGTGTTTGGGAGAACTTTTTCACTACAACAAATTCAGTCAATATTGTCGCTACTCAATATCAATTTATTTTGTTAACCAATTCAAACGAACGGTTAACATTATTATACATTTAAATTATAGGTTGTTGCAAACTTTTTTGTATTTCAAATTAACTTCCACCAATTTAAACGCTTTTATATTTTTATTTTAATAATGTAAAAACAAAAATTGTATTCCATGTTACAATAAAAATTCCTTAGTGAAATTTAATAATATTTGGTGATGACATGACAACTATAAATCAATCAACTGAAAATTCCAACGAAAAACTAATTAAAGATGTGGTTGTACTTGCTGGCCGTATTTTACTTGAATCAGGTGCTGAAGGTACAAGAGTAGAAGATACAATGACACGTATCGCAAATGCACTTGGTTACACAGAAAGCAATAGCTTTGTAACAAACACAGTAATCAATTTCATGTTACATAATGAATCTAATCCAAGGATATTCAGAATAAAGGCTCGTGACACTAACCTCTTTCGTATTTCACGTACAAATGGCGTGTCCCGAAAAATTGCTAAAAATGAAATATCCTTAGAAGATGCATATAAAGAATTAGAAAAAATATACAGTGAACAAAGTATACAGCATGATTTAATTTATAAATTTATCGCAGCTAGTGTGATATCAGTTAGCTTTTTATATTTACAAGGCGGACACTTAATAGATGTATTTACAGCTTTATTTGCTGGTGCCTTTGGCTACATCGTTGTAGAAATTTTAGATCGTAAATTGCATGCACATTTTATACCCGAATTCTTTGGAGCAACCGTCATCGGTCTATTTGCTATTTTAGGTAATACTTTAATTCCAGGTGGTTCTATTGAAACCATAATTATCGCCGCCGTCATGCCTATCGTACCCGGTGTCTTAATAACTAACGCAATACAGGATTTATTTGGTGGACATATGTTAATGTTTACAACGAAATCACTCGAAGCCCTCGTTACCGCCTTTGGTATTGGTGCAGGTGTTGGTACAATTTTAATCATAGTTTAGGAGAGCTGCTTATGTTTTGGATATTAAATTTAATATTTAGTTATGCTGCATCATTGTTCTTCGGCGTTATTTTTGACGTTCCAAAACGCCTTTACAATACTGCTGGTATCGTAGGTGCAAGTGGCTGGATGGTATACATTTTCTTCTCCGAAGGCTTAGAAATTCATAAAATTTACTGTAGCTTTTTTGGTAGTTTAGCTTTAGGCCTACTGAGTCATATAATGGCTCGCTTAAAAAAAGAACCTGCTATTATTTTTATGATTCCTGGCATCATTCCTCTAGTACCCGGAGGCTTAGCCTTTGATGCTACAAAAAGTTTAGTATTAGTACAATTTAGTAAGGCTATCGATACAATGTTGGAAGTAACTTTAATAGCCGGCGCTATAGCTTTAGGCTTATTATTTGCCGATCAATTTTGGAAATTAATTATCTCTGGTACGAAACATACTCGCCGTAAAATATAAATACAAACTATCGTCTTAGTGCAATGCTAAGACGATAATTTTTTTGCCTCAACTTGATACTATTTTATTGTTGTGATGCCGTTTTAAGAAAGCAACTAGGAATAATGATGCAAAGTAATAAAATCGTGGCAAATAAGAAACTCCAGTGGTAACCGACAATCGAATGATTGGCAGACGTATGAATACGATACGTATAGCTAGCTACAATTGTTGCAATAATAGCAGTACCAAAAGTCGTACCTAATTGTTCAATTATATTTACACCGACACCCGCTTCAGGCAATTGTTCTTCCTCAAGTCCTTTATAAGCATTACTTGTTAAAGGTAACATGATACCTCCTACACATAACCCACGTATAAATAATGTTATTAATATCCATATCATAGGTGTATGGCCCGTAATGAATATTAACGGCACCGAACCTATAAGAGACAACATAATACTAATTATTAACACACGTTTCGCGCCATATTTATCTGTCGCTTTACCAATAAATGGTCTAGTGATTAGCATCCCTACACCTTGGGGAATCAATGCTATTGCGACTTGAATTTCAGTATAGTGTCTAAACGTTTGGAAAAATAATGGCAATATTATCATCGGGCCTAAAATTGCCATGTTTGCTAATAACAAGCCCACACTTGATACAGCGAAATTTCTCGTTTTAAAAAGTTCTAACGGCAATACAGTAGGTCTTTTACTTATTCGGTCATAAAAGACATATGCAATCAACATAACAGCACCTATTATCATAAATAGCGTCGTACTTATATTATTAAAATTATTATGTTGAGAGGCACAAGTAACACCATAAATTACTGACACTGTAAACACGGCTAAAAGAAGCAAACTTACAAAGTCTAATTTTTGATGCTTCTTAAATGGCTCAAATTGAGGTAAATTTTTTATCATCAACGGTACTGCAATTATTGTGACTATAACATTAATGAAAAATAACCATTGCCATGAAGCCAATTGTAATAACACGCCACCTAACACTGGCCCTAATATCGGACCTAGTATCATGGGTGTCGTCACGATAGCAATCACTCGCCCCAAATATGCTTCACCGGCAACTTTTACTAATAACGTTGACATTAACGTAGTAATAATACCGGCACTTAAGCCTTGAATGACTCTAAAGACTATAAATAAGAAGACAGAATTACTTAATCCAACACACAATGAAATAACACCAAAAGTAATAACCGCATTGATAAATACACGCTTACCATTAAATTTGTTCATCAACCATCCAGAGATTGGTACAGCTAATGCTAAGGCTAATATATATCCTGTAATCCCCCATTGTAATACGCTTAAAGTTGTATGGAATGTAGCTGATAATTGTTTTATCGCAATGTTTACCATCGTGGAATCTAACATTGGGGCAATCGCACCTAAAGCGATAGACCATGCAGCTACTAAAATATGTTGTGGAATTTTATCATGAACTTCTCGTTCCATAAATACATCCTTTCAATAATGTTTCTTTAGAAACAAAATGATAAACCTATATTGTTTCCTTGTCAACAAAAAATCCACAATAAAAAACTACCAACTAATATTTCATGTACATTAGCTGGTAGAATAAGCATTTTCTTCACGTCTAAGTCTACTTATTATGACTTTGTTGTTTAATTTCCTCATCAAGGTGCGCAGAGTACTGCTCAATAAAAGACAACATTGCATCATATTGCTCATCTTTAATATTGTCAAATACTTGGCGATCTCTTTCCTGAAATTGTGCATGTAAACGTTCATGTATAGTAAAAACTTCATAGCCTTTTGATGTTAACTTGTAATAAATTTCTTTTTTGTTATCTTCCCTTTGATAACTTTCTATTAATTCTTTGGCTAATAATTTCTTCATTAATTTACTAATTGCGCCCCGTGTCATATATAATTCGCGTGATAACTTTTGGACATTTGGATTATCTATTTCTTGAATAGCTTGCACACAGTGAACTTCAGTAGCCGTATACCCTTTAAGTTCTTTTTGCATTTGTGGCTTATTTAACCATACTATTTTTTGATAAAGTGATCTCATTTCAGTAATGAGTTTTTCTTCTTTATTCATTGCTACACCTCATAAATACGATTCACATCAATTGTAGCCCTATCATAACATTTCTTTTTAAAAAAATGCTATATCAGAGTGATATAAAAAAACTGTTGGTAATATAATTACCAACAGTCTATTCTAGTTATTTTTTTTCTTCTTCATGTAAAATATCTTCAACTTCAGCATCTGTTCTATTTAAGATCATCTGACTTAAATAATCATTATTCATACGTTTCAATTTAGGATAACGCACAATAAAGAAGATTAATCCAAGTATCGTCCAACCGCCTAATGCGATGTACGAAGGCATTGATAATGCAGCCGGTGATCCTGGTATCAATAATAATAGTAAAAATATAAATGCTACGATTGAACCTAAAATCGCAAATGTTTTGTATATCGGGCCATAAGTATTGCTGTTTTTATTGTAACTAAACAATTTAACAGCCGACAGACATGTAATTAAATATGCTATCGATACGCCTGTTGAAGACATATCAACAATCCAAGTTAATGCCGTACGACCTAACCATGGTGCTATTAAAGTTATTGCTACTAAGAATATAATTGCGATATAGGGCGTCTTATATTTCTTATGCAATTTACTAAATACTGAAGGCATAATACCAGAACGACCCATTGAGAATAGCAATCTGCTTGAACTCATTAAGAAGCCATTTAAACCGGTAAATATACCCATCATTATTGCAATAGCTAGCACGGCTAAACCTATATAGCCAAAAGCTTCTTGCGTTTCAGCACCAGTTAACCACAGATTACCATTTAAACTTTTAGAACTTGTGCTTAACCAACCTGTAAATAATAGCATTACAACATATGTGAGTGCAGACGCTAATAAACTATACACAATAAGTTTAAATGTTTTGTTAGGTGAAAAATCAAATTCTTCTGCCGTTTGTGGAATATTATCGAAACCGACATATGCCCACGGTGCAACTGCAACAATCATTATAATAGAAGTAAACCATCCTTTAGATTTACTTGCTAATGGTTGAAGATTATCAAGGGCAAAGTTATGACCAAAAAATGATCCAAAGAATAATAATAAAATCGTAATAACCATTGCTACACAGAAATAATATTGTAATGAGCCAGAGACGCTAGCACCCTTAATTGCTATAAACATAAACACTAAGAGTAATACTGACGCAATAATAATTTCTGTAATATAAACATCCCAACCTGCTATCGTATATAACTTGCCTGTTTCTAAAATATTAGGCATTAAAAACTTTATTAACAAACTAAATGCGGTAGCATTCAAAGCTACTACACAAATATAACCAAATGTTAAAAACCATGATGAGAAAAAGCTTACGTATCTACCGAATCCCAAGAAACTAAAGGCGAATGCACCGCCAGATACTGGGAAACGTTCTACTAAAGCACCATAACTCACTGCAATTAAAATCATTAATAATGCGCCTATTGTAATACCAATCGCAGCTGCAATTGGGCCTGATTGACCTATCCAATCACCAGGTAAAATAAACGCACCCCAACCAATACATGAACCATATGCAATGGCCCATACAAATTTTTCAGAGAGATTTTGCTTCAAATCTCCCCTATCCACATTTACATTTTTATTACTCATAAAAAAACTCACCTCATGGAGTGTATTATACCCATAAGATAAGCTTTTGTAACATAGGTAATTTTACAATTTGATTGTTGCAATGACTAACAACAACCATCCTGCTAAAAACATCAAGCCACCAATTGGCGTGATTGCACCTAATATTTTAATTTGTGTTAACGCTAAAATATATAATGATCCACTAAAGAAGATGATACCGCCAAAAAGCAACCATCCTGACCAATTAACGTTCATTGAAGTCGTACCGCTAATAATACCTAGCGCAATAAGTCCTAAACCGTGATACATTTGGTAAGTTGTTGCCTTTTCCCAAACTGACATATATTTATCTGATAACTTGCCCTCTAAACCGTGTGCGCCAAAAGCACCAGTTGCTACTGACATGAGTGCATTTAAAGCACCTAAAATTATAAATAGCTTCATTATTATTAAGCTCCTTTTCTATTTTTAAAAATCAAAAATTGAATCGCCATTACCTATATTATCATCTGTCGTTAATTTAGATCCTTGCGTTGAATTTTGAACAGACGATTGTTGTTGCATTGTTGAAGGCACTTTCGCCCCCATCGCTTGCAACTCTTCTGCACTAATATCCGTTGATTTATTGCTGCTGCTTTGATTTGAATTATGAACTGAATTCTTAAATGAAGACGCTACATTATATGTATTGTCTCTCGTTTTTCTATTATTACTTGTATCATTAGTGTAAAGTGACGTTAATGTATGAATGGCATACATATGCTTTTCAAAATCTGCATCACTTTGTGCTTCATCAGCTTGTACAAGTTCATGTTCGATTAATTCGATAATATTATCTTTATTCATTGTCATTTCGCTCACCTTCACACCAATTTATTGGTTGAATTCCTTTTGATTCCAAATAGTTATTAGCTTTCGAGTAAGGTTTCGAACCAAAAAAGCCTCTATAAGCTGATAATGGACTTGGATGAGGTGCTTTAATGATGCAATGTTTACTAGTATCTATTAATTTAATTTTTTGTTGCGCAGGTTTTCCCCATAAAATAAACACAACATTAGATAAATTTTGAGATACAGCTTGTATCACTTCATCAGTAAAAGTTTCCCAACCTATCTCTTTATGAGAATGCGCTTCTCCTTGACGTACCGTAAGCACTGTATTTAACAACAGCACACCTTCTCGAGCCCAGTCTTGTAGATGTGGTGCAGTTCTTACGCAACCAATATCATCTTCTAATTCTTTATACATATTTCTTAAAGAAGGTGGAAACTTTGCATTAGGTTGTACAGAAAACGCCAGCCCGTGCGCTTGATTTGGACCATGGTATGGATCCTGGCCTAATATTACTACCTTAACATTATCAAAAGGCGTTAAATCGAAAGCTTGATAAATATTTTCTTTATCTGGATACACTATTTTAGTTGAATATTCATGTTCTAAAAAGTCGTGCATTTCTTTGAAATCATGACGATTAGTTATATCGTGGAACACTTCTGACCATTCCATAGACTTCACCTCACCGAATATCATAACATATCACTACCTCAAAGTTACCAAGAATATTCTTTATAAATATGACGATTTTATTGCATCTATTATAATAGAAAGAATTAAGGTAAAAAACTTAACCAACTGTATAATGTAAACATAAAAATTATTTAAGTTAACAATATAATTGCAATACATCAGCTATTTGATTTATGCTTATATTAAGATTTTACGACGAATTTGGAGTGATACAACATGTGTACAGGATTTTCATTTTTCACAAAAAATGGCCACCATTACTTAGCACGCACGATGGATTTTGCATTTGAATTTAACGGCATACCTATTGGCGTACCACGAAACTATAATTATCAATTTGACTTGGAACCTGCTTCAAAGTTAAGTTACGGATTTTTAGGTACCGGTGTAAAAGTTGGGCGTTACCGTTTCGGTGATGGCATTAACGAACATGGGCTTGCCGTGTCCAATCATTATTTTACCGGAGAAGCTACTTATTCAGCTGACAAAAAAGACGGTTATTTTAATTTAGCTCCCGAAGAATTTATCGTATGGGTGTTAGCTTACGTCAAAGATATTGCTGATTTAAAATATAAAGTTAAACGACTCAATATCGTTAACATTAAAAATCCGACATTAAATGTTGTCCCTCCATTACATTTCCTTATAACAGATGCGCATGGCAATACTGTAACTATCGAACCGCACGATGGTCTACTTGTCGTCAAAGACAATCATGTTAATGTGTTAACGAACATGCCTAACTTAGAATGGCAAATTGAAAATTTACGTAATTATGCTTTTCTAACGCCTGAAAAAAATACTCAAAAAATAATGGGTAAAGTACTAATACGACCATTAGGAGTTGAAGCAGGCACTAAAGGATTACCTGGAGGTTATACATCACCTGAAAGATTCGTACGTGCTGCATATTTACGTAACCATATGATTGATGCTAACGATGAAATATTAAATCTAACAAATTGTTTTAAAATTCTAGATGCTGTGAGTATACCTAGAGGTGCAGTATTGGATGCTGGGGAAACACATTACACGCAATATCAACTCATTATGGAAAGCAAGACACAATCTTACTATATTAAACCTTATTATAGTAGTGATGTATTTCAAGTCACTTTAAATAATGACATCTTAAATGCGGATGATTTAACGTACTATTCATTAAACAATACCTTTTCGACTGTACAATTAAATTCTTAACTATCTCAAGGTCTATTTAACGCATTATACTTTGCATATCCAACAAAAGTGATATGATATATTTAAAAGAATTTTGTGGGAGTGAATTAATTTATGGCATTAAAAAAAACATTAACAATTGCCGGTTCTGACACTAGTGCTGGCGCTGGAATGCAAGCTGACTTAAAAACTTTTCAAGAGTTACAAACATATGGCATTGTAGCTTTAACTTCAATTGTAACGATGGATAAAGAAACATGGTCACACGATGTAACACCAATTCCATTTGACGTTTTTGAAAAGCAATTAGAAACAGCAATTTCTATCGGACCTGATGCAGTCAAAACAGGTATGCTAGGTACTGAAGAAGTTATCAAACGTGCTGGAGAAGCATTTGAAGAATCAGGCGCTGATTACTTTGTCGTAGACCCTGTTATGGTTTGTAAAGGTGAAGATGAAGTCTTAAACCCAGGTAATACTGATGCAATGATTAAATATCTATTACCAAAAGCAACTGTTGTAACACCAAATTTATTTGAAGCGGGTCAATTATCTAATTTAGGTAAATTAACTACGATTGATGATATGAAAAAAGCTGCTAAAATCATTCATGAACAAGGTGCAAGTCATGTAATTATTAAAGGCGGTAAAGCGTTAGATCAAGAAAAATCATACGATTTATATTTCGATGGTCAAAATTACTATCAATTAACTACAGACATGTTCCAACAAAGTTATAACCATGGAGCAGGCTGTACTTTCGCAGCGGCTACTACTGCTTATTTAGCCAATGGTAAATCACCTAAAGAAGCAGTTATTGCTGCCAAAGCATTCGTTGCTTCAGCTATTAAGAATGGCTGGAAAATGAATGACTTTGTTGGACCAGTTGATCATGGCGCATATAATCGCGTAGAACAAATAGACGTAGCAGTAACAGAAGTTTAAATTATTTAATAAAAACGATCCTAGGACAGAAATATTCTAGAAAGTAAAAATACAGTGGAAATTCATTAGTAAAATTGAATTTCCACTGTATTTCATTTTTAAAGTCTTTTTGGTAGCTCTTAGAGCTGCCATTTTTCTTATATTTGTCGCCATTAAGGTAATTCCAAGTTCGCGTTTTACATCGGATTGCCCCGTAATGACATACGAGTAAAACCCAAAATAGCCTTCAAATATTAAAAAATTGGTTCTACATCTATCTTTCTTTGGTTGTAGATTTTTTCAGTTTCAGGATTTGAAAGCAAGTTTTGTGTCATATATTTGAAGTATTTCCACACACTATTTTTCATAATTTTTAATTTGTAGTTTGATATGACTTTTTTCTACTTGTATAAAATTGGAAATTAGTAACGATTTTGTAAAGTGCTGACGCCTGAGGGAATCGTATGAGTGAGAGACTACAGGCTCGAGCCATATTATTCTTGATCAAGGCAAGCATGCACGAACAAAATCGTAGATTATAAAAATAGCACCTCATTTTACTGAATGAATCAATAGAATGAGGTGTTATTTAATTTGAGTTAGGAATTAAGTCCCAACTCGTTTTTATTATGCTTCTTCTACTGCAATTGCTTCTTTAATATAAGCTTCCGCATCTGCTAAACGTTGAAGTTCTATCTCGTCTAACTTCAGAGCAAAACGTTTTTCAACACCTCGGTTACTTATTAACGTAGGCATACCTAATCCTACATTATACTTATTATATTCACCTTCTAACATTGAAGTCACAGGTAAAATTGCACGTTGATTTAACACAATAGTATTAACTAATTCGACCGTAGCACGTGAAATAGCAGTATTCGTCCACCCTTTATTATGTAAAACATCAAAAGCTACTTTATCGATAATACTACTTATCGCTTCTTTATCTATTGGTTCACAATCATAAAGTTCTTCAAACTCTTCGATAGTCATACCAGCAATACGTACACGACTCCATATAGGTACAGCGTGTTTACCATGTTCACCCATTACGAAAGCCTCAACGCTTTTAGGGTCAATATTATAATGGTTAGCAATTAATTTTCTAAAGCGAGCACTTTCTAACAATGTACCCGTACCTAAGATTTTATGCTTAGGATAATTTGAAGCTGTAGTAGCAATATATGTCATTGCATCTACAGGATTAGTAATAAAAATAATAATTGCATCATGTGTAACTTGTTCAATACGTGACATAATATCTTTCACAATCGTTTTATTATTTCGTGCCAAGCTAGTACGATCTACAATTGATGCGTCCATTGGCGTACTTGCCGTTATAACGATAAGATTCGCATCTGCCAAATCTTTATAATCTCCAACATGTACATCAATACTATTTGTTGAAGCTAAACCTTGCATATGTTGATGATCTAGTACTTCGCCTTTAAGTAACTTTTCGTTACTATCAATAACCGTTATTTCAGAAAATTGATTCATATATTGAATATCTGTCAAAAATTGGCTTCCTACCTTGCCAATACCAATGATTCCTAATTTCATATTATCGCCCCTTGTTTTACCATTTTCATATTATATATTCACCTTACATTAATCATTGTACTACACTCAAAAAATTGAATCGCATCGCTTTTCTTTCACTTTATAGGTCTTGCGATATAGAAATTATATATCCTTAGACCGAATAAAAGTTGATACCCTAGACTCATGTATTTTCATTACACATGCTTTATTATATTAAACATAGAGCAACAAAGGAGGGAATGTTTCAATAGTAGTTATTTATCTCAATATCCTATTGTTTAAACCATTTAACACTTGTTACAAAATAGCTCTATAAAGAAGAGATAAAAAAACCGGTCGAAAGTCTGATATCAATTTGATACCCCAGACTCATGTATTTATAAAGTAATTAAGTTATTATAATACATGTAGAGAGCAAAGGAGGAACGCAGCATGATAATCTACAAACAAGCTTTTGAAAATGGTAATCCTATTTGTGAGATAATTACTAAAACATTTAAAACAATAACTGTGAAGTTTGATGAAAATTTTAGTAATTCAGAACTATATAGGTTACTCTCTCTACTTGAAAGCGACGTTGATAACATGAATCTAAGTTATTAACCGAAGTAGCACCTATAGAGCACACATAAGTTATACGCATAAGTACAACCTTAACATTTGAACATGAAATTAACTCCCCCTAAGAATGATTTGTATTAAAGTATATTTATAAGTTGTCCCCTTACAAATGATACTTTTCGTTACAAAAACCCTAATTAACTCACCTATAGAGCGACGTTATGTTAGTCAAAGATTGTCCCCTTTGATTACTTGGAGAGACCCCTCGAAGTTTACTAACTACAACGTCGCTCTTTTTTTATGCTGTATATATTTCTTTTTTCTTACTTAAGCTAAACATCCATACACTAATAAATGTAATAAGCGCTAAAATTCCGAAAAGAATAAAACCATGTTGCGTCACGTCAAGCAAGTAACCACCTAACAATGGTGCTAACAATCCACCAAAGTTTTGTAAGCCTGCTAAAGAATAATAAGAACCTTTTAAACCTTCTTGTGAGATCTCATCAATTCGTATATCAAGCATTGTAAAAACAAACATTTCTCCAATTGTAAATATAAACATTGCCACTATGAGCATCACAATATGTGTCATCGTACCTAGTAGCAATAGTCCAATAGGTAGTAATGTTCCACCTATCATAACTGCGTTTTTTGTAGGTACCTTATTGCCAATTTTATAAATAAAATACTGACAAGTTAATACTGTAATACCGTTTACTAAAACTAACTGTGCATAAAGACTTGAAGCAGTATGTGCACCATGTTCATGCGTGAAAAATTGAGGTAACAAGACGGTCATTTGATTGTAGCCAAAAGTGAAAAATATAGCGCCTGCAATCAGATATACAAAACTTATATTATTTTTAAAGATATTAATGGACCGCTTAAATGATAATGATGTTGCTTGCTTAAAATGTGATAAATCGATATTAAATTTAGTAAAAGTGTACACAAACACTAAAATATTAATGCTATAAGCTAAAGCTACAGCGTAGAATAAATTTGCATAACCAATCGCTCGCCATTGCGTAGATAATAAAGGTGCAAAAGCAGCAGCTAAATTAATTAAGTAATAGCGCACATTGAAGACTAATTTCTTCTTATCTTCTGGAGATAGGATAGAGATTAAAGCTTTGTACAACGGTACTGCTAATGACGTCCCAACACTAGAAAAAATGGAGAATGCAATAAAACCAATATAATTATGTATAAAAGGAAAGCTAGCAAAGCTAATTACACAAATTGATAAACCTATGTAGATAATTACTTTTTTATCATATTGGTCTAAAAATGGTGCTGCAATAAAACTCATAACCATTTTGGTGATGGCAACAACTGCCAATATAGTTCCTACCGTAAAACCACTATAATGATATTGCGATACTAAATAGATAGACAAAAATGGAATGACTAAAAATTCTGTAAATTTTTGCAAAAAAGTAGCGATAAGTAAAGCATATATAGATGGCGATAAATTGAGCATGTAATTCCCCCAACTATTCTATTTTTATATAATTGCCATCATATCATATTTATTATTTGCTGACACTAACACAAAAAAACACTCAGTAACGATAACCGTTACTAAGTGTTAATAAATGTATTAAATTATACATGTTTATCTTTAATCCACCATAATGCTTTTTTAGGATTTTCCGCATAATAATCAAATTCTTTTTGACTAGATACGTTAGGATAAGACCCTTTTAAAGATTTACCTGCAGTACTCACATGTAGTAAGCCTACAACAATAATACCTACAATACTTACCGCCGTTAAGTAATAAGCAGGAGATAAAGGATCACCTGTTTTAGCTACTAAACTAGAAGCAATTAATGGTGTTGTACCACCAAATAATGATACTGATACGTTAAATGTTACAGCTAATGTTCTGTAACGAATATGTGTATAGAACATTGTTGGTAAAGAACCTGGCATTGTCGCTTCATATGTTGATAAGAAGAAACCTAAAATGAAAATACCAATAATGATAAATACTAGAGACTTAGTTTGGAATAATGAGAACGCTACAGTACTTAAAACAGCTGTACCAATTAAACCAATTAAGAATACTTTTTTCTCACCGATTTTGTCAGCCACTCTACCAAACATAAGCGCTAACGGTATCATAATAGCCATTACAATAGTAATTAATACTGATACTAAAGTATCATCTAACTTCACTACACCTTGTAAATATGAAGGTAAATATGAAGTTACCATATAGTTTGTACAGTTAAAGAATGCAACTGCTACGAAACAAACAATAATATCTTTATAATAATATCTAATAATCGTGAAGAAATGTACATTATCACGTTTAGGTGTAGATTCGATATCATTCTCATATACTGGAGATTCTTCTAATTTTCTACGTAAATAGAAACCAAAGATACCTAAAAATAATCCTAGAATGAATGGAATTCTCCATCCCCAACTAGCCATTTGCTCAGAACTTAAAGCGAAGAATAATACACCGCTTAGTACTGAAGCTGCGATATAACCAGATAATGTTCCTATTTCAAGTCCACAACCTAATGAATTACGTTTTTTATCCGGTGAAGACTCGGCAACGTAAACCATTGCACCAGCATATTCCCCACCTGTTGAGAATCCTTGTAAAACACGTCCTAATAATAATAATATAGGCGCCCATACACCAATTTGATCGTATGTAGGTAACAGTCCGATTAATAATGTAGAAAATGCCATCATTATAATCGTCGTTGTTAGTACTACTTTTCTACCGTATTTATCTCCAATTATACCGAAGATAATACCACCTACTGGTCTAAGTAGGAACGCAATTGCGAATGTAGCAAAAGTAAATATCAGTTTCAATTGATCATTTTGAACTGAACTGAAAAAGTTTTGGCTTATGATGACTGCCAAATAAGAATAAAGACCAAAGTCAAACCATTCCATGGCATTACCAATTCCTGTCGCGAATACTGTTTTTTTCGCTTTTTTTGTTTCAACCATGTTTATATTGCTTTTATCAAAATCCATTGAACATGTCACTCCCTTAGCATGTTATAGTATTATACGTAATTAATTCATTTTGTCAAACAGCTAATCAACTTATTATTTTTCGAAAATCTATTTTCATACATTATTAAAAATTGAATTTATTTTTTAAAATAATTTTGAAACTAATTAATTTTCGAAAAACAACCGTACACAACTAACATGCTTCATTGTTCTTATTAAGAACAATTAACTTTACCACCCTGTCTGCATTTAAAACATTTATTTTACCGTCATAACAGTTTTCGAAAGTTATTTCCTCGTTAATACTAATAGGGTTCACATATTTCACTTCATAATATTTCCAGTTTAAATTCAGTTGCGATAAGATAATTTCTACTACTAATTGTCCTGGAACGATTTGATCATGAATTGGATTTTGATCATCGATAAGTGATAAATAATCATCTACAAATTGTTTAGTTATGTGTATCATTTTCCACCTTCTTAACAAACGTTTGATTAATAGAAATGCATTTAAGGTTATTTTTATAAATTTCTAGTAAAAATTCGTATCGTTTAAATTGTTTGATATTTTTACAATTTTTAATTGTCATTTGTGCAACATAATCTTCATCGGTTTTCAACTGTGTCATTTGTTCAATGTTTGTCTTAATAAGCTTAATAGCACTGTGTCGAAATTGCTGGAATAATTTAAATTGCCCCCATAACTTTGCGCAATATAGTGGTGGCACTTCGTCCTCATCATATTGATTGCTATTAAATAATTGTTTATAGCTCGCGACGCTCGAACTTCGAAACTGAACTATTTTACTTTCGGTTCCACCTGTGGAAGAGTATTGCATTCCCTATGCCACCTCCTATACCCATTGTGGCAATGCTTTTAATTATATCTTTCATATAAAACAATCGTGTAACTAATGCTGCACCACTCGCACCATATGGGTGGCCAGAAGCAATTGATCCTCCCCATTGATTAAGTTGTTGCGCTGTAATATCTAATTGTTGTTTACATGCTAAAACTTGAGAAGCAAATGCTTCATTTAATTCTACGGCATCAATATCTTGCATAGTCATTTTATGTTTGTGTAATAATTGCGTCACAGTAGGAACCGGACCAATGCCTAATAATTTAGGATCTACTCCCTTTGTAGCACTATCTATAAATTGCAAACCTTCTTCAAAACCTAATGATTGTGCTAATTGTGCTTCCATAACGAGTAATAACACTGCACCATCATTCTTCATACAACAATTGGCAGCACTAACACTACCATTAGCTAACAATGGTTTAAAACGACTTATTCTTTCATATGATAATCTTGGTTTAACACTTTCATCTATAGCAAAAGCGTCACCTTTTACTGTTATTGGTAATATTTCCTGGGTAATTTGTTGATTATCATAAGCTTTTATAGTTTTTTGATGGCTTTCATAGGCAAATTTATCTTCTTCTTCTTTTGTAATATTAAATTGCTGTGCTACATTTTCTGCCGCTTCAATCATTGAAGGATCTTGATTTTCAGGAGCAAATGAAGCACGTTCATAAAACATAGGCAATTCATTATCATATACTGATTGAGGCCGTTTAATTTTCCATGGCGCTCTGCTTGAACTTTCGACACCACCAGCAATGAACACTTGCCCCGCTTCTGCCTGAATCATACGACAAGCTTGAATAACAGCCTCTAGACCTGAACCACATTGTCGATCTATTGTGATACCAGGAATACGATTATCCAAACCAGCTTCTAATAATGATTTACGTGCAATATTTCCTCCATTACCAACGATATTCCCTAATATAACATCATCAATTTGCGTCATAATATCCGGATATTGTGCTTTAAAATGTTCAAATAAAGGTAATAACAATTGCTCAGGTTCAAGATGTTTTAACGTTCCACCATATTTACCAAAAGCAGTCCGTTTAGCTGCTACTATAATTGGTTGTTTCATATATTAAATGTCCCTTCCTCATACTGTCTTTGCATTTCTTTTCTAGCAATCTTACCACTACTTGTATAAACCATTTTAGGTACCTTTACTATTTTGGATGGAATTTGATATCGATAGAGTTTTGTCGCTAAAAATGCACGCATCTCTTTATAATCTATTTGTCTGTCACCCGTATATAATAAAATAGCTAGTTCGCCAAATTTATGGTGTTTTTGACCAATCACTAACACTTCATCTACTGCTTCATTTAATGCCATCGCTCGCTCTATTTCTATAGGATAAACATTTTCACCACCAATGATTAGGCGATCATGTTCTCTTCCATGAAGGTATAGATAATTATCTTTATCGATAGAAGCGTAATCTCCAATAGCTATCCATTCATTGCTATTAATTTTTTGTGGTACATAACCACTAAATGTCATATTACTTTTTATCGATAATAAACCTATTCCTCGCTCATCTTTATTTGTTATTGCTGTTGCTACATTAGGAAACAGTTTACCTACCGAATGATTAGGCGCTTCATTATTATAATTGTAGCTAATATAGCTGGCTTCAGAAGACCCAAAAAATTCTATAATAATGGCATTTTCAAATTGTTGTGCAATCCTTGCACGTAAATTATGGTCAAATTTATCTCCCGTGCTAAACAAATGACTTAGTTGCGGTACTTTAATGTTTTGAAGTGCCAATTGTTGAATCATTGTTGGGACGCCAAAAAATGCAATATCATTTTTCATTACACACATATCTTTTAATAATGTTGTTGCATCAAATTGTTGTTGGCCAACAAATGTATTGCCTATGTATAAAGCATAAATACACGTGAATAATGCCAACGAATGTGCTATGGGCCCTGGCGAAATGATAAAAGGTGGTACTTCTTTCATCATTAAATCATGTTGGTCATAAGACTCTAACCACGATTGCTCATTCCGAAAGTACGCTTTAGGCAAACCAGTGGTCCCTGATGTAAAACCAATATGTAAAATATCTTCTAAATTTTGGTCCATAATATGATGATGTAACTGTGTTATTGTTTCAGCGTTGTTAATTTCATAATTAATACCATACTGTTTATATATTTTATTTTTAGTCTCCTGTGGCCAGCGATAATCAATCACACATGGTATTGCATTAGATTGTAAAACTGCCAAATAGTAAATAATTAGCGTTAACGGGTTTTGAATATTTAATGCCACAGTGGCTTGTTGTTCAATCTGTTGCAATTTGTAATGCTTTGTTGCTATTTCATCTTTTAACGCTTTATATGTTATTTGTTGTTTATCAATTTTAATCGCTATTCGGTCAGCATTTTTGTGTGCATGGTTTTCAATATTAGTTAATAATGTCATAAATTACACCTACAAAGTTATTTGTTAGTTTTAATTATAATATAGTGCTAGTAAGTTAGCGATTAAAGACACAATTCACATATGTAATCAGTTAATTAAGCAATTTACTTTTCGACACCGCTCTATCAAAACGATGTGGTACATAATGACATACAAAACCCAAATTCATTAATTTTTTTCACCTCATTTTATCGTTTTCTTCCTAATTTGAATTATAAATTAACACTATTTGGTGGCTAATCCCATTTCTTATTCATAATTAAGTTTAATCTTAAAATCATGACCTACATTAATGAATTAAAGTAATTCATATATAATTGTATTAAAAAAAGCAATTTCTATTTTTATTCAATAGAAATTGCTTTTAAACTTAATTATGCCTATTTCATTAGAATCGATGCTTTATTCTAAATTAGCATGATTTTGTTGCATTGTGTTCTCGTCTACATTTAATGCTTCCATTAAATCTAAAACGATACTATCAAAGAAAATTTGTGTTGCTTGTTCGAATAAAGTACCTAATGGTTGCGCTGAGCCTTCCGAGTCATATTTTGTTCCTGCAGGCAACTCAATAACGGAGTTAGCTAACTTACCAATTGGTGATTCTGGTTTAGTTGTTAATAACACAACTTGAGCATTTGTACTTTTTGCTTTTTCAGCTAAGATTTTCAAATGTTCAGTCGAACCTGAACCAGAAACGATAACAAATAAATCTTCTTCTGTAATAGAAGGTGTCGTTGACTCTCCTACGACATGTGCACGTTTGCCAAGTTGATTTAGTCGCATGGCAAAGCTATTAGCTACATATCCAGATCTACCTTTACCTGAAACAAAGACATTGTCAGCTGAAATCACTTGTTCTAAAAACGTCTTAGCTTCATTCTCTTTAATATTAGATAATGTACGATCTAATTCATCCAACATTAATCTATAATTAGTAATTTCTGCCATAATTATCTACCATCAATCGCGTTTCGACATTGTTGAGCTGCCGCAACTGGATCGTCAGCATTCGCAATACCGCCACCAACTACGATTAAATCAGGTTCTTCTTTAGCTACTTCTTCAATTGTATCAGGTTTAATACCACCTGCTACAGCAAGTTTTGAATTAGTAATAACTGATTTAACTTTACGTAAACTATCTAATGGTGAAACACCTTCTGCTTGCAAGTCATAACCAGTGTGTACCATGATATAGTCTGCACCTAATGCGTCTAATTCTTTAGCGCGTTGTTCTAAATCTTGAACAGCAATCATATCAACTAATAATTCTTTATTGTTTTTATGCGCTTCTTCAACTGCGCCTTTGATTGAAGCATCTTCAGCTACGCCTAAAATTGTAACTACATCAGCGCCATATTTAACAGCTTGACTTACTTCATATCCTGCAGCATCCATAATTTTAAGGTCTGCTAATACTTTCACGCCATCAATGTTATCGTCTAAATGTTGAACTGAAGGTAAACCTTCATTAATAACGATAGGCGTACCAATTTCTACGATATCAACGTAATCTTTTACTTTGTTAGCTAATTCTGCTGCTTCTTCTTTGTTTAATAAATCAATTGCTAATTGTAGTTCCATTCATATTCATCCTTTCAAAGTTATCAATTATACTGTTATTTTACGTGAATTAAACACGTTATACATTCATATTGCTCAAATCAATTCCTTTAATGGTTTACCCCATATAATTCGCATTAAACTTATAGGTAATTTTGTAAATAACCAAGTGACAGTTAAGCTTTTCATTATAATTACTAGTTATTCTCGTTAAAATCATGTATCATTGATATTCAAATTTGCATTTAATTGAGCATACATGTACATTTCTGCACTTGTTTTTAGTAGAATATAAAGATAATCAATTTTAACCATGATATGTAAGCATTAATATGACAAACATAAGAACAAAGTTCCAATTATTTTGTTCTTTTTATAAATATTTGGTTGCTATTATCAACATATAGCAAAGTAATGCTAAACAGACTTCATTTTTAGCATTTTCTTACGATAAGGAGTGAATTTGTTGGAATTAATAGAATATGACAAAGTACAATCTTTGCTCGATTCTTACGCGAATAAACCAGTATACATTCACGTTGAAACTACAAATGGTGCTTATGCAAACCATTTCGATCAACGCGTATTTAATGCTGGTACATTTTTAAGAAACATCCAGATAACTTTTGAACACGCTCAACTTAAAGGTGGAGAAAAAGATCCATATCGCGTAGGTTTAAAATTAGTAAATAGTGGTTGGGTTTATGTTCAAGGATTAACCCATTTTGAAATTAATGATAATAATGAATTTCTCATTGCTGGCTTTAATTATGAAGGACAATTAGCTGCAACGTTAGAAATTAGTACACAACCATTTAACATATAGAGGAGGACGAAAATATGTCAGAAGAAAAACACGTACTCGTAATTTTTCCACACCCAGACGACGAAACGTTCTCATCTGCTGGAACGTTAGCTCGTTATATTGATAATGGCGTGCCGGTTACTTATGCTTGTTTAACGCTCGGCCAAATGGGACGTAATTTAGGTAACCCACCATTCGCTACGAGAGAATCATTACCTAATATTCGTGAGCGTGAACTTGAAGCTGCTGCTGAAGCAATAGGTATTAAAGATTTACGTAAAATGGGATTACGAGATAAAACAGTTGAATTTGAACCACATGATGAAATGGATAATATGGTAAAATCTCTAATTGATGAATTACAACCCTCAGTAATCATTTCATTCTATCCTAATTTCGCAGTGCATCCTGACCATGAAGCAACGGCAGAAGCAGTCGTTAGAACTGTTGGTAAAATGCCAAAAGATGAAAGACCTAGATTACAATTGGTTGCTTTTAGTAACGATGCACCAGAAAAACTCGGCGAGCCTGATATTTTAAATAAGATCAGTGATTATAAGGATGTTAAATTACGTGCTTTTGAGGCACACGCATCACAAACAGGTCCATTTTTACAACAATTAGCTACCCCTGATGTAGACGGTGAAGCGAATAGTTTCTTAGAAGTTGAGCCGTATTGGACTTATAACTTTGAATCTTAAGTGGAGGCAATAGCATGACTGAATTAGACTTATCTACAAGAGAAGGAAGATGGAAACATTTCGGTTCTGTCGATCCAATCGAAGGTACAAAACCTGTCGTTAAAGAGGAAATGACCGACTTACAAAGCACGAACAAAAACTTTTTATTTGATATAGAAGAAGTAGGTATTAAAAACTTAGTTTACCCTGTCCGAATTGACGACTATCAAACTGCAGGTACTTTTAGTTTTTCTACAAGTTTGAACCAAGATGAAAAAGGTATCAATATGAGTCGTATACTTGAAAGTGTTGAGCAACATTACGATAATGGTATCCAACTTAATTTCACTTCACTAAACGAAGTGTTACGCACACTACAAACGAGTATGAAGCAAAGTTCTGCCGGCGTAGATGTTTCGGGTAAATGGTTTTTTAATCGATTAAGCCCAGTCACTAACATTAAAGCGATAGGTAATGCTGATGTTACATTCGGTTTAGCAATTGAGGGAGATGCTATTACTCGTAAAGAATTAACAATTAATGCTGCAGTAACGACACTATGTCCTTGTTCTAAAGAAATCAGTGAGTATTCAGCGCATAATCAACGTGGCTATGTAACTGTAAAAGCTTATTTAGATAAAGATACGACGTTAAATGATAATTACAAAGAAATTATTTTAGATGCAATGGAAGCTAATGCAAGCTCAATATTATACCCTATTTTAAAACGCCCTGATGAAAAAAGTGTTACAGAACGTGCATATGAAAATCCACGCTTTGTAGAAGATCTTATTCGTCTTATTGCTGCCGATTTAGTAGGATTTGAATGGATTGAAGGTTTCGATATTGAATGTAGAAATGAAGAATCTATTCATCAACATGATGCTTTTGCAAAAATAAAATATAGAAAATAATAAGTCTTGAATTTTTACTGGAATAATTCATTGTATGTAACTATGTTTACATGTGATTATTCCAGTTTTTTTGTTTAAAACTAAAATTTTTAATTTTAGCATTAATTTTTTTAGCTTATAGTAAAAATACCAAAAATAATGTAAATAAATAAACATAAAGAGTAAAAAAATAATACCCCCATTAAATGAAAAACATATTAAAATAATTACTATATGATATGTGTATTAAGCAATTTCAACCATTCATATATAATCATTTATTTTGTGTGGTGATTAAGTGTGGATTTCACATTGACGATGTTTAATAACCAAAACGCTGTACAAGGACTTACAAATTTAAGTCGTGTTAATGTTTATTTAATTATTAACGGCAATATGTCCCTCTTAAAAAACAACGAATTGCTACATTATCATATAGGCGATGTCTTTCACGTCTTTGACTTTGACCAAACTATCATCTTCCCACATCACGCTTCATTATTAAAATTATCTATAAATCATCATTATTTTTACGATATATATAACGTTCACACCTCACAATTTAAGACTTTAAATTATCCAAGTAATCAATTATTTATAAATGCATTATATGCCTTACATCAAAATGAATTATCTCGTTTCAAACATACAATCAATTTATATTTCCAACAAATATGTAATACCTTTAACGCCGATTTACATACAAATCAATCCACTCAAATCTCTTACGGTTATACATTAATTAAAAATGTAATCCTTTATATCAACACGCATTGTTTAAATAAACTTCCATGTAAACATATCGCTCAAAGTCATTACGTCAATCATTGCTTCCTATCTCGAGAATTTTCAAAGTTTATGAAAACTACATTATCTAATTATATTTCGATTGCGAAAGTTACTCATAACGCTAAATGGTTACTCGAGCAATCTACCAAAACTTATACCTGGCAAAACTATCATTTCCATACATACAATGACTATGCCTCACGTTTTGAACAAATGTATCATTGCTTACCAGAAACATGGCCAAAACAAAATAACATGAATACAAAACATGCAAAGCGCATTTTAGATAAAAATATAATGTCCCAATTAAGTAAGCTCAAATAAAATCTATAAAGTTGGTGATAAACATGAATATTATTAAATATGAAGAAAAAAGAACCTTAATTAAAAAAGTAGTAAAACAAAACTTAAATATTACGTTAGTTGAAATCGTAATTTTAGATAAAATAGCTGAAATTAATAAAACGCGTATTGAAGCCTCCGAATTAAAAAAATCGTTATATAATAAAAACACGCCAATATCATCACAATTAAGTAATTTAATCAGTCTTAAATTACTAAAAAAAGAAAGAGACTTACATGACGAAAGACGCATTTATTTATATGACATAGATTTAGCAGGTATTAACAAAATTTTACAACAATACCATTCTATAGTTAGTAAATTAATAGCAGCAACATAATCATTAATATTTTTGAGTAACACAAATAATATTTCAAATCAAAAACTAATCTATTGTTATGAACTGCACCCTTCAAAGTAGACACTTAAAAATGTAAACTTTGAAGGGAGCATATCAGTTATACAGATTAGTTCTTTTTATATTTAACTTGTTGCTCTTTTGTTTGAAAATCCCACAATTGCCTTCACATTCAACTTACTATAGTTAGATAAATTAAAAAACGTCAATTACTATAGTTCAATAGCAATTGACGTTTATTGTCGAACTCAAGGTTATTGTGCCCCGGACATTATTTTAAATGTTCGTATGGACTATTTTTAACGAAAGAAATAATTTGATCAACAAATAATTTAGAACGTAATTGAAACTCTTCGTTCGCTAAATATAACGTACCATCTTCAAGTTTATTATAGTCAGAATCGTGAGTAGCTATTTGTGTAGGTATTGCAATACCTAATAAAGTACGTACTATTAAACGTAAGTGAGATAATGGCTCTGCACTAACAATACCGCCACTATTACCGATTAAACCAACGGGTTTCATTTTGAAATCGTCCATAGTTAAATGATCTAAAGCATTTTTTAAAATACCTGAATAAGAACCGTGGTAGTTTGGGCTACCTAAAACGAAAAAGTCAGCTTCTCGAGCTTTAGATTGTAATTCAGCTAAATTATTTTTATAAGTTTCTGTAGGTGTTGAAGCACCTGAAACATCTAATTGATGTATTGGCTTTTCTGCTAAATCAAATATTTCTGTTTCGAAGTCGTGTTCTTCAAAATGACCTTTCAAATATTGTGATAAAGCTGTAGTATGGGAGCCTAATTTTGCGCTACCAACTATAATTAATCCTTTCATTATTAAGTCACCTCTAATATTAGTTGTTATATTCTTTAAGTAATTTCATAATTGCCTTACCAACACCGCTATTCTCATTTGATTCAGTTTCAAATTTAGCAGTTGCTTTAACTTCATCTGTAGCGTTTGCCATTGCAACAGAATAACCAGCACGTTCAAGCATAGAGACGTCATTTAAATTATCGCCTATTGCCATAACATCAGACATATCAACCTTTAGTCTGTCGGCAATCGTTTGTAACGCTATCCCTTTTTGAGCATCAGCATGCGTAATCTCAATATTACCTCTTGAAGAAGATGACACTGCTAAACTACCTGATTGTGCCAATTCTTCGCTTACGCGATCAATTTTTTCTAAATCACTATCAAAAGCAAGTATTTTCATAACGATTTCCCCAGGTGTATCTTTAATTTTGTCATAATTATCGACAACTTTTAAAGTGCCATTATCGATTCTTTTTTGTATACCTGCTTTAATCTTTTCTACGTCAGCTTGTTGTCCCGCACGTTCTGCAATATCGATATAAATGTCTAAATCACGTTGTGGGTTTTCAGTATAAATACCAATGTTAGTATAGATTTGGTAATAAATACTTTCTCTATTAAGAACGTCTGTAATTCTATCAATTAATTCTCGATTTAAGTTTGAAGTGCTACTAATGTTAAAAGACTCATCTCTAACTTCAGCCCCGTTCAAACAAATGTACGGCAATTTCAAATCAGTTTGTGCGATAGGCGTATTCGCTTCATAAAATGCGCGACCTGTCGCAATAACTACGGTAATACCTTGTGATTGCGCATATTCAATAGCTTGAATATTTTCCTCTGAAATTTCATGTGCAGCATTTAATAATGTGCCATCCATATCTGTTGCAATTAATTTTATCATTATAAATTTTCGTCCCCTTCTGTATTAAGTTACACACTAGCCTGTAAACTAAAAAATACGCGCACTGTTTATAACACATTATATAGTTTAACAAAACTTTACGTGTTTGTATTATCGTCTGTTCGGCTGATTTTTTTCTTTTTTCTTATATTTTTAAAGAATTGACGTAATAATTCGCCACATTCCTCTGCTAATATATGTTTATCTACAATAGCTCTATGATTAAAACGTGGTTCCTGTGTTAAATCCATTAAACTACCACTACAACCACCTTTAGGGTCACTCGCACCATATACAACTCTTGGTATACGACTCATTACGATTGCCCCTGCACACATGACACATGGTTCTAGCGTTACATATAATGTACAGTCTTCCAAGCGCCAACTTCCAACTATTTTAGCTGCTTTTTGAATGGCCAAATATTCAGCATGTGCTGTTGGGTCTTGGCGTGTTTCTCTTAAATTATGCGCACGTGCAATAATCTTATTGTCTTTTACAATGACTGCACCTATTGGCACTTCACCGATGTACTGCGCTTTTAAAGCTTCATTTATTGCAACTTTCATATATTTTTCATCACTTGTCATGTGTCTGACACCTCACATATGGTACAATACTTATTGTCTATTTTAACATTTGGAGCGTTAATCATGAATAAACCATTTATAGCAATCGAAGGCCCTATTGGCGTTGGGAAATCTTCCTTAACGCATAAATTAAGCCAAGATTTAAATTATTACGAAGAAAATGAAATTATCGATGAAAACCCATTTCTTTCTGACTTCTATGATGATATATCAAAATGGAGTTTCCAAACAGAAATGTTTTTTTTATGTAATCGATATAAACAATTTCAAGATCTAGCACAAATTCACCAAGGTATAGTTAGCGATTATCATATTTATAAAAATAAAATTTTCGCACACAATACACTGACATCGACTGAATATGAAAAGTTCACGCGTATATATGACATTCTAACCGAAGACTTGCAGATGCCAAATATCATAATCTTCTTAGACGCTGATTTATCAGTACTACAACAAAGAATTGCTAAAAGAAACCGCAGCTTTGAACATCAAATATCTGACGATTATTTATTTGCTCTAAAAGAAGATTATACTCATTTTTACAATACATTAAAAGCCGATGGCCAGAATGTCATAAAAATTGATACTTCGACACTTGATTTTGTAACGCAAGACGATGATTATCAACATATATTAGAACTTGTACGACCACTTATAGGAGGAACGAAAGATGAATAATTATGGTATTCCACAAGATGCAGTGATTACTATTGCTGGAACTGTAGGAGTAGGAAAATCAACTTTAACTCAAGCCTTAGCAGACCGTCTAAATTTCCGTACGTCATTCGAAAATGTAGAGCATAATCCTTATTTAGATAAATTTTATCACGACTTTCAACGTTGGAGCTTCCACTTACAAATTTACTTTTTAGCGGAACGTTTTAAAGAACAAAAACGTATGTTTGAATATGGTGGCGGCTTTGTCCAAGATCGTTCAATCTACGAGGACGTTGATATTTTTGCTAAAATGCATGAAGAACAAGGTACAATGACAGACGAAGACTTTAACACTTACTCTGAATTATTTAATGCTATGGTGATGACACCTTATTTTCCTAAACCAGATGTACTTATTTATTTAGAATGTGATTATGACGAAGTAATTAATCGTATACAACAACGTGGCCGTCAAATGGAAATCGATACCGACCCACAATATTGGCAAAAATTATTTCAACGTTATGAAACTTGGATTAGCCAGTTTAATGTGTGTCCGGTCGTTCGTGTAAATATCAATGAATATGATTTACATGCGGACCCAGATTCACTAGACGTTGTCATCAACAAAATCAAATCAGTTATCGATACTTATAGAAAAGTAGATCAACGTTAATAATCAATAAAAGGTTGAAACTGGCTTAAAGTGCCTTGTTTCAACCTTTTTATTATTCAATATGACTACGGTTAATAATTTTATCAATCTCGTCATCATTGACTATTTTGTTGTAATAACTATCATCAACTTGACTCAAGCCAAATGTATTAGCCTTTTCTTTATCGTTAGTTCCAATATATTGATTGCCATCACTATCTTGATAATAATCAAAAATTGCGCCTTCATATCTTGCTTCTTGAAAAAGCTCATAAAGTTCTTCTAAATCATCTCTAGCTACATGTTTATAATATAGTGTGTGTAATGTATGATCTTTAGTTTGAGCAATGAATCCTTGTTCTTCGGCGCGTTCATCCTCAGTCACTAAAAGTACTTCATTACCATGAATACTTACTACTTTATATGTTTCATTATTATAAATCGCATATTTGCCATCAATCATCGCCAACACCTCTTTTAAGAAACTCATAATATATGTTTTATATATTATGACACATCAGCATTATGAATCCTATTGATTTATAATATCGATGATTTCATTCATTGTCGGTATAATATAATCCGCTTCGCCAAAACTTTCTTCTATATCCACACCCGTTAATACAGCGATAGATAATCCTAAGCCAGCATTCTTACCCGTTTTAATATCATTTGCTGTATCACCAACAATCGCAACATCTTTAGGGTCCACATCATGATTATCAAATAATGGTTTTAATACTTCTGGATTTGGTTTTTCTACGGCATTTGCTTCTGTAGAAATAACCACATCAAAAAATTTAGCGCTTTGCGTAACCTCTAAAAATTGATCGACACCTTTTTTTGAATCACTCGTTACGATGCCCATCTTATACCCTTGCTGTTGTAAATTTTCTAAAGTTTGATACGCACCTTCAACCCACTCATTATCAGGAACGCGATTGTCGACTAACGTTTGACTACGTTGTTGTACCCATTGTGTCACATCTTCTTCCGCAATATCATTAAATGTTGCTATCATGTTATCTAAAGCGCCCGAAGCCATAATCGTACCTTGTTGAATTTCACCGTCCACGATTCCTAAACGTTTATAAGCTGCATCTACATTAGCAATTTTGTGCTTATAACGTTCAATAAAATCATCAGCTAATTGTAAACCAATGGTCATCCAACTACGATCAAAATATATTAATGTGCCATCTTTATCGAATAAAATCCACTTCATCAAATTACATCTCCTACGTATTTATCATTACTTGTTGTATTCATTTACTACTTTCACTTTAGTCATTACATTAAAAAAAGGCAAATATCAAAACGTCATTTTAAATAATAAATACAACCAGTAAGTAACTATGTATATATTTAAAATGACCGTAGTTTTGACTTTGCCTTAAAACGATATTAAATATTAATATTTAGGAACTACAACTCTCCAATTTTGTGGATCGTCAAGTTTACCACTTTGTATGCCTACATAATTATCATAAAGTTTTTGTGTAATTGCACCTGTTTCGTTATTGTTAATAACAATTTCTTCTTCACCATATTTTAATTGACCGACTGGTGAAATTACAGCTGCAGTACCTGTACCAAACACTTCATCTAACTCACCTTTACGATGAGATTCAATTAATTCATCAATAGATACGCGACGTTCTTCAACATCATAACCTAATTGTTGAGCTAATTCGATAACCGTTTTACGTGTGATACCTGGTAAGATACTACCGTTTAATGCTGGCGTTACGATTGTGCCGTTTTCTACGAAGAAGATATTCATACTACCAACTTCTTCGATATATTTTTGTTCAACACCATCTAACCATAATACTTGGTCATAGCCTTGTTTAGAAGCATTTGTTTGTGCTTTTAAACTTGCTGCATAGTTACCTGCAACTTTAGCATGTCCTACACCGCCTCGCACGGCACGTACATATTCATCTTCTACATAAATTTTCGTTGGGTTTAACGATTCTCCACCATAGTATGAACCTGATGGCGATAAAATAATAAGTAATTTGTAAGAATAAGATGGTCTTACACCTAACATACCTTCTGTAGCAAAAACGTAAGGACGGATGTATAATGATTGACCTTCACCTTCTGGTACCCAGTCACGTTCTTTATCGACTAACTGTTTTAGCCCTTCTAATAAAACATCTTCATCAACTTTAGGCATATCTAGTCTACCTAGGGAATTATTAATACGCTTAAAGTTTTCTTCTGGTCTAAATAATACGACTTCACCATTATGTTTGTATGCTTTTAATCCTTCGAATACTGCTTGTCCATAATGTAACGCTTGTGCTGCTGGAGAAATTTCAATTGGTCCATATGGCACAATTTTTAGGTCATGCCATCCTTGATCTAAATCATAATCGAAGCTTAGCATATAGTCAGTAAAGTATTTACCAAAACCTAAATCACTTGGATCTGGCTTTTCTTTTAAGTTTTCACGTTGTACAAATTCAATTTTTTCTGACATGATTTATTCCTCCAGTTAATTCTAAAATTTTAATTAAAGTCAATTATACCAATCGTTTGAGGTGCATTCAATAATTTTCAAAAAATTTAAAATTTTGAGCCTTCGAATAGATGCTCTTTAAAATGAATTTATAGCTAAGAAAATATTGTTGTATGAGAGCTGGATTTACACTATAAATAGGTCAGCACCCTTGACCTTTATATTACTATTTATTGTGTTAAAAAGTAAAATTATTGCGTATTAAAACGTTAATTATGCGATGTCCGTTATAAATCTCCATTTAAGAATTGTGCTTCGCCGTTAAAGAAACTCCAATTTTCATCGGTATTTTCTACTAAACTTATCATGACATCTTCTTTACGTATATTTAACTCATCATGTAATTGTGATACTAAATTGTGATAAAACTTAGTTTTTTGGTCTTTCGTACGTGGACGAGATACTAAAGTAAATACTAGCACTTCATCCGTTCTTTCCACGCCTAGCCCTGTATCTAATATAGCCATTTCGTAATCTTCATGTTGTGTAACGATTTGATATCTGTCGCCTTCTGGTGCATCAAATGCGTCTAACATCACTTCGTAAGATACATCTAAAATTTCTTTAATCTGTTCTTTAGTACGTCCTTTAATCATATCTATTTTAATAATTGGCATAAAATAGCCCCCTTAAATTAATATATTCTATTCAAATTTTATTTTAGCTCATTTATAAAGGTTTACAACTCATCTGTTTTCTCTATACTATTTAAGATAAAAATAAAGCACTTAAAAGTTATACAACTTTTAAGTGCTTTTATGATTTATCTTACGTAATTTTGTTCTTCAATTGCTTCTAACATTATTTTTGTCATAGATTGTAAGTCGTATTTTGGATCAAAGCCCCATTCTGCTCTAGCACAGCTTACATCAATGTTATCTGGCCAGCTATCAGCAATAGCTTGTCTATCTGGATCTACGTTATAGTCCAATTCGAAGTTTGGATAATGCTCTAAAATAGCTTCTTTTACCATTTCAGGTTCAATACTCATAGCACTCAAGTTATAAGCATTTCTATTTATAAGTTTAACGCCATCTGCTTCCATTAATTTAATAATGGCATCTACCGCATCATCCATAAACATCATATCCATAAATGTATCTTTAGCAATATAGCTTGTATATTTACCTTCTCTAACGGCTTTGAAATAAATTTCTACAGCATAGTCTGTAGTACCGCCGCCTGGTTCTTTAACGTGTGAAATAAGTCCTGGGAATCTTACACTTCTTGTATCAATACCAAATTTTTCAAAGTAGTATTGGCATAATAATTCACCGGCAACTTTATTTACACCATACATTGAAGTAGGTCGTTGTATAGTAACTTGTGGTGTATTCACTTTTGGTGTAGTTGGTCCAAACGCACCAATTGAACTTGGCGTAAAGAATTTCAAATCATATTCACGTGCTGCTTCTAAAGCGTTCATTAATCCACCCATATTTAAGTCCCATGCAAAAATCGGATTTTTTTCAGCGGTTGCTGATAATAATGCTGCCATATGCATCAACGTATCGGCTTTAAATGTATCTACTAGTTCGAACATACGCTCTTTATTCGTTACATCTAAAATTTCAAAAGGTCCATCTAATATTGGAGAACCTTCTTCAGGCTTTCTAATATCAGTAGCTAAAACATTTTCATTTCCGTAAATCGCTCTACATTTTACTACTAATTCAGTTCCAATCTGTCCTAAGGCACCTGTAATCATAATTTTTTTCATTTCTCTCTCTCCTTTGTCTATTGCCAAAAAGCAATGTATTTCTCATGTAAACAAATAGCCCATTTCACTTAAAATTATACTACATATCCCCAAAATTGTATACTGTGAGTGAACATGAAGCAATTTTTTTATTAAGTTGCACAATTCATTTAAAACAATAACCATCCTGTTTATAGATACGCGATTTAAAATAACTAACTCCGGGAATTAATAAAATGGATTACGAAAAGGAGTGAAAGAAATGGATTATAATTTATTAGGTAATTCTGGATTAGCAGTATCTAAATATGCACTTGGTACGATACCTTTTACAGGTACGAATGGATTTGAAAACGCAGGTGGCATGTCACAACAACAAGCAAATAAGATGATTGATTATGCACTAGACCAAGGCATTAACCAATTTGACACGGCAAATTTATACTCTAAAGGAGATTCCGAGATTGCATTAGGTAAAGCAATTAGAGATAAACGTCACGAAATGGTTATTAGTAGTAAAACAGGTTTTCAATTGACTGATAATCCTAATGACGGTGGCGCAAGCAGAATTAATATCGAACGTTCAGTTAATGAATCACTTCAAAGATTAAACACTGACTATATTGATTTATATTACACACATTTATGGGATGGCCAAGTGCCAACGATGGAAACCATTCAGACCATGAACGATTTAATTCAACAAGGTAAGATTCGTTATTGGGGTGTTTCCAATTATAGTGGTTGGGCTTTAGCTAAAACACATACGCTTGCCGTCGCTAACAATATGGCACCACCTATTGCACAACAAATTTACTATACACCTGAAGCACGTGAAGCTGAATACGAATTATTACCTGCCGGCAAAGAACTTGGCGTTGGTAATAGTATATGGTCTCCATTAGGTGAAGGACTATTAACTGGTAAAGTTTCAAGAACGAAATCAGGCGATGCTGGTACACGCCAAGGTGACGGCTGGCCAGAACCTTATATTAAAAATCACGAATTATTTTATAATTTAGTAGATGTGCTTAATGACATTGCAGTACAGCACAACGTTTCAGTTGCCCAAGTAACATTAGCATGGCTAAGAGACAGACCAAATATAGACTCACTCGTACTTGCAGCAAGAACCCAAGATCAATTACAAGATAATATCGCTTCTTACAACCTACAACTTACAGATAATGAAATTAAAACAATTACCGAGTTAACAAACCCAGAACCTATATATCCGTTATGGCATAGAGCAATGAACTCCTACGACAAAGCTTCAACTTCAGAAAAAGTTTACCTTGAAGGTTACAATAACCTAATGAACAATAAAGATTCTATGCTTTAAATCTTTATTATTTAATTGAAAAACAATGGCAATTTCCATCAATGTTAATGGAAATTGCCATTTTTTCATTTCCTATATTAAAAATAAAAATGAACTAAACAGTTAAATGAATAACACCGTTGGCTCCATTACCTTTAACTCACTTTTATTTTGAGCAAGACTCCTGCCGGAATAGAAAGTGTCTCGAGACTACAGGCTCGAGCCTTTCCCGTAGGAAAGCACAGCTCAAAATATATTATTTTCACACCCTTCCTTATTAAAAATAAATATGAGGGAAAGAGTTAAACGAATTACACTGTTGGCTCAATTCCCTTTAACACACTTTATTTTGAGCAAGACTCCTGACGGAATTGAAAGTGTCTCGAGACTACAGGCTCGAGCTTTTCCCGTAGGAAAGCGCAGCTCAAAATATATTATTTTCACACCCCTTCCTTATTTAAAATAAAAATGAAGGAAACAGTTAAACGAATTACACTGTTGGCTCCATTCCCTTTAACACACTTCTATTTTGAGCAAGACTCCTGACGGAATTGAAAGTGTCTCGAGACTACAGGCTCGAGCCTTTCCCGTAGGAAAGCGCAGCTCAAAATATATTATTTAAAAACCAAAAAAGCCAACCAACGCGTTTAAAATCACGTTAGTCGGCTTCTTCATTGGGAGTTAACCCCAAGACTTAGAATTCTAATAATTACTATATATTAAAATTTGTCTTTTAGATCATTAGCTTTGTCTTTCGCTTGATCTTTAACTTCTTTTTGCTTATCTTTATCATTCTTAACTTCGTCTACTTTATCTTTTGCTTGGTCTTTAAATTCGTCAAATTTACTCATTATAAATACCTCCTAAAAGTTTGGATATATAGTTCTACCACCTAAAAACTTTGGTAAACACTTTTTTTACGATAAATTTTAGTTTTTTATAAATTAACAAGTCTTAACCTTTCCAAACATAACATTCATAACATTTCAGAGGATTTATAAATTATCGCTGTTTCTTAGTTTCTTTTAGTTTAAATGATAATAAGAAACCAATAATAGTTACACATGTAGCAACGATAAATGAAATATTAACACCATGCACGATACCTTCTTGCCCTTTTGTTGGGTCGACAGCTAATGACATAACCGTTATAAATAATGCCGTACCTAGAGCACCTGCCATTTGTCTAAAAGTATTGTTCATCGCCGTACCATGCGAAATTAAGTGTTGCGGTAATTGGTTAATCGCTAACGTCGTCATAGGCATCATAACCATCGCAATTGAAATCATTCTAATCGTATTCATTATAGTTAGATATGTGATACTTGTATGCGACGTCAAGAACGTAAATGGCAACGTCGATAAGGCTAGCAATAATAAACCGCCACGAGCCAACCATTTACCACCAAATTTATCGAATAAATATCCGGTAATCGGGTTAAAGAGACCCATAACAATTGCACCTGGTAATAATACTAAACCAGATTGTAATGGCGTTAAATGCAACATGTTTTGCATATATAACGGTAATATAATGTTAGTCGCAATCATAACCGCAAATACAAACATCCCTAGCACAGTACCTATTGTATAAATGTTATATGAAAATACTCTAAACTCGAGCATAGGCTCTTTTAGATTTAATTGACGTTTAATAAATATGACTAATGCAATAATACCAACGATTAGAGAAACAATAACGTGCCAGCTCGTAAATCCAGCTTGACTCACCGTACTAAAGCCATATAATATACCACCAAAACCAATCGTAGATAATACGACAGATAGTTTATCAAGTTTAGGATACGTTAATTCTGTAACGTTTTTCAATAAAATATATGCAGTAATAATATTAATGACTGCGATTGGCAGGATAACGTAGAAGACACTTCTCCATGTGAAGTATTCGACTAAAATTCCTGATAACGTTGGCCCGATTGCTGGAGCAAATGCAATCACTAAACCAAATAGTCCCATTGCAGTACCACGTTTTCCTTCAGGGAAAAGTAAAAATAATATTGTTTGCATAAGTGGCATCATAATACCCGCACCAGCGGCTTGAAGAATTCTACCTATTAATAATGTGAAGAAATCTGGTCCAAAGGCACAAATCAAAGTACCAACAGTAAAGACGCCCATTGCAGATAGGAATAATTGACGAGATGTAAAACGTTCAATTAAAAATGCGGTAACTGGAATCATAATACCATTGACTAGCATAAAGATTGATTGCAACCATTGAACGGTACTATTGTCCAGATGTAAATCTTTCATTATAGGTGGTAACGCCGTTCCTAATAAAGTTTGGTTTAATATTGTTATAAATGCCCCTGATAATAAGACAATAAATAACGGTATATTTTTCTTTAAATCAAACTTTTCTGTTTCAGACAAAGTAATCCCTTCCTTCAATAAGTTTAAATATTTATTTGTAAAAACTTAAAATTTCATGTGTAAATAAATAAGACCGTTCATCTTACTTCATATAAAGTAATCCGCACGATCCATTATCAATACACGCATTCGAATGCATTCATCTTTAGTTACAATTGTTATAATTTAACACTTATACCATCGCAAGTCCACTTAGTTGCTTGCTATTGTTATAAAAGTATAATTTTCAGAAATTCAATTAAATCTAAATCTCCAATTATTGAGCTAGGTTGACAATTGTATAATTACTTGCTATAAAAAGTATATTATTACAATTGGAGATGATGATATGTTGCACATAAATGCTACATCTTTAATACAAAGCAACTAAATAAATGCTTTGTTAATCATTCCTCTATTCACAAAGCATTTAAATAACTTACAATAAATTCGTTTTGTGAAAGGAAGAACAACATGGAAACTAAAATATATCCATATCAATTTAACTATATAAAAAACAATGTAGCACGTTTGTTAAACGTCTATAATTCTGTGAATGACCAACGTACTGTTGCCGCTATCCAACAAACGACAAAGGAAGATATTTTACAATCTTTCCCTAATGGTGACGAGACAATAACACAAGCCGTTGAGAGCTTAATGAACGTTCAGTTATCTAGCCTACAAGCCGAAAAAATATTAGATACTTTCAGTACTTACGTTACACCGTTTAAACACCCTAGTAATAAGCAAGTAGAAAAAGTGTTTAAAAAGGTTAAGAAATTAAAGACACCATTGATTAGTGATGAAGTATTAAAGGAAAGTACTTATGTAGGATGGAATGAAATATCTTCAGGACGCAAATATATTATTTATTATGACGAACATGATAAATTAACTGGATTTTATGGCGATATTTCAAATCAAACAGTAAAAGGTTTTTGTTCGATTTGTAACAAAGAATCTAATGTCGCATTATTTATGCGCAAAACACATTCATCAAGTGATGGACGCTATACTAAAAAAGGCGATTACATTTGTTTCGATAGCACACGTTGTAATCGTCAAATTACAGATTTGACTCATTTTTATAAGTTTTTAGACAAAATTAAATCTTAATAACACGTAACAATAAAAACACCTAACTACAAACTAATACTGTTGTAGTAGGTGTTTTTGTTATTTATCTAACTTCGCAAATATGAGATGAATTTATTAATTGCTGCATTGTTATTATCTGGTCCTTTAGTAATTGCCGTAAAATAAATATAATAATCAAATGGCTTCCCTATTGGCACAGTTTCAATAGAACCATTCATAATAAATGGATCATCCTCAATAATCAGATTAGAAACAATGCTAATCCCTAAGCCTTCCGATACTGTTCTAATTAATACACTTGGGTTATTCGTTCGAAATACTATTTTTAATGGTCCATTTTCATCCTCGAACGCCTTCAAATTATTTTGATAAAAGCTACGATCATATAATACAAATGGATATTGTTGAATCTCCTCTAAATTCACTTCTTCTTTAAGCGCTAACTTTGATTTTTTCGGGACAATTAATTTAAATCCACTCGACTTATTTAAAGAATGTAATTGTAAGCCGTCATCAATAGATTCGTTATCTCTTATACCTATCAATCCTATATCTACTTCATTTTGTTGTACTAAACGTGCAATTTCATCTTTATCACTTTCAAAAATTTTCACATTAATATGCGGATAGTCTTTATTAAACTTAGACAAGGCTTTTGGGACAACTTTGTTAAATAAGGTAGGAATTGTCGCTATAGTAAGAGAACCATTAATATGAGCCTTCATAGCATCTACTTCGTCTAATAAATGATGTTGCGCTTCTAAAATTTCAATAATATATGGGATTAAATGTTTACCGTCTTGAGTAGGTAAAGTCCCCTTTCGCGACCTATTAAATAGTTTATAACCTAATTCTGTTTCTAAGTTAGCAATAGATTGGCTCATCGCAGATTGACTTATATGCATTGCTTCTGCCGCATAAATAATCGATTCAGTTTCATATATCTTTTTAACATAACTCAATTGTTCAAAATTCATAGCTTCACCCTTTTATATCAGTTTTACTTATATAAATATCAGAAATTCTAATTATACATTAATATATTTTAACTATTATAATAGTTATTGGTTTAGAAAAACAATATAAAAATAAAGGACGGTCTTACACTATGTACGATAAACTCTGGACTAAGGATTTTATCTTCATAACTATAGTTAACTTTTTAATGTATCTTATTCATTACACATTAATAGTTACAATTACAGAATTTACTATAGATAAATATCATGCATCTGAGAGTATGGGCGGTCTTGCCGCAGGTATATTTATTATCGGTATGCTATTTGGGCGTCTCGTTTCTGGACGAATAATCGATAGTTTACAGCCTAAAAAAGTATTACTTGGTGGCATTATATTTTCTATTATTACAGTAGCACTATATTTTGCTATTAATAGCATTGCTATATTAATGCTCGTACGTCTACTACATGGTTTAGCATTTGGTTTTGCTTCAACCGCCACTGGTACAATTTCTTCAAGAATAATACCAGAAGAGCGTAAAGGTGAAGGTATCGGCTATTATGCATTAAGTGTTACTACTGCTTCAGCGTTTGGACCATTTTTTGGTATACTAATCAACCAACATTTAGGTTTCCAATCTAATTTCTTAGTATGCTTAGTAGTTATTATTGTGGCATTTCTATTTGCTATTATGATTAAAAAACTACCTCAAATTAATGTAAGTCAAGATATTGAGGATGCATCTAATAAAGGACTAAGTGCATATATTCAAAAAGAAGCATTGCCTATATCAACAGTGATTATTTTAGTAGGTGTAGCATATTCTAGTATATTATCGTTCTTAACTGTTTATACCGCACATATTAATTTAGCAACGGCTTCAAGTTTCTTTTTCATCGTCTATGCGGTAAGTACATTTGTAACAAGACCATTTACCGGAAAAATTTATGATGAATATGGTGAAAATAAAATTATGTACCCTGTGCTTATCAGCTTTATTGTCGGACTCGTATTGTTAGGTTTAACACACGGTAGTGTATTATTGCTTATTTCAGCAATATTTATTGGTATAGGGTATGGAACTATTATTCCAAGTGCACAAGCAATTGCCATACAACAATCGCCAAAAGATAAAGTTGGCTTAGCAACTTCTACGTTCTATATGTTTACAGATTTTGGTGCCGGCATTGGTCCATTCATATTAGGTATCCTTATCCCGTTTGTGGGCTATCGTTATCTATATATACTTATGGGCGTATTAGTAATTATCGCGCTTATAGGTTACTACTTCTTACATGGTAAAACTGCTAAAAATAACCGTGAATATTAAAAAATCACAAAGTAAAAGACCTTCGATATTAAGTGTATCGAAGGTCTTTTCATATTATTGTTCAAGATTTAACGCAGCCGCCACTTGTTGTTGTCTACCTTCAAAATCCATTTGCTGTTGATCTAGTGTTGCGCCACTTTCAATAAGTTGCGTGACATTGTCAATTTGGAACTGCCATCCAGTAAAGTCTAACACGATGTGTGGAAACTCAAACGGCAAATATTCCGTAAACGTTAACCTTGTTTGATTATCTTGTTGCTGCAAATCAAACTTTACGTTACCAATATCCCATGTGAACCCGATAACCTTATCTTCAACAAAATCAGTTATCGTCATCGTTTGGTTTGCTGTTGCTTCATCCATGACAAATTGCATTTTACCCTGAGGTTTACGCTCTTCAATCACTAACTGTGGAAACCATTGTTGTATGCCTTCCGTTGTACTTAAATAATGAAAAACAGTTGCAACACGGTCATTGATTTGTGTAGTGATTGTTTGGCTTACGCCCTCGTTACTTTTATTATAACTGACTTCCATATTTACGCCCTCGCTTAACGATAAAAGTTATGAAATTTAATCATTCGATAATTTATTCGCTAACGCCTCTTTAACAGATTGATTCTTCATTTTATAATACACCAAAATTAAGAAAATAAACCATATTGGTGTTAATAGTACACCACTTCTTGTATCAGGTGTAACAGTTAAAATAATTAGTACGAAAATAAAGAATACTTGAACGAAATAAGCCATTAGCTTACCACCAGGTAATTTAAAGCTATTTTTCTTATGCTCTTCTGGTTGGTTCTTAGTGTATTTAACATAAGCATGCATGATAAACATCCAGTTAATAATTAATAACACTGTTGATAATGACGTTACATAGAAAAAGACTTGCGTCGCATTAGGAATAAAATAATTTAATATAACAGTTACGCCTAATAATAAACATGTCACTAAAATGGCTACGAAAGGTACACCTTGTTTATTTTTTAATAACAATAATGTATGCACTTGTTTTTTATCTGCTAGTCCAAAAAGTATTCTACTATTAGCAAATATACCACTGTTACAAGAAGACGATGCTGCAGTAAGCACTACGAAGTTAATTATGCCTCCTGCGAATGGGATACCAATTAAGGCAAATAAACTTACAAATGGACTATCATCTGGACTAATATGATTCCAAGGAATAATAGACATAATAACTGCCAATGCACCAACATAGAATATAAGTATTCTGATTGGCACGTTATTAATCGCTTTAGGAATTGTATTTTCTGGATTTTTAGTTTCACCAGCAGTAATACCTACGATTTCAATACCAGTGAATGAAAATACAACCATTTGGAATGACATTAAAAATCCGGATGCGCCATGTGGGAAAATACCATCATGTTTATATATATTATCTAAGCCCGTATAACCATAATGTGTATGAAATGCAAAGACCATCATAATAATACCCACTACGATTAAGGCAATAATTGTTACAACTTTTATAATTGAGAACCAAAATTCCAATTCACCAAAAACTTTCGTACTCGTTAAATTTAAAATCATTAATATCAAAATACATGAGAGTGATGTTATCCAGTTTGGTATATCTGGCAACCAATACTCTACGTATTTAGCTACGGCTGTAATTTCAGCCATACCTGAAGTAATCCAAGTTAACCAATAAGTCCATCCTGTTAGAAATCCAGCCAATGGCCCTGATTGATCGTGAGCAATATCTGCGAATGTTTTGTATTCGGTATTTGCTACAAGCATCTCACCCATTGCTCTCATAAACATAAATAGTACAAAACCAACAATAATATACGTTAGTAAAATAGACGGACCGGTTAAACTAATCGATTGACCGGCACCTAAAAATAGACCTGTCCCTATTGCGCCACCAATGGCAATAAGCTGAATATGTCTATTACTTAACTCTCTGCTTAATTGATTGGACATAAATTTTCCCCATTTGTTTATGTATTTTAGCATTAGTTTCAAATATCATTAGTTCAAACCCCTTTTTCATGAACTAATTTTTATTTCATAAACATATCTGACTTAATGCTTGATTGTATGATATTCTTTTTCTCTACAAATTTCAATTGTTTATATAATCAATAATATTTTTGTTTGTTTAAACATTTTACTACATATTAATAAATAATTTACTTACAGATTTATTGAATATAGCAATCTATTTCGATATATATTTGAAAACAAAATTGATACTCTCTATAATTGTTAATTAATAAAGGGGGCATTATATTTTATGAAAGATAATATTTATGGAAATACACCATGTTTTTTAGATAGTAAGAATTTATCAAAGTCACAAGATTTAGATACTGACGTTATTGTGTATGGTGTGCCTTTTGAAGGTGAAAGTACTTGGGGTGACTATACAGGCGTTGAACTAGGACCTAAACAAATTCGTGTATGTTCTGCACGTTATAGTCAATATTTACCTGAGCTAAACCATATAGATGTAAGCGAACATTTATCTATGGGTGATGTTGGTGATGTTCCTTTCGTCGCGCATGATAACAAGCAAAGTTATGAGAATATTGAGAATTTTGCATATAATTTATGGCAACAAGATAAATTTTTAGTGGGCTTTGGTGGTGAACATGGCGTTACCTACCCTATTCTCAAAGCACTAACTAAAACAAATAAACGTGTAGGTATTATTCATTTAGATGCACATTATGATAATATGCCTGACTATGATGGTGAACTTTATGCACGTAATACACCATTTATGCGCTTATATGAAACCGAGGGTATCAGAAATGAAAGCATTATACATACAGGTATTCATGGTCCACGTAATAAACCTGAAACTGGTAAATATGCTGAAGAAGCGGGTGCTATCACTTTAACAATTAACGACATTAGATCATCTACAAACTTAACACAATTAGCACGTGATATTTATGCACAAGCAAGTAAAGATGTAGATGTCGTCTATTTAACAATTTGTAGTGACGTTCTTGATTTTGCTTTTAATCCAGGTGGTCCAGTGGACGGCAATGGCGTTACATCTTACGAATTACTAACATTAATACATGAATTTGGTAAATTAGGTCTTTGTGGAATGGATTATGTTGAGGTATATCCAATGCAAGACGCCAACCAAAATTCTGCTCATTTTGTCTCTACTGCTGTACTATACGTACTTGCAGGCCACGCGAAATACTTAGGCAAAGCCTAATAACACGGGGATGTGATGGTTGTGTTTAAGAACTTTAGTAAAGTATTTAAATCAATTGGACCAGGAATGATTATTACCGCTTCATTTATTGGTCCAGGTACTGTTACTACAATGACCCAAGGGGGCGCAGGCTTTGGTTATAGCTTGTTGTGGGCAGTAGTGTTCTCTATTATTGCAACAATCGTCTTACAAGAAATGATTATTCGCCTATCCTTAGTAACGAGAGAAGGATTAGGAGAAGCCGTGCAAGAATTATTTGCACATAAAATAGGCAAATTTATTTTAGTTTGGTTTACATTAATCGCAGTGACTTTAGGGTGTGCCGCATACATAAGTGGTGACTTGCTAGGTACCTCTCTGGGTGCTGCATATTTATTACATTTACCTTCACATGCAGTAGCTCCTGTGATTGGTATTATTATTTTATTAATCGGTCTATTTGGAAATTATCGCTTTTTAGAAAGAATAATGATTGTACTAATGGTTATTATGGGGATTATTTTCATAACGACTATGATTGTAATTAAACCTGACATAACAGGTGTCTTGAAAGGTATTTTTGTACCAACGATACCGAATGGATCAATTATTACTGTTATTGCATTAATTGGTACAACGGTAGTACCTTATAATTTCTTTATTCACTCTACTGCCGTACATGAACGTTTTAAAGACCTTAGCGAATTAAAATTTGCACGTTGGGATACTATTATTTCAATTGCTGTGGGTGGTATTATTTCAGTGGCAATTTTGATTTCGGCCGCTACGTTAATTAAAGGTAAAGAGGTATCAAGCATTATCCAACTTGCCGATCCCTTAAAACCAATTTTCGGAGAATTTGCACCATTCATTATTAGTATAGGGCTATTTGCAGCCGGACTATCATCTGCCATTGCTTCACCTACTGGGGCTGCTGCTACAATTAGTAGCTTACTCGGTTGGGAAAAAGGTATGAAAAGCAAAAAATACAAAACCGTATTTGCAGCTATCATACTTATCGGTATTATCACGTCAGGATTAGGCTTCGAACCAATCCAAGTCCTACTCGTTGCTCAAGCATTGAATGGTATTATCCTACCGATCGTAGCAATCCTAATCTTTATCGTTATTAACAAAAAACAACTTATGGGCAAATACGCCAATAACATATGGCTAAATATTTTAGGTTTTATAGTTGTACTTATCGTGTCATTTTTAGGCGTTTATAGCTTGATTGATGCAGTTACGAGTATTTTTTAAGTAGTTACTTTTTATCTGAACATAAAACACAATCATATATCATAAATGGGAGAAGGGATAAATTCATTATTTAAGTCGAATTTATCCCTTCTCTTTTATTTGAATTTTTATAAGTAATTATAAGCCATTAAATTCTTTGAAATGAACCATTAATAAACTCTTATTTATATTATTTTTTGTTAATAAAGTAATACCTTTTCAATATACCCCAACAAATTGTAATGTGTTGTTTAAAAAATAATATTTACATACGGATTCTCTTTCATCCACACTTTAATTTTCTCAATACATTTATATATATTGACTCTTTGCCCTATTCACTACTACGAATTCTAATTGTCCATATTGACCGTGTAACTCTTTTTCAAACTTTATATTACTATTAATAATTCTTTGGACATATTTTACATAAGTTAAACCTTCTTTAGTTAATTCCATACCGTACTTTTTGTATATTTGCTTTCTATAAATATTATAAAAATATAATAAAAGTCGATTGCAAATAAGATTGCCCTAATTGAAAAACTGATATATAATAAGTGAAATTAAATTTAAGAAGGTTTTTATTATGGAAACATTATTGAAAGGAAAAAATGCACTATTTTTAGGTCTATTAAATCAGTTCAATATTGTTTTTTGATTTTAACGAATCTTGAATTAACAAGACCTTAGGTGTAAGTTCTTATGCAGCTAGAAGAGCAATAGATATTATCGCTGCTGTTAATGTAGCAGCAATTGTTGGTTTAATTGGTGCAGTTACAGGTGCTGGTGTTATTGGAGCAGGTATATTGTTTACTGCAAAAAGACTTATTAAAAGGTTTGGTAAAAAATACGCTGCATCTTGGTAAAATTTATTCATAATTGAAAAAGAGAGCAAGTTTTTCTTGCTCTTCTTTTTTTAAAAGAGGTATTACTTCATATGCTAAAAAACTTAATAAAATTGAATTCTAGAAAAATTAAAATGGGATCGAATTTAAATATTTTTCTATTGATAGTTAGCTTGTTAGTTTTTCTTTTTATTTTAATGTCGGTGTTTTTTTCTTATTTTCTTAGAGACTATCTCTTGACTATAATAATAGCTTTGTTTTTATCCCAATATAATAAACCGTTATTTGTTAAATCATTGATTAATAATACTTTTTTTCACTATTATCAAAGTAAGAAGACTATGAGGAGATACATATTTTTTGAATTAATAAAAAATAATCCATTGTTACTTTTACTAGTTCTATTCTTATTAATAGAACTAATTTTTTCAATATACTTTTTGGATATCAAAGTCATTTTAGCAATAATAATTAGTTTGCTTCTATCATTTAATATGATTTCCAAAAATTTTGTGATTAATAAGTATATTAAAATAGCTAATTATATTTCTTGTTCTTTGGTTATTATTTCATTTTTGATACCAAATCTTTATATTATAAGTTGCGTTACATTCGTTTTATTTATGCTTTTTTATATAAATATTAATAATATTGAATTTAACAAGAAAGAGTTTAAACATACTATAAAAAGTAGAGAAATTAATATTAAAAACAAAGAATTCCTTTTTAGTTTGCTTTTCTTAAAAAGGAAAAATTCAAACACGACTTATGTAACATTATTAATAGTTCTTATATTTATGTTTGTTGGACAAAAATTAAATTTCATACTAGATTATACATTTCTAATTGTTTTTCTATATATAATAGAAGTAGAACTTATATCAGATTTGAATTTTAGTAGTTTATCCAAAACAACAGCGAAATTTTATGCTTATAATTTTTCACCTTTGTCTTCGTTAAAAAAATTTATGTTAAGTTTGTATTTTTCTTACTTCATTTTATATTCTCTTATGCTATTAATAGCAAGCTTATTAATTTCATATGTTGCGAATTTTTCTTTAATATTAAACTTCTTTGTAATTACCCCGTTACTTTGGATGATAGGCGTATTTTATTTTATTGGAGAGAAAATAACAGTACAAAAAAAGAAAAATCCCAATAATTTCTTGAGTCAATATTTTATTTTCACAATAATAATACTTTATTTAACTTTAAAAAAATATTTATTGAAAATTTGAGGTACTTATTATGAAATTAAGAGTCACGGAATATCTAACTTTTTCATTAATGATATTGCTATTAGGCATATCTCTTTTTATGCTTATGTCTTTATTATTTTCAGGAATTAATTTTTCACGAACTAATGAGTTGAAAAATATTAATTATGGATTCGGCTATGCTCAAAAGATAATGCTAAATAACATGTTAAACTTCGCCCAATATTTTATATTTTTTTTGATTTCTCCATTTTTAATAATTATTGATTTGGCAATTACAGTTTATCAAATATATATTAGTATCCAAATTAGAGGTGTCAGTAACACTTTTTCACTTTTATGGGCTCATGCTAATTTTGAAATCCCTAACATGCTTTTATATATGTGTCTGTCTTTTAAATCATTGAGAGTGTTTTTAGCATCCAAAAAATTACATTCTTTAATAGACTTTTGGAAAGAAAACAAAAAATTATATTTTTTGAGTCTACTATTAATTATATTTGCAAGTTTTATCGAAGGTATGGTGAATTAGATGGTTGAAATTAAATGTGATAAATGTAAAAAGATATATAATAATAATACTATATTAAGTGATTTTACTTATGACTTTGTAGATAATGTGTATTTTTTAAAAGGAAGAAATGGTAGTGGGAAAAGTACTTTATTACGCTTATTAACAGGAATAGAAAAACCTACTTCTGGTAAAGTTAAAAACAATGCTAAAAATATTTTATTTCTTACAAATGAAGGAATCGGACAAAATTTTTTAACTATTCAGGAAAATATAGAACTAACTTTTTCCATACATCAACTTAAATTGGATAAAGATATCAATTACAATATCTCTAAATTATATGACAAAGCACAATTAGATACTTTATATGAAAATGCTTCTTTAGGAATGACTTTAAAAATCGGTTGCACATTACTTTTCAAAACACATTATTGGGATTTAATAATAATTGATGAAACATTTTCTAATATAGATAGAGAGAGTCAAAAGATTCTACTAGATCAAATTAATATTTTGGCTCAGCAAGGTAATATATGCGTAATAATCACTTCTCATAATGATATTATGGAAGATTATCAAGGATCATATAAAATAATAAACTTATAGTTAGAAGGAGTAAGAAAATGAAAACAATTAAAATATTGTCACTTTATATCATTAGTATGATTCCTTATTTAGCATCAAGTTTACTATTATTCTTTGCATTTACGTATAGTGATCCGACCATTACTAGTCAAGTAAACTCAATTAAAGACACATTAAGTATGACTGACAATCAATTATATTTTTTTATAGGCCTAATAGTTTTGATTTTTAATGTTCTTATATTTTTCTTTACATTTTTTGTATTGAAATTAATAGTTTCTTTATTTGATAGAGATAGAAAAGCTAAAGACAAAGATTTGTTCTTTTCTTTATTGATAGGTTACACTATCGCTAATTTGGCTACTTTAATCATTAATGACTTCTTTAATGTTTCATTTAATACATTAAGCTACATTATACCAATTGTAGATTTAGTTATATTCATAGTATTATACTATTTATTCAGCAAATTAAAAAGCATTACAATTGTATTATTCATTATAAAACTTATAATAATTGTAATAGGATTTTTTATTAAATAGCTATCGGAGAAGTCAGGCTATGTATATGGAATTCTTTTTTACTTGGCCAAATTAATATAAGTGAAAAATAATCTGACAGCGACTTAACCAATACACCAAAAAAGCCCGATAACTACGGACATAGTTATCGGGCTCAGTGTTTACTATGTAAATACTCTACTTGTTATTTGTTAGGTGGATTAATTATATCTACTTGAAAATCTATAAGAATATTTGAAGTGATTGGCACCATTATTTATTTCCAACTATAAGTAGCTATTACTGGATTGTCACTAGTTAATAATTTATTTCTTCCCATTGCAATATAAAAATTCATATTACATATTTCCTTAATAAGTTTTCTAGTTCGTTATATTGATTAACAATTTCATTTAACTTCTGTTTGAATATACTAAAGTTCTTAATTTGATTGTTTGATATTTGCATAAACACCTCTGATTATAATCGAAAGAGCAACAGCTATTATTAAAATTATTGATAAAATAACGATAGTAAACTTAACGCTTATTACATTAACTATAAAGCCTGATAAAGCAAGTCCTAAAGGATATCCAGCTGTACTAAAAGAATAAAATAATGAAAATATTTCCCCTTGATTTTGCTCAGGTATATTTTCTTGTATATAAGTCTTAGAAAATATCATTGCTGGAACAGAAATAATACCAAATAATAATGCTAACAAAAGAAAGAAAAATTCATTATTAGATATACCTATAGTAAAAAATATTACTCCATGCGCTATAATAAAAAATCAATGATTTTTCTGAACTATATAAAATAAACTTAACGTAAGCGAATATTCTTGTAAATTTATAGTTGATATAATAATGAAGTCGCCTTAACTTCCGGCGATATTTTCGACGGAAGGAGGTGAGCATCTATGGACTTTTTATTCGTAATGATTATTGCACCTGTGATAACTGGATGTATTGTAGCTTGGTTTACTTACTGGTTAAACCATCGCAATAAATAGGCGACTATCCATGTCACATAAAGAGCCCCAACCTACGGCAATAGGTTGGGGCTCGGTGCTATCTATGAACTTTCTATTCGTTAATTATATTATAACATTATAGTAGTTAGGAAACAAAAAAAGCTAACTCAATTATCTAACAATGTATATTTTAGGATTATATCCATAGGATGATGTAATGTTATACCATTCAGAAATTATTAATTTTAATAACATTGAGCCTAATTTATCTAAAATTAACTTATTATTTTCTATTGCATTAATGGTTTGTCTGTAAACATTTAATTTTTTTACTTAGTGTTTCTTGAGAAATACCTTGTTGTTTTCTATATTCTCTAATTTTATTTTTCATCAATTTAATCTTTGGATGTATATTTTTTATTTGTAGAAAAGTAATTATAAATTAAAAGAATTAACGTCACGATTATAAAGAAAACTTCTGGATACTGTGAAAACCATGATTTTTCAATATTTGGTGTTAGACCTGTAAATTTAAGTAATAAGCTAAATAGCATGCTATATATAATCCAAATAAAACTTTTGGCGAGTATTTCAATAAACATTTTACGTTGTCTTTCATCAATATTTTAAACCAAATACTAATAGTTTAGTTAAATTGTTATATTTTATTCACAATATTTGGTGTTTTAGTTATTTACTTAATGGCAATAAAAGGATTATATTAAATTTAAAGTGAAAATATTATAAAATATTAACTCATATAATTATGAATTTTATAATTACATTATACATTTATAAATTCAGTCTCCTGCTTGCAGCAACGCCAATAAACAAGTAAATTATTGAGTAATGATTTGTCATAGGCATTGTCTGAAATAAATGCTTAGCAAATTAAGTGTTTTATTTCTGTTAAGCAGAACGTTTGTTTTTATATGTTGTTCGATAAATAATGAATGTGAGATTAAGTGACACAGTTAATGTTCACAAATAATAAAAAAAGTGGTGTATGTAATGGAAAATATTGATTTAGAAGAAAAAGTAAACAAACTTGTATCTGATAATTTTTCAGAAGATATTGATAACAAAAAAGCAAGTATAAATTCAGCAATGGAAAACATAAAAAGCATTATTGAATTATGTGGCGATGATCCAGAAAGAGATGGCTTAATTGAGACACCCTATCGATTTTTGAAAGCTTTTTTTGAATATACAGAAGGCTATAAAGAAAATCCAAAAAACCATTTAAAGAAAACATTCGATGTGCAACAAGATGATATGGTATTGGTTAAAGATATTGAATTTTACTCCATGTGTGAACATCATTTCGCTCCCTTTTTCGGCGTAGCACATGTAGGCTATATTCCAGATCAAAAAGTTACGGGTTTATCTAAAATAGCTAGAGTAGTTGAAGGTTATGCTAGAAGATTTCAAGTTCAAGAACGCTTAACTTCACAAATAGCCACTGCTATAAATGAAGAGCTAAAACCTAAAGGCGTCATGGTTGTGATTGAGGCGAAGCATATGTGTATGTGTAGTAGAGGAATTAAAAAAGACCAATCATCAACTTTAACTTCTGCTGTACATGGCTTATTCCAAAGTAGCTATAACACAAGAAGCGAATTTTTGACTTTGATTCATAAATAATTTGATTAAGGTGTTGTAATGATATGAAACGAAAAGTTGCATTAATAACTGGAAGTGCAAAAGGTTTAGGTAAAAAAACTGCATTTGATTTAGCTGAAGCTGGTATAGATGTTGTGATTAACTACAAAACAAGCAAAGATGCAGCACAATATACCGTTGAAAAAATCAATACTCTATATGATGTCAATGCGATAGCTGTCCAAGCTGACGTTAGTGATCCTAATGAAGTAGACAGAATGGTGCAATATATTATGTCGACTATGGGTTCGATTGATATTTTAATTCATAATGCTGGTCCTTTTATAGCAGAAAAACTAAAAATAACTGACATCAGTTTTGAACAATGGGACTTAATGATTAATGGTAATTTTAAAAGTTTCTTTAACTTAGTTAAATGTATTGTTCCTATTATGAGGAATAATGCTTGGGGCAGAGTCATAACTATAGGGTTCGATCAAGTTCATACATTTCCTGCTTGGACATATCGTGGTGTTTATGCTGCTGCCAAAACCGGGACAATGTCTTTAACTAAAACTTTGGCTAAAGAAGAAGCTAGTTATAACATAACTTTTAATGCTGTTTCTCCAGGCGATATTTCAGAACAAAATAAAGATAAAGATATCAATTATGAAACAACAAATGGTAACTTCAAGCAACACGAAATACAGAGAGAAGAATATGGCGAAGATATTTCACGCGTTATCAAGTTTCTTTGTGAAGAAGATTCTGGTTACATAACAGGTGCGATTATACCTATTACCGGAAATCATAATATTGTTAATAAACACGATAATTAACAAAAAGCAGGCGCTTGAACATGACCGAAAACATTGTAATTATAGGTAGCTCTACCGTCAGCGTATTTACTACTAGTGAATTAAGAAAAGATGGCTATGAAGCTAAAATCACGATAGTAGAAAGCGAAAATCGTTTTCCATATGATAAGCCACCCCTATTTAAAGAGTGGATGCAGGATAATAAAGATGAAAAACTGCCATTGCTAAAGCCTGAAACATTTTTTGATGATAATAATATACAGTTAATCTTAAATACAAAATAACAAGTATAGATACAGACAAAAAGCAATTATTTTCAGAAGATGATCAAACTATTAGCTATGACAAACTAGTTATAAACTTTAAAAAGTGTTTTAAAAGAAGGTTAAACATGACATTTTATGACGAAAACGGCAATGCTATAGCTTACACCGAGGATTCAGTACACCTCTATCTTTTCACTGGTTAACCCGTAGTATATTTTGCAAATAAAAAAGTATACGGTTTTAACGGGGCTCATTTAGGTTGGTTTGAAGATGGGTGGATTAGAGATTTAAAAGGCAAATGCGTATTATTTAATTCCACAGCAACTGAAAAGGCCCAATAAACCTATAAAACAATCTGCGCCAGTTAAAGAGACTAAGCCAGTAAAAAATCAAAAAAGCGCGTGAAAAATAAAAAATATATATCATTCGTCCTGGTCACATATAAGAGGAAAAGATTTTCTATTACAAGGTATTTAAAAACAATTATAAGTAGAAGGATAAATAAATTGGAAATTGTTATTTATTATGATGGTTTAATTTACCTATAAACATTAAAATTAATACTTATGCTATATATAAAAATAACAATATTTCACAACTTCTTAATGGTATTGATAATATGTATCAATAAAAAATCCGCTTAATTCTGATTAAGCGGATTTTTGCTTTTTTTTACTTTCAAACCACTAATAACTTATCAAAAAACACTTCTGCTAAATTCAATTGATTATGAATTCAGTGGGAGTGTCTTACTATAATAACCACCATTAAAATAATTTATCCTACTATTATTATTCAAAGTTTTCATTGACAATGGCTCTAACGTTTTTCATAATGCTTGCCTTTTTATAGCCATGTAAATCATGCAATGCTTTATATGCTTTGAATAATTTTTTGTAGGTTGCGACTTTGTCTTCTTCTGGTTCTACTTGATAAAGTATCGGCTCTTTCATGGCTTGAATAGCCTGTTCAAATGAATCGTGTGCTTTACCGCTTATAGCGCCCAATATGGCTGCTCCTATTGCAGGGGCATACTCGCTATCGATAATAGTGATAGTCTTATTCAATACATTGGCATATATTTCCATTAATAATGGGTTTTTCTTCGGTATGCCGCCACATGCATATACGTTATCTACTTCCATTTGCCAACCTTGATATTGTTGCATAATCATTTTCGTACCAAAAGCCGTAGCTTCCATATATGCTCGGTAAATCTCTTCATGTCTTGTTTGTAGCGTCATGCCAAATAGACTTCCGGTTAGTGTACTATCACTTAGCACACTACGATTACCATTATGCCAATCGAGTGCCACTAAACCACTTTCTCCTGGCGCCAACTTCTGCGCCTTTTCATTAAGTAATTCAAAAATTGAAATATTACGATTTTCAGCTTCGACAACGTAGTCGTACGGTGTTTGTTTGGCGATATATTCAAATAGATCACCCACCGCAGATTGTCCCGCTTCGTATGCATAAAGTTCAGGAATGATAGCTCCTTTGACCGAACCAGAGATGCCCGGCACTTTATGTTGTTCTTTATTAAGCATTAAATGACATGTACTCGTTCCCATTACCAACGTCATTTCTTTATCTTTTTCTGAACCTATACCTAATAAACTCGCATGTGCATCAATAATAAATGGACTTACTGCTATTGTGTCTGGGAGTCCTAATTTATCAGCCATCTCTGTACTTAATGTACCGACTGTGTCACCAATATTTACGATAGGTGCATCGACTTTTGTTCTCACTATATCAGACAATGCATCATCTATTTGATCAAATAAGTCATAATGAAACCCTGACTCTTGTTGCCAAAACGACTTGAAACCTAGTCCGCAATTAGAACGAACATTTTTCCCAGTTAATTTATTAACAATCCAATCCCCTGCTTCCATAATATTGGCTGTTTTAGCCATTACTTCAGGTGCTTTATGTTGTACTTCCATTATTTTTGGAATCATCCATTCACTACTTACATTAAATCCATAGTAACCTAACCATCTATTCTTTTGTTGTAGTGCTGTTTGGAATAATTTATCGGCTTCGGCTTGAGCGCCGTGATGCTTCCACAATTTTACGTATGCATGTGGATTATCTTTGAAGGCTTCATAGTTATGCATCGGCTCCATATATTCATCTACAAATACTACAGTCGAAGAAGTGAAATCAATGCCCATTCCTACTATATTGTTAACATCAATGTTGGCATTTTTTATTATGTATGGAATGCCTTCTTCAATGACATCCATATAATCATTAGCATTTTGTAACGCAAAACTTTGTGGTATCTTTTGACCATTTAATTGTTGCTCGATTGTTCCATGAGAATATTCTTTTATATATTGTGAAATAATTTCACCATTAGCTGTATTGACTAAAAATACTCTCCCAGAACCCGTGCCAAAATCAATACCTATACTGTAATTCATAATAACCCTCCATATACGCACAATAGAAAACGCTTTATTAAATAATAAGCAACTTAATAGTAAAAAGCAACGCACAAAACTTAAATAAACGAACAAAAATAAACATTCATTCAATAATTACAAGCACATAAAAACACATTTATTGTAGTTTTATGATTGACATATGCAAATGAAAGCGATTACTATTGTTTTTACAAACATAAATGTACAAAAAATAGTTTTATTTTTTCTAAAAATGATTTTTCTATTTTATTAGCAGTTTATATTTAAGACATCCTAGACCGACAAGCATAACACTAACATCACTATGTGTGATTAAAGGAGTATTTTATATGAGAAATTCAAATTCAGTTTTAGGTATGCCTCGCCAAATTGTTTGGGGTTACATAGGTATTATTATTTTCATGATGGGTGACGGTTTAGAAATTGGTTGGTTAAGTCCTTGGTTACATGAAAATGGTTTTTCCGTTAAAGAGACGAGTGCACTGTTTTCTTGTTATGGGGTTACTGTTGCTTTAGCAAGTTGGTTTAGCGGTGTGTTTGCCGAAGCATTAGGCGGCAAAAAAACAATGATACTTGGTTTATTCTTCTATATTATAGGAACAATTTGTTTTGTTGGATTTGCCATTCCATCAAATAATTTATATTTGATGTTACCTGCATATGCGCTACGTGGTTTGGGTTACCCGTTATTTGCTTATTCATTTTTAGTATGGATTTCTTACCGTTCAGAGCAAAAAACGTTAGGTGCCGCAGTTGGATGGTTTTGGTTTGTCTTTACTGGTGGTTTGAATGTTTTAGGTGCACTTTATTCTATTTGGGCGATTAAATATTTAGGACACATTAACACGTTATGGAGTTCACTATTCTGGGTTATTTTAGGTGCCGTATTCACAATTATTATTAATAGAGATAAATTACCTTCAAATCAAGGAAGTTCGAAAGAAAAGCTAAAAGAGATACTTAAAGGTATAACAATTATGAAGGAAGAGCCTAAAGTATTACTCGGTGGTATCGTCCGTGTAATTAATACGACGGCACAATTTGCCTTCCCTGTGTTCTTACCTATTTATTTATCAAGTTTCGGTATACCTACATCAAAATGGTTAGCCGTATGGTCTACTATCTTTGTAGGCAATATAGTTTTCAACTTAATCTTTGGTATCGTTGGCGATAAAATTGGTTGGCGTAACACGGTTATGTACTTCGGAGGCATTGGTAGCGGTATCTCAGTATTATTGATTGGTTATATTCCGATGTGGACTGACGGAAATATTGTATTATTAACCATCGTCGGATTTTGCTGGGGCGCATTTATCGCAGCCTACGTACCTTTATCAGCATTAATTCCTACACTAGTTAAACAAGATAAAGGTGCAGCACTTTCTGTACTGAATTTAGGTGCTGGTTTACCAGTCTTTGTTGGTCCAATGATTGTAAATTTATTTATCGATATCGTACATGACATTGGTATCATTTGGATTTTAGGTATACTTTACTTTATTAGTACGATTCTTACTTATTTCATCAAGCTACCTAGAAGTGCACAGTATGAATAATTAAGGCATTACTAATTTTATTATACTTATGTCTAAAATGGGGTGTAGTTAATGTTACCAGCTGAACGCGAAGAAAAGATAATTGCTTTCTTATTAGAACATAAACAAGCAACGATACACACATTATCAAAACAGTTCAATGTTCACGAAGCCACGATTCGTCGTGATTTAAATAAACTTGAACAATTCGATCAAATTAAACGTACACATGGTGGTGTCGTATTAAATAAAGGGGAAGTATGGGACGAGCTTAGCTTCGCTGATAGACAAACGAGCAATTATGAAGAAAAAGTTGCTATTGCCACTAGAGCTGCTGAATTTGTACAGGACAACGATACTATTATTATTGATTCAGGTTCTACAGGGCTACAATTAGCCTTAGCTTTACAAAACAAACGCAACTTAACGCTTATCACGAATGATATTTATATTGCATCTACTTTAAAATCGACAAACCATCAGGTCATCGTTACTGGTGGTGCTTTGCATAAAGACAATTATGTCTTAGATGGCCAGCTTGCAAACAACGCTTTAAAATCTTTTAACCCTTTAAAATTATTTTTAAGTACCCCTGCGATAGACGCAGTAAAAGGTGTGACGCATTTTAGTGAATCTTTAGCATATACGAAAGCGCAAATGGTAGAACAAGCACAAGAAGTTTATGTCTTGGTAGATAGTTCTAAACTAGATAAAGTTTCTTTATATAATGTGTGCGTTCCAAACAATATAGACATGCTAATAACCGACACTTCAAATTCAAATGCAAATTGGAATTCATATCGTAATCATTTCAAACATTTAACTCGTGTCGAAGTAGCTCATAACAATAATTAATTACTATATAATCTAACAGAGGTCATTTCTATATTTAGGAAATGACCTCTGTTTTTTATCCATTAAATTGAGCAGGATCTGGCCCGACACGCTGATTTTTATTTAATTTATCTATTTTTGTCATTTGTGTTTCAGAAAGTTCAAATCCAAAAACATCAATATTTTGTTCTATACGTGCTGGTGTTATAGATTTTGGGATTGTTATTACTCCGTGTTGTATATTCCAACGTAGCACAACTTGTGCCGTTGATTTATTTATTGTTTGTGCAATTTCGTTAATGGTTTCATCCGCTAATATTTCTGCATTCATTAATGGTGACCATGATTCCATTTGAATATCTTCCTCTATTAAATAATTGCGTAACAATGATTGATTAAAATAAGGATGAAATTCTACTTGGTTAATAACTGGTTTGAATTGTGCGTTCTTTTTCAATGTTTCTAAATGATCAATATTAAAATTACTCACGCCGATATTTTTAACCTTACCATCCTTATATAACTTTTCCATGCCTAACCATGTATCAATCATTAATGCTTCATCTGTACCTGGCCAATGAACTAAATATAAATCTAAATAATTAAGTCCTAAATTATTGAGTGAACGTTCATATCCTCTAATAACATTGTTCTTGCCAAAATCATCAAACCATAATTTAGAAGTAATAAATAAATCTTCACGTGAAATGCCAGCTGCTGCTATGCCTTCCTTAATACCTTGGCCTACCATTTCTTCATTTTCATAAACTAAAGCTGCATCGATACTTCTATAACCATTTATAATTGCATGTTTTACTGCTAATTTTGCAGTATCATCGTTAGCAACTCGAAAAACGCCTAACCCTAATTGTGGCATCTCATTTCCATTATTGAATGTTAGTTGATTCATCATTATTTACTCCTTATATTAGCATTGCGCTAAGTTATGTTGTTTTTCTCTACTATATAATGTGTACATCATTGCACTTGCGACTATAACCATTACGAAGCCAAAGTAAGGTGTCATTGCTACTGAAAATTCATTTAACACGTAACCACCAATAACGGATCCTAATGTAATACCTATATTAAACGCTGAAATATTTAAGCTTGATGCAAAATTGACAGTCGCTTTATTTTCACGTTCTGCAAATAACACAACGATAAGTTGTAATCCTGGCACATTCATAAAAGCAAATAATCCCATAAATAAAATGGCGATAAGTCCAATAATTGGATGGTCTGTCGTTACACCTACAAATAAAAGTACGATGGCTTGAATTAAAAAGATAATACTTAAAGCTTTAGTAGGCATTTTATTCGTGAATTTACCACCTAAAGTATTTCCTATCGCTACCATCACACCGTATACGATAAGTAAAACAACGACTGTGCTATCGCTATAACCTAATTGATGTGTCAACATTGATGTTAGATACGTATAGACGACAAACGTGCCACCATAACCTAAGGCAGTAATTAAGTAGACAAGCATAAGGGATTTATTTTTAAATACTTTTAATTGTTGAATGATTGGTGATTGTTCAAATTCGTTTAAATTACTTGGCACGAAAATCACATTAGCAATCAAACTAATGAAACCAATAATTGCTATTGTGATAAATGACATTTCCCAACCGAAATTTTGTCCAATCCAAGTTCCAAATGGTACGCCTGTAATTGTTGCAACAGTTAATCCGGTAAACATCATAGCAATTGCACTTGAACGTTTATCTGGGGACACAAGATCACTCGCTATAGCTGTAGCAATAGACATAAACACGCCATGCATTAATGCAGATAAGACACGCATTGCTAGTAACATCGTAAATGACGCTGAAAATGCTGCTAATAAATTAGCCACAATAAAGATAACCATAATTGTAATTAATAAATGTTTTCTTTTCATTTTATTTGTAAGTGGCGTTAGTACTGGGGCCCCTACCGTAACTCCAATGGCGTATAAAGATACTGTTAATCCAGCCATAGGAATTGTAATATCAAATGCATTTTTAATAAGTGGTAATAACCCAACGCTAATAAATTCTGTCATACCAATCGCAAAGGCTGAGACGGCTAAAGCAATAATTGCTAATTTTTGTTGTTTCATTTACTTCTTTCCTTCCTCTTTTATTAATATGTGTGTTATTATAATTCCATTAATCAAAAGAAGTAAGTACGCACTTTAAAGTCATATAGGTACCTAAAAGTACTATAGGCACTTTTTAGTACCTATGGAGGTGGAATATATGTTAAAGAATCATTATAATATCGGCGTAGAAGCAACGATTGATGTGTTAGGTGGCAAATGGAAACCTGTAGTGCTCTGTCATTTGAAGGATAATTGTACGATGCGAACTTCCGAACTTAAACGCGCCATCCCTAATATCACTCAAAAAATGTTGACGCAACAATTACGAGAGTTAGAAGAAGATAGCATTATCGAACGTATTGTTTATCAACAAGTGCCACCGAAAGTCGAATACAAATTATCCGATTATGGACAGACGTTAAGTGAAATTTTATCTTCTTTATGCCAATGGGGAGAATTTCACATTGCTAAAATGCACGATGAAGGTCGTCCAGTATCTTTAGAAAAGCAAGACTTTATTAATATTCCAGATTTAGTAAGCTCTGAATAATTTATAGGCATAAAAAGTAACCTCGACGTTATCATTAACATCGAGGTTACTTTTTATTGTTTATTATTAAACGCCTGAATAAGAATTAAATCCACCATCGACTGGCACAACAACACCGGTTACAAAGCCACTTTGTTTATTGTCTATTAACCAATATAAGGTACCTAACAATTCCTCTGGTTCACCAAAGCGTTGCATAGGCGTTTGTGATAAGATTTTATTGGCTCTTTCAGAATAAGAGCCATCATCATTTCTTAACAAACCTTTATTTTGTGCAGTTTCAAAAAATCCTGGCGCGATTGCATTGACGCGGATTTGACCTGCAAAGTAAGTACTTAACCATTGTGTAAAGTTGCTGACAGAAGCTTTTGCACCACTATATGCTGGAATTTTAGTTAGTGGCGTAAATGCGTTCATTGATGAAATATTAATAATTGTACCTTGTTCAGATGTCACGACATCTTGACCAAAGACTTGTGAAGGTAAAAATGTTCCTGTGTAATTTAACTTAAATACTTGATCAACACCATCTTCAGTTAAATCAAAGAAAGATTTTCCACTGTTTTCATCGTACATTTCGTCATCAGTTGTAGCATTAGGATTGTTACCGCCTGCCCCATTAATTAAGACATCAATTTGACCAAATGTTTGATTAAATGTCTTTTTAGCTTGTTCTAAGGCTTTTTTGTCTAATACGTCTGCCACTAATCCTACAGTTTGTTTATGGTCTGCGTCTATTTGTTGTTGCAAGTTAACAATCTTGTCCTCAGAACGTCCTAATATACCTACATTAGCACCTTGATCAACTAATGCTTTGACGAACGTTGAACCAATAACGCCTGTGGCACCGGTTATCACTATGTTTAAATTTTCAAATTGTGTCATTTTATTTGCGCACCCCTTCGATTAAGCCATTAATATAAGTTGCACCTAAGGCACGGTCGTATAAGCCATATCCTGCCTTACCTGTTTCTCCCCAAATCATTCGTCCATGATCGGGTCTAATTGTACCTTTAAAATCAATGTCTACTAATGCTTCAACTACGGCTTTCATGTCCACCGAACCGTTTTTAGATAAGTGTCCAGTTTCTAAGAACGAATACTCACCGATACGTTTAACGTTACGCATGTGCATAAAGTGAATATGATCTCCAAACGTTCTGATCATTGTCGGCAAGTCATTTTCAGCAAGTGAACCTAACGAACCTGTACAGAAACATATGCCGTTATTTTTACTATTATTGATAGATAATAGACGTTCATAACTATCTTTATTTTTAATAATTCTTGGAATACCGAAAATTGGCCAAGGTGGATCGTCCGGATGTATCGCTAGATCAACATCATGTTCTATCGCCGTCGGTAACACACGTTCTAAAAAGTACTCTAAGTTTTCCCATAATTGTTCTTCTGAAGTCTCACGGTAGTCTAAAATCAATTGATTCATTTCTTCTCGAGAGTAACTTTCATCCCAGCCCGGTAAATTTAAATCCGTTGTTAAAGGGTCGATATCTTTAATTTGATCATGTTTATAAATCAAAGTGTTAGAGCCATCCTCAAGTTCATAATCTAATTGTGAACGTGTCCAGTCAAATACTGGCATAAAATTATAAGTTACAGTTTTAATACCATTTTCAGCTAAATTAATAAGTGACGTTTTATAATTTTCGATAAGTTCATCTCTATTATCAACGCCTAATTTAATATTTTCATGTACAGGTAAACTTTCAACTACTTCAAACTTTAGACCTTCAGCTTCAATTGTAGCTTTTAAGTCAGCAATACGTTCACTCGTCCAAACTTCACCTACTGGCACATCATAAATGGCCGAAACAATATGCTTCATATCAGGAATTTGTTTAATTTGTTGTAAGGTTACTGGATCGTCTTTGCCGTACCATCTAAATGATAATTCCATAACGTTTAAACCTCCTTAATGCCATCGATTTTGAATAGTTTTAATGCATTATTGAAACAAATATCTTTCAGAATTTGTTCAATTGTTTTATTACTTAACGCAATTTCACCTTTTTCAATTCTGTCGCCTAATAAATTACATAAAATGCGTCTGAAGTATTCATGTCTAGTATATGAAGTCATACTTCTTGAATCTGTTAACATACCTACAAAGTTTGGTAATAGACCGACATTCGCATAATCTATTAAGTGCTGTTCCATGCCTTCTTTAGTATCGTTAAACCACCATGCTGCCCCTAATTGAACGCGATGTTCACTATTCGTAAAGTTACCAGCAGTGGCTTGTACCATTAAATGATCTTGACCATTATTTGGATAAATAATAGTGTCTGATAATGCATTGTTTAATTCTAAATGATTAAGAAAGGCGTTTAAGCGTTTTGCACTCAATTGATCGCCCACACTATCAAATCCACTATCAGCGCCAACTTGTTGGTACATTTTTGTATTATTGTTGCGTGTAGGTCCTAAGTGGAATTGCACGACCCAATTTAATTCTTTATAAACTTTTGACAATTCAGTCATAATAAAGCCAGCTAACTCGTATTGTTTTGCTTCTTCGATAACGCCACCGTTTAACACTTTTTCAAATAATTTGGCCGCTTCTTCTTCATCAACAGTGACACATGGTGTCTTTTCAAAACTTTGATCCGAACTTAAAGCACCATTTCTGTCAAAATAATATATGCGTTCTTTTAATGCTGAAATATAGCTTGTTAAATCATTAATATTACAGTCTACATTCTTTTTTAACTGTTCAACTTTTGCAGTGACTGTGTCTTTGCTTAGGAACACATAACTATCTGGTCTAAACGTTGGGCATACTTTAAAATTAACTTTTTTATCTTCATTCAATAAACGATGATATTTTAAATCGTCACATGGATCATCGGTTGTGCACACGACTGAGACATTACTTTTTTCAATCAATGCTTGTGGTGTATGTGAAGGTTTACTTAATTTTTTATTTAACGCATCATATAATTTTTTAATATCGACGTCATCGAAATTAGTCGTTTCATTAAAATAACGTTTTAACTCTAATGCACACCAGTGATACATAGGATTCATAATTGAATATGGCAACATATGCATAAATGCTTTAAATTTATCAAAGTCCGGTGCGTTACCTGTAATAAATGATTCGTTAATACCATCAGCACGCATCAGTCGCCATTTATAGTGGTCACCTGCTAACCATAATTGTGTGATATTGTCATAGTTTTTATTGTCATAAATTTCTTTAGCGTCTATATGACAATGGAAATCGATAATAGGTATATTTTTAACTTTTTGGTAAAGCTTCTCAGCTGTTTTATTATTAAGTAAAAAATTATCATTAATAAGTGTCATAGTACCTCTCCTTTATTTCTCTATCTTTCATTTTCATTAAGTTTTTGAATGCGTTTTCAAAATTACATTTACTAACGCTTTAATTCGCCAAAGTTAGAGGATAAATTTAAAATATCTTGTTCTTCTATACTTAATGAATCTTCGTTGGTTGTATGTTGCAGTACGGAACATTTTGTTGCAAAATCGATAACTTGTGCTAAATCCCACTGTTGAAGCAATCCATGGATAATACCTGCTGTAAATGCATCGCCAGCACCGATACGATTGAGGACGGTATATTGGTATTTCGGACTTGTTATAAAGTTATCTTGTATTAACATGATACCTTGCAATGTACTTTCAGTAATATCTCTATTGCTAGACGCCATTACTGGTATATTATATTGAGCTTGTATCGTTCTAGCACATGTTTCCATATCGTCAGATTCACTATTCGTTGATAGTAGATGTGTAGCATCTTTTTTCCCAAAGAGTAAAATATCTACAAGTGGTAACACTGATTTAATAACTGGTATCGCTTTATCTGTTGACCACAAATTACCTCTATAATTTATATCAAATACTAATTTAACGCCTTGCTTTTTAAGTTTAGTTAAAATGTCTACAATGTTGTCTCTTATTTGTGTATTTACTGCAAGCGTAATACCTGTCAAAATCAGGTGATCTCCATCATTAAAATCAATTTGTTGTAACTGTTCATAGCCATTGATAGCAAATGTAGAATGGTCACGATCATAAATAACTTGGCCGCTTCTATAACCGAAGCCTTCTTCCATATAGTAAGTGCCTAAGCGCCCTTCACTATGATTGATAAATTTTGTGCTTACGTTCGCACTGCGCATCGTTTGTTCTACTAAATCTTTTAAATTATCTTGTGGTAATGTTGTTAACATTGCAGTATCTTGTTTAAATCCAGCTAACGTCACGAGTGTATTTAACTCGGCGCCACCTGTCTGTATATTCAACGACCGTGCATTTTTTAGTTGTTCGTAATTCGGTGGCGTAAAGCGCAGTAAGACTTCCCCTAAGCCATAGATAGTCATCTTCACTCACCACCTTTAAGTTCACTTACATATTGCTTCAAACCGTCTGCTCCATTTTGTTGATATACTTTTGTAATTTCACTGCCAATGCCTACTGCAAAACTACCAGCATCTAACCATTCTTGGTGATTTTTCTTGCCAACCCCTCCTGTAGGAATAAATTCTGTTGTAGGTAATGGACCTCTAAAGTCTTTTATTGATGAAGGTGTAAACTGTGTAGCCGGAAATAGTTTGAGTACTTTGCAACCGTATGTCATTGCTTCTATCATTTCTTTTACCGTCATTACGCCAGGAACATAAGGTACATCATATAAGTTAGCCACTTTTGCAGTTTCTTTATCAAATGACGGACTAACGATAAATTTCGCACCATTTAAAATAGCCACTCTTGCCGAAACACTATCAAGTACTGTACCTGCCCCTATAAGTGCGTTATCTTTTTGAGACAACGTTGTTATAATTTCCATTGCTTGAGGCGTAGTTAGTGTTACCTCTATGACATCTAAACCTTGTTCGATAATTATATTGGCGATATCAACAAACTCCTGTTTGTCGTCTGTTCTCATAACAGCTATGTGTTTAGAGCTATTAATTTTATGCATTGTCTCCATCGAATTCATCACAGCATCCCCTTTACTCACAAAATAACAACGTTGTTATTTTGTGATAAAAAATATTTTTTTTCTTGTCTATATGGTATAATTAAATTCAAATTAAATCAATCCCTTTGAAGGAGTATTTTTATGGCAGTTACACTCAAAGATGTCGCAAAAGCCTGTGGTGTGAGTTATTCGACAGTTAGTAAAGCATTAAAAAATTCACCACTTGTAAAACCGAATACGAAAGCATACATACAACAAAAAGCCGCCGAAATGAATTATATACCTAATCATTCTGCGCGTGCACTTGTGTCTAAACGTAGTAATACTATCGGTCTGATTTGGCCGTCCGTTGATCGTGTTGCCGTTACTCATCTCGTTTCTGAAATTAATGAAGCCCTTAAATTATTAGGCTATGTCATGATATTATCCATTGATGATATCGCAGTCGCTTCTAAAAAATTTCTTGAGTTTGGCTGTGATGGTATCATCATTTTCGACGAAGGACCGAGTACAAATTTACCATCTGATGTCTATGAAAATATACCAGTTGTAGCATATGGTGTAGATAGAGAAATCGACTACCCTATCATTAACGTTAACCATTACAAGGCGATGATAATGGCTATTGAGTCTTTACTTGAAAAAGGCGTTAAACAAATTGATTATATAGGTGATATTAATACTACTGACTCAAGACAAGTAGCCAAAAAAGATGCAATCGTCGATTATTGCCAACAGCATCATATTTATTATCGCATCATTGATTCACAAGGGCTATCAGCTTTAGAAACAGAATCAGCAGTCAAAAACTTTTATGCGCAACACGACCTTGCACCCGGCGTGATTTGTGGTAGTTATGATATTACAATTGGTACATTAAATGCGATAGATTTAGAACGAAATCAACCGATAATTTATTCTTATGATAACATTCCTCATATCGCTAAATTGGATTATCCAGTACATGCTATCGGGGTACCTACTGTCGAAATTGCGAATAAGGTTGTCGAAGTATTAGATCAAGTTATTTCAGGCGGTACAATAAACAATGTTTATAATTTAGAGCCGCAATTAAATGAATAAATATACTTATAGCGATTAAACTATGTCAGCTCATATTAGTTTAATCGCTATTTTTGTTACCTACTTATCCTGATATAATAAACAAAATTCCAGTGTAAACCTTTTCATTAAGTTATAATAGTTTAGTATTTAACATTTTTCATTATAAAAATGCACTTATCATACATTTTTTAAGGGAGTTATTTTTATGGCATTACAAGATTATAGATTACTTATCATTACAGTAGTTAGTATTTTATTACTTATTATATTAATTACATCTAAACTACGTTTTCATCCTTTACTTGCCTTATTATTAACAGCAATCTTCGTTGGTTTCTCGGCGGGTTTAGATATAGGAAAAATTGTAGATTCTATCGAAAAAGGTGCAGGATCAACGCTTGGTGAGACAGGCGTCACTATTGCTCTAGGGGCAATGTTAGGTAAAATTTTATCTGATACTGGGGCAAGTGATAAAATTGCATCGACTATTTTAAGCAACGCTTCTTATAAACAATTACCATGGTTAATGGCTCTAGCTGCGTTCATAATCGGTATACCTATGTTCTTTGAAGTAGGATTAATAATGCTGTTGCCACTCATATTTACGATAGCAAAAAAACTAGAAGACCAGCATGATTTCAAAGGTTCTACCTATGTCGCTATAGGAGTACCAGTAATTGCTGCATTAGCTACGATGCATGGTATGGTGCCACCACATCCTGGACCATTAATTTCTATTAATCAATTTAAAGCAAATATTGGTATTACGATGATTTACGGTATTATTTGTGCAATACCAACAATTATTATTGCTGGCCCGCTATACGGCAAATTTATAACGCCTAGATTATCAGTAAAACCAAATCAAGACTTATTAACGCAATACGCAACACCTGAAAAATCAACTGATGAACGTCCAGTATCATCATTTTTAGCTTTTTCAACAATCTTAGTCCCTGTCGTTATGATGTTACTGCATGCTATTGCTGGCATATTTTTTGAAGAGCAGACATTACAATACAAAACTTTTGAATTTCTAGGTAGTCCGATTATAGCAATGTTTATAGGTGTGTTATATGCATTAATCACACTCGGATACTTACGTCATTCAGATACTAAAAAATTAAGAGATTCACTCGGCGCAAGTCTAAAACCAATTGCAGGTATTATGTTGATTATCGCTGGAGGTGGCGCTTTTGGACAAGTGTTAGAAGATTCTGGTGTGGGTACAGCAATTGTACATTTGGCCGATAATTTTTCATTATCAGCTATACTTATGGGCTGGATAGTCGCTGCCCTACTATCAATATCTACAGGTTCTGCAACTGTTGGTATAGTCGGTGCAACTAATTTATTATATCCACTTTTACAAGCAGACCCTAGTATCAATAAGGAATTATTAACAGTCGCAATAGGCTCAGGATCCTTATTCTTCAATTACGTCAATCACGGTGGATTTTGGTTAGTAAAAGAGTCCTTTGGCATGTCAATGGGTGAAACATTTAAAACCATTACTATCGTGCAATCTATTGTAGGATTGTGTGGTCTAATTATGACCCTCCTACTAAATTATGTTATTAATTTATTTTAATAATTTCGTCATCAAAAAAAACGATATCACTAAACCTATTTAAGGTAGTGATATCGTTTTTTATATGTAATAACAAAATATTAGAACATTAAGCAATAATAGAATCGTTGCAGGTAACGCTTTTATTAAAGGATCTTTGGCTAAAAATATTAATGATAATGCACCTGCTAACATCGTACATCCTAATACAACGCTAGCCCCCATAGCTAAATAAGGATTAAAAATGCCAAATAACATATTTAAAGCGCCTAATAATTCTATTGCTCCAGTAATTTGATTAAACACTTGGGGGTAACCCATGCGTACAAACTCTTCATTCATAGCCCCCGACACAATTTTTGACCCCGTTATGATAAATATTATCCCAAGCAGTACTTGTAAGATAATAATTATTACGCCCATATATACACCTCGTTTTACGCCCTACTTAATTTATACATATATTCATTATAAGCAAAATATTTTATTATTTATAGTATTTATTATTATTTCATCTTTTGTCGTAATACTTCTTGTTCTTGCGGTGATAAAAATGTATGTTTAACAGCATTTTTATTAATGTTTGCAACATCTTCCATTGTTAGTTGTTGTGCTTTAAGTAATAAGTCATATTCTGCTAGCAATGTTGTTTGAGTGACTGTTCTATTGTCTGTATTTATGAGAAAAGGTATATCTTGCGATACTAAATAAGGTAAATTCAACTCCGCAACGTCTTTAATCGCCCGCGTTTGTATATTACTTTTAGGGCAGATTTCTAATAACACTTGTTGTGCTTTTACTTCTGCCAATACTTGTTCGTCATTATTAATGGCAACGCCATGTCCTATACGTTTAGCCCCTAATTTAATCGATTCTACAACGTTATGAATACAACCGCATTCGCCGGCATGAAGCGTTAGATTTAACCCTTTTGCGACACCGTATTGTGCTGCTTCTTCAATTTTTTCTGGTGGGAAAGCTGCCTCGGGTCCCGCAAAATCAATACCAGCAATATCCATGTTATCATTTTGGAGCACATGATTAAATAAATCTTTGTTTACTGCATTACTATGTTGACGCATAGCACATACTAAAATATTAATCTTAATATCGTATTGAGACATTGCTCTTTTAGCACCCGCAACGACTGCTTGAATTGTCTCATCTATACTTAAACCTTGTTCCATATGAAATAAAGGTGCAAATCTAATTTCAATATATTTAACATTATCTTCAACTGCTTGCGCTGCTACGTCAACGACAGAGCGTTGTAAGCTATCTGCAGTTTGTAAGACTTTTTGAATTTCATCAAAACATCGTAAATATTGTTCCAAGTTTTCACAATTTTGATCAACATAAAGATTCTGTTCATTTAAAGAAATGCCTTGTTCCAGAGCTAGTTGCTTAAGTAATGCTATACTTACTGATCCATCTAAATGACAATGTAATTCTATTTTCGGGATAGTATATAATTGTTGTTCCATTCTTGACTCCTTGTTCATTTAATAATTATGTGTGATTTTTATTTTTAACATAACGCTTAATATTATACATCATATAGTTATATATCATATAATACTAAAGTAAATTAAGTTAATTTTTCAAACTAGAATGTTTTCAGATTAACTTATTTAATTTATGTTACATGCGGAACTTAGTTATACATTTTAAAATGGAAGGTGTCCTTAAAATGACAAAAATATTTGTAGTTGGTGCCACTGGTCTTATTGGTACTAAATTAACAAAACGCTTATTAGAAGAAGGATATGATGTTGCTGGTTTAACACGTTCACAACAAGGTAAAGCTAAATTAGAAGACCAAGGCGTTACTGGTTTTATTGGTGACGTATTTAAAGCTGATACAGTTGAAGCTGCGGTTGCTAGTTACAAACCAGATGTTATTATTAATGAAATAACTGACCTAAAGCAAGCGGATATGTCAGCTAACACACGCGTTAGAAAAGAAGGCACAAAAAATATAGTATCGGCAGCATTAAATAACGACGTACAACATATTCAATCACAAAGTATTGCTTTCGTTTATGAAGGTGGGCAAGGTTTAGCAACCGAAGAAACGCCACTTGATTATCAAGCGACTGGCGAAAGAAAAGTAACTGTTGATGGTGTAGAAGCTTTAGAACAAGAAACTGCTCGTATTCCACATCATGTTATTTTACGTTACGGCTTACTTTATGGCCCTCAAACATGGTTTGGTAAAGATGGTATGATTTACAACCAATTTATAGACGGCTCTGTATCAATGTCTAATGGTATTCAATCATTTATTCATATTGACGATGCTGTGGAAACAGCTATACAAGCTTTATCATTTGAACCAGGTATATATAATGTTACAGATGACAATCCAGTAGACGGAGAAACTTGGGCTAAATGGTATGCACAGCTATTAAATGTTAATCCAACATTAAATATTGAACAAGCTGCTGATCATGAGCGTGGTGCAAGCAACAAAAAATTTAGACAACAAGGTGGCAAGTTAATATATTCTGATTGGCAAGAAGGTATGAACCCTATTAAATAAAAAACGCCACATAAAAAGTGTAATTACGAAGTACAAACTACGTAATTACACTTTCTTTATTAGTTATTTAATTTCAGCAATTTTTGATAGAAATAATTAGCTACGACAATATCTACAATGGCTAGACCTACCGATTTAAAAACAGTTATTTCTTCCTCATTCAGTCTACCTTCAAGCTTACCTGCTACAATATTACCTAATTCTCCGTATAAATCATTCGCTTTAAAAACGCCTTCTTCAATAGGATTAATTAGGTCTCCTGTTTCTTCTAACGCTGTATCACTTGATTCAACAACGACTTTGTCTGCTTGTTGTATGGCAACAGACGGTAACTCTTGCATATCTGGTTTAAACGAACCTACAGCATTGATATGTACACCAGCTGTTAAGTCATTATGAAATACTGGCGACGCAGCATTTGTAGCAGTAACGATTACGTCAGCATTTTGCATCGCATCTTCAACGCCTTCAAAAACTTTTGTAGTTATAGCGTATTGTGCTTGCAACTTATTAGCAAAAGTAACAGCTTTATCGTATGTACGATTATAAAGATGTATATGTGTAATTGGCCTAACTGCAAGGACCGCTTCAACTAATCCTTCTGCCTGTTCACCAGTGCCAATAACACATAATGTTTTGGCATTTTGTTGTGCAAGGTATTTTGTAGCTACACCAGAAATTGCACCTGTACGTATTTTCGTTAAATACGCTCCTTCTAAGACAGCTAACGTTTCGCCTGTATTATAATCTGACAAAATAACTGAACCCACGATAGTATTTTTCCCTAGTTGCGGATTATTAGGTGCAAATGTTACTGTTTTGAGTCCCACTATACCTAATTTGTCTGATAATGCCGGCATCACTAAATACTTATTTTCTTCATTGAATGGTAAAACATGACGTAGTGGATTTTCAGTTTGTCCTTCTGAATAAGCTTGCAAAGCTTCTTCAACTGCTTCGACAACTTCTGCCATATCTAGTAATTCAGCTTGCTTCTGTTCACTTATAAATTGCACTATAAAACAAACCTCCTATGTATCAATATAACGTTCTTTTTATTATACATAATTATCAAATCACAGTGACACTATTGTTAAACAATTATGCTAAGTGGTTCTCAAAGTGTGCATCAGTATATTTTTCTACATCTTCAAGTGTTGTCCCTTCTTGAAGTTCGACCAATTTCATAACACCATTATCAAATTGGAATACAGCTAAATCAGTAATCAATGTGTGCACCACTTCACTTCCTGTTAATGGCAACTCACATTCCTTCTTAATCTTAGATTCACCATGTTTATTCATATGATCCATAATCACTACAACTTTTTGAGCACCTACGACTAAATCCATGGCGCCTCCCATACCTTTAACTAACTTTCCAGGAATCATGTAATTGGCTAAATCACCCTTTTGGGATATTTCCATACCTCCTAAAATAGCTAAATCAATATGGCCACCTCTAATCATGGCAAACGATTCAGCATTATCGAAATATGAAGCACCTTTAGCAGCAGTTACCGTTTCTTTACCCGCATTAATTAAATCTGGGTCTATCTCCGCTTCAGTTGGATAAGGACCAATTCCAAGCAAACCATTTTCAGATTGGAAATAAACATTTTCAACGTGGTCATTAATTTCATTAGCTACTAAAGTTGGCATCCCAATACCTAAATTAATAACCATATTACTTTTAATTTCTTGCGCTGCACGTTGTATAATTTTTTTCCTTTGTGACACTTTATCCATGATTAGCCTCCTTAACTGTTCGTTTTTCAATTCGTTTCTCATAATTTTGTCCTTCGTAAATATAATCGACATAAACACCTGATAAATGTACATCATCAGGATCGATTTCACCAATATCTACGATTTCTTCGACTTCAACAACAGTTGTCGTAGCAGCCATCGCACATAACGGATTGAAGTTACGCGCCGTTTTATTAAATACTAAATTTCCAAATGTATCTGCCTTTGCTGCTTTAACAATGCCATAATCCCCTTTAATAGCGCGTTCCATTAAATAATTTTCACCATCAAACTCACGCGTTTCTTTGCCTTCTGCGATTTGAGTGCCTACGCCAGTTTTAGTATAAAATGCTGGAATTCCTGCACCACCCGCTCGCAATTTTTCAGCTAATGTGCCTTGAGGTGTTAATTCTACTTCTAGTTCGCCATTTATTAATTGACGCTCAAAAATTTTATTTTCGCCGACGTATGAGCTTATCATTTTATCAATTTGTTGATGCTCTAGCAGTCTACCAAGTCCAAAATCATCGACACCACAGTTATTACTTACAACTGTTAAACCTTTTGTTCCTTTATGTCGAATAGCTTCAATAGCATACTCAGGTATGCCACATAGTCCAAATCCGCCCGCTAACACGGTCATCCCATCTTTTAAATCATCGAATGCCTCGTTGATGTCTTGAATAACCTTTGACATGCAATCCCTCTTTCTATTTCATAATTTATTCAATTGTTATTATACTTGAAAAAATAAACAAAGTCTTTCAATTATGATTGCGCTTTCATTTCGTCGTTATTATTGTTTGCTGAATCGTTTTCAATTAAAAAAGCTTAACGCATTAATAGAATACGTTAAGCTAACATTATTTATTAAGTTTATGCAATTTCTATCATAAATCTACGTGTAACTGTACCATCTTCATGTTGATATGATTCAATTTCTTCGCCACCATTATTTAAAATAACAGTCGCCGAAGCTTCATTATCATCATCACAAGTAATTAATGCTTCTTGAACACCTATTCTTGATAAGTAATCTAATGATTTTTTAAGAATTTTGGTGCCGTATCCTTGTTGACGATATTTTTTTCGTACGCCATAACCAATATGGCCACCGTGTTTTTTTAATGCATCATTTAAATTGTGACGAATATTGGCTGCACCAATAATTTCTTCGCCAATTAAAAATAGCGTGGTATTATCAACTTTTTGATCATGTGACTTATTATCTTCTAATTTATGCACTAAGTCTTCAAAATTATCATATTTAGCAATGTTCGTAACTGTTGGGACGATCTGTTCGTCATTATCCAACCACTCTTCCATATAGTTACAGTACAACTCTTCATCGCCCATCGTTAATTCTCTAAATTCTGCCATTATATTACGCCTCCCCGTGCAAGTCATTATTATGTGTATTTATATAGTAGACATAGTTGTCGGTCCATTCCCCATCTTCATAAATAAAACCTTCACGTAAACATTCAAATTTAAACCCTACTTTTTCTAATAATTTTATAGATGGTTCATTATCAATGTTGACGTGTGCTTCAATTCTATGAAAATTCATCGTCTCATAAGCTTGAAAGACTAATTCTGCTACAGCTTCATAACAATAGCCATTTCTCCAATACTGATTATGCATAAAATAACCAATTTCAGCCCATTGAAAGTTATCTCTACTCAGCGTTTTTAGATCTAACATTCCTAAGTGATTATTATTACGGTCAAAAATGCCCCAAATATACAAATCATCTTGTTCAGCAGATATCGTTTGTCGTTCTACCAAATCGTGAAACCACGTAACAGTAGCATCGGACATATCTAATTGACCTTTATCATGCTTATATTGTGATGGTAGTCTATCTTTAAAACCTTTTAACCAAACTTCATAGTCATTTTTCGCTAACGGTCTTATGATAAGACGTGGTGTAATAAAATGCAACCGTGACAATTTATCCATATATTATCCCCTTAAATTACATTTATTTTAATATATATTAGCTTGAATATAGCATACAAATAACCTTTATGTCAGTAGTAAATGTAAGTGATTACAATTTTTATCACTTGGGTATATTAAATAATAAAGATGTGGCGATTCACGAAAAGTCATAAATAATTGTTAGCTTATATAGCAATCACTATTGAGCTACAATTTAGGGGGCAATAATGATGAACAAAAATTTATCTAAAATTCTCTTCACTTTCTTTGGCATACTAGCATGGTTAGCAACGATGATTATATTTATCTTGCCGACTTTAACACCTTACCAACACTATATTGAAAGACAGAGTGGTATTTCTGAAGGTTGGATAGTCGTATTACTTGTCTTGATTACCTTATTTTATATCGGTATTCTTATACTCGATATATTTAACACTTTCGCCACACAAGTATTACAATTCGTTTTATTATCACTTGTAGTTATTTGTTCATTACCTTCAATAACTGCATTTATCATCGTGTCATTTATTGTCGACATTAGTATTATAGAAGTATTCATTCCAATAGTATTGGTAATTCTAACTATTTTACTGCATGTGCTTTGGTGTGCAATACCATTTATGCAAACGAAAGCTGAGCGAGAGCACGAAAAAGAAAATAATAACCATTAAAACGTTATAAAGCTTAGGCTGTATATTATCATTACAGCTTAAGCTTTTTTTATTTCTCCGATTATCTTTGTTAAAATCTCTTCCTTATTCATATATTGGGTTAATATTTGTTCTTGATCATTGCCTAAATAATCAGGCTCCACAAACCATGAGGCCATCTTTTCTTCTCCAAAATCAGTATTTTTTTTAGTATTATGACGACGTACAGTTTCTTCAAAAGGTAAATCAAAGTAGTAAATATGAGCAGTTACTTCAGGCAAATCAATTAATGATTGTAGCATATGATTATATTTCTCTTTGTTTAATATGCCTTCTAGAATAACATACTGACAATGTTCCATACCATATCGTGCAATTTGCTCGATAAGTGATATCGCTAAATTACCTGGTCGATCATGTACTTGTAACATTTCTCGTCTTACAACATCTTGTGACAGTAATAATGCATCTTCACCAAGTTCATTATGTAATGCCTTTGCTATTGTAGTTTTACCGCTACCAGAGTTACCTCTTATTATAATCAAGTCCATTTCAACACCTCACAATATATAAAAAATAGTCGAGATATGAAGTAGCGTTTTGAAACCTATGCTAAGTTTCTTGCTGTTACTTATATCTCGACTAAATATTTTAACTATGAATAATTAAATAATATCTAATTCTTTACCAACTTTTTCAAATGCTGCAATTGCATCGTCTAACATTTCTTTTGTATGTGCTGCAGTAGGCATATTTCTTACTCTACCAGTACCTCTTGGAACTGTTGGAAAGACGATTGATTTAACATATACGCCTTCTTCTTTTAGACGGTTACTAAATTCTTGTGTCTTTTTCTCATCACCAATAATAACGGGTGTAATTGGTGATTCTGATTGACCGATGTCAAAACCAAGTTTTTGTAAGTTTTCTTTTAAATAATTGCCATTTTCCCATAATTTATCATGTAATTCTGTAGAAGACATTAATTTTTTCACAGCTTCGGTGATTGCTTTAGTGTCTCCAGGTGCTAATGAAGTTGAAAATAAGAATGGTCTTGATTGTACTTTTAACCAATCAATTAATGATTGTGTACCAGCCACGTAGCCACCGACAACACCGATAGCTTTAGATAATGTACCGATTTGGAAATCAATTTTATCTTGTAAACCAAAGTGTTTAACAGTGCCTGCACCGTTACCCATAACGCCTGAACCATGTGCATCATCTACGTATGTTAATAGACCAAATTCTTCAGCAATTTCTACAATTTCAGGTAACTTTGCAACGTCTCCATCCATACTAAATACGCCGTCAGTAATATACATTACTTTGTTATATTGGCCTGATTCTACAGCTTCTTTAGCTTTCGCACGTAAGTCTTCCATATCTGAGTGATTTACACGAATAATTTTGGCACGTGATAAACGACAACCATCAATAATAGATGCGTGGTTTAATTCATCTGATAAAATCGCATCATTTTTATTCATTACAGCAGAAATAGCCGCCATATTACAATTAAATCCTGATTGATAAGCGATTGCTGCTTCTGTGCCTTTAAATTTAGCTAATGTTTCTTCTAATTCATCATGTAAGTCTAATGTACCGTTAATTGAACGTACAGCACCTGCACCTACACCATGTGTATCTATTGCGCTTTTAGCTGCTTCTTTTAAATCTTCGTCTGTTGCTAGTCCTAAATAGTTATTTGAAGATAAGTTGATATAATTTTTGCCGTTAATTTTAATTTCAGGTCCATTTGCACCTTCAATTGTATCTATTTCATTATAAAGTCCATTATCTTTCAAATAGTTAATATTTTCTGATAAAAAGTCAGTAAGTGATTGTACCACTTTAAATCCCCCTTTGAGTTATCTATCTACTATGACAATAATACCTTATTTTCACTTAATATAAAAGCACTAACACGTTTGTCTTAAAGTTAATTAACGAACATATACCGCCTACTACATATCATGTTATAATGTATTTAAATTGCACTAGGAAGAAGGGCTTAAGTTGTTTGATTGGTATCAACTTGCGAATAAAAAAGAAGATAAAATGATTCAAATTCGACGATATTTACATCAATATCCTGAATTATCTTTTGAAGAAACACACACACATGATTTTATCGTAAATCAATTAAAACAATGGTCATGTGATATTACTGAGCCTGTTGGTCGCAACGGCATAGTAGCGACTTTTAATGGCACTGGCGACGGTCCCACCATCGCATTGCGTGCAGATTTTGATGCACTTCCTGTTGAAGAACTTACGACACATGATTTTAAATCAAAAATTGATGGTGTGATGCATGCTTGTGGTCATGATGGACATACGGCCATATTGTTAGCAGTCGCCGAAATAATAAATGACAATCTTGAACATCTAAACGGTAACGTGGTACTCATTTTCCAATATGGTGAAGAAATGATGCCTGGAGGTTCCCAAGAAATGATTGATGATGGTTGCCTTAAAGGTGTAGATAGAGTATACGGTAATCATTTATGGAGTGGTTATCCGACAGGTACAATCTACTCAAGAGAAGGTGCTATGATGGCATCACCAGATGAATTTAGCATAAAAATACAAGGCCAAGGCGGTCACGGTGCAAAACCACACGAAACGATTGATCCCGTCGTTGTGTTAGCAGAGTTTATTCTGAGCGCACAAAAAATTGTTTCACGTACGATAGATCCAGTAAAACAAGCTGTCGTTAGTTTCGGTATGATTCAAGCCGGTAGTATAGATAATGTCATTCCAGATGCGGCATATTGTAAAGGAACTGTGCGTACGTTTGATACTGCAGTACAACAACATGTCATCGACAAAATGGAAAAATTACTAGCAGGTTTAGCTGTAGCAAATGATATAACATATTCTTTAGATTATGTACGCGGTTATTTACCGTTGCATAATAACCCTAAGTCATATAATACAATTAAAACCGCTGCAAATGACTTAAACTTTCGATTTAATGATTCTGAACTAATGATGATTGGTGAAGATTTTTCACACTATTTAAAAGTACGTCCTGGGGCATTCTTCTTAACAGGTTGTGGTAATCCGCAAAAAAACATTACTGCCTCACATCATAGTCCTTACTTCGATATAGATGAATCATCATTAAAATATGCAGCAAGTACATTCCTTAAAATCTTAGAATTAGAACAAGTCTTCAAAAAATAATAATTCACAGTTACGTAAAAAAGGCGCTCTCTATTACATGAAAATAGAGAGCGTCTTTTTATTAAGAAAACCATTTTTAATAAGTAATAAGTTAATAATTATGTAATAAAAAAAGCCTCCATAAGGAGGCTTTAAACATAGTTTTAGAAACTACAGTTTATTATTTTTCGATTTGAGTAACAACGCCTGATCCTACAGTACGGCCACCTTCACGAATTGAGAAACGAGTACCGTCTTCGATAGCGATTGGTGAAATTAATTCAACGTCCATTTCAACGTTGTCACCAGGCATAACCATTTCAGTACCTTCTGGTAAAGTAACAACACCTGTTACGTCAGTAGTACGGAAATAGAATTGTGGGCGGTAGTTACTGAAGAATGGAGTATGACGTCCACCTTCGTCTTTTGATAATACATAAACTTCTGCTTTGAATTTAGTGTGTGGTGTAATTGAACCAGGAGCAGCTAAAACTTGACCACGTTGGATGTCTTCACGTGCAACACCACGTAATAAAGCACCAATGTTGTCACCAGCTTCAGCGTAATCTAATAATTTACGGAACATTTCTACACCAGTAACTGTTGTTTTGCTTGATTCATCTTGCATACCGATGATTTCAACTTCTTCACCGACTTTGATTTGACCACGTTCAACACGGCCTGTAGCAACAGTACCACGACCAGTGATTGAGAATACGTCCTCAACTGGCATCATGAATGGTTTATCAGAGTCACGTTCTGGAGTTGGGATGAAGTCATCAACTGCTTGCATTAAGTCTAAGATTTTTTGTTCGTATTCTGCGTCGCCTTCAAGCGCTTTTAATGCAGAACCAGCGATTACAGGAATGTCGTCGCCAGGGAAGTCGTATTCGCTTAATAAGTCACGAACTTCCATTTCAACTAATTCTAATAATTCTTCGTCGTCAACCATGTCAACTTTGTTTAAGAATACAACTAATGCTGGAACACCAACGTTACGTGATAATAAGATGTGTTCACGAGTTTGTGGCATTGGACCGTCAGCAGCAGATACTACTAAGATACCGCCGTCCATTTGAGCAGCACCAGTGATCATGTTTTTAACATAGTCAGCGTGTCCTGGGCAGTCAACGTGAGCATAGTGACGTTTGTCAGTTTGATATTCAATGTGAGCAGTATTGATTGTAATACCACGTTCTTTTTCTTCTGGAGCGTTGTCAATCATGTCGTATGATTGTGCAACAGTGTCACCATTTTTTGCTAATACAGTTGCGATAGCAGCTGTTAAAGTAGTTTTACCATGGTCAACGTGACCGATAGTACCAATATTGGCATGTTCTTTTGAGCGATCGAATTTTTCTTTAGCCATTATAAAATCTCTCCTATTCTCTTAAAAAATTAATTTAATTATTTATCTCTCATGACAGTTTCTCACCATCATGAGAAGATGGTTTACATTGTACATAAAGGAACATAGTTCCTTTATAATGCATTTAGTCCAAAAAATCAATTATAACAATTGCTAAGTTAAAATAAACTCTTAGTGTATTTTATCGGCTTTAGCCAATCAATACAAGTTTAATTAGTCAGCTTTGTTACCACTGTTTTTCTTGATGATTTCATCAGAAATTGATTTAGGAACTTCTGCATAGTGGTCAAAGTACATAGTGTAAGTACCGCGACCTTGAGTGTTAGAACGTAATGAAGTTGCATAACCGAACATTTCTGAAAGTGGTACATAAGCGTTAACAACTTGTGCATTACCACGAGGTTCCATACCATCAACACGTCCACGACGAGCTGTTACGTCACCCATGATATCGCCCATGTATTCTTCAGGCATTTCGATTGTAACTTTTGTAATTGGTTCTAAGATAACTGGATCACATTTTTTAGCAGCTTCTTTAAGTGCTAATGATGCAGCAATTTTGAAGGCCATTTCAGATGAATCGACATCATGGTATGAACCATCAAATAATTTAGCTTTAACATCAATTAATGGATAACCAGCTAATACACCGTTTTCCATTGCGTCTTTAAGACCAGCTTCAACTGATGGAATGTATTCACGAGGAACTACACCACCAACGATAGCATTTTCAAATTCAAATCCGCCACCAGTTTCGTTTGGAGTGAATTCGATTTGAACGTCACCGTATTGTCCACGACCACCTGATTGACGCGCGAATTTACCTTGAACTTGTGCAGATTGCTTAAATGTTTCACGGTAAGAAACCATTGGCGCACCTACGTTACATTCAACGTTAAATTCTTTTTTCATACGGTCAACTAAGATGTCTAAGTGAAGCTCACCCATACCACCGATGATAACTTGTCCAGTTTCTTCATCTGTATGTGCATGGAATGTTGGGTCTTCTTCTTGCAATTTAACTAAAGCTGTAGTCATTTTATCTTGGTCAGCTTTAGATTTTGGTTCAACTGATAAGTGGATAACAGGCTCTGGGAATACCATTGATTCCAAGATGATGTCATTTTTCTCACCACATAAAGTATCACCAGTTCCTGTATCTTTAAGACCTACCGCAGCAGCGATATCTCCTGAGTATACAGTGTTTAACTCTTGACGTGAGTTAGCGTGCATTTGTAATAAACGACCTACACGTTCACGTTTGTTTTTAGTAGAGTTTTTAACGTATGAACCAGATGTTAAAGTACCTGAGTAAACACGGAAGAAAGTTAATTTACCAACATAAGGGTCAGTCATAACCTTGAATGCTAATGCAGCGAATTCTGCACTGTCATCTGGTTTTGCAATAACTTCTTCATCTGGGTTTTCAGCACGGTGACCAACAATTGGTTTAACGTCTAAAGGTGATGGTAGGTAGTCAATTACAGCGTTAAGCATTAATTGAACACCTTTGTTTTTGAATGCTGTACCAACAAGTACTGGGTAGAATTCTACGTCAGTTGTTGCTTGACGGATAGCAGCTTTCAATTCATCTATAGAGATTTCTTCGTCTCCAAGATATTTTTCCATCAATTCATCGTTTGTTTCAGCAACTGCTTCAATTAAGTTAGCACGTGCTTCTTCAGCTCTGTCTTGATGGTCTGCAGGAATTTCGATTTCTTCAATTTCAGTTCCTAAGTCGTTGTTATATTTGAAACATTTCATTTCAACAAGATCGATGATAGCTTCGAACTCATCTTCCGCACCAATTGGTAATTGGATTGGTTGAGCATTAGCTTGTAAACGATCGTGAATAGTGCTTACTGAATAATCAAAGTTAGCACCTAATTTATCCATTTTGTTAACAAATACAATACGAGGTACACCGTATGTTGTTGCCTGACGCCAAACTGTTTCAGTTTGAGGTTCAACACCTGATTGAGCGTCAAGTACTGTTACAGCACCGTCAAGTACACGTAATGAACGTTCAACTTCAACAGTGAAGTCTACGTGTCCAGGAGTGTCGATAATGTTTACACGGTGGTCGTTCCATTGTGCAGTTGTTGCTGCTGATGTAATTGTGATACCACGGTCTTGCTCTTGCTCCATCCAGTCCATTTGTGAAGCACCTTCGTGAGTTTCACCAATTTTGTGGATACGGCCAGTATAGTAAAGAATACGTTCAGTCGTAGTTGTCTTACCAGCGTCGATATGAGCCATGATACCGATATTACGAGTTTTTTCTAAAGTAAAATCTCTAGCCATGTATTTTTCTCCTTCCAGTATTACTGTGAATAAATACTATAAATACGGCAATGCCCTAAGTACGAACCTTAGATAGTAAACTATCACATCGAAAAGTACTCAGGGTAAAAACTACCATCTTACCAACGATAGTGAGCAAATGCTTTGTTTGCTTCAGCCATTTTGTGAGTGTCTTCACGTTTCTTAACTGCGCCACCTGAATTGTTAGCTGCATCTAAGATTTCGTTAGCTAAACGCTCTTCCATAGTTTTTTCACCACGAAGACGAGCATAGTTAACTAACCAACGTAAACCTAGAGTAGTACGACGTTCTGGACGTACTTCTACAGGTACTTGATAGTTTGAACCACCAACACGACGAGCTTTAACTTCTAAAACTGGCATAATATTTTCGATAGCTTCTTCGAATACTTCTAATGCATCTCTACCACTACGTTCTTGTACTAGTTCAAATGCAGAATAAAGAATTCCTTGAGCTGTTCCACGTTTACCATCTAACATGATTTTGTTAATCAATTTCGTAACTAATTTTGAGTTATGAATTGGATCTGGTAATACGTCTCTTTTTGGGACTGATCCTTTACGAGGCATAATGTAAGTCCTCCCTTCCTATAATAATGATATTTATAAAGCTAAAAGTTAATTTAAAAATTAGTTTTTAGGTTTTTTAGTACCGTATAATGAACGACCTTGTCTACGTCCATCAACACCTGAAGTATCAAGCGCACCACGTACGATGTGATAACGCACACCAGGTAAGTCTTTTACACGACCACCACGTACAAGTACAACACTGTGTTCTTGTAAGTTATGACCTATACCAGGGATATACGCGTTAATTTCGATGTTGTTTGATAAACGAACACGAGCATATTTACGTAAAGCTGAGTTAGGTTTTTTAGGTGTCATTGTGCCGACACGAGTACAAACACCACGTTTTTGTGGAGAGTTTAAATCAGTAAATTTTTTCTTTTTACTGTTGAAACCTCTATTTAAAGCTGGTGAATCTGATTGTTTGCTTTTACTTTGTCTTGGCTTACGTACCAATTGGTTAATAGTTGGCATGTGAATGTCCTCCTCTCTTGAATTTTAATCCCACACATCCAGGTGGTTCATTTTCAGAGTAAATAAAATTTAGTAAGAAAAATTCTTACTAATCTCATTTCAATAATGCCACGATAGCAGCATTAACATTAATACCTACATACTCTCCAAGTGCTTTTTTGCTACTGAAAAAAGTAATAGGCATTGCTTGTAGATTGATTTGGCTTAACACGCGAGTAAGTAAATAAACTTCTACGTCTTGAGCAATAATCAATGATGTCACTTGATCTTTACTTAGCGCTTTAAGCGTCTGTTTAAGACCAATAACATAGTGTTGTTTGTTAAAGCGTGCAACTTTTTCATTAGACATTAAATATCCTCCAAAGTTCTGCTTGCATCAACCTTAATAATAATAACATCGATATTACACATAGTCAACTTTAAATTAAACTATAAAATCAAAAAACAAGTGACCGAAATAGCTTTCGGCCACTGTTGATTTAACCTTATGATTCAGTAAATTCTATCGATTCTTCTACCTCTTGTTCTGGTGCAGCTTTATCGTATTCAACGTCTCTATAACGTCTCATACCTGTACCAGCTGGGATAAGTTTACCGATGATTACATTTTCTTTAAGGCCTAGTAAGTTATCACGTTTACCTTTAATTGCAGCATCAGTAAGTACACGAGTTGTTTCTTGGAATGAAGCAGCTGATAAGAAGCTTTCAGTTTCAAGAGAAGCTTTCGTAATACCTAATAATACTGGTTTAGCTGTCGCTGGACGTTTACGATCTTTAAACGCTTCACGGTTAGCATCAGTAAAGTTGTGAATATCTACTAATGAACCAGGTAATAGTTTAGTGTCACCTGCTTCAATGATACGTACTTTACGTAACATTTGTCTTACCATAACTTCAACGTGTTTATCATCGATTTCAACACCTTGCATACGGTAAACTTTTTGTACTTCTTTTAATAGGTAACTTTCAGTAGCATTTAAGCCAGCAACTGATAAGTAGTTCTTAGGTTCAATTGAACCTTCAGTTAATACTTCACCACGTTCAACGCTTTGGCCAATTTCTACTTTAAGTCTTGAAGTACCTGAAGCAAGATATGATCTAACTTCGTTACTACCTTTAATCACAATTTCTTGTTGACGATCTTTAGCTAATTTAATATCTTCTACAACACCTTCGATTTCTGTAATAACCGCTTGCCCTTTAGGATTACGCGCTTCAAAAATCTCTTGGATACGAGGAAGACCTTGCGTGATATCGCTTCCTGCTACACCACCAGTATGGAATGTACGCATTGTAAGCTGCGTACCAGGTTCACCGATTGATTGGGCAGCAATTGTACCAACTGCTTCACCAACTTCAACTTTTTCACCTGTAGCAAGGTTTTTACCGTAACATTTTTCACATACACCATGTCTAGTATTACATGTAAATGCTGAACGGATATACATTTGTTCGATACCAACATCAGTAATTTTTTTAGCAATGTCTGGTGTGATTAATTCATCTGGACGAATAATAATTTCGTCTGTTTCTGGATGACGAATTGTTTCTTTAGAATAACGACCTTCAATACGTTCGATAAACGGTTCGATCATTTCAGTACCTTCTCGGATATCTGAAACAAGTAAACCACGGTCCGTTCCGCAATCTTCTTCACGTACGATAACATCTTGTGCAACATCAACAAGACGACGAGTAAGATAACCTGAATCGGCAGTTTTCAGTGCTGTATCGGCAAGACCTTTACGCGCACCGTGAGTAGAGATGAAGTACTCTAATACTGTTAAACCTTCACGGAATGATGATGTGATTGGTAATTCAATGATCTTACCAGAAGGCGCAGCCATAAGTCCACGCATACCAGCTAACTGTGTAAAGTTAGATGCGTTACCACGGGCACCAGAGTCACTCATCATGAAGATTGGGTTAGTTTTTTCTAATGATTGCATTAACTCGCCTTGAATTTGGTCTTTTGCGTCAGTCCAAATTTCAACGACTCTGTTATAACGTTCATCTTCAGTGATTAAACCACGGTTAAATTGTTTAGTTACTTTTTCAACTAATTCATCGTGTTCATCTAAGATATCTTTTTTGTCTGGTAATACAACGATGTCAGATACACCAACAGTGATACCAGCTTTAGAAGAGAATTTGAAACCTAAATCTTTCATTCTATCAAGCATCATAGATGTGTCAGTGATACTGAAGCGATTGAACACTTCTGCAATGACATTACCTAAGAATTTTTTGTTAAATGGTTCGATAAGTTCTTTATCTTCAAAGTATTCCGCTAATCCGCCTTCACCAAGTTCAGTTGCAGATACGAAATATTTATCAGGTGTTTTATCTTCTAAGTTTGCTTGAGTAGGTTCGTTAATATATGCAAATGAATCAGGAATGATTTCATTGAATATTACTTTACCAACAGAAGTAGTTAAAATTTTGTTATTTTGTTCTTCTGTAAATGTTGGGTTGTTAAATGAACGTGCATGTACACCAATACGAGTGTGTAAGTGAACATAACCATTTGCGTATGCTTTTAATACTTCGTTTGTATCATTGTAGATAGTACCTGTATTTACAGCATCTTTACGTTCTAATGTTAAGTAGTAGTTACCTAATACCATATCCTGTGATGGTGTAACAACTGGTTTACCATCTTTAGGGTTTAAGATATTTTGAGCTGCTAACATTAACATACGTGCTTCAGCTTGTGCTTCTTTTGATAAAGGTACGTGAACAGCCATTTGGTCACCGTCAAAGTCAGCGTTATATGCTGTAGTAACAAGTGGGTGTAAACGGATTGCACGACCTTCAACTAGTGTAGGTTCAAATGCTTGAATACCTAGTCTGTGAAGCGTTGGCGCACGGTTAAGTAATACTGGATGTTCAACGATAACGTCTTCTAATACATCCCATACTTCATCGTCCATACGTTCGATTTTGCTTTTCGCATTTTTAATGTTAGTAGCAATCTCACGTTGTACAAGTTCTTTCATGATAAATGGTTTGAATAATTCTAAAGCCATTTCTTTTGGTAAACCACATTGGTACATTTTCAAGCTTGGTCCTACTGCAATAACCGAACGACCTGAATAGTCAACACGTTTACCAAGTAAGTTTTGACGGAAACGACCTTGTTTACCTTTTAACATATGAGAAAGTGATTTTAATGGACGGTTACCTGGACCAGTTACTGGACGGCCACGACGACCATTGTCGATTAATGCGTCTACAGCTTCTTGCAACATACGTTTTTCGTTTTGAACGATGATGCCAGGTGCACCTAAATCTAATAAACGTTTCAAACGATTATTACGGTTAATAACACGACGGTATAAATCGTTTAAATCACTTGTAGCAAAACGTCCACCATCTAATTGAACCATTGGTCTGATTTCAGGTGGGATAATTGGAAGTACATCTAAAATCATCCAAGCTGGATTGTTACCAGAATGTCTGAATGACTCAACTACTTCTAATCGTTTAATTGCACGAGTCAGTCTTTGACCAGTTGCTGATTCTAATTCATCACGCAATTGTTTAAGTTCTTCGTCTAAGTCGATTTCTTCTAATAATTCTTTAATACCTTCAGCACCCATTTTGGCATTAAATTGCCCAGGGAATTTATCATAGTATTCTCTGAATTCAGCTTCAGATAATAAAGTTTTCTTCTCTAATCCAGTTGGACCTGGATCAACAAGTACGTAAGATGCGAAGTAAATTACTTCTTCTAAAGCTCTAGGAGACATATCTAGTAATAGTCCCATACGACTTGGAATACCTTTGAAGTACCAAATGTGAGAAACAGGTGCAGCTAGTTCGATATGACCCATTCTTTCACGACGTACTTTAGATTTAGTTACTTCAACACCACATCTGTCACAAACCATGCCTTTATAACGAACACGTTTGTATTTACCACAACTACATTCCCAGTCTTTAGTAGGTCCGAATATTCTTTCACAGAATAGACCATCTTTTTCTGGTTTTAACGTACGATAGTTAATTGTTTCTGGCTTTTTAACTTCCCCAAATGACCATGAACGGATTTTTTCAGGTGAAGCAAGTCCTATTTTCATATAATGGAAATTATTTACATCAATCAAGGAGCCTACCTCCTTCAATTTAGATTACTGTGCAAATTGATTGATTAGCTTATATCGATCAATAGTGTGCAAGTGAGATAAAGGCAATCATCCAATAGCGTTATTTAAGATAAGTACTATTAATGAATTGCCTCATTGCTCAATTGCATAACTATTAAAACTTAAATGCAATTAGTCAGTGATTTCTTTTTGAGATTCTGGCGCATCTTTTTGTTGTAAATCAACTTTGCGCTCTGTAGCATCTTCATCTTCGTTATCATGCATGTCAATTTCATTATCATGTTCGTCCATGATCTTAACGTCTAATCCTAAACTTTGTAATTCTTTCATCAATACACGGAATGATTCAGGAACACTTGGTTTAGTGATGTTTTCACCTTTAACGATCGATTCGTAAGTTTTAACACGGCCTACAGTATCGTCAGATTTATAAGTTAAGATTTCTTGTAACGTATAAGCAGCACCATATGCTTCAAGTGCCCATACTTCCATTTCACCGAAACGTTGTCCACCAAATTGAGCTTTACCGCCAAGTGGTTGTTGCGTTACAAGTGAATATGGTCCAGTTGAACGCGCATGTAACTTGTCATCAACCATGTGAGCAAGTTTAAGCATGTACATAACACCAACTGAAATACGATTATCGAATGGTTCACCAGTACGGCCATCATAAAGTACTGTTTTACCGTCTCTAGCCATGCCTGCTTCTTCAATCGTAGACCAAACGTCGTCATCATTTGCACCATCAAATACTGGAGATGCAACGTGAATGCCTAGATTTTTAGCAGCCATACCTAAGTGTAATTCAAGTACTTGTCCGATATTCATACGTGATGGTACACCTAGTGGGTTTAACATGATGTCAATTGGCGTACCGTCTGGTAAATAAGGCATGTCCTCTTCAGGAACTATTTTAGAAATTACACCTTTGTTACCGTGACGACCACACATTTTGTCACCAACATGAATTTTACGTTTTTGAACGATATATACACGTACTAATTGGTTTACACCAGGAGATAAAGTGTCGTCTCCTTCTTCACGGTTAAATACTTTAACATCAAGTACGATACCGCCTGCACCGTGAGGTACACGTAGTGAAGTATCACGAACTTCTCTAGCTTTTTCACCAAAGATTGCATGTAATAGACGTTCTTCAGCAGTTAATTCAGTTACACCTTTAGGCGTTACTTTACCTACTAAGATGTCACCATCATTAACTTCAGCACCAACGTAAACAATGCCTCGATCATCTAAGTTTTTCAATGCACTATCAGAAACATTAGGAATATCTCTTGTGATTTCTTCAGGTCCTAATTTAGTGTCACGCGCTTCTGATTCGTATTCTTCAATATGAATTGAAGTATATACGTCATCTTTAACAAGGCGTTCACTCATAATTACAGCATCTTCATAGTTATAACCGTCCCAAGTCATGAAACCTACAACGACGTTACGACCTAATGCCATTTCGCCTAGTTCCATAGAAGGTCCATCTGCTAAGATTTCGCCTTTAGTTACAACATTACCTGCTGCAACGATTGGTCTTTGGTTGTAACAAGTACCAGTATTAGAACGTTTGAATTTAGATAATGGATAACGATCTAATTCGCCTTCGTATTCTTTGCCGTCTTCTTCAATTAAACGACGTACTAAGATTTCATTAGATTCAACGTGTTCAACGCGACCTTTATGCTTAGCAATAACTGCAGCTCCTGAGTCACGAGCGGCAACGTGTTCCATGCCTGTACCAACAAATGGTGATTCAGGGTTCATCAATGGTACCGCTTGACGTTGCATGTTCGCACCCATTAAGGCACGGTTAGAGTCATCGTTTTCTAAGAAAGGAATACATGCTGTCGCAGCCGAAACAACTTGTTTTGGTGATACGTCCATGTAGTCCATTTTTTCTTTCGCCATAACTGTGTTGTTACCACGGAAACGACAAACTACTTCATCATCTAAGAAACGACCATTTTCATCTAATTTAGAGTTAGCTTGCGCTACCACATAGCTATCTTCTTCATCAGCTGTTAAATAGTCAATTTGATCTGTGATTGAATTAGTTTCTAAATCAACTTTACGGTATGGTGTTTCGATAAAGCCAAATTCATTAACACGTGCATAACTTGATAATGAGTTGATAAGTCCAATGTTTGGACCCTCTGGCGTTTCGATTGGACACATACGACCATAGTGAGAATAGTGAACGTCACGCACTTCCATTTGAGCACGTTCACGAGTTAAACCACCAGGTCCAAGCGCAGATAGACGACGTTTATGCGTTAACTCAGCTAATGGGTTAGCTTGGTCCATGAATTGTGATAATTGAGAGCTACCAAAGAATTCTTTGATAGAAGCAATAACCGGACGAATATTGATTAATTGTTGTGGTGTAATTGAGTCAGTGTCTTGAATAGACATTCTTTCTCTTACAACACGTTCCATTCTTGATAAACCAATACGGAATTGGTTTTGTAACAATTCACCTACTGAACGTAGACGACGATTACCTAAATGGTCAATATCATCAGTGAAACCAATGCCACTTAATAAGTTAAAGAAGTAAGACATTGAAGCAATGATATCTGCTGGAGTTATACATTTAACCTCTGAATCAGGGAATGCATTACCAATTACTGTTGTTTTACGACCTTCTTCATCATTAGGTACATAAACTTTAATAGATTGGATTTCTACAGGTTCATCAATTACAGTGCCTTCTAATTCATAAACTTCGCTGTTGGCATTAGATTCTAAAACATCCATGATTTCATCAATTTTACGACGGTCTAAAACAGTGCCTTCTTCAGCTACTATTTCACCAGTTTCAGCATTAACGATTGGTTCAGCTAATTTCTGATTGAATAAACGATGTTTTAAATGTAATTTTTTGTTTGCTTTATAACGACCTACACTTGCTAAATCATAACGTTTCGGATCGAAGAAACGTGAGTATAATAAGCTTTTCGCATTTTCTACTGTAGGTGGCTCGCCAGGACGTAAACGTTCATAAATTTCTAATAAAGCTTGGTCAGTATTTTCTGTACCATCTTTTTCTAATGTGTTACGTAAGTATTCATTGTCACCAAGTAATTCAATGATTTCTTGATCTGTTGAGAAACCTAAAGCTCTTAAAAGAACTGTTAATGGTAATTTTCTTGTTCTATCAATACGTACGTACACAACATCTTTTGCATCTGTTTCATATTCTAACCATGCACCACGGTTAGGAATAATTGTTGCATCATAATTTGTACGACCATTTTTATCTAACTTTTCATTGAAATAAACGGATGGTGAACGAACTAATTGAGATACAATAACACGTTCAGCACCGTTAATTACGAATGTGCCTGTGTCTGTCATTAATGGGAAATCACCCATGAATACTTCTTGTTCTTTCACTTCGCCAGTTTCTTTAATAATTAAACGAACTTTGACGCGTAGTGGTGCCGCATAAGTTGTATCGCGGTTTTTTGATTCTTCTAAATCGTATTTCGGTTCACCAAGTCTATAATCAACAAACTCTAATGAAAGATTTCCAGTGAAATCTTCAATTGGTGAAATGTCGCGGAACATTTCTAGTAATCCTTCTTCTAAAAACCATTCGTATGATTTCGTTTGGATTTCGATTAAGTTCGGTAATTCTAAAACCTCTGAAATTCTAGCGTAGTTTCTACGTTTACGATGTCTTCCATATTGGACAAATTGACCTGCCAAACAGATTCACCCCTCAAAAATTGTGTGTTTACTTTTAACAAATAACTCAATATAATAAGACAAAAAGAAAACGGTAGCACTCCTTATGACACCATTTTCGATTTACTATATTTACAATTTGCATTGTTGTATGATTGATAAAAGTACACACTTATTGAACATAAATTTTTACATTCTATAACTATATCAGAATTACACTTCGAAATCAACCTTCACGCTTTTCAAAATGTAATATCCTTTACTTTTGTCAATGACTTCAACGTTACTAAAAGTTTCTTCCATTTTCTTCTTCGCAGATGGCATACCTTGTTTCTTTTGTATTACGACATACAAGGAACCATTAGTTTTCAATTTACTATAAGCGTCTTCTAATATGCGATGCACTACTTGTTTTCCAGCTCTAATTGGTGGATTAGTAACAATAGCATCATAATTTTTATTAATAGTTTGCGTTAAACCATCACTTTTAAAAATTTCTGCATTATCTATATGATTACTTTTTTTATTCTTTTTAGCTAGAGTTAGCGCACGTTCGTTAACATCTACCATTGTAACTTCGTGATGTGGTGCACATTTAGCAATCATTAAACCGATCGGGCCGTAACCACACCCTACATCGACGATTTTCTTTTTAGGACCTGGAGGATTAGATTTTAAAAAAGTTCTAATTAATAAATCTGAACCAAAATCAATCTTCCCTTTTGAAAATACGCCACTATCGGTCGTTAATTTTAAGTTATGTTGATCATAGGAGTATGTAAATGTTATTTCATCACTTTCAATTTCAGGATTTTCATCATAATAATGACTCATGACTTCACCTCTTAATTATTCATTGTTACATGAATTATATAATATCTTACGTCGCTCGACTCTTAGAAATAACTATATTTATACAAAAAAGATAAAACCCCGTTATATGTATAACGGGGTTTTCACTTCTCAAAATCTTAGACTGCAAGGTGTATACTTAAATAGTGAAACATCCTTGTTACTGCAATATAAAATTATTTTTGAGTATTAAGGCTAGAATTATTTTAATTCTACTGAAGCGCCAACTTCTTCTAATTGAGATTTAAGTGCTTCAGCATCTTCTTTAGATAAACCTTCTTTAACTACGCTTGGAGCTCCGTCTACTAATTCTTTAGCATCTTTTAAGCCTAAGCCAGTTGCTTCTTTAACAGCTTTAACAACTTTGATTTTAGATGAACCAGCTGAAGTTAACTCAACGTTAAATTCAGTTTGTTCTGCAGCAGCGTCAGCGCCACCTGCAGCACCGCCAGCTGCTACTGGAGCCGCTGCAGTTACACCAAATTCTTCTTCAATTGCTTTTACTAAGTCGTTTAATTCTAATACTGACATTTCTTTAATTGCTTCAATGATTTGTTCTTGATTAGCCATTTTAATATTCCTCCGTTAATTTAATATTTTTGCGCGATTATTCAGCGCTTTCTTCTTGTTGTTCTCCAACAGCTTTAACCGCATAAGCGAAGTTGCGTACTGGAGCTTGTAATACAGATAAAAGCATAGATACAAGACCGTCGTGGTTTGGTAAAGAACCAACTGTTTTAACTTCTTCAGCTGAGATTAAGTTACCTTCCATAACGCCTGTCTTAATTTCTAACGCATCATGTTCTTTTGCGAATCCTGCAAGTACTTTTGCTGGCGCAACAACATCTTCAGTTGAAGTAGCAACAGCTGTAGGTCCAACTAAAAATTCGTCTAAACCTTCAATACCTGCTTTTTCAGCTGCACGACGTACCATAGTATTTTTGTATACTTTGTACTCAACACCAGCTTCACGTAATTGGTTACGTAATTCTGTTACTTCAGATACGCTTAAACCACGATAGTCAACGATAACAGTTGAAACTGAGTTTTTAAGTTGATCAGCTATAACATCAACATGTTGTTGTTTTGCTTCAATGATAGCAGACATTTAGACACCTCCATATAGTTTAATTTTGGTGCTTTTAATTTTGATATTGGTAACACAAACGTATGTAATAACCAATAATCAATAAAAAAAGCACTTTCTACCCACGGCAAAAAGTGCTTGAAAGTTTAATCTTCACGTTCAAGTCAATTTTAGCCTCGGTAGGATGATTTTTAAGTTACGAATAACTCCTACTGTCTTAGGTAAAATAATCACATAAACAAATATAACTCGTTTACGTTAATAAGTCAATATTTAATTATAGGCTGAAAGAAATTCTTCCAGCCTAAGATTATCTTTGTATGAAATTACAATTTGAAGCTTGAAGTATCAACTTTGATACCAGGGCCCATTGTTGTAGTTACGTTAACAGATTTGAAATAAGTACCTTTAGCTGAAGATGGTTTAGCTTTTGTTAAAACATCTTGTAAAGCTTTAAAGTTTTCTACTAATTTATCTGTATCGAATGAAGTTTTACCAATTGAAGCGTGGACGATACCAGCTTTTTCAGCACGGTATTCAACTTTACCAGCTTTAATCTCTTCAACGGCTTTTTTCACATCCATTGTAACAGTTCCAGTTTTAGGGTTTGGCATTAAACCTTTAGGTCCTAATACACGACCTAATTTACCAACTTCGCCCATCATGTCTGGTGTAGCAACAACTACATCGAAGTCAAACCAACCTTGTTGGATTTGAGTTACGTAGTCGCCTTCGCCTACATAATCTGCTCCTGCTTCTTGTGCTTCTGTTGCTTTGTCACCTTTAGCAAATACTAATACACGTTGTGATTTACCTGTACCGTTTGGTAATACTACCGCTCCACGGATTTGTTGATCATTTTTACGTGTATCAATGCCTAAACGGAATGCTACTTCAACCGAAGCATCAAAGTTAGCAATGCTTGTTTCTTTAGCTAATGCAACCGCTTCTTCAACACTATAGTGTTTTTGGCGGTCGATTTTACTAGCTACTTCTTGATACTTTTTACTTTTCTTAGCCATTTTAAGTTCCTCCTTTAGTGGTTTTAGCGGAATTTCCTCCCACGTTTACTTGTTTACACAAGTTAAGAGCAGACAACATTTACTGAGAATCACAAGGCACTGCCTTATTCATTCATCAAGCCATAAATAATATATAACTCTGTTATCTGCTATAATAATTTATCGTTTCAATATCAATGTTATTAGTCTACAGTTATACCCATACTACGAGCAGTACCTTCGATAATACGCATTGCTGCTTCTTCGTCTGCAGCGTTTAAGTCTTGCATTTTAGTGTTAGCAATTTCGCGTACTTGATCTTTAGTTACTGAAGCAACTTTGTTTTTGTTTGGTTCGCCTGAACCTTTTTCAACTCCAGCTGCTTTTTTAAGTAGTACTGGCGCAGGTGGTGTTTTAGTAACGAATGTAAATGAACGATCTTCATATACACTGATTTCTACTGGAATGATTAAACCTGCATCCTCTTGAGTACGTGCGTTGAATTCCTTACAGAATCCCATAATGTTCACACCTGCTTGACCTAATGCTGGTCCAACTGGTGGTGCTGGATTTGCTTTACCTGCAGGAATTTGTAATTTAACTACTTTTTCTACTTTTTTAGCCACGATGTGCACCTCCTTGATATCGTGATGTGGTCATAGGACTAAGTTTTGCCCTCCCACTCTTCAACATTTCGTGACGAAATGAAACGCTCTTAAGCGCGACCACAGTATTATAACATCAACTAAGAATAGAAAGCAATAGTATTTTTGCTAATTTCCAGCTGATGTTATGATTTGTTTTATTATAATTTTTCGATTTGATCAAATTCTACTTCGACAGGAGTTTCTCTACCAAACATGTCTACTAACACTGTAAGTTTGAATTTATCGGCTTCAATTTCTTGAACCTCACCTACTTGATTAGCAAAAGGTCCAGATTTGATAGTTACTTGTTCACCGACTTCAACTTCTACATCGATAGTTTTTTCTTTTAAGCCCATTTGTTTTAAAATGTAGCGCACTTCATCAGGTAATAATGGATTCGGTTTAGAACCTGATCCAGCAGAACCGACAAACCCAGTTACTCCTGGTGTATTTCTTACTACATACCATGATTCGTCAGTCATTACTAATTCAACTAACACATAACCAGGGAATGTTTTTTTAGTTAATGTTTTTGCTTTACCATCTTTCACTTGTGTTTCTTCTTCTTCTGGTATGACAACTCTAAAAATTTGTTCTGTCATATTCATAGATTCTACACGTTTCTCTAAATTCTTTTTAACTTTATTTTCATATCCAGAATACGTATGCACTGCATACCAATGCTTTGCGCCAACTTCTTCAGACATGTCGTCACTCCTTATTATTTAATTATTTCTATGATTCTGCCAATTCCTAAATCTAAGGCATAGAAGAAAGCTAAGAAGAATACTACTGTTGCTACTACAATAACTGTGTATTTAAACAATTCTTCTTTTGTAGGCCAACTTGTTTTTTCCATCTCTGACTTAACGCCTTGGAAGAAATTTTCTTTTTTAGCCATATTACAGACCTCCATCTCAATTCAATCTTAAATCATCATCTAACTGCGCTATTTATTAAACTAAGTAGATAAAAACATTCCAATTTTATTTAGATTCTTTGTGCACAGTATGCGCATTACATCTAGGACAATACTTTTTTAAAGTTAGCCTTATCGTAGAATCATTTTGCTTTGGAACGTTGTAATTTCGGTTACCACATTCTTCACAACTAAGCGGTACTTTTTTTCACTAGACTTCACCTTATTCATTATAATACCAGTATACTATACATAAATAGCATAATAAATGTCAAACCTCAACTACTTCGCAGACGAGGTAAGATACGCTTTTTTATCATCGTTTGTGCTACTTAATTATCCTTATGTAACGTTAATTTTTTGCGGAGTTTTATTTTACAACGTTGTATGGCATTATAAATATTTTTATTGTTAACATTTAATTTCCGAGCCATTTCTTGTGGTGTGTATCCTTGCAATAGAAACGTAACAACCACACATTCAAAATCACTTAGTATTGATAAACTTTGCTCGATTTGTTCTGCTATTTCATTTTTTAATACCTGCTGTTCCACTAAATGATAGTATTTGAAATAATTATATTCTACTTTATATTCATTAATTAGCATTTCTTGTTTATGATTCAAATTTATCCGTTTACGCAAATAATCATATTTTACTGACTTCACTATTTTATTAATATAATGTTCAAACGGCGTTGATCGACGGAAGTCAAATTTACTTATAGCTAAAAAGATTTTAACTACCACTTCTTGATATAAATCATCTTGTGCATGACAATCAATTGCGTAGTGATTTAGTCTTTGTCTAATCTTAGGTTCCATCTTATTTAAGTACTGTTCTAAATCTATACAATCATCAATACGTAACTGACTTAGCTGCTCATAGTCTTTAGTTGTTTTATTACGAATCATATGTAATGTCCTTTCTTAAAAGTATAGACATCATACATAGATTCATACGCTAAATCAATAATGCTAAATCAGTCTTTTTTACGGTCGCCACGTCTAATTTTCTCGAATTCTTCCAATATATCATTCGAGAGTTCGATTCGCGTACGTGGCTTGCGTTCTTTAAAACCATCAAGCGATTTAGAAATTGTTACTTCGCTCTCTTTTAAATCTCGCCACATTTCTCTAGAGGAAATTCTATAGGCACCTGTTCCAAATATGGCATGTTGTTCGCTCATATCACTCGTCACTACTGTAATATGAGTGGTGTATTTATCGTATAAATCATACACATACTTTTCGATATAGCTATCTGCTGTTTCTTTTTCTTTCGTAAAAACGACTTTAACGCCATGATACATATATTCAGTTTGCATGCCTGACTGTTCATAAGCGTCAAACACACATAATACTTCATCGGCAATTACAGCACTATAATTAGCAATGGTAGTGAGCAGGCTTTCACGAGCTTCTTCTAAGTTCTCTTGGGAAAGTTTACTCAATTCAGTAGACTGCCCAATCATGTTATAACCATCAATGATTAAATAACGAGACTTCATTAGTTATCTCCTATCTGATTCCGCTTACGATAAACCTCATACATCATTAAACTAGCCGCTACAGACGCATTCAAGCTATTTACATGGCCTACCATAGGAATCTTGATATAAAAATCGCATTTATCTTTTACGAGTCTACTCATTCCTTGACCTTCACTACCAATGACGATGGCTAATGGCATACCGGCATCTAATTGACGATAATCCGTCGCATTATCCGCTTCTGCACCAGCAACCCAATAGCCTTTTTCTTTCAATGTTTCAATTGTTTGAGCTAGATTTGTTACACGCATAACGGGAACGTGTTGAATAGCACCAGTACTTGCTTTCACTACGGTTTGTGTTAGCGCAACGGAACGACGTTTAGGAATAATTATTCCATCAATACCTGAAGCGTCAGCAGTACGTATAATTGACCCTAAATTATGAGGATCTTCTAGTCCATCTAATATAAGTACTGTCGATAATTGTTCTTTATTTTGTTGTTCTGTTAAAAAGTTATCGAAATCAGCATATTCATAAGGTGCTACTAGTGCCGCAACACCTTGGTGAGGTGCATCTGCTAGATTATCCAATTTAGATTTCGGTACAGTTTGAACTATAAGTTTATCGTTTTTTGCTTTTTTTAAAATCTCACTCAATTGTTGCTTTTTAACGCCTTCTTGAATCAAAATTTTATTTATAGTGTGTCCTGAGACAATAGCTTCTTTAACGGCATGACGACCAACGATGACAATGTCTTCCAAATTATTACGCCCTTTCATCAACTATATTTACTATTGTTGTTAATAATTGCTCTAATCTTTCGTTATGACTCTCTAAATATAAGTAGCCAATTATCGCTTCTAAAGCTGTACTTTTTTTATAAGTTTGAATATCTGTATTCTTCGCCTTAGTATAACTTTTAGCATTACGACCACGTCTAACAATATCTAATTCTTCTTCAGTAAACCATTCCATTGTCATAAGTGTTTCCAAAGTTTGCGCCTGGCTTTTAGCTGATACATAAGTTTTAGAAAGCTGGTGTAATTTATTAGGTTTACTTTTAAGTTTCAAAACAATGTAAGTACGTACATGTTGATCTAGAACGGCATCACCCATATAAGCTAAAGTTAACGGATTTAACAATTTCGCATTGGCTTTATCCACGTTTAAACCTCACACCTTGAGGCGTATCTTCTAAAATGATGTTTTGTTCTTTGAGTGAATCACGTATTTCATCAGCTCTTGCGAAGTCTTTATTTTTTCTAGCCTCATTACGTTCCTCAATAAGCGCTTCGATATCTTCATCTAATAAGACTTCCGCTTCTTGTCCAACAAGTGGTACGCCGAGTACATCGCTAAATATTTGATAAACGTCTTTAAATCTTTCAAGCACTGCTAATGATGTTGTGTTCTCTAATACAAATTTATTAGCTAGTTTTGTTAATTCGAACCAAGCAGTAATCGCATTAGCCGTATTAAAATCATCATTCATAACTTCTTCAAATTGAGCTAATATCTTATTGATTTCTGTAATATACTCAGTTTGATCTGTTACGTCAGTAGCTATCTCTGCACGTTCTATTATAGCTTTGTAACTATTACGTATACGTTCTAATCCGTTTTTCGCTGCGTTAACTAATTCCATATTATAGTTAATAGGACTACGGTAGTGTACGCTAATCATAAAGAAACGTAACACATCAGGGTCAATTTCTTTAATAATGTCATGTACAAGTACAAAATTGCCTAACGACTTACTCATCTTTTCGTTATCGATATTAATAAAGCCATTGTGCATCCAGTAATTAGCAAATGTGGCATGATTATGTGCTTCAGATTGCGCAATCTCATTTTCATGGTGAGGGAATTGTAAATCTGTACCACCTGCGTGAATATCCATCGTAGCGCCAAGTTCTTTATAAGCCATAACTGAACACTCAATATGCCAACCCGGACGACCTTTACCAAATGGACTATCCCAACTTATTTCGCCTTCTTTTGCAGCTTTCCATAAAGTGAAGTCTAATGCGTCCTCTTTATGTTCACCTTGCTCAATACGCGCGCCAACTTTCAAATCATTTAAAGACTGGTGACTTAATTTACCATAGTCTTCGAATTTACGTGTTCTGTAATAGACATCTCCACCACTAACATAAGCGTATCCTTCGTCTACTAAATCTTGAATAAATTGAATAATATCATCCATATGATTCATCACTCGTGGGTTAGAAGTTGCTCTTCTTACATTCAATGCACCAGTATCTTCATAGAAAGCATTAATATAGCGTTCAGCAATTGTTTCAACAGATTCATTTAATTCTTTAGAACGATTGATTAATTTGTCGTCAACGTCCGTAAAGTTAGATACATAAATCACTTCATAGCCTTGGTATTCAAAATATCTACGTACAACATCATAAACAATGGCTGGGCGTGCATTCCCTATATGAATATAGTTATAAACCGTTGGCCCACAAACGTACATTTTAACTTTGCCCGGCTCAATAGGCTCAAACGTCTCTTTTTGACGCGTAAGTGTATTATATAATGTAATCATCTTGTATCTCTCCGTTTCTTGTTTTCTCTAACTGTCGCTCTAATTCTTTCATTTGTTCATAAATAGGGTCTGGTAAATTTAAATGATCAAATGTTTTACCAATACGTTTGCCATCTTGCTTAACGATATGACCCGGAATACCTACTACTGTTGAATAACTAGGCACTGAAGTTAAAACTACAGAATTAGCACCAATATTTACATCAGAATCAATTTGGATATTACCTAAAACCTTCGCACCTGCTGCAATCAATACATTGTCTCCAATATCAGGATGTCTTTTTCCTTTTTCTTTACCAGTACCACCTAAAGTGACACCTTGATAAATAGTGACATTATTACCAATTCGACATGTTTCTCCGATAACTACACCCATACCATGGTCGATAAATAGACGTTTCCCTATTTCTGCACCTGGGTGAATTTCGATACCCGTGAAGAAACGCGCTACTTGAGAAATAAGTCTAGCGATGACATATTTCTTCTTTTTGTATAATTCATGTGCTATTAAATGACTCCATATCGCATGTAATCCAGCATACGACGTCACAACTTCAAATGTCGTTTTTGCTGCGGGATCTTGCTCAAACACCATATTAATATCGTCTTTCATTCGTTTTATTACTTTAAACAAGGTATATTTCCTCCCTACTAAAAAAAGCACCCTAACAATTTATGTTAGAGGTGCTTTTGCACGGTTCCACTCTTTTTTATAATAGTGATGGCTTGAATAACTTTAAAAATTCAAACTGTTAACTAGTATACGCTCATTTATCTTATTTAATTATAAAGACACAAAGGTGCATTCCATAATCGCAGTGATGTACTCGCAGCAACCGCACACTCTCTTAACACTGCCAATTATTTACTAATCCTCTGCTATTCAACATTAATCATAAGTGGTTTGTTGTAAATTTTCAAGTTACAACACGTACTACTTTGTAATTATTATAAATATTTTTTAAGTCTTGTTAAAACTTTGTCTTTACCAAGCACTTCAATCGTATTTGGTAATTCTGGTCCATGCATTTGTCCAGTTACCGCAACTCGGATAGGCATAAACAATTGTTTGCCTTTAATACCAGTTTCTTTTTGTACTTCTTTAATAGTCTTTTTAATTTCTGCCGCTTCAAATGGTTCTAAAGCTTCTAATTTACCGTATAAGTGGTTGATTAATTCTGGAACTTGTTCACCGTCTAAAATTTCTTGCTCATCTTTACCTAAAGCTTGTTCATCACGGAAGAAAATTTCTGATAACGGTACAATTTCACCTGCATAACTCATTTCTTTTTGGTATAACGCAACTAACTTACGTCCCCAATCTAAATCAGCTTCAGAAGGATTTTCTGGTAATAATTCAGCTTTAATTAAATGTGGTAAAGCAAGTTCGAATACTGTTTCAGCATCTTTTTGTTTCATGTATTGGTTATTAATCCATGCTAGCTTTTGTTTATCAAAGAAAGCAGGTGATTTTGATAAACGTTTTTCATCGAATATTTTAATGAATTCTTCTTTAGAATAGATTTCGTCTTCGCCTTCTGGAGACCAACCTAATAATGTTATAAAGTTAAATAGCGCTTCAGGTAAATATCCTAAATCACGATATTGCTCAATAAATTGTAGTATTTGACCATCACGTTTACTTAATTTTTTACGTTCTTCATTAACAATTAAAGACATATGCGCAAAACGTGGAGGTTCCCAACCGAATGTTTCATATATCATAATTTGTTTTGGTGTGTTTGAAATATGGTCATCACCACGAATAACATCAGAGATTTCCATATAATGGTCATCGATTGCTACTGCAAAGTTGTATGTTGGGACACCATCTTTTTTAACGATTACCCAGTCACCCATATTATTTGAATCGAATGAAATTTCGCCTTTAACCATGTCGTCAAATTTAAATGTAGTATCTTTTGGAACTCTGAAACGGATAGATGGTTTACGCCCTTCAGCTTCAAATTGTTGACGTTCTTCTTCAGTTAAATGTGCATGTTTACCACCATATCTAGGCATTTCACCGCGTGCGATTTGTTCTTCACGTTCAGCTTCTAACTCATCTTCAGTCATGTAGCATTTGTAAGCTTTATCTTCGTCTAATAATTGTTGAATTAATGGGTTGTAGATTTCAGCACGCTCAGACTGACGGTATGGTCCGTATCCTTTATCTTTATCGATTGATTCGTCCCATTCAATGCCTAACCATTTTAAGTTTTCAAATTGAGAAGATTCTCCGTCTTCTAAATTACGTTTACTATCTGTATCTTCAATACGGATAACAAAATCTCCATCATAATGTTTGGCAAATAAATAGTTAAATAATGCTGTTCTAGCATTACCAATATGCAAATAACCTGTTGGGCTAGGTGCGTATCTAACTCTTACACGATCGCTCATTATGTTCACTCCAATTTAACTTTTTCTGTTTCACGGCGCATCAAAAAAGTTGAAACTTGCGTATCAACTCAAATTAATATTTATTACTTTATAATATTAACAATGCAGACCTTTAATATTTTTCTAATTAATAATACCATAGCTGAACTCATTTTGCTTAACTCTTTTCTATAAAACATAGGTTAAATACTTCAATTGAACTTTAAACAAAATAAGTAGCAATTTTTCGCTATCCATTGTAGCACGTCGCACCTATTTTTGATAACAACATGCTTCATTCTTAAATAAAAATAAGATTTCATATAAAAAATTATCGTAACAACAACTTTTTATATGAAACCTTATATTTAAACTGTATCTAATTTCTTCGCAAAAATAATTCTACCTGATGATGTTTGTAATAAGCTAATAACTTCTAAATCAATATGTTCGCCAATATGCTTTTTAGCATTATCCACAACGACCATTGTTCCATCATCTAAGTAACCTACCGCTTGGCCAGATTCTTTACCCATTTTAGTTAACAATAGGCTAAAGCGATCGCCTTGATGTACATTTGGCTTGATTGCTTCAGATAAATCATTAACGTTTAATGCTTGTATACCTTGCACATGACAGACTTTGTTTAAATTAAAATCTGTTGTTATCACATGGGCTCTATAATGTTGTGCTAATTTGATTAACATCGCGTCAATATCACTATGTGTTTTTGTAGGATGAATAATTCTTGTCGGATGATCTGTATCATACAGTTCATTTAAAATATCCAAACCGCGTTGTCCTTTTTCACGTTTAACGCTATCATTCGCATCGGCTACAATTTGAAGTTCATTAATAACGCCTTGTGGAATTAAAATTTCACCATCTATAAAACCACATTTAATTATATCTACAATTCGCCCATCTATAATCGCACTTGTATCAATAATTTTAGGCACCGCATTTCTTGCATTAATCGACATTGAACGCGCCATATTTTCAGGTAAAAACAGCAACATTTCATCACGTTTTTTTAATCCGAATTGGAAACCTAAATAGCCTAAAACAATAGTAATAATAATTGGCACAAAATGATTTAAGACATTATTCCCGATAATTTGAAAAATAAATGATATCATTACTGAAATTAACAGACCGATAATAAGTCCAATCGTCGCAAATAATATTTCCACCGCGCTTTGACGCATAAAAGTTCGCTCTAATTCTTTCATTCCTAAAGTGATTTTATTAATAAACCACCCAAAAATTAAAAAGAACAAAATAATACCAATGAGACCAGTAAAATAGCTATTTGTTAATAATGCTATATCTCCTAAACCAGCATCAGTAGTGATGGCCGGAATAAAATATACACCTAAACTTGCACCTAATATGATATAGCACAAGATTACAATGAATTTTACCATATTCACACTAGTAATCTCCTTTCTGCAAAATGTTCATCCATCTATATCGTTATGAATCGACTCATTTTGTTTAATTTATCTTAGTTTTTTAAAGCATGTTTTAAAGCTTCGTGGACACTTTTTACGCCTACCACTTTTATGTTATCTGGGAATGTCCAACCACCGATATTCGTTTCGGGTATAATAACTTTTTTAAATCCTAGTTTAGCCGCTTCTTGTACGCGTTGTTCTATTCTAGAAACGCGTCGCACTTCACCAGTTAGTCCAACCTCGCCTATAAAACAGTCCAACCCATCTACAGCTTTATCTTTAAAACTTGATGCTGTAGCTATTATAATACCTAGGTCAACTGCAGGCTCTGTTAAACGCACCCCACCAGCAACTTTAATATATGCGTCTTGTTGCTGTAATAAATAGTTTTCTTTTTTCTCTAATACAGCCATCAATAAACTTAAGCGATTATGATCGATACCTGTAGCCATTCGTCTAGGATTGTTAAAAGTAGTTGGAGTGACTAAAGCTTGTACTTCTATCAATAAAGGTCTAGTCCCTTCCATAGTTGATACAATCGTAGAACCGGGTACATTTGTCGAACGTTCTTCTAAAAACATTTCAGAAGGATTTTTGACACCTTTCAACCCGCTCTGTTTCATTTCAAAAATACCCATTTCGTTCGTAGAACCAAAACGGTTTTTCACGGCTCTTAAAATACGATAAGCATGGTGTTCATCGCCTTCAAAATATAATACCGTATCAACCATATGTTCAAGTAAACGTGGGCCGGCAATTTGCCCTTCCTTCGTCACATGGCCAACGATAAATGTAGCAATATTCATTTGTTTAGCAATATTCATAAGACTTTGGGTACTTTCTCTAACTTGAGACACTGAACCCGGCGCAGAACTGATTTCCGGATGAAATATTGTTTGAATCGAGTCCACAACAATCATATCTGGTTGGATTTGTTTTACCGTTTCATGAATAATTTCTAAATCTGTTTCTGCAAATACATTTAACTGACTAGAATCCTCCTCTAATCGTTCGGCTCTTAACTTCGTTTGATTTAGAGATTCTTCACCTGTTATGTATAAAATATTATAGTCTTGAGATAAGGCAGCACAGATTTGTAATAATAAAGTGGATTTCCCTATACCTGGGTCCCCACCAATCAATACTAATGAGCCACTAACCACACCGCCACCGAGCACTCTATTAAATTCATCTGATTTACTTTTAATTCTAGGTGTCGTTTCATGGCGAACCTCATTTAACTTTTGCACTTTAGATGATGTTGCCTTGCTTCGCACACCATGCTTCGGACTGCTTTCTTTCTGTGCTATACTCTCTTCCATTTGATTCCATGCACCGCAGTTCGGACATTTTCCCATCCATTTCGGAGATTGATAGCCACATGCCATACATTCATATATTACTTTCTTTTTGGCCAAATTTGCACCTCCAACTTTATATAGAACAAATCTATTTTATACTTCTCTTTCTTTAAAGACAAATCAAAATACAATTCCTTTTAAAAATCATATCAGCACTTTCTAATGTATACACAATTAATTCATAAAAGATAGTTCTATTTATTTATATTTTGATCTTTAAAATAATTTTATTAATAATAGCATATTCGGAAATCACGAGTTATTGCAAACACTTTTTTATACAAATGAATAAGGATATGAACAACAGTCTTAATTTTATAATAGGATTTTATAATCTCGCCCAAGCAAAGATAACTAGCGTTAAAAGAAGTTTAGTACAAGCATATTTTCAATTCAGTCATTTACTGCCCATATAAAAATAGAGCCTGAAGACACTATCGTGTCTCAGACTCTTAAATTCAATACTTTCTACCTCATCATAATACTTAATTTGGAAAGGTTAAATGAAGCGTATATTCATTTAAGTCTGTCCATTTTTTACATATTATGACTCTGTTGTTTCTTTAGTTTTGCTAGCTTTTTTACGTTTTTTGATGTCGTATTTAAATTCTTCACCATCATGATCAATAACAACATCTTTACCTTCAATTTTGTTTCCGTCTAAGATTAATTCACTTAAATTATCTTCGACAGTTTTTTGAATTGCTCTAATTAATGGTCTTGCACCGTATTCAGGATCATATCCTTCTTCGGCAATTTTTTCTTTCGCTTTTTCAGTAACTTGGATATTAATATCTTGTTCTGTTAAGCGATCAGTTAATTTATTAACCATCATTGTAACAATTTCTTTCAATTCGTCTTGGTCTAATTTGTGGAAGACGATTGTATCATCTACACGGTTCAAGAATTCTGGGCGGAACGCATTTTTAAGTTCTTTTAACATTGTTTTACGAATAGTTTCGTATGCTTGGCCTTCTGCTGCACCACCGAAACCAGCAAAACGTTGGTCTTGTAATTCTTGTGCACCGACGTTAGAAGTCATAATGATTACTGTATTTCTGAAGTCTACACGACGACCTTTTGTATCTGTAAGATGTCCATCATCAAGTACTTGTAACAAGATGTTAAATACATCAGGGTGTGCTTTTTCGATTTCATCAAATAGGATAACTGAATATGGTTTACGTCTAACTTTTTCAGTTAATTGACCACCGTCATCGTGACCTACATAGCCTGGAGGAGCTCCGACTAAACGACTCACAGCGTGTTTTTCCATGAATTCACTCATGTCTACACGAATCATCGCATCTTCTTCGCCGAACATTGATTCAGCTAATGCACGCGCTAATTCTGTTTTACCAACACCAGTTGGTCCTAAGAAGATAAAGCTACCGATTGGACGTTTAGGATCTTTTAATCCGGCACGTGCACGTCTAACAGCTTTACTAATTGAATTAACAGCTTCTTTTTGACCAATAACTCTTTCGTGAAGAGAATCTTCTAAGTTTAATAGACGTTGAGATTCTGTTTCATTAATACGAGTTAATGGAATGCCAGTCCATCCAGCAATAACTTCTGCGATGTCTTCTTCTGATAATGATGTACTTTCACCATTTTGTGTGTTTTTCCAATTATTGTTAGCTTCTTCGTATTGTTTTTCTAACTTAGTCTGTTTATCTCTTAAGTTAGCTGCATTTTCGAATTCTTGTGCATGTACTGCAGCATCTTTTTCATTTTTAACTTGCTCAATTTGTTGTTCGATTTCTTTTAAGTTTGGTGGCGTAGTATGACTTTTGAGTCTTACTTTTGAACTTGCTTCATCAATTAAATCAATCGCTTTGTCTGGTAAGAAACGATCAGAAACATAACGGTTACTTAATTTTACTGCTGCTTCTACCGCTTCATCTGAAATGTTGATACGGTGATGTGCTTCATAACGATCACGTAAACCTTTTAATATTTCTACTGTATCTTCAACAGTTGGTTCGTCGACTTGAACTGGTTGGAAACGACGTTCAAGTGCCGCATCTTTTTCGATGTTTTTACGGTATTCATCTAATGTTGTCGCACCAATACATTGTAATTCACCACGAGCTAACGCTGGTTTTAAGATATTAGAAGCATCGATTGCACCTTCTGCACCGCCAGCGCCTACAAGTGTATGCAATTCGTCAATAAATAGAATGACGTTACCAGCTTGGTGAATTTCTTCCATTACTTTTTTCAAACGTTCTTCGAATTCGCCTCGATATTTCGTACCAGCGACTACTGTACCCATATCTAATGACATAACACGTTTGTTTTTCAACGTTTCAGGGACTTCATTATTAACGATTGCTTGTGCTAATCCTTCTGCAATCGCTGTTTTACCAACACCAGGTTCACCAATTAATACTGGGTTGTTTTTAGTACGACGGCTAAGTACTTCGATAACACGAGTAATTTCACTATTTCTGCCAATTACAGGGTCTAATGTACCGTCTTTTGCGATAACTGTTAAATCACGCGCTAAACTATCTAGCGTTGGTGTGTTATTTGATTTATTTGCTTGTGCATTTTTGTTATTCATTTCAGGGCTACCTAATGCTTTAACAACTTGAGCACGCGCTTTGGTAATATTTAAATCTAAGTTGGCAAATACGCGAGCAGCTACGCCTTCATTTTCACGAATTAAACCTAATAAGATATGCTCTGTACCGACAAAATTGTGGTGTAGTTTTCTTGCTTCATCCATAGATAATTCGATTACTTTTTTCGCTCTAGGTGTGTAGTGCAATGCACCCATTTGCTCTTGGCCATGACCGATAAGTTTTTCAACTTCTTCGATTACTTTCTCTTCAGTAATATCGAATGACTCTAAAACTTTTGCTGCGATGCCTTCTGGTTCTTTCATTAAACCTAAAAGCAAATGCTCCGTACCGATATTAGAATGGTTTAAACGGATTGCTTCTTCTTGTGCATGTGCTAATACGCGCTGCGCACGTTCTGTAAGTCTTCCAAATAACATAAACGAGACCTCCTATTTTATATGCTTTCTCAATATATCTGATCGTTTTTCATTTACTGATTTATCGTCTTCACTATCTAATAAAAACGCAGATTGAATAGCTATCATTAATTCATTAAACTTAAAGTCTTCTAGTTCAATATAACCTAAATCGATACCTAATTTCACTTCACTCAATCTGAAAGATGCTTCTTCCATTGAAATCAGTCTACTATATTTCAAAACGCCTAATGCACGATAAACTCTATCTAACGTTTCAACATGATTATGGCGATTGAGTTGTTCACGAATTTGTAATTCTTCGTTAATAATTTGTTGCACTACTTCTGCTAAGCTATCTATAATTTCTAATTCTGTTTTACCTAAAGTTAATTGATTAGAAATTTGATAAATATGACCATAAACTTGTGAACCTTCACCGTATATACCTCTAATCGTAAATCCAAAACGATTTATCGTTTGAGCAATACGGTTCATTCGTTTCATGATTGACAGTCCGGGTAAATGGAGCATTACACTTGCTCTTAAACCTGTACCAATATTAGTTGGACAAGTTGTTAAATAACCTAAACTTTCATCAAAACTAATGTCTAATTCTTGATCTATTTGGTCATCTACTTCAGAAGCCTTTTCAAATAACGTATGCAACGATAAATCATTCCCCATTGCTTGAATGCGCAAATGATCTTCTTCGTTAACCATTAAACTTAATGATTCGTCTTCATTTAACAGTACCGCTGCCGCAGGTTGTTTGATTAATTCAGGGCTTATAAGATGTTTCGCAACGAGTTTGTATTTGCTTTGCTGATCCATAGTATCTAGTCTTTGCAATGTTAACTCGGGAAGCGCATCTTGAACTTCATTGATGACTCTTTCGCCTTCTTTTTCAGAAGGATACATGAGTGGGTGTACATGATTGTCTAAGTTACGCGCGAGTCTAATTCTTGAGGACATTACTACGGGTTGTTCTGCTTCGTCGCGCATCCATTCACTAATATGTGAATTAATTTCCTTTTCGCTCATCACGTGACACCTCGCTATCTGTCTTTAATGCTTTAATTTCATCCCTAACTACTGCAGCTTGTTCAAATTCTTGTTCTTCTATCAAATGATTTAAATAATTTGTTTTTTCTTCAATTTGCTTTTTTAATGCTAACTTTTTATAAGACGAGTGTGGTGTTTTACCGGTATGTTCAAATTGACCACCTTGGACACGTCTAACTATATCTATAATGTCTTCTTTAAATGTGTCATAACAATCGGCACAACCAAACTTACCTACATGCGCTATATCTCTTAATGTCATTTGGCAAGTTGGACATCGTTTTGCTTCTTTAAAAGTAATTTCATCAAAGTTGATACCATGTTTGGAAGCAAGGTGTTGCAGAATTTGTTTTACAACGAATGCGCCTTCGATATCGTCTTGATGACTTTCTATTTGCTTATCTTGAGTCCAAGGGTTACCACCTTGTGCGCATGTTGAACATACCCACTTTTCTTGTATACCGTCTTGGCCTTTAACCGATAATTTTACTTCTGCCTCATTTAAATGGCAATTTTCACATAACACGGTTATCACCTCGCCTTAATAGTAATTAATTATTGGTAGTAAACGTTTTAAAATGTTAGCTCGAATAATATCTCTAGCTACAATATCCATTTTTAAAGTTTCTCTATCAATGACTGCATTAATCATTTTTGCTTCTCTTTCTGTAATATAGGACTTTTCTAATAAACCATCTATAATATAGTACGCTTGTTGTTGTGAAATAGAAGGACCAATAATTTGAAGTAAGTGATTAATATAACCAGTTTCATCTTTATTTTCAATTTTAGTGATTCGGATATATCCTCCGCCACCTCTTTTACTTTCTATTTCATAACCATGTTTATTAGTAAAACGTGTTTTAATCACATAGTTTAATTGTGAAGGAACACAGTCGAAGCGTTGTGCAACATGTGCACGTTGTATTTCAACAGCGTCTTCATCGGTGTCTTCAAATAACTTTTTAATGTATTGTTCTATGATGTCTGACATATTATGCATGATTATCACCTCTTTTTGACCTTCTTTGACTATATTATATGACCAACTTTGACCTTTTTCAACCAATATGATTTAAAAATTTTTATTATCTATGTTACTAATATTACTTTTAATGTATTATAGATGTTAAGAAAAAAATAAAGGGATGAGAACATTATGCACATTATCATTGGCTTGATTGGGATTGTAGTATTTTTGGCACTGGCTGTACTATTTAGCTCAGATAGAAAAAATATTCGTTGGAAATATGTCGGCTTACTATTACTTATACAATTAGTTTTTGCATTTATTTTGTTAAAAACAAAATTCGGTATAACTTTTATTGGCGGTATATCTGACGGCTTCAATTATTTATTAGCAAAAGCAGCTGAAGGTGTTAATTTCGTCTTTGGTGGATTTGAATTTGTAGATCCTAAAAACCCACCATTCTTCTTCAATGTATTATTACCAATTGTCTTTATTTCTGCTCTGATTGGTATTTTACAATATACGAAAATTTTACCTTTAATCATTAACGTTTTAGGATTCTTAATTTCTAAAATCAATGGAATGGGACGTTTAGAATCATATAATGCTGTTGCCGCAGCAATTCTCGGACAATCAGAAGTATTTATTTCATTAAAAAAAGAATTGGCATACATACCTAAACAACGTTTATATACACTAACTGCTTCTGCGATGTCTACGGTTTCCGCTTCAATTATTGGTGCTTATTTTACATTAATTGAACCAAAATATGTTGTTACAGCAGTAGTATTAAACTTATTTGGCGGTTTCATTATTGCTTCAATTATTAACCCTTATCGTGTTGATGAAAAAGAAGACAAATTAATCGTTCAAGAAAGTGAAACACATAAGCAATCATTCTTCGAAGTTTTAGGAGAATATATTTTAGATGGTTTTAAAGTAGCAGTTATCGTTGGCGCAATGTTAATTGGTTATATTGCCATTATTGCATTACTTAACGGTGTCGTTAGTGCAATTTTCACTGGCGTGTCTGGTGGTCACATTCACTGGGATTTCCAAACTTTAATTGGTTTTGTATTTGCACCATTTGCCTTTTTAGCCGGAGTACCATGGGGAGATGCAGTTCAATCTGGGTCAGTTATGGCGACAAAACTGTTATCAAATGAGTTCGTTGCAATGCAAAGCTTAGGGAAAGCAACTGGCATGAGCGAACACGCTAAAGGTATCGTTTCAGTATTCGTAGTTTCATTTGCAAACTTCAGTTCTATCGGTATCATTTCTGGTGCTATTAAATCGTTAAACAACGAAAAAGGTGACATGGTTGCTCGTTTCGGTCTTAAATTACTATTCGGTGCAACACTAGTGTCATTTATTTCAGCAGCAATTGCTGGCTTCTTTATCTAATTACTAAAAAGAGTGATCATAATGGATTAATTCCACTATGACCACTCTTTTTTTTCGTTATTAAACTTTTTCAGTTATTGCTGGACGTACAATATTTTCAATAAAATAGTTCGTTACTCTATAGTCATCTGTTAATTCTGGATGGAAAGATACTCCTAAATATTTACCTTCTTGAACAGCTACAATTTTGTCGCCTACTGTACTTAATACATCGACATTATCGCGAACACTTTCAATATGTGGTGCTCTTATAAATACACCTTCAATATCTTCTGCTATACCTTTAATGTCTAACTCGGATTCAAAACTGTCTACTTGTCTTCCAAAAGAATTACGTTGTACGGTAATATCTAATTTATTCAAATAGCCTTCTTCTCCAACGATATCTTTTGCCAAGACAATTAAACCTGCGCATGTACCAAACATCGGTAAACTTGATTGTTGTAACGCATCTTTAAAACCATATAAGTTCATCAAACGACGTAATGTAGTTGATTCACCACCCGGTAATATTAGTCCATCAATATCTTCAAGTTGCTCAACACGTTTAATAGCTACGCCTTCATGTCCGCTTAATTCAATGTGACGAATATGTTCTCTGACTGCACCTTGAAGCGCTAATACACCTATCTTCATATTACCAACCACGCTCTTGCATACGTTCTTCTAAAGAAAGTTGGTTAACATCTAAGCCTTTCATAGCAGTACCTAATTCTTTAGATAAACGACCGATTAATTCATAATCTTGGTAATGTGTTGTAGCTTGTACAATTGCTTTAGCGAATTTTTCAGGGTCTTCTGATTTAAAGATACCTGAACCAACAAACACACCATCTGCACCTAATTCCATCATTAATGCAGCATCTGCTGGTGTTGCTACGCCACCTGCAGCAAAGTTAACTACTGGTAAACGACCATTATCTTTAATTGATTTTAACACTTCATATGGTGCACCAATATTTTTAGCTTCAGTCATAATTTCATCATCATTCATTACAGTTAAACGACTTACTTCTGAATTAACTTGGCGAATATGTCTAACAGCTTCAACGATATTACCTGTTCCTGGTTCCCCTTTTGTTCTTAACATTGCAGAACCTTCACCAATACGACGTGCTGCTTCTCCTAAATTTCTACAACCACATACGAATGGTACTGTGAATTGATCTTTTAATAAGTGATATTCTTCATCAGCTGGAGTTAAAACTTCTGATTCATCTATATAATCTACCCCCATTGATTCTAATACACGTGCTTCTGTAATATGACCGATACGTGCTTTTGCCATTACAGGTATAGAAACTGCATTCATTACTTCTTCAACGATTTTAGGATTAGCCATTCTTGCTACGCCGCCAGCTGCTCTTATATCAGATGGAACACGTTCTAATGCCATTACTGCAACGGCACCTGCATCCTCAGCGATTTTTGCTTGTTCTGCATTAACAACGTCCATGATAACGCCGCCTTTTTGCATTTCAGCCATTCCTCTTTTGACTCTTTCTGATCCGGTAATTTTAGACATTTACATTTACCCCTTTACTTAGTTGATTAAATTCATTTTAAAAGATAAACTGGTATTTAAAAAGGTACAATTTAAAATAAAATTAAGGGGTCAGTTTATGAGTAAACAAACACTATATATTAATTTATATGAGTCACTAAAGCAACAAATCATTGAAGGCCAGTATGCTTCTAATGATAAATTCCCTTCTAAAAGAGCACTGGGTGAACACTTGTCGGTCAGTAATACAACTATAGAACACGCTTATCAATTATTATTGGATGAAGGCTTTATTTACTCTAAACCACGTTCTGGCTATTTCGTCTCAGATATAGAATCTTTACCGGTTATTTATAAAAATCAACCACAACAATCTTATGAAATTAATAATAATGATAGTACAAACACAACTGATACTAATTATAAATATGCCTTCAATATGTCAGAAATTGACCCTGAATATTTTCCGATGCAACAATTTAGAAAATATGCACGTGATGTTTTTGAAGATAATGAAATCGACTTATTACAGCATCGAAGTTTAGAAGGATTATGGGAATTAAGACAACAAATCGCTCATTATCTTTTTAATAGTAGAGGTGTGAGTAGTCATCCAGATCAAATTATTATTGGCAGTTCAACCGAACAATTAATTAATTTAGTCACTGATATTTTAGAAAAAGCTTCATTCATAATTGAACATCCAAGTTACCCACCAATTAAACAAGTACTCGATAAAAAGCAAATAAATTATATCCAAGTACCTGTAACACAAACAGGCATCGACATTGATACCTTTAAAGATAGTAATAATAATATTGCCTATGTGACACCTTCTCATCAGTTTCCAACTGGTTACGTCATGAACCTAAAAAAAAGAACCCAACTTATAAATTGGGCTCAGTTAGATGACACTCGCTATATTATTGAAGATGATTACGATTCTGAATTTAGATACTCTGGCAAACCCTTACCCGCTTTACAAAGTTTAGATACAAAAGACAAAGTCATTTATATTAGTACTTTTTCAAAGTCACTATATCCAAGTTGTCGTGTTGCCTACGTCGTCTTACCTAAAAAATTGCTAGAACATTATCATCAATTAACACACAAAGAAGGTAATACCGTCCCTGTTCATATGCAAAAACTCGTAGCCAATTTTATGCAATCCGGTAGTTTCGAAAGACATTTAAATAAAATGAGAACAGTCTACAATAATAAGTTAAGTTATATATTAGAACGTTTAAAACCATACAATGACCAATTACAAATAGAAGGCACATTAACTGGTATGCACTTTACATTAACAGTAACTAATGGTCTTACGTTAGAAGAATGTCTAGCACAAGCTGAAGAAAATTCCTTAAAAATTGTCCCACTTGCCAAATATAATAATGAGGAAATTGCACCAAAATTTATCATTGGTTTCGGTGGTATACCACAATCGGAACTTCAAGCACATACCGATATATTAATTAAATCACTAACAAAGTAAAGTATCACTTCTTGATATAATCAAGTTAGTGATACTTATGCAGTTGCATCAGCAACTGTGATTCTTTGTGTTCCTGAAATTGCGGGATGTAAGTCTGCTACCATCGGCGCTAAGAAGCTTTTTTGGCTTGAGGCAAGCGCTCGCATCTTTCCTCACTTGCGCGCTTCGCTTACTTGCTTACCTGCTCGTAAGCGCGTGGCGCGATGCACTGAGTTCGTCATCTTCAAACGCTTTCTCTACGCCAAAGGGTTTAATGTTTTTATTTTCTATTTATATAAACAGACCTTGCGGTCTTGAAGTGTTTTTTATATTAGTTTAAGAAGTTAAGCTCCTTTTAGGCATAAAAAAAAGAGACCCTCAGGTCTCGGCTCATCGCATCCAATTAATTGCCTGGCAACGTCCTACTCTAGCGGGACGTAAGTCCGACTACCATCGGCGCTAAGGAGCTTAACTTCTGTGTTCGGCATGGGAACAGGTGTGACCTCCTTGCCATTGTCACCAGACAATAATGTATAAAGTTATACATTCAAAACTAGATAGTAAGTAAATATCATTTTACCAATCAAAACATTTAAATTGATTAAGTCTTCGATCGATTAGTATTCGTCAGCTCCACATGTCGCCATGCTTCCACCTCGAACCTATTAACCTCATCATCTTTGAGGGATCTTATAACCGAAGTTGGGAAATCTCATCTTGAGGGGGGCTTCATGCTTAGATGCTTTCAGCACTTATCCCGTCCATACATAGCTACCCAGCGATGCCGTTGGCACGACAACTGGTACACCAGAGGTATGTCCATCCCGGTCCTCTCGTACTAAGGACAGCTCCTCTCAAATTTCCTACGCCCACGACGGATAGGGACCGAACTGTCTCACGACGTTCTGAACCCAGCTCGCGTACCGCTTTAATGGGCGAACAGCCCAACCCTTGGGACCGACTACAGCCCCAGGATGCGATGAGCCGACATCGAGGTGCCAAACCTCCCCGTCGATGTGAACTCTTGGGGGAGATAAGCCTGTTATCCCCGGGGTAGCTTTTATCCGTTGAGCGATGGCCCTTCCATGCGGAACCACCGGATCACTAAGTCCGTCTTTCGACCCTGCTCGACTTGTAAGTCTCGCAGTCAAGCTCCCTTATGCCTTTACACTCTGTGAATGATTTCCAACCATTCTGAGGGAACCTTTGAGCGCCTCCGTTACTCTTTAGGAGGCGACCGCCCCAGTCAAACTGCCCATCTGACACTGTCTCCCACCATGATCAATGGTGCGGGTTAGAAATCCAACACAGCGAGGGTAGTATCCCACCAACGCCTCCACGTAAACTAGCGTTCACGCTTCTAAGGCTCCTACCTATCCTGTACAAACTGTGCCGAATTTCAATATCAGACTGCAGTAAAGCTCCACGGGGTCTTTCCGTCCTGTCGCGGGTAACCTGCATCTTCACAGGTACTATGATTTCACCGAGTCTCTCGTTGAGACAGTGCCCAAATCGTTACGCCTTTCGTGCGGGTCGGAACTTACCCGACAAGGAATTTCGCTACCTTAGGACCGTTATAGTTACGGCCGCCGTTTACTGGGGCTTCGATTCGTAGCTTCGCAGAAGCTAACCACTCCTCTTAACCTTCCAGCACCGGGCAGGCGTCAGCCCCTATACATCACCTTACGGTTTAGCAGAGACCTGTGTTTTTGATAAACAGTCGCTTGGGCCTATTCACTGCGGCTCTCCCGGGCGTTAACCCTAGAGAGCACCCCTTCTCCCGAAGTTACGGGGTCATTTTGCCGAGTTCCTTAACGAGAGTTCGCTCGCTCACCTTAGAATTCTCATCTTGACTACCTGTGTCGGTTTGCGGTACGGGCACCTAATATTCTAGCTAGAGGCTTTTCTTGGCAGTGTGAAATCAACGACTCGAGGAAACAATTTCCTCTCCCCATCACAGCTTGACCTTATGAGTGCCGGATTTGCCTAACACTCAGTCTTACTGCTTGGACGTGCACTCCAACAGCACGCTTCGCCTATCCTACTGCGTCCCCCCATCGCTTAAAACGAATTTAGGTGGTACAGGAATATCAACCTGTTATCCATCGCCTACGCCTATCGGCCTCAGCTTAGGTCCCGACTAACCCAGAGCGGACGAGCCTTCCTCTGGAAACCTTAGTCAATCGGTGGACGGGATTCTCACCCGTCTTTCGCTACTCACACCGGCATTCTCACTTCTAAGCGCTCCACATGTCCTTGCGATCATGCTTCAACGCCCTTAGAACGCTCTCCTACCATTGTCCTACGGACAATCCACAGCTTCGGTAATATGTTTAGCCCCGGTACATTTTCGGCGCAGTGTCACTCGACTAGTGAGCTATTACGCACTCTTTAAATGATGGCTGCTTCTAAGCCAACATCCTAGTTGTCTGGGCAACGCCACATCCTTTTCCACTTAACATATATTTTGGGACCTTAGCTGGTGGTCTGGGCTGTTTCCCTTTCGAACACGGACCTTATCACCCATGTTCTGACTCCCAAGTTAAATTGATTGGCATTCGGAGTTTGTCTGAATTCGGTAACCCGAGAAGGGCCCCTCGTCCAAACAGTGCTCTACCTCCAATAATCATCACTTGAGGCTAGCCCTAAAGCTATTTCGGAGAGAACCAGCTATCTCCAGGTTCGATTGGAATTTCTCCGCTACCCACAACTCATCCGCTCACTTTTCAACGTAAGTCGGTTCGGTCCTCCATTCAGTGTTACCTGAACTTCAACCTGGTCATGGGTAGATCACCTGGTTTCGGGTCTACGACCAAATACTCAACGCCCTATTCAGACTCGCTTTCGCTACGGCTCCACATTTCCTGCTTAACCTTGCATCAAATCGTAACTCGCCGGTTCATTCTACAAAAGGCACGCCATCACCCATTAACGGGCTCTGACTACTTGTAAGCACACGGTTTCAAGTTCTCTTTCACTCCCCTTCCGGGGTACTTTTCACCTTTCCCTCACGGTACTGGTTCACTATCGGTCACTAGAGAGTATTTAGCCTTGGGAGATGGTCCTCCCAGATTCCGACGGAATTTCACGTGCTCCGTCGTACTCAGGATCCACTCAAGAGGGTTATCGTTTTCGACTACAGGATTATTACCTTCTTTGATGTATCTTTCCAGATACTTCGTCTAACAATAACTTTTGTAACTCCGTATAGAGTGTCCTACAACCCCAACAAGCAAGCTTGTTGGTTTGGGCTGTTCCCGTTTCGCTCGCCGCTACTCAGGGAATCGATTTTTCTTTCTCTTCCTCCGGGTACTAAGATGTTTCAGTTCTCCGGGTATGCCTTCTAACATGCTATGTATTCACATGTTGATAACACGACATGACTCGTGTTGGGTTTCCCCATTCGGAAATCTCTGGATCAAAGCTTACTTACAGCTCCCCAAAGCATATCGTCGTTAGTAACGTCCTTCTTCGGCTTCTAGTGCCAAGGCATCCACCGTGCGCCCTTAATAACTTAATCTTTTTGTTTTCAAGTCAAACGCTCGCATTCTGCTTTGTTGCTTCGTCTGATTGTCAGTTGTTTACAGAAGTAAACGCCTTAAATCATCCTCGCAACGCATTGACTGACAAACGTTTTCTTTTGAAAACATCTATCGAAGTCAAACATAACGTCTAACTCAAAACCCAAAATGTTATTAATCTGTGAGTGTTCTTTCGAACACTAGCGATTATTTTAGTTTGAATTCAAGCTTTTAAAAACTCTAATTCACTCGGTTTTGCTTGGTAAAATCTATATTTTACTTACTTATCTAGTTTTCAATGTACAATTTAAAATAAATGGTGGGCCTAAGTGGACTCGAACCACCGACCTCACGCTTATCAGGCGTGCGCTCTAACCAGCTGAGCTATAGGCCCATTTTTAAAGTTTAAATAATAAAATGCTCAAATGAGCATTCAAAACTGAATACAATATGTCTACGTTATTCCGTTTCATCTTCGTAGAAGATGTTCCGAATATATCCTTAGAAAGGAGGTGATCCAGCCGCACCTTCCGATACGGCTACCTTGTTACGACTTCACCCCAATCATTTGTCCCACCTTCGACGGCTAGCTCCATAATGGTTACTCCACCGGCTTCGGGTGTTACAAACTCTCGTGGTGTGACGGGCGGTGTGTACAAGACCCGGGAACGTATTCACCGTAGCATGCTGATCTACGATTACTAGCGATTCCAGCTTCATGTAGTCGAGTTGCAGACTACAATCCGAACTGAGAACAACTTTATGGGATTTGCATGACCTCGCGGTTTAGCTGCCCTTTGTATTGTCCATTGTAGCACGTGTGTAGCCCAAATCATAAGGGGCATGATGATTTGACGTCATCCCCACCTTCCTCCGGTTTGTCACCGGCAGTCAACTTAGAGTGCCCAACTTAATGATGGCAACTAAGCTTAAGGGTTGCGCTCGTTGCGGGACTTAACCCAACATCTCACGACACGAGCTGACGACAACCATGCACCACCTGTCACTTTGTCCCCCGAAGGGGAAAGCTCTGTCTCCAGAGTGGTCAAAGGATGTCAAGATTTGGTAAGGTTCTTCGCGTTGCTTCGAATTAAACCACATGCTCCACCGCTTGTGCGGGTCCCCGTCAATTCCTTTGAGTTTCAACCTTGCGGTCGTACTCCCCAGGCGGAGTGCTTAATGCGTTAGCTGCAGCACTAAGGGGCGGAAACCCCCTAACACTTAGCACTCATCGTTTACGGCGTGGACTACCAGGGTATCTAATCCTGTTTGATCCCCACGCTTTCGCACATCAGCGTCAGTTACAGACCAGAAAGTCGCCTTCGCCACTGGTGTTCCTCCATATCTCTGCGCATTTCACCGCTACACATGGAATTCCACTTTCCTCTTCTGCACTCAAGTCTCCCAGTTTCCAATGACCCTCCACGGTTGAGCCGTGGGCTTTCACATCAGACTTAAGAAACCGCCTACGCGCGCTTTACGCCCAATAATTCCGGATAACGCTTGCCACCTACGTATTACCGCGGCTGCTGGCACGTAGTTAGCCGTGGCTTTCTGATTAGGTACCGTCAAGGTGCGCACAGTTACTTACGCACTTGTTCTTCCCTAATAACAGAGCTTTACGATCCGAAGACCTTCATCACTCACGCGGCGTTGCTCCGTCAGGCTTTCGCCCATTGCGGAAGATTCCCTACTGCTGCCTCCCGTAGGAGTCTGGACCGTGTCTCAGTTCCAGTGTGGCCGATCACCCTCTCAGGTCGGCTACGTATCGTTGCCTTGGTAAGCCGTTACCTTACCAACTAGCTAATACGGCGCGGGTCCATCTATAAGTGATAGCAAAGCCATCTTTCACTGTAGAACCATGCGGTTCTACATGTTATCCGGCATTAGCTTCGGTTTCCCGAAGTTATTCCAGTCTTATAGGTAGGTTACCCACGTGTTACTCACCCGTCCGCCGCTAACGTCAAAGGAGCAAGCTCCTTATCTGTTCGCTCGACTTGCATGTATTAGGCACGCCGCCAGCGTTCATCCTGAGCCAGGATCAAACTCTCCATAAAAAATTATGATGTTTGATTAGCTCATAAATACTAATTGTGTGTTATCTCTAACACGTTTAAACCAACGATTATATCGTTGCGTTTGGAATTAACGTTGACATATTGCAATTCAGTTTTCAATGTTCATTTGTTTAATCAACAAGAATTAATTATACAGACAATAACTTTCAAAGTCAATAACTTTTTTTCTTTTTGATGAAACTTCCATAAAAAAATGACCTTACGGTCTTAAAAATGGAATTGCCTGGCAACGTCCTACTCTAGCGGGATGTAAGTCCGACTACCATCGGCGCTAAGGAGCTTAACTTCTGTGTTCGGCATGGGAACAGGTGTGACCTCCTTGCCATTGTCACCAGACAATGATGTATAAAGTTATACATTCAAAACTAGATAGTAAGTAAATATCATTTTACCAATCAAAACATTTAAATTGATTAAGTCTTCGATCGATTAGTATTCGTCAGCTCCACATGTCGCCATGCTTCCACCTCGAACCTATTAACCTCATCATCTTTGAGGGATCTTATAACCGAAGTTGGGAAATCTCATCTTGAGGGGGGCTTCATGCTTAGATGCTTTCAGCACTTATCCCGTCCATACATAGCTACCCAGCGATGCCGTTGGCACGACAACTGGTACACCAGAGGTATGTCCATCCCGGTCCTCTCGTACTAAGGACAGCTCCTCTCAAATTTCCTACGCCCACGACGGATAGGGACCGAACTGTCTCACGACGTTCTGAACCCAGCTCGCGTACCGCTTTAATGGGCGAACAGCCCAACCCTTGGGACCGACTACAGCCCCAGGATGCGATGAGCCGACATCGAGGTGCCAAACCTCCCCGTCGATGTGAACTCTTGGGGGAGATAAGCCTGTTATCCCCGGGGTAGCTTTTATCCGTTGAGCGATGGCCCTTCCATGCGGAACCACCGGATCACTAAGTCCGTCTTTCGACCCTGCTCGACTTGTAAGTCTCGCAGTCAAGCTCCCTTATGCCTTTACACTCTGTGAATGATTTCCAACCATTCTGAGGGAACCTTTGAGCGCCTCCGTTACTCTTTAGGAGGCGACCGCCCCAGTCAAACTGCCCATCTGACACTGTCTCCCACCATGATCAATGGTGCGGGTTAGAAATCCAACACAGCGAGGGTAGTATCCCACCAACGCCTCCACGTAAACTAGCGTTCACGCTTCTAAGGCTCCTACCTATCCTGTACAAACTGTGCCGAATTTCAATATCAGACTGCAGTAAAGCTCCACGGGGTCTTTCCGTCCTGTCGCGGGTAACCTGCATCTTCACAGGTACTATGATTTCACCGAGTCTCTCGTTGAGACAGTGCCCAAATCGTTACGCCTTTCGTGCGGGTCGGAACTTACCCGACAAGGAATTTCGCTACCTTAGGACCGTTATAGTTACGGCCGCCGTTTACTGGGGCTTCGATTCGTAGCTTCGCAGAAGCTAACCACTCCTCTTAACCTTCCAGCACCGGGCAGGCGTCAGCCCCTATACATCACCTTACGGTTTAGCAGAGACCTGTGTTTTTGATAAACAGTCGCTTGGGCCTATTCACTGCGGCTCTCCCGGGCGTTAACCCTAGAGAGCACCCCTTCTCCCGAAGTTACGGGGTCATTTTGCCGAGTTCCTTAACGAGAGTTCGCTCGCTCACCTTAGAATTCTCATCTTGACTACCTGTGTCGGTTTGCGGTACGGGCACCTAATATTCTAGCTAGAGGCTTTTCTTGGCAGTGTGAAATCAACGACTCGAGGAAACAATTTCCTCTCCCCATCACAGCTTGACCTTATGAGTGCCGGATTTGCCTAACACTCAGTCTTACTGCTTGGACGTGCACTCCAACAGCACGCTTCGCCTATCCTACTGCGTCCCCCCATCGCTTAAAACGAATTTAGGTGGTACAGGAATATCAACCTGTTATCCATCGCCTACGCCTATCGGCCTCAGCTTAGGTCCCGACTAACCCAGAGCGGACGAGCCTTCCTCTGGAAACCTTAGTCAATCGGTGGACGGGATTCTCACCCGTCTTTCGCTACTCACACCGGCATTCTCACTTCTAAGCGCTCCACATGTCCTTGCGATCATGCTTCAACGCCCTTAGAACGCTCTCCTACCATTGTCCTACGGACAATCCACAGCTTCGGTAATATGTTTAGCCCCGGTACATTTTCGGCGCAGTGTCACTCGACTAGTGAGCTATTACGCACTCTTTAAATGATGGCTGCTTCTAAGCCAACATCCTAGTTGTCTGGGCAACGCCACATCCTTTTCCACTTAACATATATTTTGGGACCTTAGCTGGTGGTCTGGGCTGTTTCCCTTTCGAACACGGACCTTATCACCCATGTTCTGACTCCCAAGTTAAATTGATTGGCATTCGGAGTTTGTCTGAATTCGGTAACCCGAGAAGGGCCCCTCGTCCAAACAGTGCTCTACCTCCAATAATCATCACTTGAGGCTAGCCCTAAAGCTATTTCGGAGAGAACCAGCTATCTCCAGGTTCGATTGGAATTTCTCCGCTACCCACAACTCATCCGCTCACTTTTCAACGTAAGTCGGTTCGGTCCTCCATTCAGTGTTACCTGAACTTCAACCTGGTCATGGGTAGATCACCTGGTTTCGGGTCTACGACCAAATACTCAACGCCCTATTCAGACTCGCTTTCGCTACGGCTCCACATTTCCTGCTTAACCTTGCATCAAATCGTAACTCGCCGGTTCATTCTACAAAAGGCACGCCATCACCCATTAACGGGCTCTGACTACTTGTAAGCACACGGTTTCAAGTTCTCTTTCACTCCCCTTCCGGGGTACTTTTCACCTTTCCCTCACGGTACTGGTTCACTATCGGTCACTAGAGAGTATTTAGCCTTGGGAGATGGTCCTCCCAGATTCCGACGGAATTTCACGTGCTCCGTCGTACTCAGGATCCACTCAAGAGGGTTATCGTTTTCGACTACAGGATTATTACCTTCTTTGATGTATCTTTCCAGATACTTCGTCTAACAATAACTTTTGTAACTCCGTATAGAGTGTCCTACAACCCCAACAAGCAAGCTTGTTGGTTTGGGCTGTTCCCGTTTCGCTCGCCGCTACTCAGGGAATCGATTTTTCTTTCTCTTCCTCCGGGTACTAAGATGTTTCAGTTCTCCGGGTATGCCTTCTAACATGCTATGTATTCACATGTTGATAACACGACATGACTCGTGTTGGGTTTCCCCATTCGGAAATCTCTGGATCAAAGCTTACTTACAGCTCCCCAAAGCATATCGTCGTTAGTAACGTCCTTCTTCGGCTTCTAGTGCCAAGGCATCCACCGTGCGCCCTTAATAACTTAATCTTTTTGTTTTCAAGTCAAACGCTCGCATTCTGCTTTGTTGCTTCGTCTGATTGTCAGTTGTTTACAGAAGTAAACGCCTTAAATCATCCTCGCAACGCATTGACTGACAAACGTTTTCTTTTGAAAACATCTATCGAAGTCAAACATAACGTCTAACTCAAAACCCAAAATGTTATTAATCTGTGAGTGTTCTTTCGAACACTAGCGATTATTTTAGTTTGAATTCAAGCTTTTAAAAACTCTAATTCACTCGGTTTTGCTTGGTAAAATCTATATTTTACTTACTTATCTAGTTTTCAATGTACAATCTTTGAATACTCTATGAGCATTCAAAACTGAATACAATATGTCTACGTTATTCCGTTTCATCTTCGTAGAAGATGTTCCGAATATATCCTTAGAAAGGAGGTGATCCAGCCGCACCTTCCGATACGGCTACCTTGTTACGACTTCACCCCAATCATTTGTCCCACCTTCGACGGCTAGCTCCATAATGGTTACTCCACCGGCTTCGGGTGTTACAAACTCTCGTGGTGTGACGGGCGGTGTGTACAAGACCCGGGAACGTATTCACCGTAGCATGCTGATCTACGATTACTAGCGATTCCAGCTTCATGTAGTCGAGTTGCAGACTACAATCCGAACTGAGAACAACTTTATGGGATTTGCATGACCTCGCGGTTTAGCTGCCCTTTGTATTGTCCATTGTAGCACGTGTGTAGCCCAAATCATAAGGGGCATGATGATTTGACGTCATCCCCACCTTCCTCCGGTTTGTCACCGGCAGTCAACTTAGAGTGCCCAACTTAATGATGGCAACTAAGCTTAAGGGTTGCGCTCGTTGCGGGACTTAACCCAACATCTCACGACACGAGCTGACGACAACCATGCACCACCTGTCACTTTGTCCCCCGAAGGGGAAAGCTCTGTCTCCAGAGTGGTCAAAGGATGTCAAGATTTGGTAAGGTTCTTCGCGTTGCTTCGAATTAAACCACATGCTCCACCGCTTGTGCGGGTCCCCGTCAATTCCTTTGAGTTTCAACCTTGCGGTCGTACTCCCCAGGCGGAGTGCTTAATGCGTTAGCTGCAGCACTAAGGGGCGGAAACCCCCTAACACTTAGCACTCATCGTTTACGGCGTGGACTACCAGGGTATCTAATCCTGTTTGATCCCCACGCTTTCGCACATCAGCGTCAGTTACAGACCAGAAAGTCGCCTTCGCCACTGGTGTTCCTCCATATCTCTGCGCATTTCACCGCTACACATGGAATTCCACTTTCCTCTTCTGCACTCAAGTCTCCCAGTTTCCAATGACCCTCCACGGTTGAGCCGTGGGCTTTCACATCAGACTTAAGAAACCGCCTACGCGCGCTTTACGCCCAATAATTCCGGATAACGCTTGCCACCTACGTATTACCGCGGCTGCTGGCACGTAGTTAGCCGTGGCTTTCTGATTAGGTACCGTCAAGGTGCGCACAGTTACTTACGCACTTGTTCTTCCCTAATAACAGAGCTTTACGATCCGAAGACCTTCATCACTCACGCGGCGTTGCTCCGTCAGGCTTTCGCCCATTGCGGAAGATTCCCTACTGCTGCCTCCCGTAGGAGTCTGGACCGTGTCTCAGTTCCAGTGTGGCCGATCACCCTCTCAGGTCGGCTACGTATCGTTGCCTTGGTAAGCCGTTACCTTACCAACTAGCTAATACGGCGCGGGTCCATCTATAAGTGATAGCAAAGCCATCTTTCACTGTAGAACCATGCGGTTCTACATGTTATCCGGCATTAGCTTCGGTTTCCCGAAGTTATTCCAGTCTTATAGGTAGGTTACCCACGTGTTACTCACCCGTCCGCCGCTAACGTCAAAGGAGCAAGCTCCTTATCTGTTCGCTCGACTTGCATGTATTAGGCACGCCGCCAGCGTTCATCCTGAGCCAGGATCAAACTCTCCATAAAAAATTATGATGTTTGATTAGCTCATAAATACTAATTGTGTGTTATCTCTAACACGTTTAAACCAACGATTATATCGTTG